>CAVPVM010000001.1:0-192201 GCA_963709225.1 uncultured Solirubrobacterales bacterium
CCTTCCTTACCATGGAAGTGCTCTACCAGCTGAGCTAAGAGGGCGGGGGCGGCAATCGTAGCCGACCGGCGCGCGGGCGTCGGGCGGGCGCAGCTCAGCTCAGCCGCATTTGGCGCCGACCTTCCAGAGGTTGATCAGCGCCGGCGGTGCCAGCCGGCAGAGACTGTCGATGCCCTCGTCGACCCATTCGCCGCCCGGCCTCTGCACCCAGATCGGCGAGTGGTCCTGTTGTGCGACCTGTTCGCGGTAGCTGAGCTTGACCCCCTGCGCGACGATCAGCAGCGCGAACGCGTAGTGGGTGGTGCCGCAGACGCCGTAGCGCTGGGGCTGGGTCCTCGACAACTTCGTGGCGGGCGGCAGTCCGGTCAGCTTGCGGTAGGCGGTCTCGAGCGCCGCGAAGGGGATCTGACCCGCGCTCAGGGTCCTGCATCGGCCCGTCGCGGCGGCCTGTCCCGGCGCCGGTGACGCGACCGCGGCGGCCGCTACGAGCGCCCCGATCAGGGCGGCGAAAGCTGTGCGTTGGCGCATTGGGCGGGCACGGTAGCGCGCGCGGAAAAGACGCGCCTTGGGACGGCTATTGCTCTGGCGGCGCGTCCGGCGCTCCCGCGGGCACCCGGGCGCTTGCGGTCGCAGTCTGCTGGGCGGCGTGCAGACCGGCGGGAACGCCGAAGGCGCCGATCGCGCCGGCCAGAGCTGCCGCGAGTAGCCGCATCGCCGCCGCTCGGCGCCCCGGTTGCGCGCTCTCGTCCATGGTGTGATTGTCCGGCGCGCGAGCGTCGGGCCGAATAAGTCGGGACTAAGTGTTCATTAAGAGCGATCCGAGCTCTTCGCGCGCACGTCCCGGCTAGACCAGCGGTCGCCCGCCCGTCCGCCTAGCCCCGGCGCGGTGGCAGCGGGATGAAACCGCTCGTTCGTTCGATGTAGTCGCGGTAGCCCGGGCGGCGCTGTTCGATGTCGCGCTCGAGGATCGGCTTGCCGGACACGCGCGTCAGGATGAAGGTGTCGACCGCCGAGCCGGCCAACCCCCAGATCGCAGCGATCCCGGCGCCGAGCCCGATCAGGCCGAGCCCCCACCAGGCGGTGGCGTCGCCGAAGTAGTTTGGGTGGCGCGTGTAGCGCCAGAGCCCGCGGTCCATCACCTTGCCGCGGCTCTCGGGGTCGGCCTTGAAGCGGTCGAGTTGAAGATCGCCGATCGCCTCGAAGCCGAAGCCGACAAGCCAGACGGCGGCGCCGATCACATCCACAGCGCCCAGCCCCCGGGCGCCGCCAAGCGATCCGCCGGCCTGAAGCGGCAGCGAGATGACCCACATCGTCGCGGCCTGAACGAGAAAGACGCGGTACAGGCTGGTCAGCCAGAAGCGGTCGCCGTCGCGCTTGCGCATCGCGACGTAGCGCTGGTCCTCGCCCTTGCCGTGGTTGCGCTGGGCGATGTGGCCGGCGAGCCGCAGCCCCCAGAGCGTGACGAGGATCGCGAGCAGCAGCCGCCGGTCGCGCGCGCCGTGGCCGACGGCGAAGCAGATCCAGGCGATCACGACGAAGCCGACGCCCCAGAAGATGTCGATGATCGAGGCGTCGCGCAGCCGCAGGCTGGCGAGCCAGACCGCCAGCACGAGTCCGAGCGCGCCGCCGGCGCTCGCGAGCATCACCGTGGCGGTCATCCGCGGATCCGTGCCCCCTCAGGGTCAAACAGCGGCTCGGCCGCGACCTGCCCGCCGATCCATTCGCCGAAGATGTCGATCTCGACGGCCTCGCCGTCCGCGAACGATGCCGGCAGGTAGGCGTAGGCGATCGAGCGCTCGACGGTGTAGCCGTAGCCGCCGCTCGTGACCCGCCCGACGATCTCGCCGCCGCCGCCACCCCCACCGCCGGCGCGCACCGGCTCGTTGCCGAGGGCGATCGCGCGCGGGTCCTCCAGCGTGATCGCGCGCAGCCGCCGCTGCGGTTCGACGAGCGCGTCGGAGCCGATGAACTGCTTGTCGCGTCGCACGCAGAACTCGAGTCCCGCCTCCAGTGGCGTTTCGTCCGGGGTGATGTCGGCGGCCCACACGCGGTAGCCCTTCTCGAGCCGCAGCGAGTCGATCGCGCGGTAGCCGCCGGCGAGCAGGCCGTGCGGCTGGCCGGCCTCGAACAGCGTCGCCCACAGGCCGGCGCCGTACTCCGTCGGGCAGTAGAGCTCCCAGCCGAACTCGCCGACGAAGGTCACGCGCAGCGCGCGCACCGGGACGTCGCCGACCGTGATCTCGCGCAGGCGCATGTAGCCGAAGTCCAGTCCGTCCGGGGTCAGCGGCGCGAGGATCTCACGGGCCCGCGGCCCCCACAGGCCAAAGCAGGCCCAGCGTGCCGTCACGTCGGTCACGCTGACCGAGCCGTCGTCAGGCAGGTGGCTGCGGATCCAGCTCGCGTCGTGGTTGCCGAACGCGGTGCCGGTGACGATCCCGAAGCGGTCGTCGGCGAGGCGCGCGACCGTGAAGTCGCACTCGATTCCGCCGCGGCGGTTGAGCATCTGGGTGTAGGTGATCTGGTCGACGTCGCGGGCGACGCGGTTGTCGCACATCCGCTCCAGGAGCTCGGCTGCGCCCGGGCCGGAGACCTCGAACTTGGCGAACGAGGACTCGTCGAACAGGGCGGCCGTCTCGCGAGCGGCGCGGTGCTCGGCGCCGATCGCCGGCGACCACAGCATGCCCGCCCAGCCGTGCGGCCGCAGTCCCTCGTCGCCGGCGGCGGCGTTTGATTCATACCAGTTGACCCGCTCCCAGCCGGACTTCTCGCCGAACGCGGCGCCGTGCGCGCGATGCCACTCGTAGGCGCTCGAGACGCGCAGCGGGCGACCAGCCTCGCGCTCGTGGCCGGGGTAGCGGATGTCGTAGTAGGTCTCATACACCTCCCGCGTGCGCTTCAGCGTGTATGAGGGCGAGCGGTAGTGGGGGCCGAAGCGGCGGATGTCCATGTGCCACAGATCGAGCGCCGGCTCGCCCTCGACGATCCACTCCGCCATCACCTTGCCGATCCCGCCGGCGCCGGCGAGGCCGTGGGCGCAGAAGCCGGCGGCGACGAAGAAGCCGCGCACCTCGCTCTCGCCGAGGCAGAACTCGTTGTCCGGCGTGAAAGCCTCCGGCCCGTTGATCAGCCGCGTGACGGTCACGTCGTCCATCGCCGGGACGCGGCGTCGCGAGTTCTCGGTGATCTCCTCGAAGCGCGGCCAGTCCTCCTCCAGCAGCCGCCCGTTGAAGTCGGCCGGGATCGCGTCGAGCGAATGCTCATCGAGCGCCCAGGGCGCGCTGTGGCGCTCGTAGCCGCCCATCACCAGCCCCTCGCCCTCCTCGCGGAAGTAGACGAGCAGGTCGGGGTCGCGCAGCGTCGGCAGGTGCTCGCCGGCCGCGCGCTCGCGGAACGGCTGGGTCACGAGGTACTCGTGCGCGAACGGGATGATCGGCACGCGCACGCCGGCCAGGCGGCCGATCTCCGCGGCGAACATGCCGCCGGCGTTGACGACGATCTCAGCCTCGATCGGACCCCACTGCGTCTGCACGCCGCGAACCCGGCCCCCGGCGACATCGATCCCGGTCACGCGGGTGTGGGTGAAGATCGAAACGCCGCCCTCGCGCGCGCCGGCGGCGAGCGCGTAGGTCAGCTGCGAGGGGTCGAGGTAGCCGTCGGTCGCGAGGTATGAGCCGCAGCGCACACCGTCGGTCACCATCAGCGGGAAGAGCTCCTGCGCCTCGCGGGGACTGAGCAGTTCGAGCGGCAGCCCGAAGGTCCTCGCCCAGGCGACCTGGCGCAGCACCTCCTGCTCGCGCTCCGGCGTGCAGGCAAGGCGGATGCCGCCGCACTCGACCCAGCCGCACTCGAGCGTGCGGTAGAGCTCGACGCTGTACATCATCATCTTCGTCAGCGAAACGCTGCCGCGCAGCTGCCCGACCAGGCCGGCGGAGTGGAAGGTCGAGCCGCTGGTCAACTCGTCGCGGTCGAGCAGGACGACGTCGCGCTCGCCGAGCGCCGCCAGGTGGTAGGCGATCGACGCGCCACCGACGCCACCGCCGATGATCACGATCCTCGCCCTCTGCGGAAGCTCGCGCGGCCGCGCCATCCAGACCCTCCTCGGTTGAAGTTCGCCGGTGCCGGCGCGCGCGCCACCATACAACTGACTTGCCCTAAATGGCTCGGGACCTGTACCTTCTTGCAGCGATGACGCTCGAGGAGCTCCGGGATCTGGTCAAGCGGGGGGAGATCGACACCGTCCTGCTCGCGATCACCGACATGCAGGGCCGCCTGATGGGCAAGCGGCTGGTCGCGCATCACTTCGTCGACGAGGTGGCCGAGCACGGCGCCGAGGGCTGCAACTACCTGCTCGCGGTCGACGTCGACATGACCCCGGTCGAGGGCTTCGCGATGGCCTCGTGGGAGCGCGGCTATGGCGACTTCGTGATGCGCCCCGACCTCGACACGCTGCGCCCGGTGCCGTGGCAGCCGGCCACGGCGATGTGCATAGCCGACATCGTCTGGCACGACGGCTCCGACGTCGTCGCCTCGCCGCGCCAGGTGCTCAGGCGCCAGCTCGCCCGGCTCGCGGAGCGCGGCTGGGGCGCCGCGGCGGGGACCGAGCTGGAGTTCATGGTCTTCCGCGACACCTACGAGGAGGCCTTCCACAAGGGCTACCGCGACCTGGAGCCGGCCAACCTTTTCAACAGCGACTACTCGCTGCTGGCCACCGCGCGAGTCGAGCCGCTGATCCGGGCGATCCGCAACGCGATGGAGGGCGCCGGCATGCCCGTCGAGGACTCCAAGGGCGAGTGCAACTTCGGCCAGCACGAGATCAACTTCCATTACGCCGACGCCCTGCGAACCGCGGACCAGCACGTGATCTACAAGAACGCCGCCAAGGAGATCGCCGCCGAGATGGGGATGGCGATCACCTACATGGCGAAGTTCGACCAGCGCGAGGGCAACTCGTGCCACATCCACTTCTCGCTGACCGACGAGGACGGCCCGATCTTCTCGCGCGACAAGGCGACCTTCGACGCCTTCCTCGCCGGCCAGCTGGCGGCGCTGCGCGAGCTCGCGCTACTGCTGGCCCCGAACGTCAATTCCTACAAGCGCTACGCGGCCGGCTCCTTCGCGCCGACGGCAATCGCCTGGGGCCACGACAACCGCACCTGCGCGCTGCGCGTGGTCGGCCATGGCGCAGGCCTGCGCTTCGAGAACCGCGCCGGCGGCGCTGACCTGAACCCCTACATGGCGCTCTCGGCGCTGATCGCCGCCGGCCTGCACGGCGTCGAGCAGGGGCTCGAGTTGGGGCCCGTGTTCGAGGGCGACGCCTATAACGCGCCACAGCTGCCGCGGCTGCCGACCTCGCTGGCGGCCGCGCGCGATCTGTTCGCGAACTCCCAGATCGCGCGCGACGCCTTCGGCGAGGACGTCGTCGCCCACTATGTCAACGCCGCCGACGTCGAGCTCGCGGCGTTCGGGAAGGCGGTCACCGATTGGGAGCGCTACCGGGGCTTCGAGCGGCTGTGACCGTCGCCCCGCCGGTCAGCGAGGACGCGGTCTTCGCGCCGGTCCGTTCGCAGACCGCGTTCGAGGAGACGGTCGAGCGACTCGGCACGGCGATCAAGCTCGGGCTGCTCGCACCGGGCACCCGCCTGCCGGCCGAGCGTGAGCTCTGCCGCAAGCTCGGCATCGCGCGCTCGACGCTGCGCCAGGCGCTGCTCGCGCTCGGCCAGACCGGTCAACTGCAGGCGACCCGCGGGCGCCGCGGCGGAACCTTCGTCGCCGATCCCCAGCCGCCCACCGAGCTGCCCACCGAGGAGCTGGTCGGCCAGTGGCAGGAGGTCTGCGACAGCCGCATGGCGCTCGAGGTCGGTGTAGCCGTGCTCGCGGCGCAGCGCGCCGACGCGCCGACGATCGATGCGCTCGAGGCGCTCGCGGCGGAGATGGAGCGCCAGATCGGCGAGTACCCGAACTACCGCCTTGCCGACGTGCGCTTCCACGTCGCGCTGGCGGAGTCCACTGGCAGCACGCGCCTGATCGCCGCGATGACCGCGACGCAGGGCGAAATGACCGATCTGATCTCGCACATCTCGCATCCGGCGGCGGTGCTGCGAGCGTCAAACGAGCAGCATCGGCGGCTCGTCCGGGCGCTCAAGGCGCACGACGGTCCGCGCGCCGCGCGGATCATGAGCGAGCACGTCGAGGGCACCACGCACATCCTCGGAGGATTACTTCCGGCGCGGGGTTGACGCGGTCCGCCGCTGGCCCTACAGTACCGCGGCTAAGGACGGACCATCACACCATTTACCTTCTGAGGGGAGAGCACGAATGGCGACACCGGGGACCCTTAGCGCAGACGAGCAACGTCTCGCCGAGCTGGGCTACAAGCAGGAGCTGCATCGCGGCTGGAGCAGCTTCTCCAATTTCGCGATCTCGTTCTCGATCATCTGCGTCCTCGCCGGTTGCTTCACGACCTACGGGCAGGCCTTCAACAACGGCGGTCCGATCGCGATCTCGATCGGCTGGCCGGTGATCAGCGTGCTGATCCTGACCGTCGCCTTCTCGATGTCGGAACTGGCGTCCGCGATGCCCACGGCCGGCGGGATCTACTACTGGGCCTCGAAGCTCGGGGGTGCCGGCTGGGGCTGGTTCACCGGCTGGTTCAACCTGATCGGGCTGGTCGCCGTGGTCGCGTCGGTGGACTACGTGTGCGCCCAGTTCATCCAGTACCTGGGCAGCCTGTACAGCGTGCATTTCATCTTCAACTTCACCTCGACCAACGTGAAGTACAACGCCCACGTGGTGATGGCGCTGTTCGTGATCATCCTGCTCGCAGGCCTGCTGATCAACGTGTTCTGGAATCGCCTGCTGACCACGTTCAACGGCATCTCGGTCTGGTGGAACGTCGTCGGTGTGGCCGTGATCGTCGTGATCCTGATCGTCGTGCCGAGCCATCACGCGAGCTTCTCCTACGTGTTCGGTCACCGGATCAACAACTCCGGCTTCGGCGGTCACATGTACTGGTACTACGTGCTGCCGCTCGGCTTCCTGCTGACGATGTACACGATCACCGGCTACGACGCTTCGGCCCACGTCTCCGAGGAGACCAAGGGAGCCGCGGACTCGGCGGCAAAGGGCGTCTGGCGCTCGGTCTTCTACTCGGCCGTCGTCGGCTACATCGTGCTGCTCGCGATGACCTTCGCCGTGAACAAGGCGGGCGCGAAGGGCGAGGTCGGCTTCTCGTCGGTGCTCCCGATCCTCACGACGGCGCTCAGCTCCGCCGGCGCCAAGGCCGTGATCATCATCTCGATCGTCGGCCAGCTGTTCTGCGGCATCGCCTGCCTGACGAGCTGCTCGCGGATGACGTTCGCCTTCTCCCGCGACGGCGCGATCCCCGGTCACAACCTGTGGCGGCGCCTCGGCGCGAACAGGACGCCGACCTGGGCCGTGCTGTTCGGCGCGGTGTTCGCGTTCGTGATCACGATTCCGGCCTACTTCCCCAACAGCGCCGGCACGCCGGTGGCCTTCCTCGCCGTCACTTCGGTCTCGGTGATCGGTCTCTACATCGCCTACACGATCCCGGTCTTCCTGCGCTGGCGTGCCGGCTCCCGCTTCCAGCCGGGCCCGTGGACGCTCGGCAACAAGTACAAGTGGGTGAACCTGATCGCGGTCGTGTGGGTCGCGCTGTGCACGATCATCTTCTGCCTGCCGTTCTCGCCAGGCGGCGTGCCCGGCAACGGCGCGTTCAGCTGGAACGACGTCAACTACGCGCCGCTGGTCGTGGTCGGCGTCATGCTGGCCGTGACGATCTGGTACGCGGGTTGGGCCCACAAGACGTTCAAGGGGCCGATCCGCACGATCGACGACGCGAGCGTGGTGGCCGAGGGCGACGTCATGCCGCCAGCTGCGCCGGCGGTTGCCTGACCTGCTGACCATCGTCGAGCCCGCCACGGAGGGCGTGCTCGCCGAGGTTCCCCGCGCGGGGACGGCCGAGGTTGACGAGGCCGTCGCCCGCGCGCGGAGGGCCCTGCCCGCCTGGCGCGACCTCGCGCCGGGCAGGCGCGCGGCGCTGTTGCGCGCGCTCGCCGACACGCTGGAGTCACACCTCGAGGAGCTGGCGCTGGTCGAGGCGCGAAACGCCGGCAAGCCGATCGGCTCGGCGCGGGGCGAGATCGGCATGGTGGTCGACACGATCCGCTATTACTCCGGCGCGCCCGAGCGGCTGCTCGGCGACACGATCCCGGTCGCGGGCGGCCAGGCCTTCACCGTGCGCGAGCCGCTTGGCGTGGTCGGGCTGATCGTGCCGTGGAACTTCCCGCTCGCGATCGCGGCATGGAAGCTCGGGCCGGCGCTCGCCGCGGGCAACACGGTCGTGCTGAAGCCGGCCGAGCTGACGCCGCTCAGCGCGCTGCGCTTCGCCGAGCTGGCGCTCGACGCCGGCATCCCCGAGGGCGTGATCAACGTCGTCGTCGGCCCCGGGCGCACCGCCGGCCAGCGGCTCGTCGAGCACCCCGACGTCGCGAAGATCGCCTTCACCGGCTCGACCGAGGTGGGGCGCTCGATCGCCGCCGCCGCCGCGCAGACGATCAAGCGCGTGACGCTCGAGCTCGGCGGCAAGTCCGCCAACCTGATCTTCGCCGACGCCGACCTCGAAAAGGCCGCCGCCGCCGCGCCCTGGGCGGTCTTCGACAACGCCGGCCAGGACTGCTGCGCGCGCTCGCGCGTGCTGGTCGAGGAGTCCGTGTTCGAGCGCTTCACGGAGCTCTTCCAGGAGCACGTCGCGGCGATCCGCGTCGGCGACCCGCTCGACCCCAGGACCGAGATGGGGCCGCTGATCTCCGCCGGCCAGCGCGACGCCGTCGCGTCGTTCCTCGACGAGGGCGACCGCGTGGTCTGCCGCGGCAGCGCCCCCGACGGCCCGGGCTTCTGGTTTGCCCCGACGATCCTCGCACCCGACTCGCGCGACGCGCGGGTGATGCGCGAGGAGGTCTTCGGCCCGATTGTCGCCGTCGTTTCATTCCGAGACGAGGAGGATGCAGTGCAGCTCGCAAACGACACCATCTACGGGCTCTCCGGCTCGATCTGGACCCGCGACGGGGCGCGCGCGCTGCGCGTCGCGCGGGCGCTCGAGACCGGCAACCTGTCGATCAACTCCAACAGCTCGGTGCGCGTCACGACGCCGTTCGGCGGTTTCAAGCAGTCGGGTTACGGGCGCGAGCTCGGCCCGCACGCGCTGGACGCCTACACCGAGGTCAAGACGATCTTCTTCGCGACCTCATGAGCCGCCTGGACGGGAAGGTCTGCGTGATCACCGGCGCCCGCGGCGGCATCGGCGCCGTCACCGCCGAGCTGTTCGCACGCGAGGGCGCGAAGGTCGTCGGCGTCGACATGCTCGAGGGCTCGCCGGGCGAGCTCTCGCTCCAGGTCGACGTGACCGACGAGCAGCAGGTGATCGACATGTACGCGCGCACGCGCGAGCAGTTCGGGCGGATCGACGTGCTGTTCAACAACGCCGGCATCTCGCCGACCGACGACGCCTCGGTGCTCGACACGAGCTTCGAAACATGGCAGCGGGTGCAGGACGTCAACCTCAAGAGCGTTTTCTTCTGCTGCAAGCACGGCATCCCGCACCTGCTCGCCAACGACCCCTCGGGCGGCTCGGTGATCAACACCGCCTCGTTCGTCGCGGTGATGGGGGCGGCGACCTCGCAGATCTCCTACACCGCCTCCAAGGGCGGCGTGCTGGCGCTCTCACGCGAGCTGGGCGTCGAGTTCGCCCGCCAGGGAGTCAGGGTCAACGCGCTCTGCCCCGGACCGGTCGACACGCCGATGCTCCAGGAGCTGTTCGCGAAGGACCCGGAGCGGGCCGCCAGGCGGCTCGTGCACCTGCCGGTCGGGCGCTTCGCCCACGCCGAGGAGATCGCCGCCGGCGTGCTGTTCCTGGCCAGCGACGAGTCGACCTACGTCAACGCGACGACCTTCCTGATCGACGGCGGGCTCTCCGGCGCCTACACGACGCCGCTGTAACCTGGAAATGGTGAGCGCACCCCGAGAGCCGCAGCGGCGGCGGGCGGTTCGACGCGCCGAGCGCCGCCGGAACCACCCTTGGTAGACGCCGTCGTCGTGGGCGCGGGGCCCAACGGGCTGGCCGCCGCGATCGAGCTGGCCCGCAACGGGCGCTCCGTCCACGTGATCGAGGGAGCCGAGACGATCGGCGGCGGCACCCGCACCGCCGAGCTGACGATCCCCGGCTTCCATCACGACGTCTGCTCGGCGGTTCACCCGCTCGCGCTCGGCTCGCCGTTCCTCGCGAGCCTGCCGCTGCACGAGTTCGGGCTCGAGCTGATCGAGCCGCCGATCCAGGCCGCGCACCCGCTCGACGACGGCACCGCGGCGGTGCTCAAGCGTTCGCTCGAGGAGACCGCGGACGCGCTCGGCGCCGACGCCCGCGCCTACCGCGCGCTGATCGGGCCGCTCGCGCGCGAGTGGGACCGCCTCGCGCAGTTCGTGCTCGCGCCGCAGACCCACCCGCCGCGGCACCCGCTGCTCGCCGCGCGCTTCGGCGCGCTCGGCGTCGTGCCGGCCGACATCTTCGCGACCGCCGCCTTTCGCACGCCGCAGGCCCGCGCGCTGTTCGCCGGCATGGCGGCGCACGCGATCCGCCCGCTGCGGGCGCCCGGTACGACCGCCTTCGCGCTGGTCCTGCTGGCGCTCGGGCACGCCACCGGCTGGCCGGTCGCGCGCGGCGGCAGCCGCCAGATCACGGCCGCGATGCGCGCCTATCTCGAGTCGCTCGGCGGAACCGTCGAGTGCAACCGCCCGATCGCGGCGCTCGCCGAGCTGCCGCCCTCGCGGGCGGTGCTGTTTGACGTCACGCCGCGCCAGCTGCTCGCGATCTGCGGCGACGCGCTGCCCGCCCGCTACCGCGCCGCGCTCGAGCGCTTCAAGTACGGCGCCGGCGTGTTCAAGGTCGACTACGCGCTCTCCGGGCCGGTCCCCTGGAGCGCGCCGGCGGCCCGGGGCGCCGGCACCGTGCACCTCGCCGGGCGCCTGCGCGAGACCGTCGCCTCCGAGAAGGCGGTCGCGCGCGGCGGCCACTCGAAGAAGCCGTTCGTGCTCGTCGCGCAGCAGTCGCTCCTCGACTCGACGCGCGCCCCGGCCGGCCGGCACACCCTGTGGGCCTACTGCCACGTCCCCAACGGCTCGACGACCGACATGAGCGGGGCGATCGAGCACCAGATCGAGCGCTTCGCGCCCGGCTTCGGCGAGCTCGTGCTCGCCCGCTCGACGCGCGGCCCGGCCGAGCTCGAGCGGGAGAACCCCAACTACGTCGGCGGCGACATCAACGGCGGCGCCGCCAGCCTGTGGCAGGTGCTGGCGCGCCCGACGCTGAGCGCGAACCCATACGCGACGCCCGACCGCCGGCTGCTGCTGTGCTCCGCCTCGACGCCCCCCGGCGGCGGCGTGCATGGCATGTGCGGCTTCCACGCCGCGCGGGCCGCGCTGCGCGGGCCGTTACGCTAGGGCGCGATGGCGAGCGAGTCCAAGCAGTTCACCTACCCCGGCAGCGACGTCGACGTGGTCTGGGACGGGCGCCTGTGCATCCACGTCGGCGAGTGCACGCGCGCGCGGGGGGACCTTTTCGAGAGCGGCCGCAAGCCGTGGTGCGATCCCGATCTCGCGCCGGCCGACACCGTTGCAGTGGTGGTCGAGCGCTGCCCCACCGGCGCGCTCAGCTACACCCGCCTCGACGGCGGCGCGCCCGAGGCGACCCCGGCGACCAACACGATCACGGTCGCCAACAACGGGCCGCTCTACGCCCGCGGCGAGCTCGAGATCGAAGGCGCGCCGCCAGACGCCCCGGGGCTGCGCACGCGCGCCGCGCTCTGCCGCTGCGGGCTCTCCGCCAACAAGCCGTTCTGCGACAACAGCCACGAGGCCGCCGGGTTCCGCGACCACGGCGCGATCGGCGACACCGGCACGGCGCTCGAGGCCCACGGCGGCCCGCTGAAGATCACCCCGCGCCCCAACGGCCCGCTCGTCGTCGAGGGCAACCTGACGCTGAGCAGCGCGGGCGGGCTCCCCACCTGGAGCGGCACGCGGGTCGCGCTCTGCCGCTGCGGCGAATCGTCGAACAAGCCGTTCTGCGACGGCACGCACGCGCTCGTCGGCTTCAGGACCGACGAGGGCTGAACGCGGGCCCCGCCCGGGCGCCCGGCGCCGCGCCGACCCCGGTCACCGCCCGGCGCGGCGCTTTGCGCTAGCGTCCGTGACGGGGCCGATCCCGACGAAAGTCGGGCCCTTGAAAGAAAGAGGCGAGATGGAAGGCAAGGCTTTGGGCGGACGCGGCTGCTCTCGTCGGCGCCGGATCCGGGCCTCGCTGGACCGTGGGCAGTGGCGCGCCGTCGCGCTGATGGCGGCGGTCGTGGTCGGCCTGCACGTTGCCGGGTTCGTGCTGCTGTTCGCGCTCGTCGTGCCTCACCATTACCGTCTCGGCGGCGCCGGTGTGTTCGCGATCGGGACCGGCGTGACGGCCTACACGCTCGGTCTGCGCCACGCCTTCGACGCTGATCACATCGCCGCGATCGACAACACGACGCGCAAGCTGATGTCGGAGGGCAAACGGCCTTTGAGTGTCGGTTTCTGGTTCTCGCTCGGCCATTCGAGCGTCGTGTTCGTGCTGGCGTTCCTGTTCGCCGTGGGTGTTCGCGCGCTCGCCGGCCCGGTGCGCGACAGCGGTTCGACCCTGCACAGCGTCACCAGCTGGATCGGAACCGGTGTCTCCGGCGGCTTTCTGTACCTGATTGCCGCGCTCAACCTCGTGATCCTCGTGGGCATCGTGCGCGTCTTTCGCGAAATGCGCACCGGCCGCTACGACGAGGCGGCGCTCGAGGCCCAGCTCGACTCGCGCGGCCTGATGAACCGCATCTTCGGCCGCTTCACGAAGACGATCACGAGGCCCTGGCAGATGTACCCGCTCGGCGTCCTCTTCGGTCTGGGCTTTGACACCGCGACCGAGGTCGCGCTGCTGTTCCTCGCCGCCGGCGCCGCCGGTGCGGGCCTGCCGTTCTACGCGATCCTCTGCCTGCCGATCCTGTTCGCCGCCGGCATGAGCCTGCTCGACACGATCGACGGGTCGTTCATGAACTTCGCCTACGGCTGGGCGTTCTCAACCCCCGTGCGCAAAGTCTTCTACAACCTCACGATCACCAGCCTCTCAGTCGCCGTCGCACTCGTCATCGGCACAATCGAACTCGGCGGCATCATCGCCACCCAACTACGCGCCCAAGGCCCCTTCTGGTCCGACCTCGAACGCATCAACATCAACACCATCGGCCTGATCATCATCGCCCTATTCGCCGCAACCTGGCTCGCCGCACTCGCCATCTGGCGACTCGCACGAATCGAAGAACGCTGGAACGCGCGGCTGCGCGAGTCGGGGGTCTCATCGGGCGGTGATTCTTCTTAGGGGGAGCGCTTCGCGCTCCGGGGCGTGCGCTCGCGCCCGTCAAGCGCGGGCGCGCGCTGCTGCGACCGCGACCTGGCCGTAGGCGACGCCGCCGTCGTTGGGGGGCAGCAGGCGGGGGATGAGTACGCGCAGGTCGCTGCGTTGCAGCTCCGCCGCGGTCCGCTCGAGCAGGCGGCGGTTCTGGAAGACGCCGCCGGAGAGCGCGACGGTGTCAAGGCGCCGCTCGCCCGCGATCCGCGCGCACGCCGCCGCGAGGCCGTCGGCGAGGCCGTTGTGAAAGCGCGCCGCGACGCGCGGCGGCGCGACCCCCGCCGCGAGCTCGGCGCTGACCGCGCGGACCAGCTCGCGCGCGTCGAGGATCGCCGGGTCGGCCGGCCCGGCGCCCGGCAGCAGCGCCATCGCGTATCCGCCCTGCTCGCCCGGGTCACAGCTTGACTCGAGCAGCGCCGCCGCCTGGCCCTCGTAGCTCGCGCCGGCCCGCAGCCCGCAGAGCGCCGCGACGGCGTCGAACAGTCGCCCGGCGCTGGTCGTGACCGGCGCGCGAAAACCGCTGCACGCGAGCCTCGCGACCTGGGCCCAGCGCTCCGGCTCGACCGCGCCGGCGAGCCCCGGCGGGATTGCGGGCGGGCGCTCGCCGCCGCCGTCCTCCTCCTCGCAGGCGAGCAGCCACGCGCACGCCATCCGCCACGGCTCGCGGGCGGCGGCGTCACCGCCCGGCAGGCGGACCGGCCACAGGTGCGCGGCGCGCTCGAAGCCCGCGAGGTCGCCGGCGAGGATCTCACCGCCCCAGACCGTGCCGTCCGGCCCGAGCCCAGCGCCGTCGAGGATCGCGCCGAGCAGCGGCTCGAGCACGCCGTGCTCGGCGGCGCACGCGGCGAGGTGCGCGTGGTGGTGCGCCACCGCGACCAGCTCCGCGCCGGGGTACTCCTGCGCGTAGCGGGTGGAGAGGTAGTCGGGGTGCAGGTCGTGCGCGACCAGCTCCGGTGAGACGTCGAACAGGCGCTCGAAGTGGGCGACGCCCTCGCTGTAGGAGGCGAGCGTCTCCAGGTTCGCGAGGTCCCCGATGTGGTGGCTGACCCAGGCGCGCCCGCCCTTCGCCAGGCAGAACGTGCTCTTCAGCTCGGCCCCCGTGCCGAGCAGGTGGCGATCGGTGGGCAGCGGCAGCGCCACGGCGGCCGGCACGTAACCGCGCGAGCGGCGGATCAGCAGCGCGCCGGTGGCGGCGCTGCGGACAACCGAGTCGTCGGTGCGCATGTGGATCGGGCGGTCGTGCAGCAGGAAGCGCTCGGCGATCGTTGCGAGCCGTGCGAGCGCGTCGGCATCCTCGTAGGTGATCGGCTCGTCGGAGACGTTGCCGCTGGTCATCACGAGCGGCGCGCCGAAGTCGCGCAGCAGCAGGTGGTGAAGCGGCGAGTAGGGGAGCATCACGCCGAGGTCGGCGCAGCCGGGCGCGAGCGAGGCGGCGAGCGCCGGCGCGTCGGGGCGCCGCGGGGCGAGCACGATCGGGCGGGCCGGCGAGCACAGCAGCTCGGCCTCGGCCTCGCTCAGCACGACCAGCGCCTGGGCGGCGGCGAGGTCCGCCGCCATCAGCGCGAACGGCCGCTCCTCGCGGTGCTTGCGGGCGCGCAGCCGCGCGAGCGTGTGCTCGTCGTCGGCGCGGCAGGCGAGGTGGAACCCGCCGAGGCCCTTGACCGCGACGATCGAGCCGTCGGCCAGCGCGCGCGCCGCGGCGCCGACCGCGTCGAGCCCGTCGCCGGGGTCGAGCTCGACGCCCCAGGCGTCGGTCAGCCGCGCCCGCGGGCCGCACTGCGGGCAGGCGTTCGGCTGCGCGTGGAAGCGGCGGTCGGCGGGATCCTCGTACTCCGCGGCGCAGCGCTCGCACATCGCGAAGCCCGCCATCGTCGTGTTCGGGCGGTCGTAGGGGACGGCGCGGATGATCGTGAAGCGCGGCCCGCAGTCGGTGCAGTTGATGAACGGGTAGCGGTGGCGGCGATCGGCCGGGTCGAGCAGCTCGCGCAGGCACGCCTCGCAGGTCGCGCTGTCGGGGGAGACCGGCGCACGCGCCTCGCCGCCCGCGCGCGAGGCGAGGATCGCGAAGCCCGACACCCCGGTCGGCTCGAGCTCCTGTGGCCGGACGTGCTCGACCGCGGCGAGCGGCGGCGCCTCGGCGCGCAGGCGCACGAGGAACGCCTCGACGCAGCGCGCCTCGCCCTCGACCTCGAGCAGCACGCCGCGGTCGTCGTTGCACACCCAGCCGGAGCAGCCGAGCTCGGTCGCAAGGCGAAAGGCGTGCGGGCGAAAGCCGACGCCCTGGACCGTCCCCTCGACGCGCGCGCGCACGCGCCGGCGCCCGCCCCTCGCGGTCGCGCTCAAGACGACGGAGCCGCCGGCGCCTCGCCGTCGCTCGCGGGCGCGGCGTTCAAACCGCCACCGCCTCGCGCGCGGCGACCTCGCGCAGCCACGACGCGAAGGCCTCGACGCCCTCGCCGGTCTTCGCGCTCAGCAGCATTCGCGGCACCCCGGGGTGGACGCTGTCGAGGTGGTGCCAGAAAAGGTCGAGGTCGTAGTCGAGGTGGACGAGCAGGTCGATCTTGTTGACCACGACGAGCTCGCAGGCGCGGAACATCAGCGGGTACTTGAGCGGCTTGTCCTCGCCCTCGGTGACCGAGGAGATCATCACGCGGACGTCCTCGCCGATCCGGAACTCCGCCGGGCAGACCAGGTTGCCGACGTTCTCGACGATCAGCAGGTCGAGGTCGGCGAGCGGCAGCGCCGGCAGCGCCGAGCGGACCATGTTGGCGTCGAGATGGCACTCCCCGCCAAAGCCCGAGCCGGTGTTCAGCTGGACGACCGGCACGTGCATGTGCGCGATCCGGTCGGCGTCGAGGCTGCCCTGCACGTCGCCCTCGAGCACGCCGGCGCGAACGCCGTCAAGTGCGCCGAGCGTCGCCTCCAGCAGCGTCGTCTTGCCGGCGCCCGGAGCGCTCATCAGGTTCACCACGCGCACGCCGGCGCGGTCGAAGTCGTCGCGGTTGGCGCGCGCGATCGTGTTGTTGGCGTCGAGTGCCTCCTCGACGATCGTCACCCTGGTGCGATGCATGCGGCCTCCTCCTCGACCTCGATGTAGTCGATCTCGAGTTCCTCGCCGGTCATGACCTCAACCGTAGCGCCGCCGCAGCCCGCGCAGCGAAACACCGGGAACTCGGGCTCCCACTCGGCGTGGCAGCCGCGGCAGCGCAGGCGCAGCGGGACCGCCGCCAGCTCGAGCTGGGCGCCCTCGCAGGGGCCCTCGCGCGCGACGATCTCGAAGTAGAAGCGCAGCGATTCCGGCACGACCTGGCGCAGCGCGCCGACGCGCACGCTGACGAGGCTGACGCGCCGGCCGTCGGCGTGCCTGACCGCAGTGTCGACGATCGCGCCGGCGACCGACAGCTCATGCATCGCGGGCCTCGGTGATCGTCGCTCGCACGCTCGCGCCCGTCAGCAGATCCGCGGCAGCGGGTCGCCGACCAGCTGGTCCATCACGCGCCGGCCGCCGAAGCTCGTTTCGACCAGCACCATCCCGGGCGGCTCCGCCGTGACCTCGCCGATCAGCGCCGCCTCCTCGCAGCCCGGCACGCCACGCAGCGCCTCGAGCGCCGTCTGCGCCCCCTCCGGCGCGACGAACGCGACGAGCCTCCCCTCGTTGGCCACGTACATCGGGTCGATCCCGAGCAGCTCGGCGGCCGCGGCGACGACCGCCGCCACGGGAACGGCGGCCTCCCGCACGCTGATCGACACGCCGGCCGCCCGCGCCAGCTCGTTCAGCGCCGACGCCACGCCCCCGCGCGTCGCGTCGCGCATGCAGTGCAGGTCGAAGCCGGCGGCTTCGAGCAGCGCGTCGACGGCCGGCCACAGCGAGCAGGTGTCCGACTCGATCGAGGCGTCGAGCTCGAACTGGTTGCGAGCCAGCATGATCGCCGTGCCGTGCTCGGCGATCGGCCCGGAGAGCAGGATCCGGTCGCCGGCCGCGATCGCCGTGCTGGACAGGCGGCCGCGCGGGTCAAGCGCCCCGATCCCGGTCGTGCAGATGTACATCCCGTCGGCGGCCCCGCGCTCGACCACCTTGGTGTCGCCGGCGACGATCTCGACGCCCGCCGTGGCCGCGGCGGCGGCGATCGCCTGCGTCTCGGCTCGCAGCACCTCGGAGTCGAGCCCCTCCTCGAGGATCAGCGAGACGGTCAGCGCGAGCGGCCGGGCCCCCGAGACCGCGAGGTCGTTGACGGTGCCGTTGACCGCCAGCTCGCCGATCGAGCCGCCCGGGAAGCGCAGCGGCTTGACGACGAAGCTGTCGGTCGTCATCGCCAGACGCGTGCCCTCGAGCTCGACGACGCCGGCGTCGCCGAGCTCCGCGAGCGTGCCGCCGGGCTCGGCGAACGCGGGGGCGAGCAGCCCTTCGATCAGCGTCTGCGTGGCCTTGCCGCCGGCCCCGTGGGCGAGCGTGATCCGCTCGTCGCGGAAGCGGGCGCGCTTCGCGCGCGCCGTCTCGATGATCTCGAGCACGCGCTGCTCGCGCCCGCCCGCCAGCCGCTCGGACGGAGGGCTCAAACGACCTCCCTCGTGCGCGCCACGCGGCCGTAGTTGTAGTAGGCGGCGCAGGCCCCCTCGGGCGAGACCATGCAGGTCCCGATCGCGTGCTCGGGCGTGCACGCGGTGCCGAACACCCTGCACTCCCACGGCTTGATCACGCCCTTGAGGACCTCGCCGCACTGGCAGGCCTTGGGGTCGGCGATCCGCACGCCCGGGACGCTGTAGCGCTCCTCGGCGTCGAACTCGCGGTAGGCGTCCGAGAGCCGGAGCGCGCTGTGGGGAATGAAGCCCATGCCGCGCCACTCGAAGGTCGGGCGCAGCTCGAAGACCTCGGCCATCACCTCGAGCGCGCGCGGGTTCCCCTCCGCCGGCACGACCCGACGGTACTGGTTCTCGACCTCGGCACGACCGTCGCGCAGCTGCCGCAGGACCATCAGGATCGATTGCAGGACGTCGAGCGGCTCGAAGCCCGAGATCGCGATCGGCCGTCCGTACTCGGCCGGGATGAACTCGAACGGGCGCGTTCCCACCACCGTCGCGACATGGCCGGGGCCGACAAAGCCGTCCAGGCTCATCTCGGGCGAATCCAGCAGGGCCCGCAGCGGCGGCACGATCGTGACGTGGTTGCAGATGCAGGAGAAGTTCGCCACGCCCTCGGCCTTCGCGCGCTTCAGCGTCAGCGCGGTCGAGGGCGCCGTCGTCTCGAAGCCGATCGCGAAGAAGACGACCTGGCGGTCGGGGTTCTCGCGCGCGATTCGCAGCGCGTCAAGCGGCGAGTAGACCATCCGCACGTCCGCCCCCTGGGCCTTCGCCTCGAGCAGCGTGAGCTCCGAGCCGGGAACCCGCAGCATGTCGCCGAAGCAGGTGAAGATCACCTCCTCGTCGTGCGCGACCGCGATGCCGTCATCGACGCGGCCCATCGGGATCACGCAGACCGGACAGCCCGGGCCGTGCACGAGCTCGACGTTGGCGGGCAGCAGGTCGTCGATCCCGAACTTGTAGATCGCGTGGGTGTGGCCGCCGCAGATCTCCATCACCTTGTGGTGGCGGCCGGGGTCGACCGTGGCGAGGATCTCGCCGGCGACCGCCCGGCCGAGCTCGCCGTCGCGGAACTCGTCGACGAATCTCATGCCGGCGCACCGAGGCGGCGGATCGCGACGCCGGCGTGCACGAGCAGCTCGTCGCCGGCGCTGACGGGCGCGACCAGCTCGATCGCCACGCTCTGCCGCACGCCGTCCTCGCCCGCGCACAGCGCCGTCGCGTCGTCGGCCCGCAGCACCGCCACGACGACGCCCTCGTCCGCGCAGGTGATGCAGTGCTCCGGCGCGTCGAGCTGGCAGTCGGCGCCGGGCGATTCCTCGATCACTCGATCACGCTCGCCTTCAGATCCTCGAGCTCCTGCTCGTATTGGTCGCCCATCTGCTGGAGCAGCGCCAGCGTCGCGTGCGCCTCCTCCTCGTCGACCTTCGACAGCGCGAAGCCGACGTGGATCAGCACCCAGTCGCCGACCTGCGCGCCGCCGGTCTCGTCGTCGAGCAGCAGGCTGACGTTGACGTTTCGGCGCACTCCGGCGACCTCGACGGTCGCGATCTGGTTGGCGTCATCGACCAGCTCGACCACTTGCCCCGGTATCGCCAAGCACATGAGCTCTGGAACTCCCTCGTTCGGGGGTGGTGGCTGCGCAGCCGCGGGTGGTGCCGCTGACTCCCAGTTCGGTCACAGTCGGTATAGCACCAGGGCGCGCGTCGCCGCCATCTCGGCGCCGAGTTGCGCCCGTCGCTACGCCGGCGACGATCGCACGGGTGGCTGCGGGGTGCGCTCCCGGTGCGGGCGCCGCGCGAGCGCACGCGAGCCGGCCGTTGCGCTGCGCCCGGCGGGCGCTCAGCGGCGCTTTCGCGCGAACCCCGCGATCGCGCGAAGCGGCGCCGTCAGCCTCCAGCTGCGGCTTGACTCATAGATCCGGATCGCCTCGGCCTGGTTTGAGGCCTCGCGTCGCAGCGACGCCACGTTGGCCTGGAGCGCGGCGATCTCGCGCGGCTCGCCGGGCTCGAGCGCCTCGAGCTCGGCGGTCGTGAAGCGCCCGGGCCGCTTGCGCATCACGACGACCCCCTGCCCGAACAGCATCGGCGGGCCGGTCGGCCCACCGGGGAGCAGCTCGAGGATCTCGAACGCACGGCCCCAGTGCGCGCGAAGCCACCACTCGGAGTGGACGATCAGCGGGCCGCCGCGCTCCCAGTCGGTCGCCGGGCCGAGCACATTCATGCCGTTGATCTCCTCCCCGACCGGGAATCCGTCGAACGAGCCCGCCGCCCCGGGGCCGAAGACGGTGACGATCGCGATCCCTTCGTCGGCGAGCAGGCGGTGAAGCTCGACCAGCCACGCGCTCCAGGGGTCGAGCAGGTGCGTGAAGACCGAGAAGGCATAGACCAGGTCGAACCTGCCGTCGGGCTCCGATGTCGGCGGCCACTCATCGGTCTGGAAGGCGTGCAGCGGCGGCGAGAGGTTGGCGCGCAGCCACTCGATGCTCGCAGCGTCGATGTCGCAGCCCCAGTACTCGCCGGCCGGATCCTCCGCCAGCGCATGCCTGACGATCCGCCCGGCGCCGCAGCCGAAATCGAGCACCCGCTTGCCCTCGAAGCTCCAACCCTCCGGCAGCAGCGACTTGATCAGCCGCCACTGCTCGCGCCCCCGCTCCACGTAGACCTCGCCCGGGCGGCTGCTGTAGACGTTCCAGCCGACACGCCGCATCAGGGCTTCGGGCGGCAGCGGCAACGGCGGCACGCCCTGATCCTAGACGCTGGGGCCTCGGCGTCCCGGTCGTGGCGGGCGAGCCAAGCGGCGTCGACGCCCGCGAGTCTCGATGCGAAGGGAGCTCTCGCGGCGAGTGCCCTATGCGAGACTCGACAGTGGCGTGACGCGATCGCTTCAACTCGGTGTGCTCGACCAGTCTCCCGTGACGGAGGGTTCCGACGGCGCGATCGCGCTGCGCCGCTCGGTCGATCTGGCGATCCTCGCAGAGCGGCTCGGCTACGGCCGCTACTGGGTGGCGGAGCATCACGGCCACGCGATGATCGCCGGCGCGAGCCCCGAGGTGCTGATCGCCGCGATCGCCGCGCGCACCTCGAGCATCAGGGTCGGCAGCGGAGGGGTGATGCTCCCGCATTACAGCCCGCTGAAGGTCGCCGAGAACTTCGCCGCCCTGTGCGGCCTCTACCCGGGGCGAATCGATCTCGGGATCGGCCGCGCCCCCGGCAGCGATCCGCACACGATGCTCGCGCTCCAGCGCGACCGTCGCCAGCTCGCGCCCGATGATTTCCCCGAGCAGCTGGCCGAGCTGCTCGCCTACCTCGAGGACGACTTCCCGGCCGGCCATCCGCTGGCCCGGCTCGCGGCCCTGCCGGGCGGGCCGCAGCGCCCCGAGGTCTGGCTGCTCGGGTCCTCGCCGCAGAGTGGCGAGTGGGCCGCGCAGCTGGGACTTCCCTACGCCTTCGCGGACTTTTTCAGCTCCTCCGCCGGCGCCGCGATAGCCCGCCGCTACCGCGAGAACTTCGAGCCCTCGCGTCGCCGCACGCAACCCCACGTGGCGATCGCCGTGGCGGCGATCTGCGCCGAGTCCGACGCCGAGGCGCAGCAACTCGCGTCGAGCCTGCGGATGAGCGCCCTGCTGCGCGAGCGTGGCCAGATAGCGCCGCTCTCCTCGGTCGAGCACGCGCTTGCGTTCCTCGCCCGACAGGGCGATCCGCCCGCGGCCGGGAGCGCGCGCCGCGCGATCGTCGGCTCGCCGGAGATCGTGCGGGCGGGCCTCGAGGCCGTGGCCGCCGAGTACGGCGCCGACGAGGTGCTGATCGTGACGATGACCCACGACCACGGCGCGCGCCGGCGCTCCTACGAGCTGATCGCCGACGCCTTCGCCATGCGCGGCGACACGCAGGCAGCGGACCCGCTGCTCGCTAGCTGACACGCGCGCGTCACGTTGTGACAGCGACGTTCCGACGGCGCCGCGCGTCGGTGCCGGCTGACCGGCTCGATGGTCAGCGAACCTGCTCGGACCTCAAGGTTTCGCGGCGAGTGCGGCGATCAGCCGATCGATCAGCGGGATCTGAGCGGCTTTCACCCGGCGTCGAGCCTCGTCCGGCGCGAACCAGGCGACGCGGTCGAGCTCGGGGAAGCTCTCATACCGACCGCTCCGTGGCGGCCATTCCAGTTCGAACACGTTCGAGCGCGCCGCTGCCGGATCGAGCTCGCCCTCGATCGCCCAGGCATGGACCACCTTGCCGCCCTTCTGGACGATCGAGCCGAGCGGGATCGGCGCTGACCCATCCGGTTGGCGGGCGGGCGCCGGACTGCCGATTTCCTCGGCGAACTCACGCCGGGCAACCGCCAGCAGATCCTCTTCGGCTTCATCCGGTTCACCCTTCGGGATCGACCAGTAGCCCTCGTCGCGGCGCGCAAACAGCGGCCCGCCCGGGTGACCGAGCAGGACCTCCGGCTCGCGGCTGGCCGGGCGACGGCGAAAGAGGAGGATCCCGGCGCTCTGCCTCACGGCCATCGACGCAGCTCGCGGTCCACGGATCCTCGGCTCCTGGGGCCTGGCAGCGACTCTCGAACAAGCACGAGCAGGCAGCACGCGATGACGACGGCCATCCTATCGGCGGAGCTCGGCTCGTAACTGGGCAGCGAGCCGCGCGGAGGCCTCGATTTCGACTTTGCGGATCGAGACGCTCTCGACGTTCAGCCCGAACGGCACGCCGACACGTCGACAGAACGTGATCAGCTCGACGGCTGTCGCCACAGCCTGGTCGTAGGACGCGGCGAGGGTATCGTCGGCGTGGCGCAGATCGTTCGCGATCCAGCGCGGGACGGCGACGCCAAGCCACTGCAGGAACTCCAGCGTCTTGATCGAGCCGCAGACCGAGAACGTGAAGACGATCGGCACCGGTTCGAGGTCGTGCGCGGCGCACTCGTAGCGATAGTCAGAGACCAGGTCCTTCGCGGCGTTGACGTCGTAGACGACCTGAGTGACGAAGAAGGAGCAGCCTTCAGCCTGTTTCGCGACGAGTCGGAGGTGCTCCTTGCCCGTGCGCGCGTGCCGCTCGGGGATCGCCACCCCGCCGAGTGGCAGCTGCGGCCGCACCTCGGTTCGAAGCTCGTAGGCCCGCGAGAGCGAGGTCGCGACAGCCTTCTCGCGTGAGGGGGCACCCACGAAGACCGATAGGACTCGGGCCGGATCCTGGCCGCGCAGCCAAGTACGCAGGTCGTCCTCGGTGTATTTGCTGACCGCGCGATAGACGATCGCTGGCACGTCCAGCGCCGCCAGGTCGCGGGCGAGGTACTCGGCCGGATCCATCGTCGGCAGAAAGGGAAACGGCCGCTCGTCGGGGTTGCGGTCGCTTTCGTCGTCGATGTCGTAGAGGACCAGCCCGTCGACTTCCACCGGCCGTAGTCGCTCGAGGGTGACCTCGGCGATCTCCCTGCTCTTCCCTGGTCCGGTCGTCAGCCGCGGTGGTGTCACGGCGAAGAGCAAGAACTCACCGGTTCGATCGACGATGCGCTGTCGCAGCTCCACGCGGCGGAACCGTAGCCGACCGCGTTGCGCGGTTGTCGGCGCAGCTCGTCGCGGCGCTGTAAAGCGGAGGCCCGCACTCCGCGCACGGCCCCTGCACGAGGCTGCCGGCGTGTGGCGGAACGTCGCCGGCGTGCGTCCTGGCGGTCGGCGACGCCACCGACGGCGCCAACCCACAGCCACCGGTCATCGCAGGAGCCCTCAAGGTCTACGGGCGCACCGCACACAGGGCAGGCGTCTGCACGTAGGCACGATCTGCAAGCGTCTACTCGGCCTCGCGCGACACGCCCGGGTCGGACGACCTGCAGTCGTCGGCGCCCGCGCTGCGCTCGCTGCTGCTTCTGGAGGCAGGAACACTCTGTTGCATCTGCTGAGACCGGCTGCTTTTCTGCTCGTATGCGCGTCGCCTTGGTGTCAGCGCGAACAGCACCGGCAGGCGACTGTAGGTTTGCGGGGTGACGGGACGCCGGGGCGCGAGCGGTGCCGGTGTGGCTGACGATGCCGTTCGGCCCCGTCGGTCCAGGGCGGTTGCCGCGGCTGTGGTACCGGCGCTCCTCGCGGCACTCGTAATCGCGCGCGCTGGCGTGGGAGCCAGCAGCTTCTGCACAGCGACCAGCTCTGGCCCCACCGCGATTGCCGCCGCGCGGAACTTCGTCGCGGACTGTGGTCGCGACTACCGGGTCACGCGAGGGCCCTACGACGCCGACAAGGCGACCACGCAGTTCGCGAACTACGCACAGGTCACCGAGTTCACGATCAGCGTCGCACACAACAGCGAAGGATCGCTCGGCTTCCTGATCGTCGGTCGCCGAACCCGCCACCAGCCGTGGCGCACACTCGAAGGGCTCGGCAGCGGCCCGTAGGCATCATCCCGTGAGCAAATGAACCGGCTGTCCCAGTGCGCGAGTTCCGCCAGCGCAAGCGGCGCTCAAAGCCCGAGGCGCCGAACTCCGCTCTCGTCGAAGCCGAGATGATGGGCAACCTCGTGGCGAACCGTGCGGCCAATCTGCGCGCGCAGAACTGCCGGGTCGTTCCCGAAGTCCCGCACCAGAGTGTCCCGGAAGATCGCGATCTGGTCCGGCAGGACGTAGGAAACTGGGCGGCCGATGTTCTGTCCGTGACCGTACTTGCGGCCGATGTAGACGCCGTACCAATTGCCTTGCCGACCGTCGTCGGAGACGACGATGGCGACGCCCTCAAGCGCGCGCTGGTATTGGCTCGGCAGCTCGTCGACGGCCTGGCGAACGATCTGCTCGAAGTCAGCCTCGTTGTGCGCCGGATCGAGCGAGTCGTCGGACTTCGGTTCCGAACCGCCGTCTGCCGGGAACCTCCGCTCGTTCGCCGCCGCAAGCCGCTGCACCTCGTCTTCGAGGGCGTCGAACGCTCGATCGTCAAGGCCGCGTAGGTCTTCGTCGTCGCTCATATCGATTTGTCTACCAGACAGATCCCTAGACGGTGCGTTCGCGCGGCCGGATCCACGCGGGGGGGATCGCGGTCGGGCGAGCGGAACGGACTGCACACGCCGACCCCACCGCCTAGACTCCTCCACGGTTCACCGGCGACCGTCCGGGATGGTGGTGGCGATGCGACATCGGGGCAGATCGAGAGCGGTCCTAATCGTGGCGTTTACGCTACTGGGCGCGACTGCGCTCGGAGCTGGGGCCTACGCAAAATCGCCGAGCCCGACGGCTCTGAAGCGGTGCGGATATGCGAAGTTCACGTATGGCCGCAGTGGCGTGTACCCGTGGCACATGTCCTGTTCTGCCGCGCAGGCGGTGGTCGTCGGAAGCGCCAATTCCCACGCGCGGGTGATCGACTTCGGGCCGGGGTGGGACGGCGGCGCGATAAGGATCAACGGACGCTACTGGGTCTGCACGGGCCAAATGGGTGACTACAACTGTGGCTACCCCTACCGGCCAACCAAGGTCAACGGCGAGCAGGGGTACAAAGGCCCGTTCACTCAGGACGTGGCCTACGAAACCTGCGCGCTGGTGGACCCCCGAGGCGCGAGATGTCCCAGCACCGTCGAGTTCACGCAACCGTAGCCAGCTCCCCTGAAAGCCGACCCCCACGCGCGCTCCTGCGGCCTCGGAGCCGTCCAAACACACGATCGTTCGCGTCGTCGCATCGCGCCGACAGGCGACTGCGCGCTGGGCGTGACCACGACGGGTGCATTCCTCTCGGCATGACCGACACGTTGACCTTGACGGCCGGCGGCGCGAGCGATCTCTCGTCAGCTCGCGATCCCGACGCCTAACGGCTCGCGCCAGGCCCGCGCCCTCACGGTGTCGCCAGCGCGATGCCGCCGCCCGCCGCCAAGTGGGAGCAGCGGTTGGCGGCGCGCTTGACGGCTGGCGAGTTCGGATCGATCTGGCTCGCGTTGACGTTGAGGTTGTCGCCGCTCGGGTCCGGGAAGTTCGGCACGCCATGGGAACGCATGCACTCGGAGTACTTGACGAGCTGTGCGGCCTGCGCCGCCTGCTGCGTCGTGCCGGGCGCCACGGCGTTCAGGATGTGCAGCAACCCGGCGCACGTCAGCTCGGCTTTGCGGAACTGCGGTGTCTGCCACACCCCGCTGCCGCTGCCGTTGAGCGACCAGATCCCCTGCGCGTTTGGGTCGGGGAAGCTCGGCACGCCGTGCTTGCGAACGCAAACTGCCAGCGCGACCTCGCTGGAAGTCGACACGCCGATCATCTTGGTGAAGCCACTGACCGGACCCCCTGGCGATCCCCCACCGCTGGGCGCGCCGCTGCCATTCACGCCACTCGAGCCGGGGCTCTGTATCGAGGTGCTCGGCGCGCTGTGGTGACCCGCGTGGCTTGCGACCGACGGGCTGCTCGAGCCGCATGCCGCCAGCAGCGACGCCACAGCGCCCGCCACCACAACAGCGGCCACGCGACGTGTAGCACGGGCTGAAGCGCTGATCATCTCGCGACGGCGACGGCTGCCGGGAGGGGGCCGCCGCAATACATCGACTCTGCACCCAGAATCCCGGTGCGCATGAATGCGACGTCGGCGTCCATCGCGCCGAGTTTAGACCCGTGTTGTCGCGACGCGCGACGGGGGGCAGCGCCGATGCCATGCGGGAGCAGGCCTACACGGCGTAACCTCACAGCTGTCCTGCCTTGAGCCCGGTCATGGATAGCCCGACCGAAACGACGACCGGCATGCGTCACCGCACACTCATCGCCAACTTCGTCATCACGGTTGCCATCGCCTGGCTGCTCGTGGCGTGTGGCGGCAGCTCGAGCGGGCCGAGGGCCGCGCACGTAGGTGGAGCGGCCAGCTCGATAGCCGGATCCGGCTCGATCAGTGGCGGCTCGGTTGGCCCGGGATCCCCTGACTTCGTGACCCAACTGCTCAAATACGCGGCGTGCGTGAGGGAGCACGGCGTACCCAACTTCCCGGACCCGACCGCCAGCGGCGGAATCCGGGTGCCCGCCGATCTATCCTCGCCGGCGCTCGTGGCCGCGCAAGCGACGTGCCACAAGCTCGCGCCCGGTGGCGGCCTCCCGGCCCCCGGCTCGACGACACACCCGTCCGCTCAGGCGCTCGCGCAGATGCTGAGCGTGTCGCGGTGCATGCGCAAGCACGGCATCCACGACTTTCCCGACCCTAGTACGCGTCTCCCACTCAACCCCCCGGCCGGCGCCGTGGTCGCCGACATGGGCGGCGTGGTCCTGGTGCTCCCGTCCGCGCTCACCCTGCGGTCACCGGCGTTCGCGCGGGCGGAGGCCACGTGCAACTTCGGGCCCCTCGGACAGAACCTGGGCGGCTAGAGCCAGTCCCGCGGCTTCGAACCGGCGTCCCAGCAGCACGCCCGAAACGCCGACCGGCTACGTGCCTCAGCCATGGCGGGGGAAGGATTCGAACCTTCGAAGGCTGAGCCAACGGATTTACAGTGTCGGCCCAACGCATCTTCTCGAGTGTTTTCAGGGCTTTTCAGGTTGCTCAAGTGCGCTGAAGTGCGCTGAACTTCGCCGAGTTGGGAACACGTAGGGAACGCGGCGGCCGGCTCTATTTCGCGCTGGAGCATGGGCGGCCGGCGCTGTTCCTAACACGCGGGAGCGACACTCAAGCGGGGCGCGACGCTGCCTCGTCTACTTCTGCTAGACGCGATGTCTACGCACCGCGGGCTCAGGTGCCTGAGGTCGTTCGGCCCGCGCGACCTGCGATCAGCGGGCGACTGATTTGAGCAAGACTATTGAGGTGTAGGCACGGCGAGTTGGAGAGGAGGCGTGAGATGCCCGATAGTGCCGCAGTGCCAGAGGCGGACCGTCGACTTGATTTCCATCCTGCGATGGGCGAGCAGTGGGAGATCACGCGGAGCACCGCGGATACCTCTGGGGAGGTGTTCGAAGCGACGGTTTGGTTCGATCCTCGGATGCCGGGGCCTCCCCCTCATGTGCATCCGAGTAGCGAGGAGAGCGTGGAGGTGATCGAGGGGTCCTTCGATGTCTTCAACGATGGGCAGTGGACGACGCTGGGTCCGGGCGCGACGGCGATCGTCTCCCGGGGCGTGCCACATACGTTTCGCAACCGGTCCGATGAGACGGCGAAGGTTGTGATCCGGATCCGGCCCGCAGGGCGCTCGGAGGCGTTCTTTCGTCACATCCACGCGTTGATCGGCGAGGGCAAAATCAAGCGGCTGCCGCCGAAGGAGCCGCGGTCCGCGATCTACTCGGTGATGCTGTTCGACGAGTACCCCGACTGGAGTCGCCCGACCGGCCCTATGAGCGGCGTGTTCAAGGCCCTCACGCTCGTCGGCAAGGCGCTTCGGTTCAAGCTCTAGCTGAAGAGCAATCCGCACGAGCGGCCAGCCCCCGGCGCTCGCTGACGGATCGGTACCGCAATGCCTCTCAGCGTCAACCTGACTCCGACCCGGTGGCATTGCCGCTCTGCGCGATACGCAGCCGCGCTGTCTCGCGGCGTCCAGCACTCGCGGATCGTTCTGGGAACATTTGAACGGTGCTGATCGGGACGGCTGCTGCGCTGGGCATGGCGTTGACGGCGCTCGTGATGGTGCTGACGCCCGGTCCGAACATGATGTACCTCGTCTCGCGCAGCATCAGCCAGGGACGTCAGGCCGGCCTGGTGTCGCTCACCGGCACCTTTGTTGGCTTCCTCGTCTACATGACGCTGGCCAACATCGGTCTGGCCGTCGTCTTTGTTGTCGTCCCGGCGCTCTACATCGGCTTCAAAGCCGCGGGCGTGGTGTATCTGGGATACCTGGCCTGGCGAGCGCTGAGACCGGGTGGCAGGGGCCTGTTCGAGACGCGTGAGCTGCCCCGCGACCCGAACTGGAAGCTGTTTCGGATGGGGCTCCTGACGAACCTGCTCAACCCCAAGGCCGCGATCATGTACCTAGCGCTGATCCCACAGTTCATCGAACCCGCCCGCGGCCACGCGGTCCTCCAGGGTTTCGCACTCGGCAGCGTGCAGATCGCCGTGAGCATGACGGTCAACGCGCTGATCATCGTTGCGGCCGGATCGATCGCCGGATTCGTGCGAACCCGACCGACGTGGGCCACCTGGCAGCGCCGGATCACCGGCACCATGCTCGGGGCCGTAGCAGTTCTCCTCGCCCGCGAAGTTCCCGAGCGCGCTCGGATTTAGGAGCGATGCAGCGGTGCCGACCTCGTTCCCCACGAGACCGTCGCGCCGACCTCCGTTGCGGCTGCTCTTTGCAGAAGGGACAGTCTCCGCCGGCCCGAGCTGCGCAGCTGCTCGTCGCGAATAGCAGGAACTCGGGCGCGCTGCAGCGACGCGCGAACGGAGGACTCTGCACTGTGCCGTTGGGCTAACGGTCAGGCAGGCGCTTCAGTGCGCTACGGACGCTCCCAGGCACATCGAGCCATGGGAAGTGGCCCGCCGCAGGAACGACCGTCAGGAATGCCTGAGGTGCGAGTTCGGCGGTCGCTCGCGCGGCCTGACCCCACGGCATCGGACTTCCCGCGCCAGCGACCACGCCATACGGCACTCCGCCAGTGGCGAGCTTTGTGGCGACCTCGTCTGTGCCCGTCGTCACTTCGGCGATGATGCCCGAATACGCCTCGACTGACATTCGGATCGGCGGCATCGCCGGCGCCGTCTCCGGATCGGCGAAGTACGCGGGCCACATGATCCGCAGCGCCTCGAGACCGTCCGCAGCCGTCCCCTCGCCCGCCATCGCGCGCTCGTCGAGCTCGCGAGCACGTTCGCGGCCTTCCTTCGGCGTGCGCGCAGACATCTCCGCCTCAAACCCGGCCATGCCGCCATCACCAGCAATCCCAAGCGGATCGACGGCTAGAGCGCCCAGCAGCCGGCCCGGATGTGCAGCGGCGAACCGCAGCGCCAGGTGCCCGCCCCACGAGTGTCCGACGATCAGTGCCATCGACCATTCCAACGCATCAAGCACCGCCAAAGCGTCGATGATCGCCTGAGCGATCGTGAACGGTCCCTCCAGGGTTGAGGGCTCCAGCCCCCGCTGCTGGTAAGCCGCGATCCGATACTCCAACCCCAACCCAACTGCGAGCCCGTCGAGATACTCGTAGCTCAGACCCGGCCCGCCGTGCAACAGTAGGACCGGGGCTCCCTGGCCAACCACCCAGCCACCAAGCGTCCCCCCCGCAACCGGCACCCTGACGACGTCGCGCCCATCCACGGCGCCCAGCTTACCCCTCCGTAAGCCACGCCGCCCGCTGTCGCCTCGCGCGAAACTCAGCACTCGTCCGGGCTGCCGAGTTCACCGGAAGGGCGAGCGAACCGACGCTAACGGTGGCGACCGAGCGTGTGTGCATCGGACCAGAGAAGGGAACCGCTAGGGCCGCGAGTCACGTCGCTTGTAGCGAGAGGCGATATTCGGTCATCGCCAGCGCGAACTCTGCGCTCCACGTCTCTTCTTGAGCCAACCATCCGCGACGCTCATAGAACCGCCGTGCCCGATTCTGCAACGACGGCGTGTAGAGACGGGCGTCGCTATACCCCTCCGCACGCATTTGGGCTATGGCTGCGTCATGCAGCAGCGGAGCAACTCCGCAACCCCACCAGGCCGGGATCACGAACAGCTGCCATAGATGCGCCAGTCCCGCGATCGCGGCCTGGGCTCGCCAACCGGCGCCGGACTCTCCTGTTGGAGGCACGCGAGCGGGCATGAACGCGACGTGACCCGCCGGCACTCCCTGCGAAAACGCGATCAAAGCCCAGGTCGTGGGGTCGGCGAACACCTCAGCGCGACGGTCGCGATCGGCCGCTACATCGGGTGGGCGCCAGTCGCCCGGGGCGAACTCGCGATAGGAGTCAAAGCCTGCCTGCACGATGGCCCCCAGCAGGTCCACATCGGCAACTGTCGCGCGACGCGTCGTGAAAGACGGCACGTCGCGGATTGTCGCGTCTAAAAGCCACGAAGGCGAGCGACATGCGTCGCACCACACCCCTTCCCGCACGCGTCGCTGCTGCTCAGCGCGAGTTGGAACAGCGCGCGGCCCCCGGTTTGCGTCTACCGCGAGCCGGTGGGGGGAGGTATCGCGAGCTGACGGCAGATCGCTCGCGCTGTGCCCACGGGGATCTCGCGGTGGCGGGGCAGCGGGACTCGGAGGTCACGGTCGGGGTTGCTCCAGATGGCGTGATTCGAGCCCTCGCGCAGCAGCACGCAGCCGTGGTCGCGGAGATGGCGCTCGAGCTCGCGGCGCGTCAAGCGGCGAGGCTGATCGTCAACTGCTCGACGTGCCCGCCACCGATCGGCGGCTCGCGACCCTCATCGCGGTACGACGCGACCATCTCGAGCGCGGCGTCCAACAGCAGCTCGCGCGCCTCCTCGACGGTTCGCCCGCACGTCACGACAGCCGGCCACTCAGCCAGCTGCGCCATCGTCCAACCGTTCTCGTCCGGCGTAAAGACGGCGGTCAAGGTCAACGTGTCGCTCATGCCGGAGAAGTATGCACCTCGCCGCGGTCACGCCCCGCGCGAGCGTTGTCGGTCCGCGCGAAAAGCAGTCGCGCGTCGGGTGGCGGGGTCGCCGCTACGCCCGCTGTTTAGTGGAGTAGCGCTGGCGAGCTGCTTCGCCGGACGTGCCAAGCAGCGATCCGATCAGTGCCCAGGAATATCCGTGCGCGCGGGCGTTGTCGACCGCGGTCTTGATCGAGCGTTCTGCATTGGAGCGCGACAGGACAGCATCGCGCAGCGCCTTGAATGATTCGGGGTCGCGCTCGTCTTGCTCGCTTGGGGTGTAGTCCTCGAAGCGGCTGGCGAGTTCGTCGGCGTGGTCAAGGATGTCTTGGACTGTGCGTGGCATGTTGATCACCTCAGGAACTTGTCGCGCGCCTTCATCGCGTGCACGACGACCGGGGCCAGGACGCCGTTCACGACGCCGATCTCGTAGATGATCGCCGCTTGGTTGGCGCCGATGATCATCGTTAACCCCTCGTCGAGCTCGAACACTCGAATCGGATGCGCGTAGGCGTGTCGGATGTCTTGATCGCTAACACCGTGCTTGCGGGCGCTCTCGGCGATGATCAACTCGACGCCCACGCCGACAAGTTACCTTGTCGGCGGCCTCTTGTCGAGAAGACTCACTTGCCATCCACCGGCAAACCGCGCGTGGCTGGTTTGCGCGACGACCGAGACTCGTTTAGCGGGGATCGATGCGGTAGGCGACCGAGCGGTGGCGGATGGTTGTGACCCGCACGGTCTTGTTGCCCTCGGCGAGTTGATAGATGGTGCGGTAGGTGCCGACCCTCAGGGATCGGAGGCCTTGCAGGCGGCTCTGTAGTTCGTGGCCGGCGAATGGCTCGCGTTCGAGCAGCGCGAGCGCGTCCTCAACGGCGTCGATCAGCGGCCAGTTGAGTTCGAGCAGGTCACCTCGCGCGCGGCGCGCGAGGACGACGCGAGCCACGAGTTAGCGGGCCGAGCGTCTCTGCGCCAGCTCGGTGCGCAGGTCCGCAAGCGTGACGGTTTCCCCGCGAGCGAGGTCGGCGAGGCCAGCTTCGATGGCTGCGAGCGTCGCCGAGTCGGAGAGAATCTCCGCAGTCTCCTCGAGCGCCTCGTACTCGTCGATTGGGACAAGCGCCGCAGCCGGCTTGCCGTTGCGTGTTACGAGCACGTGGTCGCGACGATCGGCGACGTCGCTAAGAAGCTGGCTGAGGTTCGTTCGAAACTCGCGAACGGGGACTGTCTTTGCCACATCCTGAGTGTACCGTCCTGGGTACGCGCGCAAACGCCCACTGCGCCGGCGTGAGTGTCGCTAAGCGCGAATCGGGGCAGCGTAAATGCATCGCGCGCCGTCGTCGGATATCGACCGGGGTCGTCGGGATGATCTGAGCATGCCGACGATCAGCCGCTTCTTGGGGATCGTCATCGCAATGTTCTTCGACGACCACGAGCCCGCACACTTCCACGCCCGCGCAGCCGACGGTGCGGCGAAGGTTCGGATCGACACCCTGGAGGTGATCGAGAGCACGCTCGGGGCGCCGGCAACTGCGGTTTGTGCTGGCCTGGGCGGAGCTGCACCAGGAGGAGCTTCTCGAGAACTGGCGCCTGGCCCGTGCCGGTGAGACACTTCAGCAGATCGAACCGCTTCGATGACCGGACTGACCCCCGATATCACCGCCGTGGCCGTCGTGGAACACGGCGTGCTGCGCCTTACGTTCGCCGATGGCACCACCGGCGAGGTCAGCGTGCTTGAGCGCATGCGCGGGCCAGTTTTTGTCGAAGCGCGCACGCCGACGGGCTTCGCCAGCGCAGCGGTCGACGGCGAAACCGGAACCGTGGTCTGGCCCGGCGGCGCCGACCTCGCCCCGGAAACGCTCTACGAACGGATCCGCACCGGCACTTGGCCCGATCAGAGCCTCGCAGCCTGATCGCGGCGCCAGCCTCACAACCCAAACGCGCCGAGTGTCGGATTGCGCGACCAGCAACAGCGTTCAGATCTCGCGGGAGCAGCCACTGCACTGATGCCGTCCGAGCGTCACCATCTGCGGTCGACGCGGCCTAACGATGGGTGCCGCTACTGGTCGCGAACGATGTACGCGCGTACCGGGAAGGTCGCGCCACCAACCCACGCGATCGGCACGGCATGGAGACGCCCGCGATCGGACTCGACCGCGGCCAGGTTGGTCATGTGCTCGCATATCGGGACGCCAGCGCCCAGCAAGATCGTGTGCGCCGGCCGAGATTTGTCGGCGATGTCGTCGATGTTCAATGAGTCGATCCCGACGAAGGCCGCCCCAGCCTCGACGAGCGCCTCGCACGCCTCGGCAGTCAGGAACGGGTTATCGCTGAAATAGCCGTCCGTACCCCAGTGGCGCGAGAAGTCGGTGCGGACGAGTACCGCCTTGCCACGCACGTCGCCGCTGGGTAGCGCGCGGGGGCCAATCGCGCGCCCGGCACCAGTGGCATCAGCGACCACAACCGGCAGGTCGGCAACGCGGTCTAGTGGTAAGCCAGCAAGGTCGACGCCAGCACGAAACCGGTGCCGAGGCGAGTCAACATACGTGCCAGTGTTGCCGCACAGGTGCAGAGAGGCGATCAGGAACTCCGACTTCCCGTCGTACACCGACGCGTCGTAGTTGTTGATGACCTCGACCCGCGGCGTCGGCAGAGCCCGATAGGTCTCCATGCCCTCTACCACCTGGTGGCTAAGGATGATGAAGCGGCTCATAGCGAGCCGCGATCATGCCACACGAGCGCCGCACCACCCACGCGCTAAGCGCCGTGCGCCACCCGCGCGAACGGTCGCGCTGTCGCTCTGCGGAAACGGCGGCAGCGAGTTGCGGCGCAGCACCGCGGCACCCAGCGATTCTCTGCCACGCGCCAGCGGACACGCATGGTTTGCCGGACCGCTCAGCAGCTCGAACGACGAGCGCGTCAGCGGCCGGCGTGGAAGGAGCTCCAAGAACCAGCCTGCGCTGGCCATGGCGGGGGAAGGATTCGAACCTTCGAAGGCTGAGCCAACGGATTTACGGTGTCGGCCCAACGCGTCGTCTCCAGTGTTCTCCGGGCCTTTCAGGGCGCTCAAGTGCGCTGAGGTGCGCTGAAATTCGCCGAGGTGGGAACACGTAGGGAACACGGCGGCCAGCTTCACCTCTTGGTGGCGCAGAACCGGAGCGCGCTGTTGCTAACACGCGCGCGAGCAGTCGCGTGGGTCGAGACGGACCGAGCTGCTGGTTTGCTTGGCGCAAGCAACAGCGTAGGGTCCTCCTGGCCCGTTATGTCCCCTTCGTTCGAAAGCGGCCAGGGTGGACGTTGGCTGCCGAAACGCTCGCTCGTTCTCCAAGAGCAGCAGTGCGGGAAGGGGTGTCGCGCCCAGTCCCGTCACCGCGATGCGCGCTGTGTTCTTTGTCTGTAGGGTCTCGATCGCGCTTCGTCCCGACACGGCCAAGACGCACTCCGAGCCGCACTGCTAGGTTACGCGCCCATGCGTGTCTGGCCCGTTCGTGTTGTCACGTTCATTTCTGTCGTTGGTGCAACCGGGCTGTTGATCTTCTACGCCGAGCCGTCCGCCGCTGCATCATCGGCGTCTCGGACGTTCTCGGGCGCGTTCGGGCACGCTGAGACCTTCGTCGTCCCCGCTGGCGTGACGAGGTTCCGCGTCACGCTCGTGGCTGGCGGCGGCGGCGGCAATGGTGGTTTCGGCGGTTACGGGTCATTCTCGGCTGCGCCGGGCGCGGCAGGGGGTTCGGGCGAGACTGTACGCGCGACACTGACAGTCGCGCCAGGCACGCGCAAGATCCGCGTTGTCATTGGCGCCGGTGGGGCTGGCGGCCCCGGCCAACCCGTGACGAACCAGGCCAACGGCGGGGCCGGGGGAGCGGGACGTGGCGCTGGAGGGCAGGGCGGGCCACTGGCGTATCGGGGGGCGAACTACTTCTCGTTCGGCGGCGGCGGCGGTGGCGGAACCGTGGTCAGCGTTGACGGAACCGTGTGTCTGGCTGCCGGCGGCGGAGGCGGCGGAGGCGGTCCCGCCTACGGTGGTGACGGCGCCGGAGGCGCTGGCGGCATCCCAGACGGCCAGGCCGGCCAAACCACGTCAGATGGTGGCGGCGGCGGTGGGGGTGGCGGGACGCAGAGCGCGCCGGGCAGCGGTGGCTCAGGGACACAAGCCCCCGGCCAGGCAGGGAGGGGATCCCACGGTGGCGCCGGCGCGCCTCCCGGCGCTAACGACGGCTACGGAGGCGGGGGAGGCGGGGGATACCGCGGCGGCGGCGGCGGCGGGACCTCGCCACTGACCAATGGCAACGGCGCGGGTGGTGGCGGTGGATCAGGGTTTGACACGCCGTCGGGGAGAGCCTGCGCCGTTACCTCCGCGCAGCCTTCGCTCGCCAACAACGGGGGCGCCGGCGGTGCGTCAACTCCACCCACAGGCGCTCCCGGAGCTAAAGGAGGCAATGGCTCGGTGACCTTCAGCTGGACCGCGGCGCGACGACGATAACGGCGGATTGCGCTCGCCTCCTGTAGCCCGGCTGTAGCGCGGCACGAGAAACGCGTAGGCACGAGAAACGCGTAAATACTGGGAGTGGCGGGGGAAGGATTCGAACCTTCGAAGGCTGAGCCAACGGATTTACAGTCCGTCCCCTTTGACCGCTCGGGAACCCCGCCGTGAGCGGTCCGCAGTGTAGCGTCGCCGGCCCGGCGGCGTGGCCGAAGCGGTGGGCGCGTTCGTGAGCGCGGTGCCGAGTCGCTTTGCGCGCGCACCGCATGGGCACCGACGCGCGTCAACCGAGCGCGGCGTGACCGCCCGGCCCGACGACGCCGTTGAACCTCGCGCCCGCCGCTACGACGCGTCGCGCAGCCGCTGCGTCTCGGGCAGCGACTCGAGCTTCTTCAGCGTGTGGTTCTCGATCTGGCGGATGCGCTCGCGGGTGACGTTGAAGGCCTGGCCGACTTCCTCGAGCGTGCGCGGGCGCTCGCCGGTCAGGCCGTAGCGCATCTCGATCACCTCGCGCTCGCGGCGCGGCAGCACCGAAAGGGCGCGCGAGACGTTCTCGTCGCGCATCGTTCGGGCCGCCAGCTCGAAGGGGGACTCGGCAGTCTGGTCCTCGATGAAGTCGCCGAGCGCGGAGTCGTCCTCCTCGCCGACCGGCTTCTCGAGCGAGACCGGGTGCTGCGCCATCCGCATGATCTCGCGAACCTCCTTCGGCGAGCAGTCGAGCGCCACCGCGACCTCCTCGGCGGTCGGCTCGCGCCCGAGCGTCTGGACCAGCTGGCGCTCGACGCCGATCACCTTGTTGAGCTTCTCGACCATGTGCACGGGGATGCGAATCGTGCGGCCCTTGTCGGCGATCGCGCGCGTGACGGCCTGGCGGATCCACCAGGTCGCGTAGGTGGAGAACTTGTAGCCGCGGCGGTAGTCGAACTTCTCGACGGCGCGGATCAGCCCGAGCGAGCCCTCCTGGATCAGGTCGAGGAAGGACAGGCCGCGGCCGAGGTAGCCCTTGGCGATCGAGACGACCAGGCGCAGGTTGGCCTCGACCATCTGCTGCTTGGCGACGATGTCGCCGCGCTCGATCCGCTTGGCCAGGGCGACCTCGTCGGCAGCGGTCAGCAGCGCGACCCGCCCGATCGAGCGCAGGTAGAGGCGCAGCGAGTCGAGGCTCGGCTCGACGGTCAGGTCGAGCTCGGCGGCCTTCAGCGCCTCGACCGGGGCCTCGACCTCGGCGGCCTCCTCGCGGCCGACGACCTCGATGCCGTGCTCGTCGAGGTAGGCGTGGAATTCGGCGATCTGCTCGCGCGAGGCCTCGGCATCCTCGAGCGCTGCCGTCACGGCCTCGTACGTCACGACGCCGCGCTCGTGGGCCTCGGCGAGGAGCGCCGCGAACTCCTCGGTCTCGATGATCGCCGGCTCTCCGAGTGTCAGTGACGCTTCGGTCTGCGGCTCACCGTCAAGCGCGATCTCCACCTCATTGCTCCTCTCCGTGGCCGGGGTCTCCCCACCGCGACGCCGGGAGTCATAGCACAAGCGAGGGTCTCGGGCGGCCGCTGCGGCGAGTGCGCGGAGAGCGCCCGGTAGGCTTGGACACGGAACGCGAATGTCCGACCGACCGCTCACGCTCGAGGCTCCAGACGTCCAGGCCCAGCCGCCGTCGCTCGCGCTCGGCCTCTCGCGCGTCGGCGTCACCGGCGTGGAGAAGGTGATCCGCGTACGCCAGCACGGCGTCGAGCAGCTCTTCTCGGCGCGGCTCGAATGCTTCGTCGACCTCGCCGGCGACCAGAAGGGCGCGCACATGTCGCGCTTCGAGGAGGTCGTCAACGAGGCGATCGGCGAGGTCGTCCTGGGCGAGGCGACCTTCCGCGCCGAGGACCTCGCGCAGCGGGTGGCCGAGCTCGTGCGCGAACGCCAGGGCGCGCGCCGGGCGGAGGTCACGATCGCGGCCCGCTACCCCGAGCACAAGCCGGCGCCCGTCTCGGGCATCAACACGCAGGAGATCTACACGCTCTACGGGATGGCCGTCGCCTCCGAGCGGGGCACGCGCCGAGTGGTCGGCGTCGCCGCGCAGGGGATGACCGCCTGCCCGTGCGCGCAGGAGCTGGTCGCCGCCTCGGCGCGCGCCCGGCTGCTCGAGCAGGGCTTCGAAGCGAGCGAGATCGAGCGGATCCTCGAGGCGGTGCCGGTGGCCACCCACAACCAGCGCGGGCTGGGCACGCTGCAGATCGGCGCGACCGAGTCCGGGGCGCTGGAGATCGACGCGCGGACGCTGCTGACGATCGTCGAGCAGTCGATGTCGTCGGAGATCTATGAGCTGATGAAGCGCTCCGACGAGGCCGCGGTCGTCGAGAAGGCGCACCGCCGCCCCCGCTTCGTCGAGGACTGCGTGCGCGAGATGATCGGCGGCGTGCTGCAATCGCTGCCCGAACTGCCCGACGAGGCGTTCGTCTCGGCACGCCAGGAGAACCTCGAGACGATCCACCAGCACAACGTCGCCGCCGAGCGCCACGGCACGCTCGGCGAGGTGCGCGCCGAGCTCGAGACGGGCGTTCCCCCGCAGCGGCACACGACGCTGCGCGAGTGGCTCGACAGCTGAGCGCTCCGCGGCCTCAGGCGCCGGAGCGCTGCGCCTGCGCGATCCGCCGGCGCAGGCCGAAGAAGTAGTCCAGGCCCGACGCGACCGTGATCGCGACCGCGGCGTAGACCAGCGCGTTCAGCCAGGCGGGGTGGCCGTGCACCGCGATCACGGCGAGGATCGCCGCGATCTGCACGCAGGTCTTGACCTTGGCGAAGTTGCTGGCTGGGATGATCACGCCGGCCTGGGTCGCGCCCATCCGAAGCACGGTCACGGCCAGCTCGCGGGCGATGATCACCATCGCGACCCAGGCGGCGAGCCGGTGCAGGGAGACCAGCGAGATCAGCGCGGCGACGATCAGCAGCTTGTCGGCCAGCGGATCCATCAGCTTGCCGAAGGTCGTGACCGAGCCGCGCGAGCGCGCGAGGTAGCCGTCGACGAAGTCGGTCGCGGAGGCCAGCGCGAAGACGATCGCGGCGAACACGTCGCCGTCGTGGGTGTCACCAAGCAGCGCGACCACGACCACGGGCACCAGTAGGATCCGCAGGACCGTCAGGAAGTTCGGCCAGGTGAGCGCAGCCACAGGGTGATTATCGTCCGGCGGTGCTCGCAGGTGAGCTAGTGAGGAGCGAGAACCCAGCTTGAAGACGCGCACGCTTGGAGCCGATGGGCCCGAGGTGTCCGCGCTCGGGCTCGGCTGCATGGGGATGTCGGCGTTCTACGGCCCCGGCGACGACGAGGAGTCGACCGCGACGATCACCCGCGCGCTCGACCTCGGTTGCACGTTTCTCGACACCTCCGACGCCTACGGCCCGCACACCAACGAGCTGCTGGTCGGCGCCGCGATCGCCGGACGCCGCGACGAGGTCTTCCTGGCGACCAAGTTCGGCCTCGCGATCGAGCCGGGCGACCCGCCGCGGCGCTCGATCCACGGCGACGCCGCCTACGTCCGCGCGGCCTGCGACGGCTCGCTCAAGCGCCTCGGCGTCGACCACATCGACCTCTACTACCAGCACCGCGTCGACCCGGCCACGCCGATCGAGGAGACGGTCGGCGCGATGGCCGAGCTCGTGGCGGCCGGCAAGGTCCGCCACCTCGGGCTCTCCGAGGCCTCGGCGGCGACGATCCGCCGGGCCCATGCCGTGCACCCGATCGCCGCGGTGCAGTCGGAGTACTCGCTCTGGACGCGCGACATCGAGGCGGAGGTTCTGCCGACCCTGCGCGAGCTGGGGATCGCCCTGGTCGCCTACTCGCCGCTCGGGCGCGGCTTCCTCGCCGGGCGCTTCACGAGCACGATCGATCTCGATGCGAGCGACTGGCGCCGCAGCGGTCCGCGTTTCAGCGCCGAGAACATCGACGCCAACCTGGTCCTGGCCCGCCGTGTCGCAGCGCTCGCGCTCGGTCGCGGCGTCACGCCGGGGCAGCTCGCGCTCGCCTGGGTGCTGGGTCAGGGCGAGGACATCGTGCCGATCCCGGGGACCAAGCGGCGCAGCTACCTGGAGGAGAACCTCGGCGCGCTCGATGTCGACCTGAGCGCCGAGGAGATCGCCCAGATCGGGGAGGTCGTCGGCGAAGCCGCCGGCGAGCGCTATCCGCAGGACGGCATGGCGACCGTCGATAGCTAGCCAGCTATCGTGATATCTTCGCTGTCGTGCCCGAGAAGCCCACGGCAGCCCTCTTCGTTCGCATCCCGCAGGAACAGGCGCGCGCGCTCGATCGCCTCGCGTTCGAATCGCGCCGCCACAAGCAGGCCGTCGTCTCCGACCTGCTCGCGCGCGGCATCGACGAGCAGTTCGCGGCGGCGGTCTCCGACCGCGTCGCAGCCTCGGTCGACGCCAGAGCTTCGCGCGCCGCCGACACCCTGTCCGCGCACGGCGCCCACCCACCGGGCGCACCGGCCGACCGCCGGGTGACGATCGAGACGATCCACGAGCCCGACACGGTGATCGGCCGCCACGCCTTCCGGCCGTTCGAGCCGGACGTCCTGACGCTCGAGGAGGTGGCGGAGCTGCTGGCGGTCGAGCCGGCGGCCGTCGAGCGGCTGGCCGCCGGCGGCGAGCTGCCCGGACGGCGGATCGGCGAGGTCTGGCGCTTCGCCCGCTCGGCGGTGCTCGCCTGGCTCGCCCACGCGCCGCTTGACCCCGCGCCGGCAACCGACCGGAACCCGCTCGCGCAGGCGTCGCTGGAGCGCCCTCCCGCGCCCGACCACGCCGAGGACTAGGGTTAGACGCATGCCGCTGATCCCGACGGTGATCGAACGCAGCGCCCGCGGCGAGCGCGAGTACGACATCTACTCGCGCCTGCTGAACGAGCGGATCATCTTCCTCGGCTCGCCGATCGACGATCAGGTCGCCAACGTCGTCGTCGCGCAACTGCTGCACCTGGAGTCGGTCGACCCCGACAAGGACGTCTCGCTCTACATCAACTCGCCGGGCGGCTCGATCTACTCGGGCTTCGCGATCTACGACACGATGAACTTCATCAAGCCGGACGTCGCGACGATGTGCGTCGGCATCGCGATGTCGATGGGCTCGCTGCTGCTGGCGGGCGGCACGAAGGGCAAGCGCTCGGCGCTGCCGAACAGCCGGATCCTCGTGCACCAGCCCTCATCCGGCTTCGAGGGCCAGGCGACCGAGATCGAGATCCAGGCGCGCGAGGTGCTCAAGCTGCGCGAGCGCGTCGATGAGATCTATGCCAAGGCCTGCGACAAGCCGGTCGAGGAGATCCACAAGATCATGGAGCGCGACCGCTTCTTCACCGCCGAGCAGGCCGCCGAGTACGGCCTGATCGACCGCGTGCTCGCCCCGCACTGAGCCGCCCGCCCGGCGCGGCTGCCCAACCGGCCGCGCCCACCCGTACGCTCCAGCCCATGCGCAACGCTGAGCGCTTCGCGGTAGCGGCGGTAGTCGTCCTCGCCGCCGTCGCCGCGCTCGCCCACTACGACCACTGGAGCGCCGTGGCGGCGTTCGCGGTGGCGACGGCGGCGCTGGCGGGCATGGCCTGGGTCGTGTCGCTGGCGACCGGCGAGGTCGGCGAGCGGCTCGGCTCGGCCGCGACCGGGCTGCTCCAGGCGACCGTCGGCAACCTGCCGGAGCTGTTCGTCGTCATCTTCGCGCTGCACGCCGGCGAGCAGGAGGTGGCGCAGAGCGCGATCGTCGGCTCGCTGTTCGCCAACGCGCTGCTCGTGATGGGCGTGGTCGTGATCGTCGGGGCGCTGGCGGCGCGCGACGGGATCATGCGCTTCGACGCGCGGGCGCCCCGCGACGCCTCGACGCTGCTGCTGGTCTGCGCCTTCATCATCGTGCTGGTCGGCATCTCGCTGTCCTCGCACTACCTCGGGCCCCACCACGTCAAGGCGATCTCGGGCATCGCGGCGGTGCTGCTGCTGGCGGTCTACCTGGCCTGGGTGATCCCCTACGTGCGCCGCGACAAGAGTGGCGCCGGGGCGTCGGCGGCGGCGCGCGTGTCACTCGCCGCGGCGCTCGTGCTGCTGGTCGGCGCGGGCGTCGGCTCGGCCCTCGTCTCGGACTGGTTCATCGACGCGCTGCGCCCGGCGATCGGCAAGCTCGGCATCTCGCAGGCCTTCGCCGGCCTCGTGATCGTCGCGATCGCGGGCAACGCCGTCGAGCAGGTCGCCGCGATCGTGCTCGCGGCACGCCGCCGCAGCGAGCTGGCGATCGCGGTCGTCGTCAACTCGGTCGCCCAGATCGCGGCCTTCCTGTTCCCGGCGCTGGTGCTGATCTCGCTGACCATGCACACTTCACTCACCTTCGCGCTGCATCCCATATACATAGCGGCGCTCGCGGCCTCGGCGATCGTGGTGTGGCAGATCACCGACGACGGCGAGGGCCACGCCTACGAGGGAATGGCACTGGTCGCGACGTATCTGGTACTGGCGATGATCACCTTCTATGACTAGCCCGCCGCTGCACCAACCGTTGCGCACCCGCCTGCCGCGCCTGCCGGGGCTCGCGCTCGCCGCGCTGGCGCTCGTCGCCGCGGCCGCCGTCGCGCTCGGCGTCAGCCTGGGCGCCGGCGCTCACCACCCCCACGAGCGCGCTGCGACGACCTCGCCGTCGCGCCCGGCCCACGCCGTGCTGGTCGCCGAGGCGCCGGACCCGCTCGCCTCGCAGAGCTACCCGGACCCGGCCGGCGCCCGCTCGCACGCCCGCGCGGCGGCCCCGAGCGTCGCGGCGGCGGCCGTCCAGAGCCCGGACGCCCCGACCGTCGCGCAGGTCGAGCGCGAGCTGGCCCGCGAGCGGGCGATCAAGCGCGCGCAGGCCGACCACCACGGCTCGAGCGGCTTCGTCGATCCGGTCTCGGGCGCGTTCACGCCGTTCAACGTGATCCCCACCCAGATCGCCGAGGTGATCGCCGGCGGCAACGCGATCGCCGACTTCCCCTACGTCTACGGCGGCGGCCACGCCTCCTTCATCGATCGCGCCTACGACTGCTCGGGCTCGGTCAGCTACGCGCTCGCCGCGGGCGGCCTGATCGGCGCGCCGGAGACCTCGGGCCAGCTCGAGCACTGGGGCGCGCCGGGGCCCGGCAAGTGGCTGACGGTCTTCGCCAACGCCGGCCACACCTTCATGAACGTCGACGGCGTCTGGTTCGACACCGCCGGCCGCGCGGGCCCCTACAGCACCCGCTGGCTGACGTCGCGCCCGTCGCTGGCCGGCTACGCCGTGCGCCACTACCCGGGACTCTGAGGGGGTGTTGTGGGGTCGGGGCATGCCCCGACCCCCGAGACGGCGCATGCGCCGTCTCGCCGAGGGGTGCATGCACCCCTCGGCACAGCCTCCCTGCCTACCCGCGCAGCAGGCCGCCGATCACCGCACCGGCGACGCCGCCCGTCGCCGCCGCGCCGACGTTTGAGCCGCCGGCCCCCTCGCCCTCGATCGGCTCGATGTAGAGCGTCTGGATCGCGAGGCGGCCCGGCCCGGTGAAGCGGTTGTAGGTCATCTTGTGGTCGCCGGCGAACATCCCCGTCTTCAGGCCGAGTGAGACCGACTCGAGCTTGACGCTGGTGTCCTTGTAGAGCCAGCCGCCCGCCTCGACGTCGATCTGCTCGCCGGCGCCGAGTGAGACCTCGAAGACGTTGCCCTGGCCGCTGACCCAGACGACGGCGTCGCCGCCGGTCGCGGCGAAGGTGTCGATGAAGAAGCCCTGGCCGCCGAGCAGCATGTTGCGCACGCCCTTGACGCGCTCGAAGCTGTAGTCGAGGTTGTCGGTGGCGGCGAGGAAGTGGTGCTCGCGCACGTTCAGCGCCTGGCCGGAGGAGAGGTGCAGCGGGATGCACTGGCCGGGCCAGTCGCGCGAGAAGGCGATCCGACCGGGCCCGATCGCCTTGGTGACGAAGAAGTCGAGGCCCGCGATCTTGCGCTTGACCCCGCCCGGCAGCTTGCGCAACTCGATCTTCGTGCCGGTCTCCTTCCACAGCAGCGTGTGGTGCTCGAACATCACGTCCTGGCCGGAGAGCTCGAGCTGGAGCTCGGGGACCAGCGCTCCGCGGATGTGGTAGGTGACGCCGGCGAAGGACTCGTCGGTGATGTTCGTCGGGATCGGCTCAGGCAGGTTCATCCGGCGGCTCCTCGAAGCTCGATTTGGCTGTCGCGTGACGATAGCGCCGTATTCCGACAGGGTGCGGGCGCGCGGACAGGCGTTCCACTACACTGAGTTGACCTCGCGCCTGGGCGGGGTTTTTCCTTGCCCGGCGCCAGTCGTGTAATAGGAGAACTGGAAGGCTCATGGCCCGCGGAGACGTACGGATCGCTGTCACCCTCGCGTGCGAGGAGTGCAAGCGGCGCAACTATCAGACGAACAAGAGCAAGCGGAACAACCCGGATCGCATCACGCTGGCGAAGTACTGCCGCTGGTGCCGGCGGCACACCAGCCACCGGGAAACCCGTTAGCTCGTCGTGTCGTGGCACGTAACCGTCAGCGCAACCGCCCTCCCCGCCCCGCTCCTGACCCGGGGCTCGATCCCCTGTTCCCCCAGCAGGGCGGCGCCGGCCTGCCCCCGATCGCGAGCGACCCGCCGGTCGCCTTCGCCGACGGCGGCGACGAGGACCTCGACGCGGCGAGCCAGGCGTTCGGCAAGCCTGACGACGCCGCGGCCACACAGCCGCTTCCGTCGGGCAACCGCGTCTTCAACTTCCTGCGCGCCAGCTGGGCCGAGCTCCAGCGCGTCCAGTGGCCGGACCGCCAGCAGGTCGCCCAGGCGACCGGCGTCGTGCTCGGCTTCGTAGTGGTGACCGGCATCTTCCTCGGCGTCGCCGATTACCTCGCCGGCAAGCTCATCAACTTCATCATCTAGGGACGCGTCATGTTTCGCTGGTACGTCGTGAACACATATTCCGGGCACGAGAACAAGGTCAAGGCCAACCTCGAGCACCGCGTCGTCTCGCTCGGCCAGCAGCGCGCCGTGCGCTCGGTCGTCGTGCCGACCGAGGCCGTCTCGGAGATGAAGGACAACCAGAAGGTGACGGTCGAGAAGCGCACGATGCCCGGCTACGTGCTGGTCAACATGGAGCTCGACGAGGACTCCTGGACGCTGGTCAAGGGGACCCCGGGTGTGACCGGCTTCGTCGGCGCCTCCAACGAGCCCGTGCCGCTGACCCAGATGGAGGTCGACCGGCTGCTCAAGAAGGAGGTCGCGGTGCGCGAGCGCACGCGCGCCAGCTTCGCGATCGGCGAGTCGGTCAAGGTGATCTCCGGGCCGCTCGCGGACTTCTCCGGCGAGATCTCCGAGATCAACGAGGACGCCGCGCGCCTCAAGGTGCTGGTATCAATCTTTGGCCGCGAGACACCGGTCGAGGTCGGCTTCGACCAGGTCAAGAAGCTCTAGGCGCCCACGATGGCCAAGAAAGTCCTCACCACGATCAAGCTGCAGGCCGTAGGCGGCGCTGCCTCCCCGGCACCGCCGGTCGGTCCCGCGCTGGGCCAGCACGGGATCAACATCATGGAGTTCTGCAAGGCCTTCAACGCGCAGACCCAGCAGGACGCCGGCACCGTCATCCCGGTCGTGATCACGGTCTATGAGGACCGCTCGTTCACCTTCATCACCAAGACGCCGCCGGCCGCCGACCTGATCCGCAAGGCGCTCGGCCTCGACAAGGGCTCGGCGGAGCCCCACCGCGCCAAGGTCGGCCAGATCACCCAGGCGCAGCTGCGCGCGATCGCCGAGCAGAAGTTCGCCGACCTCAACGCCAACGACCTCGACGCGGCGACCAAGATCGTCGCCGGGACCGCCCGCTCGATGGGCGTGGACGTGGTCTGATGGCGACCCGCGGCAAGCGCATCCTGGAGGCCCGCAGCGCGATCGACCGCGAGCGCGAGTACTCGCCGGCCGAGGCGGTCGCGGAGATCAAGCGGCTCGCCAACGCGAAGTTCGACGAGTCGATCGAGGTCCACATCCGCACCGGCCTGAACGTCCGCCACGCCGACGAGCAGCTGCGCGGCACGATCGCGCTGCCCAACGGGCTCGGCCGCGACGTCACGATCGCCGTCTTCGCGCAGGGCGACGCGGCGCGCGAGGCGACCGAGGCGGGCGCGGACTTCGTCGGTGCCGAGGATCTCGCCAAGCGCGTCGAGGAGGGCTTCACCGACTTCGACGTCGCGATCGCGACGCCCGACATGATGCCGATCGTCGGCCGCCTCGGCCGCATCCTCGGGCCGTCCGGCAAGATGCCCAACCCGAAGGTCGGCACCGTCACCACCGACGTGCGCAAGGCCGTCGAGGAGTCGAAGTCCGGCAAGGTCGAGTACCGCACCGACCGGACCGCGATCGTCCATCTGGTGATCGGCAAGCGAAGCTTCGAGGATCGTGCGCTGCTGGAGAACTACGCAGCGGTGCTCGAGGAGGTCATCCGCGCGAAGCCGTCCGTCGCGAAGGGGCGCTACCTGCGCTCGATCACGATCGCCTCAACCCAGGGGCCCGGGATCAAGGTCGACCCCACCCGCACCCGAGACATCGTCGAGGAGGCGCCCGCAGTAGCTGCGTAGCGCCTGCTCCGAAGACCCCCGGCAGACCCCTAAGCCCGGGCTAGGAGACGTGAATGAACCGAGACCAGAAGGCCGCGGTGATCGATGAGATCGCCGCCGACATCACCGGATCGCAGGCCGTCTTCGCGATCGACTACCGCGGCATCACCGTCGCGCAGGCCGAGGCGCTGCGCGCGCGGCTGCGCGACTGCGACGCGAGCTTCCGCGTCGTCAAGAACTCGCTGACCGAGCGCGCCGCCGACCAGGCCGGGAAGCCGGAGCTGCGGCCGCTGCTCGAGGGCCCCACGGCGCTGACCTTCGTCCGCGGCGACGCCGCCGCGGCCGCCAAGGCGATCGCCGACTTCGCCCGCACCACCCAGCTGCTCGCCTTCAAGGGCGGCCTGATGGACGGCGCGACGCTGTCGGGGGCCGACGTCGCCTCGATCTCGCGCCTGCCCTCGCGCGACGTCCTCTACGGCCAGCTCGTCGGCCTCATCGCCAGCCCGATCGCCGGGCTCGCCCGCACGCTCTCGGCGCTGATCGGCGGCCTCGCCGTCGGCCTCGGCGGCGTGCTCGAGCAGCGCGGAGGCGCCCCGGCTGAGGCGCCGGCGCCGGCGGAGGCTGAGGCGGAGGCGGACGCTGAGGCGGAAGCGGCACCCGAGGCCGAGGCGGAGGGAGCCGCGAGCGACGGGGAGGCCGAGGCGGAAGCTGCGCCCGAGGCCGAGGCGGACGCAGCGCCGGAGGCCGAGGCTGAGCCCGAGGCCGAGGCTGAGCCCGAGGCGGAAGCAGCGCCCGAGGCGGAGGTCGAAGCAGCGCCCGAGGCCGAGGCTGAGCCCGAGGCGGAAGCAGCGCCCGAGGCCGAGGTCGAAGCAGCACCCGAGTCCGAGGCTGAGGCTGCGCCCGCGGCCGAAGCTGAGGCCGCGGCTGAACCTGAAGCGACGACCGATCTTGAGGATGCCGGCGAGCCGGCATCCGACCACTAATCAAAGGAGAACTGACGATGGCTGCTGTTACGACAGAGGAATGGATCGACGAGCTGAAGGGCATCTCGGTGCTCGAGCTCGCCGAGCGGATCAAGGCGCTCGAGGAGGCCTTCGGGGTCTCGGCGACCGCGGTGGCGGCGGCGGCTCCGGCCGGCGGTGGCGGTGGCGGCGGCGGCTCCGACGAGGAGGCAGAGGAGCAGACCGCCTTCACGGTGCACCTCGCGGCGACCGGCGACAAGAAGATCCAGGTGATCAAGGTCGTGCGCGCGGCGACCGGCCTCGGTCTCAAGGAGGCCAAGGCGCTCGTCGACGAGGCGCCCAAGGATGTCAAGGAGGGCGTCGATCGCGAGGAGGCCGACCGGCTCAAGCAGGAGCTCGAAGAGGCCGGCGCGACCGTCGAGATCAAGTAGCGCGGCAACCGATGCCGCGACGGGGGCTCCGCGTCGCGGGGCCTCCGCTCGCGTGGCCGGCTTCGCGATCCCGCCGACGGGCGCTCTGCACCGCGCAGCACCCGTTCGCGCGGCCGGTGTCCAAATCTGCCACCGAGGCCGCAAATTCCGCTACAGTTTGGCCTGCCGGCCGATAGTCGAAGCCGCTCCGAGCAGTTCTCCGCCGCGCCACATACGCGGCGGCTGAGGAGCGGGGTCCGTGAGCGTTGGCGGCCCTTAAGGGGCACAGCTTCGCTGTGCTATATTTTTGTTCTCTGCGCTTTCGCGCTCTCGTCTGTCCGCCTCTCGACCCCTCAGGAGTCGCATCTTGGCCGCTGCCTACGTCCCTCGGACGCGCCGGAGCTTCGCGCGTCTGAACAAGTCGCTCGACGTCCCGAACCTGATTGACATTCAACGCCGCTCCTTCGAGTGGCTCACCGAGCCCACCAAGGGTGGGCTGCGCGAGACCATCGATGACATTTCGCCGATCGAGGACTACACCGGCAACCTCGCCGTGCAGTTCGGCGAGTTCGTCTTCGACCAGGTCGTCGCGCCGATCGACGAGTGCCGTGAGAAGGACCTCACCTACGCGCGCCCGCTGACCGTCACGGTCGCCTTCATCAACCGCGAGACGGGCGAGATCCGCGAGCAGTCGGTCTTCATGGGCGACTTCCCCTGGATGACCGAGCGCGGCACCTTCATCATCAACGGCACCGAGCGCGTCGTCGTGACCCAGCTCGTTCGCTCCCCCGGCGCCTACCTGATGGAGCCCAAGGACCGCGAGAAGCAGGTCTTCGTCGCCAACCTGATGCCGGCCCGCGGCTCCTGGCTGGAGCTCGAGATCGACAAGAAGGGCAAGGTCTACGTCCGCATCGACCGCAAGCGCAAGCTGCCGATCACGGTCCTGCTGCGCGCGATGGGCTACGCCTCCGACGAGCAGATCCTGGCGCTGTTTGACAACTCGCACTACATCCGCAACACGCTCGAGTCAGACACCGAGCAGACCCGTTCGGAGGAGGGCGCGCTGGTCGAGCTGTTCAAGAAGCAGCGCCCCGGCGAGCCGCCGACGGTGGAGAACGCCCGCTCGCTGCTGAACCAGCTGTTCTTCGACCCCAAGCGCTACGACCTGACCCGCGTCGGGCGCTACAAGCTGAACTCGCGCCTCGGGCTCAACATCGACCTCGACGCGCGCACGCTGACGCACGACGACATCATCGCCCTGGTCAAGGAGCTGGTCTCGCTGCCCAAGCGCCTCGGCATGCCCGAGAACCCGGAGGTCGAGATCAAGGACTACGCGGCCGAGGCCGCGAGCATGCCGCGTGAGGCCGTGGCCGAGCACCTCGACGAGTACGAGCATTTCGGCAACCGCCGCCTGCGGACCGTCGGCGAGCTGATCCAGGAGGCCTTCCGGATCGGCCTCTACCGGATGGAGCGCGTCGTGCGCGAGCGCCTGACGACCGAGGACGCCGACACGATCACGCCGCAGACGATCATCAACATCCGCCCGGTCGTCGCCGCGCTGAAGGAGTTCTTCGGCTCCTCGCAGCTGTCGCAGTTCATGGACCAGACCAACTCGCTGGCGGGGCTGACGCACCGCCGCCGCCTCTCGGCGCTCGGCGCCGGCGGGCTGACGCGCGAGCGCGCGCCGATCGAGGTGCGCGACGTGCACCCGACCCACTACGGCCGGATGTGCCCGATCGAGACGCCGGAGGGGCCGAACATCGGCCTGATCGGCTCGCTCTCCTCCTACGCGCAGGTCTCCGAGCACGGCTTCGTCACGACCCCCTACCGGGTGGTCACAGACGGCGTCGTGACCGACAAGATCGTCCACCTCGACGCCACTCAGGAGGAGGAGCAGATCATCGCCCAGGCGAACACGCCGGTCGATGCGAAGACCGGCCGCCTGAAGGGGCCGGAGATCCTCTGCCGCACGCAGGCCGGCCAGTACGTCACGGTCGGGCCCAAGGACGTGGACCTGGTCGACGTCTCGCCCGAGCAGATCTGGTCGGTCGCGACGGCGATGATCCCGTTCCTCGAGCACGACGACGCGAACCGCGCCCTGATGGGCTCCAACATGCAGCGCCAGGCGGTGCCGCTGCTGACGACCGACGCACCGCTGGTCGGCACCGGCATGGAGCTGCGGGCGGCGCTCGACACCGGCGATGTGCTGCTCTCGCGCACGGCCGGCACGGTGGCCTTCATCGACGCGACCGAGATCGTCGTCGAGTCGGGCGACGGCACGCGCGAGGAGTACCAGCTGCAGAAGTTCATGCGCTCCAACCAGGGGACGCTGATCCACCAGAAGCCGCTCGTGGCGACGGGGCAGAAGGTCAAGGCGGGCGACGTGCTCGCCGACGGCTCATCGAGCGACCGCGGCGAGATGGCGCTCGGCAAGAACCTGATGGTCGCCTTCATGTCCTGGGAGGGCTACAACTTCGAGGACGCGATCATCCTCTCCAAGCGGCTGGTCCGCGACGACGAGCTGACCTCGATCCACATCGAGGAGTACGAGATCGACGCTCGCACGACCAAGCTCGGCGAGGAGGAGATCACCCGCGACATCCCGAACCGCTCGGAGGAGTCGCTGCGCAACCTCGACGACCGCGGCATCGTCCGCGTCGGCGCCGAGGTCGGCTCCGGCGACCTGCTGGTCGGCAAGGTCACGCCGAAGGGCGAGACCGAGCTGACGGCCGAGGAGAAGCTGATCCGCGCGATCTTCAAGGAGAAGGCGCGCGAGGTCCGCGACACCTCGCTGAAGGTGCCCCACGGCGAGGGCGGCGTGGTGATCGACGTGATGATCTTCAGCCGCGAGAAGGGCGACGACCTGCCGCCGGGGGTCAACGACCTGGTGCGCGTGTTCGTCGCCAAGAAGCGCAAGATCTCAGAGGGCGACAAGCTCGCCGGACGCCACGGCAACAAGGGCGTGATCTCGAAGATCGTCGACGAGCAGGACATGCCGTTCCTCGAGGACGGGACGCCCGTCGACGTGATCCTCAACCCGCTCGGCGTGCCGAGCCGGATGAACGTCGGTCAGATCCTCGAGACGCACCTCGGCTGGGTCGCCGCGCAGGGCTGGTATGACGACGGCTCCGAGGCCTTCAAGCTCTCGCAGGACAAGGGCGGGCGCGGGCGCGTGTACGTCTCGACGCCGGTCTTCGACGGCGCAACGGTTGCCGACGTCGACCACGCGCTGGTCGCCTGGCAGGACCATTACAAGGGCGCGATCCGGATGGACATCGATCGCTCCCGCCGCGAGGGCGAGCAGGCCAGCGGCAAGGTGACGCTCTACAACGGGCGCACCGGCGAGCCGTTCGCCGAGCAGATCACCGTCGGCTACATGTACATCCTGAAGCTGCTGCACCTGGTGGACGACAAGATCCACGCGCGCTCGACGGGCCCCTACTCGCTCGTCACGCAGCAGCCGCTCGGCGGCAAGGCGCAGTTCGGCGGCCAGCGCTTCGGCGAGATGGAGGTCTGGGCGCTCGAGGCCTACGGCGCGGCGTACACGCTGCAGGAGATGCTGACGATCAAGTCCGACGACACGGTCGGCCGCGTGAAGGCCTACGAGGCGATCGTCAAGGGCGAGAACATCGCCGAGCCGTCGATCCCCGAGTCGTTCAAGGTGCTGTTGAAGGAGATGCAGTCGCTCGCGCTCGACGTCAACGTCGTCAGCGAGGAGGGCCAGCGCGCGGAGATGCGCGACGAGGACGACGACCTGCTGCGCGCCGCCGAGGAGCTCGGCATCGACCTCTCGGGCGTGCGCGTGGAGGAGGACCCGGCGGCGGCGCCGCCGGCGGCCGACGGCGCACAGGCCGACGAGGATGACGATGAGGACGAGCCAGACGAGGACGACGCGGTCGACCTCGACGTGGTGGCCGCGGCCGGAGTGCTCGGAACCGAGGACTCGCTGGATGACCTGGGCATCGAGATCGATCTCGATTCGCTCGACGCGGATGACGCCATTGACGGCGACGACATTGACGCAGTTGCAATTGACGAGGAGTCAGCGTGATCGATATCAACAACTTCGACGCGATCGAGATCAGTCTCGCATCGTCCAAGCAGATCCGCGGTTGGAGCTCCGGCGAGGTGACCAAGCCGGAGACGATCAACTACCGCACGCTCAAGCCCGAGAAGGACGGCCTGTTCTGCGAGCGGATCTTCGGGCCGACCAAGGACTGGGAGTGCTACTGCGGCAAGTACAAGCGGGTCCGCTACAAGGGCATCGTCTGCGAGCGCTGCGGCGTCGAGGTGACGCGCTCCAAGGTGCGCCGCGAGCGCATGGGGCACGTCGACCTGGCCGCCCCGGTCAGCCACATCTGGTTCTTCAAGGGCGTTCCGAGCCGCATCGGCTACCTGCTCGACATGGCGCCGAAGGAGCTCGAGAAGGTCCTCTACTTCGCCGCATCGATCGTCACCTGGGTCGACGACGAGGCGCGCACGCGCGACACCGACAAGCTCCAGAAGGAGATCGACAAGGTGCTCGACTCCTACTCGGGCGAGCGCGAGGAGCGCGTGCTCGAGCTGCGCGAGTCGCTCGCGCGCCGCGAGGTCTACCTGGAGAGCGGCAAGCAGACCGGCTTCTCCGCCGAGGATCACCTCTGGGCGGACTCGCTGGACGTCAAGGTCGCCAAGCTCTCCGCGGATGACCGCGAGAAGCTGCTGAAGGACCTGCGCAAGTCCTTCGAGGCCGACATCGCCGACACCGAGGCCTACATCGAGGACGCCGCCGAGCGCGTGCGCCAGGTCTGGGAGCTCTTCAAGACGATGGAGCCCAAGCAGATCGAGCACGACGAGACGCTGTTCCGCGAGCTGAAGGAGCGCTTCGGCTCCTCCTACGGCTTCGGCGACTACTTCCGCGGCGGCATGGGCGCCGAGGCGATCCGCGACCTGCTCCAGCAGGTCGACCTGGAGGCCGAGCGGATCGAGCTGCTCGACCAGGTCAAGACCGCCAAGGGCCAGAAGCAGGCCCGCGCGGTCAAGCGCCTGAAGGTCGTCTCCGCCTTCATCCAGTCGGGCAACAAGCCCGAGATGATGGTGCTCGACGCGGTCCCGGTGATCCCGCCGGAGCTTCGCCCGATGGTGCAGCTCGACGGCGGCCGCTTCGCCACGAGCGACCTCAACGACCTCTACCGGCGCGTGATCAACCGCAACAACCGCCTCAAGCGGCTGCTCGACCTCGGCGCGCCCGAGATCATCGTCAACAACGAGAAGCGGATGCTCCAGGAGGCCGTCGACGCGCTGTTTGACAACGGCCGCCGCGGACGCCCGGTCACCGGCCCCGGCAACCGGCCGCTGAAGTCGCTCTCGGACATGCTGAAGGGCAAGCAGGGGCGCTTCCGCCAGAACCTGCTGGGCAAGCGCGTGGACTACTCCGGCCGTTCGGTGATCGTCTCCGGCCCCTACCTGAAGCTGCACCAGTGCGGCCTGCCGAAGCTGATGGCGCTCGAGCTGTTCAAGCCGTTCATCATGTCGCGGCTGGTCGAGCGCAAGTCGGCGCAGAACATCAAGGCGGCCAAGAAGATGGTCGACTCGATGATCCCCGAGGTCTGGGACGTGCTCGAGGAGGTCATCCACGAGCACCCGGTGCTGCTGAACCGCGCGCCGACCCTGCACCGCCTGGGGATCCAGGCGTTCGAGCCGCTGCTGGTCGAGGGCAAGGCGATCCAGGTCCACCCGCTGGTCTGCCACGCCTTCAACGCCGACTTCGACGGCGACCAGATGGCGGTCCACCTGCCGCTCTCGGCGGAGGCCCAGGCGGAGGCGCGGATCCTGATGCTGTCCTCCAACAACATCCTCTCGCCGGCGCACGGCGCGCCGCTCGCGACGCCGTCTCAGGACATGATCCTCGGCGCCTACTACCTCACCTACGGCCCCGAGCCGGAGGAGCTGGCGAAGATCGATCGGGCGACCTATGAGCCGCGGCCGCACGTCTTCCGCACCGCGCAGGAGGCGGAGCTGTCCTATGAGGCGCGCGTCGTGAAGCTGCACGACCTGGCCGAGTTCCGGCCCTTCCGCCACGGCGGCGGGCACATCCTGACCACGGTCGGGCGGATCATCTACAACGACCACATCGAGCGGGCGCTCGAGGTGGCGCTCGAGGGCGAGTTCGACCCGACGACCTACGTGTTCGTCAACCAGTCGATGAAGAAGCGCGACACGACCCGGTTGATCGACGCGCTGGTCCAGCGCTACGGCGCGACGACGATCTCGCTCGTGCTCGACGCGTTCAAGGACCTCGGCTTCAAGTACGCGACGCAGGCGGGGATCACGATCTCCAAGAACGACGTCGTCGTGCCGCCGCGCAAGGGCGAGATCCTGCACAAGTACGAGGGCGAGGTGGCCACGGTCCAGGACCAGTACGACCAGGGCCTGATCACGCAGGAGGAGCGCCACGAGGCGGTCGTCGACCTGTGGAACGCCTGCACCGACGAGGTCGCCGACGCGATGGTCGAGAACCTCGACGAGCTGAACCCCATCTTCATGATGGCCAACTCGGGTGCCCGCGGCTCCTTCAAGCAGATCCGCCAGCTCGCCGGTATGCGCGGACTGATGGCGAACCCCAAGGGCGAGATCATCGAGCGCCCGATCAAGGCGAACTTCGTCGAGGGGCTCTCCGTGCTCGAGTACTTCATCTCGACGCACGGCGCGCGCAAGGGACTCGCCGACACGGCGCTTCGCACCGCCGACTCCGGCTACCTGACGCGGCGTCTGGTCGACGTCGCCCAGGACGTCATCATCCGCGAGCCCGACTGCGGCACCACCGAGTACATCGAGATCCCGGTGTTCAAGGACGGCGGCGAGCCCAACGACAACCTGATCGGGCGGATCGCCGCGCTCGAGTTCAAGACCAAGCGCGGCCGCGTGCTGGTCGCGCAGGGCAGCCAGATCGATCGCGCCGAGTTCGCCGACATCGTCGAGAGCTACCGCGAGGAATACGACCGCGGCAACAACGCGATGGTCGCGGTGCGCTCGGTGCTGAAGTGCGAGGCGCCCTCGGGTGTCTGCCAGGCCTGTTACGGCCGGGCGATGGCGACCGGCCAGATCGCCCAGATCGGCGACGCGGTCGGGATCATCGCCGCCCAGTCGATCGGCGAGCCGGGCACGCAGCTGACGATGCGCACCTTCCACACCGGCGGCGTTGCCGGGGCCGACATCACGCACGGCCTGCCGCGCGTCGTCGAACTGTTCGAGGCGCGCAAGCCGAAGGGCCTGGCGAAGATCGCCGAGCAGGACGGCGTGATCTCGATCGAGGAGTCCGACAAGGCTCTGACCGTCGTGATCACCGACGCGGCCGGCGAGGAGCACCGTCACACGTTCCCGCGCCGCACCCGCCTCTATGTCACGGCGGGCGAGAAGATCGTCGCCGGGCGCCAGCTCAACGAGGGCTCGCTGTATCCGCACGAGCTGCTCGCGGTGCGCGGGCGGACCGAGACCGAGCAGTACCTCGTCAAGGAGGTGCAGGCGGTCTACAAGTCCCAGGGCGTCGACATCAACGACAAGCACATCGAGCTGATCGTGCGCCAGATGCTCAAGAAGGTGCGCGTCGATCAGAAGGGCGACACCGACTACCTGCCGGGGCAGTTCGTCGACCGCTTCGAGTTCGCGAAGGCCAGCGAGCAGGTCGCCAAGGACGGTGGCGAGTCGGCCGATTTCGAGGACATCATCCTCGGCATCACCAAGGCCTCGCTGAACACCGACTCGTTCCTCTCCGCCGCCTCCTTCCAGGAGACGACAAAGGTCCTGACCGACGCGGCGCTCGAGGGCAAGATCGATCGCCTCAACGGGCTCAAGGAGAACGTGATCATCGGCAAGCTGATTCCGGCCGCGACCGGCCTGAAGCGCTACCGGCGGATCGAGATCGAGCCCGCCAAGCCGCTGCCGCGCGCGGTGGACGAGCTCGGCCTGCTCGGCGAGGACGACCTCGCCGGCGAGCTCGGGATGAGCGGCTTCGCCGACTTCGCGGCGGACCTCGCCTCGCTCGAGGAGATCGGCCTGGGCTCGGACCCGGGCTTCGCCGACGAGCTCCGCGAGCTCGACGTCGACTGAATGACTGAGCCACCGGGGGACGCGATCAGCGCGCCCCCCGGTCGGCCATCCACGCCTCCGCGCGCCGTCCTTCACCTCGCACCGCGTGAGCGGCCGGCGGGCGGCACGCGCCACGGCTACGTCAAGCTGGCCCGATGAGGAGCCTCCGCGAGATAGTCCGCGTGCTGCGCCACCGCGACTACCGCTTTCTCTGGCTGTCGCAGACGACCAGCTCGATCGGCGACTCGATCGTCTTCGTCGCGCTCGCGCTGTTCGTGATCGACCGCACCGGGAGCCCGACCGACCTCGGCTTCGTGCTGGCCGCGGGCGCCGTGCCGCTGCTGGTGTTCCTGCTGTTCGGGGGCGTCTGGGCTGACCGCCTGCCGCGCCACGCCGTGGTGATCGTGACCGACCTGACGCGCTTCGCGCTGCACGCCCTGCTCGCCGTGCTGATCTTCACCGGCGAGATCACGATCTGGCAGCTGGTCGTGATCGAGGCGCTGTTCGGCGCGGCGGAGGCCTTCTTCCGCCCCGCGATCTCGGGCCTGATCCCCCAGACCGTGCCCGAGCGCGACATCCAGCAGGCCGGCGCCCTGATGGGGATGTCGCGCAACGCGGCGACGATGATGGGCCCCGCGCTCGCGACGACGCTGGTGCTCACCGCGGGCGCCGGCTGGGCGTTCGCGCTGGACGCCGCAACCTTCCTCGTCAGCGCGGCGTGCCTCACCCGGGTGAGCCCGCGCCGCCGCGAGCTCGCGCCCTCGGCGGCCCCGCCGCCGCCTCCGGCCGGCGCCGAAGCTCGCCCCAGCATCTGGTCTGAGATGCGCGAGGGCTACCGCGAGGTGCGCTCGCGCGCGTGGATCTGGGCGACGCTGCTGGCCTTCAGCGTGATCGACTTCGCGGCGCTGGCGCCGCTCTTCGTGCTCGGCCCGATCGTCGCGCACGAGCGCTACGGCCACACCGCGATCTACGGCGTGGTCGTCGCGATCCTCGGCGCCGGCACGATCGCCGGGTCACTCGCCGGCGTCGGCTGGCGCCCGCGCCATCCCCTGCGCATGGCGGTCCTGATGATCATGCTCTGGCCGCCCGCGATCATTCTGTTCGGCGCCGGCGTCACGCTCTGGGTCGTGCTCCCCGCGGTGGCGCTCGCCGGCCTCGGTGTCGCGCTGTTCGACGTCTGGTGGCTGACCGCGCTCGCCGAGCGCGTACCGCCCGACAAGCTCTCGCGCGTCACCTCCTACGACTGGGTCGTCTCGCAGGGGCTGCTGCCGCTCGGCCTGATCCTCGCCGGCCCGCTCGCCTCGGCGCTCGGCGCGGTCGCGGTGCTGATCACCGGCTCGGCGCTCGGGGGCGTCGCGATGGCGCTGGCGCTGCTGCCGCACGAGACGCGGACGCTCGAGCGGTTGCCGGCGGCGAGCGAGCAAGCCGGGGTGCCGTAGGGGCTCGCTCACGCCACCAGCGCGACCACCGCCACCGCTGCGATACGCTTGGGGGGCACCCCGTTGACGATACCCGCCGGCTGCGATTTCAGGGTCAAGCGCAGGGCCAGGCCGTCCGATAGGGAACACAGGCGCGAGCAACGCGTCGCACCACCCCTTATGGAGGCCTGACATCCAACTCGGAATACTGCTCGCGCTCGCCTGCGCGGTGCTCACCAACCTCGCGTTCTTCTTCAAGCAGCGCGGCGCCCGCAGCGCCGCGCGCGTCCGCGCGAGCCACCCGCTGCGCTCCGGACGGGCGCTGTTTGCCTCCCGCTGGTTCGCGATCGGGATGGGCGTCGCAGTGCTCGCCTGGCTGCTGCACGTCGCGGCGATGGCCTTCGCGCCGCTCAGCATCGTCCAGGTCGTGCTCGCCGGCGGCGTCGTCCTGATCGGCCTGATGGGGGAGCGCCTGTTCGGCTTCCACGTCGGGCGCCGCCAGTGGCTCGGCCTCGCGCTGACCGCCGCCGGGCTGGTCGCCTTCGCGCTGACCGTGCCGGCCGTGCACGGCGCGCACTCCAGCTTCTCGCCGGCCGCGATGATCGGCTTCGAGGCGGGGCTCTGCGCGGTTGGCGCCCTGCTGCTGATCGGCCCGCGGGCCGGCGCGCCGCGCCAGCATCACGCGACGATGCTCGGCGCCGCGAGCGGCATCCTGTTCGGCGTCTCCGACGTCTCGATCAAGGCGCTGACGGGGATCGTCGGCGCGCACGGCGTGCTCGGCCTGCTGAGCCCCTGGCTCGGCCTGACGCTCGTGGCCTCGGTCGTCGCCTTCTTCGCCTCCGCCAAGTCCTTCCAGGACGGCGACGCCGTGCCGGTGATCGCGATCACCAGCGCGACGGCGAACATGTCCTCGATCGCCGGCGGCGTGCTGGTGTTCGGCGACCCGATGCCGGGCGGCGCGCTCGGCATCCTCGCGCAGAGCCTCGGCGTGGTCGCGATCATGGTCGCGGCGGCGCTGATGCCGTCGTTCGGCGGGCGCCCGGCGCTCGGCGCCAGCGCTGCCTGAGCGGGCTGACCGCGCGGCACCCACCGCCGGGCGGGATCGCCGCCTCTGGTACCATCCCGGGCCGCATGCCGACCACCTCCCAGCTCGTCCGGATTGGACGCAAGCCGCCGAAGAAGAAGCTCGCGACCCCCGGTCTGAAATCTGGCAAGGGTCGCAAGCGCAAGGTCGCCGCGCCGCAGCGGCGCGGGGTCTGCACGCGCGTCTACACGACGACGCCGAAGAAGCCGAACTCGGCGCTGCGCAAGGTCGCGCGCGTTCGCATCACCGGCTCGATCGAGGTCACCGCCTACATCCCCGGCGAGGGCCACAACCTGCAGGAGCACTCGGTCGTGCTCGTGCGTGGCGGTCGCGTCAAGGACCTGCCGGGCGTGCGCTACAAGGTCGTGCGTGGAGCACTCGACGCCGCCGGCGTCAGCGACCGCAAGAAGGCGCGCTCGCAGTACGGCGTCAAGAAGCCGTGAGCACGGTCCTCTCCGCCTGATGCCGCGCCGCGCCGCCGCCCAGATTCGCCCGCTCGAGCCGGACCCGGTCCACCGCTCGCGGCTGGTCCAGCAGGTCGTCAACAAGGTGATGCTCGACGGCAAGAAGTCGACCGCCGAGCGGATCGTCTACGACGCGCTCGCGATCCTCGCCGAGAAGACCGGCAAGGACCCGGTCGAGGCGCTCGAGGAGTCGATCAAGATCCTGACGCCCGCGCTGGAGGTCCGCTCGCGCCGCGTCGGCGGCGCCACCTACCAGGTGCCGGTCGAGGTTCCCGCGCGTCGCGCGCGCACGCTGGCCGTCCGCTGGCTGGTCGAGTTCTCCCGCAACCGCCGCGAGAAGGCGATGTCGGCGCGGCTCGCCGGGGAGCTGCTCGACGCGCAGTCGCAGCAGGGCGGGGCCTACAAGCGCAAGGACGACATCTTCCGCATGGCGCAGGCGAACAAGGCGTTCGCGCACTACCGCTGGTAGACGAATCAACGGTCTGGGAGCCCCCGCCCGCGCCCCGGAAGCCCGCCAACCCTCTGCTATGATCGCGTGCGGCGCTGAGAGCGACCGCGCTCGTCTGCGAGCAGCCCGCCCGGCGCAGGATCACGAAGATGGAGACCACGACCAGATAACGCGCAGACGGGGCTCGAGCAGGACTCTGCGTGGCCCCGATCGGGGCCTTTTTTCTGCCCCGTAACGTTGCGCCCCGCCCGGCAGGCAAGCGCCAGCCCGGATCGAACCACACAACCACCATGCCAAGAGCCTTCCCCCTCGAAAAGACCCGCAACATCGGGATCATGGCGCACATCGACGCCGGCAAGACGACGACGACGGAGCGCATCCTCTACTACACCGGGCGCACCTACAAGATCGGTGAGGTGCACGAGGGCGCGGCGACGATGGACTGGATGGAGCAGGAGCAGGAGCGCGGCATCACGATCACCTCGGCCGCCACGACCTGCGAGTGGAACCACCACCGCATCAACATCATCGACACGCCCGGCCACGTCGACTTCACGGTCGAGGTCGAGCGCTCGCTGCGCGTGCTCGACGGCGCGATCGCCCTGTTTGACTCGGTCGCCGGCGTCGAGCCGCAGTCCGAGACGGTCTGGCGCCAGGCCGACAAGTACTCGGTCCCGCGGATCGCCTACATCAACAAGATGGACCGCATCGGCGCCGACTTCGAGCGCGGCGTCCAGACGATGATCGACCGGCTCGGCGCCCACCCGGTGCCGATCCAGCTTCCGATCGGGGTAGAGGCCGGCTTTGCCGGCGTCGTGGACCTTGTCAGCATGCGCGCGATCTATTACCTGGACGACCTCGGCACAGAGCAGGAGGAGCGCGACATCCCGGCCGAGCTGCTCGACGCCGCCCAGGCCGCGCGCGAGCACCTGCTCGAGGAGGTCTCCCACTTCGACGACGAACTGGTCGAGCTGATCCTCGAGGACTCCGAGATCCCGGTCGAGCTGCTGAAGGCCGCGATCCGCAAGGCGACGCTGGCGATCGCCTTCACGCCGGTGCTGTGCGGCTCATCGTTCAAGAACAAGGGCGTGCAGCCGCTGCTTGACGCGGTCGTCGACTACCTGCCCTCGCCGCTCGACGTGCCGCCGGTGCACGGCATCGAGCCGGTGCGCGGCGACCCGGAGGGCCGCGACGCGACGCGCTCGGCCGACGAGTCACAGCCGTTCGCGGCGCTCGCCTTCAAGATCATGGCCGACCCGTTCGTCGGCAAGCTGACCTACTTCCGCGTCTACTCCGGCAAGCTCGAGGCCGGCGCGCGCGTGCTGAACGTCTCGACCGGCAAGACCGAGCGGATCGGGCGGATCCTGATGATGCACGCCAACGACCGCGCCGAGGTCAACGAGGTCTACGCCGGCGACATCGCCGCCGCCGTCGGCATCAAGCAGGTCACGACCGGCGACACGCTGGCCGCGCCCGACGCGCCGATCAAGCTCGAGCAGATCGTCTTCCCCGAGCCGGTGATCAAGGTCGCCGTCGAGCCCAAGACGAAGATCGACCAGCAGAAGATGTCGGTCGCGCTGGGGCGCCTCGCCGAGGAGGACCCGACCTTCCGCGTGCAGACCAACGAGGAGACCGGCCAGACCGAGATCTCCGGGATGGGCGAGCTGCACCTCGAGGTGCTGGTCGACCGGATGAAGCGCGAGTACCACGTCGAGGCCAACGTCGGGCGCCCGCAGGTCTCCTACCGCGAGACGGTGCGCGGCGAGGCGCGCCACGTCGAGGGCAAGTTCATCCGCCAGACCGGCGGCTCCGGCCAGTACGGCGTGGTCTACATCGACCTGGAGCCGGCGCCCGGCGAGGGCTTTGACTTCGTCAACAAGATCAGGGGCGGCTCGGTCCCGAGCGAGTTCATCCCGGCCGTCGAGAAGGGCTGCGAGGAGGCGCTCGAGAACGGCGTCAAGGCCGGCTACCCGATGGTCGACATCCGCGTCACGCTCGTGGACGGCAAGTACCACGACACCGACTCCTCGGAGATCGCCTTCAAGGTCGCCGGCTCGCTGGCCTTCAAGGAGGCCGCGCGGCGCGCCAAGCCGGTGCTGCTCGAGCCGATCTTCTCGGTCGAGGTGGTCACGCCCGAGGACTTCCTCGGCGACGTGATCGGCGACCTCTCGCGCCGGCGCGGGCGCATCGAGGGCCAGGAGCGCCGCGGCAACGCGCTGACGGTGACGGCCCGCGTACCCCTTTCGGAGATGTTCGGCTACGCCACCGACCTGCGTTCGAACACGCAGGGGCGGGCGAACTACACGATGCAGTTCGAGGCCTATGAGGAAGTTCCGCCCAACATCGCGGAGAAGGTCATCGAGAGCCGCGGGGGTGAGTCGCAGGCGGCCTAGCAGCACCCGCGCCGCGTAGAGCGCGGACTTTCTGAGAGTATTCCCCGGTTCGCCCCAAACGGGCGAACGCAAAACGTCGATCACAGGAGCAACACAAGTGGGTAAGGCGAAGTTCGAGCGCGACAAGCCGCATGTCAACGTCGGCACGATCGGTCACATCGACCACGGCAAGACGACGCTGACCGCTGCCATCACAAACGTCCTGGCGGAGAAGATGGGCGGCGAGGCGAAGAGCTTCGAGGAGATCGACAACGCTCCCGAGGAGCGCGAGCGCGGCATCACGATCGCGACCTCGCACGTCGAGTACCAGACGGAGAACCGCCACTACGCCCACGTGGACTGCCCGGGCCACGCCGACTACGTGAAGAACATGATCACCGGCGCGGCGCAGATGGACGGGGCGATCCTGGTCGTCTCGGCCGCCGACGGCCCGATGCCCCAGACGCGCGAGCACATCCTGCTGGCGCGCCAGGTCGGCGTCCCCTACATCGTCGTGTTCCTCAACAAGGCCGACATGGTCGACGACGAGGAGCTGCTCGAGCTGGTCGAGGTCGAGGTGCGCGAGCTGCTCTCCTACTACGACTTCCCGGGCGACGACATCCCGTTCGTGATCGGCTCGGCGCTGAAGGCGCTCGAGGGCGACGAGGCCTCGCGCGAGAAGATCCTCGAGCTCGCCGCGGCGCTTGACTCCTACATCCCCGAGCCCGAGCGCGACCTCGACAAGCCGTTCCTGATGCCGGTCGAGGACGTCTTCTCGATCACCGGCCGCGGCACCGTCGCGACCGGCCGCATCGAGCAGGGCATCATCAAGACCGGCGAGACGGTCGAGATCGTCGGCATCAAGGACACCGCGAACACGGTCGTGACCGGCGTCGAGATGTTCCGCAAGATCCTCGACCAGGGACAGGCCGGCGACAACGTGGGCTGCCTGCTGCGCGGCACCAAGCGCGAGGAGATCGAGCGCGGACAGGTGCTGTGCAAGCCGGGCTCGATCACGCCCCACACGCATTTCAAGAGCGAGGTCTACGTGCTCAAGAAGGAGGAGGGAGGGCGTCACACCCCGTTCTTCTCCGGGTACCGGCCGCAGTTCTACTTCCGCACCACCGACGTCACCGGCGTGGCAAACCTGCCGGAGGGCGTCGAGATGGTGATGCCGGGAGACAACGTTCAGATGGAGATCGAGCTGATCCAGCCGATCGCCATGGACCCGGGTCTTCGGTTCGCGATTCGCGAGGGCGGCCGCACGGTCGGCTCTGGTGTCGTGACCGAGATCATCAAGTAGGGCGCCAGACTGGGCAGCGCTCGGTCCGCTGCCCGCGGTTAAAGACAGATACGACATCCCACCGGAGCGCCGCGGCGCGGCCGGTGAGGCGGGCAGCGGCGGCGGCCTTCGGGTCCGCTTGGTTGCGCCCGTCCTTGCATCAGCAGCCCGCGAACCTGACAGACCACGCAGCGCGACAGCACGAAACGAGAGAGCAGCGGCCCGATGGCCTCCTCACAGAACAAGATCAGAATCAGACTCAAGGCTTACGACACCCAGGCGATCGAGACGGCCGCCAAGGAGATCGTCGACACGGCCACGCGCACCGGCGCGACCGTGTCCGGGCCCGTGCCGCTGCCGACCGAGAAGAACGTCTACTGCGTGATCCGCTCGCCGTTCAAGGACAAGGACTCGCGCGAGCACTTCGAGATCCGCACGCACAAGCGGCTGATCGACATCCACCATCCGACGCCGAAGACCGTCGACTCGCTCCAGCGGCTCGACCACCTGCCGGCCGGCGTCGACATCGAGATCCGGCTCGCCAGCTGATGGCCGCGATCCTCGCGCAGAAGCTGGGCATGACGCAGGTCTTCGGCGAGGACGGCGCGGTCGCGCGCGTCACGGTGCTGGCCGCCGGCCCCTGCCACGTGACCGCGATCCGCACCAGCGAGCGCGACGGCTACACGGCGGTCCAGCTGGCCTTCGGCAGCGTGCGCGAGAAGGCGCTGACCAAGGGCGAGCTCGGCCACCTCGCCAAGGCCGACGCGCCGCCGCTGCGCCACCTGGTCGAGTTCCGCAACGAGGGCGAGGGGCTGCACGTCGGCGAGACCGTCAACGTGTCGGTGTTCGAGCCCGGCCAGCGCGTCAAGGTCTCCGGCGTCTCCAAGGGCAAGGGCTTCCAGGGCACGATCAAGCGCCACCGCTTCAGCCGCGGCCCCGCCGGTCACGGCTCCCACAACGTGCGCGCCCCCGGCTCGATCGGCGCCTCCGCCTGGCCCGCCCGCGTGATGAAGGGAATCCGCGGCCCCGGCCAGATGGGCAACAAGCGCGTCACCCAGCGCGGCCTGGAGGTCGTCGAGGTGCGCGAGAGCGAGAACCTGCTGTTCGTGCGCGGCTCCGTGCCCGGCCCGCGCAACGGCTTCGTGGAGGTGCGCAGCGATGGCTGACGCTCCCGTGCTCGGCGCCACCGCCAAGCCGGTCGCGCTCGACGAGGTCGCCTTCGGCGCCCGCTTCAACGGGCCGCTGCTGCACGAGTCCGTCCGCGCCGAGCTGGCCGCGCGCCGTCGCGGCACCGCCGCGACGAAGACCCGCGGGCTGGTCTCCGGTGGCAACTCCAAGCCGTGGCGCCAGAAGGGCACCGGGCGCGCCCGCGCCGGCTCGACGCGCTCGCCGATCTTCTCCGGCGGCGGCGTCGTCTTCGGTCCGCACCCGCGCTCCTACACCTTCAAGGTCAACCGCAAGGAGCGCCGCGCCGCGCTGCGCAGCGCGCTGTCGCTGCACGCCGAGCGCGGCACGATCGCGGTGCTCGACGTGGCCGCCTTCGCGGAGCCCTCGACGAAGGCCGCCGCCGCGCTGCTCGCCGACTGGGGCAAGCCGCGCGGGACGCTGGTCGTCGTGACCGGCGACGAGCGCGGCGCCGGGCTGTCGTTTCGCAACATCGACCGCGTGGCGGTGCTTGCGCCCTCGAGCGTCGGCGTCGCCGACATCGTCGGCGCCGCCTCGATGCTGTGCTCCCAGGCGGCGCTCGACGAGCTGACCGCCCGTGCCCTGGGCACGAAGGCCGAGCCCGGAGACGAGGCGGCCTGATGGAGCACGCCCAGGTGATCATCCGCCCGGTCGTCTCCGAGAAGAGCTACGTGCTCGCCGCGGCCGGCCGCTACACCTTCCGCGTCCACGCCGACGCGCACAAGACGCAGGTCCGCCAGGCCGTCGAGGCGCTGTTCGGCGTGCACGTCGTCGCCGTGCGCACGATGTCGGTGAAGTCCAAGCCCAAGCGCCGCGGCATCTCGCGCGGCCGCACGCGCACCTGGAAGAAGGCGATCGTGCAGATCCGCGCGGGCGAGAGCATCGCGATCTTCGCCGGGCTCGAAGGGTCGGTGTCCTGATGCCGATCCGCAAGCCCAAGCCGACCAGCGCGGGGATGCGCTTCGTCTCCTACCCCGACTTCGCCGAGATCACCAAGACCGAGCCGGAGCGCTCGCTGGTCGAGGGTCTGAAGAAGAGCGGCGGGCGCAACTCGTTCGGCCGCAAGACCTCCCGCCACCGCGGCGGCGGCGCCAAGCGCCTGTACCGCCGGATCGATTTCAAGCGCCGCAAGGACGGCGTCCCGGCGCGCGTCGCGGCGATCGAGTACGACCCCAACCGCACCGCCTACATCGCGCTGCTGCACTACGCCGACGGCGAGAAGCGCTACATCCTGGCGCCCGCGCGCCTGTCGGTCGGGATGACCGTGGCCTCCGGCGAGGACGCCGACATCACGGTCGGCAACTGCCTGCCGCTGGCGAAGATGCCGACCGGCACGGTCGTGCACAACGTCGAGCTTCAGCCCGGCCGCGGCGGCCAGCTCGGCCGCTCCGCCGGCACCTCGATCCAGCTGATGGCCAAGGACGGCGACATGGCGACGCTGCGACTGCCCTCCGGCGAGATGCGCCTGGTGCGCGCCGAGTGCCGCGCCACGGTCGGCGTGATCGGCAACGCCGAGCACCAGAACGTCAAGGTCGGCAAGGCCGGGCGCAAGCGCCACATGGGCGTGCGCCCGCAGACGCGCGGCGTCGCGATGAACCCGGTCGATCACCCGCACGGCGGCGGCGAGGGCTCGACCACCGCCGGTCGCCACCCGGTGACGCCGTGGGGCGTGCCGACGCTCGGCTACCGCACGCGCAAGCGCGGCAAGCAGTCAGACCGCTACATCGTGCGCGGCCGCCGCCGCGGGAAGGGCAAGCGATGAGTCGCTCGAGCAAGAAGGGGCCGTTCGTGCAGGAGCGCCTGATGGCGCGGATCGAGGCGATGAACTCCTCCTCCAGCAAGCAGATGATCAAGACCTGGTCGCGCACCTCGACGATCTTCCCCGAGATGGTCGGGCACACGATCGCCGTCCACGACGGCCGCAAGCACGTACCCGTCTTCGTCAGCGAGTCGATGGTCGGCCACAAGCTCGGCGAGTTCGCACCGACCCGCACCTATCGCGGCCACGCCGGGTCCGGAAAGGTGCGCTCCTGATGGCTGACGAGACACCGAACGTCGAGGAGCAGGAGGACGCCGGCACGCCGGCGGCAGAGGAGGCGCCGCGCCGTCGCGGCCGTGGGGCATCCGCGCAGCAGCCGGCCGAGGGAGCCGGCAGCGCGACGGAGAAGCCCAAGCGGCTGCGGCGTCCCGCGGCGAGGAAGGCCGAAGCCGCCGCCGGCGGCGAGGCCGAGGAGAAGCCGAAGTCACGGCTGCCGCGCGGGCGTGCGAAGGCCGCCGCGTCCGACGCGGCGCCGTCGCAGGAGAGCACGTCGGCGGCCGCACCGTCACGGGCCCGCGGCATCCGCGGGCGCTCGGCGAAGGCCGCCGAGGGCGCCGTCGCGGCGGACGCCGGCGAGGCGCCGACGGCCAAGCCGGCCCGCGCGGGGGGCGCGGGCGCGGCGAAGCCGGCCGCCGGCGGGCGCTCGGCGCGCCGGCTCGTGCCGGGTCGCGGGCGCGCGTCCTCGCGGCGCACGCCGATCCCCGGGCAGGTCGTCTTCGCTCACGCTCGCTACGTGCGCTCCTCGGCGCGCAAGGCGCGCATCGTCTGTGACCACATCCGCGGCAAGTCGGTGCCGGAGGCCCGCGCGATCCTCGCGTTCGCCCCGCGCGGCGTCGCCAAGGACTGGTCGAAGCTGCTCGAATCGGCGGTCGCCAACGCCGAGCACAACCACGAGTTGATCGGTGACGAGCTGCTCGTCAAGGAGGTCTTCGCCGACGTCGGACCGACGCTGAAGCGCTTCCGCCCGCGCGCGATGGGCCGCGCCACGCCGATCAACAAGCGGACCTCGCACCTCTCGATCACGCTCGCGCCGAAGGAGTAGCGATGGGACAGAAAGTTCATCCCGAGTCGATGCGCGTGGGCTACATCCACGACTGGCAGTCCAACTGGTTCAACGAGCGCAACTTCGCCGAGTTTCTCGCCGAGGACGTGAAGATCCGCGAGCACATCATCAAGAAGCTCGCGCACGCCGGCCTGTCGGACATCACGATCAAGAAGGACGCCAACGAGGTCGAGATCAACATCCGCACCGCGCGCCCCGGCATCGTGATCGGCAAGTCCGGCAGCGAGGTCGACGCGCTGCGCAAGGACCTCCACCGCATCACCGGCAAGCAGATCAAGGTCAACATCCTCGAGATCAAGCGCCCCGAGCTCGACGCGAAGCTCGTCGCGCAGTCGATCGCCGAGCAGCTCCAGAACCGCGTCGCCTTCCGCCGCGCGATGAAGCGCGCGCTGACGAGCGCGATGCGCTCGGGCGCGAAGGGCGTCAAGGTGCAGGTCTCCGGGCGCCTCGGCGGCGCGGAGATGGCGCGCACCGAGGCCTACTCCGACGGCCGCGTGCCGCTGCACACGATGCGCGCCGACATCGACTACGGCTTCTACGAGGCGCGCACGACCTTCGGGCGAATCGGCGTCAAGTGCTGGATCAACAAGGGCGAGATCATGCCCGAGGGCTACGCCGGCTCCGACCTGACCGACATGAGCGCGCCGGCGCCGGCCTCCGATCGCGGCGACCGCGGGGACCGCGGCGACCGTGGCGATCGCGGCGGCCGTAACGGCGGCCGCGGCCGCGGCGGCGGACCGGGCGGGCCCGGCGGCGGCCCCGGCGGTCCCGGCGGGCGCGGACGGGGCGGAGGCCCCGGCGGCGGTCCCGGCGGACGTGGTGGCGGCGGTGGCGGTGGCGGTCGCGGACGCGGGGCTCCCGGGGGAGGTGGGCGCTGATGCTCGCTCCCAAGCGCGTCAAGCACCGCAAGCAGCACCGCGGGCGCCGCGGCGGACTCTCGCGCGGCCAGGTCAACGTCCAGTTCGGCGAGTACGGCCTCAAGGCGCTCGAATGCGGCTGGCTGACGAACCGCCAGATCGAGGCTGCCCGTATCGCGATGACCCGCAAGATCCGACGCGGCGGCAAGGTCTGGATCAACGTCTTCCCCGACAAGCCGGTCACCAAGAAGCCGGCCGAGACCCGCATGGGCTCCGGCAAGGGCTCGCCCGAGGGCTGGGTGGCCGTCGTCAAGCCGGGCCGCGTGATGTTCGAGCTGGCCGGCGTGTCGGAGTCGCTCGCCCGCGACGCGATGCGCCTCGCGGGCCACAAGCTGCCGGTCCGCACCAAGTTCGTCAGGCGCGAGGACTGACACCGATGACCACACCGAAAGATCTGCGAGACATGTCCGATCACGAGCTGGCCGAGCACATCGCGAGCACCCGCCGCGACCTCTTCGGCCTGCGCTTCCAGCACGCCACCGGCGAGCTCGAGAACACCGCGGGCCTCCGCGCCGGCAAGCGCGAGCTCGCGCGGGCGCTGACGATCGTCGCCGAGCGCGGTCTCGTGCACGCCCACGCCGGTACCAAGGTGGAGAACTGATGATGGCTGACGAAGAGCCGACGACGGCGGCCGAAGCCGCCGGCGGCGAAGAGACTGAAGTGGAAGCCGAGCAGAGCACGCCCGAGGTCGAGGCCGAGGAGAGCGCGCCCGAGGCTGCGGTTGAGGAGCCTGCGGCTGAGGCCGACGCTGCGGCCGAGGAGCCTGCGGCTGCGGCCGAGGAGCCCGAGGCTGCCGCTGAGGAGCCCGAGGCTGCGGCTGAGGAGCCCGAGGCTGCGGCTGAGGAGCCCGAGGCTGCCGCTGAGGAACCTGCCGCTGGCGCTGAGGAGCCCGAGGCTGCGGCCGAGGAGCCGGCGGCTGAGGCTGCGGAGCCCGAGGCCGACGCTGGCGAGGCGGCCCCCGAGGGCGACGCCGACGCGGAGGCTGGGGACGACGACGCTGCGGCGCCCGCCGCCGCGGCGGCTCCCGCCAAGCCCGCGCCGGCCGAGGTGGTTGCGCCGAAGGAGCGCCGCCGGCTCAAGCGCGCGGCGAAGGCGCCGGCGACGCGCGCCGAGGTCACGCCCGAGGATCGTCAGGCCGAGCGCGATGCGCTGCGCGCGCAGAAGGCCAAGGCGCGGCGCACGGGGCGGGCGAAGACCCGTGCCGCGAAGCCCGCGGCCGAGGTCGCGGCACCGGTCGCCGTCGAGCACGCGGTCGGCCGTCCGAAGGCGCGTCAGGGCGTCGTCGTCTCCGACAAGGCGGCCAAGACCATCACGGTCCGTGTCGACACTTCCCGGCGCCATCGGCGCTATAAGAAAATTGTTCGCAGCTCAAAGACGCTGCACGCGCACGACGAGCACAACGAGGCGCACGAGGGCGACCTCGTTCGCGTCGTCGAGACGCGGCCGCTGTCTGCGACCAAGCGCTGGCGGCTGCTCGAGGTCCTGGAGCGGGCGAAGTGATCCAGAACGAGACCAGGCTGAAGGTCGCCGACAACACCGGCGCGCGCGAGATCCTCTGCATTCGCGTCAAGGGCGGCTCGCGCCGGCGCTACGCCCGCGTGGGCGACGTCATCACGGCGACCGTCAAGCAGGCGACGCCGCAGGGGACGGTCAAGAAGGGCGAGGTCGTGACCGCCGTGGTCGTGCGCACGAAGAAGTCCTTCGGCCGCGCCGATGGCACCTACATCGCCTTCGACGAGAACGCCGCGGTGATCATCGACGACGCGAACAACCCGCGCGGCACGCGCATCTTCGGGCCGGTCGCGCGCGAGCTGCGCGATCGCAACTTCATGAAGATCGTCTCGCTCGCGCCGGAGGTGCTCTGATGAAGATCCGCAAGAACGACACGGTGATGGTGATCAGCGGCAAGGACCGCGGCAAGACCGGCAAGGTGACGCGCGTCGATCCCGAGAAGCAGCGTGTCTACGTCGACGGCCTCAACATCATCAAGCGCCACGAACGGCCGCGCCAGACTCCGGGCGGCCCGCGGACCGGGTCCGCCGGCGGCGTGATCGAGAGCCCCGGCCCGATCCACGTCTCCAACGTCGCGCTGCTCGATCCCAAGGACAAGCGGCCGACGCGCGTCGGCGTCGAGCGTGTCGACGGCAAGGCCTACCGCGTCGCGCGACGCTCGAAGGCGAGGATCGACTGATGGCAGCCAACGCCCAGCGCTCGCGGCTGAAGAGCCGCTACGAGGAGGAGATCCGGCCCGCCCTGATCGAGCGCTTCAACTACACGACGCCGATGCAGGCTCCCGCGATCCGCAAGATCACGCTGAACATGGGCGTCGGCGACGCGAAGCAGGACTCCAAGGTGCTCGAGGCCGCCACCGAGCAGCTCGCGACGATCGCCGGGCAGCGCCCGAGCGTCCGCCGCGCGCGCAAGTCGATCGCCGCCTTCAAGCTGCGTGAGGGGATGCCGGTCGGCGTCTCGGTCACGCTTCGCGGCGAGCGCAGCTACGAGTTCCTCGACCGCCTGATGTCGGTCGCGATCCCGCGGATCCGCGACTTCCGCGGCATGAACCCGCGCTCCTTCGACGGCCGCGGCAACTACTCGCTGGGCGTGCGCGAGCAGATCATCTTCCCCGAGATCGACTACGACGCGATCGACCAGACGCGCGGTCTCGACATCACGATCACGACCAGCGCGCGCACCGACGAGGAGGCGTTTGCGCTGCTCGAGGCGTTCGGCTTCCCGTTCGCACGGCCCGAGGGAGCCGACGCGCCGGGAGCCGCTGCCGCCATCAGGCGGGAGCAGGAGGCCGCTGCGAAGGCCGCTGACGAGGCCGCCGACGAGGCCGCCGCCGAGGAGCGGATCGAGGCGATCGCCGAGGAGCTGACGGAGGAGATCGCCGAGGAGATCGTCGCCGAGGAGCTGATCGAGGAGGCCGTCGAGGAGATCGTGGCCGAGCATCTGGTGGACGAGGCCGCCGAGGACATCGTGGCCGAGGAGCTCGTCGAGGAGATCTCCGCGGAGATCGCCGAGGCGGAGTCCGGGCACGCGAGTGGCGAGGCGGACGCGAGTGGCGAGGCGGACGCGAGTGGCGAGGAGCCCGCCGCCGCCGAGGAGCCCGCCCCCGCCGAGGAGCCCGCCGCCGACGCCGTGGAGGAGCCCGAAGCCTCGGCCGACACCGCCGAGGCGCCCGCCGCGGGCGGCGAAGAACTGGATCAGGACGAGGCGCCGGCCGCCGATCAGCCGGCCGCCGAGTCCGAAACCGACGAACCGAAAGATCAGGAGTAGCACTTGGCCAAGACCTCACAGCGCGTCCGCCAGGCGCGCCCGGCAAAATTCAAGACCCGCGCCTACAGCCGCTGCCATCGCTGCGGCCGCGCGCGTTCGGTCTACCGCAAGTTCGGACTCTGCCGGATCTGCCTGCGCGAGATGGCGCATCAGGGCCAGATCCCCGGCATGACGAAGTCCTCGTGGTAGCTGGAGCAACCGCATGTCAATGACCGATCCGATAGCCGACTTCCTGACGCGCATTCGCAATGCGATTCACGCCTCGCACGAGACGGTGCTGATGCCTGCCTCGCGTCAGAAGGCCGAGCTCGCCCGGATCCTCGCCGAGCAGGGCTACATCGACGCCTTCAACGTCGCACCCGCGACCGACGCGCCGGGCGACGTGCTCGAGATCCGTCTGCGCTACGACGACTCGCGGCGCTCGGCGATCACGGGCCTGCGGCGTGTCTCGCGGCCCGGGCGGCGCAGCTACGTCGACGCCAAGCACATCCCCCGCGTCCAGGGCGGCATGGGCACCGCGATCGTCTCGACCTCGAGTGGTGTGATGACCGGCCACGAGGCCCGCGCAGCGGGCGTCGGCGGCGAGGTCGTGGCGGAGGTCTGGTGAATGTCGCGCATCGGTAGAGCACCGATCCCCGTGCCGAGCGGCGTCGAGGTCACGATCGAGCCCGAGCTCGTCAGCGTCAACGGCCCCAAGGGCGCGCTGTCTGAGCGGATCCCGCGCGACATCACCGTCGCCCGCGACGGCGACGACCAGCTTGTCGTGACGCGTCCGACCGATCGCGGCGAGCATCGCGCGCTGCACGGCCTGGTCCGCACGCTGGTCGCGAACATGGTGATCGGCGTCACCGACGGCTACGAGAAGCGCCTGGAGATCCAGGGCGTCGGCTACCGCGCGCAGCTGAAGGGCCGCGACCTCGAGCTCGCGATCGGCTACTCGCACCCCGTGCCGGTGGTCGCCCCCGAGGGGATCGAGTTCGACGTCCCCTCGCCGACCCGCGTCACCGTGCGCGGCATCTCCAAGCAGCAGGTTGGCGAGATGGCCGCCTACATCCGCAAGCAGCGCCCGCCGGAGCCCTACAAGGGCAAGGGCATCCGCTACGAGGGCGAGGTCGTCGCTCGCAAGGTTGGTAAGCGGGCATGAGCGTGATCACCAAGGAGGCGCGCCGCCTGCGCCGTCGCCGCCGCGTGCGCGCGAAGGTCTCCGGCACCGCCGAGCGTCCGCGCGTGTCGGTCTTCCGTTCCAACCGCGGCATCTCCGCGCAGCTGATCGACGACATCGCCGGCCACACGCTCGCCTACGTCAACTGGACCGAGCCGGAACTGCGCTCGCTGCCGGCCAAGGAGCGCGCCACGCGCGCCGGTGCGCTGCTCGCCGAGCGGGCCAAGTCGGCGGGCGTCTCGAGCGTGGTCTTCGACCGCGGCGGCTACCAATATCACGGCCGGGTCAAGGCGCTTGCGGAGGGAGCGCGGGAAGCCGGACTGTCGTTCTGAGCTACCCTTGCCGATCCGCATGAGAATCGATCGAACAGTCAGCCCGGCCGGCCTGGACCTCCAGGAGAGGGTCGTCGAGATCAACCGCGTCGCCAAGGTGGTCAAGGGCGGACGCCGCTTCTCGTTCACCGCGCTGGTCGTCGTCGGCGACGAGAAGGACGTCGTCGGCGTCGGCTACGGCAAGGCCAACGAGGTGCCGCTGGCGATCCAGAAGGGCGTCGAGGCGGCCAAGAAGTCGCTCTTCCGCGTGCCCAAGCACGGCGCCACGATCACCCACGAGACGACCGGCCGCTTCGGCGCCGGACGCGTCTTCCTCAAGCCCGCGTCCCCCGGCACCGGCGTGATCGCCGGCGGCGGCGTCCGCGCCGTGCTCGAGCTCGCCGGCATCCACGACATCCTTTCCAAGAGCCTCGGCTCGCAGAACCCGATCAACCTCGTCAAGGCCACCGTGGAGGGGCTCCAGGGCCTCTCCACGCCGGCCGAGGTGGCGAAGCTTCGCGGCCTGAGCGTCGCGCAGGTGCTCGGCCTGGTCGACAAGCGCGAGCCGGTCGCCGAGACGATCTCGGCCGATACCGGCGACGAGGCTCCGGCTGCGGCGCCGGCCGCCGAGCCCGCGGCCGAGGCCGAGGCGGCGAGCGCATGAGCGTCCTGCGCGTCACCCAGCAGCGCTCACGCAACGGCTCAAACAAGCGCCAGCTCGGAACGCTGCGCTCGCTCGGCCTGCGCCGGATCGGCCAGACAGTCGAGGTCGAGGACACGCCGCAGGCGCGCGGCATGCTGCACGCCGTGCGCCACCTCGTCTCCGTCGACTCGCAGGAGCCCAAGTGAGTCCCGCCCCGCGGCGCCCCGCCGGGGAGCCGCCGAGCGAGCCATCGAAGCGCCCGGCGTCCCAGAAGCCGGAGGGCGCCGCGTCCAAGCGCGCCGCCGCCGCGGGGGAGAAGGCTGAGCCGAAGGCCGCCGCGAAGCGAACGCCTGCCGCGAAGGCGCCCGCCGCCGCTGCGAAGCCGGCGGCTGCCGCGAAGCCCGCGCGCGCGGCTGCCGCGAGGCCGGCGAGCGCCGCGAAGGCGGAGAGCGCCGCCGCAAAGCCCGAGAGCGTCGCCGCCGAGAAGCCCGCGCGCGCCGCCGCCAAGCGCCCGCCCGCCGCCGCCAAGCCGCCAGCGACCCCCGAGGCCGCCGCGAAGCCCGCGAGCGCGCCCAAGCCCGAGGCTGCCACCCCCGAGGCCGCCGCGAAGCCCGCGACCCCGCCCGCCGCCGCCAAGCCCGCCGCCTCCAAGCCCGCCGCCGCCGCCAAGACCTCACCCAGGGCGCCCAAGACCCCCAAGTCCTCCGCCAAGCCCACCTCCTCCAACGGCGCCGCCGCCGAGTGGATCGGCCTTCACTCGCTGCGTCCCGCCCCCGGCAGCCGCCGCCCGCGCAAGCGCGTCGGCCGCGGCGAGGGATCCGGCACCGGCAAGACCTCCGGTCGCGGCCAGAAGGGCTACGGCTCGCGCTCGGGCGCCAAGGACCGCTCGCGCTTCGAGGGCGGCCAGATGCCGATCCACATGCGGATGCGCAAGCTGCGCGGCCCGCACAAGAAGCAGTCGATGCCGTTCGAGCCCTTCCGCACCCACACGCAGCCCGTCAACCTGGCCGACCTGGAGGCCCGCTTCGAGGCGGGCGCCGACGTCACGCTCGAGGCGCTGCGCACAGCCGGACTTGGGACCCGCAAGGGGATCCCGGTGAAGGTTCTCGGCCGCGGCGACCTGGCCAAGGGCCTGACCGTCCACGCGCACGCCTTCTCAGCCAGCGCGCGCGAGCGGATCGAGGCCGCCGGCGGCAGCTGCGTCGTGGTCGAGAAGTAGTCAACGCCGTCCGCGCCGTGCCCGGCCCAACGCCCCGAACCGACCATTAGACTGACCCCCGGTTCTCGATGATCAACACGATTCTCTCCGCGCTGACTGTCCGAGACATCCGTCGGAAGGTTCTCTTCACGGCGGCGATGCTCGGGCTCTACCGCCTCGGCGCGCACCTCTACGTGCCGGGCGTCAACGTCGCCGCGGTCAAGGCCAACTCGGCGCTCAGCGGCTCGGGCATCTTCAGCTTCCTCAACCTGTTCTCCGGCGGCGCGCTGTCGCAGCTGGCGATCTTCGCGCTGGGGATCATGCCCTACATCACGGCCTCGATCATCCTGCAGCTGCTGCAGGTGGTCGTCCCCTCGCTCGAGAAGCTCCGCCAGGAGGGGGAGGTCGGCCAGGCCCGGCTCACCCAGTACACGCGCTACCTGACCGTCGGCCTCGCCTTCGCCCAGTCGATCGGCTACGTCTTCCTCTTCCACTCGCTCTCGAGCACGAGCGCCGGTTCGATCATCCCGGTGTTCGACCTCCAGCACATCCTGCTGATCGTGATCTCGCTGACCGCCGGCACGATCGTCGTGATGTGGATGGGCGAGCTGATCACCCAGCACGGCATCGGCAACGGCATCTCGCTGATGATCTTCGCCAACATCGTCTCGCGCCTGCCCGGCGCCGCACAGACCTGGTACAACACGAACAACCAGGTTTTCAAGGTCGTTCTGCCGTTCCTGGTGCTCGCCGTCGTCGCCGCCGTCGTCTTCGTCCAGGAGGGACAGCGCCGCATCCCGGTCCAGTACGCCAAGCGCGTGATCGGGCGGCGGATGACCGCCGGCGGGCAGACCTACCTGCCGCTGCGCGTGAACATGGCGGGCGTCATCCCGGTCATCTTCGCCGCGTCGCTGATGGCGTTCCCGCCGACGATCGGCCAGATCGTCAACACCAAGTGGTCGATTTCGCTCGAGAACTTCTTCTCCCCGAGCGGCTGGCACTACATCCTCGGCGAGGCGATCCTGATCGTGATCTTCACCTACTTCTACACCGCCGTCACCTTCAACCCGGTCGAGCAGGCCGACAACCTGAAGAAATACGGCGGGTTCATACCCGGGGTGAGACCCGGGCGGCCGACGGCCGAATTCCTCGATCGGATCCTCGCGCGACTGACCTTCCCGGGTGCTCTCTACCTGGCCGCGGTCGCCGCGCTGCCGGCGATCGTCTACGCCCGGACCGGTGAGAACTTCAACTTCGGCGGCACATCGATCATCATCGTCATCGGCGTCGCGCTGGACACGATGAAACAGCTGGAAGCCCAGCTGATGATGCGCAACTACGAGGGATTTCTTAAGTCCTGAGCACCCCGCCGAGCGGCTAGGCTTGGTGGTGCCTCGCACACCCGCCCGGACGACCGTCCCGGCGGGGCGGCGCAACCTTCACGATGTCCGAACTCGATCTCATCCTGCTGGGTCCCCCCGGCGCCGGCAAGGGCACCCAGGCCGCGCTGCTGACGGAGGATTTCGGCCTGCCGCACATCGCGACCGGTGACATCCTGCGGGCCGCGCGCGAGGAGGCGACCGAGCTCGGCCTGCTCGCCAAGGAGTACATGGACAAGGGCGAGCTCGTGCCCGACAGCGTCGTGATCGGCGTGATCCTCGAGCGCCTGGAGGAGGACGACGCGCGCGACGGCTTCCTGCTCGACGGCTTCCCCCGCACGACCGACCAGGCCGACGCGCTCGCCGAGCAGCTCAGCGCCCACGAGCGGCGCCTGACCGCGGTGCTGCTGATCGACGCGCCCGACGAGATCGTGATCAAGCGCATCTCCGGCCGGCGGATCTGCCGCAAGGAGGGCCACGTCTACCACGTCGACTTCGACCCGCCCAAGCACGCCGGGCGCTGCGACCTCGACGGCTCAGAGCTCGAGCAGCGCGCCGACGACGTCGAGGAGACGGTCCGCAACCGCCTCGAGGTCTACCACGCCCAGACCGAGCCGCTGATCGCCTACTACGAGGAGCGCGGCCTGCTACGCCGCTTCGACGGCACCCGCTCGCCCAACCAGGTGCACGAGCGCATCCGCGCGACGCTCGCCACGCTGCGTCTCGAGGAGAACCTGTGATCATCCGCAAGTCGGCGGCCGAGATCGACAAGATCGCCGCCTCCGGCGCGATCCTCGTGCGCACGCTGGCGATGCTCGAGCGCCAGATCCGCCCGGGCGTCACGACCGCGGACCTCGACGCGGCGGCCGAGCGCTACATCCGCTCGCAGGGCGGCGAGCCGACCTTCAAGGGCTACCGCGGCTTCCCCGCCTCGATCTGCGCCTCGCCCAACTCGATGATCGTGCACGGCATCCCGGGCCCCTACGCGCTCGAGCGCGGCGACATCATCTCGCTGGACGTCGGCGTGACGCTCGACGGCTGGGTATCGGACGCCGCCCGCACCTTCCCGGTCGGCGCGGTCACGCCGCTGGCCCGCAGGCTGCTCGAGGGAACCGAGCGTTCGCTGTACGCCGGGATCGAGCAGTGCGTGCTCGGCAACCGCCTCGGCGACGTCTCGCACGCGATCCAGAAGAGCGCCGAGGGCGACGGCCTGGCGATCGTGCGCACGCTGGTCGGCCACGGCGTCGGGCGCAAGATGCACGAGGACCCCCAGATCCCGAACTTCGGCGAGGCCGGCACCGGGCCGCGCCTGGAGGAGGGGATGGTGCTCGCGATCGAGCCGATGACGACCACCGCCGGCCCCGACGTGCGGATCGGCGACGACGGTTGGTCGATCTATTCGAGCGACGGATCGCTCACCGCGCACTTCGAGTTCACCGTCGCGATCACCGCCGATGGCCCGCGCGTGCTGACCCCCTGGCACCTTGCCGACAGCGAAGTGCCCGCACTTGGTAACATCAGCGGTCGCGCTCGGGTCGGCTGACCCGGGTTCGTCCGTGCGTAATCCGCGGGTGGTAGCGGCAGCCGGCCCGGCTGCCAGAGCCAACCCGTCCGGATCCATCCGAAAGGGACCATGAAGGTACGACCGTCGGTCAAACCGATGTGCGAGAAGTGCAAGATCGTCCGCCGTCACGGCGTCGTTCACGTGATCTGCAAGAACCCTCGCCACAAGCAGCGGCAGGGCTGAGCGGCGATGGCACGCATCGCCGGCGTCAACCTCCCGCTCAACAAGCGCGTCGAGATCGGCCTGACCTACATCTACGGGGTCGGCCGGCCGACGTCCAACAAGCTGCTCGACGAAGAGCGGGATCTCCGCGGACACCTATGTGCGCGACCTCACCGAGGAGGAGGTCGGCAAGCTCCGCGACGCGATCGACCAGGACCTCACGGTCGAGGGCGACCTGCGCCGCGAGCGCTCCCAGGACATCAAGCGCCTGACGGAGATCGGCTGCTACCGCGGCATCCGCCACCGCCGCGGCCTGCCGGTGCGCGGCCAGAACACCAAGACCAACGCCCGCACGCGCAAGGGTCCCCGGCGCATGCAGGTGGCCGGCAAGAAGAAGGCGGGTAAGAAGTAATGCCGGCACCCCGTCGCCCCGCCCGCGGCCGCCGCAAGGTCAAGAAGAACATCCCGGTCGGCCAGGCCCACATCAAGACCTCGTTCAACAACACGATCGTCTCGCTGACCGACCAGCAGGGCAACGTGATCGCCTGGGAGTCCGCCGGCGGCGCCGGTTTCAAGGGCTCGCGCAAGTCGACGCCGTTCGCCGCGCAGGTCACGGCCGACGCCGCCGCGCGCAAGGGCATCGAGCAGGGCCTCCAGAAGGTCGAGGTCTTCGTCAAGGGACCGGGCTCCGGCCGCGAGACGGCGATCCGCTCGCTGCAGGCCGCCGGCCTGGACGTGACCGGCGTCAAGGACGTCACCCCACAGGCCCACAACGGCTGCCGCCCGCGCAAGCGGCGCCGCGTCTAAGGGTCCGCACCCCGTGGCCAGAGATACCTCACCCCAGTGCAAGCAGTGCCGCCGCGAGGGCCAGAAGCTGTTCCTCAAGGGCGAGCGCTGCCTGACCGACAAGTGCGGCGTCGAACGGCGCTCCTACCCGCCGGGTGAGCACGGCCGCGGCCGCCAGAAGCAGAGCGAGTATCGCCTGCAGCTGCGCGAGAAGCAGAAGGCGCGCCGCTACTACGGGCTGCTCGAGAAGCAGTTCCGCGGCTACTACGAGAAGGCCTCCCGCCAGCCGGGCATCACCGGCGAGAACCTGCTGACGCTGCTCGAGTGCCGCCTGGACAACGTGCTCGTGCGGCTCGGCTTCGCCGCCTCGCGCCGCCAGGCTCGCCAGCTCGTCCGCCACGGCCACTGGACCGTCAACGGGCGCCGCGTCGACATCCCCTCCTACCAGGTGCGTCCGGGCGACGTGATCGCGGTCAAGGCGGGAACCACCGCCCAGCAGGTGATCCGCGACGCGACCGAGCTGACCGGGCAGGTGCCGGCCTGGCTGCAGGCCGATCACGACGGCCTGACCGCCAAGGTCCTGCGCAAGCCGGAGCGCCGTGAGGTCGCGGCCCCGGTGCAAGAGCAGCTCATCGTCGAGCTGTACTCGAAATAGCTACCACCTTTCACACTCTGGCCGGCGCCCGGGCGGGCCTGCTTTCAGAACACGCCGACGTTAGGACCCCGATGCTTGACTTCCAAATCCCCCGGATCACTAGCGAATCCGTCGATGACAACCGCGGTTCGTTCGTCATCGAGCCGCTCGATCGCGGTTTCGGTTACACGTTCGGCAACTCGCTGCGCCGCGTGCTGCTCTCCTCGCTCGCCGGCGCCGCCGTCACCAGCGTGCGGATCGAGGGGGTGGCCCACGAGTTCTCGACGATCAGCGGGGTCAAGGAGGACGTCACCGACATCGTGCTGAACCTCAAGGGCATCGTCTGCCGGATGCACTCCGACGCGTCGGAGATCGAGGCGGCGCTCGTCGCGACCGGCCCCGGCGACATCACGGCGGCCGACATCGACCTGCCCTCGGGCGTCGAGATCCTCAACCCCGAGGTCCACATCGCGACGCTCGACAAGAAGTCGCGCCTCGAGCTCTACCTGACGATCGGCCGCGGCCGCGGCTACCGTCCGGCCGAGGACAACAAGTCACCGGACCAGCCGATCGGCGTGATCCCGATCGACTCGATCTTCTCGCCGGTGCGCCGTGTCGCCTACGCCGTCGAGCAGGCGCGCGTCGGCCAGCGCACCGACTTCGACAAGCTGACGCTCGACATCGAGACCGACGGCTCGGTCGACCCGCAGGCGGCGCTGCGTGAGGCGGCCGAGCTCTTGATCTCCCAGCTCGCGATCTTCACCGATGAGGACCGCATCGAGGAGCTTCGCGCCGGCCCGGGCGGCCAGCTCGACGGCGGTCTCGCGGGCGCGGCTGGCGTCACGCCGCTGGCGCTCCAGGGGGAGGAGTGGGGGATCCTGATCGAGGAGCTCGAGCTCGGCGTGCGCTCGTACAACTGCCTCAAGCGCGCCGGCATCCAGACCGTCGGCGACCTGATCTCGAAGTCCGAGGCGGAGCTGAACGCGATCCCCAACTTCGGCAAGAAGTCGATCGACGAGGTCATCGAGACGCTCGAGGCCCGCGGCCTCAGCCTCCGCGAGGACTGACCCCAGATGCGCCATAAACGCAAGCGCTACCAGCTCAGCCGCGACTCGGCCCACCGCAAGTCGCTGCTCGCCAACCTCTCCAAGGAGGTGATCGAGCACGAGCGGATCAAGACGACCGAGGCCAAGGCCAAGGCGGTCAAGCCCGAGCTCGAGAAGCTGATCACGCTCGCCAAGCGCGGCGACCTGCACGCGCGCCGCCAGGCGCTCTCGGCGCTCGGCCAGGACAGCTTCATCGTCCACCAGCTGTTCGAGGTAGTCGCGCCGCGCTACGAGTCCCGCGACGGCGGCTACACCAGGATCCTCAAGCTCGGTCCGCGCGCCAGCGACTCGACCGAGATGGTCCTGCTGGAACTGGTTTGAGAGGCGGCGGGCTCCGCCCGCCGACCGTGACACGCGCCGGCACAGCCGCCGCCCCCACGGATAGTCTCGCCGCGTTGCTGCACTCGCTCGACTTCCTCTACACGCCCTGCGACGACGTCGACGCCGCGATCGAGCAGTGCGTCGAGAACCTCGGCGGCGAGCTGGTCTGGCGGATCGACGCGGCGGGGACGCTCGTGGCCGCCGTCCGCATGGCGCAGCGCGGCCCGCTGCTGCTCTTCGCCGACCACCTCGAGTCACCCACCCCGATCGCGATCTACCGCGTCGAGGAGCTCGCCGGCGCGCTCGAGCGCCTGCGCGCGAGCGGCGCGCAGGCGATCCACGAGCTCGAGATCCCGCCGGGGCCCTGCGCGACCTTCACGCTCGCCGGCGCACGCCTCGGCGTCTACGAGCTGACCCGCCCGCAGGCCGGCGAGCAGCTCGCGCAGCAAACCTAGACTCGCCGGCCGATTACCTCATTTTCGCCGCGCGCCACCAATACCATCGCCGGTCCAAAGTCATGACGACAGGGGGGACCCGATGGTGCGCAACAGGATGTATGCGCTTGCCGTGCTCATCACCGTCGCTGCGGTGGCAGGGCCGGCACTGGCAGGGACCGTGCAATCGCACACCGCCAAGCACACGAGCAAGCGGGGGAAGACCGGCCCGCGCGGCCCACGCGGTGCGAAGGGGGCACGCGGCGAGCGCGGTCTCGCCGGCGTCACCGGTCCCGCCGGGCCCGCCGGAACACCGGGAGGGGTGGGCACCGCCGGCGCCGGGGGCGCGGGCGGCCTGAACGGCCTGAACGGCCTGAACGGCACGAACGGCTCGAGCTCGACCCCGCTGATTCGAACGATCTTCGTCAGCCCGAGCGGCGGCAGCGCCGCCGGCAACGGTGCGCTGCTCGCCGCCGCGGTCGCCGGGATCAGCGGCGAAGGTCCCGCTAACCCCTACCTGGTCTCGATCGAGCCGGGCGTCTACGACCTCGGCTCCACCCAGCTCAACCTTCCCGCCCACGTCGATCTCCAGGGATCCGGCCAGGACGTCACCACGATCTCCGGCGAGGGCGCGCTGACGCTCGCCACAGCCGCCGGCAGCGAGGTCCGCGAGCTGACCGTCACCGACGCCGACGCGGCCGGCTCCGCCGAGGCGATCGACGCCGCCGGCGGCCTGCGCGACGTGACCGCCACCGCCAGCGGCACGAGCGCCGCGACCGCCGTCCTCGCCAACGCGCCATCGACGCCGCTCGTCGACGTGACCGCTGCCGCCACCACATCGTCGGCCTCGAGCTTCGTGGAGGCGATCAACGCCCAGGGCGCCGTCACGCTCGCCGGCGGCAGCTTCACCGCCACCGAGGGCGCCACACCCGGCCAGGCCGCCGCCCTGTTCGCGGACGGGCCGACTGCGGTGAGCGACGCGACGCTGCAGGCGAGCGGTGGTGCGACGCCCTATCCGGTCGACGTGGTCGCATCGACCGCCACCGTGACCGTGGACGGCAGCACGCTGATCGGCTCCGGCGGCTTCTTCGTCTCGGCCGGCGACATATTGGGGGTGGGCGGGTCGGAGGTGCCGGCCGTCGCTCCGAGCGGGTCTGGCACGGCGCGCTGCCCGAACGATTGGCTGCCCGACTTCGCGACGGTCGCCGCCGACTGCAGCTGAGCCCCCTATCCTCCAGCCCGACGTGGAGGGCGGCCCGGTCACCAAGCTCACGCTCGCCTACGACGGCGGCGCCTTCGCCGGCTGGGCCCGCCAGCCGGGCCTGCGCACCGTCCAGGACGAGCTCGAGCGCGCGATCGAGCAGATCCTCGGGGAACCGGTCCCGACGACCGTGGCGGGCCGCACAGACCGCGGTGTGCACGCCTGGGCGCAGGTCGCGAGCTACCGCCACGAGGCGCTCGATCCACGCAGGCTGAACGCGCTGCTGCCCCACGACGTCGCGGTCAGCGCCAGCGAGCCCGCGCCGCCCGGCTTCGACGCGCGCCGCAGCGCCCGCAGCCGCACCTACTGCTACCGCGTGCTCGCCGGCCCGCTGCGCTCGCCGTTCGAGCACGGCCGCGCCCTCTGGGTCCCCGGCCGCCTCGACGTCGCGGCGCTCCGCGCCTGCGCCGCGGCGCTGCCCGGCCGCCACGACTTCACCGCCTTCACGCCGACCGAGACCGACCACGTCCGCTTCGAGCGCGACATCCTCGACGCCCGCTGGGAGGAGCACGGCGACCTGCTCGAGTTCTGGATCGAGGCCGACAGCTTCATGCGCCAGATGATCCGCGCCCTGGTCGGCACGATGCTCGAGGTCGCGCGCAACCGCCGCAGCATCGAGGGCTTCGAGGCCCTGCTCGACGGTCGCCCGCGCAGCGAGGCCGGCCCGACGCTCGCGCCGCACGGCCTCTACCTCGCCGCCGTCTCCTACGCCTGAGCGCCAGCTCGATCCGCGCGTTGCGGCCGCACGCCGGAATATCCTGGGGTCGGTGCGCGACGTCCTGCTGACCAACGACGACGGGATCGAGGCGGACGGGCTCCAGGCGCTTCGCCGCACGCTCGCCGAGCTCGACGACGTGCGCCTCGTCGTGATCGCGCCCGACACCAACCGCTCGGCGATGGCGCGCTCGATCACCACGCGCCGCCCGCTGTGGGTCACCGAGGTGCCGTTCGAGGACGGCAGCGTCGGCTACGCCACCGACGGCACGCCGGTCGACTGCGTCCGGCTCGCGAACCTCGGCCTGGTCGAGGGCTTCCACGCCGACCTCGTCGTCTCGGGCATCAACCACGGCGCGAACCTCGGCGACGACATCACCTACTCCGGCACCGTCGCCGCGGCGCTCGAGGGCCTCGTGCTCGGCGTGCCCGGGATCGCCGTCTCGCAGCAGTCCGCGAGCGGCGAGCTCGACTTCTCCGACGCCCGGCGCCTACGACTTCACGCTCGCCGCGAACTTCGTCGCGCGCCTCACGGCGTCGCTCGTCGACTCGCCGCTGCCGCCGGCGACGCTCTTGAACATCAACGTCCCCGGGTATCAGCCCACCGGCGTGGAGGTCACCCATCTCGGCAAGCGCGTCTACCGCGACGAGCTGCGCCTGGAGAGCGAGGAGGCCGAGGGCCGCCGCTACTGGATCTACGGCAACGCCCCCGGCTACGAGGACGAGCCCGGCAGCGACCTCGACGCGCTCTCGCGCGGGCGGATCGCGCTGACCCCGCTGCACTTCGACCTGACCGACCGCCCCGGCATCGCGGCGCTCGAGCGCCTCGACCTCGGCCGGCTGCTGGAAACATGAGCGCTCCCCCGGATCCCGCCGCGCGGGCGGCCGAGCTGCGCGAGCAGCTCGCCTACCACTCGCAGCGCTACTACGTCGAGGACGACCCCGAGATCGGCGATGAGGAGTACGACGCGCTCTACCGCGAGCTGGTCGAGCTCGAGGAGGCCCACCCCGAGCTCATCACGCCCGACTCGCCGACCCAGCGCCCCGGCGGCGCCCCCGTCGAGCGCCTGGAGAAGGTCGTCCACCTCCAGCCGATGCTCTCGCTCGCCAACGTGCGCTCCGAGGAGGAGCTCCGCGCCTGGGTCGCGCGGATGCGCGCCCACCTCGCGCGCGAGGGGATCGCCGACCCGCGCTTCCGCTTCGTCTGCGAGCCCAAGATCGACGGCCTCGCCGTCTCGCTGATCTACCGCGACGGCGTGCTCGAGCGCGGCGCGACCCGCGGCAACGGCGAGATCGGCGAGGACGTCACCCACAACCTGCGCACGATCGCCCAGATCCCGCAAGCGCATCGAGGGCGCCCCGGCGCTGCTCGAGGTGCGCGGTGAGATCTACATCTCGCTGCCCGACTTCCAGGCGCTCAACGAGCGCCGCGCCGCGGAGGGCCTCTCGACCTTCATGAACCCGCGCAACTCCGCGGCCGGCACGATCCGCCAGCTCGACCCGGCGCTGACCGCGCAGCGCCCGCTCTCGATGTGGGCCTACGCCGTCGGCGCCGTCGAGGGCCTCGAGCTGACCGACCAGTGGGACGTCCTCAACTGGCTGCGCGACCACGGCTTCCCCGTCAACCAGGAGATCGTCGTGCTCGACGACGAGGAGGCGGTCGTCGCGCAGTGCCTCGAGTGGCAGCGCCGCCGCGGCGCCCTGGACTTCGAGATCGACGGCGTCGTCGTCAAGGTCTCCGACTTCGAGCTCCAGCGCCGCCTCGGCTCCGTCGGGCGCGACCCGCGCTGGGCGGTGGCCTGGAAGTTCCCGCCGACGACCGCCAAGACGCGCCTGATCGCCGTGCACTGGAACGTCGGCAAGTTCGGCGACCTGCACCCCTTCGCCGAGCTCGAGCCGGTGCGGGTCGGCGGCGTCACCGTCCGCATGGCGACGCTCCACAACGAGGAGGACCTCGCCCGCAAGGACCTCCGCGAGGGCGACGACGTGATCGTCCTGCGCGCCGGCGACGTGATCCCCCAGGTCGTCTCGCCCGCGCCCCACGCCGTCGAGAACCCCGACCGCAACCCGCCGCCACAGGTCCCCGCCCGCTGCCCGATCTGCAACACCCCGACCATCAAGGCGCCGGGAGCCGTGTTCACCAAGTGCCCGAACCTCGAGTGCCCGGGCCGCCGCTGGCAGCTGCTGCGCCACTTCGTCTCGCGCGGCGCGATGGACATCGACGGGCTCGGCGAGAAGCAGGTCGGCGTGCTGCTCGACCGCAGGCTCGTCCGCGGCGCCGCCGACCTCTACGACCTGCGCGAGGAGCAGCTGCTCGAGCTCGAGGGCTTCGCCGAGATCTCCGCCCAGCGCCTGATCGCCGCGATCGACGCCTCCCGCCAGCGCCCCTTCGCGCGCGTCCTGTTCGCGATCGGGATCGAGGAGGTCGGGGAGGTCACGGCGCGCAACCTCGCCGCGCAGTTCCGCTCGATCGACGCGCTGCTCGCCGCGACGCCGGAGCAGATCGAGCAGACCCCGGGCGTCGGCCCGAAGATGGCAGTCGCGATCGCCGACCAGCTCGCGCAGCCGGCGATGCGCAAGCTGATCGAGCGGCTGCGCGAGGCGGGCCTGCGCTTCGAGGAGGAGGGCCCGCCGCCCGGCGAGGGCCCGCTCGCCGGCGTCACCTTCGTGCTGACCGGCACGCTGCCGACGCTGACCCGCGAGGCCGCGACCGAGCTGATCCAGGCCGCCGGCGGCCGCGTCACGAGCTCGGTCTCGAAGAAGACCGACTACGTCGTCGCCGGCGACAGCGCCGGCTCGAAGCTCGAGAAGGCCGAGCGGCTCGCCGTCAGCGTGCTCGACGAGCCCGGTCTGCTTGCGCTGCTGGGACGCTGAGCTTCGCCAGCGCGATCGTCATCGTGTCCTGCGCGTCCTGCGCCGCGGTCACATCGACGTGGTTCATCAGGAACGCGAAGGCGAAGATCCCGTTGCACCAGCCCGCGAGGTCCGACGCGTCGCTGAGCGTCCCGGTCTTCGCCATGCAGTGGCCCGAGGCCGCCGTGTGCGGCATCCGGAATTCGAGCGTGCCGGTCTCGCTGACCACCGGCAGCGACGCGCGCAGCGTCTCGCCGATCGCCTGAAGCGACGCGATCCCGCCGGGGCTGAGGTCGCGCAGCAGCGTGACGACGTCGAGCGGCGTCGAGTGGTCGGCGCGCGAGAGGCCCGAGCCGTCGACGATCGCCGGGTCCAGGTGCAGCGTCGCCAGGAACGCCGAGACGACCGCCGCGCCGGCCGCCGTGGTGCCGCCGGTGCCGAAGCGCGCGCCGAGCGCCTTCAGCAGCATCTCCGCGAAGAAGTCGTCGGAGGGCACCGCCGTGAGCCTCGCGAGCGTCGCCATCGGCGGCGAGTCGATCGTGACCAGCAGGTGCGTGGCGAACAGGTCGGCGACGCCGGCGTGCGAGCGGCCGGTCACGACGACGCCGTCGTGGCGGAGCGTCGCCGCCAGCTGCGAGGCGGCGTAGGCGGGCGGCGAGCCGAACGAGCCGCTCAGGCCGCGGTTGAAGGCCAGCGCGCTGAGCGCGCCGACGAGGTTCGGGTCGATCTTGTAGTTGCTCGCCGGCTCGCCGCGCAGGCTGTCGAAGTAGGACTCATCGCCGATCACCGAGCCCTCGACCCTGCGTCAGGTGCAGCCGCGTCGATCAGCAGCGTCGCGAGCGACTGCACGCTCGTGCCGACGCCGTAGTTGGCCTTGATGAACGACGCGCTGCCGAACGTCGGGTCACCGCCGCCGCGCAGGTAGAGGTTGCCGACGAACACGCCGCCCGGCTCGAGCGTGCCGTCGCCGTAGACGCTGGTCTGAAGCGTGCCGTCCAGGCCGAAGCGATCGAGCGCCGTAGTCAGCGTGTAGAGCTTCTCGACCGAGGCCGGGTTGCGCGGCACCGAGCCGTCGTCGTCGAACAGCACCTCGCCGTTGGCGAGATCGACCACGTAGGCGCCGGAGTGGCCGCCGAGCGGCTTCATCGCCTTGCTCATCACCGCGTCGAGGTGCGCCACCTCGCCCGCCGGCAGCGGCTGCTCGCTCGGATTGCTCGGGCCGGTGGGACCGGTCGGCCCCTTCTTGCCGCTCGGGCCGGTCTTCCCCGTCGGCCCCTTCTTGGCGGTCGGCCCGGTCGGGCCGGTCTTACCGCTCGGCCCGCCCGGGCTGGGGGCGGTGGCGCCGCCGGTGGCGGTCGAGCCGGTGGCGCCGCCGGAGGCGGCCGTCGCGGCCGGCGCCGCGAACGCGAGCGTCGCGAGCACCAGCCAGCGTCCTGATCGTCGAGCGAGCCGGCACGCGCCGTCAAGGATAGTCGCGGAGTGGGACTAGAATCGCCGGTAGCGATGGGCACTGTCGTTCCCCTCGAGCCGGTGGCCGAGCGCCCCGCGGCACGCCGCGGCGGCGGCTCGAAGGTCGCCCTCGTGCTCGGAGGCGGAGGCGTGACCGGCGGCGTCTACGCGGTCGGCGCATTGCGCGCCCTCGATCTGCTCGCGGTGAACATGGACGTCAACCAGTTCGACGTCTACCTCGGCACCTCCTCCGGCTCGTTCGTCGCCGCGCTCGTCGCCAACGGCGTCACCACCGAGGAGATGATGCGCACCGTGCTCGGCGAGCGCCCCGCAGCGTTCCACGAGCTCGACGCCGGCATGCTGCTCCAGCCGAACCTCCAGGGCCTCCTGCGCAGCGGCCTCGGGCTGCCGCGCCATCTGATCGAGCTCGCCTACCAGGTCGCGACCGTGCGCGGCGGCGGCTCGCTGATCGACGCCCTGCTTCTCGTTCGCCGACTCGCTGCCGTCGGGCTTCGCCACGACCCGCGGGATCGAGCGCTACCTCCAGGTCGTGTTCGACAACCCCGACCGCAGCGACGACTTCCGCAAGCTCGCGCGCGAGCTCTACATCGTCGCGACCGACCTCGACAGCTGCGAGCGGATCGTCTTCGGCGAGCCCGGCTTCGACGATGTTGCGATCTCGCGCGCCGTCAGCGCCTCGAGCGCGCTGCCCGTGCTCTACGCGCCGGTGCGGATCGGCGACCGCGAGCTGATCGACGGCGGGATCTCCTCGACGACCAACGTCGACGTCGCCGTCGCGCACGGCGCCAAGCTGATCATCGTCGTCAACCCGCTCGTCCCGTTCACCAACGATCGGACCCCCGCCGCGGCGGGCGGCGGGCGCGCGGGCCGGCGCGTCTCGGACTTCGGCTTCACCCAGGTCGCCTACCAGTCGTTCAAGCTGCTCGCCCACCAGCGCCTGCACGAGCGCAGCGAGAGCTGGGCCGAGCGCTTCCCCGGCGTCGACATCGTGCTGATCGAGCCCGACCGCGACGACCAGCTGATGTTCGAGACCTCGCTGATGAACTACTCCGCGCGGATCGACATCGCGACCCACGGCTTCCGCTCGGTCACGCACAAGCTGGCCGGCGACTACGACCGGATCAAGGAGATCTGCGCCCGCCACGGCGTCGAGATCTCAGCCGACCGCGTGCGCGCCGTGCTCGAGCACTTCGCGCCGGAGCAGGAGCGAAGCCAGGGCTGGCGGCGGATCCTCGAACAGACGACCGGCGCGCTGCTGCGTCAGTCCGGCAGCGGCTGAGCCACCCGACTCCGCAGCCGGACGGCCGCGCCCGTCCCTGGGCTCACGTGCCGGCAGTCCGGCACGTGAGCATCAGGGATAGCTACGCCTCGACCGGCTGGCGGACCACGGCGAGGCGCCGCAGGTTCTCCAGGAACAGGGCCTTGTCGATCCGACCTTGAAAGATCGGGACGCCCATCTCCATGCACTTCGAGATCACTTCGCGGCGTTCCAGGCCTGCCTCGCGCGCGAGCTCCGTGGGCGTCAGGTGATTCGCCATCGGTGCGTCCCTCCTGTGATCGTGACCGGGTTTAGATATACCGCGTCACCAGGACGGATACAAGCCGATTTTCCGAAGATTCCTCAAACTGGGTTCTCCACCGCGATATCGCTGTGCTCGACCCCGAACCGCGTGGCCAAATGTTCCCCCAGCGCCGCGACCCCAAAGGTCTCGGTCGCATGATGCCCGCCGGCGATGAAGTGGATCCCCGACTCCCGCGCGATCGCCCGCGCCCACTCCTCCGGCTCGCCGGTGATGAACGCATCGAGCCCCGCGGCGATCGCCTCATGGACGCTGCGGCCGCCGCCGCCCGTGACGATCCCGACGCTGCGGATCAACGCCGGCCCCTCCAGGAACGCGAGCGGCTCGCGCGAGGTCAGCTCGCCCAGCCGCGCCACGAGCTCCGCCGGCGCGATCCCCTCGCCCCGCACGCGCGCCCGCACGCCGACCTCGCGCCCCTCGGCGAGGCCAAACGGCTGCGAATCCTCGAGCCCCAGGCCCGCCGCGATCCGCGCCGCGTTGCCGTAGGTCGGGTGGGCGTCCAGCGGCAGGTGGTAGGCCGCGAGGCTGACGTCCGCGCCCAGCAAGAGCCGCAAGCCGCTCGCGCAGCACCCCGATCACCCGCGGGTCATCGCCGCGCCAGAACAGCCCATGATGGACGACGATCAGCTGCGCGCCGGCCTCGATCGAGCGCTCGATCAGCTCCCTGCTCGCCGACACCCCGGTCGCGATGTGCGTCACCTCGTCGCCGCCCGCGACCTGGAGCCCGTTCGGGCAGTAGTCCTCGAAGCCGTCCGGCTCGAGCAGCCGATCCAGCTCCGCGAGCATCTCGTTCAGGTGCGCCATCGACTCCCGCACCGTAGCGAACCCCGCCGCTGTGGGATACTGCGGCCCTTCATCGGGGCGTGGCGCAGCCTGGTAGCGCGCACCGTTCGGGTCGGTGAGGTCCCCGGTTCGAATCCGGGCGCCCCGATTGTTGGTGTAGGGCCGTAGACGAAGCGGTGATCGCGCGAAGCGTAGATCCCGTAACGACCCGCGAGCCGCACGGCCGGCGAGGGCGGTGCACCGCATCGCGCGGATGGCGTCTGACCGCGCGAACGATGTTGACATGTGGGGTACCTGGCGGGCTGCTGGTGTGAGGAGCCCTGTGAGGCGGCTGGGACGCGGCCGATGGATAGAGTCGCGCATCGCGGCATAGCACCGGTACTCAAACGCTTGAAAACCGCCCGGGCGAGACGTGTCCTCAACAGACCCAGGACCCAGAGACCATCTGATCACGCGTGCGCTGCGGCGCGAGCTCGAAGAGCTCGAGCCCGACGTTCGGGTCGAAGCGCCGCTCGACGCCGCGGAGGCACCTGAGCGGCTCGCACGGCACGCGATGGAGGAGATCCGCGGAAGCTGAGCGACGACGAGCCGCGGATGAACAGGCGGCGCGGGTCAATGACGTCCTGCGCGGCCTCGGTGGTGAGGACTCGGCGACCGCGAGGTCGTGCGGCCGCCGCGCGTGCTGCAGGGGATCAAGGGGAGATCGGCGTTGGGCGAGCTTCTCCCGCTTCCGCCTCTGCCCAGCGACGCCGTTCAGCCAGAGCGATCTGCTGATCAACGCCGAGGGTCAGCCGAACATCGGCTCAGAGCTGCGCGCCGAGCTCGCGAGCGCGGACATCGGTTGATCTGATCTGCGCGTTCGTGATCTGGTCGGGCGTGCGCCATCTCCGCGACGCGCTCGCGGGGGTCATCGCTCGAGGCGGACGCATTCGGGTGGTCACGACGACGTACATGGGCGCGACCGAGAAGCGTGCCGTCGACGAGCTGTTCGCGATCGGTGCTGAGATCCGGGTGGCGTTTGACGCGCGGACGACGAAGCTCCACGCGAAGGCGTGGCTGCTGGAGCGAGGCTCGGGTTTGACGACAGCGTTCGTCGGGTCGTCGAATCTCTCGCACACCGCGTTGTTCGACGGCTTGGAGTGGAACGTGCGGCTCTCATCGATGGACGCCGCTGCACGTCATTGATCGCGTGCGGATGTCGTTTGAGAGCCACTGGGCTTCCGAGCATTTCGAGAACTACGACCCCGAGCGATCAACGGCGACGAACTCGAGCAGGCGCTGCGCGATCACGACCGTCGATCGCTGGGCGAGAGCTCGACGATCTCGTTCGCCAATCTCGACGTGCGTCCCTACCCCCACCAGCAGCGAATGCTTGACGCGCTGACCGTTGAACGTGAGCGTCACGACCGCCATCGCAACCTCGTCGTGGCGGCCACCGGAACAGGCAAGACGGTTGTCGCCGCGCTCGACTACCGCCAGTTGGTCGGAGCACGCCGGCCGGGATCTCTCGCTCCTGTTCGTCGCCCATCGCGAGGAGATCCTGCGTCAGTCGCTTGCGACCTACCGCGCCGTTCTCCGCGACGGAGCGTTCGGCGAGATTCACGGTGGCGGCCGGGTCGCCGAGGGCCGCCACGTCTTCGCGATGGTCCAGTCGCTCCACAAGGACCGGCTCGAGCAGATCGACCCGGCCGCGTTCGACGTTCTCGTCGTCGACGAGTTCCATCACGCGGCGGCCGACACCTACGACCGGCTGCTCACACGACTCAGCCCACGCGAGCTTCTCGGCCTGACCGCGACACCCGAGCGCCTGGACGGTCGTGACGTCACCGACTGGTTCGACCACCGGATCGCGGTCGAGCTGCGCTTATGGGAGGCGATCGATCAAGGCTTCCTCGTCCCGTTTCAGTACTTCGGCGTTGCCGACGGCACCGATCTGCGCCAGCTGGCCTGGCGGCGTGGCGGCTACGCGCCCGAGGATCTCAGCAACCTGTTCACCAACGACGACCTTCGCGTGGCGAAGCTACTCGAGGCGGTGCGGCAAATCGTCCTGGATCCGGGATCGATGCGCGCCCTTGGCTTCTGCGTCTCAAAGGAACACGCCCACTACATGGCGCGCAAGTTCACCGCGGCGAACCTGCCAAGCGTCGCGCTGACCGGCGACGACGCCCCAGACACTCGCTCCGCCGGCGCTCGACGACCTGCGCGCCGGTCGGCTGCGCTGCGTGTTCTCCGTCGAGGTTCTCGGCGAAGGGGTCGACGTTCCCGACGTCGACTGCGTCCTGCTGCTGCGCCCAACCGCCTCGGCGACGGTGTTCGCGCAGCAGCTTGGGCGCGGCCTGCGCCGCGCAGAGGGCAAGAGCCATCTGACCGTGATCGACCTGATCGGCCAGCACCGGCGCGAGTTCCGCTTCGAGGACCGCCTCAAGGCGATCCTCGACCCGCGACGCGGGCCGATCCGTGAGCAGGTCGCCGCCGACTTCCCGTTCCTTCCCGCCGGCTGCACCGTGAACCTCGACCGCCAGAGCCGCGAGAGCGTGCTTGCCAACCTCCGAGACGCCGTCAACCGCTCACGCTGGACAACGCTCATCGCCGATCTTCAATCCGACCCCGTCGATGTCGCGCCTCTTGGCAGTACCTCGACCGCCACGATCACCCGCTCTCCGACGTGTACCGCGGCGATCGCAGCTGGACACAGCTCCGCCGCGACGCCGGCCGACCGACGCCGCGCGCTGCCGACGCCCGAGTTGGAGACGCGGACACTCAGAGCCTTCGGACGGCTCACCCACGTTGACGATCCCGAGCGCATCGACTTCTACAGGTCGATCCTCACCGAGCGCAACGCCGCCCGACAGTCGACCGCTTTGACGAACGTCAGTCGGCGCCTGCTCACGATGCTCGCATGGGGCCTCGGTTCCGGTCCGCCACATGCATCGATCGAGGAGTTCTTCGCCGCCTTCTGGCAGGAACCAGCCGCCCGGGAGGAACTGGTCGAGCTGCTGGATGTGCTTGACGCGCGGTCGACAACGCGGTCGATGCCGTCGGCTCTTCCGGCGGAGGTTCCGCTCACGCTCCACGCGCGCTACTCGCGGGCCGAGGTCATCGCGGCACTCGGGTTCGGAGACGGCGTCAAGCCCAAGGTCACCCAGGGCGGGATCCTCTGGATGCCGGAGGCGCGCTGCGACGTCTTCTTCGTCGACCTGCGCAAGGCCGAACGCGACTACTCCCCAACGACGATGTACCACGACTACGCGATCAACCGAGAGCTCTTCCATTGGGAATCACAATCGCGCCAAACCGCGCACCAGCCGACGGTGCAGCGCTACATCAACCACCAGGCCGAGGGATCCCGCGTGCTCCTCTTCGTCCGCGAACGCAAGACGTTCGAGCTCGGCACCCAGCCGTTCTCATTCCTCGGACCCGTGAGCTATGTCGACCACCGCGGCGAACGACCCGTCGCGTTCACGTGGCGGCTGTCCGTTCCAATGCCCGAGGAGCTGTTTGAGATCGCGCGCAGCGTCGCCGCTGCGTAGCTCCGCATGGCCGTTCCGTCCAGCCTTGCCAGGGGAAAGCGCGTTGGCATGCCTAGATAAGGTCGTCGAGGGCGGCCGCTAAGCGGGCATGTACCGCGGCGACGCGGGCTGCGGGAATGCCGTGGGGGCGGGAAGCCAGGAAGCGGGGAAGCATCCGTGCGGGCAGGATCGTGACGCCGCGACTGCGCGCAACGGCACGCCCCATCAAGTAGGCCCGACTGAACACCAGCAGCGGCTCGACGCGTAGCCGAGTGATGTCCTCAACGGCTTTGCTCTGGGCGTAGGCCTGCTGAGCATCGCCTCGTCGATCCGACCAGGATCGATCCGACCGCCGTGCGACTTCGTCTCGACCGTGAACAAACCTGCCGGGCCGACGAGAATGTGGTCAATGTTGCCGCGACCGGTCGACGCGTCGTGGATCGCAAGCCAGCCTGTTCGCGAAGGCCATCGATGATCTCGCCCACGTGCTCCTCGCCGACCGCTCCGCGGTGCCAGCGATCAACGATCGGCGACGCGATGCGGTCGACGACAAACGTCAGCCCTACTGTGCCTACCGCGATCGGAACGAGCGCCATGTTGTGGAAACCGAGAAACACGCCGGCAATGGACGGCGTTACCACAAGCGCGGCAAAGGCGACCATGGCGCGCCACATGTAGCGACGCTTCGTGGCACGCGCATGTTGGCCTGCAACCCGTGCCAAGGCCGGCGAACCGTTCGAGCTTCGAAGGCGAGGCCTCATCCACGGTCTAGGAATCGGCGGCCAGCTGCCGTATCTTGAGGCAAAAGTGACATGGGTTAGTGCGGATCGACGCCGTGCTGCACCAGCGGGCGCACGCTCGCGATCCTCCAACGAGGACGGCCCTGGTTGGTTCCGTGCTCAAACGAGCTACTGCTGGTGGGCGAAAGCGAGCGTTCTCCCCGCGCCCGCGTCAGTCCCGCGGGATCTCAAGCCGCAGGGCCGGCTGCGATACGGCGGACGTGGTCCTCGTCGACGCCGGCGCGCTCGGCGTATTCGCTCCAGCCTGAGACGACGCCTCGCAGCTCGTCGAGGATGCGCAGGGCGCGGCCGGACGGCAGCCGCGCGACGCGGCCGCAGGCTTCGAAGTCGGCGCGGGTGAAATCGTCGGCCTTGCCGTTCATCGTCATCTGGTGGCGGCCGGTCCAGCGGCTTTCGGGCCGGTAGGCGTAGGTCATGTCGAAGGCGGGGGCGAGGTGCCAGGTGCCGGCGCGGTCCATCAGGAAGGCGATGTTCTTGACGTGGTCGTCCTGGTTGCGGGCGACGATGTTGAAGGTCATCCGGCGGAACAGCTGCTCGACCTGGGCGTGCGGGCAGGCCGAGGCTGTGCATGGCGGCGAACGCCTGCTCGTAGGAGTGGGCGCCGGCGCGGTTGAAGTCGAAGTGGGCGAGCGCGCCGAGCGACTGCATGTGGAGCTTCTCGCCGCCTGGGCCGCGGTCGAAGCGGCGGGTCATGAAGTGGCGGCGGCCGCCCTCCTCGAGCAGGCGGCACTCGGTCATCTCGATGCCGGCGTCGCGGGCCATCAGCGAGTAGGCGTATTCGATCGCGCCGTAGCCGCGCGGATCCGCCAGCGTGTCCTTGTCGCGGTTGCCCGTGACGCCGTCGAACTTCAGCAGCCAGTACTCGAACCCCGGCTCGAGGTCGACCTGACCGGACCGCACGGCCTGCGTGGCCGGGTTGAACGCGATCACCGCCTTGGCGCGCGCGCCGCCGGCCGAGGTGCCGACGCTGAGGATGTCGCGCATCGCCCGCTCGCGGTGGCCCTCGGCGAGCGATGCGACGAGCTGCTGCGCGGCTCGCGTAGACCTCGGACGCGAGGTCCACGAGCGCCGCGACCTCGAGGTCGTGCGAGGTGGTGGGCCGCGGACCGTGGCTGGGGCGGAACTCCAGTGCGCCCATGCCGCGCTGCCCGACGTAGCAGAGCCGCTCGACGGCGTTGAAGCTCTCCGGCGCCCGTCCCTGGCCGGCCAGCCAGGCGTCGATCAGCGCCTGGCCGTAGCGGTCCGGCAGGCTGTCCGCGACGAGCCCCGGCAGCCCGTGGAAGCTCTCCAGGGCGAGGCCCGGGAACGCGTAGGGCTCGGCTCGCAGCGGCATGACCAGGGGGGAGACCTCGATCGAGCTGGCGAGGAACGCGGGGTCGTATTGGAAGGTCGCGATCTCATCGCCGTCGGCCATCGACACGGCGGCGATCCGGCTCCCCCAGAGCCGCACCTCCGCGATCGCGGTCACGGCGTCTCATCCCCCCAGCGCCACGGCTCCTCGGGAGTGGGCGGCGCATCCCGGCGCCCGCGCTTGCCTGACGCTCGCTTGCGTTCCTTCCCGTGGAGCTTGAGCAGCTCGATCGGGCTCGGCGCCGGCTCCGCGACCAGGCGATCGAGCGACTCGAGGAGCCCGAGCGCGCGCAGCACGCGGATCAGGCTCGTGATCTTGAACTCCGTGCCCGCCTCCATCGCGTGCACCACCTTGCGCGCGACGCCCGCCTCATTGGCGAGCGCGCCCTGCGTCAGGTTGCGCTCCAGCCGCGTTCGCGCGAGACGCTCGCCCAGTTCGGCGAGCACCGCATCGTCGGTCAGTTGCGAATCGATACGCATTAGAGCACCTCACAGGGATCACTAAGGGCAATAACATGCATAAAGTACCCTCTAGGATACCGTAAAGATGATCAATTGTAAAGCATCCTGCAGGGGTCATTGCAGCCAGAAACCGCGCTAATGCATACCTGTAGGGTACGGTAGCTGCAAAGTAGATTGCACGCCGCCGCCGAGGCGCGCTCACGAGGCGCGCAACGCGCAACCGCGTACGCGAAGCGCCGGCCGCGCGTGCCCGACCGTCCAACGGCGCGGCGACGCCGGCCCGCTCGATGCTTCACGCGCTACCGATGAGGCCGCCGGCAGCCGACCGGCGACCGCGCCCCGCTCAGTGCTCCTGCTTCGCCCTCGGCATCGGGATCGCGAGCACGGCGCGCTTGCTGTTCTGGATCAGCGCGTGGGAGAGGGTGTTGGAGAGGACCTCGCGGACGCCGTGGAGCGAGCGGGTGCCGGTGATGATCGCGTCGGCGTCCAGCACGTCGGCGGCCTCGCAGACGGCCTCCCAGACCGATGTGCGCAGCGCCGCGGTGTGCGCCGTCGCCTCGAGGCCCGCGTCGTTGGCGAGCTTGGCGCCCTTCTCGGCCAGGGTCATCGACTCGGATTCGATGCCGGCGTCGGCGTCGCCGACCCCGTCGCCGAAGTAGGGGCCGAGTGAGGAGTAGCGGGCGACGATCCGCTCGAGCGGCTCCCAGACGTTCAGCACGTGCGACGCGCTGTCCGGGGAACAGGCGGGCGGTGACGGCGATCGCGTGGTCGGCGCGCTCGGAGCCGTCGTAGCAGAGGAGCAGGATGCGAGGGTCGTCGGACACGGGAATCTCGGCACAACCCTACCGGACGAAAAAGGCGATTGGGAGCGGGAAAGCCACTGATTGCGCAAGCGACTCACAGCGAGAAAAAATCGGTATTGGACATACCACGGGTCGGGTCCTACTCTGTGGCTTCCTCTCCTCCCCCCGTGCAAGGCCTCCGCGAACCCTCTTGATCCCTCTCGGAGGTCTTGCACATTTAAGGGGTGGCTTTCGAGCCGGGAACCCCGGCCTTCGCCAGCAGCCGGCGCCTTCGTCGAACGCGCCAGCGCCAGAAACGCATCTCGCACCGGTGAGCCGCCCGCCGTGCGCCACGCCGCCGACAGCTCGATCGTCGGCGCCGGGCCCGCGAACGGCCTGAACGCGACGCCGCTGCGATCGACCGAGCCGACCGACGCCGGCACCAGCGATACGCCGAAGCCGCCGGCGACCAGGCTGATGATCGTCTGCATCTCGGCGACCTCGAGCACGTCGTCGGGCACGCCGCCGACCTCGCCCATCGCCGCGCTCAGGCTGGCGAACAGGCCGGGCGCGTCGCGGCGGGCGAGGATCACGAAGGTCTCGCCGCGCAGGTCGGCCGCGCGCAGTCGCCGCCGCGCGGCCAGCGGGTGATCGGCGGGCAGCGCCGCGACCAGGCGCTCGCGCTGGATCGTCATCAGCTCGAGCTGGGGGTCGAGCTCGCTGGCGGCGATCGGGCCGCGGATCACGCCGACGTCGAGCTCGCCGCCGACCAGCGCCTGGAGCTGGACGACGGTCGGCAGCTCGCGCAGCACGAGCTCCACGTCGGGGCGGCTCGAGCGAAACTCGCGCAGGATGTCCGGCAGCGTCTGGCTGAACATCGCGGAGCCGACGAAGCCGATCGAGAGCGTGCCGATCGAGCCTCGCGCGATGTTCTGCGCGCGCTCGGAGGCCCGGTCGACCGCCGCGAGGATCGCCCGCGTGTCGTCGCGGAACGCCTCGCCGGCGGCGGTCAGCGCGACGCGGCGGCGGTTGCGCTCGAGCAGCGTCACGCCGAGCTCGCGCTCGAGCGCGCGGATCTGCTGGCTGAGCGGCGGCTGGGAGATGTGCAGGCGCGTCGCCGCGCGGTGGAAGTGAAGCTCCTCGGCGACCGCGAGGAAGTAGCGCAGGTGTCGCAGCTCCATGCCAGCGAACCCTACGCTCGCCGGGGCAGCGGATGCGCGAGAATCCCGCGACAGCGATGCCCGACGCCGACGCCCCCGCAATCCCCGCCGACCCCGACACCCACGCGATCCGCGACGCCCCCGCGATCCAGCTGACCCCCGCGCACGCCGACGCGATCGAGATCTTCGCCGAGGTGCTCGCGCAGAGCGAGGACGAGGGGCTCGCCGACGACTTCTACAGCCGCCTGTGCGAGGGGATCACGCGCTGCACGGCGCTGCGCCGCGTCGTCATCTTCCGCTACGACTCGACGCGCCGGCGGATCCTCGCCGCCGGCGCCTTCGGCGTCGACCTCGAGCTGTTCCGCGGCGACTTCTTCACGCTCGAGTCGGCCTCGCTCGCGCGTGAGGCGCTCGAACAGGACCGCGTGCTCGAGAGCGCCGAGGACCTCGAGCAGCAAGCTGCCGGCCGAGTACGTCGAGCGGCTGCAGGCGCGCACCGTCGTCTGCTCGCCGGTCTCGGCGCGCGGACGCTGGCTGGGCGCGATCCTCGGCGACCGCGGCGGCGAGGGCCCGCCGCTGACCGCGCCCGAGCGCGAGGTGCTGTGGATCCTCGGCAAGATGGCGGCGCTCGCGGCGATGGCGCGCGCCGCGACACGCCAGCACGAGCGCGCGGTCGCGCTCGAGCAGCGCATCGACCTGGCGCGCGAGGTCCACGAGGGCGTCGTGCAGCGCCTGTTCGGCGTCTCGCTCGCGCTGTCGGGCGAGCAGCCGTTCGACGAGCAGACCCGCCGGCGCTGCGCCGAGGAGGTCCAGGCCGCGCTCGGCGACCTGCGCACCGCGATGCAGCGCCCGCTCGGGCGCTCGGCGGCGGCGACCTCAACGACGCTGGCCGAGGAGGTCGAGCGCCTGCGCCACGAGTACCCGAGCCTCGGCATCGCGCTCGACGACGGCGCCGAGCTGGCGGCGCCGCCCGCGCTCGAGCCGCTCGCGCAGTCGGTGCTCGCCGAGGCGATCCGAAACGCCCACAAGCACTCGCACGCCACGCGCGTCGGCGTGCGCAGCGACATGAGCGAGGGCAACTTCGTGCTCGAGGTGACCAACGACGGCGTCGAGGCCTCGGCCGGGCCGGCCGGGATGGGCTTGCGCCTCGCCGGCTTCGAGGCGCTCCAGGCCGGCGGCCTGCTCGAGTTCGGCGCCCGCGAGGGCGACCGCTGGCAGGTGCGCCTGGTCGTCCCCTACGAGGAGTCATGACCGTCCCGAGCGAAACCTTCGACACGGTCGGCGAGCACTCCAAGCTGCGGGTGCTGATCGTCGATGACCACGACGTCGTGCACTGGGGCTTTCGCCTGATGCTGAGCAACGAGCCGTGGGTCGAGCGCTGCCTGAGCGCGCGCACCGGCGAGGAGGCCTACGCGCTCGCCGAGCGCTACAAGCCCGACGTCGCGCTGGTCGACCTCTTCATCGGCGAGGAGTCGGGGCCCGAGATCTGCCAGCAGCTGCGCGAGCGCTCGCCCGACACGAAGGTGCTGATGATCAGTGGCGCCGGGCGGATCTCGCCGGGCGCGGCGAAGGCGGCGGGCGCGGCGGGCTTCATCCCGAAGGACTGGGGCGCGCACGACATCGCGCGCGCGGTCCGCATGGTCGGCGTCGGCATGACCGTCTTCCAGCCCCAGAGCGACGGCGAGGCGGCGCTGCTCACCCCGCGCGAGCGCGAGGTGCTCGACCTGATCGCCGCCGGCTCGACCAACCGCGAGATCGCCGCGGCGCTTCACCTCTCGCCGCACACGATCCACGAGCACACCAGCAGCCTCTACCGCAAGCTCGGCGCGCGCAACCGCGCCGAGGCGGTCCAGCGCGCCCACCGCGCCGGCCTGATCGAGTAGCGCCGCACCGCCACGATGGCGTTCTTCCTCGTCACGCTCACCCGCTCCGGCCCGCGGTGGGACGCATCCCAGCCGCTCGAGGGGCAGTCCGGCTGGCTCGAGCACGCCGCCTTCATGGACGCCCTGGTGGAGGACGGCTTCGTCGTGCTGGGCGGGCCGCTCGACGACGAGCACCGCGTCGTCCTCGCTGTGGAGGCCGGGTCCGAGCGGGCGCTGCTCGAGACGCTCGCCGAGGACCCCTGGAGCGAGACGCACCTTCAGATCGCGTCGGTCGAGCCGTGGAGGATCCGCCTCGACGGCCGCGGACACCCCCCAACCGGGGGGTAGGGACCCCCCAGCCCGGCTGTGATCTCCGTTGCGGGCACGCGAGCACGCCCCCGCAGGCGCGATGATGTGGCCCGTGCGAGTGGAACGGGGTTGCGCTGTCCTCTTTCCGGGGCAGGGGGTGTCTGTGGCGCGCTCGCGCGAGCGCGTCGCGAGCGCGTTGCCGGAGCTGCTCGAGCTCGCCGGCGAGCTGATCGGCGAGGACTGCTTCGCGCTGGCCGGTGAGGCGACCCGCTACGCCCAGCCCGCGATCTTCCTCTCGAGCCTCGCCGGCTTCCTCGAGCTCGAGGATCCCGACCGCGGCGATCGCCTACGCCGGGCACTCGCTCGGCGAGCTGACCGCGCTCGCCGCGGCAAACGCGCTGAGCTTCGAGGACGCGCTCGCCCTGGTCGTGCTGCGCGGCGCGCTGATGGACGAGTCCGGCCGCGCGAGCGGCGACGGCAGCATGCTCGCGATCCTCAAGAGCACGCCGGAGCAGGCGGCGGAGGTCGCGGCGGCCGCCGGCGTCTGGGTCGCCAACGACAACGCGCCCGGGCAGACCGTGCTCGCCGGCCCGCGCGAGGGCCTCCGCGAGGCCGCGCAGATCGCCCGCGAGCGCGGCATCCGCTCGCTCGCGCTCGACGTCACCGGCGCCTTCCACTCGCCCTACATGGCCGCCGCCCAGGAGCCCTTCCACGAGGCGCTGCAGAAGATCACCTTCACGCGAGCCGCAGCGTCACCGTCTTCTCCTGCCTGACCGCGCAGCCGTTCACCGACCCGCGCGAGGAGCTGGCGCGCGCGCTGACCTCGCCGGTCCGCTGGCGCGAGACGATGGTCGCGCTCGCCGCCCACGGCGCCACCAGCTTCATCGACGTCGGCCCCGAGCAGGTGCTCGCGAAGCTCGTCGCGCGCAACGTCGAGGGGCTCGAGGCGATCTCGCTCGAGGAGCAGCGTGTCGGCAACGCTTGAGCAGGCGCAAGCCACGCAGCAACCCGCCGCGCTCGTGCGCGCCGGGATCGTCGGGCTCGGCAGCGCGCTGCCCGACCGCGTCGTCCCCAACGCCGAGATCAACCCGAAGATCGGCGTCGCGGACGACTGGATCGTCAGGCGCACCGGGATCCGCGAGCGCCGCTACGCCGAGCCCGGCGCGAAGCTCCACGAGCTGGCCGCGCGCGGCCGGCGCCGCCGCGCTCGCCGACGCCGGCATCGACGGCGCCCAGGTCGACCTCGTGCTGGTCGCGAGCTGCAGCCAGGACTCGGTGATGCCGAACGCCGCGCCCCAGGTCGCCCACGCGCTCGGCGCCCCCAACGCCGCGGCGTTCGACATCGGCAGCGCCTGCACCGGCTTCCTCTCGGCGCTCGCCGCCGCGCGCGCGATGCTCGCAAGCGGCGCCGCCACGACCGCGCTCGTCATCGGCGCGGAGATCATGTCGCGCCACGTCGACCCCGCCGACCGCAACACCGCGGCGCTGTTCGGCGACGGCGCCGGCGCGATCGTCGCGACCGCCGGCGCGCCCGGCGACCTCGGCCCGGTGATCCTCGGCTCCGACGGCGGCCACGCCGACCTGATCGTCGCCGACCGCGACACGCAGCTGCTCGCGATGGACGGGCACGAGACCTTCAAGCAGGCGGTCCGCCGGCTCGGCGAGGCCTCGATCGCCGCGGCGCAGGCCGCCGGCATCCCGCTCGCCGAGCTCGACCTCTACGTCTACCACCAGGCCAACACGCGGATCCTCGCGAGCCTCGCCGAGCGGCTCGCGCTCGACCCGGCGAAGGTCGTCGACGCGATCGGCGCGGTCGGCAACACCTCCGCCGCGAGCGTGCCGCTGGCGCTCGAGCAGGCGCGCCGCGAGGGGCGCCTGCGCCCGGGCATGCGGGTGCTGCTGGCGGCCGCGGGCTCCGGCTTCACCTGGGGCGCGAGCGTGGTCGAGTGGGGGAAGGCGTGAGCGCGACCCGCCCCGAGGGCGCGTGCGCGCTGGTCACCGGCGGCTCGCGCGGGATCGGCGCCGCGATCGCCCTCGCGCTGGCCGAGGACGGTTGGCCCGTCGCGATCAACTACCTGACCGGAGCGGCTGGGGCGAACTCGCTCGTTGCGGAGATCGATTCCCGCGGCGGCCGTGCCGCCGCCATCGAGGGAGACGTTGCCGACCCCGAGACGCCGGCGAGACTGATCGAAGCCGCCGAGCAGGCGCTCGAGGGCCCCGTCCTCGCGCTCGTCAACAACGCGGGCGTGCGCGCCGACGGGCTCGCGCTGTCGCTGACCGACGAGGACTGGCGGATCGTGCTCGACACCAACCTCGGCTCGACCTACCGCCTGACGCGCACGGCGCTGCGGGCGATGATCCGCGCCCGCTTCGGGCGGGTGATCAACATCGCCTCGGTCGTCGGCCCGCGCGCGAACGCCGGCCAGGCCAACTACGCGGCCTCCAAGGCTGCGGTGATCGGCTTCACCAAGACCGCGGCGGTCGAGGTCGCGCGGCGCGGCGTGACGATCAACGCCGTCGCGCCCGGGCTGATCGCGACCGCGATGACCGACGACATTCCGCAGGAGTTCCGTGACCGGGTGCCGGCGCAGCGTCCCGGCACGCCCGAGGAGGTGGCGGCCGCCGTCGCCTTCCTCGCCTCCGACCGCGCCGGCTACATCACAGGCAGCACCCTCTATGTCGACGGCGGACTGTCCGCCTGATCCCCCGAGAGCAACGAAAGGACACCACATGGCAGAACACTCACCCGCGCAGATCGAGAAGGTCATCACCGAGTCGCTGGTCAGCTTCGGCGCCAACGCCGACGACATCAACCGCGACGCCGAGCTGACCGCGCTCGACATCGACTCGCTCGACCTCGCCGAGCTCTCGCAGATCATCGAGGAGCAGTTCGGCGTCGAGCTGACCAGCGGCGACGTGGCCGAGATCACGACCGTGGGCGACGCGATCGACATCGTCGCCGAGCGCGCCTCCTGAGCCGATGCACGAGGTCGTCGTCACCGGCGTCGGCGCCGTCACGCCGCTCGGCATCGGCGCCCCGGCGCTGCACGAGCGCTGGGCGGCCGGCGTCAGCGGGATCGAGGACGGCGAGGGCCGCTGCCGCGAGTTCGTCGCGACCGAGCACCTCTCGGTCAAGGACGCGCGCCGCGCGGACCGCTTCACGCAACTCGCGCTCGTGGCCTCGACCGAGGCGCTCGCGCGACGCCGGCTGGGGCGACGAACTGCCTTATGAGGCGAGCCTTATCGGCTCGATCGTCGGCACCGGGATCGGTGGGATCGGGACGATCGAGCACAACGATCGCGCGATGTTCGACAACGGTCCAAAGAGCGTCTCGCCGCTCGCCGTGCCGCTGATGATGGGCAACGCCGCGGCGGCCGCCGTCAGCATGCGCCACGGGCTCCAGGGCCCCTCGTTCGGGACCGTCTCGGCCTGCTCCTCGGGCGCCGACGCGATCGGCACCGCGATGCGCTCGATCCGCTGCGGCGACGCGCGTCGCGGTCGTCACCGGCGGCGCCGAGGCCGCGCTGACGCCGCTCTCCAAGGCCGCCTTCGGCGCGCTCGACGCGCTCTCGAAGGTCGGCATCTCGCGGCCCTTCGACGCGCGCCGCGACGGCTTCGTGATGGGCGAGGGCGCGGGCGTGCTGGTGCTCGAGCAGGGCGAGGCGGCCCGCGCGCGGGGGGCGCGGATCCTCGCCGTCGTGCGCGGCTACGGCGCGACCGCCGACGCCCACCACGTGACCGCGCCGCACCCCGAGGGGGAGGGCGCCGCGCGCGGCGATCCTGCGCGCGCTCGAGGACGCCGGCGTGACGGCGGAGGAGGTCGTCTACGTCAACGCGCACGGCACCTCGACGCCGCTCAACGACCGCGCCGAGACGACCGCGCTGAAGTCGGCGCTGGGGGAGCACGCCTACGCGATCCCGGTCTCCTCGACCAAGTCGGCGATCGGCCATCTGCTCGGGCGCCGGCGGCGCGGTGGAGGCGATCGCGACGATCCTCGCGTTGCGCGCCGGGCTCATACCGCCTACGCTCGGGTGGGCGGAGCGCGAGGAGGGACTCGACCTCGACTACGTACCCGACAGCGCGAGACCGCTTGCCCTTGGCGACGGGCAGCGGCCGATCGCGATCTCCAACTCGTTCGGCTTCGGTGGTCACAACACCGTGCTGTGTCTGGAGGCAACAACATGACGCTCGCCCTCGTTCCAAGACCCGATGAGCGGCTGACGCCGATGGAGCGCCTCGAGGTGCTCTGCGACCCCGGCTCGCTCGATCTGCTGCGCACCGAGGTGCTCTCGCGGCGCATGGGCGAGAAGGCGCGCCCGGGCGACGGTGTGCTCGGCGCCAGCGGCCGCGTCGACGGGCGCGTCGTCGCGGTCTTCGCGCAGGACGCCTCGTTCGCCGGCGGGTCGCTTGGGTGAGGCGCACGCCGACACCGTCGTCGCCGTGCTCGAGCTGGCGGAGCGCTCGCGCGTGCCGGTGATCGGCTTCGTCGAGTCCGCGGGCGCGCGGATGCAGGAGGGGTTGGCCGCGCTGAGCGGCTACGCGCGGATCTTCCGCAAGCACGTCGCGCTGTCGGGCTTCGTGCCGCAGATCTCGGTGATCTGCGGTCCCTCGGCGGGCGGCGGCTCCTACGCCCCGGCGCTGACCGACTTCGTGATCATGACCGAGAGCGCCAGCATGTTCCTGACCGGGCCGGGCGTCGTCGCCAAGGTGACCGGCGAGGACGTCGACACCGCGACGCTCGGCGGCCACCGCGTGCACGAGCGAAACGGCGTCTGCCAGCTGGTCGCGCCGACCGACGTCGACGCGGCGCTCCTGGCGCGCGACCTGCTCGACTACCTGCCGCAGAACTGCGAGGAGCGCCCGCTCCGCTGGCCGACGATCGACCCGCCCGGCGGGCTGGTTGACAGCGTCGTGCCGCGCGAGGACCGCAAGGTCTACGACGTGCGCGACGTGGCGCGGATGCTGCTCGACGGCGGCCGGATGCTCGAGATCTCACCGCGCTGGGCGCGCAACGTCGTCACCGCTTTCGGGCGCCTGGACGGCCGCTCGATCGGGATCGTCGCCAACCAGCCGCGCTACCTCGGCGGCGTCTTGGATGTCGACGCGGCGCAGAAGGCGGCGCGCTTCGTGCGCACCTGCAACCTGTTCAACATCCCGCTGCTCGTGCTGGTCGACACGCCGGGCTTCCTGCCGGGCACCAAGCAGGAGAAGAACGGCGTGATCCGCCACGGCGCGAAGCTCGTCTACGCGTTCGCCGAGTGCACCGTCCCGCGCGTCACGGTGATCCTGCGCAAGGCCTTCGGCGGGGCGTTCATCGCGATGAACGCCAAGGACCTCGGCGCCGACTTCGTCTTCGCCTGGCCCTCCGCGCAGCTCGGCGTGATGGGCGCCGTGCAGGCCGTCGAGATCATCAACCGCCGCGAGATCGCCGCCGCGGACGACCCCGACGGCGAGCGCGACGCGCTCGCCGCGCGCTACGCCGCCGAGCATCTCTATCCGGGCGCCGCGACCGCCGACGGCCACGTCGACGAGGTGATCGCGCCGAGTGAGACGCGCGCGCGCGTCGCGGCGGCGCTCGGCACGCTCGACTCCGCCTCGCTTCGCCGCTGGCCGGCCGGGAACACGCCCCTGTGAGCATGCTCGCCGGCAAGCGCCTGCTGATCACCGGTGTGCTGACGCGCGGCTCGATCGCGTATGAGGTCGCGCGGGTGGCGCAGGAGGAGGGCGCCGAGGTCGTGCTGACCGGCTTCGGCCGCGGCATGCGCCTGACCGAGCGCGCCGCGAAGCACCTGCCGGCGCCGCCTGACGTGCTCGAGCTCGACGTGAACCGCGAGGAGGACCTGGCTGCGGTGGCCGCGGAGCTGGGGTCGCGCTGGGGGGCGCTTGACGGCGTGCTGCATGCGATCGCGTTTGCGCCGGCTGATGCTCTGGGCGGGGGTTTTCTGGATACGCCGGCGAGCAGCGCGATCGTCGCGTTCGAGACGAGCGCGTTCTCGCTGAAGGCCTTGGCCGGCGCGCTCGCGCCGCTGCTCGAGGCCGGCGAGCACGGCGGCTCGGTCGTCGGCTTGGACTTCGACGCCAGCGTGGCCTGGCCGGTCTATGACTGGATGGGGGTCGCGAAGGCGGCGCTTGAGAGCGTGTCGCGCTACCTGGCGCGCGACCTCGGGCCGCGCGGCGTGCGCGTCAACCTGGTCTCGGCCGGGCCGATCGAGACGATCGCCGCGGGCGGCATCCCCGGCTTCGATCAGCTCGCGGGCCTCTGGCGCGACGGCGCCCCGCTCGGCTGGGACACGCGCGACGCGGCGCCCGTCGCGGCCGCCGTCTGCTTCCTGCTGAGCGACCACGCGCGCGCGATCACCGGTGAGATCCTCCACGTCGACGGGGGCTTCCACGCGATCGGCGCCCCGCTTCGGTGAGCGAGACGGTCCTCCTCACCGGCGCCACCGGCTTCCTCGGCATGGAGATGCTCGCCCGCCTGCTCGAGCAGGACGAGCACGACGTCGTCTGCCTGATCCGCGCGCCGAGCGCCGCCGCCGCCGACGAGCGCCTGGCGGCCGTCGTGGCGCGGCTGTATGACGAGCCGCCGTCGTCGGTGGGGCGGGTTCGCGCTGTCGCGGGCGACGTCTCGTTGGACGGACTCGGGCTCGTCGGCGGGCGATCGCGCAGTCCCTGATCGAGGGGGTCGGCAGCGTCCTGCACTGCGCGGCGTCGATCTCCTTCGACAACACGCTTGAGGAGGCGCGCGCCGTCAACACCGCGGGGGCGCTGGCGATGATCGAGCTCTCGCGCGAGATCGCCGCGGCCGGGCGGCTCCGCCGGCACCTGCACGTCTCGACCGCCTATGTCGCGGGGCGCTTCCAGGGTGTGTTCCGCGAGACCGACCTCGACCGCGGCCAGGGCTTTCGCAACACCTACGAGCAGTCGAAGTTCGACGCCGAGAAGGCGATCGGCGAGGCGGCCGGCGATCTGCCGCTCGCGATCGCGCGCCCGAGCATCGTCGTCGGCGACAGCCGCAGCGGCTGGACGCCGGCCTTCAACGTCATCTACTGGCCGATGCGAGCCTTCTCCCGCGGCCTGATGGACGAGGTCGCGATCGACCCCGACGGCCTCGCCGACATCGTCCCGATCGACTACGTCGCCGACGGCCTGATGGCGCTGCTGGAAGACGAGGACGCCGGCGGCACCTACGCGCTCGTCGCCGGCGCTGCCGCGCCGACCAACGCCGACCTGATCGACCTCGCCTGTAAGCAGTTCGACCGCGAGCCGCCGCGGATCGTCGCCGACCCCGCCTCGCGACTGCAGGAGGCCGACCTCTACGTCCCCTACTTCGGCATCGGCGCGACACTCGACGACTGCCGCGCCCGCGCGCTGCTCGCCCCGCTCGGCCTCGTCGCGCCGCGCTTTGGCGACTACTTCGCGACGCTGATCGAGTACGCCGAGCACGCCCGCTGGGGCAAGCGCGCGATCACGCGCCAGGCCGCGGCTGCGGCCGCGGCCTAGGCCGGCTTGGGGGCGGGGGCGCAGTGAGCGGGGGCGCGGGGCGGGCGCGAGACATAGACCAGCGAGCGCTCGGGGTCGCAGCCGTGGGCCATCGTTGCTATACGCTCGGCGGACCGTGAGCGGCCCAACGCCCTACATCCACTTTGGCGGCACCGCGCGGCAGGCGCTGTCCTTCTACGCCGAGGTGTTCGGCGGCACCGCACGGCTGCACACGTTCGCCGACTTCAGCCGCAGCGACGGTCCGCCCGACGCCATCGCACACGGCCAGCTGGTCGACGGGCCGGTTGCCCTGTACGGGGCGGACGCCGCCGACGAGGAGGCGGTCTTCAACGCCGACGGCCTGATGCTCGCGCTCCTTGGTGTCGCCGATCCCGCGACGCTGCGCCGCTGGTTCGAGCGCCTGTCGCAGGACGGCACGGTGATCGACGATCTCCAGCAGCGGCCGTGGGGCGCGTTCGACGGACAGGTCGTCGACCGCTACGGGCTTCACTGGCTGATCGGTTTCGAGGATGGCGCCGCGGCCTGAGAGGGCGGGCGGGATGCGGCGGGAGAGGAGAGCTCGTGCCTGACGTTCGCATCACGGCAGTGCTTGGAGCTGGCGCGCTCGGCGCAGCGATGGCGGAGCGGCTGGGGGAGACGGGCCACGACGTGCGGCTGTGGAACCGCACGCCGGAACGAGCCCACGCTGCGGCGGCGCAGGCGAACGGTGTCACCGCGATCGACGCGGTCGCCGACGCGGTCAGCGGCGCCGGAGCGGTCCTGACGGTGCTCCGCGACGGAGACGCCGTCGCCGAGGTGATGGCCGACGCCATCGACGCCGTCGACGAGGAAGCGGTGTGGATCCAGGCGAGCACCGTCGGTCCGGCCAGCGCCAGCGCGCTGGCCGAACTCGCCCGTGCGCACGGACTCGCCTACCTCGACGCTCCCGTGTCCGGCAGCACGACACCGGCTCGTGAGGGAAAGCTGGTCTGGCTGGTCGCCGGCGAGGACGCCGCGCTCGATCGTGCGCGTCCGGTGCTGGACGCCCTCGGCTCCTCGGTGCTGCGTGTCGGAACCGGCGTCGAGGGCAGCGCGCTGAAGCTCGCCGTCAACGCCTGGATGACCGCCGCGACCGTCGCCATGAGCGACGTGCTCGCTCTGTGTGACGCGCTCGGGATCGACCACGCGACGTTCGTGGCCGCGCTCGAGGCTGGTCCGCTGGCGATGCCCTACGAACTCCAGAAGGTCAGCCTGATGGACTCCGGCGCCTACAGCGCAGGCTTCGCCGTGTCGCTCGCGTTGAAGGACATCGACCTCGCGGCGCAGTTCGCCAGCCCAAGTCCGCTGCTCGCCGTCGTCCGCGACCGTCTCGAGCGCGCGGTCGCCGCGGGCCATGGCGGCGACGACCTCGCGGCGGTCGACTACCTGCGAACGGCGACATCATGACCGCAACGCTCGAGCCGTCTCGCCGCTTCCGATGCGCGACGGTCGCGGGGGCTTTCGAAATCAACCAGCCGACACGGGAGAGCCACGATGCCAAGCAGCAACCGTAGACGCATGGCGGGCCGCTACGTGCGGCGAGCCAGGATCACGGGCGAGGACGGCGTAACGATCTCATTCGGGTTCAGCTCGCTGATGGTGGCGGTGATCGCCGGCATCCTGGAGGAATTGCCCTATGTCGGAATACTCCTCGGATTGCTGTTCTTTCACTTTCACCGGACCGTGCTCGTCACCGATCGGCACGTGTACGTGTTCCGCGACCTGCCGTTCCACCAGCCGGGCGAACGCCTCGGCGAATATCCGCTCGGTCCGGAGACCGCCACGCGCGTTCGCGGCAAGCTCACCTTCTCCGACGGCCAGGTGGTCTGGCACGCCCCGCTCTTCGCGTGGCGAGTCAGACAGGTGGCTGAGGCGATCGCAGCCGGGGGGAGCGGCGGCCCGTCGGCTTAGGGCTTCCGCTGCAGGGCGAACGACGAGAACGTTTGCTTCGTTCGCGTCCGCTCACACAAATGTCGCCCGTGGTCTTGCACCCTGCGGGCCGATCCGCTAGGCTCACGCACGTCCCCAATCTCTGGGGGGTGCAGCTATGAAAAACGCTTTCGTCTACTCCGCCTCCAACTGCGCACCCGCTGTGCGCATCCGAACGCGTGCCGCAGCGGCGCGTGCGTTCGCGCGGAGTGACGCATTCTCCCTCGCCGATAGGCCTGCGCCCTGATCCAGGGCTGGTAGCGACCGATCGAGCGAGGGCGACCCCAGTGGGGCCGCCCTTTTTTGTTGCCTGAACAGACCAGAGCAAGGACGGGTAGTGACCATGAACGCGCACCGCTGTCACTGCTGAGCTGACGCTCGGCAGCAACCAGACCATTTTCGAGTAACTGCAGCAACGCACGCGCGGGCGTGTGTCCGAACCTGCCCAAAAGGCGGGTCGCTGACCCCTGCGCGCGTGCGGATCACACAAATTCGCCACAGGTGAGGAGCCTGGGATGACCATTCGTTCACCGTCAACAAGAGCAGCGCCGCTCACACAGGGTCCGCTGCACCGCCACCGGCGCCGATGGTCGGCGCTACAGATCTGGGTGCGCCTGCAGTGGCACCGCTCGCACGTCACGCGAGACCGCGTGCAGGCCACCCACGAGCGCCACATCCGCAGCTACCACGGCCGTCGCTCAGGGCCACGGCTCTAGGGCCACGCAGCGGGGCGCGGGCCGCCACGGACGGCGGCCCGCGCGTCGCGCCGGCGCGACGCGCCCGGGCCTTGATCGCGGTGGTTGGCAGACTGGGGCTCGTGCCGCCAGCTACCCGATGCGCTCCCAGGGCGCTGCCGAGCAGCGATGGGTGCGCCAGGACGCTGGGCGGGGTGCGGGCGTGAGCGTCCTGCTCTCCTTCGTGACGGTGCTCGCGTGGGGCACCTGGATACCGCTGGCCCAGATCGTGCCGGGCGTCTCGCAACGCTCGCGCATCCTCCACGTGGCGGTTGGCAACGTCGTTCTCGCAGCAGGCGGGCTGATCGTCGGCGGCGGGCAGCTCTCGCTCGGCTGGCGTGGTTTCTGGCTGCCCCTGGCCGGTGGACTGGTCTGGACGGTGGGGAGCTTCGCGGCGTTCCGCGCGTCGGAGACGATTGGCCTCGCCCGCGCCGCCGGGACGTGGACACCGCTGAACATCATCACGGCATTCGTCTGGGGCGCCCTCCTGTTCGGCGAGCTCAACAACTTCGGCGTCACCCGCGTCGCCGTGCTTGTGGGCGCATTCGTCGTCATGTCCGCGGGCGTGGTGATGGTCGTCAGGGCCCGCGACACGCCGCCGGCTGACGGAGGCGCCGCCGTGCGCGACGCCGGCAGGCAGCGAGCCGGCCTGCTCTGGGCCACCGCCACCGGCGTGCTCTGGGGGAGCTACTTCGTGCCCGCGCAGTGGGCGAAGGTCCCGTCGCAGGTCGCCAATTTCCCGCTGGCGCTCGGCATCCTGCTGGCGGCGTCGGTGTTGGCGGTGAGCGCCGGCGAGCCCGTCAGGTTGAGCCGGCGGATCACGGCGCTACAGCTGGCCGCCGGGCTGCTGTTCGGCATCGGCAACGTCGCCCTGCTCGGCCTGGTCGCGCGGGTCGGGACCGGCGCCGGCTTCACGATCGCCCAACTGAGCCTGCTCGTCAACGCCAGCATCGGAATCTGGGTCTTCAAGGTGCCCCGGCCGGGAACCCGTCCAGCCAGGATCGCGATGGTCGGGATCGTGCTCGCCGGCGTCGGCGGCGGCGTCATCGGCGCGCTCAGATAGCCGCTTGTTCGCGTCGTTCGCGTCGGTCACGGCGACACCCGCGGGGACCGCTCGCAGCGGCAGGCTTGTGCGCGCGGCCGGGTGGGCTGTCACAGAATGGGCCGCTGCGCACATCTAGCGAGTAGATGACGCTGAACCGCGCCGTGTGGCGATGGTCGAGTACTCGAAGGGCCTGGGCTTGCCGCGACAGGGGCGGGAGGGCGCGACGCGACTGAATCGTTCACGATGCGCCATGTGGATACCGTGAGCGCGCGCCGGCGCCTGCGCGGCGGCACAGGGCTTCCTGCGGCCCTTGTCGTGCTTGTCGGCGCGGCGGTTCTCATCGCGGGCTGCGGCGGCGGCGGCTCGAGCCTCGGTGTGGCGAGCATCACGGGCTCGACCCGCTCGGCCAGGCACTCGTCCCCGTCCAGACTCAGCGGCGGCAGCGGGGTGGTGAGGTTCCTCGGCGCCGCGCCGAGCCCGGCGGAGCGGGCCAGCGCCGAGGTGGCGGGGCTCCTCTTCTCGAGATGCATGCGTTCGCACGGCGTTCCCAATTTCCCCGACCCACCCGCGGCTTCGGGCGGCGGGTTCGGGTTTGCCTTCGGGAGCGGCTCAATCGATCCGGCCGCGCCGCTGTTCCGCAGGGCGCAGCGGGTCTGTATCTCGTACCTGACCCATCGAGGCGGGCCCGAATGAGCGTGGGAATGCCGAGCCCGGCAGACCCCGGGGCGCTCGCGTCTGCGCCAACGCCGCAGCCGTGGTGGCGCCGGCGCCAGCGCCTGCTCGCGATCATCGCGCTGCTGGTTGTCGTGGTGGCCGTTGTTCTGCTGGTGACCGATCCGTTCGGCGGCGGTTCCCCGGGCGGCGTGCGCGACAACGCATATCCGAGATCGCTGGCGACCGTGAGGCGGCAGTCGCTCAACTCGCTCACTCTGGTGAGCGGGACGCTCGGTTACACCGGTTCGGTGACGGTCGACCTCTCCGCGGGGAGCGCGCCGGCGACTGTGACGCAGGCGCGGCAGACTGTCACGACCGATCAGGGCGCGCTGGCGAGCGCGCGCTCGACACTGTCCAGCGACTCCGCGGCGCTCTCGCAGGGGCGCGCGACGCTGGTCGCCGACCAGCAGCAGGAGACCATTGAGTGCGCCGGTGACAACTCGGCGCAGGGCGCGGCCAGCGGTGGCGGCGCTTCGGGCGGCGGTTCGGGCGCCTGTGCCAGTGACGCCCAGCTGGTTGCGTCCGGGCAGCAGTCGGTCGGCGGTGATGCCGCCCGGGTCGCTGCCGACAAGGTCTCGCTGTCCTCCTCCGAGCGGACGCTTGCGACCGACGAGGCGGCGCTCGCGAGCGCCACCGCGCAGGCGAGCGTGTTCGGCCCGAGCTCGGCATATTCGAGCGTGCCGTCGCCTGGTAGGACGGTGCGCCGCGGGCAGGCGCTGTTCGCGATCGACGGCGACCCGGAGCTGCTGATGTACGGCACGACGAACGCGACGAGGGCCTTCACGGCCGGCATGTCGCCGGGCGCCGACGTGGCCGAGCTGAATGCGAATCTCGACGCGCTCGGCTACGGACACGGCCTGACGGGCGACGCGTTCACCTCCGCGACCGCGGCCGCGATCCGTCAGCTCCAGGCCGCGCACAGCGAATACGCGACGGGGCAGCTGCTGGTCGGCTCCGTCGTGTTCGAGCCCGGGCCGATCCGCGTCACATCGCTGGAAACCGGCGTGGCCGTCGGCGCGGCGGTCATGGCCGGGCCTGTGCTGACCGCCTCGGACACCACGCTCCAGGTGCAGATCCAGCTCGACCCCGCGCTTGAGGGGCAGGTCAGGCCAGGCGACCCGGTCACGATCACGCTGCCCGACGACCAGACGACGCCCGGGCGGATCACGAACGTGAGCTCCGTTGCAACGCCCGGTCAGAACGGGAATCCGGCGACGATCGCGGTCGACGCCGTACCGACCGATCCGGCCGCGCTCGGCAATCTCGACCAGGCGCCCGTCAACGTCTCGATCACGACCGGCAGGGTGAGGAACGCGCTGGTCGTCCCCGTCGACGCGCTGCTGTCGCTCGAGGAGGGCGGTTACGCGGTCGAGGAGGTCGCCGCGGACGGCGTGCATCACCTCGTGGCGGTCAACACCGGGATGTTCGACGACGCCGACGGCCTGGTCCAGGTCATCGGGCCGGGGCTCGCGCCCGGCCAGCGCGTGGTGGTACCCGGCGTATGAGCCTCCTCGCCGGCACACCGCCGACTGCGCCGGACGCCGCCGTCTCCGCCCCGCCCGTTCCGGTCGCCGGCGGCGATGTCGTGCTCGAACTCGACGCGGTGACGAAGATCTACCCGGCCGAGCCTCCCGTCGTCGCGCTTCGGGGAGTCAGCTTCAGCGTCCGCCGCGGCGAGCTCGTCGCGATCGTCGGCCCATCCGGATCGGGCAAGTCGACGCTGCTGCACGTGATGGGAACACTCGAGCAGCCGAGCTCGGGTGTTGTGCGGATCACAGGTCTCGACGTCTCCGGCCTGGACGACCGTGCGCTGTCTGTGGTGCGGGCGACGCGAATCGGCTTCGTCTTCCAATCGTTCTTCCTCGCGGAGCACCAGAGCGTGCTCGACAACGTCGCCGACGGGCTGCTCTACGCCGGGGTTCCCGCGCGGGGGCGCCGCGCGCATGCAGCCGAAGCGCTGGCGGCGGTCGGGCTCGCGCACCGCTCGACGTTCCGGCCGACGAAACTGTCGGGCGGGGAGCGCCAGCGAGTCGCGATCGCGCGCGCGCTGATCGGCTCGCCCGCAATCGTGCTCGCCGACGAGCCGACCGGGAACCTCGACACCGCCACGGGCGCTGCGATCTTCGCGCTACTGCAGGAGCTCCACGACGACGGGGTGACGATCGTGATGATCACGCACGACCGCGACCTCGCGGCGCGGCTGCCGCGCCAGATCGAGATGCTCGACGGGCAGATCGTCTCGGACAGCCGTCCGCCAACCGACGCGGCCCCGGCCGGCGCAAGCGTCGAGGAGGCAGCCCCGCCCAGCAAGGAGGACAGCTAGATGCGCGCGCGCGCCCCGAGCCATCGACGTGGGCTGCTGCTCGCGGCGCTCGTCGCGGCCGTGGTCGCGGTCCCGAGCGTCGGCACGCTCGCCAGCCCGCGTGCTTCGGCGGATACCACCGACCAGTCCTCCTGTCCTGACTCCAACCCGCCGAACGAGCTGACCCTCGGCGGCGGGACTCCGCAGACCGCGCAGCTCAACACGCCCTTTGACGGCTCACTCCAGGTATCGCTGGCAAACAGCAACGGCTGCCCCGTCACCTCCGTCGTGGGTACGCCAATCACGTTCACGGCGCCGTCGAGCGGCGCCAGCGGCCGTTTCGCCACGAGCGGTTCCAACACGGTCACGGTCGGCGCGGACATCTCCGGGAACGCCTCCGCGCCGAGCTTCACAGCAAACGACACGGCGGGCAGCTACACGGTGACCGCGACCAGTAACTACGGGTCGGTTTCGTTCGCGTTGACGAACAGCTCCGCCGGGATCCCGGCGACGATCAAGCCGCTGTCGTCCGCTCTCCAGTCGGCGGCGGTGAACAGCCCCTACGCCCAGGAGCTCTCGGTGCAGGTGCTCGATGCAGGCGGGAATGCCGTTTCGGGGGCGACGGTCACCTTCGCGCTCGGCAGCGCCGGCGGCGGGTCAGGCCCGGGCGCGTCGGGCGCGGGGGCGAGCTTTGTCAGCGGCAGCGCGCAGGCGACAGCCACAACCAACAGCGACGGGATCGCCACCACCCCGCAGTTCACCGCGAACGGGACGATCGGCCCCTTCACCGCGACCGCGACGGTCGCAAACGTCGCCACGCCCGCGAGCTTCCCGCTCGAGAACCTGCCCGGCAAGGGCGCGAGCCTCACCGTGCTCGGCAGCAACACGGGAGCGGCGACGGTCAAGCAGCGCTACGGCCACAGCCTGCGCGTCCTGCTGCGCAGTCCCAACGGCACGCCGGAGCCCGGCGCCACCGTCACCTTCACGCTCGGCGCGGGCGGGAGCGGCGCCGGCACGGGCGCCAGCGCCAGCTTCGCCGGCGGCACGAGCACCGCGACCGCGATCACCGGGCTGCACGGCATCGCAACTTCGCCCTCGATCACCGCCGGCACGGCCGCGGGCACTTTGACGGCGACCGCGACGACAACGGCGACAACCAGCACCGCCCGCTTCACGCTCAGCGTACGCGCCGGCAAGCCGGCCACGATCACAGCCGGCATCGCCGCCGCCGAATCGACCAAGGCGGGGACGCGCTTCGTGATCGCGCTCGCCGTCACCGTCACCGACGCGCTCGGAAACAAGGTGCCCGGCGCGCTCGTGAGATTCGCCGCGCCGGCCAGCGGCGCGAGCGGCAGCTTTGCCGCGCGCAACCACCCGCGCACCATCTGGGTCCGCACCGACTCAGCCGGCGTCGCCGTCGCTCCGCCGTTCACCGCGAACTCGCAACCCGGTGGCTACGTCGTGATCGCGTCGATCGCGCACGGGCCGAGGACCGCATTCGCGCTCGTCAACGACGCACCATGAGCGCGCCGGCCGTCAGCCTCATCCCGCCTCGGCTGCAACCCGGCGACCTCGCGCGCCTGGCCACCATCGGCGTGCGCACGCGCCGGCTGCGCTCAGCGCTCTCGGCGCTCGGCATCGCAATCGGCGTCGCGGCGATCGTCGCCGTGCTCGGGCTCTCCTCCTCGAGCCAGGCCGGACTGCTCGCGGAGATCAACCGGCTCGGCACCAACCTGCTCGACGTCACGACGGGCCAGAACTTCAGCAACCAAGCGGTGCCGCTGCCGCTCGCGGCGCCGGGCATGATCGGGCGCATCGGTCCGGTCTATGAGGTCGCCTACACCGGCGCGATCCCCGACACCGACGCCTACCGCACGCCGTTGATCCCGGCGGTCGAGAGCAACTCGCTGAGTGTCGACGCTACCAACCTGACCCTGCCCGGAGCGGTCGGCACGACCGTCGCGCAGGGCCGCTTCCTCAACGCCGCGACCGCGACCGAGCCGGTCTGCGTGCTCGGCGCCGCCGCCGCGCGGCGACTTGGCATCGACGTCCTCTTTCCCGGCGAGCGGATCTGGGTCGGCGGGATGTGGTTCTACATCGCCGGCATTCTCAACTCGGCCGCGCTGGCGCCCGAGATCGACGACTCCGTCCTGATCGGCTTCCCGGCTGCGAAGACCTACCTCGGCTACACGAGTGTCGTCAACGGCCGTCCCGCGATTGGCAATCCGACCGAGATCTACGTCCGCACCACCACCAGTCAGGTCACCGCCGTCTACAACGTGCTCGCCTCCACCGCCAACCCGGAGAACCCGAGCGAGGTCGACGTCACCCAGCCCTCCTCGACGCTGACCGCCGAGGCCGACACCAAGGGCGCCTTCAACGGCCTCTTCCTCGGGCTCGGCGCGATCGCGCTGCTCGTCGGCGCGATCGGCGTCGCCAACATCATGATCATCAGCGTGCTCGAGCGCCGCTCAGAGATCGGCCTGCGCCGCGCGCTCGGCGCGACCAAGACGCAGATCCGCACGCAGTTCCTGACCGAGGCGATCCTGCTCGCGACGATCGGCGGGGCTGCCGGGATCGGCGCGGGTGCCCTCGCGACCGCGATCTACGCCCACACCAAGCACTGGACGACGGTGATCCCCGCGCTCGCGTGGGGTGGCGGCATCGGCGCCGCGATCCTGATCGGCGCCGTCGCCGGCATCGTGCCCGCGATCCGCGCCGCGCGCCTCTCGCCGACCGACGCGCTGCGGACCGCGTGAGGCTCATCGCACACGCGGGCGTCGACCGATCACCCTCCGCGGCTCACGGCACGGTTCGGTAGCGCAGGAAGGCGACGCGATCGCCAAACGTCCGCGTTTCGACGAGCTCGAGGTTGATCGCGTCGTCAAGCGGCGGGAAGTAGGGCGTGCCGCCGCCGAGCAGGACCGGGGCGACGAACAGCTGCCACTCGTCGATCAGCCCGAGCTGCATGCACGCGCGGGCTAGGCCGGCGCCGCCGACCTCGATGTCCTTTCCGGGTTGCTGCTTGAGCCTCGCGACCTCCTCGCCGACCCCCTGACTCGCCAGCCTGGCGTTGCCGACGACGCTGCGGAGCGTGGTTGAGAACACGACCTTCGGCAGCGCCTTCCAGATCTGGGCGAATTCGGCGTGATCGCGCGACAGCGAGGCCTCCGGCGCCGTTTCCCAGTACAGCATCGTTTCGTAGAGCCGCCGTCCGCAGAGCTGCACTCCCGTCTCCCGCACCCGCTCGGTGTGGAAGCGGAACAGCTCCTCATCGGGCGCCGACCAGTCGATCGCCCCGTCCGGCCCGGCGATGTAGCCGTCCAGCGAGACGGTCATCGAGTAGATCAGCCTGCGCATCGGCTCATCCCTCGGCCGCGGCGAACCGCGCAAGGCGTGTTCTGTTCACGGTCCGGCATGGGCGATGGCTCCCAGCTGGCGCCAGACGATCAGCAGTGTGAGCCCAGAGCCGACAAAGGCAAACCAGAAGGGGGCCACGACGCCCCAGTGTTGGGCGATCGCTCCGCCTGTGATCTGGCCGAGCACGAGGCCGCCAAAGACGCAGATCAGATAGACGCTGCCAACGCGCCCCTGGAGGTCCTTCGGGACGGCGCGCTGTCGCACCGTGGTGCTGACGGTCGCCCACACGAACGCGTACGCACCGAACACGAACATGATGATGACCGCGATCCATGCCTCGTTGTCCAGCGCCAGCGAGAGGTGGGTGCAGACCTCAAGCGTCAGGCAGACCCGCATGATGTTGCCGAGCGGCCAGCGCTGCTCCAGACGGCGATACAGGAGGATCGCGAGCATCCCGCCCACCGCGCTGGACGTTATTAGCAGCCCGTAGCCGACCCGGCTCATATGCAGGTGGTGCAGCGCGTAGAGCACCAGAACTGACCATGCTGCGCCCCATGTGATGTTGAACGAGAGAATCGTGAGCGCGAGCGTCCGGATCGGCGGATGGCCTGTCAGCCACCGGACGCCCTCACGGATATCGGACCGGATCCGGGTGCTCCCTGGGGCCGCGGAACTCACCTTGCGGGTTCCGATCTGCCAGACCAGCAGCAGCGCGGCGGTCACGATGACGGCCTGCGCGACGAACGGCCACGCGCGGCCGAGGCTGAAAAAGAAGGCGCCGATCGGCGGACCGACCAGCAGCTGGCAGACGACGTTGCTCCCTTGCAGCCGCGAGTTGGCGAGCCCGAGCTCGTCCTTGTCCACCAGCATCGGCAGCAGCGTTCCGGCGGTGGTGTTGGAAAAGACATCCGCGATGCCCAGCAGCAGCATTGTCGCCAGCACCCACCAGACGCCCACATGCCCGGTCAGGAGACCCACTGCGAGCACGACGATCACAAGAGCCCGGAATGCTTCGGAGCAGACCAGCAGCAGGCGGCGATCGACGCGGTCGGCAACCACTCCCGCCGGCAGACCCAGCAGCAACCAGGGGAGCCGTTGCAGGAACGCAGCGGCTGCGACCAGAAACGCGCTCCTCGTTTCCGATGCGATCAGCAGCGGCCCGGCCGCCAGGGCGATGCCGTCGCCGACGTTGCCAACCCAAGACGACGACACGAGCCAGCGGAAGTTCCGGCCCAGGCGAGCCGGCGCGAATCTCTCAAGCAGGATCACCACGGGCGCGTGCGACTCTATTTGGCTCACCGAAGCCTGAAACCTCGCCATCATCGTCGCTGCCGGCCGGCCGCGGATGATCCGCCGGCACGGTGGGTGCCTCGCGGCGCCCTGCTAGCCGATCATCACTTCTGCTTGCGGCGCTTCGGCCCGATCGCCTTGAAGGTGCCGAACTGCAGGTCCGTGGTTGATCCGTCCGCGGCGTACTCCTGGAACGTGCCGTGGGCTTTGTAGTGGGCGCCCTTGAAGTTGAGGTGCCACGGCTCGAGAAAGTGGCCGCTCGTCGCGGGGCAAGATGCCTCGTCCTGCTCGCTGTAGGTGGCGCCGCCGGCGCTCGCACCGCACGCCCACAAGGTGAACGTAGGCCCAGTGATCACGACGTTGCTCGTGGAGCCGCCCGAACCCACGGTCACCGTGTAGGTGTTCGGGGCCGTGCGCTTGAACGTGACGGTGTCGGTCCCGTGACGGTACACCGAGGTCGGCGGCACGTTGTCGAACACCGTGGTGATCGCCCACACCCCGGAGAGGTTGGGAACCGCGCCGGCTCCGGATGCTGCTCCGCTGGATGACGCGACGCCAACTGCGATGGCGATGGCGCCCACGACGACGAGCAAACGCCACCGCGAGACCGCCCGCGGCGACCCTTTCTCGCTCACGGGTCCACCCACCCGTCGCGCGATGGCGCGACGAAACCACCCGAAACCGCGACGTCCGAACGATGTAGCGCGCATCCATCCTCCCTCGATTACCCCTCCACCGCAACCCCCGACCCCTGCATGGTCCTCGAGTTAGCCCAGCGGGTCAAGTCGCGCGCGGCGTATTGACACACCCTCTTACTAGATGTATGTTGTACTAGCAACCTAGTGTAAAGGAGGGAATGTGATCGAGTTTCATTTGGACTCGCGTTCGGGTGTCTCGCCCTACCTGCAGATCGTCCAGCAGGTCCGTCACGCGCTGCGCCTCGGGCTGTTGCGCGAAGGGGAGCAGCTGCCGACGGTCAAGGACGTCGTTGCACGGCTCGCGATCAATCCGAACACTGTGCTCAAGGCCTACCGCGAGCTGGAGCATGCCGGGCTCGTCGCTGCACGGCCCGGTGTCGGCACGTTCGTCACCGATTCTTCGCTTGTCGATCCCGCGCTCGCCGCGCACGGGCCGCTGCGCCGCGAGCTGCGCGGCTGGATCGTCAAGGCGCGGCGCGCTGGCCTTGACGAGGAGTCGATCGAGGCGCTGTTTCGCGATGCAGTTCGCTCCGCCCGCATCGAGGGAGTAGCGTGACCACCGCGCTGGCGACGCGCGGCCTCGGCAAGCGCTACGGACGCCGCTGGGCGCTCTCGGGCTGCACGCTCGAGGTTCCGGCTGGCCATGTCGCCGGCCTCGTCGGCCCCAACGGCGCCGGCAAGACGACGCTGCTGCAGCTCGCGGTCGGGCTGATCGAGCCGAGCGCGGGTTCGATCGCCGTGCTGGGCGAGGAGGTCGCCGCGACGCCCGTGCAACTCGCGCGCGTCGGTTACGTCGCGCAGGACACGCCGCTCTACCCGTCGCTGTCAGTCGCCGATCATTTGCGACTTGGCGCTGCGCTCAATCCGGGCTGGGATCCGGCGCTCGCTGATGCGCGGATTGCTCGGCTCGGTCTCGATCGCGGGCAACGGGCGGGCACGCTTTCCGGCGGGCAGCGCGCACAGCTTGCGCTGACGCTCGCGATCGCAAAGCGTCCCGAGCTGCTTGTACTCGACGAGCCCGTCGCGAGCCTCGACCCGCTTGCACGCCGCGAGTTCCTCCAGGGACTGATGGAGTTCACCGCCGAGCACACCGTCAGCGTCTTCCTCTCCTCACATCTGGTTGCCGACCTCGAGCGCGTCTGCGACTACCTCATCCTCCTCGCCGAAGGCAACGTCCAACTCTCCGGCGAGGTCGACGAGCTACTCGCCAGCCACCGCCGGCTGAGCGGTCCGCGGCGCGACAAATCACGTCTGCCGTCCAGCCAGCAGGTGATCGAGGAGACCCACACCGACCGCCAGAGCACGCTGCTGATCCGCACCGAGGAGCCGATCATCGACCCCGCCTGGACGGTCGAAGAGGTCAGTCTCGAGGACATCGTCCTCGCCCACATGGGCCGTGAGCGGAACCCCGAACCTGACGCGGTCCCAAGGGTCGACCGATGATCTGGGTCAGCTGGCGCCAGTTCCGCACACAGGCGATCGTGACGGTCGCTGCGCTCGCCGCGTTCGCGCTGCTGCTCGTGATCACCGGGGAGCATCTGCGCCACGTCTACGACATGAGCGATATCTCAGGCTGTGCTGCAGTTGGCGGCTGCGCGCATCCGACGGTGAGCACGTTCGGAGGCCATGAGCGAATACTCAGCGCGCTGCTCGGACCGGCGCTGCTGATCGTGCCGCTGCTGATCGGGATGTTCTGGGGCGCGCCGCTGCTTGCACGCGAGCTCGAGACGGGGAGCTACCGCCTCGCTTGGACGCAGAGCGTTACCCGCAGGCGCTGGCTCGTCGTCAAGATCGCGGTCGTTGGCGTTGTCGCGCTCGCGGTCGCAGGTCTCGCCAGCTGGCTTGTCAGCTGGTGGTACGTGCCACTGGACAAGTTCAACATGAACCGCTTCGACCCGGGCGTCTTCACAGAGCGCGGAATCGTCGCGATCGGCTACACCGGCTTCGCCTTCGCGGTCGGGCTCGCAGCCGGCGCCATTCTGCGCCGCACGCTGCCAGCGATGGCCGCCACCTTCGTTAGCTTCATCGCTGCGCGGATCGTCTTCACCTTCTGGATCCGCCCCCACCTCCTGCCGGCCGCGCACGCGGCGCAGCAGCTCGGCGCGGGCAACGTCGGGATCACCGGAACACCGCATGGCGTGTCACTGTTCGCCACATCACCGACGGTCGCTAACGCCTGGGTCTACTCGGGCACGATTGTCGACCGCGCCGGCAACCCACCGAGCGCGGGGCGGATCCACGCGCTGCTAGCCGCGCGATGCCCGCAGATCACCAGTGGGACGGGACTGCCACCTGGCGGCGGCCCCGGCAAAGCCGCCGCCAGCCCAAGCGTTCTGAATGCGCTCTTCTCGAAATGCATGTCCAGCCTCTCCCAGCCGCTGCACCTGCTGGTCACCTACCAGCCGAGCAGCCACTACTGGCCGCTGCAGGCACTCGAGACCGGAATTTTCCTCGCAGCCGGACTGGTGCTGATCGGCGCCACGGTCTGGCGCGTCGGGCGACGCACCGTGCGCAAACCATCACGCGAGCGGCCCGCAAGCCCGCCAGTCCTAAACGCGGTGCCCTGAAGCCGACGTGGCTCCGTGCGTGTGCAGGCGGGGACAACCGGCAGAGCTTTTCAGTCGGGTCTGGCAAGCCCCGCCAGCAATACGATTGGGTCGCCGATTGGGCGACCCAGGGAGACTTTCAATGCCAACGTCGCGATACCCGCCTGCTCCCCGGCCAAGCGGACGGTTTGGCGGTCTCGCAACGACTCTCTGGACTCTGCTCGTTTTCGCGGGATGCGCTGCCACACCGACGGCCGTCGCGTCTGTCGTAGCGACGTCCTTCCCCTTGCGCTCAGCGGTGATTGCCCACGACGAAGCGGTGGTCAGCTCGTCGCACGACGACTGCAAGGCGTTCGAGCCGGCCGCACGGTGCCCGTTCGGCGCGGTCGCGAGCACGTCAAACGGTTCCGGCGGATCGCTTTACGCACTTCGCCTCACCGCGATCACCGGGGACGACTGCGATCGCGGGCTCGTGTACTTCTTTGACGAGGAGCGGTTGTTGGCGAGCACGAGCGATCTCGCCCCGCACAGCAGCGCCGGCGTCGTCAGACTGAGTGCCGACGGTCCAAAGCGGTTCGCTGTCGGATTCGCCGTGAGTCCGTCGAGCTTGACCAGCTGTGCCGGCAACGGCTCAGCTGGGACCACGACCTACCTCTACGGCTGGAACGGCTCGAAGATCTTCGTCGTGTCGGGCTCTCTCCCGTCGCGCCCAAGGGTGATCGTCGGCACCACTTAGCGCTTCCTCCCCTCGATGGCCGACCCGAGCGGGAGGAAACGTGTCGCCGGCATGAGCGGAGAAAACGCGTTCGCGTCCTCGAGCGCGTCGAGAGTGGCTATCCGCCCGCTGGTATGTAAGTATGCAGGCGTGACCGACATGCGCATCGACCGTGTCCGGCGGACGTCGGGCGGTCCCGCGAGCCGCCAGGCCTACCGCGCGCTGCGCGACGCGATAGTCGCCGCCGAGTTCGAGCCGGGGCAGCGGTTGTCGGAGAACGAGCTCGCCGAGCGACTCGCCGTCAGCCGCACGCCGATCCGCGAGGCGCTGATCCGCCTGCGCGACGACCGCTTCGTGCAGATCGTGCCGCAGTTCGGCACCTTCGTCACACGAATCAGCACCGCCGCCGTCGAGGACGCCCAGTTCATCCGCGAGTCGCTGGAGTGCGCCGCCGTGAGACTGGCTGCGACGCGCGCCAGCGAAGCCGACCTCGCCGCGCTCGATGGTCTCGTCCGCCGCCAGGCCGAGGTCGTCGGACACGGGGACTATGAGCGCTTCGCACTGCTCGATGATGAGTTCCACGCCGCACTGTGCGAACTTGCGGGCCGGCCGGTTGCTTGGGAGGTCGCCCAGCGCGTCAAGGGCCATCTCAACCGGGTGCGCCGTCTCAGCCTCCCCCAACCGCGTTACCTCGACGAGATGGTCGCGGAGCACCGTCTCGTGCTCGACGCGCTCCAGCGTCACGACCCGGACGGCGCCGAACAGACGTTGCGCCACCACCTGCGCATGGTTCTCTCGGCGCTGCCGGCGATCCGCGCCGAGCACCCCGAATACTTCGACGACGAGGCCGGCGTCTGATGGCGATAGCGACGGCCACGCTGCGCAGCCTGTACGAGCAGATGCTGCTGATCCGCGTCTTCGAGACGGAGGCCGAGCGTCAGTACAAGGCGGCTCGAATCGGCGGCTACTGCCACCTCTCCTCCGGCCAGGAGGCCGCTACCGTCGGCGCCACTCACGCGCTGCATCCCGCCGACCTGCTCATCACCGGCTACCGCTGCCACGGCTTCGCGCTTGCCCGCGGCGTGCCGGCAGACGCCGTGATGGCCGAGCTGTTCGGGCGCGTCGACGGCTGCGCGCACGGCCGTGGCGGTTCGATGCACCTGCTCGACGCCTCCGTCGGCTACTACGGCGGCTGGGGAATCGTCGCCGGCCAGCTGCCGGTCGCGACCGGCCTCGCCCTGGCGCTCGTGCGCCAGGGCCGCCCGCAGGCGGTGCTCTGCGAACTGGGTGACGGCGCCATCAACATGGGCGCCTGGCACGAGTCGCTGAACCTGGCGGCTGTCTGGCGGCTGCCGGTCGTCTTCCTGGTGATGAACAACGAGTACGGCATGGGCACCAGCGTCGAGCGTGCCTCGGCCGTCACCGACCTCTACCGCCGCGCCGGCGCCTACGGCCTGCCGGCGGAGCGCGTCGACGGCGACGACCTGCTCGCCACCGCCCAGGCCGCGGCGACGCTGCTCGCCGGCGCCCGCGAAGAGCGCCAGGCTGCGGTGCTCGAACTCGTCACCTACCGCCACCGCGGACACTCCGTGGCGGACGCCGGTCTCGCCTACCGAACGCGTGGCGAGATCGACGAGCACATCCGCCGCGACCCGATCTTCCGCGTGCGCGAGCTGCTCTCGCAGGAGGGCCTCACCGACGCCGAGCTCGACGGCCTGATGAGCGTCGCCGAGGAGCAGGTGGCGGCGGCGGTCGCGGCGGCAATCGCGAGCCCGGCACCGCCGGTCAGCACTCTCGCGACGGGCATGTATGCGCCCGGAAGCGCCGCCCAGTTCGCCCGCATGCTGCCGGGCGCTCCGTTCGGCGAGCGCGAGCTCGTCTTCGCAGGAGGCCTGGGCGAGTGAGCACGACGCAGACGCCGCCTCACGTAGCCAGGCCGGGCGAGGACAGCCGCCCGGGTTTCGCGACGATGACCTACCGCGAGGCGCTGCGCCTGGCGATGCGCGAGGAGATGCTGCGCGACGAGCGGGTCTTCGTGATGGGCGAGGAGGTCGGGCTGTTCGACGGCGCCTACAAGGTCACGGCCGGCCTGCTCGGGGAGTTCGGCCCGGATCGAGTTCGCGACACGCCGATCTCCGAGGAGGGCTTCGTCGGCGCCGGCGTTGGTGCGGCGATGCTCGGCGAGCGCCCGATCGTCGAGATCATGACGATCAACTTCCTGCTCGTCGCGATGGACCAGGTCGTCAACCACGCGGCGAAGATCGGCGCGATGTTCGGCGGCGAGGTCCGCTGCCCGCTCGTGATCCGCACGCCCAACGGCGCCGGCAACCAGCTGACCGCGCAGCACTCGCAATCCTTCGAAGGCTGGTTCGCCTCGACGCCCGGGCTGAAGGTCGTGGCGCCCGCGTCCCCGGCCGACGCCAAGGGCCTGCTCAAGGCCGCCATCCGCGATGATGACCCCGTGCTGGTGGTCGAGAACCTCGCCATCTACAAGGAGCGTGGCGAGGTGCCGCTCGATCCCGAGTTCGTCACGCCGATCGGCCTTGCCGACGTCGCCCGCGAGGGCACCGACGTGACGCTGATCGCGCACTCCTACGCCACCGTCCGCGCGCTGCATGTCGCCGAGCGGCTCGAGCGCACGCACGGAATCAGCGCCGAGGTCGTCGACCTGCGTTCGCTGCGCCCGCTTGACGTCGAGACGGTCGCCGCCTCGGTCGCCAAGACCAGCCGCGCGGTCTGCATCGAGGAGGGCTGGCCCACCTATGGTGTCAGCGCCGAGCTCGCGGCCAGGATCCAGTACGCCTGCTTCGACGACCTCGACGCCCCGGTCGAGCGGGTCGGCATGGCCGAGGTGCCGATGCCCTACGCCAAGGAGCTCGAGAACGCCGCGCTGCCCAACGAGAAGCGCATCGAGGCCGCTGTGCTCGCGACGCTGGGGCGCAGCTCGTGACCGAGGTCGTCATGCCGCGCCTCTCCGACTCGATGGAGGAGGGCACGATCATCAAGTGGCTGAAGGCGTCCGGCGAGGAGGTCCGCCGCGGCGAGGCGATCGCGGAGATCGAGACCGACAAGGCGACGATGACCTATGAGGCCGACTCCGCCGGCTTCCTGCAGATCGTCGCGCAGGAGGGCGAGTCGCTGGCGATCGGCGCTGTGATCGCCCACCTCGCCGCTTCGGCCGCCGAGGCCGCGGCGGCGGTTGGCGCGGCGAGCACGCCCGCACCTGCCGCGGTCGCGGCTGACGCCACCTCACCCGCTCGCGCCGAACCCGCTGCCGCTGCGTCCGTCGCCGAGGCACCGGCTGCCGCGACGGCGGCCGTTGCGGAGGCGGAGCCGCCGGCGCTCGCCGTCTCCGGCGCGCGGATCAAGGCCTCGCCGGTCGCGCGCCGCACAGCCGCACAGCTGGGCGTCGATCTGGCCCGGGTGGTCGGCAGCGGACCGGACGGGCGGATCGTCAAGGCGGACGTTGTCGCCGCAGGCAACGGCAACGGCGCCCGCACGGCGGCCGCGGCGGCGCCGCCGGCCCAGTCGGACGAGCTCGGCTCCAAGGGTGCGGTTGAGGTGATCGAACCCAACCGTGCGCAGCAGGTGATCGCGCGCAGGATGGCGAGCGCGAAGGCGACCGTCCCCGAATTCCAGGTGACCGTCGAGGTCGACGCCGAGGCCGCCTTCGATCTGCGCGAGCAGCTGCGCGGCCAGGCGGAGCCGCTGCCGTCGGTCAACGACCTGGTGGTCAAGGCCTGCGCGCTCGCGCTGCGAGCGCACCCGGGCCTGAACGCCGCCTATGTCGACGGGCATTTCGAACGCTACGGACGCGTCAACATCGGCGTCGCGGTGGCCGGCGCCGGCACGCTTGTCGTGCCGACCGTGTTCGACGCCGACGTCAAGCCGCTGACCGAGATAGCGGCCGCCACGCGGGCGCTCGCGGCAAAGGTCCGCGACGGCACGGTGACCCCGCCGGAGCTCTCCGGAGCGACCTTCACGGTCTCGAACCTCGGCATGCTCGGCGTGACGCGCTTCACGGCCGTGATCAACCCGCCGCAATCGGCGATCCTCGCCGTCGGCGCGGCGAATCCGCGAGCGGTCGTGGGAGCCGACGGCACGATCAGCGCCCGCCGCGTGATGGAGTTGACGATCTCAGCCGATCACCGGATCGTCTACGGCGCCGACGCGGCGGACTTCCTCGCCACCGTGCGCAAGCGCCTCGAGCGCCCCGCCGGCCTGCTGCTCTGAGCGTCGGGCCGGACGCTCGGCCGCGTGCTCGGGCCGGGACGTTCGCAGCGTTTCGATCGCCCGCGAGGCTCGGGCGCCGCGTCGAACCTTCGGACCCGCGGGGAGATGCGGTGATCAGCTGCCGGCGGCGCTACCCGGCGCGGCGGCGATTGTCGCGCTGGCTCCGATCGCGCCGCTCGAACCGGTCGGCGACGCCGACGTCCCGCTGCCGCCGTGCTCATCCGACGTCAGGGTCGAGCCCGACGCGCCTGTCGTACCCGTGGACCCGCCCGGGGTGGACCCGTCCGGGTCGCCGCCGGTCGCCACGGCCGAGGCTGGGCCGCCGATGCCGCTGGCGGGACTCGTGCCGGTCATCCCGGTCGCGCCGGTACTGCCCTCGGTTGGTCCGAACGCTCCGGTCGTGCCGCCCGGGTCGTAGGCGGTTCCGCCGACCGCTCCGGTTGCGCCGCTCGCGCCCGTTGCGGTGATCGGGCCGGGCGCCGCACCGCCGTCGTTGCCGAGCGCGCCCTGTCCCGCAGGCGATCCGCTGGTGGCGTCGCTCGCCGCGGTCGGCACTCCAATCAGGCGGCTCGGCGTGAACGCGCGGGCCGCGCCGGCGGCCGTCACGGAGCTCTGCGCCGCCACGGCGCGCGCGGGCGCCGGCGTCGAGGGCGCTATCACGGCGCGGCCGGCGGTCGTCAGCAGCGCCGCGCAGCACACCGCGACAGCCACCTTGGTCGCGGTCAGGCCGGCCAGCACGCCGCTGCCCGCCGCCGCACCGCCTCCGGCACTCGCGGCCGCGCCTCCACCCGCTGCCGCGCTCCCACCGGCGGCCGCTGCGCCCCCGCCGCTGCTGCCCCCACCACCGCCGAACCCGAGCAGCAGTCCGAGCTGGGCGAGCGGGCCGCTTGGCGTGAGCGCCGCGAAACCGCGACTGACGCGCTTCAACTCGCCGCGGTAGGCCTCACACGCCGCGCACTCGCCACAGTGGCGGCGGGCGCGACCGCCGATTCGCACCCTGCGGTCGGCGGCGCGGATCAGCTCGTCGCGGATCTCTGCGCACGGCGTGTCGCGAGCCGCGGTGATCTCGATCATCCCCGTGCGCGCCCGCAGCAGCAGCGACTTCACCGCCGGGACCGAGATCGCCATCGCGCTCGCGAGCTCCTCGTAGCTGAGACCCTGGAGCTCCCGCATCAGCAGCGCCGAGCGTTGCTGGCGCGGGAGGGTGCGCACGTCGGCCACCAGACGCGCGAGCGCGGCGCTGCGTTCGGCGACCGCGGGCGGCTCGCGAGACGCGGCCGGCGCGCCGAACGCCGGCTCGGCGTCGGCGGCCAGCTCGCTCGGCAGCGGATGGGGCCGGCGCAGCTCGTCGATGCAGCGGTTGTGGGCGATCCGGTAGAGCCAGGCGCGCAGCGTCACCGGCCGGTCGCTCGACCGCAGCGAGCGGTAGGCGCGGATGAAGACGTCCTGGAGGGCGTCCTCGGGGTCGCCGCTCCCGCGCAGCATCTGGCGGGTGTAGGCCAGCAGGCGTGCGCCGTAGCGGTCGTGGATCGCCCTGAAGGCGTCATCCGATCCGGCCCGGAACAGTGCGACAAGCTGCTCATCTGAGCGGAGCCGCAAAAAGGCTGCCGAGAGGGGCGCACGGCCGGCGGTGAGACGTGTTGGGAGGGCAGAGGCTTCCACGCGTCGCGTCCTCGAATCGACTCCTGCCACTGTAACGCCAGCCCCCGCGCGAAGTTCCGCCCATCCGCGCGCCGCGATAGTGTCGCCCGCATGCCCGCCGGTTCCGGAAAGCCGCCCGCGAAGCGCGCACGGGCGAAGTCGGCGGCGCCCTCGGCGCCGGCGCGGACCCCGCGCCGCCCGCGGGCGACACGGGCGGGCGCCCCAACGGGGGACGAGCGGTCTGCGATCAGCCCGTCGTCGTGGGAGGGCGCTTCGCCGTTTCCGCCGATCGCCGACTACGCGTTCCTCTCCGACTGCCACAGCGGGGCGCTGGTCGCCCCCGATGGATCCGTGGAGTGGCTGTGCCTGCCGCGCTTTGACGGGCCGAGCATCTTTGGCGCGTTGCTCGATCGCAGCGCCGGCAGCTTCCGCGTCGCGCCCTACGGGGTGGATGTGCCGGCCGGGCGGCGCTACGAACCGGGCACCAACGTGCTCGAGACGACCTGGATGACCCCGACCGGCTGGCTCGTCGTCCGCGACGCGCTGACGATCGGGCTGTGGCACGAGAGCTCGCGCACCCCTCACACCCGCCCGCCGACCGACCACGACGCCGATCACCTGCTGGTGCGAACCGTCGAGTGCGTTCAGGGGGAGGTGCCCGTCGAGCTGATCTGCGCGCCGCGCTTTGACTACGGACGCGTCCCGGCCCGCTGGTCGCCGGTCGATGGGGAGTCCGAATTCGCGCTCGACGCGACCGACGGGAAGACCACGGTGCGGCTGTTCAGCGACATGCGGATGGGCATCGAGCAGTCAAACGCCCACGCGCGCCACACGATGCGCGAGGGCGAACAACGCTTCTGCGCGCTGTCGTGGACAGAGCAGCTCGGCGGCCCGCGAACCTACGACCAGGCGGCCGCGCACGTGCAGCGCACCTGCCACTACTGGCGCGAGTGGCTCGCCGCCGGCACCTACCCCGACCACCCGTGGCGGGCGTTCCTCCAGCGCTCGGCGCTGGTGCTGAAGGGGCTCACCTACTCGCCGACCGGCGCGATGATCGCGGCGCTGACGACCTCGCTGCCCGAAACCCCTGGCGGCGAGCGCAACTGGGACTACCGCTACTGCTGGATGCGCGATGCGACCTTCACGCTGTGGGGACTCCACGCGCTCGACCTTGACTGGGAAGCCAACGACTTCATGGAGTACCTGGCCGACCTCAAGCGAAACGATGACGGCTCGTTGCAGATCATGTACGGGATCGGCGGCGAGCGGAACCTGCGCGAGCGCACGCTTCGCCACCTGAAGGGCTACGAGGGATCGCGGCCGGTGCGGGTCGGCAACGGCGCCTACAACCAGCGCCAGAACGACTGCTTCGGCGCGGTGCTCGACTCCGTCTACCTGCACACCAAGCGCCACGACCACATGCAGGACCGCCTCTGGCCGGTGCTCTGCGACCAGGTCGCAAGCGCCTGGCGGGTCTGGAAACGCCCCGACCAGGGGATCTGGGAGGCGCGCGGCAAGCCGCGCCACTACGTCTCCTCGAAGCTGATGTGCTGGGTCGCGATGGACCGCGGCGCGCGACTGGCCGAGTTGCGCGGCGAGACGGAGCTCGCCGTCCGCTGGCAGGCCGCCGCCGAGACGATCCGCGAGGACATCCTGAACCGCGGCGTCGACGAGCGCGGGGTGTTCGTCCAGCACTACGACACCACGGCGCTCGACGCCTCGTGCCTGCTGATCCCGATCGTGCGCTTCCTGCCGGCCGACGATGAGCGGGTGCGCGCCACCGTGCTCGCAATCGCCGATGAGCTGACCGACCACGGCCTGGTCCTGCGCTACCGCACCGACGAGACCGACGACGGCCTCAGCGGCGAGGAGGGAACGTTTCTGATCTGCTCGTTCTGGATGGTCTCCGCGCTGTCAGAGATCGGCGAGCGCGAACGCGCCCGCACGCTCTGCGAGCGCCTGCTCTCGCTCGCCTCGCCGCTGGCGCTCTACGCCGAGGAGCTCGACGCGCGCAGCGGGCGCCACCTCGGCAACTTCCCCCAGGCCTTCACGCACCTCGCGCTGATCAACGCGGTCGCGCACGTGATCTCAGACGGCGGCTGAGCAGCCGCCGCGAAAACTCTCGGGCCAAAGCGCCGTCCTGGGGGAAAACCTGCAACGGGTGGCGCTCCCCTCGGGGCATGTCATCGTATGGCTGGCTGATGGCCGAGACGCGGCAGACTGACAGGACCGCTGGGGAACCCGAGCCGAAAAGCGCGGCATCGGCGCTGCGTCGCGCCGGCGCGATGGATCCATGGGATCGCCCGCGTCCAACCGCGACGCCGTTTGACGACCGCATCGCGCGTACCTCGCCGTTCCCGCCGATCGCGGACTACGGCTTCCTCTCGGACTGCCACACCGCGGCGCTGGTCGCCCCGGACGGCACGGTCGAGTGGCTCTGCCCGCCGCGCTTTGACTCACCCAGCGTGTTCGCGGCGATCCTCGATCGCGGCGCCGGCGGCTTCCGACTCGGCCCGTCGGGCATGGGAGTGCCCGCCGGCCGGCGCTACGAGCCCGGCACCAACGTGCTCGAGACGACCTGGCAGACGCCGACCGGCTGGGCTGTCGTGCGCGATGCGCTGGTCATCGGACCATGGCGCGAGCGCGAGGCCGGTTCGGCGACCGCCCACACCCGCCCGCCCGCCGACCACGACGCCTACCACGTGCTTGTCCGCACGATCAAGTGCATCCACGGCTCGGTCCAGGTGGAGATGCTCTGCGAGCCGGTCTTCGACTACGGGCGCGCGGCCGCGACCTGGACGCCCGTCGCCGGCGAGCCCAGGGCGCTCGACGCGACCGGCGCCGGGCGCACGCTGCGCCTGCACAGCGACATGCCGCTGGGAATCGAGGGCGGCTCGGCCCGTGCGCGCCACCGCCTCTCGCGCGGCGAGAGTCGGTTCTGCGCACTCTCCTGGTCGCGGAAGCTGGACGGCCCGACGACCTACGAGGAGGCCTCGAAGAGCCTGGTCGCGACCGGCGAGTACTGGCGCAATTGGCTTGACACCGGGCGCTTCCCAGACCATCGCTGGCGCGCTCAGCTGCAGCGCTCGGCGCTCGTCCTGAAGGGCCTGACCTACGCGCCGACCGGGGCCGTCGTGGCGGCGCCGACGACGTCGCTGCCGGAGACCCCGGGCGGCCAGCGCAACTGGGACTACCGCTTCACGTGGATGCGCGACGCGACGCTGACCCTCTGGGGGCTCTCCTCGCTCGGCCTCAGCTGGGAGGCCGACGACTTCATCCAGTATGTGGCCGACCTCCAGCGCAACAGCGACGGCTCGCTGCAGATCATGTACGGCGTCGGCGGCGAGCGCGAGCTGACCGAACAGCGCCTCGACCATCTCAGCGGCTACGAGGGCGCGCAGCCGGTGCGGATCGGCAACGACGCCTACAGCCAGCGGCAGAACGACGTCTACGGCGCGGTGCTCGACTCGCTCTACCTGCACACGAAGAAGTACGGCCACAGCCCGCAGCGCCTGTGGCCGGTGATCGAGGCGCAGGCCGAGCGCGCCGCGGACGTCTGGCGCGACCCCGACCAGGGGATCTGGGAGGCGCGCGGAGAGCCGCGCCATTACGTCTCCTCGAAGCTGATGTGCTGGGTCGCGCTCGACCGCGCCGCCCGTCTGGCCGCGCGGCGCGGGCGCGCCACGCTCGCCGACCGCTGGCGCGGCGTCGCCAACGAGATCCACGCCGACATCTGCGACCGCGGTGTCGACGGGCGGGGCGTGTTCGTGCAGCACTACGACACGGTCGCGCTCGACGGCTCGGCGCTGTTGATCCCGCTCGTGCGCTTCCTGCCCGGCGATGACCCGCGCGTGCGCGCGACGGTGCTCGCGATCGAGCAGGAACTGACCGAGCAGGGCCTGGTGCTGCGCTACCGACCCGACCAGACCGACGACGGGCTGGCCGGGGCGCACGAGGGGGCGTTCCTGATCTGCTCCTTCTGGCTCGTCTCGGGCCTGCTCGAGATCGGCGAGCGTCGGCGCGGGCGCGCACTGTGCGAGCGACTGCTGGCACTGGCCTCGCCGCTTGACCTCTACGCCGAGGAGCTCGACCCGCTGAGCGGGCGCCATCTCGGCAACTTCCCCCAGGCCTTCACGCATCTCGCGCTGATCAACGCGGTTCTGCACGTGATCCGCGACGAGGAATCGGCGCCGCTTGGCGCCTAGCGCCGGCGGCCGCAAACGACCCGACGGGAGAGCGACTTGGCCTATTTCAGCGACGAGCAGGAGGTCTACCGCTACCTCGGCCAGCTGTTCCTCGACCTGCTCGATGACCCCGAGCTGGCGCCGAAGTTCCGCACCGCAAACACGATCGTGCAGTACCGCTACCGAAACCCCGACTCGCAGATCACCGTCAAGCTGATCACGGCGGAGGAGGGGCAGGTGGATCTCGGACCGACGCGGCTTGAGCCGGAGGTCGTGATGACGATGGACGCCGACACGGCCCACCGCTTCTGGCTCGGCAAGGTCAACGTGACCGTGGCGCTCGCCCGCGGCCAGATGAAGGCGAAGGGCCCGGTCGCGAAGATCCTCAAGCTCGTGCCGCTGACCAAGCCCGTCTTCCCACGCTACAAGGCGCAGCTCGAGGCGGCCGGTCGCAGCGATCTTGCGCAGGCGTGAGCGGCGCGGCGGCGATGGAGTCCGGCGATGACCGCCAGATGGCGGGCTTCAAGGACTTCTACCAATTCAGCGCACCGACCCGGGTGATCGCCGGACGCGAGCTGCTTGACTCGGTCGGCTTCGAGTTCGCCAAGGAGGGCGCCCGCCGCGTGCTGCTGGTCACCGACGCCGGGATTCGGGCCACCGGCCTGGTCGAGCGCGTCGTTGCCGGGGTCAGCGACGGCGGTCTCGAGGTCGCGGCGATCTTCGACGCCGTGCCGCAGGACTCAGACAGCGCCGTCGTCGCGGCGATCGCTGAGCTCGCGCGCGAGACCGGCGCCGACTCGTTCCTCGCGCTCGGCGGCGGCTCGGTGATCGACAGCGCGAAGGTCGCGAACGTGCTCTTCACCCACGGCGGCGAGGCGCGCGACTGGGAGGGCTACTACGGCCTCCCGCGCGCCGACGAGGGCGCGGGGCGGGCCCTCGAGCTGGCGCCGCTGGCCGCGATCCCGACCACGGCGGGAACCGGATCGGAGGTCAGCTTCGCCGCGGTGATCAAGGACCGCGAGGCCCAGCTGAAGTACCAGATCGGCGACTTCGCGCTGATCCCACGGCTGGCGATCCTCGATCCCGCGAGCACCGCCACGCTGCCGCAGGCGATCGCGGCGGCGACCGGCATGGATGCGATGACGCACGCGATCGAGGGCTACGTGTCGCGGGACTGGAACGCCCACACCGACGCCTACGCGCTCCACGCGCTTCGCCTGATTCGCGCCAACCTCGAGCGCGCCGTGCACGACGGTGAGGAGACGGCCCGCGGCAACATGCTGATCGCGGCCTCGCTTGCGATCGCGCCGACGACCTCCGGCGCACTCGGCATCGCGCACTCCCTCTCGCATCCCTGCGGCGCCGTCTACAACGTGGCCCACGGGGTCGCCAACGCGATCAACCTGCCGGCGACGATCGAATACAACGCCGCCGGCGGCGAGGACATCGCAGCACGCTACCGCGACGTCGCCGAGCTGCTCGGTGTCGAGCCGCGCGGCGAGGTGGGACACGCGCTCGCCGAGCACGTGCGCGAGCTCGTCAGCTCGCTTGGCCTGCCGACCCGGCTCTCGCAGGTCGGCGTGCCCGAGGCCGGGATCCCGCAGCTCGTGGAGGGTGCGATGGGCGACGCCTGCACGCTGGTCAACCCGCGCGTGCCGAGCGCGGAAGACCTCGCCGAGCTCTACCGGCTGGCGCTCTAGCGACCGCGGCGGCGCCGGTGCTCGGGCGCCGCCAAGCCGAACGGCGTCCGCGGCCCTGGTGAGCGCAATCGCGGCTGGTGGTTCGCCCCGGCACCGCGGGCACTAAGCTTGGCTGACATGTCGACCGAGACGATCCGCTCCGTTCAGCGCTGGCACTGCGAGTCCTGCGGCTACATCTACGACGTCGCGAACGGCGATCCCGACGGCGGAATCCCGCCGGGAACCGCGTTCGAGGACATCCCCGACACCTGGTTCTGTCCCGTCTGCGGCGCGCGCAAGCGCGACTTCACGCCCTACGACGACTGACCTTGGGATGAGCGCCAAGCCCGAGCAGCAGTTGCCACCCGCGCAGCGCGCGCTCGCGCGGCTGACCGGAGCGCGCCTGTGCTTCGGCCGCCCGGTCGAGGTGAAGGGGCGCACCGTGATCCCGGTGGCGAGCGTGCGCACGATGGGCGGCTACGGCTTCGGCAACGAGCCGGCCCGCGGAGCCGGCGGCGGTGGCGGCGGAGCGCTCGACGCGCGCCCGGTCGGCTTCATCGAGATCGGGCCGGACGGGACGCGCTTTGAACCGATCGACGACGGCCGCGCTGCACTGCGCCTGATCGCCGCCGGCTCACTGGCGCTGCTGGTGGTGGGGCGTGTGCTCGTGCGCCGCCGCCGTGGCGCGCTGGAGCGCGGGCCCTCGCGGCCGCGGCTGCGCCGCGGGCGAGCTCAGGAGAGCCAGGCCGCGTAGGGGAGGGCAGCGCCCGCGGCGGCCAGTGCGGCCAGCGTGAGCTCGCCGAGCAGCGGCAGCGTCGCGACCTCGATCTCGCCGAGTCGCGCGATCGTTTCGAGGTTCGAGCGCTCCACCGTCCCCGCGTCCGGCGGCCACGGCGTCAGCACGACGGCGCGCACGTCGAGCCCCGCCGAGCGCGCCGCCTCGAGCGTCAGCAGCGTGTGGCTGATCGTTCCGACGCCGGGTCGCGCCGCGATCAGGACGCCGAGGCCGAGCTCGCGCGCCAGGCGCCGGACGTCCCAACCGTCGGCGAACGGGACCAGCAGGCCGCCGATCCCCTCGACGATCACCGGCGCCCCCGCGGCGCGGACATCGGCGAGGAGCGCAGGGACGTCGAGCGGGCGGCCGGCCAGCTCGGCGGCGAGGTGAGGCGAGACGGGCGGGCCGTAGCGCGCCGGGGAGACGGTCTCGGCCGGCTCGCCGCTGACCGAGGCGAGCAGCTCGTGGTCCCACGGCGGCGGCTCGTCCAGGCCGGTGACGACCGGCTTTCGGACGTGCACGTCCTCGCCCGCAGCGCGCAACGCGGCCGCGAGCGCGGCCGACAGGATCGTCTTGCCGACGCCCGTGTCGGTCGCGGTGACGAAGCAGCCGCGCAACGTGCCTGCTTCCGGCGCGCGCCGGTGCGCGCTGTCTGCTGCCGCCACGTCGCGCCCTACGCGGCGCGCGCGACCGGCACTTGCGGGATCGTCGGCGCCGGCGAGAACTCGACGCCCAGCTCGCGTGCCGCCTCGCTGAGCACCGCCGCGGCGCCGGCGAGCTCGCTGGTCGTGTGCGACGCCATCACGGTCAGGCGAAGCCGGGAGCTGCCCTGCGGCACGGTCGGAGGGCGGATCGCCTGCGAGAAGACGCCGCGGGCAAGCGCGGCCTCGCACAGCCGAACCGACGCTTCTGCGTCTCCGACCACGAGCGGCACGATCTGCGTGCGCCCCGCGATGGCCGGCAAGCCCTGCGCCTCGAGCTCCTGGCGCAACAGCTCCGCCAGCGATTGCAGCTTCTGCGGGCGAAGCGGCTGCTCGATCAGCAGCTCCAGCGCCGCCAGTGCCCCGGCCGCGGCCGGTGGCGGAGGTGCCGTCGAGAAGATCAGCGAGCGCGAGCTGTTGAGCAGCAGCTCGACGATCTCCCGGCTCGTGCAGACGTAGCCGCCGTAGGAGCCGAGCGCCTTGCTGAGGGTCCCGACGATCACATCCACCTGTCCTTCGAGCCCGGCCTCGGCAACCGCGCCGCGCCCGCCGGGCCCGAGCGCTCCGGTGCCGTGCGCCTCGTCGACCACGACGCGGGCGCCGTGGCGGCGTGCGAGCTCGACGATTCCCCGCAGCGGCGCGACGTCGCCGTCCATCGAGAAGACCGAGTCGGTCACGATCACGTCGCCCTCGCGGCCGCGCTCGCGCAGCGCCCACTCCAGGTGGTCGAGGTTGCAGTGCTCATAGACGAAGGTCTCGGCGCGCGCGAGGCGGCAGCCGTCGATGATCGAGGCGTGGTTGAGCGAGTCGGAGAAGATCGTGGCGCCCGCGGCGCCGAGCGCGGCGAGCACGCCGACGTTGGCGAGGTAGCCCGAACCGAACAGCATGCACGCCTCGGTCTGCTCGAACTCCGCCAGCGCGCGCTCGAGCCGGTCGTGGATCGTCATCGTGCCGGAGACCAGACGCGACCCGCCGGCTCCGACGCCCCAGCGCATAGCGGCGTCGGCGGCCGCCTGGCGCACGCGCGGGTGCTCGGCGAAGCCGAGGTAGTTGTTGGAGCAGAGCAGCAGCACGGGCGCGCCGTCGACGGTCACGCGCGGCCCCTGAGGGCCGCTGATCAACCGCGTGCGCCGGTAGAGCCCGCGGTCGCGCAGCTGCTCGAGCTGGCTTGCGATGTCGTTCATCGGGCCGGCTCCCGCTCCCGCGGCGCCTTCGCGGTCCGCGCCGCCGCCTGACCGCCCTGCCCACCCTGCCCGCCACCGCCGCGCTTGGAGCGGTAGCGCAGCTGCGTCGATGGGTCCCACAGATGCAGGTGCAGCTCGGCGTCATCGCCGCCCAGGTAATCCTCGATCACGTCCGGCGTGTCGCCCTCCAGCCAGCCGGAGCGGTTGTCCGGTCGCGGCCGGGCGCCGTTATCGGGCTGCCGCGCGACGTTCAGTCCTTGGCGTTCGAACATCTCGCGGTCCTCGGCGGGCGTCGCGCCCAGCGCGGTCAGGAAGTTGCCCATCATCACGCCGTTGAGGCCGGCTCGCACGGCGAGCGGCGCCAGTTCGGCGAGGTTCTCGATCCGCCCGCCGCACAGGCGGAACAGCGCCTCGGGCAGGATCAGGCGGAAGATCGCGACCCACTTCACAGCCTCCCAGGGGTCCATCAGCTCGCGGTCGCCGAACTTCGTCCCCTCGCGCGGGATCAGCAGGTTGATCGGCACGCTGGTCGGGTTGATCGCGGACAGCTCGAAGGCCATCTCGACCCGCTGCTCGCTGGTCTCCCCGAGGTTGAGGATGCCGCCCACGCAGGTCTCCAGGCCGGCCTCGCGGACCGCCTCGATCGTTCGCAGGCGGCTCTCGTAGCGGACGGTGCTCGAGACCTCCGGGTAGAAGCTCTCGGCCGACTCGACGTTGTGGTGCACCCGTTGGATGCCGGCCTCGCGCAGCGCCTTCGCCCGCTCCACCGACATGTGCCCGATCGAGGCGCAGCGCTTCAGGTTGGTGTGTTCGGAGACGAGCCGCGCGCCGGCGAGCACCTTCTCGAAGTCGCGCTTGGAGAGGCCCTGGCCCTGGGCGACCATGCAGAAGCGGTGCGCCCCGGCGGCCTCCGCGGCGCGGGCGTGCTCGAGCATCTGCTCGGGTTCCATCATCGCGTGCATCGGCGTGTCGGCGTCCGCGAAGCGCGACTGGGCGCAGAAGCCGCAATCCTCGGCGCAGCCGCCCGACTTCGCGTTGACCAGCGAACACATGTCGGTCGAATCGCCGAAGCGCTCGACGCGAGCCTGCCAGGCGCGCTCGACGAGGGCCTCGATCTCGGCCGGTTCGTTCAGCTCGCCAAGCGCGAGCGCCTCCTCACGGGTTATCAACGGGGGCATGGCCGCACCCTACCCGAGCACGACCAGCGTGTCGCCCTCATGGACCGCCTGGCCCTCCGAGCAGCAGATCTCGGTCACCGTGCCGGCCTCCTCGGCCTCCACGGGCATCTCCATCTTCATCGACTCGAGCACGACGACGGTGTCGCCTTCGGCGACCTCGTCCCCCACGGCGCACTCGATCTTCCAGACGACGCCCGTGATATGCGCTGCCACGCCGGCCACCGCGCCGGACAATAGCTCCCGCCCCCGACGGGCCCGGCTAAGCTCCCCGCAGTGAGCGAGAAGCTCTCCAGCTTGAAGCCGCAGGTCTACACCGACCCGCGCCCGAAGGAGTACTTCGACCGCTTCCACGCGCGGGCGCGCACGCGCGGCCCGAGCTTCGTCTACGACGTGGTGCGGGTCTTCAGCTCGCTGTACGCGTGGACGCTGCTGCGCGCCACGGCGATCGGGGCGCGCAACGTCCCCGAGACCGGCGCGGCGATCATGGCGCCCAACCACTTCTCCTACATGGACCATTTCCTGATCGGCGTCTTCATCCGCCGCAAGGTGCGCTTCATGGCGAAGTCGCAGCTGTTCAGCCCCCTGGCGCGCTGGGTCTACCTGCAGGGCGGCGTGTTCCCGGTGCGCCGCGGCGCGCGCGACGAGGAGGCCTTCATCACGGCCGAGGCGATCCTCGATCACGGCGGCGTGGTCGCGATGTACCCGGAGGGCGGGCGCTCGCGCACCGGCAACCTTGCGGACCAGGCCAAGCCGGGCGTTGGCCGCCTCGCCCTGGAGAGCGGCGCGCCGGTCGTGCCGATCGCGATCTTCGGATCCTCCAAGATCCGCAACTGGAAGCGTCTGCGCTTCCCGAGGGTGCGGGTCGAGTACGGCGAGCCGCTGCACTTCGACCCCGAGCCCGGCGCCACGCGCGAGCGCCAGCAGGAGGTCGCGGACGAGATCTTTGCCGAGATCCGCGCGCTCTACGGCCGCCTCGGCGAGCGCTACGGTGGCTAGCGCCGCGCAGGCCGAGCCCGCGGCGTCGCTGCGGGTCGGCGCCGTACAGTTGAACGCGCGAGAGGACCGCGCCGCAAACCTCGCGGCGGCCGACCGCCTGGTGCGGGAGGCGGCGGCGCGCGGAGCCCAGCTCGTGCTGCTGCCGGAGAAGTGGACCGTGCTCGGCAGCGGCACGGCGCTGCGCGAGGGCGCCGAAGCGATCGGCGGCCCCGCGATCAGCTGGGCGCGCGAATGCGCCCGCGAGCTTGCCGTGGAGCTCGTCGCCGGCTCCTTCGTGGAGCGCGGCGCCGACGGGCGCCTGCACAACACCTCCGTGCACGTCTCACCCGACGGCGAGCTCCGCGCCGTCTACCGCAAGATCCACATGTTCGACGTGACGATCGACGGGATCGCCTACCGCGAGTCCGAACATGAGGACGCGGGCGAGGAGATCGTGCTCTCGCGCACGGACGGCGGTGTCGAGCTGGGAATGACGATCTGCTACGACCTGCGCTTCCCCGAGCTCTACCGGATCCTGGCGCTCCGCGGTGCGCGCGTGCTGCTGGTTCCGGCGGCCTTCACGCTGGCCACGACGCGCGACCATTGGGAGACGCTGCTGCGCGCGCGGGCGATCGAGAACCAGGCGTTCGTGATCGCTGCCAACCAGATCGGCGAGAACGAGCCGGGCCGCTTCAGCGGCGGGCGCTCGATGATCGTGGACCCATGGGGTGTCGTTCTGGCGCAGGCCGGCGACGGCGTCGGCGTGATCGTCGCCGACCTCGACCTGGCGCGACTCGCAGCCGTTCGCGAGTCGCTGCCCTCGCTTGCAAACCGCCGCCCGGCCGCCTACGTCTGGCCCGCTTGAGCAGCGCGCCCAAACCCGATCTGATTGACTGAGCCGGTGGAGAACGATCTGGTCAAGCGGCTGATGTGGTCCGGCCTGCTCGCCGGCCTGGGTGCCCTCTTCTCGATCGCTTCGAGCAGGGCGGCGGCGCTGATGTGGCGGCGGATCTTCGACGAGGACCCGCCCGAGTGAGCGCCGAATCGGAGTATGCCGGCTCGACCAACGGGTCGGCCGCGACCGAGCAGCCCGGCGGCGGCGCGGCCGCCTCGTTCCTCCCGGCGGGTGGGCTCGGTCTCGTTCGCGAGCGGCCCGAGGTTCTGGTCGGCGCCGCGTTCGCCGGCGGACTGATCGCGGCGTTGCTGTTGAGGCGTCTTGGCAACTGAGCAGGAAGAGATCCCGGAGAACATCGCCGCGGCGATCACGGAGATCTCCGAGCGCGCGACGCTGCTGATCCGCGACGAGATCGACCTGGCGCGCGCCGAGATCGGCGCGAAGATCGGCAAGCTCGTGCGCGGCACGGTGATCGGGCTCGCGGCGGGGATGTTCGTCGTCGTCGCCGTGTTCTTCGTGCTGATCGGCCTGGCCTGGCTGGCGTGGTATGAGCTGTTCCCGGCCGGGCAGTATTTCTGGGGGTTCTTCGTCGTCGCCGGTGCGCTGCTTGTCTTCGCCCTGCTCGCCGGCCTGCTCGCCGCGAGGCTCGTCCGCCGCGGCGCGCCGCCATCGCCGTCGATGGCGATCGACGAGGCCCGCAAGATCCGCGACGCCGTCGGCACGCGTGAGGAGTCCGCCTGATGTCCGGGCGCTCACCCGATGAGATCCGCGCCTCGATCGAGGCCAACCGCACGGCGCTCGCCGTCTCGATCGGCAAGCTGCGCGGCGAGGTCGCCGAGATCACCGACTGGCGCAAGCAGCTCAACGAGCACCAGCGGCCCGCGCTGATCAGCGCGGCGATCGCCGGCTTCCTGCTGGGCGGCGGCATGGCGGTCTTTCGCCGGCGCCGCCGCGGCTGAGTCCCCAACGCGCCGGCGCGCCCGTACACTCCGGGTCGACGCGACCACGACTCAAGGAGCGCAGATGACCGGCTCGTCGACTCAGGGAATCAAGAACGTGCTGCATCCCGTTTCCGACCTGGAAACGGCGAAAGCGGTCTACACCGCGCTGCTCGGCTTCCCGCCCCAGCACGACAGCTCCTACTACGTTGGCTTCGACGACCAGGGCCAGCACATCGGGCTGGTGCCGGGCGGCGCAGCCCAGGGTATGAGCTCGCCGGTGGCCTACTGGCAGGTCGCGGACATCGAGGCGAAGCTGGCGGAGGTGACCGCCGCGGGCGCCACGCCGAAGGACCCGGTGCGCGATGTTGGCGGTGGCCGCCTGGTGGCGACCTTCACCGACCCCGACGGGAACGTGCTCGGGCTGCTTCAGGACCCCTGAACCGGCACCCGCGTGGCACGGAGCCGGGCCAAGGCCGTGCGGTCAGCCCGCCGCCGAACTGCGGTGCCGCCGCAGGTGCTCGGCGCCGGCGTCGGACACCGAGATGAGCAGGCCACGTCCGGGCTCCTGGCAACGCGATACGAAACCGCGCTCGTTGGCTTCCTCCCACACGGGCAGACGGGGACAGGACGTCCGCCACGCCTCCTGCGCCTCGGCGTAGGAGCGAGGCTCGCGGCCGAGCCACTCGAGCAGGTCGAGGATCAACGATTCGACCGTGTCGGACGCATGCGATTGCGTGACTTCCTCTGCCATGACTGCCTCCTCGAAAGAGCGCGGCGCGAGCCTAGCAGCGCACCTCGACAAAGCTGAACGGCTGTCCGGTCGCGGGCCGGCGGCAGCATTGCGGGCGAGGATCCGCCATCCTGGGGCGGCGCGTCGGGTCCCGGCCGACGCGGGCTGCCACCACCGCGACGCTCACGGAGTCATGCACGAGCTCAGGATCGCCATCACCGTCGCCTGGATCATCTTCCTGGTCTACTGGCTCGCCTCGGCCTTCGACGCGAAGGAGGGCAGGGCAGGGCGGCGTCGGCGCCCGATGTTCGGCATGACCGCACTGGCGGTGATCGTTCTTCTGCGTGTCTTCCGCGGCGGCAGCCTGGCCGTTCACAGCCCGGCCCTGGTGGCGATCGGGGCTGCCGTTTTCGCGGCCGGGATCGCCGTGGCGGTCTGGGCTCGCGTGCAACTCGGGCGCAACTGGGGGATGCCGATGACCGAGAAGGCCGAGCCGGAGCTCGTCACCTCCGGCCCCTACCGGTTCGTTCGCCACCCGATCTACTCCGGACTGCTGGCCGCGCTGCTGGGGACCGCGCTCGCGAACAACCTGCTCGGCCTGATCGTCGTCGTGATTCTCGGGTCGTACTTCTACTACGCCGCCTCGGTGGAGGAGAGGAACCTGACCGCGACTTTCCCCACGGCCTATCCGGCCTACCGGGGCCACACGAAGATGCTCATTCCCTTCGTTCTGTAGCTGGCGGCACCCATGCCGGCAGGGTACGCTTGGCGCCATGGCGCTGGGTGATGAGAAATACATTCGGGTGACGACGTTTCGTCGCGACGGCACCCCCGTCGCGACGCCCGTGTGGGCCGTCAAGCTCGATGGCGAGCGGATCGGCTTCTGGACGAGCTCGGGTTCCGGTAAGGCCAAGCGGCTGGCGCACACCGCCCGGGTGACGGTTCAGCCCAGCGACGCGCGCGGTCGGGTGAAGCCCGGCAGCGCTGCGGTTGACGCCACCGCGAGTCTGGTGACCGGGGCGGAACTGGAAGAGATCCGTAGGCGAGTTGTGGCGAAGTACGGCGCGATGACCAAGGTCACGAAGTTTCTCGGCACCGTGGTGGGCGTTCTGCGCGGCAAGCGCATCCCCTACGGTGACCGCGGCGTGGTCATCACTCTCACGCCCAGCAGCCCGTCGGCATAGGAGAAACCGGGGGACGCGACGCTGCGCGTTTGCGCGCCGCGGCAGCCGAGATGTTCGTGCCGCGGTGTTGACCGCCGCCCGGTCGCCTGAGACGATCGCCGCGGCTGGACGATCCTCTAAAGATGGGGGCAGTGATGGGAAACGTAGAGACCCTGAAGGGTGGATATGAGGCGTTCGGGCGCGGCGACGTGCCGAGCGTGCTGGCGGTTTTCGATCCCGCCATACAGTGGCGCGAAGCCGAGAGCAACCCCTACAAGCCCGATGGCGGGGCGTGGATCGGCGGGGACGCCGTTGTTGAGAACCTGTTCATGAGACTCGGCACCGAGTGGGACGGGTTCGCCGTCACCCCCGAGAAGTTCCATGACGCCGGCGACGTGGTCGTCGCCGAATGCCGCTACACCGGCGTATACAGGCCGACGGGTAAGGGCGTCAATGCGCAGGCCTGCCACGTCTGGACGTTCAAGGACGGCAAGGCCACGCACTTCCAGCAGTACGTCGATACGGCACAGATGCAGGACGCGATGGGAACCACGGACGCGGAACACGCGGGCGCCGCGGCCAGCGTCGCCTAGCGCCACGACGGCGCCGGGCACTGGCTCGGCGCCGTCCTCACGCGCCGCTCGGCCGCGCGGCGCAGATCGCCGCTGAAGCGCGGCGCCGCCGTGAGATCCGCCCTTGGGCGCGCTACGCCGAACGCGCGCCTTCACCCCGCCCGTCGAAGCACGAACCGCGCCAGCTCGCCGTCCCTGCCGTCGGGCTCGAAGCGCAGGCGCGCCAGCAGACGCTCGGAGGCGAGGTTCCCGCGGTCGACCCGCGCACAAACGGCACGGACCCCCGGTTGGCTCAATGCCCACCCCACGAGCAGCTCCACGGCTTCGGTTGCGAGTCCCGCGCCACGAGCCTCCGGCACGAGCGCGTAACCGATCTCCACCTCCCCGCCGGCGTTCGGCGCCCCATGGAAGCCGGCGTCTCCGATCGCCCTGCCATCAGCCAGGGACACGATGACGTAGGCCAGGAACGGTCCGAGCGGCTTCTCGGCAGCCGCGATGGTCCTGGCGATCTCGAGCACCGGAGCCATCGGGAAGCCCTCGGCCCACTCGAGCCCCGGCCCGGGCACGCCGGCCAGCATCGCGCGCGCGAGCCCTGGGTCGATCGGCTCCACGCGTACGCGCGCGCCCGAGAGCACGGGGCCCCACTCACTCGGGCTCGCGACCATCAAGCGAGCGTAGTGGCGTCAGTCGACGCCGTTGTTGCGCGAAGCGCTACGCACGACATTGTGCAGACCTGGTCGTTCTAAGCTGAGTAATGGCACATCGCAGGCGGTGGCCGTGGCGGATCTCACTGGTCGTGCTGAGCGCCTGCCTGGCGTTGGCGGGCGCGTCGTCTGCTGCGACGGTTGGTGGGCGGGTCGTCTTCTCGGTGAACGGGAACGCGGTCAGCTTCTCGGGCGGGAGCTCGGGTGGTCAGGTTGACGCGAGTGTGGCGTCGCCGGATGGTGATGTGGTACTCGTGGGCGGGTCGATCGCCGCGAACTCGACGTTCTATGCCGCGGAGTTGCGCCCGGACGGCTCTCTGGATCCCAGCTTTGGGACGGGCGGCCTCGAGCACGTGCCGCTGCGGCTGTCGGCGGTGGGGGTGTTGTTCGAGCCCGACGGCAAGTTGCTCGTGCTCGCGACCGGGCCGGCCTTGTCCAAGCTTCAGGGTCCGCAGCTGATGGTGGTGCGGCTGAATGCGAACGGCACGCTCGATCAGACCTACGGCGTCGACGGCGTGGCACACACCGGCCTCTGGGGCTCCGGTGCCGGGGCGATCAGCGCCGACGGGGAGCTACTCGTCTCCGGCACGACCGGCTCGGAGTCCACGGAGCCGCCCCCCGCGCTGTCGAACCTCCACTGGGTTATCGAGGAACTCACGAGCACGGGCACACTCGACCCGGCGTTCGGCCTGAACGGCGCGCTCACGATCGCCGTCAAGCATGCGTCGGGCGATCTGTTGGCGGTCGAGCCCGACGGCGACATCGTGGCCGACGGCGTACCGGAGACCGACTATCCGATGGGGGGCGAGTATCTGACGCGCCTGACCCCACAGGGAGCGGAGGACCCGACATTCGCCGCCGGCAGGCCGGTGGTCGTCGCCGACTCGGGCGGGGTGGCGGGAATGCTCGTCCAACCAGACGGGAGCATCACGCTGCTGGACGGCCTGGGGCTCGAGCGCTACACCCCGGACGGCACACTCGATCAGGCGTTCGGCTCACACGGCGTGGCCCTGGTCCCCGCGCTGGTCGCGGGCGACGGAGGCGATCAGCTGCTCCCGGGCCCTGGAAGCGACGTGCTCGTCGCGAGCTACCCGCAGAGCTGGAGTTCGACCAACGACTTCGGCAGCGGGGCGGTCGCGATGAACGTCGCCGGGGTGGGCGCAACCGGGGCGGCGGACAGGTCGATCAGCGCGACGCTGTACCTCCCGTTCGGCGGCGGGACCTCCAGCTACTACGGCCCGCCGTTCGCAGCAAGCACCCCGCCGATCGAGAACAGCCTCACGCTCCGCGGTGTCGCTTTGCTTCAGCGCGCCGACGGCTCCTACCTGGTCGTCGGGGCCGTCGGGATCTTCGAGCCCACCGGCGCCTACGGCACGATTGACAACTACTTCGAAGGTGACTACCTCTACGACTTCGCCGCCGCCGCCTTCACGCCGACGCTCGCACCCGACCCCTCCTTCGGCACCACACCCATCCCGCCCGAGGTGACGCTCCGCCTCCCGACCCAGCAAGCCACAGCAGACCTCGGCCACGACTCGATCGACCTCGCGCTGACCACGAGCTTCCAGGGCCTTGTCGACATCACGATTCGCGACCGCCACGGCGTGATCGCTCAGACCGCGTTTCCCGTGCTGCGCTCCGGAACGCAGGCTGCCGCGATCGGCCTCACGAGTCTGGGGAAGCGTGACCTCCGCACGCGCCAGCCGGTTCCGATCACGGTCCAGGCATTCGCACGCGACCTGCTGGCGACCACAGCAACCACATCGATCGGCGGCGCGCTTCACTGATCGGCGCGATCGGCAGTGACGCTGGTGGCACCGCCCGCGTACGCGTGTGACTCAGCTCAGACCCGCGTCGGCGGGCGCCCGCGGCGAGGCGGTGGCTCCGCGTGCTGGGGCATCCGGCCCTCGTCGGCGAGCGCGCGTCGCAGCAGCATCTCGACCTGGGCGTTGAGGCTGCGGAACTCGTCGGCGGCCCAGCGTGCGAGCGCGTCGTGAACCGCCGGGTCGATCCGCAGCGGGATCTGCTTGCGCTCGCGGCTCACGTATAGAGCGACCCGGCGTTGACGATCGGCGACGCCGGCTGGTCGCCGCAGAGCACGACCATCAGGTTGCTCACCATCGCCGCCTTGCGCTCCTCGTCGAGCTCGACGATCCCGCCCTCGCTCAGTCGGGCGAGGGCCATCTCGACCATCCCGACCGCGCCCTCGACGATCCGCGAGCGTGCTGCGACGACGGCGTTGGCCTGCTGGCGGCGCAGCATCGCCTGGGCGATCTCCGAGGCGTAGGCGAGATGGCTGATCCGCACCTCGACGATCTCGACGCCGGCGATCGCGACGCGCTGGGCCACCTCCTCGGCGAGCTCTCCGGCGACGATGTCGATCGACCCGCGAAGCGAGGTGCCCTCCTCGCTCGGATCGTCGTAGGGGTGCGTCGTCGCGACGTGACGCAGCGCCGACTCGGCCTGGACCTCGACGAAGTTGACGTAGTCGTCGACGGCGAAGACCGCGCGGGCGGTGTCGGCCACCTGCCAGACGACGATCGCCGCGATCTCGACCGGGTTGCCGTCCGCGTCGTTGACCTTCAGATGGTTGGTCTCGAAGTTGCGGACGCGGACGCTCAGGCCGCGACGATCGGTCAGCGGCAGGATCCACGACAGGCCGGTCTGGCGCACCGTGCCGACGTAGCTGCCGAAGAAGCGCACGACCTTCGTCTGCCCGGGCGCCACGATCACCAGCGACGTCGCGATGAGCCACCCGGCCAGCGACGGCACGATGGCCCACAGTGGCGTCGAGCCCTGGGCGACGAAGTAGGCGATCACGCCGCAGCCGGCGGCGAGCAGCACGCCGAACCAGCCGTTCACCGACAGGGCGGGGCGCTCGTGGACGTCGACGCGGATTCCGGAGTGCCCGACCGGTGTCGCCTCGGGCTCGCGGTAGGGCTGGACGGGCTGGCTCATGGTTCCTCCACTGGCTGTGCGCCAAGATAAAAAGTGTTATCGAAGTGATATCACTTTACGCAAAGGCGTGCAAACAGCCGCGACCACCGCGACGCGGCTCACGCGACGCCGACGCCCACACGACGCGCACCTCCGATGCCTGTACCGTGCACGGCGTGCGGCGGCGGCTCGTCGGAGACGTGGCGGTCCGGGAGTGGGGAGACCCCGGCGAGACGGGCATCCTGATGTGGCCCGGCCTCGGTGCGACCGGCGGCTATTTCGCCGGCGTTGCGGAGGCGATGCCGGGCCGCGTCGTCTCGGTCGACCCACCTGGGTTTGGGGACTCCGCGCCGCTTGACGCCTACAGCTACGACGCGCTCGTCCAGCTGGTGAGCGCGATGATCGGTGCCTGCGAATGCCAGGCCCTCGTGGGTCATTCGCTCGGCGCCTTCTTCGCCGCCAAGGTCGCCAGCGATCCGCCACCGCAGTTGCGCGCGGTCGTGCTGATCGACGGCGGCCACCTAGGGGTGCGCGAGTTCGCCGCGCTCGGCCAGCCCGCGCCGGGGGCGAGCGGGGCGGAGCTGCTCGCATGGGTGAGCGAGAACGAGCTGCGCTATGCGGACTGGGACACGGCGGTCGCCAGGTTGGCGGAGATGATCGGCGGCGAAGTCACGCCGGTCCTCGAGGCCTACGCTCGCGAGGTGCTGGTCGAGCGCGACGGCGAGATCGCCAGCCGCGCAGCCAACGAGCTGGTCGCCGACACGCTCGCCGTCGGCCGCGAGCACGACCCGCAGGTCGCTCGCGACATCGCCGTCCCGACGCTGCTGATCGTCGGCGCGCAGCCGCCTGAGACCCGCGCGATCCGCGAGCCGGCCTGGCGGAGCTTCGCCGACGCCTCCCCGCTGGTCGAGCTGCACGTCGGCGAGGACTGGCGCCACAACCCGACCCTTCAGGACCCGCAGGCGTCGTCGAAGCTGATCGCCGACTGGCTGCGGGGGCACCTGTAGCCGAGCCGGCCCTCGGCTCGGCCGCGTCGCGTCGCCTCCTCGCGCCGCGGCCTGCGGCATGAGCCGCCGCACGTGCGAGATCGCCGCTATAGCCACCAATGCCGCCTGCCGATACCGGGCACGTGGCTCACCAAACCTCAGCAAAGGTCACGGCGCCCGGCACCCTGGTCACCATGCGAGCCGGGGGTGCGCTCGACGGCACCGTGACCATCGCGCTGACGGCGGAGGGGCGCCTGCAGGTCGAGGCGGCCTGGAACGCGGGTGGAAGCTCGCGCTCCGCGGTGCGCGCGATCGACGGGCACTTCACGGCGCGCACACTCGCCAGCGAGTGGGCCGACGCGCTCGCCGCCGGCCGCGAGCCCGTCACCGCCTGACAACGTCGCGAGCGCCGCCGCGCGCTCGCCACCGCGCCCACCCCTAGTGCAGCAGCCGTGCCGGCACGCCGCCGACGCCGATCAGGCCCGGGCCGGTGTAGGTGCCGATCACCGGTCCGACCTCCGAGACCCACATCGGCTCGCTGCCGAACAGCTCGCGCCCGCGCGCGACCAGCTCGCCGGCGCGCTCGGGCGACTGGATGTGCTGCACGACCCAGCCGTCGGCGCCGCGGTCGCGGAGCAGCCGCAGGTAGTCGACCATCCGCTCGAACGCGCGGCCCGACGTGCGCACCCGCTCGACCGGGGTGATCTCGGCCTCGAGCGAGAGGATCGGCTTGATCCGCAGCGCCCCGCCGAGCCAGGCCTGCGCGCGCCCGACGCGGCCGCCGCGCTGGAGGTACTCGAGCGTGTCGATGCAGAACCAGATCGCGAGCTCCGCCCGCGCCTCGCGCGCGCGTGCCATGACCCCGTCTACGCCGGCGCCGGAGTTCGCCGCGGCCGCCGCCGCGAGCACCACGCAGCCGAGGCCGCCGCACGCGGTCTGCGCGTCGATCACCTCGATGCGGCCCCCGCGCCCGCGCTCGTCGAGCAGCGACTTCGCCGCCATCGCCGCGCCCACCGTGCCGGAGATGCCGCCGGCGAGGTGGATCGAGACGACGTCGTTGCCGGCGTCCAGCAGCGGCTCATAGGCCGCCACGAAGTCACCGATCGAAGGTTGCGAAGTGGACGGCAACTCGGTCGCGCCGCGCAGGCGCGCATAAAAGTCGTCGTAGTCGGTCAGCTCGCTCTCGCGCCAGCTGCCGCCGCCGTCGCGGACGTAGAGGCTCACCTCGTGCACCCCGGCCGCCGCGATCAGCTCGCGCGTCGTGTAGTGCGTCGAGTCGGTGACGATCACGACCGGCCGCATGCGGTGCGGACACTACTCCCGGGCGCGCCGCCGCCCCGCCCCGCGAGGCGCGGCGCCGGCCACCCGCGGCGCGCTCAGGCGAGCCGGTTCTCGATCTGCAGCGTCGAGTGATCGACGACCGCCGGCTCCTGCAGCGGCGCCTGCTCCGCCGCTCCGAGCAGCTCGGCCAGCTCGCCGGTCTCATACATCTCGGTGACGATGTCGCAGCCTCCGACCAGCTCGCCGCGGACGAACAGCTGCGGGATCGTCGGCCACTGCGACAGCTCGCTGAGCTCCTGGCGGATGCGCGGGTCGGGCAGGATGTCGACCGCCGCGAAGCGCGTGTCGAGTGACTGCAGCACGCCGACCGTGCGGGCCGAGAAGCCGCAGGCGGGCGCCTCGGGCGTCCCCTTCATGAACAGGATGACGTCGTTCTCGGAGATCGCGTCGGCGATCGCCTGGCGGATCTGGTTGGCTGGCTGATCTGTCATGGGCTCCTCAGTTGCACAGCGTCGTCAGGGACAGGGCATGGATCGGGCCGCCGATCTCCTTGCCGAAGATGTCGTAGACCAGGCGGTGCTGCTGGATGCGCGAGAGGCCGGCGAACGCGTCGGCGACGACGACCGCGCGGAAGTGGTCGCCACCCCCGGTCCAGTCGTCGACCTCGGCCTTCGCGCCCGGGATGGCCGCCTCGATCCGGGCCTTGATGGTTGCTGCGTCAGGCATCTGGACGGAAGTCTAAAGCACGCCAATCGGGTCGCTATACTTTGAGAAGCAATGGTCTCACTCACAGACAAGGGCGCCGAGAAGGCACGCGAGTATCTCGCCGCGCAGGGCTCCGATGTCGCGCTCGCGGGCCTGCGGGTCGGGGTGCGCGGCGGCGGCTGCTCCGGCTTCCAGTACCAGCTCGCCTTCGACGAGCAGCGCGAGACCGACCGGGTCTTCGAGAGTCACGGCCTCAAGCTGCTGGTCGACCCCGAGGCCTTCGAGTACGTCGACGGCTCCCAGATCGACTACATCGACGCCCTCACCGGCGCCGGCTTCAAGGTCGAGAACCCCAACGTCGTCGCGGCCTGCGGCTGCGGCAGCTCGTTCCGGGTCGCCGGCCAGGAATCCTGCTCGGCTGTTTAGGGCAGGGATCGCGGCTCCGCCGCGTCCCTGGTCGGGATTTCGCTTGTTCAGCGGCCGGTGTGCGGTGCGGACACGGTCACGGTGACAATCCGCGCGATGATCGCCGTCTGCTCGAAGACGGTGCCGACCGGCAGGTTCTGCGCGGCCGTGTCAGAGGCGTCGACGACGTCGCGGTAGCCGAGCAGCTTGCCCGTGCGCCGCTCGATGATCAGTTGGTCTCCGCCCACGCCGATCGCTTCGCCCACTCGGCCCGTCAGCGTGCGCGCATGGCCGTCGTCACTCACGCCCGGCACGAGTGCGAGCGCGCGGTAGAGCGCGGCAAACAGACGCGGGGCGATCGGGGTGGTGTCGAGTGCTTCGACGTCCTGAACCGCGCCCTGCGCGCTTGAGTCGGCGAAGAGGCGACGGTAAAGGCGGGAGGGATCGGTCGGCAGCGCCACGATCTGGGTCAGCGCAAGCACCCGGTGGCTGAGAGCGATCGACGTGACCGGCGCGATCCCGGTCGATCCGAGGATCCCGCCGAGCGACGGGCGCCCGAGCTTGTCCCACAGCGTGTGGGCCGCGGCGGTGGGGAAGCTGATGCGCACCAGATGCGTGCTGATCTCGCCCACGCGCGTCGGACTCCAGCGCTCCGAGGTCTCGGTGATGACGAGCGCCTTCGGCAGCGAGAGCTCGCCGGCGCTGAGCGGCTCGTCAGCGTGCGCGCGGACCTGCACGAGGCTCATCGAGCGCCATCTGATGAAGAAGAACTCGTTGGGCCTGGATAAGTCCGGCTGGCGTGCCGCGGCGTCGGCGGCAGCACGCAGCACGGCTGCGGCGGACGCTTCGCTCGAATCGAAACCCCCGCCGCCGATGCCCCAGGCGAGAACCGCGATGACCGCGAGCGCGGTTCCCGCCGCGACGGCCGCGAGCCACCCCGCCCCGGGTCCCCGGCGACTCTCGTGCCGCTGAAACCCGGCCTTCAGCTGCTCGCCGAGTTCGACGAGGATCGGGACGTCTTCGAGCTCAGGCATTCTCGGTCGCCTCCATCAGAGCGCGCAGCGGCGCGCATTCGCGCAGGGCGCGCAGCGCGCGGCTCGTTCGTGCTCGGGCCGTCTGCTCGCTGACCCCGAGCTCGCGCGCGACCTCGCAGTAGGGGCGACCTTCGACGACGCGCAGGCGGAGCGCCTCGCGCTGCTCGATCCCGAGCCCGGCGAGCGCGAGCGCCACCTGTTCGCGCAGCTCGCTGGAGCTCGCAAGCTCCTCGATGCGGTCGTACTCGGGCTCGGTGAGCTCGCGGCGCTGCACGCCGAGGCGCGCGACGGCGCGCCGCTCGACGCGTCCGCGCCGAAAGAACATCGCCAGGCGGTGGCGCGCGATCCCGTAAAGCCAGGGCCGGGCGGCCGCCAGGTCCTCGCCGCGGTACTGGCGGCGGTCCTTGAACGCGACGGCGAAGGTCTCGGCGACGAGATCGACCCCGATCTCCGGGTCATAGGTCCGCCGCACGAAGAAGCCGAGCAGCTCGGCCGCATGGCGGTCATAGAGCTCGGCGAAGTCGTTGGCGTCGAGTCGCATGGGGGCGGGAGGAACATCGTCGCTCAACCATGTTGGTGCGCGAGCGCCGCGCGTTGTGACAGGGCGCCGGCCCTAACCGGTCTTGCGCGCCTTCCAGATCTCCTCGCACGGCCATTGCCTGGCCCACTCGAGCGTCGGGGTCGGGTAGCGGCTGCTCGACCCCTCCGGTGGGCGCACCTCGATCAGCTCCTCGACCGTCAGGCCGTTCGCGCGCAGCAGCGCGATCAGCTCGCCGTGGGGGAGATGGAACTCGACCGACTCATCCTCCGGCCATTCGAAGCGGTGCATGCCGAAGTAGGGGCGAAGCATCTCGTTGGTCGGCTGGACGGTCACGTCGTCGGGCTCGCAGAGCATCGCGACCACGCTGTTGCTGAGGAAGATCAACCGCCCGCCGGGGCGCAGCAGGCGCGAGGCCTCGGGGATCCAGCGGTGGGGGTCACAGAACAGGCACGCCCCGTACTCCGAGATCGCGAGGTCGAAGCTCGCGTCTGGCAGCGGCACCTGCTCCGCGTCGCCGTGCAGCAGCCGGAACGACAAACCGTGCTCGCCCTGCAGGCGGCTCGCGGTCGCGAGCTGCTCCTCGCTGACATCGATTCCGACGGGCCGCGCGCCGCGCCGCGCCAGCCACGCCGAGACGTAGGCCGTGCCGCAGCCGAGCTCGATGCAGTCAAGCCCCTCGAGGCCCTCCGGCAACACATGCAGCTGCGCCTCGGGCACACCCCAGCGCCCCCACCTGGGTTCCGCTGCCGCCCAGTTGCGCTCCGCGGGCTCGACGTAGTTGCCGGCTTGGCGGTTGAAGACCGACCTGTTGCGCTCGGCGTGGTCGCCCGCAGTTTGCATCGGCGGTCAAGATACCCGGCCGCGGCAGACCCGGTCCACCGTGCTCAGCCGGCCGAGTTGGGGCTGCGCACGCCTCGGAGGCTCGAGGGGCGACTGGCGCTCAGGCAGACCGGGAGGTAGTGGTAGCCCGCCCAGCCGCTCTTCGTCCCCAGGACGCCGCGGGCGCGGAAGCTGCCGCTGCGCGTAGCGCACCAGTTCGCCCACCACGCGTCGAACAGCATCGTCGTGCCGTGGCCGATCGTTTCGTCGATCCGGTAGGTCACGGGGTTGCCGCGAACCGCCCCGACGCGGGCGCCGTTGCGCGTCACGCTCAAAGACGCGGTCGCGACCAGCCGGCAAGCCGCGGCGCGGTTGCGAACCGACAGGAAAGCGACCGCCTGGGTGGCGGTCCCCTCGGTCTTCGGCAAGACGAGGCCGATCGACGCATTCGCGCAGCGCAGCGGACCCGTCGTCGCCCGGGCCTGCGTGGCGGCGAGCGCGAGCGCCAACGACAGCGCGAGCGCGGCGCCGAGCATGCGGGACGTCGCGCGTTTCACTGCGGGGGTGCGTCGATCGCGCGCCACAGATAGCGGCAGGCGGCGGTGCGGTAGGGGCGCCAGCGCTCGGCGAGCGCGATCACCTCGGTCGGCGTCGGCAGTTCCGGCAGGCCGTAGGCGATCTGGACGCCGCGGCGGACACCGAGGTCGCCGGGCGCGAGCACGTCGGGCCGCTCGAGCTGGAACATCAGGAACATGTGCGCGCTCCACTCGCCGATCCCCTTCACGGCGACGAGCTCCGCGATCACGGCGTCGTCATCGAGCTCCTCCAGGCGGTCGAGCTCGAGTGAGCCCTCGATCACGTGCTCGGCCAGCGAGCGCAGGTAGGTCGTCTTGGCGCGCGAGAGACCGGCGGCGGCGCGCAGCTCATCGGGGTCGGCGGCGAGCACCTCCTCCGGCGTCGGCTGGCGCCCGTCGAAGTGGGCCAGCAGCCGCTGCCAGATCGCCGCGGCCGCGCGTGTCGAGAGCTGCTGGCCGACGATCGCCCGCAGCAGGCCGGCGTAATGCTCGCCGGGGCTCGGCCGGGTGCTCGGACGCGACGGCTCGGGCAGCGCGCCGACACGCTCGATCAGCGCCGCCATCACCGGGTCGGCGGCCCGCAGGTGCGTGCTCGCCGCGTCGCCGGCGTCACTCATACAGCTTCCCCGAGATCACGGCCAGCAGCTCCTCGACGCTCGTCAGCTTGACGCGTGGGCGCCCGGCCGGCTCGCCGAGACCGCGCTCGTGGCGGTCGATCGCGATCCAGCCCTCGTAGTCGACGAGCCGCGGCTGGCGCTCGCGGACGAACCGCTCGAGCGCCGCGTCGCCGATCGGCGCCGGCTCGAGCAGGCGGCCGGCGGCGAGGTCCTCGAGCAGCAGCTCGATCGTCTCGTTGGCGTCCTTCTTGTTGGTCCCGATCACACCGCTCGGACCGCGCTTGGCCCAGCCGACGACGTACTCGCCGCGCCGCACGCGGCCGCGCTCGTTGGCGATCAGCTCGCGCTCGGTATCGAACGGCACGTCAGCCAGCGGCACGCCGCGGTAGCCGATCGCGCGAAACACGGCCTGCGCGGGCAGCTCCAGGCGCTCCGGCGTGGGGCGCGCAACCAGCCTGCCCTCGGCGCTCAGCTCGAGCGCGTTGCGCGCGAAGGTCACGGACTCGACCCGTCCGGAGCCGGTCAGCTCGAGCGGCGAGAGCAGGAAGCGCAGCGCCACGCGGCGTGCGCGCCCGGCCGGCGCCCGGGCGGCGTACTCGCGCAGGATCTCGACGTTGCGAAGCGCCGTCGGGTCGGCGCCCGGATCGGCGACCGCCTCGCCGAGCGCCAGCTCGTCGGCGTCGACGGTCACGTCGCCGTCGCGGAGCTCGCCGAGCTCGCGCAGCTCCGGGTTCGTGAAGGCGGCCTGGGCCGGCCCGCGCCGCGCGACGACCACGACCTCGCGCACGCCGCTTCGCGACAGCGCCTCGAGCGCGTGGTCGGCGATGTCGGTGACCGCCAGCTCCTCGCGCGTCAGCACGAGCATCCGCGCGACGTCGAGCGCGACGTTGCCGGCGCCGATCACGACCGCCCGCTCGCCGCTCAGGTCGAACTCTCGCTCGCGGTAGTCGGGGTGGCCGTTGTACCAGCCGACGAAGTCGGTCGCGGCGTAGCTGCCCGCCAGCTCCTCGCCGGGGATTCCCATCGCGCGGTCGACCGGCGTGCCGACCGCGTAGACGATCGCGTGGTAGCGCTCGCGCAGGTCGGCGAGCGTCACATGGGTGCCGAACTCGACGTTGGCGAACAGCCGCAGTCGCGGGTGCTCGGCCGTGCGCTCGTAGAGGTTGGTGACCGACTTGATCTTCGGGTGGTCCGGCGCGACGCCGGCGCGGACCAGGCCCCACGGCGTCGGCAGGCGCTCGTAGAGGTCGACGTGCAGCTCCTCGGCGGTGTGGCGGAGCAGGTGCCCGGCGGCGTAGCTGCCGGCCGGGCCCGAACCGATGATCGCGATGCGGACCCGCGCGTCGCCCGGCTCACTCATGCGCGCTTGGCTGGGCGCCCGGGCGCTCCGGCTGCCCCGGCGTCGAAGGGTTGGCGCTCCATCCAGTCCGGAGCCTATACCGAGGGGTGGCGCCCCGGTACCATAGGGAGGATGCGAATCGCCCTCGTTTCGCCGTACTCGTGGACGTATCCCGGGGGCGTCACGCGTCACATCGAGGCGCTCGCCGACGAATTCACCGCCGCCGGCCACGAGCCGCGGATCATCACGCCGTTTGACCCCGACGACCGCCTCAGCGTGCGGCTGCATCGCGGCGTTCGCCCGCAGCCGCGCGAGCACCCGGCGAACCTCGTGTCGCTCGGGCGCACGATCGGGCTGCGCGCCAACGGCGCCGTCTCGAACGTCGCGCTGATGCCGTCAGCGGCGGTGCTGCTGCGCCGCGAGCTGCGCGACGGCGACTACGACGTGGTCCACATCCACGAGCCGATCGTGCCGCTGTCGAGCTGGGACGCGGTCGGCTTTCGCGGCCTGCCGCTGGTCGGCACCTTTCACACCTACTCGACCAACCCGCTGACCAACGGCCTCGGCAACCTCGCCGGGGCCCGGCGCCGCTTCAACCGCCTGGCGGTCCGGATCGCCGTGTCGCGCGCCGCCGAGTGGACCGGCGAGCGGTTCTTCGGCGGCCACTACCGGGTGATCCCCAACGGTGTCGCGGTGCCGGCGCACCTCGACCGCGCGCCGGCGAGCGAACCGAGCGCGGAGCGCCCGCTGCGCCTGGTGTTCGTCGGTCAGGCCGTCGAGCGCAAGGGCCTGCCGGTCGCGCTGCGGGCGCTCGAGGCGCTGCGCGAGCACCTCCCCTTCAGCCTCGAGGTGATCGGCGTCGAGCAGGAGCAGCTCGAGACGATGATGGTCGACCTGCGGGGCGTCACCGCGCTCGGCAAGGTCGATGACGCGCGCAAGACCGAGGTGCTCGCCAACGCCGATCTGCTGATCGCGCCCTCGCTCGGTGGCGAGAGCTTCGGCATGGTGCTGACCGAGGCCTTCGCGGTCGGCACCCCGGTCGTGGCCTCCGACATCCCCGGCTACCAGGACGTCGTGCGAAACGGCGTCGACGGCGTCCTCTTCGGGCGCGCCGACGCGAGCGCGCTCGCGCAATCACTGCTCGATCTGGCCTACGACGTGCCGCGGCGCGAATCGATGTCAGCCGCGGCCTTCGAAAGCGCCCGCGGCTACGCCTGGCCGCTCGTCGCCCAGCAGGTGCTCGGCGCCTACGAGGACGCGATCGCGGCGCCCGTGCCCGCCGGCCGGCTCGCGCGCGCCAAGGTCGAGCTCGGCGTCGCCACGGTCGACCCGGCGGGGCGCCGGCGGCCGCAGCGGCGCCTGGCGAGCCTCGAGCGCGACGAGCGCACGCGACGCGAGCGCACGCTCGCCGGCGTGCGCCGCGGCGTGATCGCGCTGGTGGCGCTGGCCGCCGTCGCGGTGTCGGCGCTGGCGGTCGAGCGGATCGGCATCGGGCGCATCACGAGCGCGCTGGTGACCTCCAAGCCGTCCTGGGTCGTGATCGGCTGCGCGCTGATGTGCGCGGCGATGGTCTCGCGCGGCTTCGCCTGGCACGCGATCCTGCGCGCCGCGTTGCCGCGGGCGAGAATCAGGCGCGCCGACGCGATGCAGGGCACCTTCATCGGCGTGCTGATGAGCGCCACGCTGCCGGCGCGCCTGGGCGAGCCGTCGCGTTCGCTGATCGTCGCCCGCCGCGTCGGGCGCCCGCTCGAGACCTTCCCGATCGTGCTTGGCACGGTCGTCTCGCAGACGATCCTCAACCTGCTCGCGCTGATCGGCCTCGGCGCCGTCATGTTCACCAGCGTCGACCTGTTCAACGGGCGCCACTCGGCGCTGATCGCCGTCGCCGTCGGACCGGCGGCGCTGGTCGGCCTGATCCTCGTGCTGCCGCTGCTGCTCGGGCGCGGCGGCGGCGGGCAGTCGCGCTCGGCGCGGCTCGAGCTGCTTCGCGTGCGCGTCGGCGCGACGCTGCTTCGTCTGCGCGCCGGCATGCGCGTGTTCCGCGAGCCGCGCCTGGCGGCGATCGCGGTGGCCGGGCAGTTCGGCGCCTGGATGCTCCAGTGCGCCTCCTGCTACGTGCTGCTGATCGCGCTCGGGCTCAACCACCGCGCCGGCCTGGCGGCGGCCGCGGGCGTGCTGTTCGCCGTCAACGTGACCGCCGTGCTGCCGGCCGCGCCGTCGAACATCGGCGTCTTCCAGGCCGCCTGCGTGGCGGTGCTGGCCGGCGCCTTCCACGTCTCGACGGCGGACGCGATCGCCTACGGCATCGTCCTGCAGGCGGTCGAGATCACGACGGCGATGGCGATGGGGATCCCGGCGCTGCTGCGTGAGGGGATGTCGTGGCGCGACGTCAAGCTGCGGGCGATGCACACCTCGCCGGTGATCCTGAACGTCGCCGACGCTCGCCGGCAGGCCGCAGGCGAGGCGTCGATCGTCTGAGCGCGGGCGCTCGCGCGCCCGCGCGGGGCAGGCGTTCGCCCGCCGGCGTCGTAGCCTGACTGCGTTGATGTCCGACGCCTGGGTCTACATCCTGCGCTGCGCCGACGGCTCGCTCTACACCGGCTGGACGGTTGATGTGGAGCGCCGGCTCGCCGCGCATCGAGCCGGCAGCGGCGCGCGCTACACGCGCTCGCGCCTGCCTGTCGAGCTGCTGGCGAGCTTCGCGATGGACGACGCCGGGGCGGCGCGGCGCGAGGAGGCGCGGATCAAGCGCCTGCCGCGGGCGCAGAAGCTGGCGCTGGCGGGCGTCCAACTTCAGCAACTCTTCATCAGGCGCGACTGAGCTTCGCCAGACTGTTCCAGGCGACACACGACGCACGCACCTCCTCCCAGTAGTTCGACCGGCGCCCCATCCCCTTGGGGCGCCGGCTCGTTGTGGGGGTGCGGGGCGATCGGCCACGAGCGCGCTCCCGCGCTGGGCCCGCCGGCTCGCGGCGCCGTCCGCCGCGAGCCCGCCGCGCGTCACTTGATGAACAGCATCTCCGAGTACTTCGGCAGCGGCCAGAGGTCGTCGGCGACGATCCGCTCGAGGCGGTCGGCGATCGCGCGGACGCCGTCCATCGCCGGCACCACCTCATCGCGCATGTACTCCGCGTGCTTGATCCCCTCCACGTCGGGGTGAACGGCGTTGACCTTCTCGAGCGCGAAGATCGAGTCGACGAACTTGCCGACCAGCTCGCCGGTCTCCTCGATCAGCCGCTCGACCTGCGCCTCGCGCAGCTCCGAGAGGTGGCGGATCGAGGCCGGCAGGAGCAGCGTCCGCGCGATCGAGGCGGCCGTCTCGGCCTCGATGTTGATCTTGACCGAGTACTGCTCGGTGAAGACCTCGTAGCGCGCCTCGAGCTCGCGCTTGGAGAGCACCTTGTAGTGCTTGAACACCCCGACCGTCTGCTTGTCGATCAGCCAGGGGAGCGCGTCGACCGTCGAGCGCAGGTTGGCCAGGCCGCGGGTCTCGGCCTCGTGGTGCCAGGCCTCCGAGTAGCCGTCGCCGTTGAAGACGACGCGGCGGTGCGCCCTGTAGGAGTCCTTGACGATCGCGAGGATCGCCTTCTCCAGCGTCGCGCCGTCCTTCAGCGCGGCGTCGAGCTTCTCCGACAGGTTGTCGATCGCCTCGGCGACGATCGTGTTCAACACCGTGTTGGGGAACGACGGCGACTGGCTCGAGCCGAGCGCGCGGAACTCGAACTTGTTGCCGGTGAACGCGAACGGGCTGGTGCGGTTGCGGTCGCCCGAGTGCAGCGGCAGCGGCGGCAGCACCGGCGTGCCGAGCCCGAGGAAGGAGCCCGGCTTGGACGCGCTGACCTCGCCGTCGGCGATCGCCGAGAAGATCCCCTCGAGCTCGGTCCCCAGGAAGATCGAGATGATCGCCGGCGGCGCCTCGTTGGCGCCGAGGCGATGATCCTGGCCGGGTCCGGCGATCGAGGCGCGCAGCAGCTGCTGGTGGGTGTCGACCGCCTGGATCACGGCCGCCGCGAACAGCAGGAACGAGAGGTTCTCGTGCGGCGTTTCGCCCGGCTCCAGCAGGTTGCTGCCGGTGTCGGTGCCCATCGACCAGTTGTTGTGCTTGCCCGAGCCGTTGACGCCGGCGAACGGCTTCTCGTGCAGCAGGCAGACCAGGCCGTAGCGGCGCGCCGTGTTCTGCATCACCTGCATCGTCAGCATCTGGTGGTCGCAGCCGACGTTGGTGCCCTCGAACACCGGCGCGATCTCGTACTGGTTCGGCGCGACCTCGTTGTGGCGGGTCTTGACCGGCACGCCGAGCTTGGCGAGCTCGTTCTCGGTGTCGAGCATGCACGCCAGGATCCGCTCGGGGATCGAGCCGAAGTAGTGGTCGTCGAGCTCGTGGCCCTTGGGCGGCTTGGCGCCGAACAGCGTGCGGCCGGTGGTGACGAGGTCGGGGCGCTCGAAGAAGTACTGCTCGTCGATCAGGAAGTACTCCTGCTCCGGCCCGACGGTCGTGAAGACGCGCTGGGCCTCGTCGTCGCCGAGCAGGCGCAGCGCGCGCACGGCGGCGTCCGAGAGCGCGTCCATCGAGCGCAGCAGCGGGATCTTGTGGTCGAGCGCCTCGCCGGTCCAGGAGGCGAACGCGGTCGGGATGCAGAGCAGCGCGCCGTTGGGGTTCTCCAGCAGGAACGCCGGGGAGGTCGGGTCCCAGGCGGTGTAGCCGCGGGCCTCGAACGTCGCGCGGATGCCGCCGGTCGGGAAGCTCGAGGCGTCCGGCTCACCCTGGATCAGCTCCTTGCCGGAGAACTCCGCCATCGCGGTGCCGTCGCCGGTCGGGCTGAAGAAGGAGTCGTGCTTCTCCGCCGTCAGGCCGGTCAGCGGCTGGAACCAGTGGGTGTAGTGGGTGGCCCCGTTCTCGAGCGCCCACTCCTTCATCGCCTGCGCGACGGCGTCGGCCAGCGAGGTGTCCAGCTCGGCGCCGCGCGCGATCGTCGCGCGCAGCTGCGAGTAGACGTGCTTGGGAAGGCGCTTGCGCTGCTCGGCGGCGCTGAACACATTCGCGCCGAAGAGCTCGCTGCCCGGCTGGGTCAGGTCCTGGGCGCCGAGGCTTTCGCCGTTGGCGCTCCACTGAGCGGCGGAGACGTTGTGAATCCGGGTCCTTGCCATCGTGGTCCTCCTGAGGAGATCGTGGGTACTTGCGCGACTGACCGGTTTGTCGCGCAAGCGACCCGTTGCGAGCAGCGCAGCAGCTGACACGATATGCCCTGGCTGTCGGACGGTCCTTGTCCGCGTGGACAAAGCAGGCGGCGGGCGGTTCGCCCGGGCGTATGGGCGCTGCTCAGCCCGGGCCGCCGTGCGCGAGCGACGCGCGCCCATCGGTCTGAGTGTTGCGGCGCGCCACCCCGGCGACCGCGCCGCAGCTGTCTCAGACGAGCAATCCGTCGCGTACCGTGTCCGCGGCGCGGGTTCCCGGAGCCTGCGCCTCGAGCATCGCGGCGAGGCTGCGCCGCTGACGCTCGGTCATCGATCCAATCGTCTTGGTTTCCGTCATCGGGACGCCGGCGAGAAACCTGCGTGCCCGTGTGTGCCCCCATCGATGCTGACTCATCAGCAACTCCGCGACGGCCATGCTCTCGGCCTCCCACGGTGAGGTGAGGATCACGGTCGCGGCAGTCGTCTCGCCATCCGTCACCCGGCGCTTCAGCTCGGCGCGCGCAAGGCGCACCTCGTTGGCGCGTTGGAGGGCCCGCATGTGCTGCGGCCCGTAGGCGATCGCTGTCGCTTTCATCTTCGCTCCCCGACGCTCGCTTGAACGAGCGCGCAAAAGGTCGTTGGTTGACGTGAAACGCGCCTACGAAAGCACGACTCCCGGCAGAACGACGGCATTTCGGCTGACCGTGGCCGTCGCCTCCGGGAGTCGGATCTGAGGCCCTCTCAAAGCCCCAGGCACCTCCGCTGAACGCACTTGGAAGCTACGCAGCGCCCGCGGCTTGGTCAACAAACTCACCAGTAGGGCGTTCGCTCGGAGCGAGGTTTTTCTGCCCAGCCACAGCTTGTGCGGCGGCGCACAATCAGTTGGAGGGGCCCGGCAGCGGGCCGTGCTCGGCCTCGAAATCGCGCTTGACCGTCGCGAACGCCTCGAGCGCGCGATCGATGATCGCCGCGTCGTGGGTGGCCATCACGCTCGTGCGAAGCAGCGCCCCGCCGGGCGGCACCGCCGGGTGCACGGCGACGTTGGTGAACACGCCGGCGTCCCACAGCGCCCGCCACAGCAGCGCCGCCTTCCAGTCCTCGCCGACGCGGACCGGAACGATCGGGGTGATGATCGTCTCCGCCTCGCCGGCCGCGTTGGTCACCGGAATCGGCTCGACCACGTCGAAGCCGAGGTCGTGCAGGCCGCGGTTCAGGTGGCGCGCGTTGGCGAGCACGCGAGCGAGCAGCTCGCGCCCCTCGGCCGAGCGGATCACGCGCAGCGCAGCCAGCGCGGCGCCGACCGCCGCCGGCACGCCGGAGGCGGTGAACAGGAACGCCCGGCTCTGGATCTTCAGGTACTCGATCACGTCGGCGTCGCCGGCGACGAAGCCACCGCAGGAGGCCAGCGACTTCGAGAAGGTGCCCATCCGCAGGTCGACCTGCGCCTCGACGCCGAGCAGCTCGCAGGTGCCCGCGCCGCGCGCCCCGAGCACGCCGACGGCGTGCGCCTCGTCGACCATCAGCCGCGCGCCGAAGCGCTCGCAGAGCGCGACGATCTCGCGCAGCGGCGCGATGTCGCCCTCCATCGAGAAGATCCCATCGACCACGACCAGGACGCCGCCGCCGTCGGCGGACGCCTTGACCAGCGTGCTCTCCAGCTTGTCCATGCGGTTGTGGCGGAAGGCGCGCAGCTTGGCGCGCGAGAGCAGCGCGCCGTCCAGCAGCGAGGCGTGATCGCCGGAATCGACGACCACCGTGTCGCCGGGCTCGAGCAGCGTGCTGAGCGTGCCGACGTTCGCCTGCTGGCCGGTCGTGAAGACGATCGCGTCCTCGGTCCCCATCCACTCGGCGAGCTCCTGCTCGAGCTCGAGGTGAAGCGGCGTCGTCCCGTTCAGCAGCCGCGAGCCGGTCAGGCCGGTCCCGTAGCGGGTCAGCGCGTCGCGCGCCCCGGCCATCACACGCTCGTCGCCGGTCAGGCCGAGATAGTTGTTGGAGCCGAGCATGATGCGCGGCCTGCCGTCCATCTGCACGACCGGCATGGCCGGCGACTCGACCGCGTGGAAGTAGGGCAGCAGGCCCGCCTCGCGCGCGGCGCGCAGCAGCGCGACGCGTTCGTGGTCGCGGATCTTCTCGAAGACGTCGGGGGGATTGGCCATTGGAGTCCGTCCGAGAAGTCCCCGCAAGCGCCGGGTTCTCGGCAGGACTCTATAGGCTGGCGCGAGTGAGTCTCGAGATCCGCCCGGTCGCCGACCGTCGCGACATGCGGCGCTTCATCGCCCTGCCGTCGGTCCTCTACCGCAACGAGCCGCGCTGGATCGAGCCGCTGCGAATGGACATGCGCGACCGCCTCGACCGCGAGCGCAACCCGTTCTTCAAGCACGCCGAGGCCGAGTACTTCATCGCCTGGCGCGACGGCGCGCCGGTCGGGCGGATCAGCGCCCACATCGACCACAGCTTCAACGAGTTCCAGGACAACCGCTGGGGAATGTTCGGCTTCTTCGAGTGCGAGGACTCGCGCGAGAGCGCGCACGGGCTGCTCAGCGCCGCCGAGTCGTGGCTGCGCGAACGTGGCCGCGACCGCATCGTCGGGCCGATGAACTTCACCGCCAACGACGAGGTCGGCCTGATGATCGAGGGCTACGACCGCCCGCCGATCATCCTCTCGGACTGGCATCACCCCTACTACCGGGCGCTGATCGAGGGGGAGGGTTACGAGAAGGCGATCGACTGGCTGATGTGGAGCCTGCACATCAGCGGTCGCGGGCGCGTGCGCGACGCGATCTGGCGGATGGCCGACAAGGTCGAGTCCGAGCACGGCATCGTCTGCCGCCCGATGCGAAAGCGCGACCTCGAGGCCGAGGTGACGCGGTTCCTGGAGGTCTACAACGCCGCCTGGGAGCGCAACTGGGGCGCCGTCCAGCTGACCGAGGAGGAGGCCCGCCACTACGCCAAGAGCCTCAAGCCGGTGCTCGACGAGAACTGGGCCTACCTCGCGGAGCGCGTCGACACCGGCGAGGTGGTCGGCGCGGCGCTGACGCTGCCCGACTTCAACCAGGTGCTGGCGCACATGCACGGGCGGCTGCTGCCGATCGGCTGGGCGAAGGCGCTCTACTGGCGGCGCAAGATCGACGCGGTGCGCGTCTTCGCGCTCGGCGTCAAGCCCGCCTACCAGCACACCGGCGTCGCCGCGCGCTTCTACCAGCTGCACTTCGAGGCCGCCGATCGCACGCCGCAGAAGGGCGGCGAGATGGGCTACATCCTCGAGACCAACCGCCCGATGAACCGCGCGATGGAGGGGATGGGCGGCGAGATCGTCCGCCGCTTCCGCGTCTACGAGCGAAGCCTCCTCGCCGACGCCGCGAGCCCCGCCGGCAGCGCCGCCGAGCCCGCGGCCGCCGACACACACCCATAGGCCGATCTGCGAGACTTGCGCACGGTCGTCGAGCGGAGGGTCTGATGGGCGACGGGCAGGACCGCAGCCAGTTCGAGCAGGACGCGTCCGCGCAGGCCGAGGTCGTCGACGGCGTGGTCGTCGTCTCGAGCGTCAGGACGATCGAGCGCACCCGCGAGAGCCCGCCGCCGTTCGTTCAGGTGGCCGCCGTCGCCGCGACCGGCTTCATGGCCGGCGCCGCGACCGCCGCGGTGTTCGGCCGCCGCCTCTCGCGCAACCAGGCGCGCCGCGCCGCGCTCGCGCCGGCGGCCGAGCCACGCCCGCTCGCGCCCGCGCGCTCCGGCTCGGTCGAGGTGCTCGCCTCGCAGCGCTTCATCGTCGACGTTTACACGCTCGCCCGCCGTTAGCGCGGCAGCCGCCAACCCCGCGCTCCCGACGGCGGGAGCCCCGCGCGCCCCAACCGCGCCGCCGGCTCGCTCCGCGTCCCAAACCCCGCCGGCGCCGCTGCGGACTCGCCGCCCGCCACGTCCGCGAGCCGCGCTTCAATCCCACGCCGTGCCCACCGGAACCGCCGAACTGCGCCTTGAGCTTGAGCCGCGCTGGCCGCTGCGGCTGCCGGGGGCGGGGGCCGACGGCGTGATGCGCGCCCGCGGCGGCGTGCTCGAGCGCCTGCTGCACGTCGACGGCCGGCCGGTGATCGTCCGCGCCGCGCAGCCGAGCTCGGCGAGCGTCGTGATCGGCGCCTGGGGGCCCTCACGGGGCAGCTGCGCCGTGGCGCTCGAGCGGATGCGCTTCGCGCTCGGCGTCGATGACGACCTCGCCCCGTTCCACGCCCGCTTCCGCGCCGACCCGTTGATCGGCGCGGCGGTCCGCCGCCTGCCGTGGCTACGCCCGCGGCGGCGCCCCGAGCCGTTCGAGGCCCTGGCCTGGGCGATCTGCGAGCAGCTGATCGAGTACACGCGGGCCGCCGCGATCGAGCGGCGGATCGTGCGCCGGCTCGGCCCGAGCATGGCGGGCGGCGTGCAGCCGCGCACGCCGCTGCGCGACGTGCCGAGCGCCGAGACGCTGGCCGGCACCGCGCCGGCGCTGCTTGAGTCCTTCGACCTCTCGGCGGGGCGCGCCCTGGCGCTGCGCCGCGCCGCCCGCGAGGTGGCGGCGGGGCGCGTCGACCTGCGCGACGGCGAGCACGAGCGCGGCTGGCGGCGGCTGCGCGCGCTGCCCGGGATCGGCAGCTGGACCGTCGAGTGCCTCGCGCTTCACGGCCAGGGCCGCTTCGACCAGCTGCCGGCCGGCGACCTCGGCCTGCGCAAGCTGGTCGGACGGCTGCGCAGCGGCGGCGACCCCCAGGCGCGCGCGCAGGAGGAGGAGGTCCGCGAGTTCTTCGCGCCCTACGCACCGTGGGCCGGGCTCGCGGCGGCCTACGCGCTGGGCGGCGGCGTCAGCTGGAGCTGACGATCTGCTCGCCCTCGCCGGGCAGGAACTCGTCGGTCACGGCAAGGCCCGCGTTCTGACCCTTGGCGAGCAGGCCGCGCGCCGTCATCCAGGCGCCGAACGCCTGCCACGCGTTGGGGTCCTGGTAGCCGAACGGGTTGCTCGCGTCGGCGGGAGCCGTGAGCGGCAGCGTCTGGGCCAGCACGGTGCGCTCGAGAGCGGCGCTGAGCTTCGGGTTGACCTTGGCCAGCTGCGCCGCCGCGCTGCGCGGGTCGGCCTCGACGGCGCGCTGCCCGCGCGTCAGCGACTGGAGGAACGCGCGCAGCAGCGGGCCGTCGTAGTGCGCCTCGCCGACTCGCACGACGATCGCGAGGCCGGCGTAGTTGGGCACACCGGCCTGCTGGACCTCGAGCACGCGCGCCGGGTGGTGCGCGGACTCAAGCGCGGCGAGCACGACCGGCCACGGGTCGGCCAGGATCGCCTGCACGGTCCCCGCGCGGGTCAGCGGCGTCGCGAGAGCGCTCGCGCCGAGCCCGGAGCCCGCCGCGGCGAGGGCGCCGCCGCCCGCCCCAAGACCGCCCGAGCCCGTGGTGTGCACGCTGCCGGGGGCGACGTGGGCGCTCGCCAGCATCGTCGCGAGCTCGGCCTGCGCGAGCGACCCCTCGACCGGTGCGAGCGTGGCGCCGTCGAGCGCCGACGCGCTCGCGATCGGGTGCGTCGCGAGCGAGACGAGGCCGTCGAGCGGCTCTCGCACGAGCGCGCCGATCGCGACCAGCCGATCGCCCTTCGCGCGCGCCGCCAGCAGCGCCGGCTCGGAGGCGATCGCGACGCCCGCGGCGCCCGACTGCAGTGCCGCCAGCGGATCGGAAGCCTGGCGGATCGTCACCGCCAGCGCGCCGGCGGCGAAGTCGCCGTCCGCGCGTGCCGCGTAGAGCGCCGCATACAGGCCGCTCGGCTCGGCGCCGATCGCGACGGCGAGCGGTCGCGGCGCCGCCGCGCTCAGCCGCGCATGCACCTCGCCGCAGCCGGCGCACAGGACCGTGCAGATCAGGCTCGCGGCGAGCAGCGCGCCGCGCCTGCTGAGCTCCGGGCGCATCGGCATCGGACCGCGCCCATCGTAGTGGTTCCCGCCGCGGGCGCGCCGCCGGCGCTCGAGACCGCTCAGCGCAGCGCCGGCGATCCGCTCAGTGCCCGCACGAAGTCCTCGAGCTGGCGGGTCGTCCAGCACTCGAACACGGCGGTGCAGTAGGGCGCGTAGGCGTCGATCACCGAGTCGCCGTAGTTCCAGTACAGCCGCGGCTCGGGGTTCAGCCAGAAGGTTCGCCCGGCGCGCGCCGCGACCGTGGCGAACATGTCGGCGCGCGGGTCGCGCCCGTTGGTGCGCGCGTCGCCGAGCACGATCACGGTCGCGCGCGGGTGCAGCTCGTCCTCGACCAGCGCGCGGAACTCCGACCAGACGCGGCCGTAGTCGGTATAGCCGGAGATGTCGGCGACGCCGGCGTCGGTCGAGATCGCCTCGCTGATCGCGGCGAAGTTGCGCTCGCGCGCGAAGGTGTCGGTGACCTCCGAGATCCGCTCGATGAAGACGAACGAGCGCATCCGCCGGAACGAGTCGTGCAGCGCGTGCAGCACCGAGAGGAAGAAGACCGAGGCCGAGCTGACGCTCGTCGAGACGTCGCAGAGCACGTAGATCTCGGGCCGGCGCGGGCGGCGCGGGCGGTAGCGCAGAACGACCGGGACGCCGCCGGTCTGTAGCGACGCGCGCATCGTGCGGCGGATGTCGACGTGGTCGTGGCGGTGCGATCCGCGCTGCTGCACACCCTGTGTGGCGAGCCGGCGGCGCAGCTGCGCGACGACGCGGTGCACCGCCGCGAGGTCGGCCGCCGGGCCGCTCGGCAGCGCGCGGTCGAGCTCGCCGAGCGGGCGCGAGGGCGGCAGCTCGCCGGTACGCTCGATCTGCGCGCGCTCGAGTTCGCGCCGCAGGATCGCCTCGAAGCGCCGCAGCGCCTCCTTCGGCAGCCCCTCGCGGCGCGGGTCGCCCGGCGGATACTCCGGCTGGGGGTCGCTGCGCAGCCCGAGCGCGCGGCGGATCCGCTGCACGTCGATGCCGACCACGCTCGAGTCCTCGCGCGAGCGCCCGATCGCCGCGAGCGCGAGCCGCGCGAGGTCCGCCATGCGCCCCTCGTCGCCGTCGGCGAGCGCGCGCGCGATCTGTGCGCGCAGCTCCTCCAGGTCGATCGAGCGCCCGTCGCCGTCACCCTCGCCGCCCGCGCCGGCCCCGCCGCCCTCGCGCACCCCCTCCTCGATCGCGGCGGCCTCGGTCGCGCGGTGCAGGAAGCGCTCGAACACGAGGTCGAACACGCGGCGGTCCTCGGGCGACTTGGCGAGCGTCGCCGCGAGCGCCTCGCGGAACATCGCGCGCTCGCGCCAGTCGACCTCCCCGAGCGCCGCGAAGGCGTCGAGCAGTTCGGAGGTGCCGATCGCGACGCCCTCCGCGCGCAGCTGGTCGGCGAGCGAGAGCAGACGCTCGTCGAGGCTCATGGGTGGGCCGTCCGACCCACTACCGCAGCGCCAGGCCGACCCGCTCCGCCACCAGCTCGATGTCGGTGCGGTGCTTGACGATCACAGACATCGTCTCGTTGAAGGTCGCGGCGTCGATGTCCTGGGCGCCGAGCAGCAGCAGCGCCCGCGCCCAGTCGATCGACTCGGCGATCGACGGCGGCTTCTTCAGATCGAGCTCCCGCACCATCGCGACGAGCTCGACCAGCTTGCGCGCGACGGTCTCGGCGAGCTCCGGCGCGTGCAGCCGCACGATCGCCAGCTCGTGCTCGACGCTCGGGTAGTCGAGCCAGAGGTACAGGCAGCGCCGCTTCAGCGCCTCGGTCAGCTCGCGCGAGTTGTTCGAGGTCAGCAGCACGACGGGCTGCGAGCTCGCGGCGATCCGGCCGAGCTCGGGGATCGTGATCTGGAAGTCAGACAGCAGCTCGAGCAGCATCGCCTCGAACTCCTGGTCGGTCTTGTCGATCTCGTCGATCAGCAGCACGACCGGCGTCTTGGCCGAGATCGCGGCGAGCAGCGGCCGCGCGAGCAGGAACTCCTCGCCGAAGATGTCGTCCTGCACCTGCGACCAGCCGGCCCCGTCGGCCTCGGCCTGGATCCGCAGCAGCTGCTTGCGGTAGTTCCACTCATACAGCGCCTTGGCCTCGTCGAGCCCCTCGTAGCACTGGAGCCGCACGAGCTCGCGTCCCAGATAGGTCGCCATCGCCTTCGCCAGCTCGGTCTTGCCGACCCCGGCCGGCCCCTCGACCAGCACCGGCTTGTCCAGGCGCGTCGCGAGATAGGCGACCAGCGCCGTCGAGCCACCCGGCAGATATCCCGCCGCCCGCAGCCCGTCGGCGACCGCGTCAACCGACTCGGGCAGCGTGTCCATTGCGGCCAATCATAGGAAGGTCAATCAGTTGGGGGTTGGCGCATGCGCCAACCCCGGGATCGGTGCATGCACCGATCCCCCGGTGGGGGCATGCCCCCACCGGCACAGCGATCCCCTAATTCTCGCCGTTCTCGCGCGGCAGCTCGAAGGACAGCTGCTCGGCGTCCTCGCGCGTCACGCCGCGGTGCTCGCGCGCGGGCTCGCCCGCCGGCGGGCGCTCCTCGCGTGACGGCGCCACGGCGACCGGGCGGCGCGGCGCCCGCGTGGGACGCTCGGGCGTCAGGTGCACCGTCGGGTCGTCGGCGAGCCGCGGCTCGGCGCGGTGCGCGCGGCGGATCCCGACGCCGGTGTAGGCCAGCCAGATCGCGGCGAACAGCGCCAGGAAGATGCCCCAGTCGTTGCCCGGCGTGATCACGAGGCCCGCGACCTTCTCGCTGTTCTTGTCGAACAGCCGGTAGATCACGAGCAGCGCGACCCAGCCGCCGGCGAGCGTGATCACCGGCCCGTCGCCGCCCGGCAGATGGAACGCGCGGCGCTCGCCGCGGGCGAACAGCAGCGCCAGCACGCCGACGCTGACCAGCAGCACCGCCGCCTCGACCCAGGAGAAGGCGCCCCAAGCGGTCAGGCTCGAGCTGACCACCGTCTCGCCCTTCTTGACCGCGCCGGCCGGGGCCTCGCTGTACCACGGCAAGAACATCGTGACCCACAGCGAGAGCGCGGCGAGCGCCGCGATCCGCTGCTCGCGCCCGAGCACGCGCCAGGCGTGGATCACCCGCAGCAGCGGGCCCGGCGCGGTCCGCGCCGCACGCTGGCCGCCGGTCGCCATCACGCCCTGACCGGTGCCGCCTGCGCAAGCAGCGTGCAGAGCAGCTGTGCGTCGTGCTCGTCGACCGTGCGCAGCTGGCCCTGGAAGGCGAGCTTCCAATGCTCGCGCGGCCACTTGGCGATGTGATCGAGCCGGTCGACGAGCGTCTCCGCCGGGATCCACGCGTCCTGCTCGAGGATCCACTCGGGCTCGAGCGGGAAGCGCCACGGGTAGGGGTCGGGCTTGGCGGCCTTGCCGGGCCACAGCGGCGTGCGGTCCTCGTAGAGCTCGCCCGCGATTCGCGCGCTGGCCGCGAACGCCATCACGCGCGTCAGGTAGAAGACGATGCGGTCGCCGAGCTCGATCTCGAGCGCCTGGCGCCGGCGGCGCTCCTTCAGCCCGATCACGCTGAAGTCGTGCGCGCTCGTCACGGCGAAGTTCTCCGGCGAGCCGGTCAGGATCCAGGTCCGCTCGGGCACACCCCGATTGTACGCGGGGCTTCGGGACTCAGTGAGCGGGCTTGTGGTGCTTGGGCGGCGGCGCCAGGATCTTCACGCTCGCCGTGGCCTGTCCGTGGTTGCCGGCGAGGTCGGTGGCGCTGAGCGTCACGGTCCAGCTGCCGGCGTGCGGCGGGCGCCAGGTCAGCGTGTGGCGGCCGTGGCCCAGCAGCAGCGTCGTCGCCGACACGACGTGACCGCCGTAGGAGACCGCGAAGCTGACGTCGGAGATCTTCGAGAGCGTCATCGGCACGTCGGCGACGAGCGTCGCCCGCGTGCTCCGCAGCCGGGCGATCGCGAGCGCCGGCGGCTGCTTGAGGTCGGCCTGGAACGCCGCGGCGGTCGTGCAGTAGACGTCGTTGGGGTTGGTCGGGCCGCTGGGGCCGGTCGCGCCTGTGGCGCCGGTCGTGCCGGTGGATCCGGGGAAGGAGGTGCCGCCGTTGGCGGTCGCGCCGGTCGTCCCCGTGGCGCCGGTCGTCCCGGTGGCGCCGGTCGCGCCCGTCGTCCCGGTCGCGCCGCCGGCCGGCAGCCCGAGGATCGCGAGCGCCTTCGGCGTCGTCAGGTGCGTGCGCTGGCAGAGGTTCTGGAGGAACCCGGTCAGCAGTTCGTGGTAGCTCAGCGTCGACTCGCCGTACTGGTCATACAGCGACCAGTAGCCGGTGTTGTACTTCGGCACGTCGAGCTGTGCCTGGGCGTTGCCGGCGCGAAACAGCGTTGCGGCGAGCGGGTCGCCGGCGCTTGCGAGGTCGAACAGGCCGACGAGCGACTGGATGAACGCGTTGATCACGTACTCGTGCGGCGCGAAGCTGTAGATCAGGTAGCGCGCGCCGGCGCTGGTAGGCGAGCGGATCCCGACCGGCGGCGGCTGGGTGAAGATGCCGAGCGCCTGGTGCGCGGCGGCCAGGTAGGTCGCGTCGATCAGCACCGTGCCCGCCTCCGCGAGCGCCTGCACCGCGGTCCCCTCGGTGATCGCGCTGACCCACGGCGGGCTGCCGCCGTCGAAGGAGAAGTCGTACTCCCAGGCGATCCCGCCGCCGCGCACCGCGGCGAGGCTGATCGCCTGGTCAAGCAGCGCCGCCATCGCGTCGTACTGGCGCTGGTCGTAGAGCCCGTTGGCGGCGCCGAAGCTGCCGAGCCACTGGATCTCGATGCCCTGGCCGGGGTAGTACTCCCAGACCAGGCCGCTACCCGGGAAGCCGACGCGCTGGTCGGGGGAGAGCAGCGGCCCCGTCGTCCACCACTGGCGGTTTCGCGCCAGCGTCAGGACCAGCTCGGGCACCCGCGAGGGCGTCAACTCGCCGTCGCGGGCGATCTGCGTGAGGTTGGCGAGCACGGCGCCGAGCTCCGCCCTGCGGGTGCCGCTCAGGTGCAGGTAGGAGACGCGGGCGGCGATCCAGCCGGAGCGGTCTGCGGCGGCCAGCGACGCGGAGAGCTCGCCGCGCGCGGCGAGCGAGGCGAGCGCCTGGGGGAAGGTCAGCCCGGCCCTGGCGGCGGCGCCCACGGCGGGCGTGGCGAGGGCTGTCGCGCGCGGCGCGGAGGCCGCCGCGGCGAGCGCCGTGGCGCGATGCACGCGGCCGTTTTCGAGGATCAGCTCGGGCTGCCCGATAGCCCCGCCGGCCGGCTGCGGATCGGCCCCGACGGCCCCGGCGAGCAGCCCTCCGGCGAGCGCCGCGAGCGCCGCGGCAAGCGCCAGCCGGGCCCCCAGGCGCGTGGTAGCCTGCTTAATCATGAGCCGCGTCGGTCGTGCATCCGCCTGGCACCTTCGACGCCGGGCAGCCGTTCCCCTCGTGATCGCGGCCACCCTCGGCCTCGCCGCCTGCGGCGGAGGTGGCCACGCGAAGCCCGCGGCGAGCGTCAAGCTCTCGCCGGCGCGGCTGGTCTCGCAGACCTTCTCGGCCAGCGGCGGCGTGAGCTCGGGGACATCTCGCTGTCGGTCGACCTGACGCTCGCCGGCATCAAGCAGCTCGACGGCAAGCCGATCTCGCTCTCGGTGAGCGGCCCGTTCACGCGCAGCGGCAGCGACATCTCGACCGACCTCACCGCGGTCATCTCGGCCGCCGGCGCGAGCGACACGATCGGCTTCGACCGCGTCGACGGCCGCTCCTACCTCGGCCTCGGCGGGACCTTCTACGAGCTCCCGGCGCCGGCCGCCTCGACGGGCGCCAGCGCCGTTTCGCCCAGCGGCGGCAGTGGCGTCTTCGCCTCGCACGGCATCGACCCGCGCTCCTGGATCACCGATCCGGTGGAGCTGCCCCAGACCAGCGTCGACGGCGTGACCACCGATCACCTGCAGGCGCAGATCAACGTCGCGGGCGTGCTCGGCGACGTCTCGAAGATGATCGGCGGCAGCGGCGCGACGGGCGCCACGGGCTCCTCCGCCGGCTCTGACGTGACGAGCCTGCTGCCGCTGCTCGAGTCGGCGATCACCAAGGCCCAGGTCGACATCTACACGGGTGTCGCCGACCACATCGTGCGCCGGGCCGATCTCGACATCGCCTTCACCGTGCCGTCGATCGCCGCCGGCGCGATCGACGGGCTGACCGGCGGATCGCTGACCGCCGACGTCACGCTGAGCGGCGTGAACCAGCCTCAGACGATCACGGCGCCCGCCGGCGCGCAGCCGGCGACCAGGTCGAAGCTGCTCAACGGCGTCTTCGCCCTGGAGAGCAGATTCGGCTCGCTCTCCTCGCTGGTCGCCGGGCTGACCGGCGCCAAGGGCACGGGCGGCAACTTCGGCGGCCTCCTCTCGTCGTCGGGCAGCACCACCAGCAGCGGCTGAGGGTGATCTGACGCCCGCGCCGTTCTCCAAGCTTCGCGGCAGGCGAGCAGCTGATGCGCCGCCCGCCGCCACCGAGGGATCGTTCCCCCGGCATTCCGATCCCCCCGCCGCAGCAGAAAGGTCGTAACGATGGTTGATTTCACGCTGAGCGACGAACAGCTCGCGCTCCGCGAGCTCGCCCACGACTTCGCCGAGAAGGAGATCCGGCCGGTCGCCTGGGAGTACGACCGCGACGGCACCTTCCCGCAGGCGATCATCGAGAAGGCCTGGGAGGTCGGCCTGCTCAACACCCACGTCCCGGAGGCCTACGGCGGCGGCGGGATCGGCTACCTCGACGGCGCGCTGATCGAGGAGGAGATGTCGTGGGGCTGCTCCGGCATCCACACCTCGGTCGGCTGCAACAACCTCGCGGTCACGCCGCTGCTGGTCGCCGGGTCGGAGGAGCTGAAGAAGGAGTACCTCGGCCGGCTCGCCGAGGCGCCGCTGCTCGCGTCGTTCTGCCTGACCGAGCCGGAGGCCGGCTCCGACGTCGCGGCGATGCGCACGCGCGCGGTGCGCAAGGGGGATCGCTGGGTGATCAGCGGCTCGAAGTGCTTCATCACCAACGGCGGCTACGCCAACTTCTACACCGTCTACGCGAAGACCGACCCCGAGGCCGGGCACCGCGGGATCTCCTGCTTCGTCGTGCCGCGCGACGCCGGCGTGGTCGTCGACGGGCACGAGGACAAGATGGGCCAGCGCGCCTCGAACACCGCGACGATCACCTTCCCCGACGTCGAGATCCCGCTCGACCACCTGATCGGGGCCGAGAACGCGGGCTTCAAGGTCGCGATGATGACGCTCGACCGCACGCGGCCGGGCGTCGCGGCGATGGCCACCGGCATCGCGCGGGCGGCCTTCGAGTTCGCCGTCTCCTACGCGCGCGAGCGCGTCACCTTCGGCGTGCCGATCGCGATGCACCAGGCGATCCAGTTCATGATCGCCGACATGGCGACCGACATCGAGGCCTCGCGCCTTCTGACCTGGCGCTCGGCGGTGGAGCTCGACCAGGGCCGGCGCAACACGCTGCTCTCCTCCCACGCCAAGCGCTTCGCCGCCGACGCGGCGATGCGCGTGGCGACCGACGCGGTGCAGGTCTACGGCGGCTACGGCTTCATCAAGGACTATCCGGTCGAGAAGCTGATGCGCGACGCGAAGATCATGCAGCTCTACGAGGGCACCGCGCAGATCCAGCGGATCGTGATCGCGCGCGAGGTGCTCGACCCGGCGAGGAGTTGAGCCGCGCGACGCCCCGGACCCCGGTCGTGCGCGGCCACCCCTCACTTGATCTTGACGAGCACCGTCGGGCTGTAGCCGGCCACGTGCGAGCCTTCGACCGAGAGCACCAGCGCGCGGAAGAAGCCGCCGTGGCGGATGTGAATCGTGGCGCCGAAGTTGACGAGGCCGTTGGTCACCGTGGCTGCCGCCACCGTGCCGCCGACGAGCGTCCACTTGGCTCCGACCAGCCGCTCGAAGCCGATTCGCGCCGAGGGCTCGGCGGGATCGATCGTGCCGCTGAAGTGCACCGTCGGGTGCTGCTTCGTGCCCGTCGGGTTCGCGTTCAGCGTCACGCCGACCGCGACCGAGACCGGCACCGACGCGGAGGCGACGGCGCCCGAGACGACGCGGTACTCCGTGTTCAGCGCGAGGCCGAGCACGTTGAAGGCGAAGGTGCCGTTGGACAGCGTCAGCTCCGGATTGCCGATGTTGGCAAACGGCGCCGTGTAGGGGAACGGGGTCTCCTGAAGCTGGACCGGGGCGTTCGCGTCGCCGGTGCCCGACAGCGTGCCCTCGATCGTCACGGCGCCGCCGAACGGCACCGGGTTGGGCGCGGCGGTGATCGCCAGCGAGAGCGGGATCTTGGCGGTCGTCAGGACCTTGTCAGCACCCAGCGAGGTGCCGCTGGCGTTGGTCGCGACGAGCCGGTAGTGATAGACCGTGTCGGCCGTCAGGCTCGAGATCGGGACGCTGATCGGTACCGCCGCCGTGCCCGCCGGGACCTGCGTGGGCGCCGACTGCGCGCCGTAGCCGACCGTCGTGCCGTACTGGAAGTAGACCTCGGTCGACTCGTTGCCCGGCTTGACCGAGCCCGACAGAGTGGCCGACTGGTAGGTGATCGCGCTGGCGACGCCCGTGGTGGCGGTCGGCGGCGAGGTCGGCGGGGGAGCTGCCGCCAGGGCCGTCGCGGCCACGACAAGGGTCGCTGCGCCAAGCGCGGCGCCGACTGCAAGCAAACGAATCCTTCTGCCCATCACACGACCTCCGTTTTCAACCGCAAGCGCCCAGCAGCCGTCGGCAGCTGGGTCCGGCCAACCAGGTCTACCCTGGCCTTCTTAGATTTAGACACCACCATCCGCGAGGAGTTGCGATGTTCGTTTTCAAGGCCGGCGTCGTCGGAGCCGGAACAATGGGCGGCGAGATCGCCCAGCTGGTCGCCGCCGCCGGGATCCCGGTCGTGCTGCGCGACGTCGAACAGCGCTTCGTCGACGTCGGTCTCGAGAAGGCGCGCCAGCTCACCGCGGCGCGGCTCGATGGCCTGCACGCCTCCGGCAAGCTGACGCGCGAGCAGGCCGACGAGCACCTCGAGCGCACGCTCGCGCTGATCACCGGCACGACCTCGCTCGAGCCGTTCGGCGACGTCGACTTCGTGATCGAGGCGGTGCCCGAGCGGCTCGAACTGAAGCTCGCCGTGTTCGCCGAGCTGGACGCCGCGACCCCCGGGCACGCGATCCTCGCCTCCAACACCTCGGCGCTGTCGATCAGCGAGCTGGCCGCCGCCACGACGCGCCCCGAGCAGGTGCTGGGCTTCCACTTCTTCTACCCCGCCTCGGTCATGCGCCTGGTGGAGATCGTCGAGGGCATCGAGACCTCGCCCGAGTCGATGGCCGCCGCCGCGAGCTTCGCGGCCACGATCCGCAAGACCGCGATCCGCTGCGCCGACGTGCCCGGCTTCGTCGTCAACCGCGTGCTGACCTCCGCGGTCAGCGAGCTGTGGCGCGCGCAGGAGGAGCAGGGCCTGGACGTCGGCGCGCTCGACGAGGCGGTCGCCGAGTCCGGCGCCGCGCCGATCGGGCCCTTCGCGCTGGCCGACATGCTCGGGCTCGACACCGTCCTGCACGTCGCCGAGCACCTGCACGAGGCCTTCGGCGAGCGCTTCCACGTCCACGCCGGGATGCGCGATCTGGTCGCCAAGGGGGAGCTCGGCGTCAAGACCGGGCGCGGCTTCTACGAGTCCGGCGCGCCACGCACCGCCGGCAGCGAGCCCGGCGACGTCGCGGAGCTGGTCGAGCGCTTCGCCCTGAAGGCGCTCGTCGAGTGCTGCCTGCTGCTCGAGGAGGGCGTCGCCTCCGCCCGCGACATCGACGTCGCGCTGATGGCCGGCGCCGGCCTGATCCCGCCGCCCTTCGCGCGCGCTGACGCAGCGGGGCTCGGCGAGGTCCTCGCGCGCCTCGAGCAGGCCGCCGGGCGCTGGGGCGAGGATTTCTCGCCGCCGACGATCCTGCGCCGGCTGGTCGCCCAGGGCCGCCTCGGCGCCGCCACCGGCCAGGGGTTCTTCCCGACGCCGCGGCCCGACACCGGCGAGAGCGGTCAGGTCAAGCTCGAGTCCCACGGCGAGCTGGCGATCGCCTGGATCGACAACCCGCCGGCCAACTCGATCACGATCGAGATGATCGACGCGCTGGCGGCGCTGTGGCGTCGCGTCGTCGAGGAGGGAGCGGTGCGCGCGCTGGTGATCGCCTCGGCCAGCCAGGCGCTGTTCTGCGCCGGCGCCGACATCAAGGCGTTCACGACGATGGACATCGATTCCGAGCGCGAGCTGCTCGACCGCATGCACGACCTGCTGCTCGAGATGGGCCGCTCGCGGATCGTCACGATCGCCGCCGTCAACGGGCTCGCCTACGGCGGCGGCTGCGAGCTCGCGATGGGCGCGGACCTGAGGATCGCGGCCCAGTCGGCGAGCTTCGCCCAGCCGGAGATCAAGCTCGGGATCATGCCCGGCTTCGGCGGCACCCAGCGGCTGCCGCGGCTGGTCGGCGCGGCCAAGGCGCTCGAGCTGAACCTGCTCGGCGACCCGATCGACGCCTTCGAGGCCTGGGAGTACGGCCTCGTCAACCGCGTCGTCCCCGACCACGAGCTGCTCGACAGCGCGCTCGCCTGGGCGCGGCGGCTCGCCGCGCAGCCGCCGCTCGCGATCGAGCAGATCAAGCTGATCTCCGCCGGGCCCGAGCTCGAAGCCGGGATCGAGGCCGAGAAGCTCGGCTTCACGCGCGTGTTCGCCTCCGCCGACGCGAGCGAGGGGATCGCCGCCTTCCTCGAGCGCCGTCCGGCGCGCTTCACCGGCAGCTGAGCGCGCCGCGCGCGAGCACGCACGCACCCCCGCGCGCGGCGGGTTGGGAGTAGGCTTGAACGCATGGACGAGGAGCCGGCCGTGGTGAGCGAGGAAGAGACCGGCGAGAGCCTCCGCGACCGCCTGACGGCGCGCGGCGAGGAGGCGCTCGGGCGGATCGCCCAGGACCTGCTCGAGAACCCCTGGGTCAACTCGGCACTGACCGCCGCCTTCGAGGCGCGCGGCAAGGCGAGCCAGGTCCAGGAGGTCACGATGGACTTCCTCAACCTGCCGTCGGCCGCCCACATGGAGCGCCTGACGCGCCGCGTCCGCTCGATCTCCCAGCGGATGGAGGCGGTCGAGGACGCGCTGACGCGCCTGGAGGACGGGCTGCGCGGCACCCCCGCCGCGATCACCGGCCGGCTCGACTCGATCGAGGAGCAACTCGCCGACGTGACGCGCCTGCTCGGCGAGCTCCAGGACCGAAGCGGCGGCGTATCGCCCGACCAGGAGCGCCTGCGCGTCGAGGACGGCGAGAGCCCGCCCGCGGGCGCCCCGACCGTCTAGCTGCAGGCGCAGCGCCAGCCGCACGCGCCCGCGCCGGCCGGCCGGGTCCGCAAGCCCGCCCCCGACCCGCCCCGTCCGCCGAACCGGCCCCGTCCGCAGCCCGCCCGCGACCCGCCCCGTCCGTCGAACCGGCCCCGTCCGCAGCCCGCCCGCGCGCGACTCCCTCCCAGCCCGCAGCCCGCCCGCGCGCGACTCACCTCCCCGCGCTAACCCCCGCCGCCGCTCAGCGCCGCCGCTCCCAGCCGCCCGACCGCCAGCCCGGCCTCGTGCAGCGCCGCGGCGTCGATCCGCTCGCGCGGCCCGGCCAGCAGGTCGGTGATCGCGAGCGCGCAGCCGACCGCGACGCCGCGCAGCGCGCCGAGCGCGAACAGCGTCGCCGCCTCCATCTCGACCGCCAGCGCCCCCTGGGCTCGCCACGCATCGAAGCGCGGCTCGCCGACCTCGTAGAAGAGGTCCGAGCTGACGACCGTCCCGCACTCGGCCGCCGGCGCGGCCGCCGCGAGCGCCGCCGTCAGGCCCGGGTCGCCGGCGGCCTGCTCGCCCGCGCCCAGCGCGCGGCTCGTGCCGTCGGCGCAGATCGCGCGCTCGGCGACCAGCAGCTCGCCCAGGCGCAAGCCGGGGTCGAGCCCTCCGGCGGTGCCGACGCGGATCGCGCGCTGCGCTCCCAGCACGATCAGCTCCTCCAGCACGATCGCCGCCGACGGGCCGCCCATGCCGGTGCTCTGGATCGTCAGCGGCTCGCCGTCGATCAGCGCCGCGCCGGTGTAGCCCCACAGGCCGCGGTTGTGGTTGAACATGCGCGGCTCCGCCAGCAGCTCCTGGGCGAGCGCGAGGGCGCGGCCCGGATCTCCGGGAAGCAGCACCCGCGGCGCGAGCGGCGCGGTGGGGTGCAGGTGCAGGGCGGCGGGCGGCTCGCTCAGGCTAGCGATTATCGCGGTCTGCGAACCTTTGGCGATGGACGGCTCGGTGCTCGAGGCGGTGCGCGCCGGCGGCGCGGTCTCGCCGGGCGAGCGCTACGTGGCGCTGGTGTCGGGCGGGCGCGACTCGGTCTGCCTGCTCGACGTGCTGGTCAGCATCGCCGGCCCCGGCGCGGTCAGCGCGCTGCACGTCAACTACGGCCTGCGCGGCGAGGAATCCGACGGCGACGAGCGCCACGTGCGCGAGCTCTGCGAACTGCTCGGCGTGCGCCTCGTCTGCTCCTCCGCGCCACCCGCGCCGGTCCGCGGCAACCTCCAGGCCTGGGCTCGCGACCTGCGCTACGCGCGCGCGCTCGAGCACTCCGCGACGGCGCTGATCGCGACCGGCCACACCGCCTCCGACCAGGCGGAGACTGTGCTCTACCGCCTCGCCGCCTCGCCGGGGCGCCGCGCGCTGCTCGGCATGGCGCCGCGCGAGGGCCGGCTCGTGCGCCCGCTGCTGTCGCTCACGCGCGAGCAGACCGCCGCGCACTGCGAGGCCCGCGGCCTGAGCTGGCGCGAGGACAGCTCCAACGCGTCGCGCCACTACGTCCGCGGGCGGGTTCGCCATGGCGTGCTGCCCGAGCTTCGCGCCGTGCATCCGTCCGCCGAGGAGAACCTGCTGCGCAGCGTCGAGATCCTGCGCGCCGAGTCGGCGGTGCTCGACGGCGTCGTCGACGTCGCGCTCGCGGGGCGCCGGCGGATCGCGCTGACGCGCCTGGCCGAGCTGCCCGCCGCGCTTGCGCGGCTGGTCGTGATCCGCCTGGCCGAGGACGCCGCGGGCGAGGCGGTTCCGGGCGTCGGCGGGCGCCTGCGCGAGCTGCTCGCGCTGGCCGGCCGCGGCGGCAGCGCCTCGCTCGATGTCGGCGGCGGCACCCGCGCCGTCGTCGAGTACGGCGTCCTTCACTTCACGCGCGAGGCGGCGGTCGCGGTGCCGGGCGCGGAGTCGCTGGCGCTGCCGGGAGCCGTCGCGTTCGGCAGCTGGGAGCTGCGCGCGACGGTCGAGCCGGCCGGTGCCGCGTCGCTCGCGGGCGCCGGCGGCGAGGTCGGGATGCTCGACGCCGACCTCCTGCGCGGCGGCCCGCTGACGGTTCGCGCCTGGCGCGCCGGCGACCGCATGCGCCCGCTCGGCCTCGACGGCACAAAGTCGCTGGCCGACCTCTTCACCGACCGGCGGATCCCGCGCGCGCAGCGCGCCTCGCTGCCGATCGTGCTCAGCGAGGCCGAGATCGTCTGGATCCCGCGCGTCGCGACGGCCGAGCCCTACCGCGTCAGGGCCGACACCACGCGCCTCGTCGTGCTGCGCGCCGAGCGGACGCCCGCGGCCGCGACCGCGCCGTAGCCGGATGGGCGTGCGCCCCTACCCACGGACGTCCGCGACCGCGCCGTGGCCGGCGCCGTGGACGCGGCCACTACACTGACGCCCGCGATGGCCGATTCGCTGCTGGGCGAGACACTCGTCGAAGCCGACGCCCTGCAGCGCCGCGTGGGCGAGCTCGGCGGCGAGATCTCGCGCGACTACGCCGGGCGCGACCTGCTGCTGGTCTGCGTGCTGAAGGGGGCGGTGTTCTTCGCCAGCGACCTGATGCGCCAGATCGACGTGCCGTGCGAGATCGACTTCATGGCGGTCGCCTCCTACGGCTCGGCGACCGACTCCTCGGGCGTCGTGCGGATCCTCAAGGACCTCGAGGCGCCGATCGAGGGCCGCGACGTGCTGATCGTCGAGGACATCGTCGACTCCGGCCTGACGCTCCAGTACCTGCTGCGCAGCCTCGGCGCGCGCAACCCGGCCAGCGTCGAGGTCTGCGCGCTGCTGACCAAGCCCGACCGCCGCAAGGTCGAGACGGCGGTCCGCTACGTCGGCTTCGAGATCGCGGACCGCTTCGCGATCGGCTACGGCCTCGACCACAGCGAGCGCTACCGCAACCTGCCGTATGTCGCCGCGCTGATCGGCACCTGAGCCAGTTGCACGCTGGCTGTCGGGCCGATTTGGCCGTAAAGGCGCCGTGGTACGCTTGCGAGCCTTGAACATGATGTTCCACACCGCCCGGAGCCACCGATGAACCGCGTCTTCAGGGGCGCCCTCTTCCCCATCGTGATCGTGATAGTGCTGGCGTTCTTCGTCGCCAAGCTGCTGTCGCCGAACACCGCGAGCGGGCCGACGCCGAATTACACCCAGCTCGTCAAGGTCGACCTGCCCGAGCACCACGTCCAGTCGTTCACCGTCGACACGTCGAGCAACTCGATCAACGTCACGCTCAACGACGCCGCACGCACGCGCTACTCGGTCGGCTACGACCCGGGGACGCCCTCGACGCTCGAGACGGTGATCAACGAGGCCAACAAGGACGACCCGGGGACGCCGTACAACATCCTGCCGAAGTCGTCGAGCACGTGGTCCTCGCTGCTGCTCTACCTGCTGCCGTTCATCCTCTTCTTCGGCCTGTGGTTCCTGTTGATGAACAACCTCCAGGGCGGCGGCTCGAAGGTCATGTCGTTCGGCAAGTCGCGCGCGAAGCGCCTGTCGGCCGACTCGCCGAAGATCAGCTTCCGCGACGTCGCCGGCGTTGACGAGGCGGTCGAGGAGCTGCACGAGATCAAGGAGTTCCTCGAGAACCCGAAGAAGTTCCAGGCGCTCGGCGCGAGGATCCCGACGGGTGTTCTTCTTTATGGCCCTCCGGGCACCGGCAAGACGCTGCTCGCCCGCGCCGTCGCCGGCGAGGCGGGCGTGCCGTTCTTCTCGATCTCCGGGTCTGACTTCGTCGAGATGTTCGTCGGCGTGGGCGCCTCGCGCGTGCGCGACCTGTTCGAGCAGGCCAAGCAGAACAGCCCCTGCATCATCTTCATGGACGAGATCGACGCCGTCGGGCGCCACCGCGGTGCCGGCCTCGGCGGCGGTCACGACGAGCGCGAGCAGACACTCAACCAGCTGCTGGTCGAGATGGACGGCTTCGAGGCGAAGGACAACATCATCATGATCGCGGCCACCAACCGGCCCGACATCCTCGACCCGGCGCTGCTGCGCCCCGGCCGCTTCGACCGCCAGATCGCCGTCGACCGCCCCGACCGCAAGGGCCGCGCGAAGATCCTCGACGTCCACACCCGCGGCAAGCCGCTGGCGAAGGGGATCAACATCGACGCGCTCGCCGGACAGACCCCGGGCTTCACGGGCGCCGACCTGTCGAACCTGATCAACGAGGCGGCGCTGCTCGCCGCCCGCACCGGCAAGCGCGAGATCGGCCAGATCGAGCTCGAGGAGGGGATCCTGCGCGTGATCGCCGGCCCCGAGAAGAAGACGCGCGTGATGAGCGAGCGCGAGCGGATGATCACCGCCTACCACGAGATGGGCCACGCGCTCGTCGGCCACTTCCTCGAGTTCGCCGACCCGGTCCACAAGATCTCCGTGATCTCGCGCGGCCGCGCGCTCGGCTACACGATCTCGATGCCGACCGAGGACCGCTTCCTGACGACGCGCTCTGAGCTGCTCGACACGATGACGATGACGCTCGGCGGCCGGGCCGCGGAGGAGGTCGTGTTCGGCGAGATCACGACCGGCGCCTCCAACGACCTCGAGAAGGTCACCGCGACCGCCAAGCAGATGGTGATGCGCTTCGGCATGAGCGACAAGCTCGGCCCGCGCGTCTACGGCCACGACCACGGCCAGCCGTTCCTCGGCCGCGAGTTCTCGACCGAGCCGGATTACTCCGACGAGATCGCGCGCGAGATCGACGACGAGGTGCGCCGGATCATCGAGGGCGCGCATGAACGCGCCCGCGCGATCCTCGGCGAGCAACGCGAGCACCTCGACCGGATCTCGAACATCCTGCTGCGCCGCGAGACGATCGAGAAGGAGCAGTTCGAGAAGCTGCTGACCGGCGCGACCGAGGCCGACGTGTTCGGCCCCGACGAGCCCGACACACCGTCTTTGACGCCGGGTCCGACGCCCGCCCCCGAGCGCACCCGCCCGGAGACGGCGCGGCCGCTGCCGCGTCCCGGTCTCGCCGCCGAGATGCGCGCGACCGAGCCCCGCCGCCCGCAGCTCGGCTGACCCGCAACCGCGCCCTGGTCGCGCGGCTCTGACACGATTGCGCGCGTGGCGGCCACGATCCGGATCATGGGCGTCGTCAACGTCACGCCCGACTCCTTCTCCGACGGCGGGCGCCACCTCGACCCGCGCGCGGCGATCGAGCACGGCCTGGCGCTCGCCGCGCAGGGCGCGGCGATCATCGACGTGGGCGGCGAGTCGACGCGGCCCGGCGCGGCGCCGGTCGATGTCGCGGAGGAGCTCCGCCGTGTGATCGTCGTGATCGAGGGGCTCGTCGCGGCGGGCGTCGAGGCGACCATTTCGATCGACACCTCCAAGCTCGAGGTCGCGCGTGCGGCGCTCGACGCCGGCGCCGGCCTCGTCAACGACGTGACCGCCTTCCGCGCCGCGCCCGCGATCGCGGCGCTGGTCGCGGAGCGCGGCGCCGAGTGCGCGCTGATGCACATGCAGGGCGAGCCGCGCACGATGCAGGACGCCCCGCGCTACGGCGACGTCGTCGCCGAGGTGGCGACGTTCCTGCGCGAGCGCGTCGACTTCGCCCTGGCGGCGGGGATCGAGCGCGAGCGGATCCTGATCGACCCCGGCTTTGGCTTCGGCAAGACCGTGGCGCACAACCTCGAGCTGCTCGACCGCCTCGACGAGCTTTCGGCGCTCGGGCAGCCGATCCTGATCGGCACCTCGCGGAAGTCGTTCCTCGGCGCGCTGACCGGGCGGCGCGAGCACGACCGCCTGGCGGCCACGATCGCCACCAACGTGATCGGCCTGCTGCGCGGGGCGAGCGTGTTCCGCGTCCACGACGTCGCGGCGGTGCGTGACGCGCTGGCGGTCGCGGCTGCTACGGTCAGTCCCAGATGAGCGAAGAGCCCGACGACGAGCTGGACTCAGACGACGAGCTGGATCTCGACCGCGGCGTGCAGACCGTCGTGACGATCGAGATTTCCGGCCTCTCGCTCTACACCCACGTCGGCGTCAGCGCGGCCGAGCGCGAGGTCGGCCAGCGGCTGCTGTTCGACATCCGCATCGACGTCGGCGAATCCGACGCGACCGAGACCGACCGGCTCGAGGACACCGTCGACTACAGCGAGGTCTGCCAGCTCGTCGCGCTGGTCGCGCAGCAGCGCAACTACAAGACGCTCGAGCGCCTGTGCACCGTCGTCGCCGACCGGATCATCGAGGACTTCGGCGCCGAGGCCGTCTGGGTCAAGGCGGCGAAGCCCGAGCCGCCGATCCCGCTGGCGGTCGAGGAGGTCTCGGTGGAGGTCTGGCGCGAGCTGCCCGAGTGAGCGGCGCGCGAACCGGCTACCTCGGCCTCGGATCTAACGTCGGCGACCGCCGCGCCAACCTCCAGGCGGCGCTCGACGGCCTCGCCGCGCACGCCGTCACGGTGCTCGCCTCATCGAGCGTCTACGACACCGACCCGGTCGGCGAGATCCTCGACCAGCCGCAATTCCTCAACGCCTGCCTGCGGATCGAGACGGCGCTCGAGCCCCCGGCGCTGCTCGCGGCCTGCAAGGCGCTCGAGCTCGAGCTCGGCCGCGAAGCCGGCTCACCGCGCCACGGCCCGCGGCTGATCGACATCGACCTGCTGCTGCTGGGCGATCTGGAGCTCGCATCGGAGCGCCTCACGCTGCCGCATGAGCAGGTGCTCCAGCGCCGCTTCGTGCTGATCCCGCTGCTCGAGCTCGACTTCGAGCTGCGCACCCCGGCCGGCGAGTCGCTCGCCGACGCGCTCGCGGCGCTCGACTTCGACGAGGGCGTGGGGCGCGCCGGGCCGCCGCTCCGGATCGCCGCGGCGAGCGCGGCGGGCGCCCGGACCGGATAATCAGCTCGTGCTCCTGGTCGTCGACGTCGGCAACACCCAGACCCACTTCGGCGGCGTGCGCGACGGCGAGGTGATCGAGCGCTGGCGCTTCGCGACGGATCGCAGCTCGACCTCGGATGAGCTAGGCGCCGCGCTGCGCAACCTGCTCGCCCTGCGCGGCCTGGGCTTCGAGGACGTGGACGCCTCTGTGCTGTCCTCGACCGTGCCGGAGCTCGCTCCCGAATGGGTCGAGATGGCGCGGCGCTACCTCGGCCACGAGATGCTGGTCGTCGGTCCCGGGGTCAAGACCGGCATGCCGATCCGCACCGATAACCCGCGCGAGCTCGGCGCCGACCGGCTCGTCAACGCCGTCGCCGCGTGGGCCCGCTTCGGCCGCGCCTGCATCGTCGTCGACTTCGGCACCGCGATCACCTACGACGTCGTCTCGGCCGAGGGCGAGTACGTCGGCGGGATCATCTCGCCGGGCCTGGAGATCTCGCTCGAGGCGCTCTCGCGGCGCGCCGCCAAGCTGCCGCAGGTGGAGCTCGGCGAGCCGCGCTCGCTGATCGGCAAGACGACCGCGGACGCGGTGCGCTCGGGGATCGTCTACGGCTTCGCCGGCCAGGTCGACGGGATCGTCGCGCGGCTGCGCGAGGAGCTCGGGGACGAGGTGCCGGTGATCGCCACCGGCGGGCTCGCGCACCACCTCGTGCCGTCCTTCACCCAGTCGATCGACGCGGTCGACGACCTGCTCACGCTCGAGGGCCTGCGTCTGATCTGGGAGCTCAATCGCTGAGATCGGGCAGGTCGGGAACGAACGCCTTGATGCGCTCCTCCCAGGACGCCAGCGGGACCAGCTTGAAGCCGAGCGCGCGCGACTCGTAGTCCAGGCGCACGGCGACCTGGGTCGTCGAGACGATCGTGTCGTGCAGCCAGTCGTCGCCGAAGGTGTTGGCGAACTCAGCTGTGACCGAAGAGCGCGTCAGCTTGCTCTCGTGAAAGGTGCGCTTGTCGGTCGGCTCGTTGTGGGAAAGGATGCCCGCGACCCAGTCGAGGCGTGACTGGAGCTCGACGTGGCGGTCGAAGACCTCGGTGTAGGGGCCGGCGCCGACCATCACGGCGGCCCAGTTCGCGATCACCTCACGCGAGTGGCCCGCGAGGATGACCGTCATCTCCTGGAGCACGCGGCGGCGCTCGGGATCGGTGAGCATCGTTCGCGTGGCGGCCGAGAACGGCGCCGTGTCGAGCGCGAGCCTGGCGCCCGCGAGCAGCCCGTCGGTTGAGCCCGTCTCGATCTCGATGCCCATGATCAGCTCGACCGTGCCCATCCAGGTCGCGCGCGCCGTCTGCACGAGCTGGAACAGCACGTACTGGGCGAGGATGCTCCAGCGCCGGCGGTCGCGGCGCTCGATCGCCTCGTTGAGCACGACGACGGTCACCGCCAGCACCAGCAGGCTCGCGATCAGCGAGGTGAGCATCGCGTGCGAGCTCCAGAACGAGCCGAACACGAAGTCCGAGCCGGCCGCGAGCGCGATCACGGCAACGCCCAGCGTGGCGGCGATCGCTAGCCGGCGCGAACTCTCCATCGCGGTGCAGACTACCCTGGGGTGATGGAGCCATCGCTCACCGACCGCTTCACGCTGGGTCCAATCGAGCTGCCCAACCGCCTCGCGCTCGCCCCGCTGGCCGGAATCGGCAGCTGGTTCGTGCGCCTGCAGGCGCGCCGCTACGGCGCCGGCCTGGTGTTCTCGGAGATGGTCTCGAGCTTCGCCGTGCACTACCGCAACGAGAAGACCTGCCGCGAGCTGCTGCGAATCGACCCGCGCGAGCACGAGGGCGGCGCCGTCGCGATCCAGCTGTTCGGCGCCGACCCCGACGTCATGCGCTCGGCCGCGGCGAGCGTGGCGGCGGCCGGCGCCGACCTGATCGACATCAACATGGGCTGCCCGGTGCCGAAGGTCTGCCGCACCGGAGCCGGCGCCGCGCTGCTGGCCGACCCGGACCGCGCCGTCGCGCTCGCGCGGGCCGCGGTCGAGGGCGGCGGGCTGCCGGTGACGGTCAAGCTGCGCTCCGGCTGGCGCGCCGGTGAGACCGATGGCGTCGCGCTCGCGCACCGGCTCGTCGCGGAGGCCGGCGTCTCCGCGATCGCGCTGCACCCGCGCCCCGCGACGCTCGCCCACCGTGGCACCCCCGACTACGCGCTGGTCGCCGAGCTGGTGCGCACGCTCGGTGCGCCGGTGCTGCTGAGCGGAGGCCTGAACAGCGCGCAGGCGGTCCGCGACGCCTACCGCCAGACCGGCGTGGCCGGCGTGATGCTGGCCCGCGGCTCGCTCGGCAACCCCTGGCTGTTCGAGGAGCTGCTCGGCCGCCGCGACGGCGAGCCGAGCCGCGACGAGGTGCTCGCGGAGCTCGACTGGGTGATCGCCTGCGCCGGCGAGCATCTGGGGATCGAGCGGGCCGGGCGCTACCTGCGGCGCTTCTACCCGTGGTATGTCGAGCGGCTGGCGCTCGAGCCGCCGCGGGCGCGCGCGCTCAGCGCGGCCCTTCAGCAGGTCGAGGGCTTCTCGCGCGTTCGCGAGCTGCTCGAGCGAGAGCTCGATGCGCAACTGGTCTAGCTGACGCGCTCGCTATACTGCCCGGCCGCCGCGCCAGCAGCCCCGCCTGAACCGTCGGCGCGGTGAACACGAGCGAACGAGAGGCCATGCCGAAGGACGTAATCCTCACCCCGGAGGGACTGGAGAAGCTCCAGTCCGAGCTCGACTTCCTCTCGACCGAGAAGCGCAAGGAGGTCGCGGAGCGGATCAAGGAGGCGCGCGAGTTCGGCGACATCGCCGAGAACTCGGAGTACGACGACGCCAAGAACGAGCAGGCGATGCTCGAGGCGCGGATCGCCGTCGTCGCCGAGAAGCTGCGGATGGCGACGGTGATCGAGGCCGAGGGCCTCTCGACCGACGTCGTCACGGTCGGCTCCGTCGTGCACGTCAAGGACGAGAAGACCGGCAAGTCGGCGCGCTACACGATCGTCGGCTCGGCCGAGGCCAAGCCGGCCGAGAACAAGCTGTCCAACGAGTCGCCGGTCGGCCGCGCGCTGCTCGGTCACAAGCGCAACGAGACGGTCTCGGTGCAGGTTCCGCGCGGACCCGCCCGCAAGCTCAAGATCACCAAGATCGACGTTGGGGTGAAGTGATTCGAGCCGGCCTCGCCGGACTCGAATCACGTCAAGCTCAAGTAGCCTCACGGACGTGAGCGAGGAAGACGCAGGGAGCGAGCTGCTGGCCGCTCGGCGGGCGAAGCTCGAGCGGCTTCGTGCGGACGGTGTAGAGCCGTTTCCGCATCAGTTTCCGGGGGTGGAGGCGATCGCGGACGTGCTCGCGCGCCACGCGGAGCTGGCGGCGGGGGAGGAGACCGAGAGTGCGCATCGCGTCGCCGGTCGGATTGCCGCCCGCCGGGACTCTGGGCGTGCGGCGTTCATTGACCTGGTGGACCGCTCCGGGCGAATCCAGCTGCTCGCCCGCGTCAACGAGCTCGGCCCGGAGCGCTTCGACCGGCTCGTCTCGCTCGACATCGGCGATCTGATCGGTGTGGACGGCATTGCGATCAAGACCCGGAGCGGTGAGCTGTCGCTGCGCGCCGGCGACTTCACGCTGCTCGCGAAGTCGCTGCGCCCGCCTCCCGACAAGCATCACGGGCTCAGCGACGTCGAGACGCGCTTTCGCCGCCGCGAGCTCGACCTGATCGCCAACGAGAGCTCGCGCGAGGTGTTCGTCGCGCGCGCCCGGATCATCAGCGCGGTGCGCCGCAGCCTTGACGAGGACGGCTTCATCGAGATCGAGACGCCCGTCATGCAGCCGATCTACGGCGGCGGCCACGCACTCCCGTTCACGACCCACCACAACGCGCTCGACCGCACGCTGTACCTGCGCGTCGCGACCGAGCTCTACCTCAAGCGCGCGATCGTCGGCGGCCTCGAGCGGGTCTATGAGCTCGGCAAGGACTTCCGCAACGAGGGGCTCTCGCCCAAGCACAACCCCGAGTTCACGATGCTCGAGTGGTATGAGGCCTACGCCGACTACGAGGATGCCGCGCGCCGGCTCGAGGCGGTCGTCCAGGCTGCGGCGGCCACGCTGAGCGAGCCCGCCGTCACGGTCGCCGCCCCCTGGCGGCGCATAAAACTCTTTGACGCGATCGCCGAGCAGACCGGCATCGACGTCGCCGCGGTGCGCACGCAGCCCGAGCTGGCGGCGGCGATTCGCGCCCGCGAGCTCGCGCTCGAGACCGACGGCCAGACGTGGGCCGGACTCGTCGACGACCTGCTCTCCAAGTACGTCGAGCCGACGCTGCTCGAGCCGACGTTCGTGTTCGACTATCCGGTCGAGTTGTCGCCCTTCGCCAAGGCGCACCGCACGCAGGAGGGGCTCGTCGAGCGCTGGGAGGCGTTCGCCGGCGGGATCGAGATCGCCAACGCGTTCAGCGAGCTGAACGACCCGCAGGAGCAGCGTGCGCGGTTCCTGGAGCAGCGCGAGGCGGCAGCCGCCGGGGATGCGGAGGCGCAGCCGTTCGATGAGTCGTTCCTGATGGCGCTCGAGCAGGGAATGCCGCCGACCGGGGGCGTCGGGCTCGGCATCGACCGGCTCGTGATGGTGCTGCTGGGGCTGCGCTCGATTCGCGAGGTGGTGATGTTTCCGGCGCTGCGCGACGGGTGAGCGGCGGCGATCCACGGATCGTGCGTGGAACTGGCGCGATGGGGGCATTCTTACCGGCAGGGCGCGCCCGAGGCGATTGGTAGACTGGGAGCTGCGCTGATCCGGGTTCAGGGCTCAACCGTTCGGCTTTCGCGACCGAATAGGTGGCCATCCCGGCAATCGGCGTCCCCGCAGGGGAACAGATCCGGACCGCCCCACTGACGCAAGCAGGAAGGACGCGCACCAGATGTTCGAGCGATTCACAGAGCGGGCCAGACAGGTCGTCGTTCTCGCGCAGGAAGAGGCGCGGACGCTCAAGCACAACTACATCGGCACCGAGCACATCCTGCTCGGGCTGCTGCGTGAAGAGGAGGGCCTGGCGGCCCGCGTGCTGGAGAGCCTCGACATCACGGTCGAGCGGGTGCGGGGGCAGGTCGTGCGGATCGTCGGTTCCGGCGAGGAGGTCACCTCCGGCCAGATCCCGTTCACCCCGCGCGCCAAGAAGGTCCTCGAGCTCGCGCTGCGCGAGGCGCTCAGCCTCGGCCACAACTACATCGGCACCGAGCACATCCTGCTCGGCCTGGTGCGCGAGAACGAGGGCGTCGCGGCACGGATCCTGCTCGACTTCGACGCCGATTCCGAGAAGATCCGCAACGAGGTCATCCGCATGCTGTCGGGCCCGAGCGGGCGCCGTGGCGGGCCGACCGGCGTCGCGGGCGCGGCGGGCGTCGCTGACGCGAAGAAGTCCTCCAAGCTGCTCGACCAGTTCGGTCGCAACCTGACCAAGCTCGCCGCCGACGGCAAGCTCGACCCGGTCGTCGGGCGCGAGACCGAGATCGAGCGGATCATGCAGATCCTCTCGCGGCGGACCAAGAACAACCCGGTGCTGATCGGTGAGCCTGGCGTCGGCAAGACCGCCGTCGTCGAGGGCCTCGCCCAGCGGATCACCAACTCCGAGGTCCCGGAGCTCTTGAAGAACAAGCAGATCTACACGCTCGATCTGGCGGCGCTGGTCGCGGGCTCGAAGTACCGCGGCGAGTTCGAGGAGCGGCTGAAGAAGGTGATGAAGGAGATCACCCAGCGCGGCGACATCATCCTGTTCATCGACGAGCTGCACAACCTCGTCGGCGCGGGCGCCGCGGAGGGCGCGATCGACGCGGCCTCGATCCTCAAGCCCGCGCTGGCGCGCGGCGAGCTGCAGACGATCGGCGCGACGACGCTTGACGAGTACCGCAAGTACCTGGAGCGCGACTCGGCGCTCGAGCGGCGCTTCCAGCAGATCCGGGTGGACGAGCCGACGGTCGAGCAGACCGTCGAGATCCTGCGCGGCCTGCGCGACCGCTACGAGCAGCACCACAAGGTGACGATCACCGACGATGCGCTGGCGGCCGCCGGCGAGCTCGCGGACCGCTACATCTCCGACCGCTTCCTGCCCGACAAGGCGATCGACCTGATCGACGAGGCGGCCTCGCGGATGCGGATCAAGTCGATGACGGCGCCCCCCGCCAACCGCGAGCTCGAGCAGGAGATCGAGACCACGCGGCGCGAGAAGGAGGCCGCGATCGAGGCTCAGGAGTTCGAGAACGCGGCGAACCTGCGCGACAAGGAGCGCAAGCTGACGACGCGCAAGCGCGAGCTCGAGGAGCAGTGGGAGGCCGGCGAGACCGGCGGCGAGCGCCCCTCGATCGGCGAGGAGGAGATCGCCGACATCGTCTCGATGTGGACCGGCATCCCCGTGTTCAAGCTGACCGAGGCCGAGACCGCGAAGCTGATGCGGATGGAGGAGGAGCTGCACAAGCGGGTGATCGGCCAGCACCCGGCGATCGAGGTCATCTCGAAGGCGATCCGCCGCTCGCGCGCGGGCCTCAAGGACCCCAAGCGCCCGACCGGCTCGTTCGTCTTCCTCGGCCCCTCCGGCGTCGGCAAGACCGAGCTGGCGCGCACGCTCGCCGAGTTCCTGTTCGGCGACGAGGACGCGATGGTGCGCATCGACATGTCCGAGTACATGGAGAAGCACGCCGTCTCGCGGCTCGTCGGCTCGCCCCCCGGCTACATCGGCTACGACGAGGGCGGCCAGCTGACCGAGGCGGTGCGGCGCAAGCCCTACTGCGTGCTGCTGCTCGACGAGATCGAGAAGGCGCACTCCGACGTCTTCAACATCCTGCTGCAGATCCTCGAGGACGGCCGCCTGACCGACTCGCAGGGGCGCACGGTGGACTTCCGCCACGCGATCGTGATCATGACCTCGAACATCGGCGCCCAGGAGATCGCGCGCAACACGCCGCTCGGCTTCGCGGTGTCCGACGATGAGACCGGGATCACCTACGACGACATGAAGAACCGGATCATGGGCGAGCTGAAGAAGGTCTTCCGTCCCGAGTTCCTCAACCGGATCGACGACGTGATCGTCTTCCACAAGCTCCAGCGAGAGGAGATCAAGCAGATCGTCGAGCTGCTGCTGCTGCGGATCCGCCACTCGATGGCCGAGCGCGAGCTGGTGCTCGATCTGACCGACGAGGCCAAGGACCTGCTGGTCGAGAAGGGCTGGGATCCCGCGATGGGCGCGCGGCCGCTGCGGCGGGCGATCCAGCGCTACATCGAGGACCCGCTCGCCGACTTCGTCCTGCGCTCGCAGCTGCCGGCGGGCTCAACCGTGGTCGTCGACCCGGCGCCCGAGGGCACCGACGGCGAGGTCCGCCTGACGATCGTCAAGCCGAA
>CAVPVM010000002.1:0-882183 GCA_963709225.1 uncultured Solirubrobacterales bacterium
TTCGTGAGCCAGAGCACCTTGGCGTCCGAGTGGCCAGCGGTGATGGACGAGACAAGCGGCACTTGGAGCACGACGCTGGGACTGCGCCTGCCCGAAGGTGCCGCCGGGAGAGATACGCCGATCACCAGCAGGGACTGCGCTTCGGCATCGCCCAGTCAGCGGTCCTACAGTCGATCTCCTCCCAAGCCCTGGCGACTGCGTCGCAGTCGGAAGCTACACCACGATCGCTTGACTACCTTCGCGACTCAATGATCTCGGGTGTCGCTCATCGCGGCTTTGCAGCAGTCTCGGTCGCGGAGGTCCCGTCGGATCCTTTATGTGCCGCCGCGGACGGCGTCAGCTCGCGCGGTCTCAGCGCCGGCGCCACTCAACGGCGTCGCCTGACCGGTCAGCTGGCCCGGTCAGGCAACGTCGTCGTGCGTGGACTCGTGACTTACAGTCCGACGGCCTCGAACACGTGACTGATGACGGGCTCCGCCTCGCCAACACTTACGCCGCCCGTTGCGGTCAGGTTCTGCCAGCCGACAGTGACGACAACCGGCCCGTCGACCGCGATGATGGATTCGGGAGCTGTCGCCGTGCACGGTCCAGCAGCGAACGCCTCGGTGCCGATTCCGGTAATCGGCGTCGGATAGACCGCCGTACCGGGGCATGCCTGGTCCTGTGCCTCGGCCACCATGACGTCCTTCTCGTACATGGAGGCGGCTGTGGCGGTGGCGTTGATCGGCCCGCCCGTGAGCTTCTGGCCTTGAATCGTGATTCCGAACGTACTGACGGTGCCCTGGACGCCGCCATTGACGGTGCCGTCGAGGACGTAGCTGCCGGAGCACAAACCGGCGACGGACTGCACGCTAATCGCTGGCTGAGCGGTGGGAGCGGTCAGATTGAGGCCGGTGAGCGAGCTCACCTCGGTGAGCGCGATGATGCTGTCGCAGTTCGCGAGCAGTTCCTTGGTCGGCTTCGGCTCTGATTGCTTCTGGGCAGGCTTCGGCGGCTTGTGAGGCTTCTTGGCGTCAGCAGCAGCCGTAAAAGTAGCCGCCACGATCAGAGTGCCCATCAACGCGCTGAGACTCCAGCGCAAAACTCGCGACCTCGAACTCATCTTGTCTCCCGTCGTTAACGTTGCGTGGCGGACTGCGGGCGGGCAAGGCAAGAGAGCCGATGCTTGCTATCAACAACCGACTAACTAGGCGCGCGCAGGCGCCCCAGCATGTCCCGAGCCTTGCGACCCTACCGGTACGAAACGCACGAAACCGAGCGCCGCGTGTGCCAGCGGACGAATGACCGATGCGCCGGCCGTCGTTCTGACTGGCGAAAGCCGCCCCAAACTAGAGACCGGTCAAGCTGCCGCTGCCGCGTGACCGCGGCCCTGTCGATCGTCGCGCACGGCGGCCGCGCAGGGGCGCATCCGGCGCTCGCGGAATGCCCATCTGGGTCATAGACTCTCGCGCCGGGCCAGATGGACGAACTCCTCACTCCACGGCTGCGTCTGCGGCGCTGGCGAGCCGCAGACGAGCCGCTGATGGCGGCGATCAACCGGGACCCCGAGGTCACCCGGTACCTCAACCGGCCTGTCGACGCCGCAGCGATCGCGTCGTTCTACGCGCTCGTCGCCGACCACTGGGCCACGCATGACTTCGGCTTCTGGGCGCTCGAAACCCGCGAGCCGGACCCGGCCGGCGAGTTCATCGGATTTGTCGGTGTCAGCTACCCAGCGTTCCTGCCCGAACTTGCGACCCGTCCCGAGCTCGGCTGGCGGCTGGCCCGTCACACCTGGGGGCGCGGCTTTGCAACTGAAGCCGCCATCGTGGCCCGAGACCACGCCTTCGACAAGCTCGAACTGCCCGAGCTGATCTCGATCATCCACCCCGACAACGTACGGTCGCAGCGCCTCGCCACAAAGCTCGGCATGACGCTCGCGCAGCACGTCCACAACCCGGTACTCGACCGACAGGTCGACGTCTGGCAGGCCATCCCAGCTGGCCGCTAACCCTGCCTGTCGCACCGGCGAATATCCCGGGAGTGTCGTCCACTTACGCTGTCTCTATCGGCTGAAGGCAGTCGCCCGGCCACTCGCAACGCAGGCTCCCCTAGGAGGATTTCCAGGCGCCCGCCGGGGGTGGTTTCGTGGATCTCGGGCGGACCGCTCGGTCACAGGCGCGGCCTGGATCCGGAAGATTGTTGTGTGGAGCCGAGTGGGCGTAGCCGGTCTGATGCGCAGTTGCTTTCTGGCGACGCGGACGCGTTCGGGTGTTTCTACGCCAGACATGAGGACTTCGTGCTCGCGGTGTTCCTGCGCCGGCTCGGGGCCGGACGGGCGGAGATTGCCGCTGATTTGGCGGCTGAGACGTTTGCGCAGGCGCTTGCATCGCGTAAGAGCTTTGACCCTTCTCGCGGTGAGGGCCGCGCCTGGTTGTATGGGATCGCGCGTCGCGTGCTCGCCGACAGTCTGGAGCGCGGCCGCGTGCGCGATCTCGCTCGTAGACGCTTGCGTGTCGAGCGGCTCACCCTGGACGACGACGCGATCGCGCGGATCGACGAGCTGACGGGTGACGTCGCGCTCGCGGCTCTCGAAGGGCTTTCGGAGGACCAGCGACTGGCGGTCCGCGGCCGGGTGCTGGAGGAGTCCGAGTACGACGACTTGGCGCGGGCGCTGCGTTGCTCGCCGGGCGTTGTGCGACAGCGGGTGAGTCGCGGGCTGCGGACGCTACGCGACCGACTGGAGGATTCGAGATGAGACTGCCGCAGCTACAGGCCGCGCTGATCGAGGCGGCTCGCCTGCAGCAGCGTGGTGCTCGCCGCTCGTTGCACGTGCGTCGTCGCCCGCTGGCGCTTGTAGTGGTCCTCGTGCTCGGCGGAGCGACCGCTGCGCTCGCCGCGTCGGGGGCGTTCCAGACCGGCACCCCGGTGGGGCCGCCTGCTGGGTATGCGCCGGTCCCCAGCGTTGGGTTTGGCGCTCCAGAGCCCGGTGGCATCAAGCTGCTCGCGCTGCGAGCAGCCGATCCGGCTGGCGGACCGCCGTGGGGGATCGGCGTGTTCCGCACGACGCAAGGACTCGCGTGTTCGGTCACCGCGCGCGTCGTCGATGGGCGACTGGGCGTGCTCGGGATCGACTACGCGTTCGCCAATGACGGCCGTTTCCATCCGATCCTCGCAGCGTCGGCGATCACGCCGTACTGCGCGCCGCCGGACGCCCGCGGCCATCTCTACATCACGGGCGGTGCCTGGCTGCTCAACGCCAGCGGCTACTACGCCCCAGCATGTCTCATGCCCGGATCACAGGGCGACATGTTGCGCTGCCCGCAGAGCGACCTGCGGTCCGTCTTCTCCGGCTTTCTCGGCCCCGCCGCGCGCAGCATCTCCTACACCGTCAACGGTCAGCGCCACATCGCACGCACCGTTGGCCCCAACGGGGCGTTCCTGGTCGTACTGCCAGCACCCACAGGCGCAAACGTCGGACGTGCAGGACTCACCGGGGACACCCCGGCCAGCGTGACGGTCTACGTCACCTACACCAACGGCCACTCCTGCACGGTCGTCAGCGCTGACCCCACCTACGGCGGGCCAAAGGCTTGCAACGACGTTGGCTATGTCGAAGGACCCGTGGACCTACCGCCCCCCGCCGTCCTCGCGACCTCCGCCAACGTCAGCTACGCCCCAAAACTGGCCGTCGGACTGCTGGCACCAGGCCCGGCGCTCATCGTCAAGTTCACTGCGCGCCTCGCCATCACCACCAGTCGAGACGCCTACGCGGTGCAGGTCAAGCGACCGAACACGGCCAGCTGCGCGCAGGCCGTCGGCGCCAACCAGGGCGCGATCCCGCTCCAGGGCCAAACCCGCCAAGACATCTCCACAGGACAGACCGTCCGCCTTGTATTGGCACTTGAGCCCGCCTGCGCCGGACGCTACACCGGCCGCGTCTACTACGACCGCGGACCGCGATACGACCTACCGGCCATCCCTCGACTGAACCTCCCCGGCCGCGACCACCCCGGAATCGTCACCGTCGCGACGTTCTCCACCGACGTCCCATAGCCGCCTGCGTCCCACGCAGAGAGGCAGCGGCGCCTGGGGCGTTGACACTGCATATAGTGATATCTATAGTAGCTTCATGTTGCTGCTCGATGGTGATCGACGGCAGGCGCGGGCTGCTGATCCTCAGGCGCTGATCGAGGAGGCGCGACGGCGCGCGCGGCGGCGGCGGATCGGATGGCTGATTCTCGCCGTGCTCGCCGGCGGCGGAACGGCCACTGTCGCGCTCGCGATTTCGGGGTCTCGCTCACCGCCGACGCCCGCTGGCGCCGTCAGCGTCGGTGGGCTGCCGACCGGATCCTTGGCCACGCTGAGCGTGGCCGGGCCGCTCGCGGTCGGCGCGAACGGCGCGCTCTACGTCGCCGATGTCGCCCGCGACCGAATCCTCGTCCGTCTACCCGATGGACGCTTCCGCGTTGTCGCTGGCAACGGGAAGGTCGGCTTCTCCGGCGACGGCGGCCCAGCGCTGGGCGCCGAGCTCTCGAAGGTCTCCGATCTCGCATTCTCGCCCGCCGGCGCGCTTTACATTGTCGACGGCGGACGGGTGCGCGTGATTGGCAGCAACGGCGTCATCAGCTCCATCGCCGGCAGCGGACGTGCACTGCCTGTAGGCCAGCGGATCGCAGATGGGACCGCGGCGCTCGCGGCGCCGCTTGGCTCGATCCGTTCGGCCGCGAACGGATCTTCATCGATCTCAATCGCCGTGAGCCCGAGTGGGCAGCTTTACATTGCAACACCGGCGCAACTCCTGCGTCTGACCTCCGCCGGAACGCTCATCACGGTCCGCGCTGTGGTCACCTCGGGTCCCCTTACAGGCAAGCTTGACCTCAACCTCGACTCGACCGCCATTGACGGTCGGGGCAACATCGACGTAGCCGGTGTCAACGGCTGGTCGATCTGGCAAGTGACTCGAAGCGGCATCGCCCGCCAGGTTGGCTACGGTGCAAACGGCCAAGCACGACGCAGCGGCGGAAACGTCTCAGTGCTGGAACGTGGGCCGGGCGGAGCGGTCTACGCAGAGAACGGCTCCACCCTCCTACGCATCGAAGGTGATCGGCTCGTCCAAGCGCTCTCCCTCAACAAGGTCCGCGGCGCGTACTTCTGGCTGACCTACTTTGCGTTCGGACCACGCGGCACTGTCTACGCGGACGAGATACCCGGTGACCGGGGGTTCGAGGCGCATCAACAACTCGTCTCGGTCAACGACGCTGGTGTCAGCCTCCTCTGGCAGGAGAAGAACGCCAGACCCAAGTAGGCCCGGGCACCGAACGTCCACACTTCCAGCAGCCCGCCCGAGGTGCGGGTCAGGCTTTCCCGCCGTGATCCGGCGTGCGACAACCGAGCACGAAGACCGAGTTGCGGGCTTTCCCCGCCGCAGCAGCGTCGAGGCGCAGCGTCAGCTTGTTCAACTGTGCCCGTGTCGGACAACCACGTCGGGCCGCACTCCGCAAAATCTCCCACTGCCTGAGCATGATCGTGCGCTGCCTGACCGGCAGGCCGGCAAGGTCATGGCGCACCTGAGTTAGGGTGGGCGCGGACGCGCTGTGACGTGAGCCTGCGCCTTGCGTATGAGCGAGGTTCGCTTCGCCGCTGCTGCCGCAGCCAGCGACGACCGTAGCAAGGGCGACCGCGGTCACAAACACGGCGAGTCTCGAACCGACCATCGTGGCCCGGTGAGGGTAGCGGCCGGCGTTGCCCAGAGTGAAACTGGGCGGTCAGCCCTGGCCAAGGTATGCGCGGCTTATGGGAGACGCGCAGGTTTCTAGGCCGGCGCCCATCGTGATCGGGGTAGGTCGCTCGGCCGGCGCGGAGAGGTGGCGCGGCCGGCGAGCGGACGAGCGCGACGAAGGCTAGTCGAGGGTGAGCGAGCCGTCTCCCACGACGACGACGACTCCGTCGCCGCCGACCTGGATCGCGCTGAAGTGCACGACCGTGGCTGCCGGGAAGTCAATCGTCAGGGTGGCCGTCCCACCCGGATTGAGCTGCGTCGTGAGGCCTGATCCCGGCGGCACTTCGGCTGAGACCAGCAGGCGGGCGTTGGAAGTGTCGACATCTGTGACATCGAAGGTGACCGAGCCGCAGGGGATCGTGGCCGACGAGAGCGTGAGCCCTCCGGCGGACTGGTCGATCTGCACGTCGACTGTCGTCGCGGAAGCGTCGCTGCAGGGCTCGAACAGGTGGAGCGCGGCCATGAGGCGACGTGACCCGCCCGTGACGCGACGCGAACCGGCCGCGGTGACCGAGAAGAACTGGCGTTCGCCACTCCCCGAAAAGGTCACGGTCAGCCGCTCCGAGCGCCCGGCCCCAATCGCCCCCGTCCGCTGTGCACCGACGCCGAACTCACGGCGGACCTTCGTTCGGTTGACGATCGTGATCACGAGGGTTCCGGTCGGCACATAGGTCGGCGCGAACGCGATCTGGGAGTTTGTGATTGTGGCCGTGACCATCGTCGGCGCCGCCGCCCGCGCGCCCGCCGGAGCCCAGAACCCGGCTGCCGCGAGCCCGATCGCCACGATCGGCACAGCCAACACCGCAGCCGCACGGCGAGGACGAGGCGAAGGTCGCCCATCGGCGCGCGGCGCTTCGCACGTACCACCCACGGCGAGCCCAGGCTAGCACCGCCATTGCTCACGGGCGTCCGGCGGCGGGTCCTCGCACGCTGGGCATCCAGCGTAGCGGTTGAGGCTGTGCCGCTCCGCACGAGACGCAACGGCGCGGGTCGGTGGCGCCTACCCTTCGCGCGTTTGGCGGAGCGACCTGGTCCGGCGCGCGCCCGGGCATGGTTCGCTTAGCGTGTGCTCGTGGAGAAGCACGAAACCAAATCCGGCGCGCCCGCGAACGGCGAGGTGCCGCGCCGTATCGCGACTGTCTTGATCGAAGGCTTCGACAAGCACTACCGGCTGTTTCGGTCGGTCAGCGCGCGGGCCAAGGAGCAATTCGAGGCGCGCGCCTGGACAGAGATGCAGCACGCCCTGCAGGAGCGGATCAACTTCTACGACGAGCGGGTCCGTGAGTGCGTCGAACGGCTTCATGGGGAGTTCGATGTCGCGGCGATCAGCGACGCGACCTGGCGTGACGCAAAGCTCTTCTACATCGGCCTGCTCGTCGAGCACAGCCAGCCGGAGCTGGCCGAGACGTTCTTCAATTCGGTGATCAAGCGGATGCTGCGCCGCAGCTATTACGACAACGACCTGATCTTTGTCCGCGCGGCCATCTCGACCGAGTACATCGAGCCCGAGCCGCCGATCTACCGAAGCTACTACCCGAACCTCGAGGGCGAGCGGGCGTGCTTCGAGCGGCTCCTGCGCGATTTCGGCTGGAGTAGGCCGTTCTCGGACCTCGAGGGCGACCTCGACCACGTGCTTCGCAGGCTCGAGCGGCGCCCCGGCGGCCCGTGGACGCACCTCGAGCCCAACCATCAGATTCAGGTGCTCAACTCAGCCCTTTACCGCAACAAGGCGGCGTACGTGTTCGGCAAGCTCGTCAACGGCCCAGACGAGCTGCCCTTCGTGATCCCCGTCCTGCACGAGCCGGATGGCCGGCTCGAGCTCGACACGATCGTGCTCGATCCGCAGCAGATCGACATCGTTTGCTCGCTCTCGCGCGCTTATTTCATGGTCGACATGGAGGTTCCGTCCGGCTACGTCGAGTTCCTACACTCGATGACGCCGCTGCGCGCCCGCTCCGAGCTCTACACCATGCTCGGGCTCGGAAAGCAGGGGAAGACTCTTTTCTTCCGCGAGTTGCTCCACCACCTGCACCATTCCCGCGACGAGTTCATCGAGGCCCCCGGCCTCCGCGGCCAGGTGATGCTCGTGTTCACGCTCCCCTCCTACCCCTACGTCTTCAAGGTAATCCGCGACACCTTCGGGTCGGGAAAGAACACCGACACGCGCGGCGGTCCGCGCGAAGTTCACGATGGTCAAGAACATCGACCGCGTCGGGCGCCTCGCCGATACGCTCGAGTTCGTTGACCTCGCATTGCCGCGCGAGCGTTTCTCGCCAGAGGTGCTAGAGCGGTTGGCGGAGCTGGCGCCCTCGATGGTCTCCGACGGAGACCCGCTGGTGATTCACCACTGCTACGTCGAGCAGCGAATGGTGCCGCTCAACATCTACCTCGACCGCGCCTCGCCCGAACAGCTCGAGGCGGTGGTCCTCGACTACGGCAACGCGATCCGCGATCTCGCCGCGGCCAACATCTTTCCCGGGGACATGCTCTGGCGGAACTTCGGTGTCACCGGGTCCGGCCGGGTCGTGTTCTACGACTACGACGAAATCGAGTACCTGCAAAGTGTCAACTTCCGTCGGTTCCCGACAGCGCCCAACGCCGATGCGGAACTCGATGCCGAGCCGTGGTACGGCGTCCTGCACAACGACGTGTTCCCCGAGGAGATCATGACGTGGCTGCTCGGCGACCCGCGCCTGCGGGAGCCCTTCATGCGCCACCATGCCGACCTCCTCGAGCCCGAGTACTGGCAGGGGACGCAGCGGCGGATCAAGAGCGGAGAGATCGTCGACTTCTTCCCCTACCCGGCAGCGCTTCGGTTTCGCGACCGCAGCGACCGCAGCCGGGCAGTGACGTGACGTCGGTTTGCCTCCGGCCCGAGGTGCCGTCTGCTCGAAATCAGTCGATCTCCACGTCGAAGTCCCAGGAGGCAACCGGCTTCGACCCGGCCGGCGCCCAGCGCAACTGGCCGCCGCCGGTCGGGAGCACGTCCTTGACGATCACGGTCAGCGTCCTTCCCGCGGTGAGGAAGCGCGGCAGCGGGGTGCCGCCGGCAAGCGTCACGTGCGGCAGGTGCAGGTGGCTGAGCTCGTCGAGGATGGTGAACGACGCCGCGCTCAGGGGCACCCGCCCGGAGGCGACGGTGAGCGTGACCGTGAAGGTGCACGGGCTGGTCGCCGGCACCGGGAAGTGGCCCTCCTCCGGCACTGCCGGACCGACCGCCGTCGCCAGGATGTGCCCGCCGGCGAGCTCGACCGAGATCGTGTCGCCCTCGATCCCAAGCCACGGGTGCGTCGGGCTGGCCTGGACGACCCGGTCCACCGGCACCTTCGGCTTGGGCAGCCAGCTCGGGATCCCGCCGTATTTCGCCGAGTCCACGGTCGGGGGCGACCCGCCGCCGCCCGCCACCAGCGCAACGCAGACGGCCAGTGCCGCCGCGAGCAGCGCGGCGGCACCTAGCGCGACGGCACGGCGGGAGCCGGGCCACCGTGCCCGGCTCCCTTCACGAGGCGGCGGCTGTGCGGACACCGTCGCCTCGAGGTCTATGGCTGGCCCCACGGGTTGTTGAACACGTCGGGGCCGAACGGTGCGAGGCCCGGCTGCGCCGCGTAGCCGATGTGGCCGTCGCCGTCGAGCCCCGGCGACGCCTTCGCGACGTCGAACAGGTCCTCCATCGTGCGCAGCCAGCTGTAGTGGTTGTAGTAGACCGTGCTCACGCTGCCCGGCGTGATGTAGGGACTGATCAGCACGCTGCCGGTGTCGCCGCCGCCGTTGGTGGCGTCGGTGGCGTCGTAGAGCGGGTCGGTCGCCGGCGTGCGGGCGCTCAGCGTCACGCCGCTGACCGGGGCCGTCGTGTCGAGCGCCACGCCCTGGGAGTTGACGAGCGTGAAGTACCCGACGTCGGCCGGGTCCGTGGCGCTCGCCGGAACCGTCGGCGAGTCCACCACCGTGCCGACGAACGCGCCCGGCGGGATGCCGGTTGCGCCGGTGACGCCGCGGCCGGTGTCGGTCGCGACGATCGAGGGATCGATGATCGTGGCGCTGTTGCTGGCGCCGGTCGCCGCGGCGTCGACGCGGGCGCCCGGCACGTTGCTGCCGCCGCCCAGCAGGCAGGTGCCGGTCGGCTGCGACGGAACGGTCTGGGCGACGCAGTTGCTCGGCCGGTCGATGTAGGCGTTGTCACCCGGACCGGGATAGAGCTCGTTCCCGTGCGAGTCGGTCGCCAGCGGCGTGTTCGGGCCGGTCGGCTCGAGGTTCACGCTGTGGCCGTACAGCGTCTCCCCCGCCGTGTCGGACGCGATCGACGTCGCAGCGTCCGGCGAGACGATCGTCGAGTTGGCGAAGCTGTTGCCGGTGTAGGTGAATGGCGGGAAGGCCTCGTCGAAGGTGATGTCGATCAGGCCTCCGTCCTTGAACGCGGGCGACGCCTCGATCTCGGGAATGACGTGCTCCAGGAACAGGTCGGCCGCGTAGAGCCCGCCGGTGTGGTTGAGCGGCGCGTTGGGCGTGTTCGGGTCGGAGAAACCGCCCGAGAGGTTGTTGCCGTGGCAGACCGCGTCGTGAGCGTCGCTGCAGTTGTCCGGCGAGATCCAGCTGAACGCCGGCGTCGTGGCCTCGCTCTGGAGGTCGTGGTAGAGCCCGTCGTTGGGGTCGAACAGGTTGGCGATATGCGCGGAGTTGCAGTCGCCGGATTGCAGGATCGACTCGAACCACGGGAACGGGAAGTGCTTGGGCACGTACTGGTCGGTCGCGTTCGCGCTGCCGGGGTTGGCCTGGGCGGTGGCGCCGGTCGGCCCGGGGGACGGGTAAGGCGCGCCGCAGTCGAGCCAGGGCTGCGTGCTACCGCCCGTCGCGTGAACCGGGCCGGACGCGTCGGTCGCGCCGAGATCCTGGGCATAGCCCTTCCAGCTCACGTGCGCGGCGTCCAGCTGGTTGAAGAGCGTCGGCACGTTCGCCGGGTAGACGCAGCCGTTGCTGCCGGCGGCGGCGTTGGGGCCGGCGGCGGAGACGGCCTGGCCGTAGTCAGGGTTGGTCCCCACCGACCCGGTCGAGCCGATCGCGCCCGACGCACCGGTGGCCTCGGTGAAGGAGTCGTAGTAGGGGCAGTCAGCCTGTGTGTCGGGCTGGGTGGCCTGCCCGCTGACCAGCGAGATGTAGTTGTCGAGGCTGAAGTGGCCGGTGCCGTAGTAGTTCTTCAGCAACACGCCCTGAGACGGAAGCGTCTGCCAGAGGTAGGTGTTGTTGTTGAGCCCGGTGAAGCTCGCGTCGTAGGACTTGTTCTCGAGGATGATCAGCCAGACGTGCTTGATCTTGCCGGGCTGGATGCCGAGCCCGTCACGTTCGGCGATGAACCAGTGGCGGTTTGTGGCGCCGGAGGACGCCGCGATCGGCACGGCGACCGCCGCCAGGGCGCCTACCACGATCAGGACGGCGAGCGTCCTGCGGCGCCGCGGCGCGCGCGGTGCCGGTGGTCTGTGACGAAACAGGCGCGAAACGCGCCCAACAAGGTCGGTTCTCATCGCGGCACATCCTCCGTTCGCTGACTTGGGATTCGGCACCACGAGTCTGTGCATCGTCCGGCGGGCGGACGTGTCGATCCCGTGACCAGCGCGTGAAGATCGCGAGAACCGGCGCCGCGACACCGACAACCCGAAACCGAAGCGTTGCGCGACAGCGTGCGGGAGCGGGCGCGCGCGCCGGCACGGGCGGACGCCGGCGCGCGCCAGCACAAACCGCGCCGCCAGGCCGCGGGCCTGGCGGCGCCCGCCTCGCGCCGGGCGAGGCCGGAGTCGATCAGATCACTGAGTCTGGCGCAGCAGGGTGGCGTCCGCCGCGCTGAAACGGTCGCTGGTCGTGGCCCGCTGGTGCCAGTAGGGGTAGACGATCCGCGGTGCACTCACCTCGTCAAGGCGCCGCCGCTCGGCTTCGTCGAGCTCGAGCGCGGCGGCGCCGAGGTTGTCGGCGAGCTGCTCGTCGGTGCGGGCGCCGATGATCACCGAGCTGACCGCCGGCCTGCCGAGCAGCCATGCGAGCGCGACCTGCGATGGCGACGCCCCGTGGGCGTCGGCGATCTCGACGATCAGCTCCACCGTGTCGAAGAGCTTCTCCTGGTCGTGGACCGGCGGCTCGCCCCAGTCGGTGAGCTGGCGGGCCCCCTCGGGGGCGGCCTTTCCACGGCGGTACTTGCCGCTCAGCAGGCCACCCGCCAGCGGGCTCCAGACGAGCACGCCGAGACCCTGGTCGATCGCCGCCGGGATCAGCTCGTACTCGGCCGAGCGCTCCTGGAGGGAGTAGTAGATCTGCTCGGAGACGTAGTGGTGAAGACCGAGCAGCCGCTGCACCCCAAGCGCCTTGAGCAGGTGCCAGCCGGAGTGGTTGGATGCTCCGATGTAGCGCACCTTCCCGGATCGCACGAGCTCGTCGAGCGCGCGGGCCGTCTCCTCGACTGGCGTCTGGCCGTCCCAGGAGTGCACCTGGTAGAGGTCGATGTGGTCGATCCGCATCCGCCGCAGGCTGGCCTCGCAGGCCTCGATCAGGTGGTGGCGCGAAAGGCCGGCGTCGTTTGGCCCCTCCCCCATCGGAAAGCGCGCTTTGCTGGCGATCAGGAACCTGTCGCGGCGGCCAGCCAGCGCCTCCCCGAGCACCTCCTCGGCAAGCCCACCCGAGTACACGTCGGCCGTGTCGATCAGGTTGACGCCGGCGTCGAGCACCATGTCCAGCTGGCGCGTCGCGGTCTTGACGTCGGTGGCGCCTACGAGCGCGAACTTGCCGGCGCCGCCGAAGGTCATCGTTCCGAGCGACAGGGCCGAGACACGCAGGCCGCTGGCTCCAAGTTGGCGGTACTCCATCGAACGTCCTCCTCTGGAATTTGGTGGCTCCCGGGCGGCCGCGGGAAAACCGCAACCCACAGCCTTCGCGCGGGCGTCCCCGGCCGAGCCCGTCTCCGGCGGCAGCCGCCGCCGGAGACGCGACAGCTCAGGCGGTCTGGTGCGAGTAGATCTCGAAGGCCGTCTCGACGGGCGGAGCGGTGAACCCTCCCTCGATGCCGGCTGCCATCGTGGGCATCAGGTGCACGTCGCGGAAGTGCTCCCAGTCCTCCTTGGACTCGTGGACCGCGACGATCGTCCAGCCGTCCGCCGACGGTCCGGCGATGTGCTCGAGCTGGCCGTGGGGGAGGCTCCCGTCGCTCGGATGCACCGCCGCCACCGATGCGTCGTACTGCTCCCGCGTCCCGCCCGCAAACTGGTGAATCACGCCGTATGCCATCTCGCATAGCCTCCTCGATCGGCCGGGGACGCCGGCCACGCCGCCCCCGGACGGGACGTCGCGGCGATCCTCTCACACTCCAGCCGGCGCCTGTGTGAACTCACCGCTGGGGCTCGCCGGCGAGACCATCGCCGCCGAGCCACGGCCCGGAAAGCCAGCGCGCTCCCGAAGCCCAGAGCTCGTCGAGATAGGGACCCAGGTAGCGAGCGGAGATCTTCGCCTCGGGCGTGCGGCTCGGACGCACGCCGACGCACGAATCGTGAGCGAGACCCCCCTCGATGCGGGCGCTGAAATGCAGGCGCGGCGACGTGCGCCCGCGAAGCAGGAAACCCTCGACGACGCCGTCGAAGGGCATCGGAGCCACCCGCGCTCCGGCGCCGGCGGCGATCGCGGCCGACGCCGCGTCGGCCTGCTGAGCGGCGATGGCGCCGAACTTGACGGGGAAGTCGGTCGCATCACCGACCGCGTAGACGCGCGACACGCCGGTAACCTCGCCGCAATCGCCAACCGGCAGGAAGCCGTCTGCGTCCGACGGCAGTCCGGGGATCGAAGGACCCTGAAGGCGGGGCAAGGCGACGACGCGGTCATAGCCGAGCGACTGGCCACCGGGGTGCACGACCAGCTCGCCCGCGGACGGCTTCACCTCGGCGCCGAGCAGCGTCTGGATGCGGGCGTCCCGCAGGACTGCCTCGACCTCGCTGCTGACGGCATCACCAAACACCGCGAGCGGTCGCGCTTCGGAGGTGACGATCGTCAGCCCGAGCTCTTCGATCCCGGCCTCCTGCGCGTGCTCGCGAAGCAGCAGTGCCAGCTCGTAGACGGGCAGTGGCCAGGTCGGCTTCGGGGCGACCAGCGCGATCGCGCGGACGGTGCCGCCATCGAGCGCGTCGAGCAGCGTCTGAAGACTCTCGTAGGTGCCCGGAATGTCGATCGTCACGGCGTTCGGCAGGGCCACCGCGCTTCTCGCCCCAACGGCCAGGACCAGCGCCCCGTATGGAAGCTCGCGTCCGGCGACCGTCGTGAGCCTGCCGCGCTCGGCGTCGACCGTGGCGACGCCATCCTGCACGAAGTCGATGGCCAGCTCGGCTGCGAAGCGCTCGAGCTCGAGGTGGCGCGGGGAGCGCCGGATGAACGGCTCGAGCACCGCCATCGGCTGGTAGGAGAACCGGGCGCCAGGCGCCAGCAGCGTCAGCGCTACACGATCGCCCGCCAGGCGACGTAGGGCGAGCGCGCACTCGAGCGCTCCGACACCGCCGCCGGCGATGACCACCTCGAGCGGATTCTCGCCTGAGTCCGGCGCTCGGCGCCCTCTCCGTCCAAGCATGACGCCACGCTAGCGTTGGCGGTTGCGCCGACCGAGCGTAGCGGGCCGCCGTGTTTGTTCGGGAAACTACGGAACCAGGCCGGCGCGGCCGTGGCCCGGCCGATCAGGGCTTGACGGACCCTGGCGTGCGCGCGCCGTTTCCGTGAGTCCTGCCCCCGGGATCGGCGCCGTGCATCGTCTGGCCTCTCGCAATGCGCATCTGCAGCCAGCGCTCGCCGTCGGCCAGATGAATCAGGTCGGCGGCGCTGGCCTGCTCGGCGTCACCCGCTCGCAACGCGACGTAGATGTCGCGATGGCGCTGCTTGGAGATCTCGAGTGCGTCCTGCTCGGTGATCGTGCGCCATAGGCGCGCGCGCATCATGCCGCCGGACAGGTTCTGGATCACCGACGCCAGTGTGGCGTTGCCTGACGCGTTGACGATGATGCGATGAAACTCAGCGTCGGCATCGACAAAGCCCTGGTCAGCATCCGCCTCGTCCATCCGCTTCAAACACGCTTCGAGCGCGATGAAGTCGTCCTCGGTCAGCCGTGTCGCTGCAAGCCCGGTGGCGACCGGCTCGAGGATTCGGCGAACCTGGTGGACCTCGAGCAACGTCCGCCCCTCGAGCAGGTCGCCGACGAATCCCATACCTGTCAGCAGGACGTCGGCTTCGAGGCTCGTGACGTAGGTCCCATCCCCTACGCGTGTGTCGAGCACGCCGATCAGACTGAGCGCGCGCACGGCCTCACGTAAGGAGTTCCGCGACAAACCGAGGCGCGCCGCGAGATCCTGTTCACGCGGCAGCTTGGCCCCAGCCGTGAACTCCCCAGAGATGATCAGGTCCTTGATCTTGGCGATCGCCTGATCGGTCACCGGCACAGACATGCGTCCTCATTTCTCGGTGCGTCGGTTCTAGCGGTCCGGCTCATCATGCCTCATAACCGTTGTTGAATCGATACAAGTGGCTGGCCGTGCCGCCGAGCAGTTGGTCACGAGAACTCGGATCGGCGTCGATCAACGCCTGCGCGGTCAGGCCCCATACGCGATCGAAGTCCCCGTTCATCAGCGAGTACGGCCAGTCGCTGCCCACCAGGAGTCGATCGGGCCCAAAAAGTGCCAGCGCAGCCTCGACCGCGGGTCGCAGATCGCTGATCGTCCAGTCGGTCCTGGTCGTGGCCGTGTTGAGTCCCGACACCTTCGCGAACGTGGTGGGAAACGCCGCCACAGCGGCGAGCGCGTCTTCCCATCGCGCCATCTCGGCGCTGCCGATCGGCGGCTTACCGAGATGGTCGATCACGATTCGCAGGCGCGGGAACCGTGCCGCGAGCGCGGCCGCGTCGTCGAAGTGCCGTGGCCACACGACCGGCAGCTCGAGGATCAGATCGCGCTGCTCGAGCAGCGCCAGGCTCTCGAGTACGCGGGGCTGCAGAATCCAGTGGTCGGGTTCGTTGTGGGTCAGGTGGCGCACGGCCCGGAACTTCGCGCGGGACGAGAGTTCCGCCAACCGCTTGGACGCGCGCTCCGGATCATCGAGGCAAACCCAGGCGGTCACGGCTCCCACCCACTCGCTCCTCGCGGCGACATCGAAGAGATAGTCGGTGTCTGAGTCAAGGCAGGCGCCCTGAACAAGAATCACGCGATCGATGCCGTGGCGCTCGAGCAGCGGAGTGATCTCCGACGGGCCGAACGGGCGGTTGATCGGCGCGTGCTCCTCAGTCATCCATGGCTGGGGAGTGTGCTCCGCGTTCCACAGGTGGACGTGGCTGTCGACCACCAGGCCCATCGTCACGCGCGGGCCGCGTCTTGCGTGCGCGAGCCGTACTCCGCCCAGGCCGCACCGCCGGGATACTCGTAGCGGTCGAGTGAGGCCGGGCGCATCTCGATGCTGTAGCCCGGCGACACGGGCGCGACGTAGCGCGCCGCGCGGACCACGGCCGGATGCAGGAAGTGCTCGTGCAGGTGGTCAACCCATTCGACGACGCGACCGTCGAGCGTGCCGCTGACCGCGATGTAGTCGAACATCGCGAGATGCTGAACGTATTCGCACAAGCCGACGCCGCCGGCATGCGGGCATACGGGCACGCGGAACTTGGCGGCCAACAGCAGCACGGATACCGCCTCGTTGACGCCGCCCACGCGACAGGCGTCCAGCTGGCAGACATCGATCGCCTGAGCCTGAAGAAGCTGCTTGAAGATCACCCGATTCTGGACGTGCTCGCCGGTCGCAACGCGGATCGGCGCGACCTCGCGGCGGATGCGAGCGTGACCCAGGATGTCGTCAGGGCTCGTCGGCTCCTCGATCCACCAGGGGTCGTAGCGCCCGAGAACGCGCATCGCCGTGATCGCCTCTTCGACGCCCCAGGCCTGGTTGGCATCCATCATCAGAACCCCTGTCGAGCCGAGCGCGTCGCGAATCAGAGCGGCTCGCCGTGCGTCTGAAGCCGTGTCCACCCCGACCTTCATCTTCACGTGGGTGAACCCGGCGGCCACCGCCTCGCTCACGAGCCTGACGACCTTCTCGTCGTCGTAGCCGAGCCAACCAGCCGAGGTGGTGTAGGCCGGATACCCGGTGGCGAGCATCTCGGCAAGGCGATCCTCACGGCCATTCCGCATCGATCGCAGTATGTCGAGCGCCTCCCGTTCAGACAGCGCATCCTCGATGTAGCGAAAATCGATCGCTTCAACGAGCTGCTCGGGCTCGAGGTCGGCAAGCAACCGAAACAGCGGCTTGCCCTCGACCTTCGCCCACAGGTCCCACACGGCGTTCACGAGCGCAGCCGTCGCCAGGTGGATGACGCCCTTCTCCGGCCCCAACCAGCGCAGCTGGTCCTCGGAGGTCAGGCTGCGCCAGAAGGCACGCATGCCGCCGGTGAGCTCCTCCAGCGTGCGACCAACGACCAGGTGCTCGAGCGCCCGCAATGCGGTCACCACCACCTCGGTCCCGCGCCCGTTCGTAAAGGTCAGCCCACAGCCGCTGAGTCCGTCAGGCGAGTCGGTGTGCAGCACGACGTACGCGCACGAATAATCGGGGCTTCGGTGCATCGCATCCGAGCCGTCGAGTGCAGCCGACGTCGGGAAGCGGATGTCCCGCGCATCCAGCGAAACAATCTTCATCGGCTCGTCCCCGGGTGCTGGCGCGCCAGGACGGCGTTCAAGCCTTCTGGAAGTGTTGGATGGCGCGCGTCACGAGCAGCACGAGCACGATGATCGCGCCGTCGGCGGCGGTGATCCAGAACGACGATACGTTCGCAAGGTTCAGCACGTTGGTGACCAGCGAGAGCAACAGCACCCCTGTGAACGCACCCAACATGCGGCCCTTGCCGCCGTCGAGCGAGATCCCGCCAATCACGGCGGCAGCGAAGACCTGGAAGATGATCCCGGGCGCCTGCCCCTGGTTTGCCGTCACCGCGTCGACCTGACCGGCGGTCATCAGCCCGGCCACGGCGGCGAGTACGCCGGCGAACACCCAGCAGCAGGTCCGGATCCGGTCAACCTTGATGCCGGCCGCCCGCGCCGCCTCGATGTTGCCGCCGATCGCGTACACGGCTCGCCCGGTTCGGTGATAGCGCAACCACGCACCGACGCCGATGAAACTCGCCACCTCGATCCACGCCGCGACCGGGATGCCCAGCCAATCGTGCGCGCCGATGTAGACGAACGCAGCAGGCAACTCGAACACCGTGGCGTCGTTGACTATCCCCTGCTGGAGGCCGTAGAGGAGGATCAGCAGCGCGAGGCTCATGATGAAGGCGTTCATCTTGAGCTTGACGACGGTCGTGGCAAGAAAGAGGCTGGACAGCGCGCCGATCGCGAGGAGCACGAGCAGGCCGACCACCGGAGGGAAGTCGGTCCCTGCGCCGACGATGCCGAGCTTGATGCTTGGATGCACCGTGAGATAGGCCGCAGCCATCGGCGCTAGCCCGTAAACCGACTGCAGCGACAGGTCCATCTCGCCGAAGATCAGGACGAGGCTCTCGCCGATCACCAGCAGTCCGAGGGGAGCGGAGAACTGAACCACCGTCGTGAGGTTGGCGCTGGTCAAGAACTCCGGACTGGCGATCGTGCCGGCGATCATGATCGCCGCGATCGCCGGCAGCAGCGCGAGCTCGCGCATCGAGCTCGAGAACGCCCGCAAGATCGTGCGTTGCTGGCCGGACGGCGCCGCGAACGGCGAAACCTCCGCAGCAGCTGGCGAATTGCTCTCCACTTGTGCCTCGGTCATGCCGCCAAACCCTCCGCCGCGGCTATCGGTTCGGCCTCGTCCCAGGGGCGCTCGCGGAACTCTCGGACGATGCGGCCACGGACCATCACGATCAGACGAGTCGCGATGCGAAGCTCCTCGAGATCGTCGGACACCAGCAGGACCGCCGTGCCCGCCATCCGAGCGTTCTCGACGATCTTCAGCAGTGCAGCCTTGGCCGCGACGTCGACGCCAACGGTCGGGCTGATGATCACCAGCAACGACGGGTTGCTCGAGAGCGCCCGGCCGACGACGACCTTCTGCTGGTTGCCGCCGCTGAGCTCGCCGACGGGCTGGGCGCCACTGCTCGCGACGATCTGAAGTCGACCGACGAGGTCGTGGGCCGCCGCGCTGCGCCGCCGGATGGACACGATTCCAAAGCGCGAGATCCGCGGATATATCGGCAGCGTCAGGTTCTCGTCGACACCGAGCAGCGAGACGAATCCGCGCGCATGCCGGTCCTCGGGCACATAGCCGACCCCCCGCGCGAGGGCCCCGTCGACCTTGCCGTAGGCAAGCGGCCGCCCGTCGAGCAGAACGCTCCCCGAGTCCGGGGTGATCAGGCCCGCGACGACGTCGCCCACGGTCGAGCTCCCCGAGCCGCGCAGGCCGACGAGCCCGACGCACTCGCCCGCGTGGACCTCGAGACTGACATCGTCAACGCCACCTGTCACAGAGCGGACGGAGAGGCCGTCAACCTTGAGCCGCAGCGGCGCGTCGCGGCCGAGCGTCGAGGCCGACGACGAGACCGGTACAACCGCGGTCCCGACCATCGCGGCGATCACCGCGTCCTGGTCGAGTTCCGACACCTCGCCCGTGAGGATGTGCCTGCCGTCGCGTACGACTGTCACGGTGTCGCAGATTCGATAGATCTCCTCCAGGTGGTGGGAGATGTACATGATGCCGACACCCGACTCCTTGAGACGGTGGACGTGGCCGAACAGCCGATCGACGGCGCGGGCCTCGAGTGAGGCGGTGGGTTCGTCAAGGATCAGGAAGCGAGCGCCGATGGTGAGCGCGCGCGCTATCTCGACGACCTGGCGCTGCTCGACTGAGAGCTCGGACGCGAGCAGGTCGACGTCCAGGTCGAAGCCCCATTCGTCGAGGATCTTGCGCGCGCCGGCGCGCATCGCGCGCCACGAGACGAAGCGGCGATCGAAGCGGTTGAGAAAGAGGTTCTCGGCGACCGTGAGCGTGGGCACGACCTTCGAGTGCTGATAGACGCAGGCGACCCGTTCCTGCCAGGCGGCGCGATCCGCGAGCGCGGGAGCCTTCTCACCGGCCAGGAGAATCCGTCCGCTGTCGGGCTTGATCAGTCCGGTCAACGCGGCCACGAGGGTCGACTTGCCGGCGCCGTTACGACCCACAAGGGCGTGGCACTCGCCTCCCCGGATCGCGATCGATACGTCCGCAAGCGCCGCGGTGGGGCCGAAGGACTTGTGGATCCCGTGGGCCTCCGCGACGGGCGGGCGGCCAGTGGCCGCCCGCCCCCCATCGGATACTGAATCGTTGGTCAACCTGCTGACTCTTTCGTCATCCGTGCCGGATACCGGCGACTACGGGCCCTTGTAGGTGTTGCCCCACAGCGCAGCGTCGTTGACGTTCGCACTGGTGACGAACGTCGAGGGCAGTGCGTCCTCGGGGCTGCCGTTGAGGTTGACGATCGTGCCGCCACCCGGACCCTTGCTTCCGACCTTCGGCCCAGGCTTGCCCAGCGCCGCCTGCTTGGCGTAATACAGACCCCACTCCGCATAACCGTTGACGGGCTGCGAAACCGTGGCCTGCAACGCGTTGGAGCGGATCAGCGCGAGCTCGGCCGGCACTCCGTCGGTCTCGACGAGCGGCACGCGGCTCTGCGCCCCCGCTGCGTCGATCGCGTTGATGATGCCCTGGTCAGGTCCACTGAAGGAGCAGTAGATCCCCTTCAGGTCCGGATAGGCGTTCAGCGCCGTGGTCGCGTCTGCGACCGCCGTGGCCGAGTCCCACAGGGTCGGATATGTGACGACGTGGATCTCCGGGCACGCCTTGCCCATCTGGGTGATGAAGCCGTTCGAACGGTCCAGGCCGTTGATCGAGGCCAGGTCCCCCTGAAGCACCACGGCGGTGCCGGTCGTGGTCGACGTTCCACCTGCGGACTTGCAGATGTAGTTGGCCGCGTCGGCGCCGATCAACAGGTTGTTCGCGCGAACAACCGCGTAGATGTGGCCGCTGGTCGGCCCGACGTCCATCATCACCACCGGAATGTGGTGCTGCGCCGCGAGCTGATCCGAGGTCGCGATGGCCGCACTGTCGACCGGGTTGACCAGCAGCACGTTCACGTGCTGGTTGATCATCGTCTGAATGTTCTGCGCCTGCGTGGCCGCCGAGCCGTTGGACGAGACCGGGCCGTCGAGCGTCAGGCCATCGGCCTTGGCGAAACCGGCTTCGTACTGCACGTAGGCAGCCCAGAAGCCCGTGCTGTAGCCGGCGAGTGAGACGCCGACGACGATCTTCTTTGACTTTGCTGCGTGCGCGGAAACCGCGCCAGCGCTCGATGCCGACGCCATCAGTACGGCGACGAGCCCCGTTGTGACGATTGATGCCACTACTCGTTTCATGCAGCTACCTCCCTTTCCCCTGCTGTCAGCGCTGCACGAATAGCGGCGGCGCCGTCGATGCCTGTTCGGGGATTCGGGCCGTCATCACATCGCTAGCAGACCGGTTGCCAACCTTCTACGGCTGGGTCGGCCTCGAGCAGGACCCTCATCCTGGCGCGAGGTTCTACAGTATTGACCCGATGTTTGTCAACCGCCAACCGTAGAAAAATAGTAGGATGGCGCCGATCTGGGTGGCTTTGACCCGATGTTTCGTGGGAATGAGTGAACGAGGAGGTGAGGTTGTCCGAGTTCGTTGGTCTGCGCACACGGCTCAAGCCCGGCGCCGAAGCAGCTTATGATGCGGCTCACCGCGCGGTCCCGCCAGAGATCCTGGAGGCCCAGCGCGAGCTCGGCATCAAGCGGTGGCTGATCTTCCGGGATGGGCTCGACCTCTTCCACTCGATCGAGTGCGACGACTATGCACACGCAATCGCTGAACTCGCGAAGCTTCCAGCCAACCAGCGCTGGCAGGCCGAGATGGCACAGCTGACCGACGTCGCACACGACTACAGCGGCGCCGCCTCCGACCGGCTCGCGCTGATCTTCAACGCGGGATGACCGCTGTCGCCACCAGCAGGCTGGGGCTGGGCACCGCCGCCCTGGCCGGTCTCTACGCGGAGACCGACGTCACGACCGCGCTGGAGACCATCGATCGCGCATGGGAGCTGGGCGTGCGCTACTTCGACACGGCTCCCGCTTACGGGTCCGGCCTCGCGGAGCAGCGACTCGGCGAGGCGTTGAGGCATCGTCCGCGGGATGAGTTCCTGATCTCCACGAAGGTCGGACGGCTGCTTCGGCCCGGGACGCCGAGTCCCATGTTCAACGGAGCTCCGCGGCTCGCGCCGCTCGTCGACTTCAGTGCCGACGGGTTGCGACGGTCCCTCGCCGAGAGCCTCGAGCGCCTCGGACTCGACCGCGTCGACATCGTCTATGTCCATGACCCCGAGGGTCACATCGACACGGCGATCGCCGCCCTCACCTCACTTCGTGACCTGGCGAGCGAGCTCGGCGTTGGCACCAAGAGCGTCGCGACGGCGCTTGACTTCGCCCGCCACGGCGAGATGGACCACCTGCTGATCGCCGGCCGCTACACGCCGCTGGATGACTCTGCCGGCGCCGCCCTGTTGGATCTGTGCGCGACACGCGAGATCAAGGTGACGGCGGCCGGCGTGTTCAACAGCGGCCTGCTGTGCGGAGGGACCACCTACGACTACCATGACGCGCCGGCGCGAGAGGTCCAGCGGACTCGCCGGCTCGACGAGCTGTGCGCGCGCTATGACGTGCCGCTCGCCGCGCTCGCGCTGCAGTTCCCGCTGCGCAACGGCGCGGTCACGAACATACTGCTCGGACCCCGTTCGCCAGCCGAGCTCGAGCAGAGCTTCGAACTGCTGAGTCACGACATCCCCGATGCCCTGTGGCAGGAGCCACTCGTCCCGCGGACCGGCGCAGCGGCAGGCGCCGGTGCCGTCCCAATGAGCGAACGCTGAGCGCAGGCCGGGCCAGCCGGAAGGAGAGCCGCATGAAAGCCGCCTGCTACGTGGGCGAAAGGACGCTCAAGACGATCGAGGCACAGCCACGGGAGCCCGCCGCAGGCGAGGTCCGCCTCGACGTATCCCACACCGGGATCTGCGGGACCGACCTGCACATCCTGCACGGCGCGATGGACGCCCGCGTGCACCTTCCGGCCGTGCTCGGGCACGAGATGTCAGGCACCATCGCGCAGATCGGCGAGGGCGTGGAGGCCTGGTCTCCAGGGGACCGCGTCACCGTGATGCCACTCGCCTGGTGCGGCCACTGTCCGGCGTGTCGCGCCGGCTGCCAGCACATCTGTCACAACCTCGACTTCATCGGCATCGACTCTCCCGGCTCGATGCAGGCAAGCTGGACGGTCTCGCAGGATGTGCTCGTTGCGCTGCCGGCCGGACTGCCGCTCGCGGAGGGAGCGCTCGCCGAGCCGACGGCGGTGGCCGTTCACGACGTCAGGCGAGCACAGCTACAGGCTGGCGAGAAGGCGCTGATCGTTGGGGGCGGCCCAATCGGCCTGTTGATCGCGAGCGTCGCCCGTGCCGCGGGCGGCGACGTCCTCGTGCTCGAGCTGAACGAGGCGCGGCGAGAATTCGCGCGCTCGCTTGGTATGCACACCGCCGATCCGGCGGGCGGCGACCTCGCCTCGCTGATCGACGAATGGACCCACGGTGGCGGAGCTGACGTCGCGTTCGAGGTCTCGGGTGCGCCGGCCGGCCTCGACACCGCGGTCCAGGCGCTTGGGACGCGCGGGCGGGTGGTCGTGGTCGCCATCCATTCGGCGCCGCCACCGGTCGACCTGTTTCGGGTCTTCTGGCGTGAGCTGACGCTGATCGGCGCCCGCGTCTACGAGCGCCCCGACTTCGAGCAGGCCGTCGCGCTGCTCGCCGACGGCGTGGTGCCGGCCGGACGGCTGATAACTGCGGTCGAGCCGATCGAGCGCGTCGCCGAGGCTTTCGCCGAGCTCGAGTCCGGTCGCGCGATGAAGATCCTGATCGACTGCCAGGCGGAGAGTTGAGATGAGCGCACACAAAGCAAACCTGGGGATGTTCGACCTGCATGGCAAGGTCGCACTGGTGACCGGCTGCCGGCGCGGCATCGGGCTCGCGATGGCCGAGGCGCTCGCGGGCGCCGGCGCCGACATCGTCGGGGTCAGCGCGCAACTGGAGCGAGAGGGCAGCGAGGTGCAGCGACGGGTCGAGGCCGCGGGCCGTCGCTTCTCGGGCTTCCAGGTGGACTTCGCAGATCGCTCGGCGGTCGGCGACTTCGCGCGCAGCGTCGTGTCAACCGGCCCGCAGATCGACATCCTGGTCAACAACGCCGGCACCATCGCGCGGGCGCCCGCGGTCGAGCACGATCTCGCCACCTGGGACCGCGTGCTCGAGGTCGACCTTCGGTCGCCGTTCGTCATCGCGCAGGCGATTGGTGCGACGATGGTCGAGCGCGGCAGCGGCAAGGTGATCTTCACCGCGTCGCTGCTGAGCTTTCAGGGAGGGATTCTCGTTCCGAGCTACACAGCGGCAAAGTCGGGCGTCGCCGGCCTCGTCAGGGCCTTGGCCAACGAATGGGCGCCGCGTGGCGTGAACGTCAACGCGATCGCGCCCGGCTACATCGCGACCGACAACACCGAGGCCCTGCGCCGAGACTCCGACCGCAGCCGGGCGATCCTCGAGCGGATACCCGCGGGAAGGTGGGGCGAAGCGGACGATCTCGCTGGCGCCACCGTCTTCCTGGCGTCGCCGGCGTCGGATTATGTGAGCGGCACGATCATCCCGGTCGATGGGGGCTGGCTGGCCCGGTGACAGGCCGGGGCGTGCTCGAGCAGGTCTGCGCCGGCGGTGTGATACCCGTCGTTGTGATCGACGACGCCGAGCTCGCTCCCCTGCTAGGCGCGGCCCTGAAGCTCGGCGGCCTGCCCGTCGTGGAGGTGACGTTTCGCACGGCCGGCGCGGTCGAAGCGCTGCGTGCGCTCGCGACCGATGCCGAACTGCTCGTCGGCGCCGGGACCGTCGTGCGCCCCGAGCAGGTCGACTGGGCGCGCGACGCCGGTGCGAGCTTCGTCGTCACGCCGGGCTTCAGCAGGACCGTCGTCGAGCGCTGCCGCGAGCTCGGGATGGCGGTGCTCCCCGGCGTCGCGACGGCGTCGGAGGTGATCGCCGCGCTCGACTGGGGCATCGATCTGGTCAAGTTCTTTCCCGCGGAGGTCAGCGGCGGAGTGGCGATGCTGCGGGCGCTGAGCGCCCCGTTTCCGAGGGTGCGGTTCGTTCCCACCGGCGGCATCAACAGCGCCAACGCCCCGGCTTACCTCAGCCTCCCGAGCGTGGCAGCGGTCGGCGGCAGCTGGATCGTCGACCCGGAGCTGCTGGCGACGCGAAACCTTGCCGCCGTCGAGCGACTCGCGAGCGAGGCCGTGCGGATGGCAAGGGCGGCGCGGCCGTGAGCGCTCTGGAGATCCGCGCCGCGACGGACTGCCGCTACGACCTCGTCGCGCTCGGTGAGGTGATGCTGCGGTTCGATCCCGGCGAGCGACGGGTGCGCAACGCGCGCGAGTTCAGCGTCTGCGAAGGAGGCGGCGAATACAACGTCGCGCGCGGCCTGCGACGCTGCTTCGGTCTTCGCACCGCGATCGTGACGGCGTTTGCCGACAACGAGATCGGGCGCCTGCTCGAAGACCTGGTGCTTCAGGGCGGGGTCGACACCGGCCCTCATACGCTGGGTCCCCTACGACGGCATCGGCCGCACGGCACGTAACGGCCTCAACTTCACCGAACGCGGGTTCGGCGTTCGCGGCGCTCTCGGCGTCTCGGATCGTGGTCACACCGCAGCCTCCCAGCTCGCACCCGGCCAGATCGACTGGGACGAGCTGTTCGGCGACCGGGGCGTGCGCTGGTTTCACACCGGCGGGATCTTCGCGGCGCTGTCCGAAACGACGGCGGCACTCGTCGAGGAGGCCGTGGTCGCGGCGGCTCGCCACGGCACGATCGTGTCCTACGATCTCAACTACCGGCCCAGCCTGTGGCAGGGGATCGGCGGCGTCGCGCGCGCCCGCGAGGTGAACCGCCGCCTGGCCCGCCATGTGGACGTGATGATCGGCAACGAAGAGGACTTCACGGCCTGCCTCGGGCTGGAGGTCGAGGGCACTGACGCGAATTTGAGCGAGCTCGCCAGCAGCTCGTTTCGCGCGATGATCGAGCGGGCATCGGCCGAGTTCCCGAACTTCCAGCGTCATCGCGACCACACTGCGCACCGTCCGGACGGCCACGGTCAACGACTGGGGCGCGATCGCGTGGTCGCGCGAGAATGGATTCGTCGAGGCCGCGCAGCGCGACGGTCTCGAGATTCTCGACCGCGTCGGCGGCGGCGACAGCTTCGCATCGGGACTGGTCTACGGACTGCTGCAGGCGGGCGATCTGGCGCTGGCGGTCGAGTACGGCGCGGCCCACGGTGCGCTGGTGATGACGACGCCCGGCGACACATCGAGCGCCACGCTCGCGGAGGTGGAGGCGCTCGTCCGAGGTGGCGGCGCGCGGGTTCAGCGCTAGGCGCGCGCCATTGGGAGCGGCGCCGGGTGGCAGGCCGGACCGAGCGGCTCGAAGGATTTGTACCCGAGCACGAACTCGCGGTGCCCGAGTGACTCAGACGCGGTCGGCTCGCCGGCGGCCACGCCGCTCACGCGCTCGACGATCTCGCGGGCTACCTCCTCGAGCGTCGCTCCTCGCGAGAGGACCCGGCCCGCGTCGACGTCCATGTCCTCGCTCATGCGCGCGTAGGTCTCGGGATTCGCACAGATCTTGATCACCGGGGCGATCGCCGATCCGACGACCGAACCGCGCCCCGTCGTGAAGAGGATCACGTGCGCGCCACAGCTGATCAGCTCGGCTATCTCGACGCTGTCGTTGATGTTCGGAAAGCCCCATCGGACGTCGCCATCGGGCACGACGTCGAGCAGGTAGAGGCCGCCGCCGGGCGCGATTTCGGCCGGTTTGATCAGACCGTGCACGGGCCCGTGGCCGCTCTTGCTGTAGGCGCCGAGTGATTTCTCCTCGATCGTCGTCAGCCCGCCGGTGGCGTTTCCGGACGCAAAGCTCGGATAGCCCATCGCCACGCTGTAGCGCTCCGCCTTCGCGACCGACTCCCGCAGCGCGTCGCCGAGCTCGGGCGCAACCGCACGCTGCGCGAGGTGCTCGCCCAGGCCGATCATCTCGACCGTCTCCTCGAAGATGCAGGTCGCGCCGAGGCCGACGAGGCGATCGAAGCCGAGGCCGACCGCCGGGTTCGCGGTCACCCCGCTGGTGCCATCGCTGCCGCCGCAGACGGTTCCGACGACCAGCTCGCCGACCGACATCGGCACGCGCTCGCTGGCGGCAAGGACCGCGAGCTGCGCCTGCACCCAGGCGCGGCCCAGGGCCACCGTGCTGCGGGTCCCGCCCTGCTCCTGAATCACCAGCGTCCGCACCGGCCGACCGCTCGCGGCCACCGCATCCTCGAGTTCCTGGCGTGGAAGCGACTCGCAACCGAGCGACACGAGCAGCACCGCACCCACGTTCGGATGCGTGCACAGGCTCGTCAGCATGCGCGACGCGTAGTCGTTCGGATAGCAGCCCGGGAAGCCGATCACGTGAACGCCGCCTTCGCCGAACGGGGCTGCGATCTCCCGCGCGACGTGATGCGCGCACTCGACGAGATAGGCGACCGCGACGAGGTTGCGAACCCCCTTGCGACCGTCGTCGCGCTGGTATGCGAGCCACTCAGTCAAACGCCCTCGCTCCGCCCATCGCCGTCTCGCCGCCGTCGATCGGGATGTGGTCGCTGCGCAGGTTGTGCGAGTGCACGTGCTCCCCAGGCGCGATCGGATGGATCGCGGTCCCGATCGGGACACCGACCTTGATGATCCGCTCGCCCTGCGCGATCGCGACCGCGGCGAGCTTGTTTCCGGCGTCGAGATGGGCGCTCATCGTCCACACCGTGCCGTCGGGGCCCTCGAACGAATACCCGGCTCGACGTGGCGGGCGAGGACCACGACGTTGTCGCGGTCGGCGAGCCGCACGTACGGCGGGGCGTGACTCCTTCGAGGATGCGGACATCACGGATACCGTCGCCTCAAAGTACGCCGTAGCGGTTCCAGACGGCATCGAGCGTGGCACCGGCAAGCAGTTCCTCGAGCACGGTCGTCTCGCGCGTCGCGCGCTGGTTCGCAGCCCCGCGTCGCCTCGTCCTCGACATCGCGGGGCACGACGACGATGCCGTCGTCGTCGGCGAGGACGAGATCGCCCGGGTGCACGCGCACGCCGCCGCAGACAACCGGTTCGTCGGTCACGCTGATCTCCATGCGCGCCCGAAAGTCGATCGGCCGCGTCCCCGCGGCGAACACCGGGAAGCCGAGCGCGCGGACCTTATCGCTGTCGCGGACGTATCCGTCGCAGACGGCTCCGGCCGCGCCGCGACCGATCGCAGCGGCAGAGAACAGCTCGCCCCAGAAGGCGGTGGAGGTGGATCCGCCGGAGGAAATGACGACCATCGAGCCCGCTGCGAGGCCGTCGATGAAGGAGATCGCGGCATCGTAGGGCCGATCGCTGTCGTGGTCGACCGGCACAAACGCAACGGTGGCGGCGCGCCCCATCGCTCGCGCCCCGAGCGCCAGCGGCGAGATGCCTGCGCGCATGACCTGGTCGCGGCGCCCGAGCGAATCGAGCACGTCCGCGAGCTGAGCACTGGTCACCGTCTCCTTGAGTTGCTCCACCGTGCCAGACATCACCCGAGACTTTTATCAGACCGACCGCGCCATTTGGAGCCAAAGATCGGATCATTCGCTACGATCACGCGCTCGGAGGCCGTCACGCAAGCCTGGTCAGGTGGCGTTCGGCAGGGCGGATAGGTGGAGGCGATGCTGTCGCGGGCAGTCACAGGAGCAGCGGTAGCGGTCGCGCTGATCGTCGCCGGCTGCGGTGGTTCGAACAACGAAACCGCCAGCTTTAACGGCAAGGTGCAGGCAATTTGTGCGGCCACCGACCGGCGCCTCGGCGCGCTTGGAACGCCCCCCGCAGTGAGCGGCAAGCGGCGTGACGAGGTGCTTGCGCGGCTGGTCTCGCGAGAGATCCCGATCGACGAGGCCGAGATCAGAAAGCTCGGATCTTTGAAGGCTCCGGGCGCAGAGCACGCGCCCTATGCAGACGCGGTGGCCGAGGCCGGCGACGACGTCGGCGCGCTTGCGAAGATCGTCGCCGCGTTGCGAAGCGACAACGCCGAAAAGCTCAACTCGATCACCGAACAGAGCGGGGCGCTGAGCGACATCGCGGTCGCGGCGATGAAGCGCCTGCACCTGGGCACGTGCGCGCGCAACCTGTGAGCGCGCTGCGCAGCAGGCCCACCGCTGGTCCGCCGGGCTGCCCACACGCATTCCTCATGCCTCCCAGAGCACCCGGTGGCCCGTGGCGCGCAGGAGGTCGCGTCACACCACCACCCGCTGGGTTTCCGTCGTTCCCTCTCCGGTGCGCCGTCCCCGGGGCGACCTGCGCGACTCTACGGCGCCGTTCAGCACGACGTCAAGGGCGCCGCCGGCGCCGGCGCCATGTTCTCAGGCAGCTGGCCTTTGTCGATGTTGAACAGCACAAGCATCCGGCTCGACGCAAACGAAGGTGCTGCGGCAAGTGTCGAGACACGGCAGGGCCGCAAGCGCCGCGAGCGGGACGACGGCGCCCAGGAATGCGCGCGCGGGCGCGCGAGATGCACTCATGGATGGCTCTCCTCTTCCCTCGCCGAGCGGCGCTAGAACCACGCGACGAATCCGGATTTACGAATAGTAAAACTAGATAACCGAATACTACCTGCGCCGCACACGCCACGGCAAGGGGAGAAACGTCGCCGGGCTGCAGCCAGGCTGCACGGCGCTCTCGGCGCAGGCCGGGGTGACCGGAACGCGCCGTCACCAGGCCCGCTCGATGTCGTCGTGGGTGCGACCTCGCTGGCGGCGTGCGCGGCCGCACCTCGCGCACGAAGCGGCGCGCGCTCAGGCACAGCTCGCGCTGCGCTCGTCGGTCGTCTCGAAATACATCTCAGCGCGATACGGGTCCGGCTGCGACGTGCCCAACCATGAGCACGCTCGGGAGCTCGACGACTCGCGAGCGCAGAAACTCGCCAAGGCTCTTGGCCTGGGCGTCCGGGCGAGTGGTTGCCGCGACGCCCTCGCCGAGGATCCCGCGCACGACGAAGTTGAGCGCGCGCACATTCGCAAGCTCGTAGCGCTCGATCTCGAGCCCCGCGGTCTCCGGGAGCAGCTCGTGCAAGCGCTCGACCGTGAGGAACTGGGCCATCCAGTCGAACGCCTCGTCGGAGCGGGCCCAGACGCCGACGTTGGCGTTCGCGCCCTTGTCGCCCGAGCGCGCGCCGAGCAGCAGGCCGAGCGGCCCGCGCTGCGTCGGCTCGGCGGCCCAGTCGCGACGGCTCACGGGCGTGGCGGCCGCCGGTGTGATTTTCGCCGGTGCGACGTTGCTCCAGCCGTCCGGCGGGGGGCCGCAGGGCAGCTCGAGCGGCGGAGACCCGGCGACCACGACGCGCTGGGAGATCAGCGAGGCCGGCACGAGCGTCGGCCACATCACGCCGTATTCGGTCGCCTGCGGGCTGACGATCTCGTTGTAGTTGCCCGGATAGGTCGCGAGGCCGATTCCGTTGACGGCCGCCGCAAAGGGCCGGCCGACCGCCTCGCCGTCGCGGTCCTTGACGGTGATCGTCAGCCTCGCGACCGCCTCGGCGTTGGTCTCCGCGTCCGCGCGGTCGCTGCGCACAAGGCGCACGTCGGTCGAGTCGAAGCGCTCGCGGCCGCCCAGCGCGGCGAACACGGAATCGACCGCGAAGCGCGCCTTGGCCTCGACGTCGATCCCGGCGATCATGGCGGTGTAGCTGTTGCGAAAGCCGCCGTGGTAGTTGACGCAGACCTTCAGCTCCGCCGGCGGAGGCGAGCCGCGCTGCCCGCGCACCAGCACCCGGTCGGCGCCATCGTCGCTCAATGTGACGCTGTCGAAGTGGGCCGTCACGTCCGGGTTGCGATACGCCGGGCGGTCGATCTCATACAGCAGCTGGGCGGTCACCGTGCCGCGCGACACCATCCCCGGCGTGCCCGGGTGCTTGGTGAGCACGAACGACCCGTCGGGATGCATCTCGGCGAGCGGAAAGCCCGGCAGGACGGGGTTGTCGATCTCCTCAAAGAACGAGTAGTTGCCGCCGGTCACCTGCGCCCCGCACTCGAGCAGGTGGCCGGCGATCACCGCTCCGGCCAGCGCGTCCCAGTCATCGCGCTCCCAGTCGAACGCCCAGGCGGCCGGTCCGACGACTACCGAGGCGTCGGTCACGCGCGGGCAGATGACGACGTCCGCGCCGCCGCGCAGCGCCTCGACGATCCCCCACGCCCCCAGGTAGACGTTCGCGGTGATCGGCTCGAACTCGACGTCGGCGAGGCTCTGGCCGGTGTCCATGCTGCGCAGGTCGACGCCGGCGGCGAGCCAGTCCGGGAGGCGCTGCGACACGTCGTCGCCGTCGATGTAGGCGATCGTGGGGTGCACCCCGAGACGCTCGGCGAGCGCGTGGAGGTCCTCGGCGAGACCGGCCGGGTTCAGCCCGCCGGCGTTCGCGACCACCTTGACGCCGCGGTCGAGGCAGTCGCCGAGCACGCCCTCCATCTGCGACAGGAACGTTCGCGCGTAGCCCTCCCCCGGCCGCCGCTGGCGCGTCTTCCAGAGGATCAGCATCGTCAGCTCGGCGAGGTAGTCGCCGGTCAGCACGTCGACCGGCCCGCCGTCGAGCATCTCGCGCGCGGCGCTGGCGCGATCGCCGTAGTAGCCGGAGCAGTTGGCGATCCGAAGCGGCTCGACCCGGCTCACGCGGGCTGCCCCCCAGCCGCGTCCGCGAGCCAGGCCGCCGGCACCTCGATCCGCGCCGTCCCGGTCACGCAGGTCTCAAGATCGGAGCCGCGCGTCTCGGTCAGCTCGAGCGTAACCGCGGCGCGATCGCCGCCGAGCCGCTCGATCGCGCTGACGACCCCGGCAACGCTCAGCGTCTCACCGGCCAGCGCGAAGCGGCGCACCCGCAGCCCGAGCTCGAGCAGGCAGCCCTCCTCGCCGGCCCAATCGCTGCAGTAGCGCGCCAGCAGGGCACCGTGCAGGTGGCTCTGCACGAGCACGCCGGGGTATCCCTCGGCGAGCGCGTAGTCCTTGTCGTAGTGGATCCGGTGGGTGTTCCAGGTCGCGGCGCTGTAGCGGAACACCATCACGGTCGAGCTCGGATAGGCCACCGGCGCAAGCGCCACGCCGACGGCCAGGTCGGCGCCGCCGGAGCTCGGCCGCGCGGCGGCTTCGCGCGCGCTCATCGCAGCAGCACCGTTCGCACCGACTCCAGCAGCAGCGTGCCGGCGCCGTCGCGGTAGGTGTCCTGGTAGCGCGCGACGAGCATCGGGCCCTGGCTGGAGCTGCGCTGATCGACCTCGCCGAGCACGGTCGTGCGCGTCAGCACCATGCCGGCGACGACCGGCTCGTGGAACGTCATCTGCTCGCCGCCGCCCATCACGCGAACCCCCTTGGCCGGCACCCCTGGCAGGTGGCTGTCGGCCTCGGTGCCGTCCTCGCGCAGTCGCTCATATGGCGCCCCGGGGCTCCAGTTGATCACCGCGGCAACGAAGTTCGCCGGCGCGACCAGATCGGCGTGGCCGCGCGAGCGGGCGTGCTCGCGATCGCTGTGCAGCGGGTTCGGATCGCCGATCGCCGCGGCGTAGCGGGCGATCGCGACGGCGGAGATCTCGCCGAGCGACTCGACGTGCTCGACGCCGATCTCGGACTCGAGCGCCGCCAGCAGCGCCGCGTCAACGGCCATCCGCGTGCTCCCCCTCGCGCCCGTGCGCCGCGCCGGCCGCCGGCCCGCGCTCGCCGCGAACGAGCGCGTCGAGCACCGAGTCGGTGTGCTCGCCGAGGCTCGGGACCGCTCCGGCCGGCCGTGGCGGGTGGTTGCGGAGCCGCACCGCCGCGCCGAGCGTGTAGGTCGCCTCGTGGTCGGCGCCCACGCCCTGCTGGATCATCGGCGCCTCTCGCGTCAGCTCCTGGACGACCAGCTCGGCGACCGTGCGCACCTGCGAGGCCGGCACGCCCCCGGCCTGCAGCGCCGCCGAGACCTCGGCGCTGCTGTGGCGCTCGGTCCAGGCGCTGACCGCGGCGTCGATCTCCTCGATTCGCGCCACGCGGCCCGAGGGGGTCGCGAGCTCGGGGTCGTCGCGCAGGTCCTCGCGCCCGATCAGCTCGGCGACGCTTCGCCAGTGCGGCTCGCTGATCGCGAGGATCGCGACCCACCCATCGGCGGTGCGGTAGACGTTGTAGGGCGACTCGCGCATGCCGCCGTGGCGGTTGCCGGTGCGCTCCGGAGCGTGCTCGGGGTCGGTCAGCCAGCCGGCGATGTTGGAGGCCAGGGCCGGTATCACCGCGTCCTGGAGGGCGACGTCGACCTGCTGCCCGCGGCCGGTTCGCTCGCGCTCGATCAGCGCCGCCAGGACGCCGAGCGCGAGATGCGTACCGCCGAGGAAGTCTGCGAGCGAGGGGCCGCAGCGCATCGGTGGGCCCTCCGGGAAGCCGTTGACCGACATCGCCGCCGAGCTGGCCTGCACCGTCAGGTCCATGCCTCGAAGGTCCCGGTTCGGTGTGTCATCGCCGTAGGCCTTCAGCGAGGCGTAGACGATGCGCGGGTTGACCTCGCTGACCGCGGCGTAGTCGACGCCGAGCGCGGTGGTCGTTCCGGGGGCGAAGTTCTCGACCACGACGTCGGCGTCGCGGGCCAGCGCGAGGAAGCGCTCGCGGCCCTGCTGAGACTTCAAATCAAGCGTCACCGACTGCTTGCCGCCGTTGAGCAGCTGGAAGGCGAACGGGTCGGCCGTCGCCGTCGCGCCGACGCCGGAGCGCAGCGGCTCGCCACGCGCCGGCGCCTCGATCTTGACCACGCGGGCGCCCAGGTGCACAAGCAGCAGGCCGCAATAGGGGCCACCGTAGACCTGGCCGAGGTCGAGCACCACGATCCCCTCGAGCGGGCGGGGCGGCGAGTCGGGAGCAGCCCCCTCGAGCGGGCGGGGCGGCGAGTCGGGAGCGCCAGCCGATCCGTTCATGCCAGGTAGCTGTTCGCCACGTCGGCGTAGCGAACCTCGTCGGTGGTTCCCTCGAGCACGATCCGCCCGCGCCCGAGCACATAGGCGTAGTCGGCGAGCTCGAGTGCGCGGCTGACGTACTGCTCGACCAGCAGCACGCTCGCCCCCTCGCCGGCAATCCGCACGAGGACCTCGAAGATCTGGTCGACCAGCTTTGGCGCGAGACCCATCGAAACCTCGTCGACCAGCACGATCGCGGGCCTCGCGAGGAAGGCGCGCGAGAGCGCGAGCATCTGCTGCTCGCCGCCCGAGAGCGTTCCCGCCGTCTGGCGCAGGCGCTGGCCGAGGATCGGGAAGACCTCCACCACCTCCTCGATCCCGCCGTCGCCCGCGGCCCACCGGGGCCGAAAGAGCTGGAGGTTGTCGCGTACCGAGAGCGATCTGAAGATCCCGCGCCCCTCCGGGATCAGGCAGACACCGAGCCGGTTGCGCTGCTGGGGCGAGCGTGAGGTCACGTCGCGGGAGCGAAACAGAACCTCGCCGCGGGTCACGCCGAGCATGCCGGAGACCACGCGCATGACGGTCGTCTTGCCGGCCCCGTTGGCGCCCAGCAGGGTGACGATCGAGTGTTCGGGCACGACCATGCTGATGCCGCGCAGCACCTCGGCGTCGCCGTAGCTCGCGGCGACGTCGCGCAGCTCGAGCATCGCGGCGCTGCCGTGCACACCGTTCACGACGCCAGCACCACGTCGCCCAGGTAGGCGGACTGGACGGTTGGCGACGCGGCAGCCGAGCTCGGCGTGCCCTGATGGATGACGCGGCCGAAGTCGAGCACGTAGAGCTCGTCGCAGACGCTCATCGTCAGCGAGAGGTCGTGCTCGATCAGCAGGATGCCGATCCCCCGCTCCGCCACGATGCGGCGCAGCAGCGCCCCGAACTCCTCGGTCTCGGCGGCGTCGAGGCCGGATGAGGGCTCATCGAGCAGCAGGATCCGAAACGACCCGGCCAGGCAGCGCGCGAGCTCGACGAGCCGGCGCTGGCCGGTCGATAACGTGCTGACCGGCCGCCCGGCGAGCGACGCGATGCCGCACAGCTCGAGCGCCTCGGCGCAGCGGGCCTCGACCGCCTCGCGCTCTGCCGCGCGGCGGATCACGTGCCGGCTGACGCTCGCGCCGACGATCCCCGCCTCGGCGCCGATCCGGACGTTCTCCGCGACGCTCAGCGACTCGCCGAGCTGGAGGTGCTGGAAGGTCCGCCCGAGCCCGAGTCGCGCACGCACCGAGGGGCGCCGGCGCTGGAGGCTTCGCCCGTCCAGCAGCACCTGCCCGCCGGACGGCGCGACGAGCCCGGAGCAGGCGTTGAAGAGCGTCGTCTTGCCGGCGCCGTTGGGACCGATCACGCCGGTGATCGCGCCGGTCGTGGCGACCACGGTGACGGCGTCGACCGCCACCAGGCCCCCGAAGCGCACGCTCACCTGCTCGGCGCGCAGCGTCGTGTCGGGGACCGGTTCGCGCCGCAGGACCGCGGCGCCCGGCCTGCCACGCCCGAGCCCTCGCCGCGGCGCGGCGCGGGCGCGCTCGATCAGCGCGGCGAGCGGCGGCGGCACCTGCGGCGTGACGCCGAGCGAGAAGAGGATCGCACCGGCGCCGAAGGCGATCTGGAGCACGTCGGTCGCGGTCTGCGAGGTCAGATAGGCGGGGATCAACGCGACCAGCAGCGCCGCGACGAGCGCGTACCACGGCGCACCACCGGCGACGATCGCGACGACGACCATCAGCGTCAGCGACATGTTGGGGTCGAAGTTGGAGCCGGTGACCGTGCCGAGCGCCGAGCCGGAGAGCGCGCCCGCGATCGCCGCGATGAAGGCGGAGATGCAGAAGACGAGGATCCGCGTCACGGTGATGTTGACGCCGAAGGCCTCGAGCGTCAGCGGCGAGGAGCCGAGCATCCGCAGCAGTCCGCCGAGGCGACCCGCGGTCAGCCAGATGACGGCGCCCGCCGTGAGCACGCTGATCGCCAGCAGCAGGAAGTAGAAGCCGCGGTCGCTGGACAGCCCGAGCCAGCTGGGGCGCGGCATCGGCAGCCCGAGGTCGGCGACGCCGAAGCCGATGTTTGACTGGTAGAACATCGCCTGCACGAGCAGGCCGAAGCCGAATGTCGCCAGCGCCAGGTAGAGGCCCGAGAGGCGCACGGCGGGGATCGCCAGGAGCGCCCCGATCGGGACGACGACCAGGCCGGCGAGCAGAAGCGCCGGCAGCCAGGGAACGCCGGCGCCCGCGAGCTTGGAGAAGGCGACCGCGCCGATCGCCGCAAAGGTCACCTGGCAGAGCGAAACCTGGCGCGAGGCGCGCACCAGCAGGCCAAGCGAGAGGAACAGGATGACGTCGCAGAGCACCGTCATCCAGGCCGTCAGGTAGCCGGGGAAGAGCCACGGCACGGCGATCAGCACGCCAAGCACGACGACCGCCCCGGGGGCCTGGAACTGCCAGGGCAGCCTTGGCGTGTCGTAGTTCTCGTGCAGGCGGCGCGCCGCGCTGCCGATGGCGCCGCGCTGGCGCACGAGCAGCAGGGCGACGAACAGGATGATGAACGGCAGCGCCGTCGGGATGCCGCTGAGGATCGAGCGCGACGTGAAGTACTTCGTCGCGACGCTCGCCGCGACGCCGATGATCACGCCGCCGAGCCAGGTCAGCGGCAGGCTGCGGAAGCGCCCGATCGCGGCGGCCCCGAAGGCCTGGACCACGAGCAGGGTCAGCGCGCTCGCCTCAAGGCCGACGTCGGGTGCCAGCAGGATGCCGCACAGCGTGGCGAAGAAGCAGCCGATCACCCAGGCGGCACGGCGCACGCTGACCGGGCTCGTGCCGGCGATCGCGAGCAGGTCGGGATCGTCGACGACCGCCCGCATCGCCTTGCCCAGGCGCGTCGCGTGCAGCATCGCGTAGAGCCCGGCGGTCAGCACCAGCGAGACGCCGACGACGATGAACTCGGCGACGGTCACATGGGCGCCGCCGATGACGACCGAGCTCTGCGGCAGGAAGTTTGGATAGAAGGCGCCGTTGGAGCCGTACCACTGCGTGCACACAGCCTCGATCACGAGCAGCACGCCGACGGTGCCGGCAACCTGCATGATCAGGCTGGCGCGCGAGAGCACGCGGGCGTAGCGCTCGAAGCCGATGCCGAGCGCCGGCCCGAGTAGCAGCACCGAGATGATCGCCGCGACCGGCCACGAAACGCTGCCGGCGATGTGCAGCGCGTAGAAGGTGTAGGCCGACAGGGTCGCCAGCGCGCCGTGGGCGAAGTTGAAGATGCCCGAGGTGCGGTAGCTGAGCACCAGACCGACGGCGGCCAGCCCGTAGACCGAGCCGGACACGACCCCGATGATGATGAACGGCAGGAGGTCTGACACGTCAGCTCCTGATCACGATCGGGGTCGTGCCGGCGGTTTGCATCGTGTTCGTTGGTTAGCCGCTAGCTGGCGGCGGGGCAGTACGGCTTGAGACCCTGGGGCTCGATGATGTTCCCGTGGTAGATGCTCATGATGTAGATGCAGCTGATCGAGTTCGGCTTGCCCTTGTTGAACGTCAGCGGCGGCGTGAGACCGCCGAGCGTGACGCCCTTGAGCTTGTACAGGCCGGCCACGAGCTGCTTGCTGGTCGGCTTGTTGCCGAGGTTGGCCGCCTTCGCCGCGGCGGCGAACAGCTGACCTGACGCCCATGTGTCGGCGTCGTCCTGGTTGAAGTCGGCGTGGGCCAGCACCGACGGCTCGTACTTCGCGAGCGCGGCGTGGAAGGCCTTCGTAGCCGGCGTGCTGGTCACGTTGAACGGAACGGCGTCGGCGCCGAACACGGCGTCGGCGGTTCCGATCGAGTAACCCAGCGACGCCGTCAGCACGACATCGTTGAGCAGCAGCGTCGGGTCGTAGCCCTGCGACTGGCAGTCCTGCGCGATCTTCGGGATCACCGGCGCCGGGCCGATGATCTCGAGATCCTGCACGCCGGCCGACTGCGCCGCCAGGCACTGTGCGGCGTAGCTCGGCGCGCTGCTCGAGAACAGCGTGTTGTAGGCGAGCGTGCCGCCGATCGCCGTGTAGGCGGAGGCGTACACCGGCTCGAGCGCCGAGCACACCGGCGCCTCCTCGCAGCCGAGGTAGCCGCCGACCGTCTGCTTGAGCACGTTCTTGGCGTACAGCAGCAGGTCCGGCACCGAGTTGTTGGCGGTCGCACCGACCGGGAAGTAGTCGGGGTTGCTGGCGAAGTCCGGAAGCGGCGTCGAGCCGCCGATCACCGGCACGCCGGTCGACTGGATGTAGCTGGCCCAGTCGGCGTCGTCGCCGCTGCTCATGCCGACGATCGCCAGCACGTGGTCGCTCTGCACCAGCTGTTTGATGTCGTTGACGGATGTGGACGCCACGCCCGCGTCGTCGAGCGAGATGACCTTGATCTTGTGGCCGTCGACGCCGCCGTTGGCGTTGGTCCAGTCGGCCCACGCCTGGAGCGTCTGGCCCGCCCCGAGGAAGTTCCCGGAGTTGATGCCGCTGTAGGTGCCGATGTTGCCGATCACCCAGGTCGACTTGGCGGCCGCCGCGGTGGCCGGCTTCGCCGCACCGGCGCCGGCGGCGAACATGCCGAAGATCCCGATTCCCAATAGCGCCGCGAGCAGCAGCCTCGCCCGCGGCAGTCTGCCGATTGCTTGCCTCATAGGTCCCTCCCGGCCTCCCGGTTAGATGTTCTTGACTCTCCTCGCGCCCTGGGTGTATACGTATATACGTTCAGGCGCACCTGTATGCGGATGCTACAGGACGCTCGGCACGCTCGCAACAGGCTGCCGTGCGGCGGCGGTGTCCGGGGGTGTTGGGGTTGGGTGCATGCACCCAACCCGGGTTCGGCGCATGCGCCGAACCCCACTCGGCGTATACGCCGAGTGAACCGCAACCAGGATCCCACGCCGCCGTGGGCGGCCGCGCCGCTACTCCGAGCGACGGCGCCGGCGCGGGAAGCGCCAGGCCGCGACCGCGTCGCGCAGCCGCTCGCCGACCTCGGGCAGCGCCTGCGCGAGCTCGCTGCCGCCGACCGCGCAGATCGCCGCCAGGAAGCTTCCGTCCGGGGCGATCAGCGGCGTCGCCACGGCGTAGCGGCCGGGCACCGTCGAGGCGTAGTTGAAGGCGAGCTGGGTCTCGCGGATCTCGGCCAGCTCCCCGAGGAACGCCGCGACCACCTCGGGCTGCTCGTGCTCCATCCGCCGCAGGAACTCGTTGCGCTCGCCGGAGGGCATGTAGGCGAGGATCACCTTGCCGGTCGCGGTGGTCAGCAGCGGGCGGCGGGGGTGGGTCGAGGAGACGAAGTCCATCAGCACGTCCTCCCCGGCCTGATCGACGAAGACCTGGTCGTCGCCGACCCGGGCGCCGACGAACAGCGAGTGGCCGACGCGCTCCTGCGCCCGCTCGAGCTCCTCGTGGCGCACCTGGCGAAGCGGCAGGCCGGCGGTGTGCAGCGAGAGCACGAAGGCGCCCGGACCGAGCAGGAAGCGCCGCTCGCGCTCGACCAGGTAGCCGGTCGCGAGCAGCCCGTTGGTCAGCTCCTGGATCGAGGACTTCGGCGCGTTCAGGCGCGCCGCGAGCTCGGCCAGCGACACGCCGCTGGTGGCGCGCGAGGCGACCTCCATGATCGCCACGGTGCGGTCGACGGTGCGGTGATGGCGGGGCGGCATCAGCTTGCCGGCTGCGCAGGGGACTGCGGTCCGTCGACCTTCTCGAAGACGATGCGGAAGTGGTCGAGCAGCTCGCGCTCGAAGCAGACCTTGTTGGCGCTGACGCCCGAGGTGAAGGCGTAGCGGAACTCGGGGCTGCGCAGCCAGCGCGGCAGCAGGCGCAGCTTCATCAGGTTCTTGCGCAGGCTCGGCGCGCCGATCCGCCGGCTCCACTGGGTGATCGTCTCGATGTAATCCAGGCGCCCGCTCGAGCTCTCGACGAGGCGGAAGTGCGGCTGCGCGCAGCGCACGATCTGCTCCAGGCCAAAGGGCAGGAACGAGCCGGGGAACTGGCAGCCGAGCAGGAACAGGATGAACGCGTCGGAGTCGCGCGGAGCGTGCTCGGAGACCTCCTCCAGGGGGATCATGTTGCGGCCGAAGACCATCGTCTGAAGGTAGAAGCGACCGCCGGGCTCGAGCACCGAGGCGGCGTTGGCGAAGAGGCCCTCGTAGATCTCCTCCTGGCGCCCGGCGCGGTACTCGTCAGGCGAGCAGAAGTGCTCGAAGGCGCCGAGGCTAGCGACCGCGTCGAAGGGCCCGAAGGTCTCGCGCTCGACCGTGCGCGCGTCGCGCAGGTGGACGTCGAGGCCGTGGCGGCGGCAGGAGGCGACCTGGGCCGAGGAGAGGGCGACCCCGACCCCCGCGGCGCCGCGGCCGCGGGCGAAATTCAGCAGCGCGCCCCAGCCGCAGCCCAGGTCGAGCAGCCGGCGCCCCTCGCCGATTCCGATCTGCTCCGCGATGTATTCGTGCTTGCGCGCCTGCGCCTGCTCGAGCGTGAGCGAGAAGTCGCCGCCGTAGAGCGCGCCGCTGAAGTCGGCCAGCTCGCCCAGGCTCATGCGGAAGATCCGGTCGATCGACGTGTAGGTGAACTCGATGTCTGCGCGGGTGGCCATGGTCTGCGGTCTGCGGGAGCGGGGCCGGCGCGGCGCGAGCGTCGCGCCGCCGGGGTTCGATCCCGAGCGCAGGATACGGATAGCGCGCGCGGCGGTAGGCTCTGGCGGAGCTTTGGGCGCCACGTCCACGATCCAGACCCGCGCCGCGGCCGCGCAGCTCGATCACGCCGACCCGCTCGCGAGCTTCCGCGACGAGTTCCTGATCGGGCCTGATCCGCCGGTCTACATGGACGGCAACTCGCTCGGGCGCCCGCCGGCCGCTGTCGCCGGCGCGCTCGCCGGCGTGGTCGCCTCGGGCTGGGGCGAGCGCCTGATCCGATCGTGGAGCGAGGGCTGGATGGAGCTGCCGCTCGAGCTCGGCGACCGCATCGGCGCGCTGCTCGGCGCCGCCGGCGGCCAGGTCGCCGTGGCCGACTCGACGACCGTCTGCTTCTACAAGGCGGTCTGCGCGGCGCTCGACGCGCGCCCAGGGCGCGATGAGATCGTGACCGACCGCGGCAACTTCCCGACCGATCGATACGTGCTCGAGAGCCTCGCCGCCCAGCGTGGCCTGCGCCTGCGCTGGATCGAGCCGGCGGACCCGACGCACGGGCCGAGCGCCGAGGAGGTGGCGGCCGCCTGCTCGGCGCGAACCGCGCTCGTCACCTTCACCCACGTCGACTACCGCAGCGCCGCGATCCTCGACCTCGCCGCGATCACGCGCGCGGCCCACGACACCGGGGCGCTGACCGTCTGGGACCTCTCGCACAGCGTCGGAGCGGTCGCGGTCGAGCTGGACGCCGGCGGCGCGGACCTTGCCGTCGGCTGCACCTACAAGTATCTCTGCGGAGGCCCGGGCGCCCCCGCCTTCCTCTACGTCCGCGCCGAGCACCAGGAGGCGCTCCGTCAGCCGATCTGGGGCTGGCTCGGGCGCCGCGACCCGTTCCTGATGGCGCCCGGCTACGTGCCGGCCGAGGGCATCAGGGCGTTCCTCTCCGGCACGCCGCCCGTGCTAGCGCTGCACGCCGTCGCTGCCGGCCTCGAACTGGTCGAGCGGGCGGGGCTCGAAGCGATCCGCGCCAAGGGGATCGCGCTGACCGAGCTCGCGATCGCGCTCGCCGACCGCTGGCTCGCGCAGTACGGCGTGAGCGTCGGCTCGCCGCGCGACGGCTCCCGCCGTGGCGCCCACGTCGCGCTGATCCACGCCGACGCGGCATCGCTGTGCGAGCGCCTGGGCGCACGCGGCGTGCTCGTCGACCACCGCGCCCCCGATGTCGTGCGGGTCGGCCTCTCGCCGCTGAGCACCAGCTTCGTCGAGGTCTGGGACGGGCTGGAGGCCCTGCGCCAGCTGCTCGCCGCCGAGTGAGGGGCTGCGTCGCGGGGCGCGGGCGGGGCGTGCGCGACGCGCGGGCGGGGCGTGCGCGGCGTGCGGGCGGGGCGTGCGCGGCGCGGCGAGCTCAGCGGCCGGCGCCGTCGGCCTGCGCCCTCGCCCAGGTGTAGGAGTAGGGCCAGGGTGCCGTCGTGGTCGCGACGATCGTCAGCGCATAGGTCGGGTCGCCGTGCACGATCGCCGCCGCGCCCATGCTGAGCGCCGGGCCGGACGCGAACGCGAGCACGCCCTGGCGGTGCCCCCAGCAGCCGGCGGCGCTGGGGCTCGAGCAGTCAAGGTTGGGGCCGCCGTAGCCGTCGTCGTACATCCAGCCGTAATAGGCGAGCAGCGCATTGTCCTGGCCGCCCGCCCAGTTGGACGCGAAGGCGATCTGGGACTGCCCCGGCAGGCCCGCCACCGCCCCCCACGGGTTCGGATCCTCGCGCGCCAGCGCACCCTGTTTCGCGATCGCGTCAAGCTGGAGCACCAGGCCGCGGATCGGCCGCTGCGCGTAGGCGATCCGATCGAGGTTCGCGAGCACCAGCCACTGGCGTGGCGGCGACAGGGCGACGAAGCCGCGGGGCAGCAGGTAGGGGCCCAGCCCCAGCTTGGCGCGGGCGCCGTCGAGTCGCTCGATCGCGAAGTCCTCGCACGCGGCACCGGTGGGCGCGCCGGCGCAGGCCCGCGGCAGCGGCCCGAGCGGGATGTTGGCCGCCGGGTTCGGCGCCGTCGCGGTCGCCGCGATCGCGGTCTCGGTTGCGCTCGCGCCGGCGGGCGGCGGCGATCCGAGCAGCGCGGCGGCGCACGCGGCTGCGGCCAGCGTGGCGGCGAGCGTGAGGCGCGCGTGCGTGCGGCGCGCGGCGCGTCGAACGCCACGCACCCCCGCCGCCGCGGCCAGGTTCATGTCAGCGGCTTGCCGTGCAGACCCGTGCTCGGCCGCTCGCGCTGATCCCACCAGGCGTTCAGCACGGCCAGGCCGCCGCCGAGCAGACCCTCGGCAAATGCCGCTGTGTCGTTGATCCGCGGCACCGGGCCCTCGGGAACCGCGACCTCGAGAAACTCGCACAGCGGCTCCCAGCCGTCCGCCGGCTCCCAGACGAGCAGTCGCTCGGCCGGGACGTTGTCCTTCACCTCGGCGTTCCAGCGCTCCATGATCGCCGCGAGGCCCTCGTCGCTCTCGTGGTCGCCGCGCATCGAGCCGGTCTCGGGGTCCCAGAGGAGCTTGCTCATGAACGTGATGTAGCGGTCCCAGATCGGGTCGACCGCCCTGCGCGCCTCGGACACGTAGTGCATCGGCGAGGGGCCGAAGTAGACGGCCCACACCGTCTCGCGCATGCTCTTGACCCAGCCCTCGGCGGAGCGGACGCTGAGCACGACCTTGGCCTCTGGGTAGACCTCCATCAGCTCCCGGTAGTAGGACGCGGACGGGACGTCGCAGGAGGACTGCGCGCCGGCGAACAGCGCGTCCCAGTCGGGGTCCCCGGCGACAGCCCGCTCCCACAACGGCACCTGGCCCTCCATGTCGGCGAACACGTCGCGCATGTGGTAGCAGGGTGCGAAGCCGAGTTGCTCGAAGGCGATCAGCGTGGTGGTCGTGGCGGTTCTGGGCAGGCCTGCGCCGATCACTTTCATTTTTGGGTCCTCGCTGGCGCTCGATGAGCGCATAGGTCGATTATTTGCCGTTGGCGAGTTTCTACCAGTTCGGCGGGGCCGGACGCGGGCCGCCGTGGGTCCCGCGATCGCGGTGGGTTCGCGTTGCGGAAGCGAACTGGGGTGCCTCCTAGACTCAGCGGCGATGACGCCCGCGCGGATCAAGCGGCTGACGCTGACGGCGACGATCCTCGGCTCCGCGATCGCGACGCTCGACAGCACGATCGTCAGCGTCGCGCTGCCGACGATCCAGCGCAGCCTCGGCGGCGGCTTGGCCGGCCAGCAGTGGATCTCGAGCGCCTACCTGCTGACGCTCGGCTCGCTGATCCTGATCGGCGGCTCGCTCGGGGACATCTTCGGCGAGCGCCGGATCTTCGCGCTGGGCGTCGCCGGGTTCGGGATCACCTCGCTGCTGTGCGCCGTGGCGCCAACGCTCGGGCTGCTGGTCGGGGCGAGAGCCCTGCAGGGCGTCGCCGGCGCCCTGCTGACGCCGAGCTCGCTTGCCGTGATCGCCGCGACCTTCTCGGACGAGCAGCGCGGCGCCGCGATCGGTACGTGGACCGCGTTCGGCGCGATCGCGACCGTCATCGGGCCGCTCGTCGGTGGCGAGCTCTTGGCGCTGGCGTCCTGGCGTTGGCTGTTCGTGATCAACCTGCCGGTGGCCGCCTGCTGCCTGACGCTGATCCTGTGGGTGATCCCGCGTCCCGCGCGCTCGAGTGGGCCGAGGCGGCGGGTCGATCTCGCCGGAGCGGGCCTCTGCGCGGCCGGGCTCGCCGGCGTCGTCTTCGCGATGATCGAGGCGCCGCGCCTCGGCTGGTCCGATCCGGCGATCCTCGCCTCGCTGCTCGGCGGCGTCGCGTTGTTCGCCGGCTTCCTCGCACGCGAGCGCGCGACACGCGACCCGATGCTGCCGCTCGGGATCTTCCGCCGCGCCAACTTCTCCGCCGCCAACATCGAGACCTTCGCGGTGTACGCGGCGCTGTCGGTCTTCTTCTTCTTCCTCGTCCTCTACCTCCAGCAGGTCGCCGGCTGGTCGCCCCTGCACAGCGGGCTGGCGACGCTACCGGCCACGGTCGTGATGTTCGCGCTGTCGCGCTATGTCGGGCGTCTGTCGGCACGCCACGGGCCACGCCTGTTCATGAGCACCGGGCCGCTGCTCGCGGCCGCCGGACTGCTGCTGGCGCTTCGCATCGGTCGCCATCCCGGCTACTTCTCCGACCTGCTGCCAGCCGTCGTGGTCTTCGCTCTCGGCCTGTCGTTGACCGTCACGCCGCTGACCACGACCGTACTCGCGGGCGTCGAGGCCGACGCCGCCGGGATCGCGTCCGCCGTGAACAACGCCGTCGCGCGGATCGCCGGCCTGCTTGCCACCGCAGGCGTCGGCGCGATCGTCGCCGCGCACTTCACAACGACCCTGCACGCGCGCCTGGGCGCCGTCGCGCTCGGGGGAAAGGCGCGCTCGGTCCTCGCCGCGACCGAGCATCTGGTGCTCGGACGCCCGTCGGTCGGCGGCCTACCGCGAGCTCAGGGCGCGGCGATCCTGCGCGCCGCGTCATCCGCTTCGCTGTCGAGCTTCCACCTTGGCGTGGTGATCGCCGCGGCGCTCCTGGCGATCGGCGCCGGGGTCGGGCTGGCCGGGATCCGCAACCCGCCGCCCCGCTCGTGATCGGGGTGGCCCTCGGCGCCCGCGGCGCGCCGGCCGGCGGCGCTACTGCCCAGCCGAGGTGACCAGGATCGCGCTGTCAGGGGTGTGCAGGTAGCCGGGCCTGCTCCCCGGCACGTGGGTGTGACCGTATTGCCACACGATCGTGTTCGTCTGGGGGTCGATCACGATGATCCGATCATTGTCGGAGTCGCAGACGAGCACGTCGCCGCCGGGCAGCCGCACCGCCAGCGACGGCTTGTTCAGCTCACCGGGGCCGCTGGTGGGCCCGTAGCTCCACAGCAGCTTGCCGGCGGTCGTGACCTCCTCGACGGCGCCGGGATGCGAGTGGCTCGTCACGATGAGCTCGCCGGGCGCGTACTCGTTGGCGTCGTCGGGGACGCTCAGCGTCGAGACCCGCAGCTCACCGGTCACGGCGCCGGCGCTGTTGAGCAGGTCGATCCAGGCCGGATCCACCTCGGTGACGACGATTCCCCCGCCGGAGAGCGTCGGAAACACCGCGTCGGGGTAGCCGAAGTTCTTCGGCGGGTCGTGCAGGCACGAGCCGACAGTGCCGAGCTTCCTCGCCGGGCGGTGCGACGGCGGCGAGAGGAAGAGAATCCGGCAGTTTGACTTGTCCGCGATCACCAGTTCGCCGTCGCCGAGCTCCTGTGCCGTCTCGGGATCGTGCAACCGGTTGTCGGCAACGCCGGGGTGGCCGCTGTGGCCATAGCGGTACAGGGTCTTGCGGTCCGCCACGGCGAACTGGAGCGCGACGAAGGACCCGGGCTCGGTGACGATGATCGAGCGTCCGGTCAGGCTCAGGAACGCGTCGCTCGGGCCGGTCAGGGGCTGGGTCCAGACGACCTGTCCCGTTGGCGAGATGACCACCAGGCGGTTGTTGTTTCGGTCGGCGACGAGGATGTTGCCCGGCAGCACGGCGGCGGAGGAGCCGGCGGCGAGATGCCCGACACCGGTCCCGGCCGCGGCGAGCGGGTTGCTCGTCGAGGTGGTCGACGGCTGCTTCGAACCGCCACCGCCCGTGAGGAGCACGACGACGATCACGACCACGACGACGCCGACGATCAGCAGCAGCAGGCGCTGGCGGCCGGCGCGGCGGCGCTGCGCGCGCTCCTCGGCGCGCCGCTGCGCGAGCTCGGCGGCGGAGTGGACCTCCTCGCCGAGGTCTCCGAGCAGGTCGGCGGGCGGCGCCACCCCCAGATCGTCCCCGAACTCCTCACCAAACTCCGGCGGCAGCTCGTTGGGGAGCGCCTCGAACGGCTCGCGCTCGAACAGCTCGCCGGTCGGCTGATCCACACCGTCCGCGATCGGCGGCTCGCGACCGTCCGCGCGACGGTATCGCGGCAGCCGGAAGCGCCCCGGCCGGCCCTCGGACGGCTCCTCGGGATCGTCGTGCTCGTAGTGCTCGTCGTGACGGTGTGCGCGGCGCGGCTCGTCGGAGGGCGCTTCAGGTTCATCGTCGGAGGGCGAGTCGCGGTCGCCGCGGCGCTCGTCGTGCTCGTGGCCGACGAGCGATTCTTCTGGCTCGCCGACGGCAGTCTCGCGATCGAAATCGTCAGGGTCGTCGTGTGCCGATCGCCGGTGCTCCCGCGACGCCTCCTCCGCATGGTCCTCGTCGTCGAACGGCGCTCCCGCCGGGTCGCGGGGTTCGTCCCGCGGCTCCTCAGGCACCTCTCCGAACAGGCCTCCGGGCGGCTCGTCAGGCGGATCCGCCATCAGGCGGTCCTCCGCTCCTGCGGTTCGTGGCACATGGCACCAAACAGTGTTACGGATCCCGCGGCGTCTGGCGGAAAGAATCGTTGCAGCGACACGCCATGTCCGGGCCGGCGCGTCGGTCCCGGGTCGGAGTGCGCGGCGGACCGGGATCGACGGGCGGCATGCAAGACTTGCGTGGCGCGCCGCCGGTTCGCGACGCCGCCCGGGACGACTTCAGCGACCCGATCGACAGCCGAGCATCAGGAGGCACGATGGACGACAGCGAGGTGCAGGACCACATCGAGGCGCTTGTCGCCGAGGAGCGCCGCCTGTTCGCGGCGGCGGAGCGCGAGGGCGGCCATACGATCGAGGAGCGCGCGCGTCTCGAAGAGATCCGCGTGTCCCTTGATCGCTACTGGGATCTGCTGCGCCAGCGCCGCGCCGAGGAGGAGTTCGGGCTGGACCCCGACCAGGCGACGCTGCGCTCCGCCCGCACGGTCGAGCACTTCAAGCAGTAATAGCGCCGGCTTCGAGCGGCCTGCTGCTCGAGCCGAACGCGCTTGCATCGACGCGGCGAAACATGCGAACATATGTTCGTATGGTCGCCTGCGTCCTGATCCCCCGTTTCGAGCTCGTGGTCGCTGCGGGAGGCTCGCAGGCGCTCGCCGGCCGGGCGGTCGCGATCGCCCCCGACGGTGGTCGCGGACATGGTCCGATCGGCGAGGCCTCCGGCGCGGCCCAGGCCTTCGGCGTGCACAGCGGCATGGCGCTTGCGGAGGCGCTCGCTCGCTGTCCGGCGCTCGAGCTGCTGGTCGCCGACCCGGTTGCGGTCGCCGCCGCCTGGGAGGCCACGCTGCGTACGCTGGAGGGGATCGGCGCCGGCGTCGAGCCCCAGCGCCCCGGGGTGGCGTGCTTCTCGCTCGACGGGCTGCGCGGCCTGCACGGCGGCAGCGATGAGCTGGTCCTCGTCGCGGCACGCCGGGCACTCGATCGCCCGGCGCGGCTGGCGGCGGCGCCCACGCGCTTCTGCGCGCTGGCGGGCGCCCTGGCAACCCGTCCCCGGCGCACCCTGATCGTCCGTGAGGATGCCCGGTCGCACCTGGCGCCGCTTGCGATCGCCCTGCTGCGCTCGCGCGAGCGCACGGCGCCACTGGTGGTGACCCTCGAGCGGCTGGGGATCGGGACGCTCGGCGAGCTCGCCGCGCTCCCCCGTGCCTCGCTCGCCGACCGTTTCGGCGCCGCCGGGATCGAAGCGCACAGGCTTGCCTGCGGCGAGGACGACCCGCCCCGTCCGCGCCGGGTCGAGATCCCGCTGCGGGAATCACTCGAGCTCCCCGAGGCGATCGGCGGCCTGGCACTTGAACGCGCGCTGAGCGCGCTGATCGATCGTCTGCTGGCGCGGCCGGAACGCGGCGGACGCAGGCTGCGGGCGGCGACGCTCGCAGCACAGCTGGCCGACGGCGGCAGCTGGCGCGTCAGCGTGACGTTTCGCGAGGCCCTGGCGGATCCCGGGCGAATGCGTCTCGTGCTCCTCCCGCGTCTTGCGGCCCTCCCCTCCCCGGCGAGCGCGCTGACGCTCGCCGCCGAGCGTTTCGGCCCGCCGCTCGGCGAGCAGGGCGCACTGCTCGATCAGGCAGGCGTTCATCGCCGCGCACGGCTGCGCGAGGCGATCCAGCAGATGCGCAGCGCCGCCGGAGCCGACGCGGCGCTTCGCGTCCATTGCCTCGATCTCGACTCGCGCGTCCCCGAGCGGCGCGTGATGCTCGCCCCGTTCGAGTCGTGAGCGGTCCGCGCCGCCTCGCCCTCCCGCGCAACGCGCGGGTGCGAGCCGCTCCCGGCGGAGCACCCCTCGCGGTCGATGGGCGAACCGTCGAGCACGTGCGCGAATCCTGGCTCGTCGAGGACCGCTGGTGGACCGAGCAGCCTTTGCGGCGCCGCTACTGGGAGGTGGTGAGCGAGTCCGGACGCGATCTGGTCGTCTTCCACGACCTCACCAGCGGCCGTTGGTTTCGCCAGCGATGAGCGTCCCCTACACCGAGCTGCATTGCCACTCCGCCTATTCCTTCCTCGACGGCGCCTCGCTGCCCGAGGAGCTCGCCGCCACAGCACTCGAGCTCGGTCACCGGGCGCTCGCGCTGACCGACCACGACGGGGTCTACGGCTCGATGGAGTTCGCACACGCCGCCCGCGGACTCGGACTGCGCCCGATCCACGGCGCCGAGCTGAGCCTTGCCGACGGCCGCCACCTGACGCTGCTGGTCGCCGTGGAGCAGGGCTGGCGCAATCTGTGCCGGCTGCTGACGCTCGCTCACGCCCACACCCGCGAGCGCCCGCGTGACCCGACGGCTCCCGCCGTCCCGCTCGAGGCGGTCTGCGCCCACGCCGAGGGACTGGTCTGCCTGACCGGCTGCGCGCAGCACGGCGTGCACGACGAGGCGGGCGTGCGGCGACTGCGCGAGGCCTTTGGTCGCGAGCGGCTGCGCGTCGAGCTGCAGCGCCCGTTCCTCGCCGGGGACCGTGCCCGCAACGGCGCGCTCGCCGCGCTCGCCGCCCGCCTGGAGCTGCGCTGCGTGGCCACCGGCGACGTCCATGCCCACAGCGCCGCGCGAGTCCCCCTCCAGGATGCCTTCGTGGCAAGCCGATACCACCTCACGCTGGAGTCGAGCGAGCCGCTGCGGCGTCCCAACGGCTCGCATGTGCTCGCCTCACCCGAGGCGATGGCGGCCCGCTTCGACGACCACCCGCTGGCTGTGGCCGAGAGCGCGGCACTCGCCGAGCAACTCGACTTCGACCTCACCGGCGACCTCGGCTACCGCTATCCCGGCGTCGAGGACCAGACCGCCCAGCGGCGCCTTGCCGAGCTGTGCGGCGATCGGTTGCACAAGCGCTACACGGGCATGGCCCTGCGCGAAGCCCGTGCCCGCCTCGAGCAGGAGCTGGCGGTGATCGAGACGCTTTCGCTGGCCGGTTTCTTCCTGTTGCACCACGAGATCCTCGAGCTCTCGCGCGAGGTCGCCGCCGAGGTGCGGGGAGCCGGCTCGGCGCGCGCGCTGCTGCCACCGGGCCGCGGGCGCGGCTCCTCGGTCTCCTCGATCGTCTGCTATCTGACCGGCCTGTCGCACATCGACCCGCTGGCCGGCGGGCTCGCGATGGGGCGCTTCCTCAACCCCGAGCTGACCTCGCTCCCGGACATCGACATCGACTTTCCCCGCGATGTGCGCGAGGTCCTGATCCGCCGCGTCCACGAGCGCTACGGGCTTGACCGCGCGGCGCTCGTCGCGACCTTCCCGAGCTTTCGCGCGCGCGGCGCGATTCGCGAGCTCGGCAAGGCGCTGGGCCTGCCGCCAGGCGAGATCGAACGGGTCGCCCGCGGCGCGGACGTCTCCTTCGGCGCCCATCGAAGCTCCGGGCGCGCGGTCGAGCGCGACCTCGCAGGCGTTCTTGGGACGCGCGCGCAGGGCGGTCGCTGGGTCTGGCTGGCGCGGCTCGTGCAGGAGGCGCTGGGGCTGCCGCGTCACATCTCCCAGCACCCGGGCGGGATGATCGTCGCAACCAGGCCGCTGATCGACTGCGCCCCGGTGCTGCCGGCAGCGATGGAGGGCCGCCAGCTCGTGCAGTGGGACAAGGATTCCTGCGCCGACGCCGGCTTCCTGAAGATCGACCTGCTCGGGCTCGGCATGCTCTCCGCGGTCGAGCGCGCGGTCGAGTCGATCGCCCGAACGCGCGGCGAGCGGATCGACCTCTCGCGCATCCCGTTCGACGATCCGGCGACCTTTGCCGCCATCGCCGCCGCCGAGACGACCGGCGTGTTCCAGATCGAGAGCCGGGCCCAGATGCAATCGCTGCGGCGCACCCGCCCGGAGAACCTCGCGGAACTGGCGGTTCAGGTCGCGATCATCCGCCCCGGACCGATCCAGGGCGGGGCCGTGAACCCCTACATCGAGCGGCGCCAGCGCCTGCGCGAGGACCCCGCCTACGAACCGCCGAGCCTGCATCCCTCGCTGGCCGGAGTGCTGCGCGAGACGCTCGGCACGATCATCTTCCAGGACCAGGTGCTCGAGGTGGCCCAGGCCTTCGCCGGCTTCGGCCCCGGCGAGGCCGACGGGCTGCGCCGCGCGATGAGCCGCAAGCGTGCGAGCGTCGCGATCGAGCGTTACCGCCACCGCTTCATCGAGGGCGCCGCCGCCCACGTGGGCGCGCCGGCGGAGCTCGCACAGCGAGTCTGGGAGATGGTGGCCGGGTTCGCGGGATTCGGCTTCCCCAAGGCCCACAGCGCGGCCTTCGGGTTGCTCGCCTACCAGTCCACCTGGCTGCGCGTCCACTACGGCCCCGAGTTCCTCTGTGCGCTGCTGAACGAGCAGCCGATGGGCTTCTACCCGCCCGACAGCCTCGCGCACGAGGCGCAGCGGCGTGGGATCGCGCTGCGGGCCGTCGACATCAACGCCTCGCTCGCCGAATGCTCGGTCGAGACCCCGCCGGGCCGGGAAGCGGGCGGCTGGGCCGTGCGGATCGGGCTCGGGTACGTGCGCGGCGTGCATGCCGAGGAGGTCGCGGCGCTGGTGCGCGCGCGCGAAGAGGGCGGGCCCTTCGGCAGCGTCGCCGAACTGGCCGCGCGCGTTCCCGCCGCGCGGGCGTCGCTCGAGCAGCTTGCATGGTCGGGGGCCTGCGACGCGCTGGCCGGCGAGCGTCGCCGCGCGCTGTGGGATCTGGGCGTCGCGACCCCTGGACGGCGCGTCCCCGGTGGCACGCAGCTCGCACTGGCCCTCGACGCGGGCGATGCTCCAGCCCTGCGCGGACTCGGTCGCTGGGAGACGCTGCTCGCCGATTACGCGACGAGCGGCATCACGCTGAACGATCACGCGCTGGCGATCCTGCGCCCTCGTCTGGCCGCCGTCACGACCAGCGCGCAGCTGTCAGAGACCCGCCACGGCGCCCAGGTCACGGTCGCCGGCCTGGTCGTGGCCCGCCAGCGGCCGGAGACGGCCAGCGGGGTGGTTTTCATGCTGCTCGAGGACGAGCACGGCCCGATCAACCTGATCGTCCCCCCCGCCCTCTACGAACGTCGCCGCCACCTGGTTCGGGCCGAGCCGCTGATCCTCGCCCACGGGCGCCTGGAGCGACCACCAGCGGGCGGCGGCACGATCAACGTGCTCGTGCGCGATCTGCGCACGCTCGATGAGGAGCTGGCCGGGATCGCGGCGGCTCCGATCGCGCATCTTCCCGCGCGCGAGGTCGGGTCTCCTGCCGAGCCGGTCGAGCCGGTCGAGCCGCGGGTTGCGGCAGCCGGCTTTCGGGCCGTCGCACCGCCCGTCCAGAGCTTCGGCGGTGGACGGCGGCGCTAGCTGGTTGTCTCAGACCCCGCGCCGTCCGCCGTCCTCTCGACAGGCGCAGCCGGCCGGCAGCCGTTACGCCGGCCGTCGAGCGCGGTCGGAGACGAGCAGCAACAGAGCCAGCAGCACGAAGTTCATCGTCACCGACGAGCCGCCATAGGCGACGAACGGAAGCGTGACGCCGGTCAGCGGGATCACCGCAGTGACGCCGCCGACGATCACGAAGACCTGCATCGCGATGATGAACGCGAGCCCGGTCGCGAGCAGCTTCGAGAAGGAGTCTCGCGCGAGCGTCGCGACCTTGAGGCCGCGCGCGACGAACAGCAGGTAGGTGACGAGCAGCCCGATCGCGCCGACCAGGCCGACCTCGTTGACGATCACCGCGTAGATCGAGTCGCTCTCGGCGACCGGCAGCAGGTGGGTCGCGCCGACGTCGATGATCGACTGGTCGAATCCGACCCCGAGCAGGCCGCCGTCGGCCTGCGCGAACAACCCGTTCGCGAGCTGGTAGCTGCCTCCCTGTTCGGCGTACAGCTTGGGGCTGAGGGGGTGCTCCCAGGCAATCACGCGCTGGTGGATGTGCGCGACGTGCGTGCCCAGGTAGTAGGCGCCGAGCGCGAACAGCACGAGGCCGATCAGCGGGAACGAGAAGCGCCCGGTGGCGACGTAGAGCAGCGCGAGGAAGGCGCCGAAGAACATCAGCGACGTGCCGATCTCACGTGTCACGAGCAGCATCGCCATCGCCGAGCCCCAGATCAAGAGCAGCGGTCCGAACTGCTTCATCGGCGGCAGCGTCAGCCAGAGGATCCGCCGGCCGGCCGTGACGAGGACCTGGCGGTTGTCGCGCAGGTAGGAGGCGAGGAAGACGACGATCGCGATCTTGCCGAACTCCGATGGCTGGAAGCTCAGCCCGCCGACGTGCACGGCGAGGTAGACGCCGTTCTGCTGCCCGCCGATCACCGGCAGTCGCGGCAACAGCAGGCTGCCGACGCCGGCGATCGCGATCAGGTAGCGGTAGTTCTCAAGGCGCAGATAGCGTCCGTCGCGCAGCGCGACGATCGTGATCGCGAACAGCACGAGCCCGACCACGAGCCACTGCGCCTGCTGGCGCGCCAGCGTCGGGCTGATCCGGTAGATCTCGACGATGCCGACGCTCGCGAGCGCCGCGGCGAGCGGGAAGAGGTAGGGATCGGCGTAGGGAAGCGCACGGCGGATCACGACGTGACCCGCCAGACACAGCGCCAGAAACGCTCCACCGTAGGTCAGCGAGACGGTCGAGAGGGTGTTGTCGGCCTGGATGAAGATCGCCGCGAAACCGGCGGTCACCAGCAGCGCCGCCGGCACGAGGCCGATCAGCTCCCGGTTGCGAGCGCTGAACACGGGCGAAGGTTAGTCGCTGGCGCAGAGGCTCCGCCCCGGCGGCGTGACGCTCAGCGCGCGCCGTCGAGCGCGGCGTTGACCAGCGCGTCGGCCCGCTCGTTCTGGGCGCGCGGGACCGAGCGAATCGACCAAGCGTCGAACCCGCGCAGCAGCTCGAGCGCCTGGGCGTGGAGTGGGCGCATCGCCGGGTGCTTGACCTTGTAGAGGCCGCTCAACTGCTTCGCGATCAGCTCGGAGTCGTTGACCAGCTCGAGCTCGGTCGCGCCGAGCTCGCGCGCCCGCCGGACGCCGAGCAGCAGCCCCCGGTATTCGGCGACGTTGTTGGTCGTCACGCCCAGCAGCTCGCTCTCCTGCGCGAGCAGCTCCCCATCCGGACTGCTGATCACCGCCGCACCGGCGGCGGGCCCGGGGTTTCCCCGCGAGCCGCCGTCGACGTGGACGACGACCCTCACGCCGCGCTGTTCAGCGATCCTTCGCCGCGCAGCGGCGCGAAATCGCCACCGACTCGCCGGCGTCGACGGTCGCGCAACTCCCGCTGGTGAGCCGCGGCGTCGGCCGGCGTGTCGCCGCGACGCGAGCGCCGCTCGCCCTTGCGGCGGTCGACGATCACCACCACATCGGGCTGGTCGGCGTAATGGGCGGTCAGCGGCCCGAGCAGCTGGGGCTCGAGCTCACGTGGGACGACCGAATAGATCATGTCCGCCAGCTTACACTGCCAGCGCGAGACGACCGTCCGGATCGGCCGCCGCGTTGGCCTCCGCCAAATCGCCGTCCAGCTCCGTCAACTCGTAGCCCTGCGCCCGACGGTGCACGATGTCGCCCTCGAGATCGGCCTCGAAGCGGTACCAGCACAGCTCCCAGGCGACCAGCACCTCGACCAGCACCTCCTCGTGCACCGGGCCGACGTGCACGTATGGGGCGCCGAGCGAGCGAATCACGCCGGCGAGCGTCTTGCGGTGTTCGCTCGCGTTGAAGAGCGCCACCGCGCGGGCGAGCTGGCCGCGCTGATCCGCCGGCACAGCGTGGACGTGGCGCTCCGGGGCAGCCGGCTCGGGGCGCTCGGGGGCGCCGAGCCCATCCTCCAGGCGCGCACGCAGGCGCCCAACCAGCGAGCGGGCGCGCACCGTGCGGGTTCGAGCCGAGTCGGCCACCGCGGAGCCCTCACGGACCCAGCCCTCGCCGAGCGCGCGGACCGTGCACAGCTCGCAGACCGTGTGCACCTCGGCCGCACTGCGAAACGAGGACGGGCGCTCGCCGCGCAGCAGCGAGCGGCCGCAGATCTGGCAGGTGACCGGCTGGTGGCTCGTCTGCAGCTGGCGCGTTGCCATCGCGCCCACCTTAGCGCAGGACTCCCGGGGCCATGAGGGGTGGCGTCCTCAGACCTTGACGGCCTCCTCGGAGGCGGCGCCCAGGACCTTTGAGAGCAGGTGGCCGGGGACCTCCTCGTAGCGCAGGAACTCCATCGTGTAGTCGCCCTGGCCACCGGTGATCGAGCGCAGGTCCGGCGCGTAGCCGAGCAGCTCCGCCATCGGGAGCTCGGCCTTGATCTCGGCCATCGCACCGTTTCGCTCCATGCCCTGAGGGCGTCCGCGGCGCGAATTGAGATCTCCGATCACATCGCCGACGGTGTCCTCGGGCACCGACAGCGTCACCAGCATGATCGGCTCGAGCAGCACCGGGCTCGCCTGCTCGAGCGCGTGCTTCATCGCCTGCGACCCGGCCAGCTTGAACGCGAGCTCCGAGGAGTCCACCGTGTGGAAGGAGCCGTCGAACAGCGTCACGCGCACATCCTTGACGGGATAGCCCGCGAGCACGCCGTGCTCCATCGCCTCGCGCACGCCCTTCTCGACGGCCGGGATGAATGAGTTCGGAATCGCGCCGCCCTTGATCCGGTCGACGAACTCGAAGCCCCCACCCGGATCGAGCGGCTCGATCTCGATGTGGCAGTCGCCGAACTGGCCCCGGCCGCCGGACTGCTTCTTGTGGCGTCCGTGGGCCTTGGCGCCCGCGCGGATCGTCTCCTGGTAGGGCACGCGCGGCGGCTTCAACATGACCTCGGCGCCGAACCGTGACTTGAGGCGGTCGACGATCACCTCGACGTGAATCTGCGACAGGCCGGCGACGATCTGCTGACCGGTCTGCGCGTCGCGGTGCAGGTCGATCGTCGGATCCTCCTCCTGCAGGCGGCGCAGCGACGTGAAGACCTTGTCCTCATCGCCCTTCGTCTTGGGTTCGATCGCGAAAGCCATGACGGGGGCGGGGAGCCGCTCGGTGGGCATCCGAACAGGCTCGTCGCGGGCGGCCAGCCAGTCGCCCGCGCGCGTGTCCTTGAGCTTGGCCACGCCGCCGATATCGCCCGGGCCGAAGGAGTCGGCCGTCGTGGTGCCCTTGCCGGCGAAGACGATCAGCTGGCCGATGCGCTCCTTGGAGTGGGCGCGCGTGTTGGCGAGCTGCGAGTCGTGGACGAGCGTTCCCTGGAAGACCCGCAGGAGGTTGATGCGCCCGGCAAAGGGATCGGCGCGGGTCTTGAAGACGTAGGCGAACAGCTCGCGGTCGGCGACCGGCTCGAGTGTGACCTCATCCGTCTCGAACGCTCCGTGCTCGACCGGCGAGGGCAGGTCTTCGACGATCGCCTCGAGCAGGCGGTTGGTGCCGAGGTTTCGTGTCGCCACGCCGCAGACGACGGGGAAGATCGAGCCGTGGTTGGTGCCGCGCTTGAGTGCGTCGACGATCTCCTCGTGGGAGATCTCGGCGCCCTCGAGGTAGCGCTCCATCAGCTCGTCGGAGACCTCGGCCACCTCGTCCAGGAGCTTCTCGCGATACTCCTGCGCCCGCGCGCGCTCGGACTCGGGGATCTCGATCTCCGCCGCGTTGCCGCGTGCCGAGCCGTCGTAGCTGTAGGCCCGCATGTCAACGAGGTCGATCACGCCGCTGATCGCCTGCTCGCTGCCGATCGGGATCTCGGTCGCCACGACGTGAGGCCCGAACGCCGACTTCAGCGACTCCAGGGTCCGATAGAAGTCGGCCCGCTCGCGGTCGAGCATGTTGACGAACAGCATGCGCGCGATGTCGCGCTCGGCGGCGACCTTCCATAGGCGCCGTGTCGTGACCTCGGCGCCCATCACGGCGTTGACCACGAAGACCGCCGACTCGCAGACGCGCAGCGCGCCCAGCGCGTCGGCGACGAAGCTCGGCTCGCCCGGCGTGTCGAGAAGATTGATCTTGCGAGCGCCCCACTCGAAGGAGCTGAGCGTCATGGAGATCGACATCTGGCGAGCCTGCTCGTCGGCCTCGGTGTCCGACGCGGTGGTGCCCTCGGTGACCGAGCCCAGCCGCGTGAGCACGCCGGCCTCGAACAGGAGCGCCTCGTGCAACGACGTCTTGCCGGCGCCGCGGTGGCCGACGAGGGCCACATTACGAATGGCTTCCGCGCTGTATGCCATGCGAACTCTCCTCTCCTTCGGGGAGCTCAACATACCGCTAACGCCGAGGCGCGGAAAGGCTGCTCAGCGAGCGGATGTCAGGTGCGAGCGCAGCCCGAGCACCGCCTTGGTGTGCAGCTGCGACACGCGCGACTCGGTCACCCGCAGGACCTCACCGATCTCGCGCAGGGTCAGGTTCTCGTAGTAGTAGAGGGCGATCACCAGCTTCTCGCGCTCGGGGAGTCGTTCGAGCGCCTCGGCGATGCGGTCGCGCAGCTCGTTCTGCTCGACGATCCGCTCAGGGTTCGGAGCGCTGGCATCGCTCAGCGTGTCGAGCAGGGACATGCTGTCGCCGCCCGATTCCGACGGGCTCCACAGCTCGTCAAGCGCCCTGATCGACGAGTTGGAGATCTGCATCAGCGCCGCGCGGAACTCCTCCACGCTCATCTCGAGCTCGTCGGCCAGCTCCTCCTCGGTCGGCACACGCTGAAGCTTCGCCTCGAGCTTGACGTTGGCGCGCTCGATCTGGCGGGCGCGCGCGCGCACCGAACGCGGCACCCAGTCGAGTGCCCGCAGCTCGTCGAGGATCGCGCCCTTGATGCGTGTGATCGCGTAGGTCTCGAAGCGGATCTCGCGGCTCAGGTCGAAGCGCTCGATCGCCGCGATCAGCCCGCCCAGGCCGTAGGAGATCAGGTCAGCTTCGTCGACGTGCGCGGGAAGGCCCGCGCCCATTCGGCCGGCCACGTATTTGACCAGCGGCGAATAGGCCACCACCAGCCGGTCGCGCGCCTTCTGATCGTCGGAGGTCTTGTAGCGCCGCCACAGGTCACGGAGCTCGACCGCTTTTACGTTCGTCTGCACAGAACTCCCGGGCTGACCGAGCCAATTACGCTCGCGGATGACTGCTCGCGTAGGCGCGCCTCAGTCGCGCAGACTCTACTTGAGTGTAGACCTGTGTTGTGGAGATGCTGGAGTGGCCGAGCAGCTCCTGGATCGCGCGCAGGTCGGCGCCGCCGTTGAGCAGGTGCGTCGCGAACGAGTGTCGGAGCGCGTGCGGGTGGACCGTGGCGCCCAGTCCGGCCCGTGCCGACCAGATCCGCAGGCGCCTGCGGACGTCCGAAGTCGAGAGCGGCAGGCCCGACTTGGACAGCAGCAGGGCGCGCTCGTCGTCGTGCGCTAGCGCCGGGCGCGCGCGCTCCAGGTAGCGCGCGAGAGCCGCGAGCGCCGGCTCGCCAACCGGCACGAGCCTGGTCTTCGATCCCTTGCCCTCGATCCGCACCTGTTCGGCGTCGAAGTCGATCGATTCGGTCGTCAGCCTGACCAGCTCCTCGGCGCGCAGCCCGCTGGCGTAGGCGAGCTCGAACATCGCCCGGTCGCGCAGGTCAAGCGGCGTGATCGCGCCGATCCGGTCGAGCAGTTGTGCGAGCTCCTCGGGGCGAAGGACGTGCGGCAGCGACCGCGGCCGCTTTGGCAGCGTCAGCAACTCGGCGGGGTTGGAGGCCACGCGACCGTGCTCGCGCAGCATCCTGTAGAAGGAGCGCAGCGAGGCAACCTTGCGCGCCAGCGACGCCGGACTGAGGCCGCCCTGCGACAGTTCGGCGGCATAGCGGCGCATCGTGCGAGCGTCGACCGCGGTGGGCTCGAGGGCCCGCGCCGTGCACCATTGGGCGAAGGCGGCGAGATCACCGCCGTACGCACGCCGCGTCTTCGCGGCCGCGGCGCGCAGGCCGAGTTCCGCGTCGAAGTCACGCAGCGCGTCGCTCCAGCGCTCCGCCGGAGCGCTGCGCGCCTGTCCGCCGACGGTCGACACCATGCTCCCTTGTTCGCCGGAAGCGCCCTTCGACCTTCCGTCCGCGGTGCTCCGGCGCAGCGCTCGCCGTCGTGTTCGCGCTCGCGCGAGGCGGATTCAGATCGTGATCGCGCCGTGCGAGGCGCTAGAGACGACCCGGGCGTACTTCTTCAGCACGCCGGTGAGATCGGGGTTGGGTGGCGGTGTGTACGCGGCGACGCGCGCCGCGATCTCCTCGTCGCTGAGTGCCACGTCGATGCGGCGGGCGTCGACATCGATCGTCACCTCGTCGCCGTCGCTGACTGCCGCGATCGGGCCGCCGCGCACCGCCTCGGGCGCCACGTGGCCGGCCATCAGGCCATGCGTGGCGCCGGAAAAGCGCCCGTCGGTGAGCAGCGCCACGAGCTCACCGAGCCCGGCGCCGCTGAGCGCGGCGGTCACGGCGAGCATCTCGCGCATACCCGGCCCCCCGGCCGGGCCTTCGTTGCGGATCACGACCACGTCCCCCGCGACGATCTCGCCGCGCGTGACAGCGGCCATCGCCGCCTCCTCCCCTTCGAAGACGCGGGCGGGCCCGCGGTGATGGCGGCGCTCGTGCCCGGCCAGCTTGACGACGCAGCCGTCGGGGGCGAGGTTGCCGTGGAGGATCGCCAGGCCGCCGGTCGCCTTGATCGGATTGGAAAGCGGCCTGATCACCTCCTGCCCGGGCGTCTCGCGGGCCCCTGCTGCAATCTCCCCGATCGTCTGGCCGGTCACCGTGGGCGCGTCCTCGTGCAGCAGCCCGGCCTGCGCGAGCCGCTGGGCGAGCAGCGCCACGCCGCCCGCGCGGTAGAGGTCGACCGCCACGAAACGCCCGCCCGGTTTGAGGTCGCAGATCAGCGGTGTGCGCTCGCTGATCACGTCGAAGTCGTCGATCTCGAGCTCCACGCCGGCCTCGCGGGCCAGCGCGAGAAGGTGCAGCACCCCGTTGGTCGAGCCGCCGCTGGCGGCGATCGCGGTGATCGCATTCTCGATTCCCTCGCGCGTGATCAGCGAGCTGGGGCGCTGCCCGCGGCGCAGCACGTCGACGACGAGCGCACCGGCGGCCCGCGCGACCGCCGGCTTGGTCGGCTCCTGGGCGGGCATCAGCGAGTCGCCGATCGGTGAGATGCCGAGCATCTCGTACGCCATCGCCATCGTGTTCGCGGTGAACTGCCCGCCGCACGCGCCGGCGCCGGGCGAGGCGACGCTCTCGAGCTCGGCCAGCTCCTCGTCCGTCATCGCGCCCGAGGCGTGCGCGCCGACGGCCTCGAAGACGTCCTGGATGGTCACGTCGCGGCCCTGGAAGCGACCCGGCGGGATCGATCCGCCGTAGAGCATCACTGCGGGCACGTCGAGGCGCGCCAGCGCCATCACGGTTCCGGGGATCGTCTTGTCGCAGCCCGACAGCGCGATCACCGCATCGAAGTAGTGGCCGCGCGCGACCAGCTCGATCGAGTCAGCGATCACCTCGCGCGAGACCAGCGAGGTCTTCATCCCCGCCGTGCCCATCGTGATCCCGTCCGAGATCGCGATCGTGTTGAGCTCCATCGGGGTGCCGCCGGCCTCGCGGATGCCATCCTTGACCTGGGCCGCGAGCGCCCGCAGGTGGAAGTTGCACGGCATCGTCTCGATCCAGGTCGACGCGACGCCGACGATCGGCCGCGCGAGCGCGTCGTCGTCGTAGCCGATGCCCTTCAGGTAGGCACGCGCGGCAGCTCGCTCGGGCCCCTCGGTGAGCTGTCGGCTGCGGTGTTTGAGGTCGAAACCGGTGGCGGTGCTCACTGGACGCGAACACTACCGGCGTCGCTGCGGCGCCGGCGCTCGAGCTCCCAGCGGCCCAGTGCGGCGATGTCCGAACGGACGGCGTCAGGATCGTGTTGACGTCCCGCGAGGTGCAGGTTCGCGTTCTCGATCAGCCGGTGCTCGTCGGCCGTGAGGGCCATCCATTTCGCCAGCACGTCGTCGGAGGCGGGCAGTCGCGCGCTGCCGTAGGGCCGGTCGGTGTCGGGAAAGTCAACGCAGTACTCGCTGAGCAGGCGCGAGCTGCGTGGCACGTAGGCGACGATCGGCTTGTGTGGGTAGATCAGGTAGGCGTAGGGAGCGACGCCATGACCGGCTCCCGTGCCCGATCCGTCGCTGCCCCAGACGCGCAGGAAGCCGAGGTCCCGGTACATCTCCCAGCTCTCCTCGTCGACACACGAGCGCAGCAGCTCCCGCGCGCGCTGTTCGGCTCGCCGCTCCCGGCCCGGGTCGTATGCCTCGACGTCCTCGTTTGGATCTGCCGCGAGCCGCGCGCGCCAGCGTTCGACTGCCGGACGCAGCGTCGGCGTCAGGACATCCCAGCCGAGCACGGCCGCCACGACCGCGCAGACGCACAGCGCCACCAGCATGGTCGACGCCTCAGCAGCCGCCCGCGGCGCGCGGGAAGAAGATCACACGCTCCGCGTCCCGGGGAACCTCCCCGAAGTCGCGGACGAGCTCGGCCTGACGGCGGCCGTCCGGCGCGACCACGGGGACCGCCGCCCACATTCCCTGATCCAGCTGCTCGCGAAACGCCGCGATCAGCTCGCGCTCCTGTTCGGCGATCTCCACATCGCCCTCCGCGATGAGCACCTCTCCATGCCCGGGCTTCATCCGGAGCAGCCGCATCGCGCGATTATCGCAAACAGCGCAACCTCCCAACGCCGGACCGCGGGCCAGGCGGCTCGCGGCCGCGCGAGAGGCGTGGCCGGAGCCCCCACCGCGTTGCCCGGTGAGGCGCGCGGGGATCCGAGGGGCGTCGCCGCCCGAGGCGATCACGACACCGGCGCACACGGGTTCTCCGCGCACCGATCAGCCCGGCCGCAGAGCAGTGCGGCGACGTCGCGCAGATGGTCGCGGCCGAGCGCGTCCAGCGGGCCGGCCATTCGCGCCTCGGCAACGTTCGCCGGCGCGACGATCAGGGTTGCGAGACCCACCGCCTGCGCGACGTCCGCGGCGGCGGCAGCCGACTCCAAGGGCCGCAGGTCGCCACCGAGCCCAAGTTCCGCGAACAGCCCGACGCGCACGAGTCGCCCCGGGTCGACCTGATCCTGAACGGCCAGCACGCAGCAGGCCAGCGCGAGGTCGAACGCCGGCCCGCCGGCGGACGCGACCGCCGGCGTCAGGTTTGCGGTCAGCCGCCGCCGGGGAAACGCGAAGCCGCTGTTCAGGACGGCCGCCTGGACGCGTTCGCGCGCGTCGCGGGCGGCGCTGCCCGCAAGCCCGATTACCGAAAACCCCGGCAGGCCGCCCCGGACGTCGAGTTCGACGTGCACGTACTCGGCCGTCCCGCGTTTGATCGCAAAGCCGTTGGCGTGCACGAGCATCCGCCGATCACAGCAGACGATTGGGTTGGAACAGCGCGATTTCGGAGGCTTGGCGGAACGCCTAACAAGCCGGTCTCGTTTGCGTCTCACCCGGCAACCATCCGGGCGATGCGCAGCGGCTAGCGTCAACCGGTGGCGCAGAGCACCAGACAGATCCTCGGGCGGCTGGGCGAGCGACTGGCGCTCGAGCACTACGAGCGCCTTGGCTTTCAGCTGCTCGAGCGCAACCACCGCACCGCGGCCGGGGAGATCGATCTCGTCGTCTGCGACGGGGCGACCACGGTGTTCGCCGAGGTCAAGACGCGCAGTGCCGGCGGGCTGGACCCGCTGCTGGCGATCACGCCGCTCAAGCGCCGCCGGATGCGAATGCTGGCCGCGGCCTGGATCGCCAGCCACCCGGCTCGTCCTCACACGCCCGCGCTGCGGATCGATGCGGTGGCGATCGTCCTCGACGCCCGCGGCATGCTCGTCTCACTCGAGCAGATCGAGGACGTGGCGTGAGGCGCCGGGACCGGCGGACGGGGCGGCAAGTCGGGATCGCGACGGCGTGCGGTGCCCTCGGGCGGGGGCTGGGCGAACGGCTTCGCAGCGCGGCGTCGCCGCTACTCCTCCACCTCCGCGGAGATCCCGAGCGCGGCGGCGAGCGCGGCCGCCGAGGCGACGAGGTCGGGCCACGCCATCGTCAGCCCGCCGAGCGACTCGACCCCGATCACGCCCTCAAGAGTCGTTTCGCGCATCGTGCAGGCCTCCAACTTCGCGCCGCGGAAGTCTGTCCCGGCGAGATCGCAGTCGACGAACGCCACGGACCGAAGCGTCGCCTCCATGAAGGAGGCGTCGCGAAGGTTCACGCGCTCGAAGGCGACCCGCTCGAGCCGCGAGCGGGCAAACGATGCGTAGGAGGAGCCGCAGTCAACGAGGCTGAGGTCAGCGATCCTGGCCTCGGTCAACGCGAAGCCGACCAGCCGCGAGCCGTGCATCTGGACCCGGCGCATCGATCCCTGACGGCTGTGCACGTTCGAGAGGTCGCAGTTGCGCAGGATCACGTCGCGCAGAGCGAACGCCGAGAGCTCGCCCGCGGCCAGCGTCACGCCGCGCAGCTCCGCTTCCTCGACGCGCATGCTTTCCACCGCCGGCGGGTCCCGGCCGGCCCCGCTGACGAGCACCCCCGACAGGCGCAGCTCGCCGACCGCGTCGCCGGCGGGGAGCTCCGCCTCCTCCGGCTCCTCAAACTCGGGCGGCGCGGGCGGCTCGGGCGTTTCGGGCCGGGTCAACCGAGCCAACCGCCGTTCTCAGAGCGCGAGCTGCTCGTACGCGCTCGACTGGAACGAGAGGCGGTGCAGCGGCGAGACACCCTGTCGCGCGATCGCGGCGCGGTGCTCGGGGGTCGAGTAGCCGACGTGTGCCGCGAACTGCCAGCCGGGGTGCCGCTCGTCGGCACGGCACATGAAGCGATCCCGCGTGACCTTGGCGACGATCGAGGCGGCGGCAATCGCGGCGCTGGTGGCGTCGCCGTTGACGATCGCGCGCTGTTCGAAGCCGAACTCGGGCACGGCAAAGCCGTCGATCAGGCACAGCGCCCCGGCGCTGGCGACGGAGCTGAGAGCGTCACGCAGGGCTTCGAGATTCATCACGTGAAGACCGCAGCCATCGATGCTGCGCACCGAACGCGACACGACGACGACCCGGCGCGCGCACGCGAGCACGCGCGGGTAGAGCTCCTCGCGCGCCGCGTGGTCGTGCTGCTTGGAGTCGTTCAGGGCGCTCAGCGAGCGCAGTTCCCGCGTCGTCAGCGCGGCGTAGTCGAACAGCACCGCAGCCGCGACGAGCGGCCCGGCCAGGCAGCCCCGCCCCGCCTCGTCGGCGCCGGCTACCAGGCGCACGCCCAGGGCGCGATCGAACGCGAACAGGCGGTGGCCACTGGTCCGCCGGCGAGCGGAGCGCCGGGCCCTGGCGCTCGACGAGCGCGAGCCCGCGGCTCGGCCCGCGGCTGCGGTCGCGGCCGGAGGCGCCGCCCGGGAAGCGAGGCCTGCGGGGACGGCGCCCCTGTTCTCGGCATTCGCGCCGGCGCGCACACGCTCGGCCGACTCGGCTCCGGCGGGGCTAGAGGAAGCCGATGCGGTCCGGCGGCCAGTAGGTGAAGAACGCCTCTCCGATGATCCACGATCGTGGGACCGGTCCCCAGAACCGGCTGTCGTCGGAGAAGTCACGGTTGTCGCCCATCATGAAGTAGTAACCGGCTGGAATCGTGATCGGCGTCGGGTAGTTGCAGTCGACGTTGATCGACGTGCACCCGGCGAAGTTCGCGAACCGCTCCTTCTGGAGCTTTCCGTTCAGCCAGACGTGGCCGGCGATGATCTTGATCGTGTCACCGGGCCCGGCGACGACGCGCTTGATGTAGTTCTGGCTCGACTCGCGCGGCGTCGGGCGGTCGCAGGGCTGCCCGGGCTTCTCGTGCGTGTTACCGCAGATCTGCGCGGGCGCCCCCGCCGGCGGGTGAAAGACGACGATGTCGCCGACCGATGGCGCGAAGAAGTCGTTGCCGATGCGATCGACGAGCACGCGCTGACCGACCGCCAGAGTCGGCTCCATCGAGCCGCTCGGAATTTGGTACGGCTTGACGACGAAGGCCTGCAGACCGAAGGCGAGCGCCAGTGCGATCGCAACGATCAGGACGAACTCGACGACCCGGTTGCCGCGCGCGAGTCGCCGGAGGCTCACGCCGGCGGGTCTGGCATGTCGGCCGAGGCCTCCGCCTGGCCGGCGTCCTCACTCGAATCCGCCTCGACTGCCTCGCTCGAGACGTCCGAGCTCTCCGGCGGCTCTTCGACGGCCTCGCCGGGCGTCTCCCCGCCCTCCGGGTCCTCCAGCGTCGCGGCGCCCGCATCCGAAGCCGCCGGCGCTCCGGCATCCTCCGCGACGGGAGCCTGGGCGTCTGGCTGCGCGACATCCGCGGCGTCGTCCGCGGCTTCCCCGCCGTCGGGTGACGCCGCCTCGACCGCGGTTGGCTCCTCGCCCTCGGCCAGTTCGACGTCCACGGCCTCGCCGGCCGCGCCATCGTCCGCCGGCTGATCGGCATCGGCCGCAGCGTGCAGCAAACCTGGCTGGATCGTCTCCTCCGGGCCGACGTAGCCGCGCTCACGGACGCGAGCCGCCTTGCCGACGCGGTCACGCAGGTAGTAGAGCTTCGCGCGCCGCACGTCACCGCGCGCCGCGACCTCGATCCGCTCGATCTTGGGCGAGTGCAGCGGGAACGTGCGCTCCACGCCAACGCCGAACGACTGCTTGCGCACGGTGAAGGTTTCGCGAACGCCCTGGCCCTGACGCTTGATCGCCACGCCCTCGAACACCTGCGTGCGCCGGCGCGTGCCCTCGATGACGATGAAGTGCACACGCAGCCGATCGCCGGCCCGGAAGTCCGGGACCCGGCGCAGCTGAGCGCGCTCGATGGTGTCGATGACGGTACTCATGGCAAAAAGAACGCGCGCACGACGACACGCCGGCGCGCCGAGGAATCCTAGCGCGCGCGCTCGGCGGTCGCGCTCACCGGGATCGAAGCTCGTCCGGCTCGGCGGCTCAGCCGCGCTCGCGGGCCTGCTGCAACCGCCAGCGGCGGATCTCCTCGTGGTGGCCGGAGAGCAGCACGTCGGGCACGCGCCAGCCGCGGAATTCGGCCGGCCGTGTGTACTGGGGATACTCGGGCAGACCCCCGAGCGCCTCGCTGAAGGATTCCTCGACCACCGAGTCGGGATGGCCGAGCGCACCCGGGAGCTTTCGCAGCACGGCGTCCGCGCAGACCATCGCCGCGAGCTCCCCGCCCGCCAGCACGTAGCGCCCGATCGAGATCACATCGCTGGCGTAGTGCTCCACGATCCGCTCGTCGAAACCCTCGTAGCGCCCGCAGAGGAAGGTCAGTGCGGGCTCGCCGGCGAGCTCGGCCGCCAGCGAGTCGTCCAGCAGGCGCCCCCCGGGGCTCAGCGCAATCACGCGCCGGCGGCCCCGCACTGCTGTCGCGTCGCAGCCGTAGTGAGCGGCGAGCGTCGCGTCGATCACGTCGACGCGCAGGACCATGCCCGCTCCGCCCCCGAACGGGGCGTCGTCGACCTGCCCACCGCCGAGCGGGGTGTGATCGCGAGGGTTGATCAGCGTCAGGCTGCTGCCGGCAGCGAGCGCATTGGCGACGTGGCGCTGGTCGCGAAACCACTCGAACCACTCGGGAAAGAGGGTGACCACGTCGAGCTTCAAGCCGGCGGCGCCTCCCCGAGGAAACGCAGATCGATGTCGATCCGCGCGGCCGCGACGTCGACGCTGCGGATCGCGTCGCGGACGAGCGGCACGAGCAGATCTCCGGCGCCGCCTCCGCGTTCCACCTCCAGGCACTCGCATGAGGGCAGCGCCAGCAGCCGGCGCACGACACCGAGCTCGTGCTCGCCGTCGAACACGCGCGCGCCCTCCAGCTCCTCGGCCCACCACTCATCGGGCCCGAGCGGCGGACGCGTCGCAGCGGCAACCTCCAGCCGCTGGCCGCGCAGCGCCTGCGCGGCGTCGCGGTTCTCGCACCCGTCCAGGCGCACGATCGGGCGCTGATCGGTGCCGGCGCGACGCACGATCGCCCAGTCCCGGCCGGCCGCGCTGACGGTCGTTCCGACCGCGAGCAGGGCGGCCTCGGGTTCGGCGACGTAGAAGCTCCCGTCGAGCCCGTGGGGGCGCCCGACGACCCCTGCGATGATCACCATCAGGCGATCACCACTCAGTCGACGATGTCGATCACCACGCGCTGCCCGTCGCCGGCAGCCGCGGCGCCCACGACGGTGCGAAGCGCGGCGGCCGTACGGCCGCCGCGGCCGATCACCTTGCCGTAGTCGTCGGGTCCGACGGCGAGCTCGAGGATGACCGTGCCGTCGTCCTCCTCGAAGCGCTCGACCTCGACCTGCTCGGGGTCGTCCACCAGGCCCTCGGCCAGGTAGGAGAGCAGCTCGGATGGTTCCATCGCGCTCGCCGGCCGCGCCGTCAGCCGGCGATACCGTGGATGCGCAGGAGCTTGCGCACCGTCTGCGAGGGCTGCGCTCCGCGCGCGAGCCAGTCGCGCACACGCTCCTCGTCGAGCGTGATGGTCGACGGGTTCGTCTGCGGGTTGTAGTGCCCGACGGTCTCGATTACGCGTCCGTCTCGCTTCGAGCGCTGGTCGGCGACGACCACGCGCCACACCGGATCCTTGCGCCCGCCGACACGGGTCAGCCTCAGTCTTACAGCCACGATGTCCCTTCGATCAATGGAAAGCGGTCCATCACCTTAGCTGACCGGCCCTCGCGCGAGCCTCGAGGCAGCCCCCGCTCCTCGCCGCGACCGCGGGCGTCAACGCTGCTGGCGCATCATCGCGGCGAGGTCGGGCATGCGCCCGCGCCCGACCTGGCGCATGACCTTGCGCACGGTGGCGAACTGCTTGACGATCTGGTTGACAGCCTGGACGTTCGTGCCGGAGCCGCGGGCGATGCGCAGCCGCCGGGACCCCTTGATCAGGTCCGGCCGGCGGCGCTCCTCGGGCGTCATCGAGAGGATGATCGCCTCGATCCGGTCGATCTCGCGCTCGTCGACGTTCATGCCGCGCATCTGGGAGCCGAGCCCGGGAATCATTCCGAGCAGGCCCTGAAGCGGCCCCATGCGGCGCATCGTGCGCAGCTGGCCGAGGAAGTCCTCGAGATCGAAATCGCCCGCCTTCAGGCGCCGTTCGAACTGCTTGGCGTCGACCTCGTCGACCTCGCGGCCCGCCTTCTCGATCAGCGTCAGCACGTCCCCCATGCCGAGGATCCGCTGCGCCATGCGGTCCGGATGGAAGCGTTCGAACTGGTCGAGCTTCTCGCCGGTCGAGGCGAACAGGATCGGCTTGCCGGTGACCGCCCGCACCGACAGGGCGGCGCCACCGCGGGCGTCGCCGTCGAGCTTGGTCAGCACCACGCCGTCGAAGGCGACCGCGGCCGCGAACTGCTCGGCCACGTTGACGGCATCCTGGCCGGTCATCGCGTCGAGCACGAGCAGAACCTGCGTCGGCGTCGTCGCGTCGCGGATCGCGACGAGCTCCGCCATCAGGTCGCCGTCGACGTGAAGCCGCCCCGCCGTGTCGACGATCAGCACGTCCTTGCCGTCGGTGCGTGCCCGTTCCAGCGCCCAGCGCGCTATGTCGACCGGGGAGCGGTCCGTGCCCTGCTGATAGACGGTTGCGCCGGCCTGCTCGCCGACCCGCACCAGCTGTTCGACGGCCGCCGGGCGGTGAACGTCGCAGGCCGCCACGGCCACCGAGCTGTGATGCTCGGTGCGCAGCAGCCTGGCGAGTTTGGCGACCGCCGTCGTCTTGCCGGAGCCCTGCAGGCCGGCCATCAGGATGACCGTCGGCGGCCGCGGGGCGAAGGTCACGCCCGGGCCGGCGCTCTCGCCGCCCATCATCGCGGTCAGCTCCTCGTGGACGATCGCGACGACCTGCTGGCCCGGGTTTAGCTTGCCGACGACCTCGGCGCCGACGCAGCGCTCGCGAACCGCGTCGATGAACTCCTTGACGACCCTGAAGTTGACGTCCGCTTCGAGCAGCGCCAGGCGGATCTCGCGCAGCGAGCGCGTCACGTCCTCCTCGCTCAGAACGCCGCGGCCGCGCAGCCCGGCGAGCGTCGCCTGCAGCTTCTCCGAGAGCGAGTCGAACACGCTCTAGGCTCCTGACGCCACTGTCGTCACCCGCGCGGCCCCGGCGAGCCGGCATCCAGGCGCGGCCGCGGCCGCAGGCTCGCGCCGCGCAGGCGACCAAAGCTCGACAGCGGGCGGGCGGCCGCCGCCGCGCAGGCCCGGCACTGCCCCAAGCGTCACTCCTCCTCGGGCTTGGCCGGCTTCGCGGGCAGCGCGCGGCTCAGCGAGTCGCCGATCCCGGCGAAGGCCTGCGTGAACTCCGACGGGATCACGAACACCTTGTTGGCCTCGCCCTGGGCGAGCTGAGGCAGCATCTGGAGATACTGGTAGCTGAGCAGCTTCTGATCTGGCTTGCCGGCGTGGATCGCGGCGAACACGGTGGCGATCGCCTTCGCCTCGCCCTCGGCTCGCAGGATCGCCGCCTGGCGGGCACCCTCGGCCGTCAGCACCGCGGCCTGCTGCTCACCCTCGGCTGTCAGGATCGCTGCCTGCTTGGTGCCCTCGGCCGTGAGGATCGCGGCGCGGCGGTCACGCTCGGCGCGCATCTGCTTCTCCATCGCGGCCTTGATGTCGGCCGGCGGATCGACCGACTTGATCTCGACGCGGTTGATGCGGATGCCCCATTTGCCGGTCGCCTCGTCGAGCACGGCGCGCAGCTCCGTGTTGACACCCTCGCGGCTGGTCAGCGTCTGCTCGAGCGTCAGGCCGCCGATCACGTTGCGCAGCGTCGTCACGGTCAGCTGCTCGATCGCCTGCAGCGGGCTCGCTATCTCATAGGTCGCGGCGCGGGCGTCGGTGATCGTGAAGTAGAGGACCGTCTCGATGTTGACGACGACGTTGTCCTGCGTGATCACCGGCTGGGGCGAGAAGTTGACGACCTGCTCGCGCAGGTCGATCAGCGGCCGCATGCGGTCGATGAACGGCGTGATCAGGTTCAGACCGGGCTCCAGCGTGCGGTGGTAGCGGCCGAGCCGCTCGAGCACCGCGGCGCGTGCCTGCGGGATCACCTTGATCGTCTTCGCCGCAAGCGCGAGCGCGACGACCACGAGCACTGCAAGAACGATCAATCCAACCACGAAGGGCTCCTCGCTAAGTCATGACGAGCGCCGTGGCGCCCCTGATCTCGACCACTTCGACATGCTCGCCGGCGGGGATCACCTCTTCCTCGTCGTACGCGCGTGCGGTCCACACCTCGCCGCCGATCCGCACCGTTCCGACGCCCTCGTTGTTCGCGATCCGTTCCAGCACGAGCGCGTGCTGGCCGATCAGCGCGGCGGCGCCGGTGCGGATCGCCGGGACACGCTTGCGGTGTCGCATCGCGATCGGGCGAAGCAGCAGGAAGAAGAGCAGGGCGGCCGCCACGAAGGCGACGGTCGCGACCAGCCCGCCGGCGCCGACCGCCGCGAGCACCGCCGCGATCGCGCCGCCGACGGCGAACGGCGCGAGGTACAACGAGTTCGTGTGCAGCTCACCCAGCGTGAACGCAGCGGCGACGATCGTCCACAGCAACCAGGAGCCCATGCACCGATTATGGCGCGTCGGGATGCTCGGCGCGCGCGTAGCTGCCCGCAGCGCGGTTCCGTATCAGTCCGCAACGCGCCGGTGAGAGCCGCGCGCCGCTCTCCAACCCTGCGCACGCAACGCCTCTACCCCGCTCCGCGGCCCGTCAAACGTGCTATCACGCCACGCGGCGGGCCGCGCGAACCCGGCGCAGCGCATCGCTACCGCACACGGGCGCGCCGTCACTGATCCTCGAGCAGCGCGCTCGCGAACTCATCGGCGTCGAACGGGCGCAGGTCCTCCAGCTGTTCGCCGACGCCGATCAGCTTCACCGGGATGCCGAGCTCGCGCGCGATTGCGATCGCGACGCCGCCCTTGGCGCTTCCGTCGAGCTTGGTCAGAACGATCCCGTCGACCGCGACCGCACGCGCGAACAGCTCGGCCTGGCGCACCCCGTTCTGCCCGGTCGTCGCGTCGATCGTCAGCAACGTCTCGTGGGGAGCGCCGTCGAGTTGGCGCGCGATCACGCGACGCACCTTCTCGAGCTCGCCCATCAGCGGCTCCTGGTTGTGCAGCCGGCCCGCAGTGTCGATCAGCACGACGTCGTGCCCGCCGGCACGGGCGCTCGCGAGCGCCTCGAACGCGACGGCGCCCGGATCCGATCCGGATGCGCCGGTGACGATCTCGCAGCCGGCGCGCCGCGCCCACTCCTCAAGCTGCTCCGTGGCTGCGGCGCGGTAGGTGTCGGCGGCGCCGAGCAGCACGCGCAGGCCGAAGTGCCGGTGCAGCTGCCAGGCTAGCTTGCCGAGCGTCGTCGTCTTCCCGGTTCCGTTGACACCGACCATCAGCACCACGGTGGGCAGCGCTCGCAAATCGATCACGGCATCCGGGGCGTCCTCGCCACCGCGGGCGGATACCGCCAGCAGCGTGGCCAGACGCTCGCGCAGCTGATCACCCCCAAGACGCTCGGCGCGGGCGGCACGCTGAAGCTCCTCGACCACGGCGACGCTCGTCACGGCGCCGACGTCGGCGAGGATCAGGGCTTCCTCGAGCGCCTCCCAGTCGCCATCGGCGAGCGTCTGGGAGAAACCCGAGCCGAGCGACTCGCGCGTCGCGCGGAGGCTTTCGCGCAGACGCCGCACGAATCCGCGCCTCGCCTGCGGGTCCTCGTCAGCCTCCACCTCGCTCGCCACCGCCGCGCTCGCACCGGCGCGCAGCAGCAGCAGCTCGGACCACTCGCGCGCCATCAGGCCGCGTCGGCGACCTCATCCAGTCCGTCGCGGCCGAGGCGGCGTGACACCACCTTCGACGTGCCGTCACCGCCCATCGAGACGCCGTAGAGCCAGTCAGCCGCCTCCATGGTGCGCTTCTGGTGGGTCACGACGATGAACTGGGCGCGAGCGCTATGGCGTCGCAGCAGGGTCAGAAAACGATCGATGTTGAGGTCGTCGAGCGCGGCCTCGACCTCGTCGAGGATGTAGAAGGGGCATGGCCGTGCGAGGAAGACAGCGAACAGGAAGGCGATCGCCGTCATCGACTTCTCCCCTCCCGACAGCAGCGACAGGCGCTTCATCGACTTGCCCGCCGGCGTGACCTCGATCTCGACGCCGAGCAGCTCGTCGGGCCCGAACCCGTCGGCCGCCGCCTCCTGCTGCTCGGACTCGATCTCCGCCGCCTCCTCCGCGGAGGCCGGCGGCAGCTCCTCACCGCCCAGCACGGCTCGCGGACCGGCCTGCTCACGCACCAGTCGCAGGCGTCCTCGGCCGCCGGGAAAGACGTCCCCGACCAGCGCCTCGAAGTTGTCGGCGGCCGCCATGAAGGTCTGCTGAAAGCTCTCGGCGATCTCACGGTCGGTGTTGCGGATCAGCGTCCGCAGCTCGCGCAGCGCGTTCTCGAGGTCGCTGCGCGCGGCCTCGAGCTCCTCCACGCGCTCGAGCGCCTCGCGGTACTCCTCGGCCGCGAGCGGATTGACGGGGCCGAGCGCCTCGCGGCGCCGGGCCAGGCGTTCGACGCGGTCGCGCAGCGCCGCCAGCTCGCTCGCCGGAAGTTCCTCGGCCGCGGGCAGCGCCTCCAGGCCGAGCCGGTCCGCCAGCGTCCCCAGCTCGCCCTCCGACTCGGCCGCCTGGTCGCGCGCCTGCTGGGCCTCGACCTCGGCCGCGGTGACGGCGTCCGCGAGCTCGCGCATGCGGGCCTGAAGTCCGCTCTCCTCGCCGGCGCACTCGCGCAGGGCGCCGGCCAGCGCATCGCCGGCGGCGCTGTCTGCGCGCAGCTCCTCCTCGAACGCGCCGAGCAGCGTCTCGAGCGCCTCGACGAGCCCCGCGAGCACGGCAGCGAAGCGCGCGGCGCCCGGCGCCAGCTCGGCGTCGCTGCGCGACTGCGCCTCGAGCGCGGCGAGCCGCTGCTCGCGCGCACGGCGCTGCTGCTCGATCCGCTCGACGGCCCGCCGCTCGGCCGCGCGCTCGCCCTCCAGCTGGGCGCGGCGAACCGCGGTCTCGCCCTGGTCGGGCGCGGCCCGGCGCTGCTCGATCAGCCAGGCGAAACGGCGTTCGGCCTCGAGCGCCTCGGCGTGTTCGCGATCGGCGTCACGCAGGCGGGTGTCGGTGGCCTCGCGCGCGTCCTGGGCGCCGGCGACGTCGGCCGCTGCGCGCGTTGCCAGCGCCAACGCCGTCTGCTCGCGCTGCGCCGCCTGCTCGGCCTCCGCGACCAGCAGCTCGCGCCGGTTGCGCTGCTCGAGCGCCCGCTCACGCCCGCCGCTCGGCACCTGGCGCAGCTCGCCGAGCGCGGCGCTCCAGACGCGGCCGGCCCGCGTCACGGCGGTTCCCTTGAAGTCCTCGGGCAGCCGGCCGAGATCGTCGACGACCCAGGTGTCCGCCAGCAGCCTGGCGGCGAGCGCCAGCACGGCGGGCTCGCCGGCGAGCAGCTCGAGCAGCGGGATGGCTCCAGCGACCGGCGGCGACCCCGCCGGCGCCGGCGCGGGCGCGCCGGTGTCGAGGACGAGCGCCCGCCCGCCTTCCTCCCCCGCTCGCTCGAGCAGCGCGCCCGCCTGGGCGCGGTCGGGGGCGAGCGCCGCCGAGAGCCTGCCGCCGAGCGTCGCGGCCAGCGCCAGCTCGTAACCGCCGGCGACGCTGAGTGCGCCCTCGAGCGCGTCGGCGGCGGCGCCGGTGGCCGCGTGGCTGCGCAGGAACTGGTTGACAGCGGCGAGCTGGGCGCCAACCTCGGCGGCGCCCCGGCGGGCCTCCTCGACCGCGCGCTCGGCCTCCCGCAGCGCGTCACGAGCCTGCGCGAGAGCCGCCTCGGCGAGCCCGCTCTGGTGCCTGCACGCCTCGCGCTCGCCGGCCAGCCGCTCGATCACCGCAGCGGCGGCTGCGCGCTGAGCCTCGAGCTCCTCGAGCTCGGAGGCGAGCTCGCGCTCGCGGCGGCGGTCCAGCAGCGCGAGCTCGGCGTCGAGCTGCTCGATTCGCGCGCTGCCGGCCCCCTCCTCGACGTCGCCGCGCTCGCGCAGCGCCGCCAGTTCGGCTTCGCGGCTCGCCCCGCGCGCGGCCAGCGTCGCGGCGAGCGCGCGCGCCTGTTCGAGCCGCATCGCGATGCGCTCGCGCGACGAGCGCGCGGCGAACGCGCGCCCGGCGATCGCGTCGTGGCGCTCGCTGCGCTGCGCGAGAGCGCGTTCGGCCTGCTCGCGTCGCGTCGCGACGGCGGCGATCTCGCGCTCCAGCTCGCCTCGCGTCCGGCGCACGTCGGCGACCGCGGCCTCGGCCGCCGCGAGGCGCGCCCGGCGTACGCGCACGGCCTCGCGCGTCAGCGTCCAGCGCGCTTCGAGCGCCTGGCGCTCGAGGCGCTCGTGCAGATCGGCCGCCTCCGCCTGGCGCTTCAGCGGGCGCAGGCGGGCGCGCGCCTCGCGTTCCACGTCGAGCGCGCGGTCGAGGTTCTCCTCGGTGCGCTCCAGCTTCAGCTGGGCGCGGCGCCGGCGCTTGCGGTGCTTGCCGAGGCCGGCCGCCTCCTCGATCAGCAGCCTCCGGTCGCGGGGCTTGGAGGTCACGATCGCCTCGACGCGGCCCTGCGAGATCACCGAGTGCGCCTCCTTGCCGAGCCCGGTGTCCGAGAGCAGTTCGAGCACGTCGACGAGCCGGCAGTGGGCGCCGTTCAGGCGGTACTCGCCCTCGCCGGCCCGGTTGTAGCGGCGCAGGATCGACAGCTCGCTGGCGCCCTCGGGGATCGTCGCGTCGCTGTTGTCGAGGACCAGCTCCACCTCGGCCTCCGAGCGCGCCTGGGTGCCGCGCCCGCCGGAGAAGATCACGTCGGCCATCGACTGCCCGCGCACGGCCAGCGGCGACTGCTCGCCGAGCGCCCAGAGCACCGCGTCGGTGATGTTGGACTTGCCCGAGCCGTTCGGGCCGACGATCACGCTGACGCCCTCGCCGAACTCCAGGCGCGTGCGGTCCGGGAACGACTTGAAGCCCTTGATCGTGATCGACTTCAGATGCATCGGATGCTCATTCCGACGCCTGCGGCGAATGGGGCCGCCGGCCGGCGCCGCCGTCCTGTTCGCAGAGCACGTCGATCGCGCGCCGCGCGGCGTCCTGCTCGGCCAGCTTCTTGCTGCGTCCCGAGCCCTCCGCGAGCGGCAGCGGGCCGACCATCGCGACGACCGCAAAGGTCCTGTCGTGCGGCGGGCCGGCCTGCTCGGTGACCTCGTATACGACCGTCTCGCCGCCGCGCGCAAGGCGCTCCTGAAGCGCCGACTTGAAGTCCACGGGACGCTCGAGCGCCTCCTCGATCTGCTCGGCGAACGCTTCCACGACGGCCGCCGAGGTCCGCTCGAAGCCCGCGCTCAGATAGCACGCGCCGATCACAGCTTCGATCACCGACGCCAGCACCCGCTCGGTCTCGACCACCGCGGCGACGCCCGCCGGCGTTCCCGGCGGCGCGGCGGCGCGCAGCAGGTCCGGCACCCCGAGCTGCTCCGCCACGACCCGGCAGGCCGGCCCGGAGACGGCCTGCGCGCGGATCTTCGTCAGCCGCCCGGCGCCGTACTGCTCGGCCTCCAGTCGCGGGTAGAGGTGCGCCGTGACGGCCAGCGCGAGCACGCTGTCGCCGAGGAACGCGAGACGCGCGTAGGAGTCGCTGCGGCGGGAGCTCCACGAGGCGTGTGTGAAGACCTGCCGGTGCAGGTCCTCCGGCAGCGCGTCGAGCAGTTCGCGTAGAAGCTTCAGCGGTCAGCGGCGTGAGAGAGGACGAAATCGATGGCCGACTCGACGGTCAGCAGCTGGGCCGCCTGCTCGTCTGAGACCTTGACGCCGTAGGTGTCGTCGAGCTCCTGCACCAGCGTGTAGAGGTCGAGCGAGTCCGCGGCCAGGTCCTCGCGAAAGCGGGTCGCCGGCGTGATCTGCGCCGGGTCGAGCTCGAGCTCGTCGGCCAGATGCGCCCTGATCATTTCGAGCACCTCGTCGCGGGTCATTGGTCTGCGCTGAGGACCGTAGCGTTGGACGCGGACGCCAGCTCCTGGCGCCGCAGCGCCCCGGCGGCCTCCAGCGCGCGGTGCGTGCGCCCGACGAGATCCTCCTCGGCGCCGCGACGGGCGCGCACGATCGCGCGGGCGATGCCGTGGCGCGTGAAGCTGCCGTGGGCGAGCACGCCGAGCTGGCGCAGGCCGAGCAGGTAGGCGCCGCCCTGGCGTTCGGGGTCGATCTCCTCGCGGAAGGCCGCCACCCCGGGCGCCAGCAGCATGCCGCCGAGCCGCCCGCGCGCGGAGGACAGCGCGACGTCGCGGATCGCGCCGAGCGTTGCCTGCGAGACGCCCTCGACGAGCTTCAGCGCGACGTTGCCGGTGAAGCCGTCGGTCACGACGACATCGGCGACGCCCTGGGTGAGCCCGCTGCCCTCGACGTTGCCGATGAACGTCAGCGCCTCGCTGCCGGCGCACTTCGCGAGCAGCCGCGCGTGGGTCTCGAGCACCAGCTGGCTGCCGCGCTCGGCCTCCGAGCCGTTGGAGAGCAGGCCGACGCGCGGGCGCTCGACACCGAGCACGGCGCTCGCGTAGGCCGCCCCCATGAAGGCGAACTGGACCAGGATCTCCGGCCGCACGTCGGCGTTGGCGCCGACGTCCAAGAGCGTCACCGGCCGCCCCGGAACAGGCAGTGTCAACGCGAGGGCCGGACGGTGGACGCCGGGGGCGCGCCCGATCCGCAACTGGCCCGCGACCAGCGCGGCGCCGGTCGAGCCGTTGCAGACCAGCGCCTGCGCCCGCCCCTCGCCGACCGCGCGCGCGGCCGCCACGATCGAGGCCTCAGGCGTCTCTCGCACCGCCCGCACCGGATCGGGGTCCTTGGCGATCGAGATCGGGGCGTCGACGATCTCCATCCCGCCGACCGCCTCGCCGAGCTCGGCGGCGGGCCCGAACAGCAGGATCTCGACCCCCTGCGCGGCTGCGATCCGTGCCCCCGCCGCGACCTCGGCCGGACCGAGATCGGCGCCGTTGGCGTCGACCGCTACGACCGTCATGTCCAGCGCACCGTGCCGGCGCCGGGGCTAGTGCTCGTGCTCGTGCTCGTGGTCGTGATCCGCCGGAGCGAGCACCTCACGACCGGCGTAGGTGCCGCAGACCTGGCACACGCGATGCGGCCGCCGGGGGCTGTGGCAGCGCGGACAGGCGTTCAGCGTCGGCGCGACGATCTTGTGCTGCGAGCGGCGCTTGGCGGTCCGGCTGTGCGATTGCTTCTGCTTGGGGGCCTGCATAGGGGCGCAAGCCTACCAGCCCGGCACCCGCGCCAGCGAGCTGGCGGTCTGCTCAGAACGGGTCGGCGCAGCGCTTGCGCTCCTGGCGCTCCTCGGTCACGACCACCAGGTCCCAGGCCAGGCCGACCCTTGCGAGCGCGTTGATCACCAGGCCCGAGAGGTCGAGCTGGCGGCGGCCGAGACCGTGCACCGCGGAGCGCGGGAAGGCGTGGTGGTTGTTGTGCCAGGACTCGCCGAAGGACAGCGGCGCGAGCCAGGCGAGGTTCGTCGAATGGTCGGTCGTCTCGAAGTCGCGGTTGCCGAAGAAGTGGCAGAGCGAGTTGATCGAGAAGGTCACGTGGTGGAGCACGAGCACCCGCACCGCACCGCCCCACAAAAGGCCGGTCAGCGCGCCGTCGATCGTGCCGCCGCTCAGCGCCCAGCCCAGGCCGAACGGGATCGCGAGGCCCGCGAGCACCCAGACGATGAAGGTGCGGTCGACGAAGCGCACGACCGGATCGGCGAGCAGGTCGGGCGCGTAGCGCGCTTCGTTCGCCATGCCGCCGCCGAACACCCAGCCGAGGTGCGCGTGCCAGAGGCCGCGAAGCGAGCCCATCAAGCCGCCCCCGAAGTTGACGTGCGGGCTGTGCGGATCGCCCTCCTCGTCTGAATAGGTGTGGTGCTTGCGATGGTTGGCGACCCACTCGATCGGCGGTCCCTCGATCGCCATGCAGCCGCAGATCGTCAGCAGCGCGCGGATCGCGGGCGTCGTCTCAAACGCCCGGTGCGTCAGCAGCCGGTGGAAGCCGATCGTGATCCCCAGGCCGGTCGGCACGTAGCAGAGCACGAACACGACGACGTCGTAGGGGTGCAGCACGCTGCCCCACGCGAGCGGGATGACCAGCGCGAGCGCCAGCACCGGCAGCAGCGTGACGATCGCCGTCGCGATCCGGTCAGCCCGGTCGTGGCTGCTGGGCGGCTGGAACTCACCGGGCGGCGCGGGACGGGGCGCCTGCGCCGGAAGGGTGGGTATCGATCGAGGTTCGGTGACTGCCAACGGTGTTCCACACGTGCCACCAACCCTTGGCGGGGCCTGTGATCCGGCGGACTCCTGTGGCGAAAGGCGCGGTCACCGGGATGGCGCACACGCAGGACGCACGTCAATCATCACACACCCGGCGGCGCGACGCGGCGGCTTTAGGACGTTTTACTGACGGGCTGTTCCGCTGGGTGCATGCACCCAGCCGCCGGACGGCGCATGCCCGTGCCCCGAACGGGGTGCGCCGTCCGGTCAATCGGCGCATGCCTGCGCCCCGAACGGGGCGCACCGATCGAAAGCATCAGATTTCAGGAGAGATCCAGCTCGCGCAGCTTCGCCCAGCGCGGATCGGGCTCGCGCTCGTGGTGGTGCTCGGGGCCGGCGTTGGCGAGCGGCACCGCGCAGATCGGGCACAGGCCCGCGCAGTCGGGCGCGCACAGCAGCTGGTCGGGCGCCGCGAGCGCGACGGCGTCGTGGACCCAGGCGCGCAGCTCGAGCAGCGCGCCCGCCACGTAGGGGCTGTCCAGCTCCTCCCCGCCGCCGGGCACCTCGACCTCGCGCGCGTCGACCTCGACGAGCGGCTCGGCCCGTTCGAGGCAGCGCATGCACGGACCCTCGAGCGTCACCGTGGCGCGCAGGCGCAGCGCGTAGCCGTTGGCCGTGGTGCGGGAGACATCGACGGTGACCGGCAGCTGCTCGGGCAGCAGGCGATATCGGTTGCCGCCGAGATCAAGTGAGTCCTGCGCGACCTCGAGCTCCAGGCGGCGCCCCTCGCCGGAGGCCAGATGCAGGCTCGCGAGGTCGAAGACGTCGGTCGGCGCCGTCACCGCGCCCGCAGCTCCCTTTTGAGGACCTTGCCGGTCGCGTTGCGCGGCAGCACGTCGACGAAGACCACGTCGCGGGGCACCTTGAAGCGCGCCAGGTTGTCGCGCACGTAGTCGCGGACCTCGTCCTCGCTCAGCTGCGCACCGGCCGAGCGCACGACGAATGCGCGCAGGCGCTGGCCGAAGTGGTCGTCGGGCACGCCGATCACGGCCACGTCGTCGATCTGCGGATGCTCCGCGAGCAGGTCCTCGACCTCGCGCGGGAAGACGTTCTCGCCGCCCGAGACGATCATGTCGTCGTCGCGGCCGGAGACGAACAGGCGGCCCGCCGTGTCGAGGTAGCCGACGTCGCCCGTCGCGATCAGGCCGTCGATCATCGCCTTGCCGTCGCCGCTGGTGTAGCCGTCCATCACCATCTCGTTGCGGGCGAAGATGCGCCCCGTCTGGCCGGGCGCGGTGATCGGCGCGTCCTGCTCGTCGAACAGGCGCACCCGGGTGCCGTAGGGCGGCGTGCCGGCGGTTCCCGGAGCGGCGCGCAGCTGGGCCGGCGAGGCGATCGTCGCCCACGCCACCTCCGTCGTGCCGTAGAGGTTGTAGAGCACGTCGCCGAAGGTGTCCATCACGTGCAGCGCCAGATCGCCCGGCAACGCCGAGCCGCTGACCGCGATCACGCGCAGCGAGCTCGTGTCGTAGCGCGATATCACCTCCGGGCCGAGCTCGAGGATCCGCGTCAGCATGATCGGCACCACGACCAGCGCGCTCGGACGCCAGGTCGCGATCGCCGCGAGCGTCGCCTCCGGCTCGAAGCGACGCTGGAGCACCAGCGTCGAAGACAGCGCGAGGCCCATCGTGAAATGGCCGTAGCCCCAGGAGTGAAAGAGCGGCGCGGCGATCAGCGTGGTCTCGCGGGCGCGCAGCGGGATCCGCGAGAAGAACGCCGCCGCGGGGTCAAGCGAGCGCGGCTGGTGGCGCGAGGCGCCGCGCGGTGTGCCGGTCGTGCCCGAGGTGAGGATCACGACGCGGCCGCGGTCGCGCGGCGGCGAGAGCGAGGCCGTCGAGCCCCGCGCGATCAGCTCGTCCATCGTCAGATGCCCGGGCTCAGGCGAGTCCTGCCAGGCGATCACGCTGGTGCGGCCGACCGCGGCGGCGGCGCACAGGTCGCTGAACTCCTCGTCGAAGATCAGCACGCGCGGGTTCTCGGCCGCACAGACCTCGGCGATCTGGCGACCGGCGAAGGAGGTGTTCAGCAGCAGCAGCGTGGCGCCGAGCTTGGAGGCCGCGACCGATGCCTCGACGAAGCCGCGGTGGTCGCGGCAGAAGATCGCGATCGAGTCGCCCTCGCGCACACCGAGTTCGCGCAGGCTGTGGGCCAGCGCGTTGGTCTGGCCCTGGAGCTCCGCGAAGGTGATCGTCCCGCGGTCGTCGTGGATCGCCGGGCGATCCGGTGTGCGCAGCGCCGAGATCGCGTAGCCCGAGGCCGGCGTCGGCCCCCAGCGCAGCAGTGTCAGCCCGACGCGCGCGAGCTTGTCGGGGCGCTCCGGGCGCAGCACTCCGGCGCGGGCGAGCGTGAGGCCGGTGTGCAGCGACGTTTCGAGGCGGGCGAGCTTCACAGGGGCATCCAAGCAGGTCGGCGCCTGCGGGCGGGGCAAACGGCTGTGAACCGCGCGCGGGCGCGGTGCGCGGCGTATGTTGCGCGCGTTGGCGCGCTACGCGGCGGCCGACTCGTCCTGACCGGCCAGGCGGTCGCGGCCGCGCTGCACGGCGGCGATGAACTTCGAGAGGTTGATCTCCAGCGTGTTGAGAATCTCGTCGGCGTAATCCTCCGCTCCGAGGCGGATCTCGCGCTCACGCGCCTGGGCCTCCTCGACGATGTCCTCGGCGGCGCGCTCCGCCGCCTTGGTGACCTCCTCGTGGGAGATCAGGTGCTCCTGGCGCTCGCGCGCCTCCTTGACGATCCGCTCGGCCTCGCGCTTTGCCTCCGCCAGCATCTCCTGGCGTTCCTTGACGATCCAGCGCGCCTGCTTGATCTCCTCGGGGATCGTGGCGCGCATCTGGTCGAGCAGATCGTAGATCTCCTCCTTGTCGACGCGCACCTGATCGGTCAGCGGAACCTGCTTGGCGTTGTGCACCAAGTCGTCGAGCTTGTCGATTAGAACGAGGACGTCCATGGCTACAGGGTAACGCGCACCAGAAACGGCGCGGTGTCGTCACGACTTTCGCGTTCGCCCGAGCTCTTCCTGCAAGCGGCGCGCGACATCGGGGTGCACGAGGCCCTCGATCCGCCCGCCGAAGGTGGCGAGCTCCTTCACGCCACTGGATGAGACGAAGCTGAACTCCGGGCTCGCCATGATGTAGACGGACTCGATCTCAGGCGCCTGGCGGCGGTTGAGCTGATTCATCTCGAGCTCGTACTCGAAGTCTGAGATCGCGCGCAGCCCCTTGACGATCGCGCTCGCGCCGACGCGCCGTGCGAACTCGACCACCAGCGTGTCGAAGGACTCGACCCGCACGTCGTCGAGGTGGGCTGTCGCGGCGGCGATGAAGTCGAGGCGCTCCGGCAGGTCGAATAGCGCCGTCGACTTGCGCGAGTGCGCGATCACGGCGACCACCACCTCGTCGAACAGCGCCCGCGCGCGCGTGATCACGTCGACGTGCCCGTTGGTGATCGGGTCATAGGAGCCTGGACAGACGGCGATGCGGTGGTGCTCGCTCACGCTGGTGGGGTCTGGTGGATTCGGATCATCGTGTCGCCGTAGCGGCGTTCGCGCTCGAGCGGCAGCGCGAGCTCGAGCGGGGCGCGCCGGTCGGACTCGCTGACCACGCGGGCTCCCGCGCGCAGCACGGCGGGCAGCTCGCGCGACAGGGCTCCGGCCAGCGCCGCCGCCCGCGCGTATGGGGGGTCAAGGAAGACCAGATCGTATTTGTCATCGCCGCGCAGCGCCGCCAGCGCGTCGCCGGCGCTGAGCCGTGCGCGCGGGGCCGCCAGCTCCAGCGCCGCCAGGTTTGCTCGCAGCGCGGCCAGCGCCGGGGCCGAGCGCTCGACGAAGGTGGCGTGCGCCGCGCCGCGCGAGAGCGCCTCGATGCCGAGCGCGCCGGAGCCCGCGAACAGGTCGAGCACCGCCGCGCCCTCGAGCGGCCCGAGCATCGAGAAGAGCGCTTCGCGGACCCGCTCGGCGGTGGGGCGCGTCGCCGCGCCGCGCGCGGTGCGCAGCCGCCGCCCGCCGAACTCGCCGGCAATCACCCTCACGTTTGCCGCGGTCCCGCCGGCGCGCCGCGCGGGACGCGCATCACGCCGCGATCGGGTGGGCGGCGATCTCCCCGTGCAGCTCGGCGAGGCGGTCGGCGAGCAGCGCGTGCTCGGGCTGCTCGAGCCGCGGGTCGGCGTCGATCAGCTGCTCGGCGCTCGCGCGGGCGCTCATCAGCAGCGCCTCGTCCTCCGGCATCCGCGCGAGCTGGAAGTTGCCCACGCCGGACTGACGGGTGCCGACCAGCTCGCCCTCCTTGCGCAGCCGCAGGTCGATCTCGGCCAGCTCGAAGCCGTCATCGTGGCTCGCCAGTGCGTTCAGCCGGGCTGAGCCCTTCGGCCCGCAGAGCAGGCAGATCGAGTCGTGCTCGCCGCGGCCGACGCGGCCGCGCAGCTGGTGAAGCTGCGAGATGCCGAAGCGCTCGGCGTTCTCGATCAACATCACCGTGGCGTTGGGCACGTCGATCCCGACCTCGATCACGGTGGTGGCGACCAGCACGTCGGCCTCGCCCGCCGCGAATGCGGCCATCGCGGCCTGCTTCTCGCGGTGGCCGAGCTGGCCGTGCAGCAGCACGAGCCGGAAATCGCGCAGCTCCCCTGCCCGCAGGCGCTCGAACTCCTCGGTCGCGGCGCGCGCCTGCGCCGCCGACTCGACGCCGTCCTCCAGCTCGCCGGCCTCGACCAGCGGGCAGACCACGAATGCCTGGCGTCCGGCGCGCAGCTCCTCCGCGATCCGCTCGTAGGCGCGGGCGCGCTCGCGCTCGCCCGAGACGACGTGGGTCGCCGCCGGCCGGCGGCCGGCCGGTCGCTCGTGCAGGCGAGTCTGGTCCAGATCGCCGTATTCGCACAGCGCGAGCGTGCGCGGGATCGGCGTCGCGGTCATGTGCAGGACGTGTGGCGCGCGGCCCTCCGGGGCCTTGCCGTGCAGCGCGGTGCGCTGGCGCACGCCGAAGCGGTGCTGCTCGTCGACGACCGCGACGGCGAGCGCGCGAAAGCGCACCGCGTCCTCGATCAGCGCGTGGGTGCCGACGACCAGCGAGCACTCGCCACTGGCAAGGCGCGGGAGCAGCTCGGAGCGCCGCGCCGCCGGCGTCGACCCGGTCAGCAGCGCGAGCGTGACCGACTGGCCGCCCAGCAGCCGCTGGATGGTCGCGAAGTGCTGCTCGGCGAGCGTCTCGGTGGGCGCCATCAGCGCCGCCTGGAAGCCGTGCTCGACCGCCCGCAGCATCGCGAACAGCGCGACCACCGTCTTACCGCTGCCGACCTCGCCCATCAGCAGGCGCTGCGTCGGGCGCTCGCCGGCCAGCTCCTCGCGCAGGATCGCGATCGCCGCCAGCTGGTCGGCGGTCAGCTCGAACGGCAGCTCGCCCCCCAGCCAGCGCTCGGTCAGGGTCGGCGCGCCGCTCAGCGCCAGCGCCGCCGCGGTGGAGTCCTCGCGCGCGCGCCGTGCGAGCAGCGCGAGCTGCACGAACAGCAGCTCGTCGAAGGCGAGCCGCTCGCGCCCGCGCTCCACCTCCTGCGCGCCCGCGCCGAAGTGCATCGCCTCGAGCGCCGCGCCGCGCTCCGCGAGGCGAAGGCGCGCCCGCAACCTTCCCGGCAACGGCTCGACGAAGTCCTGGAGCGCCGCACGCTCAGCGGAGACGAGGGCCAGGATCTGGGTGCTCGAGAGACCTTCGCTGGCGGCGTAGTGCGAGACCTCCTCGGCGTCGGCCGCCGCATCCTCGGTCGTCGCGTGGTTGGCGACGCGAAAGCGACCGCGCCCCTCGTACTTCCCGTGCAGCACCAGGCGCGTGCCGGGCGGGTAGCGCTTCGCCAGCCACGGCTGGTTGAAGAACGTCGCCTGCATCGGCCCGGTCGCATCGGCGACGGTCGCCTCGACCAGCGGGCGCATGCCGCGGCGGCGAACCGGCCGCGACGCGATCGTGCGCACCTCGACCAGCACCGTCGCCGTCTCCCCCGCGCAGAGCGCGTTCACTGTGCGCGCCTCGCGGCGGGCGCGCGGCACATGCTCGAGCAGGTCCTCGACGGTGGCGAGGCCGAGCGCGGCGGCGCCCTCGGCGGCCTTCTGCGGCAGCTCCAGCTCGCGCTTCAGCCGCGAGCGGTGGGGCGTTCGCACCGGAGCGGTGAGCAGCGCCGCCCGCGACGGCGCGGCCATCCCGCCGAAGCCCCGCGGCGGCTTGGCGGACGCCGGTGCCGGTTTCTTGCGCGCGCTCGTCGCCGGTCTCGTCATGGCTTCAATGATGAAGCGCTGCGCGGTCGCTACTCCGCCGAGAGCAGCCACCAGTAGCTCGGCTGGCCGCCGTGGCGGTGCTCGAGCTCGACGCTCGCCGGGGCGAGCGCCGCGACGCGCTCGGCGCTCAGCGGAGCACCGGCGCCGGCGATGCAGGTGATCAGCTCGCTGCCGTCGCCGAGGCTCAGGAGCACGTGCTCGAGCGTGGACTCCGGCTCGCCCCAGGCGACCAGCGACTCGCCGACGAACCCGACCGCCTCGCCGACCGCGAAGCGCCCCTCGGCGTCGTCGCGCGCGGCCGGGGCGACGGAGCCGCTGCGCACACGCGTCAGTGCCGCGGCAATCGCCTGCGCGTTCTCCGCCGCGCCGAGCGACGGCGACAGCGCCACGAGCGCGGCGAGCGCGGTCTGCTGGCTGCGCGACGGCACGACCACGACCTGCTTCTCCGACAGCTCCGCCGCGCGCTCGGCGGTCATGATCACGTTCGGGCTGTTCGGCAGCACGACGACCTCCTCGGCCGCGACGGCGTGGATCCCGGCGAGCAGCTCGTAGGTCGAAGGGTTCAGCGTCGGCCCGCCGTCCAGCACGTGCGCTCCGAGGCTCTGGAAGAGGCTCGCGATGCCGGGGCTCGCGACGACCGCGAGCACGCCGCAGCGCGCCCCCTCCGCCAGCTGGCGCGCGCGCGCGGCGACCTGCGCGTGCATGTCGGCGACGTCGAGGTGAGAGACCTCTCCCGCGCCGGCCAGCACGGCGATCGCCTGGTCGGGCTGGTCGGTGTGGACGTGGATCTTGAGCGTGCGCGCATCGCCGACGACCAGCACCGAGTCCCCGAGCGCCTCCAGCGCCTCGCTGAAGCGAGCCGGTTCGAGCCCGAAGCCGGTGACCGCGAAGTTGGTGCAGTAGCGGTAGGTCGAGGAGAGATGCTGGGGGTGGGTGACGCGCGCCGGCGCGTGGTGCTCGAGCGCCGGCGGCTCGTCGCCGCGCAGCGCGGCGACGATCCCGGCGAAGATCACGACCAGCGCGTAGCCGCCGGCGTCGACGACGCCCGCGTCGCGCAGCACCGCGAGCAGGTCCGGCGTGCGCATCACCGAAGCCTCGCCGGCGGCGACGGCGCGCTCGAGCACCCCGGCGATCGCGTCGTCCTGGTCCTGCGAGCTGACGTCGGGGCCGAGCCGCGTGTCGGGCATGTGGGCCAGCTCGACCATCACGCGATGGGCCATCTCGCGCACCACCGTGAGGATCGTGCCCTCGGCCGGCTCGCGCACCGAGGCGTAGGCGCGGTCGGCCGCGCGCGCGAGCGCGGCGCCGATCAGCGTCGGGTCGATCAGCTCGCCGGGCCGGCTGAACAGCTCCTCGGCCGCACCGTGGATCAGCTGCGAGAGGATCACGCCGCTGTTGCCGCGCGCGCCGAGCAGCGCCGCCCGCGCCACCGACTCGACGATCTCGTCGCGGCCGATCTCGTCGATCGTACGCTCACCGCCCGCGGCGAGGCGGTCGAGCTCCTCCAGCACCGCCTCCATCGTCAGCACCATGTTGTCGCCGGTGTCGCCATCGGCGACCGGGAACACGTTGAGGTCGTTGACCTCCTGGCGGCGGGACTCCAGATGCGCGAGCGCCCCGGCGACCAGGGCGCGGAAGCGGATCAGGTTCGGGTCAGGCACGACCCTCCCCGGCTATCTCGCCTTGGTGACCTTGCCGGCCTTGAGGCAGCGCGTGCACACGTAGACCCGCCGCGGCGCGCCGGCCGAATCGACGATCCGAACCTTCTGGAGGTTCGGGTTGAAGCGCCGGCGGGTCGCGACCATCGAGTGGCTGCGGTTGTTGCCGAACGCCGGGCCCTTCGCGCATGAGTGGCAGATCTTGGCCATGTAGCGGCCAGTTTAGCCGCTCGCGAGCGCGGCGCGGATTCCGGCCAGCGCCAGTGCGGCCCGCGCGGCTTCCGCTCCACTGTCGCGACGGTCGCCGCCGGAGCGCGCCAGCGCCTGCTCGTAGTTCTCGACGGTGAGCACGCCGAAGCTGCATGGAACGCCCGTGTCGAGCGAGACCTTCTGGATCCCGTAGGCCGCGGCGGCGCAGACGTGCTCGTAATGGTCGGTCTCGCCGCGGATCACTGCGCCAAGGCAGACGACGCCGTCGAAGCGGCCGCTCACGGCGGCGTAGCGCGCCGCTGCCGCCAGCTCGAACGCGCCGGGGACCGCGAAGGTCTCGATCTCGCAGCCCTCCGCTTCGAGCACGCTCCGCGCGCCGCTCTCGAGCCGCGCCGCGAGGTCCTCGTAGAAGCGCGCGACGACCAGCGCGTAGGCGGCCATCAGCGCTCGCCGGGGCGCTTGGACTCCTGCGCACGCGCGGCGGCCAGCAACTCCGAGTCCAGGTCGAGGCCCTGGTGGTGGAGCGTGTGTCCGAGCTTGTCTCGCTTGGCTCGCAGGTAGGCCACGTTCTCCGGGTTGGGCGCCTCCTCGATCGGGATCTGATCGGTGACGGACAGGCCGTAGCCCTCGAGCGCCTTGATCTTCTTCGGGTTGTTGGTGAGGATCCGGATCGAGCTCAGCCCGAGGTCGACCAGGATCTGCGCGCCGATGCCGAAGTCGCGCAGGTCGGCCGGCAGCCCGAGGCGCTCGTTGGCCTCGACGGTGTCGAGCCCCTGCTCCTGCAGGCTGTAGGCGCGCAGTTTGTTCAGCAGGCCGATCCCGCGACCCTCCTGGGCGAGGTAGAGCAGCACGCCCTGCCCCTCCTTCTCGATCCGCGTCAGCGCCGAGGCCAGCTGGCCGCCGCAGTCGCAGCGCTCGGAGTGGAAGACGTCGCCGGTCAGGCACTCCGAATGGACCCGCACGAGCACGTCGGAGGCGCCGGCGACCTCCCCCTTGACCAGCGCGAGGTGGTGCTTGTCGTCGACGAAGGAGCGGTAGCCGACGGCCTCGAAGGTCCCGAACGCCGTCGGCAGCCTGGTCGAGACGACGCGCTCGACGAGGCGATGCTCGAGGCCGCGCCGGTAGGCGATCAGGTCCTTGATCGTGATCATCTTCAGCTCGTGGCGGGCGCAGTAGGCGACCAGGTCCGCCACGCGTGCCATCGAGCCGTCGTCGTTCATCACCTCGCAGATCACCCCGGCCGGCGTGAGCCCGGCCAGCCGCGCCAGGTCGATGCTCGCCTCGGTGTGGCCGGTGCGCTCGAGCACGCCGCCGGGCTTCGCCTTGAGCGGGTTGACGTGACCGGGCTGGACGAGGTCGCTCGGCTTGCTGCGCGAGTCGATCGCGACCTGGATCGTGTGCGCGCGGTCGTGCGCCGAGACGCCCGTCGTGACGCCCTCACGAGCCTCGATCGTGACCGTGAACGGGGTCTGCATGCGCGACTCGTTCTTCGGCGTCATCAGATCCAGCCCCAGCTCGGCGCAGCGCTCCGGCGGCAGCGCGAGGCAGATGAAGCCGCGCGCCTGCTTGGTCATGAAGTTGATCGACTCGGGCGTGACGAACTGCGCCGCCATCACGAGGTCTCCCTCGTTCTCGCGATCCTCGTCGTCGCAGACGACCACCATCCGTCCGCGGCGGATCTCCTCGATCGCCTCCTCGATCGTCGAGAACGGGCCGCCGCTGCGCGCCGCCGCGCTCATCGGCTCACCACCAGGCGCTCGAGGTGCTTCGCGAGGATGTCCACCTCGACGTTCAGGCGCGCCCCGACCGGGGCCTCGCCGAGCGTCGTCGACTCGCGCGTCTGCGGGATCAGCGCGACGGTCACCGTCGCGTCCTCGACCGCCGCGACGGTGAGGCTGACGCCGTCGAGCGCGATCGAGCCCTTCTCGACGACGTAGCGGACGAGCTCGTCGTCGATCTCGACCTCGATCTCGCCGCTGTCGTGGCGCGCCAGCAGCTCGCCGACGCCGTCGACGTGGCCGAGCACGACGTGTCCGCCGAGGCGATCGCTGAGTCGCAGCGCGAGCTCCAGGTTCACGCGGGAGCCGCCGGCGAGCTCGCCGAGCGTCGTGCGCCGCAGCGTCTCGCTGACGACGTCGGCGCGGAAACGCCCCGCTTCGACGTCGCGCGCGGTGAGACAGGCGCCGCTGACCGAGATCGAGTCTCCCGGCCGGAGCTCCCCGGCGATCGCGCTGGCGATCTCGATCACCGCGCCGTCCCCCTCGCGCGTCACCTCGACCACCTCGCCGACCGCCTCCACCAGTCCGGTGAACATCACCACTCCCGCAGTCGCGCCGAGATCAGCAGATCCTCGCCGACCCGCTCGCACTCGAGCGTCAGCGCGCTGATCGCCTCGGCGATCCGTTCGACGCCCTCGCCTTCGAGCGGGTCGCGCGCGCTACGCCCGCCCAGCAGCATCGGCGCGAGGAACAGGCGAACCTCGTCGATCTCGCCGGCGTCCAGGAACGCCCCGGCGAGGTGCGGACCGCCCTCCAGCAGGATCGAGGCGATCCCCATGGCGCCGAGCTGGTCGAGCGCGGAGCGCACTCGCGCCGGCTCGTTCTCGCCGGTGGCGACGATCACCTCGGCCCCGGCCACCTCGAGCGCGTCGGTTTCGCTTCGCGCGGCGGCGCGCGAGACGACGACGATCAGCGGCACCTCGGCGGTCAGGCAGACCAGCTGCGAGGACAGCGGCAGGCGGGCGAGCGAGTCGAACACGACGCGCCGCGGCTGGCGGTGGACGTTCTCGACCCGCGCCGTCAGCTGCGGGTCGTCGGTCAGCGCGGTGCCGATGCCGATCGCGACGGCGTCCACCGACGCGCGCCAGTGGTGGGCCAGCTCGCGGCTCTCGACGCCGGATATCCACTTGGAATCCCCGTCGCGGGTCGCGACCTTGCCGTCCAGTGTCATCGCCGACTTGAACAGGATCCACGGCCGCCCGGTGCGCGCGTGCTTGCGGAAGGCCTGGTTCAGCAGCCGCGCGGAATGCGCGAGCTCACCGTCGGCGATCACCACCTCGACACCCTCGTCGCGCAGGATCCCCAGGCCGCGGCCGGACGCCTTCTCGGTCGGGTCGTCGCTCGCCACCACGACGCGTTTGATCCCGGCCGCGAGAATCGCTTCGGTGCAGGGCGGCGTCCGCCCCTGGTGGCAGCACGGCTCGAGCGACACGTACAGCGTGGCGGCGGCGAGATCCGCGCCGCCGCAGGCGGCTATCGCGTTGACCTCGGCGTGCGGTCCGCCCAGCTCGTCGTGCCAGCCGACGCCCATCACCGTCCCGTCGACGGCGACCACCGCTCCGACGACGGGGTTGGGGTTTGCCCGTCCCACCCCGTTGCGAGCGAGCTCGATCGCGCGCGCGAGGTGCACCCGGTCGGTCTCTGTGCAGGTCTGCATCCCAGCTGAAGCATACGGCGCCGCCGTGGGCTGCCGGCGACGCGCTCAGGCGGCGGCGGGGCGCGGTTTGCGCCGGTGCGAGCGATGTTTGGGGCTGTGGCGCGGCGCGCAGGCGCCGCCGTGCAGGTGGTAGATCGTGACCAGCGGCCCGGGCCGAGCGTAGGCCAGCGGGTAGTACTCGAAGGACCAGTCGAAGTTGAACGGCAGCAGCGACGTGCCCTTGACGAACGGGGAGCCGATGAAGACCTTCGTCCCCTGCGTCGCGAGCGCCGCGTAATAGGCGACCGCCCGCGGCACCGCCGAGGGGTCGACCAGCGCGCGGCCCTCCTCGGTGGAGCCGGTCATCACCCAGCAGTAGTCGTCGCGCTCGTACAGCGAGACCAGAGCCGGCGACAGTGTGCGCTCGTAGTTCTCGAGCGACACCTCCCGGCCCGCGAGCACGTAGAGGATCCCGCGCGGCCCGCGATGCGTCAGAAAGTCCGGGAACGCGTCCCAGCGGCCGACGTAGTTGTTCGGTGGGCGGCTGGAGTTGGGGACGATCGGCTCGACCACCACCCGTGCCCCGCGCGGCACGTGCTTGACGAGCCAGACCCGCGCCAGGGCACGTGTGTCCTCGCGCGAGTTGACGATGCCCGAGTGGACGCTGTAGACGAGGCCCTGGCCGCAGAGGGCGATGCCGGCAACGGTCAGGAGCCCGAACGCCAGCCGCGGCCGCGGCCGGGACCGCAACGCGAGATCCACCCCGCCAACCGCCGCCGCGGCGGCCAGCAGGCAGATGATCGGCACGATCGGCATCACCCAGCGGCCGAAGTAGCGGCCCTGGAACCCCATGAACGCCAGGTAGGCCAGCGTCGCCGGCACCAGCAGCACCAGCGTCCACCACTGCCGGCGCACCCCCAGCACCACGGCGCCCGCGACCGCCGCCACGCCGGGAACCCAGCCGACCCCCCAGGTGATCGACCACAGGTAATAGAAGACGCCGCTGCCGTAGGTCAGGCCGAGCTTGCCGTCGCTCTCGCTCTCGGAGGACTGCTGGGCGAGCTGGTGGATGAAGCGGTGAAAGTCGATCACCGAGTAGGGGTTGGCGGCGATGAACGCGGCGACCGCGATCACGCCGGCGAGCGCCAGCCAGAGCGCGGCGCGCCGGCGTCCGGTGGGAGCGCAGATCCGCGACGCCCCTGCGACCAGCAGCGGCAGCACGACGATCCCGCCCGTGTACTTGGTCGCCGCGGCAAGCCCCAGGCCGAGCCCGGCGACGACGAAGTCGCGGCCCCGGCCGCGGCGCAGGATGCCGGCGCAGCCCCACAGCGCGAGGCAGACGGGCGCCAGGGTCGGCGAGTCGTTCAACGCGAGCTTGCCGTAGAAGACCGGCAGGAAAGCGACCGCCATCACGGCCGCGGCGAGCAGGCCTGTGCGCCGGTCGAAGAGGCGCGCGCCGGCCAGATAAAGCAGCCAGACGGCGAGCGTGCCGAGCACGCCCGAGGCCACCCGGGCGATCAGCCACAGCTCCGTCGAGTGGTCGGAGTAGTAGATCCGCCCCGTGCGGCCGCCGAGCCACAGCCGAAACAGGCCGGCGAGCAGATAGGTGAAGGCGGGCGGGTTGGCGAAGTAGCCGCCGGGATTGAGGTTGCCGCCCTGCATCCCGACCGCGAGCGGCACGAAGTGCTGCGCCTCGTCGACGTTGTAGACCCAGGGCAGCCCGCTGCCGACGCCCCACAAACGCAACCCCAGCGCGACCGCCAGCACGACGGCCACGGCCGCCGCGTAGCGCAGGTCGAAGCGGCGCAGGACGCCGGTCAACAGCGCGCGTAGGCGGCGTAGTAGTTGGTGCGCTTGATCACCGAGAAGCCGGGCAGGGCAACCTGGTCGAGCGGGTTGTCCGCCGGGCTGGTGAGCGCGTAGCGGACCACGGCGAGCCCGAGCGGGTAGATCGCGACGCCGTGTTGCTCGGCGTCATAGAGGGCGGGGTGGCCGGTGTCGAGCAGGTAGCGCGCGTCGCCGCGGTCGATCACCCCGTTGCGGCCGCGGTTGAGGATCAGCCGCACGTCCGGCACCAGCTTGTGGTCGGGGACCGAGACCGGCCCGCAGGCCAAATCCCGCCGGACCGCCGGCGCGTCGAGGATCGCGACCAGCGACGTCTGCCCGCTGTCGCGGAAACCGAGCTCGGTCTCGATCTTGCCGACGCTGAGCGTGCTCGCCGCGAGATAGATGCCGATCGCGGCGAGCACCGCCGCGCCCAGTGCCCAAACGCGCCGCAGCAGCCCACGCTCGAGCATCGTCCAGCCGCTCAGCGCGAAGGCGCAGAAGACGAGGATCATCACGGCGGGCATCAGCAGGTAGCGGTCGATCACCGACAACCCGGCGCCGGCGAGCACGACGAAGGTCCCAATGCCGCTGAGCAGCACGACGAATGGCGCCAGCATGCGGCGCGGCACGAGCCACGCCGACAGCACCACGCCCCCGATCGCGCCCGCCACGACCGCCGACTTGGTCAGCGTGATCAGGTAATGCGCGAGCGTGCCCGGCAGCTGGCCGAGCGGCACGGTGCGCCCGAGCGCCACCGCGGTGTTCTGGGTGCTGGTCAGCGAGTGCAGCGGCTGCCCGGTCACGATCCAGTCCAGCGCAACCCAGATGAGCGGCCCGGCGGCGACGATCGCCGCCCAGCGCAGGCGGTCGTGCCAGCCGGCTCTCGGCGCGCACCACAGCCAGTAGAGCCCGGCCAGCAGCCACGCGTCCGGCCGGATCAGCTCGGCGGCCAGCAGCACGACGAACACCGGCGTCCCGCGCCGTGGCCGGTCGATCTCGAGCGCCGCCGCCCAGACGATCGCCGCGCAATAGGTCAGATCGACGTAGCCGCGGGCCGCCAGGAACATGAAGTTGAAGCGCGTCAGCAGCAGCGCCACAGCCGTCGCCGCGACGATCGGGGAGAACGCGGTCCGCGTCAGCCGGTAGACGCCCCAGGCGAGCAGCAGGAACGAGGCGATCGCGCAGAGCACCGCGAGGCGCTGCTCGGCGTTGCCGAAGATCGACATCACGACGCCCCAGCCGACCGCCAGCGGATGCTCGGTCGGCGCCTCATAGACCGTGAACGACGGCAGCTGGCCGTGCGCGATCTCGCGCCCCCACAGGAGGTAGTACTGGGTGTCGTAGATCGGGTAGGTCGGGATCGCCAGGAAGCCGATCAGCGCCGCCAGGCACATCACGGCAAACGACAGCCGCGCCCACGTGGCGGCCGGCAGCCCGCGCAGGCGCGCCCACCACGACCGCCCCGTATCGCGGCCGGCGGCCGCGCTCACCCCGATCGGCTGGCTCAAGCGGCCCGGCCGTCTCGTCGCTGACGCTGCGGCGGCAGCCCCAAGGCACTCCTTCCGCCCATCCGCCGCGCGAACGGGATCGCCTTCGCTCGGTCACCCACCGCCCCGTGCGGCCCGGCGTTGGCCTGCCGCGCAAGCGGGATCATGGGACAGCCTCCAGGAGTCATCGGACGGAGATCCACGGAGAGCGGGCGCTGGCGGCGAACATGGCGACCCCTGGCCGTCTCTGGGATACTGGCGGCCAGTTTACGGCACCGTCGTGGACGGAACGCGCGGACGGCACCGCACACGATGAAGCTGATCATCCAGATTCCCTGCAAGGACGAGGCCGAGCAACTGCCGGCCACACTCGCCGACCTGCCGCGCTCGCTCGACGGCTTCGACTCGATCGAGTGGCTGGTGATCGACGACGGCTCGACCGACGCCACGATCGACGTCGCGCGAGCGCTCGGTGTCGAGCACATCGTTCGCCTGACCAACAACAAGGGGCTGGCGAGCGCCTTCCAGGCCGGCATGGACGCGGCGCTGAAGCTCGGCGCCGACGTGATCGTCAATACCGACGCCGACAACCAGTACCGCGGCGCCGATGTCGCGAAACTCGTCGCCCCGATCGTCGCGGGCACCGCCGACATGGTGATCGGGGACCGCGATGTGGCGACGATCGAGCACTTCTCGCCGCTGAAGAAGCGCCTTCAGCGGCTCGGCTCGCGCGTCGTCCGCGCAGCCTCGGGAACCGACGTGCCGGACACGACGTCCGGCTTCCGCGCCTACAACCGCGAGGCCGCGCTGCAGATCCTGATCGTCTCGCACTTCACCTACACGCTCGAGTCGATCATCCAGTCCGGCAAGCAGCTGGTGGCGCTCGACCACGTCCCGGTGGCGACCAATCCGGTGACGCGCAAGTCGCGCCTGTTCACCTCGACCTCCTCCTACGTGCGCCGCAACGCGGTCTCGATCTTCCGCATCTACGCCCAGTACGAGCCGTTGCGCGTGTTCCTCACCGCCGCGGCGATCCTCCTGCTCGGCGCCTTCGCCGTCTGGGTGCGTTTCGTCGTCGCCTACGCCCAGGGTCACGGCTCCGGCCACGTCCAGTCGCTGATCCTCGGCGCGGTGCTGTTCAACGCCGGCGTCGTCGTCGCCGCGCTGGGCGTGATCGGCGACCTGCTCAGCGCCCAGCGGTCGATGATCCAGCGAACCCACGAGCGCGTTCGGCGGATCGAGCTTCAGCTGGGCGTACCGCCGTCGCACTACGAGTCGCTGGCGGTCAGCCCGGGCGCGCCGGGGCAGCCGCCCACCCCCGAGCCTGCGCCGGCGCCCGCGCGCGGGCCCGAGCCGTCGCCCGCGCGCGGACCCGAACCGGCGCCCGAGCCGGCCGCCGCCATGTCGCCGCCGGCCGCCCGGCTCCCGGAGCCCGCCGGCGCGCCGCTCGCCGCGACGATCTCCGACGAGGCGGACTCGTGACAGCGGTCACGCGCTCCGCCGACGGCGTCGTCACCGGCAACACCTACGACAAGTACAACGCACGCAACCCGGTGGCGCGCCTGCTGCAGCGCGGCTTCGAGCGCAACCTCGATGACCTCTTTCGCTCGACCCACCCGGAGTCGCTGCTGGACGTCGGCTGCGGCGAGGGCGTCCTGACGCAGCGCTGGGCCGCCATGCTCGAGCCGGCACGCGTGGTCGGCATCGACCTCGACGACCCGCTGCTCGCTGCGGAGTGGGCCCGGCGAAGCGCGCCGAATCTCACCTACCTCGCCCAGCGCGCGGAGCGCCTGCCGTTCGCCGACGGCGAGTTCGACCTTGCGACGGCGATCGAGGTGCTCGAGCACGTCCCCGACCCCGATCACACGCTCGCCGAGATGGCCCGCTGCGCGGCACGCCACCTGCTGGTGTCGGTCCCTCGCGAGCCGCTCTGGCGGGCCGTGAACATGGCGCGCGGCGCCTACTGGGGTCAGCTCGGCAACACGCCGGGCCACGTCAACCACTTCTCCAAGTCGGCGATCGTCGCGCTCTGCGCCCGCCACGGCGAGGTGCTGGAGACGCGCTCCCCGTTCCCCTGGACGATGGTGCTTGTCCGAGTCTGAAAGCGCCGGAGCCGGGGCCGCCGGCGCACCCTCCTCCTACGCGCGCGGCGCGCGGATGCTCTCGATCGGGATCGCCTCGACCGGCGTCCTGACGCTCGCCTACTTCGCGCTCGCCGCGCACCTGCTCGACCACCACGGCAAGCCCTCGGCGCAGTACTCCCACCTGGACGTCCTGTGGTCGGTGATGTTCGTGATCATCAGCGTGATCTACCGGCCGATCGAGCAGTTGCTCTCGCGCACGATCGCCGACCACCGCGCCCGCGGCATCGCGGGCCTGCCGATGCGCATCCCGATGACCATCCAGGGCGCCTTCGCGCTCGTCTTCCTGGCGATCGCGCTGCCCCTGCACCACGAACTCGCGCACCGCGTGTTCGACTCGACCACGCTGTACTGGATCTTCGTCGTCGGGATCGTCGCCTACGCCGCCAGCTACTTCGCCCGCGGCTGGCTGGCCGGCCACAAGTACTTCGCGCTGTACGGGGGCCTGGTTTTTATGGAATCCGCTTCGCGGATCGCGTTCGCGATCGCGGCAGCCGTCGGCATCACGCACGGGCAGTCGGCGATCGCGGTGGGGATCGCCGCCGCACCGTTCGTCTCGCTGGTGGTCGTGCCGGCGGCCTTCGCGAGCCGTGCGGCCCGTGAGGACCGCGCCGCGCCGGCCACCGATGCGGCGCTCGAGGGCCCCGCGGCCGAGGGCATCGAGGAAGCCGTCAGCGACCTCTCGATCCGCCGCGGCAGCGGCTTCGCAATCTCCGTGGCGGGCATCCAGTTCGCCGAGCAGACGCTGCTGAACGCCGCCGTGCTGACGATCGCGGCGACGAGCGTTTCAAGCTCGGCGCTGCCCGGCGTCGTCTTCAACGTGATGCTGATCACACGTGCGCCGCTGCAGCTCTTCCAGGCGATCCAGACCTCGCTGCTGCCCCATCTCGCCGGCCTCGAGGTGACGCGGGGCCGGGCGGCGTTCGCGCACGCGATCCGCGTCACGGTGCTCGCGATCGCCGCCTTCGCGTTCGCCGTCGCCGTCGGCCTGCTGGCCATCGGCCCGTTCGTCCTGCACCACCTGTTCCACAACAACTACGACTACAACCGTTTCGGCCTGGCGCTGATCGCGGTGGGAATGGGCCTGCACCTTTCGGCCGGCGCGCTCAATCAGGCGGCGCTGGCCCGGGGACAGGCGGCCCGAGCGGCGGCGCTGTGGCTTGCGGCGGCGGCGATCTTCGTCGCCTGGATGTTGGCGGGAGTCGTGACCGACCAGGTGGTGCGCACCGAGGTCGGCTACGCCGGCGCCGCCGGGCTGCTGGCGCTGGCGCTCGCCGCGCTCTACCGGCGCGGATCGCCGACGGCTTCGGCGAGCGCGACGTAGGCGGCGGCCGGATCCGGCGAGCCGAACACGGCGCTGCCGGCGACGAAGACACCGGCGCCCGCCTGCAGGCAGCGCGGGGCGGTGTCCACCTCGATGCCGCCGTCGACCTCGATCGCGACGCCGCCGCCGAGCAGCGCCCTCAGGCGAGCGATCCGCCCGATCGAGGACTCGATGAACGTCTGGCCGCCCCAGCCGGGGTTGACCGTCATGCAGAGCGCGAGATCGAGCGCGCCGGTCAGCTCGCCATAGACCTCCAGCGGCGTCGACGGGCAGACCGCAAGCCCGGCCTCCATACCCGCCGCGCGGATCTGCGCGAGCACATAGTTGAGGTGCGGCGTCGCCTCCGCGTGCACCGTCACGAGGTCCGCGCCGGCGCGCGCGAACTCCTCGATCTGGCGCTCCGGGCGCTCGATCATCAGATGCACCTCGATCCGCGCGCCGGCGGCCGCGACCCGCTCGCGCAGGCCGGCGACCACCAGCGGGCCCATCGTGATCGGCGGCACGAAGTGCCCGTCCATCACATCCACGTGGATCGCCCGCGCGCCGGCGTCGAGCACCTCCTGCACCTGCTCGCCGAGGTGGTCGAAGTCGGCCGAGAGGATCGACGGCGCGACGCGCGGCGTGGCAGGTCCGGCCGTCATATCTCTCGCAGCATGCTGCCGCCGCAGACGTTGCACCCCACGATCGCCGTGCTCGCCATCCGCACGATCGTCGAGTGCTCGCCGCAGTTCGGGCAGACGGAAACCAGCTCGAAACGGTGCAGGCAGTAGACGCAGCGGTAGCGGCCCGGCAGGTTGGTCGGTCGCAGCCAGGGCTCGCCGCAGTTCGGACAGGCCGTGCCGAGCTCCGACGTCTCGCTCATCGCTGGGCGCTCAATCCCGCCGCTCAGTCGCGCTCGCGAGCCATCGCGGCGACGAAGAAGCCGTCGCTGCCCTGGATGTGCCCGAGCGCCAGCAGCTGGTCGGGGGCATGCGGGTGGGCCCATCCGGGGTGGCGGGACTGCAGGTCGATGGGTGCGAACTCGGGGTGCTCATCAAGGAAGGCCTCGATCTGGCGCTCGTTCTCGGCCGGCGAGATCGTGCACGTCGAGTAGACCAGCGTAGCTCCCGGAGCACACGCGGCGGCCGCCGCGGACAATAGCCGGGCCTGCTGCGCGGCGAGCTCACGCACCGCCTCGGGCGTCGCCCGCCAGCGCAGGTCTGGGCGCGATTGGAGCGTCCCGAGTCCCGAGCATGGGGCGTCGAGCAGCACCCGCGCGAAGCGCTCGCCGCCGCGCCGCGGCGCGGTCGCGTCGGCGATCTCGACGCTGACGTCACCCACACCCATGCGCTCGGCCGTGCGCTGGAGCGCGCGAGCGCGCCCTGCGTGGCGCTCGACCGCGACGATTTCGCCGCCGCCCCCCATCAGCGCCGCCAGGTGAGTGGTCTTGCCCCCCGGCGCCGCGCACAGGTCGAGCACGCGTTCACCGCCGGACGGGTTCACGCAGTGCGCAACCAGCATCGACGCGCGCGACTGCGGCATCAGCTCACCGGCCCGCCAGGGCGCCGAGCCGTGAGCGTCGAAGCCGCCGCCGACCACAACCGCCTCGGGCGGATCGCCAACCGCCTCGGCCGCCACGCCGTCGGCGCGCAGCGAGGCGGCCAGGCTCACCGCGTCGGTCCGCAGCGTGTTCGCGCGCAGCGAGTTCTCCGCCGGCTCGTTCGTGCGCGCCAGCAGCGCCCGGGCGCCCTGCGCCCCCAGCGCCTCCCACCACAGCTCGACGATCCAAAGCGGCATCGAGTGGCGGACCGAGGCCGCCCGCGGATCCTCGTCGCGCAGGCCCGCCAGCATGTCCGCGCCCTCGCGCGCGAGACGCCGCAGCACGGCGTTGACGAGCCCCTGACCATGGAAGCCCTTGGCCAGCTCGACGGCGTCGTTGACGACGGCGTGCTGAGCGTTGCCGGCGAAGCACAGCTCGTACGCGCCGAGGCGCAGCGCCGCCAGCAGCGGTGCGTCGATCTTCGCCACCGGCCGCCCCGAGGCGCGCTCGATCAGCTGATCGAGCGTCAGCGCGCGCTGCACCGAGCCGTAGGCGAGCCGCATCGCGAGCGCACGGTCGCGTCCGCGCAGTCCAACCGCCGCCGCATGAAACGCGCGGTCGGTGAACGCGCCCTGCTCGAAGGTGCGCCGCAGCACGAGGTAGGCCGCGAGGCGCGCGTCAGACGGCATGCCCGCGCAGGTAGGCCGCGGCGTCCATCGCGCGGCGGCCGGGTGGCTGCACGACCGCCAGCTCGAGCGTCCCGGGCGTCGCGCCGAACAGCAGCCGCCCGTCCACTGCCGCCAGCTCGCCGGCCGCCACGGCGGCCGAGGTGACGCGCGCGGCGAGCACCCCAAGCCCGTCGGGAAGGCGGGCGCCGATGTGCGGGTGCAGCGCGCGCACCCGGCGCTCCAGCTCGACGGCCGGGCGGCCCGGGTCGAGCTCGCGATCGGCCGCGGTCAGCTTCTCGGCGTAGGTGACGCCCTCCGAGCGCTGCTCGACGTAGACGCGCGGGCCCGCCAGCGCTTCGAGCAGCAGCTCGCCGGCGAGATCCGCGAGCCGCGCGGCGAGTGTGCCGTAATCGTCGTCGGGCGCGATCGCCACGCCGCGGGACAGGCAGACCGGACCGGCGTCGAGCTCGGCGACCAGGCGCATCAACGACACGCCCGTCTCCGCATCGCCGGCCATGATCGCCCGTTCCACCGGCGCCGCGCCGCGCCAGCGCGGCAGCAGCGACGGGTGGACGTTGAGGATCTCGTAGGTCGACAGCAGCGGCTCGCGCACGATTCCGCCGTAGGCGCAGAGCACGATCAGCTCCGGCGCGAGCGCCGCGACGCGGTCGCCCGCATCCGCCAGCCGGGCGGGCTCGAGGACCTCGAAGCCGAGCTCCCGCGCGCCCAGCGCGACAGGCGTGGACGCGACGTGGCGCCCGCGCCCCCGTGCGGCCGGTGGGCGCGTCAGCACCAGTTCGGGGCGCAGCTCCGCGGCGACCGCGCGCAGCACGCGCAGCGAGAACTCCGAGCTGCCGATGTAGACGGTCTTCACGCGTCGCGCTGGCGCTCACGCCAGGCGCGGATCGCCTCGCGCCGCTGCGCCTTGCTGGCGCGATCCAGCATCAGCACGCCGTCGAGGTGGTCGATCTCGTGCGCCAGCACGCGCGCCTCGAGCCCGGACGCCTCGATCGTCACGCCATCGCCTTGCTCGTCCACACCGCGCGCCCGCAGGTGCACCGCGCGCTCGACGTCGACGCGCATCCCGGGGATGCTGAGGCAGCCCTCCTCCATCGTCTCCGTCTCGACGCTCTGCCACTCGATCCGCGGGTTGATCAGCGCCGCGGTCGGGCTGTCGGGCTCGACGCGGTAGACCAGCACACGGGCCAGCATGCCGACCTGGGTGGCGGCCAGGCCGATGCCGAGCGCGTCGTCCATCAGCCCGCGCATCCAGGCGACCTCCTCGCGCAGGCGGGCGTCGAACTGCGAGACCTCGAGCGCGCGTGTGCGCAGCACGGGATCGCCCAGCTTGCGAATCTGCGCGAGCGCCGTCTCGCGCCGCTCCCGCTCGGCCGCGGACTCGCCCTCGAGCTCTTCGTCGTGTTCGAGCAGCTCTTCAGCCAAAGTGACTCCAGTCTACGGAGCGCCCGCCGGCGCCTGCCCCGGCGCGCCGCCGTGCCCGGCTACTGCGGGTCGACGTCGACGCTGACCGACGCGTCGCGATGGAGCGCCGTCGCGACCGCCTCGCCCACCGCGGCGACGGCCGCAAGCCGGTCGGCGGCCTTGATCACGATCTGTGCGCGTTCGCGGCCGCGCAGGCGAAACAGCGGCGCCGGGCCGAGCAGCGCAGCGTCGGCGAGCGTCAGGCGCGAGCGAAGCTCCCGCGCGGCCTGGATCGCCACGCCCTCGCGAGCGCTCGAGCAGACGATCCTGATCAGCTCGCCGTAGGGCGGGTACCCCAGCGCCTCGCGCCGGCGGAGCTCCCCCTCGAGGAAGCCCTCGCTGTCGTGCCGCGACGCGGCGACGATGCTGCGCGCGGTCGGCGCGATCGTCTGCACGAGCACGCGCCCGGCGCCGCCGCCGCGTCCCGCGCGCCCGGCGAGCTGGGTGACCAGCGCGAAGGTTCGCTCCTCGGCGCGGAAGTCCGGGAAGCGCAGTGTCGCGTCGGCGTCCAGCACGACCCCCAGCGCGACGTCGTCGAAATCGTGCCCCTTCGCGATCATCTGAGTGCCGACCAGGACCCCCGACGCCGAGCGTTCGAAGCGCGCCAGCACCTCAGCCGCGCGGCCCTTCGCGCCCGCGACATCGGCATCGAGGCGAAAGATCGGGTGGTCTGAGTCACCCAGCGCGGCGGCGAGTTCATGCTCGAGCCGCTCGGTCCCGAGCCCATGGCGCGCCACGGCGCTCGACCCGCACGCATCGCAGGCGGCCGGGACGCTCTCGCGGTGGCCGCAGTGGTGGCAGCTGATCGCCCCCTCGGCGCGGTGCAGCACCAGCGCCACGTCGCACTCCGGGCAGCCCCACACCTTCCCGCACGAGCGACAGGACAGGTAGTTCGACCAGCCGCGGCGGTTGAGCAGCACGATCGCCTTGCCGCCGGCTCGCCGCAGCTCGCCGAGCGCCTGCGCCGTGCGCTCGTGCAGCGCGGCCGTCGAGCCGCACATGTCGAGCACCTCGACGCTTGGCAGCTCGGCCCCGTCGACCCGCGACGGCAGCGTCAGCCGCCGCAGTCGGGCGTAGCTCTCCGGTCGGGGCGTGGCGCTGCCGCACAGCAGCACGGCGCCCGCCCGCTCGGCGCGGCGCATTGCGACGTGGCGCGCGTCGTAACGCGGGTCGCCCTCGTGCTTGTAGGAGGAGTCGTGCTCCTCGTCAACGACGAGCAGCCCGAGATCCTCGATCGGCGCGAAGACCGCAGAACGCGGACCGACGCAGATCCTCGCCTCGCCGCGGCGCAGGCGCATCCACTCGTCGTAGCGCTCGCCGGATCCAAGCCGCGAGTGGGCCACCGCGACGGTCTCGCCGAACCGCTCGATGAACCGCCCCACCGTCTGCGGCGTCAGCCCGATCTCCGGCACCAGCACGATCACGCCGCGCCCCTGGGCCAGCGTCGCCTCCGCCGCGCGCAGATAGACCTCGGTCTTGCCGGAGCCGGTCACCCCGTGCAGCAGCAAGCGGTCGAAGCGCCGCGCATCGATCGACTCGCACACCGAGCGCAGCGCCGCGCTCTGGTCCGCGTTGAGCGTCGGCAGTCCCGCCCGGCGCGAGCCGACCGCCACGTGCTCCGGGGTGCGGGCGAGCGGACGCTGGCGCAACCGCACCAGCCCGCGGGCCTCCAAGCGCCGCAGCGTGCCGTGCGCGGCGCCGGTCGCGCTGACGGGTGCCGATCCGGCGACGAGGCGCTCGAGCACAGCGCGTTGCACGGCGGTCAAACGGACACCGGTCGCCGGCGCCTCGCGGCCCGCCGCGGTCAGCTCGGCCACCAGGCGGGCGAGGCCGTGCACACCGGCGCCGGCGCCGGGCGCGAGCACCAGGGAGAGCGCGCGCGACGGCGTCGAGCAGTACTCCAGCGCGATCCAGCCGGCCAGCTCGACGAGGTCCACCGGGATGTCGGCCTCGACCGCGCGCCGCGGCGCCAGCAGGCGTTCGGGGGCGATCGAGCTGGCCTCCGTGAGGCCGACGACCACCCCGAGCAGTTCGCGCCGGCCGAACGGCACGACCAGCATCGAACCGACGCCGACGCTGTCGCGCATCTCCTCAGGGAGGGCGTAGTCGAACGGCCCACGCAGCGCTCGAGCGCTGGTCAGCGGCTCGACCTGGGCGATCGAGGACACCGGGCCAGCCTAGAGCTCACGGCGGTCGTCTTCGACCTCCTCGGGCCCCTCCGCCGCCCGCTCCCGCCGACCGGCCTGCGGCCGTCCGCGCCCCGGCCCGCGACCTCCGCGCGCCCCTGACCCCGGGCCGTCCGCGATCGCTCGCGACCCGCGCTCGACGAAGTCGATGATCAGCGGCACACCGTCCATTGCGTAACGCTCGCGCATCTGGTTTTCGAGGTAATAGGCGTAGTCGCGCGTGACGCGCGTGCGCGAGTTGACCTGGATCGCGAAGCGCGGCGGAGAGGTTCCAACCTGCGCCATGTAGATCAGCTTCAGCCGGTGACCCTGCTTGGCCGGCGGCTGGCGCGCCTGGAGCGCCTCGCCGAGGAAGCGGTTCAGGTCGGGGGTCGGGATCCGCGCGGCGCGCCGGTCGCCGAGCGTGATCGCCTCCGCGAGCAGCCGTGAGACGTTGCGGCCGGTCTTGGCCGAGGCGGTCAGCACCCGCGGGCGCTGCCGCAGCTTTTCCGCAACGCGGCCGCGCTCATAGTCGAGGTCGAGCGTCGGCGCCTGCGCGTCCCACTTGTTCAGAACCACGAGCGTCGCGCAGCCGCTGCGCATCGCCAGCTCGGCGACCCGCAGATCCTGTGCCGTGACGCCGTCGCCGGCGTCACAGACGACCATCGCCACATCGGCGCGCTCGGCGGCGCGCTGGGAGCGCAGCGTCGTGTAGTACTCGACCGACTCGCTGACCTTCGACTGCCGGCGCATCCCGGCCGTGTCGACGATCACCACGCTGCGGGGATGGCCCGGGCGGGACGGGTCCTCGACCAGCAGCGGCAGGTCGATCGCGTCGCGGGTCGTCCCCGCCTCGTCGGCGACGATCACCCGCTGCTCGCCGGCGAAGCGGTTGACGAGCGAGGACTTGCCGACGTTCGGCCGCCCGATCACCGCGAGGCGCACCGTGTCGCTGTCCGCCGCGGGCGGCTCGCGGGCGGCGGGCAGCAGCTCGACGAGGCGGTCGAGCAGGTCGCCGGTGCCGAGCCCCTGCGCCGCGGACACGGCGACGGGCTCGCCCAGGCCGAGCGAGTGGAACTCCGCCGCCAACGGGATGTCGACCACCGTGTCGCACTTGTTCGCGGCGACCAGCACCGGCAGCCGGCCGCGCCGCAGCAGGTCAGCGATCTCGTGCTCGCCCGGGCGGGCGCCGGCGCGCGCGTCGACCACCAGCAGCGCCACGTCGGAGTCGGCGAGCCCGGCCTGTGCCTGTTCGCGGATCGAGCCCGCGAGCGGGTCGGCGTCGGCGAAGTCGACGCCGCCGGTGTCGATCAGCGTGAACGACCGCCCGTTCCACTCGCACTCGAGCTCCTTGCGATCCCTCGTGATCCCCGGGCGCTCGTGCACGATCGCCTCGCGCGATCCGGTCAGCCGGTTGACCAGCGAGGACTTGCCGACGTTCGGGTAGCCGACGACCGCGACCTTGACCGGCCGCGCCGGCTCGCTCATCGCCTGCTCGCAGTCCGCGCATCGAGCGCCAGCGCCACCGCCAGCGCGACGACCTCGCCGACCGAGCGCCCGTCGGTGTCGAGCACGACCGCGTCCGAAGCCACGGCCAGCGGCGAGTGGTCGCGCCCGCGGTCGCGGGCGTCGCGGGTGCGCAGTTCCAGCGCCACCTCGCCGGGATCGGCTCCGAGCTCGCGCGCGCGCCGCGCCGCCCGCTCGGCCTCACTCGCCTCGAGGAACAGCTTGAGCTCGGCGGCCGGCGCGACGACCGTGCCGATGTCGCGGCCCTCGGCCACCCAGTCGCCGCTCGCGAGCAGCTCTCGCTGGCGCGCCACCAGCGCCTCGCGCACGTCCGGGTCGGCGGCGACGACGGAGGCCTGCGCGGACACCGTGGGGCTGCGGATCGCGTGCGTGACGTCGCGGCCGCAGAGCAGGATCCGATCGCCGAGCGAGACATCCAGCGTCGCCGCGTGCTCCCCCGGCGAACGCGTTGGGTCCTCGAGGCTCGCCAGCGCGACGCAGCGGTAGAGCGCGCCGCTGTCGAGGTAGGCGAAGCCGAGCGCTTCGGCCACCCCGCGGGCGACCGTCGACTTGCCTGCCCCGGCGGGGCCATCGATCGCGACGATCATCTCGGAGACCATAGCCGTGACGCGTCTGCGGCCCGCGGGCCCGGGGTCGCAGCCGGCCGCTCCATCCCCGGCGATCCGGCTCGGCGCTCAGCGCAGCGTCGCCAGATCCACGAAGAACTCGGGATAGGTCTTCGCCACGCAGCCCGGGTCCTCGATCTCCACGCCCGGGGCGCGCAGGCCGAGCAGCGCGAGGCTCATTGCCATGCGGTGATCGTCGTAGGTGCGAAAGCGCGTGGGCCTCACCGCCCCGGGCGTCACGGTCAGGCCGTCGTCGTCGACCTCGACGGCGATGCCGGCCCGTCGCAACTCGGTGGCGAGGTCGCCGATGCGATCGCTCTCCTTGCCGCGAATGAAGCCGATCCCGCCGATCCGCGTCGGCGCGTCCGCGAACACGGCGACCGCCGCGAGCGTCTGAGCGGTGTCCGAGATGTCGGCCATGTCGGCCTCGACGCCGTGCAGCGTGCCGCTGCCCGTGACCGTGATCTGCCCAGGGCCGCGCTCGACCTTCGCTCCCATCCGCTCGAGGACGTCGACGAATGCCACATCCCCCTGGATCGACCCGGCTCCAAGGCCCTCGATCGTGACGCGTCCGCCGCTGATCGCGGCGGCCGCGAAGAAGTAGGCGGCGGCGCTCGCGTCCGGCTCGATCGAGAGCTCGGCGGGCCGGTACGCCGCGGGCTCGACGTCGAGCCCGTCAGCCGAAACGCCGAAGGTCCTCATCACGGCTAGGGTCATCGTCACGTAGGGCACGGAGACCAGCGGCGAGGTCAACTGGACCCGCAGGCCATGTTCCATCAGCGGCGCCGCCATCAGCAGCCCCGAGAGGAACTGGCTCGAGATGTGCCCCGCCAAGCGCACGTCGCCGCCGCGAGCCGGGCCGGTCACGGCCACCGGCAGGAATCCGGAGGCGCCGAGCGACTCGACGTTCACCCCGAGTTGCGCGAGCGCGTCCAGGAGCGGCGCGAACGGGCGGGAGCGCAGCTGCGACGCGCCGTCGACAATCACGCGAGTACCGCCGAGCGAGGCGGCCGGCAGGATGAAGCGCGACGTCGTGCCGGACTGGCGGGCGTCGATCCGGGCGCCGTCGGGTGCGCGACCGCCCCCTGTGCCGTCGACCTCGACCGTCGATCTGGACTGGTCGGCGCGCAGCTTGACGCCGAGCATCGCCACGGCGTCCATCATCGCCCGCGTGTCCTGCGCGAACAGGGCTCCGCGCAGCGTGCTGCGGCCCTCGGCGAGCGCGGCGCACAGGAGTGCGCGGTTGGTGATGCTCTTGGAGCCCGGCGGGCGCAGCGTCGCGCGCGGCGGCGAACGCAGGGGCTCGATCCTCGTCACCTCCACGCCGGCGCCCGCCTCACGCTCGAGCCACCGGGATCTTCAGCGCCTCGATCAGCTCCACCGCGCGGCGCGCCTGCTGCTCACCGCTGATCCAGAGCGCGACGACGCCCTGGCCGCCATCGCGTGACGGCGAGAGCGCCATGTCGACGATGCTGATCTGCGCGCGCCCCAGCGCGAGCGCGATCTCGGCGACGACGCCGGGGCGATCGGTCACGGCCGCGCGCAGCTCATAGACCGCGCCGCCCGCCAGGCCGGCGCCGAGCAGCGCGTCGCGGTCGATCCGCGCGCCCTCGTTCCAGCGCTCGATCGCGCCGCGATCGGCGGCCGCGAGGGCCTCCCGCACCTCAGCGAGCCTGGTCTGCGTCTCGTCGATCAGCGCGACCAGCGCGTCGCGGTTGGAGAGGTAGATGTCGGGCCAGATCGTCGCGTTCGCGCCCGCCACGCGCGTGGCGTCGCGGAAGCTCGGTCCGGTGGCCGGAACCTCCGCCCCGTCGCCGAGCGCGCGCGCGGCCTGCGCCACCAGCACGTTCGCGAAGACGTGAGGCAGGTGGGAGACGCTCGCCATCACGCGGTCGTGCACCGCGGCGTCGATCGCCACAGGTTGCGCGCCGATCCCCACCAGCGCCCGGTGCAGGCGCTCGTACAGTGCCCCCGAGGTGGCGGGACCCGGCGTCAGGTACCAGGTCGCGCCCTCGAACAGGTCGGCGCGCGCATGCTCGACACCGGAGGTCTCGGCGCCTGCCAGCGGGTGCCCGCCGACGAACCGCGGGTCGGCGCGTCCGGAGACGATCGCGCGCTTGGTCGAGCCAACGTCGCTGACCGCGCAATCCTCACCCGCCGCGTCGAGCACGGCGTCGAGCACCGCGCCCAGCGCGCTGACCGGAGCGGCGACGAACACCAGCTCGGCACCCGAGACGGCGTCGCGGACGCTGTCCGCGACCGACTCGAGCGCCCCGCGGCGCAGCGCCGAGGCGCCGACCTCGACGTCCGGATCGAAGCCGACGACGCGCGCGCCGAGGCGTTCGCGCGCCGCCAGTCCGATCGAACCGCCGATCAGCCCGACGCCGACGACGGCGACGTTCACGCGGCCGTGAACGCCTTGCCGGCGATCGCCGCCGCCCGCTCCACCTGTGCCGCGTACTCCGCGAACGCGTCCGTGCGCAGCGCCTGCGGGCCGTCGCAGATCGCCTCGTCCGGGTTCGGGTGCACCTCGACGATGATTCCATCGGCCCCGGCGGCGGCCGCCGCCAGCGACAGCGGCTCGACCAGATCGCGGCGGCCTGCGGCGTGGCTCGGGTCGACGACCACCGGCAGATGCGAGAGCTGGCGCAGCACCGGAACGGCCATCAGGTCGAGCGTGAAGCGGTAGGCCGTCTCGAAGGTGCGGATCCCGCGTTCGCACAGGATCACCTTCTCGTTGCCCTCCTTGAGGATGTACTCCGCGGCCATCAGGAGCTCCTCGAGCGTCGCCGACAGCCCGCGCTTGAGCAGGACCGGGCAGCCGCTGCGGCCGACCTCGGCCAGCAGCGTGTAGTTCTGCATGTTCCGCGCGCCGATCTGGAGCACGTCGGCGACCTCGAGCACCGGTTCGAGATCACGGACGTCCATCAGCTCGGTCACGATCGGCAGGCCGTAGAGCTCCTTGGCCTCGGCCAGCAGGCGCAGGCCCTCCTGCCCAAGTCCCTGGAAGGCGTACGGCGAGGTGCGCGGCTTGTAGGCGCCACCGCGGAACATCGCCGCGCCGGCGTCTTTCACGACCCTCGCGGTCTCGAGCACCTGCTCGCGCGACTCGACGGTGCAGGGGCCGGCGATCAGCGCGAAGTGCTCGCCGCCGATGCGCTTGCCACCGATCTCGAAGACCGAGCGGGCACCCGAGCGCATCTGCGAGGAGGACAGCTTGTATGGCTTGAGGATCGGCACCACCTGGGCGACGCCGGGGGCGCCGTCGAGCTCGAGTCGGGCCACGTGCTCGCGGTCGCCGATGGCGCCGATCACCGTGACCTCCTCGCCCTGCGAAACGTGCGCGCGGGCGCCGACGCTGCGAACGCGCGCGAGGACGTGCTCTATCTCCTCCTCGGTCGCATTCGGTTTCATCACGATCATCATTGGAAAGGTCCTTTCAAAGTTCGGCTGGAAGCGTAAACGGGAGCCGGCGAAGCGCTTGCAAGGTGCGTTTCGCGGCGGGATGAGAGAGGCGCCCGGGCCCGGAGGGCCGCAATGCTTCGGCCGAGCGCACGCAGCAGCGCGCGCAGGTCCGGACGCCTAGCTAAATCGCCAGGCGCAGGCGTAGGCGTACGAATAGGCAGCGACCAGGGAGGCGCGCGGGGCGTTCATCGATCGGTCGTCTGCGTCGCACATCTGCCGCAGTGTGTAGCAGATTCGAAGCGCTTCGGCAACGGGCCGGTGTGGCCGATTCGTCCATGCGGCGCCGGGCCGCGCCGCCCCGGCCGGCGCTCCCTGCCGCCTCAGCGCCGCCAGAAGGCCAGCCGCTGGACCGAGGCGGTGAGGATGTCGCCCCAGCCGATCCGCGCGTCGCGGCGCTGCGAGATCGCGTCGGCCGGGCTGAAGCGCAACTCGCCGCCGGTCCCGAACTCGATCGTGCCGTCGTCCTTGCGGGTGCCGTCGACGAGGATCCAGCCGCGCACGACGCGAAGGTTCTCGCTCATCGGCTGAGCCTAGCCGAGACCCGCGGCCCGCAGGATCCGAGCGAGCAGGTGAACCGCGCGTTCCGGCCCGCGCCGCACGCGCCCGCCCTACAGCAGCGTGGCGAGGACCTCGAGGAAGCGGTCGTTCTCGCTTGGCGTGCCGTAGGAGACGCGCAGGCAGCCCTCGCGGCCGAGCGCGCTGCCGGCCCGCACGAGCACGCCCTCGCGGGCCAGGCCGTCGACGATCGCGGCCTCGTCACGCCCCTCGCCGAGCGCGAACCAGCAGAAGTTCGCCTGCGAGGCCGCCGCGCGGAGGCCGAGCTCGCCCAGGCCCTCCTCCAGCTGCACGCGCGCTACGGCGACGCGTTCGACGCGCCGCGCGACCTCGTCCTGGTGGCGGAGCGCCTCGAGCGCCGCCGCCTGCGCCGCGGCGTTCAAAAAGAACGGCTGGCGCACCGCGGTCAGCGCGTCCGGCACGTCGCGCGAGCCGCACAGCGCGTAGCCGACCCGCAGGCCGCAGAGGCCGTAGATCTTCGAGAAGGTGCGCAGCAGCACGAGGTTCGCGTGACGTTCGAGCAGCGCCAGCGACGCGTCGGGGTCGTTGAGCAGGTTGAACTCGCAGTAGGCCTCGTCGATCAGCACGCAGACGTGGGACGGCACCCGCTCCACGAACGCGGCGATCGCATCGAGCGGGAGCGCGGTGCTGGTCGGATTGTTGGGGTTGCAGACGATCGCCAGCCGCGTCGCGACGGTGATCTCTGCCGCCATCGCGTCGAGGTCGTGGCGCTCGTCGGCGTCGAGCGCGACGCGGATCCCGCGCGCCCCCGACGCGGCCTCGAGCTGGGGGTAGACCGAGAACGAGGGCCAGGCATAGACGAGTTCGGCGCCGGGCTCGAGCAGCGCCTCGCCCATCGCCAGCAGGATGTCGCAGGAGCCGTTGCCGACCGCGATCCGCTCCGGCGCGACGTCGTAGCGGCCGGCGAGCGCGCGGCGCAGCGCGACGCTGTCGGGGTCGGGGTAGCGATTGACCCCCTCCAGCGCGGCGCTCGCGGCGGCGACCACCTCGCGGAGCGGCGGATAGGGCGATTCGTTGCTCGCCAGGCGCACCAGCGGACCGCTCTGCGCGTAGCCGGCGGCCGCCGGGTAGACCGGAATCCGCTTGACCGCCGCCTTGAACTCGATCGCCACGCCCCTATTGTGCGGCATCGAGGTCGGCGCGCAAGCTGCGGGCCTCGCCGAGGTAGACGTGGCGCGCGACGTGCCCGCTCGGGGCGTAGTAGTGGGCGAGCACCCGGATGACGCGCGGCAGCGAGCCGGGCACGTCGATCTCGCGCGTGCAGATCAGCGGTACGCGGTCGAAGCCGAGGCGGCGCGCGGCGAGCGCCGGGAACTCCGCGTTGAGGTCCTCGGTGGTGGTGAAGATGCAGCTGACGAACTGGTCGATCGCGAGCTCGTTGCGCTCGATCAGCGCCGCCATCAGCTCCTCGGTCGCCGAGAGGATGGCCGCCGCGCTGTTCTCGGGAACGCTCGTCGCGCCGCGCAGCGCGTACAGCCTCTCGCTCACCGTGCCAGCCTACCTTCGCGCGGTGTCGCGCAGCGCCGCGACCTCGGCGTCGCTGAGCACCCGCGCCGCGCCCGGCTCGAGCCGGCCGAGCTCGAGCGGGCCGAAGCGCACGCGCGTCAGCTCGCTCACGCGATGGCCGACCGCCTCGCACATGCGCCGCACCTGGCGTTTTCGCCCCTCGCGGAGCTCGAGCTCGATCACGTTCCCGGGCAGCAGGCGCACGCTCGCGGGCGCGGTTCGCCCGTCGTCGAGCTCGACGCCGTCGCGGAGCGCCGCGAGCGCGGCAGCGTCCGGCCGCCCGCCGGTGACGCGCGCCAGATAGGTCTTCGGCACCTCGTGGCGCGGGTGCGCGAGCAGGTTCGCCAGCTCGCCGTCGTTGGTCAGCAGGATCAGCCCGGTGCTGTCGGCGTCCAAGCGGCCGACCGGATACAGGCGCCGCTCGTCGCTGACCAGGTCGACGACGGTCGGGCGGCCGTGCGTGTCGCGGACGGTTGAAACGACGCCGGCGGGCTTGTGCACGGCGTAGACGACGCGCGCCTCGACCCCCGCGACGGGGCGGCCGTCGAGCTCGACGCGCTCGCCGTCGATCTCGCGCGCCGGATCGAGCTCGCGCACGCCGTCGACGCGGACGCGTCCGGCGCGCACGATCTCAACGGCGGAGCGCCGGGAGGCGAGCCCGGAGTGGGCCAGGAACTTGGCGAGTCGCATGGCTGCAACCATAGGTCGATGGATCGCCGTCTGCTGCGCGAAACGCTCGAACGCCACGGCGAGCCGCCCTACCGTGCGCGCCAGGTCTGGGCGTGGCTCGCGCGCGGCGCCGAATCCTACGAACAGATGACAGACCTGCCGGTGGGCCTGCGGGCCACGCTCGAGCAGACCGTGCCGCTCTCCACGCTCTCACTCGAGCGCGAGGCGCGCGCCGCCGACGGCACCGTGAAGGCACTGCTGCGGACCGCCCGGGGCGCCGCGGTGGAGACGGTGCTGATGCGCTACCGCGACGGGCGCCGCTCGCTCTGCCTCTCCTCGCAGTCGGGCTGCCCGCTCACGTGCAGCTTCTGCGCGACCGGGCGGATGCGCTTCGCCGGCAACCTCAGCGCCGACGAGATCCTCGACCAGGCGCTCCAGTTCCGCCGCCGCGGCGAGCTCGACCACGCGGTGTTCATGGGCATGGGCGAGCCGATGATGAACCTCGATGCGGTGCTCGAGGCCTGCACGCTGCTGCCCGAGCTCGGGATCACCAACCGTCGCACCGCGATCTCGACGGTCGGCTGGATCCCGGGCATCGAACGGTTGACGGCGTCGGGGCTGCCGATCCGCCTCGCGCTCTCGTTGCACGCTCCGCAGGACGAGTTGCGCAGCGCGCTGATGCCGGTCAACGAGCGCTATCCGCTCGCCGACGTGCTCGACGCCTGCCGCGCCGATCATGCGGCCAGGCGTCGCACGGTGTTCGTCGAGTACGTGATGCTCGCCGGCGTCAACGACCGCTACGAGCAGGCGCTCCAGCTCGCGCGCCTGCTGTCCCCGCGCGAGGCCTTCAAGGTCAACCTGATCCCCTACAACCCGACCGACTCGCAGCTGCGCGGCTCCGGCCGCGACGCGATCGCCGCCTTCCGCACCGCCCTGGAGTCGCGCGGTGTGCCGGTCACGGTGCGCTTGACGCGCGGGCGCGAGATCGCCGCCGCCTGCGGCCAGCTCGCGGCCGCAGCGGCGCCCGCCTGAGCGACCGCCGGACCCTCGAGCGTCCGAGCGCCTCGCCCCGCGCCGGTCAGGCGGATCGCCGGCGCGGCCGCTACTCCGGTGTGATGCCGGCGCGCGCCTCGCCCGCGGCGAGCAGCCGGTCGCGCAGCGCGCTCTGCTCCTCCGGCGTCGGGTCCCACTGGGCGACGTCGGGCAGCTCGTCGGCGCTCGCCAGGCCGAAGACCTTCAGGAACAGCGTCGTCGTGCGGTAGATGACGGCGCCGTACTCCGAGCGGCCGCTCTCCTCGATCAGGCCGCGATCCAGCAGCGAGGCGACCGGGGAGTCCGCGTTGACCCCGCGGATGCGCGCGATCTCGGGCCGCGACACCGGCGCGAGGTAGGCGACGATCGCCAGCGTCTCGAGCTGCGCCGGCGTCAGCGTGGCGAGCCGCGGGCGCGCGAGCAGCGCGCGCGCCGCCGGCTCGGCGATCGGGTCGCTGGCCAGCGTGTAGCCGCCGGCGGCCTCGCGCAGCAGGAGGCCCCGCTCGCCCGGCGCGCAGGTCGCGGCGAGCTCCTCGAGCGCGGCGCCCACGGCGGCCTCGCTCGCGCCGCTCACCTCGGCGAGCTCCGCGAGCGTGACCGGGTCGTGCGCCAGGAACAGCAGCGCCTCGACGATCCGCGCGAGCTCGCTCACCGCGCCCGGCCCCCGGGTTGGGCGCCGGCGCCGCGGCGAACGGTGATCTCACCGAACGGCTCGCGCTGCTCCCACACGGCCTCGCCTCGCTTGTAGAGCTCAAGCAGCGCCCAGAGGGTGACGGCGACGGTCATGCGGTCGGCGTCGCGCACCGCGTCGTCGAAGCTGAGCGCCACCGCGGAGCGCAGCAGGCCGCGCAGGTGCGCAACGCGTTCGGACACCGACACGCGCATCACGCTGATGTGGCTGAAGTCGAGCTTGGGCGGCAGCGCCAGCAGGCCGGCGAGCGCGCGGCCGAGCGTGGCGGGCTCCCAGCGAACGGCGTCAAGGCTCTCCAGCGAGCTGCGGCGCAGGTGCGCCGGCAGCGGCGCCTCGCGATAGCGCACCGCCGGCTGCCCGGCCAGCAGCTCACCGAGATGGGCGGCCGCGGCGCGGTAGCGGCGCGCGTCGAGCATCCGGGCGAGCAGCTCCTCGGCCGCCTCGCCCGGCTCGAGCTCGAGCAGCTCCTCGAGCTCCTCGCCGGGCAGCAGCAGCCGGGATTTCAGCTCCAGCAGCGCGGCGACGAGCACGATGAACTCCGTCGTGACCTCGAGGTCGAGCTCGCCGCGTGCGTCGAGGTGGTCGAGGTAGGCGACCACCACCTCGGCCAGCGACAGCTCGCGCAGGTCCACCTCCTCGCGCAGCACGAGCGTCAGCAGCAGATCGAACGGACCGCTGAAGATGTCGAGGTCCAGCTCGAGCTCGGCGAGATACACAGGCGAAACCTAGCGCGGCGCGCCGACGCTCCGCCGCGTCCGCGAAATCGCCCCCCCCGCGGCGGGGTGCCCGCGCGCGAGGCCGCGAATTCGAGCCCGCCCTAGCGCGGCGGGCCGACGCCCATCGCGTCGCGCACGTCGGCGAGCGTGGCCGCGGCGATCGTGCGCGAGCGCGCCGCGCCGTCGGCCAGCACCGCCTCCAGGCCCGCCACGTCCTCGCGCAGCTGCGCGTAGCGCTCGCGCACCGGCGCCAGGTACGCGGTCACCTCCGCGGCGAGCGCGGCCTTCAGGTCGCCGTAGCGCAGGCCCTCGAAGTCGCGCTCGATCTCCGCGGTCCCGACGCCGCGCACGACGGCGAGGATGTCGATCAGGTTGGTGATCCCCGGTTTGTCGGGGGACCGCACGATGCCCTCGCCGGAATCGGTCACGGCACGCTTGAGCTTGCGCTCGATCAGCGCCGGCTCATCGAGCACGTACAGCGTCCCCTCCTCGCTGGCCGAGGTCGTCGACATCTTCGCCGCGGGGTTCTGCAGGTCCATGATCCGCGCGCCGACCGAGGGGATCCGCGCCGCCGGCACCACCAGCGTGTCGCCGAAGTAGGCGTTGAAGCGCAGCGCGATGTCGCGCATCAGCTCGAGGTGCTGGCGCTGGTCGTCGCCGACCGGGACCTCGTCGGCGCGGTAGGCGAGCACGTCGGCCGCCATCAGCACGGGATAGACGAACAGCCCAGCCGTCACCAGCTTGCGCTGGGCCGCGGACTTCTCCTTGAACTGCGTCATCCGCTGCAGGTCGCCGTAGGAGGTGACGGCCGTCAGCAGCCAGGCCAGCTCGGTGTGCTCGACCACGTCGCTCTGGCGGAAGAGGATGCAGCGGCGCGGGTCGAGCCCGGCGGCGAGCAGGATCGCCGCCGTGTCGTAGGTCCGCTCGCGCAGCTCGGTCGGGTCGAACTCGACGGTCGTCGCGTGCAGGTCGACGATGCAGTAGATCGCCTCGCCGCGGTCCTGGCCGGCGACGTACTGCGTGATCGCGCCGATGTAGTTGCCTAGGTGCTTGCGGCCGGTCGGCTGGATTCCGGAGAAGATTCGCATCGCCGCCTGAGCCTACCCGAGCGTATTGACGCGCCCGTCCGTCGTCAGCACACTGCGGCGATGGCGGAGCGCCATATCGTCGCCGGCAGCGCCGGCCTGATCGACGCGGGGCGCAACGAGCGCAAGGCGCGGCTTGGGCCGGTGATCCGCCACGCGCTGTCGCTGAGCGGCGCGACGCGGCCGAAGCTCTGCTGGATCGGCACCGCGCATGGCGACAGCACGTTCGGGCTGCGCGCCTTCTACGGCGCGACCTCGGGCGAGTCGATCGAGGCCAGCCACCTGCAGCTGTTCACGATGCCCAACGTCGACCCCGAGCCCCACCTGCTCGCCCAGGACGTGATCTGGGTCGGCGGCGGGTCGGTCGTGAACCTGCTAGCGGTCTGGCGCGCGCACGGCATCGACGCGATCCTGCGCCGCGCCTGGGAGCGCGGGATCGTGCTGGGCGGCGTCAGCGCTGGAGCGATCTGCTGGCACCTCGGCGGCAACACCGACTCGTTCGGGCCCGAGCTGGCGCCGGTCACCGACGGCCTCGGCCTGCTGCCGTTCTCGACCTGCGTGCACTACGACGGCGAGCCGGCACGCCGCCCCCACTACCACTCGCTGATCGCCGACGGGACGCTCCCGGCCGGCTACGCGACCGACGACGGAGTCGCGATCCACTACCGGGGGACCGAGGTCGAAGAGGTGCTCTCGCAGACGCCCGGTGCGCTCGCCCACAGGGTTTTCAAGTCCGCCTCCGGCGGAGTCGTCGAGCAGCCGCTCACTCCGCGACCGCTCCCCATCAGCTGAGGCGCACGGCTCCGGCGACGCGCGCTAGAGCGCCTGGCGCAGCACCGGGTGCTTGGCCGCGGCAGCCTCGTCGAGGCGGCGGACCGGCGTCGTGTAGGGCGCGTTTCGCGCCAGCTCGGGATCCTCGCGCGCCTCGCGCAGGATCTCGGCGAGCGCCTGCGCGAACTCGTCGAGCGTCTCGCGCGTCTCGGTCTCGGTCGGCTCGACGAGCAGCGCCTCCTCGACCAGCAGCGGGAAGTAGACGGTCGGCGGGTGGTAGCCGTAGTCGAGCAGGCGCTTGGCAAGGTCGAGCGTGCGGATCCCGAGCTCGTGCTTCATCGGCGCGCCGCTGAGCACGAACTCGTGCATGCAGATGCGGTCGTAGGCGGGCGGCAGCAGCTCGGTGACACCGAGCGCGCGCAGCCGGGCGAGCAGGTAGTTGGCGTTCAGCACCGCGGTCTCGGACACGTCACGCAGGCCGGCCGCGCCGAGCGAGCAGATGTAGGCGTAGGCGCGCACGAAGCAGCCGTAGTTGCCCTGGAAGCCGCGCAGGCGGCCGATCGACTTCGGACGCTCGTAGTCGAGGTCGAACTCGACCCGTGAGCCGTTGCCCGCCGAGCCGCCGTGGCGCACGATCACGGGTCGCGGCAGGTAGGGCTCGATCGCGTCGGAGACGGCGATCGGGCCGGAGCCCGGGCCGCCGCCGCCGTGGGGCTGGGTGAAGGACTTGTGCAGGTTGAAGTGCACGATGTCGAAGCCCATGTCACCGGGGCGGGAGATCCCCATCACGGCGTTGAGGTTGGCGCCGTCGTAGTAGACGAGCCCGCCGACGCCGTGCACGATCCGCGCGATCTCCTCGATGTTGGTGTCGAACAGGCCGAGCGTGTTGGGATTGGTCAGCATCAGGCAGGCGACGTCGCCGTCGGCCTTGGCCCGCAGGTCGTCGATGTCGACGCCGCCGCGCTCGTCGGTGCCGACCTTGACGACCTCGTAGCCGGCCATCGTCACGGTCGCGGGGTTGGTGCCGTGGGCGGTGTCGGGCGTCAGCACCTTGTGGCGCTGATCGCCGCGGTCGGCGTGGTAGGCACGCGTCAGCAGAACGCCGGCCAGCTCGCCGTGGGAGCCCGCCGAGGGCTGCAGCGAGACGTGCGGCAGGCCCGCGATCTCGGCCAGCGCGCGCTCCAGCCGCCACATCAGCTCGAGCGCCCCCTGCGCGCGCTCCGGCTCGGTCAGCGGGTGCAGCCGCGCGTTGCCGGGCAGCGCCGCGACGCGCTCGTGCAGCCGCGGGTTGTGCTTCATCGTGCAGGAGCCGAGCGGGTAGAAGCCGGAGTCGAGGTCGAAGTTGCGCCGCGACAGGCGAACGTAGTGACGCACCAGTTCGGGCTCGGTGACCTCCGGCAGCCTGGCCGGCGCGCTGCGGCGCAGATGCGCCGGGATCAGCTCGTCGAGCGGCCGCTCGGGGACGTCGAGCGCGGGCGGCGCGAAGGCGCGGCGCCCCGGCGCCCCCTTCTCGAAGATCGTGCTCGCACGGTCGCGCTGCATCGCCGTCTCGCCGCCGAGGCTCATGCGGACCCCCCTCCCGTCGCCGCCGCCGCGCGTTCGACCGCGAGCGCCCGGCCGAGCACGTCGGCGAGACCGTCGATCTCGCCGCGCGAGCGCTGCTCGGTGACCGCGACCAGCAGGCCGTCCGCGAACTCGGGGTAGTCGCGCCCGAGCGCGTAGCCGGGGATCACGCGCTCGGCGGAGCAGCGCTCGATCACGCGCTTCACGGCGGCCACGTCGGGCAGCCCGAGCGAGACCGCGAACTCGCGCACGATCGGCTGCTCGTGCACAGCGCTGACGCCGTCGATCGCCTGCAGCGCCTCGCGCGCGTAGGCCGCCCGCCGCGCCATCAGCTCCGCCAGCTCGGGCAGGCCGCGCCGGCCAAGCCACGCCAGATAGACGACGCCGGCGAGCGCGTTGAGCGCCTGGGCGGTGCAGATGTTCGAGGTCGCCTTCTCGCGCCGGATGTGCTGCTCACGCGTCTGCAGCGTCAGCACGAAGCCGCGGCGGCCGTCGACATCCTGGGTCTCGCCCGCGATCCGCCCGGGCATCCGGCGCACGTGCTCATCGCGCGCGGCGAAGAAGCCGAACGACGGACCGCCGAAGTCAAGGCGGTTGCCGAGCGTCTGGCCCTCACCGACGCACACGTCCACGCCGAGCGCGCCCGGGGTCTCGAGAATGCCGAGCGAGAGCGGGTCGGCGCTGCAGACCACCAGCGCGCCGTGCTCGCGCGCGGCGGCGATCAGCGGCGCGAGATCCTCGACCGCCCCCAGGAAGTTCGGCTGCGCGACGAACACCGCCCCAACGGTCTCGTCGATCCGCGCCGCCCAGGCCGACGCGTCGGTCACGCCGCCCGACAGCGGAACCTCCTCGACGCTCGTGCCGTATCCGGCCGACAGCGTGCGCAGCGTCTCGCGGGCGTGCGGGTGGACGCCGCGCGAGACGACGAAGCGCGGGCGGCCGTTGGTCAGGCGCGCGAGATAGCCGGCCGCGGCGAGCGCCGAGGGGCCCTCGTAGACCGAGGCGTTCGAGACGTCCATGCCGGTCAGCTCGCAGATCGCCGTCTGGTACTCGAACATCACCTGCAGCCCGCCCTGGGAGATCTCCGGCTGGTAGGGCGTGTAGGGCGTCAGGAACTCCGAGCGCCCAAGCAGCATGTCGATCACCGCGGGGACGTAGTGGTCATACATCCCGGCGCCGAGGAACGAGACCTCCTCCTCGGTGCAGCGGTTGAGCGCCGCGAGCGTGCGAAGGTGCGCGTAGACCTCGGCCTCCCCCAGGCCCGCGGGCAGATCGAGCGCCCGGCCCAGTCGCACCGACTCGGGGATCTCGCCGAACAGCTCCTCGACGCTCGCGACGCCGATCGCCTCGAGCATCGCCGCGCGATCGTCGTCGGTGACGGCCGTGTAGCGGCTCATCGCCTCAGCCGAGCAGCGCGACGTAGGCGTCGCGCGAGAGCAGGGCCTGCGTCTGCGCGGGATCCGACAGGCGGACCTTGACGATCCAGCCGTCCCCGTAGGGGTCCTCGTTGATCGCCTCGGGCCGCTCGCCGAGCGCCTCGTTGACCTCGATTATCTCCCCCGACAGCGGCGCGATCACATCCGAGACCGCCTTCACGGACTCGACCTCGCTGTAGGGCTCGTGCTGGGTGACGGTGGCGCCGACCGCCGGCGGGTCGAAGAAGACGACCTCCCCCAGCGCGTCCTGGGCGTGCCAGGTGATGCCGAAGGTCGCGACGTCGCCATCGATGCGAACCCAGTCGTGCTCCGGGTGATACAGCAGCTCTTGCGGATAGGTCGCTTCTGCCATCGACTCTCACCAACCTTATTGGTTTGACACTCACGCCTTCAAGAGCGGGCGCTTCTCGACACGCGCATGGCGGCGCTTGCCGCGCACGTCGATCTCGATCTCGGTTCCCGCCACCGCCATCGCGGCCGGCAGGTAGGCCATCCCGATCCCGCTCTGGAGGGTCGGGGAGAAGGTGCCGCTGGTGACGATGCCGCCACCCACGACGGCGTCGCCGGGGCGCGCCGCGCCGCGGTCGGTGATCACGAACGGCGCCAGCAGTTCGCTCGGCCCGGCCGCGCGCACGGCGGCCACCGCCTCGGCGCCGATGTAGCCGCCGGCCGCGCGGCAGCACCAGCCAAGGCCGGCCTCGATCGGGCCCCGCTCGGTTCCCAGGTCGTTGCCGTAGAGGTGGTAGCAGGCCTCGGTGCGCAGCGTGTCGCGCGCCGCCAGGCCGGCCGGCTTGGCGCCGCGGCGCAGCAGCGCCTCCCAGACCGCCGGCGCGTCGGCCGGATCGGCGAGCAGCTCGACGCCGTCCTCGCCGGTGTAGCCGGTGCCCGCGACCAGCATCTGCGCGCCGTCGACGATCCGCTGCCCGATCGTCATCCGCTCGGGCAGCGGCGCCGAGGCGATCGCCTGGACGATCTCGCGCGCCAGCGGCCCCTGCACGGCGATCATCGCGTAGTCGGCCGCGCGGTCGATCACCTGCGCGTCGAAGCCGCCGGCGTGCCGGCGGAACCAGGCGAGGTCGCGCTCGTGGTTGGCGGCGTTGGTCACCGTCAGGTAGCGCTCCTCCTCGAGGCGATAGCTGAACAGGTCGTCGAGCACGCCGCCGTCCTCGCGCAGCAGCAGGCTGTACTGGGCGCCCCCGATCGGGATCCGCGCAACGTCGTTGGTGCACAGGCGCTCGAGCAGCGCCAGGGCCCCGGGGCCCGTGGTCTCGATCTCGCCCATGTGCGAGACGTCGAAGGCCCCGGCGGCGCCGCGGACGGCGAGATGCTCCTCGATCACGCCCTCGTAGCGGACCGGCATCTCCCAGCCGGCGTAGGGGACCATCCGCGCCCCCAGCGCGACGTGGGCGTCGTAAAGCGGCGTGTGACGAAGCGGGGTCGACACTCCTCCAAACCTAGCGGGTCGCCCCGCTCGCCGGCCGGCGCGTCTTGCTACTCCTCGCCCTCGCCGTCGAAGTAGTCGACCGCGGCGGCAATCGGCAGCACGTAGGACACCGCCCCGGGCGCGCCGAAGCCGCCGCCGCGCGCGGCGACCTTGCCGCTGTCGGGGTAGATCACGACGTCCGCGTCGGCGCCCGAGCTCGCCATCAGGTAGCGGACCGGCTGCTCGGTCGCGTTGATCAGCTGGTGCGCGCCCTCGCCGCCCGGGGCGAACGCGACGACCTCGCCCTCGGCGAGCTCGCGCTCGCCGTCGGGGGTGCGCAGCGTCGGGCGCCCGCTCAGCACGATCAGCAGCTCCTCGATGCCGAAGTGGGCGTGGTAGGGCATGTTGCGCCGGCCGGGCGCGAGCTCGAAGACGCCGAGCCCGAGGCGCTGCGTGCCGGCCGCCGCACCGACCCGCCTACCGCGGATCGCGAAGGCGCCATGGGTTATCTCGCGCTCCCAGACCTCGCCGTAGATGTTCGGACGCTCGGCCACCCTGGGGGCGACGTTAGCGCAAGCGCTCGCTCGAGGCGGGCGCAGCCGGCCTGCCGGCGGAGCCCCTCAGCAGGAGCTCAGCGCAGGAAGGGCGGGACGTCGATGTCCTCGTCGCGGATCTCGACGGGGGCACGCTCGCCGCGGCCCGAACGGGGGCGGCGCGGGCGGTCGCGGTCCTCCTCGTCGCCCGCGCCGGCGCCGAAGTCGCGGCCGCGCGGGCGGCCGCGGTGGTGGAAGCCGGTGCCGATCACGGTGACGCTGACCTCGTCCTCCTGCTGCTCGTCGATCACCGCGCCGAAGATGATGTTGGCGTCGCGCTCGGCGGCGGCCGCGACGATCTCGGCAGCCTCGTTGACCTCGAACAGGCCGAGGTTTCGCCCACCCGTGATGTTCAGCAGGATGCCGGTCGCGCCGTCGATCGCCTCCTCCAGCAGCGGCGAGGCGATCGCCGCCTTCGCGGCATCGGCCGCGCGGCTCTCGCCCGAGCCGGTGCCGACGCCCATCACCGCGGTGCCGGCGTCGGTCATGATCGTGCGCACGTCGGCGAAGTCGAGGTTGATCAGGCCGGGGATCGTGATCAGATCGGTGATTCCCTGGACGCCCTGGCGCAGGACGTTGTCGGCTTCCTTGAAGGCGTCGAGGATCGAGGTGCGCCGCTCGACGACCGACAGCAGGCGCTCGTTGGGGATCACCAGCAGCGTGTCGACCACCTCGCGCAGCTTGCGGATGCCCTCCTCGGCCTGGCGCGCGCGGGTCGCGCCCTCGAAGTCGAACGGGCGGGTCACGACACCCACGGTCAGGGCGCCGATCTCGTTCTTGGCGATCTCGGCGATCACGGGCGCGGCGCCGCTGCCGGTGCCGCCGCCCTCGCCGGCGGTGACGAAGACCATGTCAGCGCCCTTCAGCGCCTCCTTGATCTCGTCGCGCGACTCGGCGGCCGCGCCGAAGCCGACCTCCGGGTTGGCGCCGGCGCCGAGGCCCTTGGTCAGCTCGGTGCCGATGTGCAGCTTGACGTCGGCGTCGCACATCGCGAGCGCCTGCGCGTCGGTGTTCGCGGCGACGAACTCGACGCCCCGAAGTCCCGCGTCGACCATCCGGCTGACGGCGTTTGTGCCGCCGCCGCCGACCCCGACGACCTTGATCACTGCGAGATAGCTACCGCCGTCCATAAGTCACATCCGAGCCTATAGTCAGAATGAAGGGTTTTTTCGCGGCACCGCGAAGAGCGGCGTAAAAGCCACGTTATGCAGGGCTTCGGGCGATTGTCAATGCGACCCCATCATCGCAACTTTCGTTGCAGATCGCCGAACCCTCGACCACGACCTGAAATCAGGCCTCGGCCGGCCCCTAACCTGAGGTAGAGCTTGAGGGTTGTAACTCGCCCGGGCTGAGCAGCGTCGAGACGGTCGTGGCGCCGGTCGGCGCCCCGGAATCTGTGCCCGTCGAGGACGCGGCGAGGCCGCTGGTCGCCGGATCGCCGACCTGGGCGGCGGGACGCGAGGGCACCTGCACGTCGATGTAGCTCGCCCCGCGCGAGCTCGGGTCCGCGAGCACCGCGGCCGAGGCGTCCCACTTGGCGTGCAGCAGCGAGTAGTTGCCGAAGATCAGCCGCGGGCCGCGGTGCAGATAGATCGTCAGGGCGCCGTCGGCGAGCGTCACCGCGGCGGTCCGGCTGCGCAGCGGCGCCGGCGCGTCGTCGAGCACGCGCAGCGCCAGCAGCACGAAGGGGTCGCGCGTGCGCCCGGCGACCGGCAGGCGCGCGGAGTGCAACACCGCGAGCGGGCCGGCTGCCGCGAGCCCGCTGATCACGCTCCCGTCGGCGTCGAGCGGGAACCACTGCCCGTCCGCATCCAGGCGCGCGACGGCCTGGCGCTCGGAGACCTCGATCCGCACCCCGTGCGGGAAGCTCGTCTGCACGCGGATGCCGTCGATCAGCGTGTAGCGGGCGACCGCCGCGCGCAGCGCATCGACCGAGAAGTCGGTCGTCGACTGGGTTCGCGCGGCGGCGATCAGCTGGTCGGAGACGGCCGGAAGCGCGTTCGGCGAGAGCCCGCTGATCGTGACCTGATCGACCGAGAACAGCGGGCTCGCCCGCAGCAGCATCCAGCCGCCGAGGCCGATCAACGGGAGCAGTACGAGGAGCGCGAGTTTGTGGCGCAGGAACGCGAGCTTGTGGCGCAGGGCCATCCCGTACTGCTTCGCGCTCGAGGCGCAAACCCCTACCAGGGAAAGCGAACCTCGCCGAGCAGCTGGACCTCCGGCTCGAGCTCGACGCCGAAGCGCTCGCGCACCAGCTCGCGCCCGGCCGCGATCAGCGCGACCACCTCCGCCGTGCTGGCGTCGCCGGTGTTCTCGACGAAGTTCGCGTGCTTGGGCGAGAAGCGGGCGCCCCCGAACCGCAGCTCGCCGGCGCCGGCGTCCGCGAGCAGCTGCCAGGCGCTTGCCTCCGGCGGGTTCTTGAAGGTCGAGCCGAACGTCCTGATCCCCTTCGGCTGGGCGGCGTGGCGGCGCTCGCGCATGCTCGCGAGCGTCGCGCGAACCGCCTGCGGCGAACTCGGGCGCAGCGTGAAGCGCGCGCGCGACACGATCTCATCAGCCGCCAGGACGGAGCTGCGGTAGGCGAAGCCGAGCTCCGCGGGCGGGCGGCGCGTGACGGCATCGGCGGTCACGACCTCGACCCAGTCGAGCACGTCGGCGAGCGCGCCGCCGTAGGCATTCGCGTTCATCCGCACGGCGCCGCCGACGGTGCCCGGGATGTTGACCCCGAACTCGAGCCCGGCGAGCCCGAGCACGGCGGCCTTCGCCGCCACCGCGGGCAACCGCGCACCGGCTCCGCAGCGCAGCCCGGCGCCGTCGGGCTCGATCCGCGCGAGCTCGCGCTCGAGCTTGATCACGAGCCCGCGCACGCCCTCGTCGGCTACCAGCAGGTTCGAGCCGGAGCCGATCGTGTGCACCCCCAGGCCCCGCTCGCGCGCCCAGTCCAGCAGCTCGCGCAGCTCGCGGCGCGAGCCGGCCCGCGCGAACCACTCGGCCGCGCCGCCCGTGCGCACCGTCGTCAGGCGGGCCAGCGGGAAGTCGGGCTGCGGCTCAACCATCGCCGCGCTCCGCCGCGACGAGCGCCCGGCCGAGGCGATCGACGTCGCCGGCGCCCATCGCGATCACCAGGTCGCCGGCCACCGCCAGGCCCGCGAGCACCGCCGCTGCGCTGTCGCGATCGGGCAGCCAGTAGACCGCCCGGCCGGGCGCGCGGTCGACCGTCGCCTCGGCGATCGCCAGGCCGCTGACGCCGGGGAAGTCCTCGGCGCGTTCGCGCGCCGCGTAAACGTCGAGCACGACCACGATGTCGGCGCCCGCCAGCGCGGCGCCGAACTCGCGGGCGAGCGCGCGCGTGCGCGAGTAGAGGTGCGGCTGGAAGGCGACGATCAGGCGCTTCGGCTCAAGCGTGCGCGCCGCGGCGATCGTCGCCGCGATCTCGGTCGGGTGGTGCGCGTAGTCGTCATAGATCTCGGCGCCCGAAGCGCCCTGCCCGAGGCGCTCGAAGCGACGCGCCGTGCCCCGGAAGCCCGCCAGTCCCCCGGCCGCGCCGGCGGCGTCGAGGCCGAGCAGCCGCGCCACTGCCAGCGCGGCGGCCGCGTTGCGGGCGTTGTGGGCGCCGGGGACGGCCAGCTCGAGGCCGTCCCCGGCGGCGGCGGCCGGAGTGTCGTAGCTGACCAGCGCGCCCTCGCCGCGCAGCGCGAGCAGCTCGGGGCGGTCCCAGATCACGGCCGTCGGCGCCCCGGCCAGGAACTCGCGGTAGACCTCCTCGAGCTCGTGCAGCGAGGCGAAGGCGTCGTGGTGATCGAGCTCGACGTTGGTCAGCACGGCGATCTCGACGTGGAGCGCCAGCAGCGAGCGGTCGGACTCGTCGGCCTCGACGACCAGCCACTCACCGTCGCGCCAGTCGCCGTTTCGGCCGCTGTCGAGCAGGATGCCGCCGATCAAATACGACGGCTCGACGCCGCCGCCGCGCAGCGCGCTGACGATCATCGCGGCAGTCGTCGTCTTGCCGTGGGCGCCGGCGACCGCGATCGTGCGCCGCAGCGCGGTCAGCTCTGCCGAGCAGCTGCGCGCGTGTCAGCACGGGCAGGCCGCGCGCGAGCGCGGCGAGGCGCTCCGGGTTGCCGGCCGCGATCGCGCTCGAGCAGACCAGCTCGACGTCCTCCCCGGGCGGCACGTTTTCGGCGCGATGCCCGATCTGCGCCTCGAGCACGCCGTCGGCCGCGAGCGCCGCGGCGAATGCGGAGTCCGCCCGGTCCGACCCGCTCACGCTCGCGCCGAGCGCGTGGGCGGCGCGCGCGTAGGCGCTCATGCCGGCTCCGCCGACGCCGACGAAGTGCAGCCGCCGCCCCGCCCACGGTGCGGCGGTCTCGGCGGGCCGTTTTCCTCGCGCGGTCACCTAGTGGACCGCCGAGCAGCGTTCGACCCGAAATGGCGGCTCCTGCCACAAGCTTCGTTTCAGACCGAACATTCCCGGACGGCCCACCTATACCGCCGCCAGCACGATCGTCGCGACCGCGACCGCGGCGTCCGGGCGGGCCAGCGCCTGCGCTGCGCGCCCCATCGCGGCGAGCCGCGGCGGATCGCCGATCAGCCTGCCGACCTCAGCGGCCAGCCGCGGGCCGCTGCACTCGCCGTCGTCGAGCACGACGGCGGCGCCTGCCCGCTCCATCCATGTCGCGTTCGTGCGCTGGTGATCGGCGCTCGCGTCGGGGTAGGGCACGAGGATCGAGGGGCGACCGTAGGCGGCGATCTCGAAGATCGAGCCGCCGGCTCGGGCCACGACGAGATCGCTTGCCGCGAGCGCCTGACCGAAGCTTCGCCGGTCAAGGTACTCGCGCAGGTCGTAGCCGGGCGCGCGGCGGCGGGCTGCGAGCGTCGGCCAGTCGCGCACGCCGGTCACGTGCAGTACGCGGAAGCTCGCTCCGTCGAGGCCGTCGAGCGCCGCCTCGTTGATCGTGCGCGAGCCGAGCGAGCCGCCGAACACCAGCACCAGCTGTTCCCACGGATCGATGCCGAAGGCCGCGCGCGCCGTCTCACGGTCGGCGTCGACCGGCGCGACGGGCCGACCGGTCACCCGGTAGCGGCGCCCGCGGCGGCCGGCGATCGGGAAGGCCAGGCAGACGCGCCGCGCGAGCGGCGCCAGTACGCGGTTGGTCAGGCCGAGGTGGCTGTCGGCCTCGGTCAGGACGAACGGGATCCGCCGGGTCCACGCGGCCAGCGCCACGGGGCCCGCGACGTAGCCGCCGCCGCCGAGGACGACGTCGATGCGCTCGGCGCCGAGCAGGCGGCGGGCCTGGCCGATCGCGCGAGCCGCCCGCCACAGCGCTCGCAGCGCCAGCAGCGGGTTGCGGCGATGCAGCGCGGAGACCGAGAGCCGCTCCAAACGGTAGCCGGCGGCAGGCACGAGATCGCGCTCGGCGCGGTCCCCGCCGACGAAGAGAACCTCAGCCCCGCGCTCCGCCAGCGCGTCGGCGACCGCCAGCGCCGGCACGACGTGCCCCGCGGTCCCACCCGCTGCGATCGCGATTCGCGGCCGTTCGCTCACTCCTCGGATCGTCGCGGTTTTTCGGCCGCCGTGCTGCGCACCGCGCGCAGGTGCGCGGCGCCGCCGCCGGCGACGTTGAGCAGCAGGCCCATCGAGGCGAGCATCACCAGCAGGTTGCTCGCTCCGTAGGAGACGAACGGCAGCGGCACGCCGGTGACGGGTGCCAGCCCGAGCACCGCGAAGACGTTGAGCACCGCCTGAAGCACGATCAGCGCGGTCACGCCGACCGCGACCAGCAGGGCGTAGGAGCCCTTCGCGCGCCGCGCCGCGCGCAGCCCGGCATAGGCGATCAGGCCGTAGAGCGAGAGCAGCACCGCGACCCCGACGAAGCCGAGTTCCTCGCCGATCACCGCGAGGATGAAGTCGGTCGGCGCCTCGGGCAGGTAGCCGTCCTTCTGCAGCGACGCGCCGGGGCCGCGGCCGAACAGGCCGCCGGAGCCGATCGCGACCTGGGCCTGGTCGGGCTGGTAGCCGCTCGTCGTGGCGTGCGCCCAGGGATTCAGGAACGAGGTCAGGCGAGCTCCGGCATAGGGCACGGCGATCGCGAACACGACGACCGCGCCGATCCCGAGAATCGTGAAGATCGTGAACGCCCGCACCGAGATTCCGGCGGTCAGCACGATCGCCGCGAGCGCGAAAGCGATCACGAGCATCGTGCCGATGTCGGGCTGTGAGCCGACCAGCAGGCAGGCGGCCCCGCCGACGACCGCGACGCGCTTGAGCGCTGTCGTGCGGCTGCGCGAACCGGGGCGCCCGCGGGCGAGCACGTGAGCCGAGTAGAGGACGAGCGCCAGCTTCATCAGCTCGGAGGGCTCGAACTGGAGCGGGCCGTAGCCGATCCAGCGCTCCGCGACCGTCGAGTTCGAATGGCCGAGGCCCGGAAGCCGCACGGCGATCACGAGCGCGAACGCCAGCCCGAGCAGCGGGCCGGTCAGCCGGCGCACTCGGTCGAGGCTGATCCGCGAGGCGAAGCGCAGCGCCACGAGGCCGATCGCGCCGTACAGGACGAAGCGGATCAGCGATCCCATGCCACCGGCCGTCCCGCCGTCGATCGCCGTCGGCGAGGAGGCGCTGTAGACCATCACCGCACCGCCCGCGAGCAGGCAGAGCGTCGCGGTCAGCAGCAGGCTGTGCTCGATCGGCTGGCGCGGCCGGGCGGCCCGCGCGCTCGCCGAAGCGCCCCGCTCGGCGGCGCCGCCGACGCGGCCGGGCCCGACAGCTTCCGAAGCCATCCATGAACCTTCAACGGAGACGGCGAAAAGCCTTCCCCCGCCGGAACGCAGCGGCGCGGCGAGTTCGCTGCGGAGCGTCCCGCCGCCGGCCCCGGCTCCGCCGCTCGCGCGCTCAGCCCTCGGCCAGCACCAGGCGGCGAAACTCCTCGCCGCGCGCCTCGAAATCGCTGAACTGGTCGAAGCTCGTACAGGCGGGGCTCAGCAGCACGACCTCGCCCGCAGCCGCCGCGGCGCGTGCCGCCGCGAGCGCCCGCTCGAGCGTGCGCCAGTCGGCCAGCTCGATTCCGGCGCCGGCGGCGGCCTCCGCCAGGGCGTCGGCGAGCTGCGGGGCGGCCTCGCCGATCAAGTAGACGGCGCGTGCGCGCTGCGCGACGTCCTCGCCCAGCACGCCGAAGTCCTCGCCCTTGGCCCGCCCGCCGAGGATCAGGTGCACGCTCGCCGGCTCGAAGGAGCGCAGCGCGACCCGCGTGCTGGCGACGTTGGTGCCCTTGGAGTCGTTCACGAACAGGACGCCGCCGATGGTCGCGACCTCCTCCAGCCGGTGCGCGACGCCGGGAAAGCTCGCGAGCGCGCCGAGCACGCCCTCGACCGGCAGGCCGCAGGCCAGCGCCGCCGCCGCGGCCGCCATCGCGTTCTCGGCGTTGTGCGGGCCGCGCAGGCGGATCGCCGAGCGCTCGAGGAAGCGCTCGCCACGCCACCAGAGCCACTGGCCGTCGAAGCGCATGTCGGCGTGCTGATCGGCGCCGAAGGTCAGCCGTCGCGCGTGCCCACCGACGGGCGCCTCGATCCCCTGCGCCGGCAGCACCGCGAAGGCGTCGCTTGACTGGTTGGCGAAGATCCGAAGCTTCGCCGCGAGGTAGGCCTCCATGCCGCCGTGGCGGTCGAGATGGTCGGGCGCCACGTTCAGCAGGACGGCGACCTCGGGGGCGAACTGGAGCGTGTCCTCCAGCTGGAACGAGGACGCCTCGCAGACGACGGTTGCGCCCGGATCGAGCGGCGCGTCGCCGTAGGGCGCCGGTGTGGCGAGCAGGCTGAGCGCGTGGCCGACGTTGCCGGCGAGCGCGACCGGAGCGCCGCTCGCGCGGTGCATCGCGCCGATCAGTTCGACCGTCGTGGTCTTGCCGTTGGTGCCGGTGACGGCGACGAAGCGGTTCTCAAGCAGCCGCCAGGCCAGTTCGAGCTCGCCGATCACCGTGATCCCCCGCTCGCGCGCCGCGGCGATCGCGGCGGCGCCGGCGGGGACTCCGGGGCTCTTGACGACGCAGCCGACGCGCCCGAGGGCAAGGTCCGGATCCTCCACCAGCTCGACGCCGCTCGCCTCGAGCTCCGCGGGCCGTGCGCCGGCCGCGTCGCAGCCGATCACGTGCTCACCGCGCGCCGCCAGCGCGAGCGCCGCCGCCACCCCGGAGCGCGCCAGGCCGACCACGAGGAACGGGCCGGCGGGCAGCGGCGGGCGGCTCACCGAATCGTGTGCGCGTAGATCGTGAAGCCGATCGCCGCGCCGATCGCGGTGATGATCCAGAAGCGCAGGATGATCCTGGTCTCAGACCACGCCTTGAGCTCGAAGTGGTGGTGGATCGGGGCCATCAGGAAGACGCGCTTGTGGAAGACCTGGAAGGCGACGATCTGGATCAGCACCGAGAGCGCCTCGATCACGAAGATGCCGCCGATCAGGATCAGCAGCGTCTCGGTCTGCGTCATCACGGCGAGCCCGGCGATCGCGCCGCCCAGCCCGAGCGAGCCCGTGTCGCCCATGAAGATCGTCGCGGGGAAGGCGTTGAACCAGAGGAAACCGACGCAGGCGCCGACGAGGCAGGCTGCCAGCAGCGCCAGCTCGAGGTGCTGCGGCGTGCCGTTGCCGCTCAGGAAGGTGATCCCGACATAGGCCATCAGCACGATCGCGGCACAGCCGGCGGCGAGCCCGTCGAGGCCGTCCGTCAGGTTGACGCCGCTGGTCGTGCCCGCAACCACCAGATAGATCAGGAAGGGATAGAAAACGCCGAGGTCGACGCGGTAGTCGACATAGCGCAGCTCGAGCGTCGATGAGCCGATCGCGTGGCGGGCGAGCAGCCACAGCCCGATCGAGATCGCGGCCAGCGCGATCAGCTTGGTGCGGGCGCGCAGGCCCAGCGAGCGGCGCTTGACGATCTTCATGTAGTCGTCGACGAAGCCCAGCGCCGCGCAGGCGATCGTCGCTCCGAACACGCCGACCGCGCGCGGGTCGTTCCAGTTGGAGAGGATCGCGAACGGCGTGACGACGGCGATCAGCATGATGATCCCCCCCATCGTCGGCGTGCCGGCCTTGCCCAGGTGCCCCTGCGGCCCGTCGTCGCGAACGTGCTGCCCGAACTCGCGCCGCCGCAGGAACTCGATGAACTTCGGCGAGAGGAAGATGCAGATCAGCAGGGCGGCGGTGCCGCCGATCAGGACGCGAGCCATCAGTGCGCCGCCAGCTCCGCGGCGACGCGCTCGAGCGCGACGGCGCGCGAGCCCTTCACCAGCACCGTGTCGCCGGCGCGCAGGCGCGGGCGCAGCAGCTCCGCCGCGGCCGGCGCGTCATCCGCGTGCAGATGCTCCCGATCGCCGCCGGCGGCCGCGAAGCTCTCCCCGGCCCACGCCGCGCGCTCGCCGACGGTGACCAGCAGCGCCACGCCGGCCGCCCGCGCCTGCTCGCCGAGCTCGCGGTGGTAGCGGCGCTCGTCGGCCTCCCCCAGCTCGAGCATGTCGCCGAGCACGGCGACGCGCCGGCCGGCGGCGGTTTGGGCAAGCTCGTCCAGCGCGGCGCGCATCGACATCGGGTTGGCGTTGTAGCAGTCGTTGACGACGAGCACCCCGCCGGGCAGCTCCAGCCGCTCGCCGCGCATCGCCGAGAAGCTCACCGCCAGCGGGCCGCCGGCGGGGGTGACGCCGAGCGCGCGCGCGGCCGCCAGCGCCGCGCAGAGGTCGAGCAGCAGGTGCGCGGCGCGGAAGCCGGGCTCGAGCTCGACGCGCGTGCCGCCGAGCGACACGACGACCCCACCGGGGCCGTCCCCGATCACCGCCACGTCGCCACCCGGGCCGAACGTCACGACCTCCAGGCCGGAGCGCAGGAACGGCTCGAGCAGGCGCTCGCCGGCCGGCACGACGGCCGTGGCGCCGTCGCGGAGGCCCTCGAGGAGCTCGCCCTTCGCCGCCGCGATCGCCGCGAGCGTGCCGAGCAGCTCGAGGTGCGCAGGACCCACATTGACGACGACGCCGACGTCGGGCTCGCAGATCGCGGTGAGCTCCGCGATCTGGCCCGGGCCGCGCATCGCCAGCTCCAGCACCAGCGCCTGGGTGCCGCGCGGTGCGGCGAGGATCGCGAGCGGCAGGCCGATCTCGGTGTTGTGGTTGCTCGGGCTCGCGACCGTCGCGAGCGCCGGCGCGAGCAGCGCCGCGAGGATGTCCTTCGTCGACGTCTTGCCCGTCGAGCCGGTGATCGCGACGACCCGGGCAGCCAGCTCGCGCCGCCACTCGCGGGCGAGCCGGCCAAGCGCCGCGAGCGGATCGTCGCTGGCGATCAGCACCCCGACCGCGCGCCCCGGGCGAGCGGGCTCGCCGGCCCCCCGGCCGTCCGCGGCTGCCTGCACGTGCTCGGTGGCCGCGAGCACGCCCCAGGCGCCGGCGTCGAGCGCGTCGCGCGCGAAGGCGCCGCCATCGGCGTTGGCCCCCGCAAGCCCGACGAAGAGGTCCCCCGGCTCAACGGCTCGCGAGTCGAGCACCACGCGCGCGGGGCCGCCGCCGGCGATCGCTGCGTCCCCGAGCAGGCGCCCCCCAGCCGCCGCGGCGACGCGCTGCGGGCTCCAGTCCCTCACGCGAGCGCCCGCAGCTGCGCGCGGGCCACCTGGGCGTCGTCGAATTCGACCTTGCGGCCACCGGCGAACTCCTGTCCCTGCTCGTGCCCCTTGCCGGCGATCACGACGACGTCGCCGGCGCGGGCGAGCGAGAGCGCCCGCGCGATCGCCGCGCGGCGATCGATGATCGCCTCGACCTCGCCGCGCTCGGCGGTGATGCCGGCGAGGATCTCGGCGACGATCTCCGCCGGATCCTCCGATCGCGGGTTGTCGGAGGTGACGAGCGTCACGTCGGCCAGCGCCGCGGAGATCCGCCCCATCTGCGGACGCTTGCCGCGGTCGCGGTCGCCGCCGCAGCCGAACACCGACAGCAGCCGCCCCTCGGTCAGCGAGCGCGCGGCGCGCAGCACGTTCTCGAGCGAGTCGGGCGTGTGCGCGTAATCGACCAGCACGGTGAACGGCTGGCCCTCGTCGAGCGCCTGGAAGCGCCCCGGGGCAGGCGCGATTCGCGGCAGGGCGTCCGCGATCCGCTCGAGCGGGACCCCCATCGAATGGGCCGTCGCGACGGCGCCGAGCACGTTCGCGACGTTGAAGGCGCCCGGCAGGCGCGTGCTCAGCTCGAGCTCGCCGTCGGGCGTGGTGGCGACGAACTGCGCGCCGGCCACACCGAAGCGCAGCTCGCGGGCGCCGTAGGCGGCCGCCGGCGATGACAGCCCGAACGTCACGGCGCCGGGGTGATCGGCCAGCAGGCGGCGACCGTAGCCGTCGTCCAGGTTGATCACGCGCAGCGCCAGCTCGCCGTCGAACAGGCTGCGCTTGGCCGCGAAGTACGCCTCCATCGAGTCGTGGAAGTCGAGGTGGTCCTGAGTCAGGTTGGTGAACAGCGCGGCCGAGAAGCGGGTGCGCTCGACACGGTGCTGGGCCAGCGCGTGCGAGGAGACCTCCATCGCGCAGACGCGGTCGCCGCCGTCGAGCATCGCGCGGAAGCTCGCCTGCAGGTCGATCGCCTCGGGCGTCGTGTGGATCACCGGTCCCTCCCGCCCGCCGATCACCGACTTGACGGTGCCGAGCAGGCCGCACTGGCGACCGGCGGCATCGAACAGCCCGGCGAGCAGGAACACGCTCGTCGTCTTGCCGTTGGTCCCGGTCACGCCGACGACCTCGAGCGTCGCGCTCGGGTCGCCGTAGAAGCGGACCGCCATCTCGGCCATCGCCGCGCGCGCCGAGGGCACCTCGACCTCCGGCACGCCGAGCCCCAGGCGGCGCTCGACGACGAGTGCCACGGCGCCGCGCGCGAGCGCGTCCGCGGCGTGCTCGTGGCCATCGCTGCTGCCGCCGCGAACACAGAAGAACAGCGCTCCCGGCGTCACCGAGCGGCTGTCGTAGGCGAGCGAGGTGATCTCGATCGGCGCCGCCCCGGCGCTCAGCTGCGAGAGCATCATGCGGGCGCAGTGTATGACGCGCGCCGCGGCGGCCGGACGAACGCCGGCCCGCGCGGGCGGCTCAGCCGGGGGCGATCTTCAGATAGGGGAGCGCGAAGTCCATGATCTTCTGCCAGGCCGGCGCGGCCACCTCGGTGCCGTAGATCTCGGATCCCTGCGGCTGGTCGACGACGACGATCGCCTCGAGCTGGGGGTCCGAGGCGGGCGCGAAGCCGACGAACGAGGCGACGTAGTCCTTGTGCGAGTAGGTCCCGTCCACGACCTTGTTGGCGGTGCCGGTCTTGCCGGCCAGGCTGTAGCCCGGGATGCTGATCTCCGACGCGGTGCCGCTCGGCCCGAGGACGCCCTCGAGCATGCCGCGCAACTGGGCGGCGACCGTCGGCGTGAGGATGCGGTGCCCCTTCGGGACCGCCACCGTGGAGCCGCCGACGCGCGAGACGAGGTGGGGCGGGCGCAGCACGCCGCCGTTGGCGATCGCCGCGTAGGCGGTGGCGATCTGCAGCGGCGTGACCGACACGCCCTGGCCGATCGGCAGGTTTCCGATCGTCGAACCCGACCAGCTCGCGACCGCCGGCACGAGGCCCGGCTCCTCGCCCGGCAGATCGACGCCGGTGGGCGTGCCGAAGCCGAAGCGGCGAATCCAGTCGTAGAGCTGCTGGTCTCCGAGCTTCTCGCCGATCTCGATCGCGCCGATGTTGCTCGAGTGGGCGAGGATCTGCTTGGTGTTGAGCAGCTCCGTGCCATGCGTCTCGGAGTCCGTGATGCAGTAGTTGGCGACCTGGATGCACGGCGGGATCGTGAAGGTGGTGTCCGGCGAGATGATTCCGTCCGACAGCGCGCCGCCGATCGCCACGACCTTGAAGGTCGACCCGGGCTCATAGATCAGCTGGTCGGCGTAGTTCTCGGCCAGCCCGACCGCCGAGGAGTCGTTGGCGCTGACGCGCGGCCAGCTCGACATCGCATAGATCGCGCCGGTGCGCGGGTCGAGCACGATCGCCGTCGCGTGCAGCGCCTGGAAGGCCTCGCCGGTCTGGGCGACGACGGAGTCGGTGTACTGCTGAAGCGGCGCGTCGATCGTCAGCTGCACGGTCTTGCCGGCGACCGCTCCCGGACCGGCGACGTGGATCGGCTGGCCCTGGCCGTCGTAGACGACCGTCTGGTGCCCGGCGACGCCGGAGAGCGCCCTGTTGTACTGCAGCTCGACGCCGGACAGGCCGCCGCCGTTCCAGCCGACGCCGCCGAGCACCTGGGCGGCGAGCGTGTCGCCCGGGTAGACGCGACGGGCGTCGGGGGTCAGTGCGATGCCGGGGATGCCGAGCTTCAGGACCTGCTGGGCGGTCGCGGCCGGCACCTGGCGGGCCAGGCGCGTCCAGTCGGGGGCGATCGGGTTGGTGATGTCGGCCTCGAGCTTCGCGACGGGCACGCCCAGCAGCGGGGCCAGCTTCAGCGCCGCGGCCGCGGGGTCGCGAACCTGCTTCGGCGTCGCGATGATGTCGTCAGCCGCCTCGTCGACGGCGAGCAGGTCGCCGTTGCGGTCGATGATCGAGCCGCGCGGCGCCGGCAGCGTGATCGTCGCCACGTGCTCGGCGTTGGCGAGACTCGAGAGATGACCGGCGTTGACGGTCGCAAGCTGCAGGGCTCGCCCGGCGGCGACCGCCAGCAGCAGCGCGAAGACGGCGAGCAGCCAGCCGATGCGGCGCTGACTCAGGGCCACGACCTAGCCCCCCGGGGTGGTGCCGCCGGCGGTCGTCGTCGCCGGGGCCGTCGCGGTCCCGGCGGTCGTTGTGGCGGGGGTCCCAGACGTGGGCGGCTGCGTGGTTCCAGGGGTCGTGCCCGCGGCCGTCGTCCCGGCGGCGCCGCCGGCCGTCGTGCTGGCCGGCGTCGTGGTGCCCGAGGTTGTCGTGCCCGCGGTGGTGCCGGCTGTCGTGGTGCCGGCTGTCGTGGTGCCGGCTGTCGTGGTCGTGCCCGCGGCGGTGGTCGTGCCCGCGGTGGTGGTCGTGCCCGCGGCGGTGGTCGCGCCCGCGGTGGTGCTCGCCGGAGCGTTGGTTCCCGACGCCGTCGTCGCGGCGCCTGTGCCGGTCGCGGGCGTGGTCGCCGGTGTGGTGGAGGGCGGCGGGGTCGACGGTGCTCGGGCCACCGTCCGGTCGGCTGCGGCTGCCGCGATCGCGGCGGCCGAGGGGGCGGTCATCGTGCGCACGGCGCGCGCGGCGTCGCCGTCGTAGGCCTGCAGGTAGGTGACCGCGCCGGGCGCCGGGTAGACCATGCCGAGCGAGGCGGCGGCGTGAGTGAGCCGGTGGCTTGCCTCCATCACCGCGAGCTCCGTCTGGGTGGTCTCGTTCTTTGCCGTGAGGGCGTTGACGGCGGAGGTCTCGCTGCCGATCTGCGCGCCGATCCGCAGCAGCGCCACCTGAATCGCAACGATCCCCAGCAGCGCGGTGGCGACGATCGCGATCCAGGCCCTGCCGCGCACGAGGCGGTCGAGCCAGGGATGGTCGATCAGCCGCAGCAGCGGGCTCGCGCGCGTCGCCGGCGCAGCGGGCTGCGCGCGCGGGTGGCGGCTCGGGCCGGAGACGCGCCGCGGGGCGGGCGGCAGGCGAAGCGGCGCCGCCTCAGCATGGCGGGCGCGCAGCGCGGCGCCGGCGGCGGGCGGGCTCATGACCCCGCTCCGAGCTTGCGCGCGACGCGCAGGTGCGCGCTCGCGGACCGGGGGTTGGCGGCGATCTCGCCGGCGCTCGGCGCGATCGCGCGGCGGTGCGCGAGCTCGGCCTCGGGGCGGCGGCCGCAGCCGCACACGGGCAGATCGGGCGGGCAGATGCAGCCGCGCGTGCGGGCCGCGAGGAACTGCTTGACGCGGCGGTCCTCGAGCGAGTGGAAGGAGATCGCGGCCAGCGAGCCTCCGGCCCGCAGGACCTCCCAGGCCAGCGGCAGCGCCGCGTCGAGTTGGTCGAGCTCGTCGTTGACGGCGATCCGGATCGCCTGGAAGGTGCGCTTGGCGGGATGGCCGCCGGCGAAGCGCGCCGGGGCCGGCACGGCCGCCTTGATCACCTCGACGAGCTCGAGCGTCGTGACGATCGGCGCGCGCTCGCGCTCGGCGACGATCGCCCGCGCGATCTGGGTGGCGTAGCGCTCCTCGCCGAACTCGCGCAGCAGCCGCGCGAGCCGGCGCTGATCCCACTCGGCCACGATCTCGCCGGCGGTCAGCTCCTGGTCGGGATCCATGCGCATGTCCAGCGGCGCGTCGTAGGCGTAGGAGAAGCCGCGCTCCCAGGTGTCGATCTGCATCGAGGAGGTGCCGAGGTCGAAGTACACGCAGTCGGCCGACGCACCCTCGTCGATCAGCAGGGCGAGGCCTTCCGCGAACGGCGCGCGGATGAAGCGGGTCGCGCAGCTGACCTCACGCGAGAGCTCCTCGAAGCGCTCCTGGGCGGTCGGGTCGCGATCGATCCCGATCAGCGTGCCGCTCGAGCCGATCCGCTCGGCGATCAGCCGGGCGTGGCCGCCGCCGCCGACGGTGCAGTCGACCGCGATCGCACCGGGCTGGGGGTCGAGCAGCTCGATCAGCTCGCCGGCGAGCACGGGGACGTGCGTGACGGTCATCTCAAGAAGTGTGGCCACTCGACGATCCCGGTCCGATCTGCTGGACGGTGCTGACGATCTCATCGCTCATCCGGGCCCACGCCTCGCGGTCCCAGATCTCAAGGCGGTTGCCGGCGCCGATCACCGCGACCTCCTTGCGCAGACCGGCCTTCTCGAGCATCTTGGCCGGGACCATGACGCGCCCGGCGGCGTCGAGCTCGACCTCCTGCGACCAGGCGTTCGAGAAGCGCTCGATGCTGCCGTAGTCGCCCGACAGCGGCGGGATCCCCTCGAGCAGCCCGCTGACGTAGGTCTCGTAGTCGTCGGGGCACCAGATCGCCACGCACTGCGGCGCGTCCCGCTGCAGCGCGACGACCACGCCGTCGTCGAGCGCCTTGCGCAGCTTCGCCGGGATAGTCAGGCGGTTCTTGGCGTCGAGAGTGTTGTCGTAGTAGCCGCGAAAGGCCATGTCGGGATGCGCCTCAAGTAGGTCGAACCGGGCTGGAAGAGGCGGGAGGAACCCATCCACCCCGGTTCGCTGCGCGCAAACGTAGCAGATCCCCCCCACTTTTCAACACAAACCTGCACTGATGTCCCACTTGCATCCACTTTCCCATACCGCTGACCGCGCGGAGGCTCGAGATCTCCACGCTGTGCGGGTCGGCGCACCCCGTTCGGGGCACAGGCATGCGCCGACCCGGGAATGGCGCATGCGCCATTCCCCGCCTGGGTGCATGCACCCAGGCGTCCAGATGAGGGGGAAACCGCCCCTTCAGGCGACCGCGAGCGGGCGGGCGGCGTGCGAGCTGTCGGTCTCGATCACGATGCGGCAGGGGCGGTGGTCGAGCAGGTAGGACGCGGTCAGGCCGATCCGCTGCTCGCTCGCCGGGGCGTGCAGCGTCGAGAGGTAGATCACGTCGGCGCCGATCCGCCGCGCCTCGTCGGCGAGCGCGGCGCCCGGGTTGCGCGTGCGGATCAGACCGGTCTGCACCTTGATCCCGGCGCGGCGCCCCTGGATCCGCGCGCTCTCGAGGATCGAGCGGCCAAACGCCTCCTCGGTCTCCAGGCCGGCGTCGAGCGACAGCTGGCGCGGCACCGGCAGCACGAAGACGGCGTAGACGATCCCATCCTTGCCGATCAGCTTCGCCGCGCTGACGAGCGTCTGGGCGCTGACGTCCGCGCCGAAGATCGGCACGAGCGCCGTGCGGTAGCCGAGCTCGTGGAAGTCGGGCGGGCGTTCGGGCCGCACCAGCACGACGCTCTTGGAGAGGCTGAGCCCGGAGCGCTTGCGGTAGACCACATAGCCGACCATCCCGAACACCATCCAGGGGATGCCGACGTACTTGGCTTCGGGGTGCAGCGCGACGACGGCGACCCAGGCGAGGAAGGTGCCGATCCCCCCGATCACCGCCGTGATCGGGATGTCTCGCCCGCGGATCCGCACATTGCCGGGCATCCGGTAGGGGCGCTCGCGGTCGGGATCCTTGATCCGCAGGGCGACGATCGCGGCGTGCGCGGTCGTGAACGACAGCATCGCGCCGAACGAGTAGAGGTTGCCGAGCACGTTGATGTTCGCGAAGGCGATCAGCAGCACGGCGAAGCCGGAGAAGAAGACGATCGTGAACCACGGCGTGCGGTAGGTCGGGTGCAGGCGCGAGAAGATCCCCGGCAGCTGGCGGTGCTCCGATAGCGACCACGACAGGCGCGAGATGCCGATCAGGCCGGCGTTGGTCGCGATGAAGAGGATCGTCGTCGCCAGCAGCCCGACGTAGTACTGCGCGGCGTGCAGGAGGACGCCGGCGAGACCGAGATGGTCGACGATCCCGAGCACCGGCTCGGACTCGAAGCCGTGCGGCCCGTTGTTGCCGAGCAGCGTGCTGTAGACGCCGTGGTGTTCGGTCACCGGCAGCGCCGAGAGCGCGATCACGGAGATGCCCATGTAGACGCCGAGCACCGCGAGCAGCACGAGGTTGACCGCCCTGGGCACGTCGTTGCCGGGATCCTGGGCCTCCTCGGCCATGTTCGAGACGGTCTCGATTCCGGTGTAGGCGAGCATCGCGATCGACAGCGCGAAGATCAGCTGCGAGAGACTCGGCGCGCTCCAGAGGTGGACCTGGTTGACCAGCAACGACGGGTTCAGCACGAGCACCGATCCGAGGATCACGACCAGGATCTGCGTGCCGAGGTCGGTCACGGCGAGGATGAAGTTGACCTTCGCCGACTCGCCGAGACCGCGGATGTTCAGGAACACGAGCAGCGCCAGCACGCCGAGCGCGAAGATGATGTTGCCGGGCGGATGGCCGATCGCGTGCAGGCCGGGCAGCGCGCTCGCGTAGAACGGCACGAAGTAGGCCGAGATCGCGATCGTCAGGATGTAGTCCAGCGACAGCGCCCAGCCGGCGAAGAAGGAGATCCAGTCGTTGAAGGCGTGACGCGCGAAGGAGGAGGACCCCCCCGCCTCCGGGAACATCGAGGCCCCCTCCGCGTAGGTCTTCGCCGTCAGCGCGAACAGGCCGCCGGCGAACAGGAAGACGAGCGGCGTGAGCCCCAGGGCATGCGCCGCCACGAGGCCGAGCGCGTAGTAGATCGAGGAGCCGACGTTGCCGTACGCGGTCGCGAACAGGCCCGGGACGCCGACCGTGCGCCGGAGGCCGTGCTCACTCAGGCGGGCGATGACGGCCTCTTAGGATCTCGGCGCAGGTGTCGTTGCAGTTCGTGTCGCACTGAAAGAAAGCGTGCAGCGCGCTCGTCTATGCAGGAAGTCGGCTTATGATGCCGACGGCCCTTGGAGGGCTGCTCATGGACACTGCGCGACGTGGAAACTACAACTCTGGCGAAGACTTCGTGCTCGAGTACGGAGAGTTGCGCTTCACGTTCAACGAGGACGACTTCCGCGAGCGCTGCGAGCAGGCCGCTCTGCGCCTGGGGTTCATCGGCGGACGGCTCGACGAGCCTGAGCTCGAGGACCTCGTCAATCTCGCCGTGAACGGCGAGATCCTGGACCCCGCCTCGGCGCTCGGCGCCCACGTCAACGACTGCTGGCCGGAGATCGTCGGTCCCGCCGAACGCTCGCTCGTGCACTGGCTGCGGCGGCTGGTGTTCCGCGGCGCCTGGCTCGACCAGCGTGTGCGCGAGGGCGAGCTGGACGTCTCCTACTGCGAGGAGACCGCGACCTTCTCCTACGTGCAGCCCGATCGCGGCGGCGAACCGATCGAGCTCTCGCCCGAACCCTCGTGGGGTCGGGTGGCCTACCCTCGCCGCTGACTCCTCGCCGGTGGCTTACGCCACCGGCTGCGGAGGCTTGACGCGCGCTTGTCGGCTTGTGAGGGCCGCATCGCTACGTTGGGTGGGGTGACGGCCGGCTACTCGTCCGTGTCGTCTTGGTGGCCGGGTTCGGTTGGTTCGGCGTGGTCGGCGTCAGCGTCGGCCTCAGGCGTCGCGCTGGCGCGGGGCTTGCGGGGCGCGCGGACGCGGGGCGTTGCCGGGGTTGCGCGGGGGGCTCTGGGCTTGCGGGCCGGTTTGGCGGCGGCGGGGGGCGCGAGCAGCTCGGGGCGCAGGGTGCCGCTAGCCGCAGTGTCGAGCGAGGGGAACTCGCCCTCGGTCAGCAGTGAGATCAGCGTGGTCTCGCCGCCGAGCGGGGCGCGGGCGGTGGCGATCACGGTGAGCGAGCCGGCGCCGCGCAGGTTTCGCGCGGAGGCCATCGTGCGTCGCGCCGCGCCGCCGGCGAGACCGTCCAGCGTGTCGATCAGCAGCACCGCGTCGCCGCCGCGCAGCGCGATCCGCCGGCCGCGCTCGGTGGCCTGCTCGACGGCGGCCTCCTGCGCGTCGGCGGAGGCGGCGAACGACAGGCCCGTCGAGTTGGCGTGCTCGAGCTGCTTGAGCTCGGAGAGCTCCTCCGGGCGCACGCCGACTGCAAGGAGCTCGACATCGAGCCCGTCGGTCGCCGCCAGGGCCGCGGCGACCAGCCGCAGCAGGGCGCTTCGGCCCGACCTCGCGGGGCCGACGATCAACACGCGGGATCCGCGCCCGAACGGCGGCAGCGCGGCGAGCGCCGGATCGGCGTCGAAGGCGAACGAAACGGCGGGGAAGTCGACGTCGATCTCGTCGATCCGCGTGCCGACCACCGCCTGCTCGGCGGCGACGCCGTTGATCGTGTCGATCCGGACCAGCGACGCGTGACGCTCGGAGCGCCGGGCCGGGCGGACCGGACCGCTGATCCGGTCCCCCGCGACGAGCTCGCAGCGACGCGCCTGGGCGGCCGAGATGTAGACGTCGTCGTCCGAGACCTCCCCGGGCGTGACGCGCAGGAAGCCCGAGCCGTTGGCGAGCAGCTCGACGACGCCGTCGGCCACGCGCTCGGGCACGGTCTCGCGCTCCTCCTGCTGGCGCTGGGGCGCCTCGGCCGCCGCCGCGGACTCCTCGCCGCCCTCACGGCCGCGCCCGCCACGTCGCCGGCGCGGACGTGGCGCCCTGGCCGGGCGTTCGGCGTCGCCATCGCGCGGCGCATCGGTGGCGCGGGTGCCGCGGCGCGTCGCGGCGGGCGGCGCCTCGTCGGGGTCGTCAGCCGGTTCCGGCGCCTGGGACTCGGCGCCCTGCCCGGCGCCCGTGCGGCGCGAGCCGGCACGCGCCCGGCGCGGCGGGGCCGCCCCCTGGCGTTCGAGGATGGCGCCGGCCAGTTCGTCCTTGCGCAGACGGCGATAGCCGTCGATGCCGAGCGCTGAGGCGAGGGCGTGGAGGTCGGCGAGCGGGCTCGCCTCGAGATCGGCTGGGCTGATGATGGACATCGTCTTCCTTTTTCGGATGGGTGTGAGGCGTCCCGCGGCGTTGATGTCAGCCGCCGGCACCCGGTCTCCCTACTGTAGCTGCTGGTCCGGGCGCTCCCAGCGCAGCTCGTCGGTCAGCGCCAGCCCGGCGGGCACCTCCAGCTCGCCGCGCAGCGTCGCGAGGACCGTGACGAAGTCGGCGGCCGCCGCGACGTCGTGCACGCGGAAGATCTGCGCGCCGACATCCATCCCCCAGGCGAGCGCGGCGAGCGTGCCCGCCCCGCGCTCGCGTGGCGCGCGCCCGGTCAGCGCGCCGACGAAGTCCTTGCGCGAGACGGCGAGCAGCAGCGGGCGGCCAAACTCGTGCAGCCGGCCGGCGGCGCGGAGCAACTCGATCGTCTGCGCCGGCGTCTTCGCGAAGTCCGGGCCCGGATCGACGATCAACTGCCGATCGGCGACACCGCGCGAGCGCGCCAGCTCGAGCCGCCCCGACAGGAACGCCATCACCTCCTCGACCACGTCGCCGTAGAGGTCCGGGTCCTGGAGGCGCTGCTTCGGCGCGGCCGCGGTGTGCATCACGACGAGCGCCGCGCCGGTGGTGGCGCAGACGTCTGCCAGTTCGGGATCGCGCAGGCCGCTGACGTCGTTGACGATCACGGCCCCGGCCGCGATCGCGGCGGCCGCGACCGCCGGCTTGTAGGTGTCCACCGAGACCAGCACGCCGGGCTCGGCGGCCACGTGCTCGATCAGCTCAACGACGCGCTCGATCTCCTCCGCCGGCTCGACCGGCGGGCGGTTGGTCACGCCCGACTCCCCACCGATGTCGATCACGCGCGCGCCGGCGGCGGCCAGCTCGCCCGCGAGCGCGACCCGCGAGTCGAGCGTCGGGTGGCGTCCGGCGTCGGAGAAGCTGTCGGGCGTCGCGTTGACGATGCCCATCAGCCAGGGCCGAAGCCCGGTAAGCGCGTGCGTCTCACCGCACGCGCTGAGCAGCACCTCGGCGTGCCCGCGCCGCGCCGCGGGGCCTCCGCCGCTCACGCCGCCACGACCGTGCGTATTCGCCCAGCGCCCGCTGAGTTCTCAGCCCGCGAGCGTCGCCTCCAGCGTGATCTCGGGCACGCCGGCGAGCGCGCGGCTGACGATGCATCCGGTCTTGGCCTCCTCGGCGGCCTCGCGGAAGGTCTGCTCGTCGATGCCGGCCACGACGCCGACGGTGCTCAGGGCGATCGAGGCGATCGTCGGCTTGCCGTCGATCTGGCGGATCGTGACGACGGCGTCGGTCTTGACCGACTCGACGGGCGTACCGGCCTGGGCGAGCGCGTTCGAGAGCGCCATCGAGAAGCAGGCGGCGTTCGCTGCGCCGATCAGCTGCTCGGGATTCGCGCCGGGCCCGTCCTCGAAGCGCGAGTGGAACGAGAACTCGCCGTGGATCGTGTCGCCGGCGGTGAACGTACCGTGGCCGGAGCGCAGGTCGCCCTGCCATTCTGCGTTGCTTCTTGCGGGCATGGCTGCCTCCCTTTCAGATGTCGCCGAGTTCGGCGGTTATGTCGGACACCGCGGCCTTCGCGTCGCCGAACAGCATCGAGGTGTTCGGCTTGAAGTACAGCTCGTTCTCGATGCCCGCGAAACCGGGATTCATCGAGCGCTTGATCACCACCACCGAATGCGAGTTCTCGACGTCGAGGATCGGCATCCCGTAGATCGGCGAACTCGGATTGGTGTGCGCGGCGGGGTTGGTCACGTCATTGGCGCCGATCACCAGCGCGACGTCGGTGCGGGGGAACTCCGGGTTGATCTCGTCCATCTCCTTGAGCTGGTCGTAGGGCACGTCGGCCTCGGCGAGCAGGACGTTCATGTGACCGGGCATCCGCCCCGCGACCGGGTGGATGGCGTACTTGACCTCGACGCCCCGCTTCTCGAGCTCCTTGGCCAGCTCGCGCACCGCGTGCTGGGCCTGCGCGACCGCCATGCCGTAGCCGGGCACGATGACCACCTGGCGGGCGTAGGCGAGCTGCATCGCGACGTCGGCGGCGCTGGTCGAGCGCACGGTGCCGGCGAACGCGCCCGCGCCGCTGGCGCCCTCCACGACGCCACCGCCACCGAACCCGCCGGCGATGATCGCGGGGATCGAGCGGTTCATCGCGACGGCCATCAGGTTGGTCAGGATCGAGCCGGAGGCGCCGACGATCATCCCGGCGACGATCAGTGCCGGGTTGTTCAGCGCGACGCCCGTCGCCGCCGCAGACAGGCCGGTCGCGGCGTTCAGCATCGAGATCACGACCGGCATGTCGGCGCCGCCGATCGGCAGTACGACGGCGTTGCCGAGCGCCGCCGCCGCCACCAGCATGAGGATGAAGAGCAGCTGCGAATGCGAGCCCGCGACGATCGCCACGCCCAGCCCGACGGCGATTGCGCCGAGCAGGAAGTTGGCCGGCTGCTGGAGCCTCCCGAGCGTGATCGGGCGTCCCGGCAGGAGCTCCTGGAGCTTGCCGAAGGCGATGTTGGAGCCCCAGAAGGAGACCGAGCCGATGATCGCCGCGAAGACCGAGAAGACGGCGACGTAGGTGGCGACCGGGCCGGCGCCGCTGACGTACACGCCGGCCGGGTGCGCGTAGCCGCCGGTGTTGCGGAACTCCGCCCAGGCGATCAGGAAGACGGCGCCGCCGCCGACGCCGTTGAACAGCGCGACCATCTGGGGCATCGCCGTCATCCGCACCCTGCGCGCAGCCGGAACGCCAACCGCCGTGCCGATCGCGACGCCAAGGATGATCAGCCCCCAGTTGCCCTCGCCGGGCTGCAGCAGCGTCGCGATCACGGCGATCGCCATCCCGACGGCGGCGATCCGGTTGCCGCGGACCGCGGTGCGCGGGCCCGTCAGCCCCATCAGGCCGTAGATGAACAGCGCAAACGCGACGATGTAGAGGACGCGCAGGAAGTTCTCGTTCTGGAAGAAGCTGGTTGCGAGCGTCACTTCTGCTCGCCGTCCTTGGGCGCCTGGGTCGGCTTGCGCTTGAACATCTCGAGCATCCGGTCGGTGACGAGGAAGCCGCCGACGATGTTGATCGTGCCGAAGGCGATCGCGATCACCAGGATCACCTTGTTGAAGGCGCCGTTGCCGGCGAGCCCGATCACCAGCAGTCCGCCGAGCAGCACGATGCCGTGGATCGCGTTGGTGCCGCTCATCAGCGGCGTGTGCAGCGTGTTGGGGATCTTCGAGATCACCGCGAAGCCGATGAAGCCGGCCAGCACGAGGATCGTCAGGTTGGTGACCAGCATCAGGCGCCTGCCTCCACGAGCGCCCGCGCGCCGTCGTTGACGATTACCCCGTCGCGCACGATGGCCGCCCCGGCGACGATCTCGTCGTCGAAGTCGAGCGCGAGCTCGCCCTGCTCGTCGAGGAACAGCTCGAGCAGCGCCTGGATGTTGCGCGCGTAGAGCTGCGAGGCGTGCTCGGGCATCTCGGCCGCGAGATTCAGCGGCGAAACGATCGTCACGTCGTGCTCGACGGTCACCTCGCCCGGCGTCGTCAGCTCGCAGTTGCCGCCGGTCTCGCCGGCCAGATCGACGATCACGCTGCCCGGCTTCATCCCCTCGACCGCCTCGGCGGTGACCAGCTTGGGCGCCGGGCGCCCGGGGACCAGCGCCGTCGTGATGACCACGTCGAAGCCCTTGATCGCCTCGGTCAGCGCCTGTTGCTGGGCTGCCTGCTCCTCCGCCGTCAGCGCGCGGGCGTAGCCGCCCTCGCCGGCGGCCTCGATGCCGAGGTCGAGCCACTTCGCGCCCAGCGAGCTGACCTGCTCGGCGACCTCGGGGCGCACGTCGTAGCCGGTCGTCTGAGCGCCCAGGCGGCGCGCCGTGGCGAGCGCCTGCAGGCCGGCGACGCCGGCGCCGAGCACGAGCACCTTGGCCGGCGGGATCGTGCCGGCCGCGGTCATCAGCATCGGGAAGAAGCGCCCGATGTGCTCGGCGCCGAGCAGCGCCGCACGGTAGCCCGCGACGTTTGACTGCGACGAAAGCGCATCCATGCCCTGCGCGCGCGAGATCCGCGGGATCGCCTCCATCGCGAACGCGGTGACGCCGGCGGCGGCGAGCGCCCGCGTTGCCTGGGCGCTGCCGAGCGGGTTGAGAAAGGCGATCAGCACCGCACCCGGTGCGAGCCTCGCGACCTCCTCATCGCTTGGCGGCGCGACCTTCACGACCAGCGGCGCGCCCCACACGGCTGCCGCGTCGGTGGTGACCTTCGCTCCGGCGGCCTCATACAGCGCGTCCGGGATGATCGCGGCGGCGCCGGCGCCGGCCTGAACGATCACCTCCACCCCACGCGCGGACAGCTTGCGGATGACCTCGGGAACCAGAGCCACACGTCGCTCGCCTTTGGCGGTTTCCGTGGGCACCCCAATGAGCATCTGGGCCGAACCATATGCGATTGTGAGCTCCAGCTCGTCCGTGACCTGCCCCCGCCGCGCTGCGGCGAATTGCGCACGCGCCGGGCGCCCCGGCTCAGCCCGATCCGCCGGCCACGCCGATCGGCAGCGGCGCCCTCGCGAAGGCGGCCAGCGCCTCCGCCGTCACCCAGACCGGGGTGACCGTCTCGCTCGCGGCGTAGGCGACGGCGCCGGAGCGCGTCAGCCGCGCACGAAGGTAGGCGAGCGGGCGCGCCACCGGCGAACCGGTGGCGCAGAGCGCCTGGACCGCCCAGGCCGTGGACTGCGCGTTGGAGGCGCCGCCGGGCTGGAGCGGGAAGCCGCCGTCGCGATTCTCGTTCGCGAGCACGAAGGCGAGCGCCCGCGCCACGACCGCCGGCGCCACCCGTGCCGCCGTCAGCGCCTCGATCGCCGCGGCGGTGTCGTCGACGTCGCCGGGGTCGCCGCGCACCGCGAAGCTGAAGCCGCCGTCGCCGTCCTGCTGGCGCGCCAGCCACGCCGCCGCCTTCGGCACGCCGTCCGCGTCGGCGGCTCGCCAGGCGAGGATCGCGAACGAGGTCAGGTTGGCCTGCTCGCCGACCGAGCCGTCGCGGAGCTGGTCGTGCACGAGCCGCGCCGGCAGCGTGCCGAGCGGCGCGTGGGCGGCCACCAGCGCGAGGATCGTGCGCTCGAGGTCGCCGGGCCCCTGAAGCTGGCCGAGATGCCCTCGAATCCAGGCGACCGGATCGTGCCCGTCGCGGCGGAGCGTGGCCGGGTCGCGCCCGGCGGCGGCGAGGGCGATGACGGCCCAGGCGCTGGCGAGCTGCGAGGAGGGCTGGCCCGGACCCAGCCCGAAACCACCGTCGGGGTTCTGGGCCCGCGCGAGGTAGGCGAGCGCCGGCTGCGGGACCGCCGTCGAGGCCTCCGCGCGGCCGGCGGGCAGCACGGCGCCCGCTGCCACCAGCAGCGCCGCGAGCACGAGTGGGGCCGCGGTCACCGGCCCCCACGACACGTCCATGCGCAGGCGGAAGCGCTGCAGCGCACGCACGAGCGCCGGGCCGAAGGCGAGGTAGAAGACGAAGTTGCCGATCGCGTGGGCGAGATCGAAGCTGAACGCCGAGCCTTCGATCACCAGGAACTGAGCGAGCGTGTGCTGGCCGGTGAAGGTGACGAAGGTGTAGAAGTTCAGCACCAGCCCGTAGGCGAAGCCGGCGGCGGCGCAGATCAACGCCATCACCAGTCGCGGCAGCGGGCGCGCGCGGCGGTGGCGCAGACCCGCGCCGAGCAGGCCGACCATCCCCCACGCGAGCATCTGCCAGGGCGTCCACGGTCCCTGCCCGAAGAAGATGTTGGAGGCGATCGCTGCGACCGCGCCGACCGCGAATCCGGGCGGCCCGCCGAGCACGAAGCCGGCGATCAAAACGATGTCGGTGGTGGGCTTGACGCTTGGCAGCGGCGCGAAGGCGATCCGCCCGAGCGTCGCCAGCGCGGCCAGCGCAGCGACGATCGCGACGGTGCGCGAGGAGGGGCGCGAGCGCTCATACCAGGCGAAGCCGCCGGCGAGCGCGAGCGCGAGGATCACGAACGAGGCGAGCGTCCAGCTCATCGCGGCACCGGCGCCTGCGCGCGCAGCTCGGCGCGCGCCTGCGCCGCCGTCAGGATGCCGAGATGGCCGCCGAGGATCCGGGCCGTCTCGGTCGCGAAATACCAGCCGCCCGACAGCAGCTCGGCGGGCGCCGCGTCGGCCAGCACGCGACCGTCGGCGAGCAGCACCGCTCGCGTCGCGAAGCTGGCGGCGAACTCCGCGTCGTGCGTGGCAACCACGACGGCGGCGCCGTGCTGCGAGCGGCGCACGAGATCGGCGGCGAGCTCGGCCTTGGCGTCGCGGTCCATGCCGCGAGTCGGCTCGTCCAGGCAGACCACGGCCGGCGCCTGCTCGCCGCCGGTGACGATCGCCAGGGCGAGCCGCTGGCGCTCGCCGCCGGAGAGGTCCCGCGGATGGCGGTCGGCGAGCGCGGCGAGGCCGGCCCGTCGCAGCGCGGCGTCGTCGAGCTCGTCGCCGACGCGGTCATGGATGAAATAGTCGCCCGGGTTCTGCAGCAGCAGGGCGACGCGGCCGGCGCGCTCGATCCGCCCGCGGGTCGGCTCGAGCAGACCGGCCGCGTGACGCAGCAGCGTCGACTTGCCGGCACCGTTGCGCCCCAGCAGGACGACTCGTTCGCCCGGCGCAACGGAGAGCGAGACGCCGGCGAGGATCGCCGGTCCGTCGCGGAGCTCGTGCCAGACGCCGCGCAGGCGCAGGCTCGCGCCGTCAGCGCGCCGGCGCCGGCGCCAGGCGGGCGCCTCGGCGGCAGGCTCGAGCGCCGGCAGCGGGGGCTCGGGCAGCAGTCCGGCCGCGCGCAGCGTCGCCCGTGCCTGCTTGACGCCCGCCGGAGCGGGAGTGAGCTCGAGCCCGGCGATCAGGCTCGCGCCGGGCGTCTCGAGCGCCGGCGCAGCATGATGGGCCCACTGGAGGAACGCGCTCGGTGCAGCGTCGGCGCGGATCTCGCCCCGCACGAGCGCGACCACGCGGTCAGCCGCACCCAGGCAGCGTTCGAGTCGGTGCTCGGCGAGCAGAATCGTCGTCCCCCACTCCTCGTTGAGCCGGCGCAGCAGACCGAGCAGCTCGTCGCCGGCGACCGGGTCGAGCTGCGAGGTCGGCTCGTCGAGCACGAGCAGACGCGGGCGCCCGGCGAGGGCGGCGCCGAGCGCGACCCGCTGGAGCTCGCCGCCCGAGAGATCGACGGTCGAGCGCTCGAGCAGCCCCTCGATGCCCAGCACCAGAGCGGCCTCCTCGACGCCACGCGCCACCGCAACGGCGCTGTGGCCGCGGTTCTCCAGCGGGAACGCCAGCTCCGCTCTCACCGTTCCCATCACGACCTGCGTCTCGGGGTCCTGGAAGAGCGTCCCGACCACACCGGCAAGCGCTGCCGGCCCATGCTCGCGAAGGTCCATGCCGCAGATCTCCGCCCGGCCTTCGAAGCGCCCGCCGTGAAAGTGCGGGACCAGGCCGCTGGCCAGCCCGAGCAGCGTCGACTTGCCGCCGGCCGAAGCGCCGGCCAGCACGACGAATTCGCCCTGCGCGATCTCGAGCGTGACCTCACGCAGCGCCGGGGCCGGCGATCCCGGATAGGTGTAGGAGACGCCGGCGAGCTCGAGCGCGTTCATCGCCTGATGCCGCGACGCTGCGCGAACGGAGCCAGCACGGCGAGTGCGAGCGCCCCGGCAAGCACGAGCGTCGTCGCGCCGAACGACCCGTGGATCTGGGGGTAGAACGAGAACGGCGCCGGCAGCGCGATCGCCAGGACCGCGATCGCGACGGCCGCGCCGGCGAACGCCAGGTCGTGTCGCGACCACGGGCGGTGGGCGCGCCGGGGCCGCCGCGCCGATCCGTACCCGCGAACCTCGAGCGTCGCGGCGATGTCGAGCGAGCGGTCGAGCACGTTGGCGGTGATCGCGCGCATCACCGCGAGCCGCCCCCCCGGCTCCGGGCGGCAGCGCTGCGCCTCGCCGATGCGCTGCGCGTCCAGCGCCAGCAGGGGCACCATGCGGGTAGCGATCGTCGCCGTCAACGCCGAGCGAAACGAGACCCGCCGCAGCGAGCGCAGCAGCTCGTCGGGATCGACCGCGGCGCTCGCCAGCGCACAGGCGGCGACGATCACCACGAGCACCAGCGCCTCCTTGGCACCGTAGGCGACCGCCTCCAGCGTGATGTCAAGCTGACCGAGCGGGCCGGCGTCTCCGAGCCTTGCGATCACCGTCAGGCCGCCACGGCTGACCAGCGCGTTGACCGCCACGATCAGCACCGCCATCGGGATCGAGAAGTAGAGCGAGCGGGCCACGCGCCCACCGACGCCGGCGGCGACCCCGGCGAGCAGCACCGACGCCGCCAGGGCGGAGAGCACGAGCGGATCGGCGACGACGAGCGCCGCCAGCACGATCGCGCCGCAGTAGGCGGCGCCGACGCCGGCGCGCGCCGCGTGCAGCGGGCTGGCTCGGCGCAGGTAGCTCATGGCTCCTGATCGGGGAGCGGGATCGCGGCGCCGTCGACGACGGCGACCGCGAAGTGCTGATCGAGCGTGGCGGCGTTGAACGCGCCGACGGCGGCCTGGACGCCCGCCGCGTCGGTGCCGGTCACGAACCACACCGGCGGCTGCCCCATGAAGCGGGTCGCCGCGACGAGGCCGGCGCCGGCACCCGCGGTGCTCACGACGCGGCCGGACGGGGCGAGCAGCGCGAGCCTGGAGCCGTGATCCTCGAAGCGCGCGTAGACGCCGCTCGCGCCGGCGCCGCGGGACAGTTGGTCAGCGGCGGGGTCGGCGGTCAGGGTGGCGTAGGGCCCGACGACCACACGCAGCGAGAGGTTGTACTGCGAGCAGAGCAGGCAGCCGAGGAAGGCCTCGATGTTCATCGCCGCGAAGGCGTGCTCCACCGCCGCACAGGCCTTCGAGCCGGTTTGCGTGCACTCGATCCGCAACGGGTAGCGGTGGCCGCCGAAGCCGTCGACGAAGGGCTCGGGGAAGGAGCCGACGACGGCCGGGATGCTCTCGGCGGCGCTCCAGTCGTGGCGGTCCCACCACACGTGGTCGCCGTTGTGCAGCTTGGTCTCGGCCGCGCCCTTCGGCGCCTGCACACCGTTGACGTAATAGAACCAGTCGCTGCTGCCGCCGCCCGACAGGCCGTCGATGCTCTCGACGAAGCCACCGCCGTAGGCGGCGCCCACCTTCGCGTTGCGCTCGAGCATCCGCATCACGGTGTCGGCGCCGACGATCTTCGGCCGGCTGTCTGAGACGAGCGTCTGCGCGCCGAACCCCGTGGTCACGAGCAGCGAGACGTCGGTCGGTGTCGATCCGGCGCCGAGCCCGCAGCCCGCGAGGGCGAGCGTCGCCGCTACGACGGCGACGCTCGCCCGGGTCGCGTCACGTCGCGACATTCACGCGCATGCCTTCGACGCCGCCGCCTCGACACAGATCCTGGCCTCGTCGCGCACCGCATGCGGGGCGGTGACAAGGAGCGTGAGCGTTCCGGCGTGAGCGAGCTTCAGCGTCGCCGTGCCCGCCGCGCCGGTTTTCGCGCTGACGACGCCGGCGCTGACCGTCGCGCCGGCCGCCCTGGACGGTGTGCCCTTGGCGTCGCTGTAGGCGGTGACCGACACCGTGAACGGGGTGCCGACGACCGCAACGGCCGGCGCCTTCAGGCCGAGCACGCCCGCATTCGGCGGGCAGCTCTTGCCGTAGCAGTCGGGGAAGAACAGCAGGCTGTCGCCGGCCTTCGGCCGGTAGCTGCAGATGCCCTCGGCGGACGGCGCGTCGTTGACCCAGAACGCCCAGTATGTGGACCCGCTCGCGGGGAAGGTGAGGCCTTCGATGCCGGTCAGGAAATAGCTGCGGTAGGAAGCCGACCAGGTGCCCTTCCAGTCGCCGTGCGTGGCTGCCTGGAGCGCGCCCGCCGCGCTCGTGCCGGCACAGCTGTCGGCGGCGACGCCGTCCTTGGAAACCCGCGTGCTCGAGAGCGTCACGGCGCTCGCCGGGAGCAGGGTCGAGCTGGGTCCCTCGACGCGGACGGTGATGGCAGCCGAGCCGGCCGGCGCGTTTGTCGCGCCGGCGCCATCGACTGCGGTGGCGAGCGCCGCGGCGCACGCGAGTGTGAGCGCGGCCGCGATCGCCGTGCGACGGCTCAGCGCCGGACGGCCCGATTGGGTGCGTTGCATGAGTGGCCAACCCCTTTCCACGAGGGTCTATGTGGGCTTGCGGTCGGCGCAGGTCTCCTGGCTTCCGGGCCGATCCCTCCGCGCCTTCCCGGCTCGCTGTGGCGAGCCAGTGGCCTGCGCTTGCGCGCTCGCGGCGGACTTCCCCGGTCACAGTGGCGGGTCCGCGCCGGTGTTGCACCGGCTTCCCATGCCACCGACCAATGACGGCGCCATCGTAGCGCTCTGCGACACTGACAGCCAGCCGATGACTGTCAACCTGACCCGCATCTACACAAGGCTCGGCGACGGCGGCGAGACGCACCTCGGCGACATGAGCCGCGTGCCCAAGACCGACCCGCGGATCGAGGCCTACGGCACCGTCGATGAGCTCGGCGCCAACCTCGGCGCGGCGCTGACGCTGGCGGACATGCCGGCGCGCACCGCGACCTGGCTGCGGCGGATCCAGAACGACCTGTTCGACCTCGGAGCCGACCTTGCGGTGCCGCTCGAGGACGGGCGCGAGCGGCTCCGGCTGCTCGCCGGCCAGGTCGAGTGGCTAGAGCAGCGCTGTGACGAGGTGAACGCCGCCCTGCCGCCGCTGCGGTCCTTCGTGCTCTCGGGCGGAACGCCGGCGGCCGCTTCGCTGCATGTCTGCCGCACGGTCTGCCGCCGCGCCGAGCGCCGCGTCGTCGCCCTGGGCGAGGCCGCCAGCCCGCAGACCGTGCGCTACCTCAACCGTCTCAGCGACCTGCTCTTCATCCTCGCTCGCGAGGCCAACGGCGGCGAGGAGCCGCTGTGGGAGCCGGGCCGCAATCGCTGAGCCCGCACCGGCGCGCCGGGCCGCGGCTCTCGCCCGACTCGAGTGACGCCCTCCGCGCCAGAGGGTCACCGCGTACCCAGATTCAGCGCCACCGCCTCACGGATCAGATCCTTCAGCGCCGCCTCATCGATCGTGTCGTGTTCGCCGATGTCGATCGCCCGCCTGACGTTCCCCTCGAGGCTGGAGTTGAAAAGTCCCGAAGGATCGCTCAGCGATGCACCCTTGTAGAACGTCAGCTTGACGACGCTCTTGTAGACCTCGCCGGTGCAGATGCCGCCGTCGTGGGACCACACAGGGGTTCCGGGGTTCGTGGCCTTCACCCACTTCCACTCCTCGACGATCTCGGGATCCGCCTCGCGGATGATCGCGCGCACCCGGCCCAGCGTCCTGCCGCGCCAGTCGCCGAGCTGACTGATGCGCTCGTCGATCAGCTTCGAAGCGTTCGGTTCGTCGTTCGCCATGCTGGCCTCCCCTGCCCGCCGGCCCACGCAGGCTGCCGGGCTCGTTGCCGGTGGATGTCCAACGCGGCGCAGACTACGCCAACAGAACGCAAAGGCTCCGGGCTGGTCGGACGCACGGCGCCGGCGCTCACGGGTAGAGCCTGCCGGTGGGGCCGTAGGCTCGCGTCGGGGCACCGACGAACGTGGCCTGCCCGGCGGCGCGTGAGACCCAGCGAACGCGCCACAGCCGCCCGGCAACGAAACGGCCGCTCCCGCTCCAGGCGCCGTCGGCGGCGGTCCGCTCCTGCGCGAGTCCGCGCCAACTGCGGCCGCCGTCGGAGGAGTACTGCACCTCGACGGTCGTCGGGTGCCCGGCGGGCAGCACGAGCCCCCAGAAGGAGACGCCGGCGCTTGAGTCGCGGGTCACGGTCAGCGGCAGTCGGAAGCCGTCGTAGGCCGGCTTCGGCGTGCCGCGGTAGGTCTCCAGACCGGTCTGAAAGCCGGTGGTGCGACCGTTGACGGGGTGGTCGTCGGCCAGCAGGTACTGGCTGAAGGAAGCGACACGCGGGTTGCTCCAGGCGATGCGCTCGGAGATCGCCTGGAACTCGGCCTGTTTGGCCAGTGACACGCCGACGTATGGATTCGGAAACGACTGCACGCCGAACTCGGTGACGTACACGTCCAGCCCGGCGCGGAGCGCTCCGGCCGCGGCCGCACGGTTCAGCGCGGTCACCAGGCGCCCGATCGTCCCGATCGTGACGTCGTCGGCCGGCGGCTTCCAGAACGGGCCCTTCGCGTTGGAATAGGGGTGCTGCGCGTAGCCATCGGCAGGCAGCCGCGAACAGTGCCCGACCGGCTTGTAGTCGACGTTCAGGCAGAGCACGCCCCGCAGGAAGGCGAGCGGCGCCGGCACGCCCTGGCTAGCCACTCCGGTCGGCGAGGTCTCGCCCATCAGCACGCTCATACCGGCGAAGTTGCCGGAGGCCTGAAGGCCCCGGTAGCCGGCCAGGAAGAGGCCGCGGTAGATCGATGCCGAGGCGAGCTTCCCGTGGACGTACTGCGGTCGCAGGAAGCCGGGCTCGTTGGGCTCGTTCCAGATCGAGAAGAGCTTGACGCGCGTTCCGTAGTGCCTGCCGACGGCCTGCATGAACTGGCGGAAGTCGTTGTCGTTGGGGTTGCTGTAGATGTCCTCTCCGTGCGGGGTCGCCCAGCGCGGTACCGGCCCGCTGACGCTCAGCAGCACCTTCCAGTGGCGCGCCGTCGCGGCGGCGATCAGCGGGTCGTATGCGCCCCAGTCGTAGGCGGCCGGGTTGGCCTGGTTGAACGCCGGTCGCCGGCGCTGGTTGGGGTGCGGCGCGACGTCGCGCCAGTAGAGCACCACGCGCAGGGCGTGGACGCCGAGCGATTGAAGCTGCTCCAGCGACGCGGCCTGCGTAGCCGGCGTGAGCAGGGCGTGCGGCGACTCGAAGAAGACCGTCTCGTCGTGGGCGGCTAGGGCCGGAGCCGCGCCGAACGCTGCGGCGCCAAGCAGGGCCGCTGCTGTCAGGAGTGCTGTGAGGGTCGGGCGTCGCATGCGCTGGCGGCGATCTGGTGAACCGTCAGGAGATTGAGACCGCGGAGCGGCGCGAATGTTGCGCTCACGCCTGGATCACCGCGATCAACGCCGGCGGCGGTCCGCGCGGGCCAGTGACGGGCGAACCTGTCACCCGCGGTTGAGCCTGACGAACCCGGGTCGCTGCGTGGCCGGCGTGACGAACGCCGCGCTGTAGCGTCGCGACCACGCCAACACATCGGCCACATACCACCAAGCGTGGTTGTACGCGTATATCGCGAGGGGATAGTTCCCGGGGGCGCCGCTGGCCCGAAGGTAATTGGCCATGCTGAAAATTGCATCGGCCGGGTTCCACATGTCTGGCGTCCCCGAGCCGCTCGCCGTGATCCCGTAGCGCTGCCAGGTCGAGACGAGAAACTGCGCCGGGCCCCCCGCTCCGGCCGAGTTCAGCTGTCCTTCGACCGTGCATGACGGAGCGGGGTCGCGTCCGTGGTCGCACTCCACGCGGCCGATGCCCGCCAGCACGGTCCAGTCGAGGCCGAACCGCGCCGCCGCCTGCATGTACAGCGCGAGGTAAAGCGGCGGAATGTCCGTCTGGGCTTCGGCGGACGGGGTGACGCCGGCGCCCGCAGTGCCACTGCCGACGGCATTGCCGCCGAGCGCAACGTTGCCGCCGAGTGCGATCCGCTCGGCCCCGCGAGCAACCGCGAACACGAGCAGCAGCACGCAGGCCGCCACCGCGACCAGCCCGGTCATCAGCCCGGCGAGCAGCGCGAGAGGAACCGCAATCCTTGCGCTCATCTTTGGCGCAGGCCGAACTGGCGGGCCCGGCGAGCGATCGAAGCGGGCAGTGCGGACTCGGCAACGCCGGAAGCTCCGGCGGTGGCTGGCCCCGCTCGTGGCGCCGGCCGCAACGGTGAGGCGTCGCGGAGGAACTGGCGGCGCTGGGCAAGCTCGCGCTCGATCTCAAGGCGTGCGGCGCGCTGCTCTGCGGGCGCACGGCGCAGATACTCGGCAGGGCTGATCCCCGCAAGGCCGGCCAACCGGGCCGCTGCCGGCCCGGCGCGCAGGATCTCTCCGGGCGGCGCCGCCGCGGCGCGGTCGAGCGTGCGAGCGACGATCCGCCGTTCGCGCACATCCGACCGCCTCCCCACCACTCCTCGACTCAATGTCGAGCGCAGCCGGCCAGGTGTCCCGGAAGACGCGCGCGCCGCGGGTGCGGCTCGGCGAGCCGCCAGCTCCTCGTCCACGCGGCGGGCGCGAAGGCGCAGCGAGACGCTTCGCCGTCGCTCGCCACGGGCTTCGGCGGTGGTCAGGCTCGTCGCGATCCGCGAGCGGCGATGCTCGAGCGCCTCGAGCTCGGCGCGCGCCGCCGGACCGGCGGGGACGGCGGCGGCGCGTCCGGCGGATTGCCGCACGCCGCCGGCTTGACGCACGCGCGCAACCTGTGCGGAGAGCCCTTCACCGGCCTGCGCCCGCCGTTCCCTGCGGGCTCGAGCGCTCGCCCGCGGACCCGACCCAGGCGCGCCGCCGCCTCCGCGGCCGGGACGCGAGAGAGCGAGCGCGCCGCCCTCCTGAGGCAGCTCACGCACGCTCCTGATCGTCTCGACCGCTCCGCTGCCGACGCGCACCGCAAGCCGCCCGCCGGCCCGAGCCACTCCAACGCCGGCGCCGGCGCTCCGCGCCGCCAGCCACACACGGGTGGCCACCGGAGCCCGCCGCAGCGGTTCGCCGCGCTCGTGCATGACGAGGGCGAGCAGGCGATGTCGTTGTTCGAATGCCGTCCACCAGAAGACCGACGTCAGCAGCCACTGGGTCCACCAGCCGAGGCTGTCCAGTGAGCCCAGGAGCGTCGCTATCAGCAGGACCACTCCGAGCGCCACGGAGTAGACGAGCTTTGCCAGAGCCGCCCCCACCAGCCGCGTGAGCCACAGACGGAACGCATCCCGCCCCGACTCGCCGAGCGCCGGAGCGAGCACCGCCAGGGGCGCGAGCATCAGGTAGAGCAGCGTTGCGAGCGCCGCACCGAGCAGGCGGAGCGCGATGAAGCCGAGCAGGAGGAGCATCCCGAGCGTCCCCGCCGCGATGAGCAGAAGCCCGCCGACGCGCGGCCAGGTCCCGCTCACTCCCCGAAACTCGGCCTGCGGCGCGGTCGGTGCGGTGCAGGCCGTCGGATCGCTAGCCCCGCAGAGGGTTCCGTAGAGCGACGGCGTGGGCGTCTGGTCGGGCAGCGCCGTCCGCGCCAGCGAGGTCGGCGGGAGCGCGAGGAACAGCTCGCCGTTGGTGCGCGCCTCTGCGAGCGCCGTGGCGGCTCCGGCGAGCTGGTTCTGCAGCGCGCTGCCGCCGGGCGCACACTGGACGAGCGTGGCCGCATCCTGGCAGGTGGCTTCGGCTCGCAGCTGGACCTCGAGTCGCGCGGCCGTCGCGCGAAGGCGTGGATCGAGCTCCGCCGGCGCCTGGCACCATTCGACATCGCCGAACTCCAGGTAGCACCAGGGCCCGCTGATCGCGGCATCGAACACCGAGCCGAAGGCGCCGTCCACGCTCGAGACCGGCTGGTCCGGGTTGCCGGTGGCGCTCGCGGCCACGGTTGTCAAGGCGGCGCGATCGGCCAGATTTCCGACCGCGCCGACCGTTCCCACCGGGTCGGCGATGATCCAGAGGCCGGCGCACACCATCACCACGAGCAGCGCGGCCTGGCCGAGCGTGTCGAGGACGCGGCGGCGCACGAGACCCTGCCAGGCGAAGCCGACCGCGGCAACCGCCAACGCGAGTCCGAGCCAGGGATCGGTGAAGATGCGCTGCGCGACACCGAGCGACGAGCTGACCCGCGCGAGCGTCGACGGCGCTAGCAGGTCGATCGCGTAGCACCACTCGAGTGCCACCAACACGACGTGAATCAGCCACACGAGAGCCGTCCACACGGGCGTGACAAGCAGGTCCTGAACGACGGTGTCCAGATCCTCGGTGACGCTCGCGTCGAGACCTGACGGGATGTCCACGTCGATCGCGTAGTTCGAGAGCGGCACCTGCGCGACGTCAACGCCGGAGATGGCACAGTTCGTCCGCTCCGCGTCCGAGAGTTGCGACGCCAGGAGAGCTGAGGTGCACGACGGGCTGCCAAACCCGTTACCGGCCAGCGGGCTGCCGTCGGCGGCGATCATCGTCGAACCAGCCGCCGTGGTGGCGGACACGAGCGAGAACGCGACCGCCGCAACGCACACGCCGGCCAGGCGGCCGCGGCAGCTCACCGTTGCGGAGTCGTCGAGAACGTAGCCAGCAGGCGCGGCACGAGGATCTCGACCTGGACCGCCTCGACCCGCCCGCGATGGTCGCGCATGAGACAACGACCCGCGTCGAAGTCGAGCAGCCGGTCACGCAGCAGGCGGTCGTCGGGGTCGAGGTCGAGTAGTTCGAGAGCGCGTTCGGCTTCACGCTCGGAGCGCAGTCCGAAGACGAACGTGGCGCCGATGAGGTTGTCCAGCGACTCACGCCCGTCGAGCAAGGTGTCGCCAACGAGCTGCGTCGAGATGATCGGCACGGCCAGCTCGCTGCGCCCCATGCGCTGCAGCGAGGCGAGCAGCATCCGCCCCACCGGATCGCCGAGCAGGCGCCACCCCTCGTCGAACGAGAAGACCTTCAAGCGCGAGCGCTCGGACGACATCAAGGCCATCGCGAACATCGCGATCAGCCGCACGATCTGCTCGCCAACGCGTTCGAGCGGCGAGTAGTCCGGCCGGGCGATCCCAGGCTGGGGCGCGGGCAGGTCGCGAATCGGCAGGTAGGTCACCTGGCGCGTTCCGACCTCCGGCAGGCGCACGTCTGGATCGGCGAAACCCAGCTGGGTCAGACCGGAACCCGCGTGCACCGCCAGTGCCTTGGCAACCTGGCGATCGGTCTCGTCTCCCGCCGACAGGGCGCGGACGACCTCGAAGCAGGTCGGCGTCTTCGAGCGTTGCCTCACCGCGTCGACGGCGGCCGCCACCGCGGCATCCCATGCACCGTCGCGGCGGGCGGGGAGCAGCTCGGAGAGAAACGACACCGCGGCGTCCTGGCGCAGGTGCTCGGGCGCTATCCGCAGCGGGTCCAGCATCCCGCGCAGCGCGCGGTCGCCCCGCAGCGCGATCGTCTCTACATGTGGCGCCACCTCGGGCAGCTCGTGCATGCGGTGATCGCCCTTCGGATCGCAGTCGATCACGCGCGCCCCGAGCAGGAATGCCTCGTAGGCGAGTTTCTGGTCGAGCGTCGTCTTGCCCGAACCGAGGGCGCCGATCGAGAGGATCGCCGCGTTGCGGTCATGGTCGGAGCCCTCGCGCAGGTTGAAGCGAACCGGATGGCGGCTGGCGCCGAGCGTGTGTCCGAGATGAAAGCCGCGACGCGCACCGACCGTGTGCGTGGCGAGCGGCATCATCGCCGCGACCTGCTCGGGAGTCAGGACGTCGTCGTAGCCGGCGACCGAGGAGCGCTGGCCGGGCAGCGCCGCGACAAACAGGCGCAGCTGGTCTCCGAGCGGTCGGTGCAGGTGCACCTCGCCGAAGACCCGGCGAACCGCTTCGACGCGCCTCTCCAGCTCCTCGGGCCCGTCGGCCGATACCGCGACCGCCAGCGTGGCTCTCAGCAGTGGCGGATGGCTCGCGGACTGAAGGTAGGACAGCAGGTCGCGGGCATCCTGCGTACGGTCGTAGCCGCGGTCGGATACGCCCTGATCGCCGCCCGCCTCGGCGCGTGCGATCTCGTCGGCGTCCTGGACGCGCCGGCGCACCAGGCGCATCGCGAGGTCGTTCGGCAGGTACCGCGCGCACAGCGTCAGGTCCACGCCGAACGGGAGCGACTCGGCTGGCGCAAACATCAGCTCGAGCCGCGAGCTCGGGAACGCGGCGCTTTCAGGTAGAGCACCCGCGAGCAGGTGCGCCTGCCAGCTGACCCCCGCCTCGGACTCGATTCGCAGCAGGCGGCCGGAGTGTTCGACGTAGCTCTCCTGCCAGCGAACCACGTCGGCCTCGAGCGGCGCGAGGATCGCGGCGCCGTTGCGCTCGAAGACCAGCGCCTGCGGCTCGTGGAGCCCATCGACCTCCGGTTCGCCGAGCGCTCGGCAGAAGGCGCGGCGGACCAGCCACTGGACCTCGAGCGTGCGCGCGGGGCGAGCCTCGAGGTTGGCGGCGAGCCGTGCGTGCACCTCGTCCGAGCGCATGCGCAGCCGCTCCAGCTCGGTCACGGACATGTGGCGCGCCGAGCCGCCTCGCAAGGATCGGCTCGCCGCCCTCAGCAGTTCGCGTGCCGGGCGCTCGGCGAGGGTCGATACGAATGCGCTGACGTCGCGCTGCGGTGACTCGAGGCTTACGGCGATGAAGATCGCCGGCAGCTCGGCGCGTTCCTCGTCGAGCGCCTCGAGCTGAGCGGCGAGGTACGCGTCGTGGGCGGCCCGGTGCGGCCCGGCGTATTCGGGGGCGAGCGGACGGAAGGCCTGCGCGGCGTCCCACGAGCGCGAGACGCGCAGGATCTGTATGTCGGCCTCAAGCGACTCGATCGCGGCGAGCAGCCGCCCGAAGCGCTCGCGCTTTCGTGCCGGAGTAAGTGTCGCGTAGCTGTACGGCTCGAGCGCGAACAGTGCCCACGGTCCGCACGAGCCCTGCAGGCAGTTGCCATAGACGAAGCTGAGCGGTCGACGCCAGGAGCTCACCTGGTGCGAACCTCGAGCACCGCCTCCGCACTGAGTTCGAGCACGGTTGGGCGAGCACATGCTCCGGCCAGCGGATGAAGCGTGAGATCGGCTCGGCGAACGCCGGACCACTCGGCGCGCAGGTGCGGATGGTGCACGAGGACGGCGCCGGGACCGCGGTAGCGCAGCGAGCGAAACCGGCCTTCCGAGCCGTCCGGGATGCAGATCAGTGCGGGTGGGCGCCAGCGGTCTCCACGCGCGACGAGCGGCGCCAGGCCGACGAGCCGGCGGCACGAGAAGCGGTGGCTGATCAGTGCCAGCGCCGCCAGATGGAACGGCCGGCCCTCAACCCGCAGGGCGCCAAGCAGGCCGGCGCCGACCAGCGGCAGACCGAGGTCGCGCACGTACCACGGCGCCACGAAGTCGAGCCAGCTGGTGGGCGGAAGGGCTCCGGCAATGAGCGCCGCGGCGACCAGCAACGCCGCGTAGACGATCCCGCGCAGCGGGATTCCGGTCGGGTTCAGCCGCAGCGAGTCGATCTGGTAGACGCGCCGTTCGAGCGCGAACACCGATCGGAACGAGCGGACCTCCAGCGGCGAGGTCAACTCGAACCGAACAGCAGGGAGACCGTGTTCTGAAGCACGCTGAGGCCGGCCGGACTCGCGAGCAGCACGGCGATGATGCCAATCGCCAGGACGGCGACCGCTTCCTTGAAGTCGCGCTTGAACACCAGCACGACCGCGGCGACGGCGAGCGCCAGGCCGATCAGGCTGAGTGCCACGGTGCGCCCGGTGTCGCTCGCCTGGCTCGCCGCACTTTCGAGTGACGCTCCGCCGGTGAGTGAGCTTGCAGCGAGTGCCACGGCTGGTAGGGCCAGCCAGCCCGCCATGACGGCCGCCGCCGCGATCAGTCTTTTCATCCCTGCGCTCCTCCCGATCGGTTGGTCATGATTGGATCCGCGTGATCTCCCAGCGGCCACCGACCAGGCGCACGGTGAACTCGTAGGCCAGCGTGAAGAGGTCGCCGCTCGCGTCGGCGGCGAGCACGGTCGCAAGCACCGCGCCGGACGACTCGACCGCCAGGCGAACAAGCCTGCGCATGGTGAGACCCGGCGCGACGGGAGCGATCTTGGCGCCGACGGCCAGGTCGGCGGCGAGGTTGTCCGTCGACGAGTCGACGTAGTTGCGCGCGGCACGGTCGAGGACCGCGATAACCGCAGAATTCGTGAGAGTGGGCAGCCCAGCGCCGTCGAGTTCTGCCGCGCGGGCAGGCATGGGCGCCGCCACGAGCGCTGGGTACCGCGCCAGATCCTCCCCACCGCCCGGCGCCATGGTGACGGCCACGGAGAGGTAGCGAACGGTGGCGCCGCCTGTTGCGGCTGCGACCGTATAGTCGCGCACACCGCCCGGCTGGTCCTGCTCGCCGGCGATCGCGACCCAGCTGACCTGCTCGTCGCTGCCCGCGGCCGGCGCCAGACCGACATCTGGGTCATCGACGGTGGCAACGAAGGGGCGCAGGAACCCCTCGTGGGTCGACGGATCGGCCGACCAGGTGAGGTACGCGCGGGCGAAGCTGAGTGCGAACCACTCACCTGCGGTGTCGGACCGCCTGGGTGCCGGCGCGGGGATCCGTTGCGCGCGCGGCGGGTCGACAGCGTTGCGCGCGGCCGAGGCCACACCGACGAGCGCCACGGCGTACAGAACCCAGCGCGTCGCTCCCAAGGAGATCCGCAGCGAGCGCAGCCGGCGGCGCTCGATCGTCACGTGCGCTTGGTGAGAGTTCGCGCTCATCGCTCGAAGCCGAATTCCTGGACGGGCTCGGCCGGGCTCGGCGGCGGATTCGCGGAGCGTGCGGCAGCGGCCGGCGCCGCGCCGGCGACCGGAGGGAGTCGCCCTTCAGTGACACCTCGCCGCAGGCGAGCGCGCGCGGTGCCACGAAGCCGTTTGAGCCTCGGCTGGCCCACGATGACGTGCAGCCCCGCCTTCGCGTGATGGGCTGCGGCTGGCGCTACGCGGTGTGACGAGATCCGCGCCGGGGACCCCGCTCGTATCGACATCCGTCCCCGGGCCGCCTGCCGAGCGTCGGAGGCGTTCGAGGCGCCGGCGTTGCCGCCCAGGCTCAGGAGCGCCGCGGCCACCGCGGCGAGAGCCGCCGCAGCGAGCGCGGTCGAAGCCCATCCCGTCCGAGGTCGCGAGGGACCTCGCCGGCGGTTCCCGGTCGCCTCCGAGCCCGACAGCGGCCACCCTTCCTCGACGATGCCGCGCTCGACAGGGGTCGTCCCCCCGAGCAGCTCCTCCTCATCGATCACCCGGTAGACCGCGGTCGGTCGCCGCCGGATCACCTTGCCGGCCCCGTGACGACTGCGCCGGCGCGGCCCGCTCCGCGCAGCGCCCCGGGGGCGGCGCCAAACGGCGGGCGGTATCCGCGCCGGCGCTCGCCCGGCGCCGGGCAAGTGGCGCGGACGTGGACGGAGCTCTGTGGAGATTGATTTGGCTTCACGGTGGGTCGCCGCTGTTTCCGACCGCGCCGGATTCGCGGGACATCCGCAACAGCTGAAGGCCGCGTTCAGCCACGGGCAGCGCGCGACGCGGCCCGAGCTTCTCGTCGAACCGTTGCTCAGGCCCGCACGGCTCGATCGCGACGTGCTCGCCCGGGTCGAACGGCTGCCGGTGAGCGATGGCGAGCGCCGACGCGGATCGGCTGCGGGCGCGCCTCAGGCGAGGTCGAGCACGAGTGCGAGAGCTTCGTCAACGCCGCGCTGCTCGGCGGGCGAGAGCCGTCCCGCGAAGGCGCCTAGGCGCTCGACGTCGACGCTGCGCAATTGCTCGACGAGCACGCTCGTGAACTCGCCGCCCAACTCGATCTGCGGGCGGAAGGTGGCGCGCGCGGCGCTGCGTGACGTCGGCGCCACGATCACGGTCGAGAGGCCGAGGAACTCATCCGCCTGAAGCACGACCCCATAGCGGGCCCCGGCCTGCTCGCGGCCGCGCCGCGCGGGTAGCCGCAGCCGGTAGACCTCGCCTCGGGTCACTCGGGCCAGTCGGCTGCGACGGAGTCCATGTCGGCCATGACCGCAGCGCGTTCGGCGCGGTCGAGCGGGTCTGCCGCGAGGATGGCGACCTCGGCGACCAGCCCGGAGCGCCGCAAGCGCCGGTGTGCCGCCTCCACCAATGCGGTGCGCACGGCTTCGGACTCGTTGCGACCCTCGCGCATCAGCGTCGCCAGCGCTCGCTCGGACGCCTCGTCCAAACGCGCCCTTACCACCCTCGAAGCCATGCCTTCAAACGTAGCACAATATGTGCTACATAGCTCACTTTTCGAACCCGAACTCAGCCTGGGTCTGCCTGAGGTTGGCGCCGCCGGTAGGTGTCGCCGCGCGGGCGCTCCCCGACCACGTCGGTTGCGCCACGGTAGGAGTCACGCTCGGCGCCGAGGCGGTACGCGCCGGGCCCGCACCGAACTCACGACGGATCTGGGTGACCGCGCTGACCCGTGCCGGACTGTCCCGCACCGCGCCGCCGCCCCGCAGCACCACTCCCGAGGTCTCGCGCGACGGCGTCGGCGGCAGGTTCACGGTAAGCGGTGAATGGCGATGCGCGGCGCTGCGGCTAACCACGGTCGCATGGGCGGCGGCCAGCGGCAGCCCCACGCTGGGCAGCACACCGAGACGCGCGCATACGGCGAAGCCGCCGGCCGCCCCCGCCACGCATACGGCGGCGATCCCAACCTTCAACGCGCCGACGCCCGCGACCCCGCCGCCGGCGACACCGGCACCGCCACCGCCGAAGCCCGTTTCGGAAAGCGGATGGCGAGCCACGGCCGCAGCGCGGCGCAGGCCAGCCCAGACCGCGCCGAGCTTCGCGGCCAGGGCGCCGCTCGCGAGAACAGCGGAGGGTGGCGGTAGCAGCGCCACGACGGAGCGGGCCGCGCGGTCGAGATCGCGCGTCATCCGCGCGCACGCGGGGCAGTTCGCGACGTGGGCGCGCGCTCGCGCCAGGCTCTCGCCCTCGGCAGCGCCGGCGCTCATCGCAAGCAGGTCGGGCTCGAGCCGGCGGCAGCGATCGCCGCACTCGTACTCCCCCACGAGCACGCGGAGCTTCGCGCGGGCGCGTTGGGCGACCTTGCGGTATTTCTCCACCGACCAGCCGAACCGGGCGCAGAACTCGGCCACCCCCATATCCACGGTGACCTGGCTTGCGAGCACGAGTTGCTGATCGCGGCTCAGGTCGGCGATAACCTCGCGCAGACGCCGCAGTTCGCCCCGCGCCATCACCTGGTTCTCGACGGCGGCGCCGCGATCCTCCAGCTCGCCGGCCAGCCGGTCGGGGGCGTCGACCGGGACGGCGCGTGCGATCGCGGTCTCGATCGCGCTGCGCCCGCCGATCGCGCGCCTTCGATCCTCAATTCTGCTCAGAAATTTCTGCTCGAGTGCGTTGACGACGTGGGCTTGGGAGATGAACGGGGAGCGTCGCGAGCGCGCCAGGAGCTCGAGGGTCGCCTGGCTGTAGCAGTCCTCGAGGTCCTCCCATCGCAGGCGGCGGCGATGCACTCGGAGCAGGCGGCCTCGCCGAGCCGCGGCGACCTGCGCCACGGCCTCGGCCGGATCCCGTCCCATATCGCCACCCGCGAGCCCCATCGTGGGCTCTTCCGACGATCGCCCGGTCAACGGGACAGCGCTCATTCAGCTCTCCATAATCCGTGGCGCGCGAGTGTATGCGTTTGCCGGTTCGCCGATGCGGAATAACCTCCCAGCCCGTGTCACCCGCCACCACCCTTCGCAGCCGGATCGCCGCGAAGGCGCACGCCCTGGACCGCGCTCAGCAGCGTCATCCGGTGATCGCGCTGCCGCTTGCGGTGTACAAGAAGTTCAGCCAGGACAACGGTGGACAGCTGGCGGGGCTGATCGCCTACTACGGGTTCTTCTCGCTGTTTCCGCTGCTGCTCGTGTTCGTCACCGTGCTGGGCCTGGTGCTGAGGGGCGATGTGACGCTGCAGAACCAGATCGAGAGCTCCTCGCTGGCGTCGTTTCCGATCATCGGCTCGACGATCCGCAGCAACGTTCATTCGCTGAGCGTGGGCGGCCTGCCGCTGGCGATCGGAATCGTGACGGCGCTGCTCGCCGGGCTCGGCGTGGTGCATGCGACGCAGATCGCGCAGGACCGCCTCTGGGGGGTCGCCCAGGACGAGCGCAACTCGTGGTGGCGCTGGCGTCTACGGGGCCTCGGGATGCTCGCGGTCCTGGGCGCGGTGAACGTCGCGGCGACCGTGATCGACGGCTGGGTGGATGCCGGCTCGCCGCCGGGCATCCTCGCGACGCTGGGCGCGCTGATCGTGTCGCTGGCGCTCGACCTCGCCCTGTTCATCGCTGTCTTCGTGCTGCTGACTTCGTATAAGGCGAGCGTGCGCGAGATCCTGCCCGGCGCGGTCGTGGCGACGATCGTCTGGCAGATCCTCCAGCACGCCGGCGGCTACATCGTCGTACACGACCTCAAGAAGACCAGCGACACCTACGGCCTGTTCGCGATCGTGCTCGGCACGCTCGCCTGGCTTCATCTGGGCGCGCAGGCGACCCTGTACGCGGCCGAGCTGAACGTGGTCCGCTCGAAGAAGCTATGGCCGCGGGCGCTGCTTGGCAACGCGGAGCCGCCCGGCGAGACGGTCTCCCAGGCGCCCCCGGCGTGAGCGGCGCGGCTGCTGAACCGCGCCGGGCGCCGCACAGACGACAGGCGCAGCCGGCCTGCCGGCGGAGCCCTTTGAAGCCGTCTCAACACCGCCCGCGCACGTCTGGCGGCGGCGGATCATCGCGAATGCAGCGTCCTCGGTCGCGTCAATGGCTCTGCCATTGCCCGCTTCCTGCTTCCTTGCCCCACTCGATCCGGCTCTCGCCAGCCCCACACGCGGAGTATTGAGACGACTTCCTAACCAGCCTTCGCGGTATAGGTCGCGAGGTAGGGGTTGTCGACCTGGCGAGGCTTGGGGCAGCGGCCGCCCCGTTCGAAGACGGTGCCGGCGACGTTCCTGCCGTCGAAGACGCCGGTGACGGTGACCGAGAGCGAATGGTGAGACGCCTTGGCGGTCACGTTGATCGAGAAGCTCGCGTTGGGGATCGGCACGTTCTGCGCGGTGACCGTGTAGGTCGGCCCGCTGGTCGTGGCGCACTCGTGGTCGTAGGCGACGGCGGTCTGGAGCTTGGAGATCTGCTTGCCGTTGGCGGATACGACGATCGTCGTGCTCTGCTTCTGACTGGTCGATCCCGTGTAGCGGCCGCCGTCGATCACGCGCGCGGTCGCCCAGGCCGCGGCGCTCAGCGTTAGCGCGAGCAGCGTCGCGGCGAGCGCCAGCCGCGCGGGGCGGCGGAGCCTTCGCGAGTTGGATGCCGATCGCCGTGTGCCCCGCCCCATCTGGAAGCAGGATAGGGGGCGCATCAGATGGGGGGCGAGCTCTCGACTCGCACGCGGCCCTCGAGCCGGCCGTCGGCGAGCGCGGCGCGCAGTCGGCGCTTGTCGAACTTGCCGACGCTGGTCTTCGGCACCTCGGACACGAACGCGAACTCCTCGGGCAGCCACCAGCGGGCGACGCGGCTGCGCAGATGCTCGACCAGCTCGGCGGGCGTCACCTGCGCCCCCTCCTCGACCACGACGCAGGCCAGCGGGCGCTCGCTCCAGCGCTCGTCGGGCGCGGCGATCACCGCCGCCTCGCGAACGGCGGGGTGTGACATCAGCTGGTTCTCGAGCTCGACCGAGGAGATCCACTCGCCGCCCGACTTGATCACGTCCTTGGCGCGGTCGGTGATCGTGACCCAACCCGCCGGCGCGACATGGGCGATGTCGCCGGTGCGAAGCCAGCCGCCGTCGAACTTCTCCGGCGCGTCCTCGCGGTAGTAGCCGCTCGCGATCCACGGACCGCGCACCTCGATCTCGCCGGTCGAGCGCCCGTCCCAGGGAACCTCGCCGCCGTCGTCGTCGATCAGGCGCAGCTCGACGAACGGCACGGGGCGCCCCTGCGTCGTGCGGATCGCCCAGCTCTCCTCGACGTCGAGGCCCTCGGGCGTGCGGGCGGCCGTGCACATCGGACTGGTCTCGGTCATCCCCCAGGCGTGCAGCAGCGCCACCCCGTGGCGCTCCTCGAAGCCGCGGGCGAGCGCCGGCGGCATCGGCGCGCCGCCGCAGATCGCGCACTTCAGCGAGCGGAGGTTCGGTTTGTGCGCGTCGGCGTAGCGCAGCAGGTCGGCGTAGATCGTCGGCACGCAGGCCATCACCGTGGCGCGCTCGCCCTCGATCAGCTTGGCCAGCGGTTCGGCGCCCAGCGAGCGGCCGGGCAGCAGCAGCGTCGCGCCGCTCAGCGCCGCCGCGTACGGGAGCCCCCAGGCGTTGACGTGAAACATCGGCACCACCACCAGCACGCGGTCCTCGGCGGTGATCCCGAGCGTGCCGGCCATCAGCACGCCGGCCGCGTGCAGCGTCATCGAGCGGTGGGAGTAGAGCACGCCCTTCGGGTTGCCGGTGGTGCCGGAGCTGTAGCAGAGGGCGGCCGCCTCGCGCTCGTCGAGTTGCGGGTAGTCGGCCTCGCCGGGACCGGCCGCCTCGAGCAGCTCCTCGTAGCGCAGCACTCGCGGCAGATCGCCGGTCGGCCCGTCGCCCATCACGACGAAGTGCTCGACGCAGTCGAGCGCCGGGGCGAGCGGCGCAAGCGCCGCCGCGAGCGTGTCGTCGATGAAGACGACCCGGTCCTCGGCGTGCCCGATCACGTAGGCGATCTGCTCGGGGAACAGCCGCAGGTTGATCGTGTGCAGGACGGCGCCGACGCAGGGGATCGCGAAATAGCACTCGAAGTGACGCTGGGAGTTCCAGGCGAACGTGCCGACGCGGTCACCGCGGCGCACGCCGAGCGTGTGCAGCGCACGCGCCAGCCGGTCGATCCGCTCGACGGTGGCGCCGTGACTCGCGCGCTCGAGCCCCTGGTCGGTGAGCGTGACGACCTCGCCGGCGTCGGGGAATGCGCGCATGCGTCCCAGCACGTGCTGGAGGGTCAGCTGGAAATCGTCCTGCATCAGTCCCTTCAGCATCGGCTTCTCCTCTTCGGGCGGGCCGCCGCGGGCGGCTGAGGAAGCATCGCAAAGGCGGAGCCGGCGGAGCGCTGCCGCCACGCTGTCTGGGAACCTTCGCCGGCGATGGCGGAGCGGCGGCGAGCGGACGCATGGATCTGGGCCCTCGCGGCGATCACGGCGGCTGGCGCGGCGCTGCGCTTCTCGACGCTGAGCGTCCAGAGCTTCTGGCTGGACGAGGCGGTCACGCATCAGCTCGTCACGCGCCCGTTCGGCGCGATGCTCTCGGCGATCCCCCACTCCGAGTCGACGCCGCCGCTCTATTACGTGCTGGCCTGGGCCTGGGTGCACGTCTTCAGCGCCGGCGAGGTCGGGTTGCGTTCGCTCTCGGCGCTGATCGGGACCTCCACGATCGTGTTGCTGGCGCTGATCGCTCGGCGCCTTGGCGGCTGGCGGGCCGGCCTCGCGGCGGCGGCACTGTGCGCCACCAATCCGCTGCTGATCTGGTACAGCCAGGAGGCGCGCGCCTACGCCCTGCTCGTGGCGCTGTGCGCGCTGTCGCTGTGGTGCCTGTTGCGCGAGGACTGGCGCGGCTTCGCGCTCGCCTCGGGACTCGCGCTCGCAACGCACTACTTCGCTGTCTTCATCGTGGTGCCGGAGCTCGCGTGGCTGTGCCGGCGCCACGTGCGCCGCTCGCGCACGGCGGCGTGGTCGGCGATCTTCGTCGTCGCGGTCGCCGCGGCCCTCGCCCCGCTGGCGGTGGTGCAGGCCAGCGGCAATCGGGCCTCGTTCATCCACGCAAGCGGGCTTGCCGGGCGGATCGTCGCGCTGCCCAAGCAGTTTCTGATCGGCTACGCGACGCCCCATCAGGCGGTCGTGACGGCGGTCGCAGCGGTGCTGGCGGTGGCGCTCGCGTTCATGCTTCGGCGCGCGGACCGTGGCCTGCTGGCGCTCGCGGCGTTCGCCGTCGGGGTGCCGGTGGCGATGGCGGTTGTCGGCCTGGACTACCTGATCACACGCAACCTGATCGCGGCGATGGTGCCGCTGGTGGCGCTCGCCGGTGTCGCCGCGACCCGCTCGCGGGCCGGGCCGGCGCTGGTCGGAGCGCTCTGCGCGGTCGGCGTGATCGCCTACGCCGGTGTGGAGGCTGACCCCTACTACCAGCGCGACGACTGGCGCGGCGCGGCCGCGGCGCTTGGGCCGGCGACCCACGGGGCGCGGGTGATCGTCGTCAACCCCTCCGACGGCGTGCCGGCGCTCAACCTCTACCTGCCGGTGACGAGGCCACCGACGGGACGACCCGAGACGATGCGCGAGATCGACGTGATCGACCTGGCCCACGATCCTCCGCCGGTCGGCACCCCGTTCTCCGTCGAAGGCTTCACGCTCTGCGCGCCGCCCGTGCAGACGCGCGAGTACGACATCGTGCGCTACTGCGCGTCGACGCCGGTGACCGAGCCCTTCCTGGTGCTGGAACGCACCCGTCTGCCGCTCCCCGAGGCGGCGATCCTGCTCAACGGGTGAGCGCGCCCGCACGCGCGGGGTGTGGGCTCTCGCGCGCCGCGATGCCGTGGCCGGGCGAGCGCCGCGCCCGGGTACCCGCGCGCCGCTCGGGCGCCGCTCAGGCGCCGAACGGTCCGGCGTCGGCCGGCACGTCGACGGCGTGCTCGGCGAGCGCCTCGAGCGTCACGATCTCGAGCGCGCGCTCGTGCGTGGAGGCGAGCACCACGTAGGCGGCGGCGCCGTCCTCGTGTGCGCGCAGCCAGTTCGCGGCGGTCACGCACCAGCGGTCGCCGGGCACGAGCCCCGGGAATCCGTAGAGCGGCATCGGCGTCGAGAGATCGTTGCCGATCCCGCGCTGGTGCTCGAGAAACTCGGCCGTCACGACAGCGCAGATCGTGTGGCTGCCGACGTCCGCCGGTCCCGTGTTGCAGCAGCCGTCGCGGTAGAAGCCGGTCAGCGGGTCCTGCCCGCAGGGCTCGAGATCTCCACCCAGCACGTTGCGCTCCGCCACGGGCGCAGTATCTCGCAGCGACGCCTCCGCCAGCCGATAGTGTTGGCACGATGGTTCTCTACACCTGCCCGGGCGGTAAGGCGGCTCCGTCGTGGCACCCCTGCGGCAAGGCCGCGAAGGCGCTCGACGATGCCGGCCACCATTACGAGCGCAGACAGGTCAGGGGCGGGCGCCTGATGTTCTGGACCTGGGCGGCGCGGGCCCGCGACCGCGCCGAGGTCAAGCGGCTCAGTGGCAGGCGAACCGTCCCGATCCTCGTGCTGGACGGCGGCGAGGTGGTCGCCGGCTCGGGCGCGATCGCGCACTGGGCGCAGGCGAACGCGCCGCGGGAGCAGGCGCAGCACGCAGCGAACTGACGCGGCACGGCGCGGCTCAATTCGAAGAGGCGCTGGCGCGATCCAGACGGAAGGCGCTTCGCGGGATCTCGCTCACGAGCGCCTGCGCGATCTCGCGCGCGTCCTCCTCGGAGAGCTGATGCTCGATCACCAGCTCGGCGAGGTAGCTCGCGTCGAGCCGCCGGCTCATGTCGTGGCGTGAAGGGATCGAGCACAGCGCGCGGGTGTCGTCGATGAAGCCGGACGTCTTGAAGAAACCGGCGGTCTCGGTGACCGCGGCTCGGTAGCGCCGCACGGCGGCGGGCGCGTCGAGGAACCACCAGGGAGCACCCGCGTAAACGCTGGGGTAGAAGCCGGCGAGCGGCGCGATGTCGCGGGAGAACGCGGTCTCATCGACGGTGAACAGCACGATCTGGAAGCGCTGGCTCGTGCCGACGTGGTTGAGCAACTTGCGCAGCGGCTCGGTGTAAGCCGTCGCGGCCGGCAGGTCATGGCCGGTGTCCGGCCCGAAACGCGCGAAGGTGGCCGCGTGGTGGTTGCGGATCACCCCCGCGTGCAGCTGCATCACGAGCCCGTCCTCGGCCGCCATGCAGCCGAACTGAAAGAGCATGTTGCGACGGTACGCCTGCGCGCCGTCGGGGCTGATCGAGCCGTCGAGCCCCTGGCGGTGAAGTGTCTGCGCCTCGCGCTCGCCGAGCGGCGTCGCCCAGGCGTCGCTGACGCCGCAGTCGGTGGCGGTGGCGCCGTGCTGCTTGAAGAACTCGCGCCTGTTGCGGATCGCCCGGAGCAGGCCGTCGTAGCTCGCGCAATCCTCTCCCGTGGCGCTCGACAGCGCGTCCAGTCGCCCACGCCACGCCGGCGCGTCCGGCGTCATGTAGGCGTCCGCGCGGAGCGTCGGGACAACCTGCGTGGGGAAACCCGCAATCGCTGAGAGGTGGCGGTGATGCTCGAGCGAGTCGGCGGGATCGTCAGTCGTCGCGAGCAGCTCCACGCCGAAACCGGCAAGCAGCTCGCGCGGCCGGTAGGCCGGCGCGAGCAGCTGCTCCGCGAGCTGGTCGTAAAGCGCGTCCGCGGTGTCCGGCGCCGGGGCCGCCGAGAGCCCGAAGACGCGGAACAGCGAGTCCTCGAGCCAGTAGCGGACGGGCGTTCCGGCGAACAGGCGCCAGTTCGAGCAGAGCGTTCTCCAGATCTCCCGCGGCGGCGCCGTCGATCCGCCAAGGCCCAGGCTTCCGAGCTCGACGCCGGCGCTGTGCAGCAGTCTCGTGACGTAGTGGTCAGGCGTGACGAACAGCGCGGCCGGGTCCGCAAACGGCTGGTTCGTCGCGAGCATCTCGGCGCTGACGTGCCCGTGGGGCGAGATGATCGGCGCATCGGCCACCGCCGCGTACAGTTCGCGCGCGAGCGTGCGTTGCGCCGGATCGACTCCGAGCAGGCGATCGGGGTGCGGTGGTGGAGCGGTCATCTCAGCGGCCCGGTCGAGCAGCGAATCTTATGTTGCTGGAGGCTCTAAGGTTGAGGCACCTGGCACATGAGCATGAGGATCCGCCGATGACGAGTGCCGGAACCGAGCCGTTGCAGACGTGTGAGAGGGTCATGGCCGACGGGCTGGCGCCGGCCGTCTGTTCAGGCAGGACCCGCCGGTGAACATCGCCTCGGCGGAGGTGCTCGTCACGAGCCCGAGCCGCAACTTCGTCACGCTGCGGGTGACGACGGACAGCGGCGTCAGCGGCCTTGGCGACGCTACGCTCAACGGCCGCGAGCTGGCGGTCGCGTCGTACCTGCGTGATCACGTTGCGCCGCTGCTGCCGGGACGCGACGCGCATCGGATCGAGGACGCGTGGCAGTACCTCTACCGCGGGGCCTACTGGCGAGGCGGTCCCGTGACGATGGCGGCGATCGCGGCCGTCGACATGGCGCTGTGGGACATCAAGGGCAAGGTCGCCGGCCTGCCGCTCTACCAGCTGCTCGGCGGAGCCTCGCGGAGCGGCCTGCTCGCCTACGGGCATGCTTCTGGAACATCGCTCTCGTCGCTCTCGGAGTCGATCCATGCCCACCTCGAGCGCGGGTACCGCGCCGTCAGGGTGCAGACCGCGGTTCCGGGCATCCGCGCGCTCTATGGCGTCGCCGATCAGCCGCAGGCGTCCGGCGAACGCTACGACTACGAGCCGGCGGGTCGTGGGCAGCGACCTGTCGAGGAGGACTGGGATAGCGCTGCCTACCTGCGCCATGTGCCGTCGGTGTTCGAGCACGTTCGCCGCGAATTCGGCCCTGAGCTGTTGCTTTTGCACGACGTGCACCACCGCCTGACGCCGATCGAGGCGGCCAGGCTCGCGCAGCGCCTGGAGCCCTACGACCTGTTCTGGCTCGAGGACTGCACACCGGCCGAGAACCAGCAGGCTCTGCGCCTCGTGCGCGAGCACTCGACGACGCCGCTCGCGCTTGGCGAGGTGTTCAACACGGTCTGGGATTTCCAGACGCTGATCTCCGAGCAGCTGATCGATTACGTGCGAGCCGCCGCGACGCACTTCGGCGGAGTCACGCCGCTGCGAAAGCTGATCGACTTTGCCGCGCTCCACCAGGTCCGCTCGGGATTCCACGGCCCAACCGACATCTCGCCGGTCGGTCTCGCCGCGCAATTGCACGTCGGACTCGCGATCCACAATTTCGGCATCCAGGAATACATGGAACACAGCGCGGCCACAAATGCCGTGTTCCGCCAGAACATGACGTTCCGTGACGGCTGCCTGCATCCCGGCGATGCGCCCGGCCTGGGCGTCGAGCTTGACGAGGAGGCGGCGGCGAGCTTCCCCTACCAGCCGGCGTACCTGCCGGTGAGCCGGCTGCGCGACGGCACGGTGCACGACTGGTGATCAGCGCTCCGGATTCGAAGCGACAAGGCGCTGGGCGCGGTCGCGGTGGGCGGATCGACGCCGCTGCGCGCGGTGACTTCAACGCCGGCGCGATGCTCGACGGCGAGGCCAGGGTGTCCGAGCTCGGTCAGGCCCTGTTCGAGGACGTCCCGGCCATGGCCTCGGGCCGGCGCACCAGGAGCGAGGAGTTCGGCTTCGGCGAGAAGGTAGTTCGCGCCGTGGCAGCTCGGGGCGGTGATGTGATCGCCAGCACCCCCCAGCAGGCGGCGAAGCCCGGCCGCCCGAGCACGTGACGGCGAGCCCGGCGCCGCGGCTCAGCCTGGCGACGCTCGGATCGCTTCCCCCCACGGCACGGCCGCGGATCGACCCGCGCGAGCTCGACATCGGGATCGTCCACCTCGGCGTCGGAGCGTTTCACCGCGCCCACCAGGCGGTCTACACCGAGGACGCGATGTCCGCCGCGGCCTCGGTCGAGTGGGGCATCTGCGGCGTCACCGAGCGCAGCGCGACGGTGGTCGAACAGCTGGCCCCCCAGGACGGGCTCTACACGCTGGCGGCGCGCGGCGCGCGGGGCGAGGACCTGCGCGTCATCGCCAGCATCCGCGATCTGCGCTGGGCCGCCGGGGACCCCGACGCCCTGCTTGGGCGGATCGCGGCGCCCGCCACCCGCGTGATCACCCTGACGGTCAGCGAGAAGGGCTACCGCCACGACCCGGCCACCAACCACCTGCGGCGCGACGACCCCGGGGTCGCCGCCGATCTCGCCGATGGAGGTGTGCGCACGGTGGTGGCTCAGCTCGCTCGCGGGCTGGACCGCCGCCGCCGCGCGAACGGCGGCCCGGTCAGCGTCGTGTGCTGCGACAACGTGCCCGAGAACGGTCGGCTGCTGAGAACCCTGGTCCGCGACTTCGCCTGCCTGCTGTCCGATCCCGAGCCGCTTCTGGGCTGGCTCGAGGAGAGCGTTCGCTTTCCCTCGACGATGGTCGACCGGATCACGCCGGCGAGCACCGAGGCCGACCGCGCCGCGGTCGCGGCGGCCCTGGGCGTCGCCGATCGGGGCGTGGTCGTGACCGAGCCGTTCAGCCAGTGGGTGATCGAGGATCACTTCGCCGCGCCGCGCCCGGCATGGGAGCTGGCGGGCGCGACGCTCACGACGGACGTGCGCCCGTATGAGCGGATCAAGCTCAGGATGCTCAACGGCAGCCACTCGACCGTCGCCTACCTCGGCGCACTGGCCGGGTACGAGCTGGTCTGTGACGCGCTCAACCCGGCGGCGCCGTTCCTCGGCGTCCTGCGTGCGCTGATGGCCGACGACGTCGCGCCGACGCTGAGCGTCCCGGAAGGCTTCGACCTGCCGTCCTACGAGGCCCAGGTACTCGAGCGCTTCGCCAACCCCAACCTGCGCCACCGCACGCTCCAGATCGCGATGGACGGCAGCCAGAAGCTCCCCCAGCGGCTGCTCGGCACGATCCGCGACCGTCGCCGGGCCGGCGCCGAGCCCCGCGCGGCCGCGCTCGGCGTCGCCGCATGGATGCGCTTCGTCAGCGCGCGGCGAACCGACGCCGGCCGCCCGCTGACGATCGACGATCCGCTCGCCGGCGCGATCGCCGCCCGACTGGGGCGTCGCGAGGACCCACCGGCGGTCGTCGACGCGCTGCTGGCGATGCCCGAGGTCTTCGGCGAGGAGCTCGCCACCGACGAGCTGTTCCGCGAGCTGCTCGTCGACCAGCTGGGCGCGCTGGCACGCGACGGCGCCGAAGCGACCGCCCGGCGCCTGGCCGGCTGACGTGGGTCTGGCCGAAACGGCACAGCGGTCAGCGCGGGCGTGCGATCAGTCGGTGCCGGCGAGCCCGTCCCAGGACCACCGTGGGATCGACATGCCGTGCGGCACGTCGTCCGCTGACTGATGGCGCGACATCGACTGGGTTGTCGCCCAGGCGAAGTAATCGTGCAGAACCTGTCTGAGTCTGTCGTCGGAGTCCAGGCCGACGTCGGCCAGCGCCTGGTCGAAGCAGGCGATCGCGCGGCGGTCCATTTCCTCGTGAGGTCCGTTGCCGCTGTGGAGGCGCACGACATATGTCTCATCGCCATAGGCCGCGGAGTAGCTCGGCGGTCCGCCGAGCGCCTCCGCCCAGTACGCCGCCAGACGCTGGGTGTGCGCGGCGTCGAAGCCGTGGCTGAACGCGTGGCTGACCACCTCGTCCGCCATCACCCGCTCGTGCCAGGCATCAGCCAGGGCACGGAGACCAGTTTCCCCACCGGCCGCGTCGAACACCGTCGCCACGGCGCGGAACCTAGCAAAGCCCTCCCGTCAGCCGTTCGGGGAGAGACACGGCGAAGGGAGCCGGCGCGAGCCGAGGCGGCGGCACCTGGCCGCCGTCAGCTCGTCAGCAGGTCGGCCTGCAGCCAGGCGACGGTTTCCGCGAGCCCGGTCGCGTAGTCGGTGCGCGGCTCCCAGCCCAGCGTCTCGCGCAGCTTGCGGTTGCTGAAATCCTGATCGATGCCGAGCACTGCCACGGCTTGGCGCGACAGCAGAGGCTTCGTCGTTACGCCGGTCGTGCGACGCAGGATCCGGTAGCCGTGTTCGAGCGAGAACCCGATCGCCTGCGCCATTCGGTACGGCAGGCTCCACCGCGCCGGCGCGCAGCCGAGACCACTGGCCAGGCCGTCGGTGAAATCCCTCCACGTCACGCCGAGGCCGTCGGTCACGTTGAAGGCCTGTCCGCCGGCATGCTCGCCCCGAGCCGCGAGCAGCGCCGCATCGACGACGTTGTCGACGTAACAGAGCCCGGCGATCGCGCGACCGCCGTTGACGAGGAGCATGTGGCCGCCCATCAGCGCCCGCGCGATCTCGCCGACGACCTCCCTCGAACCGGGACCGTAGATCGTCGCCGGGCGAAGGATGACGACGTCCAGGCCCGTCTGCCGCGCGACCCGGCGCACCTCGGCCTCCCCATCCAGCTTGGTCTGCGCGTACCAGTTGCTGAAGCGCCGCGCGACCTGGCCTTCGTCAATACTCGGTTGGCCCGGGTGGCCGTAGACATCGGTGGTGCTCAGATGAACGACGCGGGATACCGAGGAGGCGGCGCACGCTTCGAGCAGAGCGCGCGTGCCCGCGACGTTGACGCGCCTGATCTCCTCGACCGTGGCCCAGTCGGAAACGAGAGCGGCACAGTGGAAGACGAGGCTACAGCCGTCGACCGCCGGCGTGAGCGTCGCCGGCGCCGTCAGGTCGCCGCGCGCGAGATCGACGCCGAGCGCCTCGAGCCGCGAGGTGTCGCTTTCGGCGCGCACGAGGCAGCGGACGCCATAGCCCTCCGCCACCAGTCTGCGCGCCAGGCACCCGCCGACGAATCCACTCGCACCGGTGATCAGGCAGAGTTCACCGCGCGAGCGATCGTCGGACTCGCGGGGTGCCAACCGGCTATCGGTCACCGAAGCGGTGCACGGCTCGGCGCCCGAGCGTGGCAGTCGCGATGTCGCGCACAACCGCCCAGTTCTTGCCCGCCGCGCCCTGGCAGTCGGCGAGCACGGCATCCAGGGCGGCAAGGAACCTTTCCGCCTCGGACTCGCTGAGCGTCAGTGGCGGAAGCAGCTTGATGACGTCGTTCTTGCCTGCGGCCATGGTGATCACGCCGTGGTCGCGGTGCAGCGGGATCACCACGAGTTGTGGAAAGAGCCCCTCGCTCGCCATGTGGATCAATCGCCAGTTCAGGCGTCCGACCCGGGAGCTTGGCGCGCCCAGTTCGATGCCGATCATCAGCCCCTTTCCGCGCACCTCCTTGATGATCTCGTAGCGCTGGCGAAGCTCGCTCAGGCCGGCCAGCAGCAGCGCGCTCATACGCGCAGCATTTGCGAGGAGATCGTCGCGCTCGATGATTCGCAGCGTGGCGAGCCCGGCCGCCATCGACAGCCGGTTGCGACCGAACGTCGACTGATGCACGTAGCAGCGCTCGAGCGTCCCGACAGCCTGTTGGTAGATCTTCCGCGTGGTGACCATCGCGGCGACCGGCATGTAGCCACCGCTCAGAGCCTTTCCGACAAGCACGATGTCCGGCTCGAGCCCCCAGTGCTCGAGCGCGAACCACCTCCCCGTGCGTCCGAGTCCCGTCTGCACCTCGTCGACGACGAACAGCGTCCCGTACTGGCGGCAGAGCGCCTGTGCGCGCTGGAGGTAGTCGACTGGCGGGAGCGTCACCATGCGACCCTGAATCGGCTCGACGATGAACGCCGCGACATCCTTGCGCCGCAGCTCGGCCTCCAGGCGGACCAGGTCGCCAAACGGAACGCGCAAGCAGCCGGGCAGCAGCGGGCCGAAGCCCTCAGTGAAGAACTCATCGCCGACCAGCGACAGCGGGCCGAGGGTGACTCCGTGGAAGCTGCTCTCGCATGAGATGAGCCGCGGTCGGCCGGTCGCGGCGCGCGCGAACTTCATCGCCGAGTCGACGGCCTCCGCTCCCGTGCTGGTGAAGAACACGGCGTCCAGTCCCGAGGGAAGGAGCCGCGAGAGCGCCTCCGCGAGCATGCCGGCCAGCGCCGAGTAGTGCAGCTGGACGCCGTCGACGAGATTCGCCTCGAGCGTGGCCCGCAGAACCTCCTGCACGTCGGCGTGATTGTGGCCCAGGCTGGCGAAGCCCTCACCGGTGTGGAAGTCGAGGTACTCGCGGCCGTCGGCGTCGTAGAGGTGAGATCCCGACGCGGATACATACTCCCTGTCGAAGCCGAGAATCGCCAGCATGTCGACCAGCGAAGGGTCGAGATGGCGCGAGGCCAGCTCGAGCGTCTCGTCAGCGCGCGCCTCGGCGTCCGCAACCACCCCCAGAGAATCGCGGGCGAGGCTGGGTTCCGGGAAGACGGTCATAAACTCGCGGCGCGGTTTCGCTCGAGCGACGACGACTGCGCTCGCTGGCGCCCAGTCTATGTCGCGACGCCCGATCGGGGCGCGACCGGAGGCCATCGGCGGCGTGGCGGCGCCGCTGCCCAGCTCGCTACGGGGGACCCAGGAATCGAACCTGGCGCTGCGGTTTTGGAGACCACCGTGTTACCGATACACCAGTCCCCCACGGGTCGACCAGTCTAATGGCGGTGCGGCCCAAGGCGCTCGGGCGGGCTCGCTCGCGGCGCGGGCTCCGCGCAGCCCGCGGCGGTTGAGCGGATGGCGTCGCGGGTGAGGAGGCGGGCAGATCGATCGCCGCCGAAAGGCTAGACTTGGCCCGAGGCGGTCAAACCCGGGTCGAAGCCTCGCCCGCCAAGGAGGTCGTCGCGATGTCAGTCCACAGCTCGGTCCAGGTGGACCACGAACGCGTGACGGAACTGCTAGAGCGCGAACTCGCGGCGCTGAACGCGCGCACGCAGGGCTCGGCCGCGATGTACCGGCGGGCAATGCGCTCGCTGAGCGGTGGCGTCGCCTCCTCCTACCAGCTGCGCGACCCGTGGCCGATCTACCTCGTCGACGGGCGGGGTCCGCGGGTGCGCGACGTCGACGGCAACGAGTACTGGGACTTCCACAACGGCTTCGGCTCGATGGTGCAGGGCCATGCGCACCCGGCGATCGTCGAGGCGGTGCGCGAGCGGGTCGAGCTGGGAACGCACTTCGCGGCGGTGACCGAGGATGCGATCGTCGTCGCCGAGGAGCTCCAGCAGCGCTTCGGCCTGGCCCAGTGGCGCTTCGTCAACTCGGGCTCGGAGGCGACGATGGACGCGATCCGGATCGCCGCGCGCCAAGACCGGTCGCGAGACGATCATGAAGATCTTCGGCTCCTACCACGGCCACCACGACGGCGTGATGGTCTCGATCGGCGTCCCCTACGACGAGATCGGCGACCGCGAGGACCTCGCCTCGCTGCCCTACGGCGCCGGCATCCCGCAGGCCGTCGTCGACCTGACGATCGCCGTGCCGTTCAACGACGCGCCGGCGATGGAGCGCCGCATCGAGCGGCTCGAGCGCGAGGGCCGCGCGCCCGCCTGCGTGATCATGGAGGCGGCGATGATGAACCTCGGGGTCGTGCTGCCCGAGCCCGGCTACCTCGAGGAGGTTCGCGAGATCACCGCCCGCCACGGGGTGCGTGCTGATCTTCGACGAGGTCAAGACGGGCCTCGCGATCGCGGCCGGCGGAGCGACCGAGCGCTTCGGCGTCACGCCCGACATGGTCACGCTCGCGAAGACGCTGGGCGGCGGGCTTCCGTCTGGCGCGATCGGCGGCAGCGCCGAGGCGATGTCGGTGGTGGCGGACGGCAGCGTCTACCAGGTCGGCACCTACAACGGCAACCCGCTGGCGATGGCGGCCGCACGGGCGAGCCTCGAGCGCGTCCTGACACCAGCCGCCTACGCTCACCTCGACGAGCTCAACGACCGCATCGTCGCCGGCTGCGAGGCGGTGATCGAGCGCCACCGCCTGCCCGGATACGCGGTCGGCATCGGCTCGAAGGGCTGCGTCACCTTCTCGACCGAGCGCGTGCTCGACTACGAGACCTTCAAGGCCAACCAGGACGTCGCCGTGACCGAGCTGGCGTGGCTTTGGAACATGAACCGCGGCATCTACATGACGCCCGGGCGCGAGGAGGAGTGGACGCTCTCGGTGACCCACACCACCGAGGCGATCGACGCCTACGTCGCAGCCTTCGACGCGATGGCCGAGGCGCTCACCACCTGAGCACGGAGCAAGCGTTGAAAGGGGGCGGCCGAGGCGCCGCCCCCCTTCCCCGCGTGCGCTCAGCTCAGACCGTTGGCCTTGAGGAACGCCGAAGCGACCGCCGCCGGCGTCTCCTGGTCGATCGAGACCGCCTTGTTGAGCGACTGGATCGCGTTGAAGGTCAGCAGCGCGTCGACCTTGTTGAGCGTCGAGGCGAACGCCGGGCCCTCCTTCGCGAGCAGCTTGCTGCTCACCACAGGCGCGACGTTCTGGTAGCCGAAGACGTGCTTTGGATCGGTCAGGATCACGTACTTGCCGGCCGTCGCCAGCTGACCGTCGGTGGTGAAGACGTCCTGCACGTCGACCTTGCCGGAGTCAAGCGCCGTGTAGCTCAGGCCGATCGCGATCGGCTTGAAGGTCGGGTCGATGCCGTACTCCTGCTTGAGCCCCAGCAGCCCCTCGAAGCGCGTCGCGAACTCCGGCGCGGCGCCCAGGATCACCTTCGAGCCGAGCTTCTTGAGGTCGGAGATCGTCGTCAGGTGGTTGGCCTTGGCGTAGGGGGCCAGCACCGCCAGCGCGTCGGAGTCATAGAACGGCGTCGGGTTCAGCAGCGTGAACCCGTGCGCGGCGGCGTAGGTGGCTGCCTCCTTGTAGGCGGCCGTGGCGCTGGTCGGGTTCTTGGTGATCCCGGCGATCGCCGACAGCAGCGTGCCCGTGTACTCGGGGTAGAGGTCGATCTGGCCGGCGACGAGCGCCTTCCAGGTGATCTCGGAGGTGCCGATGTTGTCCTTCAGCGTGACCTTGTAGCCCTGCGCCGTGAGCGCCTGCGCGTAAAGCGCGCCGAGGATGTTCTCCTCGGCAAAGTTCTTGTCCCCGATCACGACCGCTGGCTTGCCGCTGCCGGGCAGGCTGGCAGAGCTCGCCTGGACCCCGACGGCCGCCAGCGCGCTCGCCGCCAGGACAGCGGCGAAAGCCGCTCGCATCAAACCCTTCCGCATATTTCCTCCATTGTTGATCGACTTATACTTATTTCTTTATGATAGGAGATTGGAAACGCGCTGTGCGCGCAGACCCCGCGGGGTCAGCAGGCGCTGCGCGCCCGCCAGGACCGCCTCCACCGCCAGCGCGAGCGCGGCGACGCAGATCGCTCCGCCGAGCACGCCGGCGGTTCGGTAGCTCGTCTCGTTGTTGATCACGTCCCCGAGCGTGCCGCTGTAGCCGGCCAGCGCGCTGATCGTCGTCGTCGCGACGACGAAGACCGCCGCCGTGCGGATGCCGGCGAAGATCAGCGGCAGCGAGAGCGGCAGCTCCAAGCGCCACAGCACCTCCCAGCCCGTCATCCCCATCCCCTTCGCAGCATCGACGAGGTCGCGGTCGACGCTGTCGACCGCTACGTAGGCGTTCGTGACGATCGGCGGCACCGCGAGCACGATCAGCGCGAGCTCGACGTTGGCCAGGCCCAGGCCGAGGAAGGCGACCGCGACCGCCAGCACCGCGAGGCTCGGCAGCGCCCGCCCCACGTTGCCGATGTTGATGGCGATGAACGAGCCGCGGTGCAGGTGCCCGAGGCCGACGCCGACCGGCAGCGCGACGGCCACCGCGATCCCGATACCGATCCCGCTCACCGCCAGCGTGTTGAGCGTCAGATGGACCAGCGTCGGCAGCGGTCCGGCCCCCGGGACCTGGCCGTCGCGCAGGATGAAGCGCAGCGCGGCGCTCACCGCGCCCGGCTCCACGGGGTCAGCGCGCGCTGGAGCAGCACGAAGGCGCCGTCGGCGAGCAGCGCGAGCGCGACCGCCAGGCCGCCGGCCGCCAGCAGCTCGGTCTTGAAGAGGTCGTTTCCGATCGCCGCGAAAATCGGCGTGCCGAGGCTCTGCACGCCGATCAGCGGCGCGATCGTGGCCAGCGAGATGACGGTCACCGTCGCGATTCGCAGGCCCGCGACGATCGCCGGCAGAGCGAGCGGCAGCTCCACGCGCCAGAGCAGCTGGCGCGCGCTCATGCCCATCCCGCGCGCCGCGTCGAGCACCTCCTCGGGCACCGCGCGCAGCCCTGTCAGGGTGTTGCGAAAGAGGATCAGCAGCGTGTAGGAGACCAGCGCGACCTCGGCGCTGCGGACGCTCAGCCCGAGCCCGCGAATCGGGACCAGCAGCTCGAACAGGGCGATCGAGGGGATCGTGTAGAGGACGAGCGTGACAGCGACGATCGGCCGCTCGAGCGCGCGGCGGCGGTGCGCCGCGATCGCCAGCACGGCCGAGATCGCAAAGCCGATCGCCACCGCCGCAACCGTGAGCAGGATGTGCTCGCGCAGCGCGGGCCAGAGCACGCCGTCCCAGTTGCGCGAGATCCAGTCGAAGCAGAGGGACCGGTTGGCGCGCTCGCAGGCATAGGCGCTGCCGCCGAAGTTGGGGATCACCGGGGCTGCCGCGATCAGCATGCGACGCCGCCGTCGCCGTCGCGCAGCACGCCCCCGACCAGATCCAGCGTGAACTGCCCCTTCACGCGACCGGCGCCGTCTAGCACGACGAGCGGAACCCCGCCGCCGAGCAGCAGGGTCGAGAGGGCGTCGCGCAGCGTCATCGAGTCCGGGACGCGCGGATGAACGCCGTTCGCGGACGACGCGTCCCCCCGTTGCGGGGGGCAGGCGGCGAGCGCGATGTCGGCCAGCGTCGAGAGGCCCAGCCGCTTGAGCCCGCGGTCGGCGCCGACGAAGGCGGCGACGAACTCATCCGCCGGCGCGCACAGCAGCTCGCCGGGCGTCGCGTACTGGGCGAGCGTGCCCCCCTGGCGCAGGACCGCGACGCGATCGCCCATCTTGATCGCCTCGTCGATGTCGTGAGTCACGAACACGACGGTCTTGCGCACACGCGCCTGAAGCGCCAGGAACTCGTCCTGGAGCCGCGCTCGGTTGATCGGGTCGATCGCGCCGAACGGCTCGTCCATCAGGAGCAGCGGCGGATCGGCGGCCAGTGCCCGCGCGACGCCGACGCGCTGGCGCTGCCCGCCAGACAGCGCCGCCGGATAGCGCGGGCCGATCTCCTCAGGGTCCATGCCGATCAGCTCGAGCAGTTCGCGCGTGCGCTGCGCGATCCGCTCGCGCGTCCAGCCCAGCAGCCGCGGCACGGTCGCGATGTTCTCGGCGACCGTGTGGTGCGGGAACAGCCCGATCTGCTGGATCACGTAGCCGATCTCGCGGCGCAGCTCAACCTCGCCGCGGTCGAGGACGCTGCGCCCGCCCAGCAGGATGTCGCCGCCGCTCAGCGGGATCAGGCGGTTGATCAGGCGCATCGCGGTGGTCTTGCCGGAACCCGACGGCCCGACCAGCACGCAGACCTCGCCGGCCCCGACGGTCAGGCTGAGATCGTCGATCGCCGCCGCGCGGGCTCGCGGGTAGCGCTTGCTGACGTTGCGGAACTCCAACTCGAGCGCCGGTCTCGGCGACGACAACGGCCCCAGCTGATGGGCGTGTTCTGCAACGGTCACGAGAAGCTCCGCGCGGTCGGAGACCGAAATCCTACCCGGACGCGAGGCCGAGCTTTCGCAGTCGCTTGCGCCCCAAACGGCGCAGCGCGCGCTCGGTGCTGGCGCGGCCGGCCTCGATCGCGTGAACGCGGCGATCGCGCGCCATCAGGTTCGGCCCCATCGCGGCGAGATCGGCGAACGCCGGCTCCAGCACGAACACGCTCGTGCCTCGCGCGCGCAGCACGCGAACCTCGGCGGCCAGCAGCGCCGCCGAGCGTCGCCGCCGAGCCGCGGCGAGGCGCTCGCGCAGGCCGCCACCCCCCACCCAGGCGCCCGAGGACATCGGGTTCAGCGCGACCACGGTGTCCAGCCCGCAGTCGGCGAGCAGATCGAGGTTGGAGTGCGAATGCACGCCGCCGTCGACGTAGCGTCGCTCGCCGATCGCCACCGGCTCATAGATGCCGGGGATCGCGCAGGAGGCGGCGACCGCCTCGCCGGGCGTCGCGGCGGGACCGCGCTCGCGGCCGAACTCGACGCGCTCGCCGCTCGCGTAGTCGCAGGCGACGATTCGCAGATCGCGCTCGAGCGGCCAGGCGCTTCCGGCCGCTCGCTCGACCAGCGCGCGAATCCCCTCGGTGCTGAGCACGCCGCGCGGCAAGAGGCCCGAGACGAACGCGCCGCGGTTGCGCGCAGCGAGCATCAGCCGCAGCGACCCCGGCCCGAGCGGCAGCGGCAGGCGCGCGAGCCGCAGCGCCATCGCGTCGTTCGCGTCGAGGTCGGCCAGCACGTCGGCGGGATCGCCGCGCAGGTGCGCCGCCATCGCGCCGGCCGGCAGCTCGGCGGCGACCAGCGTCGCGATCAGGGCGCCGACCGAGGTGCCGAGGACGACCGGCGCCTCACTCGCGCGAAAGCCGCCGTACTGCTCCAGCGCGTCGAGCGCCCCAAGCATCCATGACGCCCCGACCACACCTCCTGCTCCCAGAGCGAGCCCGATTCGCATGCAGACAGTCAACCATCCGTTGGTGGGGTCAGCGGGCCGTTGCGCATCGACCGTGCACGCGCTCGCGGCACGCGCGCGCAAACCCGGTCGTCGAAGACGACCCATGAGAGCCTGAAAAGATTTTGTATCAGGTGTTGCAAACTGCTCGGGCGGCGCTAGACTCGCCGCTTCCCCAACCACCAGTTCGAGCAGAGCAGAGGAGGCCGACGATGACGGTGCGTGAGGCGATGAGCCCGGTCACGGTGACGGTTGGCAGCGGACACACGATGCGCGAGGCGGCGCGGCGGATGACCGACGCGGGGACCGGCGCGGCGGTCGTGATCGACCACGATCTGCCGGCTCCCGGGATCGTCACCGAACGTGACGTGCTGCGCTGCGCCGGCCGCGGCTGCGACCTCGATCGCGAGCTGGTCGGAGCCCATCTGACCGCGCACGTCGTCTACGCCGCGCCCGACTGGCCGCTGCACCGGGCCGCCGAGCAGATGACCGCGGGCGGCTTTCGCCACGTGCTTGTGATGGAGGGATCGGAGCTCGTCGGCATCCTCTCGATGCGCGACATCGTCGGTCAGTGGGTTCGCGCCGGGATCGCGGCTGCGAGCCTGTCGACGGCCTAGCGCCGGTCAGGCGCCGGCCCGGCCGCGCGCGCGTGAAAACCCGCTGGCGGTCGCGCTCGCGCGCGCGTTCCGCCCCGCGCGCTGGAAAGATCCCGGCCGTGTGGAATCTCGAGCCGCGCCTGGAGGGCGAGATCGTGATCCTCGAGCGGCTCTCACCCGAGCATTTCGACGCCCTGCTCGAGGCCTCGCGCCCGCCTGAGATCTGGCGCTGGTGGACGGTCGACATGTCGAGCGAGGCGGCCTTTCGCGTCTGGTTCGAGGCCGCGCTGGCGGCCCGCGAGGACGGCGTCCGCGCGCACTTCGCGACGCTCGATGCGAGTGAGGGGCGCCCGATCGGCTCGACCAGCTTCATGAACCTGAGGCCCGAGCATGCCGGCCTCGAGATCGGCTGGACCTGGCTGAGCCCGCCGGCCTGGCGCACCGCCGCCAACGCCGAGGCGAAGCTGATGATGCTCCGCCACGCCTTCGAGTCGCTGGGCTGCCAGCGCGTCGAATTCCGGACCCACGCGTCCAACGAGCGCTCACGCGCGGCGCTCGAGGCGCTGCCGGCACAGTTCGAGGGGATCGCGCGCGACGACCGGATCCTCCACGACGGCAGCCGCCGAAGCTCCGCGGTCTACTCGATCCTCGACCGCGAATGGCCGGCCGTGGCGGCGAGCCTGACGGCGCGGGTGGCGGCGGCGAGCGCGGCGCGAGCCGCCGGCTAGCGGCCGCCCCGGGGTTCGGCGATGAGCGCTGCGCCCGACACGCCGCAGCAGCCCGGAGCGCGCGCCGCCGAGAGGGTGCCGCTTGCGCAGATACTGCGCTCGTGGGGCTGGATCGGATTGACCGGCTTCGGCGGCCCGCCCGCGCACATCGCGCTGCTACGCCGGCTGGTCGTCGAGCGCGAGGGCTGGATGGACGCACGCGAGTTCGAGGACGCGAACGCCGCCTGCGGCCTGCTGCCCGGGCCGGCGTCGACGCAGCTCGCGATCTTCTGCGCCTACCGCGTTGGCGCCGTCGCGGGCGCGATCGTCGGCGGGCTCGCCTTCATCGTGCCGGCCGTCGTCGCGATCCTCCTGCTCTCGCTCGTCTTCCTCGCCCACGCGCCGCCGCTGTGGATCCGCGGAGCGGGCGCGGGCGCCGGGGCGGCGGTCGCCGCGGTCGCCGTGCACGCCGCGCGCGGGCTCTTCGAGCCGAGCTTCGAGCGCGTCGCCGGGGACCGCGCGCGCCGCCGGCGCTGGGTGCTCTACCTCGTCGCCTCGGCCGCCGCGGCGGCGCTGATCGGCCCCTATCTCGTGCTGGTCCTGCTCGCCTGCGGCCTGAGCGAGCTCGTGCTCCAGCGCCGTCCGGCGAGCCTCGGAGCGCTCCACTGGGGCCCGATCGCGGCGCTCGCCTCAGCCGGCGCGCGCACGGGCGCGCTCGGCTCGCTCGCCTGGACCGCTTTCAAGGTCGGCGCCCTCTCGTTCGGCGGCGGCTTCGTGATCATCCCGCTGATGCAGGGCGACGCCGTCCACACCTACCACTGGATGACGAACGCTCAGTTCCTCAACGCCGTCGCGCTCGGGCAGATCACGCCCGGCCCGGTCGTCGCCACCGTCGCCGCGGTCGGCTACGCCGCGCATGGCCTGCTCGGCGGCGTGCTCGCGGCGCTGGTCGCCTTCGCCCCGTCGTTCTCCTTCATCATCCTCGGCGGCGGGCGCTTCGAGCGACTGCGCGGCAACGCCAACGCGCGCGCCTTCCTCGACGGCGCCGGGCCGGCGGCGATCGGCGCGATCCTCGGCGCCGCGATCACGCTCGCGCTCGCCCTCTCGCAGGCCTGGCAGTTCGGTCTGCTGGCCGCCGCCGCGGCCGCCCTGCTATTGGCGCGCCGTGGAGTCGTCGAGACGCTGCTCGCGGCGGCCGCGATCGGCGTGGTGGCGGCGCTCGCCGGCGCCCCGTTGTAGGGCGCCGGCGATCCCCACCTAGAGCGAGCGCTGGTAACGGGTGAAGGCGCGCGTCGCGAGCGCCGCACTGAGAAGCGCGAGCGCAACGAGCAGGCCGATCCGGCTCGCCACGAGCCCCCAGTTGATGTGCCCCATCGCTGCCGAGCGGCCCGCCTCGACCGCCCAGTTGACCGGATTGAACCGCGCGACCGTCCTGATCCAGGCCGGCACGAGGCTCTGCTGCATCAGCGCGCTCGAAAGGAAGGTCAGCGGCAGGATCACGAAGCTGACCGCTCCGATCAGCGCCTCGCGCTGGCGCGCGAGCAGCGCGACGCCGTTGGAGAGCGACGCGAACGCGGCGCCCAGCAGCGCGGCGACCAGGATCAGCAGCAGCACGCCACCGACGCCGCCGACGTAGTTCGCGCCGAGCGCGAGCGCGAGCAGCACGATCAGCACGGTCTGCAGGGCGACGACGAGCGCGGCGTAGATGACGCTGCCCGCGTTCAGCGCACCGCGCCATACCGGCGATGCGAGCTCACGATCCATGACGCCGCCGGCGATGTCGTCGATGAAGCCCATCCCGGTCCAGCCGGCGGAGGAGACGGCGAGCATCACGATGATGCCCGGCGTGAGGAAATCGATGTAGGAGCCGCCATCGAAGCCGGGGATTCTCGTGATCGCCTTGAACAGCGCGCCGAACAGCAGCAGCCAGATCAGCGGCTGCGCGAGCGTCAGAGCGACGTAGGCGGGCTGACGGACGAACACGCGGATGCCGCGCAGCGTCACCTGCCAGGTCTGCCTTGCGGCCGTCATACCGCCACCTCCTCGTGCTCATTGTTTGCCCTCGCGAAGGCGCGACCGGCGTGGCGCAGATACACCTCGTCCAGCGACGGCCGCGCGAGCGTGACCGACAGCGCTCTGACGCCTCGGGCGTCGAGCGCCGCGAGCACCGCCGGGATCGCGGCGCCTCCGTCGATCGCCCGCGCGTGCAGCGTGGCGCCCTCCAGTGAGACCTCGTCGACGCCGTCAAGCGAGGAGAGCGCCTCACGGGCTTCGCTCCGCTGCGCGTCGTCGAGCTCGATATGGATCGTGTCGCCGCGCAGCCCGCTCTTCAGCTCGCCCGGAGTCCCCTCGACGACGACGCGGCCGCGATCGACGATCGCAAGGCGCGAGGCGAGCCGGTCGGCCTCCTCCATGTAGTGGGTCGTGAGCAGGATCGTCATCCGCTCGTGCTGCGCGAGCCGCTCGATCTCCTGCCACATCTCGACCCGCGCCTCAGGGTCCAGGCCGGTCGTCGGCTCGTCGAGGAACAGCACCTGTGGGCGGTGCAGGAGGCCCATCGCGATGTCCAGGCGCCGCTGCATTCCGCCGGAGTAGGTCTTCACCGGTCGGTCGGCGGCGTCGCGCAGGCCAAAGCGCTCCAGCGACTCGGCCACGCGCGCGCGCAGCTCGCGCCCGCCGATGCCGTAGAACTCGCCCTGCAGCACCAGGTTCTCGCGTCCCGTTGCCTCCGGCGCACAGCCATGCTTCTGCCCGACCACGCCGATCGCGCGGCGCACGGCGACCGGATCGGCCAGCACGTCGATGCCCGCCACCCGGGCGCTGCCTTCGTCAGGGCGCGTGAGCGTAGCCAACACCCTGACGGTCGTCGACTTGCCGGCGCCGTTGGGGCCCAGCAATCCGAAGATCGTGCCCTCCTCCACGCTGATGGTGAGACCATTCAGCGCCTGAACATCCGGCGGGTAGGACTTCCGCAGATCACTTGCCGATATCGCCGCTGCCATCTCGCCTCCTGTAAATTCTTGACTTGTTGATAACTTATAGATCAAGAGATTAGATTGTCAAGAGATAAGCGCGAAATCTTTACTGAGTTGATCGACGAGGTCCGGCGCTCACAGGCCGCGACGGACCGCTTCGACGAGGCGGTCGCCGACGCCCTGGGCGTCAACCGCACCGACATGCGCTGCCTCGACACGCTCGACCGCGAGGGCGCGGTCTCGGCGGGGCGGCTGGCCGAGGCGACCGGCCTGACCAGCGGTGCGATCACGACCGTGCTCGACCGGCTCGAGCGCGCCGGCTATGCGCGCCGCGTCGGCGATCCCGCCGACCGTAGGCGCGTGCTCGTGGAGCTGACGCCGGAGATCCGCGAGCGCACGTACGCCTTCTACGCGACCCACGGCGCGCTGGGGGAGCGACTGTTTCACCGCTATACCCGCGAGCAGCTCGAGCTGCTGCTCGAGTTCGTTCGCGCCGGCCGGGAGTTCAACGAGCAGCAGGCAGCTGAGGTCGAACGCGCGAACCGCGCCAGGCGCGCCGGGCCGGATCCGGGCGCGCGCGCGCCAGCCGCCTAGCGCGTCTGCCGCAGGGCCCTTGGCGCCTTGCACTCCCACGCGTCGGCGAGCAGCTCGCGGAGCTCATGCTCGCTCAGGGCGCTAAGGCGCACGCGCACGGCCGCGAGCCGGCGGCCCCACCAGACCTCCTCGAACCGCTCGCCGTCACGGGCGACGTAGGTGCGGATGCCGTCCTCGTCGAGCATCGCGTTGATGTGCTCGGCGTCGGGGAGCGTCGCGAAGATCCGGCCGCCGACGCGAAACGACGGACGTCCGTGGTGGTCGCGCTCATCCACCCCGGGCAGCGCCAGCGCCAGCTCGCGGGCCTGCGCGGGCGAGCTCACGACCGGTGCGCGTCGTGTTGCACGCGACGAGGATACGACGCGCCGGCTCGGCGCTGATACCGTCGGGCGATGCAACGGATCAACATCGAAACACCCGACTTCGAGTACGACGAGACTGACCCCGAGGGCTACCGGGCCGGACTTTTGCGGTTGGGCGGGAAGCTGGCCGCGGTGCAGGTCGGGGCCAGCGTCTACGAGCTGCCCCCGGGCCAGTCGATCTGTCCCTACCACTACGAACACGCCGAGGAGGAGTGGCTGCTGGTGCTGCGCGGCGCGCCGACGCTGCGCCATCCGCAGGGCAGCGACACGCTCGCGCCGTGGGACGTCGTCTGCTTCGTGAGCGGCCCCGAGGGCGCCCACAAGCTCACCAACGACACGTCCGAGACCGTCCGCGTGCTGATGTTCTCGGATGTCCGGATGCCCGCCGCGACGGTCTACCCCGACAGCGACAAGATCGGCATCTGGACGGCTGGCAAGGCCGACAACCTGATCGTGCGCCGCTCGAGCGGCGTCGGTTACTGGGACGGCGAGGCCGCCGGGGCCTGAGCGCGGCGATCACGGTCCGACGGCCCGCGGCATGCCCTCGATGCGCTCGCCGACGAGCCGTCGCTCGAGGCGAGGGCCACCTCCCCGCGGCCCGGACCGACGTGCTGCGCCGGCTCGGTCGATACCGCGAGGCCCGCTCCGCATAAAACAGGCCTCGCCCCTCAGCGACAACGAGGTCGAGCGGGCATTCCTGCGCGAACGCCTCAGCGGGTTGCGCAACTAACGGCACGCGCGCGGACGGCGGGCGGGCGGGCGGCGGGCTCATGCCCGTGGCAGGGCCACTGCGACGCCGCGGCCGGCGTAGAAGCGCTCGAACACCTCGCGCTCGAGCCAAACTCCGCTGGTGTTGTGCGGCCCGTCCCCGGCGGGGTCGTGGAAGCGCAGCCGCCGGCCGTCGGCGGAGGCGTCGAACACCGCCACCAGGTGACCGCCGCGGCGTGCCGGCTGCGCGGGCAGCGCGCGGATCTCGTTGCTCACGGACGCGAGCACCACCTCGTCAGCCGCCACCGCGGCGATCAGCTCCGCCAGGGGGAGCGGCGCCGCGACGCGCGCGCGCAACTCGAACTCGGCGGCGACGAACTCGACGAAACCGGAATAGATCAGCGGCCCGAAACCGCGGGCCGGGCGCGCCTCGTAGGCACCGTAGGCGATCGCCCGGCGGCCGAGCTCGGCCAGCGACGGCACCGGCCGCCCGCCACGTGCTTCGAGGATCATCTGCAGGCAGGCCATGCCGCAGCCGCTGCGCGCCCAGCGCACGTACTCCTCGAGATCCCCCGCCCCGCTCTCGCGCCAGCGGGGGTCCTCCGCGACCGCGATGCGCCCAGCCGCGATCTCGCCGATCAGCTCGGGCGATGCGTACTGGGAGCGGTAGGGAATCGTGCTGCGGTCGACCACCATCGCGGCAGTATCTTGACACGCCATTATCGTGCTAGTTATATTAGCTCCATGAGAAGGCCGGTCCGGTGCTGCTGATCGACCCGCCATCGCCCAGCGAGGCGGCGGAGCTCGGTGTCATCCGAGACGCCCGGCGGCGACGGCGGCGACGGCTCGTTCGCACCGCGGCCATCGGCGCCGGCGCTCTGCTGGCGCTCACCGCCGTCGTGATCGCGGTCGCGGGACCGCCCGCCGCGCCGCACTCGCCTGCCCTGCACCGCTCCTCCGCGCCGACGCGCCTCAGCGGCCCGCCGCTGCGAGGTGCGAGCCATCTGCGGCTGATCGTCGATGTCAATGGCGCCAGGCCCTACCTGCTCGACGTCGACCGGGGCACCGTCAAGCCGGTGCGGGGACTCGGCGTCGGCGCCCGCGAAACGGAGTGGAGTCCGTCGACCGCCATCTCGCCGATACCCGGCGGCGCGCTCGCCGTCGTCTCCCGGCAGGCGTGCGCCCGCTGCGCACGCAGCCAGGCGCTGTTCACGGTCAGCGCCGGAGGTTCCGTCCGCGCCGTCGCGACCGTCGCGCTCGGCAGCGCCGCCACGACGAGCACCCTCCCCGATCCGGGAGTCGCCGCGGAGTGGGTGGACGCTCGAGGCGGCGGCGGTCACTGCACGTTGCGCCTGGTGCCCGGCAGTGCGTCGACGGTCAGCGCGCCGTGCGGCAACCTCCTCCTCGACGCGGGCGGGAAGCTCGCCATCTCGACGGGCCGCGGGCTTGTGATCGTCAACCCGCGAACAGGCGCGGTGCTCGACCGGCTCTCGCGTGCCGGCTGGGCGGTCGGGCAGTTGGATCCGCTGCCGGGCGGCGTCGCGCTCGAGAGCTCGAGCGCGTTCCCGATCACCACTCAGCTCGCGCTCGTCAGCCTGGCGACCGGAGCCCGCACGCCGCTGCGCTGGCCGAGCCTCATCCCGCGCTACGGGTACATGGCGGCCGCGGAACCACGCGGGCCGCTGGTCGCGGTCACCTTCATCGACCCCTACTACCAGCCCAGCGGGGCGCCGCTGATCGACACCTGGGTGCTCGACACGCAGACCGACCGGTTCGCGCACGTCCCCGGCTTTCCGGCGGCCGAGGACTTCAAGGAGTCAGGCGTCGCCTGGGCGGGCGGCCGGCTCGTGATCGCCGCCGAGATCGATCCGCACGACGGCCCGGCGGCGGCGGTCGTCGGCATCTGGAAACCAGGCCAGACCACGCTGGCGCTGCGTAAGCTGCCCGTGTCCGGCGGCTACCGCTCGTTCGTGCCCGTCTTCGGCTGACCGGCGGAGCTCAGCCGGCACCCTCGACCGGCACGCGGGCGCGGCGCGAGACACCGTCGGCGTCCGCTGCCGCGGCGACCGCCGCGGCGACGGCGACGACCACCTCGCGGTTGAACACGCTCGGCACGATGTAGTCGGGCGCCAGCTCGTCGTCGCCGACGGTGGCGGCGATCGCGTGGCCGGCGGCGACCTCCATCCGCTCGGTGATCTGACGCGCCCGCACGTCCAGCGCGCCGCGAAAGATGCCGGGGAAGGCGAGCACATTGTTGATCTGGTTGGGGAAGTCGGAGCGACCGGTTGCGACGACCGCGGCGAGACCGGCGATCTCGTCCGGCATCACCTCGGGGGTCGGGTTGGCCATCGCGAAGACGACGGCGTCGGGCGCCATCGTGCGAATCCCGGCAACCGTCACGGCGCCCGGCTGCGAGAGCCCGAGGAACACGTCGGCGCCGGCCAGAGCCTCGTCCGCTGTGCCGGAGAAGTTGTCCGGATTGGTGTTCTCGGCGAACAGCTCCTTCACCGGCGTCAGACCAGGCCGCCCCCGGTAGATCGTGCCCCTGCTGTCGGCGCCGATCACATGGCGCACGCCGGCCGCCTGGAGCGTCTCGGTGACGGCTACGCCCGCGGCCCCGACGCCGGTCACGACGACTTTCACGTCCTCGATTCGCTTACCGACGACGCGCAGCGCGTTGAGGAACGCCGCCAGCACCACCACGGCGGTGCCGTGCTGGTCGTCGTGGAAGACCGGAATGTCGAGCGACTCGCGCAGCCGCCGTTCGACCTCGAAGCAGCGCGGCGCCGCGATGTCCTCGAGGTTGATGCCGCCGAAGCCAGGAGCGATCGCCTCGACCGTGGCGATGATTCGCTCGGTGTCCTTCGTGTCGAGGCAGATCGGCCAGGCATCGACGCCGCCGAACTCCTTGAACAGCTGCGCCTTGCCCTCCATCACGGGCATCGCTGCGGCCGGGCCGATGTCGCCGAGCCCGAGCACCGCGCTGCCGTCGGTGACCACCGCGACCGTGTTGCGCTTGATCGTCAGGTTCCAGACGGTCTCAGGATCGTCGGCGATCGCCCGGCAGACCCGCGCGACGCCCGGCGTGTAGGCCATCGAGAGGTCGTCGCGAGTCTTGATCGGCATTTTGGAGTCCATCGCGATCTTGCCGCCGAGGTGCAGCAGGAACGTGCGATCGGAGACGTGCTCGACCTCGACGCCGTCGATCTCCTCGCACGCGGCGACGATCGCCTGCGCGTGTGCGTCGTCGGTCGCCAGCACGCTGACGTCGCGGGTCTTCGAGCCGGCGTTGACGCGCACCAGGTCGATCGCGTCGAGCAGCCCTCCGGCGTCGGCGATCGCGCGGGCAAGGTCGGCGAAGGTGCCGGGACGGTCGTCCAGGCGGACGCGAAGGGTGAGGCTGAACGAAGCCGAGTGATGCGCCATGACCGCTCCAGTTCCCCCTCGGAGAGGGCCTCGAAATTGACTACGACGACAATTGTGAACCGTTTCGACGTCGGCGTGCGCGGTCGCACGGGCACAGCCGAGCGCCTAAGGGTATCCTCGCCGGACACCACCAGGGAGAACCAGATGGCCTTCGAAGTCGGCACAGCCGTCCTCGCACAAGCGAACTCGACAACCCGCGCACCCCGCACCGGAGTGGTCGAGGAGGTCCTGCGCGGCGACCCCTCGCCGCGCTACCGCATCCGCTGGGACGACGGCCACGAGACCACGATCACGCCCTCGAGCGGCACGCTCCAGCGCCAGCCGCGTCGCCCGCGCGCCAAGCAGCGCTAGGCTCCTCGCCGCGCTCTGGCTAGGCTCCTCGCCGCGCTCTGGGCCGGCCGCTCCTAGGCTCCGTCCGCCCTGCTGTCGAAGGACCAGGGTGTTCCTGGAGCGATGCTGGTTCTGAGCGCGTTCTCATACGGCGCTTAGCTGGATTTGTGCCTTCGCGCGCGAAAATGCGCCAGATGTCCGAACTCGACGCCGGCCAAGCCGCGAGCCCTCGCGCGGTCCTCGCCCGCGACGCTGGTCTGCGGCGGATCTCGAGCGCCACGCGCTGGATCGCCGCCGGCGCCGTCGGCCTGTCGGGGGCGCTCGCGGTGATCGCCGCGGACTCCTTCCACGGCCACGCCGCATCGACGCAGGCAGCGGCGAGCCAGAGCGCACCGGCGACCGTCCCCCCGGTCAACTCCGGGGGCAACATCTCAGCTCCCGCGTCCACGCCGACTCCGACGGCGGCGCCGCCGGTCGCCGTCTCGGGCGGCTCATGAACGCGACCCCCCACGGGGGGCAAACGGCGAGCTGGAGAGCGCTCGGAACCGGCGTCGTGGTGGTGGCGACCGACCCGCGGGAGCTTCGCTGCGCTGCGGCGACCGTGCGCGAGGTGATCGACGGCATCGACCGGGCGTGCAGCCGCTTCCGTGACGATTCGGAGCTCTGTCGGGTCAATGCAGCCGGCGGCTCGCGAGTCCCGGTGAGCCGGCTGTTCGTGCGCGCCACGCGCTGTGCGCTGCGCGCGGCGCAGCTGACCGACGGCGACCTCGATCCCACGATCGGCTCCGCGCTGCGAGCCGCGGGCTACGACCGCGACTTCGCCTCCCTGCGGGCCGGGGGGCCGTTGCGCTTCACTCGAGCCGCCGGCTGGCGGCGGGTCGAGCTCGACGACGCCCGCTCGACGGTGCGCGTGCCGGCCGGCGTCGAGCTGGACTACGGGGCGACCGCGAAGGCGCTTGCCGCCGATATCGCCGCCGCGACCGCAGCCGAAGCGCTGGGGGGCGGACTGCTCGTCAGCATCGGCGGCGACATCGCCACCGCCGGGCCGGTACCGCCCGGCGGCTGGGCGGTCCGCGTCACCGACGACCACGCCGGCGATTTGCACGCCCCCGGACAGACGATCGCGCTGCGATCCGGCGGGCTCGCGACGTCGAGCACGACCGTTCGGCGCTGGCGTCGGGGTGAAGCAGAGCTGCACCACATACTGGACCCGTCGAGCGGCCGGCCGGCCGACAGCTGCTGGCGGACCGTCAGCGTGGCGGCGGGCAGCTGCGTCGACGCCAACATCGCCAGCACGACGGCGATTCTCCGCCGCGAGCGCGCGCCCGAATGGCTCGAGTTCCTGGGGCTTCCGGCGCGGCTGGTCGCGCGAGACGGCGCGATCACGCTCGCGGCGGGCTGGCCCGAGCCGGAGCTCGCCTCGCTGTGACGTTGCTCGCAACCGCCGGGCCGAGTGCCCTGTGGTACCTGACGCGGGCGACAGGCGCCGTGACGTTGCTGCTCCTCACCGCCAGCGTCGTGCTGGGCGTGGCGAACGTCGGACGTCTTCACAGCACGCGCTGGCCGCGCTTCGTGATCGAGGGTGTGCATCGCAACGTGTCGCTGTTGGCGATCGCCGTGCTGATCGTCCACATCGCCACCTCTGTGCTCGACCCGTTCGCCGGCATCCACCTGATCGACGCGGTGGTTCCGTTCGTGGGCTCATACCGTCCCTTCTGGCTCGGTCTCGGCGCGTTCGCCTCCGACCTCCTGCTCGCGGTCGCGATCACCAGCCTCGTGCGCCGGCGGCTCGGTCACGGCGCCTGGCGCGCGATCCACTGGCTTGCCTACCTCTGCTGGCCCGTCGCGGTGATGCACACCGTTGGAACCGGCAGCGACGTCAAGCAGGTCTGGTTGCTCGCGCTCACCGCGGTCTGCGTCGTCAGCGTGATCGTTGCCGTCTGGGCGCGCGTCGGCTTCGGCTGGCCGGCCCGGCGTGGGCTGCGGAGCACAGCAGTGGCGGCGTCTGTCGTACTCCCCGCCGCGCTCGTTCTGTGGCTCCCGAGCGGCCCGCTGGGCGCCGACTGGGCGGCCCGCTCCGGAACACCGGCGTCGGCGCTGGCGAGCACGAGCGCGGCGACGCCCGGCGCGAACAGCCCCGCTTCCTCCTCCCCCGCCCCCGTAACCGGTTTCGAGGGCACCGTCACCGGCAACGTCACCCAGACCGCCAATGGCGGCGGATCGGTGACCGTGAACATTGCGCTCGACGTCCAGAACACCGCGCTCTCGCTGATGGCGATCCAAATCGACGGGACCCAGGAGGCCGGCGGCGGCGTGGCGATGAGCGCGAGCAGCGTTTCGATCGGCAACGCGGCCGACCCGCAGCGCTTCACGGGTGCGATCAGCTCGCTCGACGGGACGGCGATCGACGCGCGCGTGACCTCGACCTCCGGGCAGACGCTCACGATCGCGCTGACGCTGCAGATCACGGGCGGGGGCAGCGCCACCGGCACGATCCGCGTGGCGGCGGACCAGTGAGCGCTCCGAGCGTTCAGGCGACGTTGCCGCGCCTGCTGACCGGCGTCTCCCATCGCGGCATCGGGGTGCTCGAGCGCCACCTGGAGGTCCACGGCCGCCTGCCCGGGCCGGCGGAGTTGGACGGCCCGGCGATCGTCGAGCTGACTGAACGCGCCGGACTGCGCGGCCGCGGCGGCGCCCGCTTCCCGGCGTGGATCAAGATGCGCGCGGTGCGTGCCGGCCGCGGTCGCGCGGTCGTAGTCGCCAACGGCTGCGAGAGCGAGCCAATGAGCCGCAAGGACGCCCTGCTACTGGGCGAATTGCCCCACCTCGTGCTGGACGGAGCCGCGGTGGCCGCGCGAGCCGTCGGCGCCGAGCGCGTGATCGTCGCGTTCGAGCACGGAGCCTCCGCGACGCGCGCCAGCCTCGAGCACGCGCTGGCGCAGCGGCGCGCAGCTCGGATCGACAGCGTGGAGTTCGAGCTCTTCGCCGCGGCGCAGACCTTCCTCACCGGCCAGGAGACCTCGCTCGTCTCACAGATCAACGGCGGCGCGGCCAAGCCGACCTTCATCCCCCCACGCCCGACCCAGCGCGGCGTGCGCCGGCAGCCCACGCTCGTCCAGAACGTCGAGACCCTGGCCCACCTCGCGCTGATCGCCCGTCACGGCGCGGACTGGTACGCCGACCTGGGGACGCTGGCCGAGCCCGGATCGACGCTCGTGACGGTGATCGGGGCGGTCAACTCGCCCGGGGTTTACGAGATCGCGTGCGGCACACCACTGGATCGGCTGTTCGCGGCCGCGGGTGGGGCCAGCGGAGCGATCGGCGGACTGCTGATCGGCGGCTATTTCGGATCTTGGCTGCCCGCCGCAATCGCGCCTGGACTCGAGCTCTCGGACGCCGGTCTCGCGGACCACGACGCCGCGCTCGGGTGTGGTGTGGTGGTGGCGCTTCCGGCGAGCGCCTGCCCCGTCGCCGAAACGGTGCGGGTAGCGATCTACCTCGCGACCGAGACCGCCAATCAGTGCGGTCCATGCGTCAACGGCAGCGCGGCGATCGCGCGCACGCTGTACGCCATCTCCGAGGGCACGGCGCCTGCGGGCGCGCTTGCCGAGCTGGGGCGCTGGACGGCTGGGATCCCTGGCCGCGGCGCCTGCCACCTGCCGGACGGTCTGGCGCACTTCGTCGCGACGGCGATGCGCACCTTCGCCGACGCCTTCGACGACCATGCGCGCCACGGCCCCTGCGAGGCGTGCTCGGCGCCACCTCTGCTGGCCATCCCGCCGCCGGCGAGGGCCTGATGCAGATCCGCGTGAACCCGATCAACTGCCACGCGCACGGCCTGTGCGCGGAGCTGTTCCCCGAATGGATCCGGCTGGACGAATGGGGCTATCCGATCCTGCGGAGCGGAACGATCCCCCGTGAGCTCGAGGAGCACGCGCGCCGCGCCGCGGACGCCTGCCCGACGCTCGCGCTGCTGCTCGAACGCGACTGAGCGGGCGGGCCGAACTGTCCGGTGAGAAACCCCGCGCAGGAGAGAGGGCGCGGCCGGCGGATTGCCGGCCGCGCCCCCAGGAGGCATCGACTCTTCGGATTGCGTACCTGCTACAGACCGGCAACCGCCTTGTTGTCCGCGGTCACAACGGCAGACGGCAGCGGCGCGAACTGCAACTGCCCGCCGATGCCCTTCGCCTGCTCGGGAGATGTCAGGTCGAAGGAGATGAACTCCTTGACATCCGCGATGTTGGGGTCATCCGGGCGCACGATCACATAGGTGAAGGTCGCCAGCGGGTACGCCGCCGCCTCGTACTTCTGGGTCTTGGTCAGCGCCTTGCCCTTCTTCGGCTTGCTGTAGGGCGGGTTGACGAGCGAGAGGTCGCTCGCGAACGGCGCAGCGTTGGTCGAGGAGAGCGAGCTCAGCGACGGGACCGTCTTGAGCAGCGCCGCCGCCGCGACCAGGTTCGGCTCGTAGGGGTACTCGTAGTTGCCGGCGTTGTTCTCGATCCCCACCGGCTTGAGCCCGTCCTGGCGGATGTAGAACCACGAGTTGTTGCCGATCGCGCCCGGAGTCGAGGCCACAACGGCCGCGACGCCGCTGTTGCCCTTCTCGCCCGTGCCAACCGGGTAGGCGGGCGTCGTGCTGGCTCCGACCTTGCTCGCCCACGCCGAGCTCACATCCGAGAGGTAGGTCGTGAAGACGTAGCTGTCGCCAGAGGGATCGTTACGCCAGACGGGCGTGATCGCCAGATTCGGCAGCGTCTCGCCCTTGTTGAGCGCGGCGATCTGCGGCGAATCCCAGTTGGTGATCGTGCCGAGGTAGATGTCGGCAATGACCGGGCCGGAGAGGTGCAGGCTGGAAATGCCGGGGAGGTTGTAGCTGAGACCGGTCGCGGCCAGCGCCCAGGGGATCTCGACGCAGCCCGTGCAGGCCGACACCTGAGCAGAGGTCAGCGGCGCATCGGAGGCGCCGAAGTCAACTGACTTGTTGGAGATGTCGGTGACGCCCGCTCCGGAGCCACCGCCGCCGTAGGTGACGTTGATGCTGTACTTGGACGCGAAGTCGGGTGCGAACACGTCCTCGACGAGCGGTGCGACGAGCGTGGAGCCGGCGCCTGTGAGCGTGGTGCCGGCGACGGCGCTCGTGGTCGTGGTGATTCCGAACACTCCCGCGGCGATCGCCGCGGGCAGCGCGAGCATGGGAATGTAACGCTTGATACGCAACTTGCCTCCTGTTTGTATACGGATTGGTCGAGAGCATCCCCCGGGACTCGCCGTGAGCGGTTACGGACCGGTGAACGCGGCGTTATCAACTTGTGAACGAGGCCGGGGCGTCGCAGCGGGTGTGATTAGGCTGTCGCCGTGAGCAGCGTCACACCAGCGGTCCCCCGGCTTTCGCCAACCCGCCGCCTCGGCGACCGCATCGGCGATCGCGCGCTGCTAGGCCTGACGGTTGCGGCCTCGGTCGTAGCCGTCGCCCTGATCGTCGTGATCATCTACAAGCTGGTCGACGGCGCCTCCGGCTCGATCTCGAAATTCGGGCTCGCCTTCCTGTGGCACTCGACGTGGAACACGTCGGTCTCGGTGGGCGTGCGCAACTCCAACGTGTTCGGCGCCGGCACCCTGCTGTTCGGCACGATCGTGACCTCCGGGCTCGCACTGTTATTCGCGGTGCCGCTCGGAATCGGCATCGGTGTCTACCTCAGCCTGCTTGCGCCCGGTCGAGTCAGCGCCGTGATCGGCCCGCTCGTCGAGTTGCTCGCGGCAGTGCCGAGCGTGATCATCGGCCTCTGGGGGATCATCGTGCTCGCGCCATTCATGCGCTCGACGATCCAGCCGGCTCTGCACGACGTGCTGGGCTGGATTCCGATCTTCGGGGCGCCGTCGACGACGGGGCTCGGCATCTTCACGGCGAGCATCGCACTCGGGCTGATGGTGCTGCCGATCATGTCCGCGGTCAGCCGCGACCTCTTCCTCAGCGTCCCCCGCGAGCTCAAGGACGGTGCGCTCGCACTGGGCATGACACGCTGGGAGATGATCCGTGGCGTCGTCCTCGACTCGTCGCGCGCTGGGCTCGCCGCCGCGACGATCCTTGGGCTCAGCCGCGCGCTGGGCGAGGCCATCGCGGTCACGCAGCTGATCGAGTCGGGGTCGAGCGTCAACGCAAACCTGTTCGGACCCGGCGACACGTTCGCGAGCCGCCTGGCCGAGCAGTTCGTCGGCTCGACCGGCCTGTGGACGTCCTCGCTGTTCTACTGCGCCGTGATCCTGCTCGTCATGGAGCTGGTGGTCAACTTCGCCGCGCAGCTGATCGTGCGCCGCTTTGAGCGCCGCATGGGATTGGCGGCCCGCTGATGGCGACGGTCGACCCGGTCAACCCTCTGACTGTTGCGAGCGGCAACCTGCGCCGACGCAAGCGCATGGACCGCCTGATGCTGGGGACCTCCACGGCGGCCGCCGTGTTCGCCGTCGCCGTCCTAGCGATCGTGATCTTCAGCGTCGTCGGGAAGGGGGCAAGCCAGCTGTCGATCTCCTTCCTCACAAAGGATCCCGCGGTCGGACTCAGCGCGGTCGGCGGCGGCATCGCTAATGCGATCGTCGGCAGCGCGCTGATCGTCGTGGTAGCCACCGCACTGGCGCTGCCAATCGGCGTGCTGATCGCGCTCTACTTGACGGAGTTCTCCAGGCCGCGCACGGCACGACCGATTCGGATGGCACTCGACCTGCTGAACGGCATGCCGTCGATCGTGATCGCGGTATTCGTTTACGGCGTGCTCGTCGTCGGCAGCACGCAGACCGGCTTCGCGGCCTCCGTCGCCCTGGCGATCATCATGGTCCCCCTGATCTCACGCACGACCGGCGAGATGCTGCTGCTCGTACCGCGGGAGCTGCGCGACGCCGCGCATGCGCTCGGTGTCAGCCGCTGGCGCACGATCGTCGGTGTCGTTCTACCGGGCGCACTCGGGGGCATCCTGACGGGCACGGTGCTGGCGGTGGCGCGGGCCGCCGGCGAGACGGCCCCCGTGCTGCTGCTGAGCTCGATCTACGGCAACGGCACAACGGTCAACGTGTTCGGCACAGCCCTGCCGAACATCCCGATGATCATCTTCAACGACTCCGAGTCCGGCGTTCCGTCCGACCACGCCCGCGCGTGGGGCGCCGCACTGGTCCTGATCGTGTTCATACTTGTCGGCAACCTGGGAGCCCGGGCCATGCTCGCGCGCCAGCGGCGAAAGGTCCGGTCACTTTGAGCGAGACAAACACGACGAGGAGCGCTGAGCCGATGGAAGGCAGCGACCCGCAGCCAAGCCAACACGAGAGCGACGCGCTGACAGCTGCACCGATGGCGCCGCTCACGATCGCGACCCGCGAGCAGACCGACACCGCTGGTCGCGAGATCGTCTTCGACCTGCGCGGCGTCAACCTCTACTACGGCGGCACGCTTGCGGTTTCGGGTCTCGACATGCAGGTGCGGGAGAACATCATCACCGCCATGATTGGCCCCTCCGGGTGTGGCAAGAGCACAGTGGTCCGCTCGCTCAACCGGATGAACGACTCGATCGCCAACTTCCGCGTGAGCGGCGAGGTCCTCTACCACGGGCACGACGTCTACGGCAGCGGCGTCGACCCGGTCGAGGTGCGCAGGCGGATCGGCATGGTCTTCCAGCGACCCAACCCGTTCCCCAAGTCGATCTACGACAACATCGCCTGGGCCCCGCGCATCCTCGGTCTGAAGGAGAACCTGGATGAGCGCGTCGAGAAGGCGCTCCGCGGGGCCGCGCTGTGGGACGAGGTCAAGGACCGCCTGAAGGGCTCCGCGCTCGGGCTCTCCGGCGGACAGCAGCAGCGCCTTTGCATCGCCCGCGCGATCGCGATCGAGCCGGACGTGCTGCTGCTGGACGAGCCGTGCTCCGCGCTCGATCCGATCGCGACGGCCTCGGTCGAGGAACTGATGCAGGACCTCAAACGCGACTACACGCTGGTGATCGTCACGCACAATATGCAGCAGGCCGCACGCGTCGCTGAACGCACGGCCTTCTTCAGCCTCGACGTTAGCGACGGAAAGCGCACCGGAGTCCTAGTCGAATACGACGACACCGAGAAGCTGTTCACACGACCGTCGGACCAGCGCACCGAGGACTACGTGACGGGCCGCTTCGGATGAGCGCTGCAGCGAAGCCAGGAGCTCAGGAGCCAGTCGCGCAGCAGCAGGACCTGCGCCCGCACTTCCACCAGGAGCTCGCGGCGCTCGAGGTGCAGGCACTCGGGGGGCTCGACCTCGTGATCGAGCAGCTCGACCGCACGCTCGAGGCGCTGGCCCACCAGGACACGTCGCTCGCGCGGATGGTGATGGCCGACGACGACCGCCTCGACGGCCGCTACCTCGAGATCCACCAGGGCATCCTTTCGCTGCTCGCCCGCCAGACGCCGGTCGCCGGCGACCTGCGACTCGTGGCGGCGCTGCTTCACCTGATCATGCACGTCGAGCGGATGGGCGATCAGTGCGTCAACATCGCGAAGCTGATTCCCCTGTCTGGCAACGAGCCGCCGGTCCGGCGTGACGTGCTCGAGCTGCTCGCCCGGATGGGCGCGCTCACACGCGGCGAGGTCTCGCAGTGCAAGATCGCGTTCCAGGAGCGCGACCTGCCGCTGGCGATCGACCTGATCCGCCAAGACGGCGAGATCAACAAGCTCAACCGCGAGATCTTCAACGCTGCGCTCGCCGCCGGCGAGGATCCCGACACCCGCGAATGGGCGACCTACATGGTCCTCGTGGCGCGCGCGCTCGAGCGGATCGCGGACAACGCGGTCGACATCGGCGAGCAGGTCGCATTCGTCGTCACGGGTTTGTTCCAGGAGTTCTCCGACTCCTACCGACCGGCGATCAGAACCGGCATGCAGGCTTAGGCGCCCGGAACTCGGGTCGCCGAACCGCGAGCGTTGCGGCCGACGCGCGGCCTCAGCCCTCAAGCTGGCGCGTGTCGTCCTCCACCGCGGTCGAGTCGACGTCGTAGCCGTGGTACGCGGGGCGCTCGCGCGAGGCGAAGCGGCCGCTCGCCGCGGCGAACCGCATCGCGCGGCCCGCGTGGTGGCGCGACAGCCAGCGACGCGTCAGCGCCCGCGTGGGCGGCAGGAGCAAGAGCACGCCCAGCGCATCGGTGACGAACCCGGGAACCACCAGCAGCACGCCGCCGAGGAAGCCGAGCAGCCCGTCGATCGCGGCACGACCCGGGTTGCGGCGCTCGGAGACGGCGAGCGTGACGCGTCCGATCGCGGCGCGGCCCTGGACGCGAATCAGCTGCACGCCGACCACCGAGGTGCCCAGCAGGATCACGATGTCGGGCAGCCAGCCGATCGCCCTGCCGACCTCGACAAACGCGAACACCTCGGCGACGGGCCACACGATCAGGATCAGGAACAGCATCTGCCCTTCAGCCTACGGGTCGCGGGCGCCGGCCCGCGAGAGCGGTCGAGCTTCACCTGATGAGCCGCCGCAGCGCAAGACACTGCGGGCGGAGGGACTTGAACCCCCAAGGGCTTTCGCCCACCGGCTCCTAAGGCCGGCGTGTCTGCCAATTCCACCACGCCCGCGCTGTGGGGAGCCGCCTGCGCCTGCGTTCGGCCGCAACCTTTCTAGCAGAGGCGGGGCGCGCACACGCGTGACGCGCGCGCCCCGACCGGGAGCGGCGGGCGCGGCTTGGGTCGAAGTGCTCACAATACGATCCGACGCCCGGCCCGGGTGCCCAAATCGGTAAAGGGAGCGGTCTCAAAAGCCGCCGCTCGCAAGAGCTTGTGGGTTCGAGTCCCACCCCGGGCATCCAGGCGGCGTGACCTGTGAGGAGCCCAATCCAACAGCGGACAGGCGATGCTCGCGCCCATCACATCGCCGTGGTCGGGCCGGGCGACGCGGACGATGAAACGTGCGAGCTCGCGGCCGAGGTCGGGCGCCTGATCGCGACGCGCGGAGCCGTCGTGGTCTGTGGCGGGCTCGGCGGCGTGATGGACGCCGCCGCGCGCGTGGCGGCTGAGCGCGGCGGCACCAGCGTCGGGCTACTCCCCGGCCACGACCGCGGCGAGGCCAGCCCTCATCTGACGGTCGCGATCGCGACCGGGCTCGGAGAGATGCGAAACACCCTCCTCGTGAATGACGGCGACGCGGTGATCGCCGTCGGCTGCAGCTGGGGAACCCTGAGCGAGATCGCGCTCGCGGTCCGCCGGCGCATCCCGGTCGTATCGCTCGCCGGCTGGTCGATCACCGGCCACGCCGGCGTCGCGGTGGACGGTCCGGTCCCGGCCGCCTCGCCGGAGCAGGCCGTGGAGCTGGCTCTTGCGTTCCTCGAAACGCGCTGAGCGATCAGCCGGCTGGGCTTGGCAGCACGTTCAGGACGTCGCGACCGGTTGCGCGAACGATCGAGGCGATCACCGGCGCGCGGGCCCCCGCCTGCGATCCGACCGCGGCAAGCGTCTCATCGACGCGCGCCGTCGCGGCCGAGCACAGCTCGGCGGGCCAGGGCTGGGGCGTGTTCGCCAGCATCGTCAGGACCTCGGCGATCGCAGCGACGCCACCGCTCACGCCGCCGGGCAGGGACTCGGCCTCGTCGAGCGCATCGGCCGAGACGCGCAACAGGCTGAGCACGGCGTTGGAAAGCAGGTCGAGACGAGAGATCCGCGAGTCCTCGCGCGTCACCGCCTCGCGCAGCCGCCAGCGCCGCGGCGCTATGCGCACGTTGGCTCGCGCGGTGGCGCGCGCGCCGGCGAGCGCGGCTAGCTGGCGGTGGATGTCCTGCGCCGCGGCGAGCGTCCAGTCCGGTCGCGCCGCGGTTTGCGCTCGCAGCAGCTCGGCGACGTGGCTCAGCGCCCCGGCCAACGATCGCAGCAGCTCCCGCTCCGCGTTGCGCAGTAGCTTCATCGGCTCGGCGGGGAAGAGGCCGACTCCGATCGCCGCCGCCACAGCGCCCCCGACGACCGCATCGACCAGCCGCTCAGCGCCCGTTCCGTGCTTGTGCAGCGTCACGACGAGGATCGCCGACGCTGTCGACTGGTTCACGAACATCATGCCCTCGCTGAAGAAGCCGACGCCGGCGAGCAGCGCCACCGCCATCGTCACGAGCACCACGATGCCGACCGAGATCGCGCCCGTGCCGAGCACAGCCGACGAGGCCTCGCCAACGCCGATGCCGAGCATCACGCCGGCCACCATCTGGAGGATCCGCCGACCGCGCCGCACGCCACTGGTGCTCAGCGCGATCGCCGCCGCGATCGGCGCGAAGAACGGCTGCGAGTGACCGAGCACGTCGTGAGCGACCAACCACGCGAGCCCTGCGGCGAGCGCGGCCTGCGCCGCCGGCCAGAGCGCGGAGCGCAAACGCATGCGCGCCTCGGTGGCCTGATCTCGCCAGGCGAGCTGGACGTCGAGGAAGTCAGCGGATCCGCTCAGACCGACCAGACGCACGCGCAAACCCTCGCAGAACAGGCGGCGTGAAAACGGCCAGCGCGCGAGAATCCACGGATGGATCCGTCTCGCTCGCGGCGCAGGGCCCAGGGCCTGCTCGCGGGCGCCGCCGCAATGGCCGCCCTCGCGGCAGGGGCGCTGCACGCGGGTCACGCGGCCGGCTCGTCCGCCGCCGCGGCGGTCGCCTGCGGAGAGCGCGACTCGGCGGCGGCGGTTGCAGCGGTCGATGCCGCCACCGCCAACCACATCTACGGCAACGAGCTGGCTGGAACCGAGGTCAGCTTCGACCTCGCCCAGATCACCGGCGCCACGGACCTGCTGGCCGCGGTTGCGGCAGACAACCGCGCGGCGGCGCTGGCGGCGGTCAGCCGGCTGGTCTACCACCCCGCCTGGCACATCGTCCGCCTGCGCGCGCTCGACGCGTCCGGGCAGATCCTCGCCGATGTCGGCGGTCCGGACGTGATCGCGCCGGTCTCGGGGCCGCTGATCTGGCACGGCCGCACGGTTGGCAGCTTCGTGATGTCGGTGCAGGACGACACGGGCTTCACCAAGCTCGAGACGCGCTACGTCGGTGACCCGATCGGCATCTACTTCGGCGGGGCGCTGGTGGCGGAGCGCTACGCGCAACTGCCGGCCGCACCGCCGAGCGGCCCGACTCTTTCGCTCGGGGGCACCGAGTACGGCGTGGTGACCGAGACCTACAGCGCGTTCCCCAACAGCGCCGTAGCCGGCGCCGTCACGGGCCAGACGCTGACCGCCGCGATCCTCGTCCCCCCGCCCGCCGTCGCTACCGCCTCACTGGCGTGCACGACGGTGCGAGCCGACGAGTTCGGCCGCATCGCCGAGCGCTTCGCGCGGCTGGCCGTCTCGCTTCCCGAGCATTACCCGGGGTTCGCCCGGACCGTGCACACCTACACAGCGGCCGACGTGTTCGTCCGCGCAGGCTCGACGCAGCTTGCCTCGACCGGCGGACCCGGTCCGGCGACGCTGCCGACCGCCGGCACCGTCAGCTACGAGGGGAGCAGCTGGCTCGTGTTCTCGTTCGAGCCGGCGCCCTCCACGCGCGTCTACGTGCTGGCTCCCCCGGAGTAGGCGACGATCGCGGCCAGCGGTTCCAGCAGCGACGCTGGCGAGACGAGAATTCCGCCCTCGATCTCGCGCGCGACGAGGCCGACGCATTCGCACACCAGGGCGCCTGCGGCGATGTCCCAGAGCTTGACACCGCGCTCGAAGTAGGCGTCGTAGCGGCCCATCGCCGTCCAGGCGAGGTCCATCGCGGCGGATCCGAAGCGGCGGATGTCTCGGACCAGCGGCAGGAGCCTGGTCAGCAGCTCGGCCTGCTCGGCCCGCACGTCGGCCTGATAGGCGAAGCCGGTCGCGACGAGCGCCTGCGCCATCGCCGGGGCGACATCGCCGCGCCATGGCAGCTCGATCCCGTTGCGCTTGGGCAGCTCGCCGCGGACGGCCGTGAAGGTCTCCCCCGAAATGGGTGCGTGGATCGCTCCGGCAAGCGCCCCCTGCGCATCGCAGACCGCGACGCTGACGCTCCATTGGGGGATGTTGTAGAGGAAGTTGACCGTCCCGTCGAGCGGGTCGACGACCCAGCGCAGTCCGCTCGTTCCGTCCTGGTCGGCGCCCTCCTCCTCAGCGAAGAAGCCGTCCTGCGGGCGCCGGCGTGAGAGCAGCGCGCGGATCTCGCGCTGGGACTCGAGGTCGGCTTCGCTGACGGGGTCCGTCGGCGTGGTCTTGCTCGAGACCCGCGCCTCGCGACCGGCCTCGAAACGCGCACGCAGCAGCGCGCCGGCGCTCAGCGCGGCCTCCGTCGCAACATCGAGCAGCTCCGTGGCGCCCCCCAGCGGGCGCTCGGCGTCGGTGACGTGCGGCTCGTTGCGCTCCCCCACCGATCGGACACTACCCGAGGCTCCGCGCACCGCGGGGCCCCGATCCAGGCCGCATATACTGGGCCGCTCCGTGTCCGCCCCCGACAGCTCCGTCACGATCATCGGCGCGTCGGGTGCGCTGGGCTTCGGGCTCGCGCTGCGGCTGGCCGCAAGTGGAGTCGCGGTCACGATCGGCTCGCGGGAGCCTGGGCGCGCAGCGGAGGCGGCGGCACGAGTGCTCGAAGCGGTTCCGGACGGCCGTGTCGGCGGCCTGGAGAACGCAGAGGCGGCCGCCGCCAACGAGCTGGTGATTCTCAGCGTGCCGTTTCGCTCACACCACGAAACGGTGGCGCATATCGCGCAGACCCTGCTGCCCGGCGCGCTGCTGATCGATGCGACGGTGCCGCTTGCCGCCGCGGTCGGCGGCAAGCCGACCCGAATGCTCGGCGTCTGGCAGGGCTCGGCGGCCGAGCAGGCCCAGGAGCTTGTGGGCGGCGGCGTCAGCGTCGTCGCGGCGCTTCACACGGTCAGCGCCGCGGCACTCGCCGATCATCGAAGCCCGCTCGAAGAGGACGTGCTGCTGGCCGGAGACCGCCGTGCCGACAAGGCGCGCGTCGCGGCGCTGCTGGACCGAGTCGAGGGTTTGCGCTGCGTCGACGCGGGCCGCCTCGAGATGGCGCGAATCACGGAGTCGCTGACGGCGTTGCTGATCTCGGTCAACATCCGTCACAAGGCGCACGCCGGGATCCGCGTCACGGGGCTCCCCGACACGCTCTGGTGAGCGTCGTCCTGCTCTCCGGGGGGACCGGCGGCGCGAAGCTCGCGCGCGGGCTGTACGAGCTGATCGGCGACGAGCTTGTCGTGATCGCCAACACCGGCGACGACGTCGAGATCCACGGCGCCCACGTGTCGCCCGACCCGGATCTCGTCACCTACTGGCTCGCGGACCGGATCGACGAGCGCGGCTGGGGTATCCGCGACGACAGCTTCGCGGCGATGGAGATGCTGCGAGAGCTCGGCGTGGATGTCTGGTTCTCGCTCGGCGACCGCGATCTCGCCCTGTGCCTGCGCCGTCGCGAACTGCTCGAAGCGGGCCTGACATTGAGCGAAGCCCACGCGGAGCTGACCCGCGCGCTGGGTGTGAGCGCGCAGGTCGTTCCGATGAGCGACGACCGTGTGCGCACGACGATTCAAAGCGGCGAGCTGACGCTCGGACTTCAGGAGTTCCTGATCGTGCACCGCGGCGCGCTGCCGATCACGGCGATCGAGTTCCGCGGCGCCGCCGCCGCGGCGGCGTCGCCGGCCGCGCTTGCCGCGCTGAGCGACGCGCGGGCGATCGTGATCGGCCCGTCGAACCCGGTCATCTCGATCGGCCCGATTCTCGCGATCGGGGAGATCCGTGCTGCGATCGCAGAATCGCGGGCGCCCGTCGTCGCCGTGAGCCCGATCGTCGGCGGCGAAGTCCTGAAGGGCCCGACCGCAGCCTGCCTGGCGTGGGCCGGCGTCAGCGCCGACGCGACCGGCGTCGCACGCCACTATGAGCCGCTGCTCAACGCGATCGTCGCCGACGAGACGGTCGAGGGCATCCTCATGCTGCAGTGCGACACCCGCATGGACGACGCCCCCAGCCGCCGGAGAGTCGCCGCGGACACGCTCCAATTGGCGGACTCCCTGGCGGCCTGATGCGCACGCTGGCGATCCTTCCCGTCAAACGCTTCGAGCTGGCCAAGACGCGGCTGGGCGAGCAGCTTCCTGCACCGCAGCGCCGCCGGCTCGCGGAGGCGATGGTCGCCGACGTGCTGGACGCGCTGAGCGCGTCGCCCGGACTCGACGCGGTGGTCGTGACCAACGAGCCGGCCGTCGCCTCGCTGGCCGGCGCGGCCGGGGCGGGGGTGCTCGCCGACGCGACGGAATCCGGCCAGAGCGCAGCCGCGCTGGTCGGGATCGCCCATGCACTGCGAAACTCCTACGGACGGGCCCTCCTGGTTCCGGGGGACTGCCCGGCGCTCGACGGCCCGGCGCTGCGGACGCTGCTCGACAGCCCCGCCGACGCACCGGCGGTGACGATCGTCCCCGACCGCCATGGCAGCGGTACAAATGCGTTGCTGCTGACGCCGCCTGACGTGATCGAACCCGGCTTCGGCCCGGGCAGCTTCGCGCGACATCGCCGCCGCGCCGCCGCGGCCGGCGCGGCATGGCGCGTCGAGCGGCTCGAGCCGCTGATGCTCGATCTGGACACGCCCGACGATCTCGTCGTGCTGCGCGTCGCGCTGGCGGGCCACCCGACCCGTACTGGCGCGCTGCTGGAGGAGTTCTGATGGGGCCCGTATCAGCGTCGGCGCTGCCAGGCTTCCCGGAGATCGAGCCGGGCGAGGATCTGGCGGCGCTGATCGTGGCCGCCGCCGGGAAGCTCGATGACGGCGACGTCGTCGTCGTGGCTCACAAGGCGGTGTCCAAGGCGCAGGGGCGCCTGCGCCGGCTGGCGGAGATCGAGCCGGGCGAGCAGGCGCGGGCGCTCGGCGCCGCGCACAACAAGGACCCCCGCCACGTGCAGGCGATCCTCGACGAGTCGCTCGAGCTGGTGCGCGCCGAGCGCGGCGTCCTGATCGTGCGGACGCGCCACGGGTTCGTCTGCGCCAACGCGGGCGTGGACGAGTCAAACGCGCCCGGCGACGAAACGCTGGTGCTGCTGCCGCTGGACCCCGACGGCGCCGCGCGCCAGCTCCGTGCACGCCTGCGCGAGCTGACCGGTCACGCGCCCGCCGTGCTGATCACCGACAGCTTCGGCCGCGCCTGGCGGCTCGGCCAGCTCGACTGCGCGATCGGCGTTGCCGGCCTCAAGCCGCTTGACGACTGGCGCGGCCGCCCCGATCGGCGCGGCCGCGAGCTCCACGCAAGCGTGATCGCGGTCGCGGACGCGGTCGCCGCGATGGCGGACCTGGCGCGGTCGAAGGATTCGGGCGAGCCGGTCGTGGTCGTGCGCGGGCTGGACGCCCACGTGCAGGTGGAGGACGGCCCGGGCGCGGCCGCGCTGGTGCGCAGCCGCGCCGAGGACCTGTTCGGCTGACGCCGCCGCTAGCTGCCCGGGTCGCCGAGCGGACCCGCCGCGAGCGCAGGCTCCTCGCGCAGGTCGGCAAGCACCCGGTAGACGACCGCCGCCAGCACGCCGCCGACGACCGGCGCCAGCAGGTAGACGAGGATGAACTTGCCGCCACCCCAGAAGGAGTTCGCCGAGATCGCCGGGCCGAGTGAACGAGCGGGGTTGAAGCCGGCGCCGGTGAGCGGAGCGATCGCCATCACAGCCATGCCGAGCGTCGCGCCGATGCCGAGCGCCGCCCAGCCCGCCGGCGCCTTGGGGTTCACGGCGAGGCCGATGATCGCGAATACCAGCGCGAAGGTTCCGATCAACTCGAGCGCGGCGCCGGCCCCCCACTCCCCCTTGAGCCCGGAGCCGACAGCCGGGTCGAAGCCGTGCGAGGCGTTCGGCGTGCCGGTGATCAGCCAACCGACCAGCAGCGCCCCGACGATGCCGCCGGCCACCTGCATCGCGACATAGATGCCCGCGTCCCTCGGGGAGATCTTGCGGATCGCGAGGATCCCCGCGGTGACCGCAGGGTTGAAATGGCCGCCCGAGATCGGGCCGAGCGTGAAGATCAGCATCGCCAGCACGAAGGTGTGAACCAGGCCGATCGCGGCGAAGTCGCTGATCGGGCCCTGCTGCACGACGACGACCCCAATGAAGAACACCAGCAGAAGCGTGCCGAGGAACTCCGCGATATAGGCCGCTGCGCGACGGTCTTGCATCTGCGCCCCCTCCCGGGTCTAGAAGAACGCCGCGACCCTACCCCAGCCGGCGGATGGCGCCCGGCCGACGGGCGCACGCCGGCCCGGCGTCGGAACGCGCCCCGGCGGCGCAGGACGACCGATCGACCGGGCCTGCCACGCAAGGCGATCGACCGACGCCGGCGCGGAGGCGGATCTCGAGCGCCGGGCGCGTGCTGCACGGCGGCCGTAAGATCGCGCGGGCATTGAGCCGTGTACACGTCTTCACCGACGACCTCCTGTTCGGCTCGCGGCTGGCTTCGGACCTGAGCGCCGCCGGCCACGAGGTGACGGTCGGGCCGCGCCCGGATCGGGGCGCCGACGCGATCGTCGCCGATCTCACCTACGAAGCGGACGAGCGAATCGCGGCGCTCGCGGCTCCACGGCCGCCGACGCTCGCGTTCTTCTCGCACGTCGAGGCGGACGTGCGGGCCCGCGCGCTCGCAGCGGGCATCGAGCTCGTCGTCCCGCGCTCGCGCGTCGCCCGCGAGGGGCCCGCGCTGCTCGCGGGGCTGCTCGCTACTGCGCGTTGATCTGGCGCATCTCGTCGCGCAGCGACTGCGGACGCCCCCACTCCGACTCGACCGGCACCCGGCCGGAGCGCACCTCGCGCAGGGCCAGCTCGCCGTCGATCTCGGCGTCATCGAGCAGGCCGAGCGCCATGTGGACGGCGTCGACCGACGCGGCGTGGCCGAAGCGGTGGGCGACCAGCAGCCGCCAGTGCCAGTCGTGGCGCGAGTACGGCTGGGCGTTGGCGACGACCAGAAAGACCGCCGCCTCCACGTAGCGCGTCTCGTCGGCGATCCGCAGGTCGAGCTCCAGGTCGGTCCAATCGTCGGGCAGCGAGTCGACGGTCTCCTGGAAGGCGGCGGCGAGGGACATCGCAGCGAAGCCTAGCGGCGGGCCTGTCGGGGTGCGTGGCGGGCGCTCGGAGCGCGAATCACCGTCTTGTATGCTCGCTCGGTGGCTGTCGCGACGGTCGATCCGCACTACCGGGCGGCGACCGAGGCGGTCGCGCTGCTCGACCGCTCGGACGCCGGCAAGCTCGCGCTGAGCGGCTCGCAGGCGGCAGAGTTCCTCGACTCGGTGCTCTCCAACGACATCGCCGGACTTTCGGTCGGCCAGGGGGCCGACGCCGCGCTGCTGACGCACAACGGGCGAATGCTCGCCGAGGTGCGCGTGCTGCGCGGCGAGGAGGAGCTGCTGCTCGACACCGAGCGAGTGGCGCTGCAGGCACTGTTCGACGCGCTGACTCGCTTTCGCATCGGCTACCAGGCCGAACTGCACAAGCGCACGCTGCAATGCGGGCTGCTGTCGCTGATCGGGCCGGCCGCGGAGAGCCTGCTCGGCTCGGCGCCAGGCACCGTCGAGCATGAGCACATCGCGGCCACGCTCGCGGGCTCGCCGGTGCGCCTGATCCGCACCGACCTCGGCATCGACGTCCTGTGCGCCGGCGAGCAGACCGCCCTCATCGCTGCCGAGCTCGAACGCGCGGGCGCCGTGGCGATCGAGGAGCAGACAGCCGAGACGCTGCGGATCGAACGCGGCCGGCCGCGCTTCGGCGTCGAGATCGACGAGACCACGATGCCCCAGGAGGCCGGGATCCACGAGCGCACCGTCTCCTACACCAAGGGCTGCTACGTGGGGCAGGAGACGGTTGCGCGGCTCTACTGGAAAGGCCGGCCGAACCGGCACCTGCGCGGCGCGCGTCTGAGCGAGCCCGTGGAGCCGGGGACGCCGTTGCTGCTCGGAACGACGCAGGTGGGCGTGCTCGGCTCGTTCGCCGCCTCGCCGCGGCTGGGCCTGATCGGCCTGGCGCTGCTGCGCCGCGAGGCCGAGCCGGGCGCCGTGCTGAACGCCGGCGATGGCGCGGCCAGCGCGACCGTCGTGGAGTTGCCGTTCGCCGCGGCGGCCTAGCGCGCGGCCGCGATATACGATTGATCCGATGTCGGGCTGTGTCCACGTTCCCTGGTACGCGACTGGCTTTCGCGGCGACCAGCTTCAGGCCGAGCTCGAGCGCGTCTCGGCGCTGTCGGTGCGCTACGGCGCGACCGGCTACGTCGTCTACCGCAGCCGCGATGACCGCTACAAGTTCCTCCAGGTGCTCGAGTTCGACGACCACCTCGACTGGGACCGCTACTGGGCCGGCCCGGAGATGACCGACTTCCGCATCTACTGCCAGGGATGGTTCCAGGTGCCGATCGTCTACACCTGGAACGATCTCGTCTGCCGGGGCGAGGCGGTGCGCCGCGAGCCGGCGCACGCCGCGCCGTCCAACGGCCACTGACGAGCCCGCGCGGCTCAGTCCTGCTCCAGCGGCGCCATCGTCAGGCCGGCGGCGCGCAGCAGCTCCCAGTAGTGCTCGGCGGCCTCGCGGTGACCGCTCCAGACGATCGCCAGCCCGCCGTGATGGATCTGGTCGGCGAAGGCGTAGCCGCGGTCGAGGGTGACCCCCGGGATCACTCGGGCGAGGGTCCGGGCGACGTGGTCGAAGGTGTTGTGGTTGTCGTTGCGCACGATCACGTTCCATTGCCCGCCCAGCGCATCGCCCGGGCCGGCGGTGCGCGGTTGTTCGGAGGCGACGCTCACGACCCGGCGTCCCCGCGCTTGGCCCAATAGCGCGCCAGACCGGCGTAGCACTGCTCGAGCGGCGCGCCCAGCGAGTAGGCGAAGGCACCGCGCGCGTCGCTGTCGGCGTCGATCTGTGCGGAGAGCGTGGCGACGAACTGCTCGGGGGGGAGCTCGCGCGCGAGGCGCCCGCTGCGCTCGAGCGCGGCCTCGATCGCATCGAGCTGCGAAGCGGCATCCTCGAAGCAGCCGAAGTGGGTGATCGCCAGGCGCTGCGGCCGCCACGAGCGCACGCGCTCGATCGATTCGCGCCAGAGCTCGAGGTCGATGTCGGGCGGCGGCGTTGGCGCCAGGACGTAGGAGCTGGGGGCGACGCGCACGCCGGCGACGTCGCCGACGAACGCTGTCGCGGAGCTCGCGTGCCAGTAGCAGACATGATGGGAGGCGTGCCCGGGGGTGTAGGCGACCTCGAGTGAGTCGAGGCGCTCCCCCCCGCTCAGCACGCGGATGTTGGCCTGCGGGACCGGCAGCGTCCGGCCCCACAGCCGCTCCATCTCGTCGCCGTAGAGCCGCTCCGCGCTCGCAAGCAGCCTGCTCGGGTCGACAAGGTGAGGCGCGCCGCGCTCGTGCACCCAGACCTCGAGCTCGGGCCAGCGCTCGACCAGCGTGCCGGCTGCTCCGGCGTGGTCGAGGTGGATGTGGGTCAGGGCGAGTGCCCGCGGCGGCCGCTCGCCGAGCGCGTCGATCAGGGTCTGCGCGCGTGATGCGGGCCCGCAGTCGATCAGGACGTCATCGAGCAGGAAGCAGCCAATCAGGCGTTCGTGCTCGAGCTGGCGCAGGTCGATCACGCGCGGTTGCGGGCTCTGCATGCCGCTCAAACCCTACCCCGGCCCGTCCGCGGGCGAACCGCGGGCCCTTGACAGAAGACAGTTAACGATATATCGTGATCGAACTACGAATAACCCTACAGGGAGTACGCAGATGACTGGAAGTTACGCAGAGGGCGGGCATTGCCGCCCATTCAAGAACTACCGCAGCATGTTGCTGATGCATCGTGGCGAGGGCGGCCGGGGCGAGGGCCCGGGCGGCGGACCCGGTGGCTTTGGCGGCTTTGGCCCGCCGTTCGGCTTCGGCGGCCCGCGCGGCTTCCGCCGCCATGGCCGTCAGGCACGCCGCGGGGACATCCGCACCGCAGCGCTGCTGCTGCTGGCCGAGGAGCCCCGCAACGGCTACGCGATCATGCAGGAGGTCGAGCAGCGCTCGCACGGCGTCTGGCGCCCGAGCCCCGGCTCGGTCTACCCGGCGCTCGCGCAGCTCGAGGACGAGGGCCTGATTCGCTCCGAGGAGTCCGAGGGGCGCAAGCAGTTCGCGATCACCGACGCGGGCCGCGAGCAGATCGCGGCGCGCCCGCAGGAAGCGCCCGCGCCATGGGATACCCTGGCGGACGGCGTCTCGAGCGAGGTGCAGGAGCTGTTCGGCCTGATGCGTCAGGTCGGAATGGCCGGCATCCAGCTCGTGCAGACCGCGACCGAGAAGCAGCTAGATGAGGCCAAGCAGGTGCTGACGGAGACCAGGCGCGCGATCTACAAGATCCTCGCCGACGGCGACGAGGGCAAGGACGCGTGAGCGAACAGCCGGCAGGCGGCGGCGTCGCTCAGGCGACGCCGGCCGCCGCGGCCTCGATCTCGGTGCACGGCCTGACCAAGAACTACGGCGAGGTCGAGGCGGTGCGCGGCATCGACTTCGAGGTCTCGCCCGGGGAGATCTTCGGCTTTCTCGGTCCCAACGGGGCCGGCAAGTCGACGACGATCTCGATGCTCTGCACGCTGGTCAAGCCGAGCAGCGGAACGGCCACCGTGGCCGGCTTCGATGTGAACGCCCAGCGCGACGCGGTGCGCCGCAACATCGGTCTCGTCTTCCAGGACACGACGCTCGACACCTACCTGACGGCGGAGCAGAACATGCGGCTGCACGCCGAGCTCTACGGCGTCGAGCGCGAGTTGGTCGAGCCGCGCATGCGCCAGGTGCTGGAGATGGTCGGCCTGTGGGAGCGCCGCCACAGCGCTGTCGCGACGTTCTCCGGCGGGATGAAGCGCCGGCTGGAGATCGCCCGCGGCCTGATGCACTCGCCGCGCGTGCTGTTCCTGGACGAGCCGACCGTCGGGTTGGACCCGCAGACGCGCAGCTCGATCTGGGCCTACATTCGCGAGCTCAAGGGCGCCGAGGACATCACCATCTTCCTGACCACCCATTACATGGACGAGGCCGAGTACTGTGAGCGAATCGCGATCATGGACAAGGGCGTGATCGTGGTGCTCGACACGCCGGATGCGTTGAAGGCCTCGATCGGGCACGACCGCGTCACGCTCCAGACCGACGACGACGAGGCCGCGATCGCGGCGCTCCAGGAGCGCTTCCAGATCCCGGGACAGATCTCCGAGGGGACTGTGATCTTCGGCGTCCCCTCGGGCGAGCTGTTCGTGCCCCGCCTGTTCGCCGAGCTGGGCGTGCCGATCCGCTCGGTGAGCGTCTCGCGCCCCTCCCTGGACGACGTCTTCATGTCCTACACGGGCACCACGATCCGCGATGCCGAGGCGAGCGCGAGCGAGCAGCGACGCGCCGCGACGGCGGCCTTCAGGCGAGGGCGCCGCTGATGGCGGCAACGACAGTCGGCGAGGCGACGCGGCCGGCGGCCACCGCGCGGACGCCCGTCCCGGTGCACGTTCCGGCGAGCAGTCTGCGCGGCGATGTGCGCGCGATCAAGATCGTTTGGAAGCGCGAGCTGATCCGCTTCTCCAAGGACAAGCTCCGGATCGCCACCTCGCTGGTGCAGCCGTTCCTGTTCCTGTTCGTGCTCGGCACCGGCCTGTCGCGGTTGGCCAGCGCCGGCACGCATGGCGTCAACCTGCGCACGTTCGTGTATCCGGGCGTGCTGTGCATGGCGGTGCTGTTCACGGCGATGTTCTCGGCCGCCTCGCTGGTCTGGGACCGCGAGTTCGGCTTCCTGCGCGAGATGATGGTCGCGCCGGTGCGCCGCAGCTCGCTGGTGCTCGGAAAGTGTCTCGGCGGAGCGACCGTGGCGAGCTTCCAGGGCGTGATCGTGCTCTGCCTGGCCGGGCTGGTCGGCGTCCCCTACGCCCCACTGCTGATCCTCGAGGTCTTTGCGCTCCAGCTCGTGCTGGCCTTCACGATCACCGCCTTCGGCGTGATGGTCGCGGCGCGGATCAAGCAGATCCAGTCGTTCATGGCGGTGACGCAGATGGTGATGATGCCGATGTTCTTCCTGTCCGGCGCGATCTTCCCGGTCTCCGGCCTGCCGCAGTGGTTGACGATCCTCAACCGCCTGGACCCGATGACCTACGCGGTGGACCCGATGCGGCGGCTGGTCTTCGACCATCTGACGATCAGCGGCGCCGCCCGCCGAGCGCTCGATCCGGGCGTGACCTGGTGGGGCTGGCACGTGCCGACGCTGCTCGAGGCGGCGGTTGTGTTCGCGATCGGCGCCGCCTGCCTGGCGGTCGCGATCGCCGAGTTCAGCGCGCGCGAGTAGACCGCCGCGACGGCGGCGGCAGCAGCTGTAACGCCGCAGCGCGTCGGCGGGACTGAGGAGACGTGGAACCCTTCGCCCCTGGCGCGAGCCGCGCCGGCGCCGTCGCCGCCTGGCCGTCGATGCGCGAGAATCGAGCGCGCCCTTGCTGCTGCTGATCGTCTTCGCGCTGGTCGTCGGAGCCGGCACCGCGGTGTCGCCGTGCGTGCTGCCGGTCCTCCCGGCGATGCTCTCGGCGAGCGCGGCCGGCGGCCGGCGGCGGCCGCTCGGCATCGTGCTCGGTCTGACCACGACCTTCGCGATCACGATCATCGGTATCGCCAACGTCGTCGGCGATGTCGGACTCGGGGCGGATCCGCTGCGCGACGTCGCGATCGCGGTGCTGATCCTGTTCGGCGTGGCACTGCTGATACCGGAGGTCGGCCAGCGGCTGGAGCGACCGCTCGCCGCGCTCTCGCGCCTTGGGCCGCGCACGAAGGGCGACGGCTTCCTCTCCGGCCTGCTGGTGGGCGGTGCGCTCGGCTTCGTCTACACACCCTGCGCCGGCCCGATCCTCGCGGCCGTGATCTCGGTCAGCGCGGCCAGCGGTCGCGCCGTGGCGGTCGGAATCGCCTACGCCGTGGGCACCGGCCTGATGCTGTTCGCGCTCGCGCTCGGCGGCCGGCGGATCCTCGACCGCCTGCGCGGTGGCGGACGTGCGATCGTCGTCCAGCGGGGGCTCGGGGTGGTGATGCTGGCGACCGCGATCGTGCTCGCGACGATGCTCGACGTCAGGCTCGACCAGTGGATCGCCCAGAACATCCCCAACGTCAACATCACGGCATTCGTCGACAACTCCTCGGCGGTGTCGAAACGACTCGCCGAGGTGCGCGCGCACAAGTCCAGGTTCACGCCGACCGCGCAGAGCGCCGCGCTGCCCGGCGTGAGCACACCCTCGCTACCCGAGTACGGCACCGCGCCGAACTTCGTCGGCACCGAGGACTGGTTCAACACCCCCGGCGACCGGCCGCTGACGCTCGCGGGCCTGCGCGGTCGCGTGGTGCTGGTCGACTTCTGGACCTACACCTGCATCAACTGCATCCGCACGCTGCCCTACCTGGAGGCCTGGGACGCGCGCTACCGCAGCAAGGGGCTGACGATCGTCGGGGTCGAGTCGCCGGAGTTCCCCTTCGAGAAGGACGCCGGCAATGTCGAGAACGCGATCAAGCAGTTCGGCATCCGCTACCCGGTGGTCCAGGACAACAACCTCGCCACCTGGAACGCGTACGGCAACGAGTACTGGCCGGCTGACTACCTGATCGACAAGACCGGCAAGGTCCGCTACGTCGCCTTCGGCGAGGGCGACTACACCACGACCGAGGCGGCGATCCGCGCACTGCTCGTGCAGGCCGGCGCGAGGGACCTCGGATCGGGGGCAAAGGCCCGCAACGTGATCGTTCCCTCGAACACGCCGATCACACCCGAGACCTACCTCGGGACGCTCCGGGGCTCGGGCTGGATCGAGAACGAGCCGCTCCCCGGCGCGCACACCTACAGCGCTCCGGGCTACACACTGGCGGTCAACGACTTCGCCTACGGCGGGCGGTGGACGATCCACACCTACCAGGCGCTGGCGGGCGCCGAGGCGACGATCGACGCGACGGTGCAGGCCAAGAACGTCTACATGGTGCTGTCACCGCCGGCGCACGGCGACGGCGCCGTCGCGGTGTTCATCAACGGCCGCTACAGCAAGACGCTCGACGTCACCGGGCAGCGTCTCTACCAGGTGGCGGGCTTCGCCGACAACTCGCGCCACTCGATCCATCTCGAGTTCTCGGCGGGGACGAGCGGCTACTCGTTCACGTTCGGCTAGCGGCGGCGACCATCGCGGCGGCGATGGCGCGGACCTCCGGCTCGCCGCAGACGTAGGGCGGCATCGCGTAGATCAGGTTGCGGAACGGCCGAAGCCACACGCCCCGCTCGAGCGCCGCCGCGGTGGCGGCCTCGACCGGCACGGGCTGCTCGGTCTCGACCACGCCGATCGCGCCGAGCGTGCGCACATCGCGCACGCCGGCGAGCCCTTCGGCGGGCGCGAGCTCCTCGCGCAGGACGCTCTCGATCCGGGCCACCTGGGCCGTCCAGTCGCCGCGCTCGAGCAGCTCGAGGCTCGCCAGGGCGACGGCGCAGGCGAGCGGGTTGGCCATGTAGGTGGGTCCGTGCATCAGCGGCCCGTCGATGCGCGCCGCGACGCCGGCGCTGCAGAGTGTGGCGGCGAGCGTCAGGTAGCCGCCGGTCAGCGCCTTGCCGACGCACATCACGTCCGGCGCGACGCCCGCCCGGTCGGCGGCGAACAGCGTGCCGGTGCGCCCGAAGCCGGTCGCGATCTCGTCGAAGATCAGCAGCACGCCGTGCGCGTCGCAGAGCTCGCGCAGCAGCGCCAGGTAGGCCGGGGAGTAGAACCACATGCCGCCGGCCCCCTGCACCAGCGGCTCGACGATCGCCGCGGCCAGCTCGCCGCCGTGGGCGGCGAACAGCGCACGCAGCTCGTCCTCGTAGGTCTCATCGAGGGCCGCATCGACGCCGCCCGGCGGGCGCGGCGCGAAGACGTGCGCGGGTAGCACCGAGGCGAAGCGGTGGTGCATGCCGTCGAGCGGGTCGCAGACCGCCATCGCGCCGAAGGTGTCGCCGTGATAGCCGCCGCGCAACGCCAGCAGGCGGGCGCGTCCCGGGCCGGCGGCCTGCAGGCACATCTTGATCGCGACCTCGACGGCGACCGAGCCGGAGTCGGCGAAGAAGACGTGCTCGAGCGGCGCCGGGGCCAACGCAACCAGCCGTCTCGCCAGCTCGATCGCGGGCTCGTGGGTGAGGCCGCCGAACATGACGTGCGACATGCGATCCAGCTGTGCGCGCGCGGCGGCGTCGAGCACAGGGTTGCGGTAGCCGTGGATCGCGCACCACCACGACGACATTCCGTCGATCAGCTCGCGGCCGTCGGCCAGGGTGAGCCGCACGCCGCTCGCGCCAGAGACGAGCAGCGGCGCGGTGGCGGCCGGCATCGGGCCGTATGGATGCCAGACGTGGGCGTGGTCGAGCGCCAGCAGCGCACTGTCACGTCCGGAGTCGCCCACCAGGGGAGCATAGAATCCGATCGATGAGCGAAGACCCGCGCAACTGGCTGCGCTGCTACCGCTGCTGGTCCAGCGACCTGGAGGTCCAGGTCCACTACGAGGGGATCCACAAGATCGACCCGGTGACCGGTGAGCGCGCCGAGGTCGTCGACGAGATCCAGGAGGCCGTCGTGCAGTGCCTCGACTGCATGCACGATCAGCCCCATCTCGGCTTCGTCGACGGCCGCGTCGAGCCGATCGAGGATCGCTGGGAGCGAATGGTCACCGGCACGCCGTGGGTGGCCTCGTGCACGGTCACGGTCGACGCCGACGATGTCGAGACGTGCTCCGGACCGGAGGCGGGCGACGCCCTCTCCTACGCCGCCTTCGGCGACCACGGCGTGCGCGAATTCTTCACGCATGTCCGCTTCCACAAGCACGACGACGACCGCCGGATCACCGTCCACCTGCTGGTCGAGCTCTACGCGCGCTCGCTCGACGAGGCGACCGAGGTGCTCGAGACCGCGGCCCGGGGCGAGCTGCAGGTGACCTCGCTGGCCGAGGAGTCACGCCCCCCGGCTTCGACTGGCGAGCGCCACTAGCGGCACTGCGCCCGCCGGCCTTGGGGGCCCGTGGGCGCCCGGGCGAAGGTCACGCTGCGCGCGGGGCCGCCAGGCCCGCGCGCGCCAATCAGAAGTCCAGGCGGTCCGCGAGCGCGTCGAGCTGGCGCAGGAGCGCCGGCGGGAGCTGGTCGCCGAAGGTGGCGAGGTGCTCGTGGATCGAGGGCAGCTCGGCCCGCCATTCGGCGGTGTCGACGCGCAGCAGCGCCTCGAGGTCCTCGGGCGCGATCTCGACGCCCTGCAGGTGCAGGGAGCCGGGGGCCGGGACCATGCCGATCGGCGTCTCGACCGCCTGCGCCGAGCCCTCGCAGCGGCGGAAGACCCATTCGAGGACTCGGCTGTTGTCGCCGAAGCCGGGCCACAGGTAGCGGCCGTCGGCGTCCTTGCGGAACCAGTTGACGTAGAAGATCCGGGGAAGCCTCGTGTTGTCATGCTCGCGGCCGATCGAGAGCCAGTAGGCGAAGTAGTCGCCCATGTTGTAGCCGCAGAAGGGGAGCATCGCGAACGGGTCGCGGCGCAGCTTGCCGACCGCGCCGGCGGCGGCGGCGGTCGTCTCGGAGGCCATCGTCGCGCCGAGGAAGACGCCGTGCTCCCAATCGAAGGCCTCGTGCACCAGCGGCACGACGCTCGAGCGGCGCCCGCCGAACAGGAAGGCGTCGATCGGAACGCCGGCGGGGTCCTCCCACTCCGGCGCCATCGCCGGGTCCTGCGCCGCGGCGACGCAGAAGCGGGCATTCGGGTGGGCGGCGTGGCGGTCCGACTCCGGCGTCCAGTCGTTGCCACGCCAGTCGATCAGGTGCGCGGGCAGCTGCTCCGTCATGCCCTCCCACCAGATGTCGCCGTCGTCGGTCGCGGCGCAGTTGGTGAAGACGGTCCCCGATCGGATCATCGCCATCGCGTTGGGGTTGGTGTGCTCGCCGGTGCCGGGCGCGACGCCGAAGAAGCCGGCCTCGGGGTTGATCGCGTAGAGCCGGCCGTCGGCGCCGAACTTCATCCAGGCGATGTCGTCGCCGATCGTCTCAACCTTCCAGCCGGCGATCGTCGGGATCAGCATGGCGAGGTTGGTCTTGCCGCAGGCCGACGGGAACGCGCCGGCGACGTACTTCACGCTGCCCTCCGGCGAGGTCAGTTTGAGGATCAGCATGTGCTCGGCGAGCCAGCCCTCCTCGCGCGCCATCACCGAGGCGATCCGCAGCGCGAAGCACTTCTTGCCGAGCAGCGCGTTGCCGCCGTAGCCCGACCCGTAGGACCAGATCTCGCGCGACTGCGGGAAATGGACGATGTACTTGTTCTCAGCGTTGCACGGCCACGCCACGTCCACCTCGCCGGGCGCCAGCGGCGCGCCCACGGAGTGCAGGCAGGGAACGAAGGGGCCGTCCTCGCCGATCACCTCGAGCGCGCCGGCACCCGCGCGCGTCATGATCGCCATGCTCGCCGCCACGTAGGCCGAGTCGGTGATCTCGACGCCGACGTGCGCGATCGGCGATCCCAGCGGACCCATCGAATACGGCACGACGTGCATCACGCGTCCGCGCATGCAACCCGCGAACAGACCGCGCAGCAGCTCGCGCATCTCGACCGGATCGCGCCAGTTGTTGGTCGGGCCGGCATCGACCTCGCGCTCGGAGCAGATGAAGGTGCGGTCCTCGACCCGCGCGACATCGGCGGGGTCCGAGCGCGCGAGGAACGAGCCGGGGCGGCGCTCGGGATCGAGCGGCTCGAACGTGCCGGCATCGACCAGTGTCTGGCAGAGTTGCTCGAACGCCTCGGCGGAGCCGTCGAACCAGCGCACCTCGTCCGGGGTCGTCAGCGCAGCGACCTCCTCGACCCAGGCCAGCAGCCGCGCGTGCTTGGTGGCGGGAGTCGCCTCGATCATGCCGAGGCCTCCGTTACCCAGCCGGGGCGGTTAGCGACCGGACGGTTCGCCGCAACGGTGCGGCGGAGCGTGAGGCAGGGCTGGCGCCGAGCACGGACCGCCGCGCCAGGAAGGCGGTCTCGACGGTGTTGGTCTGTCGTGCGCAGGTTCATCCAACTAACGCAAAATGCGCCCCGGGGAGCGCACGCGGCAGAGCGGTTGGCGGCGCCGACCAAGCTCTCGGACGCAGAATAACGCCCGCGCCGGGCGCAGGCGAGGGTTCTGCGCCAACGGCTGCGGCAATGCCGCATAGGATTGGCTCGTGGGATGGCGATGCGCCCCGACCGAGCGCCGCCGCGAGCGCGGCTCGGCGCCACGCGTCGGGCGCTCCGCGAGGGCGGCCGGGAGCGACGCCGCGGGCAGGTATGGGGCATGACGGCCGGCAGGCGAGGCCTTCGCGTCGCGCTCGTCGTGATGCTGGCCGCCCTCGGCGCCGCGGCGGCCGCGAGCGCCGCGGGGAGCCTGAAGGCGAGGAGCGTCAGCGCGTCAGCCGGCACGACTGCCGCGACGGCGACCTACGACGAGGTCTCCGGGTCCGCCGGCGCCCCCTACGCGAATTTGCGGCTGGCGATCGTGCGCGACGGCCGCACCCTGTTCGACGCCCCGGTGAAGGCCGGCTTCTGCGGCACCCAGTGCTGGCCGGACGTGTGGCCGGGCCACGGCTTCCTGCGTGTCGCGGACATCGAGTCCAACGGCTCGCCAGACGTCGTCCTGGACCTCTACAGCGGCGGCGCGCACTGCTGCTCGATCGTCGAGGTCTACCGCTTCGACGCCGCCACCGGCGCCTACGGGATCGTCCAGCACAACTTCTGGGATCCAGGCGCCAGCCTGGAACGGATCGACGGGGGCTACGAGTTCGTCTCGGCCGACGACCACTTCGCCTACACCTTTGCGGCGTTCGCGTTCTCCGGACTCCCGCTCCAGATCTGGCGCTTCGAGGCCGGCCGCTTCGTCGACGTCACGCGACGCTTCCCGGGCCTGATCGCCGCCGACGCGAAGCGGCAGTGGGGCGCGTACGTCGAGAATCGCGCCCAGGGCTACGGGCTCGGATTCCTCGCCGCGTGGGCGGCAGAGGAGGACCTGCTGGGCCGCGGCGCGCGGGTCGCCACCACGCTGGCGGCGCAGCAGCGCGCTGGATGGTTGCGGAGCGCCGGTGGCTACTCCCCGTCCGGCGAGGCCTTCATCGCCGCTCTCCGGCGCTTCCTCGCCAAATACGGCTACGCGAACTGACGGCGATGGCGCGCGTCGACCTGCAGTCGCACTCCCGCCACTCCGACGGTGACCTCGCTGCCGCCGAGGTCGTCGCTGCCGCGGCAGCCGCCGGGGTCGAGCTGCTCGCACTCAGCGATCACGACACCGTGGATGGGGTCGACGAGGCACTCGAGGCAGCTGCCCTGCACGGGATCGGTCTGCTCACGGCGGTCGAGATCTCGGCCGTCGATGGGCCCCACGAGGACCTGCACATTCTCGGATACGGAATCGACCACCACGATGCGCGCCTGCGCGAGCGCCTGCACGGGGCTCGTGCGGACCGGGAAGCGCGAGCCGACCGGATGGCCGCCCTGCTGGTGGCCGGCGGCTATGCGGTCGACGACGCGCCGCTCGCCGCTCGCCGCGCCGCGGGCAAGCCGGTCGGACGCCCGCACCTCGCGGCCGCCGTGCTCTCCCATCCCGACAACGCCGAGCAGTTGGCGCGCGAGCAACTGGGGGACGTCACGTCGTTCATTCGCGCGTACCTGATCCCGGGGATGCCGGCGTATGCGGGGCGCACCCGCCCGACCGTGGGCGAGGCGATCGAGTGGATCCACGACGCCGGCGGACTCGCCTTCTGGGCGCACCCGTTCTGGGACATCGCCGAGGACGGCGAGGTGCTCGCCTCGCTCGAGCGCCACGGCGCGGCGGGGCTCGACGGCGTCGAGTGCTTCTACGTCACACACGATGAGCACCAGACGACCGTGCTGCGAACGAGGGCGGCGGAGCTCGGCCTGCTGCGCAGCGCCAGCTCGGACTTCCACGGGCCGGATCACCGGCTGTTCAGCCGCTTTCTCGCCTACCAGCTCTTTGGCGGCACGCTCGAGCTCGGCGCTCTGGGCGCGGCCTGATCGGGCGGCGCGCTGCCGGGCTCGGGCGGCTCGCGGGCAGGCCGCACCTCCCGCAGGCGCGCGAGACCCCTCACGCACGGCCTCCGCGGTCAAGCTTGTAATCTGCCACTAACACAACCGCAACAATCGCCGGCCGCCGCGGTTTCTGTGATTGGGTGTCGCCGAACGGACTCCTCGCGGCAGCGATCAACCCGGGCGCGGCCACGGCACTCACGGGCAGGGCGAAGTGGGCACGGCCGCCGCACGAGCACACGCGAAATACGAGCGAGGCCGACCCAGAAGATGCTAGCCGGAGCAGACCGATGAGAACACGCGCCAGGCGCGCCAAGTCCATCTGCGCGGCGCTCACCGCCGCGGCGGCCCTCACGCTCGCCGGCTGCGGCGGCTCAGCGGCGAAGAGCACCCACCGATCGACCACCACAAGCTCGGTCGCGTCCGCGGCAAGCGTGGCGCCGGCGTGCCTGCCTGCCACACAGGACGTGAGCGCCAGCCTGCCTGGCAGCTCCGTCGACGTCTCCCCCGCCCCCGGTTCGGTGACTGCCAACCCGAGCACGCAGATCAGCTTTCTCGGCGTGCCGGCCGCGCAGATCCAGGTCAGTTCGGTGACGGGCGCCCAGAGCGGCGCTCATGCCGGCCAGCTCGAGCCGTATTCGCAGGGCGACGGCGCAAGCTTCGTGCCGGAGCAGCCCTTCCTGGCCGGCGAGCAGGTGAAGGTGAGCGTGACGATCGGCGCCGCGGGCGCGGGCAAGGCCTATCAGTTCGAGTTCCGCGTCGACACGCCGTACTCGACGGCGGATGTCGGGGAGTTCCCCAATCCGGCGGCGCCGCCCGCCGACTACCAGAGCTTCGACACGCTGCCCGGTGTGCAGGCCCCCGTGCTGACGGTCACGGTGCCCGACCGCGATCCCGGCGCCGGCGACGTGTTCACGACCAACGGGCCGGGGCCGGGACGCTACGGCGCGCTGATCTACACGCCGGCGGGCCGGCTTGTCTGGTTCGATCAGATGCCGAGCGGGATCACGCTGGACGACCTGAACGTGCAGAGCTATGCGGGGCAGGACGATCTGACCTTCTGGCGGGGGCGCGTGCTCTCGCTGGGCTTCGGCCAGGGCGAGGACATGGTGATGAACTCGAACTACCAGACCGTCGCCACGGTCCGGGGCGGAGACGGCCTGGAAGCCGACTTGCACGACTTCCAGATCGCCCCCAACGACGTCGCCTACATCACCGCCTACAACCCGATCCACTGCGATCTCTCATCGGCCGGAGGCACGCCCAACGACGTCATCCTCGACGCCGTGGTTCAGGAGATCGACATGCGAACCGGGCTGGTGCGTTGGGAGTGGCACAGCCTCGACCACGTCAACGTGATGGAGTCGGAGACGTCCCCGCCGAAGAGCAGCGCATGGGACTGGTTCCACCTCAACTCGATCGACCCCGAGCCCGACGGGAACGTCCTCATCTCGGCACGCAATACCTGGGCGGCTTACCAGATCCAGGGCGGGACGGGCCGGATCCTCTGGCGCCTCGGCGGCCTCGACAGCTCGTTCGCGATGGGGCCGGGCACGAAAACGGCGTGGCAGCACGACGCCCGCATGCTGGCCAACGGTGACATCACGCTGTATGACGACGGGTCAGATCCCACCGAGCCGTTCGAGGACCACCATTCGCGCGCGGTCCGGATCGCGCTCGACCTTGCCACCCACAAGGCGAGCCTGGTGTCGGCCCTCGTGCACCCCAACCCACCGCTGCTTGCCGCGAGCCAGGGCAACGTTCAGACGCTGCCCGACGGAAACACCGTCGTCGGCTACGGCGGCGTGCCGGAGGTGAGCGAGTACTCCGGAGACAGCGGTGGGCTGCTCTTCGATGCCCATCTCCCCTACGACCTGATCTTCTACCGCAGCTTCCGCTACCCCTGGACCGGGCGCCCGCTCACTCCGCCTGCGCTGGTCGCGAGCCTCAACAACACGAACCTGGAAACGATCCTCCACATGAGCTGGAACGGGGCCACCGGTGTCGCCTCCTGGCGCGTGCTCGCCGGTTCCAGCGCCGCGTCGCTGCAGCCGCAGACGACGGTCGCCTCGACCGGCTTCGAGAGCCAGACCATCCTGCCCGAGGCGTTCGGCGAGGTCGCCGTGCAGGCGCTCGACGCGGGCGGCCACGTGCTGGCGACCTCGCCCACCGTGAAGGTCGAGAGCTACGCCGCCGGGCTGGCAAACGCCGGGCGGTCGGGGTGAGCACGCCGCTGACCCTCCTGCGCGGGTCGGCCAGAGAGCGGGAGCGGGTCGCGTATCGTCGCCGGCCGGTGCTGGCGGCGAGACGCTGGGGAGCTAGAACGTGAGCGTCGAGGCGCAGGCGAGCGCGGCGCCTGGCGCCGGGCGGCTGCGACGGCTCGCGAGCGGGGCGAGATCCAGCGAGGGGTCGGGTTGGCTGCTCGCGGTCTGCTGCGTCGCGCAGTTCATGGTCATCCTCGACCTCAGCATCGTCAACGTCGCACTGCCGTCGATCCAATCGAGCCTGGGCTTCTCCTCGCCCGAGCTGCAGTGGGTCGTCGATGCGTACTCGATCACTTTCGCGGGCTTCCTGCTGCTCGGCGGAAGGGCCGCAGACCATCTCGGCCAGCGCCGGATGTTCGTCACCGCGCTGCTGCTCTTCGGGCTCGCCTCGCTGGCCGGCGGCCTCGCGCCGGATCGCACGACGCTGATCGTCGCGCGCGCGGGGCAGGGGCTCGCCGGCGCGCTGATGGCCGCGTCATCGCTGGCGATCATCACCTCCTCGATCCCCCCCGGGCCGAAGCTCCACCGCGCGATCGGCACCTGGGCGGCGATGAATGGGCTCGGCGGCGCCGCCGGGGTGCTGTTCGGCGGGATCATCACCCAGGAGCTCAGCTGGCGTTGGATCCTGTTGATCAACCCGCCGATCGCGATCGCGGCGGCCGTGGTGGCCTATGCGGTCGTCGCGGACCGCCGGCGGGCGGAGGACGGCTCGAGCTTCGACGTCGCCGGCGCGTTGATGCTGACCGTCGGTCAGATGGTGCTGGTGTACGGGGTCGTGGAGGCCGGCCTCTACGGCTGGGGCACGACCAGGGCGCTCGGGCCGATCGCCGTCGGCGCCGCCATGCTCGTGGCGTTCGTGGTGATCGAGACGCGGTTCGCGTCGGCTCCGCTCGTGCCGTTCAAGGAGCTGACGAAGTCGCTGCAGATGGCGAACAACGTCGTGCTGCTGTTCAGCGCGGCGCTGTTCCCGATGTGGTTCGTGAGCTCCCTCTACCTCCAGCAGGTGCTCGGCCTCTCGCCCCTGCACACGGGCCTGACGTTCCTGCCGATGACGCTGATGATCATGCTGGTGGCCTCTCGCTCCGGCCGGCTGGTCAGCCGCTTCGGCGTGCGCACCGTGCTCTGCGGCGGCCTGACGATGCTGACCGCCGGCATGTTGCTGATGGCGCGGATCGCTTCGAGCGGCAGCGGGATCGTCTACATCATGGTCCCGGGTCTCCTGACCGCGGCGGGCATCGCGATGTCGATAGTTCCCTCCACGATCGCCGCCACCCACGGCGCCAAGAAGGGCCAGGAGGGGCTCGCGTCGGGTCTCGTGAACACGTCGCGCCAGGTCGGCGGCGGCCTCGGCCTGGCCTTCCTGATCACGCTCGCGACACAGCGCAGCAGCCACCTGATCGGCATCGGCACGCAGGTGCCCCAGGCACTCACGGAGGGCTTCCGCCTCGCCTACCTGATCGGCGGCGGCCTCGCCGCGCTGGCCCTGATCCTGGCCTTCGTCACGGTGCCGCGGGCCGACGCCGATGTGCGCGTCGCCGCGCGGCGCCTCGCCGCCGCGATCGGCGTCCTGGTTGTCGCGTTCGTCTCGCTCGATCTCGCCTTCGCGAACTCGCGCGGCGCACCGATCGGCGCCTACCTCACCGACGGGGCCTACAGCTTCGTGACCGAGCCGGGGCTGCGGCCCCCGCAGCTGACGACCGACGAGCCGACGGCCACCGGACAGCTGGCACCCGGCTACATCCTCACCGCGAGCTTCTACGACGTGAACTACCCGCCGATGACCGGGCAGAGCGGCCCGCTGATCCTCGACGACAACCTCGACCCGGTCTGGTTCGAGCCCGTGCCTGAGAACGTCGTGGCGTCGAACCTCAGCCTGCAGACCTTCGAGGGCAAGCCGGCGCTCGCCTGGTGGCAGGGCTTCGTCACGAACACCGGCGCGATTGAGAGCGGCGAGGACATCGTCGTCAACCAGCACTACCAGACCGTCGCGACCCTGAGGGGCAGGGATGGATGGAAGATCACGCTGCACGAGCTCGTGATCCGCGGCGACGACGCCTGGGTCACCGCGAACAAGGACATCCCGGCGAACCTCTCGCGCTACGGCGGGGCGTACAACGGCGCGCTGACCGACTCGGCGGTGCAGGAGTACAACCTGCGGACCGGCAAGCTGCTCTACAGCTGGGACGCGCTGAAGCACATCCGTCCCGGCGATTCCTACGCGACGCTGCCGACGAACGGCTTCCCGTGGGACGCCTACCACGTCAACTCGCTCGAGCTGCTCGGGAACGGAACCTTCCTGGTCTCGATGCGCGACACGTGGGCCGTCTACCTCGTCGACATGAAGACCGGCGGGATCGAATGGACGCTCGGGGGCAAGCACTCGAGCTTCACCTTCGCCGCTGGTGCGGAGTTCCAGTGGCAGCACGACGTCGGTCTCGGTTCGGGCTCCACGATCACGATGTTCGACGACCATTGCTGCCAGCTGACAGGCGGCGGCACCTACGTCTCCGCAACGGCACCGTCACGAGCGCTGGTGCTGAAGCTCGACCAGCACACGCATACCGCGACGGTCGTCACGCAGTACGGCGGGCGGCGCAACCTCAACTCGGAGTACATGGGCGACACGCAGCCGCTGCCGAACGGCAACGTGATGGTCGGCTGGGGGTCGGAGCCCTACTTCTCCGAGTACAGCCGCTCGGGCAAGCTGCTGCTTGACGCCGTGTGGCCGGGCTCCGACCTGACCTACCGGGCCACGGTCGAGCCGTGGGTCGGGGAACCGACGGCACCGCCGGTCGGCGCCGCGCGGAGCAAGGGCGGCGTGACGACGGTGTATGCGAGCTGGAACGGCTCCACTCAGCTGGCGTCGTGGCGGGTTCTCGCGGGACCGGCTGCCGGCGCGCTGAAGCCGGTCGTGACGGTCCCCAAGTACGGCTTCGAAACGGCGATCCAGTTGCAGCGCAGCTACGCTCGCTTCGAGGTCGAGGCGCTCGGGGCGAGCGGCCGGCTGCTTGGCAGATCCAAGCCGTTCGGGCTGCCACGGTGACGGCGGAGGCTCCTCGCCTCGGCCCCGCCCGGACCGATCGCTGGTTGACGACCAGCCGATTGGGTATTCTTCACGCTGTTTAATAGACTCTTAACCGGACCCAACATCATTGCGGGCGTTCCGCAACCTCGGAGGATCAGCGGTGTCGTCATGGCCATGAGCACTGTCCGTAAGCCGCACGCGCATCCAGCGCGGCGCGGCCAGCCGGTTCGCTCCGCCCAGCCGGCCGAGGTCGTTCAGCTGCGGCCGCGCGCTCGGCCCGATCTGCGGGTGTCGCATCTTCGTGCGCTTGAGTCTGAGGCGGTGCATGTGTTGCGTGAGGTGGCGGCTGGGTTTGAGCGGCCGGTGTTGTTGTTTTCGGGGGGCAAGGATTCGATTGTGTTGTTGCGTTTGGCGGAGAAGGCGTTTCGTCCCGCGAGGTTTCCGTTTCCGTTGATGCACATCGATACGGGCGAGAACTTTCCCGAGGCGATCGAGTTTCGCGATCGCCGCGTCAGCCAGCTGGGTGAGCGGCTGATCGTCGCGAGCGTGCAGGACTCGATCGATCAGGGCCGTGTCGTCGAGGAGGTCGGGCCCCGCGCGTCACGCAACCGGCTGCAGACCACGACGCTGCTTGACGCGATCGCGAGCCAGCGTTTTGACGCCGCGATCGGTGGCGCGCGCCGCGACGAGGAACGCGCCCGCGCAAAAGAACGCGTGTTCAGCTTCCGCGACGACTTCGGCCACTGGGACCCCAAACACCAGCGCCCCGAACTGTGGAACCTCTACAACACCAGGATCCGCCCCGGCGAACACGTCCGCGTGTTCCCACTCTCCAACTGGACCGAACTGGACATCTGGGAATACATCCAAGACGAGCAGCTCGAGATCCCCTCGATCTACTTCTCCCACACCCGCGAAACATTCACCCGCGACGGCATGCTCTACGCCTACCGGCCCGGCCAAACCCTCCTGCCCGGCGAAACACCCCAAACCGAAACCGTTCGCTACCGCACCGTCGGCGACATGACCTGCACCGGCGCAGTCCGCTCCACCGCCACCACAATCGAGGAAATAGTCAAAGAAATCGCCGCCACCCGGATCACCGAACGCGGCGAAACCCGCGCCGACGACAAAACCTCCGAAGCCGCCATGGAAGACCGCAAAAAAGCCGGATACTTCTAACGATGAGCCAGGCTCCGACACGGGATCCAAGGCCTGCCGCCGCGCTCGAACGCGATGTCTGCTGGCACGAGGGCAACGTTGAGCGCTCCGAACGCTGGAAGCGCCTCGGTCAACGCGGATCAACGATCTGGTTCACCGGCCTGTCGGGGTCCGGCAAGTCGACCGTGGCCGCCGAGGTCGAAGAGCGGCTGATCGTCGCCGGTCGCTGGGCCTACCGGCTCGACGGCGACAACCTCCGCCATGGAGTGTGCAGCGATCTCGGCTTCAGTCGCGACGACCGCAGTGAGAACGCCCGCCGGGTCGCAGAGCTCGCGTTGCTGTTCGCCGATGCCGGTGCGGTGGCGCTGGTCTGCTTGGTCTCCCCCTACGCCGCCGACCGCCGTCACGCTCGCGAACTCCACGAACAGGCCGGACTCGACTTCGTCGAGGTGTTCGTCAACACGAGCCTTGAGGAGTGTGCGAGGCGCGACGTCAAGGGCCTCTACGCCAAGGCCGCAGGCGGCGCGCTTTCCAACCTGACCGGTGTCGGCGCCCCCTACGAAGCTCCGAGCGCACCCGACGTCGAATTGACCGAGGAGTTCGACGTCGTCGGGGCCGCGGCGCGCGTGCTCGACGTGCTCACGCCGGTCTACGTCGCCTGACTGCGACCGCGTCGTTGGTGAAGTTCTCGCCCTGAGGGCGGACCGTCGTTCTCAGTGCTGCTTTGCGCGGCGAAGCCGCGAGCGCTCCTCGTGCATGTCGACGACGCGCTCGATCAGCTTCAGCAGCTGGGGCACGCCCGTTGCCTTGGCCTGGCCGTAGTGGAAGGCCTCGCGCCAATCGGCCACCTTCGCGCCCTCGGAGACCATCACGTTGAAGAAGGCTCGTGGCATCTCGACCGTCACCCGTGCGTCGGTGGCCACCTCCTTGGTGACCTTGCGCGCCGGGAGCTCGACGCGAAACTGCTGCACGTCGCCGCGCCCGCGCAGGACGACCGCGAAGACGAGCTTCAGCGGTGCGAGCGCCGGCACCTCCTCGGCGATGTTCGCCAGGGCGGCCGCGATCTGCTCCTTGGCGTCTGGACTGGAGCTCACGCCTCGAGTTTACGCACTGGCGAAGGCGTTCGAACGGCAGCGCCGCCGGGTCGGCGCGTGGCGGCGGCGCCACCGCCACGCGACGGTCGCGCACCCACGCCCATGCGGGCCGCTAGGCGGAGGCGACGGCTGCTGAGGCGGCGAGCACGGCGCCGCTCGCGCCGAGCGCCTGCACCTCCACGTAGGGCGCGGTGGTCGGCGCGGCGATCGTGGTCTGGAAGCCGGTGCTCGGCACGGGGGCGCCGACGGGCGCGAGCGCCGTCGGACTCGGACCGGCGAGCACCTGCCAGCTGACGACGCCGGTCGCGCCGTTCCAGCTCGCCGCGATCTGCGTCGTCGCGGCGCCGCTCGCGACGCTCGCCGCGATCGCCGGCGCCGTCGCCGGCGTCGCCACCCACGGAAAGCGGTAGGCACGGTAGGAGGCCACGCCCGGGGCAAGCGTCATCGCAAGCGCCAGAGAGCCGCTCGGCGAGAGCTCGGTCACCAAGCCCACAGCCCCCCAGCCAATCAAATGGCCGCCATCGGGAAGTTGCTGCACGTCGCCCTGGCTGTCGGCGAGCACCGGCTTTCCCGGGTTGAGGTACTGGTGGGCAAGCGTCGCGGTGTGCGTGGCGAAGTCGAGCCGGATGTCGATGCCCCTAGAACTGGGCTCGATCTCGGGGTCGTCCTCATTGTCGAAGATCTGGATGGTGCCGTCCGGCAGCATGGTCGCGTCGTGCTGCCAGGCGAAGCGAACTCCGGGTCCGAGCGCGAAGCTGCTGCTCCGCCCGCCCAGGCTCCAGAGGATCTCGCCGTAGGTGTGACCGACCTGGTAGGCGGCCCACGTGTTTCGCGAGTTGATCAGCAGGTTCTGGTCCGGCTCAACGTCGACCGTGTTGATGTGGAACCAGTCCCACGGCGTGGCCGCGGATGTCGGCACCGGCCAGTGCGAGGCCGACAGGGGGACGTGGCCCATCGCGTGCCATTCGAACATCACGAGCCCGGTCCGCACGTCGATCTCCTGGACGACGCAGTCGTTGATGATGCCGTGCGCCGATCCGCCGACCGAGCTCAGGTCAGCGTAGACGGGCTCATAGATCGTGATCCAGGCGACCCCGCCGGGGGCGAGGTCGAAATCGTGCAGGTCCATCGAGAGCCCGTTGCCCGCGTGCACGGTCGCGATCGTCTGGTAGCCGGTGTTGTCGATCAGGCCCTCGCCGACCCCGTGGTTGAGGTCGATCGCTCCCTGCCAATAGGTGAGCACCGTCTGGCCGAGATACTGCTGGACGCGCAGATCGGCCGCCTCGAGGTTGGGCGGCGACGGCGCGAACCACACCAGCTGGCCGGCCGGGCTGACGATCATCGCCCCAGGCTGGGATGCCCCATCCTTCGGTGTGAGGAAGACGTCGCCGGCGGCCGAGTCGGCTGCGGGAGTCGTCACCGTCACGGTCGGCGGGTGCAGCTGCGGAAGCGACACGAAGCTCTGGAGAAGGCCCGGCGCCGGCGCGGTGGGCGTCAGCGGCGGCGGCGGCGGCAGGACGTAGAGCGTGGCCACGGTGAAGCTCGTGCCAACCGTCCGCCGCGCGTCACCGCTCGTCTCGACCGCCGTGACGACCACCTGCTCGCCGGCGGTGAATGGACGCAGCGGCAGGCAACTCACGCCGGTGCCGGTGGCGTAGGGCTCCAGCTTGCAGCCGTGGCCGCCGCTGCGTGAACCGCGCAAGCTGACCTGGGAGATGTCGGCTGCGGGCACGCCGAGGAAGCTGATCTGCGTGTCGGGCGACGCGTCGGGCGTTCCATCGAGCGGCGAGACCGTGACCCACGGAAGCGACGCCGCATTCCCCGCGCCGGCCGGCGCGGGCCAGCAGGCGCCGAGTGCGGCCACCGCGGCGAGCGACGCTAGGACGGCACGCAACCGCATGCAGCCTCAGTCGGCGGGCACGACCGGCGCCCCCGCGCGCGGCGAACGATGGCGGACACGGGTGGCCGGTCGGCGGCGAGCCAGACGACCCATGTGCTTGACCCTAGCAGCGTGGCCGCAGCGCCGGGCAGCCCCGGCCTCGCCCGCCCCTCGCGCACGCCGGCCGCCGGAGAGAGCCGTCCACGCGCGCCGTGCCCCCGGAAGGCCCGGTTAGCTCGGGAGCGAAGGCGGCGTCCAGCAGCCGGCAAGCACGATCGAGCACGCCCATAATCTTCATGGAATTCGTGAACATTCTCCGCACGGTCCTGAGAATTTGCTTATGATCAGCGCAATGGTCTGGTCAACCATTGGGAGCGTCGAGCGGCGCGCCGAGCGCTCCGCGCGCGCAGTGGCGCGCGATGACGCGCCGCCGCGCAGCCACGACCCCGTGATCAGCGCGATCGCGATCGCGACGTTCGTGATCGGCTCGGCCATCTGGATCCGGCGCAAGGGCCTCTTCATCCAGACCGACACCGTGGTTCTATGGGTGCTCGCCGGGCTCTTCGCGGTGACGCTCACCGACCTTTCGCGATGGGGCACGCGCCTGCTCTGGGACTGGCTGCCGTTGGGCGCGCTGCTCGTCTTCTATGACCAGTCGGCACCGCTCGTTCGCTGGCTCGGAACGCCGCTTCACATCCACCTCCAGGTCAACTTCGACGAGCTGCTGTTCGGCAAGCCGCTGCTCACCGTTCAGCTCCAGCATCTGCTCGGACAGACCCGCGCGATCCAGTGGTTCGAGTATCCGATGTGGGGCATGTACATGACCCACTTCTTCGCGGCACTGGTCGTGGCCGGGTTCCTGTGGCGCTTCAGGTACGCGCGCTTTCGCCAATTTCGCACGCAGATCATCATCCTCAGCGGGATCGGCTTCGCCACCTACGTGCTCTATCCCGCGGCGCCGCCCTGGTATGTCGCCGACCGCCTGCACGAGCTGCCTGAGATCTATCGGACGGTCTTCATCACCTGGGGCCACCTCGGCCTGAAGACGGCGGGGTCGATCGCCAATGGCGCGATCGAGGGCAACGACCTCGGCAACCAGCTCGCCGCGGTGCCATCGATGCACGCTGCGATCTCGCTGTACATCGCCTGCTTCTTCTGGCGCGGCGCGCGGCCGTGGCTGCGTGCGCTGCTCGTCATCTATGTGCTGGGGATGGCGTTCACGCTCGTCTACTCGGGCGAGCACTATGTCTTCGACATCGTCGTCGGCTGGTTCTACACCGTCGTCGTGCTGAGTGGAGCCGCGGCGTTCGCGCGCTACCGCGGACGACGATCGACGAACGCCGCGCCCGCGCCGGCGGACGTCAACGGTGCGCCGGCGCACGCCGTCGCTGTCCGAACGAGCCGCAGCGCCGGCACCTAGCGCCCGTCGGCCGCGACGGCCGGCCGCCGCCAGCGGCCCCCGACCGCTCTGCCCGTCAGTACTCCAACGAGTGCTGCAGGGTGGCGAGCTGCTGTGCCAGTGCCGTCGAGGCGAGATGCAGACCGAAGAAGCTTTCCACGTCGCCCGCGTAGGGCATCCAGAAGAGAAAGATGTAGATGCCGAAGACGACGGACGTCACGCGCAGCCAGCGGCGCCTGGCCAGTGCCGCGAACGGCAGGAGCCACAACATGTACGAGGGCAGCATCCAACTCAGCGTGAGCAGCAGCAGCAGGATCGCAACGCCCGACGCCGTGATCCAGCGACGCGTGCGCGCGGTCCACAGGGTGCAGCCGACCACGCCGATCACGAGGCCCTCGCTGAGCAGCGTGTGCAGGTGGGCGGATTCCCCGCCCGCTCCCAGGATGTAGCCGAGCACGTTGGGCACGCCTGCCTGGACGACGAGCACATCCTGCTGCGCGATGTTCGGCAGGTTGAACCCGAATGCGAACACGGTGGCGGCACCGAACACGAGCAGGCCGATCAGCAGACCGAGGGCGAAGCGCATGCGCCGCGGCGCACCGAAGATCATCACGGGCACGACGATGGCGGCGGAGGCCTTGATCGCAACGGCTGCGGCCAGCGCCGCGCCGGCTCCAAGCTCTAGCCAGGGCCCGGGCTCGCCGATTGGCAGCGGCCGCGGCGTACCGTCGAGCCAGGCGAACCCTCGTTGCACGATCGACACCGCACCGCTGCGAGCGCGCTGAGCGGCGTGGCTGGGGCGCAGACCGACGCGGGCGGACTCGGCGCGGAGCAGCAGGTACAGCGCGAGCATGATCGCGAAGACCATGAAGAAGTCGTTGTGGTCCCCCCCGAGCCCCCATACGAGCACGAGGGGGTTCAGTCCGACGAAAAGCGCCGCCGTCAGGGGATCGCGCCCGAGCAGCTCGGCGCACCGCCAAACCAGCCAGACGATGCCGAGGCACAGCACCATCAGCGCAAGCTTGATCGCCCAGAACGCGCCGGCAACACCGAGTGGCACGAGCAGGAACGTGAACAGCGTGAAGAGCGGACCGTACGGGCTCAGCAGTCCGTGCCAGTTCGAGAGCGCGTACGTCGGGTCGGTCGACGGCCCGAGCGCCGGTATCGTCGTGTATGGGTTCAGGCCGTGAAGCACCTCCATTCGCGCGTAGTTGATGTAGTTGAAGACGTCGGTCAACTGCATCGGCGGGGAGAGCAGGAAGATCAGGTACACGAGCACCATGGCCCCGAGTGCCAACTCGGGGCGAAGCCGAGGTGCGGCGAAAACCACGATGAGGTAGCAGCCGTACATCGTCGCGACGAGGACGGTGAACGCGATGTTGAGACCGCTGAAGTTGAGCGTGAACCAACTCGTCAGGTGCCCGAGCGGACCGGCGAGCCAGATCGGGAAATCCCCCGCGCGCTGACTCGTTGGCGACAGCCAGCTGGGACGCGCAGCGGTCAGCGAGACGAGCACGAGGCTGGAGAGCACCATCAGCGTGAATGCCACGCCGGCCGCGACCTGGACCATGACGATCCCGCTCTCGTACTCATCGAGGCGGTATCTCGCCAGCCGCCGGCCGCTCGTCGGTGGGCGCCACCGCGGAATGGCGGCGCCGCCGAGGTGGACCGGCGGGTCGGCGGCCTCCGCGGCGACCGGCGATGTCAGCTCAACGACCACAGCGGAACACTAACCAAGCCATGGCTGAAGCGCCGGAGCTCATCTCCGGATGCGCAGGAGCAAGCCGCCCGTCAGGTCGGGAAGGAGATCCGGAGCGTCACGGGGCCGGGACCGCGCGCGTTCACGCTGAGCCATCCGCCCGGGGAGCGGCTCACCGTTGCATCACCCTTCGCGACGTGCCAGGCAGCGGAGTAGTGCACCCGAAGGAGGATGGCGCCGGCCCGTATCGCGCGCAGCTCCACCCCGTCCCCGTCGGCGCTCAGCAGCCGGCCGGGACCCTGGAGAATGCCCTGAGAGCCCCGAACTTCATAGACCCGCCAATCTGCGTCGCGCCAGACGAGACGAAGTCCCGGCACCCCTCGGCGCACCAGGTAGGCCTCGCCGTAGGCGGAGTAGTCGAGCCGGGCGTTGGAGAGCGCGACGAAGCGGACACCGTTCTGGAGCAGCCACGCGCGATAGGACCTGGACGTCAGCCGGCCCGGGTCGTAGAAGATCGGGTTGTTCGCGGTGTCGAGCTGGCGCTCCCAGCCACGCGCCAGCGGGAAGCGAAGCGCGACGTACACCGCCTCCCAGTGCAGAGCCGTCGGCACGACCTCGACGCGTCCGAGCGGGTGGTCGCTGCGGGCGAGGAAGCGCAACAGCGGCTGGTAGTACGCGCGCGAGACACCGATGTCGCCCTCCTTTCCAGCCAGCGCGTTCGATGCCGGCACCCACTGGGCGAGCGCGATCGGCACGACCGCAACGAGCAGCAGCAGCCGTGAGCGCCGCGCGGTCCACGCCAGGCAAACGGCAAGCGCGACGCCGACGCTTATCCCCAGACGAGTGATGTTGTTGCCCAGCGCGCTCGGCACCTCATAGGCGAACAGGATCGCCACGACGTACAGGGCCGCACCGGCCGCGAGCGCCCTGTCACGCACGATCGCGGCAACGAGCCCGACGGCGACGGCGCCGATCATCATGCCGAGGAAGTTGTGCGTCGAGAAGGGAAAGTTGCCCTGTCCAGGGAACAGCTCCTCCACGACGCCGATCGGCACGAGCGCCGCCGCAGCAAGCGCAGCGGCGCTGAAGCGCCGCTGCGGCCAATCCCCAACCAGCCAGGCCGCCGCGGCCAGAGCGAGGAACGCGCCCGCGAGCGGAGCGACCAGCGAGCAGACGACGGCGAGCGGCAGCGCCAGAACGGGGCGGCCACCCCTCGCCGCGAGCAACGCGAGCAGCGCGATCGCCTCCCCCATGAGATAGGGCCCCTGGCCGATCGCGACGGGTACCAGCGTGCCGGTCGCGAACACGAGCGCCCCGACGCGCCCCGCCGTAGCGAAACGGGCCGCCGCCAGCCGGTGGAAGGCCCAGGACGCGACGGCTGCCGAGATGATCTCCGTCGCGGTGACGCCGCCCAGCCAGGCGATCGGCGCATACAGGACCGAGTAGTCGAAGAGCCAGTGTCCGCCGTACCACTGGCTGTCCCAAAGCGTGAAGCCGCGCTGTGCGAAGAGGTCGACGCGGTAGGTCGCAGCCGGCAGATCGACACCGCGGACCCCGGTGGTCACGGCGACGAGCGCGAGCACTCCCCCCCACGCGCCGACCAGCACCCCCCCGCGATCAGCGCGCCCGCTCACGCGCTGGATTCTGCACGAGCGCACAAATCCTGCCAACAAAGCGCCTTTTCCCCGGAACGCGTCGCGGGCTGGGAGGATTCGCCGGTGGGTCGAAGGGCGGCCCAATCCGGGCCGGTCAGCCCGGCGGCAACCAGCAACAAGTCAGCGAGCCTGATCGAGTGGTCGAGTCAGCGAGAACAGGGAGCCCCGAGCGCACGCGGCGACCCTCCGCCAGGCGCATCCAGCGCCGCCAGCGGACGCGTCGCCGGGTCGTCGCGCTGCTGCTCGCCGCCGCGACGCTCGTCGCGGTGACCGTCCTCAGCGCCAACGCGCCGGGGCCGCCGACGCTGCTGTCGGCCGTCGGCTCGGGCCCGAGCCATCTCGACAGCGGATCGCCACGCATGCTGCCGGGAAACATCCTCGTAGCCGACCGCGGCAACAACCGGCTCGCCGTCATCTCGCCGCGCGGCCAAGTGGCGTGGTCGGAGCACATCAAGGTACCCACCAACGCGTTCGTGGCGCCAACCGAGCGGTCGGTGATCGTTACCCAGCGCACCCTGTCGGTGGTCCTGAGGTACGGGATCAACAACGGCGTCCTCAACTACCACTACGGCCGACCGGACTGGCCGGGGAAGGGGGCCAACAGGTTGAGCCAGCCCAGCGCCGCGCAGCAGCTGCGGGATCGCCGGCTGGTCGTCGCTGACGAAGCCAGCTGCCGGATCCTCCTGCTGGCACCGCCGGTGCGCCGCCCGGCCAGGGTGTTCGGCAGAGCCGGCGTCTGCGTGCACGACCCGCCGGCGAGCTTCGCCCACCCCGACTCCGCCTTCCCGACGTCGGGGAACTGGATTGTGGTGACCGAGCGCAAGCCGGCCTGGGTTGATGTCCTGAGCTCAGGGGGCCGGCTGATCTGGGCCGTGCGCGTCCGCGGGATCAGTGCGCCGATGGACGCCAACGAGTTCGCGGCGGGAAGGATCGTGGTCACGGGGCATTCCCAGCCGGGCGCCGTCGAAGAGCTGGCCCGCGGCGGCGCGGTGCTATGGCGCTACGCCCCGACGAGCGGGGCCGGCGAGCTGAGCTTCCCGTCGCTGGCGCAGGTGCTGCCGGACGGCAACGTGCTCGTCACCGACTCCGGCGACGACCGGGTCGTCGTGATCGACCGGCACACCGACGCGATCGTCTGGCAGTACGGCCACACAGGCGTGCCGGGGCGCCGAGCCGGCTACCTCGACTCCCCCGACGGCGCGGTCGTGGTTCCGTAGCGCTGCTACAGCGCGATGATCGCGTCGATCTCGACGGCGGCGCCACGCGGCAGGGCGGCGACGCCGACGGTCGCGCGGGCGGGCGGACCGACCGCGAAGAATTCCGAGCACACCTCGTTGACCTCGGCGAAGGCGGCCAGATCGACCATGTAGATCGTGATCCGAACGGCGCGGGCGAGCGTCGTGCCGGCCGCCGCGGCCACCGCCTCGAGGTTCTCCAGGCAGCGCCGCGCCTGCGCCGAGACCCCACCGCCGACCAGCTCGCCGCTTGCGGGATCCAGCGGGATCTGCCCCGAGCAGAAGAGCAGCTGGCCGTGGCGGATGGCGTGGCTGTAGGGGCCGATCGCCGCCGGCGCGCCGGGGGCGTGGACTGGTTCGCGAGCCACGCTCATCGCCGGACACGATAGCGGGGACCGGGTCCCCTGGGAGAACGCGCGCCCGGCGCGTCCGGGCGCGATCATGCGGGCGCCGACGGCGCCATCTTGTAAGGTCCTTGCGGATGCGCCGCAAGGCCACCCGGCTCGCGTTTGTGACTGCGGTCGCTGCGCTCGCCGCCGTAACGACCATCGCGTTGGCGCCGGCGAGCGCGTCCGCCGCGACGAGTTCGGTCCCGTTCACCGCGTGCGCCGACGCTCCGGCCTTCGGCTGCGGGCACCTGATGGTGCCGATCGACCCGAGCGGAGCGATCCCCGGCGAGCTGACGCTCGCCATCCGGCGGGAGCTCTCGGCCACCGGCGCGGCCACGACGGCGGTCGTCGCGCTGGCCGGCGGACCGGGCCAATCGGCGCTGCCGTTTGCGCAGGACGACGCGCAGATCGTCGCCCCGGCGCTCAAGAGCGATGACCTCGTCGTGTTCGACCAGCGGGGCACCGGCTACTCGGGCGCGCTGAAGTGCTCGGCGCTGAACTCCCTGACCGAGCCGATCAGCGAGGTGATCCCCGCCTGTGCGATGGAGGTCGGCGCGGACCGCGGCCTCTACACGACCGACGACAGCGTTGCCGACATCGAGGCGATCCGCCAGGCCCTCGGCTACACCAAGCTGATCCTCTTCGGAACCTCCTACGGCACCAAGGTAGCGCTGCGCTACGCCGCGACCTACCCCCAGAACGTGGCCGGCCTGATCCTCGACTCTACCGTCACGCCGAACGGCCCCGACGTCTTCGACCAGTCGAGCTACGCGGCCGTGCCGCGGATCCTCGATCAGATCTGCGCGTCGGACGCCTGCCGCGGCATTCCGGATCCCAACGCCGACCTCGCGAAGGTGCTGACGCGGCTCGGCAACGGCACGGTCGGCGCCACATACATCGGCAGCACGGGCAAGCGGGTGCCGGTGCCGATCAACGCCGGCGAGATCGCCAACGTCCTGCTGTCGGGCGACGAGGATCCGGTGCTGCGGTCCGACTTTCCGGCCGCGATCGCCGCCGCCGCCGCGGGGCGCTACCGGCTGCTCGCGATCCTCGTGGACCATGCGGTCTACGGCGCCGTGCCGAACGCGACGGTCGACAACCCGCTGTTCTTCGACACCGAGTGCGAGGAACTGCCGTTTCCGTGGGTGCGCACCGATCCACCGGCCCAGCGCGCGGCCGAAGCGCTCGCGGCGGCGAAGGCCCTGCCCGCCGGGACCTTCGGCCCCTTCAGCGCAGTGACCGCCTACCAGGAGAGCAGCGCCCCGGACTGCGCATACTGGCCGTTCGCGAGCGCGGCGCCGGAGCCTGAGATCACGACGCTGCCCGACGTGCCCACGCTGATCATCAGCGGCGCCGACGATCTGCGCACGCCGACCTCCAACGCCACCGAGGTCGCGTCGCTGATCCCCGATGCGACGGTCGTCGTCGTCCCCCAGACCGGCCACTCGGTGCTCACGACGGAGTCCGGCTCATGCGCCCAGAACGCGGTCAACGCGTTCCTGGGCGGAACGACGATCGACACGCAGTGCGCGCCGAGCCCGCAACCGATCTACCTCAATCCCGCGCCCGCGGCGCCGGGTTCGCTGGCGGCGCTGCTGCCGCTGCACGGCATCGGCGCCGGCGCGGGCGCCGGCATCGGCAGGACCGCGCGAGCCCTGGAGCTCAGCCTCGCCTGGGCCTCTCGCGAGCTGTCCGAAAGCCTCTACGAAACGCTGATCGGCAACTACAACCCCGCCTACCGCTTCGGCCTCGGCGGGCTCTACGGCGGCTTCGTCAAGCTCAGCACCAACGCGACCAACCAGCGCAACACGCTGCGCTTCCACCACTTCTCCTACATCCCCGGCGAGACGATCACCGGCTCGATCGAGAACGGCGTGGGCACGTTGACGATCGGCGGCAGGCGAGCCGCTGCAGGGAAGCTCGTCGCGACCTCGCCCAACGACTTCCTCGGCGAGCTCGGCGGCGTCAGGGTGGCGGTGAGGATCACCACCGCCCAGCTGAACGCGCTGATCGCGTCGGCGGCGCGCTGACGGCGGCGCGCCGGTGAGCAACGCGCTTGCAGGCGAGACCTCGCCCTACCTGCGCGGGCATGCGAACAACCCGGTCGACTGGCTGCCGTGGGGCGAGCAGGCGCTGGCGCGCGCACGGGTGCTCGACCGCCCGCTGATGGTCTCGATCGGCTACGCCGCCTGCCACTGGTGTCATGTGATGGAGCGCGAGTCGTTCGAGGATCCCGGCACCGCGGCGCTGCTGAACGAGCATTTCGTCGCGGTCAAGGTCGATCGGGAGGAGCGCCCCGACATCGACGGCATCTACATGGACGCGGTGCAGACGTTGACCGGCCACGGCGGCTGGCCGTTGACCGTGTTCCTGACCCCGGACCAGGAGCCGTTCTTCGGCGGCACCTACTGGCCGCCGCAGCCGCGGGCCGGCATGGCGAGCTTCAGCCAGGTGCTCGAGGCGGTCGCCGAGCTCTGGCGCGAGCGCCGCGATGAGGCGCTGCTCGCCGCGAGCAGGCTGACCGAGCGGCTCAGCGAGTCCGCCCGGCGCGATCCGGCGAACGAGCCGCTTGACCGGGGCGCGATCGAGCTGGCGCTGGATGGCCTGCGCAGCGCCTTCGACCCTCGCCACGGCGGCTTCGGCGGCGCGCCGAAGTTTCCCCCGCATTGCGTGCTCGAGTTCCTGGCGAGCGTCGGCGAGCGCGAGATGTCGACGAGCACGCTGCGGGCGATGGCGCTCGGCGGCATCTGCGACCAGGTCGGCGGCGGCTTCTCGCGTTACTCGGTCGACGGGAGCTGGACCGTGCCGCACTTCGAGAAGATGCTCTACGACAACGCGCTGCTCGCCCGCGCCTATCTGCATGCATGGCAGGCGGTCGGCGAGCCGTTGTTCGCGCGCACCTGCCGCGAGACGCTCGAGTTCTGCCTGCGCGAGCTCAGCGCGCCCGAAGGCGGGTTCTACTCCTCACTCGACGCCGACTCCGAGGGGGTCGAGGGCCGCTTCTACGTCTGGGGCCTCGAGGAGTTGCGGGCGGAGCTCGGCGATCTCGCCCCGGCTGCGATCGCCTACTTCGGCGCGAGCGAGCGGGGCAACTTCGAGGGCCAGAACGTCCTGCGAGCCGACGGGCCCGAGCCGGCGGAGCGGGACGAGATTCGCGCCCGCCTGCTGGCCGCGCGTGCCAGGCGCGTTCGCCCGGCGCTTGACGACAAGCGGCTGAGCGGCTGGAACGCGCTGATGATCGCCGCGCTCGCCGACGCCGGCGCCGTGTTCGGCGAGGAGCGCTACCTGAGGGCCGCGATTGCGGCCGCCGAGTTCGTCTGGGAGCGGATGCGCGACGCCGACGGGCGCCTGCTGCGGACCTTCAACCACGATCAGGCGCGCGTTCCCGCCTACCTCGAGGATCACGCGTTCCTGCTGGAGGCGCTGCTGACGCTGTATGAGTGCTGCTTCGAGGAGCGCTTCTTCAGCTGGGCGCGTTTGCTCGCCGACGAGATCCTGGCGCGCTTTCATGACGACGAGCGCGGCGGTTTCTTCGTCACCTCGGCCGACGCCGAGCGCCTGATCGTGCGGCGCAAGGACCTCGAGGACCATCCGACGCCCTCGGGGTCCTCGAGCGCGGCGCTCGGCCTGCTGCGGCTGGCGGCGCTGAGCGGCGAGTCCGCCTATGAACGCGCGGCGCTCGGCGCGATCGCGCTGGCGGCGCCGATCGCGCCGCGCTTCCCCACGGCGTTCGGGCACCTGCTGTGCGCGATCGATCTGCACACCGCCGGGGCGCGCGAGCTGGCGATCGTCGGGCCGGCGAGCGGTCCGCTGCTCGACGTCGTGCGCGAGCGCCACCGCCCCCATCTCGTGCTGGCCTGCGCCGAGCACACCGAGGCCACGGCCGTTGCGCTGCTCGAAAGGCGCAGCGCGATTGACGGACGCGCCACCGCCTATCTCTGCGAGCACTTCGCCTGCGAGGCGCCGGTCGGCGACCCGCAGTCGCTCAGGCAGCTCCTGGGCTGAGCGCCTCGAGGTCGGCCTCGCTGAGACGGATCGCGGCCGCGGCGACGTTCTGCTCGAGATGCTCGATCCGCGAGGTGCCGGGGATCGGCAGCATGACCGGCGAGGTCGCCAGCAGCCAGGCGAGCGCGATCTGGCCGGCGCTTGCGCCGTGCCCGCGGGCGACGCGCTCGAGCGCGCCCGTATCGGTGGTCGCCTCTCCGGCGGCCAGCGGGAACCAGGGAATGAACGCGATGCCGTGGCGTGCGCAGGCGTCGAGCACCTCCTGGCTCTTGCGATCGAGTGCGCTGTAGCGGTTCTGCACGGACACGATCTCGGTCATCGCGAGTGCCCGTTCGAGCTCGTCGAGCGAGACGTTGGACAGGCCGATGTGGCGGATCTTGCCCTGCGCCCGAGCTTCGACCAGCGCCCCGAGAGACTCCTCGAGCGGCACCTTCGGGTCGGGACGGTGGAACTGGTAGAGGTCGATTCGCTCGAGCTTCAGGCGCCGCAGGCTGCCCTCGAGCGCTTCCCGCAGATGCTCCGGCCGGCCGTCGGCGTGCCAGACGTTGGGGCCTGGCCGCGTCAGGCCGCCCTTCGTCGCGACGAGGAGCCCGTCGTAGGGGGCGAGCGCCGCGGCGATCAGCTCCTCGCTGACGTTGGGCCCGTAGGAATCGGCGGTGTCGAAGAAGTTGACGCCGAGCTCGACCGCGCGGCGCAGCAGCGCGAGCGCTCCGTCGGGGCCGTCGGGCGGCTGCGTCGGGGGGCCCCAGATGCCGGGGCCGGTGATCCGCATCGCCCCGAAGCCGAGCCGGTCGACCTCGAGATCGCCAAGTGAGAGCGTTCCGGCGCCGGTCATCGAGCGCTCCGCGAGCGGCGTTGGCGCGAGCGGTTCACAGGATCGGGAGGTAGCGGTCGAGTTCCCAGCGGGTCACCTGCATGCGGTACTCCTCCCATTCGCGGCGCTTGATCTCGATGTAGCGGTTGAAGGTGTGCTCGCCGAGCGTGCGCAGCGCGATCTCCGAGCCGGCCGTCAGCTCGATCGCGTCGCCGAGCGTCTCGGGCAGCTGTTCGATCCCCAGCCGCCGGCGCTCCTCGGGTGAGAGGTGGTAGAGGTTCTTCTCCATCGGCTCGGGCAGCTCGTAGCCCTTCTCGATCCCCTCCAGGCCGGCCTGAAGCAGCGCGGCGAAGGTCAGATAGGGGTTGCACGCGGGGTCGGGGCAGCGCAGCTCCATCCGCGTGGCATCCTCCGAGCCCGGGTGATAGAGCGGCACGCGCACCAGCGCCGAGCGATTGCGCCGCGACCAGGCGACATACACCGGCGCCTCATACCCGGGGACGAGCCGCTTGTAGGAGTTGACCCACTGGGCGAAGATCGAGCAGATCTCGCGGGCGTGGCGCAGCTGGCCGGCGATGAACGCCTTGCCGACCGGCGAGAGGAAGTGATGGTCGTCGGGGTCGAAGAAGGCGTTGCGCCCGTTGGCGAACAGCGACTGGTGGGTGTGCATGCCGGAGCCGTTCTCGCCGAACATCGGCTTGGGCATGAAGGTCGCGTGCCAGCCGTACTTCAGCGCCACCTCCTTGACCGTGATCCGGTAGGTCATGCAATCGTCGGCCATCTTCAGCGCGTCGGCGTAGCGCATGTCGATCTCGTGCTGGGACGGGCCGACCTCGTGGTGGCTGTACTCGACGTGGATACCGAGCGCCTCCAGCGCGATCGAGGTCTCGCGACGCACGTCGGAGCCGGCGTCGAGCGTCGTGAGGTCGAAGTAGCCGCCGCTGTCGAGCGGTTCGGTCCCCGAGCTGTCGCGAAACAGGAAGTACTCGAGCTCCGGCCCGACGTTGAAGGTGTCGAACCCCATCTCGGTTGCGCGCCTTATCGCGCGACGCAGGATGTGTCGCGGGTCCCCCTCGTAGGGCGTGCGCTCGGGCGTCAGCACGTCGCAGAACATCCGCCCGACGCCCTGCTCCTCAGGCCGCCATGGCAGCACGGCGAACGTCGCGGGGTCCGGCATCGCGACCATGTCGGACTCCTCGATCGCATTGAAGCCCGTGATCGATGAGCCGTCGAACCCCATCCCCGCCTCGAGCGCGCCATCCAGCTCGCTGGCGTTGATCGAGAACGACTTGAGCTGGCCGAGCACGTCGGTGAACCACAGACGGATGAAGCGGATCTCGCGGTCGGCGACGATCGCCCTGACGTCCTGCGCCGTGATCTGGGGGGAGTCGGGCACCTGACGCGTAACTATGCCGATGCGCCGAGCCAGTGGCGTGCCCAACGCTTCAGCTCACGGATCGCCGGCGCAAGTTCCTGGCCCTTCCGCGTCAGCTCATACTGCACGCGCACCGGGGGTCCGGCGAAGACCGTGCGCTCGACCAGGGCGTAGGACTCGAGCTCCTTGAGCCGGTCAGACAGCATCCGGTCCGAGAGATCGGGCACCGCCGCCGCAATCGTCGAGAAGCGCAGCGAGCCTCCCTGCATGAGGATCTCGAGGATCGCGCCGGTCCAGCGGCGGCCGATCAGCTCGACCGCCTGATGGAAATATGGGCAACACGACGGCTTGGCCTGACCGTTGCGCTCCGAGCAGTCCCGCTCGGCCTGCGCCCCGTCTACCGCCGCCTCTGTGCTCGTTCCGGGCGCCATCGCGTCGGCATCCTACGCCGCGCGCAGCGTCCTCGAATCCTCGACGGACCCGTCGATCGGGACGTCGCCGGCCACGTTGACCATCGCCGTGAAGACCTCAAGCGACGCGTACGCGATCGCCTCGATCAGCTGCTCGTCGTCCCAGCCAAGCTCGCGCGCCTCTTCGTGCAGGTGCATCGGCGGTCCGTCCTCACCGTCCACGACCGCCTTGAGGTAGCGCATCAGTGCCGCCTGCTTGGGGTCACCGGAGTCGAACTCGCGCGCCTTGGCGACCTCGTCGAGACCGAGGCCCGCGGACCGGGCGGTGCGGCTGTGCAGCGCGATCCCCGGAGCCGAGCCGTACTGCTCGGCAACGGCGAGCGAGATCCGCTCCAGCGTCGCCCGATTCAGCGTGCCGCGCTTGAGCTCGGCGCGGAAGCGGGCGTAGCCGCGCAGCGCCGCCGGCGAACCGGCGAGCACGCCGAGGAAGTTGGGTAGCTGGCCTCCCGTCGCGAGCGCGCCGCGCAGCACTGGCAGCGAGCCGTCGGGGGCGGTCAGGTCGTCGTGGATCTGGAATCTGCTCATCGTCGTCTTCATCGCATCACGGCCTTCGTGCTTTCCGTCGCTTTACCTTCTGCTTATTGCTTTACCTTCTGCTTACAACTTACGATTGGTAAGGATACCGCACAGATCGGATTTCGCAAGGCCCTTTCGCCAATCGTTATCAACTGCGTCACGACTCGCGCTGCGGATCACGAATCGCCTTCTTTCGAGGGGCTCCGCCGGTTCCCGGCTGCGCTGGTCCGGCCCGCGCGCGGCGGGCCTGCCCGGCAGTTCACGAGTACCCGTACCGGGTCCTATTCAAGCGTCAACGCCGCGCCGCGCCAACAGTTGCGCTCGCAGGCCGCTGGCGCGGGGGTCCTCTCAGCGGCCGGCGACGGCCGCCACGAACTCGGCGACGTCCTTGGCCTGCTGGCCGGTGTAGATGCCGGCCGGCATGTCACCGTTGCCGCGGGCGCGTCCGAGCTCGATCGCATTCAGCACGAACCCGGGGTTGTTGACCACCGAGGGGTCGAGGTCGAGGACGGGGCCGACATGGCCGACCGCGGCGGCCGCGGCGAGCGTGTGGCAGGTCGCGCACGAGTGCACGAACAGCTGGCGACCGGTGGCCTCGTCCTTTGTCAGCGTGATCCCGGCCGGGCCCTGACGCGGCTTGTCCTGGCCGTTGGCCACCGACACGGCGATCGGGACGGCGAGCCCGAACGCGAACGCCGCGACGATGCCCGCCAGGCGCAGCCGGTTCGCGAGCGGGCTCTCCGATCCGAGCCGCTCGCCCGCGCGCTTCGGGCCGCCGCCGAGCGCGACCAGGAAGATCCCGCCCCCGACCACCAGCCAGAACGCCAGCACGAAGTAGAGCACGGGCCGCAACATACCCGATGGGCCCGATCGGTCGCCGCGCAGCGGCGCCGCGCGCAGCGGCGCCGCGGCATAGAAAAGGCCCTGAAGATCAGGGCCTTTTCCTTAGCGAGCCGATAAGCCGGATTCTGTCGTGAGCAGCCATCCATCTGAGCGGCCTACCTGGACCTTGGCGGGCAGCCTGCGAGCGGTCCTGCTTGGCCTTGCATCGGGTGGGGTTTGCCTGGCCGCCGCGTCGCCGCGACGCCGGTGCGCTCTTACCGCACCTTTGCACCCTTGCCGGCACGCGACTCACGTGTGGCCGCGCGCTTGGGCGGTTTGTTTCTGTGGCACTTTCCCGCGGGTTTCCCCGGGTCGTTGTGAGCGACCACCCTGCCCTGTGATGTCCGGACTTTCCTCGAAGGCGATGCCTCCGCGGCTGCTTGGCTTGCCCCCCGACAGTAGCGCGTCGTGCCGGCCGGCGCCAGCGCCAAGGCCTTGCTACATCGAGCGCATCAGGCCGACGACCTTGCCGAGCACGCGCACGTCGCTGCTGCGGATCGGCTCCATCTCGTCGTTCTCGGGCTGCAGGCGGACATGGTCCGATTCGCGGAAGTAGCGCTTGACCGTCGCCTCCTCGCCGACCAGTGCAACGACGATCTCGCCGTCCGCGGCCGTGTCCTGCGGTCGCACGACGACCAGGTCGCCCTCGATGATGCCGACGTTCTTCATCGACTCCCCGCGCACGCGCAGCAGGTAGGCGCCCTCGCCGCCGCCCGCGGCGGCTGGCACCGAGACATACTCCTCGATGTTCTCCTCGGCGAGCATCGGCTGCCCCGCGGCGACCGCGCCGAGGAGCGGCAGACCCTCGGGCCGCACGACCCTGCGGACCTCGGCGACCGCGCGATCGAGCATCTCGATCGCGCGCGGCTTGGACGGATCACGCTTGAGCAGGCCGATCCGCTCGAGGTTGGCGAGGTGCTGGTGCACCGTCGAGGAGGAGGCGAGCCCGACCGCCTTGCCGATGTCGCGAACGGTCGGCGGGTAGCCGTGGCGCGCCGAGTAGCGCTTGATGAAGTCGAAGATCTCCTGCTGGCGCTTCGTCAGGTCCATGCCGGCCTCCTTGTCGGGACAGCGCGTACACCGAACACGTGTTCGTAGAGTAGCGTCGGGCGAGGACGGAATCAAGCGCATATACTCGCCTCCCCTGCGCCTGTGGCGGAATTGGTAGACGCGCAAGGTTGAGGGCCTTGTGAGCGCTTAGCTCGTGGAGGTTCGAGTCCTCTCGGGCGCACTGGGAAAAGCCCCGCGATGCGGGGCTTTTCTGCGTCCCGGGCGGCGTGGCGGTTGAGTTCCGTCGCGGTTCTGTGAGAACATTTGAGAACAAATGGCGGCAGAACAGAGCTCGACGAGGTCCGGAGACGGCATCTATCCGTATGAGACGCGGGCGGGCACGCGCTACTACTTCAAGTACCGCAAGTCCGACGGGCGCAGCGCCACGAAGCGAGGCTTCGCCAGCCCGCGTGCCGCGCGACGCGAGCGCGAACGGACCGTCGTGTCGGCCGCGATGGGCGAGCAGCTGTCGACGACCGAGACGTTCGGCGAGTTCTTCGACAGTTGGCTGGCGCACCGTCGCCCGTACCTCGAGCCCGGCACCTATACCGACTACGACGTCCACGGTCGCCATCGGCTGGCGTCGCTGCGGTCGATCAAGCTGACGAAGCTCTCGACGCAGACGGTCGAGTCCTGGCTCGCCGGGCTCGCCGCGGAGGAGCGCTGGGCACCGAAGACGATCAACAACGCGCTCGCGACGCTCGTCGCGTGTCTGAACGACGCGGCGCGGAAGGGCAAGCTGCCGCGCAATCCGGCTGCTCGCGTTCAGCGCCTGCCCGCGGAGCACATCGAGCGCGATTATTTGCGCCTGCACGAGATCCCCGCCTACCTCGACGGGTGCGAGCCGGCCTACAGGCCACTTGCGGAGCTACTCATCGCGACAGGGTTGCGGATCAGTGAGGCGTTGGCGCTGAGTTGGAACGACGTCGACTTCGAGAACGGGGCGATTCGTGTGCTGCGCTCCGGCAAGCGCGATGGCGATGGCTCGACCAAGGGCGACCGCTTCCGCTCGGTCGATTTCGGACCGCGGCTCGCCACCGTATTGCGAGATGCGAAGCGCCAGCAGGAGCATGGCGTCGGCGGCGAGGGTAGCGCGCCGCTGTTCCCCGGACCGGGTAGGTGGGCAGGTACAGAAGGCGCCGCGCGCATGGATCGAAGCACCGTGAGCCGCTCCTCGCACAAGCGCGCGCTCCGCCAAGCCAAGTTGCGCGACATGCCACTGCACAGCCTGCGCCACACCGCGGCGGCGGCCTGGCTGACGACCGGCAAGCCGCTGATGTACGTCCAGCGCCAGCTCGGGCACGCGTCGATCACGACGACGGAGCGCTGCTACGGGCATCTCGAGGCGACGTTCTTGAAGGGCGCCGCCGCGGAAACCGAGGCGGCGATCTGGGCGCCGACGGCGGCGAGGAACGAGCGACACCTTGCTTGACGTGGCGGGTTATGTCTGACACAATGTCCTAGCGGTGGAGATTCGATGGGCGCGATCGGCGACCAAGCACCGAATCAGTCGCGAGCGGAGCGCGCACGTTGTCCACACGGCGACGAGCATCCTGAGTCAGCCGGCGCCCGCCGGCTCGCGTGCCAAGTCCGATCGGCTCATCTTTCTCGGCCGCGACGAGACTGGAGCGTTGCTTGAAGTGATGGCGATCGAAACCGACGATGGCCTGCTCGTGATCCACGCGATGGCGATGCGCGCCAAGTACCGAGACCACCTGAAGGGAGACGACGATGCCGGCGCCTAAGCATCTTGGTGTCGCCAAGGACGGCACACCGATCACCGAGGAGCTTGCTGACGAGCTCGCCCGCGAGGCCGAGGCCGGCTACGACCTCGGTCTGGCGCGCCGAGTGGGCCGCCGATCGCTCGCCGGCGGATCCGGCCGATCGCCGCGTCTGAACATCCGCATCACCCCCGACCTACACGCACACGCGTCCGAACGTGCGAAGCGCGAAGGAAAATCACTCAGTCAGATCGCACGGGACGCGCTCGCTGAGTACGTGGCGAAGTAGCCGTCATCGGGGCTGGTGCCGAGGGCCGGCGGCGCCGGTGTCAAGCACTCAGCGCTCTGCGCCGGCCGCCCTTCGCAGATGCGCGAGCGGGGAGTCGCCCGGTCGCCACGCCGTCCGCGCCGCGTCGATCCACTCGTCGATGTCCTGTGGAACGAAGCGCAGTGGGCCACCCGGGCCGCCGATCCGCACCGACGGTATCCGCCCGTCGCGCGCAGCGTCGTAGAGCCATGTGCGCGAAACGCAAAGCCTGCGCGCCACATCGCTCGGCCTGAGAAGTTCGGTGTAACGGTCGTCTGACATTGAAGAGGCAAATAAACCAAACGGAGACTAGTAGATGTCATTCGTGGACGCAAGCTGCAATGATCTGAGGATGGTTGACACGACCGAGAACGCGGCGCAGCAGGCGTTTCATGACGCTCAGCAACTGTGGCGTGGTGCGCTTGAGGCGCATCGGGTGGCGCCGCCTGATGCCGGTTTCAGTGCGCGTTTGTCGGGGCTTGCGGTTGCGGCGCGGGCGGAGGCTGAGGCTTGCAGGGTGGCGGACGGTGCGGGGTTTGGGTGGCCGCCGCATCGGGCGTCGTCGAGCGCGCCGCCGTATGAGCTGCAGCCTGGTTCGGGCCGGCGTGGTCCTGGGGAGCTTTGGCGTCGGTTTGACGCTGCGGTGAGCGAGCTCAACCGTGCGGCGACCGGGACGGACCTGCTCGCGGTCGCGATCGCGTATGACGAGCTCGCGGAGGCGGCCGGGGAGCTGGCCGTCGCGGTCGAGCGTGAGGATCGCGCGAGCGGCCTGCTTCCGCGCGCGCGCCGTTCGGCGTAGAGCACTCGCCAGCTACGCGGGCTTCTTCGCTGCTGGCGGCAGCTCGCCCGTGTCGTCCCAGATCGAGCGTGGCTGATCGGCAGCGTGGCGGTGTGGCAGGGTTGTGGTGGTTGGTTGCCAGAGGTCGCGCCGGGTGGCGAGCGAGGTGCTGTCCGCGCTCGCACGCTCGAGTAGCGCCTCGACGTCTTGGCGTTTGACGCGAAACGCCCGGCCGACACGCACCGCCGGGAGCGTCCCATGGTCAATCCAGTTTCGGATCGTCTGCGCTGTGACCTGAAACTCGGCGGCGACCTGCGGCACCGTGAGCAGTTTCGGCTCGGTCATCTCAGAACCCGATGTCGAGGCCGTGGCCGCGGACGTGGGTATGTTCGAGGCCGAGGCGCCGCTCAGCCCGCTCTAGCGCTTCATGGGCACGATGCCAGCGGCCGGCTTGGTGATGGTCGCGCGGCTCGGGGCCCAGCGCATCCGCCTGGTCGGTGATCTCGTATTCGATCCGGTAGCGAGCGACGCGGCGCACCGCCGTGTCCCAGTCCTCGCTGCGCGAGCCGGCGGGTCGTTCGCCGAGCAGCGTCTTGGCCCACTCGCCCGGGGCCTGTAGTTCACGGTCGGTCAGCTCGTCCACCAGTCCGTCGCGCTCTTTGGTGAGTCGCCGTATCTCGCGGTCGAGGCCTTCGAGCTCGGAGCGGATCTGCTCGGGGTTACCGAGCTGGTTACGCAGCCGGACTTCGGTTTCGCGGGCGCGCACGATCGCGTCGTCGGTGGCGTCGAGCGCGGAGGAGAGCCGGGTGCGGTCGATGATGTGCTCGTCGCGCTCGCGGCAGAGCAGGCTGCGCTTCGGCACCGGCAACCTCTCCAAACTCGCGGACAACTCGCCACGGTCCGCCGTCAACTCCAGCGCGCGAGTGTGCGCAGTGTCGAGTTCGTTCAGCTGGGAGCGCGGGAGCGCGGCGCGTTGTGCGGTGAGCTGCCCGAGGCGTTCCCGAAGCTCGCGCAACCGCGACGCGCCCACCGGTCGTATGTCGGGTTGCGCCCGCAATGCGCCCTGCTCCTGCAGCGGTTCGCGGGTGTGGCCGAGCGCGAGTGTGAGCTGGCGATCGTCCGCACGTCCCGCGGGCGGGAGCTGCTCGACAGCGAGGTCCTGGTCGTCGCGCTCGAGCATCCGCCGCCCCGCCCGCGCAAGCAGCCCCGCTCGCGTCGCCGGCTGGTGCGCGCGTTCCGGCGCGTGATCGGCCCGCTCATCATGGGCCGGTTGGTCGTCATGGATCAGCAGCCTCGTGGACGCGCGGGCGCGCGAGAGCGCGGTGTAGCTCCAGCCCGCGGTCAGATCGCGTGGCGCGGCGACGACGATCGCGGCCTCGACGGTCGCGCCCTGCATCCCGTGACCGGTCAGCGCGTAGGCATGCTCGACGTGCTCAGCAACGTACTGCGCGGGCAGCTCTCTGACCAGTCGGCTGTCGGTTTCGATCACGACACGATGCTCGTCGAGATGGCGGACGGTCCCACGCGTCCCGTTATCGACATCGAGCAGGCTGTCGTTGCGCCGGCAGATCACCCGGTCACCAACCGCCAACTCCCGGCGACCGTAGACGCGCTGTTCGCCGAGCTGTCCCTGGTCGCGGCGCAGCTCCCGTGCAGACGTGTTGAGCGCCTTGCGGGTGTCGTTGTCGCGGGCGATCATCACCGCCTGCATCCACACCGACCTCGCCGACCGCGCCGGCCCACTCGACGACCGCCCGCTCACGCGCGCCGGCCGCGTCCTCGAAGGTGTCGATCCGTCCCGCCCTGTGCGGCCCAGTCCAGGTAGCGGTCTGGGATCACGGTCGTGCAGCGCGGCGAGCGCTCGGCGTTCGCCGGGGTCGCGTTGGCGCATCACCTCGGTCAACCGCAACGCGCCGAGCTCGCGGCCGACGGCGCGCAGCCAGCCGCCGGCCTGGACGGAGGCGAGCTGGCCGGGGTCGCCGATCGCGACCACCTTCGCCCCCGCCCGCTCGGCCGCCTCGAGCAGTCGCGCGGTCGTCCGGGTTGCTGCCATGCCGGCCTCGTCGAACACGACCACACAACGGCTGGGGAGCGTGTCGCCGAGCTGGTCGATGTCGATCAGCAGCCGGTCAAGCGTCCGCGACGCGATGCCGGCCTCGTCGGTCAGCTCGCGCGCCGCACGGCCGGTCGGCGCGACACCCAAGCACCTGGTAGCCGGCTTGTTCGTAGAGCTCGCGCAGCACGCCGGCGGTGTAGGTCTTGCCGGTCCCGGCGAGCGCCTCAACCACCTCCACCCCACGCCCACGCGCCGTGATCTCCATCACGACCGCGGCCTGGTCCGCGGTCAACGGGCGGTCCGCCATGGCGATCACCCGATCCACCGCGCGCGTGTCGAGGACCCCCACCCCGTCCTCGGCACGGCCGACCGCCGCAGCGATCAGCCGCCGCTCACACGCCACCAGGTCCGCCGTGGTGAACTCGCCCAGCTCGGTCGCCAGCACGTCCGCACGCCGGGTGAAGCGGTCAGCCTGACGCGCGTATCGTCCTCGACCGTCGCGCCCTGGCCGGCCGCCGCGGCGAACTCCTGCAACACCACACGCTCATCGAAGCTGTTCGCGCGCTCCGTCAAACCATGCGGTCCGGCCAGCCAGTCACCCAGCGCCGGCTCGTCCGACACGTCGTGGTCGGGCAAGCCGTGAGCGAGCCGCTCGCGGCCTTGCTCGAGCAGTTCGGTGATCTCGTCGCGACCGAACCCAAGCTCGCTCGCGCGGGCGTGGATCTCTTCGCGCCAGGTTCCCGTGTCGATCCCGTACTCCTTGCGCTCGCGGGTAGCGAGCGCCGCCGCCTCCCCGCCCGCCTTCGTATCCAGGCTGATCCCGCCCAGCTCCGCAGCGCGCAGCATCTCGTGACGACGCTTCGAAAACTCAACCAGGATCTCCGCCGGCACACCGGCCAGCTCGGCGGCGCCTTTGCGAACCTCCCCCCACTCCAGGCCCAGTCGGTCGCTGATCGTCGCGCGCAGCTGGGCTTGGTAGAGGTAACCCGCGGTCTTCGCCGCCCGGTACAGCGGCGCGCCATGCAAGCGCCGTGAACCGGCCGTCCGGGCCGCGCGTGAGGTTCGCCGCGACGACGTGGGTGTGCAGCTGCGGGTCCAGTGAGCGACTCATCCGGTGCAGATAGGCCGCCGCGATCAACCCCTCCCCCACCTCGACCGTCGTGCCGTCATGGCCGCGACGCACGAACACCGCGCTGTCGTCGAGGTAGGCGAGCGCCGCGGTCACCGCGTCGTTGTGCGCGTCGACCAGCACGCGCGTCACATCGTTCGGGCCGGCGGCGGCGAGGACGCTGACCGACTTCGGCGCCGAGAACGTCAGATCAAGCGCCGCGACCTCCGGATCACGAACCGACCACCGCACCCGCACCGACGGATCACGCGGATCCATCCCCGCCACCAGCGCGTTGAACTGGCCGCCCGACACGCGGCCCGACAGGCCGAGCGCCTGCGCGCCGGCGCCCCGCCACTCGCCCGGCACCTCGCCGCGGCCGGTGTAGTAGTCGTCGGCGCCCTGGGCGACCTGCTGCTCGTAGTAGCGGTGCTGACCGACCGAGATCTTGCCGATAGACACCACAATCCGACAAAGCTAGCAAAACCAGCATCGTTGATGCAACTGTGTGCGGAGCATCGGGGATTGGAGGCGGAGTGATGGAGGCGGAGTGATGGAGGCGGAGTGATGGAGGCGGAGTGATGGAGGCGGAGTGATGGAGGCGGAGTGATGGAGGCGGAGTGATGGAGGCGGAGTGATGGAGGCGGAGTGATGGAGGCGGAGTGATGGAGGCGGAGTGATGGAGGCGGAGTGATGGAGGCGGAGTGATGGAGGCGGAGTGATGGAGGCGGAGTGATGGAGGCGGAGTGATGGAGGCGGAGTGATGGAGGCGGGCGAGGCGGTGCCGGGACAGGGTCGTGGGATCCTGGTCCTCGGAACGCCGGACGCAACGGATGGGCCACGCTGATGCACAAGCCGAAGCCCCGCCTCGGGCGGCGCATCGGGCAGCGCCCACGCGGCTGCTTTCTCAGTGAGAGAGTCGGGTTGCCGCCTTCCTACTCGTCCCCAGGGGGGCTGGGCGGCGGGGACCGGACGCCAGCTCTAGGTACCGAACGACAGTGTTGGGAAGCTTCCTCGAACTATGGCCTAGCCCGGCGCAAGACGGTAGATCCCAGTTTCGGCCGGCGTTTTCACTACCGCATCCTCTCTAGCTCGCGGGGACGATCTGTGCGTCAACAATGCACGTGCCGTCGGTGCCCGTGCCGGTGCCTTCGGTCAGCTCAAAGGCGACCGTCTCGGTCGTCGTGGTACCGGCCTGCCCGAGGTGTCGGGTGAAATCTGTAAGCAGGATCGTCCCGGTGTGGACATAGTCGGACCCAGACACAGAATCGAGCACCGTGGGCGGCGTTGAACTGAAGCTCCCGTAGTCGCTCGCTACTTCTGCCGGGTCGGTCTCGGGCGCCTGGTCGAGGCTGATGTTGGCATAGTAGGATCCACCGTAGTAGTCAAGACCGGACGAGCCGGCTCCGTCGGTCGTCTCGAGGTAGGCCACCGGTTCGTTGCCATTGTTCTCGCGGCAGTAAACCTCCACGGGGATCGTCCCGACCGCGGCAGACGTTTGCCCCGCACTGAGAGTCGTGTCGAGCGAGTACGCGCTCGGTCCTTGCGGACCACTCACGCCCTGAGCTCCCTGAGCTCCCTGAGCTCCCTGAGCTCCCTGAGCTCCCTGAGCTCCCTGAGCTCCCTGAGCTCCCTGAGCTCCTGCCGGCCCGGCGGCGCCGCGAAGCGCGTTCAACACCTTTGGATTGATCTGCTTGGTCGAGTTGATCAGATAGCTGATCTTGTGCGCCGCAACCGCGGTGCCAACACCGAGGGAGAGCACCAGCGCGAGCGTCGACGTGACGTTCGCGTAGGTCGCGCGACGACGCGGCCTGACCGACCCAACACTGTCGCGATCCGCGACGTGGCGTGATCGAAACATGAGTCCTCCCGATCTAGAAGTTGACCTCAGCCCCGGTAGTCACGGTCGGCGCGCGTTGCACCTCCGGCGACACCGAGCCCACGATAGCGACTGTTCACGGGCCGGCATCGATCGTGCTCCTGGGTCGATTCGGACGCGTCAGCGCACACGGGTCGCGTCCCCCCCTCGGACGAGGAGCAGCAGGTCGGCGCACGCGCTGCGCTCGCGGTGGCGTCTCAGGAGTGCTGTAAGTAGCGCCGGTGCCGTCGAGGCAACGGCGTAGGTCCCTCAAGTCCTGCAAGACGATGAAGGGAGGCCTACGCCGTGAGACGTACCGTACCGCCGTCGGCGGAGATAGAAGCCAGGATCGAGCAGATGTTGTCGGGCGAAGAACAACACGCCCTCCCAGCAGCGCAGGTACGTGAAATCGCAGACCACAACTCGTTCGGGCCGCTCGCCGTGAAGTCGCGCCCGACGAGGTCCGGGCGGCGCGTGGCCGCCACGTCGCGTCGCGTCGTCCGCCACGGCTCGCCACGCCGCTTCGCACCCCTGATTCCGTGCTCGCCCATCAGTCGCTGGATCTGGCAGCGGGGCGCCTGCTCCCCGGCTCTGCGCAGCGCCTTCCACAAGCGCCTGTAGCCGTAGGCCTCGTAGTTGCGCTTGTGCGTCTCACGGATCAGCGCGAGCACCCGCTCGTCCTCGACAGCACGCTCTGAACGCTCCCCGGCGGCGCGCTGGCCTGGGCAGGACGGGGCGGCCGCGCAGGTTGGATCCCGGTCTGGCGTCGCGGTCAAAGATTGAGGTTTTCCGATATTGCCGTGGTGCCGTCGCAGCCATATCGTCGGACGCGATGCCGGAGTACCTACTGACGTTCTACGTGCCGCGAGGCGATGCGCGCGTTGCTCCAAATGACGGCACGAGCGCCCGGGCCGCCGCGGAGGAACTGGCGCCGGGCGGAGCTCCGGTCGCCTACCGCCGTTCAACCTTCGTCGCGGCCGAGGAGACCTGCTTCGTTCGCTTCGAGGCCGAGTCGGCCGACGCCGTCCGCGACGCGGCGGTGCTCGCACGTTGCCGTGCGGGCGCATCAGCGCGGTCTATCCGCAGGCGAACAAATTCCATCCCAGCATCGCCGCGGCCCACTCTCGTCGGCGTCGCACCCGAGCGGTGGCGATCACGCACACCTCTACGCGACGGCCGCCCAGCCTATCCTGCGGCTATTGACTGGCTCACTTGCCCAAGCTAGGCGGCCGTGCCGAGCACGGCTGTGATGTGGGCGGCCATCGTGCGAGCCAGGGCGATCGACACCGAGTTGGCGAGGTCGGGGCTCGCCGCGACGACCACGGTGGCGACCACATCGCCGATGCGCCAGATCAGCTGATCCGCGACGATCGTGGTGGGCTTGGTCGCGACGCTGACCGACTCGAGCTGCGACTGCTCACCGATGCCGATGCCGTGGGGCTTGCCGAAATCGGCGTCCTTCAGCGTGAACAATGGCGGCGGGGTCGGGTTGGTATCCGCAGGCCCCGACCACAGATCGAACAGCAAGTCCGTCCGCACGCGTGCTGTGCCTGTCGCCTGCGCCTCACGCGCGAAGAACGCCTCCGCCGACGCCGTGCTGCCGGCGTAGTTGATATCCGTCTCGATGTCGGTGAGCTTCACGCCGCCCTTGGTCGTCTCGACGCGGAAGCGGCGGTCGTAGAGCGCGCGCAGGTTCGTCCCCGCCGGCGGCGCGACGTAGCCGTCGCTCCAGGGCTTCGCGCCGGGGGCGAGGTCCGAGGGCTGCAGCGTCATCTTCGCGAGATCGGGCGTGCCGGGCGGCGGGATGTAGGGCTTCGCGCTCGCGTCGGCGGCCAGGGCGGCGAGCGCCAGGGCCGCGGCGGCGCCCGCAGACAGCACGCGTCGGCGATTGATACTCGGTCGCGTTAGGAGCATGCACGCACAATAGAGGCGCCCGCGCGGCGCGGCAATATCGGAAAACCTCAATCTTTGATCGCCAGGTTCGGCGTCGCATGCGCGGCGTGCAGAACTCGAGTAGCTACTCCGGCATCGCGCTCGACGGTGGGCGCGTCCCGCCGTCGCCGCAATGGCGGAGGCCCTCTGTGACCGGACCGATGGCGAGCCGCTGCGCCAACTGACCGCGCGAGCGAACAGCCAGCTTGGCGTAGGCGCGCGATAGGTGAATCTCGACGGTGTGCACGGTGACGAACAGCTCGCGCGCGATCTCCTTGTTCGAGAGCCCTCTCGCCGCGAGCTCGGCCGCACGCTGCTCGGTCTCGGTCAGCTCGCCCGCAGGTCGCGCCCGCCGCGCCCCAACCCGGGTCAGCTCGGACCGCGCCTGCTCGGACCAGGCGGACGAGCCGATCTGGTCGAACGCCGCTGCGGCCTCCTCGAGCGAACTGCGCGCAAGCCCCCACTGCCTGAACCGCCGCGCCGCGCGCCCGAGCGTGAGCAGCGAGCGGGCCGCGTCGAAGTGCAGCCCGAGCTGACGGTAGCCATCGGCCGCAGCGGCCATCCGCTCGGCGGCCTGAGCGTCGTAGCGGTCACCGGCGAGCGCTATGAGCGCCTCGCAGCGCTCCGTGCTAGCGAGCCCCCAGGGATGCGCCTGCTGCTCCGCGAGCGCGCGCAGCCGCGCGCAGACGACCCGCGCCTCGTCGAGCGAGCCGACCTCGGCGAGCGCCTCGACCAATTCCGGGGCGACCGGAAACATTCCGGGCTCATCCACCCGCTCCGCTTCGGTGTGTCGCCAGACCTGGCGCAGGCTGACACACGCCTCTGCCGGCTCGTGTCGGAGCAGCTGTGCGATACCCAGCGCCCGCATTCCCTCAAGCCCGTCCATATGGCAGCCGGTCTCCTCCGCGCGCACGATCGCCTGCCGTGCCCACTGCTCCGCCTCGGTCGCGTTTCCACGTCCGGCACACAGCAGCGCACGGCAGCGTTCATACATCGGGCGGAACATCTGCTCTCGGTCGGAGGACTGCGCCCACTCATTCAGTAACGACTCGGCTGCGTCCCACTCGCCGACGCGTATCTGCAGATCGCACATATGCAGGCGCACCAACGCGTAGGACTCGCGCTCTCCTCGCTCGTCCGTGAGCGACAGCATCTGGGTCAAGGTCGATCGGGCATCGCTTATCTCCCCGCGCCACATCATTCGCCGCGTCGCCACACGCTCGGGTGACCCGGCGATATACGAGGGACTGTTCGACGTCGATCGGTAGGCGCGACAAAGTTCGTCAACCGGTCGCCCGGTGACTGCATATACCCACGCGAGCGCGTATAGCGGGGACCGTGCCGCGTCCGGCGGTCCCATGCGCGCGGCGTCCAGCCCCTCCTGCGCCCATGCCTCAGCGAGCGCCAGGTTCGTCATGCGGCTCGCCGCGGCATTGGCCGCCTTCTTGGCCAGCACGGTTGCACGCAGACTTGGATCTTCGGCGCCGTCGGCGAGCGCCTGGTCGAGCATCCGATCGAGGTCGTCCATTGTCCTCGGGCCGGAGCCCTGGGAGAGCATCAGCCAGGCACGTGCACTGTGACCGCCCGCCGGCAGGAAGGCAAGCTCGCTTGTGAGCAGCTCGGTCATCCGCCTCAGCTCCCCCGCCGTCTCGAGGCAGGCCGCCATGTCGAGCACGCGCTCGGGACGGGCCTGTGACTCTGATGGCGTCAGCCGCAGGGCGTGCTCGGCCAGATTGACCGCCTGCTGGCGCGCGCCGCGCGCGCCAGCGCCGGCGGCCGCGCGGGCGATCGTCTCGGCCAGCGCAGCGTCCTCGCGCTCGCTCGCGAGCGCGAAATGCTCCGCGCGCAGCTCCGGGCCAGACACCGCCGCGGCAAGCGCGAGATGGATCTCGCGCCGCTCGCGCGCAGGCGATCGGCTCTTCGCCGCCGCCGCCAGCAGGGGATGCGCCGCGCGCACACGGTCGCCGGCCACCAGCAGCAGGCCGGTCTCGACCGCGGCCTCCAACAGGCCCGCGCCGCCCACCGCGCCGAGCTCCGAGACACGTAGATCGGCGCTCAACGCGACCGCAACGAGCAGCCGCCGCAGCAACGGCTCCAGCGAGGCCACGCGCGTTCCGAGTAGCTCCTCGATCCCGCCGGGCATCGGGATGTCCTCCGCGGCCTCCGGCAGGCCACGCTGGAGCAGCGCGCGCCCCAACTCGAGGATGAACAGCGGGTTGCCGAGCGTGACCTCAACGACACGGCGCAACTGCTGGCGCGACATCGTCAGTCCGAGCCGCTCGGCCAGGACGCGGCGTGCGGCGCCGAGGCTGAGCGGACCGACCTCCAGGCGCTCCATCACCCCGCGCGCAAACGCCCGCTCGAAGGCAGACGGCTCCTCGCCTCGACGAGCGAGCAGGAAGCTGAGCGGCTCTCCATCGAGGCGGCGCGCCACGAAGGCGAGCGCCTCGGCCGAGGGTTGGTCGAGCCATTGAATGTCGTCGACGGCCACCAGCAGCGTCGCGTCCGCAGCGAGCGCGCGCAGCAGGTTGAGGAACCCGAGCGAGATCGCATCGGGCTCCGGTGGCGCGCTCTCCGGTTCCGCTCGAAGCAGCGCCACCTCGAGAGCGGAACGTTGCGCAGGCGCCAGGCCGACCAGCGACCCCGTGTCCACCCCGTCGCAGAGGTCGATCAGCGCGGCGAACGACAGCTGTGCCTCGGCACTGCTCGCTCGCGCCGAGAGGACGCGCAGCCCCCGCTCCGCCGCGTCATGGATGCCGGCTTCCCACAGCGTCGTCTTGCCGATCCCCGCCCCGCCCGTGAGGACCAGCGATCGCCCCGATGAGCCGCCGCCCAGGAACCCGTCGAGCACGCCAAGCTCCGACTCGCGGCCTACGACACGGGCTCTAGCTTCACTCGCTTCGGCTCGCACGATTCCCCCATGTCTGGTCACAGCTGACGCCGCGCGGGTAGCGCGCAACGCCACTGTACATAAAGGCACACGAGCCGACCAAGCTCCCAATTCGCTTGAAGTCAGTCGACGGCCACCGTGCGCCGTCGGCGTGACGCCGCCACAAACATTGAGGTTTTCCGATATTGCCGCCGACATGCTCGGCGCCTACCCTGGGCGAGATGGCGGAGTGCATGGTCGCGCTCGCCGCCCCGACCGTCAGGAGACGAGAACCAAAATGCCGACGATCAGCCGATTCGAAGGCCGGTTTGCCTCGACGCCCCCACGGCGCCGTTTGTCGCCGCTGCTCTGGCGTCCGGCCATGGTCGTTGCGATTGCGATGCTCGCCGTCCTGGTTACCGCCGGGCTGCCCGCAGCGGCGAGCGCCGGCGCCGCGAGCAACGGGCAGATCGCCGTCGTGGCCACGGACTCCGCGGTGGGTCTCAGCGCGATCACCTTGATACCGAGCGACCGCCTCGCGACCAACGGGAGTTCGAAGGTGCTCGTGAGCGGCCCGGGCACGATCGGCAACCTCCAGTGGACGCCAGACGGGAAAACGCTCGTGTATAACGCGACCGCCGGAAAGCGGACCGATCTCTACGCAATCGACGTCGCGAGCCCGAAGCGCAGGTTGCTTGCGGCGAATCTGCCCTACGACAGCGACGGTGCGCTGTCGCCCGATGGGAACACGGTCGCCTACTGGAGCGGGAGCGGCCGTTCGGTCGCCGTCTACCGGGTCGGCACGGATGCTCAATCGCGTCGCAAGCTGACTGGCGGGTTCGACCCGGCGTGGTCCTCGGATGGCAGCCGCCTCGCTCTCCTGACGCCAACGGGCGAACTGGAGACGATCGGGGCGGACGGCTCCGGGGCGCAGTCGGTGGGACAGCTCAGCCGAACGGGGCTCGTCAGCACGTTGGCATGGGCGCCCGACGGCGAGAGCTTTGTCGTGGTGACGCAGGACTACGTCAACAGCACGACCAGCGTCGAAACGATCTCCTCTAACGCCACGGTTCTGCACGTGCTGTTCAAGACCGGGGGCGTCCCCAACGGGTGGCCGCCGGCCGCCACCTGGTCGCCGGGCGGCACGCAGCTCGCATTCACTGAGACGTTCGGGGAGAACCTGAAGGCCGGGGATCACCAGAATGCGCTCGTCGCGAACGCCGACGGCAGTGACCCCCACACGATTGATGCCGCCACCGGAGCGCTCCAGCTCGAGCTCTCCTGGTCGCCGGACGGGCGCTCGATCGCGACGGCCGACGGGGACCGCGTTCGGATCGTTCGCGCCGACGGAACCCACGCAAAGGTGATCGCCTATGCCGGCGAAGACCACGAGCTGGACGACCCGGCATGGCAGCCACTGCCCTGACCGGGCAAGCGACGACCGCGCTCGCTTCGCCAACCGCGCCGCGACCCGGTCGCAGAGCGAACGAATCCCGCGGGCACCCCCGCCAGTCATTGCTTCGGCTCAGGCGGACGCCGCCGTGCGGCCGTCCCGCCGCCGCAACAAAGATTGAGGTTTTCCGATATTGCCGCCGGTACGCTCCGCGCCTACGCTTGGGCGAGATGGCAGCGCGCATAGTCGCTCTCGCTGCCCTACCGTCTAAAGACGAGGACCAACATGCCGACGATTCGCCGATGCAGTGGCCGCTTTGCCTCGACGCCCCTACGGGGCCTTTTGTCGTCGCCGCTGCGGCGTCTGGCGATGATTGCTGTGGCAGCCGCGGTCGCCGTCGCGCTCACCGCCGGTCAGCGATCGCTGGCCGACGCGCCGCCCGAAGCAGGCGATGTTTATGCGTTTGGCGACAACTATTCCGGCGAACTGGGGAACGCGAGCAACGGCACGGGGAGCACGAACCCGACGCCGGAACCAGTCGACTTCCAGGGTGCGACCGGCCCGGTCACGCAGGTCGCTGTGGGGAGCTTTCATAGTCTCGTCCTCACCTCAGCCGGCCAAGTCTTCGCGATGGGCGACAACACGTTCGGCGAGTTGGGGGTCACGGCAGGCAGCGGCATGACGGCTGCCCACTCGACGCCGGAGCTGGTGACCTTGCCGGACGCGAGTGGGCCGGTGACAGAGATCGCGGCGGGCGCCGATCACAGTCTCGCCGTGACCTCGACCGGCCAGCTCTACACGTGGGGCGACAACCAGTACGGCCAACTCGGCTACGCGACCAATGACGGAACCCAGACCGCAAATCCGACTCCAACGCTCGTGCACCTGCCGAGCCCCATCGGCCTGCCGACAAAGGAGGACCTCAGAGTGATCGAGGTCGCTGCGGGCGCCAGCCACAGTCTCGCCGTGACCTCGACCGGCACCCTGTACGCATTCGGTGACAACCAGGACGGGCAGCTGGGGAGCACGGCCTCGACCGGCGGTCCGACGCCAACGCAGGTGACGCTGCCCGGCCAGAGCGGTTCGATCGTCCAGATCGCCGCCGGCAACGATTACAGCTTCGCCCTGACCTCCACGGGCCAGCTGTACGGTTGGGGCGACAGCTTCTACGGCGGGGTCGGCACCGGGACCACCGGCATCCAGCCCCCGATGCTGGTGAGCCTGCCGGGAAGGCAGGGGTCGGTGACCCAGGTCGCCGCCGGCGGCGGACAGACGCTGGTCGTCACCTCAACCGGCCAGCTCTACGCCTTTGGCTTCAACTGGTACGGGCAGCTCGGGAACGACACCAACCTAGGAAGCGAGGCCCCCCATCTGACGCCCACGCTGGTGAGCCTGCCGGGCGTGACTGGTCCGGTGATACAGGTCGCCGCGACCGGAAACGTGAGTCTTGCACTGACCGCGACCGGCCAGCTCTACACCTTCGGAGACAACTACTTCGGGGGGCTGGGACGGTCGAGCAACAGCGGCACCAATGTTCCGACGCCCACCCCCGCGCTCGTTGCCCTTCCCGGCGGCGCGACGGTCGAGACGGTTGCGCGCGGGTCCAACGCGTCGCACGCGCTCGTAGTGATCTCCGATCTGGAGGTGAGCACGAGCTCGCTTCCCGCCGGCCGCGTCGGCGCCGCCTACAGCCAGACTGTCGCGGCGAGCGGTGGGGAGCCGCCGTACACCTGGGCCGCGACCGCCCTGCCCACTGGACTCTCGATCTCCAGCGACGGACGGATCAGCGGTACGCCGACCGAAGCTGGAATCGCAAAGGTGGTGCTGACCGTGACCGACAGCGGCGCCATCACGGCCTCGAGCGCACCTCTCACGCTCACGATCGCAGCCAGCACAACCACCACGACAACCACCACAACCACAACCACCACGACAGGCGCATCCCCCAGTGCCGCCGCGCTGAGAGCCGGCCTCCGGTCCCAGCTCGCGCCGCACGGAGCCGCCGCCAAGATCGGAGCGCTGTTGAAGACCGGCCACTATCGCCTCTCGTACAAGGCTCTCCGTGACGGCACGCTCACAATCGCCTGGTACCGCAACCCGAAGACCGGCCATGCCAAACCGCTGCTGCTCGCCGCCGGCAAACGAACCATCAGCGCTACCGGCACCCGCACGATCACGATCACGCTGACCGCCGAGGGAAGACACCTCCTAAGGACCGTGCGGCGCGTGCTACTGACCGCCCGCGGAACCGTTAGCGGCGCCGGCGAACGGGTCACAGCATCGACCACCTTCACAATCAAGCGCTAGGAGCGAGATATGGCCAATGATGCGTCCGCGGCGCTCGGTGCGCCTGAGATCGCCGGAACCCTGGTGAATCCCAGGGGCTACGTGAAGAAGAGGGTCGCTCGCACAGCCGGCCGAGAGGTCGCCGGGCTGCTCGGCTCGGTGGCTGCCGGGCTCGCGACGCGCAAAGGCGGGATGGATGTGGCCGATCTGCCCGACTTTGGGCGCGTCGGCTACGTCGCCGTCAGCACGACCGAGGTCGCGGTGATCAAGACCAAGCTGGGCTGGAAGATGACCCCCACCGACGTGGCGCTCGCAAGGGCACCCCGCAGCGAACTCGCTTCGGCCGAGTTGGAGGAGGGGAGGATGCTTTCGCACCTACGGCTGTGCTTCACCAACGGCCGGCTGTGGGAGTTCGACGTCCCGAGATCGGACAAGCGGACGGCGAGGGCGGTCGTCGCGGCACTCGAGCGCTCCGTGTCGTAGCGCTTTCGCACGTCGCGCTGAACGTTGAAGGCCTTTGCAAGTTGGCGCGTACCCCTCCCGACGGCTGGGTGCATAAACCCAGCCGAACAAGCGCACTGGCCAAAGATTGAGGTTTTCCGATATTGCGAACGCGACACCCGATGCGTAGGTTGGTGACCGTGCATCTCCCCTCCCCACGCCACGCCACGGCGGGCCTCGCCGGACTGATCCTCGCACTCGGCGCCGTTGCCGCCGGCGCGGCCCCGTCGCCGCAGCCGGGGCCGGTATGGCCCGCGGCGACTGCGATCACGCTGCCGGCGGACGCGCAGACGGCGACGACCCCTTCTGATTCACCGTTGTTCGGTCCTGCGGTGTCGCTGCGGGGGGTCGCCTGTACGAGCCCGGGCAACTGCGTCGGCGTCGGGGGCTACGAGGACACCAACGGGCAGGGCGACTTCCTGGCGATCTATGTGACCGAGTCGGCGGGTGTGTGGGGTAGCGCGCAGCCGCTCCTGCTGCCGCCTGGCCACAACACGACCGCGTCGGGCCAGCGCGCCTACCTCACCTCGGTCTCGTGCCCGAGCGCGGGCAACTGCGTCGCCGTGGGCTCCTACACCGACGCCGGTGCCAACAACCAGGCAATGCTCGCGACCGAGACCGCCGGGACGTGGGGCACCGCACGTGCGCTGGCGCTGCCCGCAAGCGCCGAGGCGATGCAGGGCCTGCACGGGGCAACCCTCTATTCGGTGAGCTGCACGAGCATCGGCAACTGCGTCGCCGTCGGCAGCTACGTGGACACCTCCAACGCTCGTCAGCCGATGCTCGTCGAGGAGGACCACGGAGTGTGGGGCGCGGTGCAAACGCTGACACTCCCCGCGAACGCGAACACCGCACCGGGCGGCCAGTACTCACGGCTCACCTCCGTCAGCTGTACGCCCGCATCCGGAGCGGCCAGGCTCAAGGGCCCCGGCACATGCCTCGCCGTCGGCACCTACATCGACAACACCACCTCGCTCAACGACCTGATCTTCGTAGCGAGCGAATCAAACAACGTGTGGACGGGGACGCAGCTGCTGCTGCCGCCGGACGCCGACGCGACGCAGCCCACAGGGCTCGATCAATTCAACGGCCCGGCGGTGAGCTGCACGGGCGTCGGGGACTGCGTCGTCGTCGGCGCCTACGTGGCGGCCCCCGACTCCCTAAACGCGATGCACGCGGAGCAGACCAGCGGCGTATGGCTTCGCGCAGCGACGGTCACGTCGTCCGATCCCACCTTCACCGGCGTCCCAGCGTTCCTTGAATCCGTGTCGTGCACGAGCGCCGGGAACTGTACGGCCGTCGGCTTTTACCAGGCGACCGGGGCCGTGCCAATGTTCGTTTCCGAAGTTGGCGGCGATTGGGGTGACGCCTCCGTACTGACCCCGCCGCCCGACTCCGTCGCAGGTCTCGATTACCTTGCGTCGGTGGCCTGCACCAGCCCGACGGTCTGCGTGGCTGCCGGTGGCTACGCGACAGCAACGGGTGAGCGCGCGATGGCTCTCAGCACCGTTTCGCCGCTTGCGGTCTCGACGAGCACTCTCCCTTCAGGGGTCATCGGCTCCCCCTACGACGCGCAGCTGAACGCCACCGGCGGAGACGGTGGCTACGCATGGTCGGTTGAGAGCGGGGCGCTGCCGTCCGGACTGACGCTGGACAGCACAACCGGGACGATCACCGGTACGCCGACGGCGGCGGGAACCTCGAGCTTCACCGTCGCCGTCGCCGATCCGACGCTCGCGCCGACGGGACAGCAGGCAACCGCGGCGCTATCGATCGCGATCACCGCCCGATCGTCGTCCTCAGGCGGAGGGGCACGACCGGGAAGCGCGAGCATGGGCAAGGTCCGCGTCGAGGCTCCGAAGGCGACGCTCGTCACGGTGTCCTGTCACGGCACGGCGAGCGAGATCTGCACCGGCGCGCTCGCGCTGAGCGCCGTCGAGCATCTCAGCGGCCACCGGATCACCGCGATCACCGCGTCGAAGAAGACTCGCACGGTCATTCTCGGCAGGGTGGCTTACGCCGTGACCGGAGGCGCGAGCGCGACGGTCACGATCAAGCTCAACGCGACGGCGAAACGGCTGCTCTCCGGCCACCACCGGTTCCGCGCCCGACTCACGCTCACAGCCGCCGGGCGCACGAGCCCCACGGCGACCAGGACAATCACGCTCGCGCGATAGCGCGATCCGCGAGGACGTCCGCCCGCCGGCGCTCAAGGAGAACGCCTCGCCGATGCGCGGCTGAACACTCCAACCGACGCTCTCCCTCGAGTCGGTGCATGAACCCAGCCGAACCACTCCGCGAGAAGCCTTATGCGGTGCTTATGTAGAGTGACGCCGCGCGAACCGCGCCGCGGTGGTCGTGTGACCCGTCGCGACAGCTTCGATATGCCTTGGAGGGCGGGTGCGCGCAGCGTCGCCGGAGCGGAGGGCTCGTGTTGTGGGCCGCGAGTCCGAGCTCACGTTGCTGGCCGGCTTTCTGGACGGCGTTTCCTCGGGGCGCTCGCTCGTCCTGACCGGCGGCCCAGGGATCGGCAAGACGACGTTGTGGGAAACCTGCATCCGAGACGCCGGCGAGTGTGGGCTGCGCGTGCTTTCGGCGCGGGCCAGCGGCGCCGAGGCTCGGCTGTCGTTCGCCGCGCTGATCGACCTCTGCGACGACGTCGAACCGGCTTTGCTCGCGGGGCTGGCCCCCCCGCAGCGACGTGCTTTGGAGGTCGCGCTGTTGCGTGCGGAACCGGAGAAAGCGTCACCGGAGCCGCATGCGATCGCGCTCGGCTTCCTAAACGTGCTGCGCGCGATGAGCGTGCGCGGGCCGCTGCTGGTGGCGATCGACGACATCCAGTGGCTCGACGTGCCCTCGGCCGAGGCGCTGGCGTTCGTTGCGCGGCGACTCGACGGCGAGCAGCTCGGGTTCTTGCTGTCGCGGCGCGGCGACGGTCCGCCGGCGCTCGAGCGTGCGCTGGAGCGCGGCCGGCTCGAGCGCTTGGAGGTCGGGCCGCTGAGCTTCGGCGCCACGAGCCGTGTGCTGGCCGAGCGGTTCGGCCTGAGCATGTCGCGACCGATGCTGCGCCGGGTCGTCGATACCACGCTTGGCAACCCGCTTTTCATCGTCGAGCTCGGCCGCGAACTGGTGGCGCGCGGTCTCCCCGAGATCGGAAAGGACATGCCGGTGCCCGGTGGCATTGAGGAGATACTGGGAACACGTGTGGCTGCACTGGAGCCGCCCGTCCGGCGGCTGCTGGTCGCGGTCGCGCTGAGCGCAGATCTGCGGACGGCCGAGCTTGCGGCGATCGAGAGCGTCGCAGCGCTCGATTCCGCGGTCGAGACTGGAATCCTGCTTGTCAGCGGAGACCGCGTACGCGCGTCGCATCCGCTGCTCGCCGCGGCGGCCAAGAAAGCGTCGCCACCTGACGAGCAGCGCGAACTTCACGTCGCCCTGGCTTCGGCGGTCTCCGACTCGGAGTTGCGTGCTGAGCATCTCGCGCTGGCGGCCGAGGGCGCCGACGACGAGCTGGCCGCCACGGTCGCCGTCGCAGCCGCCGGCGCCGCCGCGCGCGGGGCCCGCCAGCAGGCTGCGGCGTTGGCCGAGCACGCCTTGCGACTGACGCCTGCAGACTCAGCTGACCGCGCACGCCGGGTGCTTGCTGCGGCCGGCTATCTCGAGGCGGCCGGGGAAATGCGCCGCATGACGGAGATGCTCACACCGGAGCTCGCGGCGTTGCCGGCGGGTGCGCCGCGGGGACGGGCTTGGCTGATGCTCTCCGACGGCGTCGGGCCGACGACCATGGACGACGTGGCGCGCTACGAGGATCATGCGCTCGCCGAGGCCGACGACGACCCCGGACTGCGTGCCGCAGTGCTGGCGAAGAAGGCCGGGAACGCTGCCGGCAGCACCGTTTCACAGCTGAGAGAGGCCGAGGGCTGGGTGCGGGAGGCGCTCGAGGCGGCGCGTGGAGCGCCCGAGGTCGAGCGTGTCGCACTGTTCGGCGCGGCGTGGGTCCGCGCGATGACAGGCCGGCCGGTCGATGAGGATTGCGACTCCTACCGTGCCACCTCCGGCGCGCCCTCCTATTTAGCCGCATCGCCCGAGCGCGTGGCGGCGCAGCGCCTGATCTGGCGCGGCGAGCTGAGCCACGCCCGCTCGGCCTTGACGGGGCTCCTCTCCATCGCCGACGAGCGCGACGAGCACGAGTCATACGCACTGGCACGACTGCACATGTGCGAGCTACATCTGCGGGCAGGAGAGTGGGCCCCGGCGAGCCTCCTGCTCGACGAGTGGGCCGAGTCCTCTGAGCTCGTCGTGATGTTCCGCCCAAAGTACGAGCGCTGTCGCGCCCTGCTCGCCGCAGGGCGCGGCGACAGCGCGCAGGCACGGCGGTGGGCCACGGAAGCGATCGCGCTCGCTCATCAGATCGGTTGCCGCTGGGACGGGCTCGAAGGGCTGCGGGCGCTCGCGCTGGCGTCGCTGCTCGACCACGAGCCCGCGGCCGCGAGCGCGAGCCTGCGCGAGGTCTGGCAGCACACGGAAGCCGAGGGCGTCACCGAGCCCGGCGTATTTCCCGTCGCGCCGGAGCTCGTTGAGGCGCTCGCCGAGGTGGGCGAGCTCGACGAAGCGCGGGCTGTCACGGCGCGGCTGGGCAAGTTGGCGGAGCAGCAGGCACACCCGTGGGGTCTCGCGAGCGCCGAGCGCTGCGAGGGCGTGATCGCACTAGGTGGCCAACGCTACGACTCGCAGGCAGCTGCGCAGCTCGCGCGCGCGGCTGACGCCTACTCCGGCCTCGGGCTGCGCTTCGATGCTGCCCGCTCGCAGCTGGCGCTGGGCAGGGCGGCGCGGCGTTTCAAGCAGTGGGGGTTGGCGCGCGACTCGCTCGACGGCGCTGCGGCGACCTTCGAGGAGATCGGCTCGCCCGGCTGGGCCGAGCAGGTCCGCTCCGAACTGGCGCGCGTCGGAGCACGGCGAGCCAGACCAGCCGGCGAGCTCACCGAGACCGAGCTTCGCACCGCCGAGCTCGCAGCCACAGGCCTCTCGAACAAGGAGATCTCCAGTGAGCTGTTCGTGACCGTGCACACCGTCGAGGTGCACCTGTCGCGCGCCTACGCCAAGCTCGGCGTCCGCTCACGGGGCCAACTCGCACAACGCCTCGGAGGCGCCGCGGTCAAAGATTGAGGTTTTCCGATATTGCGGTGGTGGCGGCGTAGGCATAGCGTCGCGTCGGATGCCGGAGTACCTATTGGAGTTCTACAGGCCGCGCGATGACGGGCGTGCCGCGATAGTTGACGGCGATAGCGCCCGCGCTGCCGCGGAGGAACTGACGCGGCGCGGCACGGCGGTCCGTTACTGCCGTTCGATCTTCGTCCCGGCCGAGGAGACCTGTTTCGTCCTGTTCGAGGCCGACTCGGCCGACGCCGTTCGCGACGCGGCGGTGCTCGCGGCGCTGCCGTGCGAACACATCAACGCCGTCTATCCCCAGGCGAGCGAATCGACCGCGGATTAGGAGCCAACGCCTTGCACGGACAGCTCGAATCAACGCCAGACCATTCCCACTCACAGCCAATTCGACACCGGAAGCCTTCAGTGTGCAGACATCGTTCGCCCGCGACCGCGATCGCCTGCGTCGCCCTGTTCTTCTCGCTCGGCGGAGCGGGCCTCGCAGCCGTTCGGCAGGCTTCGCATGCGCGGTCTGCCTCGGTGCAGATTGTGACGGTCCAGGGCCCGATCGCGACGATGTGCGCCAGGCGTGCCACCTTCCAGAAGTGCAACCTCGCAGGATCGGCGGCGGCCTGTCCCAAAGGTACGCAGCCGGTCGGCGGCGGCTGGGATCTGCCGGGGGCCTCGAAGGACAACTACGCGTATGACGCGAGCGTCATCTCCAACGCTCCACCCCCGGGCGGCGGCGGCTGGATCGTGGAGATGGTCAACAACGACGCCACGCTCTCTGGGAGCTTCAGAGCCGTCGCGGTGTGTGATATGAGCGGACAATGAACGGCTCAACGACACCAAGTGCACGTGGGTTTGGGACGATGCTGCGCCGCCGGCATGCCATCGCCTCAGCGCTGACAGCTGCCGCGGCTCTAGCGTTGGCGTGTGCGCCGTCGCAGGCCGCGCCGTCGACGCGGCCCGTCCTGCTGTATTCGTTCGGCGACAACTACTATGGCGAGCTCGGCGACGGCACCAGCTTCGGAACGAACTCCGCGAACGCGACGCCGCTGCCGTTGTATCTGCCCGACATCGAAACGATCGTCGGGCCAAACACGACGCCCAGCACACCCGAGGTCGCGCAGGTCGCTGTGGGCAACTTCCACAGCCTCGTGCGGACCTCGACCGGGAAGCTCTACGCGTTCGGTTTGAACGAAGACGGTCAGCTCGGTAACCCGGACGGCAACTCCCTGAGTATCGGTTATTCGAGTTTCACGCTGGTTGACATCCCGTCGGGCGCCCCGGTGACGGGGATCGCGGCGGGCGCCAATCACAGTCTCGCCGTCTCCGCCGGCCAGCTCTACGCGTTCGGCGACAATCACGACGGTCAACTCGGGACGACGCCCGACACGACCGCGAATCCGACGCCGACGGTCGTGCGGTTTCCGCGGTTGCCCGACAGGCCGACCGAGCAGCCGGTGGTCACACAGGTCGCCGCGGGCGCCAACGACACGTTCGCCGTAACCTCGACGGGCGAGCTGTACGCGTTTGGCGACAACAGCCACGGACAGCTGGGAACGAGCGCTGACTTCGGGACCAACGATCCGACGCCGACCCCGGTCACCCTGCCGGACCCGGTTACCCAGGTCGCCGCAGGCGCCGGCTACACCCTCGCGCTCACCTCCGCGGGCCAGCTCTACGCATTTGGGAACAACAACTACGGGCAGCTCGCCATCCCGACCGCCACCGCACAGACCGCGACGCCGACGCTCGTGAGCCTGCCGCGGGAGAATGGCGTGGTGACGCAGGTCGCGGCGGGCGGCGGCCAGACGCTGGTGGTCACCTCCAGCGGCCAGCTGTACACGTTCGGCTTCAACATCTACGGGCAGCTCGGCAACGCGGCGAACGTCGGGACCCAGAACGCGAATCCGACCCCGACGCCGGTCACCCTTCCTGGCGCCACCGGGCCAGTGGTACAGGTCAGCGCGACCGGCAACTCCAGCCTCGCCGTCACCTCCACCGGGCAGCTCTTCACCTTCGGGGTCAACTACTTCGGGCAACTTGGACGGGCTGTCAACACCGGGACCGCCGCCCCGAATCCCGACCCCGCGCTGGTCAGCCTGCCCGGGGGCGAGAGGGTCGAGACGGTCGCACGCGGATCGAACGCCACGCACGCGCTGGTCGTGGTCTCAGACCTCGCGGTGACGAGTGACTCGCTCGGCGCCGGACGCGCCGGCGCCACCTACAGCCAGGGCGTGGCCGCGAGCGGCGGTTTCGCGCCGTACAGCTGGGCAGCGAGCGGCCTGCCGGCAGGGCTCTCGCTCTCCACCGGTGGGCTTATCAGTGGCACACCGATCAAGACCGGAACCGCGAGCGTGGTGCTGACCGTCACCGACGCCGATGGCATCACGGCCTCCAGCCCCCCCGTCTCACTTGCGATCGCCAGTCGAACGACAACCTCGACAACCACCACAACAACAACCAGCACCACCGCCACCACGAGCACGCAGGCCGGCATGCCGAGCCTCGGCACGGTCAAGGTCGAGGCCCCGAAGGCCACGGTCGTCATGGTTTCCTGCCGGGGCGTCGCGAGCGAGCTCTGCACCGGCACGCTCGCTCTGAGCGCGGTCGAGCACCTGCGCGGTCGCACGATCACCGCGATCAGCGCCGCGAAGCGAATGGCGACGCGCACCGTCGCGCTCGGCCGGACGTCGTACAAGCTCACCGGCGGCGCGAGCGCGGCGTTCACGATCAAGCTCAACGGGACCGCGCAATCGCTGCTCTCGGGCCACCACCACTTCCGCGCCCGGCTGACGCTCACAACGACCGGAAGCACGACGGCCACGGCGGCGAGGACCATCACGATCACGCGATGAAGGACGTGAGGCAGTCATGTGGGCTGTTCAGAACGACAAGGGGCAGCCATGCCCGAACAAGGCGGGATATTCAGAGGAGTTGTCATGACGACTGATGCGTCGGATTCTCAGGACGCAGCGAATGATGTCTCGGAATCCCAGGATGCCGTGAGGCTCGCGTCGTGGGTTACCGTGAAGCGCACCAAGCGCTTTATTGGTGAGGGTGTGTATGGCAAGCGTGGAATTCTGGCGCTCACAGACACGACACTCGTCTTCCTGGCGTCCGGGAGGACGGCGTGGGAGATCGAGAGGGCGAACATCGCCAACGTCAAGCGGCCTTGGTGGGCGATGGGAGGCTATGTCACGTTTGAGGTGTCTGGCGCGTTTTACGGTGTCAGCTTCGGGGGGCGCGGGTTGCCTTCGCTTGTGTCGGGAAGCGATTTGGCGGTCAGGTTCGGCGGTGTTGCCGGCGCGGGGGCGGGTATCCTCGGAGACGCCGTCGCCGTGGTTGCGATGCGCAGAACCGCCAACACCTCACGCGAGTGGTTCGACCTGCTCAGCCGTACAGCGTGAGGCCGCCATCAACCGCGTGACGACAGTCGGAGATTCGCACGCCGCCGTGCGAGGTCTGCGTGCAGCCGTCGCGCTTGCTTGCGTCGGAAGCCTGCTGGTGTTCGCCGTCCCGGGCTCCGCGGTGCCGAAAATTGCTGCGACCGCGGCGTTCGAGCCGTTCCGGGCGAGCTTTGTGTCGCCGAGCACGGGCTTCGCCCTCGGCACACAGCGGTGTTCGACGAAGCTAGACACGAACCCGGCCTCGACACCCGAGCGTTGCAGTGCCGCCGTCATGGCCACTACGGATGCCGGCGCGCAGTGGCGTAGCGTGCCTGCGCCGGCGACGATCCTGGCGCCAAACCAGGTCCAGACATTCCTATCCCACGGGCATGTCGCGATAAGCCCCTTTGTGTCGGGGATCGTGTTCGCCGACGCTCGCAACGGATGGCTGTACGGCCCAGCGCTGTGGTCCACGCACGATGGCGGCATGCACTGGACGCGGATCAATCTCGACACGCCGGTCTACGCGCTCACCGTCGCCGGCGGATCCGCGTACGCGATGACGACGGCCAATTCGAACGCCCGGCTCCGGCGGCCGCTGCTCCGCAGTCCGGTCGACCGCGACGACTGGCAGACGGTCACATCGGTCACGGCAGATGCGAACGCCGCAACACAACCGAATGCCGTTTTCGGCAGCACCGTCTGGGTCGCGACCGGCGTCTCCCCGACTGGGTTCAATGCTGCTCAGCTGTGGCGAAGCAGCGGCGGCCCGACTTGGCAATCCGTCGGCTATCCGTGCGGCCGGCAGGGCTACATCCTGAGCATGGCCGCGAGCTCCGCCACGAACCTCGTGATCTCCTGCGGGCCCCGGGGCGTCGTATATAGCTCCAGCGACGGCGGCGTTAACATGCAGCGAGCCCCCGGGCTGATGGGAGAGGGCGGCATCCTCGGGCAGATCGCCACACCGCCCGGATCGAGCGGCGTGATCATCGTCAGCCTCTATGCCGAAGGCCTGGGGCCGTCACCGAGCACGATCTTGCGCAGCACCGACGGCGGCCGCTCGATGACACCGACCACCTATCACGACCACGGCGCCGGCTTCATCGACCTGCAGTTTGTCAGCCCGACCGCGGGGTGGGTGGTTCATGGCTACCCCGGAGCCTCGATCGACGAGTTGATGCAAACCACAGACGCGGGCGCAACGTTCGCTCCGGTCGCCTTCTGACCGCGATGGCCAGGCCGTCCCACTTGCTCAACGACCTCTCCCCAGGGCGCCCACGGCACACCGTGTTCGCTGCCGTTCTGGCCTCGGCGGCCCGATGCGCCGGTCTCGCCGGCGGCCCGATCGCCGCCGCCACGCCGTCTGCGCCGACATGACCGACATGACAATCAGGCCGGACCCTGTTTGCCAGCGGCGCGGTCCGCGCGTTCAAGGTGACCGACAGCAGCGAGAACCAGGAGGTGTTCGTCTGCGCGTCCTCCTCAGCCGAACCGGTCGTGATCGACAATCCCGGTCCAAGGTCGACGTTGGCGACTTCCACATCCGGGGCGTTCGCCTCGGCTTCGAGACCGATGACGGGGGCGAGGGCGCGGCCGACACTACCAACATCGTGCTCGGCTGGGTGGATCTTCAGACCGGCGAAGTCGCGCCCGACCCTCTAAACCCGGGCACGCACTCTCTACGGCCCGACTACCTGATCAGCTACGCCTTCGCGCCCGACGGAACGATGGCCGTCATCGCCGGCACGAACTGCGAAGTCGTCGCGGTCCTACCGGTACGAGCGAAACCCTTCGCCGACGTCTACCGCCTCGGACCCCCACTGACCTTCTTCACCGCCCACACCGGCAGGCTCGTCCACTGGTCGATCGCGATCAGCGCGACCACAGTGACATGGCGAACTCTCGACGGCAGGAAAGGCTCGGCACTACGATCCGGCGGCTCCATCGGGACGATATCTCACACCGGCGACTGCTGACCCACGACGATAGGATCCGGCAGCGCCCGGCACCCTCCAGGCTTACGCGGCAACCGACGCGCGTCCGAGCCGGAGCTGTTAGGCGCACTAGCCGTTTCAGCTCGCCCCGTCGACGTCGGCTTGGTTAGCGATGCGGGACAGGGTTCCGCCAATCCACGGCACGGTGTCGACCGTGCTGTTTGATGCCAGCGTCACGCTGACGAGCACCGTTGCTCCATCGCGCGAGATACCCTCGGCAACGCTTAGGGCGGGCGACTAAATAAGTAGAGGATTTGTGGTGGTTCCGTAGAAGTACGGGTGGGTGGTCGATGAGGACGCCATTCGTGAGCGGTATGGGTTGATGTCGGGGTTGTTGAACGAGCGGTCGCGCCGGCGTTGGGCGGCGGCAGAGGCCCGGTCTCATGGGCGTGGCGGGATCGCGGCGGTCGTGCGGGCGACTGGTATCTCTGAAGGCACTGTCAGGCGTGGGCTGGCGGAGCTGGATGCCGGCAAGGGCGAGGAGTTGGATCCGGGGCGGATCCGGCAGGCGGGGGCTGGGAGGCCTGGGATCCTTGAGCGGGAGCCGGGGCTGTCGGAGGCGTTGGATCAACTGATTGATCCGGTCACCCGTGGTGATCCGGAGTCGGCGTTGCGGTGGACGTCGAAGAGTGGCGCGAAGCTCGCCGCCGCACTCAGGGAGATGGGTCACGAGGTCGTCGACCGCACGGTGCTGCGGTTGCTGAAGGCCAAGGGCTACAGCTTGCAGGCGAACAAGAAGACGCGCGAGGGTGTCCAGCACCCGGATCGCGACGCGCAGTTCCAGCACATCAACCAGACGGTCACTGAAGCGATCGCGGCGGGAGAGCCAGTGATCAGCGTGGACGCCAAGAAGCGCGAGCTGATCGGTGATTTCAAGGCAGTCGGCCGCGAGTTTCAGCCGAGGGGGACTCCGGTCGAGGTGCGCGGCCACGACTTCAAGGACAAGCAACTCGGGCACGCAATCCCCTACGGCGTCTATGACCTTGCACCGACGAGGGATGCGTGAGCGTCGGGATCACGAGCGACACCGCGCAGTTCGCGGTCAACTCGATCATCAGCTGGTGGGAGCATCTCGGCAAGACTCGCTACCCCGACGCCGAGACGCTCACGATCACCGCTGACTCCGGCGGGTCCAACAATCCCCGCACCCGGCTCTGGCGCCTGGAGCTGCAACGCCTTGCCGACCGGACCGGCCTGAACATCCGCGTCTGCCACTTCCCGCCCGGCACCTCGAAGTGGAACAAGATCGAACACCGCATGTTCAGCTTCGTCAGCCTCAACTGGCGCGGCCGCCCCCTCGAGAGCCTCGAGATCGTGATCAACCTGATCGCCGCAACCACGACCAACACCGGCCTACAGATCCACGCTCGCCTCGACGACAGCACCCACGAGCGCGGGATCGAAGTGACCGACGAACAACTCGCCGCCGTCAACATCACCCAGCACACATTCCACGGCGACTGGAACTACACCATCACCCCCTCACTAATTCCGTCGTGAGCCCTTAGGCTCGTCGACTCCGCCGGGAGCCCCGGGACTGCGCGCGCGACGGCTGTGGCGCCCGAGAGATCGACCTCCCGCGCATGACTCAGACCCTGCCCGTCAATGAAGTTCGCCACGAGGTGCGCACCGTTCACAGAGGCCGCTACGGGAAAGAGCCCAACCGCGCCGTCCTGCCCGGAGAACGACGCATGGGTCAGCTGCGTCGCAGGGCCGCCGTTTGCTCCCACCGACCAGAGTTGCAGTGCCTGCACGGCGTTTGTCGGCGAGTGGGAGAAGACGATGGCTTTCGAATCCCACACCGGGCGACCGCTCAAGGTACCTTTAAGAAAATGCGTGACCTGTCGCCCGGGCGCACCGGTCGCGCTTGCGACGTAGAGGTTTGCGCCGAGTCCGTAGGCCAGCTGGTCACCGCTGGGTGCGAAGCTCGCCTCCGCGACCGCGCCTGTGGAGATCGTGCGCGCCGCACCGGTCCTCACGTTGATCACGAGCAGCCTGTTCGGGACTCCCGTCTCGGTTCCGGTTTCCGCCACGAGAAACTGCGAGTCCGCTGACCAGCAAAACTGCTCGATTGAAGTCGCCCGAAGCAGCGTCCGAGGACTGACACCAGCCGTTGGATAGACGACCAGCGTCGCCGATTTGCCGCCCTCTACATGCACGACCACGGCGACTGAGTCGCCGTCGGCGGATACCGCGGTGGCCGCCCCGAGACCGCCATCAAAGGTCGACCTCGACTTCTCGTATTGCAGCGTCGCTACGGTCCGTGAATTATCACCCTGAGCGTCGGTCACGACGAGCGTTGTCACAGGCCCATGCGGCCCTATGTAGGCGACCCGCACGTCGGAGGCGACCGCGCCGAACACGACTGGCGCGAGCACACCAACGCGCCAGCGAAGCCGCCAAGAGAGGATAGCCCTAGCGACCTTCCCCGTTTGGATCTCATGGCGCAATCACCAACGTCTCAGATAGTCGCCGCTGCATCGCACCGAACGACAGTCGTGCCAGGGTGGGGCCGCAATCCTGGAAAGCCTCAATCGTAAGCGTCACCCGGACCTCTGCCTGGCAGGCTCGCCTCATGTTCTCGTAAGCTGGCTAGAAGCCCTCTGGCGTGCCACGTTCAACGATCGGTGGGGCATCTATGCCCACTCCGGTATCCCGCCGGCACCGTTCATTTCAGCGATCGCGAGATACGCCGCGACCGGCGCCAGCCGAGCACGGTGCGCGTCTGGCTGCGCGACCGCCGCTCCCCGACGGCGTTGCGGGCGGGGCGGCTGATCGAGCTTGGCGAGATCACCGACCGACTCGCGCGCATCACAGAGCCTGACTACATGCCGGTCCGGCAGAACCGGCCACTCGAGGTCCTAGACGACGACAGCCGGTCGAGCGACGCGTACGCAGCGACTACCGCAGCGTCGCCAACTCAACGCACTGCCCGGCTACCCAGGCATCAGTGTGGGACGCCCGGCACACCGCCGGGCCGCCCTCCGGGCAAGAAAGGCGCTGTATGACGACCCAGGTCCGGGTCATGCTCACCCGCTCGGAACAATCTGTGCCTCGACGCTGCAGGCGCTGTTTGTAAACGTGCCGCTCGTGGTGAGTTCGAAGCTCACTGGAAAAGCCCCGCAAAGCGGGGCTTTTCCGTAAGCGTTCAGTGCCTTGTTTTCAGGTGAGTAGGGGCACGGGGTCGCCGCGGTTGTGGGCGGTGATGGCGTCGGCGAGGTAGGCGTGTAGCGGCCGGTGCTGGAGTCGGCAGGTGGTGTGGGCTGAGAGCAGGCGCGCGACGCGCTGCTCGCCGGCCGGGGATTGGCTGCCGAGGCTGAGCTTGCGGTAGATCACGGCGCTTCGGAGCGCGCGTTCGGCGTGGTTGTTGGTCGGCTCGACACCGGGGTGGCGGGCGAATGTCCAGAGTGCGGGCCAGGCTTTGAGCAGGTTGCGCGCCATGCCGCGGCAGTACTTGTAGCGCGGGCTTTTGCCGGCGTAGCGGCGGATGATCGGTTTGAACTCGCGCTGGAGCTGGCGGACCTGGAGCTGGAGTTCGCGGCGGTCGCGGGTGTGCTGGTAGATCTCCCAGATCCAGAAGATCCGGTCGCACAAGCGCTGGCCGTGCTCGCCGAACTCTTTCTCGGAGCTCATGCCTTCGGCGTGCGCTTTGAAGTCACGCGCGAGGTGAGCCCAACAGATCTGGCGGCGAGCGAGCGGGAGATGGCTATAGGCCCACCAGCGGTCTGAGGTCACGATCGCCTTCGTATCAGCGAGCAGCTGCTTGGCGTGGTCCTCATGACGGTCGGTCGCGACGTGCAGGTAGGCGTGACGCTGATCGAAGATGCCCCACAGCGCGCGGCGCTCACCAGCGGTCCGCCAGCCGGTCTCGTCCATATGCACCGCCCTGCCGTTTCGCAGCCGGTCCAACAGGTCATCGCACGGCTCGCTGAGCGCGTCGGCGGTGCGGGCCAGGATCGCGTCGACCGTGCCGCTGCTGATCCGTGACCCGTACAGCTGCTCGCACAACTCGACGACGTCGCGGCGCGAGATCCGGTTGCGCACCGATAGCGTCGCGACCGCTGCCTGCAACCGCGGACCAAATGCGCTGGCTGAGATCTCCTTGGGAAGCTCTGCTCGCCGCCGGCGCCCGCACCCGGGGCAGCGCACCCGCTGGCAGCGATGCTCGGTCAGCGTGACCGTGATCGCCGGTAGCTCCTCAACCTGATGGCGCACCGGCTCACCAACCGCGACGTGCTCGCCCGGGTCAAACTCGTGGCCGCAATCGCAGCGATCGGGCCAATGATCAACGACCACATCGACCGCCCACGCCGGCAGCAACGGGCGGCCCTTGCCCTCATGCCCCGGCTGGCCACCCTGACGGCGACCCGACGCATCCTTCCCGCGCCTTGGCGGCGAGCCCGGCGGATCGACGCTCGGCGGCTGAGAACTGTTGCGCGAGCTGCGGTTCAGCCGCCGCTCGAGCTGCGCGATCCGCTCATCCTGACGAGCAACCCTCGCGGTCAGAACCTCGACCTGCGCCTGCAACCGCTCGTTCTGCGCCGACAGCGCCAACAGAACATCGACAACCGCGTCACGGCCCTGCTCGTAGATGGCCTCCGCCTCGGCGCGCTCCACAACGCCTAATTCGACGCGCCAAAGTTATGTCCCCCTGACCCACTGAACGCTTACGCTTTTCCGCGTTCCGGCGCCGGATGGCGACTCGACCCACGCTACGATGCCGGCACCTATGGAGACAGCGTGAACGCGAGCAACGATGCCCGGACTGACCATCTCGGGACCGCCAAGGCGGCACGCCGATCACCGAAGATCTCGCCGACGAGCTCGCCCGAGAGGCCGAAGCCGGCTATGACCTCCGTCACGCGCGCCGCGCGGCGCTCGCTCCCTCGGACGCAGAGCGGACCGATCGCCCGTGTGAACATCCGCATCCCGCATGACCTGCACACGCACGCGTCCGAACGAGCAAGGCGCGAAGGAAAGCCACTCAGCCAGATTGCGCGAGGCGCGCTCGAGGAGCACGTGGCGGAGTAACGCCGGTTGTCAATGACGCCGTGTCATCGTGAATTGGCATCGGACCCTCGATCGCCCACGGTTCGGCTCTTCCTTGGCCTTCCGGCGACGATCCCCTCACGCCGCTCCTCCTCGTACAGGCGCTCGACGACGAACTCCTTCAGCAGCGTCTGGTACCCCTTGCCGCGCCGCGCGGCGAGTGCCCTGACGCGGCTGAGCGTCGACTCGTCGAAGCGCACAGCGACGGGGGTGGTGCGCCGTCGCGGCAGCGGGAGCACGTCTTCGCCCAACGGCTCCATCGCCGCGAGCAGCTCATCGCTAAGTCGGTGGTCCGCCCAAAACCGCGCCTCGTCAGCCTCCGAAGAAAAGACGGGGATGTCCGACAGGCGCTCGACGATCTCGAGCTCCGGGCTCGACTTAGCGGGCATGATCACTTTCCTCGCGCGCGGTAGCGACGCTTCTCCGCGGCCGTGGCGTCTCTCGCCGTGATGACACGCACGCTCGCCCGGCGGCGAGTGAATACGACGAACAGCACGCGCCCGCCTTCCGTGCTCGCAAGCGCGGCCCAGCGACGCTCGCGGCCAGCGTTGTACGCGTTCGCACCGACGCGTCGCGGGTCGAGCAGCGCCTGCTCGATCTCGTCGGGATCGAAGCCAGCGGCTCGAACGTGCCCGCGGTTCTCGTCGTCCCAGTCGAACAAACCGAATACAGCCTATCCACGGGCCAGGTCATGTGACTACCATAGTAGATACGCCGATGCGACGTGCGTGAGAACATCGTGAGAACAAACGCCACTCCAGATACGTCCGATCAGTCCGGAAACGCGCACGAAACGGACGATTGGGACGCGTGCTGACGCATCTGACACCCCCAGGTTGAGGTTGAGGGCCTTGTGAGCGCTTAGCTCGTGGAGGTTCGAGTCCTCTCGGGCGCACTGGGAAAGCCCCGCGATGCGGGGCTTTTCTGCTTCTTGCAAGCGGACCCTCAGAGCCGCGGGGTGCGGCGCGTCGCGGCGCGAGGGCCAGGCCTACGGCGCTCCGGCGTTCACCACGACCGGCAGCGCGTGGCTGTCCGGAACGGCGCCGTTGCTGGGAGGCTCAGTCGGCTCGCGCGTCAGGCATTCGATCGCGTAGCTGCCGGCGGCGTCGCGCTCGACGCCGTGGATGTCGTGCTCGAAGCCGGGGAAGCGCTTGTCGAAAGCCTCCAGGGCGGCCAGGTACTCGAGCAGCGGCCCGGCGGCGGGACCGGCGCTCTCGCCCGGCATCAGGATCGGGATTCCGGGCGGGTAGGGAACCACCATCACGGTGGCCGTCCGCTCGGCGATGGCGGCAAGCGGCAGGCGTTCACTGCGGCCGCGAACGAGGCGCCGGTAGGCGTCGGCTGGGGTCAGCTTCGCCTCGGGCAGCGCATCGAAGGCGCTGTCGAGGAGCGCCGGCATGCGCCCGGCGCGAAGGGCGTCGTGCATCTCGTCGCACAGATCGGCCAGGCCCAGGCCGGCGTAGCGCTCCGGCTGGGTGGCGATCAGCCTGGGCAGCGCGACGCTCAGCGGCGTGTTCTCGTCATAGGCGCGCTTGAATCCGAGCAGGCCATCGAGCAGCGTCCCCCACTTGCCGCGGGTCATGCCGATCGAGAACAGCACGAGCAGGACGTAGTCGCCGGTCTTCTCGATCTCGATCCGCTGCTCGTCGAGGAACATCGTGACGATCTGCGCCGGGATCCCCCGCTCCGCGAAGGTGCCGGTGACGTCCATCCCCGGCATGGTGATCGTGACCTTGATCGGATCGAGCATGCAGAAGCCGTCCGTCATCGCGCCGAACCCGTGCCACGGCGCGTCGGGCTCGAGCATCCAGCAGCCCGGCTCCGTCGCGAGCAGCTTGTCGGGGGCATCGGCGAATGCGTACGTCAGGCCGCTCGCCGGGTCGCTCACCCGATCGGGCTGCCAGACGCCGAAGAACCATCCGTCGGCACCACCCGCCCGCTCGCGCTCGGCGAGCGCGTTTGCGAGCGAGCTGATGCGCTTACGGAAGTCGATCGCCTCGCCGATCGCCTCGCCGGTCAGCGCGGTTCCGCTCGGGCCGTCCATCATCGCCGCGGCGACGTCGAGCACGGCGATCATCGGATAGAAGGGCGAGGTCGAGCCGTGCATCATGTAGGCCTCGTTGAAGCGGGCCGGCTCGACGGGCGCGCGCTCGCCGGAGCGGACGTGGATCATCGAGGCCTGCGAAAAGGCGGCGAGCAGCTTGTGCGTCGATTGGGTGGCGAACAGCGTCGGCGAATCCGCGCCGACGCGGACCGCCATCGCGGACCGGCCGCGGTAGAGCGGGTTGAAGGCCGCGTAGGCGAACCAGGCCTCGTCGAAGTGGATCCGCGGCACGCTCGAGCCGAGCCGCTCGACCACCTGGCCGGAGTCGTAGCAGAGGCCGTCGTAGGTCGAGTTCGTCAGCGCCGCGTAGACCGGCGCCCGCTCCAGCGCGAGGCTCGCCAGCGGGTGTGCGGCGATCGACTCGGCGATCGGCCCGGGCTCCAGCGCGCTCGCCGGGATCGGGCCGATGATCCCGTAGCCGTTGCGCACCGGACGCAGGTAGACGGGGATCGCGTCCGTGATCGTCAGGGCGTAGTTCAGCGACTTGTGGCAGTTGCGGTCGGCCAGCACGACGTCGCCGGCGACGATCGCGCTGTGGGCGACGATCTGGTTCGCGGTCGAGGTGCCGTTGAGGACGAAGAACGTCGTCTCCGCGCCGAAGATCCGCGCGGCGTTGCGCTCCGCTGCCTCGACGCGCCCGGAATGGTCGAGCAGCGATCCGAGCTCGCCGACCGAAACCGACAGGTCGGAGCGAAACAGGTTCTCCCCGTAGAAGTCGTAGAACGCCTTGCCGACCGCCGTCTTGCGAAACGCCGTGCCGCCCGCGTGGCCGGGCGTGTGCATCGAGTACTCGTAGGTGTTGGCGAAGTCGACGAGAGCCCCGAAGAACGGCGGCAGCAGGGTGTCGACGTAGCGGCGCCAGGCGAAGTCGATCCGCCCGGCGATGAACGCCGGCGTGTCCTCGAGCACCAGCACGACCTCGCGCGCGGCGGCAAGCACGTCGAGTGAGAGCTGGGTGGCGTCGCCGTGATCGAGCATCAGGAACACGGGCAGCCGGTCGCTCAGGCGTCGCGCCGCGTCGAGCACGGCGCGCGCCTCCAGCTCGCCCTCGGGCTCCGAGACGTCCCAGTCGAGCACCACGGCCCCGAACGAGGGATCCGAACCGACGAGGGCGCGGCCGTCGATCAGCGTCTCGGCCTCGACGACGCGATGGCCAAGATCGACCAGCTCGTCGACGATGCGGCCGAGCGTCTCGCTCGCCGCGCTGCGGCGCCTGCGCCCGGCAACGAGCAGGACGGGAAATTCATGGCGCTCCAACATCGTGGGCTCCTTGGGTTTGAAGTGATTGACAGCGCGTCAGGCGCCGGCGGCGGCGGCGGGGACTGCGACAGCGGCGACGGCGACCGGCACGGCGACGCTGCCGTCGTCGAGGTCGAGCAGGACGGTGTCGGGGTTGGTGATCTTCCAGCCCGGCTTCTTGATCCGCTCGACGATGAAGGGCGGCGCCGAGCAGACGATGATCAGCCCGGCCATGACGGCCACATAGATCGGGGTCGGCCAGTGGCTGACTCCGCTCGGCGGCACGAAGCCGATGACCAGCGAGAAGAGCGACCCGAAGATGCCGACTCCGGCGACGATCCAGATCCCGGCCTTGCCGCCCGGGATCTTGTAGGCGCGCGGGGCGTCCGGCTGCGTGTAGCGAAGCCGGATCGCCGCGGCGAAGATCAGGATGTACATCATCACGAGGATCTGCGTGGTCAACGCGGTGAGCATCCAGTAGCTGCTGTTGATACTCGGCACGAACAGGAACATCAGCGCGAACAGCGTGCTGAGGATGCCCTGGAAGACGAGCACCGCGACCGGCACGTGGCGCTTGTTGACGTAGTGCAGCTCAGGCGGGAGATCGCCCGTGCGTTCTGATGCGTACAGGCCCTTGGACGGCCCGAGCAGCCAGGTGCTGATCAGCGCGAGCGTGCCGATGGCGACCAGCCCGGACATCAGCTTGGTGGCCCAACCGCCCCAGCCGAGGGCCTTGAAGAACAGGTCGAAGGCCTGCGGGATGCCGGCGACCAGGCTCAGCTGCGACTGCGGCACGATGAACGCGATCGCGAGCGTCGCGAGGATCGACACGCCGACGATCAGCACGGCGGCGAGGAAGATCGCGCGCGGGAAGTCGCGCTTGGGGTTCTTGGTCTCCTTGGCGTGGAACCCGGCCATCTCGATCCCGGCGAACCCGAGCACGACGCCGACGAAGAACACCATGTGGCTGACGCTCGAGAGGTTCGGCTTGAGCTTGGACGCGCTGAAGGGGATCGCCAGATGCCGGCCCGCGATCAGCCAGTAGGCGCCGAGCGCGATCAGCACCGCGGCAGGGATCAGCGTGCCGATGATCACCGCCGGGTTGTTCATCCGCATGATCCATTTCTCGCCGAAGAAGTTGAGCAGCGTCAGGCCCCAGAAGACGGCCAGCATCACGATCACGAGGTAGACCTTCTCGTTCGCGAGGCGCGGCTCGACCACGTAGGCCACGGCGGCGGCGACGAACGACAGCACGGTCGGGAACCAGACGACGTTCTCGACCCACTCGAACCAGATCGCGAGGAAGCCGGAGCGATCGCCAAAGGCCTCCCTGACCCAGGCGTAGAGGCCGCCGGCGCGCGGCCAGCCGGTCGCGAGCTCCGCCGCGACGAGCGCGAGCGGGATGAAGAAGAGGAGCGCGCCCAGCACGTAGTAGGCGATGCTCGACCAGCCGTCCTCGGCGATGCTCGGCATGCTCCGCAGCGTCAGCACCGCGGCGAGGCTGATCAGCGCGATCGACGATGCGCCCAGCGTCCGCGCCCCCTTGCCCGCGGGCTCCGCGCGCAGGGCGCGGGTCACTGCGGGGCTATGGCTGCGGCGAAGGTGAAAGGCGGGCATTGCGACCTCCGGGAGTTGGCTGGTCTCGGAAGTCAGATCGTGCTGCCGGCTCGCTGCCCGACGTCACGGTGATGCCCTCATCCACAACAGTACTAGCCGCCACCGCGCGGTCTCCTCGGTAGTCCGCCACACACCCCCGGGCGGGTTCCGCGCAGACGCTTCAGGCGACCTGCGGCTTGAGCATGAACAGCTCGATCTCGATGTCGGGGCCGACGTGGTGGTTGGAGATGAACGCGAGGACCTCGCGGCCCGAGAGTCGCTCGACGGCGGCGATGAACTTCTGCTGCATCGCGACCTGAAAGGCGCTGCGGGTCTCCTGGACGATCGGCGAGCGCTGGAGCTCGATCATCGTCTGCTCGACGGTGGTGTACACGCCGCCGAGCACGCAGGCGATCAGGTCGCCGCCGAGCAGCAGGGTCTTCGCGGTCACCGGAGCGCGGTGGTGGTAGCGCTGGTGCAGCGCGACCATCGCGTCTGTCACTGCGACGAGCAGCTCATCGCCCGTCAGAGGGGTGATCTGGGCCGGCATGGCGGCCTTCTCTCTCGTCCCTCGGGGCAGGTCGCGCGCGCAGGCGAAGGGCGATGACCCGGCGAGCGATGCTCGTACACACCATAGCGCCGCCCACAACGCCGCCGACAAGTAGAGTTCGATCGGCCTTGGCAGTAAAGCCCGACCCGGCGGCCCCGGCGACGAGCCCGCACACGATCGCGTCGCAGTCGCGTTCGCACGGCGATGTGCTGACCGCGATCTCCGACGGCATGGTCGCGCTGCTGAAGGAGTACTACGGTCACGGCCCGACCCGCACGAAGTCCTATTACGCCGACGACCTGGTCGTGTGCGTGCTGCGCGGCGGCTTCTCGCGCGTGGAACAGACACTGCTCGAAGGCGGTCGCGGCGCCGCGGTGATCCAACAGCGGATGGAGTTTCAGGAGCTCATGCGCCTTCGCTTCGAGGAGGTCATCGAGTCCGCGACCGGCCGGCGTGTGATCGGCTTCATGAGCGGGAACCAGCAGCACCCCGACATGATGTGCGAGGTCTTCATCCTCGCGCCCACGGACCTCGTCGACAGCCACGAGATCGCCGCGGCCGCTCCGCTGGCTGCGCCGCGCTGAGCTCCGCGCGAAACCGGCGCCGGCAGCCGTCGCAACTTTCCGTCCAGCCCGCGGATCGCCCGGTGGCGATCGCGCCGTTCGCGGAGTAGACTGGAGAACGGAGGGCATCATTGTGAGGTCGGTCCATGTCGAGTGGACGGGCAACACGACCGAACTTCCGCGAGTTCTTCAACTCCGGAGGAAACATGCCCACCCTCACCCACCCGCTCGGATCGTCCGCACCGGTCGAGCACCGCGCGGTCGCCTTGGATTCTCACTCCGACGAGCAGCTGGTCACGCTGCTTAGAACGGGGCGCCATGACGCGTTCGACGCGCTCGCAGCGCGCTACCAGACGCGGCTGCTCTGGTTCTGCTGGAAGATGCTGCACTCGAAGGAGGATGCCGAGGACGCGCTTCAGGACGTGTTCGCGTCGGCGTTCCGCGCACTCGTCGCCGACGATCGCGAGATCCAGGTGCAGCCGTGGCTCTATCGGATCGCGCGGAACCGCTGCATCAACGAGCTTCGCCGCGCGAGAAAGGTCCGCCCGGACACGCTCGCAGAGGACCATGCCGAGTCCGGGCACGGCCCGGTTGACCGGCTCGCGATCCGCCAGCAGTTCGGCGAGCTGATCGGGGACGTTCAGGCGCTGCCCGACAAGCAGCGCACGGCGCTGCTGCTGCGCGAGCTCGATGGTTTCGCCTACCAGCAGATCGCGACGGCGATGGAGACGACCGTGCCCGGCGTGAAGTCGCTGCTGGTCCGGGCCCGCCTGGGCCTGCGCGAGTCCTCCTCGGCGCGCGACCGTGCGTCAGGTGCGACGGCCGCGTCGCCGGCGCCGCGAGGAAGACGCCCGCGAACGCGCGGCAGCGCGACGCCGCGGGGCTACCAGGTTGCCTACGCGGCGGCTAGGGCCGCGCGATGACGCCCGCCGCCCCCACCCCGGCCGCCGCGACCCGCGCGCCAAAGGCGCGTACGAGCCGAACCCCCAAGGCACGCCCGAATGCGCCCGCGGCGCCACCCGAGACGGTCGCCTCGTCCACGGTCGAGATGCGCGTTCGCGAACGCCACTTCCCCAGGTTGTGCCGCGCCTGCCAGGCACCGATGGCGGTGCAGGAGGACAACTGCTGGCGCTGCGGCGCGCTGTGGGACTCGAGCCACAGCCCCGAGGTCGCCAACCACGTACCGGAGCCGGCGGTGGCCGCGTGACCATCGTCACCACTCGAACAACCGTACCGCGGCGGGCACCCCTGCTCCGTCAGCGCTCAAGGAGGTCCTCATGTTCCACCGTGCCACTCCCGAACTGATCGATCCGCCCCTCGCGGCAAGCCCGGCCGCGCCGACGCAGCGCGACGTCGAGCTCGCCGACGCGGAGCCGCAGCCGGCGCCCGCGGAGCCGCAGCCGGCGCCCGCGGCGCCGGCTGTTCGCGAGACTCGCCGAGCCCGCGCCGGCCGCATGGCGCACCGCACGCGGCTGCACATCTATGCCCTCCTGGCCGTCCTGGTGCTGGTCTACGTCGTCGCGCTCGCGACCACGAACACGCACAGGGTCCGTGTCGACTGGGTGTTCGCCCACTCCACGGTCCCGCTCGTCTGGCTGACGCTGTTCGCGGCGATCCTCGGCTGGCTGCTGGGGATCCTGATCACGATGCTGTTCCGGATGTGGACGCGTGAGCCGCGCCCGCCCGTCGCCAGGGCGCCGTCGCCGTCCAACGACCAGACGCGATGACCGACATCGGCGACGGGGCGTTCAACCAGGGCGAGCCGATCTGGGTGATCGAGCCGGGCGGCTCACAGCGCGCCGCGAAGTACGTCGGCGAAGGTGAGACGACCGCATGGTTCGGCGGCCCGCCCACGGTCCTCGTGGTCTACGACGACACCGGTACCGGCGGACTGGTCGAAACCGACCGCGTCGTCCGACGTGAGATCGCGCCATGAGCCGCGGAGCCCGCGAGACCCGGTTTGACACGGAGAGTAGCGTTGGTGTTCGAGGGCATACACCGTGAGGTCGGCCAGACAGCCGGCAGCGCGACCTGACTTCCGAGGATTCAACGAACTCCCGGAGGTTGCTGTGTCCGACGCACCTGCCGTTCTTCCCGCTTCGGTCGCAGGCGGCGCATACAGCACCGCAGCGTTGGTTGTCGCGGCGTTGCTCGCCGAGGGCGCGCATGGAACGGACGCCGGCTCGCCAATCGACTGCGGGGCTGTGGGTCGCCGAGCGCGGCGCGCGAAGCCTCGCGTCCGCGCTACCGCCGGGGGCTGGTTCGCATGATCGTCGTGGTGCTGATAGTCGTCGTGGTGGTCGCGGTCGCGCTGCTCGCGTCGAGCGTGCGCGTGCTCAAGCAGTACGAGCGGGCCGTCCTCTTCCACCTCGGGAAGGTCAGCGACGGCGCGCGCGGACCGGGCCTGATCTTCTTCGTACCGCTGATCAACCGGGTGGACCGGGTGTCGCTGCGGATCGTCACGATGCCGATCCAGTCACAGGGAATCATCACGCGCGACAACGTCAGCATCGACGTCTCCGCGGTCGCCTACTACCGCGTCGAAGACCCGATCCGCGCGGTCATCGCGATCGAGAGCGTCGCCGAGGCGATCAACCAGATCGCGCAGACCACGCTGCGCTCGGTCGTGGGACGACACACGCTCGACGAGACGCTGTCGGAGACCGACACGATCAACCAGAACATCCGCGAGATCCTCGACATCCAGACCGAGGAGTGGGGAATCAAGGTCACGACCGTCGAGCTGAAGGACATCCAGCTGCCCGACACGATGAAGCGCGCGATGGCCCGCCAGGCGGAGGCCGAGCGCGAGAAGCGCGCGAAGATCATCGCCGCCGAGGGCGAGGCGCTCGCGGCCGGCGAGCTCGCGCGCGCCTCCGACGTGATGATGGCCCACCCGCTGGCGCTCCAGCTGCGCAACCTTCAGACGCTCGTCGAGATTGCGGTCGACAAGAACTCGACGGTCGTCTTCCCGGCGCCGTTGATGAGCACGATCCAGGAGCTCGGCGCCTTCCTGGCGCGCGAGACCGATGCCGCGGCCGCCCTGCCGCCGCCCCCCGAGCCCTCGCCCAACGGCGAGCTGGTGTCCGCGTGATCCGCGATCTGACCTTTCCGAGGGCGCGAAGCGCCCCCATAAAAAACAACGGAGGACCGATGACCGAAACAGATATCCAGCACACCGAAGCACCCGCCGCCGCAGTCGAGGCCGATGCCGAGCCCGCGACGCCTGCGAGCGAGCCGATCGTCAACGAGCCGCCCAAGGACGAGGATCGATTCGAACATGCCAAGAACTCGCTGATCGGTGCCATCGAGAGCGCAGTCGGGAAGTTCACCGACACGCTCGGCATCACCGGGGGGCGCAAGTAGCGATGACGCGCTCACCTGACGCGGTCGAGAGGAGGTGACCTCCGTGGTGACGATCCTCCTGATCGTGATCGTCGTGCTGCTGCTGTCCGGGTACGGGTACCGCAGCCGACGCGGCCGTCGCGGCTCCTAGAGCCGCCCGGCATCACCGCCGCGCGGCTCCGCACGCCGCGTGGCGATCCCCCATCCCCTACCGAAGCGAGGGCGATCGTAGTAACCAGTCCTGCAATTGGAGTCGAGCTGGACGCCGAACTCGAGCGCTCAGGCCAGGCCGGCGTCATCGGCCGTCGTTCGCGCGCCCTCGCGCTCGCGCGGTCGCTGTTGAGGTCGGCGCCGGCGTCCACCGCTGCGGGGGAGAGGCCGACGGCGGGAGCGCGTGCGGGCGTCCAGAGCGCGAGCCCCGCACGCCGCGATGGACGGCGCGGACGGTCGCTCCCGCCGGCCGTCCCGCGCACCGTCCGCTTCGGTCGACCCCAGGCCGAGCCGCTTCGCATCGCGATGCTCGCACCGCCCTGGATCTCGGTTCCGCCCCCCGGGTACGGCGGCGTCGAGGAGGTCGTCAGCGTGCTGACCGAGACGCTCGTCCGCAGGGGGCACGCGGTGACGCTGTTCTGTGCCCCCGGCTCGGTCTCGAGCGCGACGGTCGTGTCGCTGCTCGAGACCCAGCATCCTGACGAGATCGAGCGCTCGCTCTATGAGGTCGACCACGTCGCGCGTGCGTTCGAGGCGATCGAGCTGGCGCACGCCTATCGCCACTTCGACGTGATCCACGACCACTGCGGCTTCACCGCGGTCGCGATGGCCGACCGCATCGAGACGCCGATCGTGCACACCCTCCACGGCCAGTTCACGCCCGCGACCTCGGCGTTCTACCGCCACCATGCCGCCAAGGTGGCGCTGGTCGGCATCAGCCGCGCGCAGCTCGCCTCGGCGCCGGCGCAACTCGGCGCGCTCCCGGCGATCCCCAACCCGCTCGATGTCGGCGCCTGGCCGCTGGTGGAACGCAAGGACGACTACCTGCTGTGGATCGGGCGGATGACACCCGAGAAGGGGCCACAGCGGGCGATTGCGGCGGCCCGCGCTGCGGAGGTGCCGCTGATCCTCGCGGGCGTCATCCAACCGGGGCAGCGGGCCTTCTTCGACCGTGAGATCGCGCCGGCGCTCGACGGCGAGCGGGTCCGTTTCGTCGGCGAGGTCTCCGGGGCGACGAAGCGCTCGCTGTTCGCGCACGCCCGAGCTCTGCTGATGCCGATCCGCTGGGAGGAGCCGTTCGGCATGGTGATGGTCGAGGCGCTGGCCTGCGGGACGCCGGTCATCGCCTTCGCCGAGGGCGCCGCACGCGAGCTCGTCAGGGACGGGCGCACGGGGTTCCTGGTCGCCGACGAGCAGGCGATGGCCGCCGCCGTGGGCCGGCTGCACACGATCGACGCTCGCGACTGCCGCGACTGGGTGACCGCCCACTGCGACGTCGACATCGTCGCCGCCGCCTACGAGGGGATCTACCGCTCGGTGGTCGGGCGCGAGTCTCTGAGGGACCTCGCGCGTGTCTGAGCGGAGCGTGAACGTCCTGGACGGCAGCACCTTCGTGGTCAGCGACCGGCTCGGCGACGTGCGTGCCAACGAGGGTCGCGAGCACGGCTTCTTCTCGTCGGACACGCGCTTCATCGCGCGCTGGTTCCTGCGCGTGGGCCCCGACCCGCTGCAGCTGCTCAGCCTCGACCAGGGCACGCACTTCGACGTGCGGTTCTTCCTGACGCCGAGCGTCGGGCCTGAGGATCAGGCGCCCTGCTCCGTCGTGCGCCGCCGGCTGGTCGACCACGTCTGGATGGAGGAGATCGTCCTCACCAATCACCTGCACGAGGCGAGCCGCACGCTCGTCGTGCTGGAGGTCGAAACGGACTTCGCCGACCTCTTCGAGGTCAAGGACGGCGCCGTCATGGAGCGCGAGATCAGCTGTCGCAACGACGATCGCTCGCTGGCGTTTGAATACCGGCGCGGCGACTTCGCGCGCTCGGTCACGATCGCGAGCTCCGCGCCGGCGATCACCTCGCGCCAGGGGTTCAGCTACGAGGTGGAGCTCGCGCCGGGCGCGCAGTGGTCGACCACCCTGACCGTGACGCCAGTCGCGAGCCAGCCGGGTATGACCTTCGCGCGGCGCGAGCCGCGCGGTGAGCTCCAAGACCTCAGTGTGCGAAAGGCCGCCGAGCTCGAGGGGTGGCTCGCCGACGCGCCGGTCCTGACAGCCGAGCAGCCTGCCCTCGCGAGGACCTACCGGGCGAGCCTGCGCGACCTCGCCGCCCTTCGCATCCATCCGAACCTCGCCGAGAGCGCGACGCTCCCGGCGGCCGGCCTGCCGTGGTTCATGGCGATGTTCGGGCGCGACACGCTGATCACGAGCCTCCAGGCCCTGCCCTACCTGCCGGGGCTCGCGGCGACGACCCTGCGCGTGCTCGCCGCGCGCCAGGCGACTGCGCGCGATGACTTCCATGAGGAGGAACCCGGCAAGATCCTGCACGAGCTGCGCTTCGGCGAGCTGACCGCGCGCGGCGAGCGGCCCTACTCCCCCTACTACGGAACGGCCGACGCGACGCCGCTGTTCCTCGTGCTGCTGGACGAGTACCACCGCTGGTCCGGCGACGATGAGCTGGTCGCGGCGCTCGAGCCCAACGCGCGCGCCGCGCTGCGGTGGATCGCCGAGAGCGGCGATCGCGACGGCGACGGCTACGTCGAATACGAGTGCCGCAACGCCGCGACCGGGCTGGCCAACCAGTGCTGGAAGGACAGCTGGAACTCGATCCAGTACGCCGACGGCACGCTCGCCGCGGGGCCGATCGCGACCTGCGAGATCCAGGGCTACAGCTACGACGCGCAGCGCCGCTGCGCCCGGCTCGCGCGCGAGGTCTGGCGCGACCCCGCCCTCGCGGAGCGCCTGGACCTGCGGGCGGACGCGCTGCGCGAAAGCTTTCACCGCGACTTCTGGATCCCCGAGCGCGGTCACCACGCGCTCGCACTCGACGGCGAAAAGCGCCAGGTCGACAGCCTCTCATCGAACATCGGGCAGCTGCTCTGGTCGGGCGTGCTGGACGAGGCCGAGGCCGCCGCGACCGCCGAGCATCTGCTCGGCGAGGAGCTCTACTCGGGCTGGGGGGTCCGCACGCTCGGAGCGCGCTGCGCCGGCTACAACCCGCTCGGCTACCACACCGGGACGGTCTGGCCCCACGACAACTCGCTGATCGTCGCCGGCCTGGCGCGCTACGGCCACCGCGAGGCGGCGACCACGATCGCCTCCGCGATGCTCGGCGCCACGCCCCACTTCGAGCATCGGCTGCCGGAGCTGTTCGCCGGCTTCCCCCGCGCGCTGACGACGGTGCCGGTCGCCTTCCCGACCTCCTCGCGGCCCCAGGCCTGGTCGGCCGGCGCGCCGCTGCTGCTGCTGACGACGCTGCTCGGGCTCGAGCCCGGCGCGCGATCCGCCGAGGCCAGTGTCGGCGGAGAGATCGGTCACATCGCCCTGCGCCGCGAGCTCGCTGAGCGCGAGACGACCGTCGCCGTGGCGGGCGCGGCCTGAGCATGCAGGACGAGGAGATCAGAGCCGTGATCGCCAGGCTGGCACGGCCGCACGCGTCGGGCGGGGTGGTCGTCGGCAGCGCGGCGCTGCTCGCCGAGGGCGTCGAATTTGCGGCCATCCGCGAGTGGATCATCGACCACGGCGGGACGCCCGAAGCGTCGCAGTCCTCGCGTTCGAGCCAGGGCGGCCTTCACGGAGCGGGCCGGTCCTCCGGCGCGGGCGCGCGGGCGCCGGGGCAGTCGCCGCCGCAGTACGTCCTGCCCGCCGGAGCGCTGGACTGAGCGGCGACGGCGGATTGGATGAGCGCTCGCGTCGGCGCCCTGGCCCCGCGTTGGGGGCGCGGACTTGCCACGCGCTCGTGATCGTGAACGGTGAGCCGAACACGAACCGATAAACACCATATTGTCGATAAACATACTTGTGAATCTGGCGGCGGGCTGATACCGTCGTCGTGTCGTGACCTCGGGCGCCCACATCGACCATCCGGCTTTGGCCGGGACGCCATCGGCGGTGGTCGCGCGCGGGCGGCCGGGCGTGCGATGTCGTCAGGTCCCGCGGTCGGCGTGAGCTGATCGCTCTCCTCCCCAACGGCGCTGGGCGCGCGCCGGTCTGCCAACGCCACTGGCCGACCGCGTGAGCCCGCCGCGCCGCTCGTCGCAGCGGGCCGCCCGGAAGACTCTCCTCCCCTCCCGACTCCGGGCGGCCCTGCGACGGCGGTGCACGCGAAGGCGCCGATCCACGCCCGGTGGCCGAGTGGCGAGGCGGCGGCCTGCAAAGCCGCGCACGTGGGTTCGATTCCCGCCCGGGCGTCTCGTTCGTGGCGGCGCTGCCGCCCGCCGGTGATTGTTGCGACGATAGAGCCGTGTCCGAACCGGTCGAGCTCACGGTCAAGCAGTACGAGAAGGAGCTTCTGCGGCTCCAGACCGAGCTGGTCTACATGCAGGAATGGATCGTCGCCAACGGCAAGCGGCTCGTCGTGCTGTTCGAGGGCCGCGACACCGCCGGCAAGGACGGCGCGATCAAGCGGATCATCGCGTTCCTCAACCCCCGCACCTGCCGCGTCGTCGCGGTGCCGACGCCGTCGGAGCGCGAGCGCACGCAGTGGTACTTCCAGCGCTACGTCTCGCACCTTCCCGCGGCCGGGGAGATCGTCCTCTTCGACCGCAGCTGGTACAACCGCGCCGGCGTCGAGCGCGTCATGGGATTCTGCACCGAGGACGAGTACGTCGAGTTCCTGCGCTTCTGCCCGCTGTTCGAGGAGGCGCTCGAGAACGACGGGATCATGCTCGTGAAGTACTGGCTCTCGGTCAGCGACGAGGAGCAGGAGCGCCGCTTCAAGCGGCGGCTCTCGGATCCGCGCAAGCGCTGGAAGTTCAGCGACATCGACCTCCAGGGGCGGGCGCGCTGGGTCGACTACGCGGAGGCCAAGGACCGCATGTTCACCTATACCGACACCGACCAGAGCCCGTGGAACGTCGTCGAGGCCGACGACAAGCGCTCGGCGCGCCTGAACCTGATCAGCCACCTGCTCTCACTCGTCCCCTACGAGCACCTCGACGTGAGCAAGCCGGCCAAGCTCCCTCCCCGCCAGCGGCGCGCGTACCTGCGGCCACCCAAGTCGACGCAGCGCGAGGTGCCGACCCGCTACATCGTCGTTTCCCACTGACGCGACGGCGGGGCGGCTTCTGCGGCGCGCGAGAGTCAGGCTCGCGCGCGCCCGCTGCGGTCATCCCGAGCGATCGCGGCCGATTACCCCATAATCCGATCCGGATTTGTACAATGGTGTAACCGACGCAAGGAGATCCGATGGCACTAACGATTGGCGACACCGCACCCGACTTCCAGGCCGATACGACTGAGGGACCGATCAACTTCCACGACTGGCTCGGCGACAGTTGGGGCGTCCTCTTCAGCCACCCGCGGGCATTCACGCCGGTCTGCACGACCGAGCTTGGGTACATGGCCTCCATCAAGCCCGAATTCGACAGGCGAGGCGTGAAGATCATCGGCCTCTCCACCGATCCGGCCGAGGGCAGCAGCAAGTGGTCCGAGGACATCGCCAGCTTCCAGGGCACGGAGGTCAACTATCCGATCATCGCTGACACCGACCACGCCATCTCGAAGGCCTACGGCATGCTCCCAGCGGACGTCGACGGCGATCCCACAGCGCGGACGCCGGCTCAGAACGCGACGCTGCGCAACGTGTTCGTCATCGGGCCGGACAAGGCGATCAAGCTCGTGCTCATCTACCCGATGACCACGGGCCGGAACTTCGACGAGGTTCTACGTGTGATCGACTCGCTCCAGCTGACGGCCAACCACCAGGTCGCCACGCCGGCGCAATGGAAGCAGGGCGAGGACGTGATCCTCACTGCCGCGGTCACGCCGGAGATCCAAGCCGAGCGCTATCCGGACGGCGTCAAGGCCCAGCCGCTGCCGTACATAAGGCTGGTGCCGCAGCCGTAGCCGGATGCGCCTCCTTGCTGCGGACGCCTAACGCGTCCTGCGCCCGGCCTTGCGGGCGCGGGCGGGGATCCGCACGGTCTCGCTAGATCGCGACGCTGAGGATCAGCCGCAGGCCGAGCAGCAGCAGTCCCCCGGCGAGCAGGTGCTGGATCCGCCGGCCGCTGATCCGCTGTGACAGGCGGGCGCCGACCTGCGCGCCGATCACCACCCCAACCGACAGCGAGGCGGCGCGGCGCAGCCCGACGCCGTGCTGGAACGAGCCGCTGAGGATGTGGGTGATCGTCGCGACGAGCGCCATGATCGCGAGCACGAAGTGCGAGGTGGCCGTCGCCACGTGCGTCGGAAAGCCGAGTGCGGCCACCATCAGGGGAACGTGCACGACGCCGCCGCCGATTCCGAGGAAGCTCGAGACGAAGCCGACGCCGACGCTCAGCAGTGCGCCGCGGCGCACGCGCGCACGGTAGTGGTAGGCGGTCCCGTCGCGGCTGACGATCGTGCGCGGCGAGCCGACGCCGGCGACGCCCGGACCGGCCTCGGTGTGTCCGATCAGCAGCCAGAGCGCGAGCGCCGTGAGCGCGACGCCCATCACCACGTCGAATCCCGGCCGCGACACGCTGTCGGCGGCGAGAACCCCGACGATCGAGCCCGGGATGGTGGCGACCGCGAAGATCAGCCCGGAGCGGTAGTCGATCCGCCTCTGTCTCGCGTAGGCCGCGCTGCCCGAGGTCGCGTTGAAGAACACGACCACCAGGCTGATCGCCGTGATCAGCTGCGGCGTGCTGTGCGGATAGAGCAGCAGCAGCACCGGCGTGACGATGAAGCCGCCGCCGGCACCGACCAAGGTGCCGAACACGCCGACGGCGAACCCCAGCAGGCACAGCAGTAGGGCTGTCGTCAGAGTGAACAGCGCCGCGTATTTTCCCCCCAACCGCCGGCGAGCGCGGTTGCCAACAGGTGACGGCGCCGGCGGCCCGCTGCCGCGCGGCTAGCGAGCTGACGGCGGCGGCGCCGTCGAACCGCGAACGACCAGCGCCGTCGCCAGCTCGACATGAAGCGCTTCGAAACGACGGCCCTCGAGCAGCCGCATCAGCAGGCTCACGCCCATGCGGCCCATTTCAGCCAGCGGCTGGCGCACGGTCGTCAGCTGCGGCGTGACGAGTTCCGCCTCGGCGGTGTCGTCGAAGCCGACGATCGAGATGTCCTCGGGCACCCGCAGCCCTCTGGCCAGCACGGCCTGCATCGCGCCGATCGCCAGCGGGTCGTTGAACGCGAAGATCGCGGTCGGGCGGTCCTCCAGCTCGAGCAGCGCGGCGGCCGCCTCGCGCCCACCGTCGACGTCGAAGTTCGACTCGACCTCGAGCCGCGGGTCCGGCAGCACGCCGGCAGCCCCGAGCGCCGAGTGGTAGCCGCGCAGACGCTCCTGTGTCGCCATCATGAAGCCGTGGCCGGTGATCGCCGCGATCCGGCGATGTCCGAGGCCCAACAGGTATCTGGTGGCCTGATCGGCGCCTGAGGAGTGAGCCGCCGACACGGTCGGGACGCGCTCGTCGATCAGCGAGCGGGGATCGACGACGACGAAGCGGTAGCCGTAGGTCATCAGCGACCGCAGCTCGCTGCCCGACTCCTCAGGCAGCACCAGCAGCCCGCCGTCGGTGGTCCCGTGCATCAGCCGCTCGAGCAGCGAAACCTCGCGGGCGTGCTCGTGCAGCGTCGGCGCCAGCACGATGCGCATGTCCAGCTCGTACAGCGCCTCCGCGACGCCCGCGACGATCACCGAGAAGTAGGCCGGGTGGATCCGCGGCAGGGTCACGCCGACGAGGCCCGTTCGGCCCGCCGACAGCCCGCGCGCGCTGCGATTCGCCGTGTAGCCGTGCTCGCGGATCACGCGCTCGACCGCCCGCCGCGTCTTGTCGGACACATAACCGCTGCCGTTGACGACGCGTGACACGGTCGCGATCGACACGCCCGCGAGTTCCGCGACCTCGCGAATCGTGGTCTTCTGCCGGTAGCGGCCGTTCTTGTCGGGGATCGTCGCCATTGGAGGAATGAAAACGTTACCGGGTTTTCTGCGATCGCGCGCCGATTAGGTGGTCCTGCGCGGCAACTCAGCCGTCGAGCACGGCGACGACATCGATCGTCGCCCCCGCCGCCGCCGGCGCCACGAGACTGCCCTCCCGCGGGCTTCCGTCGACTGTCAGGCGAGTGACCCGCGCGACGACGCCGACCGGCTTGCTGACCGAGATCCGGTACGTCGCGCCCCGGAAGTGGCGCACCGCGCTGAAGCCCGGCCAGGCGGCGGGCAACACGGGATCGATGCGCAGCCCGGCGTATTCGGGGCGGATGCCGAGGATCCACTGCGTGATCGCCGCGAAGTTCCAGGCCGCGGTCCCCGTCAGCCAGGAGTTCTTGGCCTCCCCCGGGCTGGCGGCCTCGCGCCCGGCGATCATCTGGGCGTACACATAGGGCTCGCAGCGGTGGATCTCGCTGATCGCCTCGCGCCCCGAGGGGTTGATCCGCTTGTAGTAGTCGAAGGCGGCGTCGCCGTCGGCCAGCAGCGCCTCGGCGATCATCACCCAGGGATTGGTGTGGCAGAAGATGCCGGCGTTCTCCTTGTACCCGGGCGGGTAGGAGGAGATCTCGCCCAATTCGACGTGGTAGCCCGAGTATGCGGGCGCCAGCAAGGCGATCCCGTGTGGGGTCGCGAGCCGCTCGCGCACGCTGTCGAGCGCCAGGCGGGCTCTGCCGTCCGCGACACCGACGCCGGCGAGCACGCACATTCCCTGGGGCTCCACGAAGATCTGGCCCTCGTCGTTGAGCTCCGAGCCCACCGGCTGGCCGAAGTAGTCATAGGCGCGGCGAAACCACGAGCCGTCCCAGCCATGCTCGCCGATCGTTGCCGTCATCAGCTCGGCGGCCGCCAGGTAGCCTTCGGACTCGCCCGGCCGGGCGCGACCAAACGTCGCCGCGATCGCCGCCATCTCCTTCGCGGCGAGCACGAACTGGCCCGCGATGAAGACTGATTCGGCCGTGCCATCGGCGCGGTTCTCGGTCGTCTGGAACGACTCCCCGGGCGTCTGCGAGAAGCAGTTGAGGTTGAGGCAGTCGTTCCAGTCGGCTCGCCCGATCAGCGGCAGACCGTGAGGACCGAGCCGCTCGAGCGTGTAGCCGAGGCTGCGGCGCAGGTGCTCATAGAGCGGCGTCTCGCTGCCCGCGGCGTTGTCGTAGGGCACGGGCGCATCGAGGATCGTGCCGTCGCCCGTCTCCTTGAGATACGCCGCGACGCCGAGGATCAGCCAGAGCGGATCGTCGTTGAAACCGGAGCCGATTGCGTTGTTTCCACGCTTTGTCAGCGGTTGGTACTGGTGGTAGGCGGATCCGTCCGCCATCTGGGTCGCCGCGATGTCCACGATCCGCTCGCGCGCACGGCTCGGCACCATGTGAACGAAGCCGAGCAGATCCTGGTTGGAATCGCGGAAGCCCATGCCGCGCCCGATGCCCGACTCGAAGAACGACGCCGAGCGGCTCATGCAGCAGGTGATCATGTTCTGGTAGGCGTTCCAGACGTTGACCATCCGGTCGGTGTCGGGGTCCGGCGTCTCGACCTGCAGATTGGCGAGCAGGCCGTCCCAGTACTCGCCCAGCCGCTCGAGGCCGTTCTCCACCATCTCGGGCGACAGCCAGCGCCTGATCACAGGCAACACCAGCTGCTTGTTGAGCACCTGGCTGCCGGGCGGGTCGAACTTCTCCTCGTGCGGGTTCTCCCAGTAGCCGAGCACGAAGATCACGTCGCGGCTCTCGCCCGGCGCCAGGTTCAGCTTGACGTGGTGGCTGCCGTGCGGTGCCCAGCCGTGGGCGATCGAGTCACCCGAGACGCCTCGCTCGACGGCGATCGGGCGGTCCCATCCGCGGTAGGCGCCGAGGAACTCCTCGCGCTGCGTGTCGAATCCCTCCAGCGGCTCTGAGCAGGCGAAGTAGGCGAAGTGGTCGCGACGCTCGCGGTACTCCGTCTTGTGGTAGATCACGCCGTCGACGACCTCGACCTGGCCGGTCGAGAGGTTGCGCTGAAAATTCGTCGCGTCGTCCTGGGCATCCCATAGGCAGAACTCGACCGAGGAGAAGACCGAAAGCTCGAGCGGCTCGCCGCGGCGGTTGGTGACCCGCGTGCGCCAGACCTCGAGCGTCTCGCCGAGCGGCACGAAGTACAGGGTCTCGGCATCCACGCCCCGAAAGCTCGACGCGATGACTGTGTAGGAGAGGCCGTGCCGGCACTCATAGGCATCCAGCTCGCTCTGCGTCGGCTGCCAGGACGGGGACCAGTACTCGCCGCTGCCGTTGTCGCGCAGGTAGATGTAGCGGCCGCCGACGTCGAACGGGACCGCGTTGTAGCGGTAGCGGGTCAGCCGACGCAGCCGCGCGTCCCGGTAGAACGAGTAGCCGCCGGCTGTGTTCGAGATGATTCCGAAGTAGTCATCCGTACCCAGGTAGTTGACCCAGGGCAGCGGCGTGGCGGGCCGTTCGACGACGTACTCGCGGCGCTCGTCATCGAAATGTCCATACCGCACGGAGGGCTCCTTGTCGTGCCCGGACCCGGGCGACGCTTGGGGTTTGACGCGCCAGCGACAGGCTGGTAGCGTTTCCACATTGGATGGTAACGCCTGCGGAGAGGGCGTGTGCAGTTTGTGGGAGGAGCGGGTCAGAGGAGGCAGGTCGAGGTAATGCAGTTCATCTTGCGGAGGTTGGGCTTCTATGCCGTCGCGGCCTGGGTCGCGGTGACGATCAACTTCCTGATCCCGCGCGTGCTTCCGGGCACGCCGGTCGAGGCGATGCTGGCGCAGCACCCGCAGTTCACGGCATCAGCCGTCAGGGCGCTGGACATCGAATTCGGCGTCGGCCACCACGGCAGCCTCCTGCACCAGTACGGCGCCTACCTCGGCCAGTTGCTGCACGGCAACCTCGGCGTGTCCAGCTCGGCCTACCCGGCGACCGTCGTCAGCGTGCTGGGAACGACGATCCCTTGGACGATCGCGCTGGTCGGCACGGCCACGATCATCAGCTTCATGCTCGGCACGCTGCTCGGCATCCTCGCCGGCTGGCGGCGCGGCGGGCGCTTCGACCAGCTGCTGCCGGCCTTCACATTCCTGCAGGCCACGCCCTACTTCTTCCTCGCGCTGATCGCGATCCAGCTGTTCGCCAACGACTGGCACCTCTTTCCGGCCTACGGAGGCTCGACTCTCGGCGATCCGATCGGCTTCACCGCCCGCTTCATCGACGATGCGCTCAGCCACAGCGTGCTGCCCGCGGCGACGATCATCGTCACCTCGATGGCCGGCTGGATGCTCCAGATGCGCAACGTGATGATCACGACGATCGGCGAGGACTACGTGCTCGCCGCTGAGGCCAAGGGCCTTTCCACGCGCCGCGTGATGTTCACCTACGCGGCGCGCAACGCGATCCTGCCGAACATCGCGGGCTTCGCACTGGCGATCGGCTTCGTCGTGGCCGGAGCCCTGGTGATGGAGATCGTCTTCTCCTATCCCGGCGTCGGCTACCAGCTCTACAACGCGGTGACCCAGGACGACTACCCGGTGATGCAGGGGATCTTCCTGGCGATCTCGGCGACGGTGCTGCTGGCGTGCCTGCTCGCTGACGTGATCTACGTCCTTGCCGATCCGCGCACCCGCCGCAGGGCGGCCTACTGATGGCCGTCGCGGTCACAGTCCCCGAGGCCGCCGCCGTCGTGCCGAGGCGCGGCCAGTTCCTGCGCTCGATGCCGACGAAGGCGAAGGTCGGCGGGGCGATCCTCGCCATCTTCATCCTGATCGCGATCATCGGCCCCGGCGATCGCCCCCTACGACCCCAACGCCACAACCGGCCAGCTCCAGGCCCTCCCGCCGACCCTCCACCACCTGCTCGGGACGACCTCAGACGGGGGCGATGTGCTCTCGCAGCTGCTCGTCGGCATGCGCTCGTCCGTCGTGCTCGGGGTGCTGACGGCCACGATCGCGACCGTCCTCTCGATGGCCTTCGGCGTGACTGCGGGCTTCCTCGGCGGCGTCGCGGACGAGGGGCTGTCGCTGCTGATGAACGTTTTCGTGGTCCTGCCGGCTCTGCCGCTGCTGATCGTCCTGCTCGGCTATCTCCCCCACAGCGGCGATTTGCCGACGGCGATCGTGCTGAGCGCGCTCGGATGGTCGTGGGGGGCGCGCGTGATCCGCGCCCAGACGTTGACGCTTCGGGGCCGCGACTTCGTGGCGGCCGCGCGAGAGACCGGCGAGCGAACATGGCGGCTCGTGCTGTTCGAGATCCTCCCCAACGAGGTCAGCCTGATCGCGGCCAACTTCGTCGGGACCTTCCTCTACGCGATCCTCACCTCGGTCGCCCTGGCATTCATCGGCGTCGCGAACTTCTCGACCTGGAATCTCGGCACGATGCTGTTCTGGGCTCAGAGCGCGAACGCGTTCAACATCGGCGCCTGGTGGTGGTACGCCCCGCCGGGCATCGCCGCGGCCCTGCTCGGCATGAGCCTCGTGCTGCTGAACTTCGGGCTGGACGAACTCGGCAACCCGCGTCTGCGTGACACCTCGGGCCGCAAGCGGCGCCACCAGCGCGCCTGGCGGCCGACCGACCCGACGCCGGTCGAGCGTACGGAGCCGGCCAGATGACGATCCCCGCTTCCCTCAACGGGTCCGGGCCGGCGACCGACGCCGCCGCGCGCCCGCCGGTGCTCGAGATCCGCGACTTCTCGGTCGTCTATCGCTCAGGCGATTCCGACGTCAGGGCCGTCGACCACGTCGACCTCTCGCTCGCCCCGGGCGAGACGGTCGGCCTCGCCGGCGAGAGCGGCTCGGGCAAGTCGACGTTCGCGCTCGGAGCCTGCCGGCTGCTTCGCCCGCCCGCGGTGATCACCGGGGGCAGCGTCGTCTACCGCGGGACCCGCGTGGCGCCCGAGGGCGTGGAAATCCTCGATCAGGGCGCGCGCGCCCTGCGCAAGCTGCGCTGGCGCGAGATCTCGATCGTCTTTCAGAGCGCGATGAACGCGCTCAACCCGGTCCTGCGCATCCGTGATCAGCTCGGGGACGTGCTCGACGCCCATCTCGATCTCGGTCGCGAGGCCAAGCACGAGCGGCTCGACACGCTGGTCGACCTCGTGGGCATCCCGCGCGAGCGCCTGCGCAGCTATCCGCACGAGCTCTCCGGCGGGATGCGCCAGCGGGTGATGATCGCGATGGCGCTCGCCGTCGATCCGGAGGTCGTGATCATGGACGAGCCGACGACGGCGCTCGACGTCGTCGTGCAGCGAGAGATCCTGGCGCAGGTCGTCGAGCTGCAGAAGCGACTGCACTTCGCCGTTCTCTTCATCACCCACGATCTCTCCCTCCTGCTCGAGATCGCCGACCGCATCGCCGTGATGTATGCCGGCCGGCTGGTCGAGGTCGGCAGCGCCGAGCAGATCCACCACCGCCCGGCGCATCCCTACACCCGCGGTCTGCTCGCGTCGTTCCCCAGCGTGCACGGCGCCCGCAAGCAGCTCGCCGGGATTCCCGGCTCTCCGCCCGACCTGCGCTCGCTGCCTCCCGGCTGCCCGTTCGTGCCGCGCTGCGCCTACGCCGAGGATCGCTGCCGCGGGATCGACATGGCGATGCTCCCGGTAGCCGGGTCCGACAGGCGCCACGTCAGCGCCTGTCCGTTCGTCTCGCCGGAGACGGCGACCAGAGCTCCACGCGCCGGCGCACTTTCGCCCGCAGGGGGATCCGGCTCGTGAGCACCCCGCGCCTGGCGACCGATGTACTGCCTGCCGCAGCCGAGCGCGGACCGCTCGTGCTCGAGGCGGACGCGCTGTCGAAGGACTTCCGGCTGTCGCGCGGACCACACGGCGAGGTGCTGTCCGCCGCGAGCTCCGTCTCCTTCGGTCTCTATCGCAGCGCCGTGACCGCGCTCGTCGGCGAGAGCGGCTCGGGCAAGTCGACCGTCGCGCGGATGCTCGCCGGACAGGAGCGTCCGACGCGCGGGCGGATCCTGCTCGACGGAGCCGAGGTGCGCCCGTGGGCCCACCGCTCCTTCCGTGCGTACAAGGGCGACGTGCAGATGGTCTTCCAGGACCCGTTCGCGTCGCTGAACTCGGTGCACACGGTGCGCTACACCCTGCGCCGGCCGGTGCGGCTGCACCAGCGGGCGAAGGGCAGGGAGGCGGTCGCCGCCGAGCTCGTCCGCCTGCTCGAGCGTGTCCGCCTGACACCCGCGGAGCAGTTCCTCGCGAAGTATCCGCACGAGCTCTCCGGCGGCCAGCGCCAGCGCGTCGCGATCGCCCGGGCGCTCGCCGCGCGGCCGCGCGTCCTGCTGGCCGACGAGCCGGTGTCGATGCTGGATGTCTCGATCCGCCTCGAGGTGCTCGACCTGCTCGACGAATTGCGCTCCCAGTTCGAGCTGGCCGTCCTCTACGTGACCCACGACATCGCCTCGGCACGCTACTTCGCCGACGACACGCTGGTGATGTACGCCGGCGAGATCGTCGAGCGCGGGCCCTCCGAGAGCCTCACGCAGCAGCCCGCGCACCCCTACACCCAGCTGTTGCTCGCCGCGGCGCCCGATCCCGACCGGATCGGCGAGCCGATCGAGCTCGAGGTCTCACGCGAGGTTCGCCGCGCCGGAAGCGCCCTGTCGACGACAGTCGGCTGCCGCTTTGCGCCGCGCTGCCCGTTCGCCGACGACCGCTGCCGCGCCGAGTCTCCGCCGCTGCTGGCGATCAACTCCCAGCGCGCTGCCGCCTGCTGGCGACTCGATGTCGCGGCCCCTGATCTTGTCTCCGAGACAGGCGAGGAGAGGAGCGTGCCAATGAAGACCTGACTCGGATTGCCAGCCGCCCGACGCGCAGGCAGAACCTCCGCGCCGGGCGGTGACAACGGGGGCGCGTGACGCACACGCGCCCATCTTCCAACGCACTTCGTCCTGCATCAGAAAGGTACATCACGTAATGGAACCGAAAACGTCCAACAAGCGGAGGCTTTTCGCCGCCGCAGTGGCCTCGCTCGCCGCCTCGGCGGCGCTCGTGGTCACCTTCGCGCTGCCAAGCGCATCGAACGCCACCCCGGCGCGGACTGCGTCCACCGCTGTGCTGACGATGGAGTCAAGCCAGGAGACGACGCTGACCGACAACTTCAACCCGTTCGTATCGACCTCGGCCGCCAACACCGTCGGCGCGACGTCCCTGATCTATGAGACGCTGCTTCAGTTCGACGCGGCCAAGCCGCTGACGCCGCCCTATGACTTCCTCGCGAAGTCATACACGTGGGGCGCCGGCGGCAAGTCGATCACGTTCGTGATCCGCAACGGCGTGCTATGGGACAACGGCACGCCGCTGACGGCCAACGACGTGGCGTTCACCTACAACATGCTGGTGAAGTACCCCGACACGAACACCAACGGCGTGCCGATCACCGGCGCGACGGCGTCGGGGAACAGCGTGACGATCACGTTCTCCTCGTCGCAGTACACGAACCTCCAGTACATCGGCTCGGTCTACATCGTGCCGCAGTCGATCTGGGGCTCGCTGTCCGGGGATCCCGCGACCTTCACCGACACCGACCCGGTCGGATCCGGGCCCTACATCCTGTCATCGTTCAGCCCGACGCAGGGCGTCGTGCTGACCGCCAACTCAGGCTACTGGGGCGGTCCGTGGAACCTCGGCAAGGGTGCTCCGGCGGTCAAGGAGGTCGAGTTCCCGCTGCTGGCCTCGATCTCGACGGTGCTCTCCGCGCTCGAGGGCAACACGCTCGACTGGGCCGGTAACTTCATCACCGGCCTGACATCGGGCTTCGTCACTCCGTCCCCGTCGACCCACAAGGTGTGGTTCGCGCCGGTTCAGACGAACACGCTGGAGCCGAACCTCCGTACGTGGCCGATGAACCAGCTGGCGGTCCGCCAGGCGGTCAGCTTGGCGATCGACCGCACGGCGATCAGCAGCCAGGGCGAAGCAGGCCTCGAGCCGGTGGCGACCAACGCCAGCGGCATCGTGCTGCCGAACTTCAAGTCCCTGGAGGCACCGGCCGTCGCCGGTGACACGCTGTCGCCGCACGCCAATGCGAAGGCAGCCGACGCCGTCCTGCAGAAGGCCGGCTACACGCTGAAGGGCGGCTATTACGCGCTCAAGGGCAAGGCCGTCATGATCACGATCACCGACCCGTCCAATTACTCGGACTACGCGCTGGATGATCAGCTCATGGCGAACGAGCTCAAGGCCGCGCACATCGACGCGCAGTTCGAGGGTCTGTCCGACAACGCCTGGTATGCGGACCTCGCCGACGGCCAGTTCGGATCGGCGACCAGCCACTGGTCGAACACCGCCATCCTGCCGTACGGCGTCTACGACGGCTGGCTGGACAGCGCGCTCGACACGAGCAACGCGAGCGGTGACTTCGAAGGCCTGAAGAACACCACGATCGACAAGGACCTGACGGCGCTGGCTGGTCAGACGACGACCGCCGGCCAGCTCAAGTACCTGACGCCGATCGAGAAGTTCGTGGCCACCGACCTGCCGGTCATCCCGACCGTGTACGGCGCCGCGTTCGACGAGTACAACGCCGGCGCCTTCACGGGCTGGCCGACGCCGAGCAACGCGTACGAGTCCGGTAGCCCCAACACGCCGACCAACGAGGTGGTCGTTCTGCACCTCGTGCCGGCCTCCTAACCCCAACACAGGTGCCAACGCCCCGCTCCCGCTCCCGCTCCCTGAGGGAGCGGGGCGGCGGCGCCGTCCGCAAAACGACCAGCCACACGGGAGGACCAGGATGACGACCGACGCCGCCGGCCCCAACGGCGCGATGGAGTTCCCCGACGGTTTCCTCTGGGGCGCCGCCAGTTCGGCCTACCAGATCGAGGGCGCGGCCGACGCGGACGGGCGCGCGCCGTCGACCTGGGACACCTTCAGTCACACCCCCGCGAAGGTCCGCGGCGGCGACAACGGGGATGTCGCCTGCGACTTCTACCACCGCTACGCCGAGGACCTCGACACGATGGCCAGCCTCGGCCTTGGAGCGTTCCGCTTCTCCGTCTCCTGGTCGCGGGTTCAGCCCGACGGGCGCGGGGCCGTCAACCAGCCGGGGCTCGACTTCTACCGCTCGCTGGTCGAAGGGCTCCGCGAGCGGGGCATCATCGCCGCCCTGACGCTCTACCACTGGGATCTTCCACAGACGCTTGAGGACACCGGCGGCTGGGCCAATCGCGATACCGCCGAGCGCTTCGCGGATTACGCGCAGATCGTCGCCGAGGCGATCACCGACCCGGGCGTGATCTGGATCACGCTCAACGAGCCGCAGGTCGTTGCCAACCAGGGCTACCGCACCGGCGTGCACGCACCCGGCATCCGCGACGACGCCCTCGCCGCCGCGACGACCCACCACCTGATGCTCGCGCACGGACTCGCGCTCCAGCGTCTGCGAGCCACGCTGCCGGGCGCGCGCGCGGGAATCACGCTCGACATCCACCCGATCCGCGCCGCCGACGCCGCGGCAGCGGAGGCGGCGCTCATCACCGACGCCGAGCAGAACCGGATCTGGATCGACCCCGTGCTCCACGGCCGCTATCCCGCCCGCGCGCGCGATCACCTGCTTCCGCCGGCCGCGCTGATCCGCGACGGGGACATGGAGCTGATCTCGGCGCCGACGGACTTCGTCGGGGTCAACTACTACTCACCGCACTACGTCAGGCTCGGTGACTCCACGAGCCTGCGCCGCGACGAATCGGCGATCCCGGGCCGGCCTGGCGTGATCCTCTACAAGCCCGACCACCTCCCATTGACGTCGATGCGCTGGCTGATCGAACCGGACGGCCTCTACGACACGCTGCGAGCTCTGGCCGCGGAGACCGCCCCCGGATGCCCCATCTACATCACCGAGAACGGCTGCGCAGCCGAGGACTACGTCAACCCCGACGGGGTCGTCAACGACATCGAGCGAATCGAGTACCTCCACGGCCATCTGCGGGAGGCCTGGCGCGCGATCCGCGACGGCGTACCGCTGGCCGGCTACTTCTACTGGTCTCTGCACGACAACTTCGAGTGGACGTGGGGCTACCAGAAGCGCTTCGGCCTGCTGTTCGTGGACTACGGGACGCAGCGACGCACACCCAAGCGCAGCGCCGAGTTCTACTCGCGGATCGTCCGCGACAACGCGCTGCCGGCGCTCGACGTCGCGCTTGCGGCGCCAAGCGCGACCGCGCCCGCGTGACCGCGGCGAGCCCGAGCACCTGAGAGCGACGGTCCGGCGCGCCGCGGCGGAGCGTCACCCTGCGGCCTGTAGCGTGCCAGCGGTGACCAACCCGCTCGACGTCCTGTCGCTCGAACAGCTGCGCCGCCGAACGAGCATGAAATGGCGGCGCTACCCGCCGGACGTGCTGCCGCTGTGGGTGGCCGAGATGGATGTGCCGCTCGCTGAGCCGATCGTGCGCGCCGTGGAGCAGGCGATGGCGATCGGGGACACCGGCTACCCGGAGGGGTCGGCCTACGGCGAGGCGATCGCCGACTTCGCCGCCGCCCGCTGGGGCTGGCAGCTCGACGTCGCGGCAACCGCGACCGTGCCCGACGTGATGAGGGGCATCGTCGAGATCCTCAAGCTGATCACCGACCCTGGCGACGCCGTCGTGGTCAACTCACCGGTGTACACGCCCTTTTACGTCTATCTCGAGCACATGGGTCGGCGCGTGATCGAGGCGCCGTTGAGCGCCGCGGGCCGGATCGATCCGGACGCTCTCGAGCGCGCCTTCGCGCTGGCCGCCTCCGGCGAGCGCCGGGCCGCCTTCCTGCTGTGCAGCCCGCACAACCCGACGGGGACCGTGCACACGCGCGACGAGCTCGACGCCGTGATCGGGCTGGCCGCGCAGCGCGGGGTCCGCGTGATCGCCGACGAGATCCATGCGCCGATCGTCTATCCGGGAAGCCAGCAGCTGCCCTACCTCTCGCTGCCCGGGACCGAGCGCGGGTTCGCGCTGCTCTCGGCCTCCAAGGGCTGGAACCTGGCCGGCCTGAAGGCGGCGGTTGCGGTCGCCGGCGCCGAGGCTGCGTTCGAACTCGCGCATCTGCCTTTCGAGGTCCGCAGCGGTCCGAGCCATATCGGCGTGATCGCCCACGTCGCCGCGCTGCGAGACGCGCGGGGATGGCTCGACAGCCTGCTCGCCGGACTGCACTCGAACCGGCGCCTGCTTGGCGAGCTGCTCGTCGACCGGCTCCCCTCGATCGGCTACCGCGAACCTCAGGGAACCTATCTCGCATGGCTGGACTGCCGCGCGCTCGGGCTGGCAGGCGACCCGGCCGCGGTGTTCCTGGAGCGAGGCGGGGTCGCGGTCAACTCAGGGCCGCCGTTCGGCACCGGCGGCGCGGGTCACGTCCGAGTGAACTTCGCGACCTCGCCTGAGATCCTCTCGGAGGCGGTTGCGAGGATGGCCTCGGCCATCGGCCGCGGGAGCTGATCGCGGCCGCTGCACGAAACCGGATCCGCCGGCGCCCGGCCCGCCGGCCGCCCGGCACGTCGACACCGTCCTCGACCGGCCAGCTCAGGCTTCGCCTGACTGGCCAGGAGCCGATCGCCGGCACTGCCGACGCCGGCGCGGGCGTCTAGCCGAGCACGCGCTCGATTTCGACGATCGTCGTCTCGCCCGCTCGAACCTTTGCAAGGCCGTCGTCGCGCAACGTGCGCATGCCCTGCTCGACGGCGACGCGCCGGATCTCCTGGGCGGCCGCACGGCTGACGATCAGCGAGCGAATCTCGTCAGTGACGTCCATCACCTCGTAGAGCCCGAGGCGCCCGCGGTAGCCGGTCTGGCGGCAGCGCGAGCAGCCCGCGGCCTCGTAGACCTCGACCTCTCCCCCATCAAGGCCCACCAGCTGACCGGGGACACGGACCGGCTTGCGGCAGCTGGGACAGACGTGGCGCGCAAGGCGCTGCGCGACGACGCAGTTGATCGACGCCGCCACCATATAGGGCTCGATCCCCATATCGACGAGCCTCATCGGAGCGCTCGGGGCGTCGTTCGTGTGCAGCGTCGAGAGCACCAGGTGACCGGTGAGGGCGGCCTCGACCGCCATATGGGCGCTCTCGCGGTCGCGAATCTCGCCGACCATGATCACGTCCGGGTCGGCACGCACGATCGCGCGCAGGCCGGTCGCGAACGTCAGGCCGGTGCGTTCGGCAACCTGGATCTGGTTCACCCCGCTGAGCCGGTACTCGACCGGATCCTCGATCGTCGTCAACGTCTTCTCCGGCGAGCGGACGAGTGCCATCATTGCGTACATCGAGGTCGTCTTGCCCGAGCCGGTCGGGCCGGTCGCGAGGATCCCGCCCTGTGTCCGCCGCAGCGCGTGTGAGAGGCGCTCGCGGTCGCGCTCGCTCATGCCGAGGTCGTCGAGCGATAGCGGCGAGCGCCCGGTGTCGAGGATTCTCAGCACCGCGGACTCGCCGCCGACGAGCGGGATCACCGCGACCCGGATGTCGACGCGGCGGCCGTCGATCACGATCCCGATGCGGCCGTCCTGCGGCAGGCGCTTCTCGGAGATGTCGAGGTCGGCGAGGATCTTGATGCGCGAGATCACGGCCGGCGCCTGGCTGCGCGGGACGCGCGCCGCGTCGACCATCACCCCGTCGATGCGAAAACGAACGGTCAGGGTTCCGTCGTCGGGCGCGAAGTGCACGTCCGAGACGCCGCGATCCACGGCCTCCGAGATGATCGAGCGAACCAGCTTGATCGTCGGGGCGTCGTCCGGGCTCTCGAACTGCTCGCCCTCCAGCGGGTGTTCGGTGCTCTCCTCATCCTCCATCAGCTCGCCGTCGAGCACGCTGAGGCGCTTGAGAAGTGCGTCGAGATCCTCCTGCGTCACCACCACCGGCTTGATCTGCATGCCGGTGAACATGGACATGTCCTCCAGCACCAGGTAGTTGTCCGGGTTGCCGACGGCCACAACGAGCGTGTGCTCGTTCTCAAACGCCACCGGAACGGCCCTCATCCGGCGAGCCGCCGTGAACGACACGAGCTGCGCGGCGCTCGCGTCGAGGTTGATCTCGTCCAGGCGCCTGTGCTCGAGCCCGAACCGCTTCGCCATGGCGACGGCCAGCTGGTCGGTGGTGATGGCGCCGTGCTCGAGCAGCGCCTGCCCGATCTGCTCGCCGACCTCGCGCGCCGCCCGCGCGGCCTTTTCGACCGTCTCGCGATCACTGAAGCCGAGCTCGACGACGATGTCACCGAGCCGTGCGCGACCAGCGGGTCGCTGCTCGCGGGCGACGGATTGCGTCGCCGGAGCACCTGACGATGCCTGCATGAATGAGGTATCGGCGGATTTGGCGAAAAAGCCGAGCGCGATCTTGCGTGCCCGGCGGACCATCCGTCCAGCAAGGAGCGCCCGCAGTCAAAGATCGGCCTCGATTGGCCGAGAGACGGTATGTGGAGCCGCTGCCTTCAGCCGCCGAGCAAGCCGCGGGCGAAAGCCTGCGCTACAAGGCCTTCCGCGACGCAATGGTCGCGGCCTCCACGCACGCCGTCGAAGCGGCGGCGCCGTCCGAACGGCGCAACGGCTCGCCCGTGCACGAGCCGGCGCACGGGCACGAGAGCCTGAACGCCGAGCGGCGCAACGGCTCGTTTTCTCCTGAGACGACGGCCTCGACCGCGTACGAACGCCGTAACGGCCGCCACACCGAGAACGGCACCGCGGGGCGCCTGCGCGAGCGGCCCGGCCGCCACGCCGACGCCGATGGCGAGGCGGTCGGCGATCTCGCGCGGCCCGATCGCCGCCAGGGCGGGCGGCGCGGAAACGTCAGCGCCGCGAGCGTCAGCATCGTGATTCCGGCGCTGAACGAAGCGCTCAACCTTCGCCACGTGCTGACCAATCTGCCCGACAACCTGCTCGAGGTGATCTTGATCCCGGGCCACTCGACCGACGCGACCGAGGACGTCGCGCGCATGCTGCGACCCGACATCCGCGTGATTCACCAGACGCGGCCGGGCAAGGGCAACGCGCTCGCGTGCGGCTTCGCCGCCTGCCGCGGCGACATCATCGTCACGCTCGACGCCGACGGCTCCGCCGATCCGAAGGAGATACCCGCTTTCATCGGGGCCCTGGTCTCCGGCGCCGACTTCGCCAAGGGAACGCGCGCCATCCAGGGCGGCGGCAGCCACGACATGACGTTCCTGCGCCGGATGGGCAACCACGGCCTCACGCACCTCGCCAACGTGCTGCACGGGACCCATTACAGCGACCTCTGCTACGGCTACAACGCCTTCTGGCGCGCCTGCCTGCCGCAGCTGAACGTCGACATTGACGGCTTCGAGGTCGAAACGCTGCTGAATCTCCGCGCCGCCAAGTCGGGCCTGCGCGTCGTCGAGGTGGCGAGCTTCGAGCTTTCGCGCATCCACGGCCAGAGCAACCTGCGGACCTTCAAGGACGGCTGGCTGGTGCTGGGCACGATCCTGCGCGAGTGGGTTCCCAAGCACCACCGGAAGCCTCACACCCCGCCCGTGCGCCTGGAGGCTGGGCGCCGGCAGGGGGGCCGTCGCGGCGGTGACGATGTCCCTGCGCCGCTCGGCGGCGACGGCGCGATTCCTCGCGCCTCGGCCGCCGCTCGTGCGAACGGCTCCTAGCCCGACGGCCGGGAGTGGAAGGTCTGCTCGATCTCGCCGATCCGCGCGATCCGGCTGACCAGCACGTCGCCGTCGCGCAGGAAGACCGGCGGTTCACGGCGCGAGCCAACGCCCGACGGCGTCCCGGTGAACAGCAGGTCCCCAGAGAGCATTGGCGTGATCGACGAGATGTACGCGATCAGCTCGGCAACCGAGAAGGTCATGTCGCCGGTGCTTGCATGCTGCACGTGCTCGCCGTTGAGCAGGCATTCGATCTCAGCGTCCCCTTCGCCGAACTCATCGACCGTGACGAGCCAGGGGCCGGTCGGCCCGAAGCCCGGGAAGGACTTGCCGAGCGAGAACTGCGGCAGCGGACCCGACCGCTGGACGTCGCGCGCCGAGAGATCCTGCCCCACCATCACTCCGGCCACATACTCCCAGGCCTCCACGCTCGCCACGTGGTGCGCGCTGCGACCGATCGCCACCACCAACTCGACCTCCCAGTCGACCATATCTCCGGGCAGCGTGACGTCGGTGCGTGCTCCGGCCAGGCAGGTGGGGTACTTGGTGAAGATCTGGGGCACGAGCGGCGCGTCGGAGCCGACCTCGGCCGCATGCGCTCCGTAGTTGAGCGCGGCGGCGAAGACCTGGCGCGGGCTCGGCACCGGCGCACCGAGCCGGTCGACCCCGAGCGTCTCGCCGTCGCCAAGCGAAGCGCCCGCGCTCCACGCCAAGAACTCCTCCCAACGCTCGTAGACGCTCTGCGGGTCGTGGTCGAACCGGTTCTCGCTCGCCATGGCCAGATCGACGAAGCCGCCGCCCGCGCCCGCCACCATCAGCCTGCCATCCAGGTTGGCGAGGCGCATCCGCGTCAGCGGCAGCCGCTCATCGCGGCAAGCCGTTCGCCCCGAGATCGCGCTCGATCGCCGCGGCCGTTTCGAGCAGCGGAGCGAGCAGCGACCCCCTGATCTCCTCGACGCTGACCCGCGCCGCCTGCACGGCGAGGTTGATCGCAGCGACCACCCGTTCGCGTCGATCGCGGATCGGCGCGGCGACCGAGCGCAGGCCGGACTCGAGCTCCTGGTCGACGATCGCGTAGCCCTGGGCCCGCACCCGCTCCAACTCGGCCTCCAGCTGCGTGCGGGTGGTGATCGTGTCGTGGGCGAGCGGGACGAGCTCGATGCGGTCGAGCAGCTCCGCGCAGCCGTCGCGGTCGAGCCCGGACAGGAGCACACGGCCCATCGAGGTTGCGTAGGCGGGAAAGCGCGTTCCGACGCTGATCACGACGTTCATGATCCGCTGCGTCGGCACGCGGGCAACGTACACGACGGACTCTCCGTCGAGCACCGAGATCGACGAGGATTCCCGAACCCGGTCCACAAGGCGCTCCATGTGCGGCTGCGCCACCTCCGGCAGCCCCAGCGCCGAGAGGTAGGCGAACCCCAGCTCCAGCACGCGCGGCGTGAGGGCGAAACGGCCGCCCGCCTGCTGGACGTAGCCGAGCTCCTCGAGCGTCAGCACGAAGCGGCGTGCCGATGCGCGTGTCAGCTCGCTGGCGCGCGCCACCTCGCTGAGCGTCATCGGCTCGCGGCTGTTCAGCGCTCGCATGACAGCCAGACCGCGCGAGAGCGACTGAACGAAGTTCCCCGGAGGGGCGACCGTCTCGCTCAAGGCGGCCCACCCTGTCCCAGCACCTCGTCGGCGATCGCGAAGGCCCGATTCGCTGACGGAACGCCGGCGTAGACGGCTGTATGCAGCAGAACCTCGCCGATCTCGGCGGCGGTCAGTCCGTTGCGCAGCGCGGCCCGCACGTGCATCGCGATCTCGTGTTCGCGGCCCAGCGCGGTCAGCACCGCGAGCGTGACGGCGCTTCGCGTGCGGCGGTCGAGACCGTCACGACCCCATACGGCCCCCCATGCGTAGCGCGTGATGAAGTCCTGGAATGGCGCGGTGAACTCCGTCGTCCGCTCGATCGCACCGTCGACGTGCTCGTCTCCAAGGACCTCGCGACGAACCTTCATCCCCTCGTCGTAGAGCGGGTCGCTCATGGCACCACCTGCTCGAGGTGACCCTCGATCAGTGCGGCCACCTCATCGGCACACTCGATCGCGGCGAGGTGCGCGCCGCCCGTCAGCAGCTCGAGTCGCGCTCCGGCCACGCCGGCCGCGATCGCCTGGGAGTGCTCGGGTGGGATCGCATGGTCTCCGGGCGCGGCAACCACGAGGGTCGGTACGGTGATCAGCGCCAGCTCGCTGCGCAGGTCGAGCCGCTCGATCACCCCACAACATGCCGCATAGCCCGCCGCGGGGGTGGCGCGCAACATCGAACCGGCCCACGCAAGGACGTCGGCATGCGACCGCGCGTAATCGGGTGTGAACCAGCGTTCGAGCACCGTGTCGGCGACCGCGGCGACGCTTGCGGCCGCCAGCACCTTGGAGGCGCGCTGCACCCATGCCTCGGGCGGCGGCAGATACGCAGAGCTGCAGACGACAACGAGTCCCGCGATCCGCTCCGGCGCATGCGCCGCGAGCCACAGTCCCACCATCCCCCCGAGCGAAACGCCGGCGTAGGCCACGCGTTCGAGGCCCAGGCGGTCCAGCAGGGCGAGCACGTCGCCGCCGAGGTCGGCGATCTCGTAGGGAGCGTCGGGCACCGGCGAGGCGCCGTGGCCGCGGTGATCGAAACGGACGACGCGATGGCGGCGCTCCAGCGACGCCGTCGCGGGCGCCCACATATCCAGCGTCGTGCCGAGCGAGGAGCCGAGCAGGAGGACGGGCGCCTCGCGCGGCCCGCTCTGCACGTGGTGCAGCTCGACGGCGCTCACCGCGCCGCCGCCAGGGCGCGGTCGATCAGGCTGTCAACGGCGGCGGTGTCGCCCTCGAGGCCTGCCGCGTGCTCGCGCATGCGCGACACATCCACCTCGAGGTTCGCCAGCAGATCCACGGTCCAGGCGGCAGCCGAGCCGACCAGTGTCAGCAGGTCGCTGAGCGTGCCCCACTCCGCCTGCCACCCGCCGGCGCCGCGGTCGTGCTGCTGTGGCATCGTCGCGAGCATCGTCGCCACGAGACCCGGGACGCGGGCCGCGCAGGCGAGCACCGAGACGCTGGCGACGGGGTTGCGCTTGTGGGACATCGACGAGGAGGCGCCGCGCGCAGCGCCCCCGCCCTCGCGGAGCTCGGCCACCTCGGTCTGCGCAAACAGCACGACATCGCCGGCGATCTTCGCCAGTACGCCGGCCAGCACGCCGAGCGCGCAGGCCAGTTCAGCCGGTCTGACCCTGATCGCATCCCACGGCAGCGTCGGCTCGGCGAGACCGAGCTCGCCGGCCACGCGCGCCGCGACCTGCGGCCCGCGCGTGCCGGCCGGGCCGCCCATCTGTACGGCCAGCCGCTTCGTCGCCACCTCGCGCAGGCGCGCCGCGGCCTCCTGGAGGCCGACGAGCCAGCCCGCCGCGCGCAGGCCGAATGTGCTGACCTGCGCCTGCTGAAGCAGCGTGCGCGCCGCCATCGGGCTTTCGCGGTGCGCGTCGGCCAGCGCGGCTGCGGCCGATGTGGCGGCCGCGACATCGGCGAGCAGAAGCTCGAGCGCGCGACGAGCCAGCAGCATCGCGGCCGTGTCGATCACGTCCTGGCTCGTCGCGCCTAGGTGCACGTGCGGCGCAACCAGCTCGCCGACCGCCTCACGCAGCGTCGCGACGATCGCGATCACCGGCGTCGCCGACTCGCCGGCCGCCGCAGCGACCGTGGCGAGGTCGAAGGCGTCGACGTCGCAGGCGTCGGCGATCACGCTCGCCGACGCGGCGGGGATCAGCCCCTCCGCAGCGCATGCGCGCGCGAGCGCTGCCTCGACTTCGAGCATCGCGCCCAGCCACGCCCGCCCGTCCACGCCGGCGGCGACCGGCCCGCGCGCATAGAGCGCGTCGAACAGCGGCTCAGCGCCCATCGAAGCGCGCAGGGTGGGTGGCGGGCATCGCCGCGTTCGTCGGCGACGTCAACTCAGAGCGCAAAGAACACCGTCTCCTGCGGGCCCTGGACGTGGATGTCGATCGCATAATTGCCGTCCACCGGGGTTGCGAGCAGCGTCTCGCGGCGCTCCGGCGGGACGGTTGCGAGCACCGGGTCGGCAGCGTTGGCGGCCTCTTCGTCGGCGAAGTAGAAGCGTGTCACGCAGCGGTGCAGCAGCCCGCGTGCGAACAGCGAGACGTCGATGTGGGGAGCTGCCACCGCGCCGCTTCCCATCACGAGCGCTCCCGGCTTGACCGTCAGCAGCTCGAAGCTGCCGTCGCCGTCCTCGTGCCCGATTCGGGCGAAGCCGCGGAATCCCTCGAGCTCCGAGGCGCCGCCGTGACCCCACAGGTCGGCGAAGCGCCCGGCCGGATCCGCCTGCCAGGTCTCGAGCAGGAAGTCGGGGATCAGTTCGCCGGCCCCGTCGTACACGCTGCCGCGGATCGTGATCGCGCCCGCGGTCCCGGGAGCGACGGCGTGTGGCCCCTCCGGCCACGGCAGCCCGATCGCGAAGTAGGGCCCGACGGTCTGCGCGGGAGTCGCCGGGAGGATCACAGCGCCTCCTCGAACGGCGTCGCCCCGGGGCCGCGCAGATAGATGTCGAACTCGTAGGCCAGCGCCCAGTCCGGTTTGGTGTCCTCGATCGAGAAGCGCGAGACGAGCCGTTCTCGCACCCGCCTGTCGGGAATCGAGTTGAAGATCGGGTCGTAGGGAAAAAGCGGGTCGCCCGGGAAGTACATCTGCGTGACGAGCCGTTGCGCAAACGCGCGGCCGAGCAGCGAGAAGTGGATGTGGGCGGGACGCCACGCGTTGTAGTGGTTCCCCCACGGGTACGGTCCCGGCTTGACGGTCACGAAGCTGTAGCGACCCTCGTCGTCGGTCACGGTGCGGCCGGCGCCGCTGAAGTTGGGGTCAAGCGGCGCCGGAAAGCGGTCCCAGCGGTGGCGGTAGCGGCCGCAGGCGTTGGCCTGCCAGATCTCCACAAGTGTGTTGCGCAGCGGCTTGCCCTCGGTGTCGAGCACCCGGCCGAAGACGTTCATCCGTTCGCCGATCGGCTCGCCGTCGTGCTGTCGCGTCAGGTCGTTGTCCCCCTCGCGCACGGGCGCGAGTGAGCCGAGCGCCGGCCCCGTCAGCTCGGTGATGTTCTGGGGCAGATAGATCAGCGGCTGCTTGGGATGGCGCAGCTGCGTCGACTTGTACGCCGGGAAGTCGAGCGGCGGATGGATGCCCGCGCCTTCGCGCACGTAGCAGGACGGCGTGTCCGCCACCGGATCGTAGATTCGCCTGGGCGCTTCGCTCACGTCACTCAACTCTCATCCCTCCAGGATCATGGCGAGGCCCTGGCCGACGCCGATACAGATGGCCGCCAAACCGTAGCCCCCGCCGCGCGCATGCAGCTCGTGGGCGAGGCGTCCGAGGATGCGCGTCCCGGACGCGCCGAGCGGATGCCCGATCGCGATCGCGCCGCCCCGCACGTTCACCAGCGCCGGATCGAGTTCCGGCCAACCCGCCAGGCAGGCGAGCGACTGCGACGCGAACGCCTCGTTCAGCTCGACGACGGCAACATCGCCCCAGCCCAACCCGGCTCGCGACAGCGCGGTCTTGGCCGCCTCGACCGGGGCGATGCCGAACACGTCCGGGTCGACGCCGTGAGCCCCCATCGAGACGATCCGGGCGAGCGGCTCGCGGCCGAGCAGCTCGCCGGCGCGGCGGTCGCCGATCAGTGTCATGCTCGCGCCGTCGTTGAGCGGCGAGGAGTTCCCAGCCGTGACCGTGCCGCCGTCGACGAACGCCGGTTCGAGCTTGGCGAGCGCCTCGAGCGTCGTGTCGGTGCGGATCCCCTCATCGCGCGTCAGCTCGACGCCGGGCACCGCCACGACCTCCGTCATCACGCCGTCGTCATAGGCCTGTTGGGCGAGCCGGTGGCTGCGCAGCGCGAAGGCATCCTGGGCCTCGCGCGACACACCGTGAATCTCGGCCAGCTTCTCGGCACTCGCACCGAGCGAGATGGTCCACCGCTCCGGCATCTTCGGGTTGACCATGCGCCAGCCGAGCGTGGTCGAGTGGAGCGTCTCGTGCCCGGCAGGATAGGCGCGCGACGGCTTCAGCAGGACCCAGGGCGCCCGGCTCATCGACTCGACGCCGCCGGCGACGATCAGCGACGCCTCGCCACAGCGCACCGCGCGCGCCGCCTGGATCGCCGCCTCGAGACTCGAGCCGCACAGCCGGTTGACGCTCACCCCCGTGACCGTGGTCGGGAGTCCGGCGAGCAGCACCGCCATCCTCGCGACATCGCGGTTGTCCTCACCCGCGCCGTTGGCGTTGCCGACGATCACGTCGTCGATCGCGGCCGCGTCCTGGAGCCCGGCTCGCTCGAGCAGCGAGCGCAGCGCGTTCGCGGCGAGGTCGTCGGGCCTCACGCCCGCAAGCGCTCCGCCGAAGCGCCCGAACGGTGTGCGAACCGCTTCGTAGATGAAGGCGTCGTTCATCGTGCGAGCAGCTCCCTCAGCGCCTCGAGCTCGGCGTCGCTCGGCGGCTCGGTCACGACCGGCTCCTCGACAGACGCGAGCTCCCAGCCGGTCGCCTCGCGTGCCTGATCGACGCTCACGCCCTCGTGCAGCTGGGTCAGCGTCAGCTCGGCGCTATCCGGGTCGGGCTCGAGCACGCCGAGGTCGGTGATCACCGCCGTCGGCCCCCGGCCGCGCAGGCCCAGCCGCTCGCGGGCGCCCGGCCCGTCGCCGTGCCCGACCGTCGTGACGAAGTCCAATCGCGCCACCAGCGTGCGTGGCGAGTGAGCGACGGTGACGATCACCTCGCCGCAGTTCGAGGCTATTTCAGGGGCGCCTCCGGCGCCGGGGAGTCGTGTGCGCGGGTGGTCGTAGTCGCCGATCACCGTCGAGTTGAGATTGGCGTGGCGATCGACCTGCGCGGCGCCCAGGAACGCCACGTCGACGCGGCCGGCCCCGATCCAGTAGTTGAACATCTCGGGCACGCCGACGACCGCATCGGCGGTCTCGCTGAGCTCCCCGTCACCGATCGACAGTGGAATGTGAAACGGCTTCGCGCCGATCGTGCCGGATTCGTAGATCAGCACGAGCGCCGGGTTGTGCACGGCTCGTGCGAGGATCGCCGCGGTGCTCGGCCGCCCCACGCCGATGAAGACGGTCCGGGCACGTGCGAGTCGCCGCGCCGCGACGACCGTCTGCACCTCGTCCGTGGTGGCCCCGGCGCTCACCGCGCCGCGACCTCGCCGAGCACGTGCTCCTCCATCCAGGCGCCGAAGCGATCCCGGTCGCGCGAGATCTCGTCCCATGCGCGGTAGAAGTCGTTGTCGCGGCGCGTGATCGACTGGCTGTAGGACGGCCGTGAGCCGCCGGGCGCCAGGGCCACGACATCCAGCGCCCAGCCCGGGATGACCACCCCGCCGGGGCGCGGCTCGAGCCGCTCGACGATCCGCTCGACCGTCACGAGCGAGCGCCGGGCCGCCAGCACCGCCTCCTTCTGAACCCCGGGGATCCCCCACAGCTGCACGTTTCCCTCGGCATCGGCCTCCTGGGCGTGGACGATCGCGACGTCCGGTCGCAGCGCCGGAACGGCCGCCAGCCGCTCGCCCGTGAACGGGCAGTCGATGAAGCGCACTGTCGTGTGGGCCACGAGGTCGGTGCCGGCGTAGCCGCGCAGAACAGCGAACGGCAGATCGGACGCCCCCGCTGCGTAACGGTTTGCCATCCCGGCGTGGCTGTGCTCCTCGATCTCGATCGCGTGCGGCCAGTCGTGCTCGATCGCGTCGCGGAAGCGGTGCAGCGAGCCGACGCCGGGGTTGCCGCCATAGGAGAAGACCAGTCGCCGAGCGGCGCCCATGCCGATCATCTGGTCATACAGCAGATCCGGCGTCATCCGGATCAGCTCAAGCTCGCGCCGGCGCTGGCGCAGCAGCTCGTGGCCGGCGGCGAACGGAATCAGGTGCGTGAAGCCCTCCAGCGCGACGGAATCGCCGTCGTGCACGAGCTCCGCGATCGCGTCGCTCAGGCTGAGACGCCGCGCCATCGCTGTTCGCTATGTGAACACGCCGCCATTCCGCGCACAACGTATCATCGGCACCGGCTCACGCCGGGGCACGCCGGTCCATCCGGCGAGCCGCCGCCTGGGGCGCGCGGCTCGCCGCCACTGACGATCACGAGGAGAGCAGATGGCAACCACCGATTTGGCCGAGCAACAGCTCCTGATCGACGGCGAGTGGCGCGCCGCCCGATCGGGTGAGACATTCGCCAGGATCAACCCGTATACGGGCGAGCCCGCCACCAGCGCCAGCGCCGGTGGCCCCGACGACGCCCGCAGCGCCATCGACGCCGCCCACGCGGCCTTCGCGCGGTGGTCGCAGACGGGTCCCGGCGAGCGTCGTGCGCTCCTCTCGCGAGCGGCCGAGCTGATCACCGAGCGACAGAACGAGATCGCCGCCACGATGATCGAGGAGACCGGCGCGACGTTCGGTTGGGGGATGTTCAACTGCATGCTCGCCTCGGGGATGCTGCGAGAGGCCGCCGCGCAGACCTATGGGGCGCTTGGCGAGGTCATCCCCTCCGACGTTCCGGGCAAGCTGGCGATGGCGGTCCGCGCCCCGGCCGGAGTCGTGGTCGGCATCGCACCGTGGAACGCACCGGTGATCCTCGCGGCTCGCGCCGTCGCGATGCCGCTGGCGTTTGGCAACACGGTGGTGCTGAAGGGCTCCGAGTTGTGCCCGCGAACCCATGCCCACGTCGCCGCGGCGATCGCCGACGCCGGCGTCCCCGCCGGCGTGATCAACTTCGTGACGAACGAGCCGCAGGACGCCGCCGAGGTCGTCGAGGCGCTGATCGCCCACCCTCACACGAGGCGCGTGAACTTCACCGGCTCGACCCGTGTGGGCCGCATCATCGCCGAGATCGCCGGTCGCAACCTCAAGCGCGCCCTGCTCGAGCTCGGCGGCAAGGCACCGCTGATCGTGCTGGCCGACGCGGATCTGGAGCGCGCGGCCGCCGCGGCGAGCTTCGGCGCGTTCTTCCACCAGGGGCAGATCTGCATGTCGACCGAGCGCGTCATCGTCGAGCGCTCCGTGGCGGAGCCGTTCGCGCAACTGCTGGCCGCCCGCGCCGCCGCGCTGCGGGTCGGCGATCCGCGCGACCCCGAGACGCAGATCGGGCCGCTGGTCAACGAGTCGGCGATGCAACGCGTCGGCGAGCTCGTCGAGGATGCGCGCGCGCACGGGGCGCAGGTGCTCGCCGGCGGTGTGCCGGACGGCGCCTGCTACCCGCCGACGGTGCTCTTCGGTGTCAGCTCCGAGATGCGCGTCTACGGCGAGGAGTCATTCGGCCCGCTGGTGTCGATCATCGCGGTCGACGGCGTCGACCACGCCGTCGAGGTCGCAAACGACACCGAATACGGTCTCGCCGCGGCGGTCTTCAGCGCCGACGTGCCGCGGGCCCTCGAGCTCGCCCAGCGCGTCCAGAGCGGGATCTGCCACATCAACGACGCCACTGTCCACGACGAGCCTCAGATGCCGTTCGGCGGCGTCAAGGCGAGCGGCTGGGGACGCTTTGGCGGGCGCGCCGCGCTGGAGGAGTTCACCGAACTGCGCTGGATCACGATCCAGGAGAGCGAGCGCCACTACCCGATCTGATCGAGCGGGCGCGGCCCGTGCCGCGCGCCCCGTGCGGCCGCCGCGGGGGCCCGCTGGACGCGGGCCTCCGTCGCCCGCCGCGCGCGCTAGTCTCGGCCCGACAGAGGAGATGAGCAGACCAGCCCTCAGCGTCGCGATCGTGGTAGCAGCGGCCGCGCTGGTGGTCCCCGCGGCGGCCTATGCGGTGCTGTCGACGATCACCAACCCGCCGGATCCGACCGCCGTCGCAAGCTGCCCCGGCACCACCGCCACGCCGTGCACGGTCGTCTCGCGCACCACCGCCGAGCAGGTACAGGTGGGCGCGACCTCCGCCCCATTCAAGGTCACGGCGGCCGGGCGCATCGTTGGCTGGCAGATCACGCTGAGCTCGCCGAGCGCCGCGCAGATCCATTATTTCGACGTCAACGAGGGAGGCGTCTCCGAGGCGGCGATAGCGGTGCTCCGCCAGGTTCGCGGCCTGGACTACCGGCTCGACGCGTCAAGTCCACTGGTCCATCTCAGTCCCTACTTCGGCGAGACGGCGACCTTCGCGCTGACGACATCGATTCCGGTGCATGCCGGCGACGTCGTGGCGCTGAGCGTCCCAACCTGGGTCCCCGCGCTCGAGCTCCAGGCGGGCCGCAAGACCGCCTGGCGAGCGAGCCGCAGCGCCAAGGCGTGCAACGACGTGACCGCCCAGACCGCGCAGGTCGCCCCGGGGAGCATCGTCGAGTACGCGTGCATCTACCGTACGGCGCTGCTCGCGTTCGGTGCAATCGAGATCTCGACGCCGTAGCTTCCAGCGCCGCGAGCGTGGATCGGCGGTTCAGGCGCCGGCGCCGCCGGACGGCAAGCCGGTCGCACGGGCCCTGGCTGGGAACGACCTGGTGCGACCGCCTCGCAGGCGCCGCCGAGCTCCGTAGCCGATGCCCGCCGCGAGCACGCAGGCGAGCGCGCCGACGCCCAGGCCGGTGCGGGCGCCGGCGAGCGTGATGATCCCTCCGATCAGCGGTCCGCCGATCGGCGTGGTGCCCTGCAGAGCCACGAACCACAGCGCCATCACGCGGCCTCGCATCGCGGGGTCGGCAGCCAGCTGGAGGGTCGAGTTGCCGCTCGACATGAACGAGACGCTCGCGGCGCCGACCAGCGCCAGCGCGATCAGCTCGACGGCGAGCGTGGGCGCCAGCGCGGCGAGGGCCAGCGCGACCGCGAACGCCGCGACCGCGATCGTGACCGGGCGCAGGCCCGTGCGACCGCGCGCCGCCACCACCAGCCCGCCGACGATCGCTCCCACGCCCATCGCCGCGGTCATGAAACCGTAGCCCTCCGCCCCGGCGTGCAGCGCGTGGCGTGCCATGACCGGCAGCGAGACCTGGAATTCGTACGCCAGCGTGCCGACGAGCGTCATCATCGCCAGCGGCACGATGATCTCGGGCGTCGCTCGCGCGTAGCGGAGCCCCTCCCGCAACTGGCCGGCCGCACGCGGCGCCGGGGGCGTCGGATGCAACGTGGAGCGTTCCATCGAGAGCAGCGAGCCGACCACGGCGACGAAGCTGGCGGCGTTGATCAGGAAGCACTCCCCCGTGCCGACCGTCGCGATCAGCACGCCGGCGACCGCCGGCCCGACGGCGCGGGCGACGTTGACCTGAACCGAGTTCAGGCTGACGGCGTTTCGCAGCGTCTCGGCGCCCACCATCTCCAGGACGAAGGACTGGCGGGCCGGGTTTTCGAACGCGTTGTTGAGGCCGAGCACCACGGCCAGCACGCCGATCTCCCAGATCCGCACGGACCCGGTGATCGTCAGCACGCCGAGCGCAAGCGCCTGGAGTCCCATCGCGGTCTGCAGCGCGACCATCAGGCGGCGCTTGTCGACGCGATCGGCGATCACGCCGCCGTAGGGAGCCAGCAGCAGCACCGGCAGCGTCTGCAGCGCGACGATCAGCCCGAGCGCGGCGGCCGACCCGGTCAGCGAGAGCACGAGCCAGGACTGCGCGGCCATCTGCATCCAGGTGCCAACCAGCGAGGTCGCCTGACCGAAGAAGTAGCGGCGGTAGTTGGGCACGGCGAGCGCCGCGAACGTGCGCCGTCGGGTGTCGCGCAGCCCGTTAGGCGAGAGTGGCCCGGTTGCGTTCATCGCAGCCGCTCCGCGAGCGCCTCGAGCGCAGGAATCGCGTCGAGAATGGCCTCCCGCTGAGCCGGTGCGAGTGCTGCGAGATGAACCGCGAGCGCCTCGCTGCGCTCGCGCTGGATCCGCTCGCGCAGCCTGCGGCCGGCCGAGGTCGGCGCGGCCAATGCGACGCGGCGATCCGACGGGTCGCTGCTTCGAGCCACCAGCCCGGCCCGGCACAGCCCGGCGACCACCCGCGAGAGCATCGTCGGGTTGAGGCCCTCGCGCTCGGCCAGCTCCGTCATCGTCAACGGACCGAGGCGCCCGATGCTGAACAGCACCGAGATCTGCGTCGGCGTGAGCCCGCTACCGGCGCGCGTCTCGCGCAACCTGCGCGAGAGCCGGCCCACCGCGGCGCGCAGCCGCGCGCTCGCGTCGTCGCTGCCGGCCTCCGGGGCCAGCTCCTCTGTGGTGGCGAGAAAGTTGCTTATCGGCAAGCATCTTATCGCATGGCGCCCCCAGACGCAACCGCGTCAGCGGCGACGTCGAAACGATCGCCGGATCGCGCGGCCGGCGGATGACCCACAAAGCGTGCGGCGCGACGCGGCCTGCGGATCGCGGCTGTCAGCGGAGGGCGGCCCGGGCCGCCGGTCCTTCAGTGGCGCTCGCGGCGCTGGCCGTAGGTGCGAAAGACGATGTCCCACCACGGCGCGCTGATCCCGTAGCCGTGGGTCTCGTCTTCGAAGTGGTGGCGCATGTGCAGCTCGCGCAGGCGGCGCTCGAGCGCGGTGCGCGGCTGGCGGTGGTGGTGGAGCGCGTAATGGAGCATGTCGTAGGCGAGGTAACCGGCCAGGAAGCCTGCGCCGACCGCCCAGCCCAGCGGAGTGCCGAAGATCGCAACGAAGGCGGCCACGAACAGCACGGCCAGCGGGACCGACACCGCGGGCGGCATCACCAGGCGCAGCGGATCGTTTGGATGGTCGTGATGGACTCCGTGCACCATCCAGTGCAGCCGCGCACCGAAGCCGTCCTCGGGCTCGAAGTGGAAGATTGCCCGGTGAATCCAGTACTCGCTGAAGGTCCAGGCGAGATAGCCACCGAGCGCTCCGAGCAGTGTGCGCCCGAGCGACTCCCCACGGAGCGCCAGGACGGTGAGCACCGCGATCGCCGGGCAGAAGATCAGCGGCGGCACCACCGGATGCACGCGCGATAGGCGATCCAGCCACGCGGTGCGGAACATCGGCGGCGATGCGCGCAGCACGTCGGTGCGCGAGGTGCGCAGCGGCTGATCACCGAGAGGGCTGTCGAGCGGGAGGTCGCGCATCGGGACGTCGAACGTGTACCCCGCTTTATACCGCGTCGGCACACCGACCTCGCCGATAGCGGCGGGAATGCGTAGATCGCCGCTGCCGGTGCCTGCCGGCAGCGCTCCTGCCGCGCCCTCGCTCGAGCGTGGTGTCCGGCTACGCCGGTCTGGAGGACTCGGCGCCGGGGCAGCGCAGCAACGACTCGCGGATCCGGCGCCTCAGCGCCTCGCGATCGCTTCGCTGCTGCTGCTCCTCGACCCGGTTCCCCGGCGAGTCGGACTCCGTGTCCCCTGCCACCTGCTGCTCCATGACGCATATCCAAGCAGGCCGCGCAGACGGAGGCGCCGGTGTTACCTCACCAACTGGTGGTCAGGTCATTCCCCCCCACCGCCCCCCCGCGCGCGACGTTGAGCCCGCGCGCCGAGCACCGGCGGGATGGTCCTTCGCGTGCTCCGGTGCGAGTTCTGCGGAGCGTCAGTCCGTTGAGAGCGCGAGCACGAGCGGCGCCGCGCACAGGCTGACCAACGCCAGCGCGAGGAAGGCGGGCGTCGGATGATGCACGAGCACGGCAACAAGCAGTGCGATGACGAGTCCGCCGGCGTTCCCGGCGAGCCACAGCAGGGACGTGACGGTGCCCGCGCTCGCGCCCGCGCGGCGCTCGCTGAGCTCGAGGAGCACGGGCAGCAGGGTCAGGAGCAGAAGCCCGATCAAGACGAGCACGACGGCATCGATCGCGACGACATGCTCGAAAGCGAGCAGCACCGAGCCGCCGGCGGTGACCGCCACCGCGGCCGCGACCATGCCGCGTTCGGCGCTGCGGCTGACCACGAGCGGCGGCAACGCGGCAGCGCCGAGCGCGCCGGCGAGCACCATCGCGACGAGCAGGCCACCGGCGGTCGAGGAGGAGATGCGGTAGTTGTGCAGCAGGGCCTGAAGCCAGGTCGTCAGCGCGACGAAGGCGCCGAACCCCAGGAACAGCAGTCCACTGAGGACTCGCACGTTGCGATCGGCCCACACGTCGCGGATCGCGACGATCCCGAGCGCGACGTCCGGCTCGGCGTCCACCCCGCCGCCGCGCAGCCGCAGCTCGAACAGCAGCGCCGCGGCGGCGACCACGCTGAAGGCCGCCTCGAGCTCGAGCAGCGACTGCAGATGGGAGCCGCCGAACAGCGTTCCGAGGATCAGCGCCAGCAGCATGCCGACGAAGATGCCGGCTGAGCCGACGGCGATCCCGTGCGGGCGCAGCCGTGCCGGCAGATGCTCGCTCGCGACCTTCGTAACCGCGTTGAGCACGAGCGGCTGGCCGATCGCGACCAGGAGCTGCCCGGTCAGCACCCAGCCAAAGGGCCCGATCAGGCGCGTCAAGCCGCCGAGCGCGGTCAGGACCGCGCCGACGGCGAGCCAGCGGTGAAAGGAACGGTCGAGCAGCCGTCCAGCCGGCAGCGCCAGGACGACATAGAAGAGCGGGAACAGCTCGGCCAGCCAGCCGATCGCGTTCTCCGACACGTGGTAGTGGTGCGCGCTCGCCGTCGTCAGGGGCGCGAAGGTCAGCCACAGCAGCTGCGTCGCCGCGGCCAGCAGCGCGTACGCAGCCACCGGCCTCCAGCGGCGCGCGTCCGGCACCGTCCCGACTCCCACGACCACACTCACGCGAGGCGGATCCTAGCGGGCGAATGGACGGCGAAACGAGCCGAAAACGGCAGGCGCGGGCGTGCTTTACCAGACTGCGCGAGACCGCGCGCGCGGCTTCCGGGCTACCCGCCCGCGGGCGCCTCTGGCGCCGTAGCGCCGCTCGAACCTATAGCCTGAGTGGCATGCGATCCCGATACTTCGTCATCTGTTCCGTCCTCGCCGCCGGCGTGATCGCCGGTTGCGGCTCGTCGAACAGCGCCGACACCGCCCACATCCAGGCCGCCCCGTCCGCGTCGCAGACGCTGACCTACTCCGCGACCTCGACGTCCACGACCGCCACCACGACCACCTCCACCACGACGACGCCGGCGATCACCACGCCGAAGACCGGGCCGCTGTCGACGGAACCGACGATCACCAAGCCCTCCGGGCCTGCGCCGAAAACGCTGGTCGAGGACGACCTGATCAAGGGCACCGGAGCGACCGCCGCGGACGGCGACACGATCACCGTCAATTACGTCGGCGCGCTGTACAGCACCGGCAAGGTGTTCGACGCCTCGTGGCTGCGCCATTCGACATTCACGCTCCCCGGACCGCTCGGCTCGGGCTCCGTGATCAAGGGCTGGGACGAGGGCCTCGTCGGGATGCGCGTCGGCGGGCGGCGCGAGCTGATCATCCCGCCCTCGCTCGGCTACGGCGCGGCCGGCAACCCGCCGATCCCTGGCAACGCCACGCTGATCTTCATCGTGGACCTGCTCGGCGTGACCCCGGCAAGCGGAGCGAGCGGCTGACGCCACTGACGCTCCTCCGGGAGCTCGCTGCCAGCCCTCCGGCCGGCTGCGAGTACGTCGAAGCGCGTTGGGTCGAGCGAACGTCGGAACAGCTCCGCGTCAGCGGCGGCTGTGTCGAGGGCATCGAGTTCACGCGCGAGGCGGGCGTCGGCATCCGAGTCGCCGTGCCCGGCCACGGCTTTGGCTTCGCGGCGACACGCGAGGCGACGAAGCAGGGATTGGAACTGGCCCTCGCGCGCGCGGTGGACGTGGCGCGCTCGCTGCCGGCGAGCGCCGCCGCGGCGGCGCTCCCGCCGGTTCCACCGGCGCGGGGACACTGGGCGAGCGCTTGCGAGATCGACCCGTTCGGGCTCTCGCTCGACGATCGGCTCGAGTTGCTGCTGGAGGCCGAGGCGCCGATGCGCGGGGATCCGCGACTCGTCCGCACAGTGGCCGAGTCGCTGGCGACGCGCACCGACGTCGCGTTCGCCTCGAGCGACGGCGCCGCCTGCACGCAGTCGCGCACCGAGTGCGGCGGCGGCATCAGCGCCTACGCCGCGGCCGGCGACGAGTTGCAGCGACGCTCCTATCCGAATGCCCACGGCGGCTCTGTGGCGCTCGCCGGATACGAGCACCTGACGGCGCTCGACCTTCGCGCGCACGCGCCGCGCGTCGCCGAGGAGGCGCTCGCGCTGCTGAGCGCGCCGCCGTGCCCGGCCGGGCGCACGACGCTGGTGCTGGGCGACGAGCAGCTCGCACTCCAGATCCATGAGTCGATCGGCCACGCGCTCGAGCTGGACCGGATCCTGCTCGGCGAGGCCTCCTACGCGGGCACCAGCTGGGTCACGCAGGCCGACATCGGGACGCTCGTCTACGGCTCTCCCCTGCTCGCGATCAGTGCCGACGCGACGCTACCGCGCGGCCTCGGATCGTTCGGCTGGGACGACGAGGGCGTCGCGGCGCGACGAACCACGCTGATCGAGGACGGCGTCGTGCGCGCGGCGCTGTCCGATCGCCAGTCGGCCGCTGCACTCGGTGGCCCGTCGGGCGGCACGGCCCGCGCCGATGGCTTCGCCCGCCAGCCGATGGTCAGGATGACCAACGTCTCGCTGGAGCCCGGCGACGGCGGCACGCTGGAGGAGCTGATCGACGGCGTTCACAGCGGCGTCTTCATGGACACCAACCGGTCGTGGTCGATCGACGACCGGCGCCTGAACTTCCAGTTCGGCACGGAGGTCGCCCGCGAGATCCGCGACGGCAAGCTCGGCCGCCTTCTGCGCAACCCGACCTACGCCGGCGTCACGCCGACGTTCTGGCGTTCGCTTGACGCCGTGGCGAGCGCACCGGCATGGCGGTTGTGGGGCCTGCTCGACTGCGGCAAGGGGCAGCCCGGCCAGACGGCGCACGTCTCTCACGGCACGGCGCCCGCCCGCTTCCGCGACGTCGAGGTCGGAGTCCTGCGGTGAAAGCCGAGGCCGAGCTGGCGCTCGCCGAACACGCCCTGTCGCAACTGGACGGCGACGGCGCGCAGGCGACGGTGATCCGCGAGCGCTCGCTGTGCTCGAGGTTCGCCAGCTCCCGGGCGACGCAGGCAACCGCGATCGACGACACCTCGGTCGAGATGCTCTGCCTGCTGGACGGCCACACCGGCACCGCATCGACCAACCAATTCGACGCGGCCGGCCTGGCCGAGGCTGCGCAACGTGCGCGCGCGGCAGCGGCGGCGGCGGCACGCAGCGGACGCGGCAGCTACCCCGGGCTCCCGCCGGCCGCGCCGGCGGCCGCGCACGACGGCCACGACGCGGCCACGGCGACGCTTGACGCCAACCGCGCCGGTGCCGCGCTCGCCGCGGCATTCGCCGGATGCGCCGACGCCGGCACGGAGGCCTTCGGCATCTGGACCGCGGGCGAGGTCACCACCGCGATCGCCTCGAGCACCGGCTTGGCCGTCGCCGAAGCCGTCACGGATGCGCACATGACGGTCATCGCGCGGGACCCGGACGGCCGCAGCGGCTACGCCGCGACGACGGCCGTGGGGCTCGAGGCGATCGACGGCGCCGCGCTCGCTGCCGACGCCGCCGCCAGGGTGTCCAGAGCGGAGCCGTGCGTGCTCGAACCCGGCGATTACCCGGTGGTGCTCGACCATGCCGCGGTCGCCACGCTGCTGGACTTCCTCGGCACGCTGGCCTTCAACGGTCTCGCCCACGTGGAGGCGCGTGGCGCACTCCATGGCTCGATCGGCGAGCGAGTCGCTGCGGCATCGGTCAACCTGAGCGACTCGCCGCTCGTCGCGGGCACGCTGCCGCGCAGCTTCGACGCCGAGGGAGTCCCCAAGCACCAGCTGGCCCTGATCGAGAATGGGATCGCGCGCTCCGTCGTACACGACACCCGCTCCGCCGCGCTCGCCGGCACCAGCTCGACCGGACACGCGCTGGCTCCCGGCGGTGCACCCGACGGTCCCGAGCCCACGAATCTGGTGCTCGCCGGCGGCGACGCCGGCTCGCTGGCGGAGCTGTGCGCGCCGATCGAGCGGGGATTGTTCGTGACGCGGCTGTGGTACGTGAACCCCGTCGAGCCGCGGCGCGCGCTGCTCACCGGCACGACGCGCGACGGGACCTTCCTGATCGAGGACGGCGTGATCACGCGGCCGCTGCGCGAAGTCCGGTTCACGGACTCGGCGCTGCGCATCCTCGCGGCCGTCGAACAGTTGAGCGCTGCGCAGCGACTGGTCGGCGAAGCCGGCCTCTATGGAAGAAGATTCGCGAGCGGAGTGCTCTGCCCGGCGCTGCGGGCGGCGTCCTTCCGCGTCAGCGGCGGATCAGCCTGAGCCGCCCCAGGGGTGTTTCAAAAGCAGGATCGTGTTCGCGACGAACAGGATCGCGAAGAAGACGGTCCAGCGGTTGAGGTTGCGTTCGACCAGCGAGCCACCACCCAGCGGCCCGGTGCCAGTGCCCACGCCGAACGCGCCGGACAGCCCGGAATCCTTGCCCGAGTGCATCAGGATGAGCAGCACCAGGATCACGCAGATCACGACCTGGAGCGTTGAGAAGAGCGCCTGCATGCCGATCACAGTCTAATCGGTCGCGCCCGAATCCGGGGCGTCGATCTGATCGAGTGCGCGCAGGATCTCGACGGCCTCGGCGCGCAGCTGGCGGTCAAGCGCTCGAAAATCCTCGATCGAGAGCTTGCCGGTGCGATGGTCGGTCTCGTTGTCGCGGATCTCCGCGTACTTGGCTTCCCTCGCGCTCTCAAGCGCGCGGCGGACGTCGGAATCCTCCGGCGCCGGGCCGCTGCGGCGGGCGCGAAACGGTCCGCTCAGGGCCCACAGAACGAACGTCAGCAGCGCCGCGATGAGCAGCGCGGCGATCAGCGCCGTCATCGCAAACGCCGCGCTCGGTTAGGCGCGGCCGAGCTCCTGGGCGACGCGAGCGAGATAGCGCGCCCGCACGCGGCTGCGCAGCGCCGACGGCGCGGGCCAGATCGCCGTCAGCCCGCCGAGCAGGACGATCAGGCCCCCGATCCAGATCCACATCACCAGAGGCGAGGCGATCAGCGTGAAGGAGGCAGGCGGCGGGTAGGCGACGTAGTGGGCGACGATCGCGCGCAGCAGGTAGTAGGCGAGGCTCAGCTGCTGGGCGCCGGACTCGCTCGTCGGGATCAGCGCGTCGGCCCGGTTGACGAGCGACTCCTCCGGCAGCTGCGTGCCGTTGGCCGGCAGTGTCGTCCCGAGTGGCTTGATCGCGGCCCAGAGGTCGCGCCGCCAGCTGGACTTCAGGCCGACCTGGTCAACCGCGTCACCCGAGATCAGGCTCGCCACGACCAGTCCCGGAACGATCGGCGACGCCGGGTAGTAGCCGGCGCTCGGTCGCAACGTGCCGACGTAGTGCCCGCCGCGCGTGACGCGCAGCACCGCGCCGAGCGTCATCGTCGCACCGGTGTGGTTGGGGTCGGTGACGACGGAGCCGGTCGCCCTGACGTAGCTCATCGTGTACGCGCCGACCCGCACCGACTGCCCGCGCTGCAGGCTGAGCGTCTGCTCGTGCTGGAAGGTCGCGGAGGCCGCGACGCCGATGAACAGCACGGCGATCCCGAGATGGACGATGTAGCCGCCGTAGCGGCGCCGGTTGCGGCGCACCATCGACGCCAGCGCCAAGGGCGGCGACTCGCTCGAGGTCGCGCGGCGCACGCGCCAGCCGCGCCAGAACTCCTGCCCGACGCTGGTGAACACGAATGCGGCGGCGCAGAACAGGAGCACGACACCGATCGAGGAGGAGATCGGCACCACGGTGTACGCGGCGATCGCCATCGCGGCCGCCGCGGCGAGCGGCGCCATGAAGTTGCGCCGGATGTTGGCGAGCGTGCCGCGCCGCCACGCGATCGCCGGGCCGACACCGCTCAGCAGCACCAGGATCAGCGCCAGCGGAACGGTGTAGCGGTCGAACCAGACCGGCCCGACGGCCGCCGAGGTACCGGTCACGGCCTTGGAGATCAGCGGGAAGAATGTGCCCCAGAAGATCACGAAGCAGAGGCCGACGAGGACCACGTTGTTGAGCAGGAACGCTGCCTCGCGGGAGAACAGCGAGTCGAGCGTGTGCTCGCTGCGAAGCACGTCGCGGCGGCTGACGACGAGATAGATCGACCCCCCGGTCATCGCCGCGATCAGCGCCACGAACGGGATCCCGAGCGTCGAGGCGCCGAACGCGTGAATCGAGTTCAGGACCCCGGAGCGCACCAGGAAGGTGCCGACGATCGCGAGCGTGCTGGCGCCAAGCACGAGCGAGGCGTTCCAGATCTTCAGCATCCCGCGCTTCTCCTGGATCATCACCGAGTGCAGGAAGGCGGTGCTGATCAGCCACGGCATCAGCGCGGCGTTCTCGACCGGGTCCCAGCCCCAGTAGCCGCCCCAGCCGAGCTCGTAGTAGGACCAGCGCGCGCCGAGCAGGATCCCGATCCCCAGGAACAGCCAGGAGGCGAGCGCGAAGCGCCGCGTGACGCGGATCCAATCGGCGTCCACGCGCCGGACGACCAGCGCGCCGACGGCGAAGGCGAACGGGATCGTGAAGAAGGTGTAGCCGGAGTACAGCATCGGCGGGTGGATCAGCATGCTCGGGTTGCGCAGCAGCGGGTCGAGCCCCGCGCCGTTCAGCGGCGCCGGGTTCGTCTGCGCGAACGGCGAGTCGAAGAACACGAGCAGGGTCGTGAAGAAGGCGCCGAAGCCGAGCAGCACGCTCGTCGCGTAGGGAACGATGTCGCGCAGGCGGTTGCGCGTGATGAAGGTCGCCACGCTGGCCCAGATCGAGAGCAGCCAGACCCACAGCAGCAGCGATCCCTCCTGGGACGACCACAGCGCGGCCGCGCGGTAGAGCAGCGGCGTGGTCGTGCTGGAGGTGTTCGCGACGGTGTTGTAGGAGAAGTCGTTGCGGATGAAGGCGACCTCGAGGATCGCCATCGCGACGGTCAGGATCGCGGCCAGGCAGTAGATCGAGCGGCGGCCCGAGTCGACCCAGTCGCGGCGCCCGTGGCGCCCGCCGTAAAGCGCCGCCCCGATGCCGTAGACCGAGACCACCAGCGCCAGCACGAGCGCGACGCGCCCGGCGAACGCCATCAGCCGCCCCTCCGGCTCATGTCGAGCTCGGCGCCGCCGTGTACTTCGACGGGCACTTCGTGACCATCGAGCTCGGCTGCGCGACGAACGTGCGCCCGCGCAGCTCGCCGGTGACGATCAGCTCGCGGCCCACCTCGAAGGTCGGTGGAACGCTGCCGCTGTAGTCGACCTCCACGGTCGGGCCGCCGCCTGAGCGATCGGCCAGCGCGAAGTCCACGGCGCCGTTGCGCAGATCGCGAACCGAGTGCTTCACGACCACGCCGGTCAGCTGGATGTCGCTGCCGGGCTTGCCCTGGCGGATCAGCTGGCTGGGCGTCAGCGCCGGGTCGGCGGCCGAGAAGCTCGTGTAGATCAAACCGCCGGCGAGCACGACCGCCAGCGTGAGCGAAACGACGAGCCTGACCTGTCGTTTACGAGGGGGAGTCATCGTGGCGCGTAAGTATCGCAAGCCCGCCCGAACGCGGCGACGATCGCGCCGTCGCACCCGCCCGGTTGACGGGTGTTCCAGCGTCGATCCCGCGTGCTACTGCGGCGCGTTGTAATGCACGCGCCCCGGCGCGAGTACGAAGCGGATGCGCTGTTCACCCGCCGCCAGGTACGGGTATTCGTCTGCATCGATGTACTTCTTCGCAAGCATGTTGATGTGCTCGATGGCCCCCTCGTGGGTATCTTCGGCCAGCCGGCAGGTGACCGACACCCACTCGTAGGGGTTCCCGTCGGCCAGCACGGTCACCGTGGCCGTGCCGGCGTGGCGGAGGTTCGCCGGCCAGCTGCGGCCCTCGGCGCTGTTGACCGTCACGTTGCCCCCGTCGGTGTGGGCCCAGACGATCACGGTCTGGACGGTGCCGTCACGGCGGGGGATCGCGAGGTGGGCGTAGTTGCGGCCGGCGATGATCTCCAGCGGCCGGCCGGTCAGCGTGTCAGTCACGTCGTCTCCTCTCAATGGTTCAGAAGGGCGGGATCGGTTCCCCCGAACTTAGCGAAGCGCCGCCGGCTACCGACCAGCCAGGGCGAGGCGCGGGGCGGGCGGGCGCCCACCAAGGCCAAACGCCACCAAGCCGTGGACGCTCACGCCGGGCAGCAGGCGAGGCCGCCGACGGCGGATCAGCGGCCGAGGCGGCTGCCGCTGCGCCTGAGCGCGTAGACGATCAGCATCGCGAACAGGACTGAGAGGATCAGGCCCGCGCCGTGGCGATGGAGCACGTACCACGAGAACAGTCCGGCGCTGAAGGAGCCCAGCAGCCCGACGCCGATCGTCATGGCCGCCCCCATCGGATCGGGCCCAGGAAGCAGCAGGCGCGCGAGTGCACCGACGACCAGGCCGGCGAAGGCGAGCGCGATGAGGAAGACGACGAGACTCACGGGTTGCTCTGATTCTGAGAGTACTCGCGTCCGCGGGCTGGCGGCCGCTCTCAGCCGACGGCTTGCCTGGCGCGGGCGACGAGCAGCGCCGCGAGTCGCCGATCGAGCGCGGTCGACGGCTTTGCGCCGACGACCATGACGCTCAGGCTGACCTCAGCCTGCCCGTAGGCGAAGCCGATCACGTCGACGTAGATCGGCAGGATCAGGGTCGTCGTGCTCTTGGTCTGGGTGATCACGACCTTGAAGCGGTAGGCGAAGGCCTGTGCGACGCCCGCGACAACGGGCGAGAGGCGAGACGCGAAACTCTTGACCGTCTCGTCCTTCGGCGGCGTGCCGACCAACTCGCTGCGCAGCTGGCGCAGCAGGCAGGGCAGACCGTGGTTGCCGGTGATCGCCGCGAAGTCGGTGGCGACAAGCGCCGTCGACGGGAGGATCTCGGTACCCGAGTTGACGACCACCGTGCTGCCGGACACGCTTTGGAAGTTAGGCGACTGCGTGTTGGCCAGCGCGTCGCTCACCGGCACGCCGCCGACGCAGCGGGTCAGCGCGGCGTCCTGCTGGAGCTCCTCGGCCGTGATCGGGTTGCTCTTCTGCTCGTCCTTCGGCAGGTCCGCGTGGCGGATGCTGATCGCCGCCGCCACCGCGGGCGCCTGCGCAGCCGTGATCGTGCCGGGCGCGGCGTACGCCGCGACCGCTCCCGCTGCGAGGGCGACGATCGTCAGTGGTGCGGCGAGCGCGACGCGACGTCTGGTCGTCGGCTGCGGTCCAGAGGGCATCCGCGGCGATCATATTGGCCGCGGAGCCGGAATCGGGTCAGCTCACGGAGGCACCCCCGAGGCGCCGGTGCCGCTGGCCAAATGCGCGCGTCGCAAGCGCAACTCAGCTCGGCGCGCTCGATCAGGCCGGCCGCGCGAACGCCGAGCCGCAGTAGTCGCACTCGACGACGTCACCCGCGTCGTGCTGGGGCCACTGGTTCTCGACGGCACAGTGCGGGCACGCCCACCCCGACGGAGCGCCGAGCGGATGCGCCCCACCCTCGCCCGGCCGCAATCCGACTCGAGCAGAGATCGGGCCTGCGATCTCGACATCCGCCTCTCCGCGAGCATGGCCGGCCTGCGTTGACACGAACATATGTTCGCACATCCTTGCCGGCGGATCGGTCACCAAACATTGGCGGCGCTCCGGCAGCTCCGAATCGCCGGCGGGCGCGCGGATCCGCAGCCGGGCGGCGAGCCGGCTCCTGTGCCAGCCGCGCGTGCAGACCGTGATGCGGTGCGGGTTATGATCGCAACGAGGCGTGGCGGCGCAGAGCCACCCGTGAGCGCGAAAGAGAGGTCGCCGATGAGCGAAGGTAGCGTTCTGGTCCACATCTGGAGCGTGGAGCCAGAGCAGGAAGCCGCCTGCATAGAGCGCCTGGATGAGTTGTTCGCCAAGCAGATCACGACGGACGCAGGGTTCGTCTCCGCGAGGATCCTCGAGAGCGAGGATCACGCCTCAGTCGCAGCCGTGATCGAGATGCGAAGCCCCGAGGACCGCGAGCGCATCGAGCAGCTCCCCGATGTTCGGGAGACGCTCGACAACCTGCACGGCGCTGCGAATCTCATCCTGAGGCTCTACCAGCAGGTCAAGGCCTACGACGCGTAGCGCGGGGGCGCGGAAGGAGGGCCCCCGGTCGCACCGGAATGCGAGCCCCGCCGTAAGCGGGATACGGGAATCGAAACTATCGCCGCAATATCTAAAGACCTCTAAAAGCTCTAAAGATCTCTAAACGGGCTGTTACGCTGAAGGCGTGTCCACAAGGAACCCCTTCAAGCCCAGCTTCGGGGTCAGCCCGCCGCTGCTCGTTGGACGCGACGCCCTGATCGATGAGTTCGTTGACGCCCTCGAGGATGGACCAGGCTCGGCTGCCAGGGCCACAATCTACACTGGCGCGCGAGGCTCTGGAAAGACCGTGATGCTGAACGCGGTCGAAGACCGCGCTAGGCAACTCGGCTGGCTTGTGGTAACCGAGACAGCTGCGTCCGGGTTCGTAGAACGGCTCACCCGGGATGCCCTGCCGACTCTCCTGGAGCGCCTCGACCCCAAAGCGGTACGACGCCGCCTGACCGGGGTGACAGGACCGCTGTCATCCGGTGGTTTGACGTGGAGCACGAGCGAGAGTCACACGCCTGAAGCGACCCTCCGCAGCCAGATCGAACTCGTCACCGATCTCCTCGTCGAGCACCAAACCGGGCTGCTCATCACGCTCGATGAGATCCACCAGAACCAAATCGCCGAACTGCGGCAACTCGCGACGACGGTACAGCACGCCTTCAGAGAAGAGCGCGCGTTGGCGTTCGCGGGGGCCGGACTGGCATCGGCGGTAAGCGACGTCGTCAACGACGAAGTGCTCACCTTCCTCCGCAGAGCGGAGCGACACGCCCTTGGATCGGTGGGCCGCGAGGACGTCTCGCTTGCGATCAGGACACCGATCGAGGCGAGCGGGCGCGAAGTCGCCGACGACGTCCTCGCCGTAATGGTCGAGGGCACGCGCGGCTACCCGTTCCTGATCCAGCTCGTCGGCGCGCAGGTCTGGCGTCTTCGCCGCTCCGAGACCGAGGTCTCAATGGACAGCGCTCGACAGGGCGTGGCAAACGCTCTACGCCGCCTGGGCACGCTCATCTACGAGCCGGCGCTCGCCGGCGCCTCCGCGATCGACAAGTCCTTCCTTCTCGCAATGGCGCGCGACGACGGCCCATCACGGATGAAGGACATCCAGGAGCGACTCGACATCGACGGGAACTTCGCGAGCCAGTACCGACTCAGGCTGATCGCCTCGGAGCTCATCGAGTCAACCGGCCATGGCTACGTGGACTTCGCGCTGCCTTACCTCCGCGACTACCTCCGCGACCACGCCGCAGCCGACGGACTCGCGCACTGAGGGCTACGCGGCAAAGCTCGCACTCACACAGGCGACGCACGGGCGGTCGCCACCACGCCATCTCCGTGCGGACGACGGGGGAAGCAGAAGCGCCCCACAGACCGGCGCCCGCACTCGCATTTCGTCCTGAGCGGGCGTCTCGCGAGATGCCGAGCAGACGCTCGCATGTCGCGCAAAGCCGCGGTCGCTAGGCTTCCGGTGTCGACGATGACCGTGCGAACTAGCGGAATCCGGCAGCCGAGCGTTTGGGCGAGCATCGTCAGCGACCACGCGCTGGCGTTACGCGACTGGTTGCTCGCCGTTGGTTTCTCCGAGGATCTGATGATCCCCGGGGAGGAGGACGGCCTAGTCCATCACTGCCAATTGGATTGGCCTGAGGGCGGTCGCGTGCTGCTGTCCAGCACCGGCGAGCGCAGCACGCCTTGTCGGGCAGGCACCAGCTCGCTGCATGTCGTCACCTCTGATCCTGACGCTGTGATGGACCGAGCACTCAAGCTCGGCGCCACCATCGTGCACCCGCTCGTGGATCAAACCGACTATCCATCGCGCGATTTCACTGTGGCAGACCCCGACGGAAACCACTGGACCTTCGCAACGTTCGCCGGCTAGCGCAACTCGCGCGAGCGGACTCGCGGCCCACCTCCTGGCTGCCGTCGCGCGTCAGCGAGCGTCTCGTCAAGGACGCTCCTGGCTACCGCAATGGACGAGATGCGAGCGCGTGCTCGCGTGTTCCATCCGCTCCTGCTTCCGGTTGCTACACGACCTCTCAGTGCACACCCGACGGGCTCGCGACAAGGCCGAGGCCGTCCGAGGCGCGCCTGGACTGTCGAATGCCGCCGTCGAGCCGCGACCGCGCGCGCCCGGACGACCGCGCCCCAGACACCCACGGGAGCCTCGGATTCCCTACGTCAGCGGCCTTTTTCGACCCCGAATTGCGACAATATTGCGACTACGTTCGGGCCAAAAATACGTCATTTGCAGGCATTTTCTCGAAGCGGGATACGGGAATCGAACCCGTCTCTCGAGCTTGGGAAGCTCGCGTTCTACCGATGAACTAATCCCGCCTGGACCGCCCGTGATCGTATCGGGCTAGGGTTCGCCGGGTGCGGCGCAAGCTCGTGCCAACGATCGTCGTCGTCGTGGCCGCGGCGCTCGTCGGGCTGCTCGTCTACGGCCTGACGCAGCAGGGCGCGAGCCGTGCGCTGGACAACGCGCTCGCGGCGGGGCGCCATCCGGCGGCGCCGGAGTCCACCCGGGCGCTGCCGGTGCTCGATCGCGTCGATCAGCCGCAGGCTTCGCTCTCGCACTGGCGCGGCAACGTCGTGGTGGTGAACTTCTGGGCGTCCTGGTGCGACACCTGCACCGCGGAGTCGGCGGTGATCGAGCGGGCGCAGCGGCTGCTCGCCTCCACCGGCGACGGGACGGTGGTCGGAATCGACTACAAGGACCTCAGCTCGAGCGCGCAGCAGTTCATCGGGAAGCACGGCCTCAGCTATCCCAACCTGCGCGACATCGACGGCTCGTTCGCGGCGGCCTACGGCACCGACGCGCTGCCGGAGACCTTCGTGCTCAACCGGCGCCTGCAGGTCGTCGCGATCTCGCGCGGCGAGGTGACCCAGCAGTCCTGGCTGACCTACTGGATCCGCCGGGCGGCACGCGCGTGAGGCGCGCGAGCGACAGCGGGATCCGCGTGGCGGCGCGCGCGTGAGGCGCGCGACCCTGATCGCAGCCGCCGTGCTGGCCGCGAGCGCCGCGCTGACCGCGGCGCCGGCGCTTGCCGCAACGCAGCGCACGTCCTTCATCGCGATCGAACAGCAGGTGATGTGCGTGACATGTGGGATCCCCCTGGCCGAGGCGGACTCGGTCGCGGCGCAGCAGGAGAAGGCCTATATCCAGCAGCTCGTCGACGCCGGCGACACGGCGGCGCAGATCAAGAGCCGGCTGGTCGCGCAGTACGGGCCAAGCGTGCTCGCGCTGCCTCCCGACAAGGGCTTCAACGTCGCCTTCTACCTGGTGCCGGTCGCCGCCGTGCTCGCGGCGCTCGCGATCGTCGCGCTGCTGCTGCCGCGCTGGCGCCGCAACCGCCGCGCGGCGACCGCCGACGCAGCCGGCGCGGGCGCGGAAGCAGCGGGCGCCGACGGGCTCAGCGCGGCCGACAGCGCACGGCTCGAAGCGGAGCTCGCGCGCTTCGACCCGCGCTGATCACATCTGCTCGGGCGCGCCGACGCCGAGCAGGTCGAGCGCGCGCGCGATCGTGCGTCTCGCCGCCAGCGCGAGTGCGAGCCGCAGCGACTCGGTCTCCCGCGGCTGCACGCCGAGCACATGGCAGTCGCGATAGAAGGCGGTGAAATCCTGCGCCAGCTCCAGCGCGTAGGAGGCGACGCGATGGGGCGCGCGGCGCTCGACGGCGTCGGCCAGCTCGCCGTCGAAGGACAGCAGCCGGCGCAGCAGCGCCCGCTCGGACGGGTGCAGAGCCTCGACCGGCGCGAGCGACGCGATCGCCTCCGCGACGCGCTCTCCGCCGGCGCGGTCGAGGATCGAGGCGATCCTGGCGTGCGCGTACTGCACGTAGTAGACGGGGTTCTCGGCGCTCTCGCGGACGGCGAGGTCGAGGTCGAGGTCGACGGTGGTGTCGTGCGAACGGGCCAGCAGGAAGAAGCGCGCCGCGTCGACGCCGACCTCGTCGACCAGCTCGTCCAGCGTGACGTACTCCCCCTCGCGCTTGGACATCGCCGTGCGGCCCTCGACGCCGAGCAGGTGCACGAACTGCTGGATCACGAGCTCGAGCGTGTCCGGGTCGCCCCCGAGCGCGGCGCAGGCCGCCTTCAACCGCGCGATGTAGCCGTGGTGGTCGGCGCCCCAGACGTAGATGAGCCGGCCATATCCTCGTTCGCGCTTGTTCTCGAGGTAGGCGATGTCGGAGGTGAAGTAGGTGTGCTCGCCGCTGGTGCGCACCAGGACGCGGTCCTTGTCGTCCCCGTGGCTGCTCGTGCGCAGCCACAGGGCGCCGTCGGCGGTGTAGGTCTCCCCGCGGGCGGCGAGCATCTCGAGCACGCGCTCGACCGCTCCCGCCTCGTGCAGCGAGCGCTCCGAGAACCAGACGTCGAAGCTGACGCCGAAGCGTTCGAGTGAGGCCCGGATCAGCGTCAGGCAGGCCTGGCAGGCCTCCCAGGCGAGCGTCTCGAGATCCAGCTCTCGCGCCCGCACCGGTTCGACGAGGCCGGCCACGTAGTCGCCGTGGTAGCCGTCCGCCGGCACCCGCTCGCCGTTCGCGAGCGCCCGAACCGACTCGCCGAGTTTGATCACCTGGCTGCCGTAGTCGTTGATGTAGTACTCGCGGGTCACCTCGTAGCCGCGGTAGGCGAGGATCCTCGCGAGCGCGTCGCCGTAGGCCGCCTGGCGGGCGTGGCCGATGTGCAGCGGCCCCGTCGGGTTGGCGGAGACGAACTCGACATCGACCGAGAGCGGCTGATCGAGCGTGGCCGACCCGAAGCGCTCTCCCTCAGCGAGCACCCAGGCCAGTGCCTGCGTGTACCAGCCGTCACGCAGATGCAGGTTCAGGAAACCCGGTCCGGCGACCTCGCTGCGCTCGAGCGCTCCACCGAGGCTTGCGGCGAGCTCGCCGGCGAGCAGTCCGGCGACCTCGCGCGGCGCCCTCCCCAGACGCGGCGCGAGCAGCAGCGGGGCGTTCGTCGAGTAGTCGCCCAGTTCGGCGCGCGGGGGGATCTCGAGCTTGACCGCCTCGAGCCCCACGCCTGCGTCGCCGGCCACCGCTACCGCGGCGGCGCGGATCGCGTCGTGAAGTGTCTGCAACGGCGTCACAGACTCCAGCCTATGAGGTGCGCAGGCCGCCCGCGTGGCGCCCTCAGTGGTGGTAGGGCTCGCCGGCGATGATGCGATGCGCGCGGAACAGCGCCTCGAGCAGGACGACCCGCGCGAGCTGGTGTGGCAGCGTCATCGAGCCGAGCGAGAGGCGGTGGTCCGCCTGGGGCAGATCGACGCCGTAGGCACCGCCGATCACGAAGGCGAGGTCGCGTCCGGACTCGCGGCGGCGTTCGATGAAGCGCGCGAAGGCGAGGCTGTCGAGCGCTTCGCCATCGGCGGCGAGCAGCGAGACGTACGCGTCGCGCGGCAGGCGGCCGGCTAGACGCTCGGCCCCGCCGTCGCGCGCGCCGTCGTCGCGCAACTCGATCTGGGTCAGGCGCACGTGGCGACCGAGCAGCTTTGCGTAGTGCGCGACATCGTCGATATAGGGGGCCCGCAGCCGCCCGACCGAGATCACGACGACCTGCACTGCTGCGATACTAAACGGCGATGCGCTCGTCCTCGCCGTTCGCGGAGCACTGAATTGGCCTCCGAGCCTTCAGGCCCCGACCGCCACATCAACATCCAGGTCTCGCCGGAGATGATGGCCGGCGTCTACTCGAACTTCGCCAACGTAAGCCACTCCGACTACGAGTTCACGATCACCTTCGCCCGCGTCGACCACGAGGTCGAGGGCGGTGAGGTCCCGGGCATCATCGTCTCCCGCGTGAGCCTCTCGCCGCGCTTCATGAAGGAGCTGATGGGCGCGCTCGAGGACAACTACTCGCGCTGGCAGGCGCGCGAGGGAATCAAGAATTTGCCGGAGTTCGAGGGCCCCACCTCGGGCGACGAGGCGGAGTAGCCCGCTCACCCGCGCGGTAGGCGGCGGCGATGCCGAGCCGCTCGACGATCGGCGGGTGAGTTCCCAGCAGCAGGGCGAGCCAACGCGGCGGGTCAGGGTCGGCGAGGTTCTGCCGTGTGATCCGCCGCTCGAAGGAGTCGAACGCGTCGGCGTCGCCGGTCAGCTCGAGCGAGAACGCGTCGGCGCGCCGCTCGATCGCCCTCGAGAGCTGACGCGTGAGGACCCCGAGCGCCGCGCTGACGACGCCGCCGGCCAGCGCCAGGGCCGGCAGCTCCGGCTCGTCGGAACCGCTCAGCCGCTCGGCGAGGCGTGCCACCGCTCGCGTGCCGGCGGGCGCCACGAGCGCGAGATAGACGAGCAGGCGCCGCACGTCGCGATAGCGCACGTGGGCCAGCTCGTGCGCGACCACGCTGCGCGCCTCGGCAGGCGTGAAACTCGCCAGCAGCGTGTCGTAGAGCACGACGCGACGGCTCGCACCCAATCCGTTGACGTAGGCGTTCGCGGCGCTCGTGCGCCGGCTTGCGTCGACCTCGAAGACCTCGCCGATCGCGACGCCGGCGCGCTGCGCCAGCGCCAGCACCTCGCGCCTCAGCTCGCCTTCGGGGAGCGGCTCGAAATCGTTGAAGATCGGGTCGAGCACGACCGGGCCGGCGAGCGTCACGACGACCGCGACGGCGACGCTGCCGCCGGCCGCGGCGCGCCACCAGTCCCTGCCGTAACGGCGCATCAGCGCGGCCGCGACGACCGCGCCGGCGCCGGTGAAGCCGGCTCCGAGCGCGGCGCTTCGCGCCACATCGCCCGCCCAGCCCCGCCACGACTGGGTCGCCAGACCAGCGCGCAGCGCGCGTGTGCGCATCAGCGCCCCGAAGGGCAGCGGCGCGAGCATCAACGCCAGCGAGAGGCCGGCACCGCGCGCGCCGATCACGCCGAGCGACAGCGGCTGCTCCACCGCGGGCGCGTCAAAGCCCGCCGGGGCGCCCGCCGGGACCCCCGGGCCTGCCGTTTCGGACGCATCTTCGAGCCCCGCGTCCGCCGGCGCCGGCTGCGCATCCTCCACCCGCGCGCGGCGCACGAGCCAGACCAGCAGCACGCCCTCGGCCAGCCCGCCCATCGCAGCCAGCGCCAGCTGCCCGCGGCCATAGCGGCGTGCCCGTTCGATGTCGGCGGCCTCAAAGTGCTCGAGCGCGTCGACCGGGCGCGCAGCGATCAGGCCGTCGCGGGGGCTCAGCACGAGGACCGCGGCCTCGGCGGTCGCGACGGCCGTGCCGAGCGCCGCGAGCCAGACGCGATCGGGCTGCGAGGTAGGCCGGGGTGCCACCTCCCGCCACGCTACCCGCTCGATCGGCGGACGGCGCCGAAACTCGCGGCGCTGCAACGAGGCGACCACCGCCTCGCCCGAACGCCCAGGCTGCAAGACTGCTTTTTGACTCCCGCGCTGTGGACTGGTCCACCGCATCGATGAAGGTCGCAATCATCTCCGACATACATGGCAACCGCCAGGCCTTCGAGGCGGTTCTCACAGACATAGTTGACGCTTCCGTCAGCGAGGTGTGGTGCCTCGGCGACCTGGTCGGCTACGGCGCCGACCCGGACGCCTGCATTGACCTCGCGCGCGACAACGCCGATCTCTGCCTCGCCGGCAACCATGACCTCGCGGTGGCGGGCAAGCTCCCGCTGGACGACTTCTCGCGCGGCGCGGCGATCTCGGTGCGCTGGACGCAGGACGTGATCGCTCCGGTCAACCGTGACTTCCTCGCGACGCTGCGCCCGTCGGGGACGCGCGCGGAGGTCGGCCTGTACCACGGCAGCCCGCGCGACGAGGTCTGGGAGTACGTGGCGTCGGTGCTGCTGGCGGAGCTGTGCCTGGACGCGACCACCCACCGCGTGAACCTGCTCGGCCACTCGCACGTGCCGCTTTCGTTCGAGCGCCACGAGGGCCTGCCGGCGACCGGCGAGGCGCGCCGCGCCAACACGGTGCTTGACATCTCGGGCGGCGAGTGGCTGCTGAACCCCGGCAGCGTCGGCCAGCCCCGCGACGGCGATCCACGAGCCGCGTGGCTGTTGCTGGACCTCGACGCGCTGACCGCCCGCTACCAGCGCTGCGACTACGACATTCCCGCAGCGGCTGGGGCGATCCGCGCCGCACGGCTGCCCGACTCGCTGGCGGAGCGGCTGGAGTACGGCCAATGAGCCGGCTCCGCCTCGCGCTCGTCGCGGTCGCCGCGACCGTCCTGCTTGCCGCCTGCGGCAGCAGCGCGGGCCTGATCCCCCAGACCAGCGCGAACGCGCTGCGCCTCGATCTGACCAATGTCGACAACGACTACACGGGCCACGCCTGCGCGAGCGCCCGCGACGACCTCGCCCGCGCCGAGACCGACTTCGTCGATCTGTTGACCGGCGTCAACACGAAGCTCGCACGCCAGCTCCAGGCCGGCCTGGCGACCGTGACGGCCGACGAGAAGAGCCAGTGCCACGCCGCATCCTCGGGCAACGGCTCGCACACCAACGGCTCGACGGCCGGCAGCGGCGCGACCGGGACGACCGGCACGACGAGCACGACCTCGACGACCACCAGCTCGACCACCACGAGCTCGACCACCAGCAGCGCTTCGACGACCACGGGCGGGCCGACCGGCCCGACCTGTGTGACGACGACCAACCCCAACGGCGGCACCCCGATCTGCGTCGGCGCGACCTCCCCCACCAGCGGCATCGGCGGGGCCGGGAACGGCGTCGGCGCCACCGGCACGGGCGCCGCGAGCGTGGGGAACTGACGGTGGGAGCGAGGCGATGATGGCACGTGACTCGATGGTCGCCGGGCGCTACCGGATCGAGAGCCGCCTCGGATCGGGCGGCATGTCGACGGTTCATCTCGCCTTCGACGAGCGCCTCGAGCGTTATGTCGCGGTCAAGCTGCTGGCCGAGCATCTCGCCTCCGACCCGGCATTCGTGTCGCGGTTCCAGCGCGAGGCGCTCGCCGCCGCGCGGCTGATCCACCCCAACATCGTCCAGGTCTTCGACTCCGGCCTTGACGAGCACCGCGACCAGCACTACATCGTGATGGAGTACATCGACGGCCAGTCGTGCGCGGAAATCCTGCGCGACCGCGGCTGGCTGACGGTGGAGGAGACGCTGCCGATCGTGCTCGGCGCCTGCGCGGGCCTCGACTACGCCCACCGCAAGGGCGTCGTCCACCGCGACGTGAAGCCGGGCAACCTGCTGCTCGGCGTCGATCGCGCGGTCAAGCTCGCCGACTTCGGCATCGCCAAGGCGACCGAGCAGTCGAGCATCACGCAGATCGGGTCGGTGCTCGGAACCGCCGCCTACCTTGCGCCCGAGCAGGGCCGCGGCGAGGAGGCGGGGCCGCCGGCCGACATCTACGCGCTCGGCGTGGTCACCTACCAGCTGCTCTCGGGCCGGCTCCCGTTCGAGGGGGCGTCGCTGACGGAGCTCGCGATCAAGCAGCAGCGCGAGCCGCCGGCGAGGCTCGACGAGCTGGTCGCCGCGGTCAGCCCGGCGCTCGCCGCAGCCGTGGATGTCGCGCTGCGGATCGATCCGCGGCTTCGCTACCCGACGGCGGCCGAGATGGGGCGCGCGCTGGATGAGGGCGAGCGCGGCATCGAGCCGGGCCAGGGCACGGCGATCGTCCCCCCCGCGGGAGGGGCCGCGCAGACCCGCGTGGTCGAGCACGACGAGCGCACCCGCGTTTCGCAGCGCGGCAGCGTGACGCCGCGCCAGCCGCGCCAGGGCCAGCCGCGCCGCGAGGTCGTGCCGGAGCCCGAGCCCTCGCCGGTCCGCAATCGCCGGATCGCCGCGGCCGTCGCCGCCGCTGTGCTGATCGCCGTGATCGCCGTCGTCGTCGCGCTCTCGCTGCAGTCCGGCGGCAGCGTCCAGCTTCAGCATGGCCCCTGGTCGAAGCAGTTCCAAGGCGCCCTGCAGCAGCTGACGAACCTGATCGACAACAACACGTCGTAGGTGTGGTTCAGCCGGGGTATGCCCCCGGCTGGAAGTCGGCGCATGCCTGTGCCCCGAACGGGGTGCGCCGACTTCCGAGTCGGCGCATGCCTGTGCCCCGAACGGGATGCGCCGACCCGCACAGCCAATCAGCAACCTTCGCGCAGCTCGCGCGCGACCTCCCCGAGTCGCCCGTCGACGATTCCCGCGCGCAACCGCGACATCAGTGCGGCGATGAAGGTCAGGTTGTGCAGCGTCAGCAGGCGCCCGCCGGTCTGCTCGCCGGCGCGGGCGAGATGGTGGAGGTAGGCGCGGGAGAGGCCGGCGGCGCAGGCCGGGCAGGGACAGCCCTCGACGAGCGGCGCCTCGTCGTCGCGGAACGCCGGGCGGTCGACCTGCAGGCGCCAGCGGTTCGCCGGGTCGGCGACGAGCGCGGTGCCGTGGCGCGCCAGGCGGGTCGGCATCGCGCAGTCGAAGCTGTCGATCCCGAGCTCGACGCCACGGATCAGGTCGTCCACCTCACCGATCCCCAGCAGGTGGCGCGGGCGCTCCGGCGCCAGCCGCTCCAGCTCGCGCGTGGTCCAATCGATCACCTCATACATCTGCGCCTTGTCCTGGCCAAGCGAGCCGCCGATCGCGATGCCGTCGGCGCCGCTCGCGACGACCGCCGCGGCCGAGGCGATCCGCAGGTCCTCGTAGACGCCGCCCTGGACGATCGCGTAGAACAGCGACCCCTCACCGCGGGGGGCAGGCCCGCTGGCCGGAGAGGCGCCGTGGTCCGCCCGCCAGCGCGTGCAGCGCTCGAGCCAGCGGTGGGTCCGCTCGGTCGAGGCGGCCGTGTAGGCACGGTCGGCGTGAAACGGCGTGCACTCGTCGAACGCGAGCACGATGTCGGAGTGGAGCTGGGCCTGTACTTCCATCGAGATCTCCGGGCTGATGAAGCGCTCCGAGCCGTCGACGTAGGAGCGAAAGCGGACGCCCTCCTCCTCGATCGCGAGGATCGCGCCGCTTCCCCCGCCGCCGCCGCTCCCGCGTGGCGCGGGGCGACGGCCCTTGATCTCGTCGGCCACCGTCCCGTAACCCATCGAGAAGACCTGGAAGCCGCCGGAGTCGGTGATGATCGCGCGCTCCCAGCCCATGAAGCGGTGCAGTCCGCCTAGCTGCTCGACCAGCTCGCCTCCCGGGCGCAGGAACAGATGGAAGGTGTTGCCGAGCACCATTTCGTAACCGAGCGACGCCACCTCGGCGGATGACAGGCCCCGCACGCTGCCGTGCGTGGCGAGCGGCACGAAGGCGGGGGTGGCAACCTCGCCGTGGGCGGTGCTCAGCACCCCCGCCCTTCCGCGCGAGCTCGTGTCGCGGGCGATAATGCGCAGCGCGGGCATCGCGGCATCCTAGGTGAGCGCTGCCACCCGTCCTGCGACCGTGCTGGCAAGCATCTTCAGCGTCACCCAGAGCCTCGGGCTCCCCGTGCTGGCGGCGTTCGTCGCGGTCGAGGCGCTCGGCGTCCCGATCCCCGGCGAGACGGCGGTGATCTTCGCCGGCCTCGCCGCCAACCAGGGCCGGCTGTCGATCGTCGCGGTGATCGTCGTCGCCTCCCTCGCCGCGATCGTCGGCGACAACATCGGCTTCCTGATCGGGCGTCGCGGCGGCCGCGCGCTGCTCGAGCGGCCGGGGCGCTTCGAGGCCGAGCGCCGGCGCGTGCTGGCGGTCGGCGATCCCTTCTTCGAGCGCCACGGGCCCAAGGCCGTGTTCCTCGGGCGCTGGATCACCGGGCTGCGCGTCTGGACCTCGTGGCTCGCGGGCGCGAGCGACATGCGCTGGAGCAGCTTCCTGGTCTGGAACGCGCTCGGCGGCACCGCGTGGGCGACGAGCGTCGCGCTCGCCGCCTACTACGGCGGCAAGGGCGTCGAGCACGTCTTCAGCCAGATCGGCCTCTACGGAATCCCCGTGGCGCTCGCCGTGTTTGCCGTGTTCGCCTTCTGGTGGTGGCGCCGGCGCCGCGCGCGCTCAGTGGGCGACGACGCCGGCGCGGATGCCGGGTGACGTCCGGCGCGGGGGCGGCGTCGGGGCGAGCGGCACGGCCGCCTGCGTCGTGAACGCCACGGCGTTGCCATCGACGCTCAGGCCGTTTGCGTCGGTGGCCACCAACCGGTAGTCGTAGCCGGTGCCGGGTGCGAGCCCGGTGATCGTGGCACTGACCGGCTCGCCCGAAAGGCCGGGCCCGAGCGCGACCGTGGCGGTCTGCGACCCGAGCGCCGTCCCCAACTCCGCCGCCGTCTGGGCGTACTGGAAGCCGTAGCTCCCCTCATAGATGCCTCCCGGCACCTCGCTGCCGTTGAGCGTCGCCTGGGTCGTGCCGACGGCGCTGGCCGCGAGCGTCGTGGCGGACAGCTCGTTGTCCGGTCCAAAGACCGTCTGCGCGGCCGGGCGCGCGAGCAGCGGGTCACCGATCGCGTTCGCCTCATACAGCGCCGAGTCGGAGTACTTCGCGCAGTTCTGCGTGAAGCCGTTCGCGGCAAGCTCGTACCAGAAGACGTTCGTCGGGGCGGCCGGGGCGCCGGGCGCCATCAGCGTGTTGACCAGGTAGGCGGCGTCGGCCTGCTGACGAGCCGTGCCGCGCGGCGGTGACTGCCCGTCGTAGCACTCGTAGGACGCCACCTCGGTGAACCAGATCTGGGGCTGCGTGGACGAGGCCGGCAGGTTGGCGGCGAAGGTGCGCAGCGAGCCCTCCTGCTCGCAGTTGACCGCCAGATACGGGTGAAACGCCCAGATCGCCGGCACGGCGCCGCCCAGCGCCTTGACGTATGAGACCTCGTAGCTCTTCAGGTTGTTGAAGGTCAGGTTCGCCGTGCATCCGGGGTTGAACTTCTGACCGCTCTGATCGGGCGCGTCGACCATGTCGCCGGCGAGCGCGGTGCAGCCCGACGCCGCGCAGACGCTGCCGGCGTCACGCCAGTAGCCCGCCGCCGTGCTCGCCGAGACGCCGGACTCGTTCGGCTCGTTCCAGGCCTCGAGGTACTGGAGCGGCGTGCCGAGCGCGCTCAGCGTGGCGAGCAGCTGCTCGACATCGCTCGTGTACTTGCCGCTCGACGGCGCGCCGTCGTCGGCGCAGCCGCCCTCCGCGACGTCCCACACGGCGATCACCGGGATCAGGTGCACGACCTGTGTGACGTACTGGTACCAGTCGAGGAGGTTCTGCTCGCACGCTCCCCCCTGTGCGATCACGTCGGGGGCGGTGACGAAGCGGGCGTAGAGGACGTGCGAAGGCGGCGTGCCGACCCAGGCCTGCTGGAAGTAGCTGGTGAAGGAGCCGCCGAACACGCCGAGGTTGTCCGCGAAGCCGCCCTGCCACAGCCCGAGGTTCTGATCCGCGATGCCGTCCACGTAGGGAGTTGCCGCCGCTGACGCGGAGCGGGCCGCCGCACCGAGCAGCAGGGCCGTGGCGAGGATGACGGCCGCGGCGATCATCGAACGCCGGCGCGGGCGCCTCGCGGGCGCCGGGGTCAGCTGGGCCTGCGACTCGCGTCCGACTCCCATTCACCACCCCGCTTCGGCCTGACGAAAAACTGAGTCGCCGAGAACTTCGCCGACACGGTAGATCAGCTTTCACGGCGCGTCAAGGCCCGCCTCAGGGAACGCACCGCGCGCCCGATCCGGCCGGCGGTAAGGTGTCGCCACGATGTCCGCCTACTCCGAGGCGCTTGCGCTTCAGGACGCGCTGCCCAGGACCGGCTCGATCCCCTGGGAGATCGGCAAGGTCTACAACGCGCTGCTCGACGCGGCCAAGCAGGAGCGGCCGGACAGCGTCAGCCTGCGCGCGCTCGATCCGCTCCAGCGCAACGCCGTCGGCTTCGCCGGCAACGTCACGGCCGAGAGCCTGCGGACGATGGTCGCGGTGGTCGCCGCCGCGCTCAAACCGGTCTAGCGAGCGCGGGCACTCAGTCCGTGGGGTCGAACAGCGACTGACCCGTCATCGCCGCCGGCTGAGCCAGCCCGAGCAGCGCCAGCGCGGTTGGCGCGACGTCGGCGAGGACGCCCTCGCGCTCGAGCGTGACCGCCGGTGTCGTCACGATCAGCGGCACCGGGTTGAGCGAGTGCGCGGTCTGCGGCGTGCCGTCGGGGTTGAGCATCTCGTCGCTGTTGCCGTGGTCGGCCGTGACGATGCAGACGCCGCCGCTCGCGTGAACTGTGCCGACGACCTCACCGAGGCATTCGTCGACCACCTCGACGGCGGTGACCGCGGCGTCGATCACGCCCGTGTGCCCGACCATGTCCGAGTTGGCGAAGTTGATGATCGCGAAGCGCGGGTGGTCCTCGTTCCAGGCGCCGACGAACGCCGCCGCCGCCTCGCGCGCGCTCATCTGCGGCTTGAGGTCATAGGTCGCGATGTCGCGCTGGGAAGGCACCAGCTCACGCCGCTCCCCCGGCTCCGGCTGCTCCTCGCCACCGTTGAAGAAGTACGTCACGTGCGGGTACTTCTCGGTCTCGGCGACGTGCAGCTGGCGCGCTCCGGTCGCGGCGATCACCGCTGAGAGCGTGGTCTCGGGGTGCTCGGGGGCGAACGCGACGGGATAGGGGAAGTCCTCCTCGTACTGCGTCATCGTGCTGAGCGCGTCGATCGTCGCGACGCCGCCCCGATCGATCTCGGTGAACGACGGGTCGGCAAGGGCGCGCACGATCTCGCGCATCCGGTCGGGGCGGAAGTTGAAGCAGAACACGCGATCGCCCGGCGCGATCGGCGCCGGTTCGCCGACCAGCGTCGGCTCGAGGAACTCGTCGGTCTCGCCGCGCGCGTAGGCGGCCGCCACGGCCTCGACAGCGCTCGGCGCGCTGTGCGGCGCCTTGGCGCGGACCAGCAGGTCGTAGGCCTTCTGCACGCGGTCCCAGCGCTTGTCGCGGTCCATCGCCCAGAAGCGCCCGACGACCGAACCGATCCGCACCCCCGTTCCCTCGAGGCGCCCGACCGCCTCAAGGCCCGCGTCGGGCGCGGTGTCGCGCCCGTCGGTGAAGCAGTGCACGACGATCTCGCCGGCGTCCAGCCGGCGCGCGATCTCGATCAGCGCCAGCAGGTGCGCCTCAGAGGAGTGCACGCCGCCGTCAGAGACAAGGCCGATCAGATGGACCCGGCCCGGCCCGGCGAGCGCCGCGCGGATCACCGCGTTCTCGCCGAGTGTGCCGTGGTCCATCGCGTCGTCCAGCCGCGTCAGGTCCTGGCGCAGCACGGCGCCCGCGCCGAGGTTCAGGTGGCCGACCTCGGAGTTGCCCATCTGGCCGTCGGGCAGGCCGACGGCGCGCCCGCAGGCGATCAGCTGGGTGTGCGGGTAGCGCGCCCAGAGCTCGTCGAAGACGGGGGTGTGCGCGAGCAGGACCGCGTTGCCGGGGCCGGGTGGCGCGATCCCCCAGCCGTCGAGCACGATCAGGCAGAGGCTCGGCGCCGGCAGCGTGTCCGGTCCCGGCGGCAGCGTCATCGCACCGCCTCGCGCGCGGCGGCGGCGATTGCGGCGAACGACTCCGCGTCAAGCGAGGCACCGCCGACGAGTGCGCCGTCGACATCCGGGAGCGCCAGCAGCTCTGCGGCGTTGCCCGGGTTGACCGAGCCACCGTAGAGCACCCGGACTTGCTCGCCGACCCCGGGCCGCAGCGCACCGACCAGGGCGCGCACGAAGCTCGCGGCCTCCTGCGCCTGTTCGGGCGTGGCCACGCGGCCGGTGCCGATCGCCCAGATCGGCTCGTAGGCGATCGCGACCTCCTCGAGGCGCTCGCGGGGCACCTGCTCGAGCCCCTCCTGCACCTGGTGGCGCAGCTTGCGCTCGGTGTCGCCGGCGATCCGCTCCTCCTCGGTCTCACCGACGCAGACGATCGGGCGCAGGCCGGCCTGCAGGGCGGCGGCCGCCTTCAGCGCGACCGAGCGGTCGCTTTCGCCGAAGTACTGGCGCCGCTCGCTGTGGCCGAGCACGACCCCGTCGACGTCCAGCTCGACCAGCATCGGCGCCGACACCTCGCCGGTGAACGCGCCCTCGGCCGCCTCGTGCATGTTCTGCGCGTAGACGCCGACGCGCGAGCCGCGCGCACTGTCGACCATCGCACCGAGCGCGGTGAACGGCGTGCAGATCGCGACCTCGACGCCCTCGAGCCCGGCGACGCGTGGCAGCAGCGCCTGGATGTAGCGCTCGGCCTCGGCGACCGTCTTGTACATCTTCCAGTTGCCGGCGATCAGCGGAACGCGGCTCATCGAGCGCCTGCGGCGAGCTCGAGCGCCTCGACTCCGGGCAGCGTGCGCCCTTCGATCAGCTCCAGCGTCGCCCCACCCCCGGTCGACAGATGCGTCACGGAATCCTCCAGGCCAAAGCGCCGCAGCGCCGCGACGGAGTCGCCGCCGCCGACCACCGTCGTGCCCGGGGCCGCGGCCACGGCCTCGGCGACCGCGCGCGTACCCGCCGCGAAGGCGTCGAGCTCGAAGACGCCCATCGGGCCGTTCCAGAACACCGTGCCCGCGCCGGCGATCGCCTCGGCGTAGGCCGCGACGGTGCGCGGGCCGATGTCGAGGCCCATCCAGCCGTCGGGGACGTCGACGCCATCCAGGTCGCGCCGCGGCGCATCGTCGGCGACGCGCTCGCCGAGCCCCAGATCGACCGGCAGCAGCAGTTCGGCGCGCGAGGAGCCGGCGAGCTCGAGCGCGCTGCGCGCCGGCTCGAGCCCCTCCTGCTCGCACATCGAGGACCCGACCGCGTGACCCTGGACGCGCAGGAACGGGAAACACATCGCGCCGCCGATCAGCAGCGTGTCCGCCAGCTGCAGGAAACGCTCGATCACGGCGATCTTGTCGGTCACCTTGGCGCCGCCGAGCACAGCCACCAGGGGCCGCGCCGGATCCGCGAGGATCGCCTGAAGCGCCGTCACCTCGCGCTCGAGCAGCAGCCCGGCGACGGCCTCGCCGACATGGTGCGTGACGCCTTCGGTCGACGCGTGCGCGCGGTGAGCGGAGCCGAACGCGTCGTCGACATAGATGTCGGCCAGGCCGCCCAGCGCGGCCGCCAGCTGGTCGTCGTTCTTGGTCTCGCCGGGTTCGAAGCGCAGGTTCTCCAGCAACACGATCCCGCCCGGGGCGAGCCGCTCGACCGCGGCCTGAGCGCTCGGACCGACGACGTCCTGCGCAAAATCCACCTCGGTTCCGGTCAGCTCCGCCAGGCGCACGGCGACAGGGCGCAGGCTGAACGCCGGGTCCGGCGCCTTCGGCCGACCGAGGTGGCTCGCGAGGATGATCTTCGCGCCGCGGCGGCGCAGATTCTCGATCGTCGGCAGCGCGGCCCGGATCCGCGTGTCGTCGGTGATCTTCCCGTCCTTGAGCGGTACGTTGAAGTCGACGCGGACCAGCACTCGGCGGCCCTCCACGTCGACGTCGTCAAGTCGTTTCAAGAGAGCCTCTGGACGAGCTCGACCACCCGGTTTGAGTAGCCCCACTCGTTGTCGTACCAGCTCACGGTTTTGACGAGCGTGCCATCGATCACCGCGGTCAGACCGCCGTCGACGATCGATGAGAAGGGGTTGGTGATGACGTCAGTCGAGACTATCGGATCCTCGGTGTAGGCGAGGATGCCGGCCAGATCGCCGCTGTCGGCGCGGCCGCTGAGTGCCGCGTTGATCTCCTCGACGCTCGTCTCACGGCCGGCCTCGAAGGTCAGGTCGACGAGCGAGCCGGTCGGCACCGGCGCGCGGACGGCGAAGCCGTGGAGCTTGCCCGCCAACTCCGGCAGCACGAGCCCGACCGCCTTGGCTGCCCCGGTCGAGGTCGGCACGAGGTTCAGCGCGGCAGCCCGCGCCCGTCGCAGGTCGCTGTGCGGCATGTCCTGGAGGCGCTGGTCGGCGGTGTAGGCATGGATCGTGGTCATCAGCCCGTGGCGGATGCCGACCGTCTCGTGCAGCACCTTCGCCATCGGCGCGAGGCAGTTGGTCGTGCACGACGCGTTGGAGATCACGTGATGCTCGGCCGGCGAGTAGCGATCGAAGTTGACGCCGAGCACGACGGTGATGTCCTCGCCGCTGGCCGGCGCCGAGATCACGACCTTGCTCGCGCCGCCCTCCAGGTGCTTCGCCGCTGCCTCACGCTTCGTGAAGAAGCCGGTCGACTCGATCACCACGTCGACGCCGAGATCACCCCATGGAAGCGCGCCGGGGTCGCGCTCGGCGAGCACCCGCAACGGCGCGCCGTCGACGACGATGTCGGTCCCATCCACCTCGACGCTGCCGCGGTAGGGCCCGAGGATCGAGTCGTAGCGCAGCAGGTGCGCGAGCGTCGCCGCATCGGTGAGGTCGTTGACGGCGACCCATTCGATGTCCGTCGCGCCAGCGGCCATCGCGGCGCGGAACACGTTGCGCCCAATCCGGCCGAAGCCGTTGATCCCCACACGTACCGGCATGCCAGGCATCCTTCCATCGCATTGACGAGAACTGCCCAGTCGTAGCGAGCGGATCCGGGCGACGCGCAAGGCTATCAACGAGCCGCCGGCGGTTCGGTAACAAACCCCGCACGGCGCGGCAGGCCGAGGTCCAGCGCGGCTGCCGCGCCCGGCCATCTCCGAGATCCCCCCTAGGATTCCCACCACATGGCCGTGGTGTGCGTGCGTGGACCATTGAGAAAGCTGGCGGGCGGCAGCTCGGAACACGTGCTCGACGGCGCCACGATCGGAGAGCTGCTGAGGGTGCTCGAGCTTCGCCACCCGCAGGTGAGCGGCTGGATCCTCGATGAGCGCGGCCTGATTCGCCGGCACATCAACGTCTTCGTCAACGGGGAGCGCGGCGAGGAGGCAACGGCGGTAGCGTCCGGCGACCGCGTCGAGGTGTTACCGGCGATCACAGGAGGATGAGACGTTGACCGAGCTGCTGGTGGGAACCAAGAAGGGGCTCTTCCTGCTCGAGGGCGACCCCGGTTCGGGGTTCGAGATACGGACCCGCGCATTCCCGGGAGAGCCGGTCGAGTTCGCGACCCGCGATCCGCGCAGCGGCCGGCTGCTCGCCACGATGACCTCGCCGTTCTACGGGCCGAAGATCTTCTACACCGACGGCGATCCGGGGGCGGAATGGCAGCAGGCTCAGGGCGTCGCGCTGCCCGAGGGCGGCGATCAGGCGTTGGAGCGCATCTGGGTGATCGCCTGCGGCGAGGCGGAGGGCGTGCTCTATGCCGGCGGCGATCCGGGTGTCCTGCTGGAAAGCCACGACGGCGGGATGACGTGGCAGATCAACGCGGGCCTGTGGTCGCAGCCGTCGCGCCCCCACTGGCAGCCGGGCGGCGGCGGGCTCTGCCTGCACTCGATCTGCACCTGGCCGGGAGACCCCGACAGGCTCGCCGTCGCCGTTTCCGCCGCCGGCATCTGGCTGACCGAGGACGGCGGCGAGCGCTGGCGCCGAGGCAACGTCGGGCTCGACCCTCGCTACCTCCCAGCGGAGGCGCTGGCGGACGAGAACGCCGGCCGCTGCGTGCACCACGTCGAGCGCGCGCCGCACCGCCCGGAGCGTTTGTTCATGCAGTTCCACGGCGGCGTCTACCGATCCGACGACGCGGGCGAGAGCTGGACCGACATCGGCGGCGGCGGACTGCCATCGGACTTCGGCTTTCCACTGATGGTGGACCCCGACGATCCCGACAGTGCCTTCGTCATCCCGCTCGTCGCGGACATGGATCGGGTGACCCCCGACGGTCGGGTTCGTGTCTATGAGACACGCGACGCAGGCGCCAGCTGGATCGCGCGTGGTGAAGGTTTGCCGGCCGAGCACGCCTACCTGACCGTGCTTCGCCAGGCCTTCAGCCGCGCAGGAGGCGGCGAGCGGCTTGAGCTGTACTTCGGCGCCACCTCAGGCGATGTCTTCGGGTCGCGCGATGCGGGCGCCAGCTGGTCGACCGTCGCAACGCGGCTGCCCCCGGTCTACTCGGTCGTGGCGCTCTAGCGCCGCAGCCGCCCCCGCCCGCGGCGCCGTCCTTCCCCTACACTCGTGCTGTCCCGCCCCGCCACCGAGGAGGCGTCCAGATGAAGCCGATCGTGCCCGCGGCCCTTGCCGGACTCGCGCTCGCCGCGACCGCCGCCGCCGCAGCCGCCGGCCTCGGCGCCTCAGCGGCCGCGGCGTCAAGCTCGTCGCCGCCGTGCATACCCAAGGTCACCACCGTCAAGGGCCACGAGCAGGTGGGCTACTGCGGACCGGCAACCGCGACGCTGACGATCTCCGGCAAGACGTACAGCTTCAAGGACGGCTACTGCGGCGTCGACCCCTCGGCCAAGATCGAGCTCCAGATGACGCTCGGCACGATCGTGCAAGGGAGCTCATCGCCGGTCAACGGCGGCGACCCGCTGTTCGAGATGACTGTGATCGACACCACGGCGGTGAAGATCGCCACCGTCAACGCCGACTACGGCGGCAAGAAGCTCGACAACGTCGGAATCGTGTCGGTGAAGGGGTCGATCCCCTCGGACGGCACTTTCAAGGCGACTGGCTTCACGACACCAGCCGGATTCAGCGGCTCCTGGAACTGCCACGGAGTCGTCTACACCCACGGCTGACGCCCCGGCGGCGGTCGGATCAGGACGCGGGTGGCTCGCGACTCTCGCCTGACCTGCGGTTCCTCCTAGGCGCCACGCAGCTGGGGCAGCACGTCTCGCGCAAAGCGTTCGTACTGACGCTGGTGGTCCCCGCCGATGGCCACCAGCACAAGGCTCGTGGCACCCGCCTCCAGGAACCGCCGCGCCGAGGCCGCGCACGCCGGCGGATCGCCCACGACCGCGACCTCCGCCGCGAGCGATCGGTCGACCGCGCCCGGGCGAAGGGGCGGGACGATTCCCGCCGCGGCCGCCGGCGCCGGAAACAGCCCCCACTCGAGCCAGCGCTCGAGCGCGGGACGCAGGACCGCCCGGGCCTGCTCGTCATCGTCCTCGACGCGCAGCCAGGCGTACACGACCGCCGTTGGTGAGCCGTGACCCGTCGCGGCCGCGGCGGCCTGCGCAACGGCCCACGAGATGAACGCCGGGCCGCACCCCTCCGCCAGCAGGAAACCGTCGGCGAGTGCCCCGGCCAGCGCCAGCCCCCTCGGTCCGGTGGTGCCGATCAGGATCTCGGGCGCTGGATCGGGAGCTCGCTCGAGCGCGACGCCGGTCAGCGTCACATGACTGCCGGCACTCGTGACCACCTCGCCCGCGAGCAGCGCGCGGACCGCCGAGGTGACCTCGGCGAGCGCGGCCACGCGCCGCTCCGGCAGAGCTCCGCTCTGCGCCATCCACTCCCTCACGCCGTGCCCGAACGCGGCCGTGAAGCGTCCCGGGTGAAGGCGCGCGAGCGTCGCGATCTCCATCGCGGCGAGCGCCGGGTTGCGCAGCGGCGCCGCCATCAGGCCGAGCCCGACCCGCAGGCGAGCGGTCGCGGCGAGCGCGGTCGCGGCCATCACGAGACCGCCCGAGAGGAAGCAGTCCTCGACCAGCCAGAGCTCGTCGAACCCGAGCTCCTCGATCCGCCGCGCGAACGCGGGCAGCGTTTCTACCTCCGCGTCCGCCGGAAAGACGGCGCCGAACGAGGGTCGCGCGCCAACGCCGTCCGCGGCGCTCACCCCAGACTCACCGGCCCTGGTTCTCGCCCGTTCATTGCGAGCCGCTGACGAACTCGACCCGCAGCCGGTCGGGGTCGCGCACGTAGGCCGAGTAGTAGAGCGGGCCGTAGCGGGGGCGCAGCGCGGGCGGGCTCTCGTCGGTGCCGCCGTTGGCGAGCGCCGCGCCGTAGGCCCCGACCACCGCGGCGCGCCCGCGGGCGCTGAGCGCCACGTGCCCGTACCCGGGGGCCGGCGGGTGACCGCGCACCACGATCCACAAGGACGGCGCGAGCATCCCGTAGGCGATCGCGTGCGATCCCTCGTGCAGCCGGCGGCCCCCGAGCGCGAGGAAGACCGCGTCATAGAACGCGGCGGAGCGGGTGAGGTCGGAGACCTCGAAGCCGACGTGGTCGATCACCGCTGCTCGGCCGAGCGGTCGGCGTCGCGGTGGCTTGCGGCGACGACCACGTCCTCGCGCGAGCCGTAGCGCGCGGCGAGGTGCTCGACGATCGCCACCGACCGATGACGGCCGCCGGTGCAGCCAACGGCGACCAGCAGGTGCGACTTGCCCTCGGCGACGTACTCGGTGAACAGGTAGTCGAGCAGCGGTTCGAGCAGCGCGTAGAAGTCCGCGAGCTTGCCGTCACTGTCGATGAAGTCGACGACGCGCTGGTCGCGCCCGGTCAGCGGGCGCAGCGCCGGCTCGTAGTGCGGATTCGGCAGGAAGCGCACGTCGAACAGGAGGTCGGCGTCGCGCGGCGGGCCGTGCTTGAAGCCGAAGCTCGAGAAGGTGATCGCCAGCCGGTTCGCGGCCTGCTGGCCGAGCAGCGCCTCGACGATCTTGCCGCGCAGCATCGCCGCCGACAGGCCAGTGGTGTCGATCACGACGTCGGCGCGCGCCTTCAGCGCGTCCAGCTGCGCGCGCTCGGCGGCGATCCCGTCCGCGATCGATCCGCCGGGCGCGAGCGGGTGGCGCCGCCGCGTCTCCTTGTAGCGGTTGAGCAGCGTCTCGTCGGCGGCGTCGAGAAACAGCACGCGGTGCGCGAGCCCGGTCCGCTCGAGATCGTCGAGCACGGCCTGGAGCGCCTCGAAGTACTCGCCGCCGCGCACGTCCGAGACGACCGCGGCGCGCTCAACCTTCGATCCCTCGTGGACGAACAGCTCGATCAGACTGCCGATCATCCCGGGCGGCAGGTTGTCCACGCAGAAGTAGCCCGCGTCCTCGAAGACGTTCATCGCCGTCGACTTGCCGGCCCCGGAGAAGCCCGTGATGATCGTCAGATCCTTGAGCGCTCCGGGGGTGTCCGCCATCGGCGCAATCGTCGCGTACGCAGCGGACACGCGCGGCGGTCGCGCTCGGCGCGGCTGGGGATCGGGCGGGCGGATCCCGGCCATGGCCTGCCTATCCGACGCGGTGCAGGTGCGCGTACAGGTCCCGTCCGACCTTGGCCGGGACGCCAGGGACCGCCTGGAGGTGCTCCACGCTGGCTGCGAGCACCGCGTCAGGCGAGCCGAAGTGGGCGATCAGGGCGCGCTTGCGAGCCGGGCCGACGCCGGGCAGCTCGTCAAGCAGCGACGACGTCATCGCGCGGTCGCGGCGCGAGCGATGGTGGGTGATCGCCACGCGATGGGCCTCGTCGCGGATGCGCGCGAGCAGCTGCAGCTCGGGGCTCGAGTGCGACAGCACGATCGGCTCGCTGCGACCGGGCACGAAGACCTCCTCCAGGCGCTTGGCGAGCGAGATCACCGCGACGCCCTGGGCGCGGGCCGCAGCGAGCGGCTCGAGCCCGGCGGAGAGCTGGCCCTTGCCGCCGTCGATCACGATCAGGTTCGGCAGCGCGGCGAAGCTGCGGTCGTAGCCCGGCTCGTGCGGCGAGGTGTCGGACTGGCGCTCCCAGGCTGCCATTCGCCGTCCGAGCACCTCTGCCATCGACGCGAAGTCGTCCGAGCCTGTCACGGTGCGGATGCGGAACTTGCGATAGTCGGAGCGCTTCGGTGCGCCCGCCTCGAAGACGACCATCGACGCGACCGTGTGGGTGCCCGCCAGGTTCGAGATGTCGAAGCACTCGATCCGCATCGGCACGACCGGCAGCGAGAGCGCGCCGCGCAGTCCATCGAGCGCCTCGGCGCGCCGCTCGCGACGGTGGGCCGCCTTCAGCTGGTCCTCCTCGAGCGCGAAGGTCGCGTTGCGCGCCGCCAGTTCGAGCATCCGGCGCTTCTCGCCGCGTTCGGCGGCGCGCACCTCGACGCGCGCGCCGCGCCGCGCCGCGAGCGCCTCGATCACGATCTCCGAGACCGGATGCTCGACGACCACCAGCGCCGGCACGGCCGCGGCGTTCTCGTAGTACTGCAGCAGGAACTCCTCGAGCACCTCGGCGGGCGGGCGCTCACCCTCATTGGCGAGGTAGAAGGACTGGCGGTCCGAGAGCACCCCGTCGCGAACCTGGAGCACCTGGGCGTTGGCGTCGCTGCCGGCGAGCGCGACGGCGATCGCGTCCAGCGTGCCGACGCCGGCGCCCGCGACCCGCTGGCGCTCGAGCAGCGAGCGCACGGCCGCCAGGCGGTTGCGCTCGACGGCGGCCTGCTCGAACTCCTGGGCGGCGGCCGCCGCCTTCATCCGGGCCTCCAGTTCGCGTTCGATCTCGCCGTAGCGGCCGCCGAGGAAGTCGATCGCGCGATCGATGCCCCGCCGGTACTCCTCGCGCGAGACGTAGCCGACGCACGGTGCGGCGCAGCGGTTGATGTGGTAGTCCAGGCAGGGCGAGCCCGAACGCCGGCCGGGCTCCGTCCCGGTGCAGGAGCGGATCAGGAAGATCCGGCTGAGCAGCTCGAGCGTCTCGCGCACGCGCTTGGCGTTCGAGTACGGCCCGAAGTAGGCGCGGTCGCGGCGGTGGCGCTCGCGTGTGAAGTAGACCCGGGGGAAGTCCTCGTCGAGTGAGATCGCGATGAAGGGATAGGACTTGTCGTCGCGCAGCCGGATGTTGAAGCGAGGCCTGTACTGCTTGATGAAGGCCTGCTCCGTCAGCAGCGCCTCGGACTCGGTCCCGACGACGACGCTGTCGATCGCCGCGACCTCGGAGGTCATCACCGCGTTGCCGCCGGCGCCGAAGTGGGAGGCGACGCGCTTGCGGACCGAGTTGGCCTTGCCGACGTAGATCACGCGGCCGTCGCGGTCGCGGAACAGGTAGACGCCGGGCTGGTCGGGCAGCGCGCGCCGCCGGCTGGCGAGTTCGTTCGAGGTGCTCAGTAGCGCTGCCAGTTCCGGTAGACGCGGAGCAGCCCGCCGGCGCAGAGCGCGAGCGCGGCGACCTCGACCAGCGTGCCGGCGGTCGTCGCCGTCAGGCGCCCGGAGGCCGCGAGGACCACGACGATCGCACCGAGTGAGGCGTAGAGGATCGCGCGGTCGGTGTCCCCGAGGCCGTAGATGTCGACCTGGTGGTCGCGGTAGTAGCGGCCGGCGAAGTAGGCGATCAGGCCCGCGAACAGCAGCGAGAAGATCGCGCCGACCAGGCTGGCGACGTCTGTGCCACCGGGAAGCGCGACCACCGCGAGGGCGATCACGACGATGATCGCGACGTTGCGAGCGTGCTTCATGAACTCAGTCTAGATCAGCGCCCGATCGTCCCCGGCGCCGTCAGAGGGTTGCCTCCAGCTGCGCGTAGGCCGCTTCGACCGCGCGCCTGGCGGCGGTGTGGCGGGCCTCGTTCTTCGCCGTCTCGTATTTCGTCGCCCACGCGGCCGGATCGGCCAGCTCCTGCTCCAGCGCCGCGAGCGCCGCCTCGGCCGCCTCGACCGCCTGCTCGGCCTGCTCCTGGGCGCGCAGGCGGTTCTTGCTCGGTCCGGGCGCGGCGGGACGGCGCTTGCTCGCGCCTGCTCCGCCGGCGCCGGCGGCCGTCGCGCCGTTAGCGCCCGTCGCCGCGGCCGCGGCCTCACCCGAGGGGGCGGCCGCCGCGGCGCCCTCCCGCGCCCGCACCCGCGAACGCGGCCGCGGCGCGGGCTCCTCGCCCGCCGCCTTGCGCTCCTCCCGCACGCGCAGATACTCCGGCCAGCCGCCCACGTAGCTGCGCAGCGTCCCGCCTTCCACCGCGATCGTGCGCGTGCCGACCGCGTCGAGCAGCGCGCGGTCGTGGGAGACCAGGATCAGCGACCCACGGAACGCGCTGAGCGCGTCCTCGAGCGCCTCGCGCGACTCCAGGTCGAGGTGGTTGGTCGGCTCGTCGAGGATCAGCACGTTGGCGCCGCTGTTGACGAGGATCGCGAGCGACAGCCGCCGCCGCTCCCCGCCGGAGAGCCCGGCCAGTGGCTTCTCGGCCTCCTCGCCGCCGAACAGGAAGCGTCCGAGCAGCGCGCGCGCCCGGTTAGGGGTCAGGCCGGTTGCGCGCTGGGCCGCGTCGAGCACGCTGCCCTCCTCGCCGAGCTCGTCGGCGTGCTGGGAGAGGAAGCCGACCTCCACGTTGTGGCCGGTGCGCAGCCGGCCCGCCGGGAGCGCCCGCCGCCCGGTCAGCGTCTCGATCAGCGTGGTCTTGCCCGAGCCGTTCGGCCCGACGAGCGAGACGTGCTCGCCGCGCTCGAGCCACAGGCTCGCGTGCTCGAGCAGCACGATCGGCGGCTTGCCGACCTCGATCCGCGCGTCGTCGAGCTCGAAGGTGACGCGGCCGCTGCGAGCCGGCGCGTCGAACTGGAACGAGAGCGCCGCGCCGTCGCGCGGATCCCGCTCGATCCGGTCGATCTTCTCCAGCGCCTTGGCCCGCGACTGGGCCTGGCGGGCCCGCGTACCGGCGCCCCAGCGCGCGACGAAGCGCTCGAGCCGCGCGACCTCGGCCTGCTGGCGCTCGATCGCCCGCCCGAGCGCCAGCTCGCGCGCCGCCTGCTCGGCGCGCCAGGCATGCCAGCTACCGGGAAAGAAGCGCGAGCGACCGGCCTCGAGCTCGAGCACGGCGGTCCCCACGGTCTCCAGGAACCAGCGGTCGTGGGCGACCAGCGCGATCGCCGCGTCGAGTGAGACGAGCGTCTGCTCGAGCCATTCGAGCGACTCGATGTCGAGGTGGTTGGTCGGCTCGTCCAGCAGCAGCAGGTCGGGCCTTGTCGCGAGCGCCCGCGCCAGCGAGGCACGCGTGAGCTCGCCACCCGAGAAGCTGGCCAGACCGCGGTCGAGGTCATCGTCTCCAAAACCGAGGCCGCGCGCGACCTCGGTGGCGCGGTCGCGCCAGCGGTAGCCGCCGTAATGCTCGAGCTCGGCCTGGGCGCGCGCGTAGCGGTCGAGCGTCGCGGCGTCCGCCGACCCCTCCGCCATCGCCGTCTCCAGCTTGGCGAGCCGCGCCTCGACCGCCAGCTCCGCGGCGCAGCCCGACAGCAGGTAGTCGCGCAGCGCCAGCTTGCGTTCGCGCGGCGGGCGCTGGTCGTGCAGCGCGACGCGGACGTTCTTGGCGATCGCGAGCTCCCCGCCGTCGATCGTGGCCTCGCCGGCGAGCATGCGCAGCAGCGTCGTCTTGCCGGACCCGTTGCGCCCGGCGATCGTCATCCGCTCGCGCCGTTCGAGCTTGAATGAGACGCCCCGCAGCAGCGGCGCGCCGGCGACGTCCTTGCCGAGGTTGGAGGCGATCGCCACAGCCATGCTCTGATCGTATGCCGCGGCCCGCTTCGGTAGAGTGCGCAGCCGTGCGACGGCTGATCGCCATCACCACCACGACAGTGATCGGCCTGCTGCTGATCGCCCCCGCGGCGCTCGCCCACGACGGCGGCGAAGGGCTCTACGGCCAGACCAACGACAAGGTCACGACGGCCGCCGGTTTCATCCTGATCATCTTCTTCCCGACCTTCATCTTCGTGGCGAGCATGATCCAGGGGCGCCTGGAGAAGCGCAAGGACGCGCACAAGGCGGCGGCCAAGGCGCGCGCCAAGAGCAGCGAGTGGCAGCGCGGCTGGTAGCGCGCGCCGCCGGCGGGCGCTGAGCGCCGCCGGCGCGGCCTGACGCGCGGGACGCAACAGCCGCTCGCCGCGGGCGCTATACGCTTCGACGATGGCCTCGCTCCTCACCGGCGCGACGGGCTTCATCGGCCGCCACCTCGTCGAGCGCCTGCTGGCGCGCGACGGCGAGATCGTGATCGTCGTGCGCCCCGCCTCGACGACGCGCGCGCGTGAGCTGTTCGCCGACCCACGGGTGCGCATCGTGGAGGGCGACCTCGAGCTGCCGCTGCTCGGCGTCGAGGAGTCCTGGCTGGCCGCCGCGCGCGGGACGATCGAGCGCGCCTACCACCTCGCGGCGCTCTACGACATGCGCGCCGGGGCGGAGGAGACGCTGCGGGCGGGCGTGCTCGGCACGCGCAACCTGGTTGCGCTCGCGGCCGCGCTGGACGCCCGCTGCCTGCACCACGTCTCCTCGGTCGCCGTCGCCGGCCGCCACCGTGGCGTCTTCACGGAGCAGGACTTCGACCTCTCCCAGGTCCTCCCCACGCCCTACCACGAGGCCAAGTTCGAGGCCGAGCGGATCGTGCGCGAGCAGACCGCGCTGCCGTGGCGGATCTATCGGCCCTCGGTCGTCGTCGGCGACTCGCGGAGCGGCGAGATGGACAAGATCGACGGCCCGTACTACTTCTTCAAGGCGATCGCCCGCACGCGCCACCTGATCCCCGAGTGGGTTCCGCTGGTCGGCCCCGAGCTCGGGCACACCAACATCGTCCCGGTCGACTTCGTCGCCGACGCGATCGACCACATCTCGCACCAGCCCGGGCTCGACGGGCGCACCTTCCACCTGACCAGCCCGCGCTCGCAGCGCACGGGCGAGGTGTTCAACGCCTTCGCGCGCGCCGCCCACGCCCCCCAGCTCGCGGTTCGAATCGACCGGCGGATCCTCGCGGGACTTCCAAATGGCAGCCTCGCGGCTGCGCTGAACGTGCCCGGCGTGCGCGAAGCACGGCGCGCGCTGCTGCGCGACCTCGGCATCCCCGACTCGCTGTTCGGCAGCCTGACCTTCGACTGCCGCTTCGACGCGAGCCAAGCGCAGGCCGCACTTGCCGGAACCGCGATCGCCGTGCCGCCGCTCGAGGACTACGCGGCGGCGCTGTGGGACTTCTGGGAGCGCCGGCTCGACCCGGAGCTTGACCGGGCCGGCCTGCTGGCGGCGGCGGTGCGCGGCCGCCACGTCCTGATCACCGGCGCGTCCTCGGGCATCGGGCAGGCGGCGGCGCTGGCGCTCGCCGGCGCCGGCGCGATCCCGATCCTCGTCGCCCGCGACATCGAGCGCCTCGAGCAGACCCGCGCCGAGATCGAGGCCGCCGGCGGTGAGGCCCACGTCTTCGCCGCGGACCTCTCCGAGCGCGACTCGATCGAATCGCTCGTCGAGCGGGTGCTCGCCGAGCACCCGGTGGATGTGCTCGTCAACAACGCCGGCCGCTCGATCCGCCGCTCCGCTATGGCGGCGCAGGAGCGCTTCCACGACTACGAGCGCACGATGGCGCTCAACTACTTCGGTGCGGCCAGGCTGACGATGCTGCTGCTCGGCCACATGCGCGAGCGCGGCGGCGGCCACATCGTCAACGTCTCGACGATCGGCGTGCAGGTCAACCCGCCGCGCTTCTCGGCCTACGTCGCCTCGAAGGCCGCGCTCGACGCCTTCACGCGCGTGGTCTCCAGTGAGGTGATCGGCGACGGCATCACCTTCACGACGATCCACATGCCGCTGGTGCGCACGCCGATGATCGAACCGACCCGCCTCTACGCGGACTTCCCGGCGATCAGCCCGCAGGAGGCGGCGGAGATGATCTGCGAGGCGATCAGATCCAAGCCCAAGACGATCGGCACGCGGCTGGGGACGGTCGGCGAGGTCGCGTATGCGCTGGCGCCCAAGCTCGTCGACCAGCTGCTGCACGCCGCCTACCGGTTCTTCCCCGATTCGACCGCCGCCCCCGATGACGGGGAGCGCGGCGCCGGCGGCGCCTCGGAGCAGCAGGTCGCGCTCGCGAGCCTGCTGCGCGGCGTGCACTGGTAGCGGCGGCGGCAGGTAGGAGTCGGGTTGACATCATGCGGGGCCATGTCGAGCAGCCCGGCGATCGAGGTCCGCGACCTGCGCAAGTCCTACGGCGAGGTCGAGGCGGTTCGCGGCATCGACTTCCAGGTGGCGCGCGGCGAGATCTACGGCATGCTCGGGCCCAACGGGGCAGGCAAGACGAGCACCGTCGAGATCCTCGAGGGCTATCGCACACGCAGCTCCGGCAGTGTCAGCGTCCTCGGCCACGACCCGCAGTCGCGCCCGCGCGACCTGCGCCGGCGGGTCGGCATCGTGCTCCAGAGCAGCGGCATCTACAGCCAGGTGCGCGTCGCCGAGGTCGTCGCCCACTTCGCCGGCTTCTACCCGCGGCCGCGCGACGTCGACGAGGTGATCGCGCTGGTCGGGTTGGAGGCGAAGCGCGACGAGCGCGCACGCAAGCTGTCGGGCGGCCAGCGCCGGCGACTCGACCTGGCGCTGGCGCTGATCGGCGACCCGGAGCTGATCTTCCTCGACGAGCCGACGACCGGTTTTGACCCGGCCGCGCGCCGGACCGCCTGGCAGACGATCCGCTCGCTGAAGGACCTCGGCAAGACCGTGCTGCTGACCACGCACTACCTCGACGAGGCGCAGGAGCTGGCGGACCGCGTCGCGATCATCAAGGGCGGGCAGATCCTCGCCGAGGGCTCACCGGCCCAGCTCGGCGTCGGCGGCGGCTCGCGCTACCGCGTCGCCTACCTTCGCGACGGGGAACCGGTGATCGCGCAGACCGACGACCCGACCCGCCTGCTGAACGAGCTGACCGGCGCGGCGCTGGCGGCCGGCGAGACGCTCGAGGGGCTGTCTGTGACGCGCCCGAGCCTCGAGGAGATCTATCTCGAGTTGACCGCCGATGCCTGACTCGCTCGCCCTGCTGTGGCGGCAGTACCGCTTCGAGCGCCACCTGTTCTGGCGCAACCCGAGCGCGGCCTTCTTCAACTTCCTGCTGCCGCTGATCTTCCTCGCGCTGTTCGGGGCGATCGTCAGCGGCAACCGCCATGAGCTGAGGATCATCGTGCCCGGGATCGCCGGCATGAGCGTGATGTCCACGACCTTCACCGCGCTCGCCTACAACCTGACCTTCCTGCGCGAGCAGGGCGTGCTCAAGCGGATGCGCGGAACGCCGCTGCCGAGCGGCACCTACCTCGGCGGCCTCGCGCTGAACGCCGTCACGAACACCGCGATCCAGATCGTGATCGTCGTACTCGCCGGACGGCTGTTCTTCGGCCTCGGCTGGCCGCCGGACCCGGGTGAGCTGGTCGTCTTCGTCGCGCTCGGCGTCGTCTGCTTCGCCTCGCTCGGCGTCGCGCTGTCACACGCGATCCCCAACTTCGAGTCGGCCCCCGCGGTCGTCAACGCCGTGTTCGTCCCGGTGATCCTGATCTCCGGCGTCTTCTTCGACGTCAAGCACGTGCCGAGCTTCCTGCGCGACATCGCGCAGGCGCTGCCGCTCGATCATCTGATCATCGGCATCTCAGGCGGCCTCGTCGCCCACCACGGCTCGCTCTCGGGCCACCTCACGGACCTGTGGGTGCTCGCGGTCTGGACCGTCGTCGGCGTCGTCCTCGCCGTGCGCGGCTTCTCCTGGGAGGCGCGCCGCGACTGACGCGTCGCGCTAGACGACGATCCGCACGGCCAGGTCGTGCGAGCAGCCGCAGTCGAGCAGCCGGCGCACGAGCTCCGGGTCGACGCACTGACCCTCGACCCGCGTGGCCGCGAGCATCAGCGCCTGCGTCGCGTCGAAGCCGAGCTCCACGAAGGCCTGCGCCCGAGCCTGTTCAGTGGTAGTCGCGGTCTGGGCAGCCGTCATCGCATCCACCTCCGGTTGAGGACAACACGCCGAGATCAGAGCAGCGACGCCGGACGGATAGGGTTCCTCGAGATGGATGCGACGCAGTCAGTCGAGCAGGTCCGCTGGAACCTCACCGACCTGGTCGCCGGCGCCGGCGAGGATCCGGTCTCGGCGCTGCTCGACGACGCGCTGGAGCGAGCGGACGCTTTCGCGCAGCGCTACCGCGGGGCGCTCGCGACGATCGACGGCGGCACCCTGGTCACGGCGATGACGCAGCTGGCGGCGATCTACGACCTCGTCGGCCGCGCGAGCTCCTACGCGTCGCTGGACTTCGCCACCGACACGACCGACGCGGCGCGGGGCGCCCTGGTGGCATACGTCCAGGAGCGATCGACGGCGCTGGCGACGACGCTGCTGTTCTTCGACCTGGAATGGGCGGCGCTGGACGACGAGCGCGTCGACGAGCTGCTGGCCCACGAAGGACTGGACTTCTGCCGCCACCACCTGCGCACGGCGCGGCGCTACCGCCCGCACCTGCTGAGCGAGCCCGAGGAGCTGATCCTGACCGAGAAGACGATCAGCGGCTCGAGCGCCTGGACGCGGCTGTTCGGCGAGCTGACCTCCTCGATCGAGGTCGAGCTGGACGCCAAGGCGACGCTCGACGTGGCGCTCTCGCGGCTCGCCTCCCCCTCGCGCGAGGTGCGTCGCGAGGCCGCCGCCGCGGTCACGCGTGCGCTGCGGCCCGGCCTGCGGACCCGCGCATTCATCTTCAACACGCTGCTCGTCGACAAGGCGACCGACGATCGCCTGCGCCACTACGACCACTGGCTCGCCGAGCGGAACCTGGCGAACGAGGCGAGCGACGAGTCGGTCGAGGCGCTCGTCGCGGCGGTCACGGGGCGCTATGAGCTGGCGCGCCGCTGGTACCGGCTGAAGGCGAGGCTGCTCGGCATCGACCGCCTGGCCGACTACGACCGCAGCGCTCCGCTCGCCACCGACGAGCTGGCCGTCGAGTGGCCGGCCGCCCGCGACCTCGTGCTCGACGCCTACGGCTCGTTCTCACCGACACTCGGCGCGCTCGCGGAGCGCTTCTTCGCCGAGCGCTGGATCGACGCCCCGCCCGCGCACGGCAAGCAGGGCGGCGGCTTCTGCGCCTACACGGTGCCGTCGGTGCACCCCTACGTGCTGCTCAACTTCACCGGGCGCCGCCGCGACGTGCTGGTCCTCGCGCACGAGCTGGGTCACGGCGTGCACGCGGCGCTCGGCGCGCAGCAGGGCATCTTCCACCAGTCGACGCCGCTGACGCTCGCCGAGACGGCGTCGGTGTTCGGCGAGGCGCTGACCTTCGGCCGGCTGCTCGAGGCTTCGCCGAATCCGGCCGCGCGGCTCGCGCTGCTGGCCGAGGACATCGAGGGCGCGATCGCGACGGTCTTCCGCCAGATCACGATGAACCGCTTCGAGCGGCTCGTGCACTCAGAACGCCGCGAGGTAGGCGAGCTTTCGGTCGATCGCTTCGGCGAGCTCTGGGCGCAGACGCAGGAGGAGTTCTTCGGCGATTCGGTCGAGGTGACCGACGACTACCGCGCCTGGTGGTCCTACATCCCGCACTTCATCAACACCCCGGGCTACGTCTACGCGTACGCCTACGGCCAGCTGCTGGCGCTGTCGGTCTATGACCGCTACCTGGCCGAGGGGTCGGCCTTCGAGCCCCGCTACCTCGAACTGCTGCGCAGCGGCGGCTCGCGCAGCCCCGAGGATCTGGGCCGGATCGTCGGCGTCGACCTGAGCGACCCGGGCTTCTGGGAGCGCGGCCTGGACATCGTCGAGCGGCGGCTGGCGGCTGCCGAGGAAGCGGCGGAGGCGCTCTGAAGCGGGCCCCGCGCGTGCGCGCCGAGTGCGGCACCGGCACGTTTAGCTGACGTTTAGCGATGGGTATGATTGCTCGTGCGCTATGGCACGCACGCTGCGACCCATCCTCCTCACCTCCCTGCTTGCCGGCGCCATGGGGGTATGCGTGCTCGGCGCGGCCGGCGCCAACGCCTCGTCCCCGCTCGTCAAGGGCTCCTCGGGTCCGCTGAGCGCGACGCTCCTTCCCAGCACCCACACGCCGAAGGTCAACGTCAAGTGGCCGATCACGGTCACCGCGACGCTGAGCGGAAAGCCCGCGCACGCGACCGCGTTCTATGAGTTCCTGTTCGGCGGCAGCGTCGTCAGCACGCAGTATGTGAGCAACAACAAGCACTTCAGCTTCACCGGCCACTTCAGCGACAAGCTCCTGTTCCCGGCCGACTCGGCCGGCGAGCCGCTGACGCTGCGCGTGGTGATCAAGGCGGCGGGCCATACGGTGAACCTCAACTGGTCGATCACCTCGCACACGTGAGCGCGGCGGCCGGGGCCGAGGTCCCGGCGCTCGCACCACGGTCGGCCGGGGCCGACGTCCGCGTCGAGCACGCCGGCCGCCGCTACGGTTCAGTCGACGCGCTGCGCGACGCGAACCTGCACGTCGCGCCCGGCGAGTTTCTGGCGGTCACCGGGCGCTCGGGGTCCGGCAAGAGCACGCTGCTGAACCTGATCGGCGGCCTCGAGGAGCCGTCCTGGGGGCGCATCCTGATCGACGGCCGCGAGCTGTGGCGCGAACCGCGCGCCCCCCGCCACCGCCGCGAGCTGGTCGGCTTCGTCTTCCAGCAGCACCACCTGCTGGTCAACCTGACCGCGCAGGCCAACGTCGAGGTCGCGCTGATCGGGGCGGGGGTGCACCGGCGCGAGCGCCGCGAACGGGCGCTGGGCCTGTTGGCGGAGGTCGGTCTGGCGGACCGCGCCGACCACGAGCCGGCGGAGCTGTCGGGCGGCGAGCGCCAGCGCGTCGCGATCGCGCGTGCGCTCGCCAACGAGCCGCGCCTGCTGCTGGCCGACGAACCGACCGGAGCGGTCGACTCGGTCACCTCGCAGCGGGTGCTCGACCTGCTGGCCGAGATCCGCGAGCGCCGCGGCATGACGGTGATCGTGGTCAGCTACGACCCGCAGGTCGGCGCACGCGCGGACCGCATGGTGACGGTCACCGACGGCGTGCTCAGATCGCCCGAGACAGACCCTTCAGCGGCGCCATCCGCGTGACGCGCCAGGCCGGGTAGATCCCGCCGAGCACGCCGATCGAGACACCGACGATCAGGCCCCGCCCGAGCCCCCATGCGGTGATCTGGGGCGACACGTAGGCGCCGGCGCCGATCAGATCGATCAGCAGCAGGCTGCCGAGCACGCCGAAGACGAGGCCGATCGCGGCTCCCAGCAGACTGACGCCGACGCCCTCGCCGATCACCAGCGCGGCGATCCGCGGCGCCCCCCAGCCGACCGTGCTCAGCAAGGCGAGCTCGCCCTGGCGCTCCAGCACCGACATCGCCATCGTGTTGGTGACGCTGATCGCGCCCAGCACCAGCGCGATGATGATGATCACCAGCGTCGCGTTGTGGATCAGCGCCCCGTTGGCCCCGGCGCGCGCCGCCTCGCCGGGGTCGGCGATCACCTGGGTGCCCTGGAAATCGCGCTCGATCGAGCGCGTCGCGGCCGCCGTGCCGGCGCCCGGGGCGAGCTCGACGGGGATCGTGGTGGCCTCGCCGGCCAGCCCGCTGATCGCCTGCGCCGTAGCGAGCGGCAGCACGGCGCCCTCGTCCTCGTAGGTGATGCCGGAGTGGTAGACGCCGGAGACCGTCAGCCGATGGCCTTCGACGGTCAACTTTGCGCCGGGCTTCAGGTGCAGGCTCGCCGCGAGGCCGCTGCCGACGGCGATCGTGCCGGCGGCCGGTGCGCCGCCCGCGTCGAACACGAGGCGGCGGACGAAGAAGCCATGCAGATCGGCGCCGAAGACGAACGCCGACGGGCTGGCCGGCACCTTGCCGACGAGCAGCACGAGCGGCGTCGCGCTCTGGACGTCGGGGTTGCGATCGAGTCGCGCCACCAGCGAGATCGGCAGCACCGAGGTCGTGGGGTCCGAGACGCCGGCCTGGAAGACGCCGAGATCGGAGTCGCCGAGATGGATGAAGCCCGCCGCGGTCTGGGTCAGCCCATCGCTGACCGACAGCAGCGCGACGATCGTCGCGACGCCGAGCCCGACTCCGAGCGCCGTGAGCAGGGTGCGGCCGATCCTTCGCATCAGGTTGTTGACGATCAGCTCAGCCATCCGCAGCCGTCACACTACCGGCGGCCGCGATCGACCCGCGCCCGCCGCCGCTGGTCGCCGCCTTGCAGGCCGCCGCTGCTGCCCCGCCGGGGCAGCGGGTGCTCTAACCTCGACTGGTAGCGGCCGTTCTCCCTTCGCCGCTCCGATCCGATCCGCCAGGGGTTGGGTATAGACGGCGCCCCAGACGGGCATAACGACGCCGGAGAAGACGACCATGGTCAGCCACAGCGACGCACGACGAGCGGCCCTTGTCCTGGCCGCTGTCGCCTGCGCATTCGCGATCGTCGCGAGCGCGGCGCAGGCCCAGGCGACGTTGACGTGGTCGACGCCCACCCAGCCTGACTCGGCACCGGGAGCGCTCGGCATAACGGCGCTGAGCTGCGTCTCGACCTCGCTGTGCGTCGCCGTGGACGACGCCGGCCGGGACTTCTCGACGACCACGCCGGCCACCGGCGGCGGCTGGAGCGCGCCGGACGAGATCGCCGCCGGAGCGGTCAACCTCAGCGGCGTCTCGTGCGCGTCCACGACGCTGTGCCTGGCGACCGACAGGCACGGCAACGTCTATCTCACCGCGACCCCGGCGACGACGACGACCGCCTGGACGAAGACGGCGATCGACGGGATGACCGCGCTGAACGCGATCTCCTGCCCCTCCACGACGCTCTGCGTGGCCGTGGACGCCACCGGCGACGTGTGGACCTCGACGGCGCCGGGAACGGCGCCGTGGACTGAGGAGACCCACGTCGACGGCCTGACGACCCCGATCAACGCGGTCTCCTGTTCCTCCACGAGCCTCTGCGTCGCGGTCACGAGCGTCGGCACGGTCCTGGTCTCGACCGCCCCGACGACGCTCTCCTCCTGGCAGAGCACGACGCTCGCGAGCGCCACCCAGCTGGAGTCGGTGTCCTGCAACAGCTCGGGCGCCTGCGTCGCGGTCGGCGCGAACGGCAGCGTGTACGCCACCGCCGCCGTCGCGACCGCGCCGGTCACGTGGTCGAGCACACCGGCCGACCCGAACGCGCTGTCGGCTGTCTCGTGCACCGATGCGGACGTCTGCGTGCTGCTCGACCACGCTCGCAACGCGCTCGCCAGCGACGCGCCGAGCTCCGGCGAGCCCGGCTGGGCCGCCACGCCGATCGACCCCGATGACGTGACGCTGACCGCGGTCGACTGCGTCGACGCGGGGTTCTGCGTCGCCGCCGACAGCGACGGCTACACGCTCGTGGGCACGCTGCCGGGGCCGACCGTCACGACCGGCGCCGGCTCGGCCTCCTCGCAGATCGCCGCCACGCTCAACGCGACCGTCAACCCCAACAACGCGACGCTGTCGGACTGCCACTTCGACTACGGCCCGACGACCTCCTACGGCTCGAGCGTGCCCTGCTCGGTGGTGCCGAGCGCCACGGGCGGCGCCCAGGCCGTGACGGCCCAGATCGGGGGGCTGAACGCCTCGACGACCTACCACTTCAGGATCGCCGCGTCGAGCGGCGTGGCGACCTCCGACGGCGCCGACGCGACCTTCACGACGCCGGCGCCACTGAAGCCGAGCCCGTCGATCAGCGGCACGCCGGCGGTCGGCAGGACGCTGACCTGCAGCCCCGGCGTGACGACCACGGCGTCCGAGACGACGAGCTACCAGTGGCTGAGCAACACCACGCCGATCGCCGGCGCGACCTCCTCGACCTACGTGATCGCCCCCGCCGACCAGTCACACCACCTCAGCTGCCAGGTGACGATCTCCGGCGACGGCGGCAGCGTCTCGGTGACCAGCGGCTTCGACGGTGTGCCGGCGCAGAGCGGCGGCACCGTCGTCGAGAGCTTCGTCGGCACCGACCAGCACAGGGCCACATCGGTCAGCGCACCCGTGACCTGCTCGCCACAGGCCGCGTCAAGCTGCAAGATCAAACTCCAGCTGACCGCCACGACGACGGCGCACCACAAGACGCAGAAGACCCCGGTCGGCTCGCTGTCGACGACGATCGGCGCGGGCGCGCAGCGGACGCTCACGGTGTCGCTCAACTCGACCGGCAAGCGCCTGCTCAAGAAGTACCACAGCCTGAACGTCACGCTGACCGTCAGCGGCACGGTGATCGGCACGCTGACGGCGACGCTGCAGACGGACAAGCTGACCTTCACGCAGAAGGGCGCGCGCCTTGCGGCGCATCGCACTCGCTAGCGCGCTCGCGCTCGCGCTCGCCGCGTCGGCGCTGATGGCCGCTGCGTCCGCCGGCGCGCAGTCGAGCGCCGCGCCGGCGACGGTCGTCGCACCCACGCCCTACATGGGCTGGGACACCTACTTCGCGATCACCGGCGGCTTCAACGAGGCGACGATCCTGGAGCAGGCCAGCCTGCTGAAAACGACCGGGCTGGAGGCCGATGGCTACCGGCTGATCTGGCTGGACTCAGGCTGGTGGCAGGGCCAGCGCGACGCGCAGGGCAACATTCTCGTCAGCGCCACGCAGTGGCCGCACGGGATCGCCTGGCTCGCCGCGACGCTGCACGCCAACGGCTTCAAGCTCGGCGTCTACACCGACGCCGGGACAACCGGCTGCGGCGAGCCGGCCGGCGCCTTTGGGCACTACCAGCAGGACATCAACACGCTCGCCTCGTGGGGGGTCGATGCGGTCAAGGTGGACTGGTGCGGGGGCTCGGCTGCGCAACTCGACCCGGCGACCCAGTACGCGCAGATCCATCAGGCGATTCTCGACAACACGAGCCACCGCGCGATGATCTTCAACATCTGCAACTTCCTCCAACCCGGGCAGAAGGCCAGCGGCGTGCCGAACTTCCAGCAGTCGGCGTTCGAGTCCTCCGCGTTCGGTCCGGCGATCGCGACCAGCTGGCGCACCGACACCGACGTCGGCGCGCCCGGCAACGTGCCGTTCACCAGCGTGCTGCGCAACATGGACGCCGACGCGACCTCGCCGATGGCGGCCGGGCCAGGCCACTGGAACGACCCCGACTACCTCGGTCCCGACCAGGGCATGACGGCGGCGCAGTTCCAGACCCAGTTCAGCATGTGGGCGATGCTCGCCGCGCCGCTGATGATCAGCGACGACATGCGCTCGATGAGCGCGGCGAGCCTCGCGACCGTCTCCAACAAGCAGGTGATCGCGGTCGACCAGGATCCCGCGGGCGTCCAGGGCTGGCTGAACTCGTCCTCGGGCAACGGCGAGGTCTGGGAGAAGCCGCTGGTCGAGCACGCTTACGCGGTTGCGCTGCTGAATCGCGGTTCACCCGCGCTCACGATCTCGACGAGCGCCGCGGCGCTCGGCCTGCCCGCGGCGAAGAGCTACAACGTGACGAACCTCTGGACGAGCGCGAAGTCGACCTCGAGCGGCAGCTTCAGCGCCCAGGTCCCCACCGATTCGACCGTACTGCTGCGGATCACACCCGCGTCCTAGAACCGCTGGCATGACTGCTCAGCCGCGGCCAGCGCCGCGCCGCTGAGGCCAGGCGCCGTCTCGCGGATGACCGTCAGGCAGATGCGGCGCTCGGCGGCGAGCAGGCGCGAGCGACCGAGCGAGCCGGCGACGTTGCACAGGTGCGCCAGTTGGGCGTGCTCACCCGGCGTCAGCGCCGTCACGCTCAGGCTGGCCACCTCCTGGCGGCAGACGGCGGCGGCCGCGGCGAGGCTCTGCGGTGAGGTCCCCGGCGTCGCGGGCGCAGCCGCGGAGCTCGTCGTGCTCGTCGTGGAGGAGGTCGAGCTGGAACTCGAGCTCGGCGCGGCGGTCCTGCTCGTGGTCGTGGAGCTCGACGTCGTCGTGGCGCCGGCGCCGGCCGCGGGCGTCGCGGCGGTGGTCGTGCTGGCGGCGGTCGTGGCCGGCGCCGGCCCCGAGCCGCCGCAGCCGCTCACCAACGCGCCGGTGACGAGCGCGCCGACGAGCAACTTGTTTGCCTTGCGAGTCATGCGGCGCCGGGACCCAATCTAGTGGACCGCCCGGCGGGCGAAGCGCGGGCGCGACGCGCTCAGGCGGCCCGCGACTGCTCGCGGGCGATGAAGCCGGGGCCCCGGCGGACCTCGATCTCTCCGGTTCGCAGCGGCTCGCCGCAGTGCGAGCAGTGCAGGCGCGGGTCGGCGTCGTGATGGCAGGCGGAATGGACGATCACGCGCGGCGGGCCCTGCTCGGTCGGGGCATGTTTGTCGCCCCACTGCATCAGTGCGATCAGCACCGGGCCGAGGTCGGCGCCCTTCGCGGTCGGGTGGTACTCGTAGGACTCAGGGTGCTCGCTGTAGAGGCGGCGCCGCAGCAGCCCCTGGTCGACGAGCGTGCCCAGGCGGTCGCTGAGGATGTTCGGCGCGACGCCGGTGTTGCGCCGGATCTCCTGAAAGCGGCGACTGCCGAGCAGCACCTCGCGCATCACCAGGAGCGTCCAGCGCTCTCCGACCACGGCCAGCGCACTGGCGATCGAGCAGTTCTGAGTCTCGAACGGACGGTAGGGCACAGCAACAGCCTAGCCGACCGCATTGCAAAATGCAACCACCGTCTGCTAGCCTGCACACCTCCTAGCAAATTGCAATCAACCCCCGCGCCACGGGCCGGGGCGGCACGGAAGGAGCGGCGATGGCGCGGATTCGGGGCAGGCGCGAAGCGATCGGGCGCCAGTGGAAGGTCCTCGCGGTGGTCTCGGCCGCCGTTTTCATGTCGAGCCTCGACCTGTTCATCGTCAACATCGCCCTGCCGGCGATCCGCGATGGCTTTCACGGATCGGGCGTGAGCAGCCTGTCGTGGGTGCTGAACGCCTACGCGATCGTCTTCGCCGCCCTGCTGGTGCCCGCCGGCGCGCTCGCCGACCGCTTCGGACGCCGACGCGCGTTCCTCGCCGGGCTTGCCGTGTTCGCGCTGGGATCGCTGCTGTGCGGCGCGGCACCCTCCGCGGCGGCGCTGATCGCCGCGCGAGTCGTGCAGGCGATCGGGGCCGCGTTCCTGATCCCGACCTCGCTCGCGCTGCTGCTGCCCGAGTTCGAGCCGCGCCGGCGACCGACGGCGATCGGCATCTGGGCCGCGGTCGGCGGGGTCGCCGCCGCCGCGGGCCCGCCGCTCGGCGGCCTGCTGGTCGCGGCGAACTGGCGCCTGGTGTTCCTCGTCAACCTGCCGGTCGCGCTCGCGACCGCCGTGCTCGCGATCCGGATCCTGCGCGAGAGCCGCGACGCCGACGTGCGAATCCCCGACCTGTGGGGCGCCGCCGTGCTCACGCTCGCGATCGGCGCGCTCGCGCTTGGCCTCGTGCAGGCGCCCGACTGGGGTTGGACGGACGCGCGCACCCTGGGCAGCATGGCCGGTGCGGTGCTCGCCGGCGCCGTCTTCCTGCGGCGCTGCGCGCGAGAACCCGCCCCCGTCGTCGACCTCTCGCTGCTCGCGGTCCGCTCCTTTGCGCTCGCCAACGCCGCGATGCTGCTGTTCGGCGCCGCGTTCGCGGCGATGCTGCTGAGCAACGTGCTCTTCCTCACCGGCCTGTGGCACGAGTCCGCCCTGACGGCGGGCTTCTCGCTGGCGCCCGGGCCGCTCACGGCGGCGGCGTTCGCGGTGCCGACGGGGCGGCTCGCGGCGCGCCTCGGGCAGCGCCGCGTCGCCGCCACCGGCTGCCTGCTGTTCGCGCTCGGCGGCCTGTGGTGGCTGTGGCGCGTCGGCGCGACGCCCCACTATGCGACCGAGCTGCTGCCCGGGTTGCTGCTGGGCGGCGCCGGCGTCGGGCTGACGCTGGCCTCGCTCTCGAGCGCCGCGGTCGCGTCGCTGCCGCCGGCGCGGTTCGCGACGGGCTCGGCCGTGCTCAACATGTGTCGCCAGCTCGGCGCGGTGCTCGGGGTCGCCGTGCTCGTCGCGATCAACGACTCGGCCCACGGCGCCAACCTGCTCGCGAACTTCCAGGAGCAGCGGCGCTTCCTCGTGCTCGCGGCGCTGCTCGCGGGGGCATGCGCGCTGGCGATCGGCGTCGTGCGCTCGCTGCCCTCCGCGGCCCCGGCGGAGCAGCAGAGCTCACAGGCGCCCGTCCCGCTCGCCTCGCGGCCTTGAAAATGCGGCCGGGCGAGCCCGAGGGCTCGCCCGGATCCGCCCGGTCATGGATCACCGCTCAACTACTACGTCCCAGGACTTTGTGTCTTGCCTGGGTTGGCGTGACACTCCCGACCACCGGGGCTGGCCACCGACCGAGGTCGGTGCGGTACCCGGCTTGACGCTCGAAGCGCCCAGGTCGAGTAGGCGATCCGCCGGACCCGCAGCGTAGCGCCTGGCGCCTGCGGCGGGGTCGAGCAGGCGCCGCGCCGGCTGGGGCGCGGGCGCGACAGCGCCGACGCCGCGCACCGGCGGCGACGAAAGGAGCCCCTGAAAAGAAGCGGTCCCCCCGAGACGACTTCGCTAGAGCGGCATCCCGCGGTAGTAGACGTCGACCGGCGTGCCGACCCTGACCCAGGCGTAGATCGCGGCCGCGTCGGGGATCCAGACGCGCAGGCAGCCGTGGCTCGCGGCGTATGTGGGGACCTCCGCGTAGCCGTGGATCGCGTCGCCGCCGTTGAAGAAGTTGGAGTCGACCATGCCGTCGTTGTTGGTGCCCCACTCCTTCCAGTAAACCGAGTAGGAGCCGAGCTGGGTCGGCGTCGAGGGCTTGCCGGAGCTGATCTGGTAGATCCGCTGCACGTCGCCGTCCGCGCCGATCAGCGCGAGCACCTGGTGGGTCAGGTCGGCCTCGACGTGGCGGCCGTGCGACGGGAAGCGGACCGTGAAGACGCCGGCACCGGCCGCGATCGCATCGAACACCGTCGCGTTGACGACGTCGTTGCGGACCAGGTTCGCGAGCTTGCGGAAGGCGATCACGGCCTGCTGGGTCTGGGCGTCGTAGACGCCGGGGGCGCCGACGACGTAGTGCAGCGCGCTCAGGTCGTGCTGGAGGATGCGCACCGCGTAGCTGCTCTCCCCCGGCGACGCCGTCGGCGCGACCAGCCAGATCGAGTACGCCCGCGAGACGAGCAGGCCCTGCGCTGGCGTCGCGCGGTGGATCGCGCGAACGCTGATGCGACCGACGCCGCCGATCCGCAGCGAGCTCGAGAAGGTGCCGCGGTCGCCGTCGCGGTGAATCGCCAGCGTGCGGGTGATGATCCTCCTGCCGTTGCGGAACACGTGGAGCGTGATCCGCTGACCGCCGACGTAGGGCGAGATCGCGCCGTGGACCGTCCAGTTCCAGTCGCTGACGATCGCGCCGACCGAGCCGTTCACGTGGCGGGCGGCGAGCGTCAGCCCGGGTGAGGCGGCGGCCGCGGCGGGCGGGCTGAGGGAGGCGGCGGCCGGCGAGGCGGCCGTGGCAGCCGCCGGTGCCGTCAGAGCAGCCCCCGCGATCAGGACGGGCAGCCAGCGCATGGCGCGCGACGGTAGCACACGCGCGGGCGAGGCGCGAGCGCTCCGCCCTTCACGGCGCCGGACGCGCGGCGGCACACGACGGGCGAGCAGCTCGACGCGCAACGACTCGCGCCCCGCGGGGCGGCGGGGCGCGAGATCATCGGCAGCGGGAGCGCGTCAGACGGTTGCGCCGACCAGGTCCGGTGATGCGTCGACCGCCGGAGCGGCCTGCTCCACCGCGGCCTCGGTGCCTTCGACAGTCGGCGCCGGGGTGCCGTCAGGGGTCGTGATCTCCACACGACGCGGCCTGGGCTGCTGGGGCGTGGGAATGCGCACCTCGAGCACGCCGTCGGCAAACGTGGCCTCGATGCGGTCGGCGTCGATCCCGGAAGGAAGCGTCAGCGAGCGGGCAAAGGAGCCAGAGGCGCGCTCGATCCGGTAGTAGCCGTCGGTCCGCTGCTCGTGTTTGGCGGCGCGCTCGCCCGAGATCGTGAGCACGTTCTGCTCGAGCTCGATCTTCACGTCGTCGCGTGTCAGGCCCGGCAGGTCGGCGCGCAGGATGTAGGCGCCGTCGGTTTCCACCAGGTCCATCGCGGGAACCCACTGGCGCGCCGGCGCGAGGCCGCCCGGCTGGCCCGCGGGCTGTTCGAAGAAGCCCCCGAACAGGCGGTTCATCTCGTGCTGGAGCGTGTTCAGCTCCCGAAGTGGCTCCCATCTGACAAGTGCCATATCGATACCTCCGAGTGGGGTTTTCTGACCTGATGTCATTATAAAATCTAAGCTCTTAGGTGTCAAGTTCTCGAAGGCTCGGCTGAGGGCGCTTTTGGACGCTTTTGCCTGCTCCGAAAGCCCGCGAGCGCCCACGCGGCCATTGCGTTCTTACGTACAAAACGCTATATGTGCCTGATGACTGGGGACAGGGAGGCCGCGACGGTCGGCGGCGGCGTCACGCTGCGCGACGGCGCAGGCGCGGCCGGAGCCGACGCGCAGGCGGCACTCGAGCGCGCTCGCGAGCACCTGCTCTCGCTCCAGGATCCCGGCGGATGGTGGAAGGGAGAGCTCGAAACCAACGTCACGATGGACGCCGAGGACATCCTGTTGCGCGAGTTCCTCGGGATCCGCGACGCCGCCGACACCGAGCGCTCGGCGGTCTGGATCCGCTCGCAGCAGCGCTCCGACGGCTCGTGGGCCAACTTCTACGGCGGGCCCGGAGACCTCTCGACGACGGTAGAGGCCTACGTGGCGCTTCGGCTCGCGGGCGACGATCCCGACGCCGCGCACATGCGTTCTGCGGCCGCCTTCGCGCGCGGTGCCGGCGGCATCGAGCAGGCGCGCGTGTTCACCCACATCTGGCTGGCGCTGTTTGGCGCCTGGCCGTGGCACCAGGTCCCGGAACTGCCGCCCGAGCTGATGCTTTTGCCCGCCGGCGCTCCTGTCAGCATCTACGACTTCGCCTGCTGGGCGCGCCAGACCGTCGTCGCGCTCTCGATCGTGCTGGCCGTGCGTCCGACCCGCGCCCTGCCGTTCCGGATCGACGAGCTGCGCGGGCCGCGGCCCTGGACCCGCTCGCGCGGGCACAGCGCGACCTCGCGCGCGCTCGCGCTCGCCGACCGGGCGCTGGCGCTCTACGGTCGCCGTGCGGTGCGGCCGCTGCGCGAGGCCGGGCTCGCCGCCGCCGAGCGCTGGATCGTGCGCCGCCAGGAGGCCGACGGCTCATGGGGCGGCATCCAGCCGCCGTGGGTCTACTCGCTGATCGCGCTGCACCTGCGCGGCTACCCGATCGATCACCCGCTGATGCGGGCCGGGCTCGACGGGCTCGAGCGCTTCACCGTCGAGGAGGAGCACAGCCGCCGCCTGGAGGCCTGCCAGTCGCCGGTCTGGGATACGGCGCTGGCGATCGTCGCGCTCGCCGACGCGAAAACGCCCGCCGACGACCCGGCGCTCGTACGCGCCGCCGACTGGCTGATCGGCGAGCAGGTGCTGCTGGAGGGCGACTGGGCGGTGCGCCGCCCGTCGTTGAGCGCCGGCGGCTGGTCGTTCGAGTTCGACAACGACTACTACCCCGACGTCGATGACACGGCCGAGGTGGTGCTCGCGCTGCTGCGCGTCGAGCATCCCGACGGCGAGCGCGTCGAGCAGGCGATCGCGCGGGCGCTCGATTGGGTCGAGGGGATGCAGGACTCGGGCGGCGGATGGGGAGCCTTCGACGCCGCCAACACCAAGCGGATGCTGCGCGAACTGCCGTTCTCGGACTTCGGCGAGGTGATCGATCCCCCGAGCGCCGACGTCACCGCGCACGCGCTGGAGATGCTCGCCGCGCTGGGGCGCTCCTCGACGCAGGCGGCGCGCCGCGGCCTGATCTGGCTGAGCGCCGAGCAGGAGCCGGAGGGCTCGTGGTTCGGACGCTGGGGCGTCAACCACGTCTACGGCACCGGCGCCGCGGTACCGGCGCTCGTCGCCGCCGGGGTGCCGGTCGACGATCAGCGCATCCGCCGCGCCGTCCGCTGGCTCGAGAACCACCAGAACCCCGACGGCGGCTGGGGCGAGGACCCGCGCTCCTACGTCGATCCGGCGGCGATCGGACGCGGAAGGAGCACCGCCTCGCAGACCGCGTGGGCGCTGCTCGCCCTGCACGCAGCCGGCGAGCGCTCGCTCGCCGTGCGCCGCGGCATCCGCTTCCTCGTCGCCACCCAGCGCGCCGACGGCGGCTGGGACGAGCCGGAGTACACCGGCACCGGCTTCCCCGGGCACTTCTACATCAACTACCACCTCTACCGGCTCGTGTTCCCGATCATGGCGCTCGCCCGCTGCGCATGAAGCGACATTCACACGCGAACGGCTGCGGCGACGCGCGCGAGGGCGCGGGCCTGCTCGTGCTCGCGCCGATGGCGCTCGAGGCACGCGCGATCCGCGCCGGCGCGCCCTGGAGCCGGGTCGAGCGAATCGGCATGGGCCCGCGCCGCGCCCGCGCGGCAGCGCGGCTGACCCACCAGCCGGCCGGCGGCTCGGCGCTGATCGCCGGCGTCTGCGGTGCCCTGGACGCGCGCCTTCAGCCCGGCGACGTGGTGCTCGCCAGCGAGCTGCGCACCGACGCCAAGACGCTGCCGTGCCCGGATCCCACGATCCTCGCCGGCGTTCTGCGGCGAGGTGGGTTGCGCGTGCACATCGGGCCGATCGTCTCGAGCAGCGGACTGGTCTTCGGCGAGCGCCGCCGCGAGCTCGCGCTCGCCGGCGCCCTGGCGGTCGACATGGAGTCGGCATGGCTCGCCGACCACGCCGGGGCACAGCCGCTGACGACGCTGCGCGTCGTGCTGGACACCCCGCACTATGAGTTCCACCGCCCGGCCCGCGCCGCGGTCGCCGCGCGGCGCGCCTTCCGCGCGCTGCGCGAGGCCAGCTCGCTGCTCGAGGGCTGGGCCCAGGCGCTCGGGCACCGCGAGCTCGCGCTGGCCGCGCCGCGCGCCTCATGCGCCGGGGTGACGCGGGCGATCGAGATCGTCGAGCGAGCGCTGGAGCAGCGCGGCGCGCCGGTCTATGTGCGCAAGCAGATCGTCCACAACGCCCACGTCGTCGGCGAGCTCGAGGCGCGCGGCGCGGTGTTCGTCAACGACGTCGACGAGGTCCCGCCCGGAGCGACGGTGATCTTCTCCGCCCACGGCGTCTCCCCCGCGGTCCGCCACGACGCGCTCGAGCGCCGGCTCGACGTGATCGACGCGACCTGCCCCCTGGTCGCCAAGGTTCACGCGGAGGCGCGGCGTTTCGCGGCCGGCGACTACAAGATCGTGCTCGTCGGCCACTCCGACCACGAGGAGGTCGAGGGTACGGTCGGCGAGGCTCCCGCCCACACGCGCGTCATCGCGAGCATCGAGGAGGCCCGCAACATCGACCTGCAAGACTCCGACCCTGTGGCCGTGCTGACACAGACAACCCTCGCCGTCGACGAGACCGCCGAGATCGTCGGCGCGCTGCGCGAGCGCTTCCCCTCGCTCGTCGTCCCGGCCTCCGAGGACATCTGCTACGCGACGCAGAATCGCCAGGACGCGGTGCGCGCGATCGCGCGCGACTGCGAGCTGATCCTCGTGGTCGGGTCGCAGAACTCCTCGAACTCGCGGCGCCTGGTCGAGGTCGCCGAGCGTGCCGGCTGCCGTGCCCGTCTGATCGAGCGGGCGCAGGACATCGAGCCGGAGCTGCTGGTCGGAGTCAGCGCGCTGGGCGTCACCGCCGGCGCATCCGCTCCCGAGTCGCTCGTGGCGGAGGTCGTCAGCGCGATCGGCGGCCTCGGCGGCGTGACGCTGCGCGAGGTGACCGTGGCGACCGAGGAGACGCACTTCAACCTGCCGCCCCAGGTTCGGCCCCAGAACGCCGCGAGCGCCGGCGCGGATTCGGCTAGGCAGGTCGTGGAGGACTAGATGCCCGTTCCCGCCCGCCAGAGCCTTCGGATCGGCACCTACATCATGCGCCAGAAGCTCGCGCGCCGTAAGCGCTTCCCGCTGCTGGTCGAGCTCGAGCCGCTCTACCAGTGCAACCTCGCCTGCGCCGGCTGCGGCAAGATCCAGCAGCCCGACGAGCTCCTGCGCCGTCGCATGCCGGTCGCCGACGCGGTCGCGGCGATCGAGGAGAGCGGCGCGCCGATGGTCTCGATCGCCGGCGGCGAGCCACTGATCCACCCCGACATCCACGTCATCGCCTCCGAGCTGATCAAGCGCCGCAAGTACGTCTTCCTCTGCACCAACGCGCTGCTGATGGAGAAGAAGATGGACCTCTTCAAGCCGTCGCAGTACTTCGCCTGGGCGGTCCACATCGACGGCCTGCGCGAGCGCCACGACGAGTCGGTCTGCCGCGACGGCGTGTTCGACAAGGCGGTCGAGGCGATTGCCGAGGCCAAGCGCCGCGGCTTCCGCGTGACGACCAACACGACCTTCTTCACCAACGACTCGCCCGACACCGTCCGCCGCGTGCTCGACTTCCTCAACGACGAGCTCGAGGTCGACGCGATGATGATCTCCCCCGCCTACGCCTACGAGAAGGCGCCCGACCAGGACCACTTCCTCGGCGTGACCCAGACCCGCAAGCTTTTCAGCGAGGCCTTCGCCGACGGTCGCCGCCGGCGCTGGCGGCTCAACCACAGCCCGCTGTTCCTCGACTTCCTCGAGGGCAAGGCCGACTTCGACTGCACCGCCTGGGCGATCCCGAGCTACTCGCTGCTCGGCTGGCAGCGCCCCTGCTACCTGATGAGCGACGGCTACGTCAAGACCTACCGCGAGCTCGTCGAGGAGACCGACTGGGAGCTCTACGGGCGCGGCAAGGACGAGCGCTGCGACAACTGCATGGCCCACTGCGGCTACGAGCCCTCCGCGGTGCTCGCGACGAGCCGCTCGCTGCGCCAGTCACTGCGCGCCCTGCGCGAAGCCTGACGATTTTTAGGGGCGGCCTTCGGCCGCTCGGGGCTTGACTGCCGTGCGAACATACGTTCGCATGACGAGCCAGGGTTCGGCATACGGCCGCTTTCGCAGGGCGCTCGCGCGGGGCAACCTCCAGCTCGTGCGCGCCGCGGCCGGCGAGCTGCCGACGATTCGCCTGGACGACGCGCTGCGCGTCTGCCTGCTGATCCGAGACCGCGATCCGGACCGCTACGAGCGAGCGGCGCTGCGCTGGGTGGCGCGCTTCGCCGTCGAGGCCGCCGACGCCACGCTGGCCGACGTACAGGCTGCGGCGGCGGCGCTGGCGCGGCTGCCGAGCGACCCCGACGAGGCGATGAGCCAGCTCCAGTACCTCTGTCTGGCCCACCGGCTCGCCTGATCGCGGCGGTCGGGAGCGCACGGCTCGGAGACGCTGCCGGCCTTCCGACGTAAAAACGTTTCATTTGCCACACTTGTGGCAAGCGCCCAAACGCGCGATTTCGCATGAGCACGCCACCCCTCCAGACAACCAACGGGACCACGCTCGCCGCAATGGGCCACGAACGCGGCGTGGCAGCGCACGCCTGCCCCCCGCACACCTGGGGCTGCCCGGTCGTGATGAAGCTCGACCCGCGCTCGGTCGCGTGGACCTGCGCGGGCTGCGGGGCGATCGTGACCGTGCCGGACGGCAGCCCGCCGCCCGACTCGGCCGCGTCCTGAGCGGCCTCGCGAGCCGCTAGGCGGCGAAGCGCTCGGCCGCGCGCGCCCGCGCGCGCGCTGCCTCGACCTCGCGGTCGCGCGGCGGCGCCGTGGTCACCAGCTCGTCCAGCAGCTGCTGGGAGACCTGCGCCACCGCCTCGACCGCGCGTTCGAAGGCCGCGGCGTTGGCCTGCGAGGGCTTCGCGAAGCCGCTGACCTTGCGCACGTACTGAAGCGCGGCGGCGCGGACCTCATCGCTGGTTGCGGAGGGCTCGAAGTTGTAGAGGGTGCGAATGTTTCGACACATGCTGCTCAGCCTAGCGCGGGCAGCTGCGCGAGCGCGAGATAGAGCTCGCGCGCCGCGGCCTCGCCCCAGGCGAGACTCTGGAGCGCGTAGGACTCATCGGGTGCGTGCACGGCGTCGCCGGGCAGGCCGAAGCCGCCGACGATCACCGGGTATCCGCGCGCCGCCATCTCGGCGACGACGGGGATGCTGCCGCCGCTGCGGACGAAGGCCGGCTCCGCGCCGCAGGCGCGCCGCAGCGCCTGCGCGGCGAGGCTCAGTGCGGGCTGGCCGGGATCGAACAGCGCTGGCGCGGCGAGCTGGGCGTGCAGCTCGAGCTCGGCGCCCGGAGGCAGCGCGGCCCGCAGCAGGCCGGTCAGCACCTCGTGCATGCGCTGCGGATCCTGTCCCGGCGCGAGGCGCAGCGAGACCATCGCCTGCGCATGGGCCGGCACCACAGTGCGGCGCTCGCCGCCCTCGATCCGGTTGACGTCGAGCGCCGCGTCGGCGCCGTTGTGCTCGTAGTACTCGGCGCCCGCGCCGGGGTGCACGGGCCGCCCGCCGGCGACCGCCAGCGCCTCATCGCCCGGCGGCAGCCGCTTCCAGGACTCGAGCTCCGCCGGCGATGGCGGCACGATCCCCTCCCGCAGCTCCTCGCGCACGCGTCCGTCCGGGCCCGGCAGGACCTCCGCCAGCAGGCGGTGGAGGACGTGCAGCGCGTTCAGGACGCTGCCGCCGAACATGCCCGAGTGGAGGTTTCGCTCGGCCGTGCGAACATCGAGATCGAGCGCGACGATGCCGCGCAGCCCGACGGTTATCGCCGGCGTCGCGGGGTCGGGCATGCCGCTGTCGAAGACGATCGCGGCGTCGGCGCCGCGGGCGTCCGCGCGGATCCACTCGCCGACGGAGTCCCCGGCCCGCTCCTCCTCCCCCTCGACCAGCACGCGGACGTTGACCGGCAGCTCGCCGGCGGCTGCCATCGCGCAGGCGACGTGCAGCAGCGGCAGGAAGTTGCCCTTGTCATCGGAAGCGCCGCGCGCGTAGACGCGCCCGTCGCGCACCTGTGGCTCAAACGGCGGCGAGGACCATTGCTCGAGCGGTCCCGGCCCCTGCACGTCATAGTGGCCGTAGATCAGCACCGTCGGCGCGCCGGGATCGCGGGCACGCAGCTCGCCGACAGCCAGCGGGTTGCCGTCGCCGATGCGCACGAGCTCACCGCTGCCGCCGGCCGCCCGCACGCGATCGCTCACCCACGTCGCCGCCCGCTCGATCGCCACCTCGTCGCCGCCGCCGGTCGACACCGACGGGATTCGCAGCCAGTCGAACAGCTCCTCGAGCAGTCTCGGGTCCATCGCGCTGGAGCCTAACCCGTGACGCGCCGGCGCGGGCGCCGGCGCCAGTGCGCCGGGCGCGCGGGGCTCGAGCCCCGCCGCTCGCCGGCTTGGGCGCCGGCGCGTGGTTCCTGCGCCGAGGCTGCGGGGAGCGTGTCGGCGCTGCGGCGGGCTGCACGCCGGCCGCCGTGGGGCATCAGCACCTGGGCGGCGTCCTCTGGCGTCACGTCGGGGTAGAGGATCCGCAGCACGCCAACCGCCAGCAGCGCGCCGAGCACCTCTGCCGCCAGGAAGCCCGGCACCGACGCGGGCGCGAAGCCGGCGAAGCTGTTGGAGAACATGCGCCCCACGGCCAGCGCCGGATTCGCGCAGACGCTCGAGGAGGTGAAGAAGCAGGCCGCGGCGATGTATGCGCCGACCGCCGCGGGAGCCGATGCCGCGCGCCGCGTGCGGGCCAGCGAGAAGATCACGAGCAGCAGCCCGAGCGTCGCGACGACCTCCGCCAGGAGATGGGCGCCCGAGGCGCGGTGCTTGGTCGAGATGCTCACGGCGCTGAGCGCGAACATCGCGTTGGCGACGATCGCGCCGCTAACGACACCGGCGATCTGGGCCGGGATGTAGGCGAAGGCGTCGCGCCAGCTCAGCCCGCCGAAGCTCGCGTCGACGAGCGAGACGATCGGGTTGACGTGGCCGCCAGAGACCGGACCGATCATCAGGATGATCGCGTAGAGCCCTGCGCCGACCACCGCGGCGCACTCCAAGAGCTCCAGCCCGGGCTGCCCCGCTGAGAGCCGCTGGGCGGCGATCCCCGAACCGACCACGAGCGCGCCGAGGAACGCCGAGCCGATGAACTCGGCGAACAGGCGCCGGCGCAACCCCACGCTCAACGCGCCGTCGCGATCGCTCGCCGGATCCGGTCCACGCTCGTCCAGAGCAACGATCGTCGCCGACTGCTCGAGCGCTGGCATCGGCTGACGCCCGCGTTACGCGGGGGAGAACTACCGAGCAGGTGACGCGATGCCGGGGTGCGGGCGGCCGTGCTGCCGCTCGCACCATGAGCTCACCGCGCGGAGCGGGCTGCGGGGCCCTGTGTGCGGCACCGCAGCCCGGTTCCGGGGGACTCAGGCGACCTTGGGCGCGAGGAGCTCGGCGTCGGGCGGAGTCAGGCGCGCGTGCCTGAAGCCAAGGCCGACGAGCAGCAGCATGACGAAGGCCAGAATGAACGACGCGATTGCTGCCCACAGCAGGACGGTTCCCATCTTCGAGAACCCGTAGGCCTCCAGCAGGAGCCCGCGCAGCGTCGTGCCCTGGAAGGACGTCTGCTCGAGGGCGGCCAGCGCCGTGTTCTTCGGATTTGCGCGCGCGGCGGTGCTGATCGACGCGTACACCCCGTGGTATGGCATCTCGGAGAGGTGAATCGCGATGAAGTGATCGGCCCACGCCTCGGCCTGCGCACCGGTGAGCAGCTGCTCGCCCGCGTACTGCGAGACGGACGGGATCATCGCCTGCGTGATCTCGGTGCCGGCCTTGGGGTGCTCAAACGCCACCTTCGGCGGGAAGAAGATCTGCTGCTCGGCCAACTGGTTGTGAACGTTTGAGTTCACGTAGCTGTTACCCCAGAGCGCGAGCGCCCCGGCCACGATCAGGACCACCACGACGACGAGACCGACGCCGCTGGCCAGTATGTCGAATGCCCTACGACGCATCGATCCTCCTTGGTGAAAGTGCTTGATTGGCCGTGACGGATCACGGCTGACAGTTCTTTTGCGTTCGGGACAGAATCGAGCACCGCCGGACAGACACCAACCGCGCGACGCCACACGGGCACTAAGTAGTTTTCGCGCTGTCCGGAGCGGGCGCGCCGCCTGAACCGCTGTGAACGGGCGGCCTGCCGGGAATCCACGGTGGGCGGTTTCGCGCGCCCGTCAGGCGGCGCTCGTCAGCTCCCAGTAGAAGTCCGCCCCCGCAGCCAGCGGCGTGGCGACGCGGCCGAGCTCGATCCGCGCCTGCGTGACGTCGAGCTGTGCGACCGCCGCAACCTCGACCGTGGCCAGCGGCTCGCCGGCCCACTCGAGCACCTCCGCGACGGTCGCGGGCTTGCGACGGCGAACGAGCTCGGGGGCGAGGTTGGCGATCACGGTCTCGTAGGCCTCGACCGGATTGAAGCCGGGTACGGCGATCTCGATCGACCCCTCCGCGTCTGCGATCTCGTAGCTCGGCGCGCTGTAGCGGCGCTCGTGGCGCGGCCCGGCGAGCTTGTGGTCGAGCGCCAGGGCCGCCGGAGAGGGCGAGCGGGCGGCGGCGACGTCGGCCGCCAGCGCGTGCTCGGCCGCCTCGGCGGCGCACCAGCGCCTCAACTCGGCCGGGTCCAGGCCGGCCTCACGCGCGGCCGTGGCAATCAGCTCCGGTTCGTCGAGCAGGTCGCCGAGCATCGCGTGGACGCGCAGGCGTCGCAACAAGCGCTCCTCGGCCTCGGGCGCGTTCAGGCGGGCAGCGACGACGGCGCGGCACGCGGGCTCGCTCGAGGCGGGCCTCGCGTGCGGCGTCGGGTCGATCGGCATGCCATAGATGCGCTGGAGTCCCGGCGCACCCTCGGCGAGCCGCTCGGCGTGGCCTGGCTCGAGCGTCAGGACGATCATCCGGTTGTGCCAGACGAGCTGCTCACCGTAGTGCCAGCGCAGCCGCCGCCGAATCGGCTCGGCGGAGAACGCGAAAGGGCAGGCCGGATCCGTGTAGTGGGTGATCGTGAGCGCGGGCATCGTCAGCTCGGGCGTTCGACGCCACCTTGCACGGCGAAGCCCTCGCGCCGCGCGGCGCTCGCCAGCCGTTCGTCGAGCGTGACGAGAGCCAACGACGCCGGGGCGCCCTCGGCGGCAACGACTGCGGCCGCAAGCTGCAACGCATCGGCAGCGCGAAGCGGGTGCACGCGGAGCAGGCGGCGAGCTGCCACGCGCACCGCGACGACCGGTTGCACCTCGTTCCAGGCCTGCGCGAGCGAGTCCAACCGCTCGAGCGCCGTCATCATCTCCGCCTCCGCCAGCGCGTCCTCGCGTTCGAGTCGGGCGAGCGCGGATACGCACTCGATCTCGCTGCCCCACCACACGCACATTGCCGGGTCCTCCCGGGCGATGGCCTGCAGGCTCTCGGTGCTCGGCTCGGCGACGATCAGTGGGAGGATCGCCGAGGAGTCCCAGAAGCTCAACGACCCGTGCGCCGCTCGTCGAGCAATGCCGCCACGCCACCGCCGCCAGAGCGAGTGCAGGGCGGCCTGCTGGAGAGGACCGCGGTGGCGGGCGGCCGACGAGCGGGCCGGATTGCGCCGGCACGCTCGAGACGCGCGATCCGGCCCTCGGGATCGGCATCGGCGCTGACAGCCGACTCGAGGCGCGCGACGGGAATCCCGCGGTCGACGATCAGGACCGACTCGCCACCTCGTACGTGGTCAATCAGCGCACTGAGCCGGTTCTTCGCCTCGGTGATCGTCGCCACGAGCATCGAGCCAGAATAGCTCGATTGATCTGGTTATTCAAGCCTAAATGGAGACGGTGGGAATCGAACCCACGTCCGCGATCGCGTAAAGGTGGCGTCTACGAGCGTAGCCGGCGCTCTGGTCTCGTCCCTCGCTCGCCTCGCCGGCGGGGTTGCGCGGGACCAGCCTGCTGGTGATTCCCCGGCTTGGCGCAGGCGGGCCGCGCCGGGTGAGCCTGCTATCTGATCCCGGTGATCCCCGCCGCAGGCTGCGGGGGCCGAGACCTCATCGTCCTAGTGTTTGCTAGGCGACGAGGGCGTACTCGTGAGAGTCCGCACTTATTGGTTTTCCGGGTGATTAACGAGGCCGCCCGGAACCTCGACTCGCGACCACCCCCACGAACCGACCACGTCGAAGCCTGTCGTCCCCGGGGGATGCTCGACAGATCGTAGCGCGCAGATCTGTGTGCACCAACGAAAGTGACGCGGACCGAGCCGCTTGAGGAACCCTCCTCCGCCTGCCCCGGGGGGCCGTCGGTCTCTGGGTGGCGCGGCCTCACACCTCGGTGGCCTCGCTCTTTGCGACTCAAATCCGCGTCGAGGGAGAACATACGAGAGGCCCCCCGGCGATGCAAGAGGGCCACGAGGATCAAGCCGCATCCTCCGAAAAAATCTGCTCCGCGGCGGCCCGCTGGACGCGCCTGCCACACTGTGAAGAGCGATGGACACCCCTCCCGGCTGGACATTGGAGCCGCCGCCGATGGCCGCTCCACCGGCGCCGCTCACCCCGGCGCCCGACGAGGCGTTCGGCAAGCGCAAGCGCTCGTGGATCCGGGAGAAGCTCAGCGCCGCGGGCGCCGCGATCGTCGCCCTGATCGCCAAGCTCAAGGCGCTGCTGCTGCTGCTGCCCAAGATCAAGCTGCTCGCCACCGCGGGCACCGCGCTCGTCTCGGTGGCGGCATACAGCCTGATCTGGGGCTGGGAGTTCGCCGCCGGATTCGTCGTGCTGATCTTCATCCACGAGATGGGCCACGTCTTCGCCCTGCGCCGCCACGGGATCAAGGCGAGCGCGCCGATGTTCGTCCCATTCATGGGCGCGGTGATCTGGGCCCGCTCGCTGGGCGACGACGCGCTGACCGAGGCCCGCGTGGGACTGGCCGGCCCCTACTTCGGCGCCGCCGCCTCCGCGGTCGTCGCGATCGTCGGCCTCGCCACGCACAGTGGCCTGCTCGAGGCGCTCGGCTACATCGGCTTCCTGCTCAACCTCTTCAACCTGCTGCCGGTCGTGCCGCTCGACGGGGGGCGGGCGATGGCGGCGATGGCGCCCTGGATGTGGTTCATCGGCTTCGGCGCGCTCGTCACGCTCGAGTTCCTCGAGCCCAATCCGATCCTTCTGATCATCTGCCTGGTCGCCGCCTACGACCTCTACCACCGCTGGCAGCAGCGCAAGTCTCCGACGATGATGCAGACCGCCTACTACAGGGTCGCCCCGCGCAGCCGGATCGTGATCGGCGCCGCCTACCTGGGCCTGATCATCGCGCTGGCGATCGGCATGCACTTCACCTACGTGCACCGCGCGATCCCGGCCTAGCGGACGGCCGCCGGGGCGGCGTCCTTGCGGCCACGCAGGATCGCGCGACGGGGTGCGGTGGTCGGCCTGCCGCGTTCGGGCGCGAGCGCGCTCAGCGACGCGCCTCGCGCAGTCCCCGTTCGATCTCGCGCGCTGAATCGCGGCGCCGCAGCGTTTCGCGCTTGTCGTGGGTGTCCTTGCCGCGCGCCAGGGCGATCTCGACCTTGGCGCGCGGGCCGGAGAAGTAGATGCGCGTGGGTACGAGCGTCAGCCCTCGCTCCGCGGCCCGCGCCGCCAGGCGGTCGATCTCGCGCCGGTGCAGCAGCAGCTTGCGTTCGCGCTCGGGCTCGTGGTTCTCACGGCTGGCGGGAGCGTAGGGCGGGATGTGCACGTTGCGCAGCCAGAGCTCGCCGCCGCGGATCGTCGCGAAGCCGTCCTTGAGCTGCGCGGTCCCGCTGCGCAGCGACTTGACCTCGGTCCCCTCGAGCACGATGCCGCACTCGAAACGATCCAGCAGGTTGTAGCGGTGCGCGGCGTAGCGGTTCGACGCAACGTCACCGGCACCCAGCTTCTTCTTGCCCTTCGCCATCCACCGACAGTACCGACTCGCGACCCGCCGCCGACGCGACAGGGGGGCTCACGCCGGTTCGAGGTCGACGCGCCCCCGCACCGCCTCGATCCCGCGCACGCGAACCCGGATCGGGTCCCCCAGGCGGATCGTCCCGGTGCCGCGGGTGTTGCTCAGGATCGTTCCCTCCTCGTTGAGCTCCCACCAGCCCCCGCGCAGGCGCCGCACGGCCAGCAGCCCCTCGTAGCCGTCGCCGAAGGCGACGAATGCGCCGGCACCGATCAGGCCGACCACCTCACCCTCCCACGTGCGCTCATCGCCCTGGCGTGCCAGCAGGAAGCAGCGCGTGATGTCGTCGGCGGCGCGCTCGATGTCGACGGCTTCGCGTTCGCGCAGGGAGGTCCATTGCCCAAGCTCGCCCAGCTCGCCGGCGTCGGGGCCGTGCTCGCCCGCGCCGATCGCGGCGAGCAGCGCGCGGTGGCAGACCAGGTCGGGGTAGCGGCGGATCGGAGAGGTGAAATGGCAGTAGCGCGGCGAGCGCAGCCCGGCGTGCCCGATGTTGCGCGGCGAATAGTAGGCCTGCTTGAGCGAGCGCAGGATCAGCGAGGCGAAGGCCCGCCTGCCGCGACCGCCGGATCGCACGTAGCGTTCGACTCCCTGCGAGATGAGGCCGACCAGCTCGCCCGCCTGCGACGGCGAGAGCTGCTCGCTCATCGGGGGGGTCGGCACGCCGAGCGAGGCCAGCGCCGCGACGAGGCGCTCGACACGCTGCTGGATCGGGCTCCTCGTGCACGCGGTAGAGGGTCGGCTCGCCACGCTCGGCGAGAAGCTTTGCGACCTGCTCGTTGGCGGCGATCATCAGATGCTCGATCAGCCGGTGGGACTCGGTCTGCTCCGGCACGCGCATCGAACTGACCCGACCGGCGCGATCGAAGGTGAACTCCGGTTCGCTGCCCTCCAGCTCCAGGCCGCCGCGGCGCATCCGCTCGGCGCCGAGCGCGGCCGCCGCTTCGCGAGCGGCCGCGAGCGCACCCGCCCACGGCTCCGCCGCATCCTCGCCGCCGGAGAAGATGCGGTCGACACGCTCGTAGTCCAGACGCTCGTCGGAGCGGATCAGCGTCCGCGCGAAGCTCGCGCGAACGACACGGGCGCCGGCCAGCTCGAGCTCGACGCTGACCGCCTGGCGGTCCTCCCCCGGCACGAGCGAGCATTTCTCGTTCGACAACGCCGGCGGCAGCATCGGCTCGACGGCTCCCGGCACGTACACGCTGGTCGCCCGCCGCCGCGCTTCGCGGTCGAGCAACGACCCCGGCGCGACGAATGCCGCCACGTCGGCGATGTGCACGTGCACGCGGACCGTGCCCTCGGGCGTGCGCTCGGCCGAGATCGCGTCGTCGAAGTCACGCGCCGAGGAAGGATCGATCGTGAAGGTCGCCAGCCCGCGCAGGTCTCGTCGCTCGGCGGCCCCGCCAGCCGCCTCACGTGCCTCGCGCTCGACGGCGGGATCGAAGCGGCGCGGGAGCCCGCGATCGATCATCAGCGCCTCGATCACGTCGCGCGCGATGTCGGGGCGCCCGAGCCGGCGCACGATCTCGGCTCGGCCGCCGCGGCGCGAGGAGCGGATCGAGACGAGCACGAGGTCGCCGGGTGCGGCGCCCGAGCGGGCGAGGCTGACGCTCAGCTGCCCGGAGGAGCCGCCCGGCCCCGCGCGCGCGAAAAGCGGCAGTGCGACGACGAACCGGCCGCGGCGTTCGAGCACGGCGGGGAAGGCGGGAGCGCCGGCGCTCAATGAACCTTGGCGGCGAGGGCGGCCAGTGCCGCCTGCAGCTGCGGGTCGGCCTTGGCGGTGGGCGCGCCGCTCACCAGCACGTTCGGCTTGATGCCGGCGCCGCGTTTCAGCCCCCCGTCCCCCAGGTTCTCGCCGTCCGGGAGGTAGTACTGGCCGACGGTGATCGTGACGGCTCCGTCGTTGGAGAGCGGGATGATCTCCTGGAAGACGCCCTTGCCGTAGGTGCGGGTGCCGACCACGATCGCGCGATGGTGGTCCTGGAGGGCGCCGGTCACGATCTCGGCGGCAGAGGCGGTGTCGGCGTTGACGAGCACCGCCATCGGCAGCTTGGGCGCGATCGGATGCCCGGTGGCGTAGATCGTCTCGGTCGGCTCGACCCGCGCGCGCGTGGTGACGATCACGCCGTGCGCGATGAACATGCTCGCCACCAGCTGCGCCTCGGTGACCAGGCCGCCACCGTTGTATCGCAGGTCGAGCACCAGGGCCTTGACGTGCTGGGCGAGCAGCGACTGGAGCGCCTGCGCGACCTCGACGTGGATTCCGGGAACGTCGAACGTCGGCAGCTCGAGGTAGCCGATGCTCACGCCGTGGTAGCTGGTGACGTAGTCGACGACGACCTGCGCCGGCGTGCTGATCTCCACGCGCCTGAGGTGGAAGGTGAGCCGCCGGGAGCCGCGCCGGACCTCGAGCGTGACGGGGGTTCCGGCACGGCCGAGGATCAGGTTGCTCGCGGCGGTGCTTCCGAGGCCGGCGAGCGAGTGGCCGTCGACAGCGGTGACCACGTCACCGGGACGCAGGCCCGCCGCCGCAGCCGGGGTCTGCGGCAGCACCCCCTCGATGAGCAGGCCGGCGGGCGTGGAGTCGACGTCGATGCCGACACCCGAGAAGCGGTCCGGCTTGGGGTTGTTGAAGGAGCTGAACTGGGACGGCGTCTCGTAGTCCGCGTAGGGGTCGTGAAGGCTGGCCACGGCACCCGCGATCGAGCCGTTGAGGAGGCCCGTGCGCCCCACCGGATGGAAGTAGTCGTGCTGAATGTCGTTGAGCGCCTCGCTGATCACGGCGTCGTCGGGGTTGGCGACGAACGCGCTTCGCAGGAAGCCGGGCAGCTCGCCGGGATGTCCACCCCACCAGATGCCGAAGAGGAGCACGACGAGTACGCCGAGCACGGCGAGCGTCCTGATCGTCGGGTTGGCCCTCATCTTCAGCCGGGTCAGCCTATCGGTCGGCCCAGCGGCTCGCGGCGGGCGCCGACATCGCCGGGCGTGTGCGAGAGGACCCAATAGGCTTTCGGGAGCGATGCCGGAGATCAACACCACGATCGCGCCCAACGGGCTGCCGGTTCACCGCGTGTCGATCGCCGGGACGCGTGCGCTGACGGCGCTGGTCGCCTTCGACGCCGGCGCCCGCTCCGAACAGCCGCAGGAGAACGGCGTCGCGCACTTCCTCGAGCACCTCGTGTTCAAGGGCGGCGAACGCTACGCGACCTACCGCGACGTCAACGAGACGGCCGAGCGGATGGGCGCGACGATCAACGCCTACACGAGCCACGACCTCGTCGCGTTTCACATCACCTGCCGAGCCGAGGCGGCGCCGGAGGCGATCGACCTGCTCAGCGACATCGCGGGTCGCCCGCGCCTTGACGCCGACGAACTCGACCGCGAGCGCGGTGTGGTGATCCAGGAGATCGCGCGCGCGGACGACCAGCCGGCGATGGTCGCGGGCCACCTGATCGACCGGGCCGCGTTCGGCGATCACCCGCTCGGGCGGCCGGTGCTCGGACCGCAGGAGCACCTGCGCGGCTTCAGCCGCGAGGCGATCGTGGCGTTTCGGGAGCGCTGCTGGTCGCCCTCGCGCGGCGCCGCCTTCCTGGTCGGCAACACCGACCGGCTGCCCGACGACGACGCCCTACACGAGCTGTTCGGCCGCTTTCCGAGCCTGCCGGCGCCGCCACCGTATGAGCCGGCACCGGACTTTCAGCCGGGCACCCTGGTCGAGGCGCGCGAGACCAACCAGTCTCACCTGCGGATGGTCTACCGGCCGTCGATCGACCCGCGCGACGCGCGCCAGCGAGCCGCGCTGGGGATCTACGCAACGCTGCTCGGCGGCTCGATGGGCTCGCGCCTGTTCGACGAGATCCGCGAGCAACGGGGTCTCTGCTATTCCGTCTGGGCGCACGACCACAGCTTCGCCGACGCCCCGATACTCGCGCTCGGCTCCGGGCTCGACTCGAGCAAGTGCCCCGAGGCCTACGCGCGGATGCGCGAGATCGTCGACGAGCTTCGCCGCAACGGCCCCCGCGAGGAGGAGGTGGAGCGCGCGCGAGCCTACGCCGCCGGTCGCCTCGTGCTGGCGTTCGAGAACTCGGGAGCGGTCGCGCGCCACGGCGCCCACCAGGCGATCGTCCACAACGACCAGATCGACCCTGACGCCGCGATCGCGGCGGTCGATGGCGTGACCTTCGACGAGGTGGTCGACGTCGCGCGCGGGATCAGCGAGCGGCTCGCGGTCGCCTGCGTCGGCCCGCACGCGGCCGCTGACTTCTAGCCGGCTGGCCCCGCACGCTTCGGCGGCCGGCGCGAGGTGGCCGGGCTACGCCTCGATCGCGACCATGCGCTCGATCGCGGCGCGCGCCGCAGCAGCGACGTCGGCCGGCACCGCCACCTCGTGCACGCCGTCGCGCAGGCCGTCGCGGAGCTTGGGCAGGGTGATCATCTTCATGAAACGGCAGCTGGCCCGCGGGTTGGCTGCAATGAAGCTGACCTGCGGTGCGGCTTCGCGCAGCGGGTAGAGCATCCCCACCTCGGTGGCGACGATCGCGCTCGAGCCCGGCGCGGCGTCGCGGGCGTAGCGCAGCATGCCGCCGGTCGAGAGCATGTGCACGCCCGAGGCGTCGATGTCACCGGCCGCCACGTACTCCATCACGGCGGTTGAGCAACCGCATTCGGGGTGGATCAGGAACTCGGCGTCGGGGTGCGCGGCGCGGCTCGCCGCGATGTCGGACGGGCGGATCCCGGCGTGGACGTGGCACTCGCCGTCCCACACGTGCATCGAGCGGCGCAGGACGCGCTCGACGTAGGCGCCGAGGAACATGTCGGGCCCGAACAGAATCTCGCAATCCTCGCCATGGGTCGCGTAAATGTGGCGGACCACGGCGACCGCGTTGGACGAGGTGCAGCAGTAGTCGGTCAGCGCCTTGACCTCGGCCGAGGTGTTGACGTACATCACGACGACCGCGCCGGGATGCTCCGCCTTCCAGTCGGCGAGCTGCGCGGCGGTGATCGAGTCCGACAGCGAGCAGCCGGCGTCCGGGTCGGGGATCAGGACCGTCTTGTCGGGGGAAAGGATCGAGGCCGTCTCGGCCATGAAGTGGACGCCGCAGAAGGCGATCGTCGCGGCCTGCGTCCGCGCCGCCTGCTGCGAGAGTGCGAGCGAGTCGCCGACGAAGTCCGCCACGTCCTGGATCTCGGGCAGCTGGTAGTTGTGGGCGAGGATCACCGCGTCGCGCGTGCGGGCGAGCTCGCGGATCTCCGCCGACAGTTCGGCGATCTCATCGGGCGCAAGCGCCGGCGGCCCGTCCACGGCCATCGGCAGCACGTTCATCGCAGGAGCTCCAGACCGAGCGAGAGGTCGAGCGCCGGTGCCGAATGCGTCAACGCGCCCATCGATACAAAGTCTACGCCGGTCGAACCAACCTCCCTGAGCGTCGCGAGCGTCACGTTCCCGCTCGCCTCGAGCGTCGCCCGCCCGGCCACCTGCGCGACCGCCGCGCGCAGCTGCTCGGGCGTCATGTTGTCGAGCAGCAGCTGTTCCGCTCCCGCCGCGAGCGCTTCCGCGATCTCGCCGGGATCGCGCACCTCCACCTCGAGCGGCAGATCGGGGGCCTGGCGGCGCGCGGCGAGGACAGCGGCGGCGATCCCTCCGGCCGCCGCGATGTGGTTCTCCTTGATCAGGATCGCGTCGTGGAGGCCAAAGCGATGGTTGACGCCGCCGCCGGCGGCGACGGCCGCCTTCTCGAGCGCGCGCAGCCCGGGCGTGGTCTTGCGCGTGTCGAGCACGCGCGCGCCGGTCCCCTCGAGCGCGCGCACGGCAAGCGCGGTCGCCGTGGCGATCCCCGAGAGGTGGGCCAGGAAGTTCAGCGCCGTCCGTTCGCCGGCGAGCAGGGCACGCGCATCACCGGACACCTCGAGCACGGGCGCGCCGGTCTCGCGCCACTCTCCCTCCGGCCCCCGCTGCACAATGGCGAGCTGCGGATCGAGCGACCTGAAGACCCCCAGCGCGACCTCCAGCCCGAACACCACCCCGGCAGCCTTCTGTATCACGCTCGCGCGGGCACGCGCGTCGGCGGCTACGACCGCCTCGCTCGTCACGTCCCCCGCTCCGAGGTCCTCTCGTATCGACCGTGCGACGAGGTCGTCGAGGTCGAGCTCGTTCACGATCGAGACGCCCATAGGAGGTATGCCCGGACGAACGGGTCGAGGTCGCCGTCGAGCACGCGCTGCACGTCACCGGTCTCCTGGCCGGTGCGCAGATCCTTGACCAGCGTGTAGGGGTGCACGACATAGCTGCGGATCTGGGAGCCGAAGTTGACGTCCTGGGCCTCCCCCTTCTCGCGCGCGATTTCCGCCTGGCGCTCGCGCTCCTCGCGTTCGGCGAGCTTCGCGCGCAGCATCGCCATCGCCGTGGCGCGGTTGGAGGACTGCGAGCGCTCGTTCTGGCACTGCACGACGATCCCGCTCGGGCGGTGCGTGATGCGCACCGCCGAGTCCGTCTTGTTGACGTGCTGCCCTCCGGCGCCGCTGGCGCGGTAGGTGTCGACCTGGAGGTCGTCGTCGTTGATCTCGATCTCGCCCTCGCCCTCGACGACCGGCGCCACCTCGACGCCGGCGAAGCTGGTCTGGCGCCGGCTCGCCGAATCGAACGGCGAGATCCGCACCAGCCGGTGGACACCCTTCTCGGCGCCGTAGAGGCCGTAGGCGTTCTCGCCGCTGACGCGGAAGGAGGCCGACTTGATCCCGGCCTCCTCGCCGGGGCTCGCTTCGAGCAGTTCGACGGCGAAGCCACGCTTCTCGGCCCAGCGCATCTCCATCCGCAGCACCATCTCGGCCCAGTCCTGGGCGTCGGTGCCGCCGGCGCCGGCGTTGACCGTGACGATCGCGTCGCCCGCGTCGTAGGCGCCGGAGAAGAGGCGCTCCTCCTCGAGCGCGCCGAGCCGCTCCTCGACCGAGTCCAGTGCGCCCTCGAGCTCGCGGGCGAGCTCCTCGTCGTCCTCCGCAAGCTCCGCCAGCGCCTCGAGGTCATCGACGTCGGCGGCGACGCGGCGGAAGGCTTCGAGTCGGCGTGTCAGGCGCGCGTGCTCGGAGCCGAGCTTCGCCGCTGCCTCGGCGTCCTCCCAGACGCCTGGTTCGCCCATCTGCGTTTCGAGCGCCGCGACGCGCTCGGCGAGGGTAGCGGGGTCAAAGATAGTCCGCGAGCAGTGCAAGCTGCTCGCGAATCGCCGCGAGACGCGCCGGCGTCGGCTCCGATGAGGATGCTCCCGTCATTCAGTGGGTCGCCCAGGAATGTTCGACCTAGGCCCCGTGGCAGCGCTTGAACTTCTTGCCCGAGCCGCACCAGCAGGGGTCGTTGCGGCCGAGCTGCTCGTCGGAGGAGACACGGCGCTGCTCGACGTAGGCGGGCGCGACCTCCTCCTCGTAGGCCTGCTCGGCGGGCTCGGCGTGGGACTCGGCGGCGGCCGCCGCGGCGAGCGCGCCGGCGCCGGCCGTGATGCCCGAGGAGTAGCTGACGCGCGACGCGCCGCCGGTCGAGCTGCCGGCGGGCTGGTAGGTGCGCGGGCGCGCGCCGCCGGCGACGGCGCCGTCGCCGTCGCCGTTGACGCCCTCCTGCGCGACGGTTACGTGGAAGACGAGGCGGGCGAAATCGGCCCAGACGCTGTTCATCAGGTCCTCGAACAGCGTGAAGGCCTCGTTCTTGTAGGCCACGAGCGGCTCGATCTGGGCGAAGCCGCGCAGATGGATGCCCTCGCGCAGGTAATCCATGTCGTGCAGGTGCTCGCGCCAGCGCTCATCGATGATCTGCAGCAGCAGGAAGCGCTCGAGCGCCCGCATCAGCTCCTCGCCGAACTCCGCTTCACGCGCGTCGTACTGGCGGATCGCGTCCTCGGTGACGACGTCGATCAGCTCCTGCTGGTCGAGGCGCTCGCCCGAGAGCAGCTGATCGGCGACGCTGACCGGGTAGATCGCCGAGAGGGCGGCCAGCAGCGCCTCGAGATCCCAGTCCTCGACATCGTCGGAGGCGGTGTACTGCTCGACCGTGCGCTCGAGCACGGCGGTGACTTCACCCCGCGCCTGCGAGAGGTTCGCGCCCTCCAGCACCTGGTCGCGCAGCTCGTAGATCACGCGGCGCTGCTCGTTCATCACGTCGTCGTATTCGAGCGTGTGCTTGCGGGCCAGGAAGTGCTGCTCCTCGACCTTGCGCTGCGCCTTCTCGATCTGCTTGGAGAGCAGGCCGGCCTCGATCGGCTCCTCGTTGCCCTCGACGTCGACGCCGCCGAGGCGGTCGAGGATGCGGTAGATGCGATCGCCCGCGAAGAGGCGGATCAGGTCGTCCTCGGCGGACAGGAAGAAGCGGCTCTCACCCGGATCGCCCTGGCGTCCCGAGCGCCCGCGCAGCTGGTTGTCGATGCGGCGCGACTCGTGGCGCTCGGTGCCGATGATGAAGAGGCCGCCCGCTTCGACGACCTGCCGGCGGTCCTGCTCGAGCCGCGCCTCCAGTGTCGGCAGCAGCTCGGCGTGGTGCTCGTCGTAGCCGGGGTCGCCCGGGCGCAGGCCGAGCTTGGCGAGCTCGAGCCGAGCTTGATGCTCGGCGTTGCCGCCGAGCTTGATGTCCACGCCGCGGCCGGCCATGTTGGTCGCGATCGTGACGGCTCCCAGGCGGCCGGCCTCGGCGATCGTCGCGCCCTCGCGCTCTGCGTACTCGGGCTTCGCGTTGAGCACGGCGTGCTGGATGCCGCGGCGACGCAGGCGGTCGGACAGCAGCTCGGAGACCTCGACCGAGATCGTGCCGACGAGCACCGGCTGGCCCGCGGCGTGGCGTGCGGCGATCTCGCGCTCGACGGCCGACCACTTGCCCTCCTTGGTCTTGTAGACCTGATCGTTGCGGTCCTCGCGGACCATCGCCCGGTTGGTCGGGACCTGCACGACCGGCAGCTTGTAGATCTTCATGAACTCCGTCGCCTCGGTCAGCGCCGTGCCGGTCATGCCGGAGAGCTTGTCGTAGAGGCGGAAGTAGTTCTGCAGCGTGATCGTCGCGAGCGTCTGGTTCTCCTCCTGCACCCGGACGCCCTCCTTGGCCTCGATCGCCTGGTGCAGGCCCTCCGACCAGCGGCGCCCCTCGAGCGTGCGGCCGGTGAACTCGTCGATGATCTTCACCTCGCCGTCGACGACCTGGTAGTCGACGTCGCGCTTGTAGAGCGACTCGGCCTTCAGCGCCTGGTGGAGGTGGTTGACGAGCGTGCCGTTCTCGGCCCGGTAGAGGTGGTCGATGCCGAGGAAGCGCTCGGCCTTGGCGACGCCGAGCTCGGTGACCGCGACGGTCTTGTACTTCTCGTCGAACTCGTAGTCGAAATCGGCGACGAACTCCTTCTTCGTCCGCGGATCCAGGCCCTCCGGCGTCTTGCCGGGGACCATCGTGGGCGCGAGCTTGGCGAACTTGACGTAGAGGTCGGCCGCCTGCTCCGGAGCGCCGCTGATGATCAGCGGCGTCCGCGCCTCGTCGATCAGGATGTTGTCGACCTCGTCGACGATCGCGAAGGTGTGCGCGGTGAGCGGCTTGCCGGCGGCGTCGCGGCGGCCGCCGTTCTGGACCTTCTCCTCGAGGCTGCCCGCCATGTTGTCGCGCAGGTAGTCGAACCCGAACTCGGAGTTGGTGCCATAGGTGACGTCGCAGGCGTAGGCGCCGATCTTCTCGCCGCTGGGCTGCTGGGACTGGAGCACGCCGACGGTCACCCCGAGCGCCTCGTAGATCGGCGTCATCCACTCGGCGTCGCGGCGGGCCAGGTAGTCGTTGACGGTGACGACGTGGACGCCCGCGCCGCCAAGCGTGTTGAGCACGACCGCGAGGGTCGCCGTCAGCGTCTTGCCCTCGCCGGTGCGCATCTCGGCGATCGAGCCGCCGTGCAGGACCATGCCGCCGATCAGCTGGACATCGAAGTGGCGCATCTCCATGCGCCGGCGGCCGGTCTCGCGGACGATCGCGAAGCACTCCGGCAGCAGGTCGTCGAGCGACTCGCCGCCGCGCGCGCGCTCGCGCAGCACGTCCAGGCGAGCGCGCAGCTCCTCGTCGCTGTCGAGCTCGAGCTCGGGCTCGAAGGCGTTGATCTCAGCGACGCGCTGCTCGTAGCGGCGGAACTGCTTGCCCTCGCCGACGTTCAATGCACGATCGAGAATCCCCATCCACTCAGCCTACCAATGCCGCGGGCCGGTTCAGGCGGGGCGGCGCGCCCGCGGGCGCATGCTTGCGGCGATCCCAAAGTGCCCGGCGATCGCGCCGATCAGGATCGACGACGGCGCCAGCTCGGTGCCGGGGAAGACGATCGTGTCGCGCAGCGCCGCGCCGGCGCCGACGCGCGCGCCGTCGCCGAGCACCAGCGGTCCCCACAGGCGCGCACCCGCTCCGATCGACACGTCGCGGCCGATCCAGATCGGCCCGTCGAGCGATTCGGCGCGCTCCACGCTCGAGCCCTCCCCGACGATCACGCCGTCGGCCGCCTCGCGGCCGGGGACCTCGATGCGAAGCTCGCCGGCGAGCGCGTCGAAGGTGCCCTGACGAAGCTCGGCGAGCGAGCCGACGTCGTTCCAGTACTCCTCGATCTGGTGGACGTAGAAGGGCAGATCAAGCTCCAGCAGGGTTGGGAAGACGTCCTGCGCCCAGTCGACGAAGGGCCGGTCCGGAAAGTGCTCGAAGATCGCCGGCTCCAGGCAGTAGATGCCGCAGTTGCCGAGGTCCGAGCGCGCGTCCGCCGGCTCGGGCTTCTCCTGGAAGCCGGTGATCCGGCCGTGCTCGTCGTGCAGCACGACGCCGTACTCGCGAGTGTCGGCGACGCGCTTGGCGGCGAGCGTCGCGATCGCGCCGCGCTCGCGGTGAGCGGCGAGCAGCGCCCCGAGGTCGATGTCGGTCAGCGCGTCGCCGGAGATCACGACGAAGGTCTCCTCGCCGAGCAGGTCGGCGCAGTTGCGCACGCCGCCCGCCGTTCCGAGCAGCTCCGGCTCGTAGCGGTAGGTCACGCGGTCGCCGAAGTAGTCCTCGATCGGCTGGGGAAAGTGGTGCAGGTTCGCGACGATCCGCTCGACCCCGTGCCGCTCCAGCAGATCGACGATGTGCGCCATCACGGGCCGGTCGAGCACCGGCACCATCGGCTTGGCGATCTCGTAGGTGATCGGCCGTAGGCGTGTGCCGAGGCCGGCGGCAAGGACCATCGCGCGCATCGAGGGCGGACGCTAGTGGATTCGGCCGAACGGGCGCAGGTAACGCTCCTGGCGCTCGCTCAGCACGTCGATCTCGACCCCGAGCGCGGCCAGCTTGAGCCGCGCGACGTCCTCATCGACGCTCGCCGCGACGGCGTGCACGCCGGGCTCGAGCCTGGCCTGCGCGGTGGACAGGGAGGCGACGGCAAGCGCCTGCGCGGCGAAGGAGAGATCCATCACCGACGCCGGATGCCCCGCCGCTGCCGCGAGATTGACGACGCGGCCCTTGGCGAGCACGTGCAGGCGCCGCCCGGCGACCTCGTATTCGTCGACCAGCGGCAGGACCTCGCGCGGCGGCCCCGCGGCGATCTCTGCCAGCTCGGCCAGGCCGATCTCGACGTCGAAGTGGCCGGCGTTCGCGAGCACGGCGCCGTCGCCCATCAGCTCGAAGTGCTCGCGGCGCAGCACCCCGGGGACGCCGGTGACGGTGATGAAGACCTCGCCGAGCGGCGCCGCGGCGAGCGCGCTCATCACCTGGAAGCCCTCCATCCGCGCCTCGAGCGCAGCGACCGGATCGACCTCGCAGACGATCACCGCGGCGCCGGCCCCCTTGGCCCGCTGGGCGACGCCGCGGCCGGCGGAGCCGTAGCCGAGCACGACGACGGTGCGCCCGGCGAGCAGCAGGTTGGTCGCGCGCAGGATCCCGTCGAGCGTCGACTGGCCGGTGCCGTAGCGGTCGTTGAAGATCCGCTCTGTGAGTGTCTCGTTGATCGCGAGCACCGGGCAGCGCAGCGTGCCCTCGGCCGCCATCGCGCGCAGCCGCACGAGCCCGGTGGCCGTCTCCTCGGTGGCGCCGAGCAGCGCAGCGGCCGCCCCGCCGCCCTCGCGGTGGGCGCAGACGATCAGCTCGGCGCCGTCGTCAACGATGATCTGCGGCGCGCGCGAGACGAGCTCGAGCAGCGCTCGCTCGTAGGCCGCGCGGTCCTCGCCGCGCGCGCCGAAGACGGCCGCGCCCGGCTCTGCGGCAAGCGCGGCGCCGACGTCGTCCTGGGTCGAGAGCGGGTTGGCCGCGCACAGCGAGACCTCGGCCCCGCCGGCGAGCAGCGCGCGCACCAGATTCGCGGTCTCGGCGGTGATGTGCAGGCAGGCGGCGATCCGAACGCGCTCGAGCGGGCGCTCGAGCGCGAAGCGCTCGCGGATCGCGGCGAGCACCGGCATCTGGCCGTCCGCCCAGGCGATCCGCGCCGCACCCGACGCCGTCAGCGCGGGGCGCCGCGCGGCGCCACCGGCCGGGCGTCCGGGCACCGCAGCGCTCCTGGTGGGCCGCCCGGGAATGTTCGCGGCTAGTAGCGGTAGTGGTCGGGCTTGTAGGGGCCCTCGACCGGCACGCCGATGTAGGCCGCCTGCTCGTCGCTCAGGCGCGTCAACCGCACTCCCACCGCGTCCAGGTGCAGCCGAGCGACCTTCTCGTCGAGTTGCTTGGGCAGCACGTAGACGCGCTTCTCGTAGTCCTCGTGGCGGGTGAACAGCTCGATCTGGGCGATCGTCTGGTTGGAGAACGAGTTGGACATCACGAACGAGGGATGGCCGGTCGCGTTGCCGAGGTTCAGCAGGCGTCCCTCGGAGAGCACGATCACGGAGTGCCCGTCGTCGAAGCGCCACTCGTCGACCTGCGGCTTGATGTTGATCCGCTCGATCCCGGGGAACCCGGCGAGCCCTGCGATGTCGATCTCGTTGTCGAAGTGGCCGATGTTGCCGACGATCGCCTGGTGCTTCATCCGCGCCATGTCGGCGGCGGTGATGATGTCGCGATTGCCGGTGGCGGTGATGAAGACGTCGGCGGTTTCGATCACGTCCTCCAGGCGCAGCACGGAGTAGCCCTGCATCGAGGCCTGGAGCGCGCAGATCGGGTCGATCTCGGTCACGACGACCTTCGCCCCCTGCGCGCGCAGCGACTCGGCGCAGCCCTTGCCGACGTCGCCGAAGCCGCAGACGACGGCGGTCTTGCCGGCGAGCATCACGTCGACGGCGCGGTTGATCCCGTCGATCAGCGAATGGCGGCAGCCGTAGAGGTTGTCGAACTTGGACTTCGTCACCGAGTCGTTGACGTTGATCGCGGGGAACAGCAGCTCGCCGGTCTCGGCCAGCTGGTAGAGGCGGTGCACGCCGGTCGTCGTCTCCTCGGTCACGCCGAGCATCCCGGCGGCGACGTTGGTGAAGCGGCGCGGGTCCTGCTCGAGCGAGCGGCGCAGCAGCTCGAGGATCACGCGGAACTCCTCGTTGTCGCTCGCGGCCGGGTCCGGCACCGCGCCGGCCCGCTCGAACTCGACGCCCTTGTGCACGAGCAGCGTCGCGTCGCCGCCGTCGTCGAGGATCATGTTCGGCCCACCGCCGTCGCCGAAGCGAAGCGCCTGATCGGTGCACCACCAGTACTCCTCGAGCGTCTCGCCCTTCCAGGCGAACACGGGGACGCCGGTCACGGCGATCGCGGCGGCGGCGTGGTCCTGGGTCGAGAAGATGTTGCAGGAGCACCAGCGAACGTCGGCGCCGAGCGCGACCAGCGTCTCGATCAGGACCGCGGTCTGGATCGTCATGTGCAGCGAGCCGGTGATCCGGGCTCCCTTGAGCGGCTGGGCGTCCTGGAACTCGCGCCGGATCGACATCAGGCCGGGCATCTCGTGCTCGGCGAGGCGGATCTCCTTGCGACCGAACTCGGCGAGCGCCAGGTCCGCGACCTTGAAGTCCTCGGCTGTGAGTGTGGCTCCCTGCGTCATGCGGCCTCCCGTAGTTCGGTGTTGGTGGCGGCGGCGATCAGCGCCTGGTGCTTCTCCTGCTCCCAGCGCAGCCAGTCATCGGCGGCGATGAAGTCGGGGCGGGCGGGCTCGGTCTCGAACCACTCTTCGACCGCCTCGCGCAGCCCGCGCTCGACGCGCAGGCGCCGCGCGAAGCCGAGCTCGGCGAGCCCGAAGTCAAAGCGGGCGAGGAGCTCGCGCAGCGTGCGCAGCCGCTGCAGCTGCGGCGGCCCGTAGAGGCGGTAGCCGCCGGGCGAGCGGCGCAGTTCCAGCAGCCCGGCGCGCTCGATGTAGCGCAGCATGCGCGGCGACCACCCGGTCGTCTGCGCAGCCTCGTTGATCGTCAACCCGTCCAAGGCGCGCAACATTACCATATAAATGTCAAGGTTCGTTGTTCGGATCGGGGCATGCCCCGATCCGGGGGACGGTGCATGCACCGTCCCCCGAGACGGCGCATGCGCCGTCTCGCGGCCTGGGGCATGCCCCAGGCCGAACGGCACCCTGCTCTCATTCCGGCGCGACGACCTCGATCCAGTCGAGCGAGCGGCCGCACAGCGAGCCGGCCTGCGCCGGAGGCACCTCGACGTAGTGCATCGTCGAGGCGGGCGGCGCCAGTGCGATCGCGAACAGCGAGGTGTAGCCCTCGCTGTCGGCACTGCCCGGTGCGAGGTTCTCATCGGGATAGGTGACGGTGATCGTGTGCGCGCCCGCCGCCAGCGTCAGCGGCGAGCCGATCCGGTTGTAGTCGCCGGGCGGGTTGAGCTCGTTGGAGACCGAGCCGATCCGGCGCCCGTCGACCGAGACGTCGAAGCCGCGGATGAAGGTCCCGCCGAGCCACAGCTGGTAGCCGCTGACACGCTGGTGCAGAACGATGTGCGCGGTCGCGGTGGCGCCACCGGTCGTCGGCGCCAGCACGCCGCCCGGTGGGTAGGGGTTCCAGCCGGTCGAGAACTGCGTGTTGGTCGCGCGCACGACGATCGGGTTGGGCCGCTCGTAGGCGAGCAGGTCGCCGTGGTAGGCGTGCGCGGTGACGGCGAGCGAGCGCACCGCGGTGCACTTCGGGATCGCCGCGGGCGCGATCGGGCACAGCGGCTGGATTGTCGGCGTGACGTTCGAGGCGCTGCCGCAGTAGGCGTCGTTGACGACGTCGCCGAGCGGCATGTGCTCGATCACGCGCTCGCTCGGGTGGGCCGGCTCCTGCCACAGCGCGTAGTAGCGGCCCTGCCAGACGGGTGCGCGGCCGTAGATCGTCGGAGGCCGGCTGGTCGTCGGCCCCACGCGAATCACGAGCGATCGGTAGGGGGCGAGCGTGGCGAGCCCGAACGCGTCGATGTCGGCCCAGGCCGAGTCGGTCAGGAACGCGTTGCCGAGCGTCGGCAGATCGGCCGGGCGGTACTCCGCGGGCTCGATCGGCGCGCCGTCGCGCAGGAAGTGGCGGTCGGCATAGATCTCGTAGTCGTTTATGAACGTCGGCCCCTTTCCCGCGATCAGGCCCGCGATCGTCTGAAACTCCGACAGCCGGTCGCGCGGGGCGAGCGTCACGTTGTGGTACTGCAGGTAGTTGGACCACAGCACGCCACCCGCGATCACGCCGAGCAACAGGACCCCCACGACGACCGCCGCCAGGCGCTCCAGGTTGAACAGGATCGCGCCGCCCGCGAGCCCCGCCAGCAACACCGCGGGCGAGGAGATCGCGAGCGCCTTGCCCATCCCCCACGGCACCGTGCCGAGCAGCGAGAACAGCGCGACCGACGCGAGCGCCACGCCGACGTAGATCGCGAGCCCGAGCTTGCGCCGCCAGAGCGTCCAGCCGAGCGCGAACAGCGCGCCGGCGAAGACGGTGTAGATCAGCAGGTGGTTGAGCAGCGACGGCGGCGGGTTCGGGAAGCTGCGGAAGTCGCCGTCGATCCAGATCCCGCCGAGCTGGATCGCCCGCAGCGCCGAGATCAGGTTGCCGTAGGCGTTCGCGCGGTCGGCGATCGCCGCGCTGGTGGCGCTGGCCGTGGCGAAGTTGTCGGTGGCGGTGACATAGGAGCTCAGCGTCAGCCACGAGGGCAGCATCAGGGCGGCGGTGGCCGCGACGGCGAAGAGTGCGGCGAGCGCGGACCCGTCGACGGGACGCCCGCCGTCGCGCAGCCACAGCGCGATCATCGCGGCGCAGCAGACGAAGACCGCCGGCCCGACATAGATCGCCGATCCGATCCCCAGCAGGCCGACCAGAGCCGCGCCGACCGCGACGATCAGCGCCGCCACCGCGATCGGCGCGCTGAAGCGCCCTCCGCCCGCCCGCCAGCGCCACAGCAGCACCGCGCCCGGAATCAGCGCGGCCGGCCCGACATAGACCGCGACCGCCGGCCCGACGGTCACGATCAGCGCCGCTCCGGCGACCGCGACGGGCAATGTCTGGCGCCACCTGATCGCGCCCTCGTCAGCGAGCAGGCGCGCGACGAAGGCGATCCCCGCCACCAGCAGGAAGGCGGCGGTCAGCTCCTTGATCCCGCCCCACGTGGCGTAGCCGAACAGCAGCGCGGACTGCGCGGCGATGAAGCCGGCGAACGCGCGCAGCCAGGCGCTCTCGACGACCGGCGCAAGCAGGTCGAAGCAGCAGAGCGCGAGCGCGCTCGCGCAGACCGCGAGATAGGGCTGGAAGATCCACGCGGCGTCGATCCCGGTGATCCAGTGGCCGACGCCGACCAGCATGAACGCGCCGGACGGATACCCCGCTGTCACCAGATAGGCCATGGCGTTCAGCTGATACGTCGAGCTCGGCAGCGAGCTGACGTCGCGCCCGTGGGCGAAGAGCTGGTCGATCAGCCCAAGCCACGTCGCGGTGTCGTCGAGACGGACGTAGCCGAGGAAGGTCGCCTCGCCGCTGAGAATCACCGGCGCGCCGTAGACCAGGAGCACGCCGAGCGCGGCCACGAGCGCCGGCAGCGCGAGCGTGGCGCGCCGCCACGCGCGCACCAGGCCGGCCAGCGCGCCGACCGCCACGACCGGCGCCGCGGCAGGCGCGCTGAAGGAGAAGGAGGTGAACAGCGCGGCGACGACGATCGCCGCCGCGAGGCCGAGCGGGATCGCGATCACGCCGAGCTCGCGCGTGCCGGCGCCCCACTCCACGAGCGCACCCCATCCGAGCCCAACGGCAGCCAGGACCAGGGGAAAGAGGGCCCATGACAGGATCATCGACATGCGCGGGCCACCGACGGGCGATCCTAGCTCAGCTTGGCGAGCTCCGCCTGCGCCCGTGGGCGCGCGACCGGTGTCAGTCGCCGGCGGCGAGCAGCTGCTTGAGCTCCTCGAGCGGTGGCGCAGCCGTCGGGTCCACGCCGCCCAACGCCGCGAGGTAGCAGGACAGCAGGTCGCCGAACAGCACCAGCGAGCAGACGCGTTCGAGTGCGCTCTCCCCGCGTGTTTCGACGACGCCGGTGAAGCGCGCGTGCGGGGCGATGAAGCGGTCCGTCAGCTCGATGCGGCGGCGCAGGCGCGGGTGGCTGTCGCAGTCGTCGAGGAAGATCGCGCTGAACGGGCCCAGCGCGTCGGCGCCCATCCAGCCGGCGATCTCGTTGTGGTCGAGCTCGGGCAGCTCGGCGCTGAAGGCGGGCATCGCGGCGTTCTCGTTGATCTGCGTCTTCCAGCGGTAGGCGATCGAGGCGGTCAGGCCGGCGCCGGCGATCACCGGCACGGTGCCGTGCAGCTGGCGCGCGAGGAGCTTGGGCGCAGCGTCCTCACCGGCATCCGGCCCCCATTCCGCGACCAGCCCCTCGAGGTGCGAGGCGGTCACGTCGACCTCCGCCGCCAGCCGCGGGCCGGCGCCACAGAGCGCCGCGACCTCCAGGGCGCTGATGAAGAGGTAGGCGATCGCCGCGCGCGGCGGGAAACCGGTCGGGATCGGGATCACCGGGACCGACGCCGCGCGGGCCTGCTCGGCCAGCAGGCCGCCGGCGGTGACGACGATCCGCCTGGCCCCGAGTGCGCCCGCCGACTCGAAGCAGGCGAGCGTCTCGTCGGTGTTGCCGGAGTAGCTCGCGCAGAGCACCGTCGTGTCCGGCGTCGTCCACGAGGGCAGCCCGTAGCCGGTCACGCCGAGGATCGGGCGCGAGGCCTGATCGGCGAGCGCGGCGCGGGCCAGGGCGCCGCCCATGCCCGAGCCGCCCATGCCCGCGACGATCAGGCCGCCCGGCGTGTCGACGGGCTCGATCCGCGCCGACTCGACGCGCCACATCGCGTCGCTCAGCTGCTCCGGCATCGCGAGGATGTCCGCGAGCATGTGGCCGGAGTCGAGCGCATCGATGCTGGCGCGATCGAGCGCGCTCACACGCTCTCCCCGACCGCGACCCGCGTCCCGGCGGCCAGAAGCCGGTGCGCGGCAATCTGCGCGTCCTCTCCCACGACCACTCCCTCCTCCAACTCGACGTAGGGGCCGATCTTCGCACGCTCGGCCACGATGCTGTCGCGCAGCACGCAGCCGGCGCCGATCTGGGCGCCGGCCAGCACGACGGAGCGCTCGATCGACGCCCCTGAGCCGACCCGCACGTCCTCCCCCAGCACGACCAGATCGCCGATCCGTGCGTCGGCCGCGATGACGCAGCGCGCGCCGACCGCGCCCGAGGCGCGGAACGTGCCGCCGTCCACCTCGACGGCGCCGGCGACGATGTCGAAGCTTCCCTGGAGGTAGCGCTCAGGCGTGCCGATGTCGAGCCAGTAGCCCTCGGCGCGGTGGCCGTACAGGCCAGCCCCGATCAGCGCCGGCCAGACCTCGCGTTCGATCGAGACCTCCCGGCCGGCAGGGATCAGGTCGAGCACGCTGCGCTCGAGCACATAGGCGCCGGCGCTGATCTGCGCGTCCGCCACCGGCTCGGTCGGCTTCTCGACGAACTCGAGCACGGCGCCGTCCGGCGCGCAGCGCACCAGGCCGTAGGCGCTCGCGTCCTGGACCCCGACCAGCGCGAGCGTCGCGACCGCAGCGGTGCGCTCGTGCGCGGCGAGTTGCGCACCCAGGTCGATGTCGGTCAGGATGTCGCCGTTGCAGACGATGAAGCGCTCGTCGAGCAGATCGGCCGCGAGCGCCAGCGGACCACCGGTGCCGAGCGGCTCGGACTCGGCCACGTAGCGCAGGCTCACGCCGTGCCGGGAGCCGTCACCGAGCACCGCCTTGACGCCTTCTGCCTGGAAGCCGCAGCAGAGGATCACGTCAGCGATGCCATGGCCGCGCAGCCAGTCGAGCATGTAGACGATGAACGGCCGGTCCACGAGCGTGACGACCGGCTTGGCGACGCGCGAGGTCAGCGGCCGCAGCCGCGTGCCGCTGCCGCCGGCGAGGATCACCGCCTGCGTCGTCGCCCGCGCGCTCATCCGATCCCGATGCCCTCGTACGCGAGCCCGGCCGCCCCGACCGCCGCCGCGTCGAGCGCGTTGCGTCCGTCGATCACCACGTCGCCCTTCATCGCGGCGGCGACCTGCTTCCAGTCGAGCGCGAGGAACTCCGGCCACTCGGTCACCAGCACGATCGCATCGGCGCCCTCGATCACGTCCTCGACGCGCTCCGCATAGTCGAGCTCGGGCATGATCCTGCGGGCCTCCTCGGTGGCGACCGGGTCATAGGCCCGCACGAGCGCCCCCTCGGCCTCCAGGCGCGCGGCCAGCACAAGCGAGGAGGCGCCGCGCATGTCGTCGGTATTCGGCTTGAAGGCCAGCCCGAGCAGGCCGATTCGCCTGCCGGCGAGTGAGTCGAGCCGGCGCGTCAGCTTGGAGACGACGCGTCGCTTCTGCAGCTCGTTGACCTCGATCACGGCGCCGAGCAGCTGGAAGTGGTAGCCCGAGTTGGCCGCGAGGAGCTTCAGCGCGCTGACGTCCTTGGTGAAGCACGAGCCGCCGTAGCCGATCCCGGCCGAGAGGAACCGCGGGCCGATCCGCTGATCGAGGCCTACCCCGCGGGCGACCTCCAGCACGTTCGCTCCGGTCTCCTCGCAGACGTTGGCGATCTCGTTGATGAACGAGATCTTGGTCGCCAGGAACGCGTTGGAAGCCAGCTTGATCATCTCGGCGCTGGCCACATCGGTGCGCACCAGCGGCGCGCCGAGCGGCTCATACAGCGCGCAGACGGCATCGCCCGCCCAGTCGTGGCCGTCATCGCCGACCACGACCCGATCGGGGCGCATGAAGTCCTCGAGCGCCGTGCCCTCCTTGAGGAACTCGGGACAGGAGACATACGACAGCGCGCCCTTGCCCTGCTCCTCGAGCATCCGTGAGATCGAGCGCCCGGTGCCGCACGGCACCGTCGACTTCATCACCAGCGCATGGTCGGAGGACGCGGGCATCGCGTCGACCACCGCGAGCACAGCGGAGAGATCGGCGTCACCGGCGTAGGTCGGCGGCGTGCCGACCGACACGAACATCAGGCGCGAACCGGCGACGGCGTCGGCGAGCGAGGTCGAGAAGTGCATGCGCTCGCTGTTGCGCGCGATCACGCTCGGCGAGACCAGGCTCGTAGATCGGGACCTCGCCGCGTCGCAGGCGCTCGATCTTCGACTCGTCGATGTCCACGCAGTAGACATCGCTGCCGAGGTCGGCGAAGCCCGCGGCGGTGACCAGGCCGACGTAACCGGTTCCGATCACGCCGATCGGTTCGCGCGGGCCGCTCATCTGCAGCGAAGGCTATAGGAGCCCGCGGGGGTCGCGGCATCGCGCGACGGGCGCTGCGGCGGCGCCCCGTCGGCTGCGCGCCACCGTCCGTCGGGGCCTGGAGTGGGGTGCGAGCCAGGCGTCGGGGCGCGGATCGCTAGGCGCCGGCGACCCCGGTCGACCCGGTCGCGCCGGTCGACCCCGTTGCACCCGTCGGACCGGTCGGACCGGACCCATAGTTGACGGTGAAGGCGGTGCCGAACAGGTCCAGCACACTGGGCAGCGCGAAGCTCTCCTCGCCCGGCGTGTAGGTCAGGCCGCCGTTGCTGGAGAGCACGATCGCGCCGTAGTCCCAGTCGGGGTCGTCGATCGGGCCCGTGTGGCGGCCGGCGCTGCCGATCCCGGTGACGGAGGCCGAGGTGAAGCCGATCTGACCGAAGTCGGTCAGCCGCAGCGGCTTGCAGTCGTTGTTGCCGTTGCAGTTGGAGGGCGCCTCGGCGATCCATTCCGCGGCGCTCGTGTCGGGCGGCGGGTGGCGCATGACGGAGGACTTCACGAACGCCGGGGAGTCGCTCGTCGTGTCGGCGAGGCGAACCGTCACATGGTCGGAGCTGACGTGCACGCTGGCGGTGATCGCGTCACCCGGCAGGACCCTGATCCCGTGGATCGTGATCGGAGGCCCCGGCAAGAGCTCGTACCAGGCGTAGTAGAAGATCACGCCGAGCTTGCTGCAGTCCGCCTCGGTGCCGATCTGCTCGAGCGCCTTGGAGTGCTCGGAGTAGCCGCCCAGGCCGACCCAGAACGCCGCGAACGTCGTGCGGTGGGGCGTGCACGTCGCCGACGGCTGGACCCACGAGCCGGCGACGTTGATGAAATGCTGCGCGGTCCGGCTCGAGCGCGGCACGGCAAGCGACACCCAGCCGGCCCAGTTGGGACTGGACTGGTTGTCGATCGTGCCCGCGAGCGCAGCGCCGCCGCCGGCCACCGCGAGGGCGACGGTGCACACTGCGAGCGCCAACACGCGGCGCGCGTGGGGTGCTCGAAGCCTCATCGGATCAAAGCTTAACGGGACGGCCGCCGGAGCCCGCCGGGCCCTGCGTTTGCCGGTCGCTGCGGCGGCGAGCGCGGCTGCAGCTAGTGCGCGCCGTTTGCGATCGCGAGGAAGGCCTCGGCGCGGCGCAGGTCGCGCTGCGCGCGCGCCTCCTCCTCACTCCCGGGCGGCGCCTGCTCGCCGGCTCGGCGCGCCGCTTCGGCGCGCTCCTGCAGCTCCGCGGCGTTCAGGCGCGACGGCTCGACCGCCTCCTCCACGAGCACGAGCGCGTGGTTGTCAGACATCTGCACGTAGCCCTCGGCCTGCGCGTAGCGCACGATCTCGGTCTCGGACCGATACAGGCGCAACTCGGTCGGCTCCAGGCGCGCCAGCAGGGGCTCGTGGTTGGCGAGCAGGCCGATCGAGCCCACCGTGGTGCGGGTCGAGAGCATCTCGATCTCCTCGTTGAAGACCTCGCCCTCGGGCGTCAGCACCTCGGCGACGAAGCGGTTGCGCGCCATCAGCTGCGCTTCGCCGCCGCCTCGACGACCTGCTCGATCCGGCCCTTGAGGAAGAACGCGCTCTCGGGGATGTCGTCGTGCTTGCCCTCGATCAGCTCCGCGAAACCGCGAATCGTTTCGGCGATCGGAACGTACTCGCCCGGTGTGCCGGTGAACTGCTCGGCCACCGAGAACGGCTGGGAGAGGAAGCGCTCGACGCGGCGCGCGCGCTGCACGATCACCTTGTCCTCGTCGGAGAGCTCGTCGATGCCGAGGATCGCAATGATGTCCTGCAGCTCCTTGTAGCGCTGGAGGATCTCCTTGACGCGGTTGGCGACGCGGAAGTGCTCCTCGCCCACGATGTCGGGCTTGAGGATCGTCGAGGTCGAGTCGAGCGGGTCCACGGCCGGGTAGATGCCCTTCTCGGAGATCGCCCGCGACAGCGTCGTCGTCGCGTTGAGATGTGCGAACACCGATGCCGGCGCCGGGTCGGTGAGGTCATCGGCCGGGACGTAGATCGCCTGGATCGAGGTGACCGAGCCGGCGCGCGTGGAGGCGATGCGCTCCTGCAGCTGGCCCATCTCGGTTTCGAGCGTCGGCTGGTAGCCGACCTGCGACGGCATCCGCCCGAGCAGCGCCGAGACCTCCGAGCCGGCCTGCACGAAGCGGAAGATGTTGTCGATGAACAGCAGCACGTCCTGACCCTGGTCGCGGAAGTACTCGGCCATCGTCAGCCCCGAGAGCGCCACGCGCATGCGGGCCCCGGGCGGCTCGTTCATCTGGCCGAAGACGAGCATCGTCTTGTCGAGCACGCCCGACTCCTTCATCTCCAGCCAGAGGTCGTTGCCCTCACGCGAGCGCTCGCCCACGCCACAGAAGGCCGACAGGCCGCCGTGCTCCTTGGCCAGGTTGTGGATCAGCTCCTGGATCAGCACGGTCTTGCCGACGCCGGCGCCGCCGAACAGGCCGACCTTGCCGCCCTTCGCATAGGGGGCCAGCAGGTCCACGACCTTGATCCCCGTCTCGAACATCTCCGTCGTCGGCGTGAGGTCCTCGACGCGCGGTGCGTCCTGATGAATGCCGCGCCTCTCGGTGTCAGCCGGCAGCGGCTCGCCGAGATCGATCGGCTCGCCCAGAACGTTGAAGATCCGCCCGAGCGTGACGTTGCCCACCGGCACCGTGATCGGGCCGCCGGTGTCGGTCATCTGCGCGCCGCGCGCCAGGCCGTCGGTCGAGTCCATCGCGACCGCGCGCACGCGGTTGTCGCCGAGGTGCTGCTGCACCTCGCAGACCAGCAGCCGATCGGCGATCCCGGCGATCGCCTCGACCTCCTCCTCGCCGCTCGCGCGCAGGACCGTGATCGCGTTGTTGATCTCGGGCAGCTTGTCGTGGAAGACGGCGTCGATCACGACGCCCTGGATCTCCTCGATGTAGCCGACGTTGGGGGCGCCCTGCGGCGAGCTCGACGCCTTGGCGGACCGTGACGGCTTGGGGGACGTGGATGCTTCCATCGGTGCTGGCTCCTTTGTTGCTCGAGTCCTAGACCAGCGACTCGGCGCCGGCGACGACTTCCATTATCTCCTGCGTGATCTCGGCCTGACGCGCACGGTTCATCTCGAGCGCGAGATCCTCGATCAGCTCGCCGGCGTTCTCGGACGCGCTGCGCATGGCGGTCATGCGCGCGCCGTGCTCGGACGCCGTCGATTCCAAAAGCGCCCGGTAGATCGAGATCTCGACGTAATCGGGCAACAGCACGCGCAGGATCTCCTCGGCCTCCGGCTCGTAATCGACCAGCGCGCGCGGGCCCTCGGGTTCCTCGATCGCCTCGTCCTGCTCACCGAGGATCGTCGCCTCGGAGATCGGCAGCAGAATCTCGCGCGTCACGCGCTGGGTCAGCGGCGAGACGTAGCCGTTGTAGATGATCTCGACTCGGTCGAGCTCTCCGTCCACGAACGCGCTGGTCAGGTCATCGGCGATGGCGCGCGCGTCGGCGTAGGACGGACGGTCGGTGAAGCCGGTGTAGGCGCCCTGTGGCGCCTTGCCGCGGAAGGTCAGCGAGGAGACGCCGCGCCGGCCCGAGGCGAACCAGACGAGCTCCTTGCGTTCGGCCTCGAGCTCAGCGCCGAGCCGCAACCCGGCCCGGATGATCTGGGAGTTGAACGCTCCCGCCAGACCGCGATCGGCCGTCACCAGCAGGATCCCGATGCGCGTCTCCGACTCGTGGGCCGCCATCAGCGGGAGCCGCGAGACCTCGCTGCCAGCGTCCCGTGCGGCCTGGCGCGTCATCCGCCGCAGAGCGTCGGCATAGGGGCGCAGAGCCGCGATCCGCTGTTCGGCCCGACGCAGCCGGGCTGCGGAGACGGCCTCCATCGCACGCGTGATCTTCTGGATGTTCTTGAAGCTCGCGATGCGGGTGCGTACTTCTCGCTGGGATGCCATCGATCGGGTTCGTGCGTGGGCCTAGGCCGGCACGGCCTCCGTGTCGCGCTCGGCGTCCGGCGCGGGCGTCTCGTCGCCGCTTTCGGACACCGCAAGCGCGGGCAGTTGCGCGTCGTCGAGTGGCTGCCCCTCCTCGTCGAGGTCGTAGCCGAAGTCCTCCGCGAACTGGGCGACCGCAGCCTTCGCGGCCGCCTGCGTCTCCTCCGACCAGTCGCCCGAGGCGATCTTCTCGCGCAGCTCCTTGTGGCGGGCGTGGGCGGCCGAGACCAGGTCGGCGAGAAACGCCGGCACCCGCTCGACGGTGATCCGATCGACGAAGCCGTTCGTCGCGGCGTAGACCTGAAGCACCTCGTCCTCGACCGCCAGCGGTTCGCGCTCGCCCTGGTTGAGCGCGGCGACCAGCCGCTCGCCGCGCGCCAGCGTGCGCTGCGTGTCGGCGTCGAGATCGGACCCGAACTGCGCGAATGCCTCCAGGTCGCGGTACTGGGAGAGCTCCAGCTTCAGACGACCGGCGACCTTCTTCATCGGCCCGATCTGAGCGTTGCCGCCGACCCGCGAGACCGAGATGCCGACGTTGATCGCCGGGCGAACGCCCGAGTTGAAAAGCTTCGGCTCGAGGAAGATCTGCCCGTCGGTGATCGAGATCACGTTGGTCGGGATGTAGGCGGAGACGTCGCCTGCCTGCGTCTCGATGATCGGCAGCGCCGTCATCGATCCCGCGCCGAGCTCGTCGTTGAGCTTGACCGCGCGCTCGAGCAGCCGTGAATGCAGGTAGAAGACGTCGCCCGGGTAGGCCTCGCGGCCCGGCGGACGGCGCAGCAGCAGCGACATCTGGCGGTAGGCGTAGGCGTGCTTGGTCAGGTCGTCATACACGCACAGGGCGTGGCCACCCTTGTAGAGGAAGTGCTCGGCCATCGCGCAGCCGGCGTAGGGGGCCATGAACTTGATCGGCGCCGCCTCGTCGGCGGCCGCCGCGACGATGATCGTGTTGTCCAGCGCGTCGTAGGCCCGCAGCGTCTCGGCGAGCGCGACCACGGTCGACATGCGCTGGCCGATCGCGACATAGATGCTGACGACGCCGGTGTTGCGGTTGTTGATGATCGTGTCCACCGCGATCGCCGTCTTCCCGGTCTGGCGATCGCCGATGATCAGCTCGCGCTGGCCGCGGCCGATCGGGATCATCGAGTCGATCGCCTTCAAACCGGTCTGCATGGGCTCCAGCACCGGCTGGCGCTGGACCACACCCGGGGCCTTGAACTCAGCCGGACGCGTCTGCGTGGTCGCGACCTCGCCGCGTCCGTCGAGTGGGCGGCCGAGCGGCGAGACGATCCGTCCGAGCAGGGCGTCGCCGACCGGTATCTCGAGCAGGCGGCCGGTTCGCTTGACGGTGTCCCCCTCGACGATCCGCTCCCAGTCGCCGAAGAGCACGGCGCCGACGTTGTCGGATTCGAGGTTGAGCGCCAGGCCGACGACGTCGTGGGGCAGCTCGAGCATCTCGAAGGACATCGCGTTCTCGAGGCCGTGCACGCGGGCGATGCCGTCCGCCACCGACAGAACGGTGCCGACCTCGGTGAGCGTGGCGCTGCCCGCGTCGAGTCCCTCGATGCGGCTCTTGAGGATGCTGGTGATTTCGTCCGGGTTGATCTGCATGTGCGATTGGGCTCCTTGGCGTCGCGGCGTCGGGCCTAGCCCCGGGCGACTTGCGTGCGTAGTTGTTCAAGACGGTTGCGAATCGAGGCGTCGAGGATCGCGTTGCCGACGCGCAGCACGATGCCGCCGAGAATCTCGGGATCGATCGTGGAGGTCAGCTCGATACGCCTGCCGGTCTGCGCCCCGACCTGCTCGCCGATCCGCGCAACCGCGGCGTCGTCGAGCGCGATCGCGCTGGTGACCTCGACCGGCAGCAGGCGGTTCTCGTGCTCCCACAGCCGATCCAGGGCGCGTCGCATGCGAAAGATGACCGGCATGCGGTGGTTCTCGATCAGCAGCTCGAGGAAGTTGGTCAGCAGCGGGTCGGCGTCGGTCAACATGCGTGCCAGCCCGTCGCGCTTCTCCTGGGTCGAGAAGTAGGGCGAGAAGAAGAACACCTGCAGGTCGCGGTCGGCGTCGAACGCGTCGGCGACCTGGCCGAGCTGCTCGCGCAGCACGTCGAGTCGGCCCTGCTCCTGGGCCGCCTCGAACAGCGCACGCGCGTAGACGGTGGCGATCTCCTCCATTGCCGGGCTAGTTCTCCGAGGCCAGCGCCGAGAAGTCGAGCTCGGCGATCGCGTCCTCCACCAGGCGGCGCTGGTCGTCGCCGTCGAGGGTCTTGCGCGTCACCTTCTCGGTGGCGAGGATCGTCAGGCTCGTGACCTCGTTGCGGATCTCGGCGATCGCGCGGCGCGTCTCCACCTCGATGTCGCGCCTGGTCTGCTCCAGCAGATGGTCGTGGTGCGCGCGAGCCGCTTCGCGCCCCTCATGCTCGTGCTCCTCGGCGGCACGGCGCGCCCGCGTGACAATCTCGTCGGCCTGTGCCCGCGCCTCCGTCAGGCGCTCCCGGTATTCGGCGAGCAGCTTGTCGGCCTCGACGCGCGTGCGCTCAGCGGTGTCGATCGCATCCTCGATCGACTTCTGGCGGCGGTCGAGCGCATCGCGAATCGCGGGGAACGCGAAGCGCCGCAGCAGCAGCATCGAGGCCCCGAACACCAGCAGCGTCCAGATCATCAGCCCGACGCTGGGCGTGATCAGGAAGCTGCCTGAGGAGGCGATGACGGCGTGTGAGCTGACTCCCATCGCAGGCTCCTAGACGATGAACGCCGCGAGCAGGCCGGCGACGAGCCCGTAGAAGAAACAGGCTTCCGTCAGCGCGAAACCGAGCCACTGGATCGAGTTGATCTCGTCGGCCATCTCCGGCTGGCGCGTGCGGGCTTCGATCGACTTGCCGAAGATGATGCCGATGCCGACGCCGGCGCCGACGGCGCCGAGGCCGCCGCCGACACCCAGGCCGATCGACTTGCCGGCGTTCTGGATGCCGGTGTCGCTGATCGCTGAAAGCAGACTGTGAAGCACTAACAAGGTGACTCCTCCGTTGGGCTAGTGGTCGTGCGAGACCGCTCCGCCGAGATAGATGGCGGTGAGCGTCGCGAATATGAATGCCTGCAGTGCGGCGACGAGGCCAACCTCGAACGCGAACAGCAACACGCCGAACGGCAGCGTGATCCAACCGAGCGCCGCCACCCCGAGGATCACGGCCAGCGCGCCGGCCATGAAGAGGATGATCAGGTGGCCGGCAAGGATGTTGGCGAACAGACGAACCGAGAGCGAGATCAGGCGCATCACGTTCGAGAGCACCTCGAGCACGAAGATGAAGGCCGCCATGCCGCCGTGGACCCCCGCGGGGATCAGGCCCTTGAGGTAGCCGATCGGCCCCTTGGCGCGGATCCCCTCGCTGGTGTAGGAGACGAACACGACGATCGCCAGCACGAGCGGGATCGACAGGTTCGCCGTCGCCGCGTAGAGCGAGAAGGCCGGGATGTGGAGCCCGAACACGTTGAAGGTCTCGGTCGAGGTCGGCAGCGGGATGTAGCCGATCAGGTTCGAGTAGAAGATGAAGAGCGCCAGCGTGGCGATGAACGGGAACCACTTCGCCGCCATCCGCTTGTCCATGTTGGCGCCGACGACGTTGTTCTGGAGGCCCTGGAAGACGAACTCGACAGCGGTCTGCACGCGGTTGGGGCGCTGCTTCATGCGCCGCGCGACGTAGATCATCGTCACGCAGGTCAGGATCGCAGCCAGGAACAGATACAGCACGGCCTTGTTGATCGAGAGGATGCCGAGGTTGATCCACGTATGGAGCTTGAACTCGTCCTGCGGCTTGTAGCTGGCGTCCTTGACCCCCTTCCAGCCGACCGCGGCGATGATCGCGATCGTCACGGCGATGTAGATGCCAAAGCCGATCGCCACCTTGCGCTTGGTGCTCACGACGGTCTCCGCAGCGTCGCCGTGATCTGACCGCGCAGCAGCAGCTTGGTGATCAGCTCGACCGTGTAGGCCGCAAGCACCACGACGGCCGCGGTGATCCCGTCGGCGTTGCCGAGCGCAAAGTGCGCGACCAGCACGACCAGCGCGACCAGCCAGACGCGCCCGAGGATCGAGCCCAGATGCAAAGCGGTGCGGACGTTGGCGTTGCGCGCGGCCCACGCGCGCGACTCGAGCACACCGACGCCGAAACGGGTGGCGATCCACGCCACCGCGGCGAGCGCGAAGCCGGCCGCGGGCGCTCCGGCCAGGATCACGAACGGCGTGGCGGCGATCACCAGGACGACGTCGATATAGCGGATGAAGGCAACCGCCGCGGCGACCCCCTCCCCGGCCGGGCCCTTGGGCGGCAAAGGGGTCGAGAGGTCATCTGATCTGGTTGCGTGTGCGAGCATTGCGAGCGGAGCCGGCGAGGTCAGCAGCCGGGCCGGCGGCGCAGCGAAAAGGCTGCCGGGTGAGCCCGGGCGGCGCCGCGTCTACGGCGCAGCGTGCACGACCACCGCCGCTCGGGCACGAGGCGCCTACGGGGCCCCGGTCGGCGGCTGCGATCACGTCGTTGATCGTCTGCGTGAGCGTGTTCGGACATCGTCGTGCTGCCTACCCTATACCCGTATTGCGGCCCCGTGGGAACCGGCCGTGGGAACCGGGCGGCAGGCTAGCCCGACGGCAGCCCCAGTCTAGCGGGGCGCCGACTTTGTAACAACTTTGTAACAAAAAGTACCGGGATTATCCCTTTGACGCAGGGAGTGCTCGTCCTGCCTGCGGCGCGCACCGCGTTGAGGCCTACACCGCGAGCGTCGGCGTCAGGCCGCGCTCCTCGAGCTCCGCGAGCACGCGCGGCAGCGCGGCGGCGGTACGCCGCCACGACCCCTCGGCGGCGTAGTCGTCGGCGTCGTGCAGCAGCAGCACGGAGCCCTCCGCCACCTCGCCCCCGACGAGCCGCTGGAAGATCGAGTCGGGTGTCGCACGGGCCTCCCAGTCGCGGCCCCAGTGGGTCCACAGGAGGGGTCGCCAACCGCTCGCCCGAACGAGTGCGAGTGCGGCGGCGTTGAAGATCCCGTACGGCGGCCGGTAGCGCTCGATCGGGCGCCCGGTCGTCTCCTCGATCCGCGCGGCCCCCCGCATGATGTCCTCGCGCACAGCACGCGGCCCGAGGCGAAGCTGGTTGCGGTGGCGGTCGCAGTGCAGGCCGATTCCGTGCCCGGCCGCGACGATCTCGGCCGCCAGCCCGGGGTTGCGCGCAACCTGCTCGCCGACGAGGAAGAAGGTCGCCAGCACGCCGCGCGCCGCGAGCGCCTCCAGCACCGCGGGCGTGCCCTCGCGATGGGGGCCGTCATCGAAGGTCAGGCCGTAGCCGCGCCCGTCCAGAGTGCGGTCGGCGATGCCGAGCACAGGGCGCAGCCGCCGCAACGCCCCCACCCCGGCGAGCGCCGGAAACACGTACGCGCCGCTGACGATCGACCCGCTCAGCGCGAGCGCTCCCGCGACGCTGCGGCTGCGATGATCGGGCCTTCTCATGGTCTCGTTGCTCATCGGCATTGCTCTGGCGACCGGCGCGTCGACGCTCTACAGCCTAGGGATCGCCGTGCAGGCGCTCGACGCTCGCGCGACGGGCCACGAGCACGCGCTGAGGATCACGCTGCTGACGCAACTGATGACCCGGGCGCGCTGGCTGTTCGGCACTGGCATGACCGCGCTCGGCTGGCCGTTGCAGATCCTCGCGCTCTCCTACGTCGGGGTGATCGTCGTCCAACCGACGCTGGCGTCGGGCCTGCTCGTGCTGCTGCTGGTCGGTGAGCGGATGCTCGGCGAGTCGCCCGGGCGACGCGAGCTGCTGGCGGTCGGCGCGATCATCGCCGGCGTGGCCGGGATCGCCGCCCTGGCTCCGGCGCACAACACGCGTCACATCCATGGTGTGGCGGTCGTCGTCGTCCTGGCGCTGCTGGGCGCCGCGGCGTTCACCCCGTTCATCCTCCAGCTGGTCCGGCGCCCGATTGCCAACGCGACGATGATCGGCGCCGGCCTGGCGTTTGCGTGGAGCGGGCTCGTGAACCAATTCGTCGCCGACGCCGGCGCCAACGGACACTACGGAACGGCGGTCTCCTGGGCTGTGGGGGCCGCGGCGGCGGCGCTCGTCGGGCTGACCTGCGAGATGAGTGCGCTCCAGCGAAGGCCGGCGATCCTTGTCGCACCCGTCGTGTTCGTGGTCCAGACGGTGGTTCCGATCGGTCTTGCGCCGCTGGTCCTGCACACGAGCTTCATCGACTCGCCACTCGATGGCGTGCCACTGCTCGGCTGCCTCCTGGTCGTGCTGGCGGGAGCGATCACGATCGCTCGCTCGCCGGCGCTGATCGCGCTCGGCGGCGGCGCCAGATCAGCCGCCGGTGAAAGCGGACAGCGGCAGCGCGATCAGCCCGCGTGACTGGAGCGCATGCTCCACGCGGTCGAGCGAGCGGAGCGTCGCGGGCGAGCCGCTGAGCGTCACGACGATGACGTCGCCGGCGCGCAGCGGGCGTTTGGGGAGCTGGGCGCGCCCACCCAGCGCGACCGATCCCCGAACCGGCAGCCCGCCCGCCGTGCGCGCCAGCAGCAGCTGGCCGAGGCTCGGGTCGTGTGGCTCGAGGTAGTAGAAGTGGTGGTGCAGATGCAGGGCGCGAGCCTCGCGCCGCAGCGCACCCGACGTGTGGATCCAGCCGAAGAAGCCCGCGCGCGCGATCGCGGGAATCGGCACGTCGCCGTAGGCTGCGAGGGCCCGGATCGCCGCGGCGGAGGGTGCCGTCGTGGTCGCGATCGAGGCCTGCAGGTGGTCTCGGCCCAGCCGCCTGGCCACCGTCGCCGCGTCCCCGACAGGGGCGCGCACGAGCAGCGCGACCGCCGGGCGCGTCGTCTTCACCGTCTTGACCTCATGAATGCCGATGACGGCAGCGAAGGCCGCCACCTCGTCGGTGGACATCACCCAGGCGCCCACGCCGAGGGACATCAGGACTGCGGCGCCGATGCTGACGAAACGCATGCGCCAGCGCGCCAGCGGGTTGACCCGCCGCGGTGCGGCGAGCACCGCCGAGGCGGCATCGAGCGCGGCCGTGCGCGAGGAGGTTATGACAGCGTGCGCGGACTGACGGCACCCGCGCTCGACGTGGGCGACCAGCTCCCTGGCGTCCTCGGCCAGCAGGAGGAACTCATGCTTGGCCATCAATCGCGTATTGAGCTTGGCGTGGCCGACCGGGAGCCCGTAGGACACGACCGGGCAGCCGCGAGCCATCGCCTCCAGGCACGTGACGCCGCCGGTCGAATGCACCAGCACATCGGCCGCGGCAAGCAGATCCGACATCTGATCGGTGAAGCCGAGCACTCGCACCCGCGCGCAGTCGGCAAAGCGCTCCGCGATGCGCTCGCGCGCCTGGTCGTTGCGGCCCGCCAGGCAGATGACGGTGGCATCGGGGAGCGCCAGCAGCCGCTCGACGGCGCCCTCGAGGTCCCCAACCCCCCAGCCCCCGCCTGACACCAAGACCACGCGCTCGGCGTCGGCGAGCCCGAGCGCCGCACGGGCATCAGCGCGCTCGCGTGGTTTGAGGAAATCGGCGGCGATCAACGGGCGCACCAGCTGGGCGCTGCCGCGTCCGGCGATGCGCTCGACGTCGCGCACGGACGCGTCGTACATCACGAGGTGCGTGTCGATCCCGCGCTGCGCCCAGAAGAACAGACCGGTCATGTCGGTGATCGTGGCGACGGTGGGAACGTCGATCAGCCGCCTGCGGCGCAGATGGCTCAACACCACCGTGATCGCCGGGTAGGTCGAGACGACGACGTCGGGCTGGCGTTGCAGGATCGCACGCCGCAGCGACCTGGCTCCGAGCCGGCAGAGCACCTGCTTGGTGACGAAGCGCATGGGCGCGAGGTGCTCGAGCATCCAGTAGTAGACGGAGTAGGAGCGCGGCGAGACGCGCAGCTGCGTGCGGTAGCCGTCTTCGACGGCCGAGCGCAGGCGCTCGCCCATCGCCGCGAGCCCGTCAATCACCTCGACGGCGACGGGTTCGTCGCAGGCCTCGAGCTGCTGCTTCAGGGCGCGAGCCGCCGACGCGTGACCCTCCCCGACGTCGGCCGAGAGAATCAGCACGCGTCGCGGGCCAGGGGCCCGCGGAATCGTTGGCTCGTGTTGGCGGCGGAGGCGCAAAGCGATGTCCGGCGGCCGGTCGCCGCCCACCCGTGCGCGAAATCAGACGCTGCCGGGTAGCACAACTCTACCGGTAAGGGCGGCGAAAAGTAAGAAATTGATACGAAAAACACACGCGACGAGGGTTGCCGGCGCGGAGCCCGGGACCGCTGCGGCATGCAGCGCGCAGGATTAGGCGCCAACGACCGCCACGCATGCCGAGTGGCGAGCCGAGATGATTGGCGCGTGGCGACCAGCACACTGCCGCCCGGACGGCGCCGCCCGGAGGTCGACCAGCCGTCCAGGGCGGCCGTGATCGGCGGCGCCCCGGGCGCCTTCGCAAGCGCGCGCGAAGGACGCCGAACCAGGGCGTTGGGCAGCCTCGCGCTGGGCGGATTGGTCACAGCGATGGCGCTGCTCGCGATCGGTACCGCCGCCGCGCCGTCGCTCGCCGTGGCGGAGGCGCGGCCGCATTTCTTCCCGGCATGGCTCGCAGGACCGCTCCACGGCCTGGACCTGGCGATCTCGATCGGCTGGCTCGAGGTGATCGTGATCGCGATCTGCGCCTGCTACCTCGTCGTGCTGCGCTGCGCCCCGGCGCTCTCGGCGCGGCGTCTTTGGTTGGCGATCGTGCTCGCCCATGTCGCCGCACTGCTGGCGCCGCCGCTGTTCTCCGGCGACGTATTCGGATATATCGGCTTCGCGCGCCTGGACGTCCTGCACGGCTTGAGCCCCTACCTGCACACAGCGGCGGCGGCCCCCCACGACGCGATCTATCACCTGCTCGGCTGGACGAACCTGACGACCCCCTACGGGCCGCTGTTCACCCTGCTCAGCGACGCTCTCGTGCCGTTTGGGATCGCCGGCGGCCTGTGGGTGCTGAAGGGCATCGCCACGCTGAGCAGCCTCGCGACCGTCGCCCTGATCTGGCACGCCGCACCCCGGGTAGGTCGCTCGCGGCGGGCGGCGATCGCGTTCTATGGTTTGAATCCGATCGTCCTCGTCTTCGCAGTTCCAGGGGCTCACAACGAGGCGCTCATCGGGATGCTGGTCGCAGCCGGCGCGCTGTGCATCTTCGCCGGGCAGGAGCGGCGCGCCGGGGTGTCGCTGATCGCCGCCGGCGCCGTGAAGGCATCCGCCGCTCTCGCGCTGCCGTTCGCGCTGATCGGCGCCCGCCGGCGCGGCCGCGCCGCGGCCGCGATGGCGATCGCCGCGCTCGTGGTGAGCGCAACCGCGGTGATCGCGTTCGGCCCGCACCTATTCGGTCTGGCCGGGGCCCTGGTGACGCAGCAGCGCGAGGTCGCCGGGCACAGTGTGCCGGCTGAGATCTCGCAGCTGCTCGGGCTCGGCCAGTTGGCGACCGGCGTGCGGGTCGCCTTCCTCGCGCTGTTCGGATGCGTCTTCGCCCTCGAGCTCTGGCGCGCGGCGCGCGGCGCCGATTGGCTCTCCTGCTATGGCTGGTCGACGCTGGCGCTGCTGGCGGCGACCGCCTGGCTCGTGCCGTGGTACGGGCTCTGGGTCCTGCTGCCGGCGTCGCTCAGCCCGAGCCGGCGACTGCGGCTCGCGACCGTGATCGGCTGCGCCTACCTTGTCGCCACGCGGCTCGCGATCCAGCATCCGCTGTCGGCTGCATAGTCGTCTCGAGGCGCCCGCGCGACTCGCCGAACGATCGACCCGCGGCGGACCGCTGAGCGTCGAGGACCCGCATCGCCGGTCTGACGTCCGGCGGCCGGCGCCCCGTCAGTGAGAACCGGTCGCGCCGGTCGATCCGGTGCTGCCGGTCGAGCCGCTTGACCCGGTCGGGCTTTTCGGGCAGGCCGGCGGCACGCTGGAGATCGCGCAGTTCGGCCGAATCCCCCACGAATGGAGAGTGTTGGCGAGCACGTCGTAGCCGGGACGCGGCACGCCGGTGTAGGAGATCAGGGCCGTGTCCCAGGAGTCGTGCGGCGTTTTCGCGTCCCATTCGTAGAGGTAGATGCGCTGGATCCGCGGGCTCAGCGAGCCGAGCTTGTCGAGCACGTAGGCATCGACCTTCGCGGCGTGCGAGGCGTTCTGGGGGAAGCCGGGGTTCGTCACGCGAGGCCGGGCCACGATCCCGCCGGTCTCGGCGAGCCAGATGTCTCCGTGGACGGCAGCCAGCAGCTCGCGCGTGCTGGTGCTCCTCAGGTGGTTGGCGTCCTCGTAGTTGTTGAGCCCCCAGAAACCCGGCTGGTAGCCCAGGTCCCTGATGAACGCGGCAGCCCAGGTCGTCATCGAGACGGCCTGATGGGGAGCGGGTACGTCCAGGAACTCTGCAGCGAGGATCGTGCAGGAGGGGCAGGCCGCACGCAGGCCGCGGTAGTAGGAGGCCACGAGCCCCTCGCGGTCGTAGGTCGCCTCGCCGTAGTAGTTGGTCTCATCCCAGGTCGCGAACTCCCGCACCCAGGGAAAGCGCTTGCGGAAGGCCCGGAATGCGCTGACGTACTGAGCCTCGGTAGGCAGCACGCGCACCTGGCTGAAGGCCTTGCGCCGGGTCTTGCCCTTGACCTTGACCTTCTTGTAGATGACGCGGTCGGAGTGGTCGATCGTGACCAGCACGACCAGCCCGTGACGTTTCGCGGCATCCATCCAGGCGGTCACCTCGGCGCGCTGGTAGGGAACCGACAGCGCGTCCCACGACATGTCGTAGCGGACGATTCGCATGCCGAGCGCGAGGAAGCGCGGGTCGCTGAACATGTCGGGCTTGTCGTCACCGATCCCGATCAGGGGATGGAGGGTCCTGCTTGCCGCGGCGGGCGTCCTGGCAGCGGCCGAATACCCGGGTGCGGCTGCGGACGCCAGCGGCACGGCAAGGCCGATCGCGAGCAGGCACAGCAGTAGTCGTGTGATCCGCGACATCAGTCTCCAGACCGTCCCCAACTCGAGAAGTTGCGTTTTCCGCGAGGCTCGCGCGCCGCTCGGCAGGGCTCGTCGATCACGGTGCGCGCGAGGTCGACGGCCATTCTGGCACACGCGCCGGCGAGGGCCTCGCCGGCCCGACGGATGTTCGCCACCTCATGCGCGCTCGGTCCTGCTCGGCGCCGGCCTCGCGGGCTCCTTCTATCGCTCCGGTCGGTCGCGACCGAGGGTGGCGGGCGCCTGTCCGCCAACCGAATCGGGCGTCGACGGCTCGCCGACGGCCCCGACCCCGCCGGCATCGGCAGCCCGGGCGTCCGCGTCGCCGTCCTGCGTCTGCGGCGCGTTCGGGCCTGCGGTCCGCAGCGGCGCAGACGTGGCCGAGCGGCCGCCGCCGCGGTTGAACTTCAGGATCTCCAGAACGTAGATCAGGTAGACGCTCGCAGCGGCGACGATCAGGCCAAGCACGGCGACGAGGATCGCCCAGCCAAGCCGGAGATGACCGTGGCCGGCGGCGTCGTCGTATGAGTAGGGAATGAAGCGCAGCGCGAGGGCGAGGCCGGCGAGCATCAGCGTCCAGCCGTAGAAGAAGAGCAGCGTGCGGCGGACGCTGAAGCCGATCCTGGCCATGCGGTGGTGCAGGTGCTCCTGGTCTGCCGCATACACCGGGCGGCGGTACTTGAGCCGCTTGAGCACCACGAACGTGGTGTCGAGGAACGGCACGGCGAGCAGGATCAGTGGCAGCGCCAGGGCGACGACGGCCGAGGTCTTCAGCTCCGCCTCGACCGCGACGCATCCCATCAGGAGGCCAAGCAGGTTCGAGCCGGCGTCACCCATGAAGCTCGACGCCGGCGGGAAGTTGTGGAACAGGAAGCCGAGCGCGGCCCCCGCCGTGATCGCCGCGAGCACGCCGCCGGCGTCCTGGTGGAGGTTGAAGGCGATCACCGCGAACGCCGCGGCGACGATCGCGCAAACCCCTGCCGCGAGGCCGTCGGCCCCGTCGGAGAAGTTCACGACGTTCATCATGCCGACGAGTCCGATGACGGTCAGCGTCGGACCGGCCTGCGGGAAGGCGAGCGGACCGAAGAACGGCAGCGTGATGTAGGGCACGTTCACGCCACCGTGCACCGCGATGATCGCCGCCAGGATCTGCCCGCCCAGCTTCACGGCGGGATGGAAGTCGAAGCGGTCGTCGAGCGCGCCGACGAGCGTGATCACGGCGCCGGCGGCGAGAATGCCCGTCCAGGGGAAGTGCGTCGGGACGACGTGATGGCCGAGCAGATGGCGGATCGCCGCGGGCTCGCGGGGCAGGCGCGCACCGCGCAGCCAGATCTCGCCGGCGACGGCAACCGCCGCGAACATCGCGAGGCCTCCGAGCAGCGGCGTTTCACGGTTCGAGAGGCCGCGCTGGCGCGGCTGGTCGACCGCTCCGACCCGCCGCGCGAGCAGCATCGTCAGAGGCGTCAGCAATGCGGCGATCGCGATCGCCGCCAGGAACGCGTAAAGCGCGTCGAGCTCTGAGGGATTCATCGCCGCGTCGCAAGCATCGCAGGATGGGGCGACGCAGGCGGGCCGCCGGGGCGGTTCGCGGGCCCGCGATCGGCTCCGGCGGTGGCGCTGCGGGACGCTACGCCGGCGACGACTGGACGCTTACGGCCAGCGACGTGGAGAGCACCGCGCCCCCCTTGCCGAGCGCCCGGACGGCCACGAACGGAGCGCTCGTGGGCGCCGTGATCTGAGTCTCGAAGCCCGCCGTCGCGACGGGCGAGCCGACCGGCGCGAGCGCCTCCGGGCTCGAGCCGGCGAGGACCTGCCAGCTTGCAACGTTGGTGGCGCCGTTCCAGTTCACCGCGACCGCGGTCGTGCCCGCGGCGCTCCCGACACTCGCGGCGACCGTGGGCCGCGTGATCGGCTGGCCACTCCAGGGGAAGCGATAGGCGCGGTAGGACTGGACGAGCGGGGGCAGCGTCAGCTGGAAGGTGAGGGCGTTCGTGGGCGAGAACTCCGAGACCAGGCCGACCTGGCCCCAGCCGACGAACTGGTCGGCGTTCGGCAGCTGCTGGACGTCGCCCTGGCTGGGCGAGAGGACGTTCGTCGTCGGGGTCTCGTACTGGTGCGCGAGCGTTGCCGTGTGTGTGGAGAAGTTGAGCGAGACGTCGATTGCGCGCGACCGGCCCTCGATTTCCGGGGTGTCCTCGTTGTCGAAGATCTCCAATGACGTTGTGGTGATCATCGTCGCGTCGTGCTGCCAGGCGAAGCGCACGTTCGGGCCGAGCGCGAAGCTGCTGGCATGCCCGCCGAGCTGCCAGATGACCTCGCCGAAGGTGTGCCCGATCTGGTAGACGGTCCAGGTGTTGCGCGAGCTGATCAGGATGTTCTGGTCCGGTTCGACATCGATCGAGTTGAGGTGGAACCAGTCCCAGACCGACCCGGGAGAGCGCGAGGGCGGGGAGTAGGAGGCGCTGAGGGGAACGTGGCCAAGCGCGTGCCATTCGAACATCACGAGACCCGTGCGAACGTCGATCTCCTGGATCACGCAGTCCTCGATGATCCCGTCCGAGGATCCGCCAACCGAGCTGAGGTTGTCATAGACCGGCTCATAGACCGTGATCCAGGCGACACCGTCCGGGCCCAGTTCGAAGTCGTGCAGATCCATCGAGAGCCCATTCCCGGCGTGGACCTTGGCGATCGGTTCGTAGGCCTGATTGTCGATCACCCCCGTGCCGATGCCGTGCCCGTAGGCGATCCGCCCCTGCCAGTAGGTCAGCACCGTCTTCCCGAGGTACTGCTGAACGCGCAGGTCCGTCGCCTGGTTGCCCGGGGCCGCAGGGGCGAACCAGACCAGCTGGCCGGTCGGGTTGACGATCATCGCGCCGGCCTGCGACGGCCCGTCCACCGGCGTCAGGAAGACGTCGCCGAGCGCCGGATCGCTCGCCGGCGTCGTCACCGTCACCGCCGGCGGGTGCACTCCCGGAAGGGACGCGAATGTCTCGACGCCGTCCGACGCCGTCCCGCTGACCCCGGCCATCGGGCTCGCGCCGGCGGCGCCGGTCGCGCCCATCGCGCCGGTCGCCCCGGTCGCCCCGGTCGGCCCGCTGGCCGCCGGCAGGGCGTAGAGCCTGCCGATCGTGAAGCTCGTGCCAATCGCCCGGTGGACGCCGTTGATCGTCTCGACCGCGCTGACGGTCACCTGCTCGCCAACCGTGAACGGACGGTCAGGCAGGTAGCTCGCGCCCGTGCCGGTCGCGTATGGCTCGAGCCGGCCCGCGTGGATACCGCTCTGCGAGCCGCGTACGACGATCTGGGAGATGTCGGCGGCGGGCGCGCCGAGGAAGCTGATCTGCGTCGCAGGCGTGGCGTCCGGCGTACCGGCCAGCGGCGAGACCGTGACCCACGGCAGCGACGGGGCCGTCGCCTGCGCGGCCGCCGGCGAACCCCCGGCCGCGACCAGCACCAAGGCCAGCGTGGCGAGCAACACGCGAAATCGAGCTGTGGGCACGTTCATAGGTCTAAACCAAGACCACAAGAGGGAGCAAAGAGTTGCGCAACCGGCGGTCGCACCGCTTCTCGGCGCGCGGGCCAACGAGCGGTAAGTCTAGGCGACCGTCGTGGTCGCGAGCTCGGCGTAGAGCGGGTAACGCTCGACGATCGAGACCACGCGCTCAAGCAGTTCGTCGCGCCGCGGCGCGAACTCGGGGCCGAGCGCCACGCCGATGATTTCGCCGATCTCGAGGAAGTCGTCGCGCCCGAGCCCGCGGGTCGTCAGCGCGGGCGATCCGATTCGCAGACCCGACGTGACCCGCGGCGGCCGCGGGTCGAAGGGCACGGCGTTGCGGTTGACGGTGATCCGGATGTCGTGCAGGCGATCCTCGGCGTCCTGGCCGCTGCACTCGCTGTCGCGCAGGTCGACGAGGACGAGGTGGACGTCGGTGCCGCCGGTCAGCACGTTGATTCCATTGCCGGCGCGAAGCAGCGACTCGGCAAGCGCCTGCGCGCCGTCGATCGTGCGCCGCTGGCGCTCGCGGAAGCCTTCGCTCGCAGCGATCCGCAGAGCGACGGCCTTGGCGGCGATCACGTGCTCGAGTGGACCGCCCTGCTGACCCGGGAAGACGGCGGAGTCGATCACCTTGGCGTAGCGCTCCTGGCAGAGGATCGCCCCTCCGCGCGGACCGCACAGCGTCTTGTGGGTGGTCGTCGTGACGACATCGGCACCGGCCTCGACGGGACTCGGATGCAGCCCCGCTGCCACCAGGCCGGCGAAATGCGCCATATCCACCATCAGCAGCGCGCCAACCTCATCGGCGATCTCGCGGAAGCGGACGAAGTCGAGCCGGCGAGGGTAGGCCGACCAGCCGGCGAGCAGCAGCTGCGGGCGATGCTCGCGCGCGATGCGGGCCACCTCGTCCATGTCGATCTCGCTCGTTTCGCGGTCGACCTCGTAAGCGACGATGTTGTAGAGGCGGCCCGAGACGTTCTTCTTCATCCCGTGCGTCAGGTGCCCGCCATGAGCCAGCGACAGTCCCATGATGGTGTCCCCCGGCTGCAGCAGCGCGTGGTACACGGCAGTGTTGGCCTGCGCGCCCGAGTGCGGCTGGACGTTCGCGTGCTCGGCGCCGAACAATGCCTTGGCGCGGTCGATCGCCAGCTGCTCGACGGTGTCGATGTGCTCGCAGCCGCCGTAGTAGCGCGCTCCCGGATAGCCCTCGGCGTACTTGTTCGTGAGCACGCTGCCCTGACATTCGAGCACGGCGCGGGGAACGAAGTTCTCCGAGGCGATCAGCTCGAGGGTGTCCTGCTGGCGTTCGAGCTCGAGCGCCACCGCCTCTGCGATCTGCGGGTCGACGTCGGCCAGCGGGCGCATGAAGTAGTCGGACGGAAGCTCGTCGCTCATCGCCACGAGCCTACCAGCGCGAGCTCGACTGCCGAAGCGGCCACAGCTCCGGCGCGCACGATCCGCCAGCGGCCGTCGGTCTCCAGCTCACCGAGGTCGATCACCGTCGACGGCGTACCGGGGAGCACACCGCAGTCGAGCTCGAGATCGACGCCGTCGCGGATCTCGGCTGGGACCTCCGCCAGCGTGCGCGCCTCCGGGTCGCCTGCCAGGTTCGCACTCGTCAACAGCACCGGGCGGCCCGCGTCAAGTGTGGGATCGACCACGCGCACGCCCAGCAGCCGGCCACCCCCGGCCAGCGGGAACCGGTCGGAAGGGTTCGGCAGGAGCAGCGTGAGTGGCCCGGGCAGCAGCGCCGACACCGCCGCCCGTGTGCGTTCGCCGAGCTCCGGCAGCGCGTCCAACACGGCCTGAAGCGAGAAGAAGGCCACGGCCGTCGGCTTGGCGGCCGCGCGGCCCTTGAGTTCGACGATCCGCGCCGCGGCAGCGCGGTTCTGCGCGTCGCAACACAGGCCGTAGACCGTGTCGACGCCGATCAAGGCGACTCCGCCGCGGGCAACGACGCCGGCGAGCGCGGACGGTTCGCTCATCGGCGAGCGGTCAGCGCACGCTCGCGCCGGGCCAGGTCGAGGTGGTGGGTGACGTGCTCGTAGCCGGCGGTTCGGCAGAGCGCGGCGATTGCGCGCTGCTGTCCCGGGCCGTGCTCGAGGATCAGGATCGCCGCGCTCGTACGCGATGCCTGGGCGATCAGCCGGGCGCTCGTGTCGAGCCCGCTCGGACCGCCGTCCAGTGCATGGCGCGGCTCGTGGCGCGACACCTCGGGTTCGAGTGTCGCGATCGCCTCCCGTTCGACGTAGGGAGGGTTGGCGACGATGGCGTCGAACGCATCCGGCAGCTCGGCGAGCAGATCGGAGCGCCGCCAGTCGACGTCCAGCGACAGGGTCGCCGCGTTGGCGGCAGCGACCGCCAACGCTCCGGGGTCGATGTCGGACCCGCAGAGCGACAGATCGCCTCGCTCGTCCTTCAGCGCGAGCGCGATCGCGCCGCTGCCACAGCAGCAGTCGAGCACCCGCGCACCGGCGGGCAGTTCGAGCGCCAGCTCGACCAGCAGCTCCGTCTCGGGACGCGGGATCAGCACGCGCGAGTCGACGTTGAGCTCCAGGCGACGGAACGCGCGGTGGCCGACGATGTAGGCCACCGGTTCACGCTCGACGGCGCGCCGGCGAACGTGGGATTGGAAGACACGCACCGCCGGGCCCGCGACGACCGCGTCGGGGTCGAGGTAGAGCTGTTCACGGGTCGCGTTAAGGGCGTCGGCCAGCAGCAGCTCGGCGTCCAGTCGGGCGGTTTCGGAGCCGCCCGCGCCGATCGCGGTCACGGCGCCGTCGAGGGCGTCGCGCACGCTGACGGCTCCGCGAGCGCTCATCCCCCGGTCTGGTCGGCCAGGCGCCGGCGCTTCTCGTCGGACTGGAGCGCGTCGGTCAGCTCGTCCAGTTCGCCGGCCAGGATGGCGTCGAGGTTGTAGAGCGTGAGATTGATGCGGTGGTCCTTGACGCGGCGCTCGGCGAAGTTGTAGGTGCGGATCTTCTCGGCGCGCTCGCCGGTCCCGACCTGCGAACGACGGTCCGCGGCGAGCGCCGCCTGCTGTTCGGCCAGCGCGCGCTCGTAGAGGCGCGCGCGCAGCACCCGCAGCGCCTTCTCGCGGTTCTGAAGCTGCGACTTCTCATCCTGCATCGAGACCACGATTCCCGACGGCCGGTGCGTCACGCGCACCGCCGAGTCGGTCGTGTTGACGGACTGCCCGCCCGGCCCGCTTGAGCGATAGACGTCGATCTGGAGGTCGTTGGGGTCGACGCTGACATCCACCTCCTCGGCCTCGGGCAACACCGCGACGGTCGCCGTCGAGGTATGGATCCGTCCCTGCGACTCGGTGGTTGGGACGCGCTGCACGCGGTGCGTGCCGCCCTCGAACTTGAACACCGAATAGGCGCCGTCGCCCTTGATCGCGAAGGTGTACTTCCCCTCCCCCACCTCGAGCGGCTCGACGGTGAACCCGAGCCGCTCCGCGTAGCGCGTCAGCATCCGGTAAACGTCGCCGGCCCACAACCCGGCCTCCTCGCCGCCGGCGCCGCCCTGAATCTCGACAAGCACGTGCTTGTCGTCGTTGGGGTCGCGCGAGACCATCGCCAGGCGGATCTCCTCCTCGAGCGCGTCGATCCGCTCGCGGGCGCCGTCCAGCATCTCGCGCAGTTCCTCGTCGTCGGCACCGTCGGCCAGCAGCTCCTCGGCGCCGGCGGCGTCGTCCTGGGCATGGCGCCACTGCGCGGCGAGCTTGGCGGCGGGCTCGAGTTGGCTGTAGGCGCGACCGACCTCGGCGTTGCGCTGGCGGTCGCCGATCACGTTCGGGTCGACCATCTGGCGCCCGAGCTCGGCGAAGCGCTCCTCGATCTGCTGGACGAGCGGGTCGATCACGCGACGACCTCGAGGCCGATCAGGTCCGCCGCGGTCCGCTGGTCGCCGGACTCGACCTCGAGCACCGAGTGCAGTGCGGCGATCGCCACCGCCAGCTGCGAATGGTCCGGCTCGCGCGTGGTCAGGCGCTGGAGCGCAAGCCCGGGCGCCATCAGGGCGCGGACCCACACATTGTCGCGGTAGCGCGCGGCGAGCTTGATGATCTCGAACGAGATGCCGGCGATCAGCGGGACGCCGAGGATCCGCGTGGCGAGCAGCCAGTACCAGGCTGGCAGGCCAATCGGCGCGAAGACGAAGATCGCCACGATCATCACGATCAGCAGGAAGCTGGTGCCGCAGCGCGGGTGAAGGCGCGAGAAGCGCGCAGCGTTCTCGGGCGTCAGCTCCTCGCCAGCCTCATGGCAGGCGATCGTCTTGTGCTCGGCGCCGTGGTACTCGAACACGCGGCGCAGGTCGCGCAGGCGCGAGAGCAGCAGCAGGTAGCCGAGGAAGATCGCCGTGCGAACGAGCCCCTCGATCAGCCAGAAGAGGGTCGAGGAGTGCAGCTGGGACTTGATCAGGCTGACGAGCCCGACGGGGACGACGAAGAACAGTCCGATCGCGAAGGCGAAGGAGACGACCAGGGCGCCGGCCCAGGCTGCGCCCGAGAGCGCGCCCCCGTCGCGTGCGTCGACGCCTTCTTCGCCGTCGGCGGCCTCCGCCAGAGGGTCGTCGGGACCGGCGATCTGGGCGTTGGCGGAGATGTTCAGCGCCCGCAGCCCGATCGCCATCGATCCGCCGAGCGCGACGACGCCTCGCACAAGCGGCAGGCGCAGCAGCCGGTGGCGTCGCAGCGCCGAGGAGAAGGGGAAGGTGTGCACGGCGATCTCCCCGGCCGGGATCTCGCGTTCTCCGCTGGCCAGCTGCGCAGCCGTCGGCTCCCGCACCGCGACCGACCACGTGCGGATGCCGCGCATCATCACGCCTTCGAGCACGGCCTGCCCACCGATCGGCGCGTCGCGCCCGCGCGCAGCCACGCGCGTGACCTACTTGGTCGCGGCTGCGCGCTGACGGCTGCGGGCCACGCGGCGCTGGAAGCGCTCGACGCGACCGCCGGTGTCGATCAGCTTCTGGCGCCCGGTGTAGAACGGATGGCAGTTGGAGCAGATCTCGACGCGCAGCTCAGGCTTGGTGGAACGGGTCTCGAACTCGTTGCCGCAGGTGCAGCGCACGATGGCGGTGACGTATTCGGGGTGGATCTCTGTTTTCATCGGACAGTCAGTGTAGCGGGAGCGCGCGGTGAGCCGAAGCGGCGCAAGCCGGAAAGCCCCCGCCTCGAGCGGCTAGGGGACGCAGGGAAACGTCCGGCTGCGAGCCGGATTGGCCGGCTCGCTGATCGCCCCGGCGGGATCGGCGACCGCGGTCAGGGTCGAGCCGGCCGTGCATGGCGGCCCGGTGAACTGCACGAGCGCCGTAGCGCCGGCGGCGAGCCCGGTGACAGAGGCGTCGGGGAGCGCCGCACCGTTGACGGTGAGCGAGACCTCGAACGTGCCCGCCGCGGCAGTCCCGGCGTTGAGCACCTCCAGGCCATAGACGACGTTGCCGTTCGACGCACCGGGAGCGTGGCGCCGCGTCAGCGCTTTCGCGAGCACGAGGTTTGCCGTCTCGAGCGGCTCGGCGCAGAGCGGTGAGACCAACTCTTGGCGTCGGATCACCGACCGATGGCGATCGAGCCAGCGCGCGCGAACGAGCACGCGAAACGCCGCCGGGGCCGGCAGCGAGGTGACCTCGTGGCTGTAGGTGAAGATGCCGACACCCGGCTGCGAGGTGACCCATGTTCCGAAGCCGGGCGCGCTGACGTTCATGAACTGGAGGGCGCCGGCGTCGCGCTCCTGGAGTTCGAACTCGACTGCCATCGTCCGAGTGCCAGGCAGCGAGGTCATCTGTGCGGCGAAGATCGCGTAGCGATTGGCCTGGAGCGGGTCGGCATGGCAGGAGCTGACGGTGGCGCTGAGCGGCTGCGCCACGCCGCCGGGACCGGTGGGACCGGTCGCGCCCGTGGCGGAGGCGGCGGCGACGGGCGGCGTCCCTTGCGCGCCGACGCTGCCGGGCACCAGCAGCGCCAGCGTTGCGATGGTGCCCACGAGAAGGGGCGCAAGAATGCGGCGGAGCAGGGTGATCACGACCACATCAACACCTCGGCGGGGCGGATGTTGCGCTGCGAGCGGTGGTGGTCATGTTTGGCGGTAGAGCGGTCCGTCGCCGCCTTCGGGTGGCGTCAGTCGGCCGCCCTTGGCGGTGATTGCGCCGCATTGGACGCAGTTGGTGTAGTTGATGGTGAGGTCGACGTCGCCGTTTGCGGGGGCGTCGGGTGGGATTTCGTAGACGCCGGCGGGGCACATCCAGGCCCATGTTTCGGCGAGCTCGCGTGGCACGCGGCGGCGTATGCGGATGTGGTTGGGGGCATCGTCGCGTGTTGCGTTGGCGGCGAGATAGACGGAGGAGAGTTTGTCGAAGGTGAGGTGGCCGTCGGGCTTGGGGTAGCGGCGCGAGGTGTTGCCGATGAACATTGGCTGCTCGTCGTTGCGGTGCCAGCGCAGCCGGCCGGGCGGCAGGCGCCCCTTGGTGGCGATCGCGAGGTTGACGAGCGGCGCGCCCGCGATGAAGCCGGCCTGGAACGGCTGGCGGGCGTTGCGCACGCGGTGCAGTTCGGCGGCGGTGGGTGATTGTTCGAGCGCTTGCTCGTAGGCGTCGAAGGAGTCGCTCGAGCGTGCCAGGGCGGCGTGGATCGCTTCGGCGGCGAGGCGGCCGGAGGTGATCGCGTGGTGCACGCCCTTCAACGAGACGGTGTCGACCATGCCGCCGGCGTCGCCGACGATCACCGCGCCCGGCATCGAGAGCTTCGGCATCGAGAACCAGCCTCCGCCGGGCAGCGCCTTCGCGCCCCACTCGATGCGCTCGCCGCCGTCGAGGATCTGGCGGACCAGCGGGTGCTGTTTGAACAGTTGGAGCAGATCGTGGGGCGAGGTCGTGGCGTCGGCGTAGTCGAGATCGAGCACGTAGCCGATGCTGACGAGGTCCTCGCCGGTGCGCTCGTCGCGCATCGGGTAGATCCAGCTGCCACCGACCTGGTGGTAGCGGGGGGACAGCTTCAACGGCCATGGCCCGATCGTGTGGATCACGCGGTCCAGCGGGCGGGGCACCTTCCAGACCTCCTTGACGCCGAGCTCCCAGACCTGCGGCTCGCGGTCGCTCGCGAGGTCGAACTCGCGGATCGCGGCTCCGGTGAGGTGCCCCCAGCTGCCTTCGGCGAGAACCGTCGCCTGCGCCCGCACGTCGCTGCCGGGCTCGAACGTGCGCAGCGGCTGCCCGTCGCGACCGCGCCCCTTGTCCCCGGAGCGCACGCCGACCACGCGCCCGTCGATCACGATCAGCTGCGTCGCCGCGGTCTCGGTCAGCACGACCGCGCCGGCGTCCTCGGCGCGCTGCTGCTGATAGCGGGCCAGCGCGGCGACCGAGATCACCTCGGCACCGTGGTTGCGAAACGGCGGCGGCGTCGGGATCCGCAGCTTCGTGCGCGCGCTCGGCAGCAGGTAGACGGCTTCCTTGGTGACCTCACCGAACGCGAACCCCTCGGCCCGCCACTGCTCCCGGCTCAGCTCCGGAAACAGGTCGCTCAGCGCCTGCGGGCGCATCACGGCACCCGACAGGCTGTGCCCGCCGCAGGCGCGGGCCTTCTCGATCACCGCGACGGGAACCTCACCCAACCGCTCGCTCGTCGCGGGGTCATCGGCGAGCAGCGCGAGCAGGCGGTTCGCGCAGGCCAGACCGGCGGTGCCGCCGCCGATGATCGCGACACCCACCTCGATTCGGTCATCGTCCGCGTCGAGCTCACGACGAATGAACTCCGCGCGCGAATCGAGGGCCGGAGGAAAGTCCGCCGGCACGACATGCGAACGTCCGGCCATCTCAGCCCTCCCGGCGCGCCTGCAGGGCTGCGGTGAGTTTTGGCAGGATCTTGTTGAGGTCGCCGATGATGCCGAGGTCCGCGAATTCGAAGATCGGTGCGTTGGCGTCTTTGTTGATCGCGACGATGTTCTCCGAGCCCTGCATGCCGACCTTGTGCTGGATCGCGCCGGAGATGCCGGCAGCGAGGTAGAGCTTTGGTGAGACCGTCTTGCCGGTCTGGCCGATCTGCGCGGCGTAGGGATACCAGCCGGCGTCGACTGCGGCGCGCGTCGCTGCGACCGCGCTGCCGGGCCCGAAGGCCTTCGCGAGCGCGGTGCACAGCTCGAAGCTCTCCGCCTTGCCGAGCCCGCGGCCGCCGGCGATCAGCACGTCAGCGCCCTCGATGTCGACGTCCTCGCCGCGCTGCTCGCCGCGGCTGAGCATCCGCGCCCGGGTCGAGAACTCCGAGAACGCGACCGTGACCTCCTCGACCGGCGCGTCGGCGCCCTCGGGTGCGGCGATCTCGAACGCGTTGAGACGGCCGATCACGATCCCCACGTCGCTGGAGAAGGTCACGAGCGAGATCGCGGAGTCGCCGAGAATCGGACGCTCGGCCACCAGGCTGCCGTCCTGGACGCGCACCGCGGTGACCTCCATCGCGACGCCGGCGCCCAACCGGGCCGCGAGGCCCGCGCCGATCTCGAAGCCCAGCAGCCCACCGCCGAACAGCGCATAGGAGAAATGGTGCTCGCCAGCCAGTTGCGCCATCGCATCAACAACGGGCTGCGCGAGCCCCTCAGGGCCCGCCACGCGGTACACCCGCGCCGCGCCGTAGCGCCCCAACTGCGCGCACAACGCCTCGGTCGCGCCGTCGCCGAGCACGACCGCGTGCGCCTCGCCCCCCAGCGCCCGTGCGAGTCGCGCGCCCTCGGACACAGCGCCAAGCGAGTTGCGATTGAACGCGCCCTCGTAATGCAGGGCATACACGAGGATGTCGCTCATCAGATCAGCTTCCTCTCATCCAGCCACGCGACGATCGCAGCGACCGTCGCATCGGTGTCCTCGTCCTCGATGATCGTGCCCGCCGGCTTGCGCGGCGGCTCGGACGAGCCGGTCCAGCGCGCCGCCGAGCCCGCCACACCAACCCGGCCCGCCTCGATGCCAACATCGCTCATCGCGAACGTCTCAAGCGGCTTCTTCTTGGCCCCCATGATCGCCTTCAACGACGGGTAGCGCGGCTCGTTGATCGCATCACCAACCGAAACGACCGCCGGCAACTCCACCTCAACAGTGTCGTAGCCGTACTCCGCCTGGCGCTCGCAACGAAGCACCACACCCCCCGGCGACGCCTCCACATCCAGCTTGATCACCTGCGTCAACGACGGCATCGCCAAATGGTCGGCGACGATCGCGCCGACCGTGTAGCACTCACCGTCATCGGACTGCTGCCCCAACAACACAAGATCAGGCTGCTCACGAGCCAGCACCTGCGCGAGCGCGTAACCGGTCGCCGCGACATCCGAACCGGCAAGCCCGTCATCACAAAGATGAACCGAGCGATCGACACCAAGCGACACCGCCTTATGCAACTCGCGCACCGCGCCCTCCGGCCCCATCGTCACAGCCACAACCTCCGAAACCTCGACCACACCACCCTCACGGATCGCCATCGCCGCCTCAATCGCATGCGTGTCATACGGATTCAAAGTCCGCTCACCACCACGATCCAAACGCCCAGTCGCAGGATCAATGCGCTTACGCACCGCCGCATCCGGCACCGCCTTCACCAGAACACAGATCTTCATCTCCTGATTGCTCCTTCGGGTGGGTCGGATGGCGGGGAGGCGCCGGCGATCATCAGGCGTGGCCCACGGCGGCGCGAAGGAACTCGATCGCGGCGGCCGTCGAGGCGCCCGGCGTGAACACCTCGGCGACGCCGATCGCCTTGAGCGCGGGGATGTCGTCAGCCGGGATCGTCCCACCGACGGTGACCACCACGTCGCCAGCCCCCTGTTCGCGCAGCAGCTCGACGACCCGCGGGACCAGCGTCATGTGCGCGCCCGAGAGGATCGAGAGCCCCACCGCGTCGGCGTCCTCCTGAATGACGGTCTCGACGATCTGCTCCGGTGTCTGGTGCAGTCCGGTGTAGATGACCTCCATGCCGGCGTCTCGCAACGCGCGCGCGATGATCTTCGCGCCGCGGTCGTGCCCGTCGAGGCCGGGCTTTGCGACGACCACGCGGATCCGCCGTGAGCTGCTCACCGCGGAGCCGGCCGGAGATGGTGCATCGCGTCCGCTCACGCCGATCCCATTCAGACCCGCACGACCATGGCGTCGCCCTGAGCTCCGCCCGAGCAGATCGCCGCGCATCCGATCCCGCCGCCGCGGCGGCGCAGCTCGTGCACGAGCGCACCCAGGATGCGCGCGCCCGAGGCGCCGATCGGGTGACCGAGTGCCACCGCGCCCCCGTTGACGTTGACGCGGTTCTCGTCGATGCCGAGCATCCTGATCGACTGGAGGGTGACCGAGGCGAAGGCCTCGTTGATCTCCCACAGATCGACGTCGGACGGTTCGAGGCCCGCCTTCGCCAGCGCTTTGCGAGCCGCGAGCGCCGGCGTACGCGCCAGGTAGGGGAGCTCGTCGGCGGCCTGTGCGGTAGCGACGATCGTCGCCAGCGGCTCGCAGCCGCGGGCCCGCGCCCAGCCCTCGCTCGCGACGACGAGCGCACCGGCGCCGTCGTTGACGCCGGGCGAGTTGCCGGCGGTGTGACTGCCGCCGGCCACGAAGATCGGCTCCAGCGCTGCGAGGGCCTCGAGCGTGGTCTCGCGGCGCGGCGCCTCGTCGAGCTCGACGAGCACCTCGCCCCGGCGTCCGTTGGCGCTGACCGCGACGATCTCCTCGGCCATCGTCCCGGCGTCGATCGCGGCGATCGAGCGGTGGTGGGAGCGCAGCGCCCAGCGGTCCATGTCGGCTCGGGTGATCTCGAGCTCGGCGGCCACCTCGGTCGCCTCGGCCGCCATGTGCTTCCCGCTCCAGGGGCTCTCGAGGCCGTCACGCAGGATCGCGTCGCGCATCGTCGCGTGGCCCATGCGCGTCCCGAAGCGCGCACTCTCGAGCAGGTAGGGCGCCTGCGACATCGACTCCATTCCGCCGCCCACTCCGACCTCGATGTCGCCCGCGCGGATCGCGGTATCCAGGATCGCCACGGCGCGCATCCCCGACGCGCAGACCTTGTTGAGCGTTTCTGAGCTCACGGTGACGGGGATGCCGGCGTCGCACTGCGCCTGGCGAGACGGGATCTGGCCCTGGCCCGCCTGGAGCACGGTTCCCATGACGACGTGCTCGACCTGGTCGGGAGGCACCGCCGAGCGCTCGAGCGCGCCGGCGATGGCGATCGCGCCGAGCCTCGTCGCCGGCACGGTCGCGAGCGCGCCGCCGAGTTTGCCGATCGGCGTGCGGGCGCTCCCGAGGATCACTGTGCTTGGCATCTGCTCGCGTTCGTCCAGGCCGCTCGAGCGGGCTGTCCCGCGGAGTCTATTGAGCCTCGCCGGGCACTCAGGCGGTCCATGTATGCTCGCGAACGCATGAGGGTCAGCGCCACGACGGAAGCGCTCAACGAGACCGACGCGGACACAATCGTTGTCGGCGCCTTCGATGGCGAGAACGTCGCCCCGCCCTTTCTACAGGCGCTGCTTGCCTCCGGCGAGGCCAAACGCGCCGCCGGCTCGCTCGCCCTCGCACATGAGGGGTCGCGCCGCTGGCTGCTCGCGGGGCTCGGCAAGCGCGAGGAGTTCAACGCCGAGGTCGCACGCGCGAGCGCCGCGAGGGTCGCCAAGCGAGCGGCCGAGCTGGGCGCGCGGTCTGTCTGCATAGAGCTTCCGCAGGACTTCGACGACGACGTAATCGCAGCGGCTGTGGTCGAGGGCGCGATCCTCGGCTCCTACCGTTTCGATCGCTACAAGGAGCCGCCGAAAGACGCCACTGAGCGACCCGGCCCGCTCGAGGAGCTGATCGTCAGCGCGCCGACGGACGTCGCCACATCGGTGGCCCGCGCGCAGGTGATCGCCGATGCCGCCAACGCGGCCCGGACCCTCCAGGACACGCCGTCCAACGACATGACGCCGACGGCGCTCGCCGAGCGGGCGCTGGCGCTGGCGGCGGAGCTCGAAACCCTGAGCGTCGAGGTCGAAGGCCGAGAGCAGATCGTCGGCCGCGGCATGGGCGCGTTCGCCGCGGTGGCCAGAGGCAGCTACGAGGAGCCGGCGCTGATCACGCTGCGTTACGAGGGACCCGGCGCGGCGGGCCCGACGATCGGTCTGATCGGCAAGGCGGTGACGTTCGACAGCGGCGGCATCTCGATCAAGCCGGGCGATCACATGGAGGACATGAAGTACGACATGTCGGGCGGCGCGGTGGTGATCGAGGCGATCGGCGCGATCGCGCGCCTGGGGCTGCCGGTCCGCGTGATCGGCGTCGTCGGGGCGACCGAAAACATGCCGAGCGGGCGCTCGCTCAAACCGGGCGACATCGTCCGCACGCTCGGCGGTCTGAGCGTCGAGGTCAACAACACCGACGCCGAGGGGCGGCTGGTGCTCTCCGATTGCATCGCCTACGCGATCGCACAGGGGGCCGAGCGGCTGCTCGACCTGGCGACCCTCACCGGCGCCTGCCTGGTCGCCCTCGGACACAGCCATGCGGCGCTGCTGGGCAACGACGACGACTGGTGCGCCGCGATCCTCGAGGCGGCGGCACGCACCGGCGAGCTCGCCTGGCGGCTGCCGCTGCATCGGGAGTACGCAAAGGTCGTCGAGGGAACGTTTGCCGACCTCAACAACGCACCGGCGGGACGGCTGGCGGGTGCCATCACCGCCGCCGAGTTCCTGCACCGGTTCGCCGGCGAGACGCCATGGGCGCACCTCGACATCGCCGGCACCGCGTGGGATCTCGGGCGCGCGTATGCCGAGAAGGGCGGCTCCGGCTACGGGGTGCGCCTGATCGTCGACCTTGCCGCCGCGAGCGCCGGCGAGCGCTGAGGCGAGCCGCAGACTGTAGCCCGCGGGCTGGCGGCGTCACCCCCCAGGCGCGCCGCGGACCCCCAAACGAATCATCCTGGCGGCGAAGCCGCCCCTAGAAACCCTCCCGGGCGGAGCCGGCCCTCACAAGCCGGCTCCCACCAGCGGGCTGGCGGCCGGGCTTTACCAGCGGCCGTACCACCGCCGCCTGCCCGAGGCCATCCCGGACTCGGCGCCGCCGACCAGGAACCCGAGCACCCAGAGGGCGAGCGCGATGAGCAGAACGATCCACAGGGCGTGCACGGCGAAGCCGAAACCGCCGAACACCGCCAGGATCAGAAGCAGAACCAGAAGCGCAACCATCAGCATCCTCCTCGGTCTGTGTGCGCCGCCTGGGAGGCAACCTTCGGCGGGTGGGACGCACTTTCACCCAGCGCTACGGCTACCCGTCGGTGCCCCGAGGTCAAACCAGCCAGCGCGCGCCGGCGTCGCCGGCAGCTCCCGGCGCGCCGCTCGTCTGGAGCGACTCGTAGTGGGTGCCGAGCTCGACGCGGTAGGCGCCGTCGCGGTAGCGGTCGCCCTCGAACGGCGGGGCTGAGGCGATCTCGGCGCGCGTGCAGCCAACCAGCACGACGCGCGCCTGCGCGTCGACGCTCTCGACGATGCCCGCCGGGATCATCAGCATCCGGCCGTCGATCCAGGGGCCGCCCTGCAGGACGAGGTAGCTGCGGCCAATCTCGATGTGCGAGACGATCACCTCGCCCAACGGGCCGTCGCTCGCGTGGACTGCGCAGCCGCCCAGGCCGGCGCCACCGGCAACGCTGACGCCGTAGTCCCACAGCGGGGCGGAGATCTCGACGGACGCGGTCATCGTGATCCGTGCAGGGCCTGCGGCTGTGGCAGCTCCGGCTCGGGGGTGGGGTCGGCGGGCGTCGCGGGCTCAGCGGGCACCACGGGGCCCTCGGGCTCGACCGGGTCGGGGACTCCGGGCCCGTCGGGCGCGGTCGGTGTGTCGGGCTCGGCGGGCTGCGGAACTTCGCCGGCCGGGCGGACTGCGGCACGCTCTGGCAGCTCGGTCAGGTGCACCATTGCCTGACCGGTTACCCGCACTGTGAGGCCGCCAATCGCGAGATCGGGGCTGCCATCATCACGGTGCTCGTGAGCAGCCCACCACCGCGACGCAGCCCGGACGCCCGGACCCGTACGCTCTTTCTCGAGCTGCGAGCCGGGACGAATCCCGATGCTCGAGCGGCGCTCGTCGAGCAGCACCTCCAGCTCGCGCGCCGGCTTGCCGCGCGCTACCGCCACTCGCCGCAACCGCTCGAGGATCTCCAGCAGGTCGCGAGCCTCGCGCTCGTCAAGGCCGTCGACGCCTACGACCCGCGCCGCGGTCCGTCGTTTGTCGCCTACGCCGTGCCGACGATTCTCGGCGAACTGAAGCGCCACATGCGCGACGCGACGTGGGACGTGCACGTACCGCGGGCGCTCAAGGACCGAGTGCTGGCGCTCGAGCAGACGGAGCGCATCCTCACGGCGCGTACCGGCAGGTCACCGAGCGTTGGGGAACTTGCTGCCGAGGCCGGCGCGACGCCCGAGCAGGTGCTCGAGGCCCTTGCGGCGCGCGGCGCGCACGACGCCGTGCCGCTCGACGCCTCACCGGAGCAGGACAAGGAGGAGCAGGGCATCGTGGTTCCCGAGCCGGCGTCCGCGGATCGCGACTTCCGCGAATCCGTCGCGGAGCGCGTGACGCTGTCGGGAGCGCTGCGCCGGCTGCACCACCGCGAGCGAGAGATTCTGCGGCTGCGCTTCGTCGACGGGCTCACCCAGAGCGAGATCGCCGAACGTGTCGGGCTCTCGCAGATGCATGTCTCCCGGCTGCTGCGCTTGACGCTGCAGCGCCTGCGAGACGAGATCGACTAGTTGGCAGGCGTCGCGCGCAGGTCGCGCACGAGCAGGCGCAGTGTCTCGCCCTGCGCGCCGGTTTTGCGGACCTCGACCTCGTCGGCCAGCCGCTCGATCACTCCTCCGAGCTCAGCCGGTGCCGCCCCGGCGAGCACCTCCGCAGCACCGCCGGCGTCCAGCCCCTCGACCAGCAGTTGGATCGCGCGTCCCTCCAGCGTCTCGATTGCGACGCTCAGACCGAGCGCCGCGTCCAGGCGAGCCGCGAGCGCGTCGCTCAGAAGCTGAGCATCGGAGAGGCGGTCGATCGAGAATCCGGCCCGCGCCGCGAGCGCGGCGACCAGGCGGCCGAGGATCGGAGCGCACAGCTGGGCGGGCGCTATCGCGATGGTCACCTCATCCGGGTCGGGGTGACGCGGAACGGCGATCTCCCCAGCCCACGCCAGACCCGGGTCGGGGATCTCGAACCACATCTCGACCTCGGTTCCGGAACCTGCGTGGGCGCGCAGCTCCGTGCGGAGCGTGAGCGCGTCGATCACCGTCAGACCGATGCCGTGCGGCAGCGCCTCATCGTCGGGCTCAGGACGCCGCCAGGCACCCACCCCGCGGTCGCGCACCAGCACGCCGAACTCCGAGCGGCGCAGGCGCAGCTCGACCTCCAACGGACCATCGGCGCCGTCGTAGGCGTGGACCACGACGTTGTTACACGCCTCGCTGACCGCCGCCTTCACGTCGTCGAGGACCGGGCCGAGATCGATCGACTCGCCCAGCCCTCCCAGCACCTCGCGTACGAGGGCGACGTTCTCAGCCCGGGCTGCCAGCTTCAGCGAGACGTTCGCCGAGCCTGCCATCAGCCTGCCCGGCTGCAATCTCGCGGTGTTGTGCCTTGGTCTTCCAACGTCGCTGGGGGATGGCCCAGGTGAGACCGTAGCGATTCAGCGAGGCGGCCGGCGCCCGCAGCGCCCGTCGGGCGGCCGCGACGGGCACCGGCCGCCGCCGTCACGGAGTCTCGTCCGGCTCGGCCTCATCCGGCTCCGCCGCGCGAGCGAGGATGCGGATCTGCTCGAGGGCGCGGCGCAGCAGCCTGGAGACCTGCATCTGCGACACGCCGATGCGCTCGGCGATCTCCGATTGCGTCAGGTCCTCGCCAAAGCGCAGCGCCAGCACCAGCCGCTCGCGCTCGGGAATGTGCTTGAGCGCGCGGGCGATGGTGACACCATCGTCAACGAGGTCATAGCGCGCGTCGACCTCGCCGATCAGCTCGGCATAGGTCGTCGTGTCGTCGCCGCCGGGAGTGGTGCGCGGCGCGTCCAGCGACAGCGTGTCGTAGGCCTGCGCGGCGGACAACGCGTCGAGGACCTGCTCGCGGTCGAGCTCGAGGTACTGGGCCAACTCGCCGACCGACGGCGGCCGGCCGCGGTCTCCGGTCAGCTTGCGCTGGGCCTCCTCCAGCTTCAGCGTGCGCTCCTGGGTGCCGCGCGGCACGTGCACGTCCCAGCAGCAGTCGCGGAAGTAGCGGCGAAGCTCGCCGAGGATCGTCGGGACGGCGAACGAGACGAACGCGTTGCCGCGCTCGGGCTCGAAGCGGTCGATGGCCTTCAACAGCCCGAGCGAAGCCACCTGGAGCAGGTCGTCGAAGGGCTCGGAGGAGCGCTCGTAGCGCCGGGCGAGGCTTCGGGCCAGCGGCATGAACCGCGCCACCAGCGCGGCGCGCGCCGCCGCATCGGAGCGGTGTGCCCACAGTGGCCGAAGGTCGCTGCCGTCGCGCTCGATGGTCGCTGTCCCGCTCGTGCGCTCTGTGCTCTCCGGCGCGCCGGCGCTTGTCAAGGTGCTCATTCGCGGCCTCCAGGTTTAGCTGGGTTGACATTCAGCCGACGGCGCTCGCACCGGCCGGCTCCTGTCAGGACACGTACCCAGGGCCGTCGCGTCCATGCGTAAGTTTCACGTAAGAGGCGATGGCGCCCGCCCGCGTGGCTGCCGCTAGGATCCGCTGACGCGTGGCCGCCGACGTCTCGATCGCCGAAGGCCGCCGCAGGAGCGTTCGTTCGACAAGCATCGGCGTAACTCGTCTCGCGACAGGCTGCGGACGCCGCCACGGAGAGGGGAACTGACGTTGAACGTCGCGGATCGGATCGGTCAGAACGAGAGCGTGTTCCGCGAGATCAACGAGCGGATCGAGCTCGGGCAGTGGCCGGGCGAGCCGGACGCGCCCGTCGCGTTTCGCTGCGAATGCGCAAGCCTCGGCTGCAACCTGCTGATCGAGGTCAGGCTGCGCGACTACGAGCGAGTTCGGGCCGACCCGCGCCGCTTCATCGTGGCCAGCGGGCATGAATTGCCCGGCGTCGAGACGGTGGTCGAGCAGGCGGCCGGCTACGTCGTCGTCGAGAAGGTCGGGCGCGCGGGAGAGGTGGCCGAACAGTCGGACCCGCGGGAGGGTTGAGCGCCGGCGTACTACTGCGTGCCGAGGCCCGGCGCGTCGAGCGCAAAGCGCATGCGCAACTCAAGCCCGCCCCCAGCACGCTGGACGAGATCGATGCCGTCGGCGACGCCGGCGATCAGGCCGAGGCCGAGTCCGAGCCCGGGACTGTCACGCCGTGCCCGCAGTCCCGAGCCACCATCGGAGACGATCACCCACAGCTCGCCTCCCGCGATCGACACCGCCAGCTCGATCACGCCGCGATCGGGCGCATCACGGTAGGCGTGAACGACGACGTTCGTCGCCGCCTCCGATACCGCGAGGCGCACAGCGTCGAGCGTCGCTGCGCAGGCGCCGTGGCGGGCTGCGAAGTCGACGACCGCAGCCCTGATGGCGGCGACCGACCCGGGCTGGGAGGGGTAACTGGCGGAGAGACCCTCGCCGCCGACCTGCGGCGAACCGGGCGTGTGCGCATCGCCGGCACCCCCGTGCAAGCCATGTGCCTCGCCGCCCTGCTGTGAGCGGACGGAGGCTGAGTCAGACCGCTTCAACGGGGGATCCTGCTCGCCGGGAGTCGGGGGCTCGTCGTCATCCGCCGCGCTGCACACGCTATGGACGCGGGTTTGGGCGGCATCGTTGTCGCCAAATCGTACGCCGAGGGTCCGATCGACCGCGCCAGAGGAGCCGCGCGAGCTCAGCGGCCGGGCCGTGACGCTCACGCGGCGCGGCTGCGCCACGGTCACGGCACGCGCGAGCCGGCTGTCACACGCCACGACGCGCACGAGCCAGCAGCTTCAGCGGAAGAAGGCTCAGGAGCGGACGGCGGCCGAAGGCGTCCCGGTCCTCCCGGTCGAGCGCGCTCGCGTACCGCGCGGCCTGCTGCGGATCGGCGTAGGCCTTCTCGCCGCGCGCGCCTCCGCAGCGCCCGCATTCCCAGCGCATCAACGCACCCTCGGAGCGAAAGCGCAAACGGTGTCCGACCAGGCGGCACTCGAGCACGATCCAGCTTTTCCCCGCCGCTCACGGTTTCACACCATCGATCGAGGGGAAGAGTGCGCTCACGATGCCCGAGCAATCAGATGGCGCAGTGATCGAGACACGGATTCCGGCCCGGCTGGACCGCCTTCCCTGGTCGCGCTTCCATTGGCTGGTCGTGATCGGGCTCGGAACGGTGTGGATCCTCGACGGGCTCGAGGTCACGATCGTCGGTTCGATCGGCGCGCGCCTGACGAAGCCGGACGCTGGTCTCGGGCTGACGGCGAGCACGATCGGCACCGCGGCGGCCATCTACGTGGCCGGAGCCTGCGTGGGCGCCTTGCTGTTCGGGCAGCTGACGGACCGTTTCGGCCGCAAGCGGCTGTTCACGGTCACGCTCGGCGTGTACATCGCCGCGACGGTTGCGACCGGCTTCTCGTTCGCCCCGTGGTTCTTCTTCCTCTTCCGCTTCATCACCGGAATGGGGATCGGCGGCGAATACGCGGCGATCAACTCGGCGATCGACGAGCTGATCCCAGCACGGGTGCGCGGCCGCGTGGACCTGATCATCAACGGCAGCTACTGGCTCGGTGCGGCGCTCGGCGGGGTCGGGGCGATCGTGCTCCTGAACACCGCGATCTTCCCGGTCAACGTGGGATGGCGCCTGGCCTTCGGGATCGGCGCGATCCTCGGGCTCGCGATGCTGCTGGTGCGCCGCAACGTCCCGGAGAGCCCGCGCTGGCAGTTCATCCACGGGCACGAGGAGGAAGCCGAGGCGACGGTCGACCAGATCGAGGCTTCGATCCGCGAGCAGACCGGCGCCGAGCTGGAGGAGCCCGACCCCGACGCGAGCATCACCGTCCGCCAGCGTGAGACCGTCCCCTTCCGCGAGATCGCGCGAGTCGCTTTCGGAAAGTACCCCCGCCGGGCGATCCTCGGCCTGGCGCTGTTCGTCGGCCAGGCGTTCCTCTACAACGCGATCACCTTTGATCTGGGCACGATCCTCAACACGTTCTTCAAGGTCGCGGCGAGCGCCGTTCCCTACTTCGTGTTGCTGTTCGCCGCCGGCAACCTGCTCGGGCCGCTGACGCTCGGCCGCCTATTCGACACGGTCGGGCGACGACCGATGATCAGCTTCACCTACCTCGCCTCGGCGGGTGCGGCGGTCGTGCTGGGAATCCTGCTGCTCGGCGGCGGGCTGGACAAGTGGTCGTTCATCGCGATCGTGGGTGTCACCTTCTTCCTGGCGTCAGCCGGCGCGAGCGCCGCCTACCTGACCGTGAGCGAGATCTTCCCGATGGAGACGCGCGCGCTCGCGATCGCCTTCTTCTACGCCGTCGGCACAGGCATCGGCGGCATCACCGGCCCGCTGCTGTTCGGCAACCTGATCAACTCCGGCAGGATCAGCGAGGTGGCGACGGGCTTCTTCATCGGTGCCGTCGTGATGGCGATCGGCGGCGGGGCCGAGCTCCTGTTCGGCGTACGGGCAGAGCAGAAGTCGCTCGAGGACATCGCCGAACCGCTGTCTGTCCAGGACGCTGACGAGCAGCCGGACGGCGGCGGCGTCGTGCGCGACGCCTCGACGCAGAGGCCGCAGCGCAGCAGCCCGCCGGTGACGACGCGCCGACGGCGCGACCAGCTGCGCCCGGGACCCGGCAGCAGTCGTGGCTGGCCCGGCATGCCGCTTCCGGCGCAGCAGGGCCCCACCCCGAGCCACGACCGCGAGGTCGAGGCGATAGTTCGCGAGCTTCGTCAGCGCGGCGGCGCCAGCCGATCCGAGCTGAGCCGCGCAGTGGGCGCGGCTCAGTGGGGGCCCGGGCGCTTCGGCGCGTCGCTGAGGGAGGCGCGTGAGCAGGGGCAGGCACGCCGCGTGGCCCGGACCCGCTATGAGCTGAACGAACGCGACGACGCCGTGGGCAACACCGCCCGCACGCCCGACGGCGGAGTCACCCAGACGATCCGGCCGCGGGGGCGCCAACAATCCGAGAATCCAACCTGAGAGGCCCACGTGAACGTGATCGCAGTCATCGGCAGTCTGGAAGACCCGGACGCAGCTTTCGCAGACCGGCAGTCCGTCGGGGATCCGATGCCTCCAGACAGGACCCCGGCGCCGGGGACGCAGGACCCCATGCCGAGCCCGGGGACGGCGCGTCCGCCCGGCGGCGATCCCCTGCCGCCCGAGCCCGACCGCGGCGGTGGCGGTGCTCCCCCTGGCGGCGATGACCCGATTCCGTCTCCGAGCCCGAACCCGGACCTGCCCGGCCAGGTTCCGGACCCTGAGCCGCCGGTTCCCCAGCGTGACCCGCTCCCCGATCACGGCCAGCCCGACCGGGGCATCTGACACGTCGCCGCAGGTGCGCCGCCGCCCCCCCGCCCGATCCCCGGCCGGTGGCGGCGCACCCGGCGGCTCGGCAGCCGGCGGCGCACCCGCCGGCGACGCAACTGCCGGCGACGCAACTGCTGACGGCGCAACTGCTGCGCGCTCGGCGGCGAACGGCCTGGCGAGCGGCAATGACGAGCGCTCGCCGCTGGGACGGGCGCTCAGCCGCCGTCGGCTGGCCTTCGCCGCAATCCTGATTCTGGCGTCGCTGGCCGGGCTGTACCTGCTGCTACCGAAGCTGGCGGGCCTCAACCAGACGTGGGGGCGCCTGCAACACGGCGATCCGGCGTGGCTCGGCGTCGCGGGCGGTGCCGAGCTGCTCTCGATCGCCGGTTACATCGTGCTCTTTCGTACCGTGTTCGGGCGCGGCATGGAGCGGTTGGACTGGCGCGCCAGCGTGCAGATCCCGCTGGCCGGGATCGCGGCGATCCGGCTGCTCGCCGCCGCCGGCGCCGGCGGAGTCGCGGTGACGGCCTGGGCGCTCGGCCGGGCGGGCATGGAGGCTCGCGTGATCGCCTGCCGCATGGTTGCCAACCTGATCCTCCAGTACGCCGTGTACCTTGCGGCGCTCGTGCTGTTCGGGCTCGGCCTCGCCGCCGGCATCCTGCCGGGACACGGCCCGTTCGAGTTGACGGTGCTGCCGGCGCTGCTCAGCCTGGCAGCCGCGGGGGCCGTCCTGGGCGCCATGGCGGTGCCGGCCGACGCCGAGCGGCGCCTGCGACGGATCTCGTCGGGCCCGCGCTGGTGGCGGCGAGTGGTCGAGCGGGTCGCCGCGGCTCCGGAGGCGCTCGGCGCTGGGGCCCGAACAGCGGTTGCCCTGCTTCGCGAGCGCCGCCCCGGCCTACTGGGCGCCGTCGCCTACTGGGGCTTCGACATCGCCGCACTGGGCTGCTCGTTCCGCGCCTTCGGCGGTCATCCGGCCGTCGCCGTGCTGGTCCTCTGCTATTTCCTCGGCACGCTCGGCAGTCTCCTGCCGCTGCCCGGCGGGATCGGCGGCGTCGAGGGCGCGATGATCGGCAGCTTCGTCGCGTTCGGGCTTCCGGCCGGACAGGCCGTGATCGCGGTGCTCGCCTACCGTGCGATCTCGTTCTGGCTGCCGACGCTCCCCGGCATCGCCGGCTACCTCGCCCTGCGCCGGACGGTGCGCCGCTGGGACGCGCTCGGCTCCTCGGTGGGCTCGCCAGCCGCCGCGCCCGCGGCTCCGGCTGCCGAGGTTTGAACCCGCAGCCTTCGGGGAAACCCGGTCGTCGACTGGTGCCCGGGCTCCTCTCCCCGCCGGGCGTCAGGGATGAGCACGGGCGGGGTCGGGCGTGCAGGCCGGCCCCGCCGCGGCTCCCCCGCCGGCGTTTGGATCCCCGCGGCCGCGGGTAGCGATAGGGGCGCGCGGGGATCACGGACCCGGGTGGTCCGTCCCGCAGCGCGGGGCCGCAACTCGACCCTGCCAAACCGGCAACACAGCTTCTGAAAGGCGCGCGATGGATGACGTCTACTGTCCTGTCTGCAAACTCGTGATCTCGCGGCGAGGAGCCGGCCAGCAGGCACCGCGCCACTGTCCGCGCTGCATCGCGCGGTCACACCGGCTCGTCGCGCTGCTGGCGCTCGACCAGTTGCCGGCGGATCAGACTCCCGCCGGCGCGCAGGGGGACCGCTGAAATGCCCGTGGAGACGACGGCCGCCGGGCAGGGCGGGGCGCCGGCACCCGGACGGACGCCGCAGACGGCCGCGACGGCGAGGACCGCGCCAGCGGTCAGCTCCAACCGGCTGCTCGAGATCGAGGCGCTCGGCCAATCGATCTGGCTCGACAATCTGACCAGAGCGCTGCTCGACGACGGCGAGCTCGCACGCCTGATCGCCGAGGACGGCCTCTCCGGCGTCACGACCAACCCGACGATCTTCGAGCAGGGCATGGGCCATTCGGACCGCTACGACGGGGCGATCCGCGAGCTCGTCCGCCGCACCGACGATCCCCAGCAGCTCTTTGAGCAACTCGCCTACCGCGATGTCCGCGACGCGGCGACGATGTTCGTCTCGACATTCGAGCGCACGGCTGGACGCGACGGCTACGTCTCCTTCGAGCTGCCGGCGTCGCTCGCCCACGACGCGGCCGGATCGGTGGCCGCGGCCGAGCATCACCGCCGGGCGATCGATCGCGCAAACGTCCTGATCAAGATTCCCGCGACGGCGGCCGGCGTGCGCGCGTTCGAGGAGCTGACCGCGCGCGGCGTGAACGTCAACGTCACGCTGCTCTTCTCGGTGGAGCGCTACGAGCAGATCGCCGAGGCGTACATGAGCGGGCTCGAGCGCCGCATCCACGATGGTCTGACGGTCGAGCGCAGCGCGTCCGTCGCCAGTTTCTTCGTTTCCCGCGTCGACACGAAGGTCGACCGCGAGCTCGAAGCGCTGGGGCGCCCGGAGCTGCGCGGTCGCGCCGCGATCGCGAATGCGAAGCTCGCCTACGAAGCTTTCCAGCGGCTCCATTCGGGCCCGCGCTGGGAGGAGTTGGCGGCCCATGGCGCGATGCCGCAGCGGCCGTTGTGGGGCTCGACGTCGACCAAGAACCCCGATTACCCGGACACGCTCTACGTGGATGAGCTGATCGGGCTGCACACGGTCAACACGCTGCCGGGAGAGACCCTGGCGGCGGCGCGCGACCACGCGACGCCGGCGCGCACGCTCGACCGCGGGGTGGACGACGCGCGCGCCGCTCTGGCCGCCGTGCGGGAAGCCGGCGTGGACTTCGAACGGATAGTCACGCGCGACCTGGTGGCCGAGGGCGTGGATGCCTTTGCGGCATCCTACGCATCGCTGTTGGAATCGCTCGAGCGCCGGATCCGCGAAGCCGGCGGCCACGGCGCGCGCGCAGCGGCCTGATCGAGGCGAAGCCGATCGGCGGCGCCTGACGCGCGGCCCGCGCTCCCGTGGCGGGCCGCCCCAGTCGGAACGGCCCCCGGAACGCAGCGGCCCCCGGAACGCAGGAACGCCCCGGATCCCCTCTGCGCCGCCTGGTGGCGCTCGGGATCCGGGGCGCTTCGCTGCCGGACGACGCCGGTCAGCCTCTGCCGCCGTCGACCGCTCGCTCGAGCTGCGCCTTGTTCATCCGCGAGCGGCCGCGGACGCCCTTGCGGCGCGCCTCCTCGTAGAGCTGGTCGCGGGTGCGTCCCCGCGGGCCGGGGCGGCCGGAGCGAAGGCCGCCCCGCCGGCTGGAGGCGATGTCCTCGACCGAGACGCGCGAACGCGTGCGCGACTCGCCGCTGCGGGCGCGCTCCTTGTTGACGGTGCGCGCCGCGATCTCCTCGGCGAGTGACTGCGACACTCCGCGATCGAGCTCGCTCTCCTTGATGTGCTCGTACTGGCGCCCGCGTTTGCTGTTCTTGGCGGTGCCGCGAGGCGGCATCTCTCACCTCCGTTGTCAGGTCCATGGTTGCCGGGTGGGGCACTCGCCGGCGCGGCGGCGCCGAGGCCGCCGCGCCGAACGCAGGTGCCCTCAGCGGCCCGCCTCGGCGTTCACGCCGCTGCGGAGCAGTCCGCCTGTCGCGATCTTCGACAGCAGCTCGTTGGCGTGGCTCTCCTCCTCCAGGGTCTCGCCCAGCAGGCGAGCGGCGTCATCGAGGCCGAGCTCGCCGGCGAGCGCGCGAGCCGTCCCGTAGGCGGCGATCTCGTAGTGCTCGACGCGCTGTGCGGCGGCGATCAGCGCCGCGTCCTTCGCCGGGCCGGAGCCGGGAGTCTTGGCAATCTCCTCGCCTTCGGCGAGCAGGCCCTTCATGCCCTCGCAGACCTCGCTCGGCGAGCTGATGCCGAGGTCGCCGAGAATCGTGCGCAGGCGCTCGACATGGCCGCGGGTCTCCTCGAGGTGGGTTTCGATCGCCTCGCGGAGCTTCGGGTCGTGCGCTGCCCGGGCAACGCCGGGAAGCGCTTCGACCAGCTGGTTCTCGGCGCTGTAGAGATCCTCGATCTGCTCCTTGTATACGTCCGTGAGTGTCTCGAACTGCATGTTTCGCTCCTTTGGTTGGATGTTCGATGTGACGTTGTGAGGTTGTGCCCGCCGCGCCGACCGACGCGCGTCGGGGCTCAGCGAGCCGCTGCCGGCGGCGCCGAGGAAGCGTGCACCCCCTCCGCGAACTCCTCGACGAGCTTGGCGCAGAAGGCCGGCAGATCGTCCGGTTTGCGGCTGGACACGAGGCCGTTGTCGACGACCACCTCCTCGTCGACCCACTCGCCGCCGGCGTTGCGGATGTCGGTCTGCAGCGACGGCCAGGACGTGATCCGCCGGCCGCGCACCACGTCGGCCTCGACCAGCGTCCAGGGACCGTGGCAGATGACCCCGATCGGCTTGCCGGCTGCCGCGAAGTCGGCGACGAAACCGACGGCGCGCGGATCGACGCGCAGCTGGTCGGGATTGGCGACGCCACCGGGCAGCACGAGACCGTCGAAATCGTCGACGCTGGCCTCGTCGAGCGACCGGTCGACGGGGTAGCGCGAGCTCTTGTCCAGGTGATCGAAGGCCTGGATCTCGCCCGCCGCCGGGGCGACGAGACACGTCTCGGCGCCGGCCTGCTCGACCGCCTCGCGCGGCTTGGTCAACTCGACCTCCTCGACGCCCTCCTGGGCTACGAGAAACGCGATCCGCTTGCCCTCCAGCTTTGCAGCCATGGTTGAACCTCCGTGGTTGGACTCTGGGGTTTGGCTACCCGCGGCGGATGCCGGGGAACCGCCCGGCCGCGTCGCGGTGTCTCGAGCGACGACGCGGCGCAACTGCGGATCGGACGGTCTGAATCCGCGTCGCGGGCCCTAAAGCGAGGGGGCGCGAGGTCCCGTCTCCTCGGGGGAAGGGAGACGGTACTCGCGCCCCGACGGCCCGGGACTCAGGAAGACAAGCACCCCAGGCCGCTTATGACCTGCTGCCCGTTTCGCCCGGCGGGCAAACCGCGCGCACGCTCCCCTAGGCTCCGCACGCGATGAGCGAAGCCCTGTCCGGCGGATACTCGAACACGCCGCTGGCCCGCAAGCTCGGGATCAAGCCGGGCTCGCGCGTTGCGGTGCTGGGGGCGCCGGCTGGCTTCGTCGAGCGGCTCGAGGACGTCGCTCCGCCGCACACTCGTCTGCGCGGACGCTTCGACGTGCTCGTCGCGTTCGCCGATTCGCGGGCGCTCGTGGAGCGCCGCCTCGACGCGCTGATCGCGGCGCTCGAGCCCCGCGGCGGGCTCTGGATCGCATGGCCGAAGCGCTCCTCCGGCGTGGCGAGCGATCTCGACGAGCACGTCGTGCGTGAGCTCGGGCTGGGCGGCGGACTGGTCGACAACAAGGTCTGCGCGATCGACGAGACCTGGTCGGCGCTGCGCTTCGTCAGGCGCCTGAGCGCTCGCTGAGCGCGCGCGCGGCGCTTGCCGGGTCCAGCCGCAGCGCCGCAACCTCGTCGAGCAGACGCTCGAACTCGCGGTCGCCGGCGAGCCGCTGCTCGAGGTCGCGGCGCAGGCGCGCGACGGCCAGCTCGAGCACCTCGTTGCGCAGGTTGCGCCGGCGCCGCAGCGCGCGCTCGCCCCCGGACTCGGCCTGCTCGCGGTGGGCGTCGAGCGCCGCCTCGAGCGCCTCGACCCCGGTACCGCTGAGCGCGTCGGTGGCGACGACCGGCACCTGCCAGTCGCTCGGCGGTGCGAGCGAGAGCATGCTGCGCAGCTCGCGCACGAGAACGTTGGCCAGCGGATGGTCGGCCTTGTTGACGACCACGACATCGGGGATCTCCATCACGCCCGCCTTGAGCGCCTGCACCGAGTCGCCGGATCCGGGCACCAGCACGAGCACGACGGTGTCGGCGTGACCGGCGATGTCGACCTCGGCCTGCCCAACGCCAACCGTCTCGAGGTAGATCTCCTCGCGGCCCGCGGCCTCCATCAACAGCGTCGTTTGCAGGGCCGCCTCGGCGAGGCCGCCGAGCGCTCCGCGCGTGGCCATCGAGCGGATGAAGACGCCGCCGTCGAGGAAGTGCTCGGACAGGCGGATGCGGTCGCCGAGCACGGCGCCGCCGCTGAACGGCGAGGACGGGTCGATCGAGAGCACGCCAATCTGGCGCCCCAGCGCGCGGCGGCGGCGTGTCAGCGCCCCGATCAGCGTTGACTTGCCGGCGCCCGGCGGCCCAGTGAAGCCGACGATCGTCGAATTGCCGGTGTGCGGGTAGACCTCGCGAACCAGCTCCCAGCCGGCCGGATCGTCGTCCTGGACGAGTGTGATCGCGCGCGCGAGCGCGCGACGATCGCCGGCGATCAGGCGCCGGGCAGCCTCCGATTCCGCCATCGCAGGCGGATCATGTCAGCCGTCGCGGGCGCCACGAGGGCCGTGGCGGCGGGGCGGCGGCACAGGCGGCTCATAATGGAGCGATGGCCGCAACGATCGAGCGCGACTTCCCGCTCTTCCCGCTCGATCTGGTGGCGCTCCCAAGTGAGTACGTGCCGCTGCACATCTTCGAGGCGCGCTACCGCACGATGGTCGCCGAATGCCTCGAGCGCGACCGCGAGTTCGGCATCGTCTGGCTCTCCCACGACGAGCTCAAACCCGTCGGCTGCGCGGTCGCGATCGAGCGCGTGCTCGAGCGAATGGAGGACGGGCGGATCAACATCCTGACCCGCGGCACCAGGCCGTTTCGCCTGATCGAGCGCCAGGACGACCTCGCCTACCCGGCTGGAATCGTCGAGTTCCTCGCCGATCGCGCGGAGGAGCCCGACGAGGAGGTTGTCCAGGCCGCGCTCGACGCCTACGCCGAGCTCGTGCGCGAGGCGACCGACAACGAGCCGGACGCCGAGCTGCTCGCCGCGATGAGCGCCTACGACATGGCGGCAACCGTCGACTTCGGCCTGGAGGCCAAGCAGGGCCTGCTCGAGCTGCGATCGGAAAACGCGCGCCTGCGTCTGCTGACGCGGCTCATGCGGGCCGCGCTCAAACGGCTGGAGTTCGTCGACCGCGCGCAGACGCGGGCCCGTTCCAACGGCAAGGTGCGCTTCGGCTGAGACGACCCGAAGTCGTGCGCGGCCGCTGCCTGCGCCCGCGGCCCCCGGCCGCAGGCGCCGGCGCCGGAGGCCCTGAAGATGGCGTGCCTGGTGGGCCGCCCGGAAATGCTCGACCGAGACGACCCGCTAGTCGCACACCGTGCGGACGACCTTCAGCACCCACGCCTGGAGCTGCTCGAGCACCTTGCCCTGGTGGGGCGAGTCGTCGCTGTAGCTGAAGACACCGTCGGGTGTGTCGACCACGTAGGTGTAGACCGGGTGGGGACCTGAGCGCAGGCGCAGCGCTTTGGAGGCCGGCGTGGTGATCTCGTCGGCGAGGTTCTCGGCCGTCAGCAGCAGCGGATCGGGCAGCTCGTGGCGGTGCCCGTCGCAGCGCACCGTGCCGTCGCCGCTCGCAATCACCGTAATGTCGGCGCCGGCAACCGCTCCGCTGCGCGCGACGGCGAACAGATCGGCGGCGGGGCTTCCGCAGGCGGCCACGGCGAGCGCGACAGCCGCGCCGACCGACGCCAACGCCACATTCGCCGGCCGGCGAACCATCGCGCGAACCCGGCCGCCTAGTGGCGGGGAACGAACTCGGGCACGTCGAGCGACGCCGGCGAGAGCGGGGCGCGCCCGGCGACCGGCCGCGGCGCCGTGCCGCGCTTGATGCGCGGTTCGCCGATCGGCTCATCGAGGCGGCGCGGACGGCGCGACGCGCGGTCGGCGTAGCCGGTCGCCACGACCGTGACCCACACCTGATCGCCGAGGTTCTCGTCGACCATCGCGCCGAAGATGATGTTCGCGTCGGGATGGGCGGCTTCGCTGACCGCCTTCGCAGCCTCGTTGACCTCCCACAGCGAGAGGTCGCTGCCGCCTGTGATCGACAGCAGGATCGAGCGCGCCCCGTCCATCGAGGTCTCCAGCAGCGGCGAGGAGACGGCCGCGGTTGCGGCATCGATCGCACGGTGCTCGCCGTGGCCCATGCCGATGCCGAGCAGCGCCGTGCCGGCGCCGGACATGACGGTGCGCACGTCGGCGAAGTCGAGGTTGATCAGGCCGGGCAGCGTGACGAGATCGGAGACGCCCTGGACGCCCTGACGCAGCACGTCGTCGGCGACACGGAAGGCCTCGACCATCGACGTCTGCTTGTCGAGCACCGACAGCAGGCGGTTGTTGGGGACCACGATCAGGGTGTCGACCTCGGCCGCCAGGGCCTCGATCCCAGCCTCGGCCTGGTGGGCGCGCTTGGTGCCCTCGAAGCCGAACGGCTTGGTCACGATCCCGACCGTCAGCGCGCCGACCTCGCGCGCGATTCGCGCGACGACAGGTGCCGCGCCGGTGCCCGTGCCGCCGCCCTCGCCCGCGGTGATGAAGATCATGTCCGAGCCCTTCAGCAGCGACTTGACCTTGTCGTACTCCTCCATCGCGGCGAGGCGGCCGAGCTCGGCGTTGGCGCCCGAGCCGAGCCCGCGCGTGACCTGGGCGCCGATGTGGACGGTGACGTCAGCGGTGCACTGCTGGAGCGACTGGAGGTCGGTGTTGACGGCGAGGAACTCGACGCCGGCGATGCCCGCCTCGACCATCCGGTTGACGGCGTTGACGCCGCCGCCGCCGACGCCGACGACGCGCAGCCGCGGCTGCCCGAGCGACGTCGAGCGCGGCTCGCTGTACTCGGCGCGGGCGTAGACATCGATCGGCGAGCTGTGGCCGGATCCCGCGCGCTCGAGGATGTCCTCGGGGATCTCGGAGCTGAACGCCGCGCGAAGGCGCTCCTGCGGCGTGGGAACCGTGGTCTCGGCCGCGGCGGTCTCGCTGGCGCCGAGCGCCGGGTGCGGCACGCCGCTTTCGCGCGGGTGTCGCGGCGGCTCGGGCTCGGCGGCGGGGACCGGCACCGGCCCCGGCTCGCGCAGAGTGTGCTCGCGCGCGGCGGGTTCGCTCGGGCGGCTGGGCGCGTCGGCGTGTGCACCGGCCCGCCCGTGCCGGCGTGCGTCGTCGTGGGACTCGCCGTGTGGCTCGGGCTGCCCCGGCTCCTCGAGCGGCTGCTCGGGGGCGTGCGCCGCCGCGCGGCTGTCCTGCTCGGTCTTCCGGAACAGCGCCGCAAGCGGGCCCTCCCGCATGCTGGCCCGCTTACCGGCGCCCATGGAGCACCTCCTGCGCGAGGTCGCGGTACGCCTGCGCCGCAACGCCGTTGGGGTCGTACTTGAGTACCGACATCCCCTTCACCGGGGCCTCGGCGAAACGCACGGTCTTGCGAATCCGCGACGCGAAGACGCGGTCGCCGAAGTTCTCCTCGAGGATCTCGATCGCCTCCTTGGCGTGGATCGTGCGCGAGTCCACCAGCGTCGGCAGGATGCCCTCGATGTCGACGTTGGGGTTGAGGTTCTCGCGGATCATGGAGAGCGTGTTCTGAAGCTGGATCAGGCCGCGCATCGACAGATACTCGCATTGCACGGGGACAATCACCTTGTCCGCCGCGGTCAGCGCGTTGATCGTCAGCAGTCCGAGGCTCGGCGGCGTGTCTATGCAGATGAAATCGTAGTCCTCGAGGATCGGCTCGAAGGCCCGCTGCAGCGCACGTTCGCGGCCGATCATCGGCGCCATCGCGATCTCCGCCCCGGCCAGGTCGATCGAGGCGCAGGCGACGTCGATCTCGCGCTTGCGGATCACCTCGCGGATCGAGATCTTGTGAACCAGCACGTCGTACATCGACTGCTCGAGCGAGTCGGGGTCGATCCCCTGCGACATCGTCAGGTTGCCCTGGGGGTCCATGTCGACGCAGAGCACGCGATGGCCCTCCTCGGCGAAGGCCGCGGCGAGGTTGAGCGTGGTCGTGGTCTTGGCGACGCCGCCCTTCTGGTTGGCGAAGGCGATGACTTTGGCGTGCTTAGCAGCCATCGCGATGCTCCCTGTAGGCGCGAGGACGCAGCGCCCGCGACGATCCGACGCCGCCGGAGGTGCGTGTGGGGTGCTGAGGTTGCGTCGGGCTCACGGGATGGCTCCAGCGTCGAGGACAGACCTACTCGCGGCGTTATTCGCAAGCGCTGACAGGAATCCTTCATGCAGGCGCTGGTGTGAGCCTGTGGGCCGTCCGGGAATGTTCGGTCTGAACCGCAGCTTGTGGCCAGATCCTGGTGTCGGCCGGCACGGACGCAGGGAGCGGGCAAGCCTGGATCCCCGTGCCGGGCGCACGGGCTTGCCGCCACGCAGGACGCGGCCAGGCAGGATCCACGAGCCCGCCGGCTCGGGCCGAACATTTCTGGGCGGTCCACTAGGTTGTGATCCACGACCCAGCCATCCGCGAACAGAACCGACCAGGCCGGCCGCGGGCTGCTGGATCGTCGACTCGTGTTCCTGCTCGGCAAGGGCGGGGTCGGGCGCTCGACGCTCGCGGCGGCGCTCGGGCTGCTCGCGGCGCGCCAGGGCCGGCGCGCGATGGTGGTCGAGGTCAGCGGCCGCGGCGACGTCCCGAGGCTGTTCGGCAGGAGCGCGCCGTCCGGCGTCGAGAGCGAGCTGGCGCCCGGGATCTGGACGCTCGACGTCGATCCGCGCCAGGCGCTCGAGGAATACCTGCACGACCAGCTGCCGTTGCGGATGCTCGCCGACCTGATCGGTTCGAGCACGACCTTCGGCATCGTCGCCGCGGCGACCCCCGGCCTGCGCGAGATGCTGACGATCGGCAAGATCTGGGAGCTGGCGCAGGTCCCGCGGCGCGCACGGGACGCGGAGCCTTACGACGTCGTCGTCGTCGACGCGCCCGCCACCGGTCACGGGCTGGCGCTGCTGGAAGCGCCGCGGACGTTCGCCTCGGCTGCCGCGGTCGGGCCGATCGCGCGCCAGGGCCGCCGCATCGCCGCCACCCTGCGCGACCGCAGCACGACGGCGCTCGTGGCGGTCGCCACGCCCGAGCGGGCGGCGGTCGACGAGCTGGTCGGCCTGCGGGCGACGCTCGGCTCACTCGACGCCGAGCTCGTCAACGGCGTCGCCGCCGCACGCTTCTCCGCCGCCGATGTGCAGATCCTCCGCGAGGCCCACGCGGGGGGAGACCTCGCGCCCCAGACGCGCCGGGCGCTCGCCACGGCGCTGGCCGCGGACGCGCACTCGCGCGCGCAGCGCGTTCAGCTGGAGCGGCTGGCGGGCGCCGTCGAGCTGCCGCTGATTGCGGGCGCCGAGCTCGGTGTCGCGGAACTGGAGACGCTCGCTGACCACCTCGAGGCGCTGTCGTGAGCGCCAGCAGGGGGCTGCCGGAGGGCCGCCTGTGCATCTGCGTCGGGGCGGGCGGGGTCGGCAAGACGACGGTCGCGGCGGCGATCGCCTGTGCACGGGCGGCGCGGGGCGAGCGCGTGGCGGTCGTCACGATCGACCCGGCGCCGCGGCTGGCGCAGGCGCTCGGCTTCGATGAGCTGAGCGGCGAGCCGCGCCGCGTCCCCGGCGCCGGAGAGTTGTGGGCCATGCGCCTTGATCCCAAACGCACGCTCGACGAGCTGATCGCCAGCCTCGCGCCGAACGAGCAGGCACGCGAGCGGGCGCTCTCCAACAGGATCTACCGCGAGCTGTCCGGCGCCGTGGCCGGATCGCAGGAGTTCAGCGCGGTCGCGAAGCTCTACGAGCTCGACCGCGACGGCAGCTTCGACGCGATCGTGCTCGACACGCCGCCGTCGCGCAACGCACTTGACTTCCTGGAGGCGCCGGCACGCCTGACGCGCTTCTTCGAGGGGCGCGCGCTACGCCTGCTGCTGGCGCAGGGCGGCTTCGCGACGCGAGCGGCGAGCCGGGCGGGCGCGCCGCTGCTGGGCGTGCTCGGACGCCTGACGGGGACCGGTGTGCTGCGCGAGATCACCGCCTTCTTCACGGCGATCGCGGGCATGGTCGACGCGCTCGCGGCGCGCGCCGCCGCCGTGCAGGCGCTGCTGGGCGACCCGGCGACGAGCTTCGTGCTGGTCAGCTCACCGCGCCGGGAGGCGCTCGAGGAGGCGATCGCGTTCGCCGCCGAGCTGCGGCGGGCGAGGTTCATGCTGGCGGCGCTGGTCGTCAACCGGGTCCACCCGGCCGGCGATTGGGCGGCCGCCGATCCAGCGGCGCTCGAGGCGCTGCTGGGGCCGCGGCTGGCCGGCCTGGTCGTCGAGCAGCTCGACGAGCTCGACGCGCTTGGGAGTGCCGATGCGGCCGCACTCGAACGCCTGCGCGCGAACTTCGGCGATCTGGAGCCGCTGCTGATCCCGGAGCTCGGAGACGAGATCGAGGACCTCGAAGGCCTCGCGCGGGTCGGGCGCTACCTCGCGGACCCGCCGAACGGGACCTCGCCTTCGGCGGCGCAGTAGTCCTCCTGCGAGGAGTCGAACCAGTCGTCGTGAGGCGGCGCCGGCGGTCTCGGCAGCCGCCGCGTCGCATGAGCGTGGTCGCCGCGCCGCGCGGTCGGCGTCTCGTCCTCCTGCGCCGCGTCGTCGATCACCAGCGAGTCGGCGAGCGCGACGAGCTCGGTGTCCAGGTGCCCGCAGATGACGTCGCGAAGCAGCGCCCGCAGGTGGTTCTCGATCTCGGCCGCGAGCTCGACGGCGTCGGGGCCGACGCTGATGCCGGCGATCAGCGAGCGCTCGAGCGAGATCGCGTGGGCGACCCGCTCGGTCGCCGCCCGGCGGTCCTGCGGCTGCGCGCACAGCGCCGCGATCCTGCCCGCCAGACGGCCGCTGCGCGGCCCCTCCGGCTCGAGCAGGGCGCGCAGGGCGAGCAGGCTGTCGCTGAGGCCGATCAGCGGGTCGTCGCGCTCGACGGCGAGCTCGAAGCGCTCGAGCGCCCACGCCAGCTCGCCCTCCACGGGGCGACGCCGCGCGACGAGGTTCGCGAACGCGCGAAGCTCGTCCTCCTGGTCTGCCGATACCACGACGGCCCCGTCGCCGCGTCCCCCGCCCGGTATGGGCAGCGCGCGCCAGCTGGCGCGCCGGGCGCGGATCCATGCCAGCGGCGCGAGCGAGATGCCGGGGCCGTAGAGGCGAAGTGCGGTCTGGAGGTCACGCAGGCGCTCGAGCGCCTCGCCGATCGCGCCGGGTCCTTCGCTCGGAACGAGGGCGAGCACCGTCCGCGGGCCCTCATCGCGGCGCCAGGCCGGATCGGGCGGCAGCACGTCGAGCTGCGCCAGCGGCGCGAGCATCACCCCCTCGCCAAGCGTGATCTCGGCTGACTCGCAGTCGATGCCGCGCAGCAGCGCGAGCACGGCCAGCTCGCCGGCCTGCGCACCGGCCCCCGCCGCGAGCTCGCGGTAGGCGGGCTCGAAGCGCTCGGGCTCGAGCTCGAAGTCCTCCCCCGCGCCGTCGAACACCCGGCGGGTGAAGCAGCGCAGCGCGTCCTGCTCGACCGGCGCCCCGGCGCGATGCTCCTCGGAGTAGGTGTCGAGATACTCCTCCAGGCCATCCAGGGCGGCGAGCGCGAGCTGCGCGGCACGCATCTCGGGCAGCCGCAACAGGCTCGCCCAGTGACGTTCCACGAACTCCGCCGTCAGCGGCTCGTAGCAGTACAGCCCGGGGCGCGAGCCGCGCGCGCCCTCCTCCACGACCTCGAAGCCGATCTCGTCGCCTCCCGCAACTTCAGCGGCGAGTGTCGCGCCGGCCGCTGCGGCAAACGCGTGCAACGAGGCGTGGAGCTGGCGCGACTGCATGGGGGGCGATTCGTCCGCGGCGACGATCGTCCTCCCGGCGCAGCGGCGATTGCAGGCGGCGTCGGGGCGATTGCAGGCGGGGTCGCAGTGGAGCGCGCGGCGCGCGGCGCGCGGCGCGGCGTTTCACACAAGCGCGCTCGCGACGTGCGCAAGGCGCGCGCCTCACTCCAACCGCCGGCGACGGCCGGCTAAGCGACGGCGACGCTGCGCAACGGCGCCGGCGGCTCGACCGCCTCGTGCTCCGCGGCGACGGCGGCCCGATGCTCGGGCGCCTGCGAGACCTCCTCGCACAGCCAGCGGCGCCCGTAGGTGCGCATGCTGTCGATGATCGGCAGCAGGTCGAGTCCCTTCTGCGTCAGCGAGTACTCGACCCGCGGCGGCACCTCGGGGTAGGTGTGGCGCTCGACGATCCCGTCCTCCTCGAGTGCCCGCAGGCGCAGCGACAGCGTGCGGGGGCTGATCCCGGTCAGCGAGCGCTCGAGCTCACAGAAGCGGCTGCGTCCGGCGGCGAGGTCGCGCACCAGCAGCAGCGTCCACTTTCCCCCGACGAGCTCGGTGGTCTGACAGACGGGACAGGTGTCATCAGATGCCATGACCCCCATACTTTACCAACTGAAGCATTGCGGGTCGGTGCTTCGGCGGCGGCCCCGAGACGCACCCGTCACCGGCCCCGCTTCAGACCGACCGCGACACCGCTGCCCCGCGAGACCGACCCCCGGGGCTCCCCGTTGCCGGGCCGTCAGCTGACGAGCGTCAGCGGCGACACCTCGGCCGCCGACGGAACCACCGGAACGTCTGCCATCGTCGTGCCGCGACGGCCCTCCGAGTCGAGCAGCAGCTTGAAGTCGTGCGGGCTCGAGGCGACCATCACGGCGTCCTCGACGGTCACGCGCCCGGCGACGACGTGCGCGTAGAGCGCCTGGTCGAAGGTCTGCATGCCGTAATAGCCGCCCTCGGCGACGACCGCCTGGAGCGCCCCGGTCTGGGCCGGGTCGAGGATCATGTCGCGCGCGCGCCCGGTCATCCGCAGGACCTCGCAGACGGCGACCCGTCCGCCCTCGGCAGCTGGGACGAGCCGCTGCGAGATGACGCCGCGCAGCGTGCCGGCGAGCATCGAGCGAACCTGGCTGTGCTGGTGGGGCGGGAAGAAGTCGAGCATCCGGTTGATCGACTCGGGCGCGTCGATCGTGTGAATCGTCGAAAGCACCAGGTGGCCGGTCTCGGCAGCCGAGATCGCCGTCGCGACGGTTTCCTCGTCGCGCATCTCGCCGATCAGGATCACGTCGGGGTCCTGGCGCAGCACGCGGCGCAGCGCGCGCTTGAAGGAGGCGGTGTCGACGCCCACCTCGCGCTGGCTGATCACCGAGCGCAGGTCGGAGTGCACGAACTCGATCGGGTCCTCGATCGTCACGATGTGCGACGAGCGGCTGAGGTTGATGTGGTGGATCATCGCCGCCAGCGTCGTCGACTTGCCCGAGCCGGTCGTGCCGGTTACCAGCACGATGCCGCGCTGCTCGTCGGCCAGGCTCGCGATCACGGCCGGCAGCGCCAGCTCCTCGATCGTGCGGATCCGGTGCGGGATCGCGCGGGCGACCAATGAGACGCCGCCGCGCTGGCGGAAGGCGTTGATGCGAAAGCGCGCGACCCCGGGAATGTCGTGCGAGAGGTCGATCTCGTTCTCGACGTCGAACTCGGCCATGCGCACGCTGTTGCCCACCAGCTGGTGCAGCGCGGCTTCGGTGTCCGCGGCCTGGAGCACCGGCCATTCATCGTGGCTGAGCGGTCCGAGTTCGCCGTCGACGCGCGCAAGCGGAACCGACCCCACCTTCAGGTGCAGGTCGGAGCCGTCGCAAGCGACGAGTGCGCAGAGTGCCTGGTCGATGTCGATCACGAGCCTCCCCATGAATCGGCTCAAGCGCCCGAAAGGTTGAGCGCTTGGACGCTTGGCCCATCCGTCCAGATCGGTCCATACCCGGATTTTGTGCGGCTTCCCGGGCCTGGCGCAGGCGACAGAATCCGTTCACGCGACGATCGCGGGCGCCCGGCGGGCGCCCGGCAGGCGGCCGGCAGGCGCTATCCGACCGCGTGGCGCCGCGCAAACATCAGCGCAGCGGGCTCGCCGGGGTGTCGCCGGGCGTCCGCGGTGCTCAGGCTACGTCGCGAAGCTTCTGCGCCTCGGCGAGGCTCTGCAGCTTCTTCAGCGACTGGTTCTCGATCTGGCGGATCCGCTCGCGCGTGACGTTGAAGGTGCGCCCGACCTCGTCCAGCGTACGGGGGTGCTCGCCGCCCAGGCCGTAGCGCAACTCCAGCACGCGCCGCTCGCGGTAGGAGAGGTTCTCGAGCGCCTCGCGCAGCGCTTCCTTGGTGAGGATCTCGGCGGCACGCTCGTAGGGCGATTCGGCGCGCTCGTCAGCGATGAACTGGCCGAACTCTGACTCCTCCTCGTCGCCAACCGGCTTCTCGAGCGAGACCGGCGCCTGCGCCGAGCGCTTGATCGAGTCGACCTCCTCCGGGTCGATCCCGGTGACCGCGGCGATCTCGTCCGGCGTCGGCTCGCGGCCGAGCTCCGTGACCAGCTTGCGCTCGGCCCGTCCGATCTTGTTCAGCTTCTCGACGACGTGCACCGGGATGCGGATCGTGCGCGCCTTGTCGGCGAGCGCGCGGGCGATCGCCTGGCGGATCCACCAGGTCGCATAGGTCGAGAACTTGAAGCCCTTGCGGTAGTCGAACTTCTCCGCGGCGCGCACCAGGCCGAGCGTTCCCTCCTGGATCAGGTCCAGGAACGGCAGGCCCTGGTTGCGGTAGTTCTTGGCGATCGAAACCACCAGACGCAGGTTCGACTCGACCATCTTCTGCTTCGCGTCGAGGTCGCCGCGCTCGATCCGCTTGGCCAGATCGACCTCCTCCTGTGCCGTCAGCAAGCGCACCTTGCCGATGTCCTTGAGGAACAGCTGCAGCGAGTCGGTGGTCATGTCCGGCTTGAGGTCCAGCGCAGTCTTCGCCTTGCGACGGCCGCGCTTGTCGGGCGCCCGCTCGACCTCCGAGCCGGCCGCTGTGGCCGGGTCGATGTCCTCGACCAGCTCGATCTCGGAGCGCTCGAGGAAGCCGTGCAGCTCCTCCATGTCGGCCTCATCCATGTCGAGCTCGGAAACCGCGCCCTGAATCTCGGCGTAACTGAGCACGCCGACCTGCTGCCCCTTGGCGAGCAGTCCCTTGACCTCTTCGAGCTCCTGCAGTTCCGCTACTGACATGTGATGTGGTTCCGTTTCCGTCGCACAGACGAGCGCACGCCGTGATGTGGCCGGCCGCCTACGATTGCCGAGAGAGCCGCTCGAGCGCCTTTGGGCGGGGGGTCCCCGCCCACCTGGCTGCTCAAACGTCGCTCGGTATTCTACGCGCTTTACTTTGTGTAGTCAACGTGGCGCTGGACTCGTTACTGTCGTTTCTCCACTTCTTATACGCATAACGCGCCGGAAGGTTTCAGCTTTCCACGCTGGACCGCGGACTTTTGATGGGCGCGCTTCGCGCGCTCGCGGAAAACCCGCGGCAGCGGGCTGATCGCCTTTACATGCGCTGCGCCCGCGCCGTATACTCGCCCCAGCCACGCCGAGCCGCCCTGCGTCCGCGCAGAGCGGGCGGGGGAACCAATGCGGAGCCTGCTCCGCTGGGGCGAATCGGCCGGACACGGCCGTAGCGCGATGCGCGAGCCCGACAGCTCACCCCGTAGGCCACGGTTGCCCGCAGTGACCACATGGTGCGCGCGCGTACAGCCATCCGCCTGGCGATTCCCGGCCTCTGCGCCGGCCTTCTGGCCCTGCCCGCCGCCGCCGTGGGCGCCGACGGTGGCACCGCTGCGCCGCCCTCCACGACGCCCGTATCCGGTCCGGCGAGTCCGGATCCGACCACCGTCGCGGGCCAGCTCTCCGTCGCTCCCGCCTCGCTGCTGGAGCACCAGGTCGCCACGATCAGCGGCTCGCTGGGGGCGCTCGACGGGGGTCACCCGATCTGGCTGCAGGTGCGCCAGGGCGAGGGCGCGTGGACCAGCGTGCTGCGCGCCACCGCCGCCGCGAGCGGCGCCTTCACGTTCAGCTGGAAGACCAGCCAGAGCGGCGTGCTCTCGCTGCGCGTGGTCGGCTCGAGCGTCGCGACGGCAAGCTCGCTGACGGCCACGCCGCTCGTTTCGCTCGCGGTCTACCACGAGATCGTCGCGACCTGGTATGGCCCCGGCTTCTACGGCAACCGGACCGCCTGCGGCGAGAAGCTGACCAAGCAGATGGTCGGGATCGCGGACCGCACGCTGCCCTGCGGCACGCCGGTTTCGTTGACCTACAACGGCCAGACGCTGACGCTGCCGGTGATCGACCGCGGCCCCTACGCCAACGGCGTGACGATCGACCTCACACATGCCGCGGCGCAGGAGCTCGGCATCACCGAGACCGTCGCGGTCGGCATGCTCACCCTCAGCGGCCCTCCGATCGCCCCGAGCTACTGGTTCGCGCCCGGTAGCGCCCCGAGCCCGACCGGCACGACCGGCACGACCGGGCCGGCGGGCACGACGATCGCCGGCGGCGCCACCGCACCGAGCGGCTGAGCGCCCGGCCCGTCGCGCCCAGCTGAAACCATCCTGGGGTGATCTGGATCGGGATCGTGCCGGCCGCCGCGCTGGCGGCGGCCCTGCTGTGGGCGCTGGCGGTCCGCCGGCGCGCCAGGCTTCCCGCGGAGGTGCGGATCGTCGATCCCGAGGGCGCTCCGACGATCGACGCCGACGGCGCCGCACGCTCGGTGCAGGCCGCCGAGCTGACGATCCCCACGCGCGTGCTCGTCGAGCTCTGGGAGCCGGAGGCGCTCGAACGCCTGGCGCGAACCTACTGGCGCTTCCTTGAGCGCTGCTCGCTCGGCCTGATCCGCGTGCGCTACAGCGAGACCGGGCGCGCCGTCGTGCTCATCTGCCGCCCGTTCGTGCTGATCGGCTTCGACCCGCCCGACTACGAGCTGACCGAGGATCACGGCGTGGTCCGCTGGCGAATCCGCGGCGGCGCCCTCGTCTCCCATCGCCAGGACCGCCGCGGCGGCTTCCTGCAGATCGACGTCAGCCGCCCGTCCGCTCCCGCCACCGACCCGGAGACCATCCACGTCGAGGTCGCGGTCCTCAGCTTCTACCCGGCGATCGCCAACACGCTGGGCCCGCGCCTGTACGAGGCCACCCAGTCTGCGATCCACGTCCTGATCACCCACGGCTTCCTGCGCTCGCTCGCGCGGCTGGAGCTGGCGCAGTCGCGCACCGGCCGTTTCCGCGGCGACTCGACGGCGCCCGGCTGAACGCCGCGTCCGGCCCGACTCAGTAGCTGCGCAGCTTGGCGCGGTCGTGGCGCGCGTGGATCCGCCGCACGGTGCCCGAGCGCGAGCGCATCACGAGCGACTCGGTCGTCACGCTCGCCGCGCCCTGGTAGCGCACCCCCTGGAGGACGTCGCCGTCGGTGATCCCGGTCGCCGAGAAGAAGCAGTCGTCGCCGGCCACGAGGTCATCGTGGTCGAGGATCCGATCGAGGTCGTAGCCGGCGTCGAGCGCCGCCTGGCGCTCGCCGTCATCGCGCGGCCACAGGCGGCCGAGCAGCCGGCCGCCGATGCACTTGATCGCGGCCGCTGACAGCACGCCCTCCGGCGTTCCGCCGATCCCCCACATCAGATCGACCGGCGCCCGCTCGCTGCAGGCCAGGATCGAGGCGGAGACGTCACCGTCGCTGATCAGCCGCACGCGGGCGCCCGCCGCATGGATCGCGGCCATCGCCTCGGCGTGTCGCGGGCGGTCGAGCAGCACCACCGTCACGTCACCGACCTCGATGCCCTTGCGCGCCGCGACCAGGGCGACCGTCTGCCCGATCGGGCGGTCGATGTCCAGCAGGTCGGCGATTTCGACACCGCCGGCGATCTTCTCCATGTAGACGCACGGCCCGGGATCGAACATCGTCCCCCGTGGCGAGAGCGCGATCACCGAGAGCGCGCTCGGCATTCCGCGCGCGGTGAGCGTCGTACCCTCGACCGGGTCGACGGCGATGTCGACCTGCGGCTCGCTGCCGTCCCCGATCCGCTCGCCGTTGAAGAGCATCGGCGCCTCGTCCTTCTCTCCCTCGCCGATCACGACGACGCCGTCCATGTGGACGCTGTCGAGCATGTGGCGCATCGCGTTCACCGCAGCCTGATCGGCGGCCTCCTTGTCGCCGCGCCCGATCAGCCGCGAGGCGCCGAGCGCCGCCGCTTCGGTGACGCGAACCAGCTCGAGTGCGAGGTTGCGATCCGGCGGCGTGCTGCTCGGGCGATCGGTCATCGGCGTGAGGGTATAGGGCGGGGGGCGAAAGCCGAGCCGCTACGCGCGCGGGTGTAACACCCGACACGCTCGCGGGACGTTGACAGCGGCCCCCAACCCTGCTGATAGCTTCCCAACCCAAGTGAGCATGGACACCTTCGTGATCGGCGTTGACGTCGGCGGCACCAAGACCTCGGTCGCGACGCTTCGCGGCGAGAGCACCGGGGAGCCGCTGGTTCGCCCGACCGCGCTGGCGAGCAGCAGCGAGCTGATCGAACAGATCGCATCCCAGGTCGAGGCGGTCGCCGCGGGCGGCACGCCCGAGGCCGTCGGTGTGGGGGTCCCCTCGGTCGTCGAGTTCGCGACCGGCCGTGCCCGCTCGAGCGTCAACGTCCCGCTCCAGGACGTGCCGCTGCGGGCCGTGCTCAGCGAGCGGCTCGGCCTGCCCGTGTTCGTCGACAACGACGCCACCGTCGCCGCTCTCGCCGAAGCCCACGACGAGCACGGCCGGCTCGACGCCGACACGCTCGTGATGTTCACCGTCGGCACCGGCGTCGGCGGGGGGATCGTGATCGACGGGCGCTCATATCGCGGCGCGACGGGCGCCGCCGGGGAGGTCGGGCACATGCTGGTGGCGATCGACGAGAGCGTCCCGGCAGCTTCGCGCTTCCCCCAGCCCGGCTCGCTCGAGTCGCTCGCGGCCGGGCACGTTCTCGACGCGCTCGCGCGCGAGGCCGCGCGCACGCATCCGGAGTCGGCGCTCGGCCTCCGGCTCGCACGACACGGCGCCGTCAGCGGCCCCGATGCCGTGCACGCCGCGATGGCCGGCGACCCCGTGGCAGTGGCCGCGCTCGCCACGCTCGGGCGCCGGCTCGGCGTGGGCGTCGCCAACATGATCAACATCTTCGATCCGCAGGTCGTCGCGATCGGCGGTGGCGTATCGTCAGCGGGCGAGCTGCTGGTGGGACCGGCGCGCGAGGTCGCCCGCGAGTACGTGCTCCCCGGCGTCGGAACCACAACCGAGATTCGCGTCGCCCGGTCGGGACCGCAGGCCGGGGTCCGCGGTGCTGCGATCCTCGCGCGCAGCGAACTGAAACGTCAGAACGGAGAAGCGAGATGACCACAGCCCGCCCGGCGACCGAGATCGACGAGCTCGCCATCAACACGATCCGCACCCTGGCGATGGACGCCGTGCAGAAGGCGAACTCGGGCCACCCGGGAACGCCGATGGCGCTGGCTCCGGTGGCCTACACCATCTACACGCGGCTGATGCGCCACAACCCGGCCGACGCGGCCTGGCCGAACCGCGACCGCTTCGTGCTCTCCTGCGGCCACGCCTCGATGTTGCTGTACGCGATGCTCTACCTCTGCGGCTACGGCCTGGAGCTAGCGGATCTAGAGAACTTCCGCCAGCTCGGTTCGCCCTGCGCCGGCCACCCGGAGTACGGCCACGCGCCTGGCATCGAGGCAACCACGGGTCCGCTCGGCCAGGGCATCTCCAACTGCGTGGGCCTGGCGCTCGCCGAGCGCCTGCTCGCCGCCCGCTTCAACCGCGAGGGCCACGAGGTCATCGATCACCACACCTTCACGATCGTCTCCGACGGCGACCTCGAGGAGGGGATCTCATCCGAGGCCTCCTCTCTGGCCGGCCATCTCGGGCTCGGCCGGCTGATCGCGTTCTATGACGACAACCACATCTCGATCGAGGGCGACACCGAGCTCGCCTTCAGCGAGGACGTGGGTGCGCGTTACGAGGCCTACGGCTGGCACGTCCAGCACCTCGGTGAGGACCTCGCCATCGAGCGCATCGAGGACGCCGCGCGCGCGGCGATGGCGGTCGATGACCGACCTTCGCTGATCATCTGCCGCACCCACATCGCCGCCGGCTCCCCCAACAAGCACGACAGCGCCTCCGCCCACGGATCGCCGCTCGGCGAGGAGGAGATCCGACTGACGAAGGAGGTTTACGGCTGGCCCACCGAGCCGCCGTTCTACGTGCCGGCCGAGGCGCTCGAGCACTGCCGCGCGACGATCGGCCGCGGCGAGCAGGCCGAGCGCGAGTGGGACGAGCGCATGGCCGCCTACCGCGAGGCTCATCCGGCGCTCGCCGACGAGCTCGAGGCGATCTTCGAGCGCCGCCCGGCGGCGCTGCCCCCGGGCCTGCTCAAGCGCTTCGAGCCAGGGACCAAGATGGCGACCCGCAAAGCCTCCCAGGAGGTGCTCCAGGTCGCCGCCGCGCACGTGCCGACGCTGATCGGCGGGGCCGCGGACCTCGCGCCATCGACGCTCACGCTGATCGACGGAGGCGGTGACGTCGAACGGGGCTCATACGGCAACCGCAACCTGCATTTCGGCATTCGCGAGCACGCGATGGGAGCGATCGTCAACGGGCTCGCGCTGAGCGGCCTGCGCCCCTACGGCGCGACCTTCCTGATCTTCTCCGACTACATGAAGGGCGCGATCAGGCTCGCCGCGCTGATGGAGCTGCCGTGCATCTTCTGCTACACGCACGACTCGATCGGCGTCGGCGAGGACGGCCCGACACACCAGCCGATCGAGCAGCTCGCGGCGCTGCGCGCGACCCCGAACATCAACGTCGTGCGTCCAGCCGACGCGCACGAGACCGCGCTCGCCTGGAGCTTCGCGCTGCGCGCGACCGAGACCCCGACGGTGCTCGCCCTCTCGCGCCAGGCGCTCCTCGTACTCGACCCGCAGCTGATTCCCGACGACGCGATCGAGCGCGGCGCCTACGTCCTGCGCGACAGCGAGCAGGACCCGGCGATCGTCCTGATCGGGACCGGCTCGGAGGTCTCACTCTGCCTCGAGGCGGCCGAGCTGCTGGCCGAGCAGGGCATCGCCGCGCGCGTCGTGAGCATGCCGTGCATGGACCGCTTCGAGCACCGCAGCGCCGCCGAGCGCGAGCGCGTGCTCGGCCCGCCCGGCACACCGCGCATCGCTGTCGAGGCGGCGAGCCCGTTCGGCTGGGATCGTTGGACCGGCGAGCGCGGCGCCGTGATCGGCATGCGCTCGTTCGGCGCCTCCGCCCCCGAGGCGGCCGTATACGAGCATTTCGGCATCACGGCGCAGGCCGTCGTCGAGCAGGCACACGCACTGTTGAACAGCTGAGAGGAGCAGCCGTGTCAAGCGCACCCCACACCACCAACGCCAACCTCGCCGCGTTGGTGGCGGCCGGTACCGCGCCGTGGCTCGACCAGATTCGCCGCGGCCTGATCACAAGCGGCGAACTCGCGCGGCTGCGCGACGAGTGCTCGCTGCGTGGCGTCACCTCGAACCCGGCGATCTTCGAGCAGGCGATTCTCGGCTCCGACGACTATGACGACGCGCTGGCGGAACTGGCGCACGAGGGTCTCGACGCGATCGCGCTGTACGAGCGCCTCGCGGTCACCGACGTGCAGGACGCCGCCGACGTGCTGCGCGGCGTCTACGACGAATTCGACGACGGCTTCGTCTCCTTCGAGGTCGCACCGACGCTCGCCGACGACACCGAGGGCACGCTCGCGCAGGCGCGCGACTACTGGGCGCGCCTGAACCGCCCCAACGTGATGATCAAGATCCCCGGCACGCAGGCCGGCGTCCCCGCGATCGAGCAGGCGATCTTTGAGGGCCTCAACGTCAACGTCACGCTGCTGTTCGACGTCGAGCGCTACGCCCAGATCGCCGAGGCCTACATCCGCGGGCTCGAGCGCCGCGCAGCCGAGGGACTGCCGCTCGACGTCCACTCGGTCGCCAGCTTCTTCGTCTCGCGCGTCGACACCGAGGTCGACAAGCGGCTCGCCGCGCTCGGCCGCGGCGACCTCGCCGGCACAGCCGCGCTCGCCAATGCGCGCGCGGCCTACGCCCGCTACGAGCAGATCTTCCTGGGCGATCGCTTTGCGGCGCTGCGCGCCGCCGGGGCGCACGTCCAGCGGCCGCTGTGGGCCTCGACCGGGGTCAAGAACCCCGCCTATCCCGAGACGATGTACGTCGACGGCCTGATCGCCCCCGACACCGTCAACACGATGCCGATGAAGACGCTGCTGGCGGTCGCCGAGCGCGGCACGGTCGTCGCTGACACGGCGCGCGAGGACGCCGAGCCGGCGCTCGCCGCGCTCGCGCAAGCGGGTATCGACATGAGCGACGTCACCGCGACGCTGCTCCAGCAGGGGATCGCGGCCTTCGTCGAGCCGATGAACAAGCTGCTGGCGGGCATCGAGAGCGCGCGGCAGATGGTCCTGACCGGGCGCCCCGCGGCGATCGCGGCGGTGATCGACGCGGACCTCTCGGCGGCGGTGGCCGCTCGCGTCGGCCAGGCGGTCGAGCAGCGCATCGCGCGGCGGGTTTGGGCGAAGGACGAGTCGCTGTGGGGCGGGCCCGGCGTGCCCGAGATCGGCGACCGGCTCGGCTGGCTGACGATCTCCGACGCGATGGCCGAACGGGCCGATGACCTGGTGGACTTCGCCCGTGGCTGCGCGGCCGACGGGCTGACCGACGCGGTGCTCTTGGGGATGGGCGGATCGAGCCTCGCCCCCGAGGTGCTGTGGCGGACCTTCGGCGCACCCGAGGACGCGCTCACCCTGCACGTGCTCGACTCGACCGACCCGGCGGCGATTCTCGATGTCCAGGAGACGCTCGACCTCGATCGCACGCTGTTCGTGGTCTCGACCAAGTCGGGCGGCACGATCGAGACGCTCTCGCTGTTCAAGCACTTCCACTCGCTGGTGCCCGACGGCAGCCGCTTCGTCGCGATCACCGACCCGGGCAGCTCGCTGCTCGAGCTCGCGCGCGAGCACGGCTTCCGCGCGAGCTTTGAGAACGACCCCAACATCGGCGGGCGCTACTCGGCGCTGTCGCTGTTCGGGCTCGTGCCCGCCGCGCTGATCGGGGCGCCCGTGCACGCGCTGCTGGAGCGCGCGGCGCTGGCCGAGCAGGCCTGCGCGCACTTCGACACGACGCAGAGCAATCCGGGGCTCTGGCTGGGCCTCGCGATCGGCGAGCTCGCACGCCACGGCCGCGACAAGCTGACCTTCGTCGTCGGCGACAGCGTGTCGAGCTTCGGCCTCTGGGTTGAGCAACTGGTTGCCGAAAGCACCGGCAAGCAGGGCCGCGGGATCCTGCCGGTGGCCGACGAGCCGCTGCTTGAGCCGCGCAGCTATGGCCCCGACCGCGTCTTCGTCTACCTGCGCGACGGCGATCACGCCGACGGCGACACCGACGCGCGCATCGACGCGCTCGGCGCGGCCGGCCACCCGACCCTGACCCTGACGGTCGACGGCAGCGAGGACCTCGGCCGTATGTTCTTCCTCGCCGAGTTCGCGACAGCCGTCGCGGGCTGGGTGCTCGAGATCAACCCGTTCGACCAGCCGAACGTGCAGGAGGCCAAGGACGCCACGAAGCGCGTGCTCTCGCAGCTGCCGCTGCCGGAGGTGCGGTTCGCCGACGACGCGGCGCTGCGCGAGCTGCTGACCGGCGGTGCGCCGGGCGGCTACATCGCGCTGATGGGCTACCTCGCGCCGTCGGTCGAGTTCGACGAGCAGGTCGCCGCGCTGCGGGCGTCGCTGATGACGGCCACGCACCGAGCGACGACGTTCGGCTACGGGCCGCGCTTCCTGCACTCGACCGGCCAGCTGCACAAGGGCGGCCCGCCGGTCGGACGCTTCCTGTCGCTGATCGCCGACAGCGGCCCCGACGTCGAGATCCCCGGCGCCGGCTATTCCTTCCGGACGCTGAAGACCGCTCAGGCGATCGGCGACCTCGAGACGCTGCGCTCGCACAACCTGCCGGCCGAGATCGTCACGCTGAGCGGCGATCCGGCGAACGCGCTTGGCGAGCTCCACAACCGGATCAAGGAGATGCTCTGATGCAGATCGGCTTCGTCGGGCTGGGCAAGATGGGCGGCAACATGGTCGCGCGGATCCGCCGCGACTCCGACCATGACGTCGTCGCGTTCGACTTCGACCAGCAGGCCGTCGCTCGCGCGACGAAGACCGGCGCGCGCGGCGCGGCGAGCCTTCGCGAGCTGGTCAAGGGCCTCGATGCGCCACGGACGGTCTGGATCATGGTGCCCGCCGGGGATCCCACGCAGCAGACGGTCGACGCGCTGGCAAAGCTGCTCGATCCCGACGACACGATTGTCGACGGCGGCAACTCAAAGTGGACCGACGACAAGGTCCGCGCCGCCGCCCTGCGCAAGCAGAAGATCCACTACGTCGACGTCGGCACCAGCGGCGGCGTGTGGGGCCTCGAGGTTGGCTACTGCATGATGGTCGGCGGCCCGACCAGGGCGGTTCGCCGGCTCGCGCCGATCCTCGACGTGCTGGCACCGCCGACCGCAGCCGACGCCGTCGCGTCGATCGGACCGCGAGGCTGGGAGCACTTCGGCCCGAGCGGCGCCGGCCACTACGTGAAGATGGTCCACAACGCGATCGAGTACGGGCTGATGCAGGCCTACGCCGAGGGCTTCGAGCTGTTCCAGGAGTCGGAGTTCGAGCTCGACAACGCCAAGATCGCGCACCTGTGGAACCAGGGCTCGGTGATCCGCTCGTGGCTGTGCGAGCTGGCCGCACGCGCGTTCGAGGCCGACGGCAACGACCTCGCCGGGCTGGAGGGCTGGGTCGAGGACTCGGGCGAGGGCCGCTGGACGCTCCAGGACGCGATCGACCACGGCGTGCCGACCCCGGCGCTGAGCGCCGCGCTGAACAGCCGCTTCTATTCGCGAGGGCTGGGCGACTACAGCGCGCGCGTGCTGGCAGCCCTGCGCAACCAATTCGGGGGCCACGCCGTCAAGACGAGCGGTAAGTGACGCTGGCCGAGACCGAGCCCAACCCGCTGGCCGCCGGGCTCGAGCGCCTACCGGTCGCGCCGACCAACCTCGTGATCTTCGGGGCGACCGGCGATCTGGCGCGTCGTAAGCTGCTGCCCGCGATCTACAACCTCGCCCACGAGGGCGCGCTGCCGGGCCAGTTCAACCTGATCGGCGTCTCCCGCGGCGAGCACTCGAGCGCGGAGTACCGCGACACCGCGGCGGAGTCGATCCGGGCGTTCTCTCGCACCAAGGTCGACGAGAACGTGCTCAGCGGCCTGCTCGACGAGCTGCGTTACGTCACCGGAGCGTTCGACGACCCGGCAACCTACGCCGACCTGGCTGCCGCGCTCCAGGAGCTCGACAAGGCCGCCGGCGAGCCGATGTCGCGCGCCTTCTACCTCTCGACCGCGCCGGAGTTCTTCGCCGTGATCGTCGAGGCACTCGGCGGTGCCGGCCTGGCGCGGACGGAGCACGCCGAGGTGCGAGTGATCATCGAGAAGCCTTTCGGCACCTCGCTCGCCGAGGCCCGCGACCTGAACGCCAAGGTCCTGTCGGTCTTCGAGGAGGGCCAGGTGTTTCGCATCGACCACTACCTCGGCAAGGAGACCGTGCAGAACATGCTCGCGTTCCGCTTTGCCAACGGCATGTTCGAACCGCTCTGGAACCGCAACTACATCGCGAACGTGCAGATCACAGCCGCAGAGGACATCGGCATCGGCAGCCGCGCCGGCTACTACGACCACGCCGGCGCGCTGCGCGACCTCGTCGAGAACCACATGATGCAGCTGCTGACGCTGCTGTGCATGGAACCGCCCGTGACCTTCGCCGCCAACGACGTGCGCGACGAGAAGGTGAAGGTGCTGCACGCGATCCGCACGCCGCAACTCGCCGAGCTCTCCCAGATGAGCGTGCGCGCGCAGTACGGGCCGGGCGTCAGCGGCGGTGAGCCGGTCGTCGGCTACCTGCAGGAGGACGGCGTGCCCGGCGACTCCCACACCGAGACCTATGCCGCGCTGCGCCTCGAGGTCGACAACTGGCGCTGGGCCGGCGTGCCGTTCTACCTGCGCACCGGCAAGCGACTCGCGCGCAAGGTCACCGAGATCGCCGTGACGCTGCGCCCCGTTCCCCATCTCGCCTTCGAGCAGGAGGGTTCGCTCGGCGTGCGCCCGAACCAGCTGGTGCTGACGATCCAGCCCAACGAGGGAGTCTCGCTGTCGCTCGGCGCGAAGATTCCGGGGACGCGCATGCGGATCCGCCCGGTGATCATGGAGTTCCTCTACGGCACCGCCTTCCTGTCACAGTCGCCGGAGGCCTACGAGCGCCTGATCCTCGACGCGATGCGCGGTGACGCGACGCTGTTCACGCGCAACGACGAGGTCGAGGCGCAGTGGCGAATCTGCGACCCCATCGTGTCGGCCTGGGAGGCCGATGCCGGCAAGCTGCCGCAGTACGCCGCGGGCACGCAGGGACCCGTCGAGGCGGAGGCGCTCCTGCTGGAGGGGCACCAGTGGCGCGCGATCTGAGCGCCCGGCGCGCCGGCCGGACCGGGCGGCGGCGCGGGCGCGGAGGCGGTCCGTGCCGGCCGTAGACGACACCGTCTGGGCTGCCCAGAACACGACACCGGCGGCGATCGAGGCCGCGCTGCGCGAGCTGCTGATCGAGCGCCACAACCAGAGCGACGGTTACGTGCCGGCGCGCGTGCTGAACCTGGTCTGCATCGTCGATCGACGCTGGAGCGGCGAGATCGCGAACCGGCTGCGCGGCGTCGGGCGCAATCACCCCTCGCGCACGATCGTCTGCGCCGTCAGCCACGAGCGCACCACGATCGACGCCGTCGCCTCGATCACCGCGGACGCGGCACCGGAGGAGGGCGAACAGGTGCTGACCCATGAGCTCGTGATCCTCGACGTCGGATCCGGTCATCTCGAGCACCTCGAGACGATCATCGACCCGCTGGTGATCACCGACCTCACGACGCTGGTCTGGGCACCCCACGGCCACTGGCACGCGGTCGACGCGCTGCGCGGGCTTTCCCAGTGCGTGCTGCTCGACTCGGTCGAGGACCCCGACGTCGCCGGCGCGCTGCGCCGCGCCCAGCGCCTGCTCGCGCAACGCTACGTGGTCGATCTCGCGTGGCTGCGCTCGGCGCCGTGGCGCGAACGGATCGCTGCCCTGTTCGACCAGCCCAACCGCCGTCGCCAGCTTGGCGAGATCGCCGCGGTCCACATCCGCAACGTGGCCGAGTCCGGGGCGGCCGCGCTATTGCTGTGCGGCTGGCTCACCTCGCGGCTGCACTGGCCGCAGGGGCAGCTGACGCGCGACGGCCACGGTCGAGCCGTCGGAGCGATGGGCGATGTCGCTGTCACACTCGAGTCGGTGACCCAGGACGTGCCGGGGCTCGGCGGGGTCACGATCCAGTTCCGTGACGGCGGCGAGCTGTCGCTCGACCGGGGCGCCGGAGGGCTGACCGCGACCCGGCGCGACGGCGGCGGGGAAGAGCGCCGCTGGCGACTGCTCGGCGCCTCGCGTGGCGAGGGCGGCATCCTCGGCGAGGGCATCCGCCAGTCGCTGCTGCGCGACCCGACCTACCGCGACGCACTCGACTCGGCCGCGCAGATGCTCACATGAGCGCGCCCACCGTGATCCGCGCCGCCGACGGCGAGGCCGTGGCGGCACGCGCCGCGAGGCTGATCGCCGAGCTGCTCGACGCGACCCTGACCGCGCGCGGGAGCGCCCACCTCGCGCTGGCCGGTGGGACCACCCCGGCGGGGGCCTACGCGCAACTGGCGCCAGCCGGCTGGGACGGGGTCGAGCTGTGGTTCGGCGACGAGCGCTGCGTCGGCCCCGACGACCCCGAGTCGAACTACCGCATGGTCGCGCAGACGCTGCTCCCGCATGCGAGCGGCGCCCTCACGCACCGGATCGAGGGGGAGCTTGGAGCGGAGGCCGCGGCGGCGGCCTACGACGCGCTGCTGCGCGCGCGCGTGCCCGCTGAGGAGAGCCTGCCGGTGCTCGACATCGTGCTGCTCGGGATCGGCGAGGATGGCCACACGGCCTCGCTGTTCCCCCACAACGCGGCCGCTGTCGGTGCGCGGAGTCGCCTGCGTGCCGGTCCACGACGCGCCCAAGCCGCCGCCGGATCGCGTCTCACTGAGCCTCGACGTGCTGCGCGGCGCGCGCAGCACGATCCTGCTCGCGACCGGTTCCGGCAAGGCCGACGCGCTCGCCCGCGCGCTCGGCGAGCCGGACCCCGGCGTGCCCTCGAGCCTGCTCGAGCGCGCGCGCCTGACCGTGATCGCCGACAACGCAGCGCTGGCGCTCGCGGAGCCGCGCGCTTGAGCGGCGACCTGGTGATCGTCCGCCACGCCGACACCGACTGGACGGTGAGCGGCCAGCACACCGGACGCAGCGACATCCCGCTCAACGACGCCGGCCGCGCCAAGGCGGTTTCGCTCCGCGAGCGGCTCGCCGAGCGGCGCTTCGTAGCCGTCTGGAGCAGCCCGCTGATTCGGGCCCTCGAAACCGCGAGGCTCGCCGGCTTCGAGCCGGCCGAGCGCGACGAGCTGTTGGAGTGGAACTACGGCGACTACGACGGGCTGACCTCCGCGCAGATTCGCGAGCGCCGGCCCGACTGGGACCTCTGGCGCGACGGCTGCCCCGGCGGCGAGACCGCTGCCGATGTCGGAGGGCGCGCTGACACCGTGCTCGCCTCGCTGCCGACCGACGGCGACGTGCTCGTCTTCTCCCACGGCCACATGCTGCGCGTGCTGACCGCGCGCCGGCTGGGCCTCGACGCCGTCGACGGCGCGCTGTTCCTGCTGGCGCCCGGAGCGATCGGCGTACTCGGGCACGAGCAGGGCCGCGCCGTGCTGCGATCCCTCCAGTAACGCTCTGGGCCGCCGCTAGACTGTATGTGCGGGATGGCGGTCCTCGTTTCGAGCCGGCTCGAAGAGGCGCGAGTGCAGACAGTTGCGCTCGTCGCCGACGTTTCCGACGGCGATCTGGAGTGTGTCCACTCGCCGTTGATGAGCCCGCTGGTGTGGGATCTCGGCCACATCGCGACGTTTGAGGACCTCTGGCTCGCCCACCGCCGGGGCGGCCTGCCGCTGCTGCGGCCCGACCTACTCGAGGTCTATGACGCCTTCGAGACGCCGCGCGCCCGGCGCGGCGAGTTGCCCTACCTGCGACGCGCCGCGGCCGAGCAGTACATGGTGGCGGTGCGCGAGCGGGTGCTCGCGCTCGCGCTGCGCGACGGCGACCCGCTGGTGGAGCTGGTGGCGCGCCACGAGCGCCAGCACGCCGAGACGATGCTCCAGACGCTGGCCCTCGCAGCGCTTCCCGGCTGGCGCCCGGCCGCCCCGCGGGCCAAGGCTGAAGCTGAGGTGGAGGTTGACACTGCGGGCGGCGCGGTCGCGAGCGGCCTCGAGCTGATCGACCTGCCCGCGACGAGCTTCCCACTCGGCGCGATGGGCGAGCGGTTCGCCTACGACAACGAGCTGCCCGCCCACGTGGTGGAGGTGGCACCCTTCGCGATCGGCCGCGTGGCGGTCACCAATCGGGACTGGCTCGCGTTCATCGAAGACGGCGGCTACCGCCGGGCAGAGTGGTGGTCACAGGAGGGCTGGCGCTGGCGGGTCGAGCAGGATGCCCAGCGCCCCGCCGGCTGGCTGGACGACGCTCACGAACGCCGACTGGACGGCGCGGCCGAGATCGCGATGGAGCACCCGGTGGTGCACGTGTCCTGCCACGAGGCGGACGCCTTCGCCCGCTCGCGCGGCGTGCGCCTGCCGAGCGAGGACGAGTGGGAGGTCGCAGCGACCTTCGACCATGCCAGCGGCGTCAAGCGCGCCTGGCCGTGGGGTGAGCACGCTCCCGGTCCCGCCGAGGCCAACCTGATCGAGTCCGCGACGTACGCCCCGCGGAGCTCCGCTGGGCTGGCGGCCGGCGCATCGCCGTGCGGCGCCCTGGGAATGATCGGGGACGTCTGGGAGTGGACGGCATCGCCGTTCGGCGGCTACCCCGGCTTTCGCGCAGACCCCTACCCGGAGTATTCGGAGGTCTTCTTCGGCGGCGACTTCAGGGTCCTGCGCGGTGGCTCGTTCGCGACCAGCGCGCTGGTCGCCACACCGACGTTTCGCAACTGGGACTACCCCAGCCGCCGGCAGATCTTCGCCGGCCTGCGGGTGGCGGCGAGCCGATGAGCGCCGAGGCGATCCGCGCCGCCTCGCCCCAGGTGACGCTCGAGGACGCGCTGTCGGGTGACGGCGGGCGCACGCTCGCCGACGACGCTCGCCACGGCCTGACCCGCACGCTCAAGCAGCTGCCGCCAAAGCACCTCTACGACTCGCGCGGCGCCGTGCTGTTCGACCGCATCTGCGAGCTGCCGGAGTACTACCCCACCCGCACCGAGCGCGCGATCCTCGAGCGCGTCGCCGACGAGTTGATCGCCGCGACCGGGGCCGGCGAGCTGGTCGAGCTCGGGTCTGGCAGCGCGACCAAGACCCGTCTGCTGTTGAACGCGATGTCCGCCGCCGGGACGCTGCGGCGGTTCATTGCCGTCGACGTGACGGAGGATGTCGTGCGAGCGGGTGCCGCCGAGCTGACCGAGGAGTATCCCGGTCTGCACGTCCACGGCCTGGTCGGCGATTTCGAACGCCACCTCGACCGGCTGCCGCCGGCGCGCGGGCCCCGGCTGGTCGCCTTTCTGGGGGGCACGATCGGCAACCTCGACCCCGCTGAGCGCCGCCGCTTCCTTCGCATCCTGGCCGGCCTGCTCGGCGACGACGACCACCTGCTGCTCGGCACCGACCTGATCAAGGACCGCGCGACGCTCGAGGCGGCCTACGACGACGCGGCCGGCGTCACCGCCGAGTTCAACCGCAACGTGCTGCACGTCCTCAACCGCGAGCTCGGGGCGAACTTCGACCCCTCCGCCTTCCACCACGTGGCCATCTTCGATGCCGAGAACGAATGGATCGAGATGCGCCTGCGCGCGCGCGAAGCGCAGATCGTGGCCCTGCCCGCAATCGGCCTGGAGGTCCGCTTCGAGGCCGGCGAGGAGCTGCGCACCGAGATCAGCGCCAAGTTCACCCGTGAGCGCGTGGCTGCCGAACTCGCAGCCGCCGGGCTTTCCCTGGCGGCCTGGCACACCGACGAGAACGAGTGGTTCGCGCTATCGCTCGCCCGCCGCGCCTGATCGCGCCGCCCCGCGGCGCGCTCGGCGCTCAGATCCGCTCGACCAGCATCGCCTGCCCCATGCCGCCGGCGACGCACATCGCCTCGATGCCGAGACGCCCGCCGGAGCGCTCGAGCCCGTTCAGCAGCGTCGCCATGATCCGCGCGCCGGTCATTCCGAACGGGTGTCCGAGCGCGATCGCGCCGCCAAAGGGATTCAGCTGCTCGTCCGTCACGCCGAGCTCGCTCATGCAGGGAACGATCTGTGCGGCGAACGCCTCGTTGATCTCGACGATGTCGATCTCCTCGATCGCGTGCCCGGTCTGCTCGAGCAGCCGCCGGATCGCGGGCACCGGGCCGATGCCCATGTACTCCGGCTCGACCGCGGCGACGGCCGAGGCGATGATCCGCGCGCGCGGGCGCACGCCGAGCCGCTCGGCGCGTTGCGCGCTCATCACCAGCACCGCAGCCGCACCGTCGTTGAGCGGGCAGGAGTTGCCGGCGGTCACGGTGCCGTCGGGGCGGAACACGGGACGCAGGCCGGCCAGCACCTCCATCGTCGTTCCCGGCCGCGGTCCGTCGTCGGCGGCCACGACCGCCTCTGCGATCTCGTGCACACCACCCTCGCCGTCGTCCTCGGCGTGGGCCGGCACGACGACCGCGACGATCTCGGCGTCGAACTGCCCGGCGTGGGCCGCCGCCACGGCGCGCTCCTGCGAGATGACCGCCCAGCGGTCCTGGTCCTCGCGCGTGACGCCGTAGCGCTCGGCGACGTTCTCGGCGGTCAGCCCCATCGCGATGTAGACGTCGCAGAGCGAGCCGTCGGAGCCGTCGAGCAGCGGGTTGAGGCTCGCGTAATCGGGCGCCGCGCCCAGCCCGGCGCGCGACACCGACTCGACGCCCGCGGCGATGTACTGCTCGCCCTCGCCGGCCGCGATCGCGTGGAAGGCCATCCGCAACGTCTGCAGCGAGGACGCGCAGAAGCGGTTCACGGTGCAACCCGGGACGCGCTCGTCGATTCCGGCGAGCAGCAGCGCGTTGCGGCCGACGTTGTAGCCCTGCTCGCCGGTGCCCGAGGCCGCGCCCATCATCACGTCGTCGGTCGCCGCGAAGTCGATCTGCGGGTTGCGTTCGATCAGCGCGCGCAGCGGGATCGCCGCCAGGTCGTCGGCGCGCACCGCACGCAGCGAGCCCTTCAGCGCACGCCCGATCGGGGTGCGCACGGCGTCCACGATGACGGCCTCGGTGGCGGCGCTCACAGGCCCAGCTCCCCGACGCCCATCTCGTCGAAGCCGACGTGATGGGCGAGCTCGTGACGAACCACCCGCACCACCTGCTCGCGCAGCTCATCCGGGTCGTGGCCGAAGTCGCGTCGCAGCGTGTCGCGAAAGATCACGATGCGGTCGCCGTGGTCGCGGCGGTGCACGCCGCCGCCCTGGTAGAGGCCGTAGGCGTGCGCGCGCCGGCCGCCGTCGGAGATCACCACGGCGACGTGGTCGAGCGCGTTCTGAAGCAGGTCCGGCAGCTCGTCGAGCGCGTCGCGCACGAGCTCCTCGAAGTCGCGGTCGTGGAGCGGGTCGAGCTCCATGAACTCGAGCTCGTCGGGGTCGACCGCGAGGTTCTCGTCCGCCAGACGCTCGGCGCGGCGAACCACCAGCTCGAACTCCGCCTCGTCCTGCTGCCAGCCGGCCAGCCACCCGGTGACCAGCGCGACCACCGCGGAGAGGGCGAGCACGCCGACGACGATCACGGCGATCAGCTCGATCGCGCGCAGGAACGGGGAACTGGACGCCGATGAGAACAGGAACACGACGCTGACGCCGACCGCGAGGGCCACCCCTGCGGCACGCAGGATCAGCTTCAGCGGGGGTGGGTCGGACACGGCCGCGTTCCTCACAGGAGTGCTCGCGCGATCACGAGCCGCTGGATCTCGTTCGTGCCCTCATAGATCTGTGTGATCTTGGCGTCGCGCATCATCCGCTCCACCGGGTAGTCGCGGACATAGCCGTTGCCGCCGAGCACCTGGACGGCCTCGACCGTCACCGCCATCGCGGTGTCGGAGGCGAAGACCTTGGCCATCGACGCGTACTTGCCGGCGCCGGGCTCGCCACCGTCGACCATGGCGCACGCACGGTAGAGCAGCTCGCGGGCGGCGGCGGTGCGCAGCTCCATGTCGGCGAGCTTGAAGCCGATCCCCTGGAACTCCCCGATCGGCCTGCCGAACTGGCGGCGCTCGCGCGCGTAGCCGACCGCGTAGTCGGTGGCGCCCTGCGCGATCCCGACAGCCTGCGCGGCGGCCCCCAGGCGCGAGCGCTCGAGCGTCGAGAACGCCACAGCGAGACCCTTCCCCACCGGTCCGATCACGTTCTCCTCCCCCACCGCGACGTCGTCGAAGCTCAGCTGCGCGGTCGGCGAACCCCGGATCCCGAGCTTGTGCTCGGGCGCGCCGACGGTGAAGCCGGGGCGGTCGGCCTCGACAACGAACGCGGTGATTCGCCGCTCGGCGGGGTCGCTGACCGCGAAGACGACGTAGAAGTCGGCGATGCCGGCGTTGGAGATCCACGACTTCGACCCGTTGATCACCCACCCGCCTGATTCGCGGCGCGCGACCGTCGTCATCCCGGCGGGATCGGACCCGGCGCCCGCCTCCGACAGCGCCAGCGCCGGCGACCACTCGCCGCTCGCACAGCGCGGGAGCAGCCGGCGCTTCTGCTCGTCGCTGCCGAACAGCCGGATCGGCAGGGTGCCGAGGTCCTGGAGCATCAGGATCAGCGCGCTCGCCGCGCAACCCCTGGCAACCTCCTCGATCGCCACGTTCATCATCAGCGTGCCGGTCCCGGTGCCTCCGTGTTCGACGTCGAACGGCAGCGCGAGCAGATCGTGCTCGGCGAACAGGCGCCGCAGGTCCCACGGGTAGGCGGCCTGCTCGTCGATCTCCGCGGCCCGCGGCGCGACGCGCTCGACGACGATCCGCCGGATCGTGTCGCGAAAGTCGATCACCTCGGCCGGCAGGGCGTAGCTTGCGCCGAGCGTTGCCACGCCCTCATCCTACCCCCCGCTCCGATCCGCTCCGCAGCCGTTGGCGTATGCTCAGCGACCGCGATGAACACGTTCGAAACCCCCGAGATCGAGATCTCGCCGCAGCGCGCCGCCGAGCTGCTGGCCTCAGGCGCAACCGTCATCGATGTGCGCGAGACCTACGAGCGGGAGGCCGGCTACATCGAGGGGACGCGCCACATCGAGCTCGAGCGACTGGCCTCGCGCGCGCAGGAGATCGACCGCGACGCACCCGTCGTCTTCCACTGCCGTCTGGGCGCGCGTTCGGCGATGGCCGCGAGCGCCTTTCGCGCCTCGGGCTACGACGCCTACACGATGACCGGCGGGATCCAGGCGTGGGTCGACGCTGGCATGGCGATCTCACCCGACGGCGGCTACGTCGCCGATCACTGATCAGCTCCGCCGGCGCCGGCCCTGAGCGGCCGCCGCGGCGGCGGCGACAGCGCAGACCTCCCGCGGATCGTCGAGCGCCCGCAGCAGCGCGAGGTCGGGTGCCGCGATGTTCGCGTGCACGAGCACCGAGTCGGCGACCCAGTCGAGCAGGCCCTGCCAGTAGTCGCGGCCGTAGAGGATGACCGGGAAGTGGCTGATCTTCGAGGTCTGAATCAGCGTCAGCGCTTCGAAAAGCTCGTCGAGCGTGCCGAAGCCGCCGGGCAGCACGACGAAGGCGCTGGCGTAGCGCACGAACATCAGCTTGCGCACGAAGAAGTAGTGGAACTCGAGGCCGAGATCGACGTAGGGGTTGGGAACCTGCTCGTGGGGCAGCTCGATGTTCAGCCCGACCGAGAGGCCGCCCGCCTCCTGCGCCCCGCGGTTGGCGGCCTCCATGCTGCCACCGCCGCCGCCGGTGATCACGGCCAGACCCTTCGAGGCGAGCCCGCGAGCGAGCTCGCGGGCTCGCTCGTAGGCCGGATCGTCGACCGCGGTGCGCGCCGACCCGAACACCGATACCGCCGGGCCGATGTCGGAGAGCGCCGCGAAGCCGTAGGCCAACTCCTGCCCGATCAGCTCGATCCGCTCGCGGTCCGAGCGCAGCGCGAGCACGCTCTCGCGCTCGGCGGCGAACAGCTCCTCATCGCTGCTGGTCGGCCGTCGCGGGACGCCCGCAACTGCGCTGGTTGATCGCGCGGCCGGTGCACCGCGACCGGGGCCTCGCTCGCGATCAGCCATCTAGATGGGTGATTCCGCGAGGCCGGAGAGTGACTCGCGAGGGTCGGGCGTAGCGGCGCGGACGGGGACAGTGCGGATGCGCGGACCCGGCCGGGACGTGGCGATCCGGCGCCGCGAGACGCCGCCGGAGGACGCAGGGGTCGTGCGATCAGCCATCAGAACAGCAGGTTGTTCATGAAGTTGGTCTCCTGGGACCCGAGATTCGTCGTCGCCGGGTTGATGTGCAGGAACCCGAGCACCTCGGACGAGTAGGGCATCCAGGCGAGGTAGATGTAGACGCCAAGCAGCACGGCCGCGACCTTCAGGCCGCGGGAGCGCGACAACGCCGCGAACGGCAGCAGCCAGAGGATGTACCACGGCAGCGTCCAGCCGAGCGTCAGCAGCAGGACGAACGTCGCGACGCCGCATGCGGTCAGCCAACGCCTGGTCCGCCACACCCAAACCACAGCGCCCGCGACCACGGCTGCGAGCAGCAGCGTGAACAGGGTGCGCATCTGCGACGTGTAGCCACCGAACCCGAGCGCCAGGCCGATCAGGTTGGGGATGCCGTCGGGGATCACCAGCCGGTCCTGCTGGCCGATGTTCGGCAGGTTCACGCCGAAGGCGATCACGGTCATCGCCGACGCCGCGACGAGACCGATCACGACGCCGGTGGCGACGCGGATGCGTCGCGCCGCGCCGGCCACGACGATCGGCACGAGCACCGCCGAGGAGGCCTTGATCGCCACCGCCGCGACGAGCGCGACGCCGGCGCCGATCTCCATCCACGCCGCCGGCTCGCCGACGACGAGCGGCCGCGGCATGCCGTCGAGCCAGGCCCACAGGCGGCGCAGGTCCGCTTCGGCCGCGGTCGCCGGGGCGGGCCGCGGCCGCCGTGCGCGCTTGCCGATCCGCATCGAGTTGGCGCGCAGCAGCAGCCAGAAGCCGAGCACCAGGAAGAAGATCATCAGGAAGTCGTTGTGGTCACCACCCAGCCCCCAGACCAGGACGATCGGGTTGATGCCGATGATCACCGCGGCCGTCAGCGGATCGCGTCCGAGCAGGTCGGCACAGCGGTACACGAGGAACACGGTCGCGAGGCTCGCGACCATCAGCGCCATCTTCATCGCCCAGAAGGATCCGGCGACGCCGAGCGGTACCAGCGCCATCGTGAAGACCGTGAACAGCGGCCCGTAGGGGCTCAGCAGGCCGTGCCAGTTACTGAGCAGGAAGGTCGGATCGGTGTGCGGCTCGAGCGCCGGGATCGTCATGTACGGGTTGAGGTGGTAGACGGCCTCCATGCGCCCGTAGTTGAGGTAGTTGAAGACGTCGGTCAACGACAGCGGCGGGGAGAGGAAGAAGATCACGTGAACGACGACGATCGCCCCCAGGACCCAGCCCGCACGCAGGCGCGGAGCGACCAGGGCCACGACGAGGTAGGCGACCAGCATCGTCGCGATCGCCGCCGTGAAGAGCACGCGCTCCGTGTGGTGGCTGACCGCGAACCAGTTCGTCAGCGCACCGGTCGGGCCGGCGATCCAGTCTGGATAGTCGCCGGTCTTGGCGATCGCCGCCGGCACGAGGATCCCAGGGCGTGCCGCGGCGAGCGAGACGAGCAGCAGGCTCGTGAAGACCACCAGGCCAAGCGCGGCTGAGGCGAGGACGACGGGCGTCGAGCCGGAGACGTCCCACCAACCCCGCCCGCGCCAGCGCTCAGCGGTGCGCGAGTGGCGCATCCGTGTTCCCCGGCGTGGCGGCAGCACGCGCTCCGGCGCCGTCACCGGAGGGGCGACGGCGAAGCGTCCAGAGCCGGGTGTGGCGTCGATCGACATCGCTATGGGAGCATGATCCGCCGCGGCGCGCCGGACCTGGCGCAGGATAGCGGCCGCCTGGTGCCCGCCCGCGCAAACGCCGGAGCCCGCCTTTCGGCGGGCTCCGGGAGCTTCATGAAACTGAGGGTCGCTCGACCCGTCGCGCTAGAGCGGGACGACGTTGACCGCCTTCGGACCCTTGTCACCGGCCTCTGCATCGAAGGACACCTTGGCGCCCTCCTGCAGGGAGCGATATCCCTCGCCGACGATCCCGGTGTGATGGACGAAAAGGTCCTTGTCGCCATCATCAGGCGTGATGAAGCCGAACCCCTTGTCGTCGCTGAACCACTTGACGGTGCCCGTGGGCATTGCGTTCCTCCACTGTCGGTGTATGTGCTTGCTGCGACGCGGAGGACGCTTGAAAAGCTTCGACCTGCGAGCGCTCGCACTGCCTTTCGCCGGCACTCACCGGCGTCTTTCCCGCGTGACGGTAGCACGTCGAGGCGCCCACGCGGGCAATTCTGGCGTCACCTTTGCCGGACCCGCTACGCTCCAGCTATGAGCGAGAAGGTGCACAAGACCGACGATGAGTGGCGCGCGGAGCTGGGCCCCGAGCGTTACGAGGTGCTGCGCCGCAAGGGCACCGAGCGTCCCTTCACAGGCGAGCTGAACGCGAACAAGGAGCGAGGCTCCTACCGCTGCGCGGGGTGCGGCGCCGAGCTCTTCCTCTCGGACGCCAAATTCGACTCCGGCACAGGCTGGCCGAGCTTCTGGCAGCCGAGCGAGCCGGCAGCCGTCAGCACCGAGGAGGACCGCAGCCTGTTCATGCGCCGCACCGAGGTGCTGTGCGCCACATGCGAGGGCCACCTGGGCCACGTCTTCGACGATGGCCCAAATCCGACGGGCCTGCGCTACTGCATCAACTCGGCATCGCTGCGGTTCGAGCCTGCCGACGAGTGACCGGCCCGCAGACTGAGACACCCCGCTTCCTCAGCCTGATCCCCAAGAGCGGGTTGCGGAGCACCGGCGTCAGCGCCGACGAGGCATTGGCGAGCTGGCGGGGACGCAGCGAGGACGAGCAGCGCCTGGCGCTCAACATGATCGCCAGCGTCGATGGGCGCATTGCCGTCGCCGGGCGCTCCGCGGCACTCGGCAGCCCCGCCGACAGGGCGCTGTTTCATGCGCTGCGCGCCCGCGCCGACGCGGTCGTCGTGGCCGCCGGCACGGTGCGTTCCGAGCGCTACGGGCCGATCATCCGCGACCTTGACGTCCGCGACCGGCGCGAGCGCGAGGGCCTGCCCGCCCAGCCGATCGCGGTGATCGTCAGCCGCACGCTCGATCTGGACCCGTCGCTGCCACTGCTTGCCGATCGCAGCTCGCACGTCGTGATCCTCACACCCGCGGCCGGCGATGTGCCCTACTGCCGCGCGCGGGTCGACTACATCCGCAGCGCCACCCTGCGGGCGGGGCTCGCCGAGCTCGGCGCCGCTCACGGCGCACACCTGCTGCTGTGCGAGGGCGGCCCCACACTCAACGGGTCGTTGGCCGCGGAGTCGCTGATCGACGAGCTGTTCATCTCGATCTCGCCGATGCTGGTGGGCGACGTCCCGGGAGCCGGGTCGCTGCTGCACGGCGGCGCCCCGCCCTCACCGCAGGCGCTCGAGCTGCGCATGCTGCTGGAGCACAAGAGCCAGCTGTACGCGCACTACGCCGCGCGGCGCCGCTGAGGATCGCTACGCCGCGTCGCCGCCGCGCCCAGCGTGGCCGATCTCGCGGTTGAGGACCTCGAGCAGCTCGGCGGCCAGCGCGCCGCCGTCGGCGGCGACGCGCGGCGTGGCGCTGACGGAGACGACCATCTCGGCGCCGTCCAGCTCCTCGAGGGTCACGCTGGGATGGCGGCGGATCGCGACGGTCAGCGACTGCTCGATCCGCCTCTGGAGCTCCGCCGGCGCGATGCCCGACCGCAGGCGCACCGTCAATCTGACCGCCTCGGGCTCGCGCAGCGGGCTGACCGAGACCGCCAGCACGAGGCTGTTCGGCACCAGCACCGGATCGTCGCCCGCATTGATCGTCGTGTAGAGCAGACCGAGCGCCGAAACGACGCCCTCGATCCGCCCGGCGAGCCCGCCGCCCTGAAGGCGCACACGGTCGCCGACGCGAAACGGCCTGGCGCTCAGCAGGACCAGGCCCGCGATCAGGTTGCCGAGCGTCTGCTGCGCGGCGAGGCCGAACACGACGGCGGAGAACGACGCCCCGATCGCGATCGCCCCCAGGCTGACACCGGCGATGCTGAGCGCGACGACGATCGCCGCCAGCATCGTGAGCAGCCGGATGACGAACCCGGCCGTGCCGGCTGTCGCGGTGTCCATGCGCCGAAACAGCAGCGGCTCCAGGCCGCGCACGACGTCGCGCGCGAGCGCCCACCCGAGCACCACGAGCGCGATCACGACGAAGACCTGGAGCGCGGTCTCGCCCGAGGAGCCGGGTCGGAGCGCGAACAGCTGATCGCGGTAGTCCCACAGCAGGATCACCCCGGCAAAGAGCGGCGCGAACACCAGCAGCTGCGCCCGCGCGCGGCGGACCGCCCGGGGCGAGAGGCCCAGGGCCAGCCCGAGCTCGCGCCATCGCTCGGTGCGCGTCGTCGGTGCGCCTGGCTGCTCGTCGCTCGTTTGTGACAAAGCCGTGAAACCCGGGGGACAGCGCAGAACAGCCTGCTACCGTGGGGAAAACGACCATAGCAACGAAAGCTCGAGCGGGCACCGAAGACCCGCCGTCGGAAAGGAAGCACCCATGTCATACGTAGACCTGCACCTCCATCTGCTCCCCGGCGTTGACGACGGAGCAGCCGACGAGGCCGCAGCCCTCGCCCACGCCCGCCGGCTCGCCGCCGAGGGCGTCCGCGACGTCACCGTGACGCCGCACATCAACGACTACTGGCCGCTCGACATCGCGACGATCGGCGACCGCGTGTCGGCGCTCGCGTCGCTGCTCGAGCGAGCGGGCATCGGCGTGCGCGTTCGCGCCGGCGGCGAGCTCGACGCACGCCATGCGCGCCGACTGAGCGACGCCGAGCTCGAGCTGATCGCGCAGGGACCCGCCGGCAGCCGCTGGCTGCTTGTCGAAGCGCCGTTCCGCGGCCTCGACGCCGGCTTCGCCGCCGACTGCGCGGCGCTCCTGGAGCGCGGCTTCGGCGCCGTGCTCGCCCACCCGGAGCGCGCCGCCGGGGCGGGCACGCCCGCCGGCCGCCAGGCGCTGCGCGAGCTGCTCGCGGTCGGCGCGGTCGCCCAGGTCAACGTCTGCTCGCTGCTCGGCAACAACGGGCTCGAGGTCCAGGAGATCGCGGTCGACCTGCTGCGCGCCGGCCACGCTTACGTGATCGCCTCCGACGGGCACCCGGGCACGCGCGACCACACGCTCGCGCTCGGATTCGTCCTGGCGCAGCGGGCCGGCGCCTCGTCGGTCCAGGCCTGGCGGCTGACCCAGGCCAACCCGCGATTCCTGCTGACGCACGGGATCCCGCAGGCGCCCTCGCCCGCGACGGCCGCCGCACTCGAGCTCGCGCTCGACTGAGCTGCCGTCGCGACACGCGACCCACTAGGGTTCGGCCGTGCCCGACTCGCGCCTCGCGATCGCCCTGGCGATCGCGCTAGCCGTTGCCCTGCTGGTGGTCGCCGGGATCTACTTCGCCGAGCCGGCGAGATCGCTGCCGTCGTTCTTCCCGGGTCACTCCGCCAGCTCGACGACGCACCACGTCAAGCACGGGATCGCCGCGGTCGTCGTGGCCGCGGCGCTGCTTGTGTTCGCCTGGTTCGCGAGCGGACCGCGCAAGGCCGCGGCCGCGCGCTGACCGGCCGGCGACGCCGGCCCCATAAGACGAAGACGCGGCCGCGGAACGGGACCGCGGCGGCTCGGCGGTCGGCGCGAGCTCGCCACCCAGCCCTACGCCCCGGACTCGCATGAGGCGAGTCCAGGGCGCCGGCTGAGAGAGGCCCTCGTGCGCGACCCGCGGGGTCATCCTGATCGAGAGCTCGCTGCGAGGTGGTCAGACTCGCAGGCGCATCTCAGCAGCCACGCGCTCGCGGGAGGTGAAGATCCTGATAGCGCGCCGGCGCGTTCACCGCCTGGTCACAGAAGGCGGCGATTTGCAGCGGAATCTTACGTTCATGACAACGAACGACAACAAGGAGGACGAGGGCATGGGCACCCGAGTCGATCTCCACTGCCACTCCACGGCCTCGGCGGTCTCGCGCCTGGGCGTGCAGCGCGCCCTGGGCCTGCCCGAATGCGCGACACCGCCGCAGGAGGTCTATGAGCTCGCCAAGCGGCGGGGCATGGACTTCGTGACGATCACCGACCACGACACGATCGACGGGGTGCTCGAGATCGCCGATCGGCCGGACTGTTTCATCTCGGAGGAGCTGACCGCGAGCTTTCACGGCGAGCCCCAGGCGGTTCACATCCTCTGCTTCGACATCACACCCGACGACCACGAGTGGCTCCAGGCGCACCGCGGAGACGTCGAGGCCTGCGCGTCCTACCTGGAGGCGGGCGGCATCGTCAGCGCTCTCGCGCACCCGTTCTACTCGGTCGGCGCGCCGCTGCGCAGCCGCCACCGCCGCCGCCTGGCAGAGCTCTTCCCGATCTGGGAGACGCGCAACGGCTCGCGCGCGCGGGAGTTGAACATGCCAGCCGCGATCTATGTGGAGACGCAGGGCGGCATCGCCATCGGCGGCAGCGACGACCACGCCGGGATCGACATCGGGCGGACGTTCACGAGCGGGCCGGCGGCGGCGACGGCGGCGGAGTTCCTCGAACACGTCCGGGCCGGCCGCGTCGAGCCGGGCGGCGAGCAGGGCAGCGCCGAGAAGTGGGCGCACGCCGCGATGGCGCTGGCCGTGCGGGCGCTCGGGTTCGACGGCGAGCGAGCCGAGCTCGACCCCGTGCGGGTGCTCGAGATCGCCGAGCGCGTGTTGAGCGAGGGCGACCGCCGCGAGGGCGCGAGCGTGGGGCGGCTGGCGCCCGCCGACGCGCGCGCGCTGCTGCGCGCCTGGCTTGCGTCGGTTGGCCTCGGCGAGCTGTCGGGCGCCGACCTGGTCGCCCAGATGCAGGACGACCGCTTCACCCACGCCGATCTCTACCGGCGCGCCACGCGCGCGCACGAGCGGCTGCTGCGCGACGCCGTGACGACCGCCGTCGAGGCGGCCGGCCGGGGCGAGATCGGCGAGATCGGCGCGGTGCTGTTCACGGCCGCGATCCCGGCCATCCCCTACGCGCCGTCGGCGGCCTTCATCGCGCGCGAGCGCGCCAAGCTGAGCGTCCGCGACGGCGAGCCGCCGCGGGTCGCGATCGTGGCGGACGGGATCGGTGCGATGCACGGCGTGACGCGCACGATCGAGGAGATCCGCGAGCGTGGCGTCGAGGGCTTCACGATCGAGGTGATCGGCACCGACCGCAACGTCGACCGGCGGCTCGCGGCGGTCGCCGACGTCGAGATCCCCCACTACCCGGGGATGGAGATCGGCGTGCCGAGCCTGCCGGCCGCCGTCGAGGCGATCGCCGACGGGCGCTACGACCTGATCCACGTGTGCGCGCCGGGTCCGAGCGGTGTCGCCGCCGCGTTGATCGCGCGGGCGATGGAGATCCCCCTCGTCGGCAGCTACCACACCGAGCTGGCGGCCTATGCGGGCCTGCGCAGCGGCAATCCGACGCTCGAGCTGACGGCGCAGCTGGTCGTCGCATCGTTCTACTCGCGTTGCCGCATCGTTCTGTCACCAAGCGGCGCGGCAGATGAGGCCCTCGCCGAGCTCGGGATCGCCAGCGAGAGGATCGTGCGCTGGGATCGAGGCGTCGACACCGAGCGCTTCGACCCCGCTCTGCGCGGGGCGCACTCGCTTGGCGGCGACGGGCTGAGCGTGCTCTACGCCGGGCGCATCAGCAAGGAGAAGAACATCGACCTGCTGGCCGACGCCTTCGAGCTCGCGCATGCGCAGGACCCGCGCCTGCACCTGGTGCTCGCCGGCGGCGGCCCCGAGCAGCCGCGGCTGGCGGCGCGCCTGGGCGAGCGCGCCAGCTTCCTCGGCTGGCTCGAGGGGGCGCAGCTGGCCGCCGCCTACGCGGGCGCCGACATCTTCTGCTTCCCGAGCGAGACCGACACCTTTGGCCAGGTCGTGCTCGAGGCGCAGGCGAGCGGCGTCGCGGTGCTCGCGGTCGATGCCGGCGGACCGCGCGAGCTGATCGCCGACGGCGTCGACGGCCTGCTGCGGCCCCCGCGCGCCGAGGCGCTCGCGCAGGCGCTGCTCGACCTGGCCGGATCGGCGATGCTGCGGGAGCGGCTCGGTGCGGCTGCTCGGCGCAGCGTCGAGGCGCGAACCTGGCACCGCGCGCTCGAGCGGCTCGGCGACGGCTACCGGGGGGCGCTCGCCGCGGCACGCGAGGAGGCCCGCGATGCGGCATGAGCGCACGCTCGCGGTGGCCGTCCACGACATCGAGCCGGCGACCTTCGAGCGCGCCGCGCTGATCCGCGACTGGCTCGACGACCTGGGTGTCGACCGCGCCACGCTGCTCGTGATCCCGGCGCGCGACATGCACCCGTTGTCTGACCGTCGACCTGAGGTTGCGACATGGCTGCTCGAGCGCGCCGGCCGCGGCGACGCGATAGCCCAGCACGGCTTCCACCACCTCCAGTCGCGCCAGCCGCGCTGGCCGCCGCACCCACGCCACGCCGCCGCCCGCGAATCGCCGGAGTTCGTGGGCCTGGACGGGCTGGCGACGGCGCGCGCGCTGGACGCCGGCCGGCGGATCCTCAAGCTCGCCGGGATCGAGCCGCGCGGCTTCGTGGCCCCGGCCTACGCCTACACGCCGCAGCTGCGCGAGTCGCTGCGCACCCGCTTTGCCTGGTGGGCCGGCGCCTGGGGCCTGCACCCGACCGGTACGCACGCGCGAGCGCACCTGCTCGCGCCACCGATCGGGCTGGCGGCCGCCGGACCACTGCGGCGAGCCCTCTCTCCCAGCCTGCTGCGCGCGTCGGGCCGCGTGGCGGGCCAGACCCTGCGGGTCGACCTGCACCCGCTGGACCTCGCCTCGACAAGCCACATGCTGGCGCTCGAGGACGTGATCAGGCGCGCGGGGGCGAGCCGAACCTGTGTGACCTACGACGACCTGGCCGCCACGGCCTTCGACGAAGCGGCCTGAGCCCCATCCTCCCCGCAATTTCGCCAGAACCTTTGCACGCATCCGTGCGCGCGCGTGATACAACGGGCCAGGCATGCAACTCGATCGTGTTCGCCGGACGGCACTCGCCGTCGCAGTTCTGAGTGCCGTGGGCGCGATCGCGGCCTCGGCCGGCGCCACCGCCACACCACCGGCCGCCGGCTCCGCTTCGGTTGTGAGCGCCGATGGCGGCACCTTGACCGGCACCTCGGGCGGCTCGGCCTCGGGCGCGACCGGCTCGACCGCGGCGACCGGCGCAACCGGCACGACCGGAGCCACGGGAGCCTCCGGGCCCTCGGGTGCCACGGGCACAGCCGGCACGAGCGGATCCGGAGCCTCAGGCACCTCGAGCACGACGAGCACGGGCGGCGGGTCAAGCCCGGCCACCCCGGCGACCACCGTCGGAGCAACCGGCTCCGGCGGCATCGGTGGCCCGGCCGCCGGAGCCGCGGGGGGCACCGTCGCCCCCAGCGGTGTCGCGAGCGGCTCGTTCTCAGCCCCGGTGGTCACGGCCTCGATCGCGCAGCCGCAGAGCGGCTCCGGGGCCCTCTCGAATCCGTCGAGCGGGCATCACTCCGCCCACGCCAACTCGGGCGGCGGGGCCGCCAACGGCCCGACCGCGCCCTCACCTGCCCTGTTCGACGGCTCCAACCCACTGGCCGGGGTGCTGCCCGGATCCTGGGATGACCCGTTCATCGTCAACGGCGCGGCCGATGTCCCGGCGTTCTACGTCCAGAGCTTCCATATCCCGCCGTTCCTGCTGACGATCTATGAGGCGGCCGGCGCCGCCTACGGGATCCCGTGGCAGGCACTCGCTGCGATCAACGAGGTCGAGACCGACTACGGCACCGATCTCGACACCTCCTCAGCCGGTGCGATCGGCTGGATGCAGTTCCTGCCACGCACATGGAAGCGCTACGGCGTCGACGCCAGCGCCTCCGGCGCGCGCGACCCCTACAACGCCGCCGACGCGATCTTCGCCGCCGCCCGCTACCTCGCGGCTGCGGGAGGCACCCACGACCTTCCCGGCGCGATCTTCGCCTACAACCACTCCCACGCGTATGTCAGGTCGGTGCTGCTGCGCGCCGAGCTGCTGGCCGGCGAGCCTACCGCGTTGCTGAACTCCATCAGCGAACTGGCCGAGGGCGACTTCCCGATCCAGCTGCGCTACCACGCCAGCTACCGGCCGGCCGCCGTGGTGCCCGCTGCCGCCGCGACAGGAGCCACCGGCGCGAGCACGAACGGCGCCGCCCCAGCGCCGGGCGCCGTCGGAGCGGCCGCCGCGCGGGCCGCCGTGTCCGCGCCCGCGGAGGACATCTTCGCCTCCTCGAGCGCCGCCGTCGTGGCGACACAGGACGGGACGATCGTCGCGATCGGCCACAGCCGCGCGCTGGGCCGCTATGTCGTCCTTCGCAACGCCTTCGGCGATCGCTTCACCTACGGCAACCTCGGCTCGGTGTCGGCCTGGTTCCCGGCGCCGAAGCCGCCGCGTCCGAGCGCCGCGCTGCTCTCGAGCGCCGCACCGGCCGGCCTTGAGCCGGGGCCGCGGCCAACCTCCCCGGCCAGCGCGGGAGCGCAGTCATCGGGCTCCAACCAGGCGGGCGCCCTGTTCCGCCAGGCGCGTGCTCAGGCTGCCGCCAGCTCGTCGTCGTCGGCGCCGCTGGTCGCAACCGTCAACCTCAGCTCGAGGCCGAGCCCATCGACGCTCACGACGCCGCTGGCGGTGCTCGATCGGGCACTCCGCGCCGCCACGCTCGTGCACACCACGCACAGCGTTCTCGCGCGCTACTTCACCGGTGCCTTCGGACTGCGTCCCGACCAGCTGGTGCTCGAGCCGCTGCGTGTCGGGTCGCACGTGCTGGCCGGCACGATCCTCGGGCGCCTGCGGCGGACCACAGGCTCGCGTCGCCCGCATCTGCTCTTCGAACTGCGTCCCGCGGGCGTTGCCGAGGCGCCGATCGACCCGCGCCCGTTCCTCGACGCCTGGTCGCAGCTCGAGACGCTCGAGCTCCACCGCGACAGCTTCAACAGCCCGTTCTACGGTCCGAACCTGCACGCCGACAGCGTCGGCGCGACCCTGCTGATGAGCCAGCTGGACATCGAGCGCGCCGTGCTCGAGGACGCGCACGTGACGCTCCCGGCCTGCGAGCGTTCGGCGGTCGCCGGCGGCAGCGTCGACCGCCGTGTCCTCGCCGCGCTCGAGGTGCTCGCGCTGCACGGGATCGACCCCACCGTCAACGGCGCCTGGTGCGGCGGCGGAACGCACGAGCGGACCAGCCCGTCCGTGCTGAAGACCGGCAACGCGATCGCGATTTCGGCACTCGACGGGCAGCCGGCCGGCAGCGTCGCAGAGGTTGCGATCAGGGCGCTCTCGTCGCTGCACGGCGCGTCCCGTCCGACGCTCAGCGAGCTGACGGTTCCAGGTGACCTCGTGATCTCCTTCGCGCCCACCCGCCAGCCCGAGGCGATCGCGGCGGCCGCGGCCTTCACGACTGGCTTCGCCCTGTCATCGACCCGCTGGGCGGAGCTCGACAGCCGCCTCGGGCAGATCCGCGAGCCGCGCGTGCCGACCGCGATCTCGGCCGCCGCGCTGCCTGTCCGCGTCGCCGCGGCCGACGCTCGCCGGACCAGCCGGCACACCGCCGCGGGCTGAGCCGGGCGCGCGGCGACGCGGATCGACAGGTCCGCCTTCCGCCGGCGGCGGGCGGGGGCCGCTCTGCGCCCCGGCGCTCGCGCAGGCTCCTGCTGGCAGGCGGGCGCCGGCCCTACCGGCGCCGCAGGCTGATGCCCTCGAGGATGTGGGCCACCGTCTCGCATGCGTCGACGGCCGCCTCGAGGGACTCGAAGATGTCTCGCCAGCGGATCACGACCATCGGATCGGTCCCGCCGGCAAACAGCGACGCCACGGCGTCGCGCCGCAGGCGGTCGCCCTCGTTCTCCAGCCGGTGGATCTCCACCAGGTGGGGAGCCAGCGCGCCGTCGCCCCGCAGGCAGTCGAGCGCCTGCGACACCTGCTCGGCCGCGCCGACCAGGACGTCGGCCAGTTCGATCGCCTGCTCCATCGTCGCCTCGACGGCATAGAGACCGAGCGTGTCCGCCACCTGTTCGGCGTGATCGACGATGTCGTCCAGCGCGGTCGCGAGCCGATGCCCGTCGGCCGCGTCGAACGGCAGCCGGGAGCCGCGGGCATCCGCCAGCCGATGGATCACATCGTGGGTGATCCGGTCGCCCTCGTGCTCGCACTGGCGAACCTCGGCGGCCAGCGGGGCGCGGTCGGGGTAGTCGGAGATCAACTCCCGTAGCAGCAGTGTCGTGCGCACCACGTTGCGGCCGGACTCGCCGATCAAGGCGAGCAGGCTCCCATCCAGCGATCTACGCAGCAGCGCCATGATCAGCGAACACTACGCGCGGCGCGCCGGCGGATCTCTTCCTTCACGAGTTCTTCACAGCTGCATCACAGCATCTTCACCCCGCGCCCGCAAGCACGCGAGAGCCTGCTTCGTCGATGCCCGATGTCGACGACCACGCTGAGACGATCCGTGTCGATGACCTCGAGATCACGCCGGACGAGGGGCTGGTCCGCGCCGGCTCGGCGGTGCTCACGCTGTCGGTGCGGGAGTTCCAGCTGTTGGTCGCGATGGTGCGCCACGCCGGCGGCATCATCAGCCGCGAGGAGCTCTGCCGCACAGTCTGGGGGCGCGAGCTGCGCGCCGGCGATCGCTCCGTGGACGTCTACGTGAGCAAGCTGCGTGCGAAACTCGAACAGGCGGTGCCCGGCCGCCGCTACATCCACACGCACCCGAGCTTCGGCTACCGCTTTCAGCCCGAGCAGGCGATCTCGCCGGAGCTTGGGGCCGCCGAGGTCCGGGCTTCCGCGGCGGCCGGCGGGCCCAGTCGGCCGGAACGCACGGCGAGCGAAATCGTGCGATAACCCGCAGCCGGCGCAAGCGCTCTGACGATGGCTTCGAAGACCTCCACCAGCAAGACGGGCGGCCGCCCCCACTTCGAGGACGAGCTGCGTGAGCTGGAGCTGCGCGCGCTGGGCGGCATCGACATCGTGATCGATCAGCTCGACCGCACGCTCGAGGCACTGGCCCACCAGGACGTTGAGCTCGCGGCACTCGTGATCGCCGACGACGACCGCGTCGACGGGCGCTACCTCGAGGTGCACCAGGGGATCCTCTCGCTGCTGGCCCGCCAGGCCCCGGTCGCGGGCGACCTGCGGCTCGTCGCAGCGCTGCTGCACGTGATCGTCCGCGTCGAACGGATGGGCGACCAGTGCGTCAACATCTGCAAGCAGCTGCCGCTTTCCGGGCACGAGCCGCCCACCCAACCGGAGATCCTCGCCCTGCTCCTGCGCATGGGCGAGATCGCGCGCTCGGAGGTCTCCCAGGCCAAGCGGTCGTTTGCCGACCGCGATGTCGGGCTTGCGGCGGACCTGGTCCGCCAGGACCGTGAGGTCAACCAGATCCAGCGCGAGATCTTCCGCATGGCGATCGAGATCGGCGATGACATCGACACGCGCGAGTGGGCCATGCACATGACGCTCGTCGCGCGCTGCCTGGAGCGGATCGGCGACAACGCGGTCGACGTCGGCGAGCAGACGACCTTCGTCGTCACCGGCCTGTTCCGCGAGTTTCCAGGAACTTCGCAGACGGGTGCGTCGTGACACGCGCCGCGATCGTGTGAAGATCTGGTGACCGAATTGCGCGGTCGGGCGACCTCGCCAATACAATCAGTGCAGATGGTTCACGCTACCGCGGTGGAGGAGAGCCTCCCAACCGACCCGACAGGGCCCGCGGGCGCGTCGTTGGCGATGCGAATCGCCGTGCTCGACCGCGACTCGGGCTTCCTCGCGGTTCTCGGCAAGCGGCTCGAGCGCGCCGGATGGGAATACCGCGTGCTGGCCTCCTCGGTTGCCCCCGAGGCCATCGTGCCGATGCGGCTGGGCGCGATCGTGGTCGACCTGGCGGTCATCGGCCCGACCTGCTGGGAATGGCTTGAGCGCCTCTGCGGCGCGCTGCCGGAGCTCGGCGTCGTGGTCTGCACCGGCAGCTCGACGGTCGCGCAGCGCGTGCGCGGTTTGCGGCTCGGAGCCGACGACTGGCTGACCAAGCCGTGCCACCCTGAGGAGCTGATCGCCCGCGTCGAGTCGGTGGTCCGCCGGCGCCGGCGGCTCGAGAGCTCGACGGCCGTGGAGCCGCTGCTCGCCGGCGAGGTCGAGATCCAGCGCGATCAGTACCAGGCCTTTGTCGAGGGAATCAGCATCGACCTGACGCGCCGCGAGTTCGAGCTGATCGAGCTGCTGGCCGCATCGGGCGGGCGGGTGCTCGAGCGCGAGTTCATCTACCAGCGCCTGTGGGGCTACGCGATGGTTCGCGGCGACCGCTCGGTCGACGTGTTCGTGCGCAAGCTGCGCCAGAAACTCGAGCGCGTTTCACCGGACTGGCGCTACATCCACACGCACTTCGGGATCGGCTACCGCTTCGCCGCAGAACCGGCGAACGGGCACGCGGTCAGCGAGGTCCCGCCGGCGCTCGCTCCGGCGATCCGCGAATCAGAGCGACGCGACGAGCTCGACCTCGCGCGGGCGTAGCAACGCGACCAGCTGGCCGCCGCGGATCGCAGCGATCCCACCCTTCTTCATCTCGATTCGCGCGGACGTGAGCGCCGCCACCAGCCCGGAGAGGTCGGGCTCGTGCCCGACCAGCAGCACCGCCGGCACACCCGCCGTGCCGGCGAGCAGCTCCGCCGCGTCGTCCGCGTCGAAACCGCCCGCGAGAGGCTCGTGCACGATCGGCTCGCCGCCGATCTCGGCGCACACCATCAGGGCGGTTTCGAGGGCGCGCACGCGCGGGCTGGTGAAAACGCGCTCGAAGCTCACGCCCATGCGCGCGAACGCGCGACCGGCCGCCCGCGCCTGCTGCTCGCCGCGCGCCGTCAGCCGGCGCTCGAAATCCGGTCCGCTTCCGTGCGGCTCCGCATCGGCGTGCCGCAGCAGCCAGAGTATCCCTGCCACAGCTGCGAGCCTATAGCCTGATCGAATGATCTGCGGCTGCATCGACATCGGTTCGAACACGACGCGGCTGCTGGTCGCGGAGCCCGCCGACGGCCGCCTGCGCGAGCTGCTTCGCCAGCGCGCCTTCACGCGGATCGCCAAGGGCCTGCGACGCGACGACACGATCCCGGCGAAGAAGATCGCGGAGGTGGTCGAGGTCGTCGCCACGCAGGTGCGACTGGCGCGCGAGCTCGGCACCGAGACGATTCGCGCGGTCGCCACCGCGGCGATCCGCGAAGCCTCCAACCAGGAGGAGTTCACGCGCGCGATCGCCAAGCAGGCCGGCGTATCGGTCGAGGTGCTCAGCGACGAGGAGGAGGCGCGGCTGGCCTTCGTCGGAGCGACCAGCGCGCTCGATCACCCGCCTGACGGCGACATCGCCGTGATCGACGTCGGCGGGTCCTCGTCGGAGATCGCGATCGGCACGATCGGCGACGGCGTGCGCGCATCGAGCTCGTTTCGGATCGGCTCGGGCTTCCTTGCCGACGCCTACCTCCACGACGACCCGCCCACGATCGACCAGCTCGCGCAGGTGCGCGCCCACGTCGGCGGCGTGTTCGAGGGGTTCAGCCTGCCGACGCCGGAGCTGGCGGTCGCGGTCGGCGGCTCCTCGACCTCGCTGCGGCGGCTGGTCGGCGGCGTGCTCGACCACGAGGCGCTCGAGCGCGGACTGCGCATCCTTGCGACGACGCCCAGCGACGAGGTCGCGCGGGCGTTCGAGATGGAGCCCGAACGTGTGCGCCTGCTGCCGGGCGGGATGCTCGTGCTCGAGGAGATCTCCGATCGACTCGAGCGGCCGCTGATGATCGGGCGCGGGGGGCTCAGGGAGGGCGTGATCCTCGAGATGCTGATCGCGGCGGGGTGGAGCGCATGACGCTGTCGCCCGAGCAGCCCTACGCGCAGGCGGCCCGCGAGATCGTCGGCGAACGCGCGGAGGCGGTGTTTGCGCACGATCGCAAGGCTGTGCTCGACCTCGGCGAGATCGAGGGCGTCCACGCGATGCGAGTCGCGACGCGACGCCTGCGAGCCGCGCTCGAGGTGTTCGGGCCAAGCCTTGGGCGCAAGGGCGGCGGCCGCGTACTGGCCGAGGTCAAGGCGCTCGCCGCCGCGCTCGGCGAGCGGCGCGATCGCGACGTGGCGCTCGAGCTGCTCGCGCGGCTCGAGGCTGACTGCGACGGCGCCGAGCGTCGTGCCGTCGCGCTGCTCGCGAGCGAGTTGCGGGCGGAGCAGCTGGAGGCCAATCAGGAGCTCGCCAGGGCGCTGCGGCACGCCAAGCGGATCGGGCTGCGACGGCGGCTGGCGAGGATCACGGCGTGAAGGCGCACCGCGTCGATGGGCTCGTGCCCGAGATGGAGCTCGCGGACGCGGCGCGCCGGATCGTCGCGATGCGCACCGCAGAGCTCTACGCGTTCGTGCCGGAGGCGCTCGGCGAGCGGGCCGCCAGCGCGATGCACGACATGCGGATCGCCGCGAAACGCCTGCGCTACCTGCTGGAGATGGTCGGCTTCTGCTTCGGCGAGGTCGGCGGCGAGGCCCAGGCTCGCGCACGTGAGCTCCAGGACGTGCTGGGCGAGATCCACGACTGCGACGTGATGCTCGAGCGGATCGCGGCGAGCCGCGAGCGCGAGCCCGACGGCTTCGACGCGCTGGCGGAGCGCTTCCGCGCCCGTCGCGCGAAGCAGTTCGCGCGCTTCACAGTCCTGTGGTGCGCGATCGAGGAGTCGGGCCTGCGTGACCGTCTGCTTGCAACAACCTTCTCTTCACCGACGCAGGCGCCCGTGGGCGCATAATCCGAGGTGCGATGAGCGCGACCGACGCACCTGCGCTGAGCGAGGACGAAGGGCCGGAGTCCGCCGGCGCGCCGGCTGCCGCGGCCGCGCCGCGGCCGCGCGACCCGGCCAACTACTTCAACCGCGAACTCTCGTGGCTTGACTTCAACCTGCGCGTGCTCGAGCTGGCGGAGGATCCGTCGGTGCCGCTGCTGGAGCGAACGAAGTTCGCCTCGATCTACACGTCGAACCTCGACGAGTTCTTCATGGTCAGGGTGGCTGGCCTGCACGACCAGATCGAGGCCGGCGTCGAGCGCCCGAGCATCGACGGACGCACCCCCTCGCAGACCCTGTCGGCGCTGCACGAGCGGGTGCTGGAGCACGGCTCGCGGCTGGCCCGCTGCGTCGCCGAGCGTCTGCTCCCCGGCCTCGCCGAGCACGGCATCGTCGTCCGGCGGGTCGCCGATCTGGATGAGGCCGAGCGCGACACGCTGGCCCGCCACTTCCGCCGCGTCATCTTCCCGGCGCTGACGCCGCTCGCGGTCGGCCCCGGACAACCGTTCCCCTACATCTCGAACCTGTCGCTGAGCCTCGGCGTGATCGCCCGCGATCCCGACAGCGGCCACACCACGTTCGCTCGCGTCAAGGTCCCGACCGAGATCCTGCCACGGTTTGTGGCACTCGGCGACCGCACGACGTTCGTGCTGCTCGAAGACGTGATCGCACATCACCTCGACGCGCTCTTCCCCGGCATGGAGATCGCCGACTACGACTACTTCCGTGTCACCCGCGACGCCGATCTCGCGATCTCAGACGAGGCCGACGACCTGCTGCAGGCGGTCGAGGACGAGCTGCGCCGCCGCCGGTTGGGCGAGGTCGTGCGCGTCGAGGTCGGCTCGCGGATCGCCGCCCGGCTGCTCGGCGAGCTGACCGCGGCGCTGAACGTCTCGCCGCGCGACGTCTACCCGGTCGACGGGATGCTCGATCTGACCTCCCTGCTCCAGCTGACCAAGCTGCCGGGCTATCCGGAGCTTCGCGACGCGCCCTACACGCCGGTTGCCCATCCGCGTGTGATCGCCGGCGAGGAGGGACGCGCGGACGTGCTCGGCGCGATGCGCAAGGGCGATCTGCTCGTGCATCACCCCTATGACTCCTTCTCCAGCTCGGTCGAGCGGTTTGTCGAGCAGGCCGTCAGCGACCCGCAGGTCCTGGCGATCAAGCAGACCGTGTACCGCACGAGCGACGATTCGACGCTCGTTCCGGCACTGATCCGCGCAGCCGAACGAGGCAAGCAGGCGGTCTGCCTGGTGGAGCTGCAGGCCCGCTTCGACGAGCTGACCAACATCCATTGGGCGAAGGCGCTCGAGCAGGCGGGTGTGCACGTGGTCTACGGGCATCCGGCGATGAAGACGCACGCCAAGTGCGTGCTGGTGGTGCGCCGCGAGGGCGACGGCGTGCGCAACTACGTCCACATCGGCACCGGCAACTACCACTCGGCGACGGCGCGGCTGTACACCGACTTCGGCCTGTTCACGACCGACGAGGCGATCGGCGCCGATGTGGCGGAACTGTTCAACTTCCTCACCGGCTTCGGCCGCCCGTCGGGCTACCGCAAGGTGCTCGTCGCGCCGAGCTATCTGCGCAAGGCGATCCTTGGCGAGATCGACCAGGCCGTGGCCGCGCATTCGCCGGACTCGCCGTCGCGGATCGCGATCAAGATCAACGCGCTGGTCGACCGTGCCTGCATCGACGCGCTGTACGCCGCCTCGCAGGCCGGCGTGCGCGTGGACCTCAACGTGCGCGGCATATGCTGCCTGCGCCCCGGCCTCGCCGGACTCTCGGAGAACATCCGCGTGGTCTCGGTCGTCGGCCGCCTGCTCGAGCACTCGCGCGTGTACTCGTTCAGCTACGGCGGAATCCAGAAGGTCTACATCTCCTCGGCGGACCTGATGCCGCGCAACCTCGACAACAGGGTCGAGCTGGCCGTGCCGATCGAGGAACCGGCGCTGCGCGCGCAGGTGATGGAGACCGTCGAGCTCTGCCTCGCCGACAACCACAACGCCTGGGATCTGGGCACGGACGGCGTCTGGCGCAGGCGCCACCCCGGCCCCGACGAGGAGGTCATCAACGCCCAGGAGACGCTGATGCGCCGCCACGCCGAGCACGCACCCGACGCCGCCTAGGATCGGCCGTCACGGTCGGGTGAGCGCGCCCGGCTGACCACCGCCGCGCATCCCCCCGCCGGTGGGGCGAGGGGATCACGCAGCCGGTGGCGCTGGTGGGCCGCCTTGGTGAGCGCTCTAGTACGCGGCGTTCGTGGCCGGCGACCCGGGCAGCACGATCTTCGGCGGGTGGCTGCCAAGGCGCGTATCGCCACCGTAGTCGTCGGCCTTGCAGCCGTACGGCCGGCCGAGGTCGTAGGGGCCCGAGATGTACTGGGTCACGGTGGCGCTGGCCGTCGGAGCCGTCTTGGTGCCGCCGAGCGTGGCCGTCGCGGTCGCGTCGGTGACCGTCAGGATCGGGTCCAGCCGCGGCTCGGTGCACAGGCTCTTGCCGGTGATCACGAACTGTCCGGTGATCACCTCGAACGCGGCCGAGGTCTGCCCGGTGCAGTTGATCTGGACACCCGGGATGAAGGCGCTGCAGGAGAAGCTGTCGGTGATCGATGGCACTCCATCCAGTGCCACCAGCGGCGACTGATCGAAGTACTGGATCTGGTGCGGCTCGGTCTCGATCTGGTAGCCGGTGATCGGCCCGTCGCATGAGAACTGGTATTCGACCTGCGTGCCACTGACGCCCTGCTCGGCGGCGCCCTTCTCGATGTGGCCGAAGCAGCTGTAGTTGTTCGGATCGTCGCTCGCGACGGGGGTCGCGCCCGTGGCGCCCGTCGCGCCCTGTGCGGCGTGCGCGCTGCGGGCCTGTCCGAGCGACGCCCCGAGCGCCGGCAGCGCGATCGCGACAGTGACGACGCCGAGCACGGCGATCAGCCGGTGGCGGGCGGGAATTGATCTGTGCAACGTGTCCTCCTGGATTCCTTGAGTCGTGGGGTGGCGCTCGAGCAGCGTGGCGCGGGCGGGTGCAGCTTAGCCTAAACTAAGCAATCTGGATCGTCATAGTGAAGATTATGCTAATCTACCGCCGGCCGGCGGCGCGCTGCAGCTTGCCCGCACGCCGGCGTCAACCACTCGGAGAACGGAGCTCCCCCGCAGATGCGCAGACCCCGCCGTCGCCTCACTGTCGCACTAGCCGTATCCGCCGCGCTGGTCGTGGTGCCGACGCTCGCCTATGCCGCGAGCACGATCATTTCGATCTCGGGCGCAACCGCGTCGTTCCCGCTGATCGAGCTGCTCGCGACCAAGTACCACCAGGTCGAAAAGGGCAAGGTCAGCTTCAAGATCTCCCAGGGTGGCGCGAGCGTTGGGATCGCGGACGTCGCCGCAGGCAGGGTCGACATCGGCGACTCCTCACGCCCGCCGGCGACCACTGACCCGACGGGTCTCGTCTTCTACCCGATCGCCAAGTACTTCGTCTGCGTCGTCACCAATCCGGCAAATCCGATCACGAACCTGACGGCTGCCCAGGTCCTGCAGATCTTCACCGGCAAGGTCCGCAGCTGGAGCCAGGTCTCCGGAGCGACCGCCACCGGGACGATCGACGTCTACAGCCGCACATCGGTCGCCGGCGTTCTGACGACCTTCCAGAACACCCTGCTCGGCGGCGGCAAGGTCTCCTCGGTCGCCGCACAGGAGCCCAGCGAGGGACTGATGCAGAACGCGGTCGAGCACGACCCAAACGGGATCGGCTTCAACTCGGACTACTTCGCGCTGGCGAAGGGCATCAACGCCGTCGGTTACAACGGCACCGCCTGCAACACCGCCAACGTCGTGGCCGGAACCTATCCGGGTGTGTCCGACTTCTATGAGGTGACCAAGGGGCCTGCCAGCGGTCACGTCGAAGCGTTCATCTACTGGATTCAAACCAACGCGGCCGCGAAGAAGCTGATCGAGACCAACTGGATTCCGCTCGGAAAGGTCGAGCCGGCAGTTCAGGGCTAGCGACGCCGTGATCGAGCGGCTGCGAAAACCGTGGAGTGACGATCGCGCCGAGCGGATGCTCGGCGCGATCGCGTGTCTGACCGCGGTCGCGATCATCCTGATGGTGGTCTTCGTCGCGCAGCGGGCGTGGCCGACGCTGTCGCGCGAGGGCCTCTCGTGGCTTGGGCCGGGCGGGAACCTCGACTCGCAGATCGGCGCGATGGCGAACACCTCGGCGACCCCCTCGGCCTCGGCCTACTTCTTCCGTGCCTGGCCCCTGATCTACGGAACGGTGCTGACCGCGGGTTTCGCCGTGATCCTCGGACTCGGCGTGTCGGTTCTGACGGCGATCTTCATCGTCGACTTCGCGCCCCCCTCCGTGCGGCGCCTGATGACGCCGGTGATCCGCCTGCTCGCCTCGATCCCCTCGGTCGTCTACGGCCTGATCGGAGTGCTGGTGCTCGTGCCCTTCGTCGGCAACCATGTGATCAGCGCCGGCCAGAAGGCGTCGGTGGCGAACGTGGTCCAGCTGACCGGGGCGGGCCTGCTGGTCTCGGTCGTGATCCTGACGCTGATGATCACGCCGATCATGACCGCGCTGATCACCGACGCGCTCGGCTCGGTCCCGCGCGCCTGGCACGAGGGGGCCGTGGCGCTCGGCCTCAACCCGCTGCGCGCCACGATCGCGGTCTCGATCCGCGCGATCCGCCCCGCGATCATCTCGGCGACGGCGCTCGCGACAGCGCGCGCGATCGGCGAGGCGATCATGCTCTCGATGGTCTCCGGCGGCGTGGCCTTCGCGCCAAAGCCGCAGGACGGCGTGATCTTCCTGTTCGAGCCGCTGACGACGCTCGCCGCCGAGGTCGTCCGACAGTCGGAGGGCCTCAGCGCACCGGTGCTGCGCTCGACGATTTACTCGATCGCGCTATTGCTGCTGTTCTCGGGCTTCATGCTGTCGCTCGCCTCGCGCCTCGCGCGGCTGCCCCTGCGCAAGTACGAGTTGAGCAACTGATGTCCAGCGTCGAGTCGCTCCCTCCCCCCGGCAAGCTGGTCGCGCCGCGACGCCGCCGTGGTCGGCGCTCTTCGCTGCGCTCCTGGCGCCGCAGCGACCAGCTGATCTTCGTCCTTGCCTGGACCGCAGGGCTCGCGCTGTGCCTGGTGACGGCGGCGATCGTCATCTTCCTGGCAGCCAAGGGCATCGCCTACATCACGCCAAAGCTGCTCGTCACCAGCCCGAGCGCGGCGGTCAACCAGGCTAGTTCCGGCGGCTTCCTCGATCCGATCGAGGGCACCGTGACGCTTGCCATCATCGGCACGCTGATCGCCACCCCGCTCGCCGTGATCACCGCGCTCTGGGCGGTCGAGTACGGCCGCCCGCGCTGGCTGGTCGGGGTCGTGGAGTCGAGCGTCGAGCTGATCGCCGGAACACCCGACATCGTGATCGCGATCTTCGGCCTCGCGCTCTTCCAGCTCGGGATCTTCGCGCCGCTCTCGTTTCGCTCCAGCAACGGCGGCGTCTACGGCCGCTCGTTCATTGCGGCCGGCGTCATGATGTCGCTGCTCGCGCTCCCGCTCACCTACACGGCGACGCGCAACGGGCTGCGCGCGATCCCGCGACAGCAGCGCGAGGCCTCCTACGCGCTCGGCAAGACGCGGATCGCGACGATTCGGCGAGTCCTGCTGCCACGTCTACGACCGGACATCGCAACGGGTGCGGCACTCGGAATGGGCCGGATCATCGGCGACACCGCGATCGTCGTCGTGCTGCTCGGGGCGACGCTCCAGAACAGCCCGGAGAACAACGTTCCCCTGCTCGGATTCCTGCGCGGCACCGGCTCGACCCTCTCGAGCTACATCTACAACAACTCCCCGGCGGGTGAGGGAAATGCTCCGCAGAAGGCCTACGCGGCAGTCTTCATCCTGGTCCTGATCATTCTGGCGCTCAACGCGATCGTCGGGCGCATCTCGCGAATCGGCGCGCGAGCCAGCGCCGGTGCAGGGCGGTTGGGCTGATGAGCCGCGAGGAAGCCGAAACCAACGGCCCCTGCGCCCTTGTGCCCGGGGTGCAAGTGCGCGAGAATGACACAATGTCGATCAAGCAGCTTGACTTTGATGAGCCGGTGCTCGACTCCATGATGGCATCTCCCCTACGCGCGGTCACGCCGCTAACCGGTCCGGAGCGCATGCGCCTCGACCAGATCAGCGTCTTTTACGATGGCGTGCCGGCGGTGCGCCAGGCGTCGCTGTCGATCCACCAGGGTGAGGTGCTGGCGCTGATCGGCCCCTCCGGCTGCGGCAAGACGACCCTGCTGCGGACCCTCAACAGACTGACCGAGCTGACTCCGAACGCAAGTCACAGCGGACAGATCACGCTCGACGGCGAGGACATCCACGAGCTGGAGGACACAAAGCTCCGCACGCGAGTCTCGATGGTCTTCCAGCAGCCCAACCCTTTCCCGATGTCGATCTTCGACAACGTCGCCTTCGCCCTGCGAGAGCAGTCACGCAGGCGGCCGCGCCGGAGCGTCCTCGAGCCGGCGGTCAAGCAGGCCTTGCAGCGAGCCGGCCTGTACGAGGAGGTCCGGGCCGACCTGGGCCGTCCCGCGCTGCGCCTATCCGGCGGACAGCAGCAGCGCCTGTGCATCGCGCGGGCGATCGCGACCGAACCGGAGATCCTTTTGATGGACGAGCCGTGCTCGGCGCTCGACCCGCGCTCCACCGCGGTGATCGAGGACCTGATCCTCCAGCTCCGCAAGGAGCTCGCCGTTGTGATCGTGACGCACAACCTCCAGCAGGCGCGCCGCATCGCCGACCGCGTGGCATTCATGTACCTCGGCGACCTCGTCGAGCTGGGAGACGCCGCCCAGCTGTTCGAGCAGCCGCGCGAAGAGCGCACGCGCGAGTACATCGCCGGCGCCTTCGGATGATCCGCCCGGCCGCGGCGCTCGCGGCCACCGCAGCGATCCTGATCGGCGCGAGCGGCTGCGAAACGACGCAGGAGCTGAGCGCCAAGATCGGGCGCAAGCTCGGACACCAGAGCGCCGTCGCCGGAACCACCAAGCTCGGCACCGCCAACCGCACGGTGCGCGTCGTACGCACCACCCTGCTGGGCTCGGGCGGCCAGTACGCCGTCGCGTTGGAGCTCACCAACACGGGCGCGCAGGCGCAGGCCAACTTCGCGGTGCTGATCGACGTGCTCGACGCGAAGGGACGGTCCGTCTACCGTAACGACACCACGGGGATCGAGGCCTCGATCCAACAGCTCGCGCTGCTGCCCGCGCACACGACGGAGTGGTGGGTCGACAACGAGGTGATCGCCTCCGGCGGCCCGCCGGCCGCCGTGACCGCCGCGGTCGGCGCGTCGACGGGCGCGGTTCCCACCGCCGTTCCGGCGATCGCGACCAGCGGTGTCAGCGCCAGCGACAGCTTCCCCGGTCCCCACGTCAGCGTGACGGTCGAGAATCACTCGACGGTCGCCCAGTCCGAGCTCGCGGTGTACGCAGTCGCGTTGCGCGCAGGCAAGGTGACCGGCGCAGGCCGTGGCGTCGTCCCGGAGCTCGCCGCCGGGGCCAGCGCACCGCTGGAGATCCCGATGGTCGGCTCGGTGGACGGAAGTACGATCTCGCTCACCGTCGCACCCACCAGCACGGGCTGAGGCTTACCCTTTGGCGGTGGCCCGGAGAGCAGGCTGGCTGCCGGCACTGGCGATCATCGTCGCGGCGCTGATCGCGGGCGCCCAGGCGCCGGCCTCCGCTCGCTCCTCGGTGGCGAGCGCCCCGCAACTGCGTAACTGGCTCGAGTTCGGCCTCGACCCGCAGCGCAGCGACGCCACCGACCTCTCCACGGGGATCACCGCGGCCAACGTCGGCCACCTCCACCTGCTGACCGTCGCGCTGCCCGGGACCGCCGACAACTCGGCGATCTATGTGCATCAGGCGCTGGTGCTGGGCGCTCGTCACGACGTGGCGGTGCTCACCACCGACTACGGCATCACGGTCGCGGTCGACGCCGACAGCGGCCGGATCCTGTGGCGCTTCGTGCCGCCCGGGATCAGCGCCTGGCGGGGCAGCGCGCAGATCACCACCGCCAGCCCGATCGCGATCGGCGGCTATGTGTACGCCACCTCGCCCAACGGCCTCGTCCACAAGCTGTCGCTCGCCAACGGACGCGAGCAACCGGGCTGGCCGGTGTCGGTCACCCCGGCGCCGCGGACCGAGAAGCTGACAGCCTCGCTGAACGTCGCCGGTCGTTACCTGCTGGCGAGCACCGGCGGCTACATCGGCGACATTCCCCCCTACGTCGGCCATGTCGTGACGATCCCACTCACCGGCGGAGGGGTCGCGCACGTCTTCAACACGCTCTGCGCCAACCGCCACACGATCATCGATCCGCCGAGCTGCTCGGCGAGCGACTCGGCGATCCTCTCGCGCAGCGGCCCGGTCGTGGAGCCGGGCGGGCAGCGCGTGCTGATCGCCACCGGGAACGCCCCCTACAACGGCACCACGGACTTCGGCGACAGCGTGATCGAGCTGACGCTGCCCGATCTACGGCTTCGCCAGGCCTACACACCGACCGACCAGGCGATGCTGAACACCAGCGACACCGACCTCGGATCGGGGTCGCCGGCGCTGCTTCCGGGCGGGCTCGCCTGGATGGCCGGCAAGGACGGCATCCAGCGTTTGCTCAACCTGTCGGCACTCGACGGCAGCGCGCCCGGCACGCCGGCGCGCACAGGGGGAGAACTGCAGACCCTGCCAACGCCGGGCGCGCAGCAGGTGTTCACCGCACCGGCGGTCTGGCACGACATGCTGTTCGTCGCCGACGGCGGCGGCACCGCCGCCTACCGCGTCGCCGATCGCCGGCTCGACCCGGTGTGGAGCAACGGCACGCCGGGGACGAGCCCGATCCTGGCGGGCGGCCTGCTCTACGTCTACAACCCGAACGGCGGAATAGCTGTCTACAGGCCGGGGAGCGGACAGGCGATCGCGACACTGGCGACCCCCGCGGGGCACTGGAACAGTCCGATCGTCGTCGACGGTCACGTGATCGAGCCGACCGGCGACGACAACGCCCACCTGCTGACCGGCTCGCTTGTGATCTACTCCACGCGCTGAGCCGTTGGCCTCATGCGACGGTGCCTACCCGCTGTGGCGACGACGGATCACGCGCTCAGGGCGCCGACCGATGCGCGCAGTTCCTCGGTGTAGGGGGTCGACTCGCGCTCCAGCGCCCCGTCCGCGGCAACGCGGTAGACGCCCTGGCGCCGCAGCGGCGGCGAGTAGGCGTGAACCGTCAGCGCCGGCGGGCCGGGCGCGTGGCGAACCCGGTGGATCGCGGAGGCTGGAAGATGAAAGGCCGAGTCGGGGCCGAAGGCTCTCGTGACCGGCGGTCCCGACAGCGCGAGCCGCTCCTCTCGCAGCGTGCCGGACAGCACGACGATGCCGGCGGAGGAGTTGTCGTGATCGTGGAAGCCGGTGTCGGAGTCATCGGCCCAGCAGATCACCCACGCGTTGACGTGGTCGTCGGACCAGATCTCCTCGTAGACCCGGGTGCACGGCTGCCCGTCCAGCAGGTCGTTCGGCCGCTCGAGCGATTCGGCCAGGGTGCGGGCGAACTCGACCAGCTCGGCCGGCCCGAGCACGCCCGTCGGCACCGCCGGGCGACTCACGTCGCGACTCCCGCCCGAGCGGTGATCCATTCGGCGTTCTCGCCGAGGATCGCCTCGCGGCCGTTGCGCACAGGCTCGACGACCGGGCGGTCCGAGCCGTACAGCAACTGCTCGGCGCCGACCCGGCGGGCCATCGCCTCAACGGCGACCGGTCCGTAGGACGAGGTGTCGTAGAAGCAGTTGGGATCGCGCACGTCACAGTCGGGGCCGCCGCGAGCCTGGAGACGCTCGCTGAGCAGCGGCGCGCCGCCGGCGAGCATCGCGAAGACGACGCGCAGGCGCGGGTGCGCGCGGCGGGCCAGCGCGGCGAACGCCAGCCACGCCGCCTGCATCTGGGCGACGTAGATGGTGAGCGCCGGCCACCACAACGGATCGACAAGCGAGCAGTCGCCGTGATGCCAGCCGAGGCCCGGCCCGGGATGCACGAACAGCGGCAGCTCCAGCTGCTCGAGCCGGTCGAACACGGGACTCAGGCGATCGATCGACGACGGCGGTGCGAGCGCCCCCGCCGGCAGCGAGACGCCGACGCAATCGCGCTCGAGCGCCGCGTCGACATCCGCGGCGCACAGGCCGTCGAGCGCCAGCGGCGCCCAGGCCGAGAACGGCTCCCCGATGGCATGGACGCCATCGAGGTGGGCGTCGATCAGCAACCTCGCCTCGGCGCGCGGCAGGGCCTCGATGCCGAGCGGACTCGACAGCGCGATCAGCGCCCGGTCGATGCCGTCGCGCTCGAGCAGCGCGATCCGCCGCTCGGGGCGCTCGCTTTCGAGATCCACCACCGAAGGGCTCTCGCCGCCGAGGTGGATGGTGCACAGGCGGCCGTCGCGGCGGGCAAACGGCAGGCGGGAGCGACGCTCCAGCGCCTCGATCAGCGGCTCGGTCCAGAGATGCTGGTGAACATCAACCCTCATCGACCGCCCATTCTATACATTCTCGATCCGGTTTGTGGGGAATCTCGTGAGGACGGATCGCACCGTCCGCCCAACCGGTCCACGCCTCCCGCCGGCGCGTCAGCGGCGGCGGGGCCGGAAAACTCAGGCGCCCACCTCGACGCCGTGCCAGAAGGCGTAGTGATCCCTGATCTCGGCGGCGGCGTCCTTTGGCTCGGGGTAGTACCACGCGGCATCGGGATTGCGCTCCCCCTCGACGACAAGCGTCTTGTAGGAGGCCTCACCCTTCCACGGACAGGTGGTGTGGGTGGCGGAATCCTCGAACAGCTCCGTCCGCACGCTGTCGGGCGGGAAGTAGTGGTTGCCCTCGACGACGACGGTGTCGTCGCTCTCGGCAATGACAGCTCCGTTCCAAACGGCCTTCATCTGCGCTCCCCTTTCGGTGGTCTGCACAATCGTCGCAGACCACCGAGCCGGGCCGGCAGGGTCCGACCGCGAGCGCGCCCGAGATCAGACCGGGTCCGCGGCCACCTCGTGCAGCGCGGGATCGACGTTGAGGCGCGGCAGCGTGGCATCCAGGCGACGCGGCAGCCACCACGCGCGCGGCCCCATGAGGGCCATCAGCGCCGGCACGAGCACCATGCGGATCACGAAGGCGTCGAGGAACACCGCGGAGGCGAGCCCGACGCCGAACAGCTTGATCGTCAGGCTGTTGCCGAGGATGAACGACGCGAACACGCAGACCATGATCGCCGCGGCCGCGGTGATCACGCGCCCTGTCGAGGCCAGGCCGTGGCGCATCGCGTGGGCGGCGTCGCCGGTGCGCTCCCACTCCTCATGCATGCGCGACATCAGGAACACCTCGTAGTCCATCGACAGGCCGAAGACGATGGCGAACACCATCACCGGCAGGAAGGCGGCTATCGGCGCGGTCGTGGAGATCCCGATCAGGCCTCCCAGCCAGCCCCACTGGAAGACCGCGACCACGACGCCGAAGGCGGCGGCCACGCTCAGCAGGTTCATCGCGATCGCCTTGACGGCGACGAACACCGAACGGAAGACGGCGAGCAGCAGCAGCGCCGAGATCAGCACCACCGCCCCGATGAATAGCGGGAGCTTGCTCGACAGCAGGCTGCTGAAGTCGGCGAAGAGCGCCGTGGTCCCGCCGACGTAGACGTTCGCCCGGGTCGTGTGCTCGAGCGGCGGGATGACGTCGTCTCGCAGCCGATTGAGCAGCGTCGTGGTGGCGGCTGCCTGCGGCGAGGTCCGCGGGAAGACGTTGATCACCGCGACCTTCCCGTTGGGGCTGTAGGTCGCGGGCGACACGGCGGCGACGTCCGGCAGCCCGACGAAGCCCGAGCGCAGCGTCGCCGCGGCGCCGGTGTCGCCGGCCGACGGCAGCTTCGCGACGATCTGCATCGGGCCGTTGAAACCCGCTCCGAAGCCCTTCGCGAGCAGGTCGTAGGCCTGGCGGGTCGTCGTGCTCTTGGCGTCCGTGCCGGCGTCGGCCGATCCCAGGCGCAGCGCGAGAATCGGCGAGGCGAGCACGAGCAGCAGGGCGAACGATGCCAGCGCGGCGACCAGCGGCCGGCGCTGGATCATCGCCGCCCAGCGCTCCCAGAAGCCGGGGCCGGCGCGCCGTACGCTCCGCCGGCGCTGGCCGAAGACGTCGAAACGGTCGATGCCGCGCCCGAGTTTGGAGAGCACGGCCGGAAGCAGCGTGAGCGCCGCGACCATCGTCAGGAGCACCGTGAGCGAGGAGCCGATCGCCGGTCCGCGCAGGAAGCTGACGCCCACCAGCAGCTGTCCGAGCATGGCGATCACCACGGTCACACCGGCGAACAGCACGGCTCGACCGGAGGTGTCCATCGCCGTGACGATCGCCTCGTCGGGCTCGAGCCCCGCGTCGAGGCCGGAGCGGTAGCGGGTCACGATGAAGAGCGCGTAGTCGATGCCGACGCCGAGCCCGATCATCGCGGCGAGCTCGGGCGTGAAGTTGACGACGTCGACGACGTGCGTGAGCACCGCGATCAGGCCGATCGCCGTGCCGAGCGCGAGCAGCGCGACGATCAGCGGCAGGCCGGCCGCCACGAGCGTGCCGAAGGTGATCAGCAGGATGATCATCGCCGCGAGGATCCCGATGCCCGTGGCGGGGCCGGTGCTCGGTGGTTCGACCTGCTCGATCGGCGAGCCGCCGAGCTGGATCTCAAGGGAGGAGGAGCGGTCCGCCTTGGCGGTGTTGATGACCCGGTTGATCGCCGATTTCGGCAGCGCGAACGAGCGTTCGTCGAAGAACACGCTCGCATACGCGATGTGCCCGTCAGGAGAGATCGCGTGGGCTCCCGCGTAGGGCGAGACGACGCCGCTGACGTGCGGAAGCGCGCCGATCTTCGCCACCAGGCCGTCGATCCGCGAGCGCACCGCGGGACTGGCGATCGGGGCCGTCGACTCGAAGACGATCGACGCCGTGTCGCCCTTGCGCGCGGGGAAGTACTTCGCGAGCAGGTTCAGTGCCTGCTGAGATCCGGCGCTGTTGGGGCCCTTGAAGTTGCTGTTGTAGTCCGAGCCGACGGCCTGCCCGATTCCGTTCGCGGCGATCAGGGCGGCGACCCACGTCACCACGACGATCCGCCGGTGGGCGATGCACCATCTGGCAAGGGCTCTCATCTGGACTACCTCCGCTGGCTCGGACGCTCGAAAACTTTTCGCGCCGGACCCTAGCACAAGTGATAGCGTCAACTACCACTTCTGTTGACACTCTTCACAGCATGACCACAAACCCTCCCGCCGAACGACCGCTGCGCGCCGACGCCAGACGAAACAACGACCGGATCGTCGCGGCGGCCGGCGACGCCTTCGCCGAGCACGGCCTCGAAGCCTCGATGGAGGAGATCGCACGGCGCGCGGGCGTCGGCCCGGCGACGCTCTACCGCCGCTTCCCGAACAAGCAGGAACTGCTGCGCGCGGTGCTCGCGGCCCGCCTGAACGAGCTCGAGCCCCAGATCGCCGCCGCCGGCGCCGACCCCGACCCGTGGGAGGGTCTGCTCGCCGGGATGGGCGCGCTGCTTGACGCCCAGGCGCGCAACATGGCGCTCGTCCAGGTCCTGGCGCAGGCCGGCGAGCTGACGCTGTTTCGCCAGGAACTGGGACAGCGAGTGCTCGAGCCGCTCAGCAGCCTCTTCAGCGCCGCTCAGGCGAGCGGCCAGCTCCGCGCCGATCTCGACCCCAGTGAGCTGAAGGTCCTGATCCGGATGATCATCACCACGTGGGTCCACGACGAGCACGCCAACGCCAGGCCCCCCTGGCCTCGTTACCTCACGCTGCTGACCGACGCCCTGCGGACGCCGACGCCGACACCGCTGCCGCCGCTGTAGCGAGCGAAATCCCGCGGGGCGCGAAGCGCCCTCTAGAACTCGATGTTGGCCATCACGTGTTTGACGACCGTGTAGTCCTCCAGCGAGTACATCGAGAGGTCCTTGCCGTAGCCGGACTGCTTGAAGCCGCCGTGGGGCATCTCGCTGACGAGCGGGATGTGGTCGTTGATCCAGACGCAGCCGAAGCGAAGCGCCTTGGCGACCCGCAGCGCACGGCTGACGTCGCGCGTCCACACGGAGGAGGCGAGGCCGTAGGGCGTGCCGTTGGCCCAGGCGATCGCCTCCGCCTCGTCGCTGAAGCGCTGGACCGTGATCACCGGCCCGAAGATCTCGCGCTGGATCAGCTCGTCGTTCTGCTCGAGACCGGCCACGACCGCCGGCTCGAGGAAGAAGCCGGGGCCGTCGGGCTCGACGCCCCCCGTCACCAGCTCGGCGCTCTTCGGGCGGCGCTCCAGCAGGCCCTCGACCCGCGCTCGCTGGCGGGCCGAGTTGAGCGGCCCGAGTGTCGTGTCGGCCGACAGGGTGTCGCCGAGCACCAGCCCGGAGGCCTGCGAGGCGAGGCCGGCGACGACGTCGTCATAGACCTTCGCGCTCGCGAGGACGCGCGTCGCCGCCGTGCAATCCTGGCCGGCGTTGTAGTAGCCCGTGCCGGCGATCGTCTCGAGCGCGGCTTCGAGGTCGACGTCGTCGAAGACGATCACCGGCGCCTTGCCGCCCAGCTCCAGGTGGACGCGCTTCAGCGTCGCCGCCGCGGCGCCGGCGATCCGCTTGCCGGTGTCGACCGAGCCCGTCAGCGAGACCATGTCGACGCCGGGATGCTCGACGAGCGCCTGCCCGGCGGGCTCGCCGTGACCGCACAGCACGTTCAGGACGCCCGCCGGCAGCCACTCCGAGGCGAGCTGGGCGAGGCGCAGCGTCGTGACCGGCGTGGTCTCGGCCGGCTTGAGCACGATCGTGTTGCCGGTCGCGAGAGCCGGGCCGATCTTCCAGACCGCCATCATCATCGGGTAGTTCCAGGGCGCGATCTGGCCGATCACGCCGACCGGCTCCCGGCGGATGATCGACGTGTGCCCCGCCATGTACTCGCCCGCGGCGCGGCCCTCCATGCAGCGGGCGGCGCCGGCGAAGAAGCGCAGGTTGTCGGCCATCACGCCGATCTCGTCGGAGAGCACCGAGGCGAGCGGCTTGCCGGCGTTGATCGCCTCCTCGCGCGCGAGCTCCTCGCCGTGCTCCTCGATCGCGGCAGCGATGCCGAGCAGCGCCTCGGCGCGCTCCGCGGGCGTCGTCTGCGACCAGCCGTCGAAGGCCCGCCGCGCCGCGGCGACCGCGAGGTCGACGTCGGCGGCCCCCGACAGCGGCGCCTGGGCGATCTCCTCGCCCGTCGCGGGGTTCAGCACCGGCTCGGTCGCGCCGTCGAGCGCCGGCCGGAAGGCACCATCGATGAAGTTCTCAAGCGTGCGCATCGCGAATCCTCTCCTGTTGGGTTCCGTCCGGGCCCTGCTCAGCCGGCCGCGGCGGCCAGCGCCGCCTCGACGTCGACACAATCTTGCCCCACACTGCGCGCGACGGCCGGATGCGTCGGCACGCCGCCCGCGACGTTGACGCCGAGGCGCAAACCGGGGTCCGCGCGCGTCGCCTCGACGACGCCGTGCTGGGCCAGCGCCAGCACGTAGGGCAGCGTCGAGTTGGCGAGCGCGTTGGTCGAGGTCACCGGGACCGAGCCGGGCATGTTCGTCACGCAGTAGTGGACGATGCCGTCGACCTCGAAGGTCGGGTCGTGGTGGGTGGTCGGCCGCGAGGTCTCGAAACAGCCGCCCTGATCGATCGCGACATCGACCATCACGGCGCCCGGGCGCATCAGCGCCAGCTGGCGCTTGTGGATCACGAACGGCGCGCGGTCGCCGACCACGAGCACGGCGCCGATCACCAGATCGGTGCGCGGCAGCATCTCCTCGATCGCCAGCGTCGAGGAGTAGACGGTCGAGCAGCGCCCGCCGAAGACCGCCTCGAGCTCGCGCAGGCGATCGACGGAGACGTCGAAGATGAATACGTCGGCGCCCATCCCGATCGCCACCGACGCGGCGCTCGCGCCGACGCTGCCGCCGCCGATGATCATCACGTTGGCGGCCGCGACGCCGGGAACGCCGCCGAGCAGCACGCCGCGCCCGCCGAGCGGCTTGGTGAGCATGAACGCTCCCGCCTGGGTCGCAAGGCGCCCCGCGATCTCAGACATCGGCGCGAGCAGCGGCAGGCGCCCCTGGCGGTCCTCGACGGTCTCGTAGGCGATCGCGGTGGCGCCCGACGCGCACAGCGCGCGCGTGAGCTCCGGAGCGGGCGCGAGATGCAGGTAGGTGAAGAGGATCTGGCCCGGCCGCAGCCGCTCCACCTCGGGCGGGAGCGGCTCCTTGACCTTCACGACCATCTCGGCGCCGGCGAACACGGCGTCGGCGTCGGCGGCGATCGTCGCCCCCTGAGCCGCATATTGCGAGTCGCTGAAGCCGCTCGCGTCGCCGGCGCCCTGCTGGACCGCGACCTCGTGTCCGCGCTCGGTCAGCTCGCGGACGCCGGCCGGCGTCATCGACACGCGGTACTCGTCCGCCTTCGTCTCACTGGGAATCCCGACCTTCACGAACCGCCTCCTCGATTTCGACACAGGACTGATTGGGCGCCGGCGGCGCGCTGCGTGGCGCGGGCTCCCGCGTGCCGGCGCCGCTCCGGGCCGGACGCGCGGCGGCCGCGAAGCGCGCGACCCGATCGCGAGACCCTCATCGCACCCCGCCCGTGACGCCCGGGCCGCCCAGCAGCTCGCGTCCGCGCAGCGCGAGCCAGAACTCGATCCGGTTCTCGACGCGGTCGAGCCGGCGCCCGGTCAGCTCCTCGATGCGCGAGATCCGGTAGCGCAGCGTGTGGCGGTGGCAGAACAGCGCGCGGGCCGCGGCCTCCCAGCTCCCGTTGTGCTCGAGGAAAGCCTCCAGCGAGCGCAGCAGCTCATCGCCGTTGCCGCTGCGCGAGCGCTCGATCGGGCTGAGCACGTCATCGCAATACTGGCGAAGGCCGTCGTCCTCCTGGAGCGAGAGCAGCAGCCGGTAGGCCCCCAGGTCGTCGGCGGAGGCGACCGCCGGGGTCGAGCCGTTGGCGAGCGCCCCGACCTCGAGCGCGCAGCGCGCCTCGTGGAAGCTTCGCCGGAGCGCCTCGAGCGGCGCGGCGTGGCTGACCGCGGCCCGAACCGGGCGCCCGTCGAGCGCCAGCAGCTCGCGGGCGGCGGCGGCGAGCTCGAGCGGGTTCTCGACATCCGCGAGGACGGCGCAGAGCAGTGGCCGGCGCGCGGTCGGGACGGTGGCGACGAGCGCCGCGGCGCCGAGCTCGCCGAGGATCCGCGCGAGCTCATCCTCGCAGGCCTCCGGATCCTCGACGGCCAGCACCAGCACCGCGGCCGCGCCCGAGATCCCGAACGGGGCGAGCCGCAGCGCGGTCTCCTCGCCGTCGATCCGCCCGCCGAGCACCAAGCCGAGCACGTCGCCGGCGAGCCGGCGCTCGGTCTCCGCGACGACGCGCTCGCGCATTTGGGCGAGCGCGACGACCATCACCGCGTGGTGCGCGAGAAAGCGCTCGAAGTCGGCGACGCTGTCGCTCTCGGGCACCGCGACCAGCCACGACGACGGAGCCCCGTGCGAGCCGCTCGGCACCGGCAGGGCGATCGCGCGCCCGGCCAGCTCGGCGCTCTGGGGCACGAAGCCGCGGGGCGCGACGGTGCCCGCGCGCGAGGCGATCTCGGCGCCGATCGCCGTGATCAGGCCGGCGTCCAGCTCGCGGCGGAAGGCGTGGCAGGCCAGCGTGCGCCCGGCGCTGTCGAGCACCATCACGGTCGCGCCGATCGAGTTCGCCAGCCCGCGCACGACCTCGCCGAGGCTGCGCTCGTCGAGCACCAGGCGCTCCATCCGCCGCTGGATCGAGACCGCCCGCTGGAGGACGTCGAGCTGCTCGTTGAGCAGGCTGCTGAAGGCGCGCTCGGTGATCGCGATGAACGGCATCTCATACGGAACGCCGAACAGCGGGAAGTCGAGCTCGCGCGCCTCATCGACGAGCGCCGGCGGCAGCGTGGCGTGGGCGAAGCCGAGCCCGAACCCCAGCCCGGCGAGGTGATGCTCGACCAGCCGACCGACGTAGGCGCGCTGCGAGTCCTCGTCGAGCAGCTGCATGCCGGTGCTGAGCAGCAGCTCGCCGCCCGACAGCCACGGCGCCGGATCCTCGAGCTCGGAGACGTGAACCCAGCGGATCGGCGCACCCGCAGCGCGCTCGCCGGCCGCGAGCTCGAGCTCGAGCGCACCGACGAGGTCCTTGACGCTCAGCATCGCGAGGCGTTCACCAGGATCGTCTGCTCGCCTCGGTCAGGACGATCCGCAGGACCGCCTCGATCTCCTCGAACTGCTCGCTGTCGCAGATCAACGGCGGCGCGAGCTGGACGACCGGGTCCCCGCGGTCGTCGGCGCGGCAGATCAGCCCGTGCTCATACAGCGCGCCCGAGAGGTAGCCGTAGAGCAGGTGCTCGGCCTCCAGGTCGCTGAAGGTCTCCTTGGTGTCGCGGTCCTTGACCAGTTCGATCGCCTGGAAGAAGCCGGCGCCGCGGACGTCGCCGACGATCGGGATGTCGCGCAGGCTCTCGAGCATCGCGCGGAACTCGGGCTCCTTCGCCAGCACGTGGCCGCAGAGGTCCTCGCGCTCGAGCAGGTCGATGTTGGCGAGCCCGACGGCCGCGGCGACCGGGTGGCCGCCGAAGGTGAAGCCGTGGGCGAACATCTCGCCGTGCCCGAGAAACGGCTCGGCGATCCGGTCGGAGGCGATCATCGCGCCCATCGGCACGTTCGCCGAGGTGAGCCCCTTCGCGGTCGTGATGATGTCCGGCACGTAGCCGTAGCGGGCCGAGCCGAACCAGTGCCCGAGCCGGCCCCAGGAGCAGATCACCTCGTCCGAGATCAGCAGCACGTCGTTGGCGTCGCAGATTTCGCGCACGCGCTGGAAGTAACCCTCCTGCGGCGGGATGCAGCCGCCCCCGTTCTGGACCGGCTCGAGGATCACCGCGGCGACCGTCTCAGGGCCTTCGAACTCGATCCGCGCGGCGATCTGCTCGGCCGCCCAGAGGGGGTCGCGCCCCTCCGGCCAGCGGTAGGAGTCGGTGTTGGGGACGTGGCAGCCGCCGGGCGCGAGCGGCTCGAATTGGCTGCGCACCGAGGTGATGCCGGTCACCGACAGCGCGCCGAGCGAGGTGCCGTGGTAGGCGATCTCGCGAGCGATCACCTTCGTCTTCTGACCCTTGCCGGTCAGGCGGTGATAGTTGCGCGAGAGCTTGATCGCCGACTCGACGGCCTCGGAGCCGCCGGAGGTGAAGAAGACGCGGTTCAGGTCGCCGGGCGCGAGCGCAGCGATGCGCTCCGCGAGCTCGATCGCGCGCGGGTGCGCGTAGCTCCAGGTCGTGAAGAAGTCGAGCTCGCGCATCTGCTCGGCGGCGGCCGCCGCCAGCTCGGGGCGGCAGTGGCCGGCGTTGACGCAGTACAGCGCCGAGAGGCCGTCGAGGTAGCGCTTGCCGTCGGCGTCGTAGACGTAGCAGCCATCGCCGGAGACGATGATCGGAAGCGGCGCGCGCGGGTCGTCGCCGATCCGGGTGAAGTGCATCCAAAGGTGGCGGCGCGCCCGCTCCGAGAGCGCCGCAGCCGAGTATGGCCCCCCCTGGCCGACCGCCCTGCTCGTCATCGAAACCTCATCTTCTGGGTGGTTATTACTACGGACTGTCCACGCTAGCGCCGCCACCGGGCGGCCGCAAGTGAGCAAAAAGGACGACTGGACGCCGGATATTTGTACTAGATGTACAACTCGACGGCGATCTTTGGTCACATCCGCATATTGCGGCGGGCCAACCGTCACTCTAGGTTTGCGGTTTCCGCAGCACGACAGTCCCGAGGGAGGCTCAGGTTGGAAAGCGCAGCGATGCCGGTCCCCGCGACGCCGCCGCGGGATGCGAGCGCCCCCGGTGAGAAGGGACTGAAGGCCGGCGCGCTCGGCTACATGTCCAACCTGGTGATCGCGATCGCCTCGACCGCGCCGGCCTACAGCCTGGCGACGACGCTCGGCTTCGTCGCCGCGGTCAGCGGGATCACGACGCACGCGCCGGCGGTGCTGCTGGTCTCCTTCGTGCCGATCCTCTTCATCTCGGCCGCCTATCGCTACCTGAACCTCGCCGACCCCGACGCCGGGACCAGCTTCGCCTGGGGCACCCGTGCACTTGGCCCTCACATGGGCTGGATCAACGGCTGGGCGATCTTCCTCGCCGACGTGATCGTGATGGCATCGCTGTCGGAGATCGCGTCGGTCTACACCTTCCAGCTCGTCGGCTGGACGTCGGCCTCTACCTCGACGCCGGCGATCATCGTCGGCTCCGTGGTCTGGATCGTTCTGATGACCTGGATCTGCTACCGCGGCATCGAGCTCTCGGCGCGCATCCAGGCGCTGCTGCTCTCAACCGAGTGCCTGATCCTCGTGCTCTTCTCGATCGTCGCGCTGGTGGACGTCTACAGCGGCAACCACGGGACGTTCAAGCCGGAGTTCAGCTGGTTCAACCCGTTCGCGCTCGGGACGACGCCACTGCTCGGGGGGATCCTGCTCGGCATCTTCATCTACTGGGGCTGGGACTCGGGGGTGGCGGTCAACGAGGAATCGGAGAACCCGGCCGAGGGGCCGGGGCGCGCCGCCGTGCTCTCGACGGTCCTGCTCGTGCTGATCTACATCCTGGTGGCGACGGCGGCCCAAGCCGACGCCGGAACGCACTTCCTCTCCAGCAACGAGGCCGACGTGCTGAGCCCGCTCGGGACACGCGTGTTCGGCTCCGGGATCCTGCAGAAGTTCCTGCTCTTCTCGGTGCTGACGTCGGCCTCGGCGTCCACACAGACGACGATCCTGCCGACGGCGCGCACGACGATCTCGATGGCCAGCTGGGGCGCGCTGCCGAAGGCCTTTGCGCGCGTGCACCCGCGCTTCCTCACGCCGAGCTTCTCTACCCTGATGATGGGTGGCGTCTCGATTGTCTGGACGGTCGGACTCCTGCTGACCTCGTCCCCGACCGACGTGCTGGGGGACTCGATCACGGGGCTCGGCTTCGCGATCCTCTTCTACTACGGCTTCACGGGGCTCTTCTGCGTCGTCTACTACCGCCGCGAGCTGTTCAAGAGCTGGCACCGCGCGCTGCTCGTCGGCCTCGTGCCGTTGATCGGCTTCGTCGCGATGGCCTACATCTTCATCAAGGACTTCATCACCGTCAACACACCCGGCTACAACCTCACGCCACCGATCCTCGGCATCCAGACGCCGATCGTGATCGGCATCGGCGGGCTGCTGCTCGGTCTCGTGGTGATGGTCATACAGTGGATCTACATGCCGGACTTCTTCAGGCGCAAGCCGCAGACCGCCGACCCGAAGATCCTCGAAGAACACCTCGCGCCGGCCTCCGTTCCGTGATCGCGCGCGTCACGCGCGACGACCTCGACGACCTGCTGCCGCTGATGCGCGGCTACTGCGACTTCTACGAGGTCGCGCCGAGCGACGCGCAGCTGCGCGCGCTGTCGCTGACGCTGATCGCGAACCCGGACACGAGCGGCATCCAGCTGATCGCCCGCAGCGACGACACCGATCGCCGCGCGGTCGGCTTCGCCACCCTCTACTGGACCTTCTCGACGCTCGCCGCCTCGGCGATCGGGCTGATGAACGACCTCTACGTCGACCCCGCGGTCCGCGCCGGCGGCATCGGGCGCGCGCTGATCGAGGCCTGCGAGGCGGAGTGCGCCGCGCGCGGCCTGCCGGTGCTCGAATGGGAGACGGCGCCCGGCAACGCGACGGCACAGGCGCTCTACGACAAGCTCGGAGCGCAACGCTCCGAGTGGATCGCCTACACGCTGGCGGTCAGGACACGCTGAGCACGGTGTAGGCGCGCGTCCCGCGCGGCAGCGTGATCTGCGCGTGCCCGCCGACCGCCAGCCCGAGCAGCCCGCGCGCGACCGGCGACTCGATCGAGATCTTCCCCTCCGCCGGCGCGGCGGTCTGCGAGCTGACGATCTCGAAGCGCTGCTCGCGCCCCTCCTCGTCGCGCACCGTCACGACCGAGCCGAACCCGATCACGCCGCCGTCGCCGCCGACGCTCTCGACGACCTTCGCGCGGGTCAGCCGCTCGCGCAGCTGGAGGATCTTGGTCTCCAGGTGCGCCTGGTCGTTCTTGGCGTCGTGGTACTCGGAGTTCTCCTTCAGGTCGCCCCACTCGCGCGCGGTCTTGATCCGTGCCGCCATCGCCCGGCGCCCCTCACCCTCGAGCGCCGCCAGCTCGGCCACGAGCGCCTCGTGGTCGGCGGCCGTCATCAGAGTGCTCTCGTCCATCGCCAAGGAGCCTAGCGGCTCGCGCGCTCGGCGCGAGGGTCGGCGCGCTCGACCCGAGGGCTCGCGCGCCCGCCGCGAGGACCGGCGCGCTCGCCGCGAAACCGAACCGCTCGACCCGACCGCGCGCCCGCCCGCCCGCGTATCCTGCCGGCGGTGCAGCCGCCGGCGATAGCGATCCGCGACGCCCACAAGCGCTACGGCGAGATCAAGGCCGTCGACGGGCTGGACCTCGAGGTGCCGCCGGGCGTCTGCTTCGGCCTGCTCGGACCCAACGGCGCCGGCAAGTCGACGACGATGCGGATGCTGACCGCCCAGACGCTGGCCGACTCCGGCGAGATCAGCGTGCTCGGCTATCGCCTGCCGGCGCAGTCCAAGCAGGCGCGCACGGAGATGGGCGTCGTGCCGCAGCTCGACAACCTCGACATCGAGCTGACCTGCCGCCAGATCCTCAGCGTGTTCGCGCGGCTCTACCGGGTGCCCCGCCACGATCGCCCCGCCGCCGTCGCGCGGGCCCTGGCGATCGCCAACCTCGAGTCGCGCTCGGACACGAAGGTGTCAGACCTCTCGGGCGGGATGCGCCGGCGCCTGCTGGTCGCCCGCGGGTTGATCCACCGGCCGCGGCTGGTGCTGCTGGACGAACCGACGGTCGGGCTTGACCCGCAGATCCGCCAGGAGCTGTGGACGCTGATCGACGGGCTGCGCAGCGAGGGCGTGACGATGCTGATGTCGACCCACTACATCGAGGAGGCCGAGCGCCTCGCCGACGTCGTGGCGGTGATGTCGGCCGGGCGCGTGATCGCGCAGGGCACGCCGGCCGAGCTGACCCTCGCCCACGCCGGCGAGCGCGTGGTCGAGGTCTACGGGACCCCCGAGCGGCTGGCGGCCGTCAGCGAGCTGGCCTCGGAGCGGGGCTGGCCGAGCCGCCGCAGCGGACCGGCGGTGGCGATCATGCGCGCCGAGCGGATCGGCGACGAGGTCCCGGACGGCATGGGCCGGCCGGCGAACCTCGAGGACGCCTTCGTCGCGCTCACGGGCGAGGAGATCGAGTGACGCGAGCCGCGAGCAGCCGAGCGCCGCGCGCACGGACGCCCGCGCGGCTCCAGCTCTCCCCGCGACCGGGCTCTAGCCCTCGGCGTCGTCCAGGCGCGGCAGCACGACGAGCGGGCAGGGCGCGTTGCTCGCGAGGTGAGTCGCCACGCCGCCGAACATCAGCCGGCTGATCGGGCCGTAGCCGCGCGATCCGACGACCAGCAGATCGACCTCCTCGCCGAAGCTCGCGAGCTCCTCGCCGGCCCAGCCCAGCACGACCTTGCCCTCGACGCCGTCGAGCTTGGCGAGCGCGGCACGCGCCTCGTCGAGCTCCTCCGCGTAGTCCGCCTCATCGGCGGTGCGCAGCAGGCCCGCGACGGCCGATGGCTCGACCACCGTCATCACGCTCACCGAGGCGCCGTGGATCGCGGCCAGCTCGCGGGCGAGCGCGAGCGCCGCCTCACATTCCGGCGTGCCGTCGTAGCCGACGCCGATCTTCGCGATCGTCCCGGCGGCGTCCCCGTGTCCGAGCGGCGCGACCGCGACGGCGCAGGGGGCGCCGACCAGCGCGGCGCGCGTGATGTCGCCGACGAGCACCCGTCCGACGAGGCTCTGCGCGCTCGAGCCGACGACGAGCAGGTCGGCCTCGCGCGTCTCCGCCAGGTAGTGCAGGCCGCGCCCAACCGAGGACGCCGTGATGTCGATCAGCTCGGCGTCCACGCCGGCCGCGGCACGAGCCTCCTCGAGCAGCGCCATCGACTCCGCGTGCTGGGCCGGCCCGTAGGCGCCGCTCGCGCCGCGGTAGGGCGTCAGCTGATAGACATGGGCAAGGCCCAGTTCACCGTCCTGCGCGACCAGCAGCTTGGCGAGCGCGACCGCGTCCCGACCACTCGGGCCGCCGTCAACTCCCACGATCACATGGCGGAACATCGCTCCCACTTTCGCTTGGATCACGGCACTCTAATTGAGAACCCAGCGGCCGGCATCGCGGGACGGGTGCCCGCCCGTTGCGGACGATCACGGATGCGCGCGGCCGGCGCGCGAGCGCGCTTGCGCTAGCCTGCGGCCCGTGTCCACGGTCTCCACGACGTCCCCGGCGCCCTCCCCTGTGCGGCGCGTGCGCCGGCTGGAGCCCGCCGCGATGGCGGGCGTGATGACGCGCGACGTCGTCCTCTTCGGCCGCTACTGGAAGGCGACGACGTTCTCCTCCGTCGTCCAGCCGACGATCTATCTGCTGGCGTTCGCCGCCGGGATCGGCGCACTGGTCACCAGGGTCGGCCACCACAGCTACCTCGACTACGTCGCGACGGGCGTCGTGGCGACCGCCGTGCTGTTCTCCTCGGCCTTCCCGGGGATGTTCAACACGTTCGTGCGCTGGCGCTTCCAGCGCACCTACGAGGCGATGCTCGCCGCGCCGGTCGACGTCGAGGAGCTGGTCACGGCCGAGGTCCTGTGGATCGCGATGCGCGCCGGCGTCTACGGCCTCGCGCCGATCCTGGTCGGCATCGTCTTCGGGCTGCCCCCCGAGGCGGGCATGCTGCTGGTCGTGCCGATCGGCTTCCTGACGGGCTTCGGCTTCGCCGCCTTCGGCGTGCTGCTCGCCGCGATCGCCAAGACGATCGACAACTTCAACTACGTCACGAGCGCCGTGCTGACGCCGATGTTCCTGGTCGCCGGCACCTTCTTCCCGGTCACCTCGCTGCCCGCCGGGATCCGCGAGGCGGCGAAGTTCAATCCGCTGTACCACTGCGTGCAGCTGGTCCGCGACGCCTCGTTCGGCGAGCTCCAGCTGGCCGACCTCGCCCACGCCGGCGTGCTCGCGCTGTTCGCGGTCGTGATGTGGCGCCTCGCGATCTGGCGGCTGGGCAAGCGGCTGATCGACTGATTCGCAGTTCCAGCTGGGTGCACCCCGTTCGGGGCACAGGCATGCACCCGGCTGGGAAACGGCGCATGCGCCGTTTCGCGGGACGGTGCATGCACCGTCCCGAACAACCCCTCTGACTAGAGCCCGTACGGGTGACGCAGCACGAAGCCGGGATTCGCCGGGCGCAGCGGGCGCCAGCGGGGGCCCTGCTGATTCGACGGGTCGTCGGCGGTGCTGGTGTCCAGGCGCAGGCCGGCGATGTCGAGGTAGGCGTGGCCGGCATTGGTGAGGATCGTCATCCACTCGCCCTGGCCGCTTGCGCCCCAACTCTCGAACTGGCCGGAGTCGAGCGGCTTGCGCAGCAGAGCCCCGCCGTGCAGCGCGTAGGAGACGGTGCCGGAGCAGTCGTAACCGTAGGACTTGAAGGAGGCGTGGCCGCCGCCGTATACGTAGGGCCGTCCGATGATCTGGTTGGCCGCCCAGATGATGCGGTCGACGACCAGCGGCGCCTCCTCGGGAGCGGCGGCGATCCCGTTCACGATCTCGGCGGTCGCGCCGGGCACGACGAGGTGCGGCAGGCCCGGGATGCCGGCGACCGTGCCGCCGCTGACGTCGGCGGCCTGCGTCTGCGGGATGTAGGGGGTCAGCTCGCCCGTCGGGGCTTCGACGAAGACCGGGCCGTCGTAGGCGAGGCTGGGCGACTGGCCCTTGGCGAGGGTGATCGGCGCGAGCGGAGCGGTGAGCGCACTCTCCGGTGTGGCCGCACCGGCCGTTCCGGTCGTACCGGTCGTGCCGGTGGCGCCAGTCGCGCCGGTCGGGCCGATGTTCACGGGTGCGGTGGCGCCGCCAACTGCAGTTCCGCTGGGAGGGGCCTCGGCAGCGGCCTCGGCGGCGAAGGCCCCCAATGCCAGCAATGCACTCCCCAGCGTGCAGACGTGACGCAGCCGCACATCGACCTCTCTCTGAAGCCTGCCGGGTTAGCTGACGGGCTCGCGCTGAAAGAGCAGCGCGTCTCGCGGGACCACCGCGAAATTCGCCCCAACAACTTGGTTCCCCGGTTCCCTGGCTTCTGGCCAGGGATTCGGCGTGTGGCGGCAATCTAGCACTCTGGACCGATGGGTGGGGAAATTTGCGCTCCCCGATGCCTAAAAGCCGCAAATTGCCCGATCGCGTCAGTGAGACGCCGCAACCGAGCCGCGCGGACGGGGCAATACGATGCGCTCTGGCCGGGGGCAACGCACGAAAAGGAGACGCCGATGTGCCATGAGCTGGATTCTGAGCCGCCGATTCCGGCGATCGCCGGGGCCGCGATCTCGCACGAGGATCTCGTGCTCGAGGCCGCGGACGGCAATCGCTTCGCCGCCTTCCTCGCCACGCCCGATGAGCCCTCGGCCGTCGGCATCGTGATCCTCCCCGACGTCCGCGGGCTCTACCACTTCTACGAGGAGCTGGCGCTGCGCTTCGCCGAGCGTGGCGACGCGGCCCTCGCGATCGACTACTTCGGCCGCACGGCCGGCGTCGCCAAGCGCGACGAGAGCTTCGACGCGATGGAGCACACGGCGCAGACGACGCCGGAGGGCGTGCAGGCCGACATCGCCGCGGCGGTCGCCTACCTGCGCTCGCCGGCCGGCGGCTCGCGTCGTGCGATCTTCACCGTCGGCTTCTGCTTTGGCGGCGCCAACTCCTGGCTCGCCGCCGCGGGCGGGCACGGCCTCGCGGGCGCCGTCGGCTTCTACGGCATGCCGGGACCGCGCGGTGAGCGGCCGGGCCCGATCGATGCGGCCGCGCGAATCGCCGCTCCGATCCTGGCGCTCCAGGGGGGCGCGGACGCGCACATCACGGCCGAGATCAACGAGGCCTTCGACGCGGCGCTCGCCGCCGCCGGCGTCGAGCACGAGGTCGTGACCTTCGACGGAGCACCGCACAGCTTCTTCGACCGCCGCCACGAGGAGTTCCAGGCCGCGTCCGACGAGGCCTGGCAGCGCACGCTCGACTTCATCGACGCCCACAGCGGCGCCTGAGCGGCCGGGTCGAGGCGCGCAGCGCGCCGGGCGGGGGCGTGACAGACGCCCTCGCCGAATCGATTGAGGGGCGCCGGCGGGGGCTCTCAGCGTTCTCCCAGCCTGCGCGCAGGCCGCCCCTAGGAACCGCCCCGATCATCCGTGTCGCAAGCGCAAACCGCACGACGCGAGAACGGAGCCCCGATGAGCACGATCCAGTCACTCGACACCGCGCCGGCGATCGGCACCCGCTGGCGCCTGCGGGCGCGCGACGCCGCAGGCGAGGCTCGCTGGGTGCGCCCGGCGCTGATCACCCTGCTGGTGCTGACCGCCGTCGCCTACCTGTGGAACGTCGGCGCGTCCGGAGATGCCAACAGCTTCTACGCCGCCGCCGTGCAGGCCGGGACGCGCAGCTGGAAGGCCTTCTTCTTCGGCTCGCTGGACTCCTCGTCATTCATCACGACCGACAAGACGCCGGCCTCGATCTGGGTGATGGCGCTGTCGGGGCGGATCTTCGGCTTCAGCAGCTGGAGCATGCTCGTGCCGCAGGCGCTCGAGGGCGTCGCCGCGGTGTGGCTGCTGTTCGCCGCGGTCAGGCGCTGGTTCGGCCCGGTCGCCGGTCTCGCCGCCGGGGCGATGCTCGCGCTCACGCCGGTTGCGGCGCTGATGTTCCGCTTCAACAACCCCGACGCGCTGCTGGTCGCGGCGCTGGTCGCGGCCGCCTACTGCCTGACCCGGGCGCTCGAGGCGGCGCGCACCCGCTGGCTCGTTGCGGCCGGTGCGCTGATCGGCTTCGCGTTCCTGGCCAAGATGGGACAGGCCTTCCTCGTGCTTCCCGCGTTCGGTCTGGTCTACCTGCTCGCCGCGCCGACCACCCTGCGGCGGCGGATCAGCGGCCTGCTCGCCGGCTTCGCGACGATGATCGTCGCCGGCGGCTGGTGGGTCGCGATCGTGGCCCTGTTGCCGGCAAGCTCGCGACCGTACATCGACGGCTCGCCCGACAACAACATCTTCAACCTGATCTTCGGCTACAACGGCTTCCAGCGGCTGTTCGGCGGCGGCGGAGGGCCCGGCGGCGGAGGTGGCGGCGGCAGCAACTTCAGCGGCGCGACCGGCACGCTGCGCCTCTTCAACTACCTGATGGGCGGTCAGGCCTCCTGGCTGCTGCCCGCGGCGCTGATCGCGCTCGCGGCCGGGCTGTGGCTGACGCGCCGCGCACCGCGCACCGACCGCACGCGGGCGGCCCTGCTTCTGTGGGGCGGCTGGCTGCTCGTGACGGCTGCGGTCTTCAGCTACTCCTCGGGCGTCATCCACACCTACTACACGGTCGCGCTCGCCCCGGCGATCGCGGCGCTGGTGGCGATCGGCGGCGTCCAGCTGTGGCGGCGGCGTGAGTCGCTCGCGGCGCGCCTGACCGCCGCCGCGGCCGTCGCGGTCACGGGTGGCTGGTCGTTCGCGCTGCTCGACCGCACACCCGACTGGCAACCGTGGGTGCGAGTACTGGTCGCGGCCGCGACGGTGATCGCGGTGGGCGTCCTGATCGCCGGGCCCTCGCTGGCTCGCTTCGGGCGTCGCGCCGGGGTCGTCGCGATCGCGGCTGTCGCGATCGCCCTGCTCGGTGGACCGGCCGCGTACGCGCTGCAGACGATCAGCACCACCCACAGCGGCTCGATCCCCTCGGCGGGACCGACGGTCGCCGGCACCGGCGGCGGCCCGGGCGGCCTCGGCGGTGGCCCCGGCACCGGCGCGCGCACCGGCGGATCCGCGACCGGCCAGAGCCTCTTCGGCCCGGGCGCCGGCCCGGGAACCTCGGGGACCCCGCCGCAGGGCGCCGCAGGGCGCGCGGGCGCTCTGCCCGAGGGCGGCCCGCCCGCCGGGACGGCAGCTGGACCCGCGGGCGCGGGCGCTGCCGGCGGCTTCCCCGGCGCAGCGTCCGCCGGCGGCGCGCGGCTCGGCGCTGGTGGCGGCGGGAGCGCGACGGTCAGCAGCACGCTCGTCAGGGCACTGGAATCGGACGCGTCCTCCTACCGCTGGGTGGCCGCGACGATGGGCTCGACCAACGCGGCGACCTATGAGCTGGCCAGCGGCGGAGAGCCCGTGATGGCGATCGGCGGCTTCAACAACAACGGCGGCCTGCTCAGCCTCGCGCAGTTCATCCGCTACGTGAAGGCCGGCGACATCCACTACTACATCGCCTCCGGCGGCGGCGGCGGTGCCGGGCCGAACGGCGGCACGGCCTCCTCGAGCACCGACGAGATCTCGAGCTGGGTCGCCGCGCACTACAGCGCGGAGACGATCGGCGGCGTCACCGTCTACGACCTCACGAAGTAGGCACACGGCGGACCACCTCCCGGTGCAGCATCGACCGGGAGGTGGAGGCCGTGGCGCGCCCGAACCGGGCGGCCGTGCCCCGCCTGGGCCGGGCGGCGGTCACCGTGCAGGTCCTAGACTCGGCATCACAGTGATCGCGGCCGAGTCCTCACAGGCGCGCCACCGTTCGAGCAGTCTCTGGCTCGACCGCTTCGACGGCTCACTCTCACCGCGCCCGGCACTCGCCGGGGACCTCCAGTGCGACGTCGCGATCGTCGGCGCCGGGTTCACGGGCCTGTGGACCGCCTACCACCTCGCGACGCTGCAACCCGACCTGCGAGTCGTGGTGATCGAGCGCGAGATAGCCGGCCACGGCGCGTCCGGGCGAAACGGCGGCTGGGCGATCGGCGGCCTCTCCGGCACCCCCACGGCCTACGGCTGCGCGCCCGGCGACGAGCGCATCGCGCGGGCGCTGCGCGCGACCCACGAGGCGATCGATCAGATCGGCGCGATCGCCGCCCGCGAAGGCATCGACTGCGACTTCGTCAAGGCAGGTGCGCTGACGCTCGCGACCAGCGCACCCCAGTGGCGCCGCCTGCAGGCCCGCGACGCCGACGCCGCCGCGGCGGCCGGCCACGGCGACTCCGACGGAGCGCTGCTGTCGGCCGCGGACGCCGGCGAGCTGGTCGCCGGCGTCCCCCGGCTGCACGGAGGGCGCTTCACGCCGCACGCGGCGCGGATCGACCCCGCCCGCCTGGTGCGCGGACTCGCCGAGGCCTGCGAGCGCCGGGGCGTGACGATCCACGAGCAGACCGCCGCCAGCGCCATCGAGCGCGGCCGCGTGCGCACCACCCACGGTGTCGTCTCGGCCGAAGCGGTGATTCGTGCAACCGAGTCCTACACGACGCAGCTGCGCGGTGAACGCCTGCGTTACCTGCCGCTCTACTCGCTGATGATCGCCACCGCGCCGCTCGATCCGTCGGCGTGGGAGGAGCTGCGCTGGCGCGACGGGCTGCTCGTCGACGACCGCCACCACCTCTTCTTCTACGCCCAGCGCACCTCCGACGGACGGATCGCGATCGGCGGCCGCGGCGCCCCCTACCGGCTGGCCCGCCCGATCGACCCGGCCAACGAGCGCAACGAGGGCGTGCGGGCGCGACTCGTTGCGACGATCGCACGAACCTTCCCGGCCGCCGCCACCGCTGAGATAACCCACCACTGGGGAGGCCCGCTCGCCGCGCCGCGCGACTGGAGCATGAGCGTGAACTTCGACCGCACAACCGGCGTCGGCTCGGCCGGCGGCTACACCGGTCACGGCGTCGCCGCCGCCCAGATCGCCGGCGCGACGCTCGCCGATCTCGTGCTCAGCCGCGACAGCGACCTCGTCACGCTGCCGTGGGTCGGGCACCGCAGCCGTCGCTGGGAGCCCGAGCCGCTGCGCTTCCTCGCCTCCCGCGCAATCGTCGGGACGCTCGGCGCGGCCGACCGCCGCGAGGACCGGACCGGGCGCCCCGACCCGCGTGTGCGGTTGCTGCGACCGTTCCTGCCGCCGGCGCACTGAGCGCCCCGCGCGAGCCGGAACCCCGCTCAGCCGACGCGAGCCGCGACCGCGCCGAGCCCGAGCGCCGCGGCCTCCGCGTGCAGCCACTCGCGGGCGTCGGGGTGGGCGGCGCACTCGATGATCAGGCGCGCCTGGGCGCGCTGGCTGCGCCCGAAGATCTGCGCCGCGCCCTGCTCGGTGATCACCGCCGAGTGCTGGAAGGAGGTGACCGGGTCGCGCAGCACCGGCACGATCGTCGAGCTGTCGCTCTTCTCGTGCCATGAGCGCAGGGCGATGATCGCGTGCCCGCCCGGTGAGTGCAGCGCGCCGACGGTGAAGTCGGGCTGACCGCCGAAGCCTGAGTAGAGGCGGCCGTTGATGTGGCTCGCGCCGGCCTGGTCGCGCAGGTCGACGGCGAGCGCGCTGTTGACCGAGACCATCCGCCGGTGCGCGGCGATCCGCGCCGGGTCGTTGGTCGTCTCGGTGCGGGCCATCCGCACCCGCGGGTTCTGCGCGACCCACTCGTAGAACTCGGGCGAGCCGAACAGGAACGAGCAGACGATCGGCGTCGCCGTCTCGAGCGCGCCGTGGCGATCGAGCTCCATCACGCCGTCGCTGATCATCTCCGACCAGATCGCCAGTCCGCGGCGCGGCGCGAGCGCGCGGAGCGTCGCGTCGGGGATCTGGCCGATGCCGAGCTGGAGCGTCGACTCGTCCTCGATCAGCTCGGCGACGAGCTCGGCGATCCGCTCGGCGTGCTCGTCGCGGGCGACGGCCGCGGGCGAGCCGAGCTCCTCCTCGACCTCGACCGCGAGGTCGATCAGCTCCTCGTCGAGCTCGCTGTCACCGAAGGTGTAGGGCATCCGCGGGTTCAGCTGCGCGACGACCAGGCCGCCGCGGGCGCGCACGCGCTCGACCGCCGCGACGAGCACGTTGACCTCGATCCCCAGCGACACCCTCCCCGCGCGCGGCATGGAGGTGTGCAGCAGCACGACGTCGGGCGCCCGGATCGTCGCGAACAGGCGCGGCACGAGCGACAGGCGCATCGGCAGGTAGTCGAGCCGGTCGCCCGCGGTCCGCATCCCCGGACCGACGAACGGCGTTTCGAAGATCACGCCCTCGCGCGCCGGCAGCGGCGCCGGCGCCGCGAGCATGAACAGGCGGTAGCGCTCGACCGAGCGCTCGAGAACTTCGAGCAGGCCCCGCGGCGCTGCGTGGTTGCCGCTCGCGACGACGCGCGGCTGATCGAGCGCGAGCGCTCGCAGCGCCTGCTCCAGCTGCTCGGTCGAGACCACCCTCATGCGACCGGCTCCAGCGGCATGGTCGAGACCAGCTGCGTCCGCTCCCGACAGCGGCGCCCGCTCGGGCGCGCGGACGTGAGCGCCGCCTGCTTCGCGGGGCTCACGCGCGCTCTACCCTGCCGGTCGTGCCGCTCAGCGCGACCCGGCATCGCTCACGCCGTCACCGCCACGGGTGCCATGACCCGCGCGGCGAGGTCGACGAGCCGGCTGGAGTAGCCCCACTCGTTGTCGTACCAGGCGACGACCTTCACCAGCGTGCCGTCGATCACGCTTGTCAGCCCCGAATCGAAGATCGAGGAGAACGGCGAGCCGACGATGTCGCTGGAGACGATCGGGTCGGCCGTGTAGTGGAGGATGCCCTCGAGGCGACCGTGGTCGGCGGCGGCGTGGAAGGCGTCATTGATCTCCTCGACGCTCGTCGCGCGCTCGGTCTCGACGGTCAGATCGACGAGCGAGCCGGTCGGCGTCGGGACGCGGATCGCGAACCCGTTCAGCTTGCCCTCGAGCGCCGGGATCACCAGGCCGAGCGCCTTGGCGGCGCCGGTCGAGGTGGGCACCAGGTTCAGAGCGGCGGAGCGGGCCCGGCGAAGGTCGCTGTGCGGTCCGTCGAGGAGGTTCTGGTCAGCGGTGTAGGCGTGCACCGTCGTCATCAGGCCGTGATGGATGCCGACCGTCTCGTGCAGCACCTTGGCGACCGGTGCCAGGCAGTTGGTCGTGCAGGACGCGTTGGAGATGATGTGGTGCTTGTCGGGGTCGTAGACGTCCTCGAAGTTGACGCCGATCACGACAGTCGCGTCGAGCGGCTCGGTGCCCTTGCCGGGGGCGGAGACGATCACCTTGTGAGCGCCCGCCGCGAGGTGCTCGGCGGCCGCGGCGCGCGTGCGGTAGCGCCCGGTCGACTCGATCACGACGTCGACGCCAAGCTCGGCCCATGGCAGCTTGTCGAGCTTCGGCTCGGCCAGCGCGCGGATCGGATGCCCGTCGACCACGAGCTCACCGTCGCCGACCTCGACGACGCCGGGGAAGTTGCCGAACACGGAGTCGTAGCGCAGCAGGTGCGCCAGCGTGGCGACATCGGTGATGTCGTTCACCGCGACGATCTCGAACGGGGCCTCCTGCTTGTACGCGGCACGCAGGACGCTGCGCCCCACACGGCCGAAGCCATTGATTGCTACGCGGGTGGACGACATCTGTGAAACCTCCATGCTCGACGGTGTTGAGAGCGCCCTCGCGCGGAGGACGGGCAACCTCCAAGCTACGCGGGGAGGCTTTCTCCGTCATGCGTATCAACTACTGACCCGCTTCCGTGCGGACTGCGGTAGCCGCGCCCGCCGCCACAGGGTTGACTGTGGATCGCATGTTCCAGGTCCGAATCCACGGCCGCGGCGGCCAGGGCGTCGTCACAGCGGCCGAGATGCTGTCGGTGGCCGCGTTCAACGAGGGCCGCCACGCGCAGGCCTTCCCGAGCTTCGGCTCCGAACGCACCGGCGCGCCGGTCGTCTCGTTCTGCCGGATCGACGATCGCGAGATCCGCGTGCGCGAGCCGATCATGGAACCGGACGCGCTGATCATCCAGGACCCGACGCTGCTGCACCAGGTCGATCTCTTCGGCGGCCTTCGCCCCGACGGCTTCATCCTGATCAACAGCGCCAAGAGCTTCGACGACCTCGGGCTCGCCGAGTTCGTCGCGCCGTTTCGCCACGAGCGGCTGCTGACCGTCCCGGCCGGCGACCTCGCGCGCGAGCACACCGGGCGTCCGGTGCCCAACGCCGCGCTGCTGGGCGGCTTTGCCGCGCTCAGCGGGCTGATCTCCATGGACTCGCTGGCGGCGGCGATCCGCGAGCGCTTCGAAGGCCCCGTCGGCGAGGGCAACGTCGCGGCCGCACAGGCCGCGCACGCCTGGGTCAGGGACGAGCTGAGGGAGCTGAGCGGTGCTGCGGCAGGTTGAGGGCTCGCGCGCGGTGGCCGAGGCGGTGGCGATGTGCCGCCCCGAGGTGATCTGCGCCTACCCGATATCGCCCCAGACGCACATCGTCGAGAACCTCTCGCAGATCGTCAAGGCCGGCGAGCTCGCGCCGTGCGAGTTCGTCAACGTCGAGTCGGAGTTCGCCGCGATGTCGGTCGCGATCGGCGCTTCGGCGACCGGCGCGCGCGCCTACACGGCGACCGCGAGCCAGGGCCTCCTGTACATGGTGGAGGCGCTCTTCAACGCCTCCGGCCTCGGCCTGCCGATCGTGATGACGGTGGCCAACCGCGCGATCGGCGCGCCGATCAACATCTGGAACGACCACTCCGACTCGATGTCACAACGCGACTGCGGCTGGATCCAGCTCTACGCGGAGACCAACCAGGAGGCGCTCGACCTGCACATCCAGGCCTTCCGCCTGGCCGAGGAGCTCTCGACGCCGGTGATGGTCTGCATGGACGGCTTCATCCTGACCCACGCCGTCGAGCGCATCGACATCCCCGACCAGGCGACCGTCGACGCCTACCTGCCGCCGTTTGTGCCGCGCCAGGTGCTCGACCCCGACGAGCCGATCTCGATCGGCGCGATGGTCGGGCCCGAGGCGTTCATGGAGGTCAAGTACCTCGCCCACGCCAAGCAGATGCAGGCGCTCGAGCTGATCCCCGAGATCGCCGCCGACTTCGCCGCGGCCTTCGGGCGCGAGTCGGGCGGCCTGATCCACAGCTACCGAAGCGAGGACGCCGAGACGATCGTCGTCGCGCTCGGCTCCGTGCTCGGCACGATCCAGGACACGATCGACGAGCTGCGCGAGGAGGGCATGAGCATCGGCGCCGTCGGGATCACGTCGTTTCGCCCGTTCCCGCTCGACGCGCTGCGCGCCGCGCTCGGCCACGCGGAGCGCGTGGTCGTGCTCGAGAAGGCGCTCGCCGTCGGCATCGGCGGGATCGTCACCGCGAACGTGCGGATGGCGCTCACCGGGATCACGCTGCACGGCTACACCGTGATCGCGGGGCTCGGCGGGCGACCGATCACCAAGGCGTCGCTCCGCGAGCTTTTCCTCGAGGCCGCCGACGATGCGCTCGAACCGCTCACGTTCCTCGACATGGACTGGGAGATCGTCAACCGCGAGCTGGCCCGCATGGCCTCCTCGCGCCGCTCGGGGCCCAGCGCCGAGAACATGCTGCGCGACAGCGGCCCGGTCGCCGCGGGACCGGTGTGACGATGGCCGCGCCGACGACCGTCCGCTTCTACCAGACCGGCAGCTTCGCGGTCGGCAACCGGCTGCTCGATCCCGAGCAGCGCTCGGTCCAGGCCGGCGAGGCGCGGACCAACTCGATCACCTGCGGCCATCGCGCCTGCCAGGGCTGCGGCGAGGCGCTCGGCGCCCGCTACGCGCTGGACGCCGCGATGCGCGCGACCGGCGGCCAGATGATCGCCGCCAACGCGACGGGCTGCCTGGAGGTCTTCTCGACCCCCTACCCCGAGACCTCGTGGCGGATCGCCTGGATCCACTCGCTGTTCGGCAACGCCCCGGCGGTCTCCACCGGGATCGCCGCCGCGCTGCGGGCCAAGGGTCGCAACGAGGTCCGAGTCGTCGGCCAGGGCGGCGACGGCGGCACCGTCGACATCGGTTTCGCCTGCCTCTCGGGGATGTTCGAGCGCAACGACGACGTGCTCTACATCTGCTACGACAACGAGGCCTACATGAACACCGGCGTGCAGCGCTCCGGCGCGACGCCGCCCGCGGCGCGGACCGCGACGACGCAGGCCGTCGGACCGGAGCCCGGCAACGTCTTCGGCCAGGGCAAGAGCGCGCCGCTGATCGCGATGGCGCACGAGATCCCCTACGTCGCGACCGCCACGGTCGCCGAGCTGCGCGACCTCGAGGCGAAGGTGACGACGGCGATGGAGATCCGCGGCGCCCGCTATCTGCACGTCTTCGTCCCCTGCCCGCTCGGCTGGGGATCGGACTCCGGCGACACGATCAAGATCGCGCGGCTGGCCAAGGAGACCGGCATCTTCCCGGTGTTCGAGGCCCGCGACGGCGAGGTCACCGGCGTCTCCAAGATCCGCCGCCAGCGCCCGGTCGAGGACTACCTGTGCCTGCAGAAGCGCTTCGCGCACCTGTTCAAGCCGCAGCCGCGCCCCGACGTGATCGCCCGCATCCAGGCCGGCGCCGACCGCAACATCCGCCGCTTCGGCCTGCTGGACAACGACGAGTCGATCAACGGGGCGCCGGCGTGACCCAGACCGACCCGCAGCTGATCCAGATCGACTCCAAGCCGTTCGCGATAACCCTCGAGCCCGGCTCGAGCCTCGCCAACAAGACCGGCTCCTGGCGCGACAAGCGCCCCGTCTACGTACACCGGCTGCCGCCCTGCAACCACGGCTGCCCGGCCGGCGAGAACATCCAGCAGTGGCTCTACCACGCCGAGTCCGGCGACTACGAGGCGGCGTGGCGCGAGTTGGTCAAGGACAACCCGCTCCCGGCCACGATGGGGCGCGTCTGCTACCACCCCTGCGAGACCGCCTGCAACCGCGCGCAGGTGGACGAGGCCGTCGGCATCCACGGCGTCGAGCGCTTCCTCGGCGACGAGGCGATCCGCCAGGGCTGGGCGCTCGAGAACGAGCACGCCCCGACCGGCAAGCGCGTGCTGGTCGTCGGCGCCGGCCCCTCCGGCCTCTCCGCCGCCTACCAGCTGGCGCGCCGCGGCCACGAGGTGACGATCCGCGAGGCCGGCCCGATGGCGGGCGGCATGATGCGCTTCGGCATCCCGCGCTACCGCCTGCCGCGCGACATCCTCGACGCCGAGATCAAGCGGATCCTCGACCTCGGCGTGAAGCTCGAGTGCGACGCCAAGGTCACCGACATCCTCGTGACGATGGCGGAGGGCGGCTTCGACGCCGCATTCCTCGCGGTTGGCGCCCACATCGGCAAGCGCGCCTACATCCCAGCCGGCGAGGCGGCCCACATCCTTGACGCCGTGTCGCTGCTGCGCGACATGGAGGGCGAGGCGCCGCCGCTGCTCGGACGCCGCGTCGTGATCTACGGCGGCGGCAACACGGCGATGGACGCCGCCCGTACAGCCAAGCGCCTGGGCGCGAGCGAGGCGATCGTCGTCTACCGGCGAAACCGCGACAAGATGCCGGCCCACGACTTCGAGGTGCAGGAGGCGATCGAAGAGGGCGTGATGATGAAGTGGCTCTCGACGATCAAGCACGTCGAGGGCGGCAGGATGCTGCTCGAGAAGATGGAGCTCGACGAGACCGGCTTCCCCCAGCCGACCGGCGAGACCGAGGAGCTCGAGGCCGACTCGCTGGTGCTGGCGCTCGGCCAGGACGCCGACCTGTCGCTGCTCGACAACGTGCCTGGCCTGCAGATCGAGGACGGCGTGGTCGTCGTCGACGAGCGGATGATGACCGGCCACGAGGGGATCTTCGCCGGCGGCGACATGGTGCCCGCCGAGCGCACCGTCACGGTCGGGATCGGCCACGGCAAGCAGGCGGCGCGCAACATCGACACCTGGCTGCGCGGCGAGCGCTTCGTCCACGCGCCGGTGCCCGAGCTCGCGGACTTCGACCGGCTGAACACCTGGTACTACTCGGACGCCCCGAGGACGGTCGCGCCGCAGCTCGACCTGATCCGCCGCCAGGGCAGCTTCGACGAGGTCACGCTCGCTCTCGACGAGACCAACGCGCTGTTCGAGGCGCGCCGCTGCCTGAGCTGCGGCAACTGCTTCGGCTGCGACAACTGCTACGGCGTCTGCCCCGACAACGCCGTCCTGAAGGTCGACGATGCGGACGGCTACGCATTCGACCTCGACTACTGCAAGGGCTGCGGCATCTGCGTCGCCGAGTGCCCGTGCGGCGCGATCGAGATGGTCCCGGAGGAGTCCTGAGCTTTCCGTTGTTCGGATCGGCGCATGCGCCGATCCGCGGGACGGCGCATGCGCCGTCCCGCCGGGTGGTGCATGCACCACCCGGAAAACCTCCTGAATCTCGCCTTCAGTGCGCTGGCGGCAGCGCCAGCACCGAGCAGGAGTCGTGCGTGACCCGGCGGCTGACGCTGTTGAAGGCGTGAAGACCGCCGAGGCGGCGACTCCCAATCACCAAAATCGTCGCCTTGGTGCTCCTGACCGCCGAGAGGATCACGGGCGCGGGGTGCCCCGGCACGATCAACGAGTCGCTCGAGTGCAGCTGCGAGAGCGACTTGACCTGCGCCTGGATGCGGTGGGGGTGCATCCGCGACTCGGGGCCGAGGGCGTGCACGAGGGTGATCGGCGCGTCCTGGTCGAGCGCCAGGGAGGCGGCCATCGAGACGATCTCGTCCGACCCCTCGAGGCCGTCGCTCGCCACCATCAGCCGCCGGCCCTGGAGCGGCGGTTTGAACGATGCGCGCACGAACAGCGTCGGTGTCGTGAAGTGCCGCAGCGTGACCGACGAGACGCCGCCGACCAGCATGTCGCCGAACCATGAGGTCGCCGGCCCGCCGAGCGCCAGCAGGTCGAATCCGGCCGCGCGTTCGAGGATCACCTTGACCGGCGGGTGGCCCGGGTCGATCAGCGTGGCCGCCGGCACGCCGGCGTCATCGGCGATCCGCCGGGCGCGGTCCAGCACGCGCGAGACGCGGGCGGGGCCGATCGCCGCCGTCGCATGGACCCCCGAGCCCGCGGCGGCCGTGACCGCCAGCAGCGTGAGCGAGCCCTCCGGCCCGGCGAGGCAGGCGGCCATCCGCACCGCCGCCGTGCTCGCACGCGTCCCGTCGACGGCGCAGAGGATGTTTGCGAACAGGGGGGCGCGAGCGGGTCCCGGCATCGAAGCTACATTACAAGCGAACCGCGGGGCGGCACATCCCGCGCGAGGTCGGCTGTGCGCGCGCCAGCTACGCGGCCGCACGGGTGCAAACTACGCATGGCGGCGGCGGGTGCCCACGGATGCGGCGCTCCGTGCGGGTCTGCAACATGCTCAGGCGATACGCGCCGCGCTCCTGGCAATGCGCGCGTCGGGGCTAACTCTCTCGCGGGCGGCGCGCGCCCCCGCCCTGTAACCGCGCGCCGCTCAGCCCTCCGCGAGCGGCGTGTCCGCGCAGGGCCCGCGCTTCGCGAGCGTTTTGACCGCGGGCCGCTCAGCCCTCCGCGAGATCGCGGCGCCGGAAGCCGGCGAGCGCGGCCAGCGCGGCGGCCACGCCGATCGCGAGCATGACCAGCGCGGCGCCGAGCCGAAACGGCTCCGCCGGTACGAGCCCGACGTGCGCGAACGGGGTCAGCCCGACCAGCCAGCCGGGGGCGCCGAGCAGCGAGCCGACCAGCTGCCAGAGAAACGCCACGCTGACCAGGCCGTAGGCGATCGCGGCGCTCGCCCGCGGCGCGAGGGCGTAGGCCAGCGCCGCGATGCCGAGGAACAGGAGCGCCGTCGGCAGGCAGTTGGCGCCCGCCTCGAGCATCCGCGGGAGCGAGACGTGCACGCCCGCCGAGGTGGCCCCCAGCCAGGCCAGCAGCCCCGCCGTTAGCGAGATCGCCACCGCGGCCCCGGTGGCGAGCGCGAGCCTCACGCCGAGCCAGCCGGCGCGGGCGACCGGTAGGACGAGCAGCGTCTCGAGCCGCTGGTCGGCCTCCTCGTGCCTCGCGGCGGAGACCTGCGCGCAGGCGAACAGGCTGACCGCGAGCACGAAGAAGATGAAGACGAACGACAGGTAGCCGGCCGGCGTCGTGATCTGACCGGCGCCGAGCTTCGCGATCTCGCGCTCGATGCTCTTGGAGATGCCGGCCGAGGAGATGCTGTCGGAGAGCACCCCCAGGATCACCGCGAACACGCCGGCCCCGAGCAGCCACGCCGCCAGGCCGCCGATCTCCCCCCGGAGCGCCTGTACGCCCGGAGAGGACAGCAGCGCCAGGCGCGGGCGGGCGCTGTCGCGGGCCGGCAGCAGGCCGGTGCCGATGTCGCGCCGGGCCGCGATCCGCGCCGCGGCGCCGAGCAGAAGCAAGCTCGCGACGAGCGGCAGCAGGAGCACGAGCGGCCGCGCGCCGGCGAAGGGGCGCAGCTCCTCGGCCCAGCCGAGCGGCGTGGCCCAGCGCAGCCAGCCGAGGCCGCCCACTGTGTCGGCGATGACACGCAGCAGGAACAGCAGCCCCACCACCGCGCCGCCCAGCTCGAGCGCGCCGCGGCGGCTCGGGGCCAGCTGGCTCGCGAGCGCACCGACACCCGTGCAGACGGGGACGACCGAGACCGTGGCGAGCGCCAGGTAGGCCGAGCCGCCGGCCGGCAGGCCGCCCGCAACGAAGCCCGCGAACTCGGCCAGCCAGAGGATCGCGGCGCCCGCCGCGATCGCAACCAGCGGCGCGAGGAAGGCCGTGCGGCGCGAGAGGGTCCCGGCGGCGATCAGCTCCGTGCGGCCAGCCTCCTCCTCTGCGCGCAGTGCGCGGACGGCCGCCAGCAGGCCGAACGCGGCGGTGGCGATCGCCAGCGTGCCGCCGACCCGCCAGGCGCTGTAGCCGCTGACGCTCAGCAGGTCGTGCGGCTCACCGTAGAACAGGCGCAACGCCCTGTCATCGCCGAAGCTGCGGGCGAAAGCCAGGCGTCCCGACCGCGACGGGTAGGCGTGGCGGTAGCCGACCGGCTGGATGTAGGCGTAGGCGGCGAAGACGCAGGCGAAGGAGATCGTGCGCACGCGCGCGTCGCGGAAGGCGCGACACGCGAGTGCGCTAGCCGCCGCCATCGCCGCCGCCGCCTGAGCCGTCGTAGTGGTGCAGGAAGATCTCCTCGAGCGAGGGCTCGCGGCTCTGCAGGGTCAGCGGGTGATGGTTCGCGAGCGCGCCGAGCAGGGCGTCGAGGTTGGCGGTGACCTCGAAGCGCAGCGTGCTGGGACCGCTCGGTGTGACGGTGACACCCTCGAGGCGCTCGAGCCTCGGTGGGCTGCCGGCGAAGGTCACGTCGATCACCTGCGCGTGAAGGTGGCGAAGCTCCGCCAGCGTGCCCGAGTCCACCAGGCGTCCGGTGCGGAGGATGCCGACGCGATCGCAGAGCGCCTCGACCTCGCTGAGGATGTGTGACGAGAGGAAGACCGTCTGACCGCGCTCCTTGGCCTCGGTCACGCTCTGGCGGAAGGCGACCTCCATCAGCGGATCCAGCCCGCTCGTGGGCTCGTCGAGGATCAGCAGCTCGGCGCGGCTCGCGAGCGCGGCGACGAGCGACACCTTCTGGCGGTTGCCCTTCGAGAGCGCGCGGATCTTCTTGTTGGTCTCCAGAGCGAAGCGCTCGATCAGCAGATCGCGGTAGCCGGCGTCGGTGCCGCCGCGAACGCGCGCGAGGAACTCGAGCGTCTCCGCCGCCGTCAGCGCGGGCCACAGCGCCGGCTCGCCGGCGACGTAGGCGACCCGGCGGTGCGCGCTCACCGGGTCGCGCCAGCTGTCGATCCCGAACAGCTGCGAGCGGCCGGCGCTCGGCCGGTGCAGGCCGAGCAGCAGCCGGATCGTCGTCGTCTTGCCGGAGCCGTTCGGCCCGAGGTAGCCGTAGGTCTCGCCGGCGGCGACGCGCAGGTCGAGCGAGTCGAGCGCGAGCGTGTCGCCGTAGCGCTTGGTCAGGCTCTCGGCCCGGATCGCGTCGGTCACGAGCGGGCCTCGCCTGTAGCGGACATCCTGTGCCAGCGTAGGGCAAGGCGAGCTGCGGTGCGGGTATCCGTAGTCCCCCGCACGCGGGGGGCGGGCACCTCCCGATGCGCCCGCGCGAGCGGCGCCTATCGTTGGTGAATGGTCAAGAGCGACGCGTTTGGACCGCGTCATACGCCATGGCTGCCACAGCGATGAGCTCACCGGTCGCGACCGGGCACCAAGGCCGCAACGCGCTGCCTGAGCCGCGGCACGAGCGCACGAACGGCGGCGCCGGCGCGCACGCGGCGGCGATCCGCGTCGCTTTGGCCGACGACCGCGCGCTCGTGCGCCAGGGCCTTCGGATGCTGCTCGGATCGCAGGAGGGAATCGAGGTGATGCCGGGCGGCGGCGACGTATCGTCACTCGGCCAGGTGGCCGTCCACCATCCCGATGTGCTCGTGCTCGACCTGGGCCTGCCCGGCCGCTCGGCGATCACCGCAATCACGCGCCTGCGCGAACGCGCCCCCGACACGCAGATCGTCGTGCTGACAGGCCTGCGCGAGCCGACCTTCGCGCAACGGACCGGAGCCGCCGGCGCGCTGGGCTTCGTCGCGAAGGAGTCGGCGGAGCGCGACCTCCCGCAGGCGGTGCGCGCCGCCGCACGGGGCGAGCCCTTCGTCAGCGCCAGCGTCGCGAGCGGCATGGACGCGACGCGGCGGTCATTCGCCGAGGACCGCCTGACGGCGCGCGAGATCGAGGTTCTGCGGCTGATCGCCCTGGGTCACACCAGCGCGGAGGTCGCGCGCATGCTCGCGCTCTCGCCGCGCACCGTCGAGACGCACCGCGCGCGAATCCACAAGAAGCTCGGGCTCGCGACGCGCGCCGAGCTCGTCAGCTACGCGCTGCGGCGACGCCTGCTTCGCGCCTGAGGAGAGGGTCCTGCCACCGGCGTCCGGGGGGCGCCGGTGGGAGCGGCATCTTCGAGACCCGGCGCATCGCGGTCAGCGCCCTGAACGTGTCTTGGCACCAGCCACCGCTGGCGCGGACGCCGGCGCCGTCGCATGGAAATCTCACCGCTTTGCGGTAGGCGAGCCGGTCGCTCCGGCGCCGATACGTTCGACAGCGGAAGGGCCCTCGGTCACCGCGGGTGACGGCCCCACTCCAGCCACGCGAGATGAGCGACCACGACATCAAGACCAGCCAGATCGTCATCGCCGGCGCGGCGCATGCGTGCGAGCTCGAGCAGATCCTCGCCCTCGACGGCTACGCGCACGTCTGCAGGCGCACCTCCATCGAGGAGGTGCGGACGCTGTGCCGGGAGATGCGCGCGGACCTGCTGCTGCTCGAGCCGCGGCTCGGCGAATGTGACGGGTTCGAGCTGATCGAGCAGCTGGCGCCCGAGATCCGCGCCAGCCGCCCAGGCGTCATCGTCGTCAGCTCGGCGGGCGAGCCCGACCCGCAGCGGATGCGCGCGCTCGCCGGCGGGGTTCGCGACTTCATTGGGCTGCCGATCGACGCCCGCGACGTCAGCCTGCGCATCCGCAATGCACTGACAGCCGGCAGGCTCGAGGCCGAGCTTACCGCGAGCAGAGCGGCACTCGCCCGCTCGACCCGCGAGCGTGACGGCGCGCTGGCGCGCGCCCACTGCGAGGTGCTGTCTCACCTCGGCGCCGCCGCCGAGCTCCGCGACGACGACACCGGCGAGCACACCGCACGCGTCGGACGCACGGCGGCGGCGATCGCCGCCGTCTACGGCCTCGAGGCCGACACCGTGCAGATCCTGGCCGCCGCCGCACCGCTGCACGACATCGGCAAGATCGGGATCCCGGACCAGATCCTGCTCAAGCGCGGCCCGCTGACGCGGATTGAGGCGCAGGTCATGCGCACGCACACCGAGATCGGAGCCGCGATCCTTTCCGACAGCGACGTCCCCGAAATACGCATGGCGCGGGCGATCGCGCTCCGCCACCACGAGCGATGGGACGGCAGCGGCTATCCGGACGGCCTGTCCGGCGTCTCGATTCCGTTCGCCGCGCGGATCGTCGCGATCGCCGACGTGTTCGACGCGCTGGTCTTCCCGCGGCCCTATGCGGACGCCTGGAGCGTCGCCGCGGCCGTCAGCGAGATCGCCTCCCAGCGCGGCCGCCAGTTCGACGCCCATCTGACCGACGCCTTCATGCGACTCGACCACGAGCCGCTGCGCAAACCGATCGCCGTGCGCGGCGCCGCCGCGGCGCGGCTCAGGTCCGCCATGTTCAGCGCGGCGGGCGAGGCGCGCCCCGGCGAGGTTGCTTCGATGGGCTCCCGCGCGAGTGGTGCGCGACCGCCGGTCGCCGTTCTCTTGCCAGGACGGCCGCGATGATGCGATCCTTCCCCTACGCCGATAAGAGGGAGAGTCCCGATATGAGGACGATTGCCGCGTCCGACACCGTCGCGCACGATGAGATCGAGGTGATCGTGATCGACGATCACCTCGGGATGCGAAAGGGCCTCGAGCTTCTGCTGCGCCAGGAGGGGCTGCGCGTCGCCGGCGTCGCCGGCGCGCTCGAGGAGGCGCGCGCGCTGCTCGCACGCCGCCGCCACGACGTCGCCCTGGTCGACATCCACCTGGGCGCCGACAATGCGCTCGGACTCGTGGAGGAACGGCTGCGCAGCGATCCGCAGGCTGCGATCGTCCTCTACACCGGCTACGCCGAGGGCCTCGCCGACGCGGCCCGAATCGGGGCGCGCGGCTTCGTGCTGAAGTCCTCGCCGGCGGCGCACCTGATCGCCGCGCTGAGGATCGTCGCCCACGGCGGCCATTACGTCGACCCGAATCTCGCCGTCGCGCTGGCCGAGAATGCGAGCACCGCGCGGCTGTCGGTGCTTAGCCCGCGCGAGATGCAGATCCTCGATCTGCTCGCGGACGGCCTCAACGGCCAGGCGATCGCCAAGCACCTCTTCCTCTCGCCGGAGACCGTGCGCACGCACGTGCGCAACGCCACGACCAAGCTCGGAGCGCACACCCGCGTGCAGGCCGTGGCGCTTGTCGTCGGCGGGCGCGCCGGCCGCTGAGCTGGGCGTCGAATCTCAGGCTGCGGGGCAGGCCGCCCAGCCGGGCGTCGAGCCTCACTCGCCGTGCGTGCGGCGAACCGCGTCGATGTGGTCGAACGTCGCCCGCATCGCGTCGAGCACCTCGGGCTCGAACTGGCGTCCGCGTTCGGCCTCCATCATGTCGACGGCAAGGCCGACCGGGAAGGCCGGGCGGTAGATGCGGTCGCTGGTCAGCGCGTCGAAGACATCGGCCACCGCCGCGATCCTCCCCTCGAGCGGGATCTCCTCGGCGGCGATGCCGTGAGGGTATCCCCCGCCGTCCCAGCGCTCGTGGTGGGTCAGCGCGATCGTCGCCGCGAGTCGCAGCAGCTCCGTGTCGGAGTCCGCCAGAAGGCGGTGGCCCATCTCGGCGTGCGTTTTCATCACATCGAATTCCGCAACGGTCAGCTTGCCCGGCTTCAGCAGGATGCGATCGGGGATCGCAACCTTGCCGACGTCGTGCAGTTCGCTCGCGATCCGCATCCGCTCGCAGTGCTCTTCGGACAACCCGAGCTGGAGCGCGAGCAACTCGCAGTAGCGGCCCATCCTGAGCATGTGCTGTCCGGTCTCCTCGTCGCGGAACTCGGCGAGCCTGACGAGCCGGCGGATGCCATCGCTCTGAAAGGCATTCTCGACATCGGGCGAGAGCCCGCTCGAGTCGATCGCACGTCGCAGCGCGCCCGCCACCTCATCGCCGCTTCCCTCCAGCCGCTCGAAGCGACGTCGCAACTGGGTTTCTCGGCGGCGTCGGTGCAGCGCGTTGGTGACGTTGATCAGCAGCTCGCCGGCGCGGACCGGCTTGACGAGGTAACCATAGGCGCCCAGCTCGATCGCGCTGGTGGCGAGACCGAGGTCGTCCTCGCCCGTGACCATCATCACGGCCATCGTCGGATGCTCGATGCGCAGGTCGGCGAGCAGCTCCATGCCCGACTCGCCCGGCAGGTTGACGTCGAGCAGCGCGATCTCGAAGTTGTCGGCGGCCAGCGCCTCGCGCGCCGCGTCGGCGTCGGGTGCGAGCGTGCACTCGTAACCCTGCGCGGTGAGCACGCGCCGCGCCCACGAGCGCAGCGCGGCATCATCGTCGACGATCAGCAGACCGCCCACGGCGCCTACCCCCGGCCCCGAGCGGCCGCGATTCGCGCGAGCAGCTCGTGCGCGGTGAACGGCTTGTCGATGAGGTCCGCGGCGCTGATCGCCATCCCGCTTTCCACCATCGGCCCGGCAAAGCCGGACATGAAGAGGACCTGGACCTCGGGCCTCTGCGCGCGCAGCTCGACGGCGAGCTGATTGCCCCTCATGCCCGGCATGACCACGTCGGTGAGCAGCAGCTCGATGTCGCCCTCGTGCGCGCTCGCCAGCTTGAGCGCGGCCGCACCGCTTGGCGCCGGGAGAACGTGGTAGCCGGCGCGCGTCAGCAGCCGCCGCGTCGCCTCCAGCAGCGGCTCCTCGTCCTCCACGAGCAGGATCGTCTCAACCCCCTGGGCGGAGGCTTCGACCGGCGCCGGCGGCCCGGACCGCACCTCCTCCTGAACCACTGGGAACAGCGCCGTGAACGTCGTGCCGACGCCCGGTTCGGAGTAGAACTGCGCGCGGCCGTGCGCCTGTCTGACCATCCCGAACACGACGGCGAGGCCGAGCCCGGTGCCCTCTCCGACCGGCTTGGTCGTGAAGAATGGCTCGAACACGCGCGCCACGACATCCCTGGACATCCCGCCGCCGGTGTCCGAGACACGCAGGCGGACATGCGGCCCGGGTAGCAGTTCGGGTCGTACGGCAGCGTAGTCGGCGTCGATGTCGATGTTGGCTGTCTCGATTCGCAGGATTCCGCCGTCGGGCATCGCGTCACGGCTGTTGACCGCCAGGTTGACGAGCGCGTGCTCCACCTGTGAGGGGTCGGCGTGGATCATGTGAAGATCCTCTTCGAGCGCCACCACCAACTCGATCTGCTCACCGAGCGTACGGCGCAGCAGCTCGGCGATGTCGCCGACCGCCGCCCCGAGGTCCATCGGCACCGGCGTGGCGATGCTCTGCCGCGAGAAGGCGAGTAGCTGATGGGTCAGCCGCGCGGCCCGCTCGGCCGCGGTCCGGATCTCCGCAAGGTCCTCGGCCATTGAAGCCCAGCGCTCGTCGGGGTAGGTGCGCTGCGCGACCTCGAGATCCCCCGCGATCAGCGCCGCGTAGTTGATCACGATCGCGAGGATGTTGTTGAAGTCGTGGGAGATGCCGGCGGCCAGCTGGCCAACGCTCTCGAGCCGCTGCGCGTTGTAGAGACGGCCGTGCTGTCGCAAGCGCTCATCGGATGCGAGGCTGGACTCCGGGACCTCGTCACCCTCAAGCCGTGCGGCGATGTCGCGGTCGATCGAGAACGCGTCGAGGACGCGGCCGTGCTCGTCGCGCCGGGCGGCCCAGCGGCTTTCGATCGTGAGCTCATGCCCGTCCCTGTGGTGTTGGACGAGGACGCCTTGCCACTGCCCCGTGTCGGCGAGCGTCTCGATGATCTCGAGCAGCGGCATCGGGAAGTGCGTCGAGAAGAGCTCGGCGGGCCGGCGACCGAGCGCCTCCTTGCGCGTGTATCCGTAAAGGGCGGTCGCCGCGCGGTTCCAGGCGATGATGTGCCGGTCGGCATCCCAGCCGACGATCGCGTCCGGCAGAAGCTCGAGCAGGCTGTCGTGATCCGTGTTGCCAGCCGGCAGGTCAGTCATGTGGCGCCGACGCGTCCTTGGTCCGGGGGGTTGCAAGAATCATCACATGGTGGAGCACTCGGCGCCTCAGCGCCGTCGATGGCCTCGAGCGATCGTTGGCCGCTTCGCCTTCCGCTCTACCGGGCGGCTTGCCCCAGTCCTGACGCGGGAGGCGCTCGATTTCGACGCCCGCCACGGCTGAGGACCGATTGCCAAGTCCATCGGCCTCCGCCGCGGGCAGGAGGCTCCCCGAAACGCGGTAGCGCGAAAAACGCGGTCCTCCCCCCTCGCCGGAGCGGCATCGGGGACGCCGGGGCGATCGATGCTGTCGCCAGGGCGGGGCCGTAGCGCGATCGGCGCCGGAAGGCGCCGCCTCAAAATCCTTCGCCACCGTGTCACGCGGGCGGCCGAGCGCCTTGACAATCCGGTCAAGAGGTCTAGCGTGACCAAGATCATGAGCGCAGAGCCCCTGATGGAGGCCGCGCTCGTTGAGTTGCTCGATGCGGCGCCTGACGGCATCGTGCTCGTTGCCGCCGACGGGCGGATGGTGTTCGCCAACGAGGCGCTCGAGCAGCTCTTCGGCTATGGGCGCGGCGCCCTGACGGGCGAGGCCATTGAGACGCTCGTGCCCGCGCGTTACGCGGCGCGACACGTCAAGGACCGTACGACCTACACCGCCGCGCCCAGCCGGCGCCCGATGGGACTCGGGATGCAGCTTCGGGGCCGTCGCCGGGACGGTTCGGAGTTTCCGGTCGAGATCAGCCTCGCGCCGCTGACTACCGGCGGGCAGGCGCTGACGGTCTCGATCATCCGCGACGCGACCGAGCAGCGCATGATCCAGGAGGAGCGCGTCCGCTACGAGCGCTCGCAGGCCGTCGAGGAGATCGTGTCGGGACTCGAGGCGATCGTCTGGAAGGGGACCGCGCCCGATCGGGAGTCCCTGACCTACCTCGGCGGACGCACGGAGGCGTTCCTCGGGTATCCGCCCGCCCAGTGGCTCCAACCCGGCTTCTGGCTCTCGATCATCCACGCCGAGGACCGCATCACCGCCCTCACCTTCGCCGCGGCCGCCCAAGAGCAGGATAGCTTCGAACTCGAGTATCGCCTGATCGACGCCGACGGCGGGATCCACGATGTGCGCGACATCGTCTCCGTCATGCGCGACGAGAACGGTGAGATAGACCGCCTGAGCGGCGTGATCGTGGACGTCACGGAGCGGCGCGAGCTCGAGGTGCGCCTCTCACAGGCCCAGAAGATGGAGGCGGTCGGCCAGCTCGCCGGCGGCATCGCCCACGACTTCAACAACCTCTTGACGATCGCCTCCGGCTATGCCCACCGGCTGCGGGGGCGCGAGGACATGAGCGCGGTCCATGGCGACCTCGACCAGATCATCGCCGCCAACGACCGGGCGGCCGAGCTGACCAGGCAGCTGCTGGCCTTCGCGCGCCGTGGGCAGGGCAAGCAGGAGCTGATCGACGCCAACGACGCGATCCGCTCGCTCGAGACGATGCTGCGGCGGGTCATCGACGCCGACATCGTGTTCCGCTTCGATCTCGCCGAACACCTGCCGCCGGTGTTGATGGACCGCACGGAGCTCGAGCAGGTCCTGATGAACCTGATCATCAACGCGTCCGACGCGATGGGCAGCGGCGGCACGCTGACGGTCACAACCCAGACGCGCCCCCTGTCCGCGCCCGAGGCCGCACGATATGGCGCGCCCGCCGGAGACGAGGTTCGGATCATCATCGCCGACACGGGAGCGGGCATCCCGCCCGAGGTGCGGGAGCGGATCTTCGAGCCGTTCTTCACCACCAAGGCCGACAAGGGCACCGGAATGGGGCTCGCGACGGTCTACGGGATCGTCGATCAGGCAGGCGGCTGGATCGATCTCGACACGGCGATTGGCGTCGGCACGACCTTCCAGATCATGCTGCCGGCGGCAGCGGTGGCGCCCGCGCTGGCCGGCGTGGCGCCCTCGGAACATGCCGCGGACCGCTCGCTGCTGCTGCTGGTCGAGGACGATCCCTCGCTGCGAGCGCTCATCGTGTCGGTGCTCGAGGACGGGGGCTACGAGGTGCTGCAGGCGAGCAACGGACTCGATGCGATAGAGCTCGCGGAGCGACACCGCGGGCAGATCGACCTGCTGCTGACCGACATCGTGATGCCCGGCCTGTCCGGTCCAGAGCTCGCACAGCGCCTGCGCGGACTGCGGCCCGGGCTCGAGGTGCTCTTTCTGTCCGGCTACAACGACAGCCGTCTGGTCAGCCGGGGCGTCAAGCAGGCGAACGTGAACCTGCTCATCAAGCCCTTCACGCCAGCCGAGCTGGTCGGCCGAGTCCACGACCTGATCGAGGCGAAGTCGTGAGGTAGCGCGGTTTGCGTCATGTGCACACGGGTCGTGGGAAGCCCACGACCCGTTGAGGCGCCTGCCGCCCGTTAGGGTAGGCGAGCCGGGGTAACCCGACCACCCCTTCGCATTATTGATCGCATTTTGCGCTAGTGCTAGTCTGATTCGGCACGAACCCTTCGGGGGATCTGGGCGAAGGCGCCGGCGAAGTCGGGGAAGGACAGCGCTGGCGTGGTCGGACGAGGGCGCGGGAAGCCGCGCCCTCGCGGAAGGGGGCGAACCCCACATGATCCGCGTTGCCGCCGTTGCGCTGAGCCGTAGGGGAAGCGCTCGGCCGGACCACGAGGGGAAGGGACGGCTCCGCTGATGGCGCCGTTCTACGCAGCCGGCCCTGGGCACCCGCGGCGCCTGCTGGAGATCGCGCGCGAGGTTCTCTCCGATCCGGAGCCGGAGTCGATCTACGCCCGGATTCTCGAGGCCGCGCGCGAGCTCACCGGCGCGCGCTACGCGGCGCTCGGCGTGCTGAACGAGCAGCGCAACGGGCTCGAGCGGCTGCGCACAGCGGGCGTGGATGATGCGACGCACCGCGCGATCGGCGACCTGCCGCGAGGTCGTGGGGTCCTCGGCATGCTGGTCGTCGATCCGCGCCCGCTTCGGATCGATCAGCTGAGCGGCCACGAGGCGAGCTACGGCTTCCCGCCCGGCCATCCGGTGATGCGAACCTTCCTGGGGGTCCCGGTCCGCGTCCGTGGCGAGATCTGGGGCAGCCTGTATCTCGCCGATAAGCGCGGCGGCTTCGACGAGGCCGACGAGGAGGTCGCGGTCGTGATCGCGGACTGGGCCGCGACCACGGTCGCGATGGAGCGCTCGCAGCGCGGCGGCGGCGGCCGCCGCTGGCGCGACCGCACCGGCGACGCACTGTCGGGGCTCTCCGGGAGCGAGAGCGAAGGCGCGACGCCCGGCACGCTGCTGCTCGTCGAGGACGAGCCGGCGCTGCAGACGCTGATCGCCACCGTGCTCGAGGAGCAGGGCTACGTCGTGCTCGCCGCGGGCAACGGCCTTGACGCGATCGCGATCGGCGAACGTCACGACGGGAGAATCGACCTGCTGCTGACCGACGTCGTGCTCCCCGGCCTGTCCGGCCCCGAACTGGCTGGGCGGATGCTCACGCTGCGACCCGGGCTCGAGGTTCTCTTCATGTCGGGCTACAACGACAGCCGGCTGCTCACCCGCGGCGTGGAGCAGTCCAAGGTCAACCTGCTGGTGAAGCCGTTCACGCCCGAACAGCTGATCGCACGGGTGCGAACGCTGGCTGCGCAGCTGCCCGCCTGAGGGCGCCGGCGGGGCGCGCCGGCGCGCGCGGCGCGGCGGTGCGGCGGTGCGATTTCGGCCCTCAGCGCGCGGCGGTGCGGCGGTGCGATTTCGGCCCTCAGCGCGAAGCCGTGCGGCGGGCGATTTCGGCCCTCAGCGCGAAGCGGTGCGGCGACGCTCGGCGCTGGAGCCGGCGCCGAGTGGGTCCCCGCCGAGCGTGGCGCCCCCCAACGAGGCGATCTCGGTGGCCTTCAGAGGCGGCGCGAACGCGAAGCCCTGCCCCTCGTCGCACTCCATCGCGACGAGCCCCTCGAGCTGACCGTCGGTCTCGATGCCTTCGCCGACGACCGTCATCCCGAGCGCATGGGCCATGGCCGTAACCGCGGCGATGATCTTGCGGTCGCGCGAGCCGCTGCCGAGGCGGGCGATGAAGCTGCGGTCGATCTTGAGGATGTCGGCACGCAGTCGCTGGAGGTGTGCGAGCGTCGAGTAGCCGGTGCCGAAGTCGTCGAGCGCGAGCCGCACCCCCAGGTTCGAGAGCGACTCGAGCACGCGGTTCGCGTCGTCGAGCTCGCCGATCAGCGCGGTCTCGGTGATCTCCAGGCACAGGCGCGACGGCGCGATCGCATTGCGCTCGAGTGCCGCCGCCACGCGATCGACGAGGCCGCGGTCACGCAGCTGGCGTCCCGAGACGTTGACCGAGATGACGAAGTCGCCGGCGACCTCTCCGGCGGCAGCCCATGCGGCCAGCTGCCGGCAGGCTTCGTCGAGCACGAAGGTGTCGATCGAGGCGATCAGGCCGCGCTCCTCGGCCAGCGGGATGAAGTCGGCGGGCGGAATGACGCCGCGCTGGGGATGCAGCCAACGAACCAGCGCCTCGGCGCCGGTCAGAGCGCCGTCCTCCAGGCGGAACAGCGGTTGGTAGAGCACGAACAGCTCGGCGCGCTCGATCGCGCCGGCCAGCTCGACGGCGAGGCCGGCACGCGAGGAGGAGTGCGGATGCGCGTCCGCGTCGAAGACCTCGAAGCCGTCGCGGCCGGCCCGCTTGGCGCCGTACATCGCGACATCGGCGCGGCGCAGAAGCTCGCCCGGATCAAGCAGCGGGTCGTCGGTAACGACAACGCCGATGCTCCCGGTCACACGAAGGTCGCGGCCGTCGAGCTGCAGCGGCGCGCGCATTGCGTTGGCGATCCGATCGCAGATCAGGCGCACGTCGGCGTCCTCGTGCAGGTAGGAGAGCAGCAGCACGAACTCGTCGCCACCCAGGCGGGCGACCGTATCGGTGCGCCGGGCGACGTCGCTCAGGCGCCGCGCCACTTCGACCAGCACGCGGTCCCCCGCGGCGTGGCCGAAGGCGTCGTTGACGTCCTTGAAGTCGTCGAGGTCCACGAACATCAGGCCGACACGCCCGGGACGGCGTTCCAGCGCGACGAGCGACTGCTGGAGGCGGTCCATCAGCGCCACGCGGTTGGGCAGGCCCGTGACCGCGTCGTGCAGCGCCTGCTGGACGAGCGCCTGCTCGGCGTCGATCTGCGCGGTGACGTCGCGGGCGATGCCCCAGGTGCCGATGATCTCGCCGCGCTCGTTGCGCAGTGGCAGCTTGGTCGTCGAGACCCACGCGTCCGGGCGGTCGCGGAAGGTCTCCCGCTCGACCTTGGCGACGACGGGCTTGCCCGTCGCGATGATCCGCCGCTCGTCCTCGAACGCTGCGGCGGCGTGCGGGCGGCTGAAGATGTCGAAGTCAGTCCGGCCGATCACCTGATCGAGCGTCAGGCCGGGCGCGACGCCCGACAGCCAGCCCGCGCTGACGGCGAGGAAGCGGCTCTCGCGGTCCTTGAAGAAGACGCGCTCCTCGGAGCTCGCCAGCAGGTTGCGCATGCAGGCCAGCTCGAACTCCTGCGAGAGGGCGAGATTCACCTGCGGTTGGGGTTTCGATTGGTCCACCAGTTGACCCCCAGGGGGCAGAGCGTCACGCGTGTTATCGGCGCGCGCGCGTAGAAAGGTGAGCGATCGCAGGGGCGCGCCTAAACCAGACGCCGAGCCGCCTGTCGGGCTCGCCAGAGCGCGCTGGGACGCGCGCGTACTACGCCACGACCAACCGTGCGGAGATATACCGATGGCGCGCCGCCCGCCTGATGCGAGCCTCCGTGACGTGAGCAGCACCGCGATCCCGACCGGGTCCGAGACCCAGACAGCGACCGACCTCGCGCCGACCGATTCGGCGCCCAAGTACGTATTCGACTTTGCCGAGGGCTCGCGCGACATGCGTGACCTGCTCGGCGGCAAGGGCGCGAACATCTGCGAGATGACGCGGCTGCTGGGAGCGGACCTCGTCCCCGCCGGCTTCGTGATCACGAGCGAGGCGTGCGTGATCCACATGAGCACCGGCGAGGAGCCGCCCGAGCTCGCGCCCCAGGTTGATGCCGCGTTGGAGCGCCTCCAGGGATATGTCGGGCGCCGCTTCGGCGACGCCGACGATCCGCTGCTGCTGTCGGTGCGCTCGGGCTCGCGCGAGTCGATGCCGGGCATGATGGACACCGTCCTGAACCTCGGGCTCAACGACCGCTCCGTTGAGGGGCTGGCGCGGGCCACCGGTAACGACCGCTTCGCCTGGGACTGCTACCGGCGCTTCGTGCAGATGTTCTCCAACGTCGTGCACGGCGTCTCGGGCGAGCACATCGAGGACGAGATCGCCGAAGTCAAGGCGCGCCACGGCGTGCACTTGGACACCGAGCTCGATGTCGACGCGCTGCGCGAGCTGACCGAGATCTTCAAGCGCGACTTTGAGCGCCAGACCGGCGAGCCCTTCCCACAGGATCCCGCCGTCCAGCTCGAACAGGCGATCCTCGCCGTGTTCGACTCCTGGAGCGGCGCGCGCGCCGTTTCCTACCGGCGGATCAACCACATCCCCGACGACTGGGGAACGGCGGTCAACGTGCAGCAGATGGTGTTCGGCAACAAGGGTGAGGACTCGGGCTCCGGCGTGGCGTTCAGCCGCGACGAGGTGACCGGCGGACCCGAGCCGTCCGGCGACTTCCTGATCAACGCCCAGGGCGAGGACGTCGTCTCCGGCGTGCGAAACGCGCAGGAGCTGGCTGAGCTGCGCGACGTGATGCCTGAGGCCTACGCCCAGCTGACGAGCATCCTGCGCAAGCTCGAGGGTCACTACGGCGACATCCAGGACACCGAGTTCACGATCGAGGAGGGGCGTCTGTACATGCTTCAGACGCGCAACGCCAAGCGCCCGGCGCAGGCCGCCGTTCGCTTCGCCGTGGACGCCGTCGCCGAGGAACTGCTGACCAAGGCACAGGCGATCGCGACGATCGACGCCTCCTCGCTCGACGCGCTGCTGCACCCAACCTTCGATCCGAAGACGCACTACAAGGTGCTGACGCGCGGCGTCGCCGCCTCCCCCGGCGCCGCCAAGGGCACGATCGTGTTCAACGCGCCCGCGGCCGTCGCGGCCGGCGAGGCGGGCCACCACGTCGTGCTGGTGCGCCCGTTCACCGAGGCCGAGGACGTCGCCGGCTTCTTCGCGGCGCAGGGCATTCTCACGAGCGAGGGCGGCAAGGCTTCGCACGCGGCGCTCGTCGCCCGCGGGATGGGCCGTCCGTGCGTGTGCGGGGCGAGCGCGCTCGACATCGACCTCGCAGCGGGCACCGTCACCGTTGGCGACGTGGTCCTGCACGAGGGCGATCTGATCGCGATCAACGGCTCCACGGGCGACATCACGATCGACGACGTCGCGCTGGTGGAGCCGGAGATGGACCCCAACTTCCAGACCGTGCTGGGCTGGGCCGACGAGCTCCGCACGCTCGGCGTGCGAGCCAATGCGGACGTGCCCGAGGACGCCCGGCGCGCTCGCGCGTTCGGCGCCGAGGGAATCGGCCTGTGCCGCACCGAGCACATGTTCATGGCGGCCGACCGCCAGCCGAAGATGCGCGCGATGATCATGGCCTCGGCGGAGGCCGACCGACGGGCTGCGCTGGCTGCGCTGCTTCCGCTCCAACAGGCCGACTTCGAGGGCCTGTTCGATGCGATGGAGGGCCTGCCGGTAACGATCCGGCTGCTCGATCCGCCGCTGCACGAGTTTCTGCCGAGCCAGATCGACCTGCTCGACGATCTCCGCGAGGCGCATGAGAACGACCCCGCCGCCGTCCCCGAGCTCGAGCGCACGCTGAAGCGCGTGCAGGAGCTGGCGGAGACCAACCCGATGCTCGGCACGCGCGGATGCCGGCTCGGAATCCTCTACCCAGAGGTCTACGAGATGCAGGTCGCGGCGATCATGCGCGCGGCTCGCGCCGTGCGCGAGCGCAGCGGGCGGGCGCCTCACACCGAGGTGATGATCCCGCTGGTCAACTACGAGGGCGAGCTCACCCTGATGCGCGAACTGGTCGTCCGGATCGCTGAGCAGGAGGGCATGCACGAGGGCGCCGACTACAGCGTCGGCACGATGATCGAGCTGCCGCGGGCCTGCGTCGTCGCCGACCACCTGGCCGAGCACGCCGACTTCTTCTCCTTCGGCACCAACGACCTCACCCAGACCGCGCTCGGCTTCTCGCGCGACGACATCGAACGCACGATCATCGTGCGCTACGTCAACGAGCACATCGTCCCCTGCTCCCCGTTCGAGACGATCGACCGCGAGGGCGTCGGCGCATTCGTGCGGATGGCCGTCGCGAAGGGCCGCTCGGCCAACCCCGATCTCCACATCGGGGTCTGTGGCGAGCACGGCGGCGACCCCGACTCGATCGAGTTCTTCGCGCAGGCCGGACTCGACTACGTCTCCTGCTCGCCGTTCCGCGTGCCGGTCGCGCGCGTGGCCGCCGCTCAGGCAGCCGGCAGGAGCTGATCGCGGAGCCGGCCGGGCCCGTATGGCCTGGCCGCGCTGGGGAGGGCAACGGTACGCCGATGTCCCCGTCACAGCCGGGAGCAGTATTCGTCGCCGTCCCGAGCCCGTCTCGACGCCACGGACTACCGCATTGAGGGTAGTCCCGGCGCCACCGGCGACCGATGCCTTGGCAAGAGACGATGAGCGCCAATCCCAACCCCCAAGCAGCGGTCGCCTTCGAGGCCCGCCCCTCCATCGTGTTCGCCGACGACGACGAGTTCATGCGCTGTCTGCTCGGCATCCAACTCCAGCACGCTTTCGACTTCACCGGCATGGCGTCGAACGCTGACGAGGCGATCGCTGTCGTCCGAGCGAAGCGGCCGGACCTCGCGGTTCTCGATGTGGACATGCCGGGCGGCGGTGCGCGCCGGGCCACCGACGAGATCCGGCGCTGCTCGCCCGAGACGGCGATCGTGATCCTCTCCGGTGACGAAACGCACGAGACGGTTGTGGAGCTCCTGCTGCACGGCGCCGAGGCCTACCTGCGCAAGGGCATGGATGGCGCGGCACTCGCCAAGCAGCTGATGTTCGCGATCGAAGGGCATCGCCACCGACGTGCTGCAGTCGAGGCGGAGCGCATCGTCGCGGCGCCCGGCAGCGTTTGACCCCGCGTAGGCGCGGCAACTGCAGCGCGGGGCACGAGGCCCCGGGGTTCCGTCGTCGCCGACGTTCAGGCTGACGCGAAACGCCACCACCAACCAGGACCAAACGGAGGCTATGGGGTGGGCCGAGAGCAAAGCCGGGCCCGAGACGGATTGGGCGCACTGCGAGCGAGGTTCGCCGCTCGAGGCGTCCGGGGAGCCGGCGCCGGGAGTCCCGACAGCGCCGTGCCCGCGGACGCGTGGGCGACGCTGCACGACGGCACGACCAAGCCGGCGTCCCGGCTCGTCAAGGGCGACGTCGTGGTCGTGTCAGCCGGCGGGATGATCCCCGCCGATGGCATCGTGATCGAGGGAGTCGCGATGGTCGAGGAGTCGGGCATCACCGGCGAGTCCGCCCCGGTGATTCGTGAGTCCGGGACCGAGCGCAGCGCCGTCAGCGCCGGCACGCACGTCCTCACCAGCCAGCTCGTGATCGCGATCACCTGACGTGGCTGCCCGCTCCGTCCGAGGCCGGTGCAGAGTCGACAGCGAGGCCGCGGGGGTCGCCTCGACGCCCTGTTCGGGGTAGGATCGGCGACTGTGAGCGCGTCGCCCGTTGACGACTGGCTTGGAGCGATTGACAGACGCGATCTCGACGCTGCGATGGCCATGGTCTCGCCCGACTGCCGGCTTCTGGTCGTCGACGGACGCCGCGCCGAGGGCTCGGAAGCGGTGCGAGCTCTGCTTGCGACCTATTTAGCCGCGGTGCGATCGAGCGCCCATCACATCACCGCGCAATGGCACCAGGACGGCGTCTGGATAGCTGAAGTCGAAGCCGACTACGAGTTGATCGACCGTCTGCGCATCACCGCACGCCCCCGCGCGTTCGTGATCCGAGAGGGGACGCACGGTTTTGCCGATATCCGGGTCTACGGAGCGCACGAACAACCGCTCACGGAGCACGCGGCGGGCGGTGAGAAGGGGATGCATCTCGGCGGGCACCTGGTTCCGCCGCTGTGATCGGGCGGCGGCGACGTCGGGGACCGACGCGTGCGCAGCGCGAGTGATCGTTTTCGGCGCCGTCGACCGGGGTCGGGCTGCTGCGCTGGTCGCCGCGGCGTTCCGAGGAGACCGCCAACGCTCAGCTGCCGCGGTTGACGCCATCCACGTTGCGGCATCGACGTCCCGGAACACTTAGACGACAATCCTTCTCCAGCGAAAGGACCTGCCATGCAAGCAGTGACCGTTCGGGACCGCGATTCCGGCGTCGGTGGCCTTTCCCTGACGGATATTCCCTACCCCCGCGCCGGCCAGAACGACGTCATCGTGCGCGTGCACGCTGCGGGGTTCACGCCCGGCGAGCTGAACTGGCCGACAACATGGGTCGACCGCGCGGGGCACGACCGGACGCCGAGCGTCCCCGGTCACGAGCTTTCCGGTGTTGTCGCTGAATTGGGTTACGGAACGACGGGCCTGAGCGTCGGCCAGCGGGTACTCGGGGTGATCGACTGGGCCCGTGACGGCTCGCTTGCCGAGTACGCCGCCGTGGAGGCCCGCAACCTCGCTCCGCTTCCAGCTGACGTCGATTACACCGTGGCCGCGGCTGTGCCGATCTCCGGGCTGACAGCGTGGCAGGGGCTGATCGACCACGCTCGCCTCAGGACAGGCCAGACGGTCCTGATCCACGGCGCCGCGGGTGGTGTCGGTTCGATCGCTGTGCAGCTCGCGCGCGAGGTGGGGGCTGTGGTGATCGGCACCGGCCGAGCGGCGGACCGCGATACGGCCCTGGGTTTGGGAGTGAGCGCCTTCCTGGACCTGCAGGCCGACAAACTGGAAGACGCCGGCGAAGTTGACGTGGTGTTCGACGTGATTGGCGGTGAGATCCTCGACCGTTCGGCTGCGCTCGTGCGCGCCGGCGGCACGCTCGTCACAATCGCCAGGGTACCCACCGTTCAGCCAAAGGATGGGCGCGCCGTCTTCTTCGTCGTCGAACCCGACCGCTCCCGGCTCGCGGACCTCGTGCAACGGCTCAGGGACGGACGGCTCAAGCCGATCGTCGGAGCAGTACGACCGCTCGCCGAAGCGCCTGCCGCGTTCGCCCCCGACCGGCGCACCCCCGGAAAGACGATCATCCGCGTAATTGAGGGCGAATAGCCGGCGTTCGGCCCAACACATGCACCGATCTCGCGGCGCGTCGGGGTCGCCGCGAGGACCTGCCGCTTCTCGACCCCACGCGCTACCCTGGCATCCGATGATGGAGCGGGTCGATGCGCGCAGAGCATGAGGTCAGCGTCCGGGTGATCAGCCCGGAAGAGGCCGTTGACGACGTCGCCGAGTTCTGGCTCGGCGACGAGCTGCTCGGCCTCACCCGCCTCGAAGACGGCGAGCTGGTCTTGAGAATCGAACCGCGCGCCGACGGCGCCGCCGTCGTCGTCAACGCGCACAGCCTGGCTGCCGCGTTGGCGCAGGCAAAGGCACTGCTGCAGTCGTACTGAGCAAGCGTCGAATCGCGCTCGGCACGCCTCCAATCGGAGCGCGCGCAACAGCCAGTGTCAGCGCCAACTCGTCATCGGCGCCCCCCGACATCGAGCGGCGCCGGCCCGAGCTGTCGCGGGAAGCGTCACGCGAGAACCTTTGCCTTCGCGCGATCGAACTCCTCATCTGTCAGCACTCCGCGGTCCCGGAGCTCGGCGATCTTGTCAAGGTCATCCGCTGTGCCACCTGATTTTGGCGCGCGCGTGAACTGGCGGAACGCTTCGTACTGTGAGCGGTCTTCCGCCTGGTGCTCGTGCAGCGTGTGCCCGCGCACGATCAGGTAGCCCAGCACGCCGATCAGCGGGAAGACGAAGATGAAAAGCAGCCATAGCGCCTTCGCCCAATTGGAGAGGTCGTGGCTGCGGAAGATGTCAAATACCACGCCGATTGCGATCCAAATCCAGAGGAAGAGGAAGCCGAGCTCGAGGACTGTGAGCAGCCCATCTCCGAAGGTGTAGGTGGAAGCGGCGAGCGGCATTGTTGTCCTTTCGCTCAGGGATCTTCATGTCGACGATGATGAGGCGGCCACGCCCGCCATCACTGCCCACCGCCTGCGCGGCGCTGTCTCACAGGCGTCGCCATCAAGACGGGGGACGCCAGCCTCTGGCGAGCGTCGTCTGGCCCACCTCGATCACGTAGCCGTCAGGATCGCGGATGTAGCACCGGATCTCTGCGGCGTGCTGCTTGGGCGGCGTCAGGAAGTGGGCCCCCCGGGCGCTCCACTCGGAGTACACGGCCTGGATATCTGCGACCCGGATGTTGAGAAAGCTGCTCACCCGATCCGGGTCGGATGGAGTCTCGAGCGTGACGGTCGGCTTGTCGTCGGTCGGACCTCCTCCGACGTTGATGATGATCCAGCTGTTGGCCAGCGCCACGTACGTCACCCCGTCATCCCCTTCGCCCGAGATGACGGTTCTGCCGCCAAGCACCTCGGTGTAGAAGCGGCGAGACCGCTCCACGTCATCGGAAACGATGAAATGGCCGAGAACCATCTCCTGATCGACCGTGCTCATGAGCACCTCCGTCGTTGGAATGGTTTGATGCTGCCGCCCCGGGGCCCGCGTCGCGCCCGTGTACCCCCCGGTCCGCTACCCGGGGCCCCTGCCTCCAGGTGATGCTCCGGACGCGAACGCACGTTGGGCTTTTGGTTGGCGGACGAGAACGACTTTGAACACCTGCACACGGGAGCGCCTGAGAAAGTACGCCACGGGCTTGCTTCCCCGTCGTGGCCGACCACCAGCGACCGTCGACCGCGATGCGGTCAATGTCCGGCGGCTTGGCCGCCGTCGATGTGGAGTGTTTCGCCGGTGACGAACGTGGCCCGCTCCAGGTACAGGATGCCGTCGACAACATCGGCGACCGTGCCTGTGCGCCCGAGCGGGTGGACCCTGGCGAGTCCGGCGTACTCCCCGGGCGGGTGCATCGGCGTTTCGATCACGCCGAGCGAGACCGCGTTCACCCGCACATTGTGCGCCGCGTACTCGATCGCGAGCGACCGCGTGACGGCGTCGAGTCCGCCTTTGGTCAGTGAGGCGAGCGCCGAGGGCGAGTCGCTTCTCGCGTGATCGACGAGGCTGGTCGAGACGTTGACGACGTGCCCTGTGCCCCGCCTCTTCATCTCCCGGATCGCGCGCTGGGTGATATGGAAGAACCCGGTCAGGTTGACCGCGATCATCGCTTCGTAGTCCTCAACGGTGTACTCGGTGAAGGGCTTGCCGATGAAGATCCCCGCGTTGTTGACGAGAGTGTCGATCCGGCCGAACCGGTCGAGCGCGCAGGCGACGATGCGGTCGGCCGTCTCGGGCTCGGCGATGTCACCGGGGACGGTAACGAAATCCGCCTCGTCGGCGGCCTCGATCGTCAGGGCCGTTCCGATCACTGCATATCCCGCTTTGCGAAAGGCGGACGTGAGGCCGGCCCCAATGCCCCTGGAAGAACCCGTGACCACTGCGACCTTCGGTGGGTCGGTCACTGCCTGAAACCTCTCACCCGACAAGGTGGGTCTCGTAGATCACGCCGCCCGGCTGCCGGCCCGCGACGCTGATGAAGACGCCCTTGTTGAGCCAGTCGAGCTCCCTTGAGGCCGTTGCGATCCGCGTCGACGTGCGAAACGTGTATTCGCTCGCATCGACGTCATCCCCGCGGGACAGGCGGCTGAGCACCTCGGGGCTTCCGTGGCGGATGCCGTGCGACTGAACATAGAGGACGTCCCCGGAGTCCGTCTCCAGCACGTACCGGATGTCACCGAGCACCGTCCCGTCAGGCAGCACGGTCTGCCAGTCGGCGCTTGCTACGCCGACCAGCGTCCCGGCGATCTCGGGCCCGCTGAACAGTCCTGCGGTCAGAGGCACGATCCGCAGATGGCCCGTGGCGGTTTCGCCGATCTCGATCGGCTGTCCGAGCGTCGCCTCGAGCCGGTAAACGGCGGTGATCTGGGGTCTCGGTAGCTCGGCACCGGACGCAGGCGCAGCGATCGGGTCGTTGGAGTGTGGCTCCAGGGGCGTAACGGTGACCTTCATCCAATTGCTCAGCGGCAGGGCGCCGAGCAGGCCGTCCAGTTCCTCCTGGCTGCGCGCCCGGTAGATCCCGACGGCGCGGCTCTGGCCGGATGCGGCGCTGATCTTCCACAGCCGCACGAGGTGCCCTCGACGCGCCAACCCGGCGGCGGCTGCCGCCTCAGCCCGTTCGCGCTCCCTCACCTCGGCCTCGCGCGTCCCTTCCGGGACCGTCACATCGAACTCAACGAGAAACTCCATCATCCATGTCCTTTGCGTGATGCGCGCCTCAGCGCCCCACCCGCGGTTATTCGCGGCCGCCGCCAAACAGTTCAAGTAGAAGCAGGAAGACGTTGAAGATGTCGAGAAAGATCCCGGCCGCGATCGCAACCGAACTGGCGGCATCCGCGCGGCGCAGGCGGTTGAAGTCGACCACCGTGAATCCGCCGAAGATCACGAGCCCGAGCACCGAGTAAATGATGTCGTAGCTCGGGATCGTGACGAAGATTCCCACGATCCCGAACGCGATCAGCGCAAGGAGCGCCCAGAACAGCAGGCGCGTCCACGATGAGAGGTCCTGCTTCGTCGCGTACCCAAGCGTCCCCAGCGCGCCTACAAACAGGGCGGTCGTTCCGGCGGCGTCCCAAAGCGCCCCCGGTCGTGCCTGCGCGTAGCTCGCCAGTACCGGGGCGACCGCCAGCCCAATCGTCGCGCCGAGGCCGAACAGCAACCCGATCGCGAGTTGCTCATGACCGCGCGACGCAGCGAGGTTGAGGCCCACGACACAGGCGAGCGCGCCAATGAAAAACGCGATTCCAACGCCGCCCGGGAGATTTCGCCCGACGTAGGCGCCCAACGCCGTACACCCGACTGTGAGCGCGACCAGGCCCATAACCTGCGCAAAAACGCTGCGCACGCCACTGTCAGCGAAGGCCCGATTGCCGACCGCGAGCGTCTGATCTCCGGACCCAAAGTGTGTGCCCATGTTGTCGCCTCCTCGGCTCGTTGCTGCAAGACAGACCTGTGCAACCTGGGACAGCGTCGCCGCCCCCAGCACTCATCGCGCCCGTCGCACTCCCTGGTCGCCACCCCCGGGGGACGACGGAGCTCGCTGTGTGTAGCGGGAGCCGCGGAACGCGTTGCTGCTATGCCGACAGCGCCCGGACCGCGTGGATCGCGATTTCGCCGAAGCGCCGCGTCGCAATCTCCTCATCATCCAGGGCGCGAGAAAACGCTGCGAATGCGCTGCTGCGATCTGCCGCGGTGACCGCGCTGCCCCACCGTCGGTAGGCAGCATCCAGCTCACCTGAATGCTCCCGCCACGTTATGTACCGATCCATGAAGCTGTCGACAACCGCCGACCTACCCGGCAAGGTCGCGCGGGCCCGGGGCTTGCGCGCGCTACGCATCGGCGCTCACCGAGTGGCCCATCGCCAAAGTCACGTGGCGATGCTCGAGTTCAGCGAGCGAGCGCGTGAGTCGGACGTTCTCGACCCGCAGGCGAGCCGCCTCGCGCCGAGCGCTCGCCAAGTCGTGGGCGAGCGCCGGAAGGACCACCTGCAACCTGTTGAGCCGATCGAGGAGCGCACGCTCCGCCCATGTTGCATACGCGCCGTCAGGCTCGGCTCGATTTGGATCAGTCGCGCTCACCATGCCTCACTTTCTGTCGTCGCGGCGCGTCTTACAGGAGCACTCACACGCCGCCCAGCCGCTCACCAAGGCGGTCAACGGCGCGCATCAAGACACCGTTATCGCGCCGAGGCTCATTGAGTGAATCGTGTGTTGGTGTCCGGCCACTCTCCTGCGCGCGGAGAACCGTCGCGCCTGTTGAAAGCCCTGGTCGGTCCCTGGTCGGGCGGATCCGCGTGACCGCCCAGGCGGGGCACTCGACCGGCGGCAATCCGAGCGCCGGGGAGCCGGCCGGCTTGGGCCAGGTTTCAGGCCCGCCCGCCGGCCGCCACCGTCACGCGACGAGCGTCATGCGCTGCGCATTTGGCAGCGTGCCTGGCAGCTCCTTACGCGAGCTGATGCCGAGCTTGGCGAAGACCTTCCGCAGGTGCCACTCGACAGTGCGCGGGCTGAGGAACAGCTGGCCGCCGATCTCGGGGTTGGAGCGACCCTCGCTTGCCAGCCTTGCGATCTGCTCCTCCTGCGCGGTGAGCTCGTCGCGCGTCTCGACGCTGCGCTTGCGGACCGTCTCGCCGGTCGCCAGCAGCTCACGCCGGGCGCGCTCGGCGAACCCGTCAATGCCCATCGCAGTCAGCATCTCGTGGGCGGTCCTGAGGTGCCCGCGCGCCTCTACCCGCCGACGCTCGCGGCGCAGCCACTCGCCATAGAGAAGATGGGTTCGAGCAAGTTCCGCGCGGATGCGGGTTCGACGGAGCCGCTCGACCGCCTCGCCGTAGAGGCGATCGGCGGCGTCGCCGTCGCTGAGGAGCGCGCGCGAGCGCGCTTCGATGCCCAGCGCCCAGTCGCTCCCGCTGGCACGTGCGCGCTCCGAGAGGCGCCGTAATGTAGGCGTGGCCCGCTCGGGCTTCCCGGCTCGCACGGCCGCCTCGACGAGCTCCGCCATCGACCAGGTCGCCCAGCCGAACTCGCGATGCTGCTCGCACGCCCGTTCCGCGACGACGAGCGCCTCGTTGTAGCGACCCAGTCCGTTGTAGAGGACGGCGCTGGCCCATTCGGAGGCACTCAGCCAACTCCCCTCGCCGCGATCGATCATCTCGTCCATCGAGGTCGCAATCAGGTGTGTGACCTCGCGTTCACGTCCGCACCAAGCCGCAATTGAAAGGGACGCGTACCGCCCGATCGGCTTTCCGACCACCCGAGCGATTGCCTCCGCCTCGGAAGCCATCGAACACGCGACAGAGAGGTCACCCGCCAACACTCGCAGCGCCGCCGCCGACATCAGAGCAACCGGTAGCACGTCGAGGGCGCCCGCCTCACGGGCGATCCCCACCAGCCTGGTGGACAGTCGCAGCCAGCTCTCGTCATCCCACAGTTCCGGCGCCACGCTGCACACCAGCGGGAGCACGAGCGACGTTTCGTCGGTCGACATCTCGCACTCGCAGAACGCGCTCACCGCCGTCTTCAGCAGCGGGGCACCGGCTGCGTGCCCCTCGGTGGTCATGATCGCCAGGCCCTCCACCAGCAGATCGGCTGCACCTGCGGACGGCGCTGTCGCCCATGCGAAGCGCGCAGCCCTCCCGACGTCGACGATGCCGCCGGCGCGCCGCGCAAGACGCCCGGCAGCAAGTGCCGCCGAGAACGCGTCGCCGTAGGTCGCACGAGCAAGCGCGAGATCCATCGCCTCGAGGCGCTTGGCGGCGTCGAGCATCAGTCGCGGCGCGTCACGACCCTGACCCGAGTCGGCTGCGATCTGGGCGCGCAACAGCTTGGCGCGCGCGCGTTGAAGCTCATCGAGGGGCGCAGCATCGGCGATGGTCAGCATTCGCAGCGCCACATCGGTTGCCCCGATCCGAGCCTTGGCCTGCGCAGCCGCGAGGGCGCGCTCGCCCCGACGCACCGCATCGGGCGTGCGCTCGGCAGCCATTCTCTGGAATGCCGCCGCGGCCGCGATACCGCCCCGGGCCCGTGCCCGCCCCGCCGAACGATCGAGTTCGGCTGCGACGTCCTCGTCGAGCCCTGGGGTCGCGAGCGCACGATGCCACGCCCGCCGCTCGGGATCCAGCTCGGCGTCGGCCACCTCGGCCAACGCGCGGTGCACAATCTGGCGCTCCCGTGGCGACGCGGCCCGGTAAACCGCTGAGCGCGCGAGCGGATGACAGAACTGCACCTGTCCGCCGAACTCGGCGATCCCGGCTGCCGCCGCCGCGTCGCCCGCGTCGGCGTCTATCTCCAGCAGCTCGGCCGCGCGCCAGATCGCGAGCGGATCCAACACCGGCTCGGCGGCGGCGGTCAGCAGTAGCAGCCGCGACGCGGACGGAAGCAACGAGAGCCGCTGCCGGAAGCTCTCCTCCAGCCTGCCTGGGAGACCCGGATGGTCAATCAGCCCAAAGCCTCCGGCCAGCTCCTCGGGCGTTCGGCCGCGCGACAGCTCCAGCAGCGCCAGCGGGTTGCCGCGCGTTTCAGCGACGATGCGCTCCAGCACGCGCTCGTCGAGCGGACCGGTCACAACGGATCGCAATAGCGCCCGCGCGTCGCTCTCGGTCAAGCCGCCGACAACGAGCTCGGGCAGGTCGGCGAGATCACGACTGTCGCCGTCCGTGCCCACGCTAAAGACGATCGCGACCGGCTCGGCGGCGAGGCGGCGGATCGCGAAGGCCAGAGCCTGGGTCGACTCGCGATCGAGCAAGTGGGCATCGTCGACGGTGCAGATAAGCGGCCGCTCCTCGGCAACCCACGACAGCAGGCTCAGAACCGCCAGACCGACGAGGAACCGATCGGGGGCGGCGGCATCGAGGATGCCAAACGCCGTTCCGAGCGCGTCACGCTGTGGGCCGGGCAACGCGCCGAGCCGATGCAGAAACGGCGCGCACAGCTGGTGGAGGCCCGCGAAAGCGAGCCGCATCTCCGACTCGACGCCGGAGACACGCGCCACGCGGCAGCCATGAGCACGCTCCACCAGGTAGTCAAGCAGCGCGGTCTTGCCCACTCCGGGGTCGCCGCGCACGACCAACATCTGACTCTGGCCGCTCCGCACGTTCGCCAGGATGGCGTCAAGCGCTTCGCACTCGTTGCGACGGCCCCGCAGCTTGGGCTGGGCCGTGCACCGCGGACTTGGCCGCAATCCCCCGTGCGGCGTAAACGGCGCCGGTGCGGACTCAACGTCCGAGCCGAACAGGACATCGTGGTGATCAACAACGCCGAGACTCCCGACAGTCATGTTCCGCTCCTCTATGAGGTCACCCAGGCCGTGGACTACCCGCGCAGTCGCGCCGAGGCGGTTGTCCTCGCACGGTCTGGCCGCGCTGGCCGCGCCCTCGCGTGCTCACCGCTGTGCTCCAACGCCACCCGCGCCGACTCGCGATCGAGCCACTCCGCATCGGCGACCGGTGTCCGCGAGAATCTGTGACTCTGTGGCGCCTCCGGCCCGGCGCAGCGTCGTTCGTGACCCCGCCGCTAGCGTGCCCTCCGGGTCTGCCTCAACGCCCCGTGCCATGCTGCGAGTGTTCTCTTGTGCCGGGCTCGCGACAATGCCGCAGCCTGCATCGTCCTGGTGCGGCTGCCCCGTGCCCGAGGCGGGCCAACCCGAGTGCCACCCGCGCCGGGGAACGGCCGGCACCGCGGCGAGCGAGCTCAAGCGGCTGTTCCGCGCCGCGCATGGCGCGATCCCACTGCGGCGCTCTGGTTTGCGGGCCGGCCGACGCGTACTGCACGCGTGTCGTAGCGTAAGGCCATGAACGCTGGCGGAGGGCTGCGTGTGGTCGTCGGCGAGGATCAACCGATCACACGCCAGGGCCTTGTCAGCGTGCTCGCGGAGAGTGGGTTCGACGTCGCCGGCGTGGCCGGCGATGCAACCGAACTGATCCGTAAGTCGCGGGCGCACCGGCCGCACGTCGTCATCACCGACATTCGGATGCCGCCGGGCAATGCCGACGACGGGTTCCGCGCGGCGCTGCAGATACGCGCGGAGCAGCCTGAGGTCGGCGTGCTCATCTTTTCGCAGTACCTCGAGGCCGGCTACGCCCTCGACCTTGTCGGCGAACGCGCCGCCGGCGTGGGCTATCTGCTCAAGGAGCGGGTTGGCGATCTGTCGTTCTTCACGGACGCCGTCCTGCGCGTCGCGCGCGGCGGCTCGGCGCTCGATCCCGAGGTGGTCCAGGCGATGGTCGGGCGCCCACGCGTGCGGGGGCCGCTGACCGAGCTGACGCCGCGCGAGCGTGAGGTGCTCGCACTGATCGCGGAGGGACGCTCAAACATCGCCATCGCCGAGCGCTTGACGGTGACCGTCGGTGCCGTCGAGCGCCACGTGACGAACATCTTCGACAGACTGGGCCTGCGGTCGGCGCCTGAGGATCATCGGCGTGTGCTGGCCGTGCTCGAGTACCTGAAGAACTGATTGCTGGGGATAGCCCCATTGCCGAGGCGACGCCGAGAGCCGATGCTGTGGGGGTGCGTCCTTTGTTGCCATCGTGTAAAGCATGCAGACCTCCGTCCTGATCGTCGACGATGACCCGGGATTCGGACGCGCGGCGGCAGAGGTGCTTACCGCGCGCGGGTATCGGGTGCTCGGGCAGGCCACGAGCGTCGCGGACGCGCTGACGAAGTGCGATCAACTTGATCCCGACGCGGTGCTCGTTGACGTGAGACTGCCGGACGGCGATGGCGTTTCACTCGCCGAGCAACTGCACGCTCGCCCGCACGCGCCGATGGTCCTGCTTACGTCGACCGACCGCAAGGCCGTCTTGCCGGAGACCTTGCGTCTGAGCGGGGCAAACGGATTCGTCCCCAAGACACGTCTCGCGGACTGCGACATGGACCAGTTCCTCCGCAGGCGCTGAGAGCGTGTCGTGTCAGCCGGGCAGGGGTATGCGTGCGGTCAGTGTCGTGCCGGCGCCGCGGCCGGGGCTTGTCAGTTCGAGCCTGCCGTCGAGCGCGGAAACCCGGTCTCCCAGACCGACCAGTCCGGTCCCCGCTGAATCCAGTGTCGCTCCGCCGACGCCATCGTCGCGGACCTCGATCGTCAGTTCGTCGTCGCGGGCCGACACGCTTACCCAGGCTTCGCTCGCCGCCGCGTGCTTGATGACGTTTGTGAGAGCCTCCGAGCAGAAGAAGTAGGCGATCACCGCGATCACGGGCGAGAGCTCGACGTTGGCGACATCCAGCGACACCGGGATCGGCATCCGGGCTGCCAGCGAATCGAGCGCAGCCGGGAGACCTCGGTCCGTGAGGATTGCCGGGTGAATCCCGGCTGCGAGCCGCCGCAGGTTCTCGATCCCGGCCTCCGCCTCAGCGCACGCGACATCGAGTAGCTCTCGCGCGCGCTCCCGCTCCGACGACCACTTCTGCTGCGCGAGCTGAAGGTTGATCAGCGTGTTGACGAACTGCTGTTGGGCGCCGTCGTGAATGTCCCTGGTGATCTGCTCGCGCGCGGCGTAGCCGGCTTCGATCACCCGGCGCTGCGCCGCCCTGAGGTCATGCGCGGCTTGGAGGCGATCGGTGATGTCCCGCACGAAGGCGGTGAACCCGGGTCCCGACGGCGATTCGACGCGAGTGACGGTCAGCTCGGCTGGGAACAGGCTTCCATCGGCGCGCATCGCGCTCAGCTCCACCCTGCGATCGAGGATCCTCGACTCCCCCGTCGCGAGGTGTCGCCGCAAACCGCGGCGGTGGGCGTCCCGTAGTGCGGGCGGCATGATCAGTTCGGCGAGGTCTCGACCGATCGCCTCATCGCGGCTGTAGCCGAACGTGCGCTCGGCCGACGAATTGAAATAGGACACGCGGCCGCGATCGTCGATGCTTATCACGCAGTCGAGCGCGGCATCCAGCACTGCTCGCTCGCGCGCGTCGGGGGCTGCGCTCGGGGTTCCCACGTCACCATCGGCAGCCGCCACTCGGCGCGATTCTACTATCGGATTCCAGAATTCCCAGGCCCTGCGCACACATCAGCAAGGTTCCGCGTCGCCTTGTCGACACGGGCGGCGGCCAGTGGCTCCACGGGCGCGAACTGCTCGCGAATACGCAAGCCTGCTGTTAGCCTGAACCCGGGGCCGCCGAACAGGATGGCACGCGTGCCTGGGTGAGCTCCGCGCCGCCACATCACGAAAGGAAAAGATGTCCGCCTGCACCCATCTCGATCATGTACACGTCACGGAATTGCCTGCGGCGGTGGACGGATGCGTCGAATGCCTTGAGACCGGCGGGGTCTGGCTGCACCTGCGCATATGCCTAGAGTGCGGCCATGTCGGCTGCTGCGACGACTCGCCCAACCGTCACGCGACCGCGCACGCCCACACCACCGGGCATCCGATCATCCGTTCGCTCGAGCCGGGCGAGACGTGGAGCTGGTGCTACGTCGACCAGCTCGTGTTGGACATCCCCGGCGTACACGGCTCGACGCGGATACCGCCGTCGCCCATGCTCACAGGGGGCTACGCCTGAGCTGCCTGACGCGCCCGCACGCCCGCACGTCGTTGACCTGGTGTGTCAGTCGATCCTCACGACCGCGCTCACTCCACCAACTGCTGGCCGCCGTCGATGGTGTACGTAGCCCCCGTGAGCGCGGTGTTGACCATGACGTGGACGGCGAGCGCGGCGACGTCAGCCGGTTCGACGACACGGCCGATCGGGAGGGTGGCGCGTAGCTGATCGCGGCGCTTCTCGATGTCGTCGCCGAGCAGCGATGCCGACAGCGGCGTGTCGATAAAACCTGCTTCGATCAGGTTGACGCGTACCGGCGCGACCTCAAGCGCCAGGTTCGCGACCAGCGCGGGGAGCGCGGCAGCAACCGTCGACACGCTTCCGCTTCCGGCGCTCGGGTGAGAGCCTTCGGTGGCGCTGATGTACACCAGCGTCCCTCCCGGTCTCACCTTGCCGGCGGCGTTGCGGGCGACATCGGTGGCGAGCAGGATGCGGTCCCCGAGGGCGTCTCGCAGCTCGCCGGGCTTCATCCCCAGAAGACGCCCGTAGTGCGGTCTGCCCGCGGTGACCATCACGTGATCGATCGGCTTCGGAAGGCCCGCGAAGAACCGCTCGAGCGCCGACGGGTCATTCGCGTCGAACGCCGCGGTACTCAGCGCGCCCACCTCGAGCGCGGCACGCCGCAAGGCTTCGGGCTTTCGACCGGTAAGGATCACGTTGGCGCCCTCGGCACGTGCGCGGCGTGCGGTTTCCAGTCCCACGCCGGAGCTGCCGCCGACGATGACGACGGTCTGCCCGAGAAGCTCAGACTTGCGTTGGGCGGGGGGTGCTGTGACTGCGGTGGCCATGGTTCCTCCGATAGGGATGGCGGTGCCACTCGCATGTTGCCCCGCACGCGCTGCGCTCGCGCCCGGGGAACACCCTGGGTCGCGTCCCCAGTCTCTGCCCGGTCGCGTCCCCGCTCTGTGCCGACAAAGCGGTCGGCGCAGCTCGCGTCTCGCGTGATCTGCGCGAGACTCCCGGCAAGACGGCGCTTCGACATCCCTCCCCCTGCCGTCCTTTCTTGTCGGCCACCGGCCGGATTCTGCGGAGCACGCCGAGCGACTGCGCGCCGCCGGCCTGGGACACGCCCACGGCCGCGACGCATTAAGCGATCACGGGCGCAGGAGTCCGCCGGCCAGGGCATCGACCAGGGTTTCGCACGGGCGCGAGCGGCTGGGGAAAACGGGACAGTGTCGCCTCACCGAGATGCCGCAGCAGCGACCCTGACGCGTCGACACGCGAGGAGGAGCAGATGGCTACGACGGAAGTTCCAACACACACGGACGCCGAGGACACGGACATCCGGCCGTTTGAGATCGGCTTCCCCGACGAGGATCTGGCCGACCTGCGCCGGCGGGTGAAAGCGACGCGGTGGCCCGAGCGCGAGACGGTCACCGACGACTCACAGGGCGTGCGGCTCGAGCTGATGCAGCAGCTCGCGCGCTACTGGGCGGAAGGGTACGACTGGCGCAGGTGCGAGGCGCAGTTGAACGCTCTGCCGAACTTCATAACCGAGATTGACGGGCTTGACATCCACTTCCTCCACGTTCGCTCGCAGCACGAGGACGCGCTACCGCTGATCGTGACGCACGGGTGGCCGGGGTCGATCATCGAGCAGCTGAAGATCATCGAACCGCTGACGAACCCAACCGCTCATGGGGCGAGCGCGGCGGACGCATTCCATCTCGTGATTCCATCGCTCCCAGGTCACGGTTTCTCCGCGAAGCCGACCGCCACCGGGTGGGACCCGGTCCGTGTCGCGCGCGCCTGGCTCGTCCTGATGAAGCGCCTCGGCTACGCCCGATTCGTGGCCCAAGGCGGCGATTGGGGCGCGGCCGTCACACAGACGATGGGCGCCCAGGCACCGCCAGAACTGCTCGGCATTCATTCGAACATGCCGGGTACCGCGCCAGCCGACCTTGTCAAGGGATTCGAGCGCAGCGACCCGCCCCCGGCCGATCTTTCCGGCGATGAGTTGCGCGCGTACCAGCAGCTGAGCAACTTCTACGCCAAGCACGTCGCGTACGCGCAGATCATGACGACCCGCCCCCAGACGCTGTACGGACTGGCGGACTCGCCGATCGACCTCGCCGCATTCTGCCTCGACCACGGCGACGGCACCGGCCAGCCCGGACTCGTGGAAAAGGTCCTCCAGGGGACCTACCAGAGCGACCTCACGCGAGACGACCTCCTGGACAACCTCACGCTCTACTGGCTGACCAATACCGGGGTCTCTGCAGCCCGTTTCTACTGGGAGAACAAGGCCGACTTCTTCGACGCCAAGAAGATCACGATCCCCTTCGCCATCAGCGTGTTCCCGGCCGAGCTCTACCAGGCTCCCCGAAGCTGGGCGGAACGCGCATACCCCAACAACCTCATCTACTTCAACGAGCTCGACCGAGGCGGCCACTTTGCGGCGTGGGAACAGCCGCAACTCTTCTCGGAAGAGATGCGTGCAGCGTTCCGTTCGCTGCGTGACAGGGAGGACGCGAAATGACAAGCGCCACAGACACAGCCACGAGCAGTACCGAGACCGGCACGTCGTTTGGCCCGGTGCAGCAGATCGACGCCGGCCGGCTCAACGTCGGGTACGTAGAGATGGGGCCTGCTGATGGCACCGCTGTCGTGCTTCTGCACGGCTGGCCTTACGACATTCACAGCTTCGTCGACGTGGCACCGTTGCTGGCTATGCAGGGCTATCGGGTGATCGTCCCGTACCTATGCGGTCACGGAACGACGCGCTTTCGCGCCGAAGACGCCGTCCGCAACGGTCAGCAGTCGGTTGTGGCCGTCGACGCCGTGGCGTTGATGGACGCCCTTGACATCGACGCGGCGATCGTCGCCGGGTTCGACTGGGGAGCACGCAGCGCCGACATCATCGCGGCGCTGTGGCCCGAGCGCTGCAGAGGCCTCGTTTCGGTCAGCGGCTATCTGATCGGCAACCAGGCGGCCGGCAAGCTGCCGCTGCCGCCAGAGGCCGAGCTGCAGTGGTGGTACCAGTACTACTTCGCGACCGAGCGCGGGCGGGCCGGTTACGACATGTACCGGCACGACTTCGCGAAACTGATCTGGCGCCTCGCGTCGCCAAAGTGGACCTTCGACGACGCGACCTTCGAGCGCAGCGCAGCGGCCTTCGACAACCCCGACCACGTGGATATCGTCATCCACAACTATCGCTGGCGGCTGGGACTGGCCGAAGGCGAGGCGCAATACGCCGAGCTGGAGGACCGCCTCGCCACCGGTCCGGTCATCACTGCGCCCGCCATCACACTCGAGGGCGACGCGAACGGCGCCCCACATCTGGAGCCGAGCGCCTATGCCGGGAAGTTCGCGGGCAACTACTCACACCGCACGATCGAAGGCGGCATCGGTCACAACCTACCCCAGGAAGCTCCACAAGCGTTCGCCCAAGCCGTAGTCGACGTCGACACCAACTCACGAAGGAGCTCTTCATGACAACGACCACTTCTGACTCTGCTCCGCTCACCGTGGTGCTCGTACACGGCGCGTTCACGGACGCGTCGAGCTGGAACGGCGTCATCGAACGACTGCAGGCCGCCGGACAGAAGGTGACCGCGCCTGCGCACCCGCTGCGCGGCATTTCGGCTGACTCGGCCTACATCGCGTCGTTCATCGAGCAGATCCAGGGACCGGTCCTCGCCGTCGGCCACTCCTACGCCGGTGCGGTCATCTCGACCGCCGCCACAGCCGCGAGTAATGTCGTCGGCCTCGTCTTCGTCGCTGCCTTTGCGACCGACGAGGGTGAGCTCGTCGGCGACGTTGCGGCCACTTCCAAAGACGCGATCCTGTCAACGGCTCTGGTTACGCTGCGCTATCCCCTCGGGGCCAGGTCCGGGACGGCCGGGGAGCTGGTCGTCGATCCGGCGAAGTTTCGAGAGGTTGTCGCCGCCGACCTCCCCGCCGCGCAGACCGCCGTCATGGCCGCGACGCAGCGCCCCATCTCGGAGCTGGCATTTTCGGAGCCGTGCGGTCCACCCGCTTGGAGGACTCTGCCCTTCCTGGGCAGTTGTCGCCACCCACGACAAAGCTGCCGGGACGGACCTGGTCCGCTCCCAGGCGGAACGCGCCGGCGCGACGATCACCGAGGTTGACGGCCCCCATGTCGTCATGATCTCGCAGCCTGACGCCGTCGCAGACGTGATCCTGACCGCGGCGGCCGCGGTTGGCCGCCAGCTCGCAGGCACGGCAGCCTGACCATGACATCGACCAGGCCCGTGGTCGACCTGCCAGTAGAAGGTCGCCTGGCCCCGCTCGCGGGCGCCACGGGCTGGTTGAACTCGACGCCGCTCAGCGCGGAGCACCTGCTGGGGAACGTCGTGCTCGTGGACTTCTGGACGTACACCTGTATCAACTGGCTGCGTACGCTCGCATACGTTCGCGCCTGGGCTGAGAAGTACGAGGACCGGGGCCTTGTCGTCGTCGGTGTGCACACGCCGGAGTTCCCGTTCGAGCGCGACCCGAGCAATGTCCGGACAGCTGTGATCGACATGAGGCTCGGGTATCCGATCGCGCTCGACAGTGACTACGCAGTCTGGCGTGCGTTCAACAACCACTACTGGCCTGCCGTCTACATCGCCGACTCACAGGGACGCATTCGCCATCACCAATTCGGTGAAGGCGGATACGAGGCGTGCGAACGGGTCATCCAGCTGCTGCTGCGCGAACGTGGCAGTGACGACGTCGACGACAAACTCGTAGCCGTCTCCCCAGACGGCTACGAGGCTCAGGCCGACTGGAGGAACCTCGAGTCCCCGGAAACCTATCTCGGCTACGACCAAACCCAAAGCTTCGCGTCTCCCGGTGGCGCCCGGCTCGACGAACCGCGCACCTATGCCGCACCGGACTCGTTGCTGCTCAACGACTGGAGTCTGTCTGGCGATTGGACCGTCGGGCGGCGCGCAAGCGTTCTGAACGGCACGGACGGGCGAATCGCGTTCAGGTTCCATGCCCGCGACGTCAACCTCGTCGTGGGCATGGGCGCGCCAGGCGCCACCGCGCCGTTCCGGGTGCTGGTCGACGGCAGACCTCCCGGCGACTCGCACGGCCTCGATATCGACAGAGACGGCCAAGGCATGGCGATCCAGCCGCGGCTCTATCAACTCGTTCGTACGCGGGGCCCCGTCACCGAGCGTACGCTCGAGATCACCTTCCTCGCCTCCGGCGTCGAGGCTTATGTGTTCACCTTTGGCTAGACAAGGCGCAGTAGCGCCATGGCGAGCCCGGTGCGCGCCAAGACCCGTGGCAGGCCAGGGAAGTCCCCGGCGCGACCGCAGGCGGAGTTGCGAGGCTGGCAGAGCGCTACGCCCAGTCGAGCAAGCAGACGAGCGATCGAACGTCGCGAGGCTGTTCGACGCGGCTCGAACCTCCTGCATGCGTTCCGCCTCGGCCACCTTACGTTGAGCATTTGCGAGTCCGCTCAACCTTGCCGGCGGCGGTGTCGATCGTTGTGTAACGGGTCAGAACGGCGAGGCCTCTCGTCCGGTTTGCGGACCGGCAGCGTCGGCCGACCCCTTTCGCCGAACGGCGAAGCAGCTTTCCGCGGACATTTGCTCGCGTTATCAGACCCCTGCCACTGACCTTTGCGCCCGCCGCCCTGTCACCGGCGTTCCTGAAGAGAGCCGGAGACCAACCGTGACATTGACACTTCTCATAGTCGTGAACTTGGCGCTTGCTGCCGCGATCGTCGTGGTGCTTGCCTTCGTGATGACCTCGCTGGCGCGCTTGACACGCGATCAGCCCGCAGCACCGCGATTTGGAGCGGTGCCGGCCGGCCTGCCCCGGGAGCCGGGTTTGGCACACGTCTCGCGTGCCCCACACTTGGTGCGTGCTCCGGCGCAAGCGGGTGTGCGCACGTGACGGTGCTCGTCACAGGAGCATCCGGCTACATCGGCGGCCGACTGGTTTGCGAACTCCTCAAGCTCGGCGAACCTGTCGGCGCCGTTGTCCGCGACACGGGCCGCGTCACCTTTGATCCGGGGGTGACGGTGTACCGAGCCGACATGCTCGACGGGGATTCGTTGCGTGCGATCGATGGCGACTTTTCGACGGCTTACTACCTCGTACATTCAATGGGTCGCGGCAGCGATTCGGACTACGAGCAGCGCGATGTGACCGCCGCGTCGAATTTCGCGCGGTTCGCGACCGCTGCCGGCATCGACCGAGTCATCTACCTCGGCGGACTCGGCGATCGTCCCGGATCCAAACACTTGCGCTCGCGGCAGCGCGTCGGCGAGGTGTTGCGCGCGGAAGGACCGCCACTGACATGGTTTCGCGCGGGGATGGTGGTTGGCGCCGGCTCGGAGAGCTACCGAACGCTGCGTTCGCTTGTGGAGCGCTTGCCGGTCATGCTCGCACCGGCGTGGCTTTCCACCCCCACACAGGCGATCGGCATCGACGACGTGTTGCGCTATCTGATCGAGGCTCCGAGAATCCCCGAGACGCGTTCGCGCGAGATTCAGATCGGATCGGCCGAAATCCTCACATACGGCCAGATGCTCGACGGCATGTCCGACGCGCTCGGACTCCACCGCCGCCCGCGCATCCCGGTACCGCTACTCACGCCGTGGCTTTCGTCCCACTGGATCGGCCTCGTTACACCGGTCGACACGGGCGTTGCGAGGCCCCTGATCGAGGGGCTATCGACCGAGACGACCGTCACCGATCCGTCGGGAATGGCGCTCTTTGACTTCGCCCCACGATGCTTCGAGCAGGTGCTGCGCGCGGCAATCCTCGAAGCCGGCGAGTCCCCGGCGGCCCGGACGACTCCAACAAACCGCGAACCGGGATGATCCGAGACCTTTTTGGGACGTTGCGGCGTTTTGCGCAAAGAAAAGGCCCTGATTTACAGAGCCTTTCCAATAGCGGGGGCGGGATTCGAACCCGCGACCTTCGGGTTATGAGATGCCGATTCGGGAGTGCTGCCAGGTCCATTTGCAGGGATCTTCGTGCGCTGAGGTTCGCTCAGATACGTTCAGATTCGCGCAGTTCGCGACCTTTTTCGGGACCTAATGGCGCGAGCGCGGCGCCGCTCGATGAACAGGACGGTCCGCGATGCCGGCGCTCCGATTTGAGACGGGCGAGAGGCGGGCGCCGGCACTCGATCTGTCTACGTCCGGTCTCGCAGTGACGCGTGACCACGACACCCAAACAGGGAACGTGTCGGCACTGCCGGATCGAGACGCGGGTGAGAGCGCCGATCTCCCCGCTGGGCTCGACGATGTGCTGGATCGAGCGGGTCGTCTGCGCGGCGAGGCATCTGGGACGCAGCGAAGCCAGAAGCACCAGGTCGTGCCAACGTCGGAAGCGGTGACTGCCGGATCACGCGCCCCGCGCTCGACTGCGCGACGCCACCCCGACGCAACCGTCAATCACTCGGTGCTTGCGACCAGGCCGCGCAGCCATTCCTCGCCCGTGCCGAGACCGATCAGGTTAGCGGCACTGGCAATGGAACGGTGCTCGAATGGGATAGTGAAGTCGCGGGCTCTCGGCTCCGAGCTTCTGTACCGCGTTGAAGATCGCGACATGTTCGCTAGGCGGTCACGATCCATCTCGTTCTGCTTCGGCGCCGAGATGCCAACGCACCTTCGCGTCGTCGACTAGTTGTCGCTTAAGTCGTCGTGGGCGTCGTCGCTTGGTCCTCGTCGGCTCTCCATCGTCGCGGTCTGCGTACGGGGCCTTACGACTAGCAAAGAACCCGTCCGGGGACTGTGCAGCTGGACCGATCCGTCATGGGCGGTTTGACATCGAGCGTGGCGGTCGGCAATGTCGGACTGGTCACTCCGGTCCAGGGGGCTGCGATGTCGAGGGCTCAGACGATGTCGGTTGGCTCAGGCGCCACGGCGCTTCTGCGCACCGGCCTCGGCACGGGCGCGCGGAGAATCGTGAGGGCGTCGCGCTGCATATCTCGATTCGCGTTAGCCGCGACTTATCCCGATGTCGGGAGGTCCGGACGGGCGGTTTCAGCCACTGGCACCGATGCGTGTCGAAGGGTAGGCGCCCCCGCTCTATCACCGTCGCGGCTCTGCCAGGTACGCGTCACGGGTTCATGCGATGCGCCGACACGGACGGCGCCGCAATCTTTCCGAGGGTGCCGATCGGGGGGCGCCTCTGACTCGATGCGCTCGCGTCACGGGTCCTGGCATCTAGACAACCATCCCGGCGCCGGGAGACGGCAGTCCTCAAACCTGCAGCGTCGAACGCTACTGATGTAGCAGCATGACCGACGCGTACAACAAGCGGACAATGACCGGCGGACGCGATCTTGAAGCGTTGCCACCACCGGCAGCCGATCGAGCCTCAGTTGCGACGTCTGCCGTTTCGTGGGCGCCGATTTGTGAACTGACGCCCCACCTGTGGATGGAATACGGACAGCGCTTGCGACGCCTGGGCCCTGGCGCGAACTGGTGGGTCGGCGATTGGATTCGCTATGGCAACGCGCGGTACGGCGAACGCTACAAACTTGCTACCGAACTCACGGGCTACGACACCCAGACGCTCAGGAATTTTGCGTACGTTGCGTCTCGGTTCGACACCGCGCGGCGCCGCACGGAGGTGTCCTGGAGCCACCACGCGGAAATCGCCGCGCTCGGGGCCGACGCCCAACGGCGCTGGCTGGACCGCGTGGTTGCAGAGCGACTATCGCTGAGGAATCTACGGCGTGAACTGCAGGCGGAACGCAACACTGCGCTGGGGGATTCGACCGCGCGGTGCGCTCCCGGACCACAGCGCGAGCCGGAATCGGCGACGACGTGCCCCACCTGCGGGCAGTCGATGCCCGGATTTCAGCGGGATAAAGGACGCCAGCGGAGCACGGATCAAACTAGATCCGAGGACGAGCCTCTTCGATGAGACGTTCGACTCAAGATGGCTGACACCTTGAAAGAACTTGCGCCCCCAAGACCCGCGACGACCACGGAAAACATGTTGCGGTTTGGGCTTCGTTCGGCGGGGCTCGCGCGTCGGCGACGATCAGCTCACGCGTCACAGATCTGGGCGTTGTGCCCCTATGTGTGTAGGGCCCCGCTGTCAGCTGGAACGAGGCCGAGTTGGCGTTGAGCAATGACGATGTGGAGCGCCTGTACCGCGCGCATGCGCGATCGCTGTTGGCGTTCCTTGCGCGTCGCGTGCTGGTAGCGGAGGTGGCTGTGGACTTGATGGCTGAGACGTTTGCGCAGGCGTATCGGGATCGCCGTCGTTGCCGCGCCAGCGACGACCAGGAGGCGTTGGCGTGGATCTTTGGTATCGCTCGCCATTGCCTGTCGGGGTACCTCCGTCAGGGTGCGGCCGAGCGGCGTGCGCTGCGCCGCCTCGGCGTCGAGCCTCGCGCGTTGCACGATTTCGAATACGACCGCATCGACGAACTCGCCGGCTTGCACGACATCGTCAGCGAGCTTCGTGACGCGTTCGACCAGTTGGACGACGAGCAGCGCGACGCGATCCGCCTGCGGGTGATCGAGGAGCGGCCCTACGCGGAGGTTGCGCGCGAGCTCGGGCTGAGCGAGCAGACCGCCCGCGCGCGGGTCAGCCGGGCCCTGCGTGTCCTGCGCGAGTCGCAGCCGATAGCTGAAAGGAGCGAGATGGATCATGTCTGACGCAGCGTTTGGGGCGGAGCTGCCGATCGTCGATGAAGTCGGCGCCGCGCTGCATGCCGCGGCGGTCAAAGCAGACCAGGCCAGCCCCGCTCGTCGATCGCTTCGCGCGCTCGGGCGCTGGCGTCACGGTCCACTTGTCGTCGCGTTTCTTGTGACGGCGGCCTCAGGCACCATGGGCGGCCTCGCTCTGGCCGGCACGTTCAGTGGGACGACGATCAATCCCCAGGCCTGGGTCAACGGGCAGCGCGTGACGCCCGAGCCGGCAGCCACGCCTGATCAGGCGGCCGCCCTGGCGATCCTCGAGCGCCCCCGTGTCGCCGCCGACGCGCTACCGCCCTATTACAGCATGGTCCTGCCGAACAGTCCGACCGGCGGCGGTGACGGCGTCAACATCGCACTCTCCCGCCGTGCATACGGGTTCAGTAATGGCGCCGCAGCCTGGGTGATACCCGGCAACGACGACACGGTCTGCCTGGTCGCAGCCAACGCCCAAGCAGTCGAGCAGGCAGACGAAACCGGACCGCTCACGCACATTTCCGGAGCAGCGGATTCGGTCAACTGCGAGCCGCTCGCGATCGTCGACAGCGGCTGGCCGCTGAGCTACAGCGTCGGCCCCGGCGACACCCCGGGCTTGTTCTTCACCGCAGGCATCGTCCCCAACGGCGTCCAGCACGTCACCGTCGGGACCTCATCGGGTCAGTCCGTCTCGCTTCCGGTTCACGACAACGTCTGGCTCGGAAACGTCGCGGGCGTGCCCGACACCGAGACGTTCAACGGACCTGATGGACCGGTAACCAGCGGAGACGTAACCAGCGCCGCACCCCGACAGAAGTCCCAGCGGCAGGGACCCGCCTCGAGGGCGAACGCTGCCGCGGCGTCTGCTACCCCCTGAGGACGTGTCGCGACGCTCGACGGCCTCGCCGCGAAGACCTAGCACAACAGCGCCACCGCGTGCCCAAGTGCCGCAGCAGCGCGCGATCAGACGACAACTGGCGTCGCGTCTGCGCTCACCGCGCAAAACATTCGCCCCGTGCGTCCGGTCGGCGCCTACCAAAACACGTCGCCGTTAGTGCTCCGTCGGCACAGCCGCCGCGTCGCGCTCGCTTGACTCCACTTTGCGCCTTTCCGGCACGCGTCGTAATGCCCGCAACTGGCCGGCGATGTGAGGTAACGTCCCGATGCCGGAAGCAGTGTGAACACCATGTTGCTCGGTTTGACGTGCGACGTCCGCTCCTCTTACATATAACCACTCATAGACGTAGAACGCGTATATCCTTAGCGAGGTGACTAGATGCATGCAAATCACAAGCCGCCGCAACGAACCTTTCGCAGACTAACTGCGCTCCTGAGCGCAGCAGCCGCGCTAGCAGGCGGCGTCTTGTTTCTTACGCTCGCGCCCGCAGCTGAAGCTAACAGTGGCTGGGATTTTTGCCTCGCATACCCATTGTCCCCGGGGACGACCTGCTGGAGCAGCGTATTCGGAACCGAGTACACAGTGTACGAGACGGAAGGATGGGACGCCAACGGGTCCGGGGCCGGAAACTGTAACGGCATCGGCCTGGCCGGCTACGGCAATGGAACAAGCAGCTGGGCGACATATGCGTGCATTGGTGACGGCACCGGCTACGACGCGGTGTACGACACGGGTCTAGCTTGGCAAGGTGGCGGCTACTTCTTTGTGCACGACCACAGCGGTACGAAATCAAGCGATTTCACCGGCTGGATGTACTGGAGTGGACCGCAACCGTGATGCGCGCACTAGCTTTCCGAGGTCCTACGCAGCACCGCAACGTGTCTACGCAAGAAGGGTGTGGGTGTTAGCCAATGGTTCGTTTTCAAACGTGCGCCGGGTTTTGCGGCCGGCGCAAGCGCACGGTTTTTGCAGTAAGCATCGCCGCAAGCTTGGCCGGACTAGGCGCTACTGTCGCCGTTGCGGCTCGAGCGAGTAGCTCAACGCCAACGGCGTCAACCAGCGTTGCCGCCAACGACAACGGCGCGTGGGGGCAGGGAGTAGCGTCATCTCCCGATGCGGCAGATGCTGCGGCGTTTGCCATTCTAACCCGTCCGGCCGCGGCTTCGGACGCTGTGCCGGCAGACGAGTCGGTCGGGCTACCAGAGGGCTCGTTCGTTGGACTGTTCGGAGCAAATCTGGAGCTGTCTCGGGCAGCAACGGGCTTTACGAGCGGCGGCGCATGGGTCGTGCCGGGCAGTGGAGCCATGTGTCTCGTAGCCGACAGCATGTACGCCCCCGGCGCAAGCCTTCGAACACTTGAAGGTGGAGCGGCTTGTGTGACGGATGCGCGTGCGCTTCGAGGAGGACTTGAGTTCACGGTTCACAACGAGGACAACGCCGGGTACGAAACGCTGGCAGGACTCGTGCCGAATGGGGTCCAGCAGGTCACGGCGGAACTAGGCGGCGGCGAAACAGTCCAACTTCCTGTGTTCGACAACGTGTATTTAGGACATATCGCGGGAGCGGCAAGCGCTGTTACGTTTACCGACGCAAGCGGCACAACCATCACTCAATCGACGTAAACCGCCAACCCTTTGCGCAGCAGCAACTCGCACCGTGGCTTGCGGCTAAGCGTCACGTAATGGAAGGAACAGGCTCGTAATGCACAGACACTTACCCAACCGTCGCACCGCCGGCGCGCAGCGTGGCTTGCATAAGCTTCGACATGCGGGCGCAGCGATGGTGACCACGTGCTTCGTTTTGCTGGGTCTTGCTGTGATACCTACGCTAGCAAGCGCGTATACGTATAATGACACCTGGGAAGTAAACGCCACCAATTTTGAATCCAACGGTAATGTGCTGTTTAGCGATCCCTGCGTCGGCGGCGACAGTTTTGCTAACTACTACGTGGGCTCGTCGTGCCAGTGGGGCGGAGCCGCATGGCAGTATCACAACTGGACGGCTGGAGAGGTCGAACAGCTTTCCACGCGGTCTATCGAGGGGCTTGGACTCGCGGTCAGCAAGAGCAACCTATCCGAACCGTGGTCGACGTGGTTTCCGGAAAGCGGACAGTACGACACGCTTTTTTCTACGGTGCCCGGTAGCTACGACCCGGACAACGTCGCAGTTGGAGTGGAGTGGCTTTGCGGCTCTGGATGCGGAAGCGATCTACTTTGGGGATGGTCGGGGCAATGATCAGAGGCAAGGTTTTCTTTCGACGTCTTTCAGATCACCCGCGCCGCCTTGCGAGTTTTCGCCGAATTCTGGCCATTGCAGTTCCTTGTGGAGGACTAGCAGTGGGCGTTGTTGTCCATGCCGCGGCAGCGACCGCTCCGCATAGCGACCAAGGCCGCGCTGGACATTCGACGCGCAAGGCGGCCATCGGCATGGACGCTTACCCTCAACAGGCGAGTCTGTTTCTTGCGCTGCGCCAGCCGGCTAGCACTCCAGCTCCGTCATTGATGGCGCTTGCGGAGGAAATGGCCGCAGCGGACGGACAGTCGCCGTCACCCTCAGGGCTTCAGCCGACTCTATTGAGAATGGTTTACGCGGACGGAGACACGATCAGCGACATTCTGCCGACGACTCGCGGCGTATGCCTGGTCGCCGTGGTCGGCGGAGCCGGTATCGGAGCATGCGCGTCAACAGCTACAGCCGCGCAGAACGGAATTGTGGTGCAGCAAAACGACGGCCAGAGCAGCGTTGTTGTCGGCGTACTTCCAGATGGCGCGACTGATGCGACCATCGAGATCTCGGGCGGTAGTGAGTTGGCGGTTTCTCTGAACTCGGAAAACGGCTTTGCGATGCCGGTTGACCAACCAAAGGCATTCGCTTACAGCGATGACGGATCGGTGCACACGGTCGACCTCGAATCTTCGTCAGTGGCCACGAGTGCGCAGCAGGGTTAGGGTGGCGGCGGAGGGTAGGGAAGCCGTTGCTCGGCGCACTTGGTTGCACGCGGCGCCTGGCAGTCTCACCGTCTTCGCGTCGCGGCGGCTGGGGGGCTACTTAGGTGGCGCGCAGTGAGACAGTGGACGCTTTCGGTAGGCTTCAGCTACGCATCGGAGATGCTTTGTGCTGCTGGCGCCTCCGAAGGCCGCGAGCACATTGCACCAATGCGGACTAGAGGCTTTACATCATGTTTGTTTCGCGGACAAAGCAGCTGGACGGACGACCTGCGGGACCCATCTTGAGCGATTTGTCTGGCGACGCGGCGACCCAGTTGACCGAGGCGCAGCGGCTCAAGCGGCGCCGCCGCCGGGTGGGTTTTGGCGCGGTCGTCGCGGTCCTCGTGACGGGACTCCTGGTGTACGCGCTGGGCTTTCAAGCCGGGCCTAAGAAGACATCGGACTCGGCGGGCAGCGCGGGGGTAGCTAGATCCACCCAGACGCTGGCGCAGTGTGCCGAGACGTGGAACCAGGCCCCGCTCGGCAACGGACGCTCGCTCGCGAACGCGGCAGCCGGCGACGGCCCGGACGCATTGATGTTCGCGTCCAGCGATGGCGTTTGCGGCGTTGCGTTTCCTTCGAGCGTGTCCGCAGCCACAGGGTTAGTTGCCGTCTTCGTGAGCGAGGTTGGCGGCGACTACCTGTTAAACGAGAGCCCAGGTCTGCCCGCACTGAAGAGCGGCTTGCCGATAGTAGCGCGTTTAGAGGCACTAGCCGATCAACGAACCAACGTCCGTGTCCAAATGCCAAGCGGCAAGATCGACGCTACACCCCACGCGACAATGCCCATCGTGCCACTCAGGTTGTTCGACAGTGCGGGCGCTTGCGGCGAGATCCCAGTGCTTCTGTCCGCCGCAACGACCGACGCGCCGACAGCTTTCAAGCTTCTCTCGACGACTGTGCGCTGTCCCGTTGCACGAGCGATCCTCTGGGCGTGGAGCGCGACCCAGGCGCTACACGCTGGCGCCAGCGAACCACCCAAAGCGCGACTGATCGCCGGCTGGCGCTGCCACGGCGCCGACCTTCAACGCTCACTGGACTGGGGGACCTACGTGCTTGTCAGGTGCAGCAAGAACGACAGCTCACTCGCGGCCCGCGATGTACCATCGCGCACCACGAGTCAAGTCGGCGTTTCCCATACTGACAGCTGAATTCGCCGCAGCAGGCGCGGAAACAGCCCAGCCAGAGCCGCCCGCCTACGACAAAGCGAGCGTCTCTCCCACAGCTCCGTCCGGACGGCGTGACGGCTCAAGCAGTCTGCATGTGCCGGAGCCGTCGCTCGACATCGGTCGCTGGCGAAAGACGCCGAGGTGGTCGCCGTACCTAGTCAGCGATTTTGGGGATCCGAACTTGAGTGTCACCGTCGTTGCTTCGGCGTTGACGCCACAGTAGCGCCAGTGGTGTCGTCGTAGGCAGAGGCGGAATGATGACCGCGCCGCTCATGGCGTTGGCCGCACTGCCGGTCCCGGGTTGGTCGACAAGCCACGGCCGGATCGCAGCTTCCGGGTCCGATGTCGTGAGCTCGGGCCGGCCGGAACCTTGACGGCGATGGCGCCGCCTCACGCCGTTTGGCAGAGCCTGCGTTGTGCCGCTGACTGGCTGGGGCCACGAGTGGCTGCCCCTTTTGCGGGCGCCCTGCTGGCTGTCTGCCCGAGCTGTAGTGGCGAGTGGTGCAGCGCGCGCTGCCGCCGCTGCAGCCTCCGCCTGCTGTGCCACCCCCACGACCCTTTCTGGTCGGCCTAAACATCGATCAACAAGGAGACACCACGCACGTGCTTAGGCAGCACAACGTCGACGAGCCGCGTCGACCACGACGCGTCCGCTGGTGGAACAGCCTGCGCGCGACTATTGCCGGACGGCGTGACGCGCGGTCGGCGACTGTCCCGACGAGTGCGGGCGAAAGCCCTTCACGCGTGGGTTCGATCAAGCAGACTGAGACGGGTCCGCGCGACACGCCCGCCACCGACGGATAGGCTCCTGAGCGCGGATGCTCCCGTTCAAGGACGACATCGGGCTCGCGCGCACGCCTGTGATCACGATCGGGCTGGTGGTCGCGAACGTGGTCGCCTACGTGCTCGCGGCGATTCACGGCGGCGGGTTGATCGGCGGGCCGAGCGGAGGCACGGTCGCGCGCTACGGCGCGATCCCCTACGAGTTCGCCCATTGGGGTCAGCACTGCGCGCTCGGGCTTGCGGGTTTCGGGCAGGCAGTGCTGTGCAGCGGCCAGCACGGCGTGATTGGCCATGTCGGGCCGCAGCCGCCGACGTGGGAGACGGCGTTCACGGCGATGTTTCTGCACGCGAACATCCTTGCCCTCGCGGTCAACATGGTCTTCCTGGGCGTACTCGGCGCGAGCGTCGAGGACCGCATCGGGCGCGCCGCGTTTCTCGGCTTCTACGTGGCCGGCGGGCTCGTGGCGCTGGCGCTGCAAGTCCTCGTGGCTCCGGGCTCGGCGACGCCGACGCTCGGCGCCGCCGGGGCGATCGCGGCGGTGCTCGGCGCCTATATCGTGCTCCACCCGCGGGCCAAGGTCCGGACGTTGGTCGTGGCGATCTTCCGCTTCACGATCGTCGAGCTGCCCGCATGGGTCGTGGTCGCGGCGTGGTTCGCGCTCGACGCGATCCTCGGCGCGGTCGGGCTGTCGACAGCGTACGGCGGGAGCGCCGGCGCCTCCTACTACGCGCACTGGGGCGGCTTCGCGTTCGGCGTGCTCGTTGGGCTCGCACTGCTCGGACGCGGCCGGGAGCAACCGCGCATCTCTGAGCTCGCCGCCTGATCACCAGCGCGCATCGATGAAACCAAACCGGCCGGGGTCGGCCCGGCGAGCGAGCAACCGCCCTTGCGTCGCGCTCGCGCTGCTCATCCAGCTGGCGGCGCCCGTTGCGCAGCCACCCGCGCCGGCCCTCCGCGTGCCGGCCAAGCCGCTCAGGATCAAGCTCGACCGCCGGCTCAACAACCGCTTCCGCCGGCGCGTCGCGCTCGTTGGCGGCCTTCTTCTCATCCAGGCGCTGCTGGGCCTCGGCCAGCGCCTCGCGCCGGCTCTCGCGCGAGCGAAACCGCTCGGGCAGCTCATCCCCGCGAGCGTCACCGTGACGCTCGTCCTCCTCGCGATCGATCCGCTCAGCCTCCTCGAGGATCTCCGCGACGATCCCCTCATAGGAGCGGTTCTGATCACGCGACGCGCTCGCCCGGATCTTCGTCCCATCGATCGCGATCACCCCAACCGACACCAGCCCCGCCTCCTGGCAGAGCGCGAGCACCTCGACGAACAGCTCGCCGATCGCGACCTCGTGACGGCGGCGAAACTCCGCGATCGTCGAATGATCAGGCACCCGCATCGCCGTGATCACCTTGTAGGTGACATCCTCCCGGCACGCCCGCTCGATCCCGCGCGACGACCGATTCCCACGCGCGTACGGAGTACAACAGCAAGCGCCACCATCATCTCCGGGTCATACGCCGCGCGACCCTGCCCGTTCGCGCGATACGCCCCATAGAAGCCGGTCAGATCCATCCTCTTGACGGCCTCGAGCACCGTCCACACCAGATGGTCCTCATCGACCCAATCCGCCAGCGACGGCGGCATCAACAACACCTGCCCGCGATCACACGACAAAAAGTTCTGGCTCATCCCAGAGATCGTCTTAAACCCACCGGACGACGCCGCTAAACCCGACAGCCTCGCCCAGCAGCGGTCGTGCACCGATCGGTCGCGAAGCGTTCAACTCGAGCGGGAAGCGAAGCTGGCGCGGGTCAGCGCGCGAGGGCTGCCCGGCATGGACGGGCACTGCCGCCTGGTAGGCTGGCGTCGCCGTGGGACAGAAACGGGACCTGACCGGTATCGAAACCAGGCGCGGCCGCAACGGCCAGGAAGCGTTTCGCGCCTACGTCGCGGATCCAGCGTGGCCTGGCCGGAAGCTGCGAGGTCCGTGGGGGACTCACGAGGAGGCGCACGAGTGGCGTGACCGGGCGCTCCGCGTGAAAGCAGACACAAAGCGTCGAGCGCAAGCGGAGCGCACCGAACTGGCGCTAGGGAGACTCGCCTTGTCGGTGCGCAATCCGAGAGCCAGCGGCTGAAAGCCTGAACGAGCGAAGTACGCGACAGACGCCCGGGCTACTCTGCGAACGACGCGACAGCCCCGGCCGCAGGCGCGTCGATCGCGAATGCCTCAGCCACCAACGCAGCGTCGCCGGCTCGAGGCGCGTAGTGCAGGTACTTCATCGTCGTCTGGATGTCGGCGTGTCCCATCCACTCCTGCACGCGACGGATGTCGGCCTTGGCGATCATGCGGGTGCCGAAGGTGTGGCGGAGGTCGTGAAAGCGAAGCGCGCGCAGGTTGGCGCGCGCGAGCGCGCTGCGGTAGCGGCTGGATAGCGCGTCGCCGTCGAGGTGGCCGCCGGCAACGCCGGCGAAGACGAGGTCGTCGTCGCCGGTGAAGAGGTCGCGCTTGCCGAGCTCGGCGAGCGCCGGGCGACGTCGGGCGCCATCGGCACCGAGCGGACCTTGCCCGACTTCGGCGTCGTCGAGCTTGCCGGCCGCGTAGTTGGCGCGACGCGGATCGTCGAGGCCGGCGAAGTCGACGTCGCGCCAGCGCAGGGCCGAGCAGCTCGCCGCGGCGCAGGCCGGTGAACGCGGCGGTGAGGAAGATCGCGCGCGTCCTGCTCCGACGCGGCGGCGCGCGACGAGCGCCCAGACCTCCTCGGGCGAGAACACCTCGATGTCGCCGCGCGGCCTGACGCGGTAGCGGCTCGACGTCGCGACCGGGTTGTAGCGGGAGCCCGTAGACGGTGATGGCGCGGCGGAAGATGCCGTGCAGGAGCACGAGCAGGTTGTTCTTGGACTTGTTCGTCAGCGGCTGCGCCGGCGCGAGGTCACGATCGTCGCGCGCCAGCGCTCGATGTCGCGGGCGGTGATCTCCTCGAGCCGCCGCTCGCCGAACACGGGCAGCAGGTGTGCGTTGATCGCGGGAGCGGTAGTCGCGCAGCGTCGAGGGCTTGCAGCCGCGGTCGTGCTCGGCGTAGCGGAGGTACTCGGCGGCGGCGTCGGCGAACGTCGCGCCCGTCGCGACCATGCCGGGCGAGCGGTGCCGCGGCGCGCACTCGTCGAGCGTGTCGTGCCAGCCAGTCCTCGGCGAGCGCGCTTCGTGAAGTAGCCCGCCGGCGGGCGTGCCCGCGCCGGCGCAGGCCGGCCCGAGCCGCTTCTTGACTTGGCGCCCCGACGGGCAGCCGGTACTTCGCGTACCAGACGGCACCGCGCGCGCCTTCGACCTCGAACAACGTGGCCGGACGGCGCTTGCTTCGCGGGTCTCGAAGCGCTCACGGCGCAACTTTATCTAACTTGCGACCTTTTTGCGACTCGTTTTGCCTTCAACCGGCAATGCGGGCAAAGAAAAAGCCCTGCTTTGCAGGGCCTTTTCTATAGCGGGGGCGGGATTCGAACCCGCGACCTTCGGGTTATGAGCCCGACGAGCTACCAGACTGCTCCACCCCGCGGCGGACTTACACGTTAGCAAGTCGGTGATGGCCCGAGCGCCGCGGCGGCGGCTGCTGCGGGTCTTTCTGCAAGGCCACGTGCACGCTGGGTGGATGAGCGGCCACAATCAGGGGATGGCCAAGGTCTTCGTTACGCGCGCGTTGCCCGGCGAGGCGCTTGAGCGGTTGCGCCGCGTTCATGAGGTGAGGGTCTGGGATGAGCCGCTGCCGCCCGAGCCGGCGGTGCTGCGTGAGGCGCTGGCGGAGGTCGAGGGGCTGCTCTGCCTGCTCACCGAGCGCGTCGATCGCGCGCTGCTGGACGCGGCGCCGCGGCTTCGGGCGATCGCCAACTACGCGGTCGGCTGCGACAACATCGACCTCGCGCAGACGGAGGAGCGCGGGATTCCTGTCGGTGTGACGCCCGACGTGCTGACCGAGGCGACGGCGGACCTCGCGTTCGCGCTGCTGCTCGCCGCGGCGCGCGGGCTGCCGGCGGCTGCCGCCGACGCGCGCGCCGGGGAGTGGCGCACATGGGAGCCGGCGCGGTGGCTTGGCGCTGAGGTCCATGGAGCGACGCTCGGGATCGTCGGCTTCGGGCGCATTGGCCGCGCCGTGGCGCAGCGGGCCGAGGGCTTCAGGATGTCCGTTCTATCGACGGCCGAGCAAACGCTCGACGAGCTGCTCGCGCGCAGCGATTTCGTCAGCCTGCATGTTCCGCTCACAGAGAAGACCCGCCACCTGATCGGCGCCGATGCGCTCAGGCGGATGAAGCCCAGCGCGATCCTCGTGAACACCGCGCGCGGTGCGGTCGTCGACCAGCGCGCGCTGATCGAGGCCCTCAACGCGGGTGAGATCGCCGGCGCGGCCCTGGACGTGACCGATCCCGAGCCGCCGCCGCGCGGCGATCCGGTCTTCTCAACGCCGAACCTGCTGGTCGTCCCGCACATCGGGTCGGCAACGCGCGCCGCTCGCGCCCGGATGACGGAGCTCGCGGTCGAGAACCTCCTCGCGGGCCTCGAGGGCCGGCCAATGCCCCACCCGGCCCGCTGATGCGTGTCGCGGTCGTCGACATCGGCACCAACTCGACGCGCCTGCTGATCGCCGACGTCGCCGCGGACGGCGCGGTGACCGAGCTCGACCGCCGCAGCCGGGTGACGAGGCTCGGCGACGGCGTGGACGCGACGGGTGTGCTCTCGGAAGCGGCGATCGAACGCGTGCTGGCGGCGCTTGACGAGTACGCGGGCGCGATCGAGCAGCGCGGTGCCGAAGCTCGCCCCGCTGTGCTGACCAGCGCCGTGCGCGATGCCGCCAACGGACCCGACTTCGTCGCGCTGGTGGAAGCTCGCTACGGCCTGGAGGCGCGAGCGATCCCTGGCAGCGAGGAGGCGGAGCTGACCTACCTGGGCGCGACGGCGGACGACGGCGACGCCGCCGGCGGGCCGACGCTGGTGATCGATGTGGGCGGCGGATCGACGGAGCTGATCCTCGGAAGCGGGCGCCAGGTCGACTTCTCGGTGTCGCTGCAGGCGGGTGTGGTGCGCCAGAGCGAGCGCCACATCGTCGAGGACCCCCCGACCGTGCTCGAGCTGGTCGCGCTCGGCGCCGATGTCGCCGCGCTGATCAAGCAGGGGGTGCCGGAGAGCGTTCGTGCCGGCGCGGAGCGCGCGATCGCGGTCGGCGGAACGGCGACCTCGTGCGCCGCGATCGACCAGGCGCTCGACCCCTACGACCCCGAGCGCGTGCAGGGCTACCGCCTCGACCTCGTCACGCTTCGGCTGCTGCTCGCGCGCCTGGCCTCGCTCGACCTCGCGGAGCGGCGCCGGGTCCGCGGCCTTCACCCCGACCGCGCGCCGACGGTGATCGCCGGCGTGGTCATCCTGATCCGTGTGCTCGAGGCGTTCGACCTCGACGCCTTCGAAGCCTCCGAGCACGACATCCTGCGCGGCGTCGCGCTGCGGCGCGCGGGCGTCGCCTGAGCGCTCGACGGCGCGGGCGTCCTGAGCACGCGGGCGCCGGCGTGAACCGGCTCGCGGAACGCGCGGGCGTCGCGCCGACGCTCGAGCGCGCCGGCCCCGGGCGAAGGCGTGGGCCAAACGCGTGGGCGTCGCAGGAAAGCGCCCGCCCGCCGGCCCGGGTGCGAACCCTCAGGCCGCGTCGGCTTCCGCAGCGATCTCGGCGAACACGACGGCGGTCCGCTCGAGCACGGCGGTTGCGGCGGTGAGCTCGGCGATGCTGAAGCCGGCCAGCTCGCGCGCCCACAGTGCCTCGTAGCGCTGCCGCCGGCCGGCGACCTCCTCGGCGCCACGCGCCGTCAGCGAGACGAGCACGATCCGCCGGTCGCGCTCGGAGCGCACCCGCTCGACGAACCCGCCCGCCTCGAGGTGGTCGAGCATCTCGGTGGCCGTCGCCGGCGCGACGGCGGCCAGCCCGGCCAGCTCGCTGGCGGACAGCTGCCCGTTGTCCGCCAGGCCGAACAGCAGGCCGCATTGGGCGTAGCTCAGCTCGCCGGGGTGCTGGGACTCGCGCCCGCGCAGGCGCCGCACGGCGCCAGTCGCCCGCTTGAAGGCGACGGCGAAGGTCGACACGGCGGCGCCGTGATCCGCGCCGGCGGCCGCCCCGCCGCCCGCCCCCGGCGCGGCAACATCGTCCGCGCCGGGCCCGGCGGTCATCGTCACAGCGCCACCTCGACGAGGACCGGTTCGCCACTAGGGCGCACGTCGTCTGGCGGGTCGGTGCGGCGGGCGCGCCTGACCGCGCGCTCGGACAGCGTCAGCCAGACACAGGGCAGCAGTGCCGCCACGGAGATCGCGAACGACCACCAGAACGCCGTGCCGTAGGCGCCGGCGACGGCGGCCGCGCTCGGCGAGCGCCCGGCCGATACGAGCGCGCGGTCGAGCACGACAGCCAGCACGGCGGTGCCGATCGAGCCGCCGACCCGCATCAGCACGTTCAGCTGCGGCGAGGCGTCGGGCAGCTCCCGCCGCTCGAGCGCCGCGAGCGCCGCCACGAAGGCGGGCATGAAGGCGAGGCCGATCCCGATCCCGCGCACGAACTGCACGACACTCAGCCAGACGAGCGAGGTGTGGGCGCCGATCAGCGCGAGCGGCACGCCCGCGACGAGCGTCACCAGCACGCCGCCGAAGGCGAGCGGCCCGCCGCCGACCTTGTCGACGAGCCGGCCGACGAACGGCATCACGAGCGCCATGCCGAGGCCCTGCGGCCCGAGCAGCAGGCCTGTGTCGATCACGCTCTCCCCGCGCAGCTGCTGGAAGTACAACGGCAGCAGGATGATCGCGCCGAAGAGCGCCCCGCCGAGGAAGAACATCACCAGCGACGCGGACGCGTAGGTGCCGCGGCGGTAGAGGCGCAGGTCGAGCAGCGGGTTCTTGCGGCCGAGCGCGTGCCAGACGAACAGCGGCAGCAGGACCAGGCTCGCGATCAGCGGACCGAGCACCTTGGCGGAGCTGAAGCCGTGGGTGATGCCGATCTCGGCGAGGCCGTAGGTCAGCAGCGGGAGCGCGGTCGCCATCAGCGCGAGCCCTCGCCAGTCGAGCCGCGGCGGCTTGGCCATCAGGCCCGAGGCCGGCAGGATGCGCAGCGCGAGCACGATCGCGACGATCCCGATCGGCAGGTTCACGTAGAAGATCAGGCGCCAGCTGCCGGTCGAGAGGATCAGGCCGCCGATCGTCGGTCCGAGCACCGGTCCGAGCATCGTCGGCACACCTGTGATGCTGATCACCCGGCCCATCGCCTTCGGGCCGGCGGTGTCGGCGAGGATCAGCTGGCCGACGGGCATGATCATGCCGCCGCCCACTCCCTGGAGCACGCGGAAGAGGATCAGCTCGTTGGTCGAGGCGGCGAGGCCGCAGAGCGCCGAGCCGAGCGTGAACAGGGCGAGCGAGACGAGGTAGACCTTCTTCGCGCCGAAACGCCGTGAGGCCCAGCCGGTCAGCGGGATCACCGTCGCGAGCGAGAGCAGGTAGCCGGTGATCACCCACTGGACGTCTGAGATCGGGCTGTGCAGGCGCTCGTGCAACGTCTGGAGCGCGACGTTGACGATCGTCGTGTCGAAGATCGACATGATCGATCCGAGTACGACGACGATCGCGACACGCCACACATAGGGGTCGATGCGGTCGCTGTGCGCTTGCTCGGCGGTCGTTTCCGTCAACGCTGCTGGCCTCTCAGGAACGGGGAATCGAACGGCTCCGAAATATTAGGCGCCGAAGCATATCCCGTCAAGACCTCGCGCCAACCGCTGCAAAAACGGACGAACGGTCCAGTTCTCAGGCGCCACCGACGCCGCCTGCGATGATCGGTGCATGGGCGCGCGCCCAGCCGGGAAGCATGGCGGCCATGGCGACGATGCCCGGGGCGGGATTCGAACCCGCACGCCCTCGCGGGCAGCAGTTTTTAAGACCGCCGGCTGTACCGATTCGCCAACCCGGGCGCAGGGCCATGGTAGTGGGTCGTGCGGGCGGCGCACCCGGCCGCTCGAAGGCCGATGTTGAGGGGGGATGAAGACCGTGCCGATGCACAATACGTGCGCAACTCGGCGCTAGCTACCGTGTCTCTAGGAATGGATCGGGACTGAACCGGTGGAGGGCTACACACTACGACAGCAGCCGCTGGCCGCCCTGCGCGGGCCCTCGCCCCTGCTTCGGCTCGCCAGCGATGAGCGCCTGATCCAGCTGACGCGAAGCGGTCAGCAGGCCGCCTTCGAGGTGCTCGTCGCGCGCTACCACGCGAGACTGCTGGCCTTCTGCCGGCACATGCTGCGCTCGCGCGAGGATGCCGAGGACGTCCTGCAGGAGGTCTTCGCCGCCGCCTTCAACGCGATCATGGCCGACTCGCGCGAGATCAACGCGCGCCCCTGGCTCTACCGGATCGCGCGCAACCGCTCGCTCAACCACCTGCGCCGCAACACCGCGATCGGCGTCGACTCGATGGACGCGCACTTCGCCGACGCCGGCCAGTCGACGAGCGAGAAGGCGCACAAGCGGGAGGAGTTCCGCCTGCTGCTCGACGACATCGGACGGCTGCCCGAGACGCAGCGCTCGGCCCTGGTGCTGCGCGAGATGGATGCGCTCTCGTACGAGCAGATCGCCGAGGCCATGGACACGACGGTTCCGAGCGTCAAGTCGCTGCTGGTGCGGGCGCGGATAGGGCTCGCCGAAGCCGCCGAGGCGCGCAAGCTGACCTGCGACGAGGTCCGCCTCGAGCTGGGCGCCGCGGCCGAGGGGATCGCGTCGCTGAGCGCACCGGTCCGCCGCCATGTCAAGGACTGCCAGCGCTGCCGCTCCTTCCGCACCCAGCTACGCGCCAACAACGCGGCGCTCGCGGCGATCTTCCCGCTCGGCCCGATCCTGCTGCTGAAGAAGACGCTGCTGTTCAAGCTCGGCCTCGCGAAGTTCGGCGCCGGCAGCGCCGGCGCGGGCGCCGGCGCGGCGAGCGCAACCGCCGGCGGCGGTGTCGCCGCGGGCTCGGCGGCGGTAGCGACCGGCGGCGGTCTCGGCTCGATCGCGGCGGGCGCCGTCGTCGTCAAGGCCGTGGCGGTCGCGGCGACCGTCGCGATCGTCGCCGTCGGCGCCACGAAGGCGCTCGACCACCACGCGACGCCCTCCACGACAGCGAGCACCCGGGCGGCCGCCGCGATCGCGGTTCCCGCGAACGCCTCGGTCGCCGCCCCGCCGCTGCTCGCCGCAGTCCACCACCGCGCGGTCGGCGACCTTCGCCGCCACCGCTTCGTCGCCGTGCTGCCGCCGGTCCTCTACCCCGCGACGAGCGTCGCCGCCGCGACGCCCACGTCGCCGGCCGCGACTCCCACCCCGGCGGCCGCGACCCCGGCCGCGACCCCGACGACGACCCCGGCCGCGAGCGCGACGCCCACCACCCAGGAGATCTCGACGACCACCGTGTTTCCCTCGGGCGGCGCCGGGTCCACGGCAACCGGCGCGACCGGCGCGACCACACCGGCCCTCGGCGCGACCGGCTCGACCGGCGCGGCAGGCGCCACCGGTGGGACCGGAGCCGCGGGGTCCACCACCGCGCCAGGCGGCGCCACCGGAGCCACCGGCGCCGGCGGCTCGGCCTCGCCGACGTTCAGCCAGGACCAGGACGGCTCGACCGGAGCCGCCGGCGCCCCGGCCGGCTCCTAGCGCCAGCCCCCCCCGGCTCAGCTGAAGCGCAGCCGCTCGAGCGGGTCGAAGAGGACGCCGACGCTCGCCACGCTGTCAGGCGTGACGGGCGCCGTGGCGCCCTTCAGCAGCGCCGGATCGGTCAGCATCGTGATCAGCAGCCCCTCGCGGTCGCCGCTGATGTGGGGCGTCAGGAGCACGTAGCGACCCCAGTAGGGGCGCCCGTCGATCGTCTGCTGGAAGGTGAAGGTGTAGCCCGGCACGAGGTTGATGCGGGTGCGCCCCTGGCTCCAGAGCACGAAGCTCGCATCGCTTGATTGCAGGTGGCGGATCATGCCCGCCGCGACGACCGGCAGCAGGCCGCTGATCTCGCCGCTGTAGGCGGGCAGATGAAGCGTGTTGATCTCAAACGACGCGGCGAGCCCGACGCTCGAGTTCTCGCGCAGCTCGAACGGCCAGCCGTGCGGCGTCGCCAGGCGCGTCATCGAGCGCGAGTAGGTGGTGCTGAAGCTGGCCGGCGCCCCGGAGTGCGAATACACGGGGTCCTTCAGCTTCAGCACGAGCGCGACGATCACCGCGACGACCAGCACTGCGAGCACCGCAAGCACGCGCGCGGCGATCCGCGGCAGGCTCGCCATCCGCGGAGCCAGCAGCGCCGGCAGGGTGGGCCCGAACTCCGCGCGCACCGGCGGTGAGCCGAGCAGCCGCCGGACGTTCACCGCGCCATTCCCAGCCGGCCCGCCGGGCTCATACCGTGTGGCGCTCGCCGGGAGCGAGCACGACCACCTCGCTCGCCGTTGAGTTCTCGACGTCCGCGGCGAAGGCCTGCGCGTCGGTCTCGATCGGCGGGAAGGTGTCGTAATGGCAGGGGATCACGACGCGCGGGCCGATCATCCGCGCCGCCTCGACGGCGTCGTGGCGGTCCATCGTGTAGTGCCCACCGATCGGAATCAGCGCCACGTCGATCGAGTGGCGGCGCCCGATCAGCTCGAGGTCGCCGAACAGCGAGGTGTCGCCGAGGTGGTAGACGACCGTGCCGCCCAGCTCGACGATCACGCCGGCGGGCGTGTTGACGGTGCCCTTGGGGGTCGTCGAGGTGTGCCAGGCGGGGACCAGCTTCGCGCTGCCCCAGTCGAAGCTCACCGTGCCGCCGAGGTTCGGGTCGTGGACGTTCTCGAGGCCCTCGCCCGCCAGCTCGTCGGCGATCTCGACGATCGCGACGACGTGCGCGCCGGTGCGCTTGGCGATCGCGACAGTGTCACCGAGGTGGTCGCCGTGCCCGTGGGTCACGAGGATCGCGTCGGCCGCGACCTCATCGGCGCTCGCCGCGGCCTTCGGGTTGCCGGTCAGGAAGGGGTCGATCAGCACGCTCACGCCGTCATGCGTGAGCTCGAAGGCCGAATGGCCGAGAAAGCGGATCTCCATCTGCGTCAACTCTCCTCTGTGATCGCCTGTTCGATTGCCTCAAGCTCGCCCGCCAGCTCGAAGCCGACGGCGACGCCGACCAGCATGCCGATGCGCGTCTGCTCGTCGACCAGCGCCCGCACCGCCGCGAGCCGCTCGCCCGCGTCAGGCTCGCCGGCCGCCCGCGACAGCAGCTCCTCGTGCGCGGCGCCGTACCAGCCGCCGTCGGCGAGCGCCCGGTCGAGCACCCGCGCGAGGCTCGGCGCGGCGTGCGTCACGACCGCGGTCGCGTGACCGAAGCGCTCCGCGTCCGCCAGTCGCGCCACCGCGGCGTCAACCTCGGAGGCGGTGTAGATGCGCCTGGGGCGGCTCACACCGCGCCATGATACGCGGGCGGCTGCGCCGGCCTCACGGCATCCGGCGGCGGGTGAGCGCCAGCCCGCCGAGATAGCCGATCACGACGCCGACGCCGCCCGCGACCGGGTTGGCCTCCGGGCGCGCGATCGGCAGCGCCAGCAGCACGAGCGCGATGACCCCGGTCCCGAGCAGGTCGCCCTCGTAGTCGCGCCGGCGCCGGCGCGCCAGCAGGTCGGGAACGGCCCAGGCGCACAGCAGCGCGAGCGCGCCGCCGTTGGCGCCGGCGACCGCGGTGCTGGGCCCGGCGAGGACCGCGACGGCGGTGCCGCCGATCGCGCCGGCGAGGAACAGGGCCGCGACGACGAGGCCGCCGTGGCGGCGCTCGAGCAGCCAGCCGAAGACGGCGATCGCGAACAGCGTGGCGAACTGGTAGACGCCGCTCCCGAGCGTCGAGCCGCTCTGGCGGTCGAAGTAGGTGAAGGGCGCCGAGAAGAGGCGCGCCCAGTGCGCCTGCAGCGGCGCGCGCGCGACCAGGTTCGCGGCGTCGAGCCAGGTCGCCTTCGTGGCGATCCAGATCACCGCCGTGGCGAGGATGATCGCGCCAGTCACGTAGGGCGAGGAGTCCGCGCGGATCCCGGGGATCTCGCCGGGTCGCAGCCGGCCGAGCGACGGCGCCGGGACGCGGCGCGAGCGATGAGCTGGCTGGAGCCCCTTGTCGAGCTTGGGCGCGCGCTTCTGCAGCCGCGTGCCGCAGTATGGGCACTCGGTCACGTAGGGGCTGACCTCCGCTCCGCAGTCGGGGTTCTTGCAGATGACGAACAGATCGGCCCCTGACATCCACAGTGATTCTAGGCACGCCAGGCGTTCAGCCGGCCCGGTGGGCGCAGCGATCGCTACGCTAGGGCGGCTGTGAAGATGCGACAGAGCCTCAACCAGCTCGAGCGCGCGTTCGTCGAGGAGGCGGCGCTCGACCGCGATCGCCGCGAGCTGCTGCGCCGAAGCGCCGAGCGCCGAGCCGCAAAGCGCCGCTCCGAGCGCGTCATCCGCCAGGGCAAGGCGCGCTTCCTCGTGCTCTCGCTGACCCTGCTCGCGACCGCCGTGATCGTGTCGGTCGTGATGTTCCGAGCCCTGTATCTGATTCTCGAATAGCGCCGGGAACCGGCGCCATAAAGAAGGGAATCGGGCGCCCGGCTCTGCGCCCGACCCCGCCTAGAGCTCGCTGATCGGCTCGTCCACGGGCGCGGACGTCTCGTCGCCGAGCAGCCCCTCCTCGCGCTCGCGCTGGATCGCGACGTAGACCTCCCGGCGGTACACGGGGATGCTGCGGGGGGCCTGAATGCCGATCCTGACCTTGTCCCCCATCACCGAAAGAACCGAGATCTCGATGTCGTCGCCGATCATGATGCTCTGGTTCGACTTGCGCGTCAGGACCAGCATTGCGCTTCCTCTCTTGCCGCAGGTTGGCCATTATCAACGCGTGCCGCCCAGAATTGCAAGCACCACCCCCTGGGCGGGCGAGACTTTGCGCTAGGCTCCGCGCCTCGCATGGCACGCAAGTCGCTTCGGCCGTATCTGAACCAGATTCGCACCTGGACCCGCCAGGGCCGAACCGACGCCTGGGTCGCCCACCAGCTCGAGGTGACCGTGCAGCAAATCGCCAGCTTCAAGCGCGAGAGCGGGCTGCTCGACGAGGAGCCAGGCGTCGCCGGGGCCTCGCCGATCGACGTCGACGAGGAGATCGACCTGCGCGCCGAGGACGACGCGCTGATCGCCGCGGAACTCGAGGCCGCCGAGCAGGCACGGCGCGAGGCCGAGGAGGCGGCCGCCGCCGCGGAGCTCGAGCGACTGGCGGCGGAGGCGGCCAAGCCGGCCGGCGATGAGGACGATGCTGCGCCGAAGCGGAGGGCGCGGCGCGGCGGGCGGATCCGCCGCGGGGCCAAGGCATCGGCCGGCCCGCTCGAGGGAACCTTCGACCACGGCGAGGAGGGCTACGGCCTGTGGCTCGATCCCGCGGTCGCCGACGATCCGATCTACGCCGAGCACTGGGCCGGACACCGTCCGGTCGAGGTGACGATCGAGGAGGACCAGATCGTCATCCGCCGCAGCGAGTGAGGGGCGCGCTCGCGCGGCGCGGCGCGCTCAGCGGGGACCCCGCGCTCACCAGCGAACCGGCCGGTCGGAGGCGTCGCGCAGGTAGCGGTTGAAGGCGGCGTCCGCGACCCACTGCTCCCAGGCCGCCGGCTCGCTCGGTGCCGCCTTGATCGCGATCGGCATCGTCCAGGCGTTGGAGCGGTCGTAGAGCGCCACGAGCTCGGCCGCCGTGAAGCTCCCGCCGAGGCGGCGGCGCAGCTCCGCGACGAGATTCTCGACAACACGGTCAAACGGCCGCCGGCGCTCCGGCGCGAGCTCGCGCAGCCGGCGCTCGCCGTCGTGCCACTGAAGGCGCGCGTACTCAAGCACGTCAGCGGCCCCGGTGGGCGCTGGGGAAGGCCCAGCTAGTTGTTGGGCAGCCCGTAGACGGTGTAGGGGTGCTCGCCGGACTTGACGAGGCCGAGGTTTCGGGCCTCGATCTGCGGCGTTCCAGGCTGGGCGAGAGCGCGCTCCTCCGCGGCGAGCGTAGCGGCCTGGCGGCGCAGGGACTGCAGCTGCGCGTGACGCTGGGCCGAGAGGTGGAAGTCGGCGATGAGGGCGCGCAGCGGGCTGATCGCGAGGTAGAGCAGCACGACGAGCGCGAACAGCATCGCGACGCGCCCGACCCGATCCCAGCGGATCCGCGCCGCTGCGGGACGGGGCTGCGCGCGCCGGCCGGGCTGTGAGGCGACTGCCACTCCTGACGCTTTCGCCCTCGCGGCCCGGGCTCCTGCTTCGGGCTGAACGGGCCCGGCGGCCGTCGAGGGGCGTCGAGCCGGCGCGCCGGGCGGGCTCGTGGCTGCGTCATCGCTGCGTGGAGTCCGCCGCGAGAGTCGCTTCGCGAAAGCGGGTGCTTGCGCGATGCAGCGCCAGCTCGGGATCCACGTCGAGCGCCCGTGCGCAGCGCACCAGCGTGAACAGCAGCTCGCCAAGCTCGTCGAAGCGCTCGTCACGCCCCTTCAGGCGCGAGAGGCGCCGCAGCGATTCCTCGGCCTGCTCGAACGGCGGCTCGGCCTGTTCGGTGGCGGCGCGCCGCTGCAGCTTCGCGGCGAGCGCGAGCGCCGGCAAATTCTCGGGCACATCGGCGAACAGGCCGCCGGCGCCGCGGCCCTCGGTCGTCCGCTTGATCTCGTCCCAGTTGCGGCGCACGTCCGCCGTGCCCTCGACCTCGACATCGCCGAACACGTGCGGGTGGCGGCGGATCAGCTTCTGCGCGCAGTGATCGGCGACCGCGGCGAGATCGCCCGCGCCGCGCTCCTCGAGCAGCAGCGAGAGGAAGTGAACCTGGAACAGCAGGTCGCCGAGCTCGTCGAGCAGCTTTGCGTCGTCGCCGGAGTGCGCGGCGTCGGCGAGCTCGTAGGCCTCCGACACCGTGTGAGCGACGATCGAGCGCTCGTCCTGCTCACGGTCCCACGGGCATTCGCGCCGCAGCCGGCGCGTCAGCTCGTCGAGCCTCGCGATCGCGCTCGGCTCAGCGCCGGCCATGACGCGTGCTCAGCCGGACGTGGCGCCGGTGGCCGGCGTCGTGGTGCTCGACGTCGACGATGTCTTCGGCGCGTTGCCGCACGAGGGCGCGACGATGTAGCCGCTGGCGCAGGTGGTTCGCGGCGTCCACTTCTTGACGAACTCGGACTCGAGCGCGGCGGTGGCCGCCGACTCCTGCGAGGACTCGAGCGTCTGGCGGATCGTCGCCGTCTCCTGCGCGAGCGTCGGCGTCTTGGCCGGCGTGATCGAGTCGACGGTGAAGACGTAGTAGCCGAACGGCGTCTTGATCGGCCCGCTGAGCACGCCGACCTTGGCGGCGAAGATGGCGTCGCTGACGACCGCCGTCACCTGGTCCGGGCGCAAGCCGGTGAGGGCTCCGCCGACGTTCTTCGTCGTCGGATCGATCGAGTACTTGGACGCGAGTTGGGCGTAGGTCGAGCCGCTCGCCAGCAGGCTCTTGACCTTGGCGGCCGTGGCCTCCGTCGTCGTTTCGATCAGGTGCACGTCGCGCGTCTCCGGCGTGATGATCGAGCCGAGATGCGACTTGTAATAGGCGGCGATCTTGGCGCTCGACACCTTCTGGGCAGCCTTCTCGACCTTCAGCGAGATGTCGTCCGCCTCGAGACTGACCAGGGTCCGCCACTTGAGGTCGGCGACCGTCTCGCCGGCCGCCGCCAGGAACCGGTTCAGCTCGGCCGTCGTCTTCAGCGGCGGCGTCGAGATCTTGCGCTGGCTCTCGTATGCCTTGTCGACCTGCGCGGGCGTGACCTTGATGTGGCGGTCGTAGGCCTCTCCCTGAACCCAGTCCTCCTGGACGAGGAAGTTCACCACCTCGGTCAGCAGCGACTGGTAGTCCTGGGCGCAGGTCACCTTCGCCTCCGAGACCGTCTCGGTCGGCGTCGCCTTGCGGTTGGCGGCGATGCACGCCGTGTAGTTGGGCGGCAGGGGCAGCGCCGGGGGCGTCGCGTCGGTGGCCGCGGTCGCCGAGTCGTTCGCGACGACCAGCCAGTGGTTGAAGGCCGCCTTCGTGACCGAGGCGCCTCCCACCTGGGCGACCGCGTCGCCGGGAACGCCGCTGCCGCACGCGCCAAGAACTGCGGCGGTGGCGATCGCGGCGCAGAACGCCATGCCGATGCGAAGCCTCTTCGGGAACAACAGGTCCCGGATGCTAGCGAATAACGGCGACGGCACGCGCGGGATTTATCTCACCTTTGGGATCCGCTGGCCGCGAGCACGGCGTCGGCGGCCGCGATGATGTCGGCGAAACGTTGGCCGCGCTCCTCGCCGACGCGGATCGAGACCTGAGTGCGCCCGGACTCATAGACCGCGGTCGGCAGCCGCTCGCGCAGTTCGCGCACGCCGGCCGAGTCGAGCTCGATCGGGCTGACGGTGAGCCGTCCGCCGCGGACCGTGGCGACGCGCGCGCCGGCGGCGCCGAGCTTGATCCGGGCGCGCGCGATCGCCAGCAGGTTCTCGACCGGCTCGGGCGGCACGCCGAAGCGATCGTTGAGCTCCTCGCGCAGCAGCTCGATCGTCGCGACGTCGCGCGCCGAGGCGATCCGGCGGTGCAGATCGATCTTCGCCTGCTCGTAGCCGACGTATTCGGCCGGGACGTAGGCGTCGACGTCGAGCTCCAGGCGCACCGGCTCCCAGTCCCCCTCGCCCGCCTCGCCGCTCGCTTCGGCCGCGCTCAGCGCCTCGTCGAGCATCTGCATGTACAGCTCGAAGCCGAGCGCGGCGACGTGGCCGGACTGCTCGTCGCCGAGCAGGTTGCCGGCGCCCCGCAGCTCGAGGTCGCGCATCGCGATCTGGAAGCCCGAGCCGAGCTCGGTGAAGTCCGAGAGCGCGGCCAGCCGCTGCGCGCCCTCGGCGGTCAGCGATGCCGCCGTGTCGTAGAGCAGGTAGGCGTAGGCGCGCTCGCGGCTGCGGCCGACGCGCCCGCGGATCTGGTAGAGCTGGGCGAGCCCGAAGTGGTCCGCCCGCTCGACGATCAGCGTGTTCGCCGCGGGGATGTCGATGCCCGACTCGATGATCGAGGTGCAGACGAGCACGTCGGCATCGCCGCGCAGGAACGACATCATTCGCGACTCGAGCTCGGCGTCCTCGAGCTGGCCGTGGGCGACGGCGAAGCGCATGTTCGGGCACAGGCCACGCAGCCGCGCTGCGACCTCGTCGATCGTCTCGACGCGGTTGTGCAGGTAGAACGCCTGGCCCTCGCGGACGCGCTCGCGCTCGAGCGCCTGGCGCACGAGCGTCTCGTCGTACTCGCCGACGTAGGTGCGCACCGGTCGGCGCCCCTCCGGCGCCGTCTCGATCACCGATATGTCGCGCAGACCGGCGAGCGACATCTGCAGCGATCGCGGGATCGGCGTGGCCGACATCGAGATCACGTCGACTCGCAGGCGCAGCTGGCGCAGGCGCTCCTTCTGGCGGACACCGAAGCGCTGCTCCTCGTCGATGATCAGCAGGCCGAGATCCTTGGCGCGCACATCGCGGGAGAGCAGCCGGTGAGTCCCGATCAGGATGTCCAGGCGACCGTCGTTGAACCGCTCGAGCGCCTCGCGCTGCTCGGCCGCACTGCGGAAGCGCGACACATGATCGACGGTGAAGGGGTAGTCGGCGAGGCGCTCGCGGAAGGTGCCGAAGTGCTGCTGGGTGAGGATCGTCGTGGGGGCCAGCAGCAGCACCTGCTTGCCGTCGGCGGCAGCCTTGAACGCCGCCCGCAGCGCGACCTCCGTCTTGCCGTAGCCGACGTCGCCGCAGATCAGGCGGTCCATCGGCCGCGGCTCCTCCATGTCCGCCTTGACCAGCTCGATCGCGTCGCGCTGGTCGGGCGTCTCGGTGTAGGGGAAGCGCTGCTCGAACTCGCGCTGCCAGTCGCCGTCCGGCGCGAACGCGTGACCCGGCCGGCGCTTGCGCTCCACGTAGAGCGAGAGCAGCTCGCCGGCCATCTCCTGGGCCGCGTGGCGGGCGCGTGCCTTCAGCGCGTCCCAGCGCGTGCCCCCGAGTCGCGACAGCGGCGGATGCTCGCCGCCGGCGCCGACGTAGCGCGAGATCTTCGCGAACTGGTCGGTGGGGGTGTAGACGCGGTCGTCGCCGTGGTACTCCAGGTAGAGGTAATCGCGGGTGACGCCCGCCACGGTGCGGGTCTCGAACCCGGCGAAGCGCGCGATCCCGTGGTCCTCGTGCACGACGATGTCGCCGGCGCGCAGGTCGGAGAACGAGCGCAGCGCGCCGCGGCGCCCGATCGCCGGGCGGGTCTGGCTGCGACGGCGGTGAAACAGCAGGTGGTCCGGAATCACGGCGAGCCGCAGCCCGGGCGCGACGAAGCCCTCGCGGAGCGCCGCCTGGGCGAACGTCAGGCGGTCCTGCGGCGGAGAGTCCTCGAGCCAGACCGCCGAGAGGCGCGTCAGGTTGTGTGCGGCCCGCTCGCCGTCGCCGCGCCGCGTCCAGGTCACGACGGTGCGATAGCCCGAGCGCAGGTCGCGTTCGAGCGCCGCCTCGGCCTCGGTGAGCGAGTGCGCGACGCCCGCCGCGGCCTGGGCATGGAACTCCACCGGCGCGGCTCCGGCGAGCGAATGCAGACGGATGCGCGCACGGTCGCGCAGGGCTACCTCGATCTCCTCCGGCGCGACGTAGAGGTGATGGGCGTCGGCGTCGTGGAAGGCGGCTGTCACGTCCGCCCAGTGGTCGCGCAGCGTCGGTCCGATCTCATCGCTGCCGACAAGCAGGAGGGCCGTGTCGGCGCCGACCAGATCGAGCAGTGGGTGGAAGCGCTCGAGCGGCAGCAGCTCGGCGATGTCGGTGCGACCACCCTGTTCCTCCCCGAACCGGGGGTCAAGCGCGATCCCGCGGTGCTCGAGCGCCAGTTCCGCGGCCGGCGCCACCTCGATGCGCTCGAGCGTGTCGAGCGAGCGCTGCGTGAACGTCGAGAAGGTCCGCAGGGACTCGATCTCGATGTCGAACATCTCCACGCGAACCGCCCGTTCGGCCGTCGCGGCGAAGAGATCGAGCAGGCCGCCGCGCATCGCGAACTGGCCGCGGTCCTCGACCTGGGAGACCCGCTCGTAGCCCATCTCGACGAGCGTCTGAGCGAGCTCGTCGAGGTCCACGAGCTCGCCGACGGCGAGCTCGATCGAGCGCGGTCGCAGCGCCGGGTCGGGCACCTTCTCCGACAGTGCGGGGGCCGATGCGACGAGCACCGGCGCCCCGCTGACGGGCGTCCTCGGGCCGGGCGCCGCGGGCGAGCCAGTCGCGCGAGGCGGCCCGGCGGGATCGGCGGGCCCGGCGTCCGCGGCGGCGAGCGCGTCAAGCGCCGCGATGCGCAGACCGACAAGGTGCGGCGGCGGTGCCAGATGGGACTCGTAGGTGACGCCGCGTGAGGGATAGAAGCGGACGCTGCGCGGCGCCAGCCACGCGGCGAGATCGCCGGCCAGCTCGCCGGCCGCGCGGTCGTCGGGGGCGACGACGACCGTCGGGCGCTGCTGCGTGTGCGCCAGCAGGGCGGCGATCAGGAACGGGCGCAGCGCCGACGAACAGAAGGCGTCACCGCCGTCTCGCGCGAGCGCCAGGCCCTCCTCGCTCTCGGCGAGGTGGTCGAGCAGCGGGGCGAGCAGCGTCACCGCGGCTGCGCCCGGGGCGCGGCGCCCGCCGCGTCACCCGCGCCGCCCTCGCCGGCGAGGACCGCCTCGGCTGCGTCGGCCGCCCGCGCGACCAGCTCGGCAACCTCCGCGGCGGGCTCGGCGAAGCGCCCGAGAACGTGGGCGGAGACGATCTCCGGATCGGTCGAGTCGGGACGCCCGACCCCGACCCGCACGCGCACGAAATCGCCGCTGCCGAGGGCGTCCCGCAGCGATTTCAGGCCGTTGTGGCCCGCCAGCCCGCCGCCGAGGCGGGTGCGGATGTCGCCGAACGGCAAGTCGATCTCGTCGTGGATCACGAGCACGCGGTCGAGTGGCAGGCGGTAGGCGCCGCGCGCCGGCCCGACACTGCGCCCGACGTCGTTCATGTAGGTCTGCGGCGCCAGCAGCGCGACCCGCGGCCCTCCGGCGCCCGCGCGCCCCTCTCTCAGACGCCCGCGGTAGCGGTCGCGTTCGCGCTCGAGCCCCCAGCGGCGCGCGAGCTCGTCGGCGACCACGAAGCCGACGTTGTGCCGCGTCTGTTGATACTCACGGCCGGGATTGCCGAGCCCGACGACGAGCCAGTCGACCGCGGGAGCGCGCGAGAGGCGCAGGAGCTACTCGCCGTCGTCGCCGGATGCGCCGTCGCCCGAGCTCTCGGCGTCACCCTCGTCCGCGGGCGCGCCGCCCTCGGACTCGCCGACCAGCCCGGTCTCCTGCTCGATCTCCTCCTCGTCCTCCAGGCGGAGTCGCGGCGGGCTGAGCGTGGCGACCACGATCTCCTCGAGCTCGCCGAGCAACGTCACACCCTCCGGGGGCTCGAGCGCCGACAGAAGCAGCGTGTCGCCGATCGACATCCCGGAGACGTCGTGCCCGATCGACTCGGGGATCACGGTCGGCAGCGCCTCCACCTGCACATGGTGGGTGATCTGCTCGAGCACGCCGCCGTCGCGCACGCCGGGCGCGTCCTCGGCGCCGACCAGCTCGACCGCGACCGTCGCTTGGATGGCCTGGTCGAGCCGGACCCGGATCAGGTCGACGTGCACCAGCTCGCCGCGCACAGGATGGCGCTGTGCGTCCTTCAGCACGGCCGGGGTCCCGCGCCCACCGTCGAGCGCCACCTCGAGCACCGCGCCGGCCCCCGCAAGCGCCGTGCGCAGCGCGCGGGCCTCGACGGCGAAGCTGATCGGCTCGCCGCCGCCGCCGTAGAGCACGCCCGGCACGAGGCCCTCGTGGCGCATGCGCCGCGCCGAGCGCGAGCCGTCGGGCTCGCGGCTCGAGACGTCAAGTCGCGTGAGGGAGGAGCGTTCCATACCGCGCCGGATCGTAGCGAACCGGGACGAGGCGCCGTCTGACGCGCCCGGCTCGGCCCCCGCGAGCGCCTCAGCAGTCGGAGGTGTCGGGGATCGGCAGGCTCACCCCGAGCAGCAGGATCGAGATGCCGCTGATCGCGTTGCCCTTGCGCTCGACCTTGACGCACTGGACGACGGGGAGGCGGCCGACGGACGACTTCCAGGCCACGCGCGTGAAGCCGACGCTGGTCGTCACCGAATAGGCGGTTGCCGACTGGTAGGCCAGGATCTCGATCTGCCCGGGCCGCTTCAGGCGCCGCGCGTCGGCCACCGCGTCCGCGTGGCAGCTGCTGCTACAGGGGTGCAGGTGCTCGAGCATCGCCGCGAGGTCGCCGCGCGCCTCCGCCTTCAGCACTACCAGGACGGCGCTGCGCTCGACGTTCTCCAGCGCGAGCCAGCGCGCCAGCAGCGCGCTGATCGCGAGGAACACGATCAGCCCGGCGAGCAGCGCCGGCCTCAGTCGAAATCTCAAACCGCGATCCCGCGCCCGGCGCTCACGCCGCCTCGCCGAGCCGGCGGCCGAGGGCATCCTCGAACGCGGCGAAGTCACCGGCCAGCAGCAGGTCGATCGGGCTCGAGCCGGCGGCCCGGCGGGCCCGCGCCCAGCGCGCGAGCGCCGGCTCGCCGAGCAGCTCACCGGCTTCGGCGGTCAGCACGTCGAGGATCTCGACCTCCGGCCGGTGCCCGACATCCCCGGCGATCGCGCCGAGCGCGTCCAGCTCGAAGATCGCGAGCGCCTCTTCATCGCTCAGGCCAAGCCGCGCGACGAGGCCGCTGAGGGGCTCCGTCAACGGGCCACCTCAGAACAGCTGGTTCTCGCCGCCGAACACCTCGCTGACCGAGCCGTCGGTGAAGATCCGCCGGATCGAGTCGGTCAGCAGCTCTGCGCACGGCAGGACGAACACGTTGTCGGGCGCGCCGGGCGGGATCGCGACGGTGTCGGTGACGACCACACGCTCGAACGGCGTGCTGGCAAGGTTCTCGTACGCCGGCCCGGAGAACACGCCGTGCGTGGCGGCCGCATAGACGCTGGTCGCTCCCTGCTCGAGCAGCGTATCGGCGGCGGCGCAGAGCGTTCCCGCGGTATCGATGATGTCGTCGATGATCACCGTCGTCTTGCCCGCGACCTCACCGATCACGTAACCGATCTCGGCGACCTGCTGGGCGGGACGCTCCTTGGTCAGGACCGCCAGGTCGGCCCCGATCTTCTCGGCGAACTTCTGTGCCAGCTTCGCGCGCCCCACGTCGGGCGCGACCACGACGATGTCGTCGAGGTGCAGGTCGATGAAGTGCTGGGCGAGAATGAAGCGGGCCGTCATGTGGTCAAGCGGCTTGCTGAAGAAGCCCTGCACCTGCCCGGCGTGCAGGTCCATCGTCAGCACACGGTCAGCCCCCGCCGACTCCAGCATCCGTGCGACAAGTCGCGCGCTGATCGGCTCGCGCGGCGCCGACTTCTTGTCCTGGCGCGAGTAACCGAACCAGGGCACCACCGCGATCACCCGATGGGCCGAGGCGCCGACGGCCGCATCGATCATCACGAGCAGCTCCATCAGCGCGTCGTTGGCGGTCAGACCGGCCTGCGCGTTGCCACAGGTCGACTGCACGATGAACACGTCGGCGCCGCGGATCGACTCCTCGTAGCGGCAGTAGACCTCGCCGTTGGAGAACGTCTTCAGCCGCGTCGGCCCGAGCTCCACGGCAAGCTTGGACGCGATGTTCGCGGCGAGCTGCGGCGTCGCCCGCCCCGCGAACAGCATCAGGCGCTTGTCGTAGTCGATCGGGAGACTGGTGATGGCTGGCTGCGGCTCAGTCACGCTCATCGCCACGCAGTTTAGTCGTTGTCGGGGAGGCGCATGACGGGAGTTGCGGGCGCATCTCAGCCCGTTCCCCGCCGCTCGTCGTAGCGCTCGACGTTGCGCTGGCGGGCGCGCGCGACGGCCAGCGCCCCGGGCGGGACATCGCCGGTGACGACGGTTCCGGCGGCCGTCCAGGCATCGTCGCCGACGGTCACCGGCGCGACGAACGACGTGTGGACGCCGCCGTGCACGCGGGCGCCGATCGTGGTCCGGTGCTTGTCGGTGCCGTCATAGTTCGCCGTGATCGATCCCGCCCCCAGGTTGGAGTGCTCGCCGATCTCGGCGTCTCCGATGTAGGAGAGGTGCGGAACCTTCGAGCCGGCGCCGATATCGGAGTTCTTGACCTCGACGAAGGTGCCGACCTTGGAGCCCTCGCGCAGCAGAGCCCCGGGGCGCAGGTGCGCGAACGGGCCGACGTTCGCGCCGTCACGAACCTCGCAGCGCACCAGGTGCGAGTGCAGCACGGCCACCCCGTCGCCGAGCAGGACGTCGATCAGCGTGCTGTGCGGGCCGACCGTGGCGCCCGCGGCCGACGCGGGTCGCGCCGAGCAGCTGGCTGCACGGTTCGACCACGCTGTCCTCGCCGATCGCGACCGCCACGTCGATCGTCGTGCTCGACGGCTGGACGATCGTCACCCCCGCGAGCATGTGGCGCTCGAGGATGCGGCGCTGCGCCTCGGCGCGGACCACCGCGAGGTCGGCGCGGTCGTTGACGCCCAGCACGACCGCCGGGTCGCCGGCGGCCGCTGTCGCCACGCGCTGCCCGCGCTCGCGAAGGATCGCCAGGACCTCTGGCAGGTAGCGCTCCCGCTGAGCGTTGTCCACGCCAACCGCGGGGAGCGCGTCGAGCAGCGCGCCCCCATCGAAGGCGAAGATCCCCGTGTTCACCTCGCTGATCGCAAGCTCGCGCTCGTCGGCATCCCCCGCCGCCTTGGTCTCGACGACGCGCACGAATTCGCCGGCCGCATCGCGCACGACACGGCCGTAGCCTCGCGGATCGCTGAGCACGGCCGTGAGCATCGTCGCGGCTGCGCCGCCGGCGCGGTGCGACGCCAGCAGGTCACGCAGAACCTCGGCGCCGACCAGCGGCACGTCGGCGGCGAGCACGAGCACGACGCCGTCGCGGTCGATCAGGCCGGCGGCGGCGGCAACCGCGTCAGCCGTGCCGAGGGCTTCGGGCTGGATCGCCAGCTCGAACTCCGCCCCGTCGGCGCCACGGCAGGCATCGATCGTGGACGCGAGCCCGTCGTCGGGCCCGACCACGAGGACGATCCTGCCGTCCGTGGCTGCCCTCGCCGCCTCCAGCGGCCAGGCGAGCAGCGGACGCCCGCAAAGTTCGTGCGCGAGCTTCGGCGTCGCCGATCGCATCCGCGTGCCGCGACCGGCGGCGAGGATCACAACCGTGTCCGACGACATCGCTGTGAGCCTAACTACACTTGCGGCGGCACTCGGTGGGGGGTCGTCTAACGGCAAGACTTCGGCCTTTGGCGCCGACTATCGGGGTTCGAATCCCTGCCCCCCAGTGCTCGTAGGGCGCGCCTGAACAAAGGGGCGCGGCTCCGCGAGCGCGGCTCGCCCCGGCTGGCAGCCGCGCCGGCGCCCATGCGCCCACCGCGCCGGGGCTCAGCACAGCAGCTGCGCACACCGCGCCGGGTCAGCGCGCATGCGCCAGCGCCGACAGCAGCCGCGCCTCAGCGCCGGGGCACCCGTCCGCCGGAGTGGCCGGGCTCGGTCGAGGGTCCGCTCGAGGTGCCCATCCCGAGCACGCGCATCGCCTTCAGGCCGAGGCTCAGCTTCTCTCGCCCGTCGCTCGAGCCGACGTCCAGCCCGCAGAGCTCGCGCACGCGCTCGAGCCGGTAGCGGATCGTGTGGCGGTGGGTGAACAGGCGCTGCGCGGTCCCGGCGACGTTGCCGTCCGCTTCGAGGAAGGCCTCGACCGTCGCCACGAGGTCGGTCGCGTACTGCTCGTCGTAGGCAACGAGCGGCTCGACGGTCTCCGCATAGAAGCGCTGGAGCTCCTCCGGGTTCTCGCTCATCGCGCTGAGCAGCAGGCGATAGGCGCCGGTCTCCTCGAACGCGAGTACACGGTGCTCCTCGTCGCCCTCGGCGACGTTCGCCGCCAGCAGCGCCTCGTCGGCGGCGCGCGCCAGCTCCAGGGGATCGGCGGCGTGCCGGCTGCGACCGATCACGAACACGAAGCCGCCCATGCCGGCCTCGAGATCTCGGAGCACGCCTTCGGCGGCGCGACGGGCGGCAGCCTCGTCGGCCCCGGCGAGCAGCACGATCACCTCGGCGCCCGCGTCGAGATCGCGCTCCGACAGCACGGCCACGGCGCTCGGGACCGCCGCGCGCGCCGCGCGCGCGGCGATCGCCCGCAGCCGTGTGCGCCAGCCCTCCTGCGCCGGAGCCTGCGGATGGGCGTGCGCGATCAGGACCGAGGCACCACGCTCGAGGTCGCGCAGGCCCACCTCGCGCGCGGCGGCGAGCACCTCCTCGCGGCCACTGATCTCGCGCGCCAGAACCGCGGCGACGAACATCGCCGCCGCCTCCTCAGACGCCAGCTCGGGCGCGCGGACGCGTTCGACCTCTGACGCGATGAGCGTGCTGAGAAGCCGCAGCAGGCCGGGGTTCGGCGTCCCCCGCGCGCGCACGCGCAGGCGGCCCGACCTCGACGTCCGCGACGCGCAGCTCGATCGCGACGACGCCGTCGGTTTCGACCAGCAGCGATCGCTCGTCGGCCGGCGAGCGCGCCGCGACCGCCAGCGCCTGGCCGCCCCTGTCGAGCACGACGATGCTGGCGTCGAGCGCACGCGCCGCGGCTCGCACGACCGTCGGCAGGCCGGCTCCCGACTCGACCGCCGCGGTGATCTCGTCGAGGGCCGCGAGGTCCAGCGCTCCCGAGCTCGCCGCTTCGCTATCCGTAACGGCCCCAGATCCAGATCACGGCCCCGGCTCCGAGCAGACCTATGCCCATCATCGCCGCGAGCACGTAGAACGACAGCAGGACCGCCACGAACCGGTGCCCCGTGCGCCTGTAGGCGCCGACCGCCGGCACCACGATCAGCCCCACGAAGGCCGCAATTCCGGCGATTGCGCAGACGCCCGCGACGACGTAGGTCACGTCGATCCGGCTCAGACCCGCACCGGCGACCAGCGAGTGGGTGATGTCGATCGTGCTCAAGTTGCAGCGGATTGTCGCTTAAGCGGCCGTCGAGTTACCAACCGTGCGCGACGAGCGGCGACCACGCTCCCGGGCACGCCCCCGCCGGGCGCGGCCCGCGCCCCCGCGCACGCGATCACGGCGGCAGGGCCCCCGCGCGCGGGAACGGCCGAGCCGCGCGGGCATCGACTCCGGCGGAGCGCAGTGCCGCGGCGGCCCGCGCGGCCTCCCCGGGGTCGTCGAACAGGCCGATGACCGTCGGGCCCGAGCCGCAGACCATCGCGTGCGACGCCCCGGCTTCGCTCGCGCGCGACAGCGCCCTGGCCACCGACGGCTGCAGCGACAGGGTCGCCGCCGCGAGGTCGTTGACTCCGGTCATCGCCTGCGGGTCGAGCGCCGCCAGCTCCGCGGCCGTGCGGCCGATCCCCAGGCGATCGGCCTCGCGGTACACCTCAGCGGTCGAGAGCCCGCCGTCCGCTGAGGGCAGCACGAGCACCCCGAACGGATCGGGATCGGCGAGCGCGGAGACCAGCTCGCCGGCGCCCCGCACGATCGCGCGGCCCGGTCGAAGCTGACTGGGCACGTCAGAGCCGAGTGTCGCCGCCACGGCGTGCAGCACGGCGCCGTCGCCGAGTCCCGAGCGCCGGGCGAGCAGCCGCAGGGCGGCAGCCGCATCAGCCGAGCCGCCCCCCATCCCGGCCTGCACGGGGATCCGCTTGAGAATCGAGATTCGCTGGGGTGGCCCATCCCAGCCGGTCTCGGCGCGGAACGCGGCGAGCGCGGCGCTCACCAGGTTGGGCCCCTCGACGCCCGGGCAGAGCGTCTCGTCGCATTCGGCGTCGCTGCACTCGAGCTCGTCGCAGAGCGTGATCGACGCCGTCACGCTGAGCAGCTCGTGCAGACCGTCGGCGCGCGGAGGGCCGACGCACAGGCAGAGGTTGATCTTGGCCGGCGCCAGCTCCCTCAACGCGACCTCGCCCGCCACGAACGAGGCTCGAGAACCACTGACGCCGGCGGCGAGCCGGCCGCGTCGATCACCCGCGCGTCCCGCTCACCGAACCGCTTCCCACAGCGCCGCGAGCGCGGCCGGCGCGAGCCGCTCGGCACGCTCGTCGGGCGGCCGTCCCATCGCGACCAGAGCGGCGCGCACCCGCTCGCGATCGGTCCCGATGCTCAGCATCAGCGACCTCGCCATCGCCTTGCGACGGTGCGCGAACGCTCCCTGCACGAAGCGCCGCAGCTCCGGCGCGGGCGCCGGAGCGACCCTCGTCATGCCGATCAGCACCGAGTCGACGTTGGGCACCGGGACGAAGACACTGCGGGAGATCGGGCGCAGGACGGCGACCTCGCAGGCCAGCTGGCAGAGCACGCTCGGCACTCCGTAGGTGCGGCTGCCCGGCCCCGCCGCGAGCCGCTCGCCGACGTCCTTCTGCACCATCGCCACCCAGCGGGTCAGCGAGCCGAGCTCCTCGACCGACCGCAGGATCGCGCCCGCGGCGATCCCGTAGGGCAGGTTCGCGATCAGCTTGTTCGGGGCCGGGTCCAGTGCGGCAAGATCGAGCGCCATCGCGTCGGCGAGATGCAGCGTCACGTTGGCGAAGGGTTCGACCGCATCGCGCAGGGCCGGCTCCAGGCGGCGGTCGATCTCGACCACGTGCACATGGGCCGCGCGCGCGGCGAGGTACTCCGACAGCACCCCCAGGCCGCCGCCGATCTCGAGCACCACGTCCTGCTGCGAGAGCTCGCCGGCGCGCGCGATCACGCCAAGGATGTTGGAGTCGACGAGGAAGTTCTGCCCGAGGTCGCGGCGCGGCCGCACGTCGAACTGGGCCAACCGCCGCAGGCTGGGTTGAGTCAGCGTGCTCACCAGCCGAACAGCTCGGCGGCGTTGCGCTCGAGCGTCGCCTCCAGCTCGCTCGGCTCGACTCCGCGCGCCGCTGCCACGAAGGCCGCCGTCTCCACGACGGCCGCCGGCTCGTTGGGCTTGCCACGGCGGCTCTGCGGCGCCAGGTAGGGCGCATCGGTCTCGACCAGCAGCCGCTCCGCCGGGACCAGCGCGGCGGCCGCGGCGAGATCGGCAGCGGAGGGGTAGGTGACGTTGCCGGCGAAGGAGATCCACCAGCCGGCCTCGATGCAGTCGTCGAGGTGCTCGGGCATCGAGAAGCAGTGCATGATCACCGAGAGCCCGCGCGCGCTGTCGCGCAGCACGGCGAGCGTGTCCTGCGCGGCGGCGCGGGTGTGGATCACGAGCGGCTTGTCGAGCGCGCGCGCCAGCTCGATCTGCGCCTCGAAGGCACGCAGCTGCAGCTCGCGCGGCGCCCGGTCGCGGTAGTAGTCGAGTCCCGTCTCGCCGATCGCGACGCAGCGCGGGTGGACCGCGAGCGCCTCGAGCAGGGCCACGTCGAGCTGCTGCGCGACATTGGGATGACAGCCCACCGCCGCGTACACCGAGGGGAAGCGCTCGGCCGCCGCCAGCGCCGCCCGGCAGCTGTCGGCGTCGGTGCCGACCGTCAGCAGCCGCACCACCCCGGCCGCCTGCGCCGCCGCGACCAGCTCGCCGTCGGGCGGCTCGCAGGCGTCCAGATGGGTGTGCGAGTCGATCACGCCGGCTGCGCGGGCCCCTTCGGGAAGAGCGGCGCGAGCGCCGACACGCGGCCGCCCCAGCCCTGCGAGGCAAACGCCCGCGCCCCTTGCCCGCCGGCGTCCAGGGCATCCAGCAGCGCCGCGGTCTTGACCGGCATGTAGGGCACCAGCGCGAGGGTGACGACGCGCAGCCCCTCGGCCAGTGACGCCAGCACGCCGGCGAGCTCATCCGCCCGGCCGGGGTCCTTCGCCAGCACCCAGGGCGCCTTCTCCTCGACGTAGCGGTTGAGCCGTCGCACGTGGCGCCAGATCTCCTCCAGCGCGGCCGAGAGCTCGACCGCGCCCAGCAGCTCGTCCACGCGGGCGAACAGGCCCGCGAACTCCTCGCCCAGCGCCGCGTCGGTCGCCACCTCGGGCACGACGCCGCCGCAATAGCGCTCGAGCATGTTCAACGTTCGCCCCGCGAGGTTGCCGTACTCGTTGGCCAGCTCCGCGTCGTAGCGCGCCTGGAAGCCGTCGGCGGAAACCGGCCCGTCCTGACCGAAGCTGACCTCGCGCAGGAGGTAGTGGCGCAGCGCGTCGGCGCCGTAGCGCTCGAGCACCTCGAAGGGATCGAGCACGTTGCCGAGCGACTTGCTCATCTTGCGTCCGTCGCCCGCGAGCAGGAAGCCGTGGACGAAGACGTGGTGGGGCACCTCCAGATCGGCGGCCATCAGCAGGGCCGGCCAGAAGACGGTGTGGAACTTCAGGATGTCCTTGCCGATCACGTGGAAGTTCGCCGGCCAGTAGCGATCGGTCAGGTCCTCGCCGTCGCGCGCGTACCAGAGCGCGGTGTAGTAGTTGAGCAGCGCGTCGAACCACACGTAGAAGACCTGGCTGGGATCCCATGGGACCTCGATCCCCCAGCTCAGGTGAGCCCGCGTGAGCGAGACGTCCTCGAGCCCGGACCCGATGAACGCGCGCGCCTCGTTGAAGCGGTGCGCCGGCATGACGAAGTCGGGCCGCTCGGCGTAGAGCCGCTCGAGCGGCTCCTGGAAGGCCGACAGCCGGAAGAACCAGTTCTGCTCCTGCTCGCGCGTCAGCACGATCTCGTGAATCGGGCAGCGGTTGCCCTCGAGGATCTCGTTCTCGACCTTGAAATCGGCGCAGCGCGGGCAGTACCAGCCCTCGTAGGTTCCCTCGTAGGTGTAGCCGCGGTCGTGGACGTGCTGGAGCACCTGCGCCACGCGCTGCTTGTGCCTCTCGTCGGTCGTGCGGATGAAGAAGTCGTTGGAGATCTCGAGCTGTGGCATCAGCGCCTCGAAGCGCGCGCTGTTGCGATCGGCAAGCTCCTGCGGTTCGATCCCCAGGGCGCGCGCGGCGTCCGCAACCGGCTCGCCGTGCTCGTCGGTTCCGGTCAGGAAGAAAACGTCCTCGCCGATCTGGCGGCGGTGGCGTGCGATCACGTCGGTCGCGATCGCCTCGTAAGCGTGGCCGAGATGCGGCACGCCGTTGACGTATGAGATCGCCGTGGTGATGTAGAAGGCCATGCGCTGGGGAGGCTACGGCACTCGCGAACCATCCTCCGGCACGGCCGCCCCGAGCCCGCGTTCCCCGGTCCGCTGCGGGCGTGCCGCCGCCCGACCGGCGGGCGCTCGCCCGCCCCTACCCGTCGGTCAGGCCACGGTAGAGGCGGTTGGCCGGCACCCCGGTCAGCTCCGACAGTGCCTTCGCCGCAGGGCGCGGGCGCGCGCCCGCTTCCACAACGGCGCGGAGCGCCGCCAGCGCCCTTTCAGGCATGTCGGGCGCGCCGGCGCCGGGCGGCGCCGCCGCGACGACAAGCACGACCTCGCCGCGCGGCGCCTCACGCTGGTAGTGGGCGCCGATCTCGGCCGCGCTGCCGCGCCGCACCTCCTCGTGCAGCTTGGTCAGCTCACGGCAGACGGCGACCTGGCGCCCCGGATCCTTGGCCGCCAGCAGCCCGAGTGTCGCGACCAGCCGGGCCGGTGACTCGAACGCGACGAGCGTCTCCGGCGTGCCGACGAGCAGGCGCTCGAGCTCCGCCTTCTTGCGCGGCAGAAAACCGACGAAGCGCCAGCGCTCGGCGGCAAGGCCCGACGCGACCAGCGCCGCCAGCGCCGAGCTCGGCCCGGGCAGCACCTCGACGGACAGGCCGGCTGCGATGCAGGCCTGCACGAGGATGAAGCCGGGGTCCGAGACGAGCGGCATGCCGGCGTCGGAGACCAGCGCGACCACGGCTCCGGCGCGCATCCGCTTGACGAGCTCGGCCGCCCGCTCACGCTCGTTGTGCTCGTGGTAGCTGACCAGCGCGCCGGTCACGCCGTAGCGGTCGAGCAGCTTGCGCGTGTGCCGCGTGTCCTCGCAGGCGACGAGGTCGGCGGCTCGCAGCGCGGCGAGCACCCGCAGAGTCACGTCCTCGAGGTTGCCGATCGGGGTGGGGCAGACGACGAGCCGCCCGCTCACGCCGCGACCCTCCGCGCCGCCGACTCGCGCGCGAACGCCACCGCGCCGACCGCCGGCCGCCCGCTCACGCCGCAACCCTCCGCGCCGCCGACTCGCGCGCGAACAGCGCAGCGCCGAGCATCCCGGCGTCGGCTCCGAAGCGGGCGGCCCGGATCGAGACGTGCGCCGCCGGCATCGCGAGCGCGCGGCGCGCGACGACGCGGCGCGCCGGTTCGAGGATCAGCTCACCGGCCCGCGAAACGCCCCCGCCGACCACGACCACGTCGGGGTTGAAGATGTTGACCAGCGAGGCGACGGCCACGCCGAGCCATTCGCCGAGCGCTGTGAGCACCGCGAGCGCCTGCGGGTCGCCGCGCTCGGCGAGCTCTGTGACGAGCGGGCCGCTGACATCGCGCCCCTCGGCGAGCGCGCGGCCAAGCGCGCCGGCCGGCTCGCGGGCAGCGGCGATGCGGGCCTCGCGAGCCAGCGCGCTGCCCGACGCCCAGGCCTCGAGGCAGCCGTGGCCGGGACAGCCGGGACCGCAGGCCGGGCCATCGGGGTCGACGATCATGTGGCCGATTTCGCCGGCTGCGCCCTGCGCGCCGCGGAAGCTTTCCCCGCCGAGCATGATCGCGCCGCCGACGCCTGTGCCGAGCGTCAGCATCAGCGCGACACGGGCACCCGCAGCGGAGCCGTGACGGTACTCGGCGAGCAGCGCAAGGTTGGCGTCGTTGTCGACGAACACGGGCAGCCCGACCCGCTCCGCCATCGCCTCCGCGAACGCCAGCCCGGCGATCGGCAGATGCACTGACGACGCGGCAACGCCACGCTCGTCGTCGATCAGGCAGGGGATCCCGAAGCCGACCGCCTCGATCTGCGCGTCGGCGCCCTCGCGCAGCTCGACGACCGCCGCCGCGATCGTGTCGAGCAGCGCCGGAAGCTCGAGCCCGTCGACCGTGCGAGCGGTCCGACCGTGGACGACGAGGTCGCAATCAACCGCGCATGCGTACAGATTGGTGCCGCCCAGATCGACGCCGATGACGCATTCTGTCGGCACCTGCGCCACTATAGACGGCGATCTGGTGGCCGACGTTCCTGACCCGGAGCCCGCTCGTTACGAGCGCTACCGAGCAACGCTACGCCGGCCCTGGCGGCGATCCGGGGACGCGCAGGCGGGGCTCGAGCAGCTTCGCGCGCTCAACGCGGAGCCCGCCGGGGAGGGCTTTTTCGAGCGGCGCCGGCGCCGCCGTGCGCTGCGCCCGCCGCGGCCCTGGTGGCTGCGCGTGCTGCGCTGGGCGCTCGGCGCGCTGGCGGCCTGGGTCGGCGTCTCGGTCGTCCTCTTCGTGATCAGCTCGATCACGGCGCAGGGGGTTCCGGCCTCGGCCGTCGCCGCGCTCGACGCCGGCGGCATCCCGCCCTTCTCAGCCTCCAACACGCTGGTGCTCGGCTCCGACGCGCGCCCCGCCGGATCGAAGGAGCCGGGCGCCGACGTCGGCGGGCCGAGCCGCTCGGACGTGATGATGCTGGTGAGGACCGGCGGCGGTCATTCGGCGCGGCTGTCGATTCCGCGCGACACGCTGGTCGACATCCCCGGCTACGGCCCGGCCAAGATCAACGCGGCCTACGCGATCGGCGGGCCGGCGCTCGCGATCCGCACGGTCGAGGACTTCCTCGGCGTCCAGGTGAACCACGTCCTGCTGATCAATTTCACGAACTTCCCCAAACTCGTCGACGCGATGGGCGGCGTCACCTACACCGGCAGCTGCGTCGTGTCGTTCATCAGCGGCGGCTTTCGCAACGGCGGCTTCACCCTGCGCCTGCAGTCGGGCACCCACCATCTCGACGGAGCCCAGGCGCTGGCGCTGGCGCGCACCCGCATCAACCAGTGCAACCCGCGCGAGAACGACCTCACACGCGAGCTGCGCCAGCAGAAGCTGCTGCTCGACATGAAGAGCCAGATCCTCTCGCTCTCGGGTTTCATTCGCCTGCCGTGGATCGCCTGGGCGCTGCCGCAGACGCTCGAGACCGACATGGGCGGCCCGACACTCGCCGGCGTGCTGGCCTCACTCGAGCTGTTCGGCGACGCGCACACCGCGATCCTCTACCCGACCGGCGCCGAGACCTACGACGGCCAGGACGTGCTGACGATCACGCCGGCGGCCATGCGGGCCGACGTCGAGCGCTTCCTGAACTCCTGAGCGCCCGCGTCAGTCGGAGCCGGCGGCCGGCTTGGGCTTCTCGCTCGAAGCCGTGGAGTCACCGGCCGGCTTGGAAGTCTTGCCCTCGCCGGAGGACTTCGAGTCACTCGACGAGCTTCCCGAGCTCGACTCCGTCGGTTCGATCGGCTTTCCGCGCTTCCTGGAGCCGTAGTCGGTCTGGTAGAAGCCGCTGCCCTTGAAGTGCACCGCCGGCGAATGGAGCACGCGTTCGACCGGGCTGCCGCAGACCTGGCATTTCGTCAGCGGCGCGTCGCTCATGCTCTGGATGGCCTCGAAGGTGTGCCCCTTCTTGCACCTGTACTCATACGTCGGCATCGAGTCGCTGAGTATAGGCCGGGGCGGGGCGAGCGCCGGGCATGCGCGCGCGACCGGCTAGCATCCGCGCGCGTGGAGGACGTCGTCACGATGGAGAAGATCGTCGCGCTGTGCAAGCGGCGTGGCTTCGTCTTCCCGAGTTCCGAGATCTACGGCGGCGTCGGCTCAACCTACGACTACGGCCACTACGGCGTCCTGCTGAAGAACAACGTCAAGGGCGAGTGGTGGCGCTCGATGCTGCGCGAGCGCGACGACATCGTCGCGTTGGACTCGGCGATCCTCCAGCACCCGCGCACCTGGGAGGCCTCGGGCCACCTGGCGAACTTCACCGACCCGCTGGTCGACTGCCGCACCTGCAAGCAGCGCTTCCGGGCCGACCACCTCGACCAGCTCGCCTGCGGCCGCAAGCCGTCGATGCACCCGGGCGAGTTCGCCGACTGCGATCTGACCGCCGCCCGCGACTTCAACCTGATGTTCGAGACGACCGTCGGGCCGGTCAAGGAGACGGGCTCGACGATCTATTTGCGGCCGGAGACCGCGCAGGGCATCTTCGTCAACTTCAAGACGGTCGCGCAGTTCGCGCGCAAGAAGCCGCCGTTCGGAATCGCCCAGGTCGGCAAGTCGTTTCGCAACGAGATCACCCCCGGCAACTTCATCTTCCGCACGCGCGAGTTCGAGCAGATGGAGATGGAGTTCTTCGTCCCGCCCGATCAGGCCGGCGAGTGGTTCGAGTACTGGACGGCGGCGCGCCGCGAGTGGTACCTGCGGCTCGGACTTCGCGCCGACCACCTGCGCCTTCGCCCGCACGAGGCCGACGAGCTCTCCCACTACTCCTCCCAGACCAGCGACATCGAGTACCTCTTCCCGATCGGCTGGTCCGAGCTGGAGGGGATCGCGAACCGCGGCGACTTCGACCTGCGCCAGCACGCCGAGTTCTCCGGCGAGACGCTCGAGTGGTTCGACCAGAACAGCGGCGAGCGCTACGTCCCACACGTGATCGAGCCAGCGGCCGGCGCCGACCGCGCCACGCTCGCCTTCCTGGTCGACGCCTACGACGAGGAGCAGCTCGAGGGCGAGACGCGGACCCTGTTGCGCCTGCACCCGCGCCTGGCCCCGGTCAAGGTCGCGATCCTGCCCCTCCTGCGCAAGGACGGCCAGCCCGAGCTCGCGCGCGAGATCCACGAGGCCCTGCGCGACGAGCTCCAGTGCGAGTTCGACGACGGCGGATCGATCGGGCGCCGCTACCGCCGCCAGGACGAGATCGGCACTCCGTGGTGCGTCACGGTCGACCACGAGAGCGTCGCCGAGCGCACGGTGACGGTCCGCGACCGCGACACGCTGTCACAGGTCCGCCTGCCGATCGAGGGACTCGGCGCCGAACTCGCGGGCCGCCTCGCCGCCCCCTGGTCCTCGCCCAAGATCTCTTCTTAGAGGCGGGCTTCGCCCGCAGGCGACGGCTGCGCCGTCAGTCCCAGCGCGGCGGCTCGCGGGTGCTGCTTTCCGGCCGCCGCCGCCGCGGCATCCACCATCCGCTGCGCGGCGACTCGGCCTCGCCGATCGCCGGCTGCTGCTCCGGCTGCTGCGGTTGCTCCTGCGCCTGCGTCTCGGCCTGCTCCGGCGTGCTCTCCGCTTCGGCCGCGGACGAGTCCTCGCCAGCCGCGTCCGCCGGGTCGAGCGTCGAGATCGCCGACTGCTCGGGCCTCTCCTCCTCGAAGTCCTCGAGCGGCTCGACCCACGCGCCGCCGTCTGCGCCGCCTGCCGCCTCGGGGCTCGAAAGCCACGTCGCCTCCTGGTAGACGATCAGCTCGGGCTCTTCCTCGCCCGCCGCGGCCCCCGGCTCGCTCGGCGTCCAGGGCTCATAGACCACCGTCCGCTCGCCCTCCGGCGCCCCGACGTCCTCGCCGCTGCGCAGCCAGGGCTCGAAGACCACGGTCGGCTCGCCCTCCGGCGCCCCGACGTCCTCCCCGCCCGGCGACGACGGCTCGTGGACCACGGTGGGCTCGCCCTCGGGCACCGCCGCGGCGTCCGCGCTCCCCGACCACGTCTCGTGGACCACGGTCGGCTCGCCGTCGGGCACCGCCGCGGCGTCCGCGCTCCCCGACCACGTCTCATGGACCACCGTCGGCTCGCCGTCGGGCACCGCCGCGGCGTCCGCGCTCCCCGACCACGTCTCATGGACCACCGTCGGCTCGCCCTCGGGCACCGCCATCGCCTCCCCGCTCCACGACGAGTGCTCCGTGGCCACCGTCGGCTCGAGCACCGGCGCCGCGGGTTCCGCGCTCGCCGACCACGGCTCGTGGACCACCGTCGGCTCGTTCTCGCGGACCGCCCCGCCCTCGCCGCTGCTCGACCACGCCTCGTAGACGACCGTCGGCTGCTCCATCGGAGGCTCCATCGCGCTCGGCGCGTCGGGGGACTCGAACGCCGGCCCGGACGGTTCATGGAGAGCCCCGGAGCCTGGTGAGCCATCCGCAGCCCCCGGGATCTCCTCGCCGCCGCCGCTCGACGCGGCATGGTCCGCCGACGTCCAGGACCGTTCCGCTGCGCCATCGGTGTCCTCACCCGTGGCCGCGTCGGCCCCGTCCGCCCCGTGGTCGGGGATGATCGGGGTCGCGGCCGGCTCGGTGACCGAGTCGTACTCGAACTGCTCCTCGGGGCCGAACAGCGCGTCCAGCAGCCGGTTGCGCACCTCGGGCTTGGCCGCCAGCGCCACGACGCCGCCGAGCAGCAGCGCCTTGGCCACCCGCCCGCGCGCGCGGGAGCGGCGGGCCGGCCGGGCGGACTCGCCTGCAGGCTGCTGGTTCGACCGCTGCGCCCTCCGCGACATCGGTTCCACTATATCCCTCCGCCGGGCGGTATCGCCAGGGGTCTGGACAGCCGTGGACGCGCCGGCCGGCCGCGGTCAGAGCTCGTAGCTCGCGCCCCCGCTTGCGAGCTCGACCGAACCGCCGAAGGCTGCCTCCGCTCGTGCCAGGACGACCGCCGGATCGAGTTCGTCGGAGTAATGCGTCAATACGATCCGCTCGACCCCGGCGCGACGTCCGATGGCTCCGGCGTCGGCGGCGGTGAGGTGACCGGGCGGATCGTCCGCATCGCCCTCGGGCTCCATCAGCGTCGCCTCGATCAGCAGCAGGTCGGCGTCGCGAGCGAAGTCGACGATCTCGTCGTTGGGGCCGCAGTCGGCGCTGAACACCAGCCGCCCCCCGCCCTCCTGCTGCAGCGAGATCGCGTACGTCGCCACGTAATGGGGCACCGGCTGGAAGCGCACGCGCAGGCCGTCGATCTCCAATTCACCGGCGGGGTCGTACTCGTGCAGCTCGAAGGCCGTCTCGATCAGCCTGTCGCTGCCCCAGGCGCTGCACAACCGCCTCCAAGCGGCGCGGGCGCCGGGCGGCGCGTACAACCGCGGCCGCGCCGAGCCGCGCTCGGGCCCGACCGTCAGCGCGTAGGCGAACGGGACCAGGTCGAGCGTGTGGTCGGCGTGCAGGTGCGAGACGATCACGGAATCCACCTTCGTGTAGTCGCACACGCTTCGCAGCTTGGCGAAGACGCCACTGCCACAGTCCATCAGCAGGCAGCGGGGGCCCGCCTCGACCAGGTAGCCGGTGCAGGCGCCGTCGCGGTCCTGCCACGACGGGCTCTTGCCCAGGACTGTGAGGCGAAAGGACACGGGAGAGTTGGTTGGTGCGGGCCCGCGGCGGGAGCAGGGATGCGCAACGGGCGCGCGCATCAAAGCACGCCCCGCCGCGCGCAGTCAACCCGGCCCACCCGCCGGCCGGCTCAGCGGCCACCCCGCCGGGCCGCCGAGGCCGGCCCGCTACGCGTGCAGCGCGGCCTGCTCCTGGGCGGTCGGGAACGCCCAGGCGGCACGGGTGCGACGATCCGCGCGAAAGACGAAGCGCAGCTGCTGCGGCGGGCGCAGCCCGTCGGGGTGGTAGGGACGGAAGGTCGCGCAGGGCGCCGGCTCGGGCAGCGCACAGAGCATGTTGCGGCGGAAGAAGCAGTCGTCACAACTCGGTGCTCGTGTGGGCGTGCGGGCCACGGCGGGAACGTCCTTTCGACCTCGATACTGCGACCGCGTGGATCAAAGCAAGGCCGGCCGGACGGCAGCGCCGAGCTTTTCGCAATACCCGCGAAAAACGTCCGATGCCGACAAAGATGCCTGCAAATCGGCCTAATTTTATTGATACTCCTGTAAGCTTACAGCGTTACTCAGAACAATCAGCGCACTTTGCGGGAGCGCCTCTGGACGTGCGCCCCGGCCTGCGCTATGCGGCTCTCCCGGCCTGCGCCGTGCGGCCCGTGCGAGGTGTGCCGGCTCTAGAGTGAAGCCGTGCGCATCCTGGTCACGGGCCCGAGCGGCGCCATCGGCGCGGCGCTGGCCCGCTCGCTCGGCGGCGAACACGAGCTCCGCGGGCTATCCCGCGATCCGTCGCGTGTCGCCGCCGACCTGCCGCTGGAGCTGTTCCGCGGCGACGCGCTCAGCGGAGCCGGTTTGGACGCGGCGCTGGCCGACGTCGAGGTCGCCTACTACCTGATCCACTCGATGGAGCCCGCCACCGATGCGGGCTTTGAGCAACGCGATCGTCTCGCCGCGGAGCGCTTCGCGCGGGCGGCTGCCCAGGCCGGCGTGCAGCGGATCGTCTACCTGGGCGGCCTGCTGCCGCTCGCGGGGCGCACCTCGGCCCACCTGCGGAGCCGCGGCGAGGTCGAGCGGATCCTGCTCGCCGCCGTGCCTGACAGCGTGGCGCTGCGAGCGTCGCTGGTCGTCGGGGCGAGGTCTCGCTCGTTTCGCGCGATCGTGTCGCTGATCGAACGCCTGCCGGTGGTCCCGCTGCCGCCGTGGCGCGACAACCGGACCCAGCCAATCGACGAGCGTGACGCGATCGCCTATCTCGCCGCCGCCGCGACGGCAGCCGGCGCCGGCGGCCGGGTGTTCGACATCGCCGGGCCGGAGGTGCTGTCCTACGGCGCGATGATCGAGCGGATCGCCGGTCTGCTGTTGCTGGCGCGGCCCACAGTGCGCCTGCGGCTCACGGCCGGCCCGCTCGCGGCGGCTCTCGCGGCCGCCGTCAGCGGCCAGCCCAACGCGCTGCTCGGCCCGCTGATGCGGAGCCTCGAGTTCGACCTGCTCGCCGACGACTCGACGGCTCGGGAGGCGTTCGCCGTGCCGCTGCACGGCTTCGACGCGGCGGTCGAGCATGCGCTGCGCGAATGGGACGAGCTCGGGCCGCGGGTCCCACGATGAGCGTCATCGAAAGCTCGATCGAGATCGCGGCCGCCCCGGAGCGGGTGTGGGCCGTGGTGATGGATCCGCGCCGTTTCGGCGACTGGGTGACGATTCACCGAGAGCTGCGCTCGCTCTCGGACGACCCACCGCGCGAGGGGTCGACGATGGAGCAGACACTGCATCTGCGCGGAGCGGACATCCATGTGCGCTGGCTGCTCGTGGAATGCCGGGAGCCCCACTACGCCCGCTGGGAGGGCTCCGGTCCGGCGCGGTCAAACGCACATATCGAATACCGGTTGACCGCCACGGAAGGGGGCACGCGGTTCGATTACCAGAATGAGTTCCGCCCCCCGCTCGGCGCCGTCGGGGCGCTCGCCAGCCGCACGGTGATGGGGCAGACGCCGCAGCGCGAGGCGGACCGCTCGCTCGCCGCGTTGCGGGCGCTGATCGAGCGCCCACCAGCTTGAGCACGACGCATCCGCGCGCTCGTCGATACTGTCCACCGATGCCCCGGCCCGCCTTCCGATCCCTCTGCCTGGCCTTTGTCGCACTCCTCGCGATGGCTCCCGCCGCGCTCGCGGCGGCGCCCGCTCCGACCGAGAGCTACGCGATGCTCTTGACACAGATCGACGCCAAGTCGGGAAGCGGCAACCGCGTGACCGCGGCCACGCTCGACAAGGCCGACCATCACGTCAGGGTGACCCTGGCAGACGGCGCGAGGCCGCTGGTTTCCTACCCCGCGTCCGACGACAAGTTCCTCGTTGACACGTTGCTGCACCACCACGTCAACGTCGTCTACACAAAGCCTCCCGCGGTTCATCACACCCTGCGCTACGTCGCCGCCGGCGTCGTCGCTGTGCTGTTGCTGATCGGAGCGGGAGTGTGGTTCTACACGCGCGGGCGCCCCGACTCTCCCGGCCCTGCCGAGACCTCAGAAGCGCCGCCGGCTCCAGCCGCCTGAGCGACTGGCGCCGTGCAAGGAATCATCCGCCGCGCGTTTGTCGCAAACGCCGGATGCGGACGGCTGTCATTATGTGTGTCAGGACCTTTCTGAACACCATCGAGGCTGAACTGAGGGATTATCTGTGAGTGATTTTTTGGAGACCAAGCGTAAGGAGATCGCCGCTCGCCTTCGCGAGCTCGAACCGCTGGTCGAGGAGCACCGTCAGCTGCAGGCGGCAGCTGCCGCGCTGGCCGGGCTACCGGGCGCCGCGGCGCGCGCATCGCGTCCCGCCGCTGCCCGCGTAGCACGCGCCGCCGGGCGCGGCCGGGCGACGGCCGCCCGCGCGACGCGCGCACGCAAGCCGGCCGGCGGTGGCCGTCGCGGACGCCCGCGCGGCTCCGGCACGCGCGCGCTCCAGACGCTGGAGCTGGTGAAGGCCAAGCCGGGAATCACGATCCCGGAGATCGCGAGCGCCATGGGCATCAAGCAGAACTACCTCTACCGCGTGCTGCCCGGCCTCGAGAAGGATGGCAAGGTCGTCAAGCGCGACCGCGGCTGGCACGCCTCCTCGTCCAAGTGAATTGCCGCAGCGGGTGGCGGCGGACGCCGGCCACCGCCCCACCCGCTGCTGCAACCGACGCGGGCGCCTGACCGCGGACCTGCCACGGGCCTCACGGCAACCGGCACCGGCCCGGATGTGGTGACTGCCCTGACGCAACCGCCACCGGCACCGGCCGAGCCCTATTTGGTCTCTGACGGTTAGCCGGGCAGACGAACCGCTCGGGTACTGACCGTTAACCGAGCAGGCCGAGCTCGCGCACGGCGTCGCGCTCGTCGATCAGCTCCGCGGCGCTGGCATCGATTCGCGAGCGCGAGAAGGCGTCGATCTCGAGTCCCTCGACGATCGTGTAGTTGCCGCCCGACGTCGTGACGGGGAAGCCGCTGAGGATCCCCTCCGGCACTCCGTAGGAACCGTCGGAGGGCACGGCCATCGACACCCAGTCGCCGGCTGCGGTGCCCGCCAGCCAGTCGCGGACGTGGTCGATCGCGGCGTTGGCGGCGGAGGCGGCGCTGGATGATCCGCGCGCCTCGATGATCGCGGCGCCGCGCTTCTGAACCGTCGGGATGAAGTCGTTCTCCAGCCAGGCCTGGTCGGACACGACCTCGGTGGCGTTGCGGCCGGACACCTTGGCGTGGAAGATGTCGGGGTACTGGCTCGCCGAGTGGTTGCCCCAGATCGTCATGTTCGTCACCTCGGCCACGCCGACGCCGGCCTTCGCGGCCAGCTGCCCCTTGGCGCGGTTGTGGTCGAGGCGCATCATCGCGCTGAAGCGCTCGCGCGGCACGTCAGGCGCGTGTGACATCGCGATCAGCGCGTTCGTGTTTGCCGGGTTGCCGACCACCAGGACGCGGACGTCGCTCGCCGCGTGCGAGTTGATCGCCTGGCCCTGCGGCCTGAAGATGCCGCCGTTTGCCTCGAGCAGGTCAGCCCGCTCCATCCCCGGGCCGCGCGGCCTCGCGCCGACCAGCAGCGCGACGTTGACGCCGTCGAAGGCGACACGCGGGTCGTCGGTGATCTCGATCCCCGCGAGCAGGCCGAACGCGCAATCGTCCAACTCCATCGCGGTGCCCTCGGCCGCCTTGACGGCCGCGGGGATCTCCAGGAGGCGCAACTGGACCGGCACGTCCGGGCCGAGCATCGCGCCGCTCGCGATGCGAAACAGCACGGCGTAGCCGATCTGACCGGCGGCGCCGGTGACGGCGACCTTAGTTGGAGTGCTCATGCGCCCATCTCCTCGATCACTGCGTCGGCGAACTCGGACGTGCCAACGGCGGTTGGGTCGTTGCGGTCCTCCTTGAGGTCATAGGTGACCTTCTCCCCCTTGCGGATCACCTCGGCGATCGCCCGCTCGAGACGGTGGGCCGCGTCGGTCTCCTCGAGGTGCTCCAGCAGGTACACGCCGGACAGCATCAGCGCCGTCGGGTTCACCCGGTTGAGCCCCTTGTACTTGGGCGCCGAGCCGTGGGTCGCCTCGAACACGGCGGCGTGCGTGCCGATGTTGGCCCCACCGGCGAAGCCGAGGCCGCCGATCATGCCCGCGGCCAGGTCGGAGACGATGTCCCCGTAGAGGTTCGGCAGCACGAGCACGTCGTACTCCTCGGGCCGCGAGACCAGCTGGTTGGTGAGGTTGTCGACGATGCGATCCTCGAACTCGATCTCCGGGTGGCGCGTCGCCACCTCCCGCGCGACCTGGAGGAACAGGCCGTCGGTGAACTTCATGATGTTGGCCTTGTGGACCGCCGTGACCTTGCGGCGCCCGTGGCTCTTGGCGTAGGCGAAGGCGTGCTCGACGATGCGCTCGGAGCCGAACACCGAGATCGGCTTGATCGAGATGCCCGAGTCCTCGCGCACGTGCGAGCCGAGCTCCTCCAGCAGCGCCCGCACACGGGCGTTATCCGGCGTCCCCTGCTCGAACTCGATGCCCGCGTAGAGGTCCTCGGTGTTCTCGCGGATGATCACGATGTCGGTCTCGGGGAAGCGCGTGCGCACGCCGGCGTAGGCCTTGCACGGGCGCACGCACGCGTAGAGGTCGAGCTCCTTGCGCAGCAGCACGTTGACGGAGCGAAAGCCCGAGCCGACGGGCGTTGTGGTCGGCCCCTTGATGCCAACCGAGGTGCGCTTGAGCGAAGCGAGCGTGGCCGGCGGGAACGGGTCGCCCGAGCTCTCGTATTCGTCGATCCCCGCCTGCTGCACGTCCCAGTCGAACGCAACGCCGGTCGCCTCGAGCACGCGGCGGGTCGCCTCGGCAAGCTCCGGTCCGGTCCCGTCGCCGGGAATGAAAGTGACTTCGTGGGCCAACGTGTTCCTTTCGCTCGGGGGGGCGATGCTATCGCTCCTCACCGTAGGATTGAGGTGTGCGAGGCTCCGACACGATCAGGCTCGGGCATCTGTTCGGGATCCGCGTCGGCGTCAGCCGGTGGTGGTTCCTGGTGCTGTTCCTGGTCATCTACGCCCTGAACGGGTACTTCGGCCAGATCCTTCCGGGCGGCACGGAGGCATTCGTCGTGGCCGTGGCCGGGGCGCTGCTGTTCTTCGCCACGGTGGTCGCGCATGAGCTTGGACACGCGCTCGTGGCGCGCCACCAGGGCATGGTGATCGAGGGCGTCGACCTCTGGGCGCTCGGTGGCTTCACGCGGACGCGGGGCGAGAGCCTCTCGCCCGGCGCCGAGTTTCGGATGGCCGCAGCCGGCCCCGCGGTGAACGCGCTGGTGATCGCGATCTGCGTCCTGCTCGGACTCGCCTTCGGCAGCTTCAACCACTTCCTCGACGTCGCACTGCTCGAATCGGGCGTGCGCGTCAACGCGCCGCTGGTGCTGCTCGGATGGCTCGCGCTGATCAACTTCGTGCTGCTGGCCTTCAACCTGCTGCCGGCGTTCCCGCTCGACGGCGGCCGGATCGCCCGCGCCGCCGTCTGGCAGCTCACCGGCGACCCGAACCGTGCCACCCGCGCCTGCGCGCAGATCGGCCGGTTTTTCGGGATGGCGGTGGTCGTCGGCGGCGTGGCGCTGATCTTCAAGAGCTACGTGACAAGCGGCCTGTGGTTCGTGCTGATCGGGCTGTTCCTGACCCAGTCGGCACGCCAGGCCCTGGCGCAGGCGACGGTCGGGGCGCTGATCCGCGACGTCACGGTCGCCGACCTGATGGACCCCGCGCCGGTCACCGTCCCCTCGCAGACGACGCTGCTCGACGCGTCCGAGCGCTACTTCGAGGACGGCGGCGCACCGTGGCTGGTGGTGGCCGACGAAGACGGCCACTACCGCGGCCTGCTGCTGCGCGAGAGCCTCGCGCACGAGCTGCGCGAGGGCCGCCCGGCGCTCACCGCGGGCGAGGTCAGCGTCGACTCGCCGCCATGGCGAATCGACGCTTCGGCGACGCTCGAGACGGCGCTGCGCTCCGATGGGCTGCGCCGGCTCGGGGCGATCGTCGCGGTCGACGCCGACGGCAAGCTGGCGGGCGTGCTGACGCTGCCGCGCATCCGCCGCGCGATGAACCCGTCAGCCGCCCTATAGAGTCCGGCCTCCGATAACCCGCGCCCGGAGAAGTCGATCCAACGATGCCCGAACATGACGTACTGATCATCGGCGCCGGCCTCGCCGGCCAGCGCGCGGCGCTCGCCGCCGCCCGCGAGGGGGTGTCGGTCGCGATCATCAGCAAGGTTCACCCGGTCCGCTCGCACTCGGTGGCGGCCGCCGGCGGCATCAACGCGGCGATCAGCGTGACCGACGACTGGCGCTCGCACGCCTACGACACGGTCAAGGGCTCGGACTTCCTCGGCGACCAGGACGCGATCGAGGTGATGTGCTCCGAGGCCCCGGGCGAGGTCATGCACCTCGAGCACATCGGCGTCACCTTCCACCGCAACGACGCCGGCGAGCTCGACCTGCGCGCGTTCGGCGGCGCCTCGATGAACCGCACCGCCTACGTCGCCGACATCACGGGCCAGGCGATCCTGCACGTGCTGTACGAGCAGCTGATGAAGCACTCCTCGACGGTCGAGCGCTTCGAGGAGTGGTTCGTGACATCGCTGATCATCGACGACGACGGCAGCTGCGTCGGCGTCGTCGCGCGCGACATCAGGACCGGAAGCATGGAGACCTTTGCGGCCAAGAACGTGATCCTCGCCTCGGGCGGCGCCGGACAGTGCTTCAAGCCGACGACCAACGCGCTGATCTGCACCGCCGACGGGATCACCCAGGCTTACCGCGCCGGGGCCCCGCTGATGGACATGGAGATGATCCAGTACCACCCGACGACGCTCGCCGAGAACGGCTTCCTGATCACCGAGGGCGCGCGCGGCGAGGGAGCACACCTGCTCAACAGCGAGGGCGAGCGGTTCATGGCCAAGAGCGCGCCCAACAAGATGGAGCTCGCCTCGCGCGACGTCGTCTCGCGCGCCGAGCAGATCGAGATCAACGAGGGCCGTGGCGTCGGGCCCGACAAACGCGGGATCTACCTTGACATCACGGTCGTGCCGCGCAAGCGCACGCTCGAGGCGCTGCGCGAGATCGTCAACATCGGCAAGGACTTCGCCGGCGTCGACATCACCCGCGAGCCGATCATCATCCAGCCGGGCCAGCACTACATCATGGGCGGGGTCAAGACCGACAAGGACGGTCGCACGCCGATCCCCGGGCTCTATGCGGCCGGCGAGGTGGCCTGCGTCTCCGTTCACGGCGGCAACCGGCTCGGCGCCAACTCGCTGCTCGACACGCTGATCTTCGGCCGCCGCTCCGGCGAGCACGCGGCTGCCCGCGCACGCTCGCTCGCGATGCCGTCGGTCTCCGACGCCCAGCTGCGGCGCGACGCCGAGATGATCGAGCAGATCATCGCCCGCCCGCGCAGCGGCCGGCGGATCTCCGAGATCAAGACCGAGCTCGGCACGACGATGAACGAGCACGTCGCCGTGTTCCGCGACGAGCAGGGCCTGCAGACGGCGCTCGAGGTCGTCAGGCGACTCACGGAGGAGGCGAAGAGCGCCTACGTCGACGACCACGGCACGGTCTTCAACCAGGACGTGCTCGGAGCGATCGAGCTCGGCTACATGCTCGAAGCCGCCGAGACGATGGTGGTCGCGGCACTCGAGCGCAAGGAGTCGCGCGGCGCCCAGTTCCGCACCGACTACCCCGAGCGCAACGACGCCGAGTGGCTCAAGCACATCGACATCACGCGCGGCGCGGACGGGACGCCGAAGGTCTCCTACTCGCCCGTCACGATCACGCAGTGGCAGCCCGAGGAGAGGAAGTACTAGTGAGCCGACGCCGCAAGGAGGACGACCGATGAGCGAGTTCAAGCTGCGCCTGCGCCGCTATGACCCGCAGTCCGGCGAGCCGCCGTACTGGGAGACGCACACGATCGAGCTCGAGCCGCACCGCTCGGTGCTCGAGGGGATCCTGCAGGCGAGGGGCCGCTTCGACGGCTCGATCGGGATCCGCTGCTCCTGCCGCGCGGCGATCTGCGGCTCCTGCGGCGTGCGCATCAACGGCCAGCCGGGCCTCGCCTGCCACACGCACCTCGACGAGGCGCTCGAGCGCTCCGACGACGGGCTGATCAGCGTCGAGCCGATGGGCAACATGCCCGTGATCAAGGACCTGATCGTCGACATGGACGCCGTCCACTGGAAGAAGATCCAGTCGGTCACGCCGTGGCTGCTCGGCCGCGAGCCGGTGCCCGAGCGCGAATACCTGGTCGATCGCGAGGCGATGGTCGACGTGACGCAGTCGATGGCCTGCATCCAGTGCGGCGCCTGCGTCTCGGACTGCCTCGCGATGGAGGTCGACCCCGACTTCACCGGCCCGGCGGCGCTCGCGAAGTCCTACCGCTTCGTCGGCGACCCGCGCGACGCCGAACACACCGAGCGCCTCGTGGCGCTGGCCGAGGACCCGCACGGGCTCTACACCTGCACCCACTGCTTCAAGTGCGTGGACGCGTGCCCGAAGGGGGTCAACCCGATGGGCCAGATCATGCGCCTGCGCCGGATCGCCGGCTCCGACCACCACATCGAGGATCGCAACAACGGCTACCGCCACGAGCACGCGTTCGTCGAGAACATCCGCCGCAACGGCCTGCTTCACGAGGCCGACCTGCTGCCGGACTCATACGGCGGCAAGTTCAACCCGCGCGCCGTGCCCGAGCTGATCGCCTCGCTGCCGGTGGCGCTGCGCGGCATGCTGCGGGGCAAGATCACCCCGGCCAAGGCGCTGCTTCACCCGCACAAGGCGTCCAAGGAGCTGAAGGCGATCTTCGAGAAGGTCGAGAGCAGGCCGGCCCGCTACGAGCTGAACCTCTACGTCAGCGGCACCGACGAGGACAACGAGCCGAGCGCGGCGGCCACGGCGGAGAGTGCGGCATGAAGGTCGCCTACTGGCCCGGCTGCGTCAGCCGCGGCTTCACCCCGGAACTGCACGGCGCGATGGCGGCCGTGGCGCCGCTGCTGGACATCGAGCTGATCGAGCTCGACCGCGCCAACTGCTGCGGCGCCGGCGTGATCGCCGAGCACAACCAGGAGCTGGCTGACACGCTGAACGCGCGCACCTTCGCGATGGCGGCGCAGACCGAGGGCGAGCTGATGATGAACATCTGCTCGACCTGCCAGGGAGCGCAGACCGAGTGCCAGGAGCGCCTCGACGCGAGCGCGGTCTACCGCACGCTGATCAACGCCACACTCGAGCCGGAGGGGCTGCACTACGAGCCGGGCGTGACGAACAAGAACTTCCTCTGGCTGCTGGTCGAGGAGATCGGCCTCGACACGCTGCGCCAGAAGGTCAAGCGACCGCTCACGAACCTGCGTGTCGGGCCCTTCTACGGCTGCTACATCGTGCGCCCGGCGGCGCGCCTGGGGATCGACCACGACCACCCCCGCCACACCTATCTGGAGCGGGTGATCGACACGCTCGGAGGCACCGTGATCGACTACGCCGGCTCGCACAAGTGCTGCGGCTTCCCGATCATCACGATGAACAAGACGGCGTCGCTGAAGCAGGCCGGCCGCCACCTCGGCGACGCGGTCGACGCGCAGGCGGACTGCGTCGTCACGCCGTGCCCGCTGTGCCACCTGAACCTCGACCTCCAGCAGCCGATCGCGGAGGCGGTCGTCGGCCGCGAGCTGAAGATGCCGGTGCTGCACCTCCCCCAGCTCGTCGGCCTGGCACTCGGCCTCGACCCAGGCGAGCTCGGCTTCCGCCGCCACATCGTCAAGCCGACCGCGGTGATCGACTGGACCGAGAGCGTGGTCGCGGAGGCGGCTGCGGCCTGAACCTCGGGGCGCCGCGTCAGGCGGTCGCGGCGAGGCGGCGGCCGAGCAGGCCGCGCGTGACGAGCAGCTCGGCGATCTGGACGGCGTTCAGCGCCGCGCCCTTGAGCAGGTTGTCGCCCACGACGAACAGGTTCAGGGAGTTGGGATCGCCGAGGTCGGGGCGGATGCGGCCGACCGCCACCTCGTCGCGGCCGGCGTAGTGGACGGGCGTGGGCAGCTCGTCGAGCACGACGCCGGGGAAGGCCTCGAGCGCGGCGCGTGCCGCCGCGAGCTCCGGCGGGCGCTCGAAGGTCGCGCGCACCTCGATGCAGTGGCCGACCATCACGGGCACGCGCACGCAGGTCGGGCTGACCCGCAGGTCGGGGAGCTCGAGGATCTTGCGTGACTCGTTGACCAGCTTCAGCTCCTCGTCGCTGTAGCCGTCGGCGGCCGGCGAGCCGAGCCAGGGGACGATGTTGTAGGCCAGCGGCGCGGCGTGGATCGAATGCTCGATCTCGGCGATCGCGGCGGCGCCGCCGCTGATCAGCTGGGCGCGCGCGTCGTGCAGCAGCGGCACCTGCGCGGCCAGCTCGTCCATCCCCTTCTGGCCGGCGCCGCCGGCGGCCTGGTAGCTGGTCGCGACCATCTCGCGCAGGCCGAAGGCGTCATGCAGCGCCTTCAGCGGCAGCATGATCACCATCGTCGTGCAGTTGGGGTTGGCGACGATCCCGCGCTCGATCCGCTCCAGGGCTTCGGGGTTGACCTCGCTGACGACGAGCGGCACCTGCGGGTCCATCCGCCAGGCGCTCGAGTTGTCGACGACGACGGCGCCGGCCGCCGCGAAGCGCGGCGCCCACTCGCGCGAGGTGCCCCCGCCGGCCGAGAACAGCGCGAGGTCGAAGCCGGCGACCGTGTCGTCGCGCAGCGGCACGACGACGCCGACGCCGGGCAGCTCGCGTCCGGCCGAGCGCTCCGAGGCGAACGGAACGATCTCGGCGGCCTGGAAGCCGCGCGCCGCGAGCACCTCGAGCATGATCCGCCCGACCGCGCCGGTCGCGCCGACCACCGCCACGCGCGGGCCGGAGCTCATCGGGCCTCCGCGAACGGGTCCTCGGGGCGAATCGTGTCCTCGCCGGAGAGATGGAAGGCGTCGTGGAGGCCGCGCACGGCCTCGGGCACGCGGTCGGCGGCGATCACGCAGGAGATCTTGATCGGCGAGGTCGAGATCATCTCGATGTTGATGCCGGCCTCGCCGAGCACCGTGAAGACCGTCGCGGCGACACCCGGATGGCTGCGCATGCCGGCGCCGACGATCGAGACCTTGCCCATCGACTCCTCGGCGGCGACGTGCTCGATGCCGAGCTCGCCGACGATCTCCTCGAGCGCCTCGCGCGCGATCCGCCCGTCCTCGCGCGGGACGGTGAACGACATGTCGGCGCGGCGCCCGTCGAGGATCGGCTCGTTCTGGATGATCATGTCGACGTTCACGTTGGCCTCCGCCATCGTGCGGAAGATGCGCCCGGCCACGCCGGGCTCGTCGGGCACGCCGAGCAGCGTGATCCGCGTCTCGGCGGTCGAATGGGTCACGGCGGTTACAAGCGGGTGCTCCATGGTGTCCTCTTCCGAGACGACAACGGTACCGGGTCCATCGTCGAAGCTCGATCGGCAGTGGATGCGCACGCCGTGGGTGCGGGCGTACTCGACGGAGCGCAGCTGGAGCACGCCGGCGCCCGACGCTGACATCTCGAGCATCTCCTCGAAGGAGACGATCGGCAGCTTGCGGGCGTCCGGCACGATCCGCGGGTCGGCACTGAACACGCCGGCGACGTCGGTGTAGATCTCGCAGACCTCGGCGCCGAGCGCGGCGGCGACCGCGACCGCGGTGGTGTCGGAGCCGCCGCGGCCGAGCGTTGTCACGTCGTGGCTGGTCGACGAGACGCCCTGGAAGCCGGCGACGAGGACGATCTTCTCCTCGTCGAGCGCGGCAATGATCCGCTCGGCGCGCACGTCGATGATGCGCGCCTTGGTGTGCGAGGTGTCGGTGACGATGCCCGCCTGCGAGCCGGTCAGCGAGAGCGCCTCGTGCCCGAGGTCGTTGATCGCCATCGCGCACAGCGCGCAGGAGATCCGCTCGCCGGTCGAGAGCAGCATGTCCATCTCGCGCGGGTCGGGAGCGGGCGAGACCTCCTCGGCCATCGCGATCAGCTCGTCGGTCGTCTTGCCGCGCGCCGAGAGCACGGCGACGACGCGGTTGCCCGCCTCGCGCTTGGCGACGATCCGCGCCGCCGCGCGCTTGATCCGATCGGCGTCGGCGACGGAGGTGCCGCCGAACTTCATCACGACTATCCCCATCGGGTGGGGAGGATACGCGGCCCAGGCGGCGCGGCGGCTGCGGCCCTAGACCGCGCGGCGGCCCGCGAAGGCGCGCCCGAGCGTCACCTCGTCGGCGTACTCGAGGTCGGAGCCGACCGGCAGGCCGCTCGCGAGCCGGGTCACCGTCAGCTGCGGCGCGCGCTCGCGCAGGCCGCCGGCGACGTGCAGGGCCGTCGCCTCACCGGTCGTCGTCGGGTTGGTCGCCAGCACCACCTCGCGGACCTCGGAGCCCTCGGCCAGCACGCGGGCGTAGAGCTCGGCGATCCTCAGGTCGTCGGGGTCGACGCCGTCGATCGGCGACAGCGCGCCGCCGAGCACGTGGTAGAGGCCGCGGTACTCGTGCGTGCGCTCGAGTGGGATCACGTCGGAGGAGTCCTCGACCACGCAGATCACGGCCGGATCGCGCCTTGAGTCCTCGCAGATGCGGCAGCGTGGGCCCTCGGCGAGGTTGAAGCAGACCTCGCACTGGCCGATCCGCTCCTTGACCTCGGTGATCGCCGCCGCCAGCGCGGCCGCCTGCGCGTCGTCGGAGCGCAGGATGTGAAAGGCGAGCCGCTGCGCGGTGCGGTTGCCGATCCCCGGCAGCTTCGAGAGCTCGGTGACGAGCCGCGCGATCGGGGGCGCGAAGGTGTTCAAAGGCCCGGGATCCCCAGGCCGCCGAGCGCGCCGAGGTCGAGGCCGGCGGTCGCGCCGCCCATCTTCTGGGCGGCCAGCTCCTGTGCCGCGCGGAGCCCCTCGTTGACCGCGCCGAGCACCATGTCGGCGAGCAGCTCCGGGTCGTCGGGATCGATCGCGGCGGGATCGATGCGGATCTCCTTGACGACCAGCGAACCGCTGACGCGCACATTGACCATGCCGCCGCCGGCCGAGGCCTCGACCTCGGCGGCCGCCAGCTCCTCCTGCGCGCGCGCCATGTCGGCCTGCATCTTCTGGACCTGCCTGAGCATCTGCTGCATGTTGGGCTGGGGCATCAGTCGTCCTCCTCATCGTTGCCTGGGAGCTCCTCGGCGCCGAACTCGTCCTTCAAGCGCGCCACCAGCTCGTCCTCGCTGAGCGCCGCCGGCGCCGGCGGGCCGTGCCCCTCGCGCAGCTCGTAGGTGAAGGTGAGGGCGTGGCCGGTGACCGCGCGGACCGCCTCGGCGAGCGCGGCTCGCGTCGCGCGCTCCTCGGCCTTCTGGCGAAGGAACGGATCGTCCTCGCCGAACGCGAGCACCAGGCGATCCCCGGCGAGCTCGACCGGCCGGGCGATGTCGACCACCGCGCCGAGCATCGCGTTGCCGGCGCGCACCGTGTCGAGCACGTCCGGCCACATGCCGACCAGCCGCTCGAGCGAGAGGGGCGCGGTCTGCGCCGGTTCCGGGCGCGCGTGCCGCTGGTCGCCGTTGCCCTCCCGCACGCTGATCTCGCCGGCCGGCTCGGGGGGCGTCGGCGCCGGGCCTGCCGACGGCTCGGAGATCGGCGCACGGCGCTCGGCCTCGCTCGGTTGGGGAGTGGGCGGCGGAGCGACGGGCGCCGGCGGACCGCCCCGCTCGAGCTGCTCGATCCGCGCCGTCAGCGCGGCGAGGCTGGGGTCGAGGTCGGCGCGCGCCGCCTTGACGAGCGCGAGCTCCAGCTGGGTGCGCGCGTCGGCGCCCGCGCGCAGGTGGGTCAGTGCCGCGGCCAGCAGGTCGAGCGTGCGGACCAGGGCGGCGGAGTCCAGGCGCTCGGCCTGCGCGGCGAGCCGCTCGTCGCGCTCGGGCGTGAGGCTCAGCTCCGAGGGTACCTGTCCCCCCTCCATCTGCACGACCAGCAGCTCGCGCGCGTGGATCTCGAGCTCGCGGATGAACGCCGCCGGGTCGTGGCCGCTGTCGACGGCGCCCGACGCCGCCGCCAGGGCGCGACGCGGATCGGCGGCGGCGATCGCGTCGAAGGCCTCGAACAGCAGCTCGGCGTCGGAGATGCCGAGCACCGCGAGCACGTCGCCGAGCGCGATCTCCCCGCCCGCGTAGGTCTGCAACTGCTCGAGCGTGCCGAGCGCGTCGCGGAAGCTGCCGGAGGCGTGGCGCGCCAGCACGGCGACCGCCTCGGGCCCGATCACGATGCCCTCGGAGCTCGCGCTGCGTGCGACCACCGTCGCGATCTGCTCGACGGTCGGGCGCTGGAAGTCGAAGCGGTGGCAGCGATCGACGACGGTCGCGGGCACCTTCTGGGCCTCGGTCGTGGCGAGCACGAAGATCGTGCTCGGCGGCGGCTCCTCGAGCGTCTTGAGGAACGCGTTCCAGGCCGCGGTCGAGAGCATGTGCGCCTCGTCGAGGATGTAGATCTTCTGGCGCCCGGAGACCGGCGCGTAGGCGACCGACTCGCGCAGCGCGCGGATGTCGTCGACCGAGTTCGACGACGCGGCGTCCATCTCGATCACATCGAGCGAGCTGGCCGAGGCGATCGAGACGCACGAGTCGCAGACCCCGCACGGATCGACGGTCGGGCCGTTAACGCAGTTCAGGCAGGCGGCGAGGATCTTCGCCATCGACGTCTTGCCGGTTCCGCGCGAGCCGACGAAGAGGTAGGCGTGATGGACACGGTCGCGCGCGACGGCGTTGGTCAGCGTGCGCACGACGTGCTCCTGACCGACCACCTCGGCGAAGGTCCGCGGGCGGTGGCGACGGTAGAGCGAGGGGCCTGCGGACACGGGTCGCCTGAGTCTACCCCGACGCGTGGAGCGGATAGCGTGCCTGCGATGCGGCTGCGCGCGGCACTGGCGATCGTGGTCGGCGCGGTCGCCCTGCGACTGGCGGTGGGCGTCGGCTTCGCCAACTACGACACGCTGTACTCGCTCGCCTGGGGCCAGCAGCTGGTGCGCGGGCAGACCCCGAGCTACCGCACGGCGCTGGCGCCGACGCCGCACCCGCTGCTCGAGGCGCTCGGCGCGATCCTCGCCCCGCTCGGCGCGGCCGCGACGGTGGCGATCGTCGTCGCGCTCGCCTACCTCGCGCTCGCTGCGCTCGGCTACCTCGTCTACCGGCTCGGCACGGACTGGTTTTCATGGCCTGTCGGCCTGGCCGGAGCCGCTCTGATCCTCAGCCGCTACGAGGTGCTGAGCTACGGCGTGCGGGCCTATGCGGACATCCCCTACGTCGTGCTCGTGCTCGCCGCGCTGGCCGTCGAGACGCGGCGCCGGCGCGCCGGCTGGCCGGTGATCGCGCTGCTGGACCTCGCCGGGCTGCTGCGCCCCGAGGCGTGGCTGTTCGCCGCCGTCTACTGGCTGTATCTGTGGCGCGGCTCGACCCGCCGGCGGCGGCGCCTGGAGCTCGCCGCCGCTGTCGCCGCGGCGCCGCTGCTGTGGGCGCTCTGCGATCTCGCGGTGACCGGCAACGCGCTGTGGTCGCTGACCAACACGCGCTCGACCGCGCGGGAGCTCCACCGCGCCACGGGACTCGTCAACGTCCCCTACTACGGCGCGCGGCGGCTCGGCGAGGTGCTCGGCCCCGACGGGCTGGTGGGGGCGGCGATCGGCGGCGTCCTGGCGCTGTGGCTCGCCCGCCGGCGGGCGCTGCTCGGCGTCACGGCCGCGCTGATCGCGCTCGTCGCGCTGGCGGCCGTCGCGACCTCCGGGCTGCCGATCCAGGATCGCTACGTGTTCCTGATCGCCGCGCTCGGCGCGGTGTTCGGAGGCGCCGGCCTGTTTGGCTGGCGCACGCTCGAGCCCGGCGATCCGCGCCGGCGGCTGTGGCAGGGCGGCGCCGTCGTGATCGCCGTCGCGATCGTCGCCTCGATCGCCTGGGACGTTCCCCGCTTCCAGAAGACCTTCAGCTCGTCAAAGCCCGCCGACCAGTCGCTCGACGCCCAGCAGCGGATCGCCGGCGACCTCGTCGCGCTGACCAAGCGGGGCTCGATCACGACCGCCTGCCTGCCGATCAGCGTGCCCTACGCGACGCCGGTGCCGCTGCTCGCGCTCTACCTCCACACGAGCCCGGTCAACGTGGTGGTCGGCGTGCGGCCGCGCGGCACCTACATCGCGGCGGCGAATCCCGGCGTCTACCGCCAGTACCAGCTGGACAAGAACGACCCGCAGCGAAGTGGTGGCGTCCCGCGCGGCTTTCGCAGCATTGCCGCGAACCGCTCATGGCACGTGTACGCAAGTTGTCGAGGGCCCAAGGGGCCCCAATAGAAGAAAAATGGACCGTGCACCCTCCGTCGAGGCTCGTCGTGTGGTGCCGCCGCCGGCTGGGGCTCCGGTCAGGGAGCTCCCGATCGCGCCTGCCGGCACCCGCTTAAGGCTGCTTCCTTCCGGACCTGACCTGGTTCGCGGACCAACATCGCGTGGGACCCTGCCCCTCAACGCCCCAACCGGCGGAGCGTGCCCCACGACACGCCCCTCGGGAGGGAATTCGGCCCCGCTTGAGCGGATTGCGAGTTCAGGGCACCGCTAACTCCCCGCCTAGCACGGTCCGGCGATGAGTGTAGCGATGCGGGGCGCGCCCGCCGATTCGCGGGTCAGTAGTCCTCGACGACCAGCAGGTAGAGCGCGGCGAACTTCAGCACCCAGCCGAGCGCGAACTGCTTGTAGGCGGCGAACGGATCGCGCGCGGTGATCATGATCGAGAACCACGACAGGAACCTCGCCACGTGGAGGCCGATGCCGAGTCGGCCGTCGCGACGCATGCCTTGAACCATTCTGATCAAATATCAATGATGGTGCCGGGGAACGCTGGGTCCGACCGACCGTGACCGCCGCGGTGATCGAGGCACGACGGCTCGGGCGCTCTCACGTGACGGTGCCGCGGATCGCGCTGGGCTGCGGTAACTTCGGCGGCGTCGGCTCCTCCGTCGAATGGTTCGGCCGTGGCCTGGACGAGCCGGCTGCGTTCGCGATCATGGACGCCGCCTGGGAGCTCGGGATCAACCACTTCGACACCGCCGACGCCTACGGCGGAGGGCGCAGCGAGTCGACGATCGGGGCATGGATCCGCTCCCGCGGGCGGCTGCCGCTGCTGACGACGAAGACCTACAACCCGATGGCCGCGGGCGCCGATCATGGGCTCGCCCCCGAGCGGATGAAGCGCCAGCTGCACTCGAGCCTCGAGCGGCTCGGCGTGCCGCGGGTCGACCTCTACCTGACCCATGAGTTCGACCCCGACGTCGCGCCGGAGCTCGTGCTGGAGGCGCTCCAGGGCTTTAGCGACGAGGGGCTGATCGGCGCGGCCGGCGTCAGCAACTACGACGCGGCGCAGCTGCGCCTGACGCTCGACGCGGGTCACGTCGATGCGATCCAGAACTCCTACTCGCTGCTCGAACGCCGCGACGAGGCCGAGCTGCTGGGGCTCTGCGCCCGCGAGCAGCTCGCCTACACCGTCTACAGCCCGCTCGCCGGCGGCTGGCTGACCGGCAAGTACCGCCGCGGCCAGGAGTACCCGGCGGGCTCGCGGATGACCCAGCGCCCCGACGTCTACACCGACTTCGTGGCGGACCGCGTGTTCGACGCGCTCGACGGGCTCGAGCGGCTGGCCGCAGAGCGCGAGATCTCGATGGCGGGGCTGTCGCTCGCCTGGCTGCTCGCCAATCCCGACGTCACCGCGGTGGTCGTCGGGCCGGGCCGACCCGACCAGCTGGACGTCGTGGCGGAGGCGCTCGCGCATCCGCTCGACGCCGGCGAGCGAGCGCGTGTCTCGGAGCTGTTCGCGTTCGCCACGAGCTGGCCGTCCAACGCGGCGCCGGGGACCGCGTGAGCGTGCTGGTGCTCAGCGAGGCCGAGGTCGGCGAGCACCTCGCGATGGGCGAGTGCATCGAGGCGATGGAGCGCGCGCTCGGCGAGCTCGCGCGCGGCGAGTCCTACATGCCGCTTCGCCTGGCGATGCGCGGGCCGGGCGCGAGCGGGCTGCTCGGGCTGATGCCGGCCTACCGCGGCGGCGCGACACCGGTCTACAGCCTCAAGGCGGTCGGCGTGTTCCCCGAGAACCCGCGGATCGGGCTGGACGCCCACCAGGGGATCGTGACGCTGTTCGACGGTGAGAACGGCAGGCCGACGGCGATCCTGAACGCCTCGGCGGTGACGGCGATCAGGACCGCCGCGGTGACGGCGCTGGCGACGCGGCTGCTCGCGCGCGAGGACGCCGGCGTGCTGGCGATGCTCGGCTCCGGCGTGCAGGCGCAGGCGCACCTGCGCGCGCTTGCGCTCGTACGCGAGTTTGCGGAGGTGCGGGTCTTCTCGCCGAACGCGGAGCATGCGGGCGCGCTGGTCGCCGCGGCGGCGGGCGAGCTCGGAGAGGGCGTGCGCGTGGAGGCCGCGGGGAGCGCGCGCGAGGCGGTCGAGGGAGCGGACGTGGTCGTCACGGCGACCAACTCGCGCACGCCGGTGCTGGAGCTCGGGTGGCTTGCGGAGGGCGTTCACGTGAACGCGATCGGGGCGAGCGTGCCGTCGGCGCGCGAGCTCGACTCCGAGACGATCGCGGCGGCCGAGCTGTTCGTCGACAGCCGCGAGTCGGCGGCCAACGAGGCCGGCGACTACCGCACGGCGCTGAGCGAGGGCGCGATCGGCGAGGACCACATCCGCGCCGAGCTCGGCGAGGTCGTGATCGGCTCGCACCCCGGTCGCAGCGGGCCGGCGGCGATCACCGTGTTTCGCTCGCTCGGGCTGGCGGTCGAGGACCTCGCGGCGGCCGAGGTCGCTGTGGCGAGCGCACGGCGAGCGGGCGCCGGTAGGGAGGTCGAGCTGTGAGCGGGGCGAGGACGTGATCGAGCTGGCGCAGATCGAGGCGGCGCGCGAGCGGATCGCCGGGGCGGCGGTGCGCACGCCGCTGATCCGCCTGCCCTTCGACGGGGTGGCGGACGTCGAGCTGTGGTGCAAGCTCGAGACGCTGCAGCCCGTCAACTCGTTCAAGATCCGCGGCGCCGCCAACTGCGTGCGCGCCGCCGACCCCGCGCTCGTGGCGCAGGGCCTCGTGACGGCGAGCGCCGGCAACATGGCCCAGGGCGTCGCCTGGATCGCCCGAGCGCTCGGGGTTCCGGCGACGATCGCGGTTCCCGAGCACGCTCCGGCCACCAAGCTCGACGCGATCGCGCGCCTCGGCGGCGTGGTCCTGCGAATGCCCTACACGGACTGGTGGGAGGCAATCGTCAGCAAACGCGTCGCCGGAGTCGAGGGCTTCTTCGTCCATCCCGTCTCCGACCCCGCGGTGATGGCGGGCAACGGGACGATCGGCCTCGAGATCCTCGAGGACCTGCCGGATGTCGACGCCGTCGTGATCCCCTACGGCGGCGGCGGGCTGACGGCCGGCGTGGCGAGCGCGATTCGCGCGCTGCGGCCGTCGACGCGCGTCTACACCGTCGAGCCGGAGACCGCAGCCGCGGTCGTGGCGGCGAGGGCGGCCGGCGAGCCCGTTCAGATCGATTACACCCCGTCGTGGGTCGACGGCTCGGGCAGCCGCGGCGTCCTGGAGGACATGTGGCCGCAGGTCGAGCCGCTGATCGACGATGCCCTGATCGCCACGCTGGAGGAGACGGCGGGCGCGGTCCGCCTGATCGCCGAGCGCCTTCGCGTGATCGCCGAGGGCGCGGGGGCGCTGGCGACCGCCGCGGCGCTGGCGGGGCGCGCCGGCGGCGGGCGGATCGTTGCGATCGTGTCGGGCGGCAACATCGATTCGGCGGTCCTGACGCGGATTCTCGCCGGAGAGACGCCTTGAGCGCGGCCGGCGGACTCCCCGAGGATTTCCGCACGCCGGCGCTCGCGGGCTCGGCGGCGAGTGACTACGAGCGCTACCTGCGCACCGACGAGCTGCTGGCGCTGCAGAAGACGCCGGCGGACTGGGCGCACCGCGACGAGCTGCTGTTCACCGCCGTGCACCAGACCTCCGAGCTGTGGCTGAAGTTCGCGCGGGCGAGGTCGACGAGGCGGCGGCGCTGATGGAGTCGGGCGAGCTGTGGGCCGCGATCCGGCTGCTGCGCCGGGCGGTCCTCGCGCTCGACTACGTCACGACCTCGCTGGCGATGCTCGAGCAGATGTCGCCGTGGGAATACCAGGAGATCCGCGTCGTGCTCGGCCATGGCAGCGGCTTTGACTCGCCCGGCTTTCGCGCCGTCGCGGAGGTCACGCGACGCGCCGGGCGGGCTTTCGGGCGGCTGGTCTCCGACGCCGGCCTCGAGCTGGTCGAGCTCTACCAGCGCGGACGGGAGTTCGAGGCCCTCTACCAGGCGGCCGAGGCGCTGACCGACTGGGACGAGCGGATCTTCGTATGGCGTTTCCGCCACTATGCGACGGTCGCCCGCAGCATCGGCGAGGACACGACCGGGACGCAGGGGACGCCCGTTGCCGTGCTCGGCAAGCTGATCGCGCAGCGCCAACTGCCCGACCTGTGGAAGGCTCGTGCGACGCTGGTTGAGCGCTTCGACGCCGGGAAGGCGGGCGAGGGGTTGGGCGAGGCTTTGAGCGTGCGCGTGCGCGAGGGCGAGGGCGAGAGCGAGGGCGAGTGACCGTGAGCGAGAGGGAGCGCGAGAGCGAAACCCCCCAACCCGAGGAGACCGATGGCCGCCGTTTCGATTGATCCAACCGCAGTTCGCGCCCGCTTCAGCTCGCTGGCCGGGGGGTTCGCGTTCCTCGACGCGCCGGGAGGCAGCCAGGTGCCGGACTCGGTCGGCGACGCGATTGCGCGCTGCCTGCGCGAGGCGAGCGCGAACATGGGCGCGAGCTATGAGACGAGCCGGCGAGTCGGCGCGATCGTCGCCGAGGCCGAGGTGAAGGCCGCGGCGTTCCTGGGCTGCGAGCCGAGCGAGATCATCTTCGGCCCGAACATGACGTCGCTCGACTTCACGCTCTCGCGCACGGCGGGTCGCGAGTTCGCGGCGGGGGACGAGATCCTCGTGTCCTCGCTCGACCACGACGGCGGCGTCGCTCCGTGGCTCGAACTGGCGCACGACAAGGGATTGCGCGTCCAGCACATCGAACTGCACGACGACACGACGCTCGACTACGACGACCTCGCCGCCAAGCTGACCGAGCGCACGCGCGTGGTCGCGTTCGCCTGGGCCTCAAACGCGGTCGGCACGATCGTCGACGCGGCGCGCGTCTGCGAGCTGGCCCACAGCGTCGGGGCGCTGGCCTGGGTGGACGCGGTTCACTATGCGGCGCACGAGCCGATCGACGTCGGCGCGATCGGCGCCGACGTGCTGCTCTGCTCGCCCTACAAGTTCTGCGGCCCCCATCTCGGGATCGCCTACGGTCGCACGTCGCTGCTGGAGTCCTGGCGTCCGTACAAGGCGCGCCCGGCGCCGACGAGCCCGCTCGGCCGTCGCTTCGAGACCGGCACCCTTCCCTACGAGCTGCTCGCCGGCTTCAACGCGACGATCGACTACCTGGAGGAGATCGGCGGCATGGCGGCGATCGTGCCCTACGAGCGAGGCCTCGGCGAGCGGTTTCTCGCGACGCTGCCCGACAGCGTCACCGTATACGGGCTGCCGACGCTCGAGGGCCGCGTGCCGACGTTCCTCGTCAACGTCGCCGGTGTGCCCGCTGGCGAGGTTGCGACAACGCTCGGTGAGCGCGGCATCGGCGTCTGGGCGCACAACACCTGGTACTCGCTGAACCTGTACTCGCGCCTCGGCTACGACGGCGACGCGATCCGGATCGGCTTCATCCACTACAACACCGCCGCGGAGGTCGACCGACTCGTCGGCGAGCTCGCGGCCTGCGGGCCGTCGTGAGCGCGACGCCCGGGAGAGGGAGGTAACCGTGGGAGTGAGGATCGTGCGCACCGCGCAGGCCAGCTGGAGCGGAACCGTGCCCGACGGCGGCGGGCACCTGGCGCTCGGCAGCGGTGCGTTCGAGGGGCCCTACAGCCTGCGCGGGCGCGTCGAGCAGGGCCAGCACACGGCGAACCCGGAGGAGCTGATCGGGTTGGCCAACGCCGCCTGTTACACGATGTCGCTGGCCGATCTGCTGAGCGGCGAAGGCCATCCGCCGGCCGAGCTCGCGACCGACGCGCGCGTTCACCTCGAGGAGGGCGAGACCAACTGGTCGATCACGCGAATCGAGCTGCACACGGTCGGAAAGGTCGACGGCGTCGACGCGGCGGAGTTCGAGCGTCTCGCTGCGCAGGCGAAGGCGACCTGCCCGGTGTCGCGCGCGCTCGCTGGAACGGAGATCACGCTGGTTGCGGAATTGGCCCAGTAGCAGCGCGAACCGTCGCAAAAAGCGATACGGTCGCGCGGACCTGAGGAGGAAGTTGTGGTCGTGATGGCGTTTCGAGGGGTGTCGATCGCGAGGCGGTCCCGCCGGTGCACGATGGTGTGCTCCAGTGCGGACGCGTTGGCCTGCTCGCGAGGCGGCGGCCTGGCCTGGAGCCGCACGCGATGAGCGGGCTCGTCCGCGACTGCGCCGATGCGCCCGAGCGACGCATCGGCAATGACGCCACCGCGGTGCGCGAGGTGATCGGATCAGCCGACGGCTGCGATCTGTTCACGCTGCGCGTCCTGCGAACGGTCGCGGGCCGCAGCTTCGAGCGCTCGAGCGGCGAGACCGACGAACTGCTGTTCGTGGTCGCCGGGAGCGGCCAGCTGATCACCGCGGATGGCGAGCATCAGCTGGAGCCGGAGACCGGCGCGCTGGTGGCCGGGGGTCAACGCTACGAGATCGACAACATCGGGCCGGCGGATCTCTTGATCGTGGCCGTCTCGCTGCACGACCCGCTGGCAGCTGACGGCGACGGCGAAGCGCGGACACAGGTCTCGCGCGTGGCGGACCAGGCGGCCCAGACGGCCACCGCCGACCGCGAGTTCCGGATCGTCTTCGACCCCGACAACGGCTGCGGCTCGGCGACACAGTTCGTCGGCTACATCCCGGTTGGCGCCGCGCCCGCCCATTACCACCTCTACGACGAGGTGATCTATGTGCTCGAGGGCGAGGGCGTCATGCACATGAATGCCTCACAGACGCCGCTGCGAGCGGGTTCCTGCATCCATCTGCCGGCGCGCAAGCTGCACACGCTTGCCAACAGCGGCCCCGGCGTGATGCGCGTGCTCGGCGTGTTCCGCCCCGCCGGCTCGCCGGCCGCAGCCTTCTACCCGGACGGAACGCCGGCGAGCTACATCGCCAGTGAACCAAAGACTGCCTCATTGTCAACATGACGCGTTTTTTCACACAACCAGGAAGGACTCACATGCAGCTACGTCGCATTTTTGCCGGATCGTTGGGGGTGATGGCGCTCGCATCGGTGACGGTGTTCGGCGGCACCAGCTCCGCGAACACGGCCAAGGTGGCATCGGCCTGCACGGCGAGCATCGCCATCGAAGCGCCGTTCTCGACTGGCCCGGCGATTCCGCTCGGCCTCGAGCAGCTCCACTTCGCCGAGCTCGCGGTCGCCATGGCGAACGCGGCCAACGGCACCGACATCACGCTGGGCCAGGACAACACGGGCCTCGTGCCCGCGACCGCCGTCAGCGCGGCCCGTTCGATCATCGCCTCCCCGGCGGTGGCCATGATCGGTCCGGCCGGCAGCCAGGAGGTCGAGGCAGTCGGCCCGATCATCGCGAAGGCCGGCCTCGCCGCCATTTCCGGCTCGGCCACGCTGCCCGCGCTGACCACCGACGGCAAGAACCCGACGTTCTTCCGGGTCGTTCCGGATGACGACGTTCAGGGACCGCGTGACGCCGACTACATCCTCAACCACGGCCTCGCCGGGGCCAAGGGCTCGACGATCCTGATCGTCGACGACGAGGAGGCCTACTCCGAGGGCCTCGTGTCGGTGATGACGCCGATCCTGAAGGCGGGCGGGTACACCGTCAACCATCAGAGCTACAACGGCGCTGACACCGGCGCGACGCTGCAAAGCGACCTCTCGGCGCTGGCCAGCAAGGTGACGTCGAAGACGCACATCGTGGTCATCCCGTGGCAGAGCGCGGGCAACGCCCAGCAATTCGGCAAGACGCTGGAGCAGCAGGGCAAGAAGGCGATCCTGTTCGGCACCGACGGGACGAACGCACCGGGAACCTTCGTGATTCCGGGCAGCTACTCGTCCAACTTCGGTCCCGACATCTCCCAGACCAAGACCGCGCTTGACGAGTCGATCGTCAAGGGCGTCGCAAAGTACGGCCCGTACGGCCCGTTCGGCGTGCCGACCTGGCAGGCGACAACGGTCGCGATGGACGCGATCGCATCCGTCTGCAAGGGCGGCGCGACGCCGACTCGTGCGAACGTGCTCGCGGCGATCAAGAACACCAACATCCCCGCGAGCGACAGCCCGGAGGGCGTGCCGATCTCGTTCAAGGCGGACGGTGACCTGAAGGCCCAGGCGGGCTTCCTGTTCAAGATCGAGGCCGGCGGCAAGTACGTCGAGATCCCGGACAAGTAGTAACGGTCCCGGTAGCACGTAGGCGCCTCAAGCCGCCGCCCACCTGCTGGTGGGCGGCGGCGGCGCCGTTGCGTTGAATGCGCCCAGATGCAGATCTTCATCCAAACGCTCGTATCCGGCCTGGTCGTGGGCTGCCTCTACGCGCTGATCGCCTTGGGCTACACGATGGTCTACGGCGTACTCAAGCTCCTGAACTTCGCCCACGGCGACCTCTACATGGTCGGCGCGTTCGTCGGCTACTACGTGATGCGGTGGTTCGGTGGACCGTCGGCGCTGGTGATCCCGGCGCCGCTGCTGATCGTCTTCATGATGCTGGTCGCGGGCCTGGGCGTAGGCGCACTCGGGATGGGTATCGAACGCTTCGCATACCGCCCGCTGCGTAACGCCCCACGCATCGCGCCGCTGATCACCGCGCTCGGCATCTCGTTCATCCTCGAGGACTCCGTCCTGCTGCTGTTCGGCGGCTTCCCGCGCGACTACAGCGCCTCGGACTACCTCCCGTTCTCCGGCTCGATCCACATCGACGGGGTCAACATCTGGTCGGTGCAGATCATCGTCGTCGCGATCAGCGTGGCGATGATGTTCGGCCTGCGCGAGCTGGTCAACCGCACGCTCTTCGGGAAGTCGATGCGCGCCGTCGCCTCCGACCGCGAGGCGGCGGAGATGCTCGGCATCAACGTCAACCGCACGATCGCCCTGACCTTCTTCATCGGCTCGGCGATGGCGGGCATCGCCGGCGTGATGTCCGGCCTCGCGTTCGGACAGATCACGAACGTGATCGGCTTCCTCGCCGGGCTCAAGGCCTTCACCGCCGCGGTCGTGGGAGGGATTGGCTCGATCCCCGGCGCGATGATCGGCGGCCTCGTGATCGGGCTGGCCGAATCGTTCTCGAGCAGCTATGTCTCGTCCCAGTATTCGGACCTGATCGTGTTCGGGCTCCTGATCGTGACGATGCTCGTGCGCCCCCAGGGCGTGTTCGGGCAGCCGCCGCTGCAGAAGGTCTGAGATGGCACCGATCGGCGTCGACGAGTGGGTCGCGCAGTCCGGCGATAGGCGCGAGCAGCACGGCGGCTGGCGCGGCGGACTGGCGCGCGTGGACGCGCGGCTCGGCTGGTGGCCGCGGCTGCTGCTCGTGGGCGTGGCCGCATTCGTGTACGGCCAGTTCATCGCCAACGGCAACATCAACTTCGCGCAGACCGGCTTCAACGTCGTGCTCTACGCGCTGCTGGCACTGGGCCTCAACATCGTGGTCGGCTGGGCGGGCCTGCTCGACCTCGGCTACATCGCCTTCTTCGGCGCCGGCGCCTACGGCTACGCGCTGTTCTCCTCGCACGCGTTCGGAAACCTCGCGGCGGGCACGGGCGGCATCATGCTGCCGGCGATCGCGTCGATCCCGATCGCGGTGGTGGGCGTCGGCGTGCTCGGGCTCCTGATCGGGCTGGTGGCGCTGCGACTATCGGGGGACTACCTGGCGATCGTCACGCTGTTCGTCGGCCAGGCGTTCGCGGAGGCCGTCAACAGCGTGGCGCCAAGCACGCTGGGCGGCGCCAACGGCCTGTTCGGACTCAACAACTTCCAGGTCGGCAGCGCGATGATCGGCTCGACGATCGGCTACTACTGGTTCGCGGTGATCGCGCTGCTGGTGCTGATGGCGCTGCTGCACCTGCTCGACACCTCGCGCACCGGCCGGGCGTGGCGAGCGGTGCGCGACGACCCGCTCGCCGCCGAGGCGATGTCGATCCCGGTCAATCGCGTCAAGGTCATGGCGTTCACCTTCGGCGCGGTCGTCGCGGCGCTCGCGGGCACGATCTTCGCGGCACAGCAGAGCAGTGTGTTCTCGACGAACTTCAGCGCGCCGGTACTGATCCTGATCTACGCCTGCCTGGTCCTCGGCGGGGCGGGCAGCATCTCGGGAGCGGTACTCGGCGGCGTCGTGGTGACGGTCGCGCAACAGCTGCTCACCAGTCCGCTGGACTCGGCCTACCTGTTCTACGGCGTGCTCGTGCTCGCGCTGGTCACGCGCATCCGTCCGTGGCACCATCTCGCGGCCGTGGTGGCAGCGATCGTTGCCTTCGGCCTTGCGGCTCGGGCGATCGTCGGCGCGATCTCGGCGCGGGCCGTCGGCGGCTCGCCGGGCAGCGCCGGCTGGTTCGCGCACGCGCTGAAGCATTTCGTGATCGTCCCGGCCGGGTCGCCTCTGACCTACGGCAACGTGCTCTACATAGCGGCGATCGTGATGTTGGTGGCCGTCGTCCAGCTGAAGGGCGTGCGGCGCCTGATCGCCGTGGTTCCGACCGTCTACGTCGGCATGTGCTGTTGGGAGGCGAGACTGACGCTCGACCCAGGCATCACGGCGCAGATCATGATCGGAGCGATCCTGATCGTGACGATGGCCGCGCGGCCGCAGGGCCTGCTCGGCAGCCGCCGGGTCGAGGTGATCTGATGGCCGCGCTGCTCGAGATCGAACGGGTCTCACTGGGCTTCGGCGGGCTGCGCGCGCTGCACGAGCTCGACCTGCACGTCGACGAACGCGAGATCGTCAGCGTGATCGGCCCCAACGGCGCCGGCAAGTCGACGGTCTTCAACGTCGTCACCGGCATCTACCAGCCGGCCGGCGACATCCGCTTCGACGGGACCCGCCTGATCGGCAAGACGCCGCACGCCATCACCCGCCTCGGGCTCGCCCGCACGTTCCAGAGCCTGCGGCTGTTCCTCAACATGACCGTCCGCGAGAACGTCACGGCCGCCACCTACGGCTGGACGCACGCGACGCCGCTCGAGTCGATGCTGCGCCTGCCGCGCGCGCGTCGCGAGGCGCGCGAGGTCGAGGAGCGGGCGCACGACGTGCTCGGCTTCTTCGGGCAGCGGCTGCAGGGCTACCGCTTCGACCAGCCGGCCTACAGCCTCTCCTACGCCAACCGGCGCCGGCTCGAGATAGCACGCGCGATGGCGACCGGCGCGAAGATGCTGCTGCTCGACGAGCCGGCCGCCGGGATGAACCCCAACGAGACGCACGAGATCACGGAACTGATCGGGCGCCTGCGCGCCGAGCGCGGATACACGATCCTCGTGATCGAGCACGACATGCACGTCGTCGAGGGCATCTCCGACCGTGTCGTCGCGCTCGACCACGGCGAGAAGCTGACCGAGGGCAGCTTCCACGAGGTCGCCAACCACCCCGGCGTGATCGAGGCCTACCTCGGCCGCAACCCGGAGGCGCTGCAGAAGTGAGCGCTCCGAGCACCGAGGCTGCCAACGGCTCAACGCTGCTGGCGCTCGACAACGTCACCACCTACTACGGCCAGATGCGGATCCTCGAGGGGATCTCGCTCCAGGTCGGCGCCGGCGAGCTGGTCTGCCTGCTGGGCGGCAACGCCTCGGGCAAGTCGACGACGCTGAAGACGATCCTCGGCATCGTGCGCCCGCGAAGCGGCCGCGTGCTGCTCGACGGCGAGCCGGTCAACGACATGGACGTGCCGTCGCGGATCGCCCGCGGCCTGGCGATCGTGCCCGAGAACCGTCGCCTGTTCGGCCAGCTGACCGTGCTCGAGAACCTCGAGCTCGGCGCGACCCTGCGCAAGGGCGAGGACCTCACCGCGGACTACGAGCGCGTCTACCAGTTGTTCCCGCGCGTGCACGAGCGCCTGAAGCAGCTTGCCGGCACCCTGTCGGGAGGGGAGCAGCAGATGGTGGCGATCGGCCGGGCGCTGATGTCGCGCCCACGCCTGCTGCTGATGGACGAGCCCTCGATGGGCCTCTCCCCCGCCCTGGTCCAGCAGAACTTCGAGATCCTCAAGCAGGTCAACGAGACCGGCGTCGCGATGCTGATGGTCGAGCAGAACGCGAACATGGCGCTCAGCATCGCCGACCGCGGCTACGTCCTCGCCACCGGCGAGCTCGTCCTCGCCGACACGGCCGAGAACCTGCTGGCCAGCGAGGACCTCAAGCGCGCCTACCTCGGGCGCTGACGTAGAATCGACGCGGTCCGGGCGCGTAGCTCAGCGGGAGAGCGCTCGCTTCACACGCGAGAGGTCGCTGGTTCGAAACCAGCCGTGCCCATAGGAAAGGCCTGCAAAACAGCTATATTTGCCTGTTCGTACTCCGGTTTAGTCGGATGGTCTACTCCGGTTTGATCGGCCAGTTTACTCCGGATTGGTCGGGCTGGTGCTGTAAGCTGGCTTTATGGCGCTGATCCCGCGAGGCATCGAGCCGGAGCTGCGCGACATCCTCAGCGTCAGCCGGGCCGCGGCGATCACCGGACCCCGGCAGGCCGGGAAGAGCACGCTCGCCCGGCAGCTTCAGACGACGGGCGTCGTCCCCAACTACTTCACACTCGATGACGAGGCGACGCGCAACGCCGCCAGGGACGATCCCGACGGGTTCGCGCTCGCGTTGCCGCGTCCGGCGGTGATCGATGAGGTTCAACGCGTGCCGAACCTGATGCTCGCGGTCAAGCAGATCCTCGACAGCGATCCCGCGCCTGGCCAGTTCCTGCTCACGGGGTCGGCCGACCTGCTCACCGCCCGCGTCGTTGCCGACGCGCTCCCCGGCCGGGTCGAATACCTGAATCTCTGGCCGCTCGCGCGGTCCGAGATCGAAGGCAAACGCGGCTCGGTCATCGACGCGCTGCTCGAGGGCACACCGCCACGCGTGAGCGGTGCGCCCAAGGGTCGCGCCGCGAGCGCCGAGCTCGTCGTCGCCGGCGGATTCCCAGATGCGCTGAACCGCAACCCGCGCCAGCGTGCGCGCTACCTCCGCTCCTATGTCCAGGCGACCCTGTCGCGCGACCTGCCGGAGATCGGCGGCGTTCGCGGCGACCCAGCCAAACTCGAGCAGCTGCTGCGCCTACTCGCCGCCCGCACCAGCACCCTCGTCAACTACGCCGCCCTCGGCCGAGCGCTCGCGCTCGACGAGAAGACCGTCAAGGCGCACATCGAACTGCTCTCTCAGCTCTTCCTTCTCCACCGCCTGCTGCCGTGGTCGGCGAACCTCGGCGCGCGGCAGGTCAAGACACCCAAGCTGCTCCTCACCGACACAGGGCTCGCGGCCGCGCTCGTAGGCGTCGACGCGGCCCGCTACTCGGCCCCCGACCAAGGAGCGCTCGCGGGCGGCCTCTTCGAGACCTTCGTCGTGATGGAACTCGTCAAACAAGCCAGCTGGAGCACCACTCCCGTCGAGCTGTACTTCTACCGCGACAGCGACAAACGCGAAGTCGACGTCGTCGTCGAATCCGCCTCCGGCGACGTCGTCGCGATCGAAGCAAAAACCGCAGCAGCCACGACAGCGTCCGACCTGCGCGGGCTGCGCGTACTCCGCGACAAGCTCGGTGAGCGCTTCAAGGCGGGCGTCATCGTCTACTCAGGCGAGCACACGCTCCCGGTCGACGACCGCATCTGGGCCGTACCCATCTCCGGGCTTTGGAACTAAGGCGCGGCGCGACTGTCTCTCGCGGCCGACGGCGTGAGCCCTCCCGCAACGCCAAGCGGAAGCGAGCGTGAGCAGACACTCGCGCCACACGCCTGGAAATCGTCCATTGCGACAGCGGCCGGATCAAACTCTTGCCCCGCCATCTCCAGCAAAGGAGGTCGTTGCCCTGGTGGCAGTGGGTCTACTCGCGGTTCTGCCGCGCGTGCAGGGCACTCGCAGTCCGCGGCGGCCGCTCTGAAATCATGGCGACGATGTTGAGCGATGTCTACGTCCACGGGTATCACCCGCGCGAGAACGAGCGCCTTCACAATCAGGCGGCGACGCTCGTCGATCTCCTGCACTGCGATACCACCTATCCAAGTGGGAGCACGGTGCTCGAGGCTGGATGCGGCGTCGGCGCCCAGACGGTCACGCTTGCCCGCCAGAGCCCGGACGCCCGGTTCACGTCAATCGACATTTCCGCCGAATCGATCGCCGAGGCGAAACGACGTATCGACCACGCCGGCCCTACCAACGTCGAGTTCCGCCAAGCAGACATCTTTGCCTTGCCGTGGGAGCCGGACTCCTTCGACCACGTCTTCGTCTGTTTCGTCCTAGAGCACCTCTCGCGGCCCGTCGAGGCGTTGGCGCTGCTCGGCACGATGCTGAAACCAAACGGCACGATCACAGTCATCGAGGGCGATCACGGCTCGACCTATTTCCATCCGGACAGTGCGGCAGCCCGGGCGGTGATCCAATGCCAGGTCACGCTGCAGGAGCAGGCCGGCGGCAACTCGCTGATTGGCCGCCAGCTCCACCCGCTCATGACCGCCGCTGGCTTCGAGGAGGTCCGCGTCTCACCCCGGATGGTCTACGTCGACGCGAGCCGCCCCGACCTCGTGGACGGCTTCACGCGAAAAACGTTCACCGCGATGATCGAGGGCATTCGGGAGGCGGCATTATCCGCAGGTCTCATCGATCCCGCCGGCTTCGATGCGGGTGTGCGCGACCTCCATCGGACCGCCGAGACGGACGGGGTGTTCTGCTACACGTTCTTCAAGGGCGTCGCAGCAAAGCCTCGACACGCCTGACCGGACATCGCACCTCCAACCAAGACCTGGGCGCTAGCTCCGCCTGCGGAGGAAGAGCGATCAAACGCATCAAGACCGAACCCCCGCTTTGGACGAACTGCGGGTGCCGCGGGAGCGCGGCTGCTCGCTTTTCTTCGGCTTGCAAGTGCCGCGACCAGGATATCCGTGTGTATACTGATGGTATGAAGGTGGTCAAGGTTCGCCGGGTTGGTAACAGCAACGTGGTTTCGATTCCGCGGGAGCTTGAGGCGCGCGGGTTTGCGCCGGGCACTTCGGTGCTGGTTGAGGAGCTCGACACTGGTGAGCTGCGGATCATTCCGACCGAGCAGGTTCGCGTTCGGATTCGTGAGGTCGGGGTGTGAGTTGTTCCCAGCCCCAGGTGTCCATCCCGATCTCGCGTCGGCGGCCGCCCTTGCCGCGGCGAACCAGCAGCGACCCGCGCCGCTGGTCAAGGTCTTGCTCGCCGAGCGATAGGGCCTCCTGGACGCGCAGGCCGCCGCGCCAGAGCACCGCGATCAGCGCCCGAACTCTGGCTCGGTCAGCGAGTCGAACTTCCGGTCGGGCCGCTGTTCTGCGTGATCGACGGCCCAACACGCGGCAGGGCGTGGGCGAGCGCCTCGGTCCGCGTCGAGTTCCGCCGCCTCGCCATCCAGACCGGTGTGCGCCGACGCTTCGCGCCACACCAGCTCCGCCACGCCCACGCCGTCGAGCTCGCACGTGAAGGCGTACCGCTCAACGTGATCCAACGCCAGCTCGGACACGCCAACCTCGGCACCACCAGCGTCTACCTCCAAGGCATCGACACCGAAGAAATCATCGCCACCGTCCACGCCCGCCGCGCCCCCATGATGTCCGCCACCGCCGGACTCCAGCTCTGAGACACCACCAGCGGGAGCGCGTCAGCGCGCTCCCGCCCGCCCTGCTTTCACAAGCCTAAGCAGAAGCAAGTGCGTCGCACCCGCTCGCGCCTCGTCCTCGTCCGGAGCGAGCACGGGACATCAGGCTGAGGCCTGACTCTGGGTCAAACAGGTGTATGTGGGGTGGTGGGGCGCTGAGGACGACGGCGTCGCCTACGGCCGGTGGCTTGCTGGCGTCTATCGTTGCGAGGAGATCTTGCTCGTCGGCTCTCGCGTGAATGGAAGTCCCGTTGCCGAGGAACTCGACGACGTCCACATGCGCCGAGATGACAAGGCCATGGTCAGTGGTGCTTCCGAGAGCGAGATGCTCGGGTCGCACTCCGAGGAGGACGTGCTTCAGGCCGGAGCTTCTCAGCCGTGCGGCTTGATTCTCGTCGGTCTGCATCTCGATGCCGCTGCCCAGTAGCCGCGTGGTTTCGGGGCGATCCGTTCCCTCAACCACTTCGAGATGCATGAAGTTCATCGCTGGTGATCCGATGAATCCGGCCACGAACTGGTTTTGTGGCTGCTCGTAGAGCTCTCGTGGCGTGCCCACTTGCTCGAGTACGCCCAGATTGATGACCGCGATGCGGTCGGCCATCGTCATTGCCTCGATCTGATCGTGGGTTACGTAGATCATCGTTGTGCCCAGGCGCCGGTGTAGACGCGCGATCTCGGCTCGTGTCTGCACGCGAAGCTTCGCGTCAAGGTTTGAGAGCGGTTCGTCCATCAGGAACGCGGAGGGGTGGCGTACCAGAGCCCGGCCGAGGGCGACGCGTTGGCGCTGCCCGCCCGACAGCTGGCCGGGTTTGCGCTCGAGGAGCGGCTCGAGGTCGAGCATGCGCGCCGCCTCAGCGACAGCCGCGTTGATCTCCGCTCGAGGACGCTTGCGAAGCTCCAGACGAAAGCTCATGTTCTTGAACACGGTCATGTGCGGGTAGAGCGCGTAGCTCTGAAACACGAGTGCGATGTCGCGATCGCGGGCGGCGAGGTCGTTGACGATGCGGTCCCCGATTCTGACTATGCCCGCGCTGATCTCCTCAAGGCCGCAGATCATTCGCAGCGCCGTCGTCTTGCCGCACCCGGACGGGCCGACCAGGCACATGAACTCCCCGTCCGCGATCTGCAGGCTGAGGTGGTCAAGAGCGAGTACTCCGCCTTGGTACTGCTTCGTCAGCCCCTCCAGCGTGACGCTACTCATGCGATCGTCTCACTTGACCGCCCCGGCCAGCAGTCCCCGGACGAAGTGACGCTGGAACGCGAAGAAGACTCCGAGTGGGATGACGATCGAGATCATTGCGCCAGTCGAGATGATCCAGTAGTCCGCCGCCAGCGAGCGCGTTTGGTCGAACAGGAACAAGGTCAGGGTCTGGTGCGCGTTTCCTCCGAGGAAGATCAGGGCGACGAGGAGGTCGTTCCAGACCCAGATGAACTGGAAGACCGCCAGCGCCGCGGCGGCAGGCAGACCTAAGGGTACGACGACGCGGCGAAACAGGGTCCATTCTCGAGCTCCTTCGATCCGGGCCGCCTCGACAAGGTCGCGTGGTATTCCTATGTAGAAGTTGCGCATCAGGAAGATCCCAAAGGGCAGCCCGAAGCCGACGTGGAAGATGATCACGCCGGCGAACGTGCCGAACGGGTTGTAGCCGGTGAGGTCGCCAAACGATCGGTACAGCTCGACGATTGGGATCAACGCGACCTGTAGCGGTACGACGATCAATCCGACGGTCGCCAGAAACGCCACATTGCGCCCTCGCCAGTTGCCGAACACGAGGGAATAGGCTGCGAGGCTCGCTAGTGCAGTCACGAGCAGCGTGGCGGGTACAGTGATCGCGAGCGAGGTCAGCGTGGAGTCGAAGTAACCCGCCGGCCGCGAAGCCCTGCGAGAACAGCGTGCTGTAGTTGTGAAGGGTGAGCTGGGTCGGGGCGGTCAGGATGCTCCACCAGCCCGACTGGTCGAAGAGCCCCTCGGGACGGAGGGAGATCAACGCGAGCGAGATCGTCGGCACCAGCCACAGCACGCCGACCGCACCAAGCGCGAGGTTCAGTGCCGAGCGTGAGAGGTGCACGCGTGAGCGGATTCGTCGCGCGCCAGAGAACTCCGGGTCTAAGCGGAGGCCGGTCACATTTGCCCCTTGATTCGCTTGAGATTCCAGGCCATTGCCGGAACCACGGTCGCGAACAGAATCACGGCGATCGCGCTCGCGAGGCCGGAGTGGATGCCGCCCTCAAAGCCGTTCGTGTACATCGAGAACGCGAGCGTACTCGCGGCCGCCTGCGAGGAACCTGGTGCCATGTTCAGAACGATGTCGAATACCTTGAGCACGTTGATTACCATCGTCACGAAAACGACGGCGAGCACGGGAGCCAGCATCGGCGTGGTGACGCGCTTGAGCACCTGCCATTCGCTGGCGCCGTCGATCCGCGCTGCTTCGAGCACTTCGCGATTGAGCGAGACAGGCCCGCGGCAATGATCACCATCGCGAATCCCGCCCACATCCACAGGTAGGCGATGATCATCGCGATGTCGATCAAGGGGACGCTTAGAAGTGCCTGCGCGGTTTGGCTCAGCCCACTGGTGGGAGTCACCGAGTTCGACCCGAGCCAGAACGTACCGCCGAAGCTGGACGTGAAGTTCTGCGCGTCGAGCCGGACACGAAAGCTTCCGGGGCCGACGTTCGCGAACTGGAATTGACCGTCAGGGCGAGTCGTGGTCGTGGCGACGGCGCTGCCGCCCGTTCGCAGGAGGCTCACCTGAAGGTCGGGCAATCCATCTTCGTCGGGATAAACGAGACCCCTCGCGCCAGGATGTGCGGGCGAGAAGTCCCGCCACACAAGGCCGTCGACGACGCCGGGCGCCGCTGTTGGCGCACTGGCCGGGCGCGCCCCGAGCAGCGCGAGCGTCTGCGGGCTGATGCCGATCAGACCGAGCCCTGACGGTACGGCCCGCGGTGACTGTGGAGACACTGACGAGCGATCCGTGCCCGTCTGGACGGACGCCGGTGAATGCGAGCCCGGCCAACGATTGTCCCAAATTTGCGTCCACGGTAGGGCCCGGGCGGATGCACGAATCAGACACCGTCTGCTCTAGGGCGTTCACAACACCGACGTGCGGGTCGAGATCGAGATCGTGCGCTCGACGAGCGCCGAGGCCGTGCCGAACACGACGGGCATCACGATTATGGTCTTGAACGCTGTTCTCCATCGAATGCGCTCGCTCAGCACCGCGAGGATCAGGCCGATGACCGTGACCAGGAACGGAACACGAGCACCCAGATGATGTTGTTGCGAAACGCCACGAGGATCGCGGCAGTCGAAAACACCGCCTTGTAGTTGGCGAGCCCCACGAATCGGCTGGCCGATTCGTTGAAGAAGCTGTAGCGGATCGTCGCGAAGCACGGATACACGACGACCAGAAGAAGCCAGATCGCAGCGGGCGCGAGGAATGCCAACGATACGAGGTGTCGGCGACGCCTCCCGGAGGCCCGGTGGAGGCCGCCGAGGCGGGTGATCTGAGGCGTGCCAGCTGTCAGACCTTAAGCGTGCGCGCGAAGCCTGGGCGTCACGGGAACGCCCAGGCTCGCGTCGTCTTAGTGGTCGGTACCTTTCTTCATTTAATTCCGGCGGCCGTCGCCTGCGCCTCCATCGTCTGCTCGACGGCAGTGATGTTTGCCGCAGTGGGGGTCTTCACGACGCTCAACATGTCGGCCCACAGATCCGGCTCCCAGCTGCCCTGGAGGTCGTCGAGGCTGAACACGAAGCTCTTCGCGTCGACGAGCTCCTTTGCGTCCGCTCGGGTGACCGGGTCCGGGTAGGAGCTGAGTGGCACTCCCTTGTTGGGTGAGGTGAACCCGCCGAGATGCGCCCAGATCGCTCCGCCCTGCGGACTCGCGATGTACTTGATGAAGGCCCTGCTCTGAGGGGTGGATTGCAGCAGGGTTGCAACATCGCCGGCGCCCTGTAGCGCCGAGGCGTATGTTGAGTCGGTTGCTGACGGGTAGGGGAATGCGAAGAAGTCGTAGCACGGTGTAGCGCTCGGATCGGCCGTGCACGTCGCCCCCCCCGTACCCTTCGTGCCTGCGGTGTAGTTGGAGGAATTCGAATTGATCTGGTGACCAGGAAGTCCGCTTCGATCACCATCGCCGCCTGCGGCAGCGTTTTCGGGGCTGGGAAGACGTTATTGACGCATCCGGGTAGGTGTTGCTGAGCGCACCCGAGGTACCACCGAGGAGGTACGAGGGCTGGCCGACGAGCTGCGCCAGCAAGTTGAACGCCGTCGTCACCGTCGGGTCGGTCCACGGGATCTGGTGGGCTGCGAGCTTGTTGTAATCGACAGGACCCGCCGACTTCAGGTACAGGTTCTGCCACAGGTCAGCCACGGGCCAGCCGACGTCGGTACACAGCGAGAACGGGGCGATCCCCGAAGCCTGCAGGGTACTCGCGTCCGCCAGCAACTGCGTCCACGTCGTGGGCGTAGAGGTGATGCCGGCAGCGGCGACTCCGCCGGGTTGTACCAGATCGTGTTCTTGTTGGCGGCCTTGAACCAGACGCGTAGAGCTTGCCCTTGACCGACCCAAGGGTGTTCCAGGCAGAGCTGAAATTCTTGCTTTCTTTCCCGATGATCTTGCTCACGGGAACCAGCGCGTGCTCAGCTGCGAGGACCCGCAGAGTGCCAGGATCCGGGAGAATTGCTACGTCCGGCGGCTTGCCTCCCTTGACTGCCGTCTCCGTTGCGTGTCCATGGTGCCGCTCGGCTTGCCAGCGTAGTTTACCGTTATTCCCGTGGATGTCTCGAACGGTTGGATCGACGCCTCGAACGACGCCTGCTCGGGGCCGGTCCACTCCGCCCATACCGTGAGCGAGCCGCCAACGTGCCTTGTCGCCGCCTTGGTAGCCGAGCTGTCAGCGAGTGCAAATGCCGTACCGCATAGGACGAGAAGGACTACGTTGGCGCCACGCGCGGAGCGCGCCCGCATTGGGGGCCTTAGCAGCAGTGACCTCAGCGAGGCTGCGGAGTATCGGAAGTCGTCCAAGTCGGGCGTCTCGTCTGGCCACGCGGGCCGCGCGTCGAGTCGAGGGTTGCGTTTGCGGCGGGAAAGCAGGTGTGCGCGTCCGGGACGCGAAGCCTCTTCTGCATCCACCCGGTGCTCGACCGTGTGCTCCGCCGCGGTAGGGCGACGGCTGCTGAGTTTCTGCAGGCGGCTCAGGTTCCCGTCAGCGGGGTGGTGTCGCGATCCCGGTGCGGTAGGCGTAGTTGACCGCTTGCGCGCGATCGCGCAGGCCGGCCTTGGTGAAGAGGTGGTTGATGTGGGACTTGACCGTGGTCTGGCTGACGACGAGGCGATCGGCGATCTCCGCGTTCGTCAACCCTTCGGCGATCAGGGCCAGTACCTCGGCCTCGCGTGGCGTGAGGTCATCGGGCAGGTCTGCGCCGACGCTTGCGCCGACGCCATCCCGGTTAGGTTTGCGGTCGCTCCCGAGCGCGTCGACGACGTGGTGCTGCACGGCGGGTCAGTGCGAATGTCGCCAGCTGCGACGGTGAGGATCGCTGCACGGATGTCCTCGCTGCTTGCGTCCTTGGTCAGGTAGCCGCGCGCTCCGGCGCGGAGCGCGCCGAGCACGCTCTCGTCGTCCGCGTAGGTGGTGAGCGCGATGACGCCTACATCCGGGAATCGTTTGCGTAGCTCTCGCGTCGCCTCGATCCCGTCCAGGCGCGGCATCCTGAGGTCCATCAGTACGACATCAGGGCGGTGCTGCTCTGTGAGTGCGAGCGCCTCTTCGCCGTCTGCCGCGCTCGCGACAAGCTCGATCCCGCTGAGCAGGCCCAGGAGCGTGCCGAGGCTCTCGCGGACGAGGCGCTGGTCATCGGCGAGCACGATCCGAATCGGCTCGCGTTCGGCCTCCCCAGCCGGTCCGGCTGCGCTCATGTCGGCAGTCGCAGCTCGACGCGGAAGCCATCGCCGGTCGGCTGCGCGAGCAGTTCGCCCCCCAGCAGCTCAGCGCGCTCGCGCATTCCGGTCAAGCCGTAGCCGCTACCGGTGAGGTCGAGCGGCGCAGGCGGCGGGGTGCCAACGCTCGCGTGGTCTGCGACGACCAGTACCGTGCTCTCCGGGAGGTAGGCGAGTTCTATCTCGACGCGTTCGGCCGTGGCGTTGACGGCGGACGTTCGTCAGTGCCTCCTGAGCTGTGCGATAGAGAGCCAAGCGCGCGTCGGGTGCGAGCTCGCGCGGCTGGCCTCGGACCTCGACGGCGACCGATAGGCCGCTCTGCTGCTCGAAGGCGTCGGCGAGCACGCCGATCCGGTCGGGTCCGGGTAGCTCGTCGCCGCGCGCGTCCGCGATCGCGCGGCGCGCGTCCGCCAAGCCGCTGGCGGCGATCTGGTGAGCGTGGCCGATCGCTCGGGTGACCTCCTCGTCGACGCCGCGGTCGACGGCGAGCAAGCGCGTGCTCTCGAGCTGCAGTGCGAGGGCTGAGAGCGAGTGGGCAAGGACGTCATGCATCTCGCGCGCGAGGCGGCCGCGCTCGGCCGCGGCTGCCGCTCGTGCCTCGCCGGCGCGTGACGCTGCCAGCGCGTTGCGCTGCTTGACGAACTCCTGCATCACGCGCATCACGAGAAACCACGGGACCGCCGTGAACAGCACCGACCACGCCCCGCTCCAGTCATGTCCGGCCGCGGCCACGATCATCAGCACCGCGACGAGAAGGCGAGCGTCAGGACTCCGGCGAGGCGCTCGAGCCGCAGCGCAGCGATGAGCCCAACGAGCACCGGTCCGGTCTCCCACGTGCCGTGCGGCTGCAACGCGGCGAGGACGGCGGCCGCCATCGTCACTCCCATCAGCGCGGCGACGCGCCGCCACACCGGCAAGGCAGGGGTCTGTGGCCGGTGGCCACCGCGGCCGCGATCAGCGCGATGATCGCGAGCAGGATCACGGTGCCGCGACCGTGCAGCTCGGGGTAGGGGCGGGTCGAGACGGTACCCACGAGGAACGAGGCGAGCCAGGCAATGCCGAAGAAGCGAATGACGATCACCTCGATCGGCGCACGCGTCGCGTGCGGACTGCGCCACGGCTCACGCGAACCATCCGAGCTGAACCCGCCGTGGGTGAACCATTTGAAGAGCGCACGCATCGGGCACCGCTAACGATAGGGCGCTCCCGCGGGAGTGTCATCGGCTTGACGGGTGGAGCCGACGCCGCGGTTCATCCACCCGTGGGTGGAGCCCCAAGTTCGACCCGTGCGCCGATGACGGCTCGCCTGCGGCTGTCTAGCGTTGCGGCATGCTCACAAACCAAGCCACCACCCCAATCCTCCAGAGCCCGGAGGATTCGACGCCGGCGCGCGCACGCCGGTCATCTCCGTCCACGGCCTGCGCAAGCGCTACGGCGAGCTCGAGGCGGTAGGCGGCATCGACCTCGAGGTGCGCCGCGGCGAGATCTTCGCCTTCCTCGGCCCCAACGGCGCCGGCAAGACGACGACGGTCGAGATCCTCGAGGGCTTCCGCCAGGCGCGACGAGCGGCGAGGTCGAGGTGCTCGGCCGCAGACCCCTGGCGCGCGCCGCCGGTGGCGCAACCGGGTCGGGGTCGTGCTGCAGGAGTCCGAGCCCGAGCCTGGCCTGACCGTGCGCGAGTGCCTCGCGCTCTACGCCGGCTACTACGACGCGCCGCGTGAGATCGAGGAGACAATCGCGCTGGTCGGCCTCGAGGAGAAGGCCGACCAGGCCGCGCCGACGCTCTCCGGCGGTCAGCGGCGCCGGCTCGACGTCGCGCTGGCGCTGATCGGCGACCCCGAGCTGATCTTCCTCGACGAGCCGACGACCGGCTTCGACCCCTCGGCGCGCCGCACGGCCTGGTCGGTGATCGCCGGCCTGCGGACCTCGGCAAGACGGTCTTCCTGACCACGCACTACATGGACGAGGCCGAGCACCTCGCCGACCGGATCGCGGTGATCGCGGCGGGACGACATCGTCGCCGAGGGCACGCCGCAGACGCTCGGCGGTCGCGAGCTCGCCGAGCCCAGATCACGTTCCCGCTGCCGGGCGCACCTCCGAGGCCGAGCTCCCGCGCGCATCGCCGAGCGCATCGCCCGACCCGGCGGGCGCTGCTGTTGGAGCGCACGACCCTCGCCGCTGACCTCACACGCACTCGCGGGTGGGCACTCGAGCGGGGTATCGAGCTCGCCGACCTCGAGGTCAGCCGCCCGACGCTCGAGGACGTCTACCTGAAGCTCACCCGCGGAGACGACCAGAACAAGGAGCTGACTGTGATCCTACTGATCAAGTACCTGATCCGCGCTTGCCGCCGCAAGTCCACGCGCCGAGCAAAGGCCTGACCATGTACTTCCTCATCGAGTACCTGATGCGGCGCTTCGAGCGCCGCCGTCAGACAACGCGACGGTCGCCCCCGCACAACCGGAGAGCCGGCGCAGCCGCACGGCGGAACGCGCCGGCCCCCCGTCCGGGCAAGCCGAAGGACGCCTCGGCCGCGTCGCGAGGACCGATCGGGCTGCTCGGCACACCAGGTGCGCTACGACCTGTCGGCGAGCCTGCGCAACCCGCGAGCGCGGTTCATCACATTCTTCTTCCCGATCCTGCTGCTGGTCGTATTCAACGCCGCGTTCGGCAACGGGCACACGATGATCGACGGCATGCGTGAAGATGAAGGTCTACCGTTTCTACGTGCCCGGGATCCTGACGATGTCGATCGTCGTCGGCACTACGGAGGCCTCGTCATCTCAATCTCGGCGCTGCGCGAGACCGGCGTGCTGAAGCGTCGCCGTGCGACCCCGGTGCCATCGGCGCTGCTGATCGCCGGCCAGGCGTTATCGACCTGGTCGTGACCACGATGATGACCGCCGTCCTGCTCGGGATCGCGAAGGTCGCCTACGGCGTCGGCGTCGGAGGCGGAGCGATCGCGGCTATCGCGTGCATCGTCGTGATCGGCACGATCTCGTTCGCGTGCATGGGCTTACGCGGTCTCTGGCGCGATCGGCTCTCCCGAAGCGGCGCAGCCGATCACGCAGGCGACAATGCTTCCCGTTGTGGTTCATCTCCGGCGTGTTCATCCCGATCACCAACCTGCCGAGTGCGCTGCGTCATATCGGCGACGTTGTTCCCGGTCGCGCACCTCGCGAACAGCCTCCACCTGGCGTCGATCCACGGCACGTTCGCCCGCTCGATCTCAGGAACAGACGTGCTCGTGCTGGCCGCGTGGGTACTCGGGGCGGGAGCGCTCGCGGCTTGGCGCTTCAGCTGGCTACCGAGCATCGCGACCGCGTGAGCGCCCAGGCGGACGGCGAACCTTGCCGGTGTCGACGAGTCTCCGAGAGGGAGGAGAAACGAAGCCGGGGTCGAGGCTGCGCTCGCCCGCGGGTCTGCGACCGCAAAGCGATCGAGCGCTGGACCAAGACGGACGACTCGCGGGGGACTGCGGACGCCTGGGCGCTCGCAAGCGCGCGCGAGGCGGTCCGCGAAGAGCCTTGGTGGCGCGCGGCGATGTTCTCTGGCTCGAACTCGAGGACGAGGGTCGCCGGCCGGTCGTTCTACTCCCCGGACGAAGCGCTGCCGCGACTACGAAACGTCGTCGTAGCTCTCGTCACGCGCACGATTCGCGGGATCGAGACCGAGGTCGAGATAGGACCGGACGACGGCATGCGGGTCGCCTGCGCAGTCAGCCTCGACAACCTCCGCACGGTGCCGCGGGCGCTTCTCACGCAGGCGATTACGACGCTGGACGCGGCGATGGATCTCGTTTGCCGCGCGCTGGTCCGCGCCACAGGATGCGGTATCTGACGCGCGGTGGCGCGCGCGGCGATCGCGCGACAAGTAATCGAATGGGCCACCGGCGGGCTCCGGTGGCCCGAACTCCCGTGAAACACACGCAAACTCCGTAAAACGCGGTTTCGGGCGCTCGAACCCGATCATGCGCATTTGCAGGCAGAACGGGTGTTTCGAGTGGGCTGAGGTTCGCTTCACACGCGAGAGGTCGCTGGTTCGAAACCAGCCGTGCCCATCGGAAGGGCCTGCGAAGCGCAGCCTGATCACACTGCGTTGAGTAGTTCCCGGAGTGTCGTGGCGTAGGTCTCGAGGGCGTTGCGCCCTTTGTGGGTCAGTGCGACAGCGGTTCGCGAGGCTGGTCCGCTTCCGGTTTTGTTGGTTGTGAGGTAGCCGGCGTCTTCGAGTTTGCGTAGATGCGTGATCAGGTTGCCGGGCGTAAGTTCGATCAAGTCCTGGAGGCGTTTGAACGACAGTTGGTCGCCGTCGGGGAGGGTGGCCAGCGCCGCCATGATCTGGAGTCGCGCCGGGACGTGAATGAGCGGGTCGAGCGCCTCGGCGGTCATGCGCCTGCGCGCACCGTGTGTGTCCGTGTTTCTGCGCGCCGCCGTGACGTGCCGATCGCCGCGTTGGCGAGCAGCAACGCGCAGAGCCCCCCGCCGTTGACGAGCCACATGCCTCGGGGGCCGGCAATCGCGGCGGCGGCGGCGATCAGCGCAACCGCAACCGCGAGTGCGACTTGGTACCAGTTCTTGTGGATCGCGGAGCGCCCCGCCCAGATGGCGGCGAGCGCGATCAGAATTCCGTTCAGGAACAGGGACCAGTAGAAGCCTGCGCTGTGTTGGGCGCTGGTCGCGATCGCGATCAGGAGCAGGTAGCAGACGAGCAGCGCCACGCCCATCGCTGCGGCTTCGTTGCGCTGGACTTTCACCGACTGGCCGCTTACGCCGGTCCGTGCTCGCGCGTAGGCGTAGATGACGGTTGCGATCCGGAGTGCGATCAGCGCGTAGAAGCATGCCAGCGACGCGGGGCTTGGGCCGGTGAAGGGGTGCTGAGTGCGGACGTCTAGCCAAACGATTCCGAAGCTGGCCAGCGCCACCACGGCTGCCACCAGCGACACCCACGGCGCCCGGAAGTCGAGTGAACGCTGCGCGTCGGCCTGGGTCTGCGCCAGCAGGCGCGCGGCCTCGCGGGGTTCCATCGCGCCCTCCTCGGGGGCTCCGGATGACGGTCCAATCTGTGTAGTCATAGTCCTGCCTCCCAAACTAGCGTTTGCGATGCAAACCTTAGCGGACTTTGCGGGGCAAAGTCAAGGGCGATTCCAAAACCGCGCCCGGACGGCCCCCAGGCCAGCGAGGACGACTCCGTCATCATGTGTACGCCCTCTCGTACGCGCAGCCATGAGCAACGCTCCCTGATCGAGCCGACTAACATGCCAAGGCAGTTAGGCTCGCAAGGCTCTTCTTTCCGCGCGGCGAAGAGCCGCAGAAATCTCGACGCAAAGCCCTGTTCGCGCCCCTGTCCGTCGCGCCTGCGCAACCTCGGTATTGGGCGAACAGGTGGTTTAAGGATGGCAGCCGCCGGCCGGCACTACCTACTCAGTCGGCGTGCGCGGCTGCCCGACGTACGGCGTCGAGCGAGGCGCGCACGTCGTCATCGTCGGTCGACCAGTTGCTAACCGACACTCGCAACACGTCATGGCCCTGCCAGCGCGAGCCTGACATCCAGGCAGTGCCGTCAGCGATCACCGCGGCGGTCACAGCGCGGGTTCGCTCGTCGTCGCCGAAGCTGACGCACACCTGGGTGTAGACGACGTCGTTGAGCACCGTGGCGCCGTCGATTGCGGCGAGGCCCGCGGCGATCGCCTGGGCGTTGCGGACCATGCCGGCGACGAGCTCGGCGACACCCGACCGGCCGAGCGAACGCAGCGCTGCCCACACGGGCACCCCTCGTGCCCGGCGGGACATCTCCGGGACCCGCTCGAACGGGTCCAGGCTGCCATCCGTCAGCAGGTAACTGGCGCTGGCGCCCATTGCCGCGCGCAGAGGGATCGGATCGCGGACGACTGCGATCCCGCAGTCATATGGAACGTTGAGCGTCTTGTGTGCGTCGGTGGCCCAGGAGTCGGCGCCCGACAGCCCGTCGACGAGGTGACCGAGGGACGGCGCCGCGGCGGCCCACAGGCCGAAGGCGCCGTCAACGTGCACCCACGCGCCATGGCGGTGCGCCACCTCAATCGCGTCTGCGAACGGATCGAACGCGCCGGAGTGCAGATTGCCGGCCTGCAGGCACACAAGCGTCGGCATCGCCGGCCCAGCGCTGAATGCCCGGTCGAGGGCCTCTACCTCGAGGCGACCCTGCGCGTCAGCCGCCACGCGTTCCGGCGCGCCGAGCCCGAGATAACGGAGCGCGAGGTCCACCGAGACGTGGCTCTCGTCACCGACGAGCACGCGCACCCGCGGCCCGCCCGCCAACCCTTTCGCCTCGACGTCCCAACCAGCCGCCGCGAGAACGGCCTGCCTTCCCGCTGCCAGGCAGGTGGCGTTCGCGGTCGTTGCGCCCGTGGCAAACCCGACCGCTGACGTAATCGGCAGGTCCAACAATTCGAGCAGCCATTCCCCCACCGCCTCCTCGATGGCCGCGGTGCCGGGGGTCGCGTAGCGCATACCCGTGTTCTGGTCCCAGGCACTGACCAGCCAGTCCGCGGCGAGTGCAGCGGGCAACGTGCCCCCCATCACCCAGCCAAAGAAGCGCCCCGAGCCGATCGCCATCAACCCTGGCTCGGCGAGCAGCGCGAGCTCGTCAACTACCTCCGCGGCGGACAGTGGCTGCTCGGGAAGCGAGCCGGCCTTGGCGAGGATTTCATCGGCCGAGGCTTGAGGCGGCACCGAACGCGTTCCAACCGTCTCCAACCAGGCGCGGGCGTGCGCGGCGGCCCGGTCCAGCGCTTCGTCGTACGGCCCGCGGCTCACGCTAACGCTCACAACCCTAGCCGGAGCCGGCCAACGGAGTCCGCTGCAGTAAAACCGAGCCTGGGCGTTGCGCCGCCCGAGGCTTCGCGCTCGCAACCTGAGGGAGGTTCACCGCGGCGCGTCGCTTTCGAACGGACGCCGAGCTCTCGTGCGTGCAGGGCCAGCCATCCATCGGGCCGCATCAGCAGCCGCCGGCGGGAGATGTCGTGGTGGCACCGATCCATCGTGCAGAGCCCTTCGTTCCGTTGATCGTTCGCCATGTCACGGTGGTCGCTGTGATCGCGATGGACCAGTGGATGAGCCCGCCGTGGTGAGCGGTGAAGACGATCCTCGGAGGTCCGAGGCGGTAGGCGTCGCTGAAGGGTTTCGGCCGTAGCAGGAGGACCGCGACAACTTCGCACTTCGTGCCGGCGATCACGGCCATCGTCCCGTTGGGTGCGAAGGCGTAGCTGATCAGGTAGTCGGGCAGCAGAAAACCGTTGGAGCCCCCGGTCGCATCGAGCGAATCGAGCGCGACTTCGCTGGTCTGAAGGTCTATCCAGCGAAGCGCTAGATTGAAACCGCCGCCAGCGCCCAAGCCAAGATCATCGATCTCGAAGCCGAGACGGGCGCCCCGGATGTGGAAGTCGCCGACATCGACCTCGATGGCGGGACCGGGATCATCGATTACGACAGGCTCGGCTGAAGGCGACACACATACGAACGCCTCCTCGTTCTCGTCAGTGTCGGTCACCTCGAACGCACGGACCGCGCCGCTGGCGAAGAGAGTCCGGCCCGAGCGGCAGGTCGTCGCAGACGGAGCTCCGGTTGCTGCGGTCGACCCCACGGCGAACAGGGCACACGCGCTCGCCGTGAGGGCAAGCCGGGCACCACGCGACGTGATGCATCTGCGACCGCCTCTTAGCTTCGCGCACACAGTGGTCATGGCGACGCCGAGCCTGCGAGCACTGCCACAACCTCCCTGGCGGTCGTCTTGTCCGACTTCGGCACGTCGAACTCCCACAGCCGGCCGTCCGCAAAGCGCAACCGCAGGTGCGAAACCATCCGTCCCTCCTCCAGTTCGGCCGAGGCCAGCTCGCTGCGGGGCGCCGTCGCGAGCGCCACGTCGGTAGGAGTCATCCTCCAGCCGAGCTTCGTCTTGACCACCGCGACCTCGGTGGCGCTGACCGCGACGTATCCGACGCGGCCGAAGTCGGGCAGATCGGGCACACGCCAGCCGCTGTCCCGCGTCGCCAGCCCTGCTGCGACCGAGCCGACCAGCCCGGCGACCTCTCGGCCAGCCGCGCGAGCGACCGTCTTCTTCATGTAGCCCCTGGGATTCACCAGGGTTCCGGCAACTTGCGGCGCACCGAGAGCCGCGGAAGCGTCGTTGGCCATCCGATTCTCCTATCTCCTATCTCTTTTCGCGGCGTCAGCTCTTGCCTTTCAGGAGGTCGAACCACCGCTGAGTGAGCTTGGCGGTGCCGTGCATGCCCGCCACCGCGACGGCGTCTCCGAGCGCACCCGCGCCCGCGCCCGCGGCTCCGCCGAACCTGATCGCCAAGTCACTTCCCGACACCAGTGACGGAAGTCCCTTTCCTCCAAACGCCACGCCGTAAAAGGCGCCATTCACCTCGAACGTGAGGTAGCTCCCCATCGCCCATCGCGGCCGCTTTAGGTTGTCAATTGTCGCCCTGTCAAGCTCCCACTGGGTCTGACCACCCGCCAGAAACACAAGCTTTGTGTCGGTGAGTGCCAGGATTCCTCGCGTCCCGTACGCACCCTGCCCGTACATTCGCTTGGTCCGCTTGACCGTGACCCACGCCGAAAGCCTTACCGTTTCCGCCGACTCCGTATTGCCATTCGCCGTATCCATCGGTGCCGATGAATCGCCAATCATTACCGCCTCCTAGTTAAACGTTTTTGGGTTTACGTGGCCAAAGTCGGGCGGGCCGGGCGCAACCGTTGCGCGGTCGCGTGCCGGCGGATCCGCACGCACTCGAGGTCACGGCTGGGATGTCAGGACTTCGACAACGGCCCGTGCCTGCTTGCGCGAAGGCCGGGGCACCTCGAGCTGCCAGAACTCGCCGCCCTTGAAGTTGATCGTGAGCGGCGGCGAGAAGATGTTGACCGCGCCCCCCACCTCAGCCGATTCGACCTCGCTGCGCGACACGCGAACGATCACGTCCTTGAGCTCGAGCCCGACCTGGCCCTTCAGCTTCAGCTCGACAAGCGCGATGTCGTCCTTCGTCACCGCCAGATAGGCGAGGCGGCCGAACCGCGGCGTCTCCGACTCCTGCTCGAAGGCCGCTCGCTGCTTGTTTGCCGTGCCCACGGCTGTCGCGCTGATCGCCGCGCCGACTACGCCGGCGTACATGCCGACAAACGGCGCCGCCCCCTTCTTTGCCATCCCGCGTGGGTTGACCTTGACGCCCGCCAGCTGTGGCGAGCCCAGTATCTGCGATGCGTCGTGAGCCACGATGTGCCTTTCTGTCGCTCGGGTGCAAAAGCACGGTCTACTTGGTTACGCAGCCGCCAGATGAAGCGCTCGGGCGCGGGGGTGCGCAATCACGCGCTCGTCGTGCGCGGCGCAGCGCCGGACGGCTGTGGAAAGCTCCGGTAGGGGCGGCGCGGTGCGGAGCCGCACAGCCCTACCGGGATCTTTCTCAGCTTGTGCCGAACGCCAGCGCCGACACCGATGTCGTGGGATATTCGATGCTTCCACCCTGCTGGTTGCAGTACAGCGAGAATGTGTGAGACCCGGCGGTCAAAGCACCGGTGATGGCATTGACACTTGCGGACGCTTCGTCGAGAGAGTCGTAGCCCACGCCCGTTCCGGTGCTGCTACCGGGCTGCACATCAGCGCCGAGTGCCGTACCGTCGACCTCGAGCTTGCACAGACCGGTATATCCAGCACCACTGTTGTCACCGTCGAACTCGGCGTTTGCGATCAGCAGCACGTGCTCCGAGCGCGGCAGACTCAACGACACAGTGCCACAATCGACGAACGACGTGGTGTTTGGGTCACAGCTACTCGAAGTCACCCCGGAGACCGTCGACGCGCCGAGGTTCAGCGATGCCAGACTCGCCCCGCCGAGCGTGTTTGCGTTTGCGGCGTTGGTCGCATTTGTCGCGTTTGTCGCGTTAGTCGCATTTGTCGCGTTCGTCGCGTTGGTCGCGCTTGTCGCGTTCGTCGCGTTCGTAGCATTGGTGGCGTTCGTCGCGTTGGTCGCATTCGGTACCGTGCCAAGCGTGCTTGCATTGACCTGGGTTCCGGTAACGGTGTTGTTCTTCAAGCGGTTGCCGGGTATCGAGTGCACCTTGATCGCCGACCCGTTGATTTTCGAGGCTGCGTAGGCGCTTCCACCAAGCGCCACGAACAGCGCCAGAATCGCTACCCCCATCGATGGCGACATCCGCCGCCTCTTCCCTGTCTTTGTCATCATTTCCTCCTGCGTTGGATGTGACCGCGGACCTCGTCTGCGGTAGGCCTGTGCTGACGCCTCACGGCCTTGTGAGCGCGAGGCTCACGCGGTCGCAAGGCAGGGATGCAAGGCGTGCCACGTCGCGTACCGCGTCTGCCGACTCGGCCTCGAAGAGGACGAACAGCGTTTCCTCCTCCGGCACGAAGAACGAACGGCGAAAGCTGACCGGCGTGCCCCGCCGGGTCAACTCCTGCGCAGCAGCACGCGCGCTATTTCCGCTCGCGCCCGCAGCCGGCTCATCGGTGCGCGACAGGTACAGCTCGAGTAGGTATTCCCGCATCGACGACGACCGTACGGTCGCCGTGACCAACCCTCAATATCGGAAACCCTCAATCAATTGGCGTGGAGTCTCGCCGCGAGCTGGCGTCGCGAGCTCGACACCCAACTTCGCGTAGGCGCGTGAAAGGTGCACCTCGACGGTGTGGACCGTAACGAACAGCTCGCGTGCGATCTCCTTGTTCGACATGCCGGAGGCGGCGAGCTCGGCGGCCCCTGCTCGGATTCGGTCAGCTCGCCGCTCGCGACGGGCGGCGCGCGCCGACGCGCGAGAGCTCCGAGCGCGCCTGCTCGGCCCAGCCGGGCGATCCGATCGCATCGAAGGTCGACGCTGCCTGCTGGAGCGAGCGGCGCGCCACGCCCCACTTCTTGAAGCGACGCTGCGCGCGACCGAGGCTGAGCAGCGAGCGCGCCTGATCGAAGCGCAACCCCAGCTCGGCATATGCGGCCACGGCCGCGTCGAGGCTGGCCGCGGCGCGCTCGTCATAGCTCGCCGTGGCCAGCAACGCGAGCGACTCGCAGCGCTCGTGCGGTCGCGAGCCCCCACGGATGCGCCTGGCTCTCCGCCAGCTCGCGCAGGCGCGAAGCGACGCCCCTGCCTCGTCGAGCTCACCCGACTCGACCAGCGCCTCGACGAGCTCCGGCGCGACCGGGAAGACGCCGGGCTCGTCAACACCTTCGGTCTGGGTGTGGGCCCAAACTTCGCGCAGGACCGGCAGCGCCAGCGCCGGCTCGTGCGAAAGGAGCGCCGCGATGCCAAGCGCGCGAGCGCCTTCGAGGCCGTCCCAGCGCGACCCGGTCTGCTCGGCGAGCGCGATCGTTCGCCGCGCCCACGACTCGGCCTCCTCGGCGTCGCCGCGGCCGGCGTAGAGCAGGGCTCGGCAGCGCTCGTACTTCGGCCGGAACATCAGGCCGCGGTCCGATGAATCACCCCATTCCTCGAGCAGGGCGGTCGCCGCGTCCCACTCGCCGACCCGCAGGTGGAGCTCGCACAGGTGCAGGCGCTGGAGGGCGTATGACTCACGCTCGCCCTGCTCGTCGGCCTGCGCCAGAAACCGCGTCAACAGCGAGCGGGCGCCTTCGACCTCGCCGCGCCAGATCAGGCGCTGCGCCGCCACCCGCTCGGGCGAGCCGGCAATGTAGGAGGCCAGCTCGCCGGCCCGGCAGAGATCGTCGACCGCATGGCCCGTCATCGCCCGCGTCCACGCGAGCGCGTAGCGGGTGAACTGCTCGGTCTCCCCTGCCCTCTCCGCGCGCCAGCGAGAACGCCTCGCGCGCCGACTCGCCGGCGCGCTTGAGCCCGGTGATCGTGCTCCCAGCGGCGTTCGCTGCGTTCTTCGCGAGCACAAAGGCCCGCAGTAGCGGATCGTCGTCGCACTCGGCGAGCGCCCGTTCACGGTAGCGGCGCAGATCGTCCAGGTGTCGTGGCCCGGCGCCCTCCGAGAGCATCAGCCAGGCCCGGGCGCGCGGTGCACCTGCGGGTAGCGAGGACAGCTGCGGCGTGAGGAGGTCGGTGACTCGCTGGATCTCGCCAGCGACCTCCAGATAGCGCGCCAGCACGAGCAGCCGCTCAGGGCGCGCCTCCGAGCGCGGCGGGGTTAGTCGGAGGGCGTGTTCGGCGAGCTGGACCGCCTGCTGGCGCGCCCCGCGCGCAAACGCCGCGCGCGCCGCCCGCTCGACCGTGTCGGCCAACTGCCCATCGCTGTGCTCGGTCGCGAACGCCAGGTGCATCGCGCGCAACTCGTCGTCGGCGACAGCTCCCGCTAGTGCGAGGTGCAGCTCACGCTGTTCACCACGGGTCGCAGCGCTCTTCGCCGTCGCGGCTACCAGGGGATGCGACGGGCGCACGCGATCGCCGACGACATCGATAACGCCCGCGTCGACCGCCCGCTCGAGTGCGTCCACTCCCGCCACGGCCACCGCCTCTGCAGCACGGAGGTCGGCGCTCAGTGCGACGGCCACCAGCAGCCGTCTCACCTCGGGAGCGAGCGCGGCGATGCGCATGCCGAGCAGATCCTCGATCCCACCGGGCAGCGGGATGTCCTCGCCACCCTCGGGAATGCCCTGCTCGATGAACGCCCGCCCGAGCTCGATCACGAACAGCGGGTTGCCAAGCGTCACATCGACCACCCGCCGCAGCAGTTCCCGGGAGAGGCTCAGATCGAGACGCGCGGCAAGCAGGCGCCGCGTCGCACCGAAGCTCAGCGGTCCCACGTCCAGCCGACGCGCCGAGCCGCGCTCGAGCGCCCGCTCGAACAGCGACGGTGCCACCGGCCGCTTCGCGAGCAGGAACGCAACCGGCTCACGCTCAAGCCGCCGTGCCGCGAATGCGAGCACGTCGCTCGAAGGGCCATCCAGCCATTGCAGGTCGTCGACCGCGATGAGCAGCGGCCCGTTCGCGCTGAGCACCCGCAGGACGCCAAGGAAGCCGAGCGCGATCGCCTGCGCCCCCGGCGGCCGCCCACCCGGCTCGGCGCGCAGCAGCGCGACTTCGAGCGCCGCACGCTGCGGTGGCGGCAGCACCGCCAGCGCGTGCTCCTCAACCCCGTCGCAGAGGTCGATCAGCCCGGCGAACGAATGTCGCGCTTCGGCGCCACTCGGGCGTGCGACGAGCACGTGCAGGCCCTGGTCACGCGCGCTCTCGATCCCCTCCTGCCATAACGTCGTCTTACCGATTCCAGGTCCGCCGGCAAGGACCAACGTACCGGCCGGCGGCTCAGCCGCGACGAATTCGCGCAACGCCGAAACCTCGGCCTCGCGACCAATGATCCGCGCCAATCGCTCCGTTGCGCCGCCAGCCACATCGCCCTCCCCGCGGGAGTCAGCGGCTTGGGGGGTGTCGCCGCGGCAGGATTCTACATTCCTGCCCGCCCGCGGCCGCTCGCGCACGCAGCCGCGGTACGCGCCGCTCGGTATGCGCCCAAGTGCAGACCACCCGCTGCTTCGCCGTGAGCAGAGCGGAGCGTCGGTGCAAACAGCCTCCGAGGGGACACGCGCCCGCGCGAACGGGTTGCGGCCGGAGACGATCAATCACGAGTCGTTCGTCCTCCCCGAAGGCCGTCGAGGGTCCCAACCGCGATCCCACCGCGACCTGAACGGTTGCCATGACGGCGTATCCGCCCTGATCAATGATTGAGGGTTTCCGATATTGCGGCGCGATGTGCGCCCTTCTACCGTGGCGAGCGATGCCGAAATACGTGCTCGAGCCTTACGTGCCTGTTGGCCGCCGAGGCGCCGAGTACCGGCGACAGGTTCGCCCCAGCACGCAGAGCCCGTGAACACGACAGCGAGAGGCCATGCAAACCGACCGTGACACCACACCGGAGACAGCGATGACCACTGACGCCCCGGAGACACGCGGCGTGGCCCAGCCCGCCGGCGCTGAGGTCAGCGCGCTGAGGTTCGGCAAGCGCGCCAAAGCCAGGTTCGCCGGGGCGCGCGCCGGACGGGGAAGGCGGGTCAACCGCGCGATCGTGGCGCCGGCCGTCGCCGCGCTCGCGCTCGCCGCCTGCACGGCGGCCGCCGAGGCCTACAGTCCGCCGCGTGGCACGCCCGACCTCGCGAAGATGACGTTGCAGCCGTCGGATCTCGCCCGGGGCGCGACGGTTCTTTTCAGTGGCTACCTCGACCCGGGATCGGGCCTAGAACTGCGTACCCAGTACGACCGCACCTTCGGCGCGGCGGTTACGACCGCCGGTGTGAAGCTGGCGCAAATCCAGATCTACCTCACGCTCGCGGATTCGACCGCCTACGCGAAGACACTGTTCGCCCAGCTCTCGTCCCTCTACAGCTCCGAGTCCGGGCACGCGATCCTCGCGCTGGAGGTCGTCCCGATCTCTGTCCAGGGCTTCCAGCCCACGCCAAATAACGCGCGCTTCGGCAAGCTGAGCAGCGCCGGGATCGGCCAACAGTCGCTGGTGGAGTCCGGCACGATCACGATGAAACAGTCGACGATCGCCGCGGACTTCGTGTCGCTACGCGTCGACGGCGTGATAGCGAGCCTCGCGGTCGTCGCGGCCAAGCCGCCGCTCGCCAACTCGGTGGCGATCGGGCTCGCTCGAACGGTTGCTGCACACATCAGTTCGGTCTTGGCTGCCACGCACTAGAGCATTGCCCGCTGCCAGGATGAGCCGAATTGCGCACCCCACTCATGGATGCTTCAGGAACGTGAAATAGAACGCGACAAACACCAGGACAATTCCGACGTTTGCGGCCAGGCGCTCCCAGAACTCGTGGCTGAAGAACAGGACGTCCACGCCGACGACGACCGCTACCATCGCGAGCACGTAGAGCACGGCGGCTGTCTGCCTTCCCATCGCTCCTTCCCACTCTACGCCCGGGCGAGCCGTTCCGACCCCGGGCTCGGCTTCGCCCCGAGTGCAGCCTGACCGGCACGGCGCGCGCAGAAGCCCGAAGCCGGTGGGCGCGCGTCGCAACCGCGCCGTCGCAGCGCTGCAATAGTCACAGCCATGCCGAACGCGATCGCTCGCGTCGACCCGGGCCTCCGCAACCTTCGCGTCGCGCTCCTCGCGATGGCCGCAACGCTGCTGAGCTATGGCTCCGCACTAGCGCTGAAGCATGCCGAGCATCTCTCGCTCAACATCGTCGTCCTGGCGGTTGTCCTATCGCTTTCGCTGAGCCGCATCGACCGCGCGAGCGAGCGCAGTGAGCGCCTTGTCGCGATCCTTCTGCTGCCGCTCGTCGCGATCGCGGCCAGCGAGGTTGGCACGCTGCTGATCCAGCACCCGACGCTTGGCGATGCGCTCTATGTCGCCGCGGTCTCGGGCGCTATCTGGGTGCGACGCTTCGGCAGCCATCTGGCCAAGGCCGGCACACTGGTCACGCTGCCGTTCGTCGCGATGCTGATCACGCCTGCGGTCCCGGGCGTGAGCCACGGCAGCGTCCTCTGGGCCGCCGCGGCTGGCGTGATCGCGTATTTCTGGGTTGCCGTGATCCACGTCGCGGCCGAGCGAGCCAGCTTCTCCGCCCGCCCCGCGGCCGCGTCCCCCGCTTCGCTGCTGCCGCCGGCGGCGACAACCGCCAGTCAGCGCCCGGCGAGTCGCCGCCTCGCTGCCAGTACCCGCATGGCGGTTCAGATGGCGGTCGCGCTGGCCGCAGCGTTCGCGGCCGGGCGCGCGCTCTTCGGCGTTCACTGGTCCTGGCTGGTGATGACCGCCTTCATCGTGTGCTCGGGCAACCGCGGCCGCGGTGATGTCGTCTACAAGAGCGCGTTGCGCATCACGGGCGCCGCCGCCGGCACGATCGCGGCAACGCTGATCGCCGGCACCTTCGCCCCTGGCGCCAACGCGTCGGTCGTCGTGATCTTCGCGATCATCGCGCTCGCGACCTGGCTTCGCCCGTTGAGCTACGCCTTCTGGGCTGCAGGGATCACGAGCGTACTCGCGCTGCTCTACGGCTACTTCGGCGAGACCGGCACGACTCTCTTGGCCCACCGCCTGGAGGGCATCGCGATCGGCGCCGCGATCGCCATCGCCGCCTCCTGGTTCATCCTGCCGATCCGCACCAAGGATGTGATGCGCCGCCGCACCGCCGACGCGCTTGCGGCGCTCAGTTCGGTGGTGGCCGCGATCACCACGAACCCGACCGAGCTTCCGGCGCGCGCACTCCGCTTCGAGCAAGCCGTCGACCAGCTCGACCAGATCGCAAAGCCGCTCGAGGCCCATCGCCTGCTCAGCCGTCCCCTCCGCCCCGGCCCCCACGCCGCCGACGCTTTCGCAGCCGCGCGCAGCGCGCGAGCGTCGGTGCGCGACATCGTCGCCGCTGCCGCCGGCGAGCCGACGGCGCTGAGCGAGCCGACAATCGCCGAGCGAACCGCCGCCATCATGCAGGCGGTCCGCAGGGCCCGCCAGGCAATCGGCGGGCGCCCGGTGGACCCGCCCGCCGACGGCGATCGCGACAAGCAAAAGCCTGTCTCCCATGCACGCCTCGAGCACGCTCTCACCGAGCTCGACGCGGCGGTTGCCAGCTTGACCCGCTCGGCGATCGCCGATCTGGGGCGGCGTGCGCCTGCGTAATTGGATTCACAGTGTGTCTTCCGCCTTCTTGTAGGCGATGTGCAGGAAGTCTGAGACGATCAGCGTCGTCAGCACGAAGCTGAGCCAGCGGACGAGCCGCGGCGCCACCAGGAGGCCCGCGGTGAGCGCGCCAGCGATCCACATGCCGATGCAGTAGGGACAGGTGAGCAGCTGACCGATCGCCCGCCGCGGGCCCTGCCCGCGCGCGGGCAGGTTGAGACCTCGACCTGGCCACCTGCGTTCAGGCACGGGACCCGCGAGCGCGTCGATATCAGTCCCATCGGCTGATCTCACCACCCGGGTACGCGTTGAAGCCTTGGCCTTCGGCTCCGGATTTGAGGCTCATGAGGTAGCTGGCCCAGTTGGTGGAGCAGCCGTTCATGAACTCGTTCTCCTGCTGCCAGCCCGCATGGCTGAACAGCAAGGTGGTGCCACCGTCCGCCCGGGGCTTGAACGCGAAGGTGACGCGGGTATCGATCCAGTCGCTGGGGCCGGCGACGCACTGCCAGACGACCGCGTCCGCGTCGTGCCCGAGCACTTCGAACGTTGCGGAGGGGTTGGCCGGGTCGCTGAAGTAGACGGACAGCCGGCCGCCGATCTCCTCCTCGCCGGCGACCGGCCGACCCGTCCACCACTGCTGGATGCCATCTCTGGTGGCGACGAGGTCGTTCACGTGCTGCGGCGGTGCATCGATGCTGAGGCGGTGCAGGATGTTCGGCATGATGGGTCTCCTCTGTGCGGTGGTCGTTCGTGGTGGCCTGAGTTCAGGCGGCGAGCGGCATCGCCCAGGCCATATGCAGCCAAAAGACTGCCTATCTAGGAGACTATACGCAGCCGACTGGCTGCATGTCAAGGGAGCCGCTGAAGCTCAGGCGACGGCCGGCTGCGTTTCGCCGGTCTCGAGCAACGTCTTCAGGCTCGAGATCACGATGGGCCAGCCCTTGGTGACCATCTGCGCAACGATGCTGCCGGGCTCGAACTGGTCGTGGAGCACCGTCAGCTTGACGAGCTCGCCGTGCGGTTCGAGCTCGAAGGTGACGCGCGACAGCGGTTCGGCCGCGGCGAGGCGGCGGCGCTCCTCGCTGAGCGAGCGGTTCCACTCCGGCGTTATCGCGTGCCAGGTGTAAGACAGCCGGCGGGGAGGATCAGCCTCGAGCACCACCTGGCGTGGGTCGCTGTGGCGCGATCCGTTCCTCTCCCACGTGATCGCGGAGCCGACTTCCCAGTCGCTGTCGAGTACCAGGCCCCAGTAGCGCTCCATAAACGCCCGCTCGGTGAGCGCCCGGTACAGCAACTCCGGCGTCGTCCTGATGTAGGAGACGTAGACGAACTCCGGCTTGCTCACCCCTCCTCCTCCAGTGCGCGTTTCAGGTCCGAGAGCGCGCGAAGGCGCTCCTCGTCATATCGGCTGATCCAGCGCTCGGCTATCTCGTTGATCGGCGCCGGGTTGAGGTAGTGAAGCTTCTCGCGTCCACGGCGCACCGTCGTCACGAGCGACGCGGCCTCGAGCACTGCCAGATGCTTGCTGACCGATTGCCGCGCCATCACCAAACCAGCACACAGCTCCGTCAACGTCTGGCCGTTGCGTTCGCGCAGCATGTCGAGCAACAGGCGGCGACTGCGATCGCCGAGCGCCTTGAACACGGCATCGGCCCGGCTGTCATCGCGATCGCTCACAGCCGGGGCTGCCATTGGGGCAATATACGCAGCCAACTGGCTGCTTGTCAACGCCGGCAGCGGACGCGCCCTCGGGCGCGACGTCCACCGTTTTCAAGCGCTGCCCCGTCCTCGAGGTCGGCGGCGCGGTCGACGTCTACGAAGCAACCTCGATGTAGCGGCCACACGAGCGACCCGGATTTCCTGTGATCGGCCAGCACACGTGGACGGCGGCGCCGAGAGCCGGCGACCGAGACGAGAGCCTCGGGACGAGGACCACGCGTCCGGGGCATCCGCGACTCGCTGCTCCTCGTCCAGGCGTTCGAGGTCTGCGTCGAATCCAGCCGGCCGGGCCTACGGCCGGCCCCTAAGAAGAAGATCATTGCGGCGTGTCGATTTCGACTGGCCTCGTTCGACGTACGGGTAGAACCCTATTCACGAAAAGGAGACACCAATGCGTTTCATGGTTCTGGTTCCGGGGAGTCCCGAGTCCGAGGCGGGCGAGATGCCCAGCACCGAGCTTCTGGCTGCGATGACGAAGTACAACGAAGAGCTGGTCGCGTCGGGAGTGATGCTGGCCGGCGAGGGCCTGCACCCAAGCTCACGTGGCGTCAAGGTCCGCTTCGACGGCAGTGATCGCACGGTCATCGATGGTCCGTTCACCGAGGCCAAGGAGCTCGTCGCGGGCTACTGGATCTGGGAGTGCGCGTCGCGCGACGAGGCGATCGAATGGCTGAAGCGAGCGCCCTTCGGCGGCGGGATGGAGATCGAGCTGCGCCAGGTCTTCGAGGCCGACGACTTCGGCGAGCAGCTGACGCCGGAATTGCGCGAGGCCAACGAGCGACTGCGCGGGCAGGCGGCGCGGGACTAGGCGCGTGGGCGCGTCGGCCACCCACCGTGCGATCGACGCCGTCTGGCGGATCGAGTCAGCCCGGTTGATAGCCGGGCTGACTCGCTGCGTGCGCGACGTGGCGGTGGCGGAGGATCTGGCCCAGGACGCGCTGGTCGCGGCGCTCGAGCAATGGCCGCAGTTCGGGGATCCCCGACAATCCGGGCGCGTGGCTGATGGTCACCGCGAAGCGCCGGGGGATCGACGAGCTGCGCCGGCGCGTGACGTTTGAGCGCGGGCGCGAGCTGATCGCGCGCGAGCTGGAAATCCTCCAACAGCTCGATCAGCCCGACTTCGATGCGCGGTTCGACGCCGTTCAGGACGACGTCCTGCGTCTGATCTTCATGACGTGCCATCCGGTGCTGTCTCGCGAGGCGCGCGTCGCGCTGACGCTGCGTCTGCTCGGCGGCCTATCGACGCCAGAGATCGCTCGCGCCTTTCTCGTCTCCGAGGGCACGGTGGCGCAGCGCATCGTTCGGGCGAAGCGGACGCTCGCCGAGGCGCGCGTGCCATTCGAGGTCCCCGGCCGGGATGAGCTGGCTGAGCGGCTGTCGGCTGTGCTCGAGGTGATCTACCTGGTGTTCAACGAGGGCTACGCAGCCACCGCGGGCGAGCACTGGATTCGCCCCGCCCTGTGCGAGGACGCCCTGCGGCTCGGAAGGATCCTCGCGGCGCTGATGCCGCGAGCGCCCGAGGCCCACGGACTGCTGGCTCTGATGGAGCTGCAGGCCTCACGGTTGCGCGCCCGAGTCGGGCCGCACGGAGAGCCGGTGCTGCTCGCCGATCAGGACCGTGCGAGCTGGGACCATCTGCTCGTGCAACGCGGTCTCGCGGGACTGCACCGGGCCGAGGAGCTCGGCGGTGCGTTGGGCCCGTACACGCTGCAGGCGGCGATCGCCGCCTGTCACGCGCGAGCGCGAAGCGTGACCGAGACCGACTGGCCGAGGATCGTCGCGCTCTACGACGGGCTGGCGGCCCTCACCGGCTCCCCGGTCGTCGAGCTCAACCGGGCCGTGGCCGTGACAATGGCGTTTGGCCCCGAGGCCGGGCTCGAGCTCGTCGATTCGCTGGCCGATGAGCCCGCGCTACGCGCCTACCATCTGCTGCCCAGCGTGCGTGGCGACGTTCTTGTGCGCCTGGGAAGGCTGGCCGAGGCACGCGAGGAGTTCGAACGTGCGGCCGGCCTGTGCGAAAACGAGCGCGAGCGCGAGGTGCTGCTCTCGCGCGCCGGCGCGTGTGGCGCATGATGCGCTCGCTGCGTCGACCGTCCCCACCGGCCGTCGGCGCCGGTCGGTCTTGACAGCCCGACGCTGCCGCAAGTCACCGGACGACCGGCGAACCAGAAGCGCGAAGATCGTCTCGGAACACCGACGACGCAGACGGAAGCACCCGCCGCCGCGCCACACCGTCAGCTGCGGTCTCGCCCGCGCCGGTGCGGCCGCCTGTCCCGGCGCGGGCGCACCTCGATCGCCGCTGCGTCCACGCGGCAGCCTGCTCAGCAGCTAGCGCGAACGCATGGTCAGCGCCGCCGCTCACCTGGCGAGCCGCGGGCCGTCCGCCGGCGGCCAGCGCTGCGACGATGCCCGCCGCTGAGAGTGCGACGGCGGCCGTTGCGCGGAGACCGTCAGAGCTCTGCGAGCCTGCGCCGCAGGAAGCGCCGCTCCGGCTCGGTGCTCGCCTGCTCGAGCGCGCGAGCGTACGACGCCCGGGCGGCGTCGAGGCGGCCGAGACGCCGAAACAGCTCGGCTTTCGTCGAGTGCAGGTAGCGGTAGTCGTCGAGCTTGAGGCGCTCGATGATCTCGAGCGCCTTCAGGGGGTCTCCGGCCTCGGCGACGGCGACGGCGCGGTTGAGCTCGACCACCGGCGAGTTGGTGAGCTCACCCAAACGCCGGTAGAGCTCGGCGACCTGCGCCCAATCGATCCGCTCCTGCGCCTGCAGCGAAGCGATGGCCGCCTGAAGCACATACGGCCCGCTGCCGCGCATCGCGATGGCAAGATCGAGCAGCCGGCGGGCGTCGGCGATCGCCGCGTCGTCCCACAGGCCGCGGTCCTGGTCGGCGAGCAGCACGATCTCGCCGGCGTCAAAGCGCGCGTCCCGCCTCGCGTGGTGGATCAGCATCAGCGCCAGCAGGCCGCAGACCTCGGACTCGTCGGGCATCAACTCGCTCAGCAGGCGGCCGAGCCTGATCGCCTCCACGGCAAGATCGACCCGGCCGCTGTAGCCCTCGTTGTAGATCAGGTAGATGACCGCGAGCACCGTGTCCAAGCGTTCGGAGAGCGCGTGGCCGGCCGGGATCTCGAACGGGATGCCCGTCTCCCTGATCCTCACCTTGGCACGCGAGAGGCGCCGTTTCATCGTCTCCTCGGAGACCAGGAACGCGCGCGCGATCTCCTCCGTGGTGAGGCCTCCAACCGCCCGCAGAATCAGCGCCACCTGGGCCTCGAGCGCAAGCGCAGGGTGGCAGCAGGTGAAGACCAACTCCAGCCGCTCGTCGCCGATCACGGTGTCCTCCAGCTCATCCATGGTCGCCTCGGGCACATCGAGCAGGTGCAGCTTGCGGGCGAGCGTGCGTTCTCGGCGGATCCGGTCGATCGCGCGGTTGCGAGCCGTGACGATCAGCCAGCCGGCCGGGTTGGGCGGGATCCCGACGCGCGGCCAGCTCTCGGCCGCGGTTGCGAACGCCTCCTGGACGGCTTCCTCGGCGAGGTCGAAGTCGCCGAGGAAGCCGATCGTGGAGGCCAGCACCCGGCCCCATTGCTCGCGAAAGATCTCCTCGAGCAGCGCTACTGCTCCACCACGGGACGCACCTCGACCGATCCGCCGAGCCGTGCAGCGGGAATCGCCGAGGCGATCTCGAGGACCTCGTCGAGACTTGCGGCCTCGAGGATGTAGTAGCCCCCCAGGACCTCTTTCGTGTCCGCGAACGGGCCGTCGGTGATCAGCGTCCTGCCATCCGCGACGCGGACGGTCGTGGCGGTTTCCACCGGCTTGAGCTGCCCGCTGGAGAGACAGCGGGGATCGCCGGCCACGGCGACGTACTCGCCGAAGACCGAGCGCCGCTCGTCTTCGGGAAGCTCCTCGTGCGATCCGGGCTTGGTGTAGATCAAGAGCGCGTACTGCATTGCGTTACCTCCTGCTGGCGGATTGGACTCATCATCCCCAAGACGAGCGGGAAGCGTGCGAGGGGACAACCGACCGACCCGCGCCGTCGCATATCGTCCGGGAAGGAACGATCCGACTCGGGGTCTTGCAGTGTTAGACGATCAAACACCGATCTTGGAGGGACGATGAAGACGTACAGAATCGTGCTCATGGCGGCGGCCGTCGCCGCGCTGGCGCTGACGGGCTCGGCCTTCGCCCACTCGGCGCACTCAAGCGCGGCCACCGTCGTCACGACGAAGAAGAGCCCGCTGTACGGGACGATCCTCGTGACAAGCTCGGGACAGACCCTGTATCTCGACTCGGCCGACAAGCCCGGGCACCCCGCGTGCACGGGTGGCTGCCTGTCGGTCTGGCCGCCGCTGAAGGCGAGCGGCACGCCGAAGGCGGCGGGCAGCGCCAAGTCCTCGCTGCTCGGCACGACGAAGATCACGGGAGGCAAGCAGGTCACCTACGACGGCCATCCGCTCTACACCTTCGCATCCGACAGCGCCGGCAACCCGACCAGCGGCGAGGGCAGCCACGGCTTCTACGTCGTGGGCCCCAACGGGAAGGCGATCACCAAGTCGACCAAGCCCCCGGGCGGCGGAACCGGCTACTGACAGACACGGCGTGCCCGCTGCGGCGGCGGGCAGGGATGCTGCCGCAGCGTTGCGCCGGCGCCGCATGGCGGGGCGCCCGGACGCACCGCCCGCACCGCTCGCCGCGGCGGGGAGGGCCGCCGACGGCCGGCGGCCTACGCCGAACGCTCGACGATGCGCAGAAGCAGCAGCCTGCGCGTCTGTGCCGACAGCAGAGTCGCCGTCACCGTCACGAAGCGCAGCCGGCCGTTATGTGCGACCAGGCTCGCGTCGCCCTCGTATTCCGTCACGGTGGCGCTGATCAGCCCGCTGAAAGCCTGCTCGATGCGCGCACGATCGCGCTCGTGGAAGACATCTGAGATCCGCCAGCCCCGGACCGTCTCGGTGGTCGCCGCCACCAGCTCTGCGAAGGCGTGATTGGCCCTGAGGATGCGTCCGTATTCGTGACCGGCGACGCCGATCAGGGCTGTCGGGACCGGTGCTCGCCGCTCGTCGATGTGCATCCACCGATGATCGGGCCGCCGGCATACCGGCCTGTCCGCAAAATTGGGGAGTGGGTCAGGCTGCGACGCCGACGTCGAGCATGCCGCACGCGCAGACGATCGCGACGAGCTGCGCCTGGGAGCGGGCGCCGACCTTCCTCATCGCGCGGCGCACGTGCGAGCGCACGGTGCTCGGCGCGATGCCGAGCTCGTCGGCGATCTCATGCGCTCGCCGTCCCATCGCGACGAGTCCCACCACCTGAAGCTCGCGCGCAGTCAGCGCGTCGCTCAAGGCGGCGCCGGGCCGGACGAGACGCTGCGGCTCGAGGCTGACCTCGAGCGCGACGTACAGCGCCAGCCGCCGGCCCTCGAGCAGCGCCCACCAGGCGGCGTACTGCACCTCGACGCGGCGGCCGTCTGGGCGCACCAGCGACCGCTGCCCCTCGAACTCGCCGCGCCGTTGGAAGGCGCGCCAGTCGGCGTCGAGCGACCTCCACTCGTCAGGGTCGAGAAACAGGTCGATCCGGTGCCCCAGCAGGTCCTCGCGCGAGTAACGGATCGACTCGATCATGGCGGCGTTCGTCTCAACCACGCGACGGTCGGAGTCGAGCACCATCATCGGGCTTGCGGACCGCGAGAACACGATCCAGAAGAGCTCGCGCCAGCCCTCTCGATGTCCGCGCGTCGCCGCCGTGCCGGCGCCGTTCGTCGATCGTGCGGCCATCGCTACACGCGGAGATCCATCACGGGCGCGCGCTGCCACGATCACTCCCGCTGCGACTCAGCGGCGGCGCACCGGTGCCGATCGGGGCGTCTGCTAGCACAGTCATCGATCAGGCTAGCTGAAGGCCCGAACAGCTTCATCCCGGCACGGCGTCCTGTGCTACCGTCGCGGCGAGGAAAGGCTCGACACGCTTGCTCGTCTGTCACTGCAGGGCGATCGCGACCGCGACGGGAGTCACGGCGCCGGCGGCGGGCGCCGCCGTCCGATGCTCGCCGCGGCCGTGGCGATCAACACGCTCGGCGTCATCGTCGCGAGGCGGCGCGGGTACCGCATCGGCGCGAGGACAATCGTGCGCTGCCGCCAGGGTCACCTGTTCACGACGATCTGGTTCCCGGGGGCATCGCTGAAGGCGCTGCGCCTCGGCTGGTGGCGCTTCCAGCGCTGTCCGGTGGGCCGGCACTGGACGCTCGTGCGCCCGGTGCGGGAATCGCAGCTGAGCGAGTCCGAGCTGCGCGCCGCACGCGAGACGAGAGACATCCGGATTCCGTGAGGGAGCGCACGTGAGTTGGCGCCTGCCGGCGGCGGCGCTGATCGCCGCTGCGCTCGCCGGCTGCGGATCGGGCGGCGCGGCGACCTCGAGCTCGACGACGACCGTCAAGCTCGACAGTCGCTGGACGGCGCTGCAGAGCTGCCTGCTGACCGGCGAGCAGAAGCGGCTGGGCGGCACGCTGGCCTCCGAGGGCAGCGGGCAGCTGGAGGTCTACGCGCCCGACGGATTCGTCGCGGCGATCTCCTACGAGGGCAGCTTTTCGCGCGCCAAGGCTCAGGCGAGGCGCACCAAGCCCCGGTCGAGCGCGCAGGTGACGGGCGGCGCGGGAGCGGGCCTCGCGATCGGCAACGTCACCTACTACTTCACGGGCCTCGCCTCAACGACCCAGCTCGATGCGATCACCGGCTGTCTCGTCGAGACATACCGCGGCGCGTCGAGATGGCCGGCACAGATCGATCCAACGAGCCTCGCGACCGCAGGGAAGTCGCCGGCCGGTCCGTAGGCGGACGGCAGCGACGGGCAACCGGTCTATGGACCGCTGCCCAGCGAGAATGTCCAGGTCGAGGTGTAGGGGGTCGCGCTGGCGATCGCGTTGGCGGGTATTTCGAGCGTCCAGGTGGTCGTGAAGCTCTGGTCGCCGAGGCCCGTGCCAGCCGCCGCGTCGAAGATCGGCGTGGCGGCCGGCGGCACGCCGGCCGCGGGAAGCGTGTACGGATAGCCGATCAGCGTCGAGGCGAGCGTGCAGCCGATCGGGAGAAGGTCGCAGACGATGCTCGGCGCCGAGCGAATCGTGGTCGCGTCGTCGGGCAGCGAGTGGCTGCCCGAGGTGAAGGGCGTCGAGGTCGCGCTCACGTTCCAGCCGGCGCCCGACCCCGTCGCGTCGGCAACGTCGAAGACGAGCGTCGCGTTGACGCTCTGGTTCGTGCCGTTGAGCGTCGTGGCCGGAAAGTTCAGCGTCGTCGCCGGGGTGACGTCGACGAAAGCGAGGCTGCCGGACTGCAGCGTCACCGAGGCCGTCGTCGCCGCTCCCTGCGCGGCGGCGGGCAGCGTCGCGGCGGCGCCGGCGAGCATGAGCGCCCCGAGGCAGGCCAGGCGCGGCCGAGAAAGTGCCTTCATGCAGGCATTTATCGGCAGACCCGGGAGCACCCGGTCGGGCGCGGCGCGATCATCGGCCATCTGTCCAGGTGGCCGCGACGCCTGACGGTGAGGACCGTCGCGGTCCGAAGGGCAGCGGCCACGCGGAGCGTTCACGGTTGCGAACGCCCGGCGCGGGTATCCGAAGTGCGGGATGGATGCGCTCGACCGCTTCGCGCTGACCACCGAGTCGCTCGCCGTGCGCGACGCGCGCCGGCGCGTGCGGGCGCTTCGCGAGTTCCCGCCTCCCACGATCGCCGACGCCGAGCTGGTCGTCTCGGAACTGGTGGCGAACTCACTGCTGCACGCCGGGCTCGGCCCGACCGGGCGCATCGACGTGACGCTGCGTCGCGACTCCGATCACCTGGTGATCGTGGTGGACGATCACGGCAGCCTCTCGCATCGCCCCCGCGGCCCCCGCGGACTTGGCTTCCGGATCCTCGACAGCCTCTGCGAACGGTGGGAGATCGATTCCGGCCGCGTGACCGCGACGATTCGCCTGGTCGGTGCGAGCGCCGCGCAGTCGCCGGCGAAGCAGCCCGCGCCCGCCGCCGGGGCCGGGCCTGGCCAGCGGCCCTACGAGCCTTTTGCGCCCACCGCGGCGCGGGCATGATCGCCGATGCCTGAAACCCTCAACCCACGCGCCTGAGGACGTGATGGGGGCCGGGCGCGCCGGCACGCCCACCGACTGAGCCGCGCCCGTCGCGCGCCCTCAACGCGACAGTTCGGAAGCCCACAGATCGGCCCCGCTAGACTCACTCGCGGCGGGGCCGGCGGGCATCAGCGCCGCGGCGACGCCAGCGCGGATGCCCACACTGACCGTCGTCATCGCCTCCACCCGCCCCGGCCGAGCCGGGCTGCCGATCGCGCAGTGGTTCATCGCCAGGGCGCAGGCCCACGGCGGCTTCGACGTCGTCGTCGCGGACCTGGCGGAGCTGCGCCTGCCGCTGCTGGATGAGCCAAACCACCCGCGCCTACGCCAGTACAGCCACCAACACACGAAGGACTGGAGTGCGACGGTCGAGCGCTCCGACGCCTTCGTCTTCGTCACCGCCGAATACAACTACGGCTATCCGGCGCCGCTGAAGAACGCGATCGACTACCTGCACTTCGAGTGGCAGTACAAGCCGCTCGGCTTCGTCTCCTACGGCGGCGTCGCGGCGGGAACCCGCTCCGTTCAGCAGCTCAAGCAGGTCGTCACGGCGCTGAAGATGGTCCCGCTCGTCGAGGCCGTGAACATCCCGTTTCACACACAGTTCATCGACGACGACGGCCGCCTGGTTGCCAACGAGGTAATGGAACAGGCCGCCGACGCGATGCTCGACGAGCTCCAACGCATCGAGGCGGCGATGCGCGCGCTTCGCCAATAAGAGTGAAAGGCACGCGATGACCGTCACCCGATTCGGACTGCAGGTCCCGAGCTTCACCTACGAGGGGGTGGCCGACGCCGACCTGTTCGAGACGGTCGCGGCGATCGCGGTGACCGCTGAGGAGTCGGGCTTCGACTCGCTCTGGGTGATGGATCACTTCTACCAGATAGCGATGGTCGGACCGTCGAGCGATCCCATGCTCGAGGCCTACACGCTGCTCGGCGCGATCGCGGCGCGAACCAGTTCGATCAGCCTCGGCACGATGGTCACGGGTGTCACCTACCGCAACCCGGCGCTGCTCGCCAAACAGGTGACGACGCTCGACATCGTCTCCGCCGGGCGCGCGATCCTCGGAATCGGCGCGGCGTGGAACGACGAGGAGCACAACGGCTACGGCTTCGACTACCCGCCGATCGGCGAGCGCATGGATCGCCTCGAGGAGGCGCTCCAGATCGCCCGCGCGATGTTCGCCGGCGAGCGACCGAGCTTCGAGGGGCGCTACTACCGGACCTCGCAGGCGCTGAACGTGCCGGGGCCGCTGCGGCCCGGCGGGATCCCGATCCTGGTCGGCGGCAGCGGCGAGCGGCGCACGCTCGCGCTGGTGGCGAAGTACGCGGACGCCTGCAACCTGTTCGGAGACCTGCCGACGATCCGCCACAAGCTGGAGGTGCTCGAGCGCCACTGCGAGGCGATCGGCCGCGACCCCGCGACGATCACCAAGACGCGACTGGGCACCCTGGTGATCGCGCCGAGCGCGCAGCAGGCCCGGACGCGTGGTGAGGAGCTCGCAGCCGAGCGCGGCATCGACGCGGAGCGCTTCAAGGCCAGCGTGATGGTCGGCGACCCCGACTCGGTCGGCGAGCAGGTCGGCGCCTTCCTCGACGCCGGGCTCGACGGCCTGATCTTCAACATGGACGGTGTCGCGGAGCTCGAGCCGGTGAGGCTCGCCGGTCGCACGCTGGCCGCCGCCTTCGCCTGAGCTCCCCCGTGCCCCCGCGCATCGAGCTGCTCTACTGGGACGGCTGCCCCTCGCACCCGCGCGCGCTCACCGAGCTGCGCCACGCGCTCGCGGAGCTCGGGCACAGCGAGCTCGACGTCGAGCTGACCGAGATCACGACGGAGCGCGACGCCCGCGAGCGCGACTTCGTCGGCTCACCGACGCTGCGCGTCGACGGCGTCGATCCGCTGCCGCCGCCGGCGGGCGAGCCGGCCGGCCTGACCTGCCGCGTGTACCGCCGCCGCGACGGGCGCCCCTCCCCCACGCCCGACCCCGAGCAGCTGCGCGAGGCCCTGCGCCGCCTGCTGCCCCCACCGACAGAGGAGGTTTGAAGCATGACGCTTGCGATCGGAGACCCCGCCCCGCCCTTCACCCTGCCCGATACCCACGGTGCGCCGACGCCGCTGCGCGACGGCCCGGCCGCAGCCACCGTCGTGGTCTTCACGTGCAACCACTGCCCCTACGCGCTCGCCTGGCACGAGCGCATCCAGGCGGTCGCCCGCGACTACGCCGCGCGCGGTGTGCGCACGCTCCAGATCAACGCGAACGACTCCGCGCGCTACCCGCACGACTCGATCGAGGCGATGGGAGCCCGGGTCGACGCGGGCGAGTTCGCCGGCCCCTACCTGCACGACGCGACGCAGGAGGTGGCGCGCGAGTGGGGCGCGGCGGTCACTCCCGACGTGTTCGTGCTCGACGCAGACGGGCGGATCGCCTACCACGGCGCCCCCGACGCCGACTACCACGAGGAGGCGCTCGGGGCGGTCTGGCTGCGCGAGGCGCTCGATGCCGTGCTCGACGGTCGCGAGCCGGCGCGCGCGCAGACCAAGCCGGTCGGCTGCTCGATCAAGTGGCGCTGAGGCGGCGCTCCATCACGTAGTGGGGCCCGATCGCGGGCAGTTCGAAGCGCTCCGAGACGACGCGCAGGCCGGCCCGCTCATAGAGCGATTGGGCGGGCAGGCGGGCGTTGCACCAGATGCGCGAGGCGCCCTGTGTGGTTGCGTGCGCGATCAGCGCGTCCAGCACGGCGGTCCCGGCACCCCTGCCGCGCGCCGCCGGCACGGTCGCCATGCCGCGGATCCGCCAGGCGCCCGGCTCGCCGTCGGGCGCGACGAAGCCGACCGCGACCAGCTCACCCGCCTCGAAGGCACCGACGGCGAAGGCGTCCGCCGGCTCGTGCGCCGCCAGTTGCTCGAGCGTCTCGTGCGGGCGCAGGATCTCGCGGCGCAGGGCGCGCGTGCGCTCGAGCGGCAGCGCCGTGACGAGCAGCTCGCTCACGAATGAGGCCGGATTGAAAGGGGGCTTTGCGACTGGGTGCATGCACCCAGTCGTCGAGACGGCGCATGCGCCGTCTCGCGGGACGGCGCATGCGCCGTCCCGTACATCTCAGTCGAGGATCTCCGTCGCGGCGATCGAACCGGCCGCCATCAGCAGGCCGAACGCCGTGTAGGCGTGCTCGCCGCCCGCCGTGGCGATCCGCTCGGCCGCGGCGAGCAGGGCGTCGATCCGCTCGAGCACCGGGCCCGCTGCGCCCGGGTCCGGGTCGCGGCAGGCGGCGCGGGCCAGCGCGATCATCGGAAGCTCGCGCGAGGGGTCGGGCGGGGGGCCGGCGCCCATCGCCGCGCCGAAGCCCATCAGCAGGTAGGCGCCGACGCGCGTCAGGCGCCCGCTCGTGCGGCGGACCTCGGGAACGCGCGGCGACTTGAGGGCGGGCAGCGGGCGGCCTTCGAGCAGCGCGCTCATCGTGCCGCCGGCGATCATCGCCCGCTCGGCGTGGTCGAGCCCGGCGTAGGCGGCGACGCGCAGCGTCTGGTAGAGCCCGCCGACCGGCCTGCCGTAGGGCACGTCGGAGCCGAACACGATCCGCTCGGCCGGAACGCGCGCGAACAGCTCGATCACGTCGTAGGGCGAGAAGCAGGAGGTGTCGTAGAGCACGGCGGGGTGGCCGGCCAGGCGCGTCGCGAACACCGCCTGGTCGGCGATCCCGGCGTGCGCCAGCACCAGCGCCGCGTCGGGTTGGCGCAGCGCCAGGTCGGCGAGCGCGTCCATCTGGCCCATGCCGCGGCCGGCGTGGATCAGGATCGGGACGCGCGCCTGCGCCGCGAGTTCGAAGATCGCGGCGGCGGCCGGCTGATCGAAGCCGAACGACTGCGCGCGCGGATGCAGCTTGATGCCGCGCGCGCCGAGCGCCAGGCAGCGCTCCCCCTCGGCGACCGGGTCCTCGGCGGGGTCCAGCCGGCAGAACGGGAAGAGCCTGCCGTCAGCCTGCGCCGCCCATTCGAGCACGCGGTCGTTCGGGCGCCGGTAGGCGGGCCTGCGATCGGGGTCGTGCAGCGGGAAGACGCAGGCGCACGCGTGCGGGTCGACCTGGTCGAGGAAGGCCAAGAGGCCGTCGAGCTCGAGCGCCTGCCCGTCCTCGTCGAGGCCGAGGTGGGTGTGGGCGTCGAGCACCGCCGAGCGGTCGGGCAGCAGCTCGCGCAGCTCGGCGGCGAGCGTCTCGAATGCCGCGGGCATCGGCTCCGGCGCCATCCGCGCATCGTGCCAGCTGGGCGCCGCGGGCGCGCCGGCGCCTACGATGCGCGCGATGAGCGCCGCCGTCACGCGACCGAGGTGCCCGATCCGCCACATCGCGCTGGTCGGCCTGATGGGGGTCGGCAAGACAACGGTCGGGCGCCTGCTGGCCGGCGCGCTGCACTGGTCGTTCGCCGACAGCGACGCCGCGATCGAGGCGCGCGAGGGGGCCAGCGTGCGCGAGATCCAGCGGCGACACGGCGCGCCGGCGCTGCACGCGCTGGAGGCCGCGGTGCTGCTCGAGGCGCTCGGCGAACCCGGGCCGAGCGTGATCTGCGCCGCCGCCAGCACGATCGAGGAGGAGCGCTGCCGCCGCGCGCTGGGGCAGCCGGACGTGCGGGTGGTCTGGCTTTCGGCGACGCTCGAGACGATGGTCGCGCGCTATGACCGCGACCCCCACCGCCCGCGCTACGACGAGGGGACGCGGGGCGCGCTCGCCGCCCAGCTCGCCGCGCGCGCGGCGCTCTACACCTCTGTTGCGGCGATGACGATCGAGTCGGACGCGCTCGCTCCCGCGGCGATCGCCGCGGCGATCGAGCAGCAGGCCGCGGGCTGGGCCGCGCCCGGCTGAGAGCGCGGTCAGCGCAGCGGCTGCGCCGACTCGGCGATCGCCAGCATCTGCGCGTTGCTGAGGGTCTCGTTGAGGGTGTTCGAGACCCAGTAGAGCACTCCCTTCGTCCGCCAGCCGATGTCGTGGAAGGCGGACCCGTCGTCGACGAACATGTAGGTGCGCCCGTCGATCGTCGTGGTCGCGTTCGGGTTGGCGAAGAGCGGCGGATTGGTCCAGTTCATTCCCTCGATGCCGTAGTACTCGCCCTCGCTGCCGGCCGACCAGTCGATCCGGTAGCCGTAGCGAACGTGGTTCTGCTCGTCGCGGATCGTGTAGGCGTGGAAGTCGTTGGGGGTCGCCGGCCCGGTCTGCACGCTCGGGAGATCGACCGGGAACGGCACGTCCACCGAGAGCGCGAGCGCCTGCGAGGCGATTCCGGCCGACAGCGCGTAGAGGTCCTCGCGTGCCAGCGTGGTCGTCGCCGCGTGGTGGTGTGTGTGGTGGACGTGCACGGCGCCCGGCGACGAGCGCGGAACCGCCGCCTTCGGCGCCTGGTAGAGAAAGTCGTCGACGCTCGCCTGGATGTTCTGCGGGGTGGCGTACACGGCCTCCTCCGGGCCCTGCGGCGTGTTGATCTGGTAGGCGGGGTTGCTGTATTGGAACGCGACGTCGCGGACCGGTCGCGAGAGCGAGAACGCGGCCAACTCGAGCAGCTGCGTGACGTCGGTCGTGCCGCGGATGTCGGTGCCGACGGCGCGTCCGAAGGCCTTCGCCAGCTGGCTGTACTTGGTCAGGAAGCCCCAGACGCCGAGCTGCTCCTTGGCCTGGCGGATGAAGTCCTGCTGGCGCGCCACGCGCACGAAGTCAGAGTCGGTGTGGCGGTAGCGGACGTAGGAGAGCGCCTGGTTGCCACACAGGCGCTGGTAGCCGGGCTCGATGTTGATGAACTGGTACGTCGGGTCGCTGTCGTTGAGGTAGCGGCGGTCGACGTCGACGTAGACGCAGCCGATCGCGTCGACCAGCCCGAGGAATGAGGCGAAGTTGAAGTCGATCTCGTGGTTGATCGTGATCCCCGGCAGGTACTGAAGGACGACCTTCTTGACCAGATCGATGCCGCCGATCGAATAGGCGGAGTTGAACTTCTGGTTCGTGTAGGTGACGCCCTTCCAGGTGAACTTGACGAGCATGTCGCGCGGGATCGAGAGGATCGACGTCTGGTCCTGGCTCGGATCCATGCGAACCAGCATGAACGTGTCGGCGTGCAGCAGGTGCACCAACGTGCCGCCCTGGTTGACGTCCTGCTCGGCGCCGGTCGAGTAGGTGGTCGTCGGGCCGATGTGATCGTCGCCCACGACGAGGATCGTCTGCGCGGCGCCTGCCTTCGCGGCCGTCAGGTAGGTCGAGTCGAGCGGCTTCCCCCCCAGCGCGAGGTCGGCGGCGATCGTGCTGACGACGTTGATCACGGCCACCGAGATCGCCGTCGCGGTCGCGACGATGATCACCAGGCAGCCGAACATGTGGCGCCGCAGCATGCCGTGGCGCCGGCGCGGGCGGGTGGCGGCGCCGGCCGGTGTCGTCGCGTCCGGGCCGGCCGGCGTGCGCGGGAGCCTGCGAGTCACGGCCCACAGTATTGCGCGCACTCATCTGGGACCAGCGCCTTCGACCGTATCGTGTCCCGCCTGCCATCTGGATATGCATATATCCTGATATGCATACGAGCACGCCGTGCTAGACTGCTGCCGCAGATGTTCGCGCAGACGCTATCCCCTGCGCCGACGGCGAGCCTCGACGGGTTCGTCGGCGCGCTTCGCGCCGTGGCGGAGCCCACGCGGCTGCGCCTCGCCGTCCTGCTGTGCCGTGCCGAGCTGACGGTGACGGAGATCAGCCGCGTGCTCGGACAGAGCCAGCCGCGCACCAGCCGCCACCTGCGGCTGCTGCTCGACGCCGACATTCTCGAGCGGGTGCCCGAGGGAGCCCACGTCTTCTACCGCGTCGCCGACCGGGGCGAGGCGGCGACGCTGGTGCGCCAGCTCGCCGCGCGCGCGCCCGCCGAGGACCCGGTGATCGCCGCCGACGCCGCAGCGCTCGACGAGGTGCGCAGCGCGCGCCTGCACGCCGCCGCGAGCTCCCTGCGGCTGCACGCCGACGAGCTCGCCGCGACCCTCCCGCTCCAGGTCGCCGAGGCCGACGTCGAACGCGGGATGCTCGAGCTGATCGGCGCGAGCGAGCCGATCGAGCGGTTGCTCGACATCGGCACCGGCAGCGGGCGGATGCTCGAGCTGCTGGCTCCGGTCAGCGAGCGCAGCATCGGCCTGGACGTCAGTCGCGACATGGTCGCGCTCGCCCGCGCCAAGCTGGGCCAGGCGCGGCTGTCGCAGGCGTCGGTGCGCCAGGGCGACCTGCATCGCCCGCCGCTGGAGGCTTCGAGCTTCGACGTCGCCGTGATGCACCACGTGCTCCACCTGCTCGACGACCCGGGTGAGTCGATCGTGGACGCGGCGCGGCTGCTGCGCCCGGGCGGCCGGCTGCTGATCGCCGACTATGCGCCGCATGAGCTGGAGTTCCTGCGCGAGCGCCACGGGCACCGCCAGCTCGGCATCTCCGCCGCGCAGATGCGTGGGTGGGCCTCAGAGGCGGGGCTCGAGATCGAGACCGAGCGCACGCTGCGCCCGGCGCAGCCCGCCGGCGGCGAGCAGCTGACGGTGGCGCTGTGGCTGCTGCGCGCGCGCCCGCGCGCAGCGACCGCAAGGGCGACGAGCGTGTCGAGGGCGGCTGTGGCATGAGCCCGTCGGTCTCGTTCGAATTCTTTCCCCCCCGCACGCCCGAGGCGCAGGAGCGCTTCCTGGCGGCACTCGACCGCCTCGCCGCGCTCGCCCCAACGTTTGTGTCGGTGACCTACGGCGCCGGCGGCAGCACACGCGAGTCGACGCTCGAGGCGCTGCAGGCGATCGGCGCGCGGACACGGATCCCGCGCGCCGGCCACCTGACCTGCGTCGGTTGCCCGCGCGAGGAGGTCGACGCGACGATTCGCGACTATCTGGATGCCGGCATCACGCACATCGTCGCGCTGCGCGGCGACATGCCCGAGCTCGGGTCCGCGTTCGTCCCCCACCCCAACGGCTACGAGGGCTCGGTCGAGCTGATCGCGGCGATCCGCCGGATCGCCGACTTCGAGGTGTCGGTGTCCGCCTATCCCGAGCCGCATCCCGACTCGCAGTCGCACGCCCGCGACCTCGAGCTGCTCGCGCGCAAGGCCGACGCCGGCGCGACGCGCGCGATCACGCAGTTCTGCTTCATCAACGAGCACATCGTGCGCCTGCGCGACCGCGTCGACGCCGCCGGGATCGCCATCCCGATCGTTCCGGGGATCATGTTCTCGGCAAACCTCGCAGGCCTGGAGCGGATGGCTTCGCGCTGTGGCACGACGATCCCCCGGTCCTACGCCGAGCGCTTCGAGGGGCTCGACGACGACCACGCGACGCGCCGCCTGGTGACCGGAATGCTCGCCGTGCGCCAGATCGAGGAGCTCCGCCGCGAGGGCTTCGAGGAGTTCCACCTCTACACGCTCAACCAGGCGGAGGTCGTGGTCGCGACCTGCCACATGGCGGACCTGGCGCCGGCGGCGCGGGAGCGTCAACCGGCATGAGCGGCGGCGATGCGCGCAGCCGGCGCCGCAGCGCCCTGCATGCGGCGGCCGCCGAGCGGATCCTCGTGCTCGACGGATCCTGGGGCGCCCGGATCCAGGAGCTCTCGCTGAGCGAGGAGGACTTCCGCGGCGAGCGTTTCGCCGCGCACCCCTCGTCGCTGCGCGGCGACACCGACCTGCTGTGCCTGACCAGGCCCCAGGTCGTCGAGGAACTCTCCGCCGACTACCTCGAGGCGGGTGCGGACATCCTCACGACCAACACCTTCACCGCCACCACGATCGCCCAGGCCGACTACGACATGCAGGCGCACGTCACCGAGATCAACGTCGAGGGCGCCCGGCTCTCGCGCGAGGCGGCTGACCGCTTCGAGGCCGCCGATCCTTCGCGGGGGCCGCGCTGGGTCGCCGGTTCGATCGGGCCGACCAACCGGACGCTGTCGCTCTCGCCCGATGTCGAGGATCCGGGCGCACGCGCGGTCGACTTCGACGAGGTCTACGACGCCTACCGCCAGCAGGCGCTCGCGCTGCACGAGGGCGGCGCCGACATCTTCCTGGTCGAGACGATCTTCGACACGCTCAACGCCAAGGCGGCGTTGAAGGCGATCCTGGACCTGCGCGACGAGGGCCTCGCGGACCTGCCGATCTGGATCTCGGGCACGATCACCGACCTCTCTGGCCGCACGCTGTCGGGACAGACGGTCGAGGCGTTCTGGACCTCGGTGCGCCACGCCGAGCCGTTCGCGGTCGGGCTGAACTGCGCGCTCGGAGCCGAGCTGATGCGGCCCTACGTGGCGGAGCTGGCGGCGGTCGCCGACACGCTCGTGTCGGCCTACCCCAACGCCGGGCTGCCGAACGAGTTCGGCGGCTACGACGAGGGGCCGGCGGAGACCTGCGGCCACATCGGCGAGTGGGCGCGCAGCGGCCTCGTCAACATCGTCGGCGGCTGCTGCGGGACCACGCCCGCCCACATCCGCGCGATCGCCGACGCGGTGCGCGGCCTGCCGCCGCGGAGCGTTCCGGCGATCGCCCCGGCGCTGCGACTCTCGGGCCTCGAGCCGTTCGTGGCCGCGTGAGCGAGGGGGCGCCATGAGCGGCGCGGTGGCGAGCTTCATCAACATCGGCGAGCGCACCAACGTGACGGGCTCGGCGCACTTCAAGCGCCTCGTGCTCGCCGGGGACTACGCGGCGGCGCTCGAGGTGGCTCGCCAGCAGATCGCGGGCGGGGCCCAGATCATCGACGTCAACATGGACGACGGGCTGCTCGACGGGGAGCAGGCGATGACGACGTTCCTGCGCCTGGTCGCCTCGGAGCCCGACATCGCCCGCGTCCCGATCATGATCGACTCCTCGAAGTGGAGCGTGATCGAGGCCGGCCTGAAGTGCGTGCAGGGCAAGGCGATCGTCAATTCGATCAGCCTCAAGGAGGGGGAGGAACCGTTTCTCGCTCAGGCACGGGCCGTGCGCCGCTACGGCGCCGCGGTCGTGGTGATGGCCTTCGACGAGCAGGGGCAGGCAGACACCGTCGAGCGCAAGGTGTCGATCTGCGAGCGCGCGTTTGCGCTGCTGACCGAGCAGGCCGGCTTCGAGGCCGCGGATTTGATCTTCGACCCCAACATCTTCGCGATCGCGACGGGGATGTCCGAGCACGACGACTACGCCAACGCCTTCATCGAGGCGACGCGCCAGATCAAGGCGCGCCTGCCGGGCACCCACGTCTCCGGCGGGCTGTCAAACGTGTCCTTCGCCTTCCGCGGCAACGAGCCGGTGCGTCAGGCGATGCACTCGGTGTTCCTCTACCACGCGATCGCCGCCGGCCTGGACATGGCGATCGTCAACGCCGGACAGCTCGCGATCTATCAGGAGATCGAGCCCGACCTGCGCGAGCGCGTCGAGGACGTGATCCTCAACCGCCGCCCCGACGCCACCGAGCGGCTGCTCGAGATCGCAGAGCAGTACCAGGGCGAGGCGGGCCAGGCGCGCGCGGAGCCGGACCTGCAGTGGCGCTCGCGGCCGGTGCGCGAACGGCTCGTGCACGCCCTGGTCAACGGCATCAACGAGTTCATCGTCGAGGACACCGAGGAGGCGCGCCTGAGCGCGGAGGCGCCGCTCGAGATCATCGAGGGACCGCTGATGGACGGCATGAACGTGGTCGGCGACCTGTTCGGGTCGGGCAAGATGTTCCTGCCGCAGGTCGTCAAGTCGGCGCGCGTGATGAAACAGGCGGTCGCGCACCTCGAGCCGTACATGGAGGCCAGCCGGCGCGAGTCCCGCGGCGCGGGGCGGATCGTGATGGCGACCGTCAAGGGCGACGTTCATGACATCGGCAAGAACATCGTCGGCGTCGTGCTGGCCTGCAACGGCTTCGACGTGATCGACCTCGGCGTGATGGTGCCCGGGCACCGGATTCTCGACACCGCGATCGAGCGCGACGCCGACCTGATCGGCCTGTCCGGGCTGATCACGCCCTCGCTCGACGAGATGTGCAACGTGGCCGCCGAGATGGAGCGCCGCGGGATGAGCCTGCCGTTGCTGATCGGCGGCGCGACCACCAGCAAGGCCCACACGGCTGTCAAGATCGATCCCGCCTACAACCACGGTCAGGCGGTCTACGTGCCGGACGCCTCGCGCGCCGTCGGCGTGGCCAGCGCGCTGCTGAGCGCCGAGCTGCGCCCGGGGCTGGTCGCGGAGGTGGCGGCCGAATACCTCGCGATCGCCGAGCGCCGCGCATCCGAGGGACGCGCTTCACGGCGCGTCAGCCTGGCGGCCGCGCGCGCGAACCGCTTCAGCGACGACTGGGCGGCATACCGGCCGACCACGCCGCCGCTGCTCGGCCGCCACACGCTCGCCGACCACGACCTCGGAGAGCTCGCCGGCTACATCGACTGGACGCCGCTGTTTCGCGCCTGGGAGCTGAAGGGAACCTTCCCTCGCATCTTCGAGGACCCCGTCGTCGGCGAGGTGGCGCGCAGCCTTCACCGCGACGCCGAGGCGATGCTCGAACGGATCGTCGCCGAGCGCTGGGTGCGCGCCGACGCGGCCGTCGGGCTCTGGCCGGCGAACGCGGTCGGTGACGACATCGCCGTCTACGCCGACGAGTCGCGCTCGGAGCCCCTGGCGACGCTTTACACGCTGCGCCAGCAGCTCGCCCGCGACGCCGCCCACCCGAACCTCGCGCTGGCCGACTTCGTGGCGCCCACCGAGAGCGGCGTCGCCGATTACATCGGCGCCTTCGCCGTCACCGCCGGCCACCGCGAGCGCGAGCGGGCCGAGCAGTTCGAACGCGACAACGACGACTACAACGCGATCCTGTTCAAGGCGCTCTGCGACCGGCTGGCCGAGGCGTTTGCGGAGCGCGTGCACGAGTGGGTTCGCCGTGAGGCCTGGGCCTACGCGCCGGCGGAGTCGTTGACGCGCGAGGAGCTGATCGCCGAGCGCTACCGCGGCATCCGGCCGGCGCCCGGCTACGGCTGCCAGCCCGACCACACCGAGAAGGGCACGCTGTTCGAGCTGCTCGACGCCACCGCGCGCGCCGGGATCACGCTGACCGACAGCTTTGCGATGAGCCCCGGCTCCTCGGTCTCGGGCATCCTGATCGCGCACCCCGATTCGCGCTACTTCGGCGTCGGCCAGATCGGCGTCGACCAGCTCGAGGACTACGCGGAGCGCAAGGGCTGGACGCTCGCGGAGGCGCGCCGCTGGCTGGCGCCGATCCTCGATGCCGACGCGACGGCAGCCGCCGGGGCGAGCGCCGTCGCGGACGCATCCTGACGCGGCGGCGGGCGCGCGCCGACCGATGTGGCGACGCGATCGGCGTGAGCCGCGCCCGGCGCCCAAAGCCGCGGGCACGAGGGCCGAATACCGCGTTCCCCGCAGGCCGCGCAGGGTGTCCGAGGGCTATGCTGGGCCTTAGCACCATCGATGACCGGCTCTCTGGACTCCCGTCGGCTTGGTCGCCTGCTCGACGCGGGGCGGGCGCTCGTAACCGAACTTGATCCGCAGGCGGTGCTCGACAGGATCCTCGCGACAGCCCGCGAGGTGACGGGGGCGCGATATGCGGCGCTCGGCATCCTCGACGAACGCCGCGTGTCGCTCGGCCAGTTCCTGACGGACGGGATCGATGAGCCGACGCGCGCCGCGATCGGCGAGCTGCCGCGCGGCCGAGGCGTCCTCGGCGCCCTGATCCGCGAGCCGCGGCCGCTGCGCCTGAGCGACGTCAGCAGCCATCCGCACAGCTACGGGTTCCCCGAGGGACACCCGACGATGCACACCTTCCTTGGCGTGCCGATCGTGATCCGCGGGGCGGTCTGGGGCAACCTCTACCTGACCGAGAAGGACGGCGGCGGCGAGTTCACCGCCGAGGACGAGGAGGCGACCGTGATCCTCGCCGACTGGGCCGCCACGGCAATCGAGAACGCGCGCCTCTACCAGGTCAGCGAGCACCGGCGAAGCGAGCTCGAGCAGGCGCTGCGGGGCCTGGAGGCGACGCGCGACATCTCGATCGCGGTCGGCGGCGACAGCGGGCTCGACCGGGTGCTCGAGCTGATCGTCAAACGCGGGCGCGCGCTGGTCGAAGCGCGAAGCGTCGTGATCATGCTCTGCGACGGGCCCGACCTGGTCGTGACCGCCTACGCCGGCGAAGCCTCCGACGTGCGTGGCCACCGTGTGCCGATCTCGGACTCGACCTCCGGGGAGGTGCTCCAGCGCCGCCGCCCCGAGCGGATCGCCGACGTCGCCGCGAGACTGCGGATCGCCCCCACCGAGCTCGGCGTGCCCGAGGCCCACACCGCGCTGCTCGTGCCGATGATCGCCCGGGGCGAGGCGGTCGGCGTGCTCGCCGCATTCGACCGCGCCGACGAGCGAAAGTTCACCGGTGACGACGAGCTGCTCTTGACGGCCTTCGCCGCGAGCGCCGCGAACGCGGTCGCGATGCGCCGCAGCGTCGAATCGGACCGGCTGCGCAGCTCGATCGCCGCCGCCGACGCCGAGCGGACGCGCTGGGCGCGGGAGCTGCACGACGAGACGCTCCAGGGACTCGGGGCGCTGCGGCTGCTGCTCTCATCCGCGCGGCGAAGCGGTGAGCCCAAGCAGACCGCGCTCGTCGTCGACGAGGCGATCGAGCAGATCGAACACGAGATCGAGAACCTGCACGCGATCATCAGCGACCTTCGCCCTGCGTCACTGGACGAGCTCGGCCTGCGGCCCGCACTCGAGGCGCTGCTCGACCGCCGGCGCCAGCACGCCGGCCTGGCCGTGGCGATGGAGCTCGACCTGCCGGACCCGGCGGCCGGCGGAAGGCTGCCGCCGGAGCTCGAGTCGACGATCTACCGGCTCGTGCAGGAGTCGCTGACCAACGTCGTCAAGCACGCCCGCGCGCACAGCGCCCGAGTGGCGGTCAGCGCCACGGATTCGGTTGTGCGGATCGACGTCGAGGATGACGGCGTCGGCTTCAGCCCCGAGGCGCACGCGGCCGGATTCGGCCTCGAGGGCATGCGCGAGCGTGTCTACCTGGTGGGCGGCACGCTCGATCTCAAGTCGGGCGAGCACGGCACGCTAGTGCACGTGGAGCTCCCGCTGGCCGGCGGCGCCGCCCGCGCGGGCAGCCAGCTCGCGGCGTCCTAGCAGGAGGGCGCCGACGCGCGGCGCGGCGCGCAGCTCGCCGGGTCGTGGCGGAAGGCGTCGCAGTGGAGACGACGGGCGTTTGACGCGGCGCGCAGTTCAGCCGGCCTCGTGGCGGGAAGGCGTGGTAGTCGAGACGGCCGGCGTTTGCGGCGGCGCGGGCGCGCAGCTCGCCCGCGTCGTGGCCGCAAGCGTGGAGCCGCGGCGAGCTGGCGGCGGTTCAGCGCCGGGGCAGGCTGTCGCCCGTTGCGAGGCGCCGCGCCCGAAGGCGGCCGGCGACGCGAGGGCTGACGTACTCGCGCCGGCGGGCGGCACATCGAACCGCCTCGGGCAGCTCGCTGTCTGCGGTGTCCTTCAGGACGAAGCCGATCGCGCCGGCGTCGATCGCGTGCTGCGCGAACGCGGCGTTCTCCTCCATCTTCAGAACGACGATCTCGGTGCCCGGGACTCCCTCGCGCAGGCGCCGGATCGCCTCGATGCTCGAGCCGCTACGCATGCTGAGGTCGAGCACGAGCACGTTCGGATGCTGCATCTGGACGTAGCGCATCACGATCCCCAGATCGTCGCCCTCGGCGATCACGCTGATGCCGGGCTCGGCCTCCAGGAGGCGACGCAGGTTGCGGCGCATCGCCTCGTGGTCGTCGGCGAGCACCACGCGAATCGTGCCGTCTGTGACCGTGCGGTCGTGCTCCGCCGCATGGTTGCCGGCCAACTGGAGGTGCGCCACCATCGGACCAAGATAGGCATCGGCGAGATCGCCGCCACCAGGTTAAACGCGCCGACCACTCGCGGCAAAGCACCGACCGTCGGTGCGTGCGACACGCGAACACCCAGCTCCAGCGTCCCGCGCAGGCGGTTCGCGGCGCCCCGCTCGACGCGGCGTGAGCCCGTCCGTCAGGCCCGCAGGGCAGAAAGCAGCCGCGGCGGCGGCGGCGCCTCGAGCCGGACCCGCGCATCCACGACGACGGCCCCTGACGGCGAGGCCACGAGCGGGTCGAGGTCGAGCTCGGCGACCTCAGAGTGCGCTTCGACCAGCGCGCTGAGCCGCAGCAGGACGTCCTGCACCGCGCCGATGTCGCACGGCGGTGCGCCGCGGTAGCCGGTGAGCAGCGGGAAGGTTCGCAGGCTCTCCAGCATCTCGAGCGCATCGCTGTCGGTCAGCGGCGTGATCCTCGCCACCGCGTCCCCCATCAGCTCGGCCGTCGCGCCGCCCGGGCCGCAGACGATCACCGGGCCGAAGCTCGCGTCGTGCGCGACGCCCACCAACAGCTCCACCCCGGGCTCGACCATCGGCTGCACGACGAAGCCGTCGAGGCGATGGCCGGAGGCGCTGACCGCGGCCCGGATCTCGCTCGCCGCGCGGCGCACCTCCGCACCGCTGTGAAGACCCAGACGCACCGCCCCCACATCGCCACGGTGCACGAGCCCGCCGACCAGCGCCTTCAACGCGACGGGTCCCCCAAGAGCGGCTGCCGCGTCGGCCGCGTCCCCGGCTCCGCGCGCGACGCGCGCGGAGACCAGCGGCAGCCCGTAGCAGTCGAGCAGCGCCGCCACGTCGTCCGGTCCCAACCACGACGTTCCCGCGCCGAGCGCCGCCGCGATGATCGCCGCCGCCTCGTCCGGACGGCAGTGGGTCGGCACCAGGACGCTACCGGCCGGGCGGTCCCTCCAGGCGCCGTAGCGAGCGGCGTGGGCGAGCGCGCGCACCGCCTCCTCGGGAAAGCCAAAGCTCGGCACGCGCGCCGCAGCGGCCACCGGCTCCGCACCGACCACGTCCGCGCCCATGAAGACCGAGGCGAGCGTAAGCCGCGAAGCCGCCTGCGCGGCGAGCGCGATCTCGCGAGCGACATCGCCGGCGACCGAGAGCAGCGGGGCGACGTTGATCGTCAGGATCGCGTCGCAGGCGTCCGCGCCGGCGAGCACGCCAATCGTGCGGCGGTAATGCTCGCCGGAGGCGTTCGCCAGCATGTCGATCGGGTTGGAGACCGAGGCGCCGGCCGGCAGCAGGCGAGCCAGCCGCCGGCGCAGCGGCGCCGGCAGCTCGACGACGTCGAGCCCGTCGGTGCGACAGGCATCGGCGCAGAGGATCGCGGGACCGCCGGCATTGGAGACGATCGCCACACGCCGGCCGCCCGGCACGGGCTGCGCCGAGAGCAGCGATGCGACGTCGAACAGCTCCGCGATCGTGTCGGCGCGGATCACGCCGGCCTGCGCGAACAGGGCATCCACCGTCACATCCGAGGAGGAGAGCAGCGCCGCGGTGTGAGAGCTGGTGGCACGCGAGCCGGCCGCCGAGCGCCCGCCCTTGACGGCGACGATCGGCTTCGTCCTCCCCACCCGCCTGGCGATGCGGGCGAAGCGCCGCGGGTTGCCAAACGACTCCAGATACAGGAGCAAAACGGCGGTTGCCGGATCCTCCTCCCAGTACTGGAGCAGGTCGTTGCCGGAAATGTCGGCCTTGTTCCCGACCGAGACGAACGACGAGAGTCCGAGCTCGCGGCGGCTGGCGAGCTCGAGCAGCGCGATGCCCAGCGCCCCGCTTTGGGAGAGGAAGCCGACGTTGCCACTCGCCGGCATCGCGCCGGCGAAGGTCGCGTGCAGTCGCACATCAGGGGATGCGTTCAACACGCCGAGGCAGTCCGGCCCGACCAGGCGCATGCCGGTCTCGCGGCAGATCGCGAGCAGCTCGCGCTGGCGCTCCACGCCCTCGGGCCCGGCATCGGCGAAGCCGGCGCTCAGCACGACCAGCGCGCGCACGCCGGCGGCCCCGCATTCGCGCGCGACCTGCGCGACGCTCGGCGCCGCCACGGCGACCAGCGCCAGCTCGACGCGCTCAGGAACCTCAGCGATCGACGCGTACGCCCGCACCCCGGCGACGCTCGACGCGCGCGGGTTGACCGGGTAGACGGCGCCGACGAAGCCGGCGGCCAGCAGGTTGTGCAGGAGGTCACCGCCCAGCGTCCCGCGCCGGCGCGAGGCGCCGATCACGGCAACCGAGGCCGGCTCGAGGAAGCTGCGCAGCGCGGCGACGGCCGCGGTTCGCTCGCGCTGCTCGAAGCGGGCGAGCGCCTCCTCCGACAGCGAGGTCGGGAACTCGACGTCGATCAGCTCGCCCCGGACGTGCAGCTCGACGGGGAAGCCGCTGTTGCGGAAGACGTCGATCATGCGGTGGTTGCGCGGCAGCACCTCGGCGCTGAAGACACTGATGCCGTGCTCCTGCGCAGCGGCCGCCAGCTGCCCGAGCATGATCGTCGCGATGCCCTGGCCCTGCCAGCGGTCGGCGACGACGAACGCCACCTCGGCCCGCTCGCCGTCGATCCGGATGTAGGCGCCGTGGCCGACGATCGCCTGCTCGGGGCCGGTCGTCGCGACAAGCGCGTAGCGGTCGGCGTAGTCGACGTCCACCGACCACTTGGTCACCCAGTCGACGCTCGGCACGCCGAAGAAGCGAAGGCCCAGCGACTCCAGCGAGAGCGCCTCGAAGAACGTCCGCATCGCAGGCGCGTCGTCGGCGGCCACGGGACGCACGCGAAGCGTCGACCCATCCCGCAGCGCTACGTCGACCGCGCGGTCCGGCGCGCTCTCGGTGGCGGACACGACCCCCATTGTGGCCCATGCCGGGGCGGATGGCCGTCGCGGCGGCTGGGGCGCGGCGTGGCGCGGCGACGAGAGCGCCGACGCCGCTGATCAGTGCACGTCCGCCTGGCATCACGACCGCGGCGGCCGAGCAGCCGCGGCGGCCCTGGTCCGCACGTCCGGGGGGAAACTACTTACCGGGCGCCCGTGGCGGGCGCTGATGGCGCGGTGAAGGCGGCTGAATAGCGTGCCCGAAATGCCCCTGGCGGCCATCATCAACCTGAACCACCCGGCCAGCTACGCGCACTGGCATTTCTTCGAGATGTCGGTTCCGAACCTCGTCGTGATCGGGCTGATGATCGTCGTCTTTGCGCTGGCGATCGTGCTGCCCTTCCCGGGCAGCCGCCGGCGCAAGCGCGGGAGCGAGTCGTGAGCGCCGGCGAGCGCAACTGGACCGTGCGGCTGCGTGAAGCGGGCGTGCGGGCGCTGCCACCGGAGCGACTCCTGCCGGACGGCCAGCCGACCTACATGTCCTCGTGGATCTACATCTTTGGCGTGCTGACGATCGGCTCGCTGGTGATCATCATCGGCTCGGGCGTGATCCTCGGCCTGAAGGGGCCCGCGTGGTGGCACTACACGGGGATCGGGCACTTCTTCAACAGCATCCACCTGTGGTCGGTTGAGCTGTTCTTCTTCTTCATGGTCGTCCACCTGTGGGGCAAGTTCTTCATGGCGTCATGGCGCGGCGGACGCGCCAGGACGTGGATGAGCGGCGCGATCGCGTTCCTGATCGCGATCCCGTGCGCGTTCACCGGCTACCTCTCGCAGCAGAACTTCGACTCCCAGTGGATCGCGACGCAGGGCAAGGACGGCCTCAACGCGATCGGCGTCGGCGCCTTCTTCAACGCCCTGAACTTCGGCCAGATGTACAGCTACCACGTGCTGCTGCTGCCGGTCGTCGTGGTGGTGATCGTCTCCGCCCACATCCTGCTCGTCCGGCGCAGCGGGATCGTCCCGCCGCTGCCGCTGCCGGAGCTGCGTCAGCCGCTGACGGCGCCCGCGCCCACCGCAGATGCGTCAGGTGCGGCGACGGCGGAGTCGACTGGATGAAGCGCAGGCGGTACTCAAACGCTGAGCTGAACCAGCTGGCGCGCCACTACGACGGGCCGTACAAGCCTTACGACCTCGTCAAGGAGCTGTGCATCGCGATCGTCGTGGTCGGCGCCCTGGCGCTGGTGTTCACGATCTTCTTCTCCTCGCCGGACCTGCCGCCCACCACGATCGCCGAGTGGGCACAGCAGATGCCGGCGGACTTCGTCACGACCGCGGTCAGCGAGCTCGATGGGACGAGCGAGACGGCAACCTACGGCCCGCCCTACAACCACGCCCCCGGCGCGCAGTTCGCCTGGTTCCTGCATCTGCAGACGTGGCTGGGCGTCAGCCACCCGATCAACACCGCCGTCGACTACATCTACCAGCCGCTGTCGAGCATCCCGAATGATCCGGCGCTGCGAGCCGTCGTCGCCGAATACAGGATGGCGCCCGCCAAGAGCCAGACGACGTGGACGAACAACTACACCAACGCGCTCGCCAAGGCCACGGTCGCCCCGGGCGACACGCTCAAAATCCCCGCCGGCAACTACGGACCGGTGCCGACGATCATGAACGCGCTGCTGACGCTCGCCCAGAGCGGCGGCCTCGACGGCGCGCTGCTGACCAGCAGCCAGTTCTACCAGACCGACTACACCAAGCCGCTGCTGTTCCTGGAGGACGGCAACGCGCTCAACGACCGCGCGCAGGCGCAGCACCTGCTCGGCTCGCAGTGGGGCATGATGAACGAGACCGGCAGCTACCCGGGGCAGGTCTGGCTGTGGCTCTACACCTTCTGGTACCAGATCCCGCCGTGGTCGACCTCGTCCAACGGGGACCTCCTGGTGTTCCTGGTGATGGGCTTCCTCAGCGTCTGCTTCATCCTGATCCCGTTCATCCCGGGCGTTCGCGACATCCCGCGCGCGATCCCGATCTACCGGCTGATCTGGCGCGATCACTACCGCGAGTTGCGCAGCAGCGCCGCCGCCGGCCCGGGTGAGGACGGCGCGGGCGGTGGCGGCGGAGGTCCACCGCTGCCGGAGCCGCCGGCGGGCGCCGCCGCGGCGTAGCGCCTCGCCCGCCGGCCCCGAGGAGCCCCACCCGACGGGCGGCCAGGGCCGTCGGGCGGCCAGGCCCCGCGGGCGGCACAGGCCCCCGACGTTCTTGCGCGCGCGGCGGCGACAGGCTCATGTCGCACAGGCCCACGCGCCGCGGCGAACCGCTACCCGCGCCGCAGCGCGGCGCGCGACTGCCTGGCGATCTCCAGATCCTCGCGCGGCAACACGACGAGCGTCCGCACGCGTGCGTCGCGATCGGAGACGTCGCCATCCTCGGTCGCCTCCCGGTTGAGGGCGTGATCGACGCCGACGCCGAGGAAGCCGAGACCGTCGGCGGTCAGCTCGCGCACGGGCGCCGAGCGCGCGCCGACGCCGCCGGTGAAGACCAGGGCGTCGAGCCCGCCGAGCGCTGCGGCCATCGCGGCGATCGCCGCGCGCAGGCGGTGGAGGTAGACATCGAGCGCGAGCCGCGCCTGTTGTTCGCCATCGCCGGCGCGCGCGAGCACCTCGCGCATGTCGGCGCTGCCGGCCAGGCCGAGCAGCCCCGACTCGTGCTCCAGCGCACCAGCCACCTCGCCTGGCGAAAGCTCGCGAGTGATCCAGCAGCCAGAACAGCAGGCCCGGGTCGACGCTGCCTGAGCGGGTCGCCATGACGAGCCCCTCGAGCGGCGTGAAACCCATCGTCGTGTCCACCGAGCGCCCGCCGGCGATCGCGCACAGCGACGCGCCGGCGCCCAGGTGGGCGCTGACCAGGCGCAACCCGGCCGCCTCGCGGCCGAGCAACTCGGGCGCGCGGCGCGCGACCCAGGCGTGCGAGAGGCCGTGGAAGCCGTAGCGGCGCAGGCCAAAGCGCTCGCGCCAGCTCGCGGGCAGCGCGTAGGTCGAGGCCGCCGCCGGCAGCGTCGCGTGGAAGGCGGTGTCGAAGCAGGCGACGGCCGCCACGTCCGGCAGTGCGGCCGAGACGGCGTCCAGAGCGGCGAGCGACTTCGCCTGATGCAGCGGCGCGAGGTCGGCGAGCTGGCGCATCGCCGCCTCGACCCCGGCGTCGACCACCACCGCCTCGCGGAAGCGCTCACCGCCGTGGACGATCCGATGACCCACGACGTCGGCGTCGCCGAGGCCGCCGTCGAGCGCCGCGCGCAGCTCGGCGGGGTCGACACGGTCACCGGGCGCCGCGAGCTCGCGCGAGGCAAGCGTCTGGTCGTCCGCGTCGAGCAGCGCCAGCTTCAGGCTGCTCGACCCGGCGTTGACGACGAGGACTCGCACCGCGGTCTCCGCGGCTAGCCGGCCGAGGGGTTCGCGCCGCCGCCCGGCCAGGTCCAGTCGCGCACGTCGGGCGGGTCGTCGCCGACCTCGCGCGTGTAGGCGCGGTGGCGCAGCCGCTCGTCGACCATCTCCTGGCGCAGGTGGGCGGCGCGCTCCTCGAGGCCCTCGACACGGTCGATCACGTCGATCACGAGGTGGAAGCGGTCGAGGTCGTTGAGCATCACCATGTCAAAGGGGGTCGTCGTCGTGCCCTCCTCCTTGTAGCCGCGCACGTGGATGTTGTGGTGGTTGGCACGGCGATAGGTGAGGCGGTGGATCAGCAGCGGATACCCGTGATAGGCGAAGATCACGGGCCGGCTGGTTGTGAACAGGGCGTCGAACTCGTGGTCGGCGAGGCCGTGCGGGTGCTCACTGTCCGGCTGCAGGCGCATCAGGTCGACGACGTTGATCACGCGGACCCGCAGGTCCGGCACCCGCTCGCGCAGGATCGCGGCGGCGGCGACCGTCTCGAGCGTCGGCACGTCGCCGGCGCAGGCGAGCACGACGTCGGGCTCGACGCCGGCGTCGTTGGAGGCCCAGTCCCACACGCCGAGCCCGCGCGTGCAGTGCAGGATCGCCTCGTCGATCGTCAGGAAGTCCAGCGCCGGTTGCTTGCCGGCGACGATCACGTTGACGTAGTTGCGCGAGCGCAGGCAGTGGTCGGCGACCGACAGCAGGCAGTTGGCGTCCGGCGGCAAATAGACGCGGACGATCTCGGCCTTCTTGTTCACGACATGGTCGATGAAGCCCGGATCCTGGTGGCTGAAGCCGTTGTGATCCTGGCGCCAGACGTGAGAGGAGAGCAGGTAGTTGAGCGAGGCGATCGGACGCCGCCAGGGGATCTCGTGGGTCACCTTCAGCCACTTCGCGTGCTGGTTGAACATCGAGTCGATGATGTGGATGAAGGCCTCGTAGCAGTTGAAGAGGCCGTGGCGGCCGGTCAGCAGGTAGCCCTCGAGCCAGCCCTGGCAGAGGTGCTCGCTGAGCACCTCCATCACGCGGCCATCGATCGCCAGGTGGTCGTCGGTCGGCAGCGTCTGGGCCTCCCAGCGGCGGTTGGTCGCCTCGAACACCGCGCCGAGGCGGTTGGAGGCCGTCTCGTCGGGACCCATGATGCGGAAGGTCTGCGGGTTGGCGGCGATCACGTCGCGCAGGAACGTCCCCAGCACGCGCGTCGCCTCGCTCGTGGTGGTCGCGGGCGAGGCGACCTCGACGGCGTAGTCGCGGAAGTCCGGCAGCTCGAGGTCGCGCAGCAGCAGGCCGCCGTTGGCGTGGGGGTTGGCACCCATCCGCCGCTCGCCCTCCGGCGCCAGGTCGGCAAGCTCCTGGCGCAGCGCGCCACCCTCGTCGAACAGCTCCGCCGGGCGGTAGGAGCGCATCCATTCCTCCAGCTGGCGCAGGTGTTCGGGATGCGTGCGAAGCTCGGCGAGCGGGACCTGATGGGAGCGGAAGGAGCCCTCGGCGGGAAGGCCGTCGACGAACTTCGGGCCGGTCCAGCCCTTCGGCGTGCGCAGCACGATCATCGGCCAGCACGGGCGGGCACTGTCGCCGTCCTCACGCGCGTGGCGCTGGATCTCGGCGATCTCGTCGAGCACCTCATCCAGCGTGGCCGCCATCAGCTGGTGCATCTCGGCCGGGTCGTCGCCCTGCACGAAGCGCGGCGCGTAGCCGTAGCCGACGAGCAGCGCGGCAAGCTCGTCGTGCGGGATCCGGGCGAGGATCGTGGGGTTGGCGATCTTGTAGCCGTTCAGATGGAGCACCGGCAGCACGGCACCGTCCAGCGCGGGGTTGAGGAACTTGTTCGAATGCCAGCTGGCTGCGAGCGGCCCGGTCTCGGCCTCGCCGTCCCCGACCACGCAGAGCGCCAGCATCGACGGGTTGTCGAACACCGCTCCGTAGGCGTGCAGCAGCGCGTAGCCGAGCTCCCCGCCCTCGTGGATCGATCCGGGCGTCTCGGGAGCGACGTGGCTGGGAATGCCGCCGGGGAAGGAGAACTGGCGAAACAGCCGGCGCATCCCCTCCTCATCGTGGCCGATCCGTGAGTAGACCTCGGTGTAGGTCCCCTCGAGGTAGGTGTTGGCGACGAGTCCGGGACCGCCGTGCCCTGGGCCGGTGACGAAGATCGCGTCGAGATCGCGCGCGCGGATCGCGCGGTTCATGTGCGCGTAGACGAAGTTCAGCCCCGGCGTCGTGCCCCAATGGCCGAGCAGTCGCGGCTTGACGTGCTCGATCTTCAGCGGCTCGCGCAGCAACGGGTTGTCGAGCAGGTAGATCTGCCCGACCGAGAGGTAGTTGGCGGCGCGCCAGTAGGCATCGAGAAGCGCCAGATCCCGCTCCGAGAGCGGGCCGCTGGGCGTCGCGACCGCGTCGTTCACGCCATCCATATGCTCACACCGACAGTCTGACGGCGTCAGTAGGTATCCGCAGTCGGGCAGTGCATGACCACGGATGTGCGCAATGCGGGCGCTTTCGTAAGCTGACCTGTCGGCGAAGGGAGGATTCCATGTTCGCCAACGTGATCGTCGGCGTCGACGGCAGCCCGACGGGACGCGACGCGATGAAGCTGGCGCTGGCGCTCGCGGACGAGGGAGCAAGGATCGCGTTGGCGCACGTGCACGGCGCCGTGCCGACCCCCGGACGCGCGGCCAGTGCCGCGACGGCGGCCCGCGAGCGCGACCGGGCGATCGCGCTGCTCGAGCTTGAGCGCGAGGAGACGGGCGTCACAGCTGAGCTGATCGCATTCTGCGCATCCTCCGTGGGGCGCGGCCTGCACACGCTCGCCGAGCACGAGCAGGCCGACCTGCTCGTCGTCGGCTCGCACGGCCGCGGGCTGGCCGGGCGCGTGCTGGTCGGCGACGACACGAGCGCCGCGCTGAACGGCGCCACCTGCGCCGTCGCGGTGGCTCCGCGGGGCTACGTGGCGCGCAGCGGCGGCTTCCTGCGGGTCGGCGTCGGCTACGACTTCTCGCCGGAGAGCCGGGCCGCCCTGGCGCTCGCGCGCGGACTGGCGGAGCGCGACGGCGCGAAGCTGAACGCGCTCTACGTCGTCTCGCTGCCGGCCTGGGGCTACATCGCGCCGATGCCGTCCAACTGGGGGGAGATGATCGAGGACGATCGCAGCGCGGCCCAGGAGAAGGTCTCCTCGCTCGAGGGCGTCGAGGCGACCGCGGTCTACGGCCTGCCGGTCGAGGAGCTGGCAGCCTTCGGCGACCGGGTCGACCTGCTGGTCGTCGGCTCGCGCAACTACGGCCCGATGCGGCGGCTGATGCTCGGCAGCACCTCACATGGCCTCGCGCGCCACGCGCGCTGCGCGCTGCTGGTCCTGCCGCGCAGCGTCGAGGCGGTCGCCGCCTAGGTGTCGATCAGCTTGCGGTCGAGCGCGTAGCGCACGAGCTCCGCGCGCGAGGAGAGCAGCAGCTTCTGGGAGATGTGGCCACGGTGGGTCTCAACGGTGCGCACCGAGATGTAGAGCTGCTGCGCGATCTCGGTGTTGGTGTGCCCGAGCGCGATCAGCCGCAGCACGTCGACCTCGCGCTCCGACAGGTTGTCGGGCGGTCCGGGCGGCGGCTCCGCGGCGAGGCGCGCGCCAAGTCGCGGGTTCAGGTAGCTCTCGCCGACGGCCGCGAGGCGCACGGCCTCCACCAGCTCCCCGTCGGCGGCCTGCTTGAGCACGTAGCCATCGGCGCCCGCGGCGATCGCCTCGCGCGCGTAGGCGGGCTCCTGCTGCATCGTCAGCACGACGATGTGGGTGTCGGGAAACTCCTCACGCAGGGCGGGGATCGCCTCGAGGCTCGACCCACCCGGCATGTTGAGATCGAGCACGAGCACGTTGGGGTGGTGCCCGCGCACATAGCGCCGCGCCTCCTCGACGTCGCCGGCCTCCGCGACGACCTCGAACTCCGGCTCCTCGTCGAGCAGCAGTCGCAGGCCGCGGCGAACGACCGGGTGGTCGTCGGCGAGCACGACGCGGATCACGGCGGCCGGTGTGCCCTCGTCGCTCTCGGTCGCCTCCGCTTCGGCCATCGTTGAACGGTAGCGTCTCATGGGGACGGGCGGTGGCGCCAGCGCGGCGCCCGCCGCGGTCCGTACTTTGATGCAGCAGGATGTGGTATCGCTCGCCTGACAGCGGCGCCGCCGAACCGTACGCTCGCCTCGACACAGGAGCCGACCGATGACCTCGCAAGAACCACCCGCAGATCCCTTCAAAGTCGTCATCGCCGGCGGCGGCGTCGCGGCGCTCGAGGCGGCGCTGGCACTGCGCGAGCTCGGCGGCGAGCGCTTCCAGCTGACGCTGATCGCGCCGGGCGCCGAGTTCGTCTACCGCCCGATGACCGTGCGTGAGCCGTTTGCCTACAGCCGCGCCGAGCGGTACCCGCTGAGCGAGATCGCCACCGACATCGGGGCGCAACTGCTCGTCGAGAGCTTCGCGTGGCTCGATCCGCAGCAGCGAGTGGCGCACACCGATTCAGGCGCCGAGCTCCACTACGACGCGATCCTGCTGGCGCTGGGCGCCCGCCCGCACCCACGCTTCCCGGCCGCCGTGACGCTCGACGACACGCGCCTGGACGAGCTGCTGCACGGCCTGCTCGAGGATGTCGACGGCGGCTACGTCAGCCAGCTGGGGTTCGTGATCCCGGCGCGCGTCGCCTGGCCGCTGCCGATCTATGAGCTGGCGTTGATGACCGCCAGGCGCGCCTACGAGATGGGCGTCGAGCTGGCCGTCACGATCGCGACCCCCGAGGACTCGCCACTGGCGGTCTTCGGCGAGGGCGCCAGCAGGACCGTGGCGGAGCTGCTCGAGGAGCGCGGGATCACGACGATCACCTCGGCCCACTGCGAGGTTCCCGACGGCCGCCACGTCGTGATCAACCCGGGAGACCGGACGCTCGACGTCGACCGCGTGGTGGCGCTGCCCGAGCTCTACGGTCCCGCGGTCCGCGGCCTGGCCGCCGGCGAACACGGCATGATCCCGATCGACGATCACAGCCGCGTGCCCGGCGTCGAGCGCGTCTACGCGGCGGGTGACGCCACCGACTTTCCGCTCAAATACGGCGGCATCGCGGCGCAACAGGCCGACGCGGCGGCGGAGTCGATCGCCGCGCTCGCGGGCGTCGAGATCGACCCGGCGCCGGTTCACCCGGTGATCCACGGCATCCTGCTGACCGGCGCCGAGCCGCTCTACCTCAGCGCCCGCTTCACCGGCGGTCAGGGCTTCAGCTCGGAGATCACCGACCAGCCGACCTGGTCGCCACCCACGAAGATCGCCGCGAAGTACCTGGCGCCGTATCTCGAGCGGCGCTCGCTGGGCTGAGCCCGCAGGAGGGGTTGTGGTGGTGGGGTTTGGTGCATGCACCAAACCCGGGATCGGTGCATGCCCCGATCCCCAGGTGGGTGCATGCACCCACCTGCTCCTAAAGGATGATCACCAGCGTGCCTTGACTGAAATCTTGGCATGCCATACTCTCGAGTGCATGGCGACCACGACCCCTCCCCGCTCACCGGCGATCGACGATTACGCGAAGGCGATCTTCGCGCTGCAGTCGCGCGGTGAGGAGCCTGTTTCGACCAGCGCCCTCGCGGAGCGCCTGGGCATCACGCCCGGTTCGGTGTCGGCGATGCTGAAGAAGCTCGACGAGCTCGGGCTCGTCACGCATGAGCCCTACCGGGGCGTGCGGCTGACGGCGGACGGGCGCCGCGTCGCGCTCGAGGTGATCCGCCACCACCGGCTGCTCGAGCGCTTCCTCGCCGACGCGCTCGGAATGCCGTGGGATCGCGTCCACGCCGAGGCCGAGGTGCTCGAGCATGTGCTCTCCGACGAGCTCGAGGAGCTGATCGCGACCAAGCTCGGCAACCCGGCGTCGGACCCGCACGGCGACCCGATCCCGAGCGCCGACCTCGAGCTGCGCGAGCCCGCGACGCGCAGCATGGACAGCCTCACGCGCGGCGACCGCGGCGTGTTCGTGCGCGTCTCGGACTCCGATCCGGAGATGCTGCGCTACCTGGCGGGTTGCGGCATCTCGCCCGGCGAGCGTTTCGAGGTGCGCGACCACCAGCCGTTCGGCGGCCCGCTGTTCGTGCGCTTCGGCAAGCGCGAGCACGCGATCGGCGGCCGCCTCGCGGCCGCGATGCGCGTCGAGGTCAACGACGATGAGACGGGCGCCGGCGAGATCGACGCCGTGCGCGGCTGATCGATGGCGGCGACGGAGGCACAGCTCTCGCCGGCGGTCGCGCCGCCGCCGCCGCTGACCGTGCAGGACGCGGTGCGCTCGTCGGACCGCTCGCGGGTCCACCTGGCGCGGCTCGCCAACCGGCGCTGGTGGCTGCTCTGGCTGCTGGTCGGCCCGGGCATCCTGGCGATGCTCGGCGAGAACGACGGTCCGAGCATGATCGCCTACGCCTCCGACGGCGCGCAGTACGGGCTCGGCTTCTTCGTCCCCTTCATCCCGCTGCTGTTCGCGATGGCCTACGTCTGCCAGGAGATGTGCATGCGCGTCGGCGCGGTCACGCACCGCGGCTACGGCGAGCTCGTGCTGCAGCGCTTCGGTCCGGTCTGGGGCTGGTTCGCCGCCGGCGACCTGACGCTGACCAACCTGATCACGCTGGTCGCCGAGTTCGTCGCGATCCGCGTCGGGCTGGCCTACTTCCATCTCGGCTCGGTCGTCGCCGTCGTGCTCGGCCTGACACTGGTCGTGTTCACCTTCAGCGGCGGGCGCTACTGGCGCTGGGAGCGGATCGTGCTCGGCATGGCGCTGTTCAACGGGTTGTTCCTGGTCGCGGCGATCCTCGTCAAGCCGCATGTCGGCGCGATCGCCAGCTCGTTCGACTTCACCCCGTTCCCCGGCGGCAGCTTCAACACGCTGCTGCTGCTGCTCGCCTCCACGATCGGCGCGACCGTCACGCCCTGGATGATCTTCTTCCAGCAGGGCGCGAGCGCCGACAAGGGGATGACCCCGCGCGACATCTCCCACGGGCGCTACGACACCGCCGCCGGGGCGGTGCTGGCCGCTGTTTTCGGGGTCGGCGCGCTGGTCGCGGGCGCGGCGCTCGTGACCCATGGCGGCGCCGGAATTCAGGGCTTCGCGGGCGCCGGCTACCCGCAGGCGCTTTCGCACGTCGCCGGCAGCGCGACCGGCACGGTGTTCGCGCTCGGGCTGATCGAGGCCGGCGCGGTCGCGATCCTGACGATCTCGGCGAGCACCGCCTACGCGGCGGCCGAGTGCGTGGGCGTGACGCACAGCTTCAACAGCTTCCCTCGCGAGGCGGCGCTGTTCTACGCGGCGAACTTCGGCGTGGCGCTGCTGGCCGCGCTGGTGATCCTGATCCCCGGCGCGCCGCTCCTTTCGATCGCGCTGAACGCGAACGTGCTGGCGACCGTCCTGTTGCCCGTCAGCCTCGTCTTCATGGTGATGCTCGCCAACGACTCCGGGCTGATGGGCCGCTTCGCCAACCGGCGCTCGACCAACGTCATCGGGATCGCGGTGATCGCGTTCGTCGGCATCTGCGGCGCCGCGTATGGGATCGACTCGTTCCTGCTCGCGACCCACGTGATCGGCTGATGAAGGCGCCCGACGCAGGCTGCGCCGAGTTGGGCCGCGCCGCGACGGCGGCGGGGGAAGCGACGACCGCGACGGCGGGAGCGGATGTGGGGCCGGTCAGGGCGGCTCCCGCGGTGGCTCCCGGGGCGGTCGAAGCCGCGCACGCGGCGCGGGTCGAGCCCACGCAGGAGGCGGGGGGCGAGGAGGAGCTGATCATGCACCTCGAGCGCGACCAGTTCGTCGCCGAGACCTCGCAACCGGTCGCCCGCGCCGCGCTCGGCCGCCGCTCGGTCGCCGGGCTGTGGGCGCTTCGCGCGTTCGCGATCGTCGTCAGCCTGATGGTGATCTACACCTTCGTGTCGCAGCTGCACTGAGCCGCCGGGGGCACGGACTCGCTGGCTTCGCGTAGCGGCCGCGGGTTCCCTATTCGGGTCGCGCGCCGGAGCGACCCGGACGAAGAACTACGATCTCCGCCAGGAGGTTTGAGCCCGTCCGCTCCGGCGCGGGCCGTCGATGAGCACACCCTCACTCACCGAACCGCAGCAGGTCTCCGAATCGGATCAGGCGAGGCGGCTTCGCAACGGCCTCGTATCGCTCGCGATCCTCGTCCTGCTGATCGTCGGCCTGCTGCTCGCGGTTCCCGGCCTGCACGTCGTCGGCCACCTCGTCGCGCACATGAACCTGGCCTGGGTTGGAGCCGGCGTCCTGGCGGAGATCCTCTCCTGCCTCGGCTACGTGCTGATCTTTTTGACCGTGTTCGACCGCGCACCGATCGTGTTCGGCGCCCGCGTCGCGTTGACTGAGATGGCATTCGGAGCCGCGGTCTCGCTCGGCGGCGCCGGCAGCATCGCCGTCGGCGCCTGGCTGCTGCGCGAGCGGGGCATGGCGACCGGACGGATCGCCGAGCGCTCCGCCGTTCTCTTCCTGCTGACCAGCGCGATCAACCTGTTGACGCTGGCCGGCGTCGGTCTCGCGATGGGCGTCGGCATCCTGCCGGGCCCGCGCAACCCACTCCTGACGCTGCTGCCCGCCGGGATCTGCATCGCCGCGTTCGTGTTCTTCCTCGCGCTGCCGCGGCTGACCGAGCGCGAGGCGCAGGTGCACCCCAAGCGACGCCTGGCGCGCGTTCTGCACGCGACGGGGACGACGATCCGCGCGACGCGGAAGACCCTGCTTCGCCCGGACTGGCGCCTGCTCGGGGCGATCGGCTACCTGTGGTTCGACATCGGCGTGCTCTGGGCGTGCTTCCAGGCGATCGGCCACACGCCGCCGATCGGCGTGATCGTGCTCTCCTACCAGATCGGCTACCTCGCAAACGTGCTGCCGATTCCCGGCAACATCGGCGTGCTCGAGGGCAGTTTCGTCGGCATGCTGGTGCTCTACGGAGTGCACGCGGCGCCGGCGGCCGCCGCTGCGGTCGTCTACCATGCGATCGCGCTGTGGATCCCAGCCATCTGGGGAACATTCGGCTTCATCCGCCTGCGCCGCTCGCACGATCCGCTCACCCCGCGCCCGACGCGAGAGGAGCGCGAGGCACTGCGACGCGAGCGCCGAGCCCTCAGATAGTGTGCCCCGGCCACCCCGCCCGATGATCAGCCCGAACCGCCATCACCGCCGCCGCCGCAGGGCCGCCGCAGCCGGCGCGGCGGGCACGGCGATCCTGGTAGCGGCAGCTCTCGGGGCGTGCGGATCGAGCGCGGTCGTGGCACCGCCAACCACCGTGCGCGACGCGAACGTCGCCGCCGCCGCGGTCAACCCGGTCACGGTGTCGCCGCTGCCCGGCACCTCGGACGCCTCGCCGACGACCCAGATCAGCTTCCTCGGCGGCCCTGGCACGACGGTCTCCGACGTCCAGGTCGTCGGCTCGAGCAGCGGCAGCCATGCGGGCAAGCTCGAGGACTACTCGACCGGGACGGGCGAGAGCTTCCTGCCGGCCCAGCCGTTCCAGGCCGGCGAGCATGTCACGGTCAGCGCGCGGGTGGACGGCGGCGGGGCGGCGTCGACGGTGCGCACGAGCTTCACCATCGCCGTGCAGGCGCCCGTCAGCCAGGCGGAGTTCCCGATCAAGCCGGGCGACCGCGCCGACATCCAGCACTACCTCTCGGCGCCTTCGATCACGCCCTCGACCGTGACGATCACGACGCCGGCTCGCCCGGGCGCCACGCCGGGAGACTTCTTCCTCGCCCCCTACCAGGGCTTCGGCACGCCCGGGCAGATGATCGTCAACCAGGCGGGGCAGCTGATCTGGTTCCACCCCATTCCGCCCGGAGACTCCTCGACCAACTTCCGCCCGCAGACCTACGACGGGCATACGGTTCTGACCTGGTGGCAGGGACGAGTGCTCGCGCTCGGCTTCGGCCAGGGCGAGGACGAGATCTACACCGCCGACTACCAGCCGCTCGCGCGCGTGCTGGCCGGCAACGGGTACCACGCCGACCTGCACGAGTTCCTCCTGACGCCGCAGGGAACCGCCTGGATCGACGCCTTCGACCCGGTCGAGCTGAACCTGTCGGACATCGGCGGCTCGGCGCACGCGGTGGTCAACGACTCGATCGTGCAGGAGATCGACGTCAAGACCGGCCTGGTGATGTGGGAGTGGCACGCGCTCGGACACATCCCGCTGCACGACTCCTACGCGCCGGTGCCGCACACCAGCGAGAACTGGGACTACGTGCATGTCAACTCGATCGACCCGGGGACGCACGGCGACCTGCTGCTGTCGGCCCGCAACACCTGGACGATCTACGACGTGAACATCCACACGGGCGCGTTCATCTGGCGAATCGGCGGCAAGTACTCGAGCTTCAAGCACGGACCCGGCACCTTCTTCTACTACCAGCACGACGCCCAGTGGCAGCCCGGCGGGCTGGTCTCGGTGTTCGACAACGGATCCGACCCGGCCGAGGAGAAGCAATCACGCGGGCTGCTGCTCGACCCGAACACGACCACGCACACGGTCACGCTCGTCAAGCAGTTCACCAACCCCGCAAAGACGCTGCTCGCCTCGAGCCAGGGCGACCTGCTGGCGCTGCCGGGCGGCAACTGGCTGATGGGCTACGGCGGCCTACCCAACTTCACCGAGTACGACTCGGCCGGCCAGGTCCTCCTCGACGCGACCCTCGGCCGCAACGTGCAGGACTTCCGCACCTATCTCGCGCCGTGGACCGCCCAGCCGCCGACGCTGCCGGCGGTCGCCGCGCAGGCCGCGGGAACCGGCGGGCTGAAGGTCGAGGCGAGCTGGAACGGCGCCACCACGGTGGCGAGCTGGCGCGTCATGGCGGGACCGTCCGCGACGTCGCTGACGGCGGTCACGACGGTCCCCAGGAGCGGCTTCGAGACGACGATCCCAGTCCAGACCAGCGCCGCCTACGTGGCCGTGGCGGCACTGAACGCGGCCGGGCAGACGCTGGCGACCTCGCCGGCGATCGCTCCGGCCGGCTGACCGCGCGCGGGGGCGACCGCCCGGCGCGACGGCTCGGAATCGGCCCGCTCGCCGCCGGGGCACGGCGTCGCGGCGTCTCAGGGCAGCTGGCGCTCGATGCCGCGCACGATCCGCTCGACCTTGTTGAGGCGGCTGAGCTCCGACCGCTCCCGCTCTTGCCGGGCCTGCAGGTAGTACTCGCCCAGCGCCCGTTCCTGCACCGCGACGAGGCGCGACGGGAGCGGCCGGTGGAGCTCCTCGAGAATCGCCTCGTCAAGCAGCGCGCGCAGCTGCGTCTCGAGCGGGCTGCGGCCGGCGCGGTTGTCGACCTCGTGGTAGCCGCCGCGGCTCGTGTAGTCGTAGAGCTCGGCCTGCTCGCCGTGCGCCAGCGCGTCGAGCGTGTCCGCCCGCCAGTGCGAGTAGGTCGCATACTTCGCGTTCGGCGTGACGATGCCCCTGACGTGAAGCGGGGCGTCCGCCGCATGCGGCAGCAGCGCGAACTCCGTGAGCACCTCGTCGGTCGCGTGCAGCGCATACTGGCGCCCCGGCGAGCTTGGGTCGCGAAGGATCCGCGCGATGTTCGCGCGCGTCGAGAGATGCAGGTAACGCGGGTCGTGGCGCCAGCTCTCCGATTGGTCGGCGAGCGAGAGCAGCAGCGGCGCGAAGTCGACGCTGGACGTCACCTGGTGGCGAACCGTGTTGGGCACGGCGCCGAGCCGGCCGCTGGGATCGGCGACGATCAGCGGGACGCGGATACCCTCCTCATACATCGCCGCTCCCTTGCCTCGCAGGCCGTGCGAGGCCCCGTACTCGCCGTGGTCGGAGGTGAAGACGACGATCGTGTTGCCCATCACCTCGGGCCGGCGCGCCAGCGTCGTCATCACCCGGCCGACGTGGCGGTCGACCTCGAGCTGGAGCTTCACGTAGAGGTCCAGGAACGGCAGCCAGACGGCCTCGAAGCCGGGTCCGCTGAATGGCACCTCGCCGAAGGAAACCGCGCTCGTCAGCTGGAGCGAGTGCTGAAGCGCCGGCTTGCGGCGGGCGGCGAGCTGCTCGGGCGTCTCGTAGTTCGGCGGCAGCGAGCCGACCCTGCTCGGCGCGGTCGCCTCGGAGGCGTGCACGCTGCTCCAGCGCCACCACCAGGCGATGTCGTGAGGGTTCACGAACGACACCGTCGTGCACCACGGACCGTCCCCGCCGGCGGCGTCGTACCAGTCCTCGAACTGCTTGGCGATCCTGCCGTCGACGCGCCAGCCCTGGCCGGGGGCGCCGTTGGGCGAGGGGTAGGTGCCGCCGTCGAAACCGTAGCGCTCGAGCTCCGGCGGGCCGTCGCGGTCGTTCCAGTAGCGGTCGCCGTTGGTCAGGTGCCACTTGCCGTACCAGTACGTGGCGTAGCCCAGCTCGCGCAGCATCGTCCCCCAGGTCGGAAAGCCCGGGTCGAGCGTGCTGACGCCGGTGATCATGCAGCCCGTCTGGTGCGTGTGCAGACCGGTGAGCATCGTCGCGCGGGCCGGCGTGCAGTCGTTGGAGGCGGTGTAGTGGCGCGAGAAGCTGACGCCGGCGCGCGCCAGCGCCGCGATGTTGGGCGGCAGGGCGGGGCCATGGGCGCCCGGGCCGAACCAGCGCGGCGTTCGCAGCTGGTCCACCATGACCACGAGGATGTTCGGTCTGTTGGCGCGCCGGTAGGGCCCGGGTTCCCTGCGTCGGTGCGCCGGCGCGGAATCGGGGTCGGCGAGCGCCTCGACCCCCAGTGAAGCGGCGGTGATCGCACCGCCGACGCGAAGGCCGCCGGCAATGAACGTGCGCCGGTCGACGCGGTTTGAGGAAGGCGGCGCGGCGCTTCCAGTGGACCGCTCGCCGCGAAGCGGACGCCGGCGGCCGTCGCCTGAGGACCCGCCGCTATCGGGCCGGTGGTCGCGCTCGTCGTGGTGTCGATCGCTTTCGGTCATGGGCTGACGGCTCGCGGCTCGCGCGCGCTGAACGTTACGGGCGCGAATCTTGACTGATCCAAAGGTCGGATTAGGGGTGTGTTGCGGGTTTTTTGCATGTTCTTTGGCCGCTCGCAGCCGGTTGAGCGCCCGCGGAATGTCTCCGCGCGCTCAGAACTCGAGCCGTGGCGAGTGCTGCTTGCCGCGCGCGACAAACGCAGCGGTCGCGCGGCGCAGCGTGAACTCGAGCCGCTCGCCCGCGGCGTCAGCGACGAGCACCGAGCGTCCGCCGTCGCGCAGCTCGACGATCGTCACGGGCTCGGACTCGCCGCCGAAGTGCCAGATCCGCGCCGGGGCGCCGATCGCGGGAAGGGGGCGCGTCGGCTTCACCGGGGATCGTGAGACCGGCGGCGCTCAGAGCGTGTAGTGGACATTCGGGTGTGCCCGCAGGAACGCCCGCGCGGTCGCGTAGGGGTGGCGCAGGTCCGCGGCGCGGCCGGCACAATCGACGAGGAACGATCCTCCCTCCAGCGATGGGAGTCCCGGCGCCCACAGCTCCTGCGGCACCTCAGGGCAGACGAGGCGGGCCGCGGTCTCCGCGCTGTTGCCGCCACGATCGGAATACGGGCCGCTGATCAGCAGGTAACGGGCCTGATGGCCGTCCACGAGTGCGGCGAGCTGCGAGTTGCTGAGCGCAGGGTCGCCCGCGCCGTAGCCCCCCTCGGCCGAGGCTCGCAGGCCGAGCAGGATCAGCGGCGCAGCCAGGTCAGAGGACTGGGTCAGCAGCGGATACCGGCCAGTCGCACCGTGCTCGCGCAAGTAGGACAGCAGGCCTCGATCGGCCTGCTCATCGGCCGGCGCGACGTTGAGGCCGCCGTAGCCTGCGTGGTTGTAAGGGCCGGCCGTCGGGAACGTGCCGTCCACGGGCGCGAGCCAGACACTGAAGCTGTAGGCCATCGGCGCTACCAGCAGCGCGCCGACCGCGACCGCGACCGCCCAGCCTGCTCGTCGGCGCAGCAGCGGTATCGCGACGAGGGCGAGCAGGCACAACGCCACCAGCGGGATCCGCCACCAGACAGGATCGCCCTCGCGGTCGATCAGCACGATCTGCACGGCGACAGTGCCGGCGACGCCGAGCACAGCCAGCACGTAGGCCACCGCCGCCCGCCGCGCCTCGGTGGCGCGGACCAGCGAGGCCAGCGTCACTGCACCGGCGCCCACCATCGCGGCGACACCGGGGCCGAGCGCCGAGCCGTAGTAGGGGTGGACGATCCCGGCCGAGAAGTCGAGCGCCAGCAGCTCCACCAGAAACCATCCGCCGAGCACGAGCGCCAGCGCGGTCCGCCGGTCGCGTCGCCGGCGTGCGGCGACGCCGAGCGCGATCATGCCGATCAGCGCCAGAGGTACGAGCCAGCCAGCCTGGTCCCCCAAGCCGGTTGCGAAGATCCGCACAGGGCTGCGCGTTCCACCGAAGGCGATCGGCTCGGTCAGTCGCTGGCGGCCATGCGGTGCCGGCGGCGCAGCCGGCTTCGAGCTGGACGGCCTGTTGCGCAAGGCCGCGAGGTAGCGACGCTCGGCGGCGGTCGGCGGCAGCGGCGGCAGATTGACCCCAGGGCGCATCAGCGGCACGAGTTGCGCTCTTGTGAGCTCAGCCTTCGTCGTTCCCGGTCCACCCTGCTGGCCGCCGACGCGACCGAACCCGTTGTAGCCGAACTCGAGCTGGAACTCCGAGTTCGTCGTGCTGCCCCCGACGTAGGGCCGCTGAGCCGCGGGCGTGAGGTCGACGGCCAGCGACCACGAGACGGCGACGGCCACGAACACCGCTCCGGCCGCCGCCAGCTGCCCGACCCGTCGTCGCCGGGACCCGGGCGCGCACACGAGGTAGCCGACGCCGATTCCCGGCACGCACAGCAGCGCGGCGAGGGATTTCGTGTTGAACGCCAGGCCCGCCAGCACCGCGCACCACAGCAGCGTTCGCAGGCGCCCCGAGTCGATCGCCGCCAGCGCGGCTCCGCAGCTGGCAAGCATCAGGAGGATCAGCAGCGGATCGACAGCGTTGTCGCGCGAGACCGCCACAAACGACGGGAAGACAGCCAGCGCGAATGCGCCGGCAAGGCCGGCGAGCGCTCCGAACCGAGGCGTCAGGATCCGGTACAGCAGCGCCACGGCCAGCAGCGCGCAGATGCCCTCCGGCACGATCAGGCTGAGCGGCGCAAACCCGAACAGCCGCGCCGACAGCGCCTGAAGCCACAGCGCGAGCGGCGGCTTGTCCACGGTGATGAAGCCGTTGGGATCGGACGCGACGAAGAAGAAGTTGTGCCACGAGCGAAGCATCGACTTCACCGCCGCCGAATAGAACGTGTTGGCGTAGCCGTTCTGGCTGAGCTTCACGAACTCGAGCAGCCCGCTGAGGGTCAGGATCGCCGCAAGGCAGAGATGCTCCGGACGCAGCCGCCCGGTCGGCGTGCGCCGACCCGAGGCCGGGGGAATGCGGGCGATCCGCGCCGGTGGACGGGGCGGCGTACCGGGGCTGGGCGCAGGCCCCGGCGCTGCGTCCGCGTCGGGGCTCATGCCGGCTTGCTGAACACGCCGGCGACCGAGAGGCCGGCGGGGATCCGCCAACCCATCCCGATCGCGCGGGCCTCGAGCCGAAGCGGCCATTCGAGCACCGTGTTCAGCCGCTCCGGCGTCCGCTCGAGGTCCGACACGGGCTCGCCGACGAGGCGAGAACGCCGTGTCAGACGCCGGTGGACGACGGCGACCGGCAGCAGGAAGCCGTTGAAGTAGGTGGTCCTGACCGCCCGCCAGCCGGCCTGCTCCGCCGGCGCGATCAGCGTCCGGGCCGTGTAGCGGCGCTCATGGTGGTTGATCACGTCGTGCTCGCTCCAGAGCCACTGATATGCGGGCACCGTGACGACGAGCGTGCCGCCCGGGCGGACGACGCGATGAAGCTCCGCCAGGGCGCGGATCTGATCATCGATGTGTTCGATGACGTCGAAGCTGACGGCGAGATCGAACTGCGCGTCGGAGAACGGCAGCTCGGTGATCGAACATTGCACGACCTCGCCGACCCGGCGCTCACGGGCCCGGACGACGCTGGCGTCGGCGATCTCGACGCCCGTGACCGTCCCCAGCCGGGCGAGGTCGACCATGTTGCGGCCGCTGCCGCAGCCGGCGTCGAGAATCTCGGCGCCGGCGGGGAGGGCAACGCGCCCCAACAGCTCCGCGATCACCCGGCGCCGACCCCGGTACCACCAGTGGGTGTCTTCCAGCTCGTGTGTCTGAAGCTCGAGAAGCCTGTCCATCAGCAGCAGCCACCCCGCCGATCGCCGCTCACGCCGCGCGGTCGCTGAGGCTGCGGGGGGTGATCGGGATGTCGGGCAACTGAGACCGGACCGGGCGGAGGTGGAGCGGCTGGGTAGGCGGCGGACTGGCGCGCCAACCTAAATCCACGCTAAGGCTACAGGGTGACCAGGCGGAGGGCGGCCGCCCAGCCGGTCGTGTACAGCACGTCCAGTGCGGCGTGCGCCGAGGGCGTGCGGTGATGAGGCTTGCCCGGATGCGTCAGCCAGTGATAGGTCCCCGGCGGGCCGACGCTGAGCCCGCAGGCGGCACCGCTGATGAAGACCCAGTTGCCGGTCCCGTGTTCAACGTCTATGTCGCGCACTAAGTAGAACGCCGTGTGCGTCCAGGCGTCGCCGTAACGCGCCATGTAGCGGACGTCGAGCCGATGGCGGCGGGTCATGCGGATCGGATTGGTCGGATGGGCCGCCGGCGACCACGGGTAGAAGTTGGCGTACTCCTCGCAGTTGGTGCTGTAGCACCAGCGGTGGTTGTGCTCACCGCAACGCGTGTCATAGGTGAGGGGCACGCCACCGAAGCAGCGTGGATAGCAGCCGCTCCAGACCGCGCGGCCGCCGTCGGCCACGAACTGGCTCGTATTGAGAACCGGGTCCGGACAGCCGGCGATCACGCTGAGCGCCTTGGCGGTCCAGTCGCGCGCATACTGCGACCAGCCGCAGCTGCCGGCCAGGCTGCCGTTGAGGATCTCGCCGCCAACCTGGTTCTGCCCGAGGTTGTCCTGCGTGACCGCGAGCTCCGTTCCGGCGCTGACGTTGCCGATCGCGAGCTGGCTGGCGAACTGCGTGACGTCACCGGATGCCGTGATCGTGCACCAGCGCGACTGGTTGCACGTCGCGATGGCGGCGCCGCTGCCCGCGGCCCCCGAGGCGGCGCTGCTGCCGGCGGCCAGCGACAACGCGGCAGCGCAGAGCGCGGCCGCGCCCAGAAGTGTCCTTACTCTCATCGCACGATCATTTCGCGGGGGGCTGGTCGAGATCGTAGAGCAGGTCCCGGTCCCCGAGGAGCCCGGCCTGCGCCGTGATGTCTCGCGCATTCTTTCGCACCCACTGCATCGCGAGCGAGCACGCGGCGTGGGTCACGACGACATCCCGGCAGGCGGTCTCGGTGAAGACGTAGCGGACGAGCCCGCCGGCGCGATCGCGCTTCAGCTGCGCCAGCGTGACGAGCGGCTGAGCGTTGACGGTCGTCAGCAGCAGCACGGGCTTGCCGCCGAGCACGATGAACGGCGCGGCGATCGTCGAGGCGCTGAACGCGGCCTCGTAGCGCGTGCCGTCCTGGTGGCTGAGCAGGAACGCGGAGATCGGGTCGACGATCGAGGATCCCAGCGTGACCTCTGCCGCCTGGTCGCCACTGTGGTCTCGGATCAGCAGGACGTCGCGCACGGCCGGCATGGCAAGCATCGCCCCCAGCATCCCGGCGGTGACGCACAGGGGCGAGTACCACGCCGGCCAGCGGCGCAGTCGAACACTGCGCAGAAACGCGAGTCCGACATACGCCACGACGGGCACGGCCAGAACGGCGGCGATCGTGATCGCGAGGTAGCCGTGCTTCCCGCTGGCCGTCTCCGCGGCGCCCTCCGCCATGACGATCGCGAACGTGGCGAGCAGGACGTAGATGCCGAACAGATCGCGCGCGCGGGCAACCACGGCGGGCAACGCAGCGCCGAGCGCGATCGCGACAGCGGGCGTGAAGGCCTCCAGATAGCGCGGCTGCGTGTGCGCGGAGAAGCTGAAGAGCAGGTAGCCGACCAGCAACCAGAGCGTGAGCGCGAGGGTGGCCGCCCATCCGATCAGCTGCCGGCGGTCCGCCTGTGGGGGCGCCCGCAGCCGGCGGCGCACCAGCGGCGCAAGCGCGACGAGCCCGAACACGATCGCCGCGAACAGCAGCGTCCCGAGCCGGGTGCCGTAGCCGACCAGGCTGTACTGGAACAGGCGCAGGGGTCCGGTCTTGGATGCGATCCCGTGAACCGACGATGCCGTGATCGCGGCGGCGGCCGGTGGCGTCGGGGTGTGTGATGCCGCGGCGGTGTGCGCGGCCGCGGCGTGCGCGGCCGGCAGCGCCGCGCTCCTCGTCGAGAAGCTCTTCGGCGCCGCCGGCTTGACGATTCGGTCCCAGCCGTCGAAGACGAACACGGAGTTCCAGACGCTCCCGTTGGTCGAGCCGATCGCGTAGGGCTGATCGTGAGCCGGGCTGAGCGACACGAACACCATCCAGCAGAGCGCGACGGCGACGAACAGCGCCCCCGCCATGGCGAGACGGCGCAGGCGAACGCGAAGGCGCTCGTCACGCCAGCACAGCCAGACGAACAGCACGAACGCCGGGACCGGCACCAGCGCCTCGAAAAGCTTGACGTTGAAGGCCAGTCCAAGCACCGCCGCCGCCGCGAACAGATATCGCCGCTCCCCGCGCTGCACGCTCGCCAGCAGCAGCCAGGCGACGACGAGCAGCAGCGCCATCATGAAGGAGTCCATCGTGTCGCTGCGCGCCGTGATCACCGACGTTGGCAGCAGCGCCAGCGTGGCCGCCCCGCACAGCGCGGCGGCGGGCGTCGCGATGCGGCGCACGAGGTCGTAGAGCAGCGGGATCGCCGCGGTGCCGGACAGCGCCTCGGGGAGCTTCAGGACGGTGGAGTTGAAGCCGAACAGCTTGACGGCGACCACCTGCAGCCAGAGGTCGACCGGCGGCTTGTCGATCGCTGTCCGCGCCGTCGGGTCGAACGCGCCGTAGAGGAAGTTGTGCAGCGAGAGCCCCATCGAGCGCACGGCGGCGTCGTAAAAGAGGTTCTCGGGAACGGTGCTGAGCGAGATCAGGCGCAGCACCGCGCCGACGAGCGTTACGAGCGCCAGAGCGAGCCACCAGCGGCGCTCGACCGGAAGGCTCGCGAGCCTCGGCCGAGCGTTCACGACGGAGTCGACGGCGGCTCGACGCGTCCGCCCTGATGGGCGAAGGACCACCAGCGGTTGATCGGGAACGTCACCGCCAGGATCGGGATCGTGAGGATCGCCTGCGCGGGAATCTTCGCCACGCCGAGATGATGAACGAGCAGGTACAGCAGGACGGCGTTGATCGCGATCGCCGCGCCGGTGACCAGGGCGAAGCGGCTGCCCGCCGTGGTGTGAGCGACGTGCCGGGCTTGGAACGTCCAGCGGCGGTTCAGTACGTAGCTGTTCAGCGCGCCGGCGCAGTAGGCGGGCACGAGCGCCAGCAGGTAGTGAAGCCCGAGCGTGACGAGGATGCCGTAGACGGCGAACTGCACGATCGTGTTCGAAGCCCCGACCAGGCCGTATTTCACGAACTGCCTGACGGCCGGCAGCTCGTGCCAGCCGATCGAATCCGGCATGCGCATGGCCCACAGAATGACCGAAGCCGCGCTCAGGCGACTCCTCACGGCCCCTGAGCCGCACTTGAACACGCCCTGTTAGGCTCGCCTGGAGAGTTACTGAAGTTCTCGCCGGCGGCTAGGGTTGGCCGGCCGCAGGCGACCGTTTCGCACCACACCCGAGCAACTGACAAACGACGATGGCGACCGACAGCAACCGCACGATCGGACTGATCTCGGTCTGCGCGCCCGTCTACAACGAAGAGGTGCTCGTGGAGGAGTTCTACGCGCGCACGACGGCTGCGCTCGAAGGGCTCGACTACGAGCTGATCATCGTCAACGACGGCTCCAAGGACGCGACTCCCGAAAAGCTCGACCGCCTGGCGGAGGCCGACCCGAGACTGCGCGTCGTGCATCTGTCGCGCAACTTCGGCCATCAGGCGGCGCTCACCGCGGGCCTCGAGCACGCCCGCGGCAACGCCGTGGCGATGCTCGACGCCGATCTCCAGGATCCGCCCGAGCTGATCCCGCAGATGCTCGCGGAATGGGAGCGCGGAGCGGACGTCGTCTACATGGTGCGCAGGGAGCGCCAGGGCGAGACGGCGTTCAAGCTCCTCACCGCCCGCTGGTTCTACGCGCTGTTTCGCAAGCTGGCCCAGGTGGAGCTGGAGCCCAACTCGGGCGACTTCCGCCTGCTCGACCGCCGCGCCCTTGACGCGCTGCTCTCGATGGGCGAACGCAACCGATTCCTGCGCGGCATGACGGTCTGGGTCGGCTTCAACCAGACGGCGATGCACTATGACCGCGACCCGCGGCACGCCGGCGAGACGAAGTACCCGGTCCGCAAGATGCTGCGCTTCTCACTCGACGCGATCGCGTCGTTCTCGCACCTGCCGCTGCAGATCGCCACCTACCTGGGGTTTCTGTTCGCGGGCATCGCCTTCATCGCCATCCCGGTCGTGATCGGGCTGAAGATCACGGGCGGCTACCTGCCCGGGTTCGGCGCGATCACGATCCTGATCCTGATGATCGGCGGCCTCCAGTTGATCGCGCTCGGCCTGATCGGCGAGTACGTCGGCCGCATCTACGACGAGGCCAAACGGCGGCCGCTCTATATCGTGCGCGAACAGCGCAACGCGCCGGTCGCGCCGCGCGACCTCCTGCACGACGAACAGCTGTCGGACTCAACCTCGCGCGGCTAGCTGCCGAGATAGGCACAACGTGGAGAACCGCCACCAGAAACTGCTGCTCGAGACGGACCGCCACCGCATCCGCGGCGCGGTCACGCTCGCCCGCGAGGGCTATCGCAGCCGGATCTCGGACATGCTCAACGCGTCCGAGCGTGATTTCATCGCGCTGACGGATGTGACGATCGATCCGCTGGACGGGGGGCCGCAGCTGACCTGCGAGTTCGTCGCCGTCGCGCGCGCGAAGATCGTCTTCGCGATGCCGCTCAGCGACTGAGCGCCGCCTGCGGGCGAGCAGCCGGATCGACGCCGGACGCCGCCGGCTCCGCGCTCCATTGGTAGGTCCCGCCGCGCAACCAGGACGCAGCGGCAGCGATCAGGTATGCGACGAAGGAGAACCGCAGGGCGGCCGTCAGGGCCCCGGCGAAAGCCGGGCTTATAAGGCTGGGAAAGAAGTGGCGGCCGGTGAGCGCCGCGACCTGCGCGTGCGTCAGGTGGGCCAGCCCGTGGGTGCCGAGCAGCGAGCGCACCGGGTTCGCGCCCAGCAGCGAGGCGAACAGCGTCGAGACCGGGGACAGGTGGGAGATCCGGGTCGCGGTCGCCGCCGCCACCCCGTGGGCGGTGAGGCCGGCGTAGAGCGAGTGCGGCAGCTTGGCCGACAGCCCGATGATCATCAGCGAGAAGTAGATGCCGATCGAGAGCACCTGACCGGAGTTCTGGAAGGTCGAGGCGATCCCCGAGCCGATCCCGCGCCGCCAGGGGGGCAGGCTGTTCATGATCGCCGCTCGATTCGGCGCCGCGAACATGCCGTTGCCGATGCCGAACGCGAACAGCAGCAGCCCGAACCACACGTAGGAGAAATTCACCGGCAGCATCGAGAGCAGCGCGAGCGAGACGGCCGTCAGGAGCGGCCCGGTGACGGCGAAGCGCCGCGGACCGTAGCGGTCCGACAGCAATCCGGAGACCGGCCCGGCAACGAGGAACCCGGCCAGCAGGGGCAGCATCGCGATCCCGGCGAGCAGCGGCGTGTTGGAGAAGTCGTAGCCATGCAGGGGCAGCCAGATCCCCTGGAGCCAGATCACGAGCATGAATTGGAGTCCGCCGCGGCCGATCGCGCCGAGCAGCGAAGCCACGTTGCCGGCGACGAAGGCGCGCAGCCTGAACAGGCGCAGGTCCAGCATCGGGTCGGTGACTCGCAGCTCGACGGCGACGAAGACGGCGAGCAGGACGAGCCCGCCGGCGAGCTCGCCGATCACGCGCGGGTTGCTCCAGCTCATCGCGTGGTGGCCGTAGGGCTGGATGCCGGAGGTGATGCCGACCATCACCGCGATCAGCCCAGCCGCGAAGCAGAGGTTGCCCCACCAGTCGATCCGGGCCGCGTGGCGCTCGCCGATCTCGCGCAGCTTCAGGTAGGCCCAGACGGTGCCGAACAGGCCGATCGGAACCGAGATCAGGAACACGAGACGCCAGGAGATCGGCGCGAGCACGCCGCCGAGCACCAGGCCGATCGTCGAGCCGGCGATGCCGGCGATGTTGTTGATCCCCAGCGCCAGGCCGCGCTGGTTTGCCGGGAAGGCATCGGTCAGGATCGCTGCCGAGTTGGCGATCAGCATCGCTGCCCCGAGCGCCTGGAAGATCCGCATCACGATCAACCAGATCGCCGCCGCGCTGCCCTGCAGCCAGGTGACCGAGAGGGCGATCGAGAAGACGGTGAAGATCACGAAGCCGAGGTTGTAGATCCGCACCCGCCCGAAGATGTCGCCGAGCCGCCCGAGCGTGACGACCAGCACCGCGGTCACGACCATGAAACCCAGCAGGAGCCACAGCAGATAGGTCGTGTTGCCGGGCAGCAGCGGGTTGATGTGGATCCCGCGGAAGATGTCGGGGAGGGCGATCAGGACGACCGACAGGTCGATCGTCGCGATCAGCGTCGCGAGCGTGGTGTTGGAGAGCGCGACCCACTTGTAGCGGTCGCCTTCGAGGCCCGCCTGGCCGCTACTCGGGCGGTTGACGCGTGTGAGCCTCACGCGGTGAACGCAGCGCTGATCGCCTCCACGATCGTTAGCTTAGCTTACGGCCTTGGCGTCCGGCCGGGCTCGCCGTTCACGCGCCGGCCGGCGCCGGCGCCGCCTCGCCATCGAGCACGACATGCTCGAGATGGCGTGAACGCAGGAACGAGACGATCACCAGGATCGAGGTGAGCATGAAGCCGGCGGCGACGAGGAACGCAACCCTGTAGCCGGATACGGTCGCGCCTGCCACGGCCGTCGCGGCGGGGTGATGGCCGAGCGAGGAGATCAGGCTGCTTGTGCGGCTGGCGGCCAGCGTGGCAAGGATCGCCAGACCGAGCGCCCCGCCGACCTGCTGCGCCGTGTTGAAAAGGCCCGACGCGAGTCCGGCGTCGTCACCGTGCACGCTCGAGACGCCGATCAGCGTGGCTGGCACGAAGGACAGCCCAAGCCCGATCGCGAGCAGCACGAAGGCCGGCAGCAGCGTCCCGACGTAGGTGCCGTGGACGCTGACGCGCACCATCAACGCCAGGCCCGCCGCGGCGATCGCCATGCCGGTGACGGCCACCGCCCGCACGCCGTAGCGCGGCACGATCCGCTGGCTGATCCCCGCCGCCACGCCGATCAGGAGCGCCACCGGCAGGAAGGCGAAGCCCGTCGCGATCGGAGTGAAGTGGAGGATCTCCTGGAGGTAGAGCGTGCCGAAGAAGAAGTTGGCGAACAATCCGGCGCCGAGGAAGAACATCGCCCCGTCGCCGACGGCGAGCGCGCGTGTGCGGAAGATCGCGAGACGCACGAGCGGCGCGCGTACACGAGCCTCGATCACCACGAACGCGACGATCAGCGCCAGCGCCACCAGGCCGAGCACGATCGTGCGCGCGGAGCCCCAGCCGTAGGTCTGCGTACCGACGATCGCGTAGATCAGCAACGCCAGCCCGCCGGTGATCGACACGGCGCCGAGGATGTCGGCTCCGCGTTCGTGCGTCTCGAGACGCCCGCCCGGGACGTAGCGCACCGCCAGCGCCACCGCCGCGACGCCGATCGGCACGTTGACGAAGAAGATCCACGGCCACGACAGGGCCTGCGTGAGAACGCCCCCCAGCAGCAACCCGACCGCCGCGCCGCCGGCCGACAGCGCCGCCCAAAGACTCAGCGCCTTGCGCTGGTCATCTCCGTCGGGGAACGTCGTGTTGACGATCGCGAGCGTTGCCGGAGAAACGAGGGCGGCGCCGATGCCCTGAAGCGCGCGGGCGCCGACCAGCATGCCCGAGGAGCTCGAAAGCCCGTCGATCAGCGACGCGACCGTGAAGAGGCTGACACCGATGAAGAACAGGCGCCGGCGCCCGAACAGATCGGAGAGCCGGCCACCGAGTAGCAGGAAGCCGCCGAAGGTGAGCGTGTAGGCGTTGACCACCCATTGCAGGTTGGCCTGGCTGATGCCCAGGCCCCGCTGGATCGACGGCAGGGCGACGTTGACGACCGTCGCGTCGAGCACCACCATCAGCTGGGCGAGGCAGACGATCGCGACGCTCAGCCAGGGGTTGTGTCTTGGGCGCGACATCTCGCTCACGACCGACTCCAGTCCGCGCGTTGGGTCGAAGCTGACCGGAGGGCCAGCCTTGCGACCGTAGCAAAAGCGCTAGCCGTACTCAGAGCGACGCCGGAGCGTCCGGGTTCCTAGGGAGCGCTGTCGACCTGATGCCCGTCGCTGGCGATCAGGATGTGCACCTGGGCGCCCGTGAAGGTGTGATCGTGGTCGCTGCAGCCGGAGGCGAAGCTCAGGGCGACGCTGTCGTGGTGGACGCTGTAGTAGCTGGCGAACAACGTCACCGAGCCGGTGGCTCCAGCCGGACAGGCCGCGTCGTCGCTGGCGGAGACCTTGACGGGCACCACAAGCCCGACGCCAAGCAGCCCGAAGCGCGTGATCTTGGGCGAGAGCTTCGAGCTGCCGGCCACGGCCAGCACCAGATCGCGAGAGGACGCGAGCGTTCCGCCACTGTCGTTGGTGCAGATCGTTCCGGCTGCCCGGCCCGCGGTCCAGGTCCCGGCGCCACGGGTCCAGGAGCTCGATCCCGAGGCGCTCGCCGGCGTCGGCGGCCCGAGCTGGCTGAACTCCCATTGCACCGCTCCCGGCGCGTTCGCGGGCGCGGTGGACGCAGCGGCTGGGCAGTGCACCGACGCCATGCGCGCCGTGGCCGCGGCGGCGGGTATGCCGGCGAGACCCGCGGCCGCGGCGAGCCCTGCGGCGAACGTGGCTGCCACGCCGGCTCGGATGCAGCGATCCGCTGTCACGACGCGCACGATAATGGCTCGCCCGCGGTCAGACAACCGCCTCGCGCTCATACACGCGCGCCCCGGAGCGACCGGCGTCGAAGCAGCAAGCCATGGACGCCGGCGAGGTCCAGAAAGGTAACCCGAACGGGGGGTGAAACTCACCTCCTACCGGGCAGGACCCCGCCTACGATGAGGGACAGCGGCAGCGCACGTTCGTACCGCCCCCGATTCGCCCCGCGACGCAGGCCTGGGCGCGCGGACCACGGGGTTGCGGGGCGCGCGGCCGAGCCAGCACCAGCGGCCATGAGCGACATGACAAGCGACACCAACTCCTCACAATCCGGCCGCCGACGCCGCCCGAGCACCGGGTGGGCCGCGCTGATCGGAGGGGTCCTGCTCCTGGCCTTCGCCGCCAATGCTTCGGCCGCCGGGAATCCCAAGAACAACATCGCCGTCGGGCCGCTCCCAGCGGCGTGCAGCAGCACGCCGCGCAGCGGGACCTGCCAGCACGCGATGGTCGCGGCGCTCGACCGCGCCCACGCCGCGCTCGGCCTGGGTCCGTACCTGCTGCCGGCCGACTTCTATTCGCTGAAAGGCACCGAGCAGCTGCTGGTCCTCTGCAACCTCGACCGTCTCGCCTACGGCCTGCCGCCGGTCACGGGCCTGAGCCCGGTGCTCAACGCCGTCGCGGCCACCGGCGTGACCGCCGACGCCGACCCTGACCCGAGCGCGCTGCTCAGCAGCCTCTCCAGCTTCGGCTGGTCGTCCAACTGGGCGGGCGGATACGGCAACGCGCTCGAGGCCTATTACGCGTGGATGTACTCCGACGGGTGGGCCGGCCGTCAGACCTCCAACCTCGACTGCACGAGCCCCACCTCCAGCGGCTGCTGGGGCCACCGCCAGGATGTGCTCGCCTTCTCCCAGCCGGGCCTGCTCTCGATGGGCGCGTCGGTCAGTCGCGACTCCCAGGGCCAGATCGGCTACGCGATCACGCTCGTCTGGACGCCACAGACCAACTGGACGAGCTACAGCTACAGCTGGGCGAGCGCCCAGGCGGACGGAGCGGGCAGCACGCTGGTCGCCGACTCCCGGCGGTAGATGGCCGATCCCGCGGCCGACGCGTGTCGGCTGCGGAGTGGCTCGCGAGAGCTTTGCGTCGCACGGCGCGGCTGACGCGCCGCTCGCGGCGAGCGCCGGGGTCGGCTCACCAGCGCTGGTGTACGTGCGGACGAACGAGCTGGTCGTAGATCTCGGCCACCGCAGCCAGCTGCTCCTGCGAAAGTGGCGCGAGCTCGGCACTCTCAGCGTTCGATCGAGCCTGTGCGGCGTTCCGCGCACCCGGGATCACCACGGTGACGCCTGGCTGGTCGATGATCCAACGCAGCGCGAACTGCGCCGTCGCTGCCCCCGCGGGCACGATCGGGGCGAGCCGACGAACGGCTTCGAGCCCCACCTCGAACGGAACCCCGGAGAACGTCTCGCCGACGTCGAAGGCCTCGCCGTGCCGGTTGTAGTTGCGGTGATCGTCCGGTCCGAAGGTGGTCTGCTCGTCGTAGCGGCCGGACAGCAGCCCCGAGGCCAGCGGCACCCGGGCGATGATCCCCACGCCGGCGGCGAGCGCCGCGGGCAGCACCTGCTCGAGCGGTTTGAGGCGCAGGCAGTTGAGAATGATCTGGACGCTCACCACGTTCGGACGGGCGATCGCGACGAGCGCCTCCTCGCAGGTCTCGACGGACACGCCGTAGTGGCGGATCCGTCCCTCGGCCACCATCTCGTCGAGGACCTCGAAGACGCGATCATCGCCATAGACGCTCGTCGGCGGACAGTGCAGCTGGACCAGGTCGATCGTGTCGACGCCGAGGTTTCGCCGCGACCGGTCGTTCCACGCGTTGAAGTTCTCGCGAATGTAGTTCTCGGCCAACTGCGGCATGCGGCGGCCCATCTTGGTGGCCACGAGGATGCCGGCGTCCGGGCGGCGAGCGAGCAGCTCACCGCAGCTGCGCTCGCTGCGCCCGTCGCCGTACACGTCAGCCGTGTCGACGAACGTCACCCCGGCGTCAACGGCGGCGTCCAGAACCGCGGCCGCGTCGGCGTCGCCGATCTCGCCCCAGTCCGCGCCGAGCTGCCAGGCACCCAGCCCGACCACGCCCACCTCCCGGCCGACGCGAACGAGCGCTCGTTGCTCCATGGCGGCAGCATATGTCGCGACCCGACTGCAGCGTCGCGAGATCTGCTCAGTGGCGCCGCAGGTGGCTCCGAAGCACGGCGATCGCGAACGCCGCCACGAGCAGGCCGACGACGAGCCAAACGAGGAGCCCCTCGTCGGCCGCCACGTCGGTGATCGACGGGCCGACCAGGTATGCGCCGAGGCCAATCGCCACCGCCCAAACGACCGCGGAGATGGCGTTCACCGGCACATAGAGGGAGGCGCGCATGCGAAGAATCCCCGCGACCCAGGACGGCGTGAACAGCACGGCGACGACGCCGTAGCGCGCGAAGAAGCGGTCGCCGCTTGCGATCAGGGCAAGGCGAACGCCGTGCAACGGGCCGGGTGCCGAAAGGACCCCGCGCCCGGCACGCAGCCCGACAATCCAGCCGAGCATTCCGCCGGCTGTCGCTCCCAGCCACGCGACGACGATCACGGAGGCAAGGTCGAGATGATGGTGGGCGGCCGCGATGCCGGCCGCGATCAGCAGCGCCTCGCCCGGGCCGGGCAGCCCGGCCCAGCTCGCGCCCGCGCCGATCAGCACACCGACGTAGTCGATCCCGGGACCGCGCGGGTGGAGGTGGATGTGCAGATGCAAAACGGCGAGCATCCACACCTGCAGGTCCGGCCCGTTCACCCACGCATCCTGACAGGAGGCGCGAGCCGTTCCGCCGCTTCGCGGCGAGCCGCGGCCTGCGAGGCTTCGGCGGGTGACCCTCGCGATCGCCCTGCTGCTCGCCTTCGGCTCGACTCTGCTGGTCAACCTGGCGTACCTGCGCGAGCACGCCGCGGCCAGCAAGCTGCCGCCGCTGTCGTTGCGCCGACCGCTGCGCTCTCTGCGGCTGCTCCTGACCGACCGGGGCTGGGTGGCCGCATTCGCGATGGAGTGCGGCGGGTTCGCGCTCTACGTCGCCGCGCTCGCGCTGGCTCCGCTCGCGCTCGTGCAGAGCGTCGGCGCCGGCGGCCTCGGCCTGCTGGCGTTCGGCTCGGCGCGGCTGGGCGGCCGGGCGCTCTCGCCGCGCGAGCTCGGCGGCGCCGCCATCTCGATGCTCGGTCTGCTGCTGCTTGCGCTGTCGCTCTCAACCGGCGGAGCGCACAGCGCCCCGGGCTCGCTGCTGGCGATATCCGTATGGCTGGCCGTCACCGGCGCGCTCGCGGGTGTCGCGCTGCTGGGCGGGCGGGGTCCGCTCGTGCAGGGCGCCGCCTGGGGCATCGCCGGCGGCCTGCTCTTCTCCGTCGGTGACATCGCGACGAAGGTCGCAACCGAGGGAGGCGCCCGCATCGGCTTCGCGGTCGTGCTCGTCGCCGGCTACGTGCTCGGCACGTCGATGATCCAGATCGGCTACCAGCGCGGGGCTGCGCTTTCGGTCGCGGGTGTCGCGACACTGTTGACGAACGCGCTGCCGATCGCGGCGGGCACCGTGCTGCTCGACGAGCGCGTGCCGTCCGGAGCCCTCGGCGTGCTGCGCGTCCTTGCCTTCGCCGCGGTCGTCGCGGGGGCGATCATGCTGGCGCGAGGGAGAGGCGCGCCGGTCGTAGCTGCGGAACGCTGAGTGAGGGCGCGGCCGGGTGTCCGCCCTACCCCGGGGCTTCAGCCCGAGTACCAGGTGTCCGTAAAGCCGTCGCCGGTCGCGTCGAGCGCAGCGGGCGCGGAGAGCAGCGTGGAGTTCTGCTCGATCTGAAGCGCCGTCGCGGCGAAGGCGGAGATCGGCCCGCCCTGGCCGTTCTCGGTCGCCGTGGCGCTCGTGAACTGCACCGGCGAGTACTGCGCAAGGGTCTGGCACTGCGGCACGCAGCCGTCGGGGTCCTCGACCATCCACTCGGCCGAGCCCTGGCTGAGCCCGCCGGCCACCGCGGGGATCTGGATGGAGAAGCTCCAGTTCGCCGTGAGGTCGGCCAGTGAGAGCTGCCAGGTCGACCCCGAGACGCTGACCGAGCCGGTCATCGCGTCACCCGGCGTGACCGGGTAGGTGTTGACCGGCAACTGGACCGCGTAGCCGTTGTTGACCGCCGAGTCGCCGTACATCTCATACCACGCCCAATAGACCGGTGACCCGTTCTCGCAGTCAGTCTCCGTGCCGTCCTGCTGAACCGTCGTCACGTCCCCGATGCCAGGCCACTGGGCGGCCCAGGAGGTCTCACCCGGCTGGCAGGTCACGGTCGGCACCGTCCAGGCGGCGCTGACGTAGCTGAAGGACTGCCCGGACCCCGCGTAGTCGATGTAGCCGGAGAAGTTCGTGGTCGACAGGGGCGCGACGGTCAGCGTGACCGGGTTCGTCGTCACGGTGCCCGCCGCGTTGCTGAAGACCGCCCGGTACTGGTGGCCGTTGTCGGCGGCGCTGGCGATGAATGAGGATGCGGTGTCGAGCCAGGTCGTGCCACCGTCCGCCGAGACCTGCCACTGGACGTTCGGCGCCGGGGTTCCCGACGCTGTCGCCGCGAGCGTCACGGGACTGCCCGGCTGAACGTTCTCGCCGACCGGCTGGCTGGTGACCAGCGGCGCAGAGGCCTGCCCGCCGGAGCCGCCTGCTCCTGCCGACTGGTTGCTGGTGCCCGAGCCGGCGGTCTGCGGGGCGGAGGCCTGCGAGCCGCTCGAATGCGTCCGTACGCCCGAGGCGGCCGTCTTGCCGCCGCCGGCCTGACCGGAGGCGGCGGTCCCGCCCTCGGCGCTCGGCGCGGCCGCCTGGCGGCGCTGGAGGATCACGTCGCGGATCGTGCGGCGCGCTCCCCGGCGCGAGACCACGGTCAGGTAGACGACGTAGTGCCGTCGGGTCGCCGCGGCGTTGCGCGGAACCCGGATCGTGATCGAGGCCAAGCTCGAACTGCACCGTCGCGTGGTGCGGAGCAGGCGGACCCTGCCGGCCGAATAGAAGTGGCAGCGCACAGCGTTGCGAACGCTCGCCAGCAGTCGCACGCGCCCGCCGGATGCGGTGACCGTCGCGGGGAACGCGGTGAGGCGCTCCGCGTCTGCGCGCCGCTCCTGGCGGCGGGCCATCAGTGAACGCGCGGGAGGAGCCAGATCGCGCACGCGCGTCGCGGCGAGCGACGTGGTGGCACTCGCCCGCGCTGTGGCGGACTGATCCGCGTTCGCCACCGCCAGCGCGAGCGTCCCGGCAAGGCAGAGCGAGAGTCCGAATGCGGCGAGCCGCCTGAGCGAGCGGGAACGCCCGTCACGATGGGCGGATCCTGCGCCGGCTGCACTCGGACGACGACTGGTTTGCACACCTCTGCATCGGTTCCGGGAGGCGGCGGCGAGATAGCGAGCGGACGGTTGGACTAGCGCTTGTGAGCAACGTCACAGAAGCGGTGAGGGGTGAGTTCCGCGGCCGGCAGCGTGGCGGGGCAGAGCGGCGCCACCGGTTCAGGCGGTTGAGGCCGGCGGCGCCGGCCCGAACCGCGGCGCGCCAGGTGAGCTCAGCGGCGCCGCCGGTTCAGGGCAGCGGCACGATGCTCGTCTCGGGCGTCGCGGCGGAGGTGGCCGGGACGCCCAGCTTCACGCTGGCAACGGCGACCAGGGCACAGAGACCGCAGATCGCCGCGCCGCTGGCGAGCGTCACACGAACCCCGGCCGCGGCAACGAGGGCACCGGCCCCCAACAGGCCGATCAGGAACGCCGCGCCCTCGAGCGTGTCCTTGGCGCCGAACAGACGCCCCTGTACCGGCAAAGGGACGCGCAGCTGGATGATCTGCGTGGCGCTGACAAGCAGCAGGGCGTTCGCAAAGCCGGTCGCCGCGAAGGCCAGGGTCGCCAACGCCACGCTGCCGACCACCGCGCTGCCGAACATGCCCACGGCGGTGAGCGTCAGCGCATCGAGGTAGCGATGCACGAGCACCGCGGCAGGCGCTCCTCCGCGGCGCGCGACAAGCAGCGTGGCGGCGACCATGCCCGTGCCGTAGCAGGCCACAAGCAATGCGTAGTCACTGCCGCTGCCGTGCAGAACCTTTGTCGCCAGCAGCGGCTCGCAGACGTTGAGCAGACCGCCGGCGATCAGCGAGACGGCCGCACAGAGAATCACCGGCGCGACACCCCGGGCGGCGAAAGCGACGGACAGGCCGGCGCGCAGACCCGATCCGGCGGGGAGGTGCGATTGGACATGCGCCGGGGATGGGATCGCGACTCTCGCCATCACAGCGGCGGCGACCAGGAAGCTGACGGCGTTGAGCGCCAGCGGGACCTTGACGCCCGATAGCGCGAACAGCGCGGCAGCAACCAGCGGGCCGGCCGTCAGACCGAACCAGCGGCAGGTGTCATACCAGGCGACCGCGGTCTGGGTTGCCTCGCCGGCGATGATCGGCAGCGCCGATCGCAGCGCCGGCCGGAGCATCGCGTTACCGATGCCGGCGACCAGAGCCAGCCCAAGGATGGGCGCGGCGGTGTGCACGAGCGTGAGGCCTCCCCACGCCGCCGCCTGAAGCAGGTTCGCCGCCACGATCAGCGTGCGCTTGGAGTAGCGGTCGGCACACACCCCGAACCAGGCGCCGAGCGCGATCCACGGCAGGAAGTCGGCCAGCAGCACCGCCGAGACCGCCCACGAGGTGTGCAGATAGCGGATCGTCAGTACCAGCAGCGCCACGTAGCCGACGCCGGTTCCCACGCACGACTGGGCCCATGATCCGAGGAGCCGGCGAAGCGAGGGATTCGATCTCAGCGTTGCCGTCATCGCTGCGGGGCGAGCGTAGCGGTCCGAGCACAAGGCCGCCAGCCATGCAAGGGGTTGCGCAGATATGAACGGGATCTTGCAGGCAAAAGAAGGATTTTGCAGGTCTGCGTAGGTTTTGCCATACTGACCTCGGCAGTACACCTCCATAGATCGCGAGGACCGAGACATGTCAAGCCCAGCTTGTTCAAGTCCGGCTTGTTCAAGCCCAGCCTGCAGCTGAGCGTGATTGGCCGCTGATGGTCACACATCAGCGGCAGGCCGATCGATACGTCTGTCGCCCGGGAAGCCAGGCACGTTTTTCGTGTCCGGCGTCTCGGGCGATCGTCGTTAGGCGGCAGGCGCTCCGCCGTCGGCGCCGCTGAGGGAGTGCAGGAAGGCGTCGAGCTGGTCGCGCGAGAAACGCCGCTGACCGCCTGGCGTTCGGTAGCCGCGCAGATATCCGTCGTTGCTCCAGCGCCTTACGGTCGCCAGTGAAACGCCCAGGTAGGTGGCGGCCTGCGAGCTGGTGAACGCCAGCTCTGTGGGGTGGCGCGGGACTGTCGTTGCCGGTGTCATCCGCCTGTCCTCCTAGTCGAGAGAAGCTGTCTGCGCTCTATCGGCAGCTCCCGCGGCCATGATGAGCTTTGTGGAGCTTCGCGGACGTTTGGCTGATGGCGCGCCGCTCACGCGGTCCTACGGGCAGGCGACTCGGGGGCGTCCTGCGAAGCGTCGATCCAGCGGCTCAGAACCTCGTTCAGGGTCTGCGAGCGAACGGGCTTGGCGATGTAGTCGTCCATACCGGCATCCAGGCATCGCTCGCGGTCGCCGGTCATGGCGTGCGCCGTCATCGCAATCACGGGCGTGTGGCGACTCCCGTTCTCGCGCCGGCGCAGCTCCCTGGTCGCCTCATAGCCATCGATGTCGGGCATCTGGCAGTCCATCAGCACGGCGTCGTAGCGTTGCGTCGAGAGTGCCTGCAGTGCCTCGCGCCCGTCGTTGACGACGTGTGCCCGGAAGCCGAGCCGTTCGAGCACATGGACGGCCACGAGGCGGTTGACCGGACTGTCCTCGACGACCAACACGAGGGCCGCGTCGGGATTGCTGCGACGTTCGCTCAGCTGAACCACGCGCTCGCCGCGCGTCGAGGGTCCGGTCTGGCTCATCGCCACCTCGGGCAGCGACAGCTCGACCCAGAACGTGCTGCCGCGCCCAGGTTCGCTGCTCGCGCCGATCGTTCCGCCCATCAGCTCGACCAGCTCCTTGGCGATCGCGAGACCGAGGCCGTTTCCACCGTACTGTCGCGTCGTCGAGACGTCGGCCTGGACGAACGGCTGGAACATGTGCTCGAGACGCTCCGGATCGACCCCGATGCCGCTATCGATCACCTCCAGCAGGACGTGGTCTGAATCCCCGCCCTCGCGGCGGCGGGCGCGCACGGCGACCGAGCCGTGCGAGGTGAACTTGACGGCGTTGCCGACCATGTTCAGCAGCACCTGGCGCACACGCGAGGCATCCCCACGAACACGCCGCGGGGCGAGCGGATCGATCTGAATGTCCAGCTGGATCCCCTTCGCCTGGGCGTCCAGACCAGCCGGCACGCAGGCTCGCTCGATCAGCTCGTGCAGGTCGAATTCCGCGATCTCGAGCTCGAGATGTCCGGTCTCGATCTTCGAGATGTCGAGGATGTCGTTGATGATCGTCAGCATGTGCTCGCCGGACTGCTCGACCTGCTCGGCGTAGGCGCGCTGCTCGCCGGTCAGCTCGGTCTGCAGGAGCAGCTCGTTCATGCCGATCACACCGTTCATCGGCGTGCGGATCTCGTGGCTGACGTTGCGCAGGAACGCCGACTTCATGTTCGAGGCCTCGACCGCCTCGTCGCGCGCCTGGCGGTAGGCGGCGTTCAGCTCGAGCAGGCTCTCGAGGCGCTGACGGCGCTCCCGCGCGAACATCGCGACCAGCCCGAGCACGGGCAGCGGAGCAAGCACAGCGATCGGATGGTGGTGGATCTGCTCTGCGACGAGCAGCGCGACGCCGGAGAGCGCTCCGTCGACCACGTAGATCCAGCGGTAGCTGAGCACGTCGGTGAGCGTTGCTCCGCGGCCGATCGCATAGCGAGCGGCGGACAGCGAGAAGTCAACCGCGAACTCGGCGGCCAGCGCAGCCACGAGAAGTGCCGGCGACGCCGCCGCTGGGCTTGTCCCGGCAAGTGCGAACACCGCGACCGGTCCGATCGCGAACCACGAATTGGGGATGGCCTGCACCATCCTGCTCGGCCGCATCTTGCCGCTGACGATGTCCGGAAGGCGGTCGATCGACATCGCGACGACCACGGCGACGGGAACGACCGCGAGCGGCGCAGCAAACAGCAGGGGCACGAAGGCCAGCTGGGTCGGGAGCGTCCAGCCGAACGGCATGTCGATCCGGATGCGGGCGGCGACGACCAGCACCAGCAGGCAGACGAGGGCCGGCCCGACGGCAAAGCTGCCTGGCGGCGAGAAGATCCAGAGCAGCGCGACAGCGACGACGAACCCGATGCTGAGGATTCCCTCGGCGACTCGCTCGCGAGCCGCCATCGTCACGCGAGGCCGTCGCAGCGTGTCGGCGATCACCGCCTGCTGCTCATCTGTGGGATTGGTCAGCATTCCCGGTGGGATATCGACCGCTTTGCAGGCAACCTTTATGCAGCGCAAGCGTTTGCGGACCCCTTGACAGCGGCCGCGACGCGGCGCGGACCCCCGTCGCGAGGTGCGCCGCCCGCAGCGCATCAGCCCAGCAAGCGGCAGCTCGCTCCCGGCCGCCCGGCGCTGCGGGTGACGCCACGGCCGCACGCCCCCGCCGAAGCACCAAACGGCGGCGTGCACCGCGTCAGTGGAAGGCCCCCGGGCAGGACCCGTGAGAAAGCGGAGGGGGAGAGATTCGAACTCTCGGTACGCCAATAAGACGTACAACGGTTTTCGAGACCGCCGCATTCAACCGCTCTGCCACCCCTCCGGATGACGGCTGCAGGCTAAACGATCGCATGCGCGCGCGGCCTCTGTCCGCGAGCGGGCGACCCGTCAGGCGTCGTCAGCGCCGGCGTGCGAAGAACTCACGCAGGAGGAGCGCCGACTCGTCGGCCAGCAGGCCTTCCTCGACGGACGGCCGGTGGTTCAGGCGCGGTTCGGCGAGGATGTCGAGGACGCTGCCGGCGGCGCCGGCCTTCGGATCGCTCGCCGCGTAGAGGACGCGCGGGACGCGCGCGAGCACGATCGCGCCGGCGCACATGGCGCAGGGCTCGAGCGTGATGTAGAGCACGCAGTCCAGCAGCCGCCAGCTATCGAGGGCCCGCGCCGCTTCGCGGATCGCCAGCATTTCCGCGTGTGCCGAAGGGTCCTGACGTAGCTCGCGCTCGTTGTGCGCGAGTCCGGCGACCTCGTCGTCGTGGACGAGCACGGCGCCCACCGGCACGTCGCCGTGCTCGAGCGCGCGCTCCGCTTCGCGCAGCGCGAGCCGCATGAAGTGCTCATCGCGCTCGACACCGCCGTCGTGCATTCCGCCAGCTAAGCAGGACGGCGGGCGCGGCGGCGCACGGGAGCTCACCGTTAGGCTTACTCGGGTCGTGGTCTCCGCGCCGGCGGAGCGCAAAGCAATGCCTTCTCGACCCTCCCTCCCCAGCCGGTCCGTCAGAGTGCTCTTCGGGGCGCTCGCGCTGAGCGCGCTGGCGATCGGGATGCCTGTGCTGAGCTCGATCGCGGTCGGCGGCGCGGCGGCGGCAGCGCACCCGGGGACCGCGATCCAGCGGCCGGCGCCGAGCGCGCCCTTCGCGCCCGGCGTGGTGGTCGTCGGCTTCAAGGGCGGCACCTCGCGCCAGGCGACCAGGGCGACGCTGGAACGAACCGGCGTCGAGCAGTTCAGCACGCCGCTCGCGCCGTTCTCGACGGTCGCGCTGCGCCGCGGGCTCAGCGTCGCGGCCGCGGTCGCAGGGCTTCGCAAGCACCGGGACGTGGCGTGGGTCGTGCCCGACTACATCGCCCACATGGCCGCCGTCGCGCCGAAGCCGTTCATCCCCGACGATCCCGGCCTGACGGGTAAACCGGGCGGCTGGGAGCAGGCGCAGTGGAACTTCGTCGGGCAGTTCGGCGTGAACGCCCCGCAGGCCTGGGCGAACGTGGCCGCAGCCGGCCACCCGGGCGGGTCCGGCGTGATCGTCGCCGTGCTCGACACGGGCGTGGCCTACGCCAACCGCGGGCGATTCCGCCGCTCGCCCGACTTCCGCTCGGACGAGTTCGTAGCGGGTTACGACTTCGTGGCGCACTCGCCCTACCCCGAGGACCGTAACGGGCATGGAACCCAGGTCGCCGGGACGATCGGCGAGGCGACCAACAACGGGATCGGCGTGACGGGCCTGGCGTACGGCGTGCGGCTGATGCCGGTGCGGGTGCTCGACTCGCAGGGCGACGGCGATGCGTCGGCAATCGCCAAGGGGGTCTACTTCGCGGTCAACCACCACGCCCAGATCATCAACCTGAGCCTCGAGTTCACGGCCGGGACCGTCAAGCCGAGCTCGATCCCCGAACTGATCGACGCGCTCACCTACGCGCACGCCCACAACGTGCTGGTGGTCGCGGCGTCGGGCAACGAGCAGAGCAACCAGCTCTCCTACCCCGCGAAGGCCAGGTGGGTCGTGTCGGTCGGTGCGACAACCGAAGACGGCTGCCTTGGCGACTACTCCAACTACGGTCCCAACCTCTCGCTGGTGGCACCCGGCGGAGGCCCGGACTCCGATCTTCCGCGTGACGACCCCGACTGCCATTCGACCGGCCAGCAGGGAGCGGACATCTATCAGGAGACCTTTGCCGATGTGGAATCTCCGAGCGTTCGCGTGTTCGGGCTGCCGGACGGCTATTACGGGACCTCGATGGCGGCCCCACACGTGAGCGCGACCGCGGCGCTGATCATCGCCAGCGGGATCATCGGCAAGCACCCCAGCGTGGCAGCCCTGACGGCGCGGCTCGAACAGACCGCGACCCCGCTCGGAGTCGGCGCGAACTACCGCCGCTACTACGGCGCCGGCCTCGTCAATGCGGCCGCGGCAACCGGCTCGCCGGTCTCGACCGGGCCGACCGGCCCCACGGGGCCAACGGGCTCGACCGGCACGACCGGCACGAGTGGCAACACCGGCACGACCGGAGCCACGTAGGCGCGCGTCGCGGACCCTCGCCCGGCGAGCCCAGCCGGGGCGCCACGGCGGCCCGCGACCGCGGGCCGGCCACGAGGCCCGGCGCAGAGCTCTACGGCGTGCGGATGATCAACACGGCACACGGGGCATGGTGGGAGATCCGGTTCGGTACCGAGCCGAGCAGGAAGCGCTTCGCTCCCGCGGTTCCCCGATTGCCAACGATGATCAGGTCCGCTCCGCGCTCCTCGGCGACATCGAGGATGGCGTCGGCGGGGTCGCCGCGCTGGGCGTAGGAGTCGACGGCAACGCCGGCCGCGGCGAATACAGCCGCCGCGTCCGCCAGCGTCGCGTCAACGGCTTCGCGCGGGCGCAGGACCCAGCCGGACTCGGAGCGAACATCGACGTCGGCCGCCGCGGCATCGTGCCCGCTCGGCACCGGCTCGTAAACGCAGACGAGGTGAACCCGCGCGCCTAGCCGGGCCGCCAGCTCGGCAGCCTGACGCACCGCTTCGCTCGCGGTCTCTGAGCCGTCGGTTCCGACGACGATCGATTCGAACATCCGCGCCCGCGATCGTACTCAGGCGAGCTTGACGATCGCAATGACCATCCCGGCGACCACGAAGACGACGATTGCGCCCTGGATCCAGAGCCATGACGGTGACATCCAGCGACAGCCTAGATGGTTGGTTCGCGCAGACAGCGGCCCTCGCGACGGGCCACCGCGCCAAGCCGGTCCGCCGCGGCGGCTGATCAGCCGGTGCGCGCGCCTACCAGTCGGGCGTGTTGGCGAGGTAGCGGGCGGGGGCGATCTGCGTGCGGATCGCCGCGGCGGAGAGCGGGTCCTCGTTGAGCCGGAAGGGCCCGTTGGTGATGTATCCCTGGTTGTAGACCATCATCTGCACACGGCGGTGCGAGCCGATCCAGGCGAACAGCTGATCGACGAAGGCGGGGTTGTCGCCGCCCCATAGCGCCCATTCGCCGAACGCGAACGGCTTGGCGGAGAACTCCTTGTAGAAGGTGTCGAGGCCGGAGAAGTTGGGGAACTTGCTGTAGAAGTCGGTGCCCACCCAGTCGACGTAGGCGTTGCCCGGGTAGTAGGCGGCAGCGCTCTGGCCCGGGATGTTCGGCGTGCCCGCGGTCTCCGGCGTCCAGACGAAGGAGATGCGCGAGCGCGCGACCGTCGCGTCGGGCGCGATGCCGTGCAGCCGCGGCTGGCCGAGCGCTCCCAGGCGTGCGTCGATCGCACGGACCGGGCCTCCGCGCAACACGGTCACAACGCGCCGCCAGGCCGCGATGAACTCGCCGGCGGAGTAGGCCGGGCCGCGTGAGGAGCCGTCGATGTTGTAGGCGCTGTAGGCGTTATTGGCGTTGTTCATCTCGGGCATCAGGCGGATGTAGACCGGCCTGCCGTGAGCGGCGATCAGCGCGCTGAGCGTCAGCAGGTAGCCGTCGCCGTCGCCCTGAGCGATGCCCCGTGGCGTGATCACCTCGCGAGCGTCGTAACCGGCCGAGGTCGAGATGTGCAGCATCAGGCGCGCATGCGACGCGGCGGCATCGTTGAACGCGTAGTGGATCGACTGCCCCCACGTCACGAACTCGCCGTAGACCGCCGGGTGCTTGCCGACCTCACGCTCGAACGAGGCGGCCGAGCCACTCGAGACGCCGGTGTAGACGAGTCCGGGCGCGGGCACGAGCGCGCTTGCCCGAGCAGTGGCGGCGAGCGCCGTGACCCCACCACGAGGTCCGACGGCGAGGATGGCCGGCGTCCGAGAATCTCCCGACGTCGGGAGCCAAGGGAATGCGTATGCCGCCGCAGCACCGAGCGCACCGATGGCGATGGCCATGGCAAACGCCGACATTGCTGTCATCGCCCGGTTCCTCACTGCTCGAGCTATCGGGCCGGTGACCGCTCCCCAGCATCCCCACAGTGAGGTGGTGGACAAACCGCCGATGGAGGGGCTCGCGGCGGCGTGAGCGCCTGGCCGGCCGATGGACACGGTCGAGGAGCGCCGCCGGGCGAGGACCGGCGACGGACGACGCCCGGTCGAGCCGCGGCGACGGCCGCGCCGGTCGACCGACTAGCATCCGCGCGTCCGCTGGGCGCCGGCCGCGGCGTGCGCGCGCCGCCAGGCCGGTCCCACGTCGGGCCGCGATCCGTGAAACCACCGCTCGGGCAACGACTGCGCATGCTGGGCGCCCGTGAAAACCGGGCGGCGCTGTTCGCGCGCTGGTTTCCGCGCCGGATCGACCGCGTCCTGCTCGCGCTGATCGCGGTCGTGATCATCGCCGGGGCTGTGCTCCGCGCGGACGTGATCGGCGGCAACGACCGCATCTCGACGGACGAGAACGCCTACGTCCTGAACGCCGATCGGATCCTCGAGGACCGCCGCTTCGTGACCTTCAAGTGGGCGCCGGGAACGTCGCTGATGTTTGCGGCTGCGGCGCTCCTGCGCGGCTACTCGACGGTCTCGATCGTCACGCACGCCCATGGCGTCGCCCAGTACTCGCAGCTGTTGGTCGAAATTGCGACGCTGATGCTCGTCGCGCTGCTCGCCTGGCTCCTCGCCGGCCCGTGGGCGGCCCTGCTCGCGGTGGTGCTGATGGCCACCTATGAGCCGCTGATCGACATCACGCGCACCTACCTGAGCGAGCCGCTTGGCGGCCTTGCCCTGATCGCGATGATCGGCGCGATCTGCTGGGCTCGCAAACGAGACCTGCATGCGCTGATCCTGGCCGGAATCGTCGCCGGCGCCGCCGGCCTGGTGCGCGAGGACTTCGCGGTGATCGTCGGCGTGATCGTCATCGGTCTGTTCGTCAACGGCTGGCCCAACCGCCGCGCGGCGCTCGGCCGCGCGCTGGTTTACGGCGTGGCCGCGCTGGCCACCGTCACCCCCTTCGTCATCTATGCCTCACTCGAAGAGCACTCCTTCACGCCGATCGTCGACGCGGGACCGCATGCGCTGTTCCTCGGGACCTACCTGCCGGGCGGGGGAAACCAGTTCATCGACGTGAGCGTGACCTCCAAGGAGGTCTGCTCCTATTTCAACCGAAGGCACCTGAGCCGCCAGCAGATGGCGGCGCTGTCGCTGCCGCGCAACTACTGCCACCTGCCGCCGGGCGACGCGCAGGGGCTGTTCGCGATGATCCAGGCGGAGCACCCTGGGAAGTCCACCAACGGCGCGGCCGAGGCCGCCGCATTCAGCGATCTCGGCCATTACCTCACCCACGAGCCGCTGAGGTTCGTCCACATGCTCTGGAACAAGGCCTGGAACATGTGGTCGCTTCCCTGGAGCGGCGGCAACTCGACCGGCGGCGGCGGGCTCGCGCGCACGACCAGCGTCTTCCAGCACCAGCTCTATTCGGCGATCGCGTGGCTCGGCATGCTGCTCGGCCTCGTGCTGCTGCGACGACGGTGGGCGTTCGTGGTGCCGGTCCTCGGGCTGCTCGCTGCCGCGTTGCTCAACACGTTCTTCGCGATCACACCACGCGACAACGTGCGCTTCATGCCGTTCGTCTTCCTGTTCGGGGCCGTTGGCGCGGTGGCGACGCTGCGCTGGCTGGCCGGCCGCGTGCGCGAACTGCGCGGGAAACCGGCGCTCGGCACGGCGGCCTGACCAGCGCTACGCTCGGCGCACCCGATCGAAAGGAGCATCTTGATGAGCACTTCCCTCGTCGGTGGAGTCGACTTCGTCTCGCTACCGACGCGCGACCTGGAAGCGGCCGTCGAGTTCTACGGAACGACACTCGGGTTGAGGCGTTCGGCCTACATGCCGGAGCGCAACTTCGCCGAGTTCGAGACCGGCAACCTGACTTTGAACGTGATGAACGCCGAGGCGATGGGTCTCCCCCACAACGTCGCCCGCAACGCGATCGCGCTGCACGTCGACGACGTCGGGCAGGCGCGCGCCTCACTCGAGCAGAGGGGCGTGGCGTTTCTGGGCGGCTTCGACACGGGCGTGTGCCACATGGCGTTCTTCGCCGATCCTGACGGCAACGCGCTGATGCTCCATCACCGCTATGCGCCGCGGACGACCGAACGGGGCGGCGAGGCTTAGAACCGGGCCGCCTCCCGGTCAGCGCGCGGTGACCGCGCGGTGCGCCACCGGGAGCCCGACGTAGTTCTCGGCCAGCGTTCGCGCGGCGGCCTCCGAGGAGACGATGTAGCGCAGCTGCGAGCGCTGCAGCTGGGTGTCGAACGGGTCGTCGCCCAATCGATGGAGCATCGTCGTCATCCAGTAGGAGAAGTGCTCGGCACGCCAGACGCGGCGCAGGCAGGTCTGCGAGTAGGCGGCAAGTGCGGAGCGATCGCCGCTCCGATAGCTCTCGATCAGCGCGTCCGCGAGCACGGCCACGTCGGAGACCGCGAGGTTGAGCCCCTTCGCGCCGGTCGGCGGCACGATGTGGGCCGAATCGCCGGCGAGAAACAGCCGGCCGTGCTGCATCGGCTCGGCAACGAAGCTGCGCATCGGAGTGATTCCCTTCTCGAGCACCTCGCCTTCGACCAGCGTCCAGCCGTCCAGCGAGACGCGCCGCCGAAGCTCCTCCCAGATCCGCTCGTCCGGCCACGCCTCGAGCCGCTCGTCGGCGGCGACCTGGAGATAGAGGCGGGTGCGCTCCGACGAGCGCAGGCTCAGCAGAGCGAACCCGCGCTCGTGGTGGGCGTAGACGAGCTCGTCAACCGACGGCGGCGCGTCGGAAAGGATCCCGAGCCAGGCAAAGGGGTACTCGCGCGAGAACACGCGCAGGCGCTCCGCGATGGCGGGCCGGCAGACGCCGTGGAATCCGTCAGCGCCGACGATGGCGTCGCATTCGAGCTCGACGTGGCGCTGCTCATGGGTGAAGCGAACGTGCGGCCGCTCGCTTTCGATCTCGTGGACGCTGACGTCGCTGACGCCGAAGCGCAGCTCGAGCCCGGCCTCGAGCCGCGACTCGATCAGGTCCTTCACGACCTCGGTCTGGCCGTAGATGACGATGCTGCGCCCGTCCGCGAGATCGCTCAGCGGGATGCGGTGGCGCTCGCCGTCGAACTGGAGGTAGATGCCGTGGTGGACGATCCCCTCGCGGTGCATGCGCGCGCCGACGCCGGCCGCCTCGAGAACCTCGACGGTGCCCTGCTCGAGCACGCCGGCCCGGATTCGCTCCTCGACGTAGCGGCGGCTGCGGTTCTCGAGCACGACCGACTCGATCCCGGCGTTGTGGAGCAGGCAGGCTAGCGTCAGCCCGGCCGGCCCGGCGCCGACGATCGCGACCTGCGTGCGGACACGCTGCGCGGTCATCGCCGCCGCCCGCCGCGCGCGCTCACGACCCCGCTCCGGCCGAGCCGATCCGCAGCACCGGCTTGATCGCGCGACCGGCCGCGGCATCGGCGGCCGCCTGCTCGATCGCGTCAAAGTCGTAGTGGGTGATCAGGCGCTCGACCGGGAAGCGGCCCTGCTCCCAGTAGCGGATCAGCGCGGGGACGAACAGCTGCGGGACGCTGTCGCCCTCGACGACGCCCCGCACCGTGCGGCCGCCGGTGAGCACGGTGTTGACGTCGAGCGAGACCTCGGCGCCGTGTGCCGGCGCACCGATCACGCACGCCGTGCCCAGGGGGGCGAGGCAGTCGACCGCGCTTCGCAGGACGGCCGGCACGCCGGTCGTCTCGAGCGCGAAGTCGACGCCGGCGCCCGTGAGCCGCAGGATCTCCTCGACCGCGTCCAGACCGCCGGCGTCGATCGTGTGGGTCGCGCCGAGCTCGGCCGCCAGTTCGAGCCGTGCGGGAACGAGATCGACGCCGATGATCATCGAGGCGCCGGCGATCACGGCGGCGAGCACCGCCGCGATGCCGACGGCGCCGGTGCCGAACACGGCCAGGCTCGCGCCGGGCGGCACGGCGAGTGTGTTGAGCACCGCGCCGGCGCCTGTCTGGATGCCGCAGCCGAAGGGAGCGACCAGATCAAGCGGAATGTGGCTCGAGATGCCGACGATGTTTCGCTCGCGCGCCACCGAGGCCGTCGCGAAGCTCGACTGGCCGAAGAAGTGGCCGCCGATGTATTCCCCGCCGCGCGAGAGCACGCTGCTCTCGTCGGCCGGACGCGAGGCGGCGAAGTTGTGCGCGAAGAAGTTGTGGCAGTAGGACGGCTTGGCGCGTAGGCAGCACGGGCACGCACCGCACGAGTCGAAGCTGAGGCCGACGCGCTCGCCGACGGCGACCCGCGTCACGCCGGCGCCCACGGCGCGGACGATCCCGGCCCCCTCGTGGCCGAGCACGGCGGGCAGCGGAACCGGAATCCACTGGTCCCGGCAGATCAGATCGGTGTGGCAGATGCCCGCGGCGGCGACCGCGACGAGCACCTCGTCCGCGCGCAGCTCGCCGAGCTCCAGCTCGCCGAGCACGAACGGCCCGCCCGCCGTCTCGGTCACGGCAGCCGTGATCCTCACGCCGGCTCCTCGGGCTCGGCTCCCCCGGCGCCGGCTCTGCCGACTCGGTAGCCGAGCGGCATGAACCGCAGCCCGGTGCGCTCCTCGAGCGTGCCCCAGATCCCGCGCGGCAGAAACAGCGCGAACGCCATCGCGGCGCCGCCGAGCACGACGAGGTACCAGACACCGTCGTTGCCGAGCTTGTTCTGCATGAAGTAGAAGACGATCGCGCCGATGATCGGGCCCTCGAAGGTGCCCAGGCCGCCGACCAGCACCATGAAGATCATGAAGGCCGTGTAGTTGACGCTGAAGATCGCCGTGGGCTCGATGAAGAGCGTGTTCGCGAGCGTCATCGCGCCAGCGGCGCCGGCGCCGGCGGCCGCCAGCAGGAAGAGGATCCGCTTGCCCGCGACCACGCGAACGCCCACCGAGGCCGCCGCGTCCTCGTCGTCGCGGATCGCCTGCAGCGACGAACCGAGCCTGCTGCGCAGCAGCACGAACAGCGCGACGATGAAGAAGGCGGTGAAGCCGAGCGTGATCCAGTAGGTGTAGTGCTCACGTGAGGACGGCGAATAGGAGTCAAGCTGGTTGAGCGAGGTTCCGGTGCCCGCGCCGAGCGCGTTGTCGAGCGAGACCCAGATCGCCAGCGCCTCGGCGACGACCCAGGTGCCGATCGCGAACTGCGCGCCGCGGAAGCGCAGCATCAAAAACGACAGCGGGACCGCCACCGCGGCGCAGAACGCCGTTGCCAGCAGCATGCCCAGGTAGGGGTTGACGCCCTTCAGCGCCAGCCAGACGGTCGCGTAGGCGCCGAGCCCGATGTAGGCCTGCTGGCCGATCGAGACGAGCCCGCCGTAGCCGGCCAGCGCATTCCACATGACGGCCATCAGAACGTAGGTCAGGAGCGTCGTGATGTCCTGGACGCTGTTGGCCCCCAGGGCGACGGGGACGAAGATCAGCGCCACCATGAGCACGCCCAGACCGCTCGTGAAGCCGGTGGAGAGCCGTGTCCAGCGTCGGATCGTGCTGCGCACCGTCACCCCGGGCACCAGCGGCTGCGCGCTCACGCCGTCACCCGGCGCAGGTTCACAAGGCCGCCGCGAGGCGAGAGCAGGACCAGCAGGAAGACGAGGTGCCCGGCGAGCACGGGGTACTCGGGATTGATCTGCCCGCCGATCGTCTGTGCGACGCCCAGCACGATGCCGCCCAACAGGGTGGCCCAGAGCGAGCCGCCGAGACCACCGATGACCACGGCCTCGAAGGCGAAGATCAGGTAGGTCGGACCGGAGTAGGGATAGAAGTCGGAGCGGATCGCCAGGAACATGCCGCCGATCGCGGCGATCGCCACGGCGATCGCGGTGGCCCGCGCGTAGACCGCCTTCGAGTTGATGCCGACCAGCTCCGCGGTGTCTGGGTCCTGCGCTGTGGCGCGCATCTGGCGGCCGGGCTGCGTGCGCGAGAGGAACAGCTGCAGGCCGCCGAAGATGATCACCGCGACGCCGAGCGTCAGCACTCCGATCGCCGGAATCGACAGCTGGCTGGTGATCTGCCAGCTCGCGGTCGCAACCGATCCGGCCTGCGCGCCCAGCGAGCGCACGTCGGGCGAGAAGCCCTGCTGCAGCAGGTTCTGGATCACGATCGAGAGCCCGAAGGTGGTCAGCAGCGGCACCAGCAGCCCGGACCGCAGGCTGCGCTCCAGCAACAGCCGCTGGAGCAGGTAGCCGAGCAGCAGCATCACCGGCAGCACCGGGAGGATCGCGACGAACGGCGAGGTGTTCCAGTGCTCGAGCAGGAGATAGATCAGGTAGGCGCCGAGCACCGCGATGTCGCCGTGGGCGAGGTTGATGATCCGCATCAGGCCGAACATCAGCGCCAGGCCGCAGGCGAGCATGCCGTAGAAGCCGCCGAGCATGATCCCCTGGATGACGTCGTTGACCCAGGTCACGCGTCCACCTCCTGGGGCCGCCGCAGGCCGAAGTAGGCCTCCGTGATCTGCTCGCGGCTCAGCTCGCTACCGGCGCCCTCGAGCACCAGGCGGCCCTCGAGCATGCAGACGACGCGATCGGCGACGGCGGCGGCCCGAGTCAGATCCTGTTCGACGAGGATCAGCGTGGCGCCCTCGGCGATCACGTTCGCGAGCGAGCGGTAGACATCCTCGACGGCCAGCGGCGCGAGGCCGAGCGAGACCTCGTCGAGCAGCAGCAGGCGCGGGTTGGTTATCAGCGCGCGCCCGATCGCGGCCGCCTGCTGCTCGCCTCCGGACAGCGTCGAGGCTCGCTGGTTGCGCAGCCGCGCGAGCATCGGGAAGGCCTCGATCACGGTCTCGACCGTCCAGCGGCCGGGCCGTTTGCGCTGCGTGGCGACCCGCAGGTTCTCCTCGACCGTGAGCGCCGGGAAGAGCCGCCGACCCTCGGGGACCAGCGCGATCCCCATCTGCACGCGGCGGTAGGCGGGGACGCGGGTGATGTCGGCGCCGTCGAAGCCGATCGCGCCCGCGCTCGGCCGGTGGGCGCCGGCGATCGCACGCAGAAGCGTCGTCTTGCCGGCGCCGTTGGCGCCGACCAGCGCCACGGTCTCCCCCTCGGCGATGCCGAGGGAGAAGTCGCGGACCGCCTCGAGCAGGCCGTGGCGCAGCGTCAGATGGTCGAGCGTCAGCAGGCTCACGCGGCCGCTCCTCCGAGGTAGGCGTCGATGACGCGCGCGTCGCGCATGACGGCGGATGGCTCGCCGTCGGCGATCACCCGACCGGTGTCCATGCAGACGAGCCGCTCGATTCCCTGGATCAGCACGTGGACGATGTGCTCGATCCAGACGATCGCGATGCCCGCGGCGTTCAGCGCGCGGATCATCGCGACCAGCTCGACCGCCTCGGCGTCGGTCAGCCCGGCGCCGATCTCATCCAGCAGCAGCAGGACCGGATTCGTCGCGAGCGCCCGGGCGAGCTCGAGCCGCTTGCGGCCGAGCAGGCCGAGCGTCTCGGCGCGGCGGTTGCCGACGTCCGTCAGCCCGGAGAGCTCGAGCACCTCCAGGCAGCGCTCGTAGGCGGCCCGCCGCCGCAGGCCGCCGCCTGTCGTGGCGGCGACGAAACAGTTCTCGAACACGGTCATGCCACCGAACGGCCGGGGCACCTGGTGGGCACGGGCGATGCCCAGGCGCGAGCGCCGGCTGGCCCCGCTTCGGGTCACGTCGCTGCCCTGGAAGGCGATCGTTCCGCCCGTCGGCGAGACGGTCCCCGCAAGGACGTTGAGCAGCGTCGTCTTGCCGGCGCCGTTTGGCCCGACGATGCCGACGGCCTCGCCGGCGCTGACCGTGAAGTCAACGCCGTCGAGCGCCGCAAGCGCGCCGAACTGCTTGCGGATCTCGACGGCTGCGAGCATCGGCTGCGGTCCCATGCCCGGCTATTCTGAACGTCTCTAGCTGTAGGGAATCAGCTTGCTGGCGACCGGCACCTTCGGGTCGTCGGCGTGGTCGCAGACGATCAGCTCGAGGTTGAACTTGCTGCCCTTCGGCGCCTTTCGCCACTGGTTGCCGATGATCGGCGTGGCGACGATGTTGGAGCACGGGTTCTTCGCTCCGGTCGCGCCCCAGTCGACGGTGCCGACCGGCGTCTGCACGCTCAGCTTCGACAGCGCGCTGGCGACGGCGGCCTTGTCCTTGGGGTTGCCGCTGGCCTTCAGAGCGGCGGCGGCGACATCCCACAGCGCCAGGCTCGCGCCGAGCTGCTGGTTGGGGTAGCGGTTGGTCGCCTTGGTGTAGCCGGACCCGAGCTCCGCGCTGGTGATCCCCGTCAGCGAGGACTTGTAGGGCCAGGTCGGCCCCCAGTACTCGCCGCTGGCGAGGTTGTAGCCGAGCGATCCGACCGCGTCGACCTGCGAGGCGAACAGCCCCGTCTTGGCGATCTGGGCGATCTTGATCTGCTTGGTCAGGCCCTGCTGGGCCGCCTGACGCCAGAACGTCGTGAAGTCCGGCGGGATCGGGAAGGTGTTGAAGACCTCGCAGTTCTCGTCCTTGAACATCGTGATCTGCGAGGTGTAGTCCATCGTGCCGTCCTGGTAGGCGCCCGGATCGACGATCGTGTAGCCCGCCGCTGTGAGCACCGGTCCCAGCGCCCCGCGGATCGCGTTGCCGTCCGCGTCGTTGGGCCACATCACGGCGACCTTCTTGTTGTTGGGCACCTCCTTCCAGAGGCTGAGGTAGGAGGCGGCGAAGTCGGGCACGCCGAAGCTGAAGTGGTAGACCCACTTGAGGGCGGCCGAGTTCGGCACGCCCATCGCGGTGAGCGTCCCGCCGAGCGAGAGCCACCAGGCCTCCCACGGCACGACGGTCGAGACGCAGGGCACGCCGGCCGCCTCCGCGGCGCTCGAGACCGGCACGACGACCTCCGGCGTCGAGGTGGTCAGCAGCAGGTCGACGTTCGAGTTGATCAGCTCCTGGGCCACCTGCGCCGAGGTCGCGGGGACGGACTGCGCGTCCTTCTGCACGATGTCAACGGTGTAGGTCGTGCCGCCGATCTTCAGGCCCTTGCCGAAGGCCTTCTTGGCGAGGCTGATGACGTAGGGGTCGGGCTCGCCGAAACCGGAGTCGGCGCCGGTCAGCGGGCTCACGTAGCCGATCGTGATCGTCGATGCCGCCGCGTGCGCACCGGCGACGCGGCCGCGTGACGCCCATGCCGGCTGTGCCGCGGCACCGCCCAGCACCACTCCTCCGATCGCGGCGCCGCCGCGCTTGAGGAAGTCTGAGCGCTTCAGGCCGCCTGAATCCTTCGTCGTCTTATCGGACATCGAGTCTCCTCTGCCTCTTGATCACGCGCCCCCTCAGGCGCCCGGAGTCTGATGCTAGAGCGGCTCCACGGGCAAGTCAAGAAGTAACGGAAAAGCGCGATCTTTCCGCCGCGACGCCTGAAACGTGTCGCGGGCGCACTCGCGAAACATGCGCGCCCCGCGGCTCGGCCGTCGCGCTAGGATACCGGGATTCTTGAGCAGAAGATCGCTCTTTCAAGGCCACCGATGCCAGTAACGCCCTCCAGCGACCGCGTGTCGCAGCTACTTCAGCAGGCGATCGCCACGCGCGCGCTGGTTCCCGGCGACCGCGTCGGCACCGAGGCCGAGCTCGCGCACGAGCTGGGCGTCAGCCGTCCCGCGGTGCGCGAGGCGGTGCGGCTGCTCGTCCGCGCAAACCTCCTGCGAGCCGCCCGCGGACCGGGTGGCGGCGTGTTCGTGGCACGCAGCCCGGACCGCAGCCTGGCGCGAACGGTCAGCGAGGCGATCGGCAGCATGCTTGCGACGGACACGACATCGCTGCCCGAGCTGACCGAGGTGCGGCTGCTGCTCGAGGTGCCGCTCGCCGGTCTCGCGGCCGAGCACGCCGGCGCCGAGATGATCGCCGAGCTGTGGCGCTCGGTCGAGTACGCCGCCGCGAGGCCCGACGACGACCTCGTCCAGCGCGAGGCCGACGTCCGCTTTCACCAGACGATCGCGGAGGCGGCCGGCAACCGCGTCGCCTCGGCGCTCAGCGCCTGGTGCTCGGAGGTGCTCCAGCCGCGCCTGAAGGACCTGATCGCGCCGGCCATCGTCGAGGCCGTGGCGCGCGAGCAGCACCGCGAGATCATCGCCGCGATCGAACAGCGCAAGCCGGTCCTGGCCGAGCGGGCGATGCGCGTCCACCTTCGCTACCTAAACGACCTGCTCGAGACGGTCGGCCCACCGGCGGGCCGCACGCCGCAGTCCGAGCCGGTCGCCAACTACGTCTAGCGGACCGCCCCCAAAAGTGGACGACCCAGAGAGCAACCAGGAGAGTGGGACCTTGAGCACCACCGAGACGTCAGCCTTCCCGAGCCCGCTGTCGATCGCGACCCCTGAGGGCTGCGAGGGCTGGCAGGAGATGTATCCCTATTACGCACTGCTCGGCGAGGATCGCCGAGAGGCCGACGAGGGGCGACTGTGGTTCTGGAACTCGATGCACTTTCCCGAGCCGATGCCGGCGTTTGACGTCGTCGCGATCGACGGCCCCTACTACGCGCTCGCCAACTGGCAGAACCGGGTCTTCGCGATTCCGCCGGCCATGGGCATCGACTACCGCATCGTCAACGGCTACGTCTTCATCACCCCCAACGCCGTCACCGATCCGCAGCTGATCGCCGAGCGCGCGGCCTACTTCGGCAAGCGAGCCGGCTACTACTTCGGCAACTGGGATGAGCTCTACGGCCGCTGGCGCGAGAAGATGTCGGCGCTGATCGCCGAGATCAGCGCGCTCGAGGTGCCGACGCTCGACACCTACGAGGACGACGCCGTCGCCTTCGAGGATCGTGACACCGGGTTCGTCCGCGTGCTCGACGCCTACAACCGCGCGCTGCGGATGCACGAGCAGATGTGGCAGCACCACTTCGAGTTCCTGCTGCTCGGCTACGGCGCCTACCTCACCTTCTCGGACTTCTGCAAGAGCGCGCTGCCCGAGATCCCCGACCAGCACATCGCCCAGATGGTCTCGGGCATCGACGTGCTGCTGTTTCGGCCCGACACCGAGCTTCGCAACCTGGCGCGCCTGGCGCGCGAGGCCGGCGTCGACGCGAGCTTCTCGAACGGGCGCTCGCCGGCCGAGATCGTCGAGGAGCTCGGCCGCAGCGAGGCGGGGCGCGGCTGGCTGGAGGCGCTCGAGGCGGTGAAGGACCCCTGGTTCAACATGGGCTCCGGAGACGGCTTCTACCACCACCACCGCTCCTGGCTCGACGACCCCTCGATCCCCTTCTCGGCGATCCGCGGGCACATCGACGCGCTGGCCGAGGGCCGCGACACCGAGCGCCCGACCGAGCAGCTGGCCGCCGAGCGCAACCGCCTGGCGGAGGAGTACGGCGCGCTGCTCGACGAGCAGGCGCGCGCGACCTTCGACGAGCTGCTCGGGCTGTCGCGAACAGTCTTCCCCTACGTCGAGGAGCACAAGTTCTTCTGCGAGTACTGGTTCCAGTCGCGCTTCTTCAACAAGATCCGCGAATTCGGCGCGCTGCTCGCGACGCATGGCTTCCTCGCCGACGCCGAGGACGTCTTCCAGCTCTCGCGCCACGAGGTCGGTGAGGCGCTCGAGGAGCTCTGTTTGACCTGGGCGCACGGCGGGCCCGCCCGCGGCCCCCACCATTGGCCGCCGATCGTGGAGCGCCGGCGTGAGCTGCTCGAGCGCCTGAAGCACTGGACCCCGCCGCCGGCCATGGGGACGATGCCGACCGAGGCGATCAACGACCCGATCTCGGTGATGCTCTGGGGGATCACGCCGGAGCGGCTGCGGAGCTGGGCCAGCGCGATGAGCGGCGACGGGCGCACGCTGACCGGCGCCGCCGCCTCGCCGGGAGTCGCCGAGGGCATCGCGCGGGTCGTGCGCGACGTGCACGAGATCGCCGATGTCCAAGCCGGCGAGATCCTGGTCTCGACCGTGACCTCGCCCGCCTGGGCGCCGATCTTCCCAAAGATCCGCGCCGCCGTCACGGATATCGGGGGCATCATGTCCCACGCCGCGATCGTCTGCCGCGAATACGGACTCCCCGCCGTGGTCGGAACAGGGCGCGCGACCGCCGAGATCCGGTCGGGACAGCGCCTGCGCGTAGACGGCTCCAACGGCGTGGTCACGCTGCTCGACGACGAGGCTCCCGCACCGTGACGCAGCTGTCGCGCACGCTCGCGGAACTGCGGGCGAAGGACGAGGACAGCTTCGGCGGCAAGAGCGCGAGCCTCGGCGAGCTGATCGCGGGCGGGATCCCGGTGCCGCCCGGGTTCGCCGTCTCGACCGCCGCGTTCGAGGCATTCCTTGCGCTCGACGGGCTCGGCGAGCGCATCGACGCGAGGCTTCGCGGACTCGACCCGCAGGATCTCGCCGCCGTCGAGGCCGCCTGCGCCGAGATCGCGCTCCAGATGCGCCGCACTCCGGTCCCGGAGGCGGTCGCGGCCGAGGTCGAGCGCCACTACGGCGCGCTGGCAGCCGCCTCCGAGAAGCGCCAGCCGCCGGTCGCGGTGCGCTCGTCGGCGCGCGGCGAGGATTCCGCCGAGGCGACCTTCGCCGGCCAGCAGGAGACCTACCTCTGGGTGCGCGGCACCGACGGCGTCTGCGAAGCGATCAGAGGCTGCTGGATCTCGCTCTACAGCCCCCCCGCGATCGCCTACCGGGCGCGGATGGGATCCGCCGACGCGCAGCCGCCGGCGATGGGCGTCGCCGTGCAGGCGATGGTCGACGCCGAGGTCTCCGGCGTGATGTTCACGTGCAGCCCGCTGACCGGCGACCCCAGCGTGGTCGCGATCAACGCCAGCTGGGGGCTCGGGCTGGGGGTCGTCGGCGGCGAGGTGACACCCGATGACTTCCTGATCTCGAAGGTCAGCCGCGAGCTGCTGCGCAGCACGATCGCCGACAAGCATGTCGAGTACGTGCCTGACCCCGGCGGCCGTGGAACGCACCGCGTGGCGGTCGAGCAGGCGCGCCGCACGCGCGCCCTGCCTCGACGAGGAGCGCCTGCGCGGTCTGGTCGCGACGGCGCGGCTGATCGAGCGCCACTTCGGCTCGCGCCAGGACGTCGAGTGGGCGATCGCGCGCACCGGCAGCTTCCCCGACAACCTCTTCGTGCTCCAGTCGCGACCGGTCACGGCGACGGCGAAGGCAGGATCGGAGGCGGTCGCCGACCGGGCCGGCCTGGACGCGATGTCACTGGTGCTCGGCACCTTCGGAGTTCCGCCACAGAGGGGTTGAGCTTGGCGCTAAGCGACGAGGACGTCAGCGAGATCCTGAGGATCATCGACTCCTCCCAGCTCGACGAGCTGGAGATCGAGACACCGTCCTTCTCGCTGCGCGTGACACGCGGAGGCGCTCGCGCTCGCCCGTCCGCGTCCCCCAAACCGCCACCTTCGCCACGCGACGCGGCGCCCGCGCCGCCGGCCCCACCGCCGCCATCCGCGGCGAGCTCCGAGATCGAGGCGCCGATGCTCGGCACGTTCTACCGCACGGAATCGCCGGCGCACCCCCCGTTCGTCGAGCTCGGCGACCACGTCGAGCCCGACACGGTCGTCTGCCTGATCGAGGTGATGAAGCTGATGAACCACATCCAGGCCGGCGTGTCCGGGACGATCGTCGAGATCCTGGCCGCGAGCGGCGAGCTCGTCGAGTTCGGGCAGCCCATCTTCCGTGTCGCGCTCGAGCGCGAATGAGGACCGCCAGGCTCTTCATCGCCAACCGCGGCGAGATCGCGGTGCGGATCCTGCGCACGTGCCGCGAGCTGGGGATCGAGAGCGTGGTCGGGGTCTCGAGCGTGGACCGCGATTCGCTCGCCGCCGAGCTGGCCGACCGCGCGGTGGTGCTCGGCGGCCCGCACGCCTCGGAGAGCTACCTGCGGGTCGGGACGATCATCGAGGCGGCGCGCGGCACCGGCTGCGACGCGATCCACCCCGGCTACGGCTTCCTCGCCGAGAGCCCGGCGCTCGCCGCGGCGGCGGCCGAGCACGAGCTGCGCTTCGTCGGGCCGCCGGCCGCGGTGATCGCGACGGCCGGCGACAAGCTTGCGGCGCGCGAGGTCGCGACCCGCGCCGGCCTGCCGATCGTCCCCGGGCGCGAGGTGGCAACGCTCAAGGAAGCCGAGCAGTTCGCCGCCGAGCACGGCTACCCGCTGCTGCTGAAGGCGGCCGGCGGCGGCGGCGGGCGCGGCATCAAGCTCGCCGGCGACCTCGAAGCGCTGCGACGCGGCCACGCGCTCGCGCGCGCCGAGGCGGGTGCGGCGTTCGGCGACGAACGGCTCTACATCGAGCGCCTGATCGTCGCCGCTCGCCACATCGAGGTCCAGATCGCGGCCGATGACCACGGCGCGGTGATCCACCTCGGCGAGCGCGACTGCTCGACGCAGCGCCGCTACCAGAAGCTCGTCGAGGAGGCGCCGGCGCCCCGACTTGACTCCGGCCTGCGCGAGCAGCTGCTGGACGCCGGGGTCGCGTTCGCCGCCGCGATCGGCTACCGCAACATCGGCACCGTCGAGTTCGTCGTCGACATCGCCGCCTCGAGCTTCCACTTCCTCGAGTGCAACTGCCGCATCCAGGTCGAGCACCCGGTCACCGAGGCGGTCTGCGGACTGGACCTCGTCGCGCTGCAGCTCGCGATCGCCGATGGCGAGCCGCTGCCGCTGCACCAGCACGAGGTCTCCTTCGACGGCCACGCGATCGAGTGCCGGCTGGTCGCCGAGGATCCCGCGCGCGACTTCATGCCGAGCCCCGGGCGCGTGACGCGCTTCGCCGCACCAACGCTGCCGGGCCTTCGGATCGACACCCACTGCCGCGACGGCACGCTGATCCCGCCCTACTACGACTCGCTGATGGCGAAGCTGATCGCCCACTCAACCGACCGCGAGGGCGCCCTGGCAACGCTCCGCGAGGCGCTCGGCGCGCTGGAGGTGGAGGGCGTCGCAACCAACCGCGAGCTGCTCGCGCGGATCGTCGCCGCCCCCCGCTTCGGCGCCGGCGACATCACCACGACCTGGCTCGAGGAGCTCCTGGCATGAGCACCGCGCCAACGATCGAGCTGATCGACACGACGGTTCGCGACGGCAACCAGAGCCTCTGGAGCGCCACCGGGATGACGACCGCCGATGTGCTCGCGATCGCGCCGCAGATCGACGCCGTCGGCTACCACGCGCTGGACTTCACGAGCAGCACGCACATGGCGGTGTCGGTCCGCTACCACCGCGAGGACCCCTGGGAGCGACTGCGTCTCGCGGCGGCGGCGATGCCGAACACGCCGCTCACCTTCCTGACGACCGGCACGCGGTTCATCTCCTGGACGCCGGCCGGCGAGGACGTGCTCGAGCTGGCGTTCGCGACGGTCGTGCGCAACGGGGTGCGGCGCTTCCAGATCATGCACCCCAGCAACGACGTCGCGGCGCTGCACGCGCTGGCGGCGACTGCGCGGCGCGCCGGCGCTGAGGAGATCGTGCTGGCGCTGACCTACTCGGTCAGCCCGGTCCACGACGACGCGCACTTCGCCGCGCGGATCGCCGCGCTGAGCGCCTGCGCCGACGCCGACCGCTTCTACCTGAAGGACCCGGGCGGGCTGCTCGTGCCCGAGCGGGCGCGCAGCGTCGTCACGATGCTCTGCGAGGGCGCCGGCGAGCGGCCCGTCGAGGTGCACTCGCACTGCACGACCGCTCTTGCGCCACTGGTCTACCTCGAGGCGGTCAGGGCCGGCGCGCGCGCCGTGCACACCGCGGTGCGCCCGCTGGCCTGCGGCAGCTCGCAGCCCTCCGCGGAGATGACGCTGCACAACCTGGCCGAGGAGGGGTTCGCACACGCCGTCGACGAGCAGGCGCTGGCGCGGACCTCCGAGTACTTCGCGGCGCTGGCGGCGCGCAAGGACCTGCCGAGCGCGGAGATGCCGGAGTACGACGCGGCCTACTACCGCCACCAGCTGCCGGGCGGGATGGCCACCACGATGCGCCGCCAGCTCGAGGAGATGCGCCGCGGCGACCTCTTCGACGCGGCGCTCGAGGAGGTCGCGCGGGTCCGCGCCGAGCTCGGCTACCCGATCATGGTGACGCCGCTGTCGCAGTTCGTCGCGACCCAGGCGGTGATGAACCTGCTCGCGCCGGAGCGCTACGCGAACGTCCCCGACGAGGTGGTGCGAATGGTGCTCGGCCAGTTCGGCGAGCCGGCCGCGCCGCCGGACCCCGCCGTGCTCGAGCGGATCCTGTCGCAGCCGCGGGCGCAGGAGCTCCGCGAGGTCGAGCCGCTCTCGCTGGAGGGGGCGCGCGAGCGATTCGGCCCCCGCATCGCCGACGAGGAGCTGTTGCTGCGCCTGACGATGCCGGCCGAGCAGGTCGACGCGATGCTCGCCGGCGCCCCCGCGTCCGAGCCGGCGCGCGCGCCGGCAGCCCCGGCGGCCGAGCCTGCGCCGCCGGCGAGCGACCGTCGCCACTCCCCGATCGTGAGGCTGCTGCGCGAGCTGGAGGCGCGCCCGGCGCTGGCGGAGGTCGAGCTGCGCACCGGCGAGGAACTGCTGCGGTGGCGGCGTGGCGCTCGCTGACGCCGCCGGCTTCATGCTCGACCTCGACGGCACGCTCGTGCAGCGAGGTCGCGACGGCGTGGTGGTGCTGCCGGGCGCGGCCGAGCTGATCGACGCGATCCGCGCGTCCGGCCGCCCGCTGGTCGTCTTCACGAACGCCAGCCACGCCGACCCGGGCCGGATCGCCAAGGGCCTGCGCGAAGCGGGGCTGGGCCTCGAGGACCAGGAGGTGCTGAGCGCCGGCTGCTCCGCGCTCGCGCACCTCCAGCGCCGCTACCGTGACGCGCGCGTGCTGGTGCTCGGCACGCAGGCGGCGCGGCGGCGCTTCGCCGCAGGCGGCGTCGAAGTCCTGGAGCCGGCTGACGCCGCGAGCGCCGAGGTCGTGCTGACGCTTCACGTCGACGACGTCGGGCTCACCGTGCTCGAGGCGGCGGCGCGCGCGGTGCTCGCCGGCGCGGCGTTCCTGACCGCCAACTACGTGCGCGCCTACGCCGGCCTGGACGGGCCGATCATCAGCCGCGGAGCGATGGCTGCGGCGGCGATCGCGAAGGCTGCCGGGCAGCGGCCGATCGTCGTCGGCAAACCGTCGCGTGCGGCCGTCCGCGCGGTCGCCGAGCGGCTGGAGCTGGAGCCGCGCAGCGTCGCCTTCATCGGCGATGACGCCGCGATGGATGTTGCGCTGGGGCGCCTGGCGGGTGGGTGGACGGTGCTCGTGCGAAGCGGCATCGGGGCGCGCGCGCAGGCGGCACGGCTGCCCGAGGCCCACCGGCCGGACCTCGTGGTGGACGGCGTCGGCGATCTGCTCGAGATGCTCTAGGGGTGTTGGTGGGGTTGGCTGCATGCAGCCAACCCGGGAATGGTGCATGCACCATTCCCCGGAACGGCGCATGCGCCGTTCCGCGGGGTCGGGGCATGCCCCGACCCGAACAACACCTAACGGCTGCGCATGTCCTCCACGCGCCGCGCCTTCAGACGCTCGGCGGCCAGCACCCCGGGCATCACCGGGACGACGCGGACGCGCAGCGCGAGGCGGGCGAAGATGCGCTCCTCGACGGTCCGCACGAGGTCGGGGTCGGTCGCCTCGACCAGCACCCTGATCTCGTCGCGCTCGGTCGCCTCGGTGTAGAAGCGGATCCGGTACTCGCCGAGCGCGCCGGCCTCGCGCAGCGTCTGCTCGATCGCCGAGGGGAAGACGTTCATGCCGCGGATCACGACCATGTCGTCGGTGCGCCCGACGATCCCGTTGGGCAGCCAGACGTCGTCGTGGCCGGCCGGGCAGGGGCCGCCGACGTCGACGACGTCGCCGCTGCGGAAGCGGATCGCCGGGAAGCCGACGCGAGAGAGAGCGGTCAGGACCAGCTCGCCCTGGCTGCCGGCGGCCGCCTCCTGACCGCCGGAGGGGTCGAGGATCTCGCAGAGGAACTCGCGCTCGTTGACGTGCAGGCCGCCGCCCGCGGAGCAGGGGTAGGAGAACACGCCGACCTCGGTCGAGCCGGCGTGGTCGAACACGCGGGCGCCCCAGGCGTTCTCGATCCGCTCGCGCGCCGCCGGGATCGAGGCGCCCGGCTCGCCCTGGCAGATCAGCGCGCGGACCGAGTCGAAGGCGTCCTCCAGGCCCCACTCGAGCGCCACGTCGATCAGGCCGAGGGCGTAGGTCGGCGTGCAGACGATCGCGGTCGCCTCGAACTCCGCGATCGCGCGCAGGCGCTCGCGCCCCTCCAGGCCGCCGAGCGGCAGCGCCAGCGCGCCGACCTCCTCGACCCCCGCGGCGGCGCCCCAGAACTGGAGGTAGGCGCCGAACGGGAAGGGCAGCGCGACGCGGTCGGCCGCCGTGATCCCGGCCTCGCGCAGGACGAGCGCGAAGCAGCGGCGGGTCGCCTGCCAGTCCTCCGCCGTCTGGAGCACGCGCAGCTGCTCACCGACGGTGCCGCTCGTCAGGTGAAGGTGGGTGTATTGCTCCAGGCCGAAGGTCAGGTTGGTGCCGTAGGGAGGCGCGGCCGCCTGGTCCGCCAGCAGCTCGGCCTTGGTCGTGAACGGCAGCGCGCGCAGGTCGGCGAGCGTCCTGACCCGCGCGCCGCCCAGGCGGGCGCGCTGGAAGGAGTTGGTCGACTGCACCCGCTCCAGAAGCTCGTCCAGGACGGCGAGCTGCGCATGTCGTCGCTTCTCGTCGATCGCGTGATTGTAGGGTCGGGGTGGGGCGGCGCTCAGGCGGCCGTGGCGCGGCGGCCGAGGATCTGGTCGAGCGCGTCGCGCAGCGCCGCAGCGGGGTCGCCCGGAAGCGTCCGGCTGCGCCAGCCGACATGCGCGTCGGGGCGCACCAGCACGCAGCCCTCCTCCTCCACTTCGGAGCACCGCGACCAGTCGGCGTAGGTGTCGAGCACCTCGCGGCCGGGGCCGATCACGTAGGTGGCGATCTCGAGCCCGGTCTGTTCGGCGTAGTCGCGCGCGGCCGCCACCCAGGGCTCGCCGCCGATCCCGGTCAGCAGCGCGAAGCGCCCCTTGCCGGCGAGGTCGAGCGTGCTGACGCGCCGCCCGGCGTACTCGAGCCAGCAGTGCGGCAGGCGCGCGCCTGGCCAGGTGGTGGCGTGGTAGTAGAGCTCGGGGTCGCGCTCGTAGGGCGGCTCCGGCGTCCCGTCGGTCGCGACGGCGGCCGAGCGGTAGCGCTGGCCGAGCTCGACACCGTGGGCGTTGAACTCGTAGTTCTTCAGCTCGATCGCGGCGCGCAGCTTCGCGCGCTGCTCCTTCGCCGCCGGGGTGTCCTGCGTGCGGGCCGCCATGTTGCGCTCCATCTGCGCGGGATCGTCGGTCGCGTCGAGCAGGCCGAGCGCCTCGAAGATCGGTCCGAACTCCTCGATGCTCTTGTTCGCCCGCTTGACGATCTGCTCGCCGACCGGCACGCGCTCGTCGTCGTAGGTGCGAAGCAGCGAGGGGTCGGCGTGGCCGCGCAGCACGTGCGCGAGCTTCCAGGCGATGTTGTAGGCGTCGGCGACCGATGTGTTGGAGCCCAGCCCGTTCGACGGCGGGTGGCGGTGGACGGCGTCGCCCATGCAGAACACGCGGCCCTCCGAGTAGCGCTCCGCCCAAAGCCTGTTGTTGGTCCACAGCGAGGTCGAGACGATCTCGACGGGGATCTCGTCGGTGCCGATCAGCTTGTGGGCGATTTCGGTCGCGCGCGCCTCATCGACGTCTGGCGCCGGGCCGTCGATGTCGTAGCCCCAGACGATCAGCCACTCATACCAGGGGCGCACCATCCGCACGAGGCCCATGCCGATCCCCCCCATCCGCGCGCCCGGCGACATGATCCAGTACAGGACGCTCGGACGGTGCGCGACGAGCGGTGAGAGGTCCGCCCGGAAGACGATGTTCATGCTGCCGGCGACGTTGGCCTGGCCGCCGAACGGCAGGCCGAGCTGCTCGGCGATCACGCTGCGACCGCCGTCGCCCGCCAGCAGGTACTTCGCGCGGATCTCATACGTCGAGCCGCTGAGGCGATCCTGGACGGTCGCGGTGACCCCGTCTGAGTCCTGCTCGAAGGAGAGGAACTCGGTGTTGAAGCGAAGCCGCGAGCCGCGCTCGGCGGCGGCGCGCACGAGGATCGGCTCGAAGTAGGTCTGCGGCAGGTCGATGTGCAGGCACGGGCTCGCCAGCGTGTAGTCCGCAAGGCGGCGCGGGTGGGTCCCCCAGGTGTGCAGGCGGGCCAGCTCGTCGCCCGCGAGGCTCGTCGCGAACACCGTGTCGCCCATCAGCTCGTTCGGCGTCCCGTCGCGCTCGCACTGCTCCTGGAGTGAGAGGTCGCGCATGATCTCGAGCGCGCGCTGGTTGGTGATGTGGGCGCGCGGCGTGTTGGCCGTCCAGCCGTACTTCGTGACGACGACGTTCGCGATGCCGTAGGTGCTGAGCATCACCGCCGCCGAGCCGCCGGCCGGGCCGGTCCCCACGATCAACACGTCGGTCTCGATGCTCGCGCTCATGCCCCGGCCTCCTGCGCGCCGGTCGCCGGGGCGAGCACCAGGTCGTAGTCCAGCGTGTAGAAGGGCTCCTCGAGCGTACGCCCGTCTGGCGCCCCGCCGGCCTCGTGGCGCTCGAACGGCGCGATCAGCGAGGCCTTGACGCCGAACACGGCGTCGCTGTCGAGGTGCTCGTCGCCCGCCACGAAGACGTGGGTGATCAGCGTCGCGTGGCCCGGGGCGGAGACCATGAAGTGCACGTGCGCCGGGCGCATCGGACCGCGGCCGGCGGCCGCCAGCAGCTCGCCGACGGGGCCGTCGTCGGGAATCGGGTAGGCGGTCGGCAGGACCGACCAGAACGAGAAGCTGCCGTCCTCGCGCGCCCGCAGCTGGGCGCGACCGCGGGCCTGCTCCAACCCGGCGTACTGGACGTCGTAGAAGCCGGCCTCGTCGGCCTGCCAGACGTCGATCACCGCGCCGCCCAGCGGCCTGCCGTCGACCGAGCGGACGGAGCCGCTCATCAGGCACGGGATCCCCGGAGCTCCGGCGGCGATGTCGCCGCCGTTCTCGACCTCCGGCGCGCCGGCGACGAAGAAGGGGCCGAACACGGTCGACTCGGTGGCGCCGTCGGGCACGCGATGGTTGATGCCGATCACCAGCATCGAGACGCCGAGGACATCTGAGAGCAGGATGAACTCCTGGCGGCGATCGTCGCTGATCTGGCCGGTCCGCGTCAGGAAGTCGATCGCCGCCGCCCACTCCTGCTCGGTCGGCTCGACCTCGGCGACGAAGGCGTGCAGGTGGCGCACGAGGCTCTGGGCGATCTGCTTGAAGCGCGGCGAGCCGGCGTGCTCGAAGCTCGCCAGGACGGCGGCGGTGAGCGCCTCGTCGCTGAGATTGCGGGTCGGCTGATTCGGCGTGCTCACGCTGTCGTGACCTCCTCTTCTCGGCGGGCGGCGGGCGTCTGGCCCTCGAAGGCAGCGGTCAGGATCTCGCGGATCGCCGCCTCGTCGACCGCGCGCGGATGGTCGTTGTGGCCTGCGGTGGCTGTGGCGTCGCGCACGAGCGCGATCATCGGCTCGAGATCGCTCTCGCGCATGCCGAGGCCGCGCAGCGCCGGCGGCACGCCGAGCCGGCGCCCGAGGTCATAGAGAGCGGTTGCGGCGTCGGCGGTGTTGGCGGGCTCGGGGTGATCTGCGGTCGGGCGTTCGGCGTTCGCGCCGAGCGCTTCGGCCACGCGCGCCATCACGCCGGGGAGCGCCGGCGTGAAGAAGGCGGCGACGTGGGGCAGCACGACGCTGTGCGTCTCGGCGTGCGGCAGGTCGAGCGCCCCGCCGAGCACGTGGCAGATCTTGTGGTGAAGGCCTCCCCCGACCGCCGCGAAGGCCGAGCCGGCGAGGTAGGCGCCGTAGAGCGTGAGGCTCCGCGCGTCGATGTCGTCCGGCTGCGCGACGGCCGCCGGCGCGCCCCTCGCGAGCGCCCGGATGCCCTCGGTCGCCAGCATCGACGTGACCGGGTTCGCGGCGGGCACGTACAGGGCCTCGACGCAGTGCGCGATCGCGTTCATCGCGCTGGGGCCCGTCACCGCGGCCGGCAGCGTCACGGTCAGCTGCGGGTCATAGATCACGACCGCGGGCAGCACGCTGAGCGAGCGGCCCGTGGTCTTTCGCTGTGCCTGCGTCATCCCCCAGACCGGCGTCATCTCCGAGCCGGCGTAGGTCGTCGGGACGGCGAGGATCGGCAACCCGAGCTCGAGCGCGATCGCCTTGGCGGTGCCGGTGGTCGAGCCTCCGCCGACGCAGAGCAGCAGGTCCGCGTCGCTCTGGCGCGCCAGGGCGCGTGCCTGCTCGGCGACCTCGACGGGGACGTGCGGGCGCACGGCGCTGAAGGTCGCGACGATTCGCTCGGCCACCGGTTCGGCGCAGCTCTGCGCGATCGCGAGGTCGCTCTGCGCCGCGATCAGCAGGATCCGCTGCGCGCCGAGGCGGTCGACCTCCGCGCGCAGCTGCGCCTGCGCGCTGCCCTGGCCGAACACGACCCGGCCGGGCAGCGCGTCATACGCGAACGCCGATATCCCGTTCTCAGCCTCCGTCGGTTCAGCCCGCACTCCGCTGTCGCGCCTAGCTGTAGGGGATCGGGATCACCGAGGCCGTCGTCTTCAGTCCCGGCACCATCTTGCTCGTGACGACCTCGAGCTCGTACTTGTACTTGGTGCCAGGACGCCACTGCGCGCCCGCCAGCAGCGTGAGCGCGACATTTGGCAGGGGCCCCTTGGACCAGTCGATGTGACCGACGATCGTGTCGAGCTTGGTCGCCTTGATCGCGTTGATGATGTCGGTGTTGGAGTCGAGGTTGCTCGTGCGGCTGAGAACGTTGGCCGCGATCTCGAACATCGCATGTGTGAAGCCGAGCGGCTGCGTCCACTCGCCGTTGGAGACCTCCCAGGCTGCCGCGAGCTGCGCGCAGGTCTGGCCGGTCAGCGACGACTTGTAAGGGTGACCGGGGCTCCACCACAGCTCGGTGGACATGCCGTTGCCATGGCTTCCCAGGGCGTCGACGGCGGCCGGGAACAGCAGCGCCTTCCCGACCGAGGCGATCTTCGGCTTGAAGCCCTGCTGGAGCGCCTGCTGCCAGAACGTCGTGAAGTCCGGCGGGATCGGCACGCCGGTGACGATCTCGCAGTTGTTGGACTTGAACTCGCTCAGCTGGCTCGAGAAATCCATCGTCCCGTCGGCGTAGCGGCCCGGGTCGACGATCTTGTAACCCGCCGCCTTGTCGGCCGGCGGGAAGCCCGTCGTCGGGCTGGCCCAGGCGTTTCCGTCCGCGTCGTTCGGCCACAGCGCGCCGACCACCTTGTTGTTCGGGACCTGCTTCCAGATGTCGAGGAACACGTTGATGATGTCGCCGAGTCCCCAGAAGAAGTGGTAGGTCCACTTGAATGGGACCTTGGGGTTGCCGTTGCGGCCGAAGAACCAGGCCTGCCAGGGCGCAACCGACGAGATGCACGGCACGCTCGCCGCCTCGCAGATATCGCACACCGGGTTGGTGATGTCGGGCGTGCCCTCGACCAGCATCAGGTCGATCTGGTGGGCGGTGATCAGGTTCTGCGCGACCATCCCGGCGCGGGCCGAGCTGGACTGCGCGTCCTGCGCATAGATCTCCAGCGGGTGGGTGCTGCCGCCCACCTTGATCCCATTCGCGAACAGCTTCTGCATCTGCGCAATCGTGTAGGTGTCGCACTGGCCGAAGTCAGCCAGCGCGCCCGTGCGCGGCGTCACGTAGCCGATCTTCACAGCCCTCGCCGATGCTGACGCGCTGCTCGTCGCAATCCACGGCGCGAGGCTGATGCCGACGCCGGCCGCGCCCGCGCGCCTCAGCAGCGTACGACGATCGACGCCGCTCGCGAACGCCGAATCCCCCCGCTGCGCGAGCCTGTTGTCCCGCTCCTCACCCATCTCGGACCCTCCTCCGCTTTCATGAATCCCCGACGGCGGGCACGCGCCGACCGTCGAGCGCCATTCTGCGGGAACGGTTGGGAGAAAGTCAAGCTTGTCCGCGCATACGTTTTTGGGCCCGCCAATGCGCGCGCTTTTCGGTGAACTGCGCGCTCTTTTTTGGAGGTGAAAACGCGCGTGCGGCGGGCGTCTACAACCGGACCGGCACGATCTCCTCGTAGTCGTGAAAGCGCGGCCGCGCCGCGCCGGCGGCGTCGATCGAGAAGCCGTCCTCGAGCCGCAGGCCTCCCCACGGTCCGTGAAACAGCGGCGAGTCGATCGACAGCGCCATGCCCGCCCGGATCCGCGTGGGCGAAGAGGTCATGAAGATCGGCGGCTCGAACTCGATCAACCCGACACTGTGCAGTGGCACATACGGCATCGTCGCGCCGGTCTGTCCGCGCTCGAGCGTCTCGCGCAGAGCGCCGACGGCATCTCGCCCCTCACGACCGGCGACCAGCAGCTCCAGCGCGGCGCGCTGGCCCGCCCGCGCCACCTCGATCGCCGACTCGACGCGAGCGTTTGCGGTGAACAGGAACGCCCGGGCGAGCGCCGCGTGATAGCCCTCGTATCTTGGCGCCAGCGTCACCGTGACCAGGTCCTCGACGGCGATCTCGCGCAGGGTCGTGCGGGCGAGGATCGGCGCCGTGTTGGCAACGCCGGAAGCGACCATCGTGTCGATGCCGAAACCCTCGGCGCCGGCCTCGCGCATCACCGACTCGGCCGCCGCGGCAACCTGACGTTCGCTGACTCCGGGCGCGAGCACCCGGGCGGCCTGCTCGAGGCCGAGCCGCGCGATCCGGTAGGCCTCGTCGATCACGGCCTGCTCGGCGTCCGTCTTGACGGCGCGCAGCGTGTACGCAAGCTCGTCGCCCGGCTCGAGCTCGCAGCCCTGCTGCCGCAGCGGCTCGATCGCGCGGCGCCAGAGCGCCGCCGGCATCGCCGGGCCAGCGAGCACGGCGACCCGCCCGGCACCCGCGAACAGCTCGCGCAGGCGCTCCGCGCCGACGCCGATCTCGATCGTCGGATACTCCTCGTCGGGGTGCGCGAACTCCTCGATCGCGACGATCTCCCCAATCGCTGCCCGCGCGGTCACGACCGCGGCGTAACCCACCGACTCCGGCCCGGTCAGCATCAGCGCCCGCGTGTCGTCGACGCGCCCGGCCAGCAGCACCGGCTCGAAGTGGGGCTCGAAGTCGGCCAGGTAGCGAACGTGGTCGGGGCCCGCGACGGCGCGATCGTCGCCGAATGCGAGCCAGCCGTCAAAGCCCGCGTCGGCGAGTGTGCGGCCAAGCAGCGCGGGACGCGCGGCCAGCTCCTCGTCGGGGATCCTCGGATGCACGGGCACGGTGCGCGCAAGCATCGCACCGATGGTCGGGGTTGGCACGGGGCAGCGCAGTGCGGCGCAGTGCGGGCTTAGGATGGAGCGAACGCCAGACACGTCCCGAGCCAGGAGCAGCGCATGTTCGAGAGCTACGACCGCCCCGTTCGCTGTCGCGACGGCCACCTGTTCACGACGATCTGGATCCCGCTCGCCTCGCTCAAGGCGGTCCGGCTCGGCAACCGCCGTTACCAGCGCTGTCCGGTCGGGCGGCACTGGACGACGGTCACACCGCTCGATCCGCAGACGGCCGACGCGGCCGATCTCGCCACGGCCGCCGCCGTGCACGACATCCACATTCCGTAGCGGAGCCGCGGGCGGCGGGGCTCGGGCTGCGCGGCGCGGGCCGTCGCACGCGGCGTGCGCGCCCCCGGTGCTCAGCTGCGCGCCAGGAGGTTGATCGCCGCCTCTGCGACCGATACCTCGGCAAGCGTGCTGATGTCGCTCGTTGGATCGTTGAGGACGATCGAGAGCGCAAAGCGGCGGCCGTCGCTTCGCTCGAGGTACCACGTCGTGCTCAGCACACCCGGTTCCGACCCGCCCTTGTAGCCGACATAGGACCAGGTCGTCGAGTCGAACTGGACGCCCGGGTTGATCGCCAGAATCCGGCGCACCGGCGCGAGGCCCGGCTGATGGGACTCGGCTTCCAGATCGCCGATCGCGCGAGCGAGGTCGGCCGGTGAGGCGAACCACTCGATCGAGCCGATCAGGCGCGGCGTCGTCCAGCCCGCCGCCTGGGCGAGCGTCGGCGTCAGGGCGTCGACGCTCGCCAGCAGCCCGCGGCGCACGGACGTGTCCCCGCCGGCGAAGGCCTCACGCAGCGAGGCGGGGGCGGCGAGCTTGAGCGCGAAGAGCTCGCGCGTGGTCAGGAACGGCTCGTCACGCGCGACGCTGCGGTTGCCCAGCGAGACGAGCTGGGCCTCGACGGCCGCGCGCCCCAGTCTGTGGATCAGATGGTCTGCGGCCGTGTTGTCGCTGACCGAGATCATCTGCTGCGCGTAGTGCAGCAGAGTGAAGCGCCGGCCGGCCGGCTCCAGTCGCATGTCGCCGCTGGGAAGGCTCTTCCAGGCGTCGTGGATCGCCAGCTGCGTGTTCCACCTGACGGTGCCATCGCGGATCGCCTGTGCCAGCGCCCCCAGCACGTAGAGCTTGAACGCGGAGCCGATCGCGCCCGCCTGCGTGCCGTTGAGCGCGTGGATCTGCTCGCCGCCCGCCACCCCGGCGTAGAGCGACGCGTGGGATGCGAGGCGCTCCAGCGCTGCGTCGACGCCGCTCCAGCTGGCGATCGCGCTGGCGATCGGCGTGAAGAGGAGCCCCTCGATCAGATGCGGGGTCGTCGGCGAGACGGCTATCGACACCTTGAACGTGGCGCCACCGCGGGCCGCGACCTCGGCGACGAGCTGGTCGGCGCTCGGTTTCTCGAGCGCACCCGTGACCGCCATCGCCTGTCCTGCGAGCGGTGTGAGCGCGGCGACCAGCTGCTTCGGCTGGACGGCCGTAAGGAACGCGCTCGAGAAGTGCTCGGCGAGCAGCGCGTCCGATGGAAGCGATGAGCCGTTCAGCTGGGCGATGACCCAGTCGAGCTGCGCGCTCGCCGGTGTCGCGGTCACGGGTTCGAGCGTGCCGGCGGCGCTCGTCCGGCTCGTGCTCGTGGTGGTCGAGCTCGACGGCGTCGAGCTGCCGCCGCAGCCCGCAAGCAGCGCGAGCCCGACGAGCGAGATCGCAACGATCGACGCGGCTCGCCCGCCGGCACGCGGCAGCGGGCGGGTGGTCGAGCGGCAGCGTCGGGCGCCACGCTGGCTCACGCCGCTTTGCCGGCGTCGGGCGGCCGAGCCGCGTCTCGCGATCGGGCCTCGCGCGGCCTGGTCTTGCTCGGCCCCGTGTCTCGCGCCCTGGTGGCTCGCGGCCCGGCGTCGCGCGGTCCCGGACTCCTGGACTGGGCCGCGGCACGCGAACCACGGAGGAAGTTCGCGATCGCGTCGGCCACCAGCCCGTCCTGGAGCTCCGGCGAGACGATCCCACCGGCGACCAGCGCGGCGATCCCCTGGATGGTTGCGAACAGAACGAGGCCCACGCGTTCCGGCGGTCCAGCCTCGATCGCGCCCTCGAGTTGCCCCTGTTCGATGAGCGCGATCATGACCGAGAACGCGCGCTCCGCCGCCTCGTCGAGCGCGCCTGAGCCGTGTTTGACGGCGAACATCAGCTCGAGCAGGGCCGCGTCGCGCGTGGCGAAGTGGACGTAGGCCGTGGCGGTGGCCCGCAACCGCCCTTGGAAGTCCGTGCCGGCGCGTTCGGCGGCCCGGCGGAGATCGGCGCCGAGCCGCGCGAACCCGGCTTCGGCGAGCGCGTCCAGCAGCGCCTGGCGGTCCGCGAAGTGCCGCCGCGGCGCGCCGTGGCTGACACCGACATCACGCGCCAGTTCGCGCAGCGACAGCTCGCCCACGCCGCGTTCGCGAACTGTCCGCTCGGCCTGCTCGAGCAGCGCGGTCCTGAGGTTGCCATGGTGGTAGGGCCGCTCAGTCACCGGCGCGCAGCCTACAACATGAAGTTGTCGTTGACATCATTGTTGTCATAGTCTACATTGTTGTCCATGACTACTTCAAATGGTTTCCAGCTCCCCGACATGACCGGCCGCACCGTGATCGTCACCGGCGCCAACAGCGGTATCGGCCGTGCCGCTGCGAGCGCATTTGCGGCTGCCGGTGCCCACGTCGTGTTGGCCGTGCGCGACATCGACAGGGGCGCGGCCGCGGCGGCGGCCATGCCCGGCGAGACCGAGGTCCGCCGCCTTGACCTCGCGAGCCTCGCGTCGGTGCACGAGTTCGCAGACGCCTGGGACAGGGAGATCTCGCTGTTGATCAACAACGCCGGCGTCATGATCCCGCCGCTCGGCCGCACTGCCGACGGGTTCGAGCTCCAGTTCGGTACCAACCACCTGGGCCACTTCGCGCTCACCAACCTCCTGCTCGAGCGCGTCAGCGGCCGCGTCGTCACCGTCTCCTCGGGCGTCCACCGCAGCGGCGCGATCGACTTCGACGACCTCAACTGGGAGCGCAAGCCCTACCGCGCCGGCCGCGCCTACGCACAGTCGAAGCTGGCAAACCTGCTGTTCACCTCGGAGCTCCAGCGCCGGCTCATCGCGGCGGGCTCGCCGGTTCTTGCGACGGCGGCGCACCCCGGATGGGCCGCAACCAATCTGCAGGGCAAGAGCACCAGCCGCCTGCTGAACTACGCCGCGGCGATCGGCAACCGCACACTCGCCCAGGACGAGGAGCACGGCGCCCTGCCGACGCTCTACGCGGCAGTGGCCGAGATCCCCCCAGACAGCTACGCCGGGCCTCGCGGCCTGATGGAGATGCGCGGGCAGCCCAAGCTCGTCGGCCGCTCCGAAGCCGCCAAGGACACAGCGGCTGCACGTCACCTTTGGGAAGTATCGGAGGAGCTGACCGGTGTTCGCTTCCCGCTCCCGATCGGCGCGGCCGTATAGGTCGCTGGGCGCCGTCGCAGCGTTTGGCCGCGCGGCCTCGCCGGTGCTACGCTCGGCGCGGCCCTACCCGACACAGGAGGCTGTGATGGCGAAGGAAGTCACGTGCCCGCCGTGCGGCGAAGTCATTCGCGGTGAGGACGACGCCGCGCTGATCGCGAACGTCCGCGGCCATATCGCCGCGAACGGCCACGAGATGCCGGCCGGAATGACGGACGAGCAGTTCGACGCCCATGTCCTCAGCGACGCGCGCGAGGCGGCCACGGCCTGAATGAGCGCCCGACACTCCACCCCTCGTCGGCGCGGGGTGGAGTGTCGCGGTAATGCGGCGCGCGGTCGTGTGGGCCCGCCGGTCCGGGGCCGTGTGCGGGCCCTGCGAGAGGAACAAAATGCGAGTTGAGTGGTACGGACAATCCGCGTTTGACCTGCGTTCCGAGCGGAGCTCGGTCTTCATCGACCCGTTCGGCGACATGTCGCCGGCCGCAGCGCGGGGAATGCAGTTCGACTACCCGCCGATCACGGGCGTGACGGCCGATCTGCTGCTGGTGACGCACGAGCATCTCGACCACAACGCAGTCGAGGCAATCGCGGGCGAACCGATGGTTCTCCGCTCGACCGCCGGACGGCTCGACTCGCCGATCGGCGAGATCCTCGCGGTCGCCTCCGAACACGACTCCGTCGCCGGCACGCAGCGCGGGCCGAACACGATCTTCAGCTTCGAGCTCGACGGGCTGCGCGTCTGCCACTTCGGCGATTTCGGGCAGCTCACGCTGCGCGAGGAGCAGGCCGCAGCGATTGGTGCGGTCGATCTGCTGTTCCTGCCGGTTGGCGACGGACCCACGATCGGCCCGTCACAGGCGCGCGCAATCGTTGATCGTCTGCGCCCCCGCTGGGTCGTGCCGATGCATTACCGCACGACCCGGATCAGCTTTCTCGAGCCTGCCGACGCGTTTCTCGAGCTGTTCGAGGCGGTTGAGCGCCTGTCGGAGCCGAGCTTTGACACTGACGAGCTACCGAGCGCGGGCGAGAGCGTCGCGGTGGTGCCGGCGGCGCCGTAGCGAATCCGCAAGTCCTGGCCGGGCGGCACCGCCGGTGCGCCACCGATCCAATCAGTCCAGGAAGAACGCGATCTCCTCGACCGGCGCCCGCTCGGGCACCCGCTGCTCCTGAAGCGGTGCTCCCAGATGCAGCAGTCCGATCGGCTCCTCGTTCTCGGCGATCCCGAGCGCAGCCCGCGCCGCCGGCGTCGCCAGCACCGCCAGCGTCCGCCAGTAGCCGGCGAGGCCGCGCGCGTGCGCCGCGAGCAGGACGTTGTATGCCGCGAGCGCCGCGGCGAGCAGGTCCTCCCGCTGCTCATCCGGCTCGCCGTGAAGGCTCGCGCTCGCGACGATGAGAGTCGGCGCGCGATCGAGTTTGCTCCCGGAGCCGGGCACCGCACGCTCAGCCTCGCGCGCGAGCGCGGCGCGGCTGCGCTCGCCGAGCACGCGAAAGCGCCACGGGTTCGTCAGGCGGTGGTTGGGAGCCCAGCGCGCGAGCTCGAACAGCTCGAGCAGCGTCGCCCGGTCGACGGGCTCGGCGCCGAACGCCTTGTGGGTGCGGCGCGTGCGGATCGCGGTTTCGAGGTCCATCCCGCGTGCACCGTACAGGCCACGCGTCCCGCGCTCAGCCGACGGCCCAGGAGATCGTTCCGTTGTAGTCGTATTCGAGCTTCGAGACGGTCTTGCCCTTCGGCACGCTGAAGCCCAGCCAGCCCTCGGCGCACTGCAGCGGCTTGAGCGGCTTGAGAACGAGGGCCGGGCTCTTCGCCACACCGGCCGACTCGGTGAGTGAGCTCCCCTGGGAGAGGCTGAGCGTGAACAGGGCCGGATCGATCGCCGTGTCCGCCGGCGTGTGCGCGCTGGTGCAGACCTTGACCTCGAAGTTCGCCACTGGCTTCGAGGAGGTGGGTGCCACGTAGGCCTCGAGCGTGAAGAAATTGCCGGTCGGGCTCGTGCGTTCGGCGGGCAGCTTCAGCTTCGTCGTCGCCCGCTGGCTCGCCGCGGCGGTCATCGGAACAAGCGCGAGCGCCAGCACGGCGGCAACGCAGACGGCTGTCGCGATGCGCGTGCCCGTCACACCTGATTGTGCTTGCCGGCGTGGCTGCATCGATCTTCCTTTGGCTCTCGAATTCCGCGGCGGCGAGGCGCCATCCACGGTGACGCCGCTGATGATGACAGTGCGACCAGGCCGCTGAACGGTCCTCGACGCACGACCGATGCGACGGACGATCGTGATCACACCGGCGGACCTCGAGCGCGCCCGGAGAGATTCGAACTCCCGACCTTCGGTTCCGTAGACCGACGCTCTATCCAGCTGAGCTACGGGCGCGTGAACGGGGGAGTCTAGAGGGAGCGCGCCGCACCGGGAGGACTCGGCGGCGCCGCGGCGCCCGCCGAGGACCCGCGGTCGCGCCTGAGAGCGGAGGGGCAGGGATTCGAACCCTGGGTGCGGGGGTTGCCCGCACAACGGTTTTCAAGACCGTCGCATTCAACCGCTCTGCCACCCCTCCGGGCGAGCGGATGATCGCATGCCGGCGCTTCTGCGCTCTAGACTGGGCGGCTCGCGGAGAGGTGGCCGAGAGGCTGAAGGCACTCGCCTGCTAAGCGAGTATGGGGGTTAAACTCCATCGCGGGTTCGAATCCCGCCCTCTCCGTTGGGCCGCTCGCGACGCGGGTCGCCCTCACAGCTGGGCGAGCTGGTCAGCCTCGGTCTCGCTCGGAACCCATGAGCCGGCGGCGACGTTGGCAACGACCTGCTCGGCGCTCGTCGCGCCGGCGATCACCGACGCGACGCCAGGACGAGCGGCCAGCCCGCCAACGGCCAGGTCGAGCAGGCTGCATCCGGCCTGGACGGCGAAGGCCTCGAGAGCCTCGATGCGATCGAAGTCCGCATCACCGAGGACCTGCGGCCGCGCTGCGAGCCGCGATCGGTCGGGGGCGGCCTGGCCGCGGCGGTACTTGCCTGTGAGCAGGCCGCTGGCGAGCGGGAAATAGGGCAGGACGCCGACGCCGAGCGCCTCGCAGGCCGGCACCAGCTCAGCCTCGGCCTCGCGTTGAAGCAGGCTGTATTCGTTCTGCGCGCTGATGAAGCGCGCGAGCCCGTGCGTGCGGCTCGTCCAGTCCGCATCGGCCACCTGCCAGGCCGCGAGGTTCGAGGAGCCGATATAGCCGACCTTCCCCTCGGAGACGAGCTCGGATAGCGCCGACAGGGTCTCCTCGATCGGCGTAATCCCGTCGGGGCGGTGGTACTGGTAGAGATCGATGTGGTCGGTCTGCAGACGGCGGAGCGACGCCTCGACGGCGCGCCGGATGTAGCGCCGGGAGCCGCGGGCCTCGCCACGGTCACCGAGGTCGTCCATCGGCGAGCCGAACTTCGTCGCCAGCACCACCTCGTCGCGCCTCCCAGCGAGTAGCTCGCCGAGGATCGTCTCGCTGCCGCCACGGTTGCCGTAGACGTCAGCTGTGTCGAACAGCGTCACCCCGGCGTCGATCGCCGCGTCGACGACAGCCCTGGCCGCGTCAGCGTCGATGCGGGCGCCGAAGTTGTTGCAGCCGAGGCCCACCACGGACACGATCAGCCCCGAGCGTCCCAGCGGCCGGTAGCGCATCGTCAGCGCCCGGCCGCCGAGCGTCCACGCGTCCAGCCGGTGCCCGCCGCTGCGAACGCGCCCTTCGGATCCCGTTGGCAAGCCACGCCGTGATCGTAACCAACGTGCGCGGCCGGGCTCGAGCGTCGCTCGGCCGCGGCGCCGACCGAGCGGGAACGCCGATTGGGTACGCTCGTGGCCCGCCCGCACGACAAGGAGACCGCCATGGCCGAGCCCGACTTCAACACCAGGATCATCGAGGAGTTCCGCGCCAACGCCGGGAAGGTCGGCGGACCCTTCGAAGGCGCGACGCTGCTGCTGCTGCACACCGACGGCGCGAGGTCCGGCACGCACTACACGACGCCCGTGGTCTACCTCGAGGACGGCGGCCGCTACGTGATCTTCGCCTCGAAGGCGGGGGCGCCCGACCATCCCGGCTGGTACCACAACATCAAGGCACACCCCGACCTCCACGTCGAGGTTGGCGACCGCACGCTCGATGTGACCGCCGAGGAGCTCACCGGTGAGGAGCGCCAGCGCCTCTTCGACGCGGTCGTCGAGCGGATGCCGCAGTTCGCCGACTACCAGGCGAACACATCGCGCGTGATCCCGATCATCGCGCTGACGCCCAAGGACTGAGGCGGGCGGCGGGTTCGGAGCGCCGGCGAGCGCTCGAGCGGCAGGCGGACTCGGTGGCCCGACCGGCGCTCCCCGGCGGCGTGGGCGGTCAGAGAGCGGCGCGAGCCACCGGCCGCGCCCGCTTGGCCGACCGCCGGACTCCCGCCGCCGCGTCGCCCTGCTCGGGGTCCGCGAGCACCAGGTCTGTGAGCTCGTCGACGGCCCGCCTGAGGTCCTCGACCAGCGGGCCGGGCTCACGGGCCTCGAAGAAGCGCAGCAGCTCGCCGTAGTACCAGAGCTGGTCGTCGGCGGTCTTGTTCGTGAAGCGATCCCACAGGACGTGACCCTCGTCGCGGTAGATCCGCACGATCGAGCGGGCGTTGTGGACCTTGTCGGCGAGCACGACGCGCAGCACGGCCTCGTCGGTCACCTTCGGCAGGTGCGCCAGGTAGGCCGCCTTGCGCTCGCGCCAGGGGCGTTCGTCGTCGGCCTCGAGCGTGTCGGAGCAGGCGGCGACGATCATCGCGACGCGCGCGCCGAACTCGCGCTCGATCCGCGAGAGCAGCGGACGCCCGCCGCCGTCCTCGACGCTGTCGTGTAGCAGCGCGGCGATCGCCTCGTCCTCGCTGCCGCCGTCCTCGAGCACGAGGCCGGTGACCACGAGCAGGTGTGCCATGTAGGGGATCTCGGTCCCCAGACGCCGGCCGCCGTGGATCCGGGCCGCCAGCTCGAAGGCGGCGACGAAACGCTCGGTCAGTGGCGGCGGAGCCTCGCGCACGCGATCACCCCAGCTCCTCGATCAGCTCGGCGACCGACTCGACGATCCGCGAGGCGCGGTAGGGGTGCTGCTCAGCGTCCTCCCGGGCGGTGATCCCCGTCAGCACGAGGATCGTCTCCATGCCGGCCTCCAGGCCGGACACGATGTCGGTGTCCATGCGGTCGCCGACCATCGCGGCAGTCTCGGAGTGGGCGTCGATCGCGTTGAGCGCCGAGCGCATCATCAGCGGGTTGGGCTTGCCGATGAAGTACGGCTCGACGCCGGTGGCTCGGCTGATCAGCGCGGCGACCGAGCCGGTGGCGGGCAGCGGCCCGTCTGAGCTCGGACCGGTCGCGTCGGGATTGGTGGCGATGAAGCGCGCCCCGTCGGCGATCAGGCGGATGGCTCGCGTGATGCGCTCGAACGAATAGGTCCGGGTTTCGCCCAGCACGACGTAATCGGGGGCGCGCTCGGTCAGCGTGTAGCCGGCGTCGTGCAGCGCCGTGGTCAGGCCCGCCTCGCCGATCACGAACGCGGTGCCGTCGGGACGCTGGTTCTCCAGGAAGCGGGCCGTGGCGAGGGCCGAGGTCCAGATCGCCTCCTCCGGCACATCGAGGCCACTCGCCTGGAGCCGCGCCGAGAGGTCGCGGCGCGTGTAGATCGAGTTGTTGGTGAGAACCAGGAACGGCGTGCCGCGCTCGCGGAGGCGCGCGAGGAAGCGGTCCGCGCCCGGAATCGCCTGGTCCTCTCGGACGAGCACGCCGTCCATGTCCATCAGCCAGGAGCGGATCTCCCTGCGGGTCACCGGCGAAGCATGACAACTCCGGGCCGGAGCGCCGTTACCGAGCCGGTCGGACTCGGCAAGCTTGGCGGGCCGCGACCGGACCCGGAGCGCCTGGCGGGTCCCTCGGTCGGGGCCCGGGCGGGCGACAGCGGCGCAGCGGCCCGCGGCGTCAAGCCCCCGCGCGGCGCCAGGACCACCGCGGCGTCAGGCCCCGGCCAGCACCTCGGCGGCCACGGCCGGTGTGATGTTGCCGCCCGTGACGATCGCCACGACGGGTCCGGAGCCGAGGTCGGTGATCCTTCCGGCCAGCAGCGCGCCCACGCCGGCGGCGGCGCCGGCTTCGCAGGCGAGCTTCGCGCGCGCGTAGAGGAAGCGCATGCCGTCGCGGATCTCCTCCTCGCTGACGTGCACCACCTCATGGACGTGCTCGGCGCAGATGCGCAGGTTGCGCTCCCCGATCGCAGGCGCGGTCAGGGCGTCGGCGATCGTCGCCCAGCCGCTCGCGCGCGGGCCGGCCGGCGTGAGCGGCTGCGGCGCGCGCGAGGCGAGCAGCGTGGCCGCGGACGCGGGCTGGACGGCGATGATCCGCGCCTGCGGCGCCAGCGCTCCGACGGCGAGCGCCACGCCGGCGAGCACACCGCCGCCGCCCGCGGGCACGACCACTGCGCCTGGTGTGGGGATGTCGGCGCAGACCTCCAGGCCGACGGTCGCCGCTCCGGCGATCACGCGCGGGTCGTCGTAGGGATGCAGCACGACGCGGCCGGTCTCGGCGGCAAAGGCGTGCATGCGCGCGAACGCTTCGGCGCCGTCCTGCGCCTCGAGGTCGACGGTCGCGCCGTAGGCGCGGGTCGCCGCCACCTTGACCGCGCTCGCCGTGCGCCACATGAAGACGACGAGGTCGACGCCTGCCTCGGCGCAGGCCAGCGCCGCCGCCTGCGCCTGGTTGCCGGCCGACACCGTCACGGCGCCGCCGGCGCGCTCCTGCGCGCTCAGCGCGGCGACGCGGTTGATCGCGCCGCGCAGCTTGTAGGAGCCGGTGCGCTGGAACAACTCCGCCTTGAGGTGACACTCCCGGCCGACGATCTCCCCGAGGCTCCGCGAGGAGAACATCGGCGTGCGGTGGATCCGGCCCTCGAGCGTGCGCGCGGCCTTCAGGCAATCGTCGAGATCGGGGAGTTCGCTCACTCCAGCCGCCGGTCGGTAGGGGATCGAGCAGGTGGCGGGCGCTCTGTGCGCCCGATCGTGGCAGCCTAACCGGCGCAGCCCGCGAGGAGGATCTGGGACGTACAACCTCTGAGCGCTGGCGGACTCCCGCATTGAAGAGCCTGGCGGACTCCCGCGTTGAAAGCCTGGCGGACTCCCGCGTTGAAAGCGAAACGCCCGCTCCATCAAGGAGCGGGCGTTCTCGCAAATCCGTCGTCGTGCTCGTCGCGCAAGCGACGAGCAACGAAGTCTCAGATGACCTGAATGTTGACGGCCTTGGGACCCTTGTCCCCGGCCTCGGCGTCGTAGGACACCTTGGCGCCCTCGGCGAGCGAGCGGTACCCGTCGCCGACGATCGCCGAATGATGGGCGAACAGATCCTTCGACTGGTCGTCGGGCGTGATGAACCCGAAGCCCTTGTCGTCACTGAACCACTTGACGGTTCCTGTAGCCATGTTGGTACTTACCTCCACTGGTCGCGTGCTGCGAACGTGGAGATTGCTGAAAGCAAGGGCTACGACCGCGGGCACTGCGTATGCCGGGCTGATGCCCGACCTGATCGACACACGGTAGCAGCGCCCGGACGCCGACGCCAGCGGCGGGCGGCCGCGATCATGCCTTCGTCGAGCAACCCTCGGGGCGTCCTAGACCGGCGGCTGCGGGTCGTACTGGATGTAGCGGCGGACCTCCGCCGCGCGCTCGGGCGAGTGAAGCCGAGCCACGAGATGCAGCGCCATGTCGATCCCCGCGGACACGCCGGCGGCCGTGATCACCTCCCCCGCGTCGACGAACCGCTCATCGGAGCGCACCTCGATCCGCTCGCCGAGCGTCGCCAGCAGCTCGAGCGAACCCCAATGGGTCGTGGCCGGGCGCCCGTCGAGCAGACCGGCGTCGGCGAACACGAGCGCGCCGGTGCAGACACTCGTCATCAGCGTTCCGGCGGCCGCCAGCGCACGCAGCCGCTCACGGACGGCCTCCACGCCGAGTTGGGGGCGCGTCCCGATCCCGCCGGGGTAGACCAGCACGTCGAGCCGGCCGACCTGCTCCCAGGTCGCGTCGGCGAGCACGCGCAGCCCCTTGGCGCAGCGCACCGGCTCGAGCGTCTCGGCGACGGTGAGAACCTCGGCGCCGTCCGCCGGCCAGTTGCGCGCCCACGCCGCGAGGACCTCCCACGGCCCCGCCCAATCGAGCTCCTCGGCGTCTTCGAAGAGGGCGATCGCGATCCGCACGGCGCCTCAGCCTAGCGGCGGTCGCGCAGGCGCGCCCGCTTCGCCGGTGAGCGCGGGAAAGCGGGCGCCAAACGCCAAGCCGTCGGTGTACCTTTGAGCGAATCGTGCCTGCTGCAATCGGATTGGCCGCATCGACGGCGGGTCGCGGGCTCGCGGTCGTCGCGCAGCTCGAACTCGTCCTGGCCGGCGCCGTGCTGCTCGTGCTCGCGGGCCTGCTGCTGGCGCGGGAGACCCGGCGCTGGCGCGGCCGCCACCGGCCACACAGCGACGAGGTTCGCGCGCGCGCGATGATGGGCGAGCTCTGCCCCAACGGCTGGCACGCGCAGGTCACGCTCTACGGATCGCCGGCCGAGGTCTCCACCGGCCCGGGGCGCGAGTTCGACGCGTCGCGCGAGTCGGGAAGCGCCGTCGCGATCGATTGGGCGGAGCTTCCGGGCGAGGGCGGTGAGTCGCCGCCGACCCGCCGGGTCTGGGCGCCGACGATCGCGGACGGGCTCGCGGCGATGGTCGATGACCGCCGCACGGACGAGGTGCTCGAGCGGATCGAGCGGTCGGCGGGCGCCGACGATGATCCGTGGGACGCGCTCTGAGCGTATTCCCCACCTGATGGGTGCCACGCGGATGCTGCTGGACCTCCTCACGCCGGGGAGGTCGTACCGCTACGGCAGCGAGCATGCCTGCCAGCGGGCCGAGCTGCATCTGCCTCGCGGGCCCGGCCCGCACCCGGTGCTCGTCACCATCCACGGCGGCTCCTGGACGGCGGGCGTCTCCAAGCCGGTCATGCGCGGGCTGGCCGGTGACCTGATCCGAGGCGGGAGCCACGCGGTCTGGAACATCGAGTACCGCCGGCTGGGCCGCGGGCAGGGCGGCGGCTGGCCGGCGACGTTCGCCGACGTCGCGGCCGCCATCGATCATCTCGACCGCGTCGACGCGCCGCTCGATCTCGGTCGGGTCACGCTCTACGGGCACTCGGCCGGCGGCCAGCTCGCGCTGTGGGCCGCCAGCCGTCCGCGTCTGGAGCCCGGCGCCCCGGGGGCGCGGCCGCGGGTCGAGGCGATCGCGGCCGTGTCGGCGGCCGGGGTCAACGATCTCGCGCAGAGCTACCGGGAGACGCCGGGCGGAGTGATCGGCATGCTGATGGGCGGAGGACCGGACGAGCTGCCCGAGCGCTACCGCGTCGCCGACCCGATCGCGCTGGTGCCGCTCGAGATCCCCGTGCTGCTCGTGCACGGGACCGACGACGCGACCGTCTCGGTGCGTCGCAGCCGCAACTACGCGCGGGCCGCGCGCGCGGCGGGCGCGAGCGTCGAGCTGGTCGAGATCGCCGGCGAGGCCGGCAGGCACCGCAGCCACGTCTTCCCGGGCAGCGCGAGCTGGGCGGCGGTGAAGGCCTGGCTGGCGGCGCGCTCCGACGAGCCGGCGCCGCGAGCCCCCGGCGGCCGATCGGGAGCGACTCACACAGCGGCGCTCCCGGGCGAGCGCTAGCCCGGAGGACTCACTAGCCGGGCGCGCGCAGCAGCTCCGGCCCCTCCTCGACGCCGCCGGCGACCTTGTTGACCAGCGGGTTGGCCGGCGAGACCGACATCAGCTCAGCGGGGAAAGGTACGCAGAGCGCCTTCGCCGCCGCCGCGTCGAGCTCGGGCGAAAGCCAGGCGTGCTCCCCATCGGGGCCTGGCAGGATCACCGGCATGCGGTCGTGGACGGCGGCGACCAGCGAGTTGGCCGCGGTCGTGAGGATCGTCGCCGACTCGATCGGCTCGCCGTCGAGCGTGCCGGGCGTCCACAGGCCCGCGAAGGCGAACGGCTCACCGTCGGCGAGCGTGAACCGGAACGGGACACGCGGGAGCTTGCGGTCCTCGGGCCGCAGCCACTCGTAGAAGCCGTCGGCCAGCAGCAGCGCGCGACGGTCGGCGCTCGCCAGCAGACGCTTGAAGGCGCCCTTCTGATCCGCGGTCTCCGAACGGGCGTTGATCATCCTGTAGGCGATCTTCGCGTCCTTGGCCCAGGGCGGGATCAGGCCCCAGCGCATCGCACGCGCGACCGGCTGGCCCTGCTCGTCGCGGACGATCGCGATGACCGTCTGCGTGGGGGCGATGTTGTAGCGGCGCGATCCCTCCCGAAACGGGATGCTCACGCCGAAGCGCCGCTCGAGCGCGTCGGGTTCGGCGGTGTTGGTGTAGCGGCCGCAGATCCGCTCAGGCTAATGGAGCGTCCAGAGATGTTCGAGCGCAGGCGGGGGCGGGACGCACCCGGCCGGCTCATCCGATCCGACTGCGGAGATACTGTGGCGCATCGGCGAAGCGGCCCCCATCCTCCCGGCGTACCTGGCAGCCCGCCCCCGCGAAGGGGCCGCCTAGCGCCCTCCACGGGGGATGCGCGGCGCGCCGCCACCGGCGGCCCCCGGCATGAGCGAAACGGATCCTCAGCAGCCCCGAGCGCGACGCCCTCCCGCGCGGCGAGCGCCCGCGGGCTCGCCGCTTCGCCGGCGCCTCGGCGCGGTCGTCACATGGCTGGCGGCGGCGGCGGCCGTCGCGGTCGTGGTCGCGGTCTCGCTGCACGCGCACCTGCCGTTCGGCCTGAGCGCCGCCTCCAAACCCGCGCCGAGCACCAGTGGGCCGACCGGCCCGACCGGCCCCGTCAAGCCGGCGAGCACGCAGACCGTGTCCGTCTCGGCGATCGGCACGCTGAGCGCGCCCGCCTCGCGCGTCGCAGCCGTCCCCTACGGCACCGGCGGCGCGCTCTTCCTCGGCGGCTATGGCGCCATGGGGGAGGCGACCGACACGGTCCAGACCTACCAGGCGTCGACCGTCACCTCCGGTGCCGCGGCGCCGATCCCGCTGGCCTCGGCGGTCGCGGCGGTGCTCGGCCCGAACGTCTACGTGTTCGGCGGCATCGGCAGCTCGGCGATCTATGAGCTGACCGGGACGAGCTTCGCCGCCGTCGGCAGCCTTCCGGCGGTGACGGCGGACGCCGCGGTCGCGACGGTCGGCAACACTGCGTATGTGATCGGCGGCTACACCGGGACCGCGGAGCTCTCGACGATCGTCGCCTACACGCCGGGCTCGCCCGCGCAGACGGTCGCAAGCCTCCCGGTGACGCTCCGCTACGCCACCGCGGTGGCGCTCGACGGCGACGTCTACATCATCGGCGGCGCGACCGCCGGGGTCCCGGGCAACACCGTCTACCGCTTCGATCCGCAGACCAACTCGGTGGTCGTGTTCGCCGCGCTGCCGCACGCGCGAGAGCGCCAGAGCGCGGCGGTGCTCGGCGACGTGATCTATGCGATCGGGGGCGCCAACACCGCCGGCACTCGCTCGCGGGCGATCTATGCGATCAACCCGACGAGCGGAGCGGTGCGGCTGGCCGGCCTGCTGCCGCGGGCGCTGGCCGACACGGCGGCGGTCAGCGTCGGCGGCCAGATCATCGTCGCCGGCGGCAGCGACGCGGCGATGGCGCCGGTCGCGACGATCTACGCGGTGGCGCCGGTCTCCTCGTGAGCGCGCGCGTCGTCGCGCTGACGATCGCGCCCGTCAAGGGGCTGCGGGCGCTCGAGCGCGAGGAGATCGCGCTCGGCCCGCATGGCGTGCGCGAGAACCGCCGCTTCCTCCTGATCGACCCGGAGTCGCGGATGGTCAACGCCAAGCGCCACGGATCCCTGCAGACCGTGGTCGCGGACTACGACGACTCGCAGCGCACGCTGTCGCTCCGCTTCGCCGACGGCACCGTGGTGGCGGGGCCCGTCGAGGCCGGCAAGCGGATCGCCGCCGCCTTCTTCGGCGCGACGATCGCCACGCGGGCGGTGCTCGGCCCGTACTCGGCGGCCCTCTCGGAGCAGCTCGGCACGCCGCTGCGGCTGGTCGAGAGCGTTGCCGAATGGGGCGGCGTCGATCGGGGCCGCGAGGGCACGGTGACGCTGATCTCGAGCGCCAGCGTCGAGCGCGTGGCGGTCGCCGCCGCCGCCGCGGGCCCGCTCGACGCGCGCCGCTTCCGGATGCTGGTCGAGGTGGACGGGGTCGCGGCGCACGCCGAGGACGCCTGGCTGGATCGCCCGCTGCGCCTCGGCGGCGCCGTGGTGCTGGCGCGCGGCCACGTCGGGCGCTGCGTGGTGACCAAGCGCGACCCCGACAGCGGCGAGGCCGACGTCGACACGCTGCGCGCGCTCGCGAGCTACCGCGAGCAGGACGAGACGACCGAGCCGCTGGCCTGCGGGATCTACGGCACGGTGCTCGAACCGGGAGCCGTCCGCCTGGGCGACCCGGTGGAGCCCGCCTGAAAAGGAGTCTGGAGGGTTCGGTGCATGCACCGAACCCCGGGACGGCGCATGCGCCGTCCCGACGGCTGGGTGCATGCCTGTGCCCCGAACGGGGTGCACCCAGCCGCACGGCAATCCTGAAAACTAGGAGCCGAAGCGCCGCTGGCGCTCGGCGCGGTACTCCTCGTTCTGCTGGTGCTCGCCGCGAACCTGGATCGCGATGTAGACCAGGATCACGTTGACGACCACGCCGATGCCGCCGAAGGTGGCGATCAGCCCGAATGTTTCGACGACGGCCCTGCTTACCGCGAGCACGCTGCTCCTCTGTCCGGTGTCACCCCCGTGCGGGGGCAGGCTCTGTGCGGCAGATTATCGCGTCGCGTAGCCTTCCACTCCGCTGCGCTCCCGGAGAGGTGCCGGAGCGGTTGAACGGGCGCGACTGGAAATCGCGTGACGGGGGAAACCTCGTCCGAGGGTTCGAATCCCTCCCTCTCCGCTGGAAGCCTGCGGTCGATTACGCAGCTGCGCCGTGGGGCATGCGAGCCCAACTAGACTCCCCGGCGAGCTGGGAACGATGATCGCCGATGCACCGCCATACACCGAGCGGACGTTTGACCGCTGCGGCGACTACAGCCTGATCGGCCCCTGCGGGGAGAGGGCGGCCGCGGCGGGGCTGGTGGCCGCGGAGTGGTACCACACCGACGTTCCGCGCAAGCGCATGAAGCAGCTGATGGGGCGCCGCGACGGACCGGCGATCCGCGACACCGTGATCTGGTTCGCGCTGCTCGCCGGGCTGGCCTTCGGCGCGTACTGGTTCTGGCCGGGCTGGGCGTGCGTTCCGTTCTTTCTCGGCTACGCCGTCCTGTACGGCTCGGCCTCGGATTCGCGCTGGCACGAGAGCGGGCACGGGACGGCATTTCGGACCGCCTGGTGCAACGACGCGCTCTACCAGGTCGCGTCGTTCATGAACGCGAAGGAGCCGACCTTCTGGCGCTGGAGCCACGCCCGCCACCACACCGACACGATCATCGTCGGCCGCGACCGCGAGATCGCGGCGATGCGCCCGCCGAACGTGCGGCGGCTGCTGCTCAACATCCTCGGCCTCGCGGACACCGCCACGACGGCCGCCAGCGTCGTGCGCCACGCGCGCGGCCGGCTGAGCGCCGAAGAGCTGACCTTCATCCCCGACAGCGAGCAGCGGCGCGTCGTGCGCGAGGCCCGCGCGTGGGTCGCGATCTATCTCGCCGTGATCGTGGCGTCGATCGTGCTGCGGTCGTGGCTGCCGGTCATCTACCTCTTCCTGCCGCTGATCGCCGGGCACTGGCTGGCCCACCTGTTCGGCGTCTCCCAACACGCGGGGCTGGCGGAGAACGTCCTGGACCATCGCCTGAACTCACGCACGATCCGCATGAACCCCGTGTTCAGGTTCATCTACTGGAACATGAACTACCACGTCGAACACCACATGTTCCCGATGGTTCCCTACCACGCGCTGCCGGCGCTGCACGCCGAACTGCGCCACGACATGCCGCCGCCCTGCCCGAGCCTGCCTGCCGCCTACCGCGAGATCCTGCCGGCGCTGCGCCGGCAGATGCGCGACCCCTCCTTCCACATCAGGCGGGAGCTGCCCGCCTCCGCGAAGCCGTTCCGGCCCGAGCTTCACCCGGCCGTGTTCGAGGTCTGAGGGCGCCCGCGGGACCATGGCCGAGCCCGAGGAGATCTGGCTGGAGGCGTGCGCGGTGGACGACGTCGACGTGGAGGACGTCCTTCGCTTCGACCACGGCGAGCTGACCTTCGCGATCATCCGCAGCCCCGACGGCAGCTTCCACGCGACCGACGGGCTGTGTTCACACGAGCGCGCCCACCTGGCCGACGGGCTCGTGATCGGCGACATCATCGAGTGCCCGAAGCACAACGGGCGGTTCAGGTATGCGACGGGCGAAGCGACGCGGGCCCCGGCACGGATCGCGCTGCGAACCCACCCCGTGAAGGTCGAGTCGGGGAAGGTCTTCATCCGGCTGAGCTGAGGCGCGGCGGCCGGGTGCGGCGCGCGAACGCGGGGTGGTGGGCCCGCGTCGTATAGTCGCGCCGCGTGTTCCTCGGTCTTCGCACCCTGATCCTCCCCGCCCCGGACCTCGACGCGTCGAAGCGCTGGTATTCGGAGCTGCTGGGTCGCCAGCCGTACTTCGATCAGCCGTTCTATGTCGGCTTCAACGTCGGCGGCTACGAACTCGGGCTGGATCCGAACGCGTCGCCGCAGGCCGGTCCGGTGACCTACTGGGGAGTCGCCGACGCCGACGACGGGCTGGCATGGCTGCTCCAGCATGGCGCGGAACCCCACGGCGAGGTGACCGATGTCGGCGACGGGATCCGCGTCGCGACGGCGATCGGCCCCGACGGCTTCGTTATCGGCATCATCGAGAACCCCCACTTCCAGCCCGCCGCCGAAGCCGGAGGGGACGGCCCCGGCCGCTGAGCCCGGGGCGAGCCGGCGACGGCACGGCCCCGTCGCGGCAGGCCCCGCGAGGCGCGCGGGTATAGTCGGACGGCCATGGAGGTCGTGAAGATCAACGCGATCGAGGTCGAGCCGGGGCGCGGCGCGGCGCTCGAGGAGCGCTTCGCCAATCGCGCGGCGGAGGTCGAGCAGATGCCCGGCTTCCTCGGCTTCGAGCTGCTGCGCCCGACGGCCGGCGAGACGCGCTACTTCGTCTACACGCGCTGGCAGAGCGAGCAGCACTATCGCGCGTGGGTCGAGAGTCCGGCCTTCACCCGCGGTCACGCGCAGGCTGCGGCGAACGCCGGTGGGCCCGTCGCGAGCCACTCGCAGCTGCTCTCGTTCGAGGTCGTGCAGACCGCACAACCTGGCTGAACGAGCGATCGCGTGGGAGCTGCCGAGCTCTACCTGGTCCGCCACGCGCAGGCGGCGGGCCGCGACGACGATGACCCCGGCCTGTCCGAGCGGGGGCGGGCACAGGCACGAGCGCTCGGCGCCCGGCTCGCCGCCTGCACCTTCGCCACCGTGCTGCACAGCCCCCGGCGGCGCGCCGAGGAGACGGCCACGATCGTCTCGTCCTTCCTGGCGCCGACCGCGGTCGCGTCCTCCCCGCTCCTTGACGACCGCACGCCGGTGCCGTCGGACGAGCGGCGCGACGAGTACCCGAGGCGCTACCACCAGGCGCTCGGGGATGTGCCGGCGCAGGAGCGCGACGTCGACGCCGTCGAGCTGCGCGAAGCCGTCTCGCGGCTTGTCGCGACCGCCGAGGAGCAGGCTGCGCTCGGGCCGCTGCTGCTGGTCACGCACGCGTTCGTGATCGGATGGTTCGTGCGCTCCGCGCTCGAGACGGCGACCTGGCGCTGGATCGGGCTGGACTCCGACAACACCGGGCTGACCGTGATCCGCTACCCACCCGATGGTCCGTTCCTCGTCGCCTTCAACGACACCGGGCATCTGGCGGCGCTCGAGCCGCGCAGCGCCGACGGTTAGTTCGCGAGCAGCGCGCGGAGCTCGCCCGAGAAGCCGGCGACGTCGGCGAGGGCAGCGAAGAACGCGTCGTCGCAGGCCTCGACCGCGACGACCGCCCGGCTGGCGAGCGCCCGCCCGGACGCCGTGGCAGCCACCGCGCGGGCGCGGGCGTCGGCCGGATGGACGCGGCGCTCGACCAGGCCGCGGCGCTCGAGGGCGCGCAGGACCTGGGAGGTCATCATCGGGTCGGTCGCGGCGTGGCCGGCGAGCAGCCGCTGGGTGATCGGCCCGTCGGCTTGAAGCCACGTCAACGAGGCGAGCAGCACGAACTGGACGTGGGTCAGCCCGAACGGCGCCAGCGCCGCGCGCTGCGCGGCCTGCCAGCGGTTCGTGACCTGCCAGAGCAGGAAACCGGGGCTCTCGTCGGCCGAACGGTGGCGCGTGGCGAGGCGTGCGCTCACGCGGGCGATTCGGCCAGCTCGACGAGGCGATCGAGGTCCGCCTGGAGGTTCGTGCGCAGGCCCTTGCCGAGGATCCGATGCCAGAGGCGGCGGAGCGGGCCCGCGATGTCGACGCTGACCTCGACCGTGCAGCCGCCGTCGCTGCGGGCGCTGACGAGATGGCGGAAGGTCAGCCTGGCCCCGAGCAGCTTCGAGACGTCGACGAACTCGCGATCGGGCACGAGCGTCTCGACGACGAAGGCGACCTTCGGGCCGCCCTTCGGCTTGAGGACGCCGGTCGAGCCCGCTGCGAAAGGACCGTCGAGTCGGACCCATTCGGTGTCGGTGTTCCATTGCGGCCATGTGTCGGTGTCGGCCCAACGGGCGAAGAACGCTGCGGGTGGCGCGGAGGAGCTGGCGTGTGCGGATGTGATGTTTGTCATGGGTGAGATACTAAGCGCGCATATGATCTCCTGTCAAGTGCGCGGCGCGCAGGTGCGCTCCGATCTGCGAACGTCGCGGCGTGCCCGAGCCGCGCGTTCGCCGCCTCGTCCAGCTCTTCGCCGGCCTGATCCTCTACGGCTGCAGTTCGTCGATGCTGCTGCTGGCGGGCCTCGGCCTGGACCCCTGGGACGTGCTCCATCAGGGGCTCTCGCGGCGCATCGGCCTGGGCGTCGGCACCTGGGCGATCATCGTCGGCTTCGTGGTCCTGCTGCTGTGGATCCCGCTGCGGCAGCGGCCCGGGATCGGCACGCTCTGCAACGTCGTGATGGTGGGCGGCGTGATCGACGTGGTGCTGGCGATCGTGCCGACGCCGCACGCGATCGCCGTGCGCGTGCCGCTGCTGCTCGGGGGCGTCCTGCTCAACGGCATCGCGACGGGCGCCTACATCGGAGCGGGTCTGGGGCCGGGACCGCGTGACGGGCTGATGACCGGGTGGGCGGCGCGCGGACACTCGATTCGCGCGGTGCGCACGACGATCGAGGTCTCGGTGCTGGCGATCGGCTGGGCGCTTGGCGGCGATGTCGGCGTCGGCACAGTCGTCTACGCGCTGACGATCGGGCCGCTGGCCCACCGGTTCATTCCGATGCTCGCGATCCCGATGCGCCGGCGCGACGGCCCGGCGGTCACCGCCGGAGGACGCCTGCGCCGGTAGGCGCAGATGTGATCAAATATCCAAACGCAGGGCCAGGCGCCCCACGCAGCGGCGTAGGGCGCGGTGACGAGGAGATCGGAGAGCTGCTTGCCGGGCGTGCCGTTTCGGATTGGCGTGATGCAGCTCACGATGGAGCCGCTCCCCGAGATCCTCGGCCACGCGCGCGCGCTCGACCGCCACGGCTTCGACACGATCTGGCTGGCAGAGGCCTACCCGTGGTGGCGCAAGCATTCGATGGAGGCACGGTCGGCCACCGCGATCTCGCCGCTGATCGCCCGCGAAACCGAGCGCCTGACGATCGGCTGGGGGATCATCTCGCCGTTCACGCGCCACCCGATCTCCGTCGCGATGGACGCACGCGTCACGATGGAGGCGGCGGGTCCGGACCGCTTCCTGCTCGGCTTCGGCGCCTCGCGCATCTTCATGAAGGAGATCGGGGCCGATGAGGTCAAGCCACTGAACCCGACGCGCGACTCCGTGCGGATCGTCCGCGGCGTGCTCGGCGGCGAGCCATTCGACTACGACGGCCCCGCTTTCAGCGCGCACGTCCCGGGGCTCGCGCCGGACGCCGACGCACCGCGCGACGCCGTCCCGATCTACATCGCCGGCACCGGCCCGCGGATGCAGCGCTACGCCGGCGAGGAGGCCGACGGCCTGCTGACGGCCTCGATCACCACACCCGAGTTCGTTCGCTACAGCCGTACGAACATGGCCGAGGGCGCCGCCTCGACCGGCCGCGACCCGGCGACGATCGACATTGGCTGCACGATCGTCGCCTCGATCGACGAGGACCGCGCGCGCGGGCGGGAGGGCGCGCGTGAGATCGCCGGCATGTACCTGGCCAACAAGGTGCAGAACATCCAGGCTTCCGCTGACGTGCTGCTCGAACTGGCCGGCCTGAGCCAGGAGGAGATCCGCCCGATCGCCGACGCGATGGAGCGCGGCGGGCGCCGCGCCGCGGCCGCCGCCGTGAGCGACGAGATCCTCGAGAAGTGCCACCCGATCGCGGGCACGCCAGACGACTGCCTCGCGGCGATCGAGGACTACCGCGAGGCCGGCTGCACGCACGTGATGCTCGAGCTGTGGGGCGAGGACCGCGAGCGCCAGATCGAGCTCTTCGCGACCAGGGTCCTCCCCCGGCTGGACCGATGAGCACGGCGCGCCGAGGCATCGGCCGGGCAGGGCCTCGGCGCCATCATGGAGAGGCGGCCGATGGACGCTGAGCTGCGTCAGCGGCTGATCGACGCGGTCGATGAGGACCGCCTGGTCGCGACCGCGAGCGCGTTCGTCGACATCTCGAGCCCGACCGGCAGCGAACAGCCGATGGCCGATTGCATGCGGGAGGTGCTCGAGTCGATCGGCCTCGCGGTCAGCTGGCAGGAGGTCGAGGACGGCCGCCCGAACGTCGTCGGACGGCTCGAGGGCTCCGGCGGGGCGCCCAGCCTGATGTTCAACGGCCACATGGACACCTCCTACTCCGGGCGCGAGCCGCACCTGCGCTCGAAGGCCGGCTTCCAGCCGCGCGCGGAGGTGCGCGACGGGCACATCTGGGGACTCGGGATCTCGAATATGAAGGGCGCGCTGGCCTGCTACGTCGAGGCGGCGCGCGCGCTCGCCGACGCCGGGCTTCGCCTGCGCGGCGACCTGGTGATCGCCGCGGTCGTCGGCGAGATCGAGAAGACGCAGTGGGGCGAGGAGTTCCGCGGCGCCGAGTACCGCGGCTACGCCGCCGGCAGCCGCTACCTGCCGACCCACGGCGGGATCGCCGACATGTGCATCCTCGGCGAGCCGACGGAGCAGCGCGTCGTGCTCGGCCACTACGGCGCGATGTGGGCCCGCATCGGCACCCAGGGGCCGTTCGTGCACACCGCCTTCTCGAGCGGCCGCCTCGCGGAGAACGCGATAGTGCGGATGCAGCAGGTGCTCGCCGAGGTGCTCGAGTGGATCCCGGACTGGGAGCGCCGCTCCGCCTACGGTGGCATCGACGGCGTCGTCAACGTCGGCGCGCTGAGCGCCGGAGCGCCGTGGCGGGTCAGCCGGACCCCCAACCGGGCCGACCTGTTCCTCGACATCCGCGTGCCCCCGACGATGGCGATGACCGCCGCGCGCGAGGAGTTCGCCTCGCTGGTGCGCCTGCTGCGCGAGCGCCACCCCGACTTCGGGATCGACTCGGAGGTCTTCGTGACCGCGCCTGGAGCCCAGATCGAGGAGTCACACCCGCTGATCGCGGCGATCGATCAGGGTCACGCACTCGTCTTCGGCTCGCCGCCGCAGCGCGACACCGTTCGCTGGTTCTCCGATGCCTCGGCGCTCACCCGCTACGGCATCGAGACGGTCAACTACGGGACCTCCAGCGGCCTGCCGAGCGCGGACGGGGAGAACCTCGAGATCGCCGGCCTGCGCGACATGGCGAGCGTCTATGCGCTGGTCGCCGCGGAGATCTGCGGGGTGGCCGCGTGAAGCTGGCCACGGTCGAAACCGCGGGCGGCGAGCGGCGCGTCGGGCGTGTCGAGGGCGAGGAGATCGTCCTGCTCGACGTGCCCGACATGCGCAGCCTGTTCGAGCGCGGCCTGGGCACCGCCGCCGAGACGGGGCACCTCGCGCTCGCCGACGTGAGGCTGTGCGCGCCGATCGTGCCGAAGAAGTTCTTTCACACGTCGGGCAATTTCCGCGAGCACGAGGAGGAGTCCAAGGTCGTCGGCTGGTCGCATGAGATCGCCCCGTGGATCGTGTTCTTCCAGAACGTCGATGCGATCATCGGGCCTGGTGAGCCGATCATCTACCCGGAGCACCTGACCGACGAGCTCGACCACGAGCTCGAGCTCGCGGTGATCATCGGCAGGGCCGGCCGCCACTTCGACGCCGCCGAGGCCGAGTCCTACATCGCCGGCTACACGATCTTCAACGACATCACCGCCCGCGACATCCAGCGTCGGGAGATGCGCTCCGGCGTGTTCTCGTTCTGCAAGGCGATCGACTCCTTCTGCCCGCTTGGCCCGTGGATCGTGACGCCGGAGGAGGTCGGCGACGCCCACGACCTGACCATGACGCTGCGGGTCAACGGCGAGCTCCGACAGGAGTCGCACTCGGGGAACATGTCGGTGACGATCCCGGAGATCATCGCCCACTACTCGGCACTGGGCTACAGCGCCGGCGACATCATCTCGACCGGCACGGTGTCGGGCGTGGCCGGCTTCAGCGAGAACGCGGCCGAGCTGTACCTGCGCCCGGGCGACGTGGTCGAGTGCGAGATCGAGCGGATCGGCAAGCTGTCCAACCCGGTGATCTCCTGGGAAGCGGCCTACGGGGCTCCGGCGCCCCCGCTGCAGCGCTGGTGAGCGTGTGGGCTGGCCGATCGACACAGTCAAGCTTCAGCGGGTGCGCGCGCTGATGTCGGCCGAGGGCGTCGACACGCTCGTCGTGCGCGCGCCCGACAACGTGAGCTACCTGACGAACTACTGGCCGATGAAGGGCTACGACGTGGCGATCCTGCCGCTCGAGGGAGACCCCACCCTGTTCGTGATGGAGCCCCAGTTCGAGGAGGCCCAGCGCACCGCCTGGACGGCCGACGTGCGGCCGTTTCCGTTCTATGACCCCGGCGATCCCCGGCCGCCCGCGGTCCGCTCGCAGGCGCGCTGCGTCGAGTTCCTCGGCGAACGCGGCGCGGGTCGCATCGGCATCGAGAGCTCCCAGGGCACCCAGGGCGCGGACCGCATGGTCGGCGAGCCGACCGTGTTCTGGAGCGGCTGGTTCGACGGCTTCGACGCGGTCGCGGACGAGGTGGTCGACGCCGCACCGCTGCTCGCGCGCGCGCGGATGATCAAGACGGCGCAGGAGGTCGAGCGCATGCGCCTCGCCAACGAGCTCGCCACGCTGGCGATGGAGCACGTGCGCGACGAGATCCGCCCCGGCATGCGCGAGAGCGAGGTCGGTGCGATGTTCGAGGGGCACGTGCACGCCATCGGCACTGGCTTCCAGGGCCGCGTTGAGCTGGCGCGCGCGTTCACGCTGGTCTGGTCCGGCTCCGGGATCCGCACCTTCACGGCGACCGGGAGCCGGCCGGTCAGCGACGATGAGCCGACGCTGCTCGAGATCTGGGTCTGCGCCGACGGCTACTGGTCGGACCTGACCAAGAACGCGTGCCCGGGCCGGTTGCGCGCCGACTACGAGGCGCTGCTCGACGGCCTGCTCGCCGTCTACGGCGCGGCCGTCGACCACGTGCGACCCGGCGCGAGCCTGGCCGAGCTCGACACGCTGATTCGCGACGGCATCGCCGGCCTGGGCTACCCCGGACAGCCGAGCCATCCGATCTGCCACGGCGTCGGCGCGCGGGCGCACGAGCCGCCGTTCGCCCACGCCGCAGTGCCCGCGCAGATCGAGGAGGGCATGGTGCTCGCGATCGAGCCGGCCGTCTACTGGCCGGGCGGCGGGGGGCTGCGGCTCGAGGACAACTTCCTCGTCACCGCGGACGGCAGCGAGCGGCTCTCGGGCTACCCGGACGACTTCCGCCTGGCGGTCGCGAGCTGATGGCGATCTCGCGCGTCTGCGTGATCGGGGCCGGGACGATCGGCAGCCTGCTGGCGGGCCACCTCGGCACCGCCTGCGAGGTCAGCGTGCTGACCCGCCGGCCCGAACACGCGGCGATGCTGCGCGAGCACGGCCTGCGGATCAGCGGCAAGCACGAGCTCCACGTCGAGCTGTTCGCAACCGACGACCCGGCGGCGCTGCCGCCGTTTGACGTCGGCATCATCGCCTGCAAGGCGCTCAACCTCGAGTTGACCGCCTCGCGGCTGCACGGCCACGCTCAGGACGCGGTGCTGATGACCGTGCAGAACGGCCTCGGCGCCGAGGCCATCGTCGCCCGCCACGGCGCCTGGCCGATCATCTCCGCGGTGACCTTCATGAGTGGCATCCGCCACTCCGACGTGCATGTCGAGTACGAGCTCGACACGTCCACCTGGATGGGCCCGTGGGCGCAGACCGCCGCTCCGTATGCGCTGGTGGCGGAGCTCGCGGCGCTGATGGTCTCGGCGGGGCTCGAGGCCGAGGCGATGGAGGATCTGCTGCCCGCGCAGTGGTCCAAGCTGATCTTCAACTCGGCGATCAACACCGTGGCGGCGCTGACCGAACTGCCGCACGTCGCGCTGTTCGCGCAGGAGCGCGAGTTCGGCGACCTCGGATGGCTCGTCCACGGCCTGATCGACGAGGGTGTCGCGGTCGCCGCGGCGGCCGGCGTGACGCTGCACGACGACCCCTGGGAGATGAACCAGCTGGCGGTGGCGCGCGGCGAGACCGCCCACGCCGACTACGCCCACCGGCCGTCGATGCTCGAGGACGTGCTCGCGCGGCGCCCCACCGAGGTCGACTTCATCACCGGGGCCCTGGTGCGGGAGGCGGAGCGCGTCGGCGTTCAGGTGCCGTTGAGCACCGCGATGTACCGGCTGGTCCGCGCAAGGGAGGCCTCGTGGGAGCCGAGCCGGGTCGGGTCGGTGGCCTGATGCGCGTGTGCATCGTCGGCTGCGGGGCCGTCGGCGGCCTCTTCGCGGCGCACCTGGCGAGGCTCGAGGACGTCGAGGTCTGGGCCTACGACGTCGTCGAGGAGCACGTCGCGGCGATCAACGCGCGGCGGGCTGCGGATCACCGGGCGCGCCGACATCCTGACCCCGGTCCGCGCTCGCGCCGACCCGGCGGAGATCCCGCCCTGCCAGTTCGGGATCGTGGCCACGAAGTCGATGTTCACCGAGCGGGCGATCGCGGCGAGCGCCGGCGTATTCGTCGACGGTGCTGTCTGTAGTGTCCAGAACGGCGTGGGCAACGAGGAGCTGATCGCGGAGCACGTGCCGCGGGTGATCCGCGGCACGACGTTCCCGGCCGGCCGGGTCGTCGCGCCCGGGGTCGTCCAGATGGACACGACCGGGGACACCTGGATCGGGCCGTTCGAGGAGCGCCCGGCCTCGGCCTCCGAGATCGCGCGACTCGCCGAGGCGCTGACGCGCAGCGGCATGCCGACGAGGGCGCTCGCCGATGCGCGCGGGGCCCAGTGGACGAAGCTGATCTTCAACGCCGCGAGCAACCCGCTGGGCGCGCTGACCGGCCTCACACACGGGCGGCTGTGCGAGCTGCCGGAAACCCGCCGGCTGATCAGCGGCCTGATCGCGGAGGGCGCGGCGGTCGCCGCCGCTCTGGGCATAACGCTTGACTCCGACCCCGAGAAGCTGATCGATCACGCCGCGGAGGTCGCCTACGACCATCGCGCCTCGATGCTCCAGGACGCGCTGGCCCACCGCCCGACCGAGATCGACGCGCTGAACGGCGGCATCGTGCGGTTCGGCGCGGAGCAGGGCGTGCCGACGCCGCTGAACGAGGCGATCGTCGCGCTGGTGCACGGGATGGAGCATGCCTGGCACTCGCAGCCGCCGGCGGAGGAGTCGTGAGCGCGGCGGCCGCGACAGCCAAGCCCGGCGACCCGGCGCGCACGCCGAGCGACGGCGAGGTGGCACGGCGCTACGCGAACGTGCGCGCCGCGATGGCCGAGCACGATGTCGATGCGCTGCTGATCAGCGGCAGCGAATACAGCGGCTTCGAGGGCGCGGTCCGCTACATGTCCGGATTTCGCATCGTGCACCGCTACGCCTACGTGCTGCTGCCGCTCGAGGGCGCGCCGACGACGGTCTTCCCGAGCGAGGCCCGCTGGGTCGGCGACCACGCCGACGGCTGGATCGCCGAGCCGGTCTTCGCGGAGCACCCCGGCGCCTGGATCCGCCAGCACCTGCGTGACCGGCGAGTGCAGCGGCTCGGCGTCTACGGGCTCGACCACATCATGGCGGTGCGCGACTACCGCGCGCTGGCGGAGGGGCCATTCGAGCTGGTCGATTTCGACCGCGCGTTCGACCTCGCGCGAGCCGTCAAGAGCGACGAGGAACTTGCGCTCGTGCGCGAGAGCATGGCGATCAACGTCGCGGGCTTCTGGGCCGTGCACGAGGCCTACGAGCCGGGGCGCACGCAGGCCGAGCTGATGGCCGCGGCGGAGTCCGTGTTCGCGCGCCTGGGCACCGGCCGCCAGACGATGGACATGGTGCTGTGGGGCCGCCAGGGCTCGGCGACGCCGGAGTTCCGAATCCCCGATCAGCAGACGCCGATCGCGGCCGACGACCTGCTGCTCTACTCGCTGGAGGTGGCCGGGCCCGGCGGCCACTGGGTGGAGTTCTCACGACCCCTGACGCGCGGGCGGATCGGCGCCGACACGGCGCGCATGCTCGAGGCCTACGGCGAGTACCACGCCGCCGCGCGCCAGGCGATGCGCGCCGGCGCGAGCGCGCACGACGTCCACCGCGCCGTCTCGGCGCCGTTCGCCGACCGGGGCTACCCGCTCGGACACGTCACCGGGCACTCGATCGGGATGACGATGATCGAGCACCCGCGGATCGGCGAGGGGATCGACGTCGAGCTGCGCGAGGGCATGATCCTCTCGATGCACCCCCACGCGATCGCCGACGGCGCCGGCGCGTGCCTGTACATGCAGGACACGTGGCGCATCGGAGCGGACGCCGGCGAGCCGCTCGCCGACGTGGCGCTCGCGATCTTCGACGGCAGCGAGCCGCGCCCGACAACCGACCCCGCCATAGAAGGGAACTGAGCGAGATGCTTCTGGCCGCGACCGATTACGTGCGCCCCGCGAGCGTCGAGGAGGCGCTCGCTGCGCTGGGCTCGAGCGCCGGCGCTCGCGTCCTCGCCGGCGGACAGACGCTGATCAACGTGCTCAAGCACCGCGCCGCCTCGGTCGCGCTGCTCGTCGACGTCAGCCGCCTGGAGGAGCTGCGCTTCATCGACGTGCGAGCCGACGGATCGGCGACGATCGGCGCCGCGAGCACCTACGCCGAGCTCGAGCGCTCGGCGCCGCTGCGCGACGCCCACCCGCTGATCGGCGAGGTTGCCGCGGGGACGGTCGATCGCCAGGTGCGCGCGCGCGGAACGATCGGGGGCAACGTGTGCTTCGCCGATCCGGCCTCCAACTATCCGCCGCTGCTGGTCGCGCTCGACGCCGCGATGGAGATCGCCGGGCCGGACGGTCGCCGCAGCGTGCCCGCGTCGGAGTTCTTCCTCGGCACCTGGCGCACGGCGGTCGAAACGGGCGAGCTGCTGGCGGCGATCACGCTGCCACCGCTCCAGGGCGCCGGCGTCGGCTACAGCTCGCTGCAGCTGGCGGCCGACTCCTGGGCGCTCGCGCGCGCCGCGGCCTGGGTCCGTCTCGGCACCGGGACGCCGGGGCCTGTCGAGGCGGTCCGCGTCGTGCTCGGCTGCGTGGCGGCGACGCCGGTGCGCGCGAGCGCGACCGAGGCGCTGCTGAGCGGCGCTCCGGCCAGCGAGGCCGCTGTCGCGGACGCCGCCGCCGTGGCGGGCGAGGGGCTCCAGCCGGCGTCCGACGTTCACGCGAGCGGCTCCTACCGGCGCGAGATGGCGGCGGTGATGGCGAAGCGGGCGCTGCTCGCGGCGATCGGCGGTGCGCGATGAGCGCGGTGGTGCGACAGTGGGCGACAAGCGAGGCGGAGGTGGCAGATGGCGGCTGAGGGCGCGGTGCACGCGATCGAGGTGACGGTCAACGGCGAGACCCACTCGCTGGTGGTGCCCGCGCGGCGCCTGCTGGTGCACTTCATCCGCGAGACGCTCGGCCTGCGCGGCACCCACATCGGCTGCGACACGGGCAACTGCGGCGCCTGCTCGGTGATCTGCGACGGCCAGCTGATCAAGAGCTGCATGATGCTCGCGGTGCAGGCCGATGGCTGCGAGATCGAGACGATCGAGAGCCTCGGCGAGGGCGTGGACGGCCTCGACCCGATCCAGGAGGCCTTCAAGGAGCACCACGGCCTGCAGTGCGGCTACTGCACCCCGGGGATCGTGCTCAACGCAAAGACGCTGCTGGCCGAGAACCCGCACCCGAGCGAGGCGGAGATCCGCCGCGCGCTGAAGGGCAACATCTGCCGCTGCACCGGCTACGTGAACATCGTCCGTTCGATCGAGGCGGCCGCCGCGGCGGCGGAGGCGACGCGATGAGCACACCCGCCGATGAGACCACCTACTACCCGGAGGTCGAGCAGAGCGACCGGCTCGGCGCCTGGTCTGGCAAGAGCGTGCCGCGCAAGGAGGACAAGCGGCTGCTGAAGGGCCAGGGCGCGTTCGTGGACGACCTCTGGATGCACCGCCAGGGCCATGTCCACTTCGTGCGCTCGCCGCACGCCCATGCGCGGATCGTCTCGATCGACGTCTCGCGCGCCGAGGCCGTCCCCGGCGTCTACGCGACGCTGACCGGCGAGGAGGTCGGGGAGCTTCAGCAGCCGTTCTTCCAGATGGCGCCTGAGCCCGCCGGCCTGATGCGCGACTACTGCATGGCGGTCGGCAAGGCCCGCTACATGGGCGAGCCGGTCGCGGCTGTGCTTGCGGAGTCGGCCGAGCTCGCGCGCGACGCCGCCGAGCTCGTCGAGGTGGTCTACGAGCCGCTCGCGGCGGTGGTCGACGGGATCGCGACGATCGAGCCGGAGGCGCCGGTGCTGCACGAGGAGATCGGCTCCAACGTCGCCTGGCACGGCGTGTACGACTACGGCGACGTGGACTGGGCGCTGGAGAACGCCGACCACGTCGTGCGGATCGACCGCCTGCACTTCCACCGCTTCTCCTCGACGCCGCTCGAGACGACCGGCGCGCTGGTCAACTGGGACCCGGGCACCGGCGTGGTCGAGTTTCGCTCCAACAACCAGATGCCGATGTTCGCGGCGATGTTCATCGGCCCGGCGATCGGCCTCGGGATCGACCACATGCAGTTCTCGAGCCAGGACATCGGCGGCGGCTTCGGGATCAAGATCACCAGCTACACCTACCTGACGGCGCTCGCGCTGCTCTCGCGCAAGTCCGGCCGGCCGGTCAAGTGGAGCGAGTCGCGCTGGGAGCACCTGGCGGCCTCCGCGCACGGCAACGAGCGGACCTTCCTCGACATCGAGGTGCCGGTGATGAGCGACGGAACGATCCTCGGCTTCAAGGTGCGCGCGTTCGACGACGCCGGCGCCTACCTGCGCTACGAGCCGCTCGGGGCGGTGATCTGGTCGCAGGTGGTCCCGGGCAACTACCGCTTCAAGCACGTGCGGGTCGACTACACCGAGACGCTGACGAACAAGTGCCCGGTCGGCCCCAACCGCGGGTACTCGCGGCTGCAGCACCTTTGGCTGATCGAGCGGATCGTCGACGTCGTGGCGAAGGAGCTCGGCTTCGACCGCGTGGCGCTGCGCAAGCTGAACTACGTGCAGCCCGAGGAGTTCCCCTACGAGACGCCCAACGGCTGCATCTACGACTCCGGCGACTATCCGGCGATGCTGGACGCCGCGCTCGAGCTGATCGACTACGAGGGGGCCCGCGCGCGCCAGCTGGCGAGCGCCGGCAGCGGCAAGCGGATCGGTATCGGCATCGGCTCGACGCTCGACTCCGGCACGAACAACTTCGGGCAGTCGCGGATCATCAACTCGGCGCTGCCGTTCTCGGGCAACGGCGAGGCCGCGGTCGTGCGGCTCGACCTCTACGGCGAGGTCACGGTGACGATCGGAACCAGCCCGCAGGGCCAGGGCCACGAGACCACCGCCGCCCAGGTCACCGCCGACATCCTCGGCTGCAGCCCCGACCAGGTTCACGTCGTGGCCGGCTACAACAAGGCGGCCAACACCTACGTCGGATTCTCCGGCACCTACGCGAGCCAGTTCGCCGTGACCGGGCTCGGCGCCGTGATGGGCGCGGCGGAACGGCTGCGGGGCGAGATCGTCAAGGTCGGCGCCTGCATGCTGGGGGCGGAGGAGTCCGACATCGAGCTGGCCGACGGATTCGTGCGGCTGGCGGCAAACCCCGAGGCGGCGATCCCGTTCATCGGCATCGCGGCGACGGTCTTCGCCAACGTCGCGGAGCTGCCGGGTGAGCTGGCCGACTCCGTGACGCTCAACTGCCGCTACGTCTACCGGCCGCCGTTCACGGTTCCCGACCACGAGACCAAGCGCGGCAAGCTGACGCTCACCTACGCCAGCCAGGTCCACGCCGCCGTCGTTGAGCTTGACGAGGAGACCGGCCAGGTGACGATCCTCGACTACGCCGCGGTCGACGAGTGCGGACGCAAGGTCAACCCGAAGATCGTCGAGGGGCAGGTGCACGGCGCGACCGGGCACGGCGTCGGGGCGGCGCTGTATGAGACCTTCGAGTACAGCCCCGACGGGCAGCTGCTCAACTCGACCTTCGCGGACTACCACGCCGCGACGTCACTCGACGTTCCCCACATCCGCACGGGGGACATCGAATGCCCGTCGCCGTTCACGCCGAACGGCGCGAAGGGCATGGGCGAGGGCGGCGGCGCTCCGCTGTCGACGATCTGCAGCGCGATCGAGAACGCACTGCCCGAGGGTGCGCACATCGTCTACGACACCCACAACAACTCCGAGCGCGTCTATGAGCTGCTGCGGAGCGCGGCCACGCACGGCCCGCGCGGCGTCGAGGTGATCTCGCGATGATCGTCAGCGGAGAGGCGAGCCTGGCGGCGGGGCGCGAGGAGCTGTGGGCGGTGCTCGCCGACCCCGGCAGGCTGGCGCAGGCGCTGCCGCACGTCAGCGACATCTCGGTCGAGGACGAGCACCGTTTCAGCGCCGTGGCGCACCCGTTCACGGCGCTCGGCGAGACGCGCCTGGCGATGGAGTTCGAGGTCGCGGAGCAGCGCCACGGCGAGTACGTGCGGATCGTCGGCACCGGCAGCTCGGGCGAGAACCTTGTGGCGATGGAGATCGCGCTCGAGCTCGCAAGCGAGAGCGACGGCGGCACGACCGCGAGCTGGCGGGCCGATCTGGCCCTGCGCGGCGTGCTCAGCTCGCTGTTGCAGCGCGCTGCGGGCGAGCTCCTGCGCGAGCAGGTCGAGTCGGTGCTCGCCGCCGGCGTCGCGCTGACCGAGGCGTGAGGTGGCGAGCGGACTGATCAAGCTCGCCGGCACGGGGGTCGTCGACAACCACCGGACGCTCGCCGACCGGGCGTTCGCGGCGCTGCACGACGCGATCGTCGCGGGGCACCTCGCACCCGGCGAGCGACTGCCGATCGAGGAGCTCGGAGAGGCGCTGGGGATGAGCGCGATGCCGATTCGCGAGGCGCTGCGCCGCCTGGACGCGGCCGGCCTCGTCGAGAACATCCCCCACCGAGGGGGCCGCGTGACCGAGCTTTCGATCCCCGACCTGGCCGAGGTCTACGAGGCCCGGCTGGCGCTCGAGCCGCTCGCGGTGCGGCGCGCCGCCGAGCGCTTCGGGGAAACGGAGGCCGCGCTCGCGAGCGAGCGCCTGCGAGCGCTCGACGAGCTGGATGACGAGTACTCGCCGGAGACCTGGGCGGCGCACACGGCCTTCCACTTCGCGCTCTATGAGACCGCGGACTCGCGCTGGCTGCTGCGGCTGATCCAGCCGCTATGGGAGACCAGCCAGCGCTACCGCCTCGCGGCGAACGTCGTGCCCAGGCTGCGCGCACGCAGTGACGAGCACGAGATGATCCTCGCGGCCTGCGTCGCGCATGACGCCGACCTGGCAGCGCGCCTGCTCCACAATCACCTGGCGCGAACCGCGAACGTCGTCTCGGTCGCGATGGGGGGAGCGGCGCTGTTCGAACCCCTCGGCGAAGCTCGGTGAGGCGCACCGAGCGCAAGTACGCCAGACGGCGGCGCAGCGCCGCGGCGATCGCGGTCTGCCTGGCGGCGGGCATCGTCGCGGTGATCGTGCTGGACGGCAGCGGCGGCGGCACGCCCACGCCGGCACGGAGGCCGCGCACCGTGGCGGCGCGAACGGCGGCCCCGCGCTGCGCCGCGGCTTCGAAGGTCGTGCCCGGCGGCGTCCGCGGCAGCGAATCGGTGCCGATCCTGATGTACCACGTGATCCTGCCGGCGCCGGCCGGCGCGCCCTACCCCGGGCTGTATGTGACACCGAGCCTGTTCGCCGCGCAGATGCACGCGCTGGCCGCCGCCGGCTACCACGCGGTGACGCTGAACGAGGTGTGGGACAACTGGCACTACGGGACGCCGCTGCCGCCGGGCAGGCCGATCGTCATCAGCTTCGACAACGGCTACGAGTCGCAGTACCGCGAGGCGCTGCCGGTGATGCGCTCGCTGGGCTGGGTCGGCGTCGAGAACCTCCAGCTGAGCGGGCTGCCCCCCTCGCAGGGCGGCCTCTCCGAGCGCGAGGTGCGCGCGCTCGTCTGCGCCGGTTGGGAGCTCGACACGCAGGGCTACAGCCACGCCGATCTGCCCGCGCTGACGCCGAGCGAGCTGACCTTCCAGGTCGCCACGGCCAGGAAGCGCATCCGCGCGCTCTACCACGTCGCGGCGGACTGGTTCTGCTACCCGTCGGGCCAGTACGACGCGGCTGTCGTCGCGGCCGTCCGCGCGGCCGGCTTCCGCGGCTCCACGACGGTCGTTCCTGGCTGGGCGAGCCCGAGCGAGGATCCCTATCGGCTGCCGCGCCTGCGCGTGCTCAGCGGAACGAGCCCGCAATCGCTGCTCGGCGAGCTGGACGGGATCCGCGACGACCCGCCCCCCGGACTCTCCTACATCACATAGTGGGGCGGGCGCTCGGGCTGGCGGCCGCGGCGGCCGTCCTGGCACTAGCGGGCCTCGCGCTGAGCGGGGCGTTCGATGGTGCGCCGCGCGCGCCGCTCCCCCCCGCGCTGGCGCTGGGGGCGCCGTCGGGACCGACGTGGGCGATCGCGACGGACCCGATCGGGCTGAGCATCGAATACCCGCTGCTGGAGCGCGACCTCGGCGGCGGCCGCTGCCCGCCGGCGGCCTTCGCGGCCGCGCTTGCGGCGCTCGGGAGACCGACGCTGCGGATCGGCGGCGACTCGCAGGACGAGGTCGCGCCCGCTGGCAGCGCCCGGTTTCCGGGTGTCAGCGACCTCGACGCGCGGCTGTGGACGCAGCTGGGCTGCCTGGAGCGCGAGACCGGGATCGCCGTCGTCGTCGGGCTCAACCTCGCCTCGGGGCAGCCAACGTGGGGGGCCGAGCTGGCCGCGCAGGCGCGCGCCGCGATACCGGCGGCGCGGCTGAGCTTCGAGCTCGGCAACGAGCCGGACATCTACGGACTGAGGGTGCGCTGGTGGAACGGGCGGGCGCTCGTCTCCAGCGCGATGCCGTGGCCGATCTACCTCGCGCGAGCGAAGGCGCTGGCAGCGCGCCTGCCGCCGGGAAGCTCGATCGAAGGACCGGACCTCGCGTCGGGGCGCTGGGTCGCGGCGGTGCCGGCGCTCGCGAGGACGCTGGGCCTGCGGACGATCGACGCCCACTTCTACGCGCTCAACGGCTGCCGCGACCCGGCCGCCGTGACCACCGCGAAGCTGCTCAGCCGCGCGACCCAGGCGAAACTCGACGAGCGCGTCAGGCTCGCGATCGATGCTCGCGCGGCGGGGCTCGAGGCGGTCGTCTCGGAGGCCAACTCGGTCAGCTGCGGGGGCGTGGCCGGCGTGTCGAACGAGCCGGCGAGCGCCGTCTGGGGCGTCCGAACGGTGATCACCGCACTGCGCGACGGCTTCGCGTCGGTGCGCTTCCACTCGAGCGGCGGCCCCTACGATCCGTTCGTCGTGAACGGCGGGCGGGTCGCGCTGCGCCCGCTCTACGTCGGCCTGCGGGCGCTCGCGGCGGTGATCGCGCCGGGCGAGCGGCTGCGAGCGATCGCGCACGCCGGCGGGCTCGACGGAGTCGAGCTCGCCGGTCCGGGCGGAGCCGAGACGGCGCTCCTCAGCAATTACGCCGCGACGCCGCGCTGGGTCGCGCTGCCGGCGGGAGCGGGCGCCGTGCGCGTGGTGGCCGTGATCGCCCGCGCCCCGACGGTCGAGCGATGGCGGACCACGCCCTCGAACGGACGCGTGAGGGTCAGGTTGCCGGCGAACTCGGTGGTCGCGATCAGCGGCGCCGGTCAGCGCGGGTCGAGCACGTAGATCTCGATCCGCCCGCGCGGGAACTCGACGCCGTCGAAGGAGGCGACGGTGTAGCGGACGCCGCGGTAACGGATCGGGCCGCTCGCCGGCAGCACGCGCGGCCCCGGGAAGCTGCCGGCGAGCTGCCGACCACCGGCTCGCACGAGCACGGGCACGCCGGTCAGCGCGCGCGTCAGGATCCAGTAGCCGTGGGCGCTCTGGACGGCGAACAGGGCCGTCCCCACGACCCTGCCGGCGGCGTCGCGAATCGAGCGCCGCAGCGGAGCGATGGCGGGGGTCGGACCGCCGGCGTCCGCGACCAGACGACCCGCGGCGAAAACCCTCAGCCGCGCGAAGCCGCCGCCCGCGACGATCCCGGTGACGACCTGCGGGACGCCCGCATAGTCGCCGGCGGCCAGCTCCTGCGGCAGGGCCCGGTCGAGCGCCAGCGTCTCGAGCGCGGGAAGCACGGGCGGTCCGCTGAGCGATTCGTCGTAGGCGCGCCGGGCGACGCCGGCGAGCACGTCGGCGCTCACCTGCGCGCAGCTGCGGCGCGCGAGGCCGGCGGGCGGAGCTCTGTAGAGCAGCCAGATGTGGAGCGTCCCGGATGGGAAGCGCGCGTCGGTGAACTCGGCGAGCAGGTAGTGGACGCCGTCGAGTGTGAGCGTGCCGCGGGCCGGCAGCGGCCGGGCGCCAGTCGCGATGTCGCTCATGATCGTCGCGCCGCGGTAGCGGATCACCACGTGGGCGCCGGTCAGGCGCTCGGCGAGCTTGCGGTAGCCGGCGTCGTCCTGCACCGACAGCACGAAGGTCCCGACCGCCCGTCCGGCGAGGCGCAGCATCCCGCGAACCGGCGAGAGCACGAGCGGGCCGCCGAGGTCGTCGAGCACGACACCGTCGCGGAGCACCCGCAGCCGCACGATGTGCTCGTGGTTGTAGACCAGCACCCGGACCTCCGAGGTCACGGCTGCGACGTCATCCGCCGCCACCGCGCTCGCGAGCACCTGGTCGCTCTCGACCGTCGCGACGGCGCGCATGACGCCCTCGCCGATGCGCTCGCCGATGTTGATGCCACGCGCGACCGTGAGCGAGCTCGCCAGATAGGTGCCGTCCGTCGCGCCCGCACATCCCGCCACGGCCCGGCGGCCCGACCCGGCGCCGATGGCCAGCAGCGCGACGATCGCGGCAATCGCGGCCAGCGCGAGCAGCGACGTTGCGAGGCGCGCGCGCTCGGACATGGCGCGACACCGTAGCGGGACCGCGCTCGAAACCTCGCAACGTGCGGAACCGCCAGATGATGACCTCCGGACCGCCCTCTATCGTGCCGGTCGATGAGCGGGGTTTCCCCGAGCGATCGAGCAGGCGGCGCGAGAGCCGCGGAGCGCGGCCGCCGTCGCGGCGGCTTTTTCTCGCGCCCGAAACCGGTGGCGATCTGGGAGGACCAGGAGGACCAGGTCCGCGAGCAGCTCTACGCGCGGCCGTCGGGACCCGAGCGGACCGTGCGGGTAGTCGAGCGCACGCGGCCGCCGGCGCAGGTCGAGCGGCTCGCCGAGCGCCCCGCCGCCTGAACCGCCCGAGCGCTCTCAGCAAACTCACAGGGGCGGGCGCGACAATCCCCCCATGACCCAGGACAGCGAGCAGGTGCGGATCCTCGTCGTCGACGACGAGCCGAACATCGTCGACGTGATCTCGATGGCGTTGCGCTTCGAGGGCTTCAACGTCGACTCAGCCTCGACCGGCGCCGATGCGATCGCCGCGGTCGCGGCCCGGCCGCCGCAGCTGCTCGTGCTCGATGTGATGCTGCCCGACATCGACGGCTTCGAGGTCGCGCGCCGGCTGGCCTCGGCGCGCGCGGAGGTGCCGATCATCTTCCTGACGGCGCGCGACTCGACCGAGGACGTGGTCCATGGACTCACGGTGGGCGGCGACGACTACGTGACGAAGCCCTTCAGCCTCGAGGAGCTGGTCGCCAGGATCCGCACGATCCTGCGCCGCTCGGGATTGTCGGTGCAGGACAGCCCCAGGCTCGACGCTCGGAGACCTCGAGCTGGACGAGGACACCCACGAGGTGACGCGCGGCGGGCGCGAGATCGACCTGACCGCCACGGAGTTCCGGCTGCTGCGCTACCTGATGCTCAATCCGCGCCGGGTGCTGACGCGCTCGCAGCTGCTGGATCACGTTTGGAACTACGACTTCGGCGGCGACGCCCGGGTGCTCGAGACCTACATCAGCTACCTGCGCAAGAAGATCGACATCGACGCTCCGCCGCTGATCCACACGGTGCGCGGCGTCGGCTACGCCCTGCGTCTGCCGCGGAGCTGATCCGGCGGTGTCGCTGCGCGCGCGGCTGCTGATCGGCCTGATCTCGCTGACCGCGGCCGGCCTGGTGATCGCCGGTTTGGTGACCTACGCCGCCGAGCGCTCGTTCCTGGTCTCGCGGGTCGACACGCTGTTCTCGAAGACGACGATCAACGGCTTCGAGGACACGCTGGATCAGGAGCTCGGCCTGACGAACGGCGGAGCCGTCCCGGGCACTCCGGGCGCCAGCGACGACGGCAACCCCGGCGGCCAGCTCTACGGTCCGCCCAGCGGCACGGGCGGCGTGCCGGGCAGCGGCGGCGGCCCGCTCGGCCAGGTGCTCGCCCCGCCGTCCGGCACCTACGGCATCTACATCGCCGCCGATGGCAGGGCGACGCGGTACGAGTTCGGCGGTGAGGGCGGCTCGCCGCCGAAGCTGCCGGCCCACATCCCGCTGTCGACGCCGGCCCACCCCAGGCTGATCACGGTGAACTCCGACGCCGGCTCGAGCCTGCAGTACCGCGTGCTGCGCAAGGTGAGCGACACCGGCACCGGCACGATGACGATCGCGATCCCGCTGACCGACGTCAGCCAGACGCTGACGCGGCTGCGCAACATCGAGCTGATCGTGATCGCCGCCGTGCTGCTGGCGCTCGCCGCCTTCGCCTGGCTCCTGATCCGCGTCGGCCTGCGCCCGCTCGACAGGATGGGCGCGACAGCCGGGGCGATCGCCGCCGGGGATCTGTCGCGGCGCGTCAGCCCCGCCGACCAGCGCACCGAGGTCGGCCGCCTCGGCCTCGCGCTGAACGCGATGCTGGGACAGATCGAGCAGGCGTTCGGCGAGCGCCGCGCGAGCGAGGACCGGCTGCGGCGCTTCCTCTCCGACGCCTCGCACGAGCTGCGCACGCCGCTGACCTCGATCCGCGGCTACGCCGAGCTGTTCCGGATGGGGGCCACCAGCGGCACCGCGGACACCGAGAAGGCGATGGCGCGAATCGAACAGGAGGCGGCGCGCATGGGCGTCCTGGTCGAAGACCTGCTGGCCCTCGCCCGCCTGGACGAGATGCCGCAGAGCCGGCACGAGCCGGTCGACCTCGAACCGCTGCTGCGCGACGCCGCAGCCGACGCCCGCGCCGCGGCCCGCGATCGCGAGGTGACGGTGACGATCACGGGCGATCACGTCGTCACCGGCGACCCCTCCCAGCTGCGCCAGGTGCTCGCCAACCTGATGCGCAACGCGCTCACGCACACCCCGGCCGGCTCACCGATCGAGCTGTCTCTGTCGGGCTCGGACGCGGGCGTCGCGATCGAGGTGCGCGACCACGGCCCCGGCCTGCCCGAGGGCACGCAGGACAGTGTCTTCGAGCGCTTCTGGCGCTCCGAGCCCGGGCGCGAGCGGGGCAAGGCGGGTGCCGGCCTGGGCCTCGCGATCGTCGCGGCGATCGCGGCGGCACACGGCGGCAGCGTGCGGGCCCGCAATGCCCCGGACGGGGGCGCCGTGTTCACGATCGAGCTTCCGGCGCCGGCCGCGGCGTAGCGCCGACTCTGGGCGCCCGCGCCGCCGGCGCGCGCCCTCCGGCGCGCCGAAGGCGCGCTCCTAAGAAGACTGGGCGGCGATGACTGCCGGCGCGCCGAACTCGACGAGGCACGCGGGCAGGGCGATCGAGCGGTCCTCGCGCTGGTGGTTCTCGAGCAGCGCGATGATCGTGCGCCCGACGGCGACCGCTGTGCCGTTGAGCGTGGCCGCCGTGACCGGACGGCCGCCGGCGGAGCGCACGCGGATCTCCAGGCGGCGCGCCTGGTAGTCGGTCGTGTTCGAGCAGGAGGTCAGCTCGCGGTAGCGCTCCTGGCCGGGCAGCCAGGCCTCGCAGTCGTACTTCTTGGCCGCCGAGGCGCCGAGCTCGCCGACCGCGATGTTGACCACGCGGTAGGGGATCTCGAGCTCGGCGAGCAGCGCCTCCTCGATCGCGAGGATCCGCTCGTGCTCGGCCGCCGCGTGCTCGGCGGTGGTGAAGACGAACATCTCGACCTTGTCGAACTGGTGGACGCGAAAGATGCCGCGAGTGTCCTTGCCGGCCGCGCCGGCCTCGCGGCGAAAGCAGGAAGAGAAGCCGGCGTAGCGGAGCGGCAGCGCGCCCGGGTCGAGGATCTCGCCGGCGTGCAGGGAGGCGAGCGCGACCTCCGAGGTGCCGACCAGGTAGAGCTCATCCTCCGGCAGGCTGTAGATCTGCTGCTCGGTGTCGGGCAGGAAGCCGGTGCCGTAGAGAGCCTGCTCGCGGACCAGCACGGGCGGGATCACCGGCTCGAAGCCCTGGGCCCGCAGGCGTTCGAGCGCCCAGCGCACGAGCGCCAGCTCGAGCAGCACGAGGTCGCCCTTGAGGTAGGCGAAGCGGGAGCCGGACAGCCGCGCGCCGGCCTCCATGTCGATCAGCGGCCCGGCCAGCTCCAGGTGGTCGGCGGCGGGACCGCCGCGGGGCTCCCCGACCGCGCGGATCACGGTGTCCTCGTCAGCGGCGTCGGCGCTCGGCAGGTTCGGCAGGACGATCAGCGCGGCGTGCAACTGCGCGTCGGTCTGCGCCAGCTGCGCTTCGAGCTGCTTCTCGCGCTCGCCGACCGCGCGCATGCGCGCGATCGCCTCAGCGGTGTCTGCGCCCTCGCGCTTGGCGGCCGCAATCTGCTCGGACGCCTGGTTCTTCTCGGCGCGGAGCGCTTCGAGCTCGGGCAGCAGGGCGCGGCGAGTGGCGTCCAGCTCGAGCACGCGGTCGACGCCCGCCGCGACGCCCTCGCCCCGGCGTGCCAGCGCCGCGCGGACGAGATCGGCGTCGTCACGGATCAGCCTGAGGTCGAGTACCGCGGGCTCCTGGAGGCGTCGCCGCTCAACCCGAGCAGGAGTTGCTCGTGCCGATCGTCGGCGTGTGCGGCGCCTCGCGGCCGGCGTACTTCGCGAGGAACCGGGCGACCGCCGTCGCGTCGCTGCCGACGACGATGTTCTGGGGCATGATCTGACCGGAGAAGCCGCCGTTCTCGATCGCGTAGAGGACGCAGGCGTAGCCCTCCTTACGGAAGTCGAAGTTCGGGCCGTTGGTGCGCAGGCGGCCCTGAACCGAGGTGGCCGAGCCATCGGCGCCGACCAGCGACAGCGTGTGGCAGCCGGAGCAGTGCGTCGCGAACAGCTCGGCGCCGGTGCGGTAGGGGCTGTTCTTGGCGACGTCGACGCCCTGCGAACCGCAGGCGCTGATCGCGAGCGCTGCGGCGGCGCCCGCCGCGACGGTCTTTGCGATCTGTGCGGGTGAAGCCATGCGCGCGCAGATCATATGGGGAGCGAAGCGAGAACGCTGACGGCGAAACGCGGTGCGCTCGCGCGCGGGTGGCGGTGCGCTCGCGCGCGGGTGGCGGTGCGCTCGCGCGCGGGTGGCGGTGCGTCCGCGCGCAGGTGGGCGTGCGCCCACGCGCGGGTGGACGTGCGGCGAGCAGGATGGGTGTTGGCCGCGTCGAAGCTCTCGGTCCCGGCGCCGGCGGGAAGGCAGTCGCCCTGTTTCCCGCGATCGATCAACTGCGGCGGCATCAGCTGCCGGCGCCGGGTTGCGCTGTCCGCGCCGCGGAGGGTGCCGCCGCGAGCGGCGACGGCGATCCGTCGCGGGTGGGTCACGCCCGGGCCTGCGCGAGAATGACCGCTGGTGAGCAACTCACCCCCGCGCTTGGCGTTCGTGTACCACCCCTGGTCCTTCGGCGTCTATGAGCTGGCGAGGGCGGCCGAGGGGGTATGCCGCCTTGTCTGGATCGTCGATCGGAGCGTCGCCGAGGTGGAGGCGATGGTGCCGTTGCTGCTGCGTCTGGGCGAGATCGTCGACGTCTCCGGGGCCTCCGTCGATGAGGCCGCGCGGCGCGTGGCGGCCAGCCGCCCCGACGGGCTGCTCGCGCTGCGCGACAACCTGCTGCCGTGGAGCGCACGGATCGCGGAGCGGTTGGAGCTGGAATTCATTGCCCCGGCGGTCGCCGAGGCCCTTGCGGACAAGTACGCGCAGCGCAGCGCGATGGCGGCGGCGGGTCTGCCGGTGCCCGGGTACTGGAGGATCCCCGCCGGCGACGGCGATGACGGCTGGGGCGAGTTGGCGGCGCAGGCGCGCTTTCCCGCGCTGATGAAACCTCGCAGCGGGCTGGGGAGTCGCGACGTCGTGCGAGTCGAGTCGATCCAGGATTTGCGCCGCGAGGTGGGAAGCATCGCCGACCCGGTCGAGCGTGCGCACCTGCTGCTCGAGGAGTACCTGCGCGACCGTCCCTCGGATCAGGACGGGGTCTTCGCGGGATACGTCTCCGTCGAGAGCATCGTCAGCGACGGCCGCACGAGCCATCTGGCGATCACCGGGCGGTTCCCACCCGCCGAGCCGTTTCGCGAGACCGGCTTCTTCATCCCGGACGCGCTGAGCGACGACGACCGTCGGCAGGTGCTCGAGACCGCGAGCGCGACGATCGCGGCGCTCGGCCTCACGCACGGCTGCGTACACACGGAGATCAAGCTGACCCCGGACGGGGCCCGCGCGATCGAGCTGAATGGGCGGATGGGCGGCGGGACGCCGGAGATGCTGGCCGCCGTGACCGACATCGACCTGCTCGGGATCTCGATGCGCCTGGCGCTCGGGGAGCGAGTCGTCTTCGACCAGATGCCGCGCGCCAGCGGGGTCGTGTACGTGCTCTACGCGCACGCGCCGGTTTCGATGAGCGAGGTGCTCGCCGTCGACGGCCTGGATCGCCTGCGCCGCGACCCGCGCGTGGAGCGGGTGCTGCTCAACCGCGGCCCGGGCCACAGCGTCGACTGGCGGGAGGGGAATTGGGACCACGTGTTCTCGGTCCACGGCGTCGTGGCCGATCACGCGCAGCTGGCGGCGGTGGCGCGAGCGATCGACGGCGAGACACGGATCCACGGGCGCTAGCCTGGCAGGCGCCCGCTGCCCGATCCTCGGGTCAGTAGGTGCCGGCGGCGCGGAGCGCGAGCACGCAGACGACCAGCGCGGCGAGCGCCATGACCCCCATCTCGCGACGCAGGATCGTGGTCACAAGGGCCTGCTGATCTGCGGCCGGCAGCGTCGCGACCTGCTGGGCGTCGTCGAGGTCGTGGGACGTGAGCACGTGGTCGGCGGCGACGAGGCGCAGCTGCTCGGCGACGAAGCCGATCGCGATCGGGAGCAGCGCGTAGAGGTAGTACAGGTTGCTCGACGGGCGATCGCCCTCGAGGACCAACCCGCCGACGAGCAGCGCGTAGGCGAGCGCCAGCCCCTGCGCGGCCCTGAGCGCGAACCAGAACTCGCGGCTCGGCGCGAAGCGGTACCAGCGGAACGCCCCGAAGAGGCCGACGAGCCCATTTGCGGCGGCCACGGCGACGGCCCCCCAGATGGCGAGATCGCGGGCGCTCATCAGCCCGCGGCGCGCCGGGATATCGAGCGTTTTGCCACTAAGTAACACTCCGTCACAAGGTCGGGGGTAGTGATATAACAGCGCGCTGTGATCAGAACCTACCTGCCCGCGATCGTCTTCCTTGCGCTCGGGGCGATCGTAGGAGGAACCTTCGCCGGGCTGAACAGGGCGTTCGGGCCGCGGCGGCGGATCCCGGACAAGACGCAACCCTACGAATGCGGGCTCCCGTCGGAGGTCAAGCAGGGCTTCCGCTTCGGGATCAGCTTCTACCTGATCGCGATGCTCTTCATCCTGTTTGACATCGAGACGATCTTCCTCTTCCCGATCGCCGCGGAGCTGCGCGCTTATGGCGCCTTCGCGCTCGGGGAGCTGATCACCTTCGTGGTGCTGCTGACCGTCGCCTTCGTCTACGTGTGGCGACGCGGGGCGCTCGAATGGCGCTGACACGCGAGCCGATCGAGCCGGGCAGCTTCCGCTCCCGACAGCTGCTGGCCCGAGACCTGCTGCGAGGCGACCTTGAGGGGCTCGAGTTGGAGCGCCACGTCGAGCAGTCGCTGCTGCTGACGACCCTAGACAAGGCGGTCGCGTGGGGCCGCTCCAACTCGATCTACCCGGCGACCTTCGGCCTCGCCTGCTGCGCGATCGAGATGATGTCGGTGGTCGCCGCCCGGGTCGACATCGCGCGCTTTGGCTGGGAGGCCTTCAGGGCGTCGCCCCGCCAGGCCGACCTGCTGATCCTGTCAGGACGCGTGTCGATCAAGATGGCGCCGGTCGTCCGGCGCATCTACGACCAGATGCTCGAGCCGAAATGGGCGATCGCGATGGGCGCCTGCTCGTCGTCGATGGGCGTCTTCAACAACTACGCGATCGTGCCGGCCGACAAGTTCATGCCGATCGACGTCCACGTCCCCGGCTGCCCGCCGCGGCCGGAGGCCCTGATGCACGGCATCCTCAAGCTGCGCAAGATGATCCAGGACGACCCGGAGATGGGCTGGCGCAAGCGCTACGACGCGGAGGGGACCGAGGAGATCCTCCCCGGCGCGGAGCCGGCCGGTGCCTGATCAGGTCGGGCTCGAGCTGATCGCCGGCCGGCTCGCCTCAAGCATTCCCGGCTCGGTGCTCGCCACGACGTTCTTCCGCAACCGCGCGAGCCTCGAGATCGCGCCGAGCAGCGTCCGCGCGGTGCTGGCCGACCTGCGCGCGCAGGACGGCTACCGCGCGCTGATGAGCGTCCACGGCGTCGACTACTACCCGCACGAGCCGCGTCTTGGCGTGCACTACGAGCTGCTCGACATGGAGCGCGTGGACCGCCTGACGGTCAAGCTGCGAGTGAGCGTCGCCGAGCCGAGCGTGGAATCGGTGACGCCCGACTGGCCGACCGCGGACCATCAGGAGCGCGAGGTCTACGACATGTTCGGGGTGCTGTTCGAGGGGCACCCGGACCTGCGCCGGATCCTGATGCCCGAGGATTACGAGGGCCACCCCCAGCGGCGCGACTTCCCGATCGGCGGCGAGCCGGTGCTGTTCACCCACAACGACGCCACCAGCCCGGGGTGGACGCGATGAGCACCCGTTCCAGCTACCGGACGCTTGAGGAGTCGATCACCCTCTCGCCGCTGGAGGAACAGATCGCCGCCCAGCGCGGCGGCGAGACGACCGAGTTGCTGACGCTCAACATCGGGCCCCACCACCCGGCGACCCACGGCGTGCTGCGGCTGCTCGTGACGCTGGAGGGAGAGGTGGTGCGCGAGCTGAAGCCGATCGTCGGCTACGTCCACACCGGCATCGAGAAGACGGCCGAACAGAAGGCCTACTGGAAGGTGATCCCGGTCGTGGAGCGGATGGACTACCTCTCCTACTACTTCAACGCGATGGCCTTCTGCGGCGCGGTCGAGACGCTGCTGGAGTGCGAGGTGCCCAAGCGCGCCCAGTATCTGCGCGTGATCCACCTGGAGCTGAACCGGATCATGTCGCACCTCGTCTGGCTCGGCACGAGCGCGCTGGACCTCGGCGCGATCTCGATGTTCTGGTACTGCTTCCGCGAGCGCGAGACGATCCTCGATCTGTTCGAGTTCTCCTCGGGGCAGCGGATGCACACCCGCTACTTCCAGGTCGGCGGCGTGATCGAGGACATCCCGCACGGCTTCGAGGCCAAGCTGCGCGAGTTCTGCTCGATCATGCCCGGCCGCGCCGACCAGTACGCGGACCTGCTGCGGCGCAACGAGATCCTGCTCCAGCGCCTGCGCGGCGTCTGCCCGCTCGACGAGGCGACACTCCTGGGGCTCGGCGTCACGGGGCCGCTGCTGCGCGCCGCCGGCAATCCGTGGGACCTGCGCAAGGCCGCGCCCTACACGAGCTACGAGGACTTCGACTTCAAGATCCCGGTCGGCACCGTCGGCGACAACTACGACCGCTTCGCGGTGCGGCTCGCCGAGATCTACGAGTCGGTGAAGATCATCGAGCAGGCGCTCGACGGACTGCCGGAGGGACCGCACATCACCGCCGACCGCAAGATCGCGCTGCCGCCGCGGCATGAGCTCGCGACCTCGATGGAGGCGCTGATCCACCACTTCAAGCTCGTCACCGAAGGCTTCCGCGTGCCGCCCGGCGAGGTCTACTACCCGATCGAGAGCCCGCGCGGCGAGCTCGGCTGCTTCGTCCGCTCGGACGGCTCCTCGAAGCCGGCTCGCGTCCACATGCGCGACCCGAGCTTCGTCAACCTGCAGGCGACCGCGCCGATGGTCCGTGGCGCCTACATCGCGGACCTGATCGCAACGCTCGCGATGCTCGACCCGATCCTCGGCGGGATCGACCGATGAGCGCGCGCGTCGCTCGCTTCGCGCACGGCTCGCGCGTGCCCGGCTGGGACCAGGCGGCGGACCTCGAGAAGGACCCGGCGGGGGTCCCGGACCCCGCCCTGGTGGAGGTCCCCGCCGAGCTTCGCGCCGAGATCGAGGCGGCGATGGCGCGCTATCCCGACCGCCATTCGGCGGCGCTGCCGGCGCTCGCCGCGGCCCAGCGACGCCACGGCTGGTGCTCGCCCGAGGCGATCGAGCAGGTCGCCTGCGTGATGCGCCTGACGCCCGCCTACCTCAGCTCGGTCGCGACCTTCTACGACATGTTCGAACTCGAGCCGGTCGGCCGGCACTCCGTCTACGTCTGCACCAACATCTCCTGCTCGCTGCGCGGAGCCGACGAGCTGTACGCGGCGATCGAGGAGGCGGCCGCCGGCGATGAGCAGATCAACGTGCGCCACTTCGAGTGCCTGGGTGCGTGCGACATCGCCCCGATGGTGTCGGTCGATCAGGTCTACTACGGCCCGCTCGAGTGGGCTGACGCGCAGCGCCTCGTCGACGACCTGCGGGCCGGTCGGGACCCGATTCCCGACCTCGCGCTCTCGCGGCTGCGCAGCGCCGACCCGAATGCGAACTCCTCCTCCGACGAGGGCACCGGCGGGAGCGGCGCATGACGACGCCGATCCTGCTGCGCGACATCGACGAGCCGGGCCTCGCCACGCTCGAGGTCTACGAGCGTCGCGGCGGCTATCAGGCGATGCGCAAGGCGCTCGCGATGGACCGCGCGGCGGTCGTCGCCGAGCTCGACGCGTCGGGCCTGCGCGGCCGGGGCGGGGCAGGCTTCCCGGCCGGACGCAAGGCCGCGTTCCTGCCGCAGGGCGACATGGATCGCTACCTCGTCTGCAACGCCGACGAATCCGAGCCCGGAACCTTCAAGGACCGCGAGCTGATGCAGAAGAGCCCGCACATGCTGATCGAGGGGCTCGTGATCGCGGCGCATGCGGCCGGTGCGAGCCGCGCCTTCATCTACATCCGCGGCGAGTACGAACAGCAGGCGAAGATCCTCGACGCCGCGCTCGCCGAGGCCGCCGCGGCCGGCTACATCGGCGAGCACATCCTCGGCGGCGAGTTCTCGTGCACCGTGGTGCTGCACCGCGGCGCCGGCGCCTACATCTGCGGCGAGGAGACCGGGCTGCTCGACTCGCTCGAGGGCAAGCGCGGCAACCCGCGGCTGAAGCCCCCGTTCCCGGCGGTCGCGGGCCTCTACCAGGGCCCGACCCTGATCAACAACGTCGAGACGCTCTCGACGATGCCGGCGATCATCCGGATGGGCGGCGCCGAATACGCGAAGCTCGGCGTCAGCGGCTCCTCGGGCACCAAGGTCGTCTCCGTCTCGGGGCACGTCAGGCGCCCCGGCAACTACGAGATCGAGCTCGGGATCCCGTCGCGCGAGATCATCTTCGACCTCGCGGGCGGACCGCCCGAGGGGCGCAGGGTCAAGTTCTGGTTCCCGGGGGGCTCGAGCTCGCCGGTGCTGACCGCCGACGACCTCGACGTCCCCTACGACTTCGATTCGCTCGCGAAGGCCGGCACGATGCTCGGCTCGGGGGCGATCATCGTCGTCGACGACTCGACGCCGGTGCTCGATGTCGCGCTGAAGCTCGCGAACTTCTACCGCCACGAGTCCTGCGGCAAGTGCACGCCCTGCCGCGAGGGGACCAACTGGACGGTGAAGATGCTCGAGCGCATCGACAGCGGCGAGGCGACACCGATGGACCTCGACATCATGGCCTCGGTCCAGGAGCACATCATGGGCAACTGCCTGTGCGTGCTGGGCGACGCGATGGCGATGCCGATCGGCTCGATGATCGCCAAGTTCCGCGGCGAGTTCGAGTCGCACATGCGTGCGCGACAGCTGGCCGGTGTGACGACCTGATGCCCCGCCCGCTCGCGAACATGATCACGCTCTCGATCGACGGCCGCGAGGTGCAGGCGCCGGAGAACGCGATGCTCGCCGATGCGGCCAAGCTCGCCGACGTCGAGATCCCCGTCTTCTGTTACGAGCCCAAGCTCGGGTCCCCGGTCGGGGCCTGCCGCATGTGCCTGGTGGAGATCGAGGGCATCCCCAAGCTCCAGACCGCCTGCTCGACGGCGGTCAAGGACGGCATGGTCGTGCACACGCGGTCGGAGCGGGCGGTGGTCGCGCAACAGGCGGTCGTCGAGTTCCTGTTGATCAACCACCCGCTCGACTGCCCGGTCTGCGACAAGGGCGGCGAGTGCCCGCTGCAGGACATCACCTTCGGCTGGGGCGGCGGCCATTCACGCTTCATCGAGCCCAAGCGCCACTTCCGCAAACCGCTCGAGCTCTCGCCGCTGATCGCGATCGACCGCGAGCGCTGCATCCTCTGCTACCGCTGCGTGCGCTTCGCCCAGGAGATCTCCGAGGACTACCAGCTGATCCTGCTCGAACGCGGCGCCCACTCCTTCGTCGGCACCTTCGACGGCCACCCCTATGTCGCGCCGTTCAGCGGCAACATCATCGAGCTGTGCCCGGTCGGCGCGCTGACCTCGCGCGCCTACCGCTTCCGCGCGAGGCCCTGGGAGATCGAGGGAGCCGGCACCCTGTGCACCCTGTGCCCGGCGCAGTGCAATGTCACGCTGACGGTGCGCGACGACCGGGTCCTGCGCGTGCTGGCGCGCCAGCACCACGACGTCGACGACGGCTGGCTGTGCGACAAGGGCCGGTTCGCCTACCAGGCAACCCACGCCGACGAGCGCATCACGGCGCCGATGATCCGAGACGGCGGCGAGTTGCGTGAGGTCGGATGGGAGCGCGCGCTGAGCGAGGCCGCCGCCGGGTTGCGCCGCGCCGGCGCGCGGACCGCCGCGCTGGCGGGCGGCGGCGCGACCAACGAGGAGGGGCTGCTGCTCGCGCGCCTGCTGCGCGAGACGCTCGGCTCGCCGGATCTCGACTCGCGCCCGAGCGCCGCCGGCGCCGCGGCCGTGTCGCTTGACGAGTGGCGGGCGCTAAGCGCCCCCGCGCTCGCCGCCGCCGTCGCCGACCTCGAGTTCGCCCACGCCGTGCTGGTGCTCGACTGCGAGCCGCTTGACGACGCACCGATCCTCGAGCTGCGGATCCGCAAGGGCGTACGGCGCAACCACGTCAGGCTTGCGGTGGCCGGCGCGCGCCCCAGCGCGCTCGATGAGAGCGCCCACAGCCTTCGCTTCGCGCCCGGTCGCGGCGCCGAGCTGGCCGCCGCCCTGGCCGCCGAGCTGCGCGGCGAGGACGGCACGGCGGCGGCCGCAGCCGCCGGCACGAGCCTGGAGGAGGTGCGCGCGCTCGCCGCGATGCTGCGCGAGGCCGGCGAGGAGATCGTGATCCTCTACGGCGAGCGCCTGCTGGACGGCCCCGGTGGCGCCGGCGCGCTGCTCGCGCTGGCCGAGTCACTCGACCTCGCGACGGTGGCCGGTGCGGGCCTGATCGGCATTCCGGCTGCCGCCAACGGTCGTGGCCTGCGAGAGGCCGGCATGCTCTCGTGCGCCGGCCCGGGCCTGACCGATCCGCCGCTCGCGGGCGGGCGCGGCACGCCGGCGATCGCCGAGGCGCTGCGTGGCGGCGATCTGGTGGCGCTCTACCTGCTGGACGTCGATCCGTTGCGCGACCTGCCCGACCGCGGCGGCTGGGACGAGGCGCTCGACCACGCGACGACCGTGATCGCGCACGCGGCGTTCCTCACCGAGGGCATTCGCGAGTATGCAACCGTCGTCTTCCCGGCCGAGGCCGCCGCGGAGAAGGAGGGCACCGTCACCCACCCCGACGGGCGCGTGCAGCGGCTGCGCCCGGCGATCGCGCGCCAGGGGCAGGTTCGTGCCGAGTGGTCGATCCTCGCGGATCTGGGCGCCCGGCTCGGCGGCGCGGACGCCCCCGCGGTCCGCAGCGGCGCCATGGCGAGCGCGATGCTGTTCGAGGCGGTGCCGATGTACGCCGGACTGACGCTGGAAGAGCTCGGCGGAACCGGCGTGCGCTGGCCGACCCGCGCCCAGGCCGCCGCGCTGCCCGAGCCCGCGACCGCGCCCGACACCTCGGCCGCCGCGCCGCTGCGGCCGCTCGCCAAGACCTCCGCCTCGCGGCTCGCGGTCGGCTCCTACCGCTCGATCTGGGCCGCGCCCGAGGTCGCGGCCTCGCCGGTGCTCGCATTCCTGCACCCGCGCCAGCGCATCGAGATCTCGCCGCCTGACGCCCACCGGCTGAAGCTCGCCGACGGCGCCGAGATGGCGATCGTCGACGAGTCCGGGACCGAGATCCACGCGCAGGTCGCGCTGCGCGACGGCGTCCCGACCGGCAGCGCCTTCCTCCAGCGCGGGCTTGAGCGCGACAGCGCCGAGTCGCTCGACGGCTCAACGATCGAGATCGTCCCGATCCCCGACCCGCCGGCGCCGCCGTCGGAGGCGCTGGTCTCCGAGCAGACCGACGGCGGCGGGCCGGGCGCTGTCGAGGAGGCGTTCGCGTGATCCTCGGGCTCGACACCTACTTCGAGCCGTGGTGGATCCAGATCATCAAGTCGCTGCTGATCTTCGCCGTCGCGCTCGGGATCCTGCCGCTGATCATCGTCTACGAGCGCAAGCTGCTCGGCCGCTTCCAGGGCCGCTACGGCCCCAACCGGGTCGGCCCGTTCGGCCTGCTGCAACCGCTCGCGGAGATCGTGAAGTTCGCGACCAAGGAGGACTCGCGCCCGGTCACCTCGATCGGGCCGCTGTACGTGTTCGCGCCGGTGATCTCGATTCTCACCGCCGTGGCGGCGTTCGCCCTGGTGCCGTTCGGCGACGTCACGAACATCTTCGGGACGCGCGTCGGGCTCTACGGCGTCGACCCCTCGATCGGCCCGCTGTACGTGTTCGCGTTCGGCGCGATCGCCTTCTACGGGCTGATGCTCGGCGGCTGGGCCTCCGGCTCCAAGTATTCCTTCCTCGGGGCGATGCGAGCCGCCGCCCAGCTGATCTCCTACGAGGTCTCCCAGGGTCTCGCGCTGATCGGCGTGGTGATAACCGCCGGCAGCCTGTCGCTGACCGCGATCGTCCACGGCCAGGGCGGCATGTGGTACTTCATCCCGCAGTTCTTCGGCTTCCTCGTATTCACGATCGCGAGCTTCGCCGAGACCAACCGCTCCCCGTTTGACCTCATCGAAGCCGACGCCGAGCTGGTGGCCGGCTACTTCACCGAGTACGGAGGCACCCGCATGGTCGCCTTCCTGTTCGCCGAGTACCTCAACATGATGGTGGTCTCCGGCGTGGCGGTGACGCTGTTCCTCGGCGGCTGGCTGCTGCCGTTCGGGATCCACCCGCCGACCTGGGTCGACCCCTTCGTCGTGCTCGCCAAGATGATGATCTTCATCAGCTTCTTCATCTGGATCCGCGCGACCCTGCCGCGCCTCCGCTACGACCAGCTGATGAGCTTCGGCTGGAAGATCCTGCTGCCGCTGGCGACGCTCAACCTGCTCGTCACCGCGATCATCGTCGTGGCGGTTCACAAATGAGCTGGTCGCCGGGCGAGGATCAGATCGCCGTCCAGCGGGCACCCGAGCCGGGCGCGGCGGGAGGGACCTACCGCGCCTTCGGTGAGACGCTGCGCGGGCTGAAGACGACCTTCGCGCGCGTCGTCGAGGGCGTTCACACGATCCAGTACCCGGAGCAGAAGGTGCCGGTCTACCCGCGCTTTCGCGGGCGCCACAAGCTCCACCGCTTCGAGGCCGCGCAGGGCGGGGGGCAGGCCGGCCTCGAGAAGTGCGTCGGCTGCTCGCTGTGCGCGGCCGCCTGCCCGTCGGACTGCATCCGCGTGGTCGCCGCCGAGAACACCCCCGAGCACCGCGTCTCCGCCGGTGAGCGCTACGCCGCGGTGTATGAGATCAACATCAGCCGCTGCATCTTCTGCGGCTACTGCGAGATCGCCTGCCCGTTCGACGCGATCACGATGGGGCACGACTTCGAGATGTCGGACTACAACCGTTCCGACCTGATCTTCACCAAGGAGATGCTGCTGGCGGAACCGGTCGAGTCGACGCCGCTGCGCAAGGAGGGCGAATGACCGCGACCGGCCCCCGCACGCCGCGACTGCGGCCCCCGCACCGCGACCGGCCCCCGCACCGCGCTGCGCCCCCGCGCCGCGCTGGGCCCCCGCAGCGCTCCTCGACCCGGCGCCCGCCCGGCCGCCGTCCGCCACCCGGCCGCCGCCTGATGTCGACGGTCATCTTCTTCATCGCCGCGATCGGGGCGATCACCGGGGCGATCGGCGTGATCGTGCTCCAGGATCCCTTCTACTCGGTGCTGGCGCTGGTCGGCCACCTGATCTCGCTGGCCGCGCTGTTCCTGCTGCTGCGCGCCGAGTTCGTGGCCGCCGCCCAGGTCGTCGTCTACGCCGGCGCGGTGATGGTGCTCTACGTCTTTGTCGTCTCCTACGTCGGCAGGGAGGCCTCGCCGCTCGGCCAGAGGCCGGGCCGCGGCGCGACGCTCGGCGCCTTCGCCTGCGGCGTGGCGCTGGTGATCGAGCTCTTCATCGCCGTGCTTGGCTCGGGCCTGCAGGCGATCGGCTCCGACGGCGCGCCCTACGTCGCCGGCTTCGGCACGCCCGAGGCGATCGGCAAGCTGCTCCTGACCCGCTTCCTGGCCCCGTTTGAGATCGCCTCATACCTGCTGCTCGTCGCGGCGGTCGGGGCCGTCACGCTCGCGCGTCGCCGTGGCGGCCTGGATGAGGGAATCGAGGGTGCGCCGCCGACGATCAGCGTCGCCGACCTGCTGCGACCGCGGCCGCTCGGCACCGGCACGATGGCCGAGGCCGGCGGACGCGTCGAGGTGGATCAGTGACGATCGGCTGGTACCTCGCGGTCAGTGCGCTGATCTTCGCGATCGGCGCGGGCGGCGTGCTGGTCCGGCGCAACCCGCTCGTCGTGCTGCTCTGCCTGGAGCTGATGCTGAACGCCGCCAACCTCGCGCTGATCGGCTTCTCGCGGATGTGGGGCAACGGCGACGGGCAGGTCTTCGCACTGATCGTGATGGTCGTGGCGGCCTGCGAGGTCACGGTCGGCCTCGGCCTGATCGTCGCGATGCACCGCCGCCGCCTGCCGATCGACGTCGACGAGATGCGCGAGCTGCAGGGATGAGCGCGACGACCGCAGCCTGGCTCGTGCTGGCCGCGCCGCTGGCCGGCACGATCGCGATCGGCGCGCTGTTCAACCGCCTGCCGGGGCGCAGCGCCGGCTGGCTCGCCACCGGCTCGATCGCGGTCTCGTTCGTGTTCGCGCTGATCACGCTCTACAAGCTCCAGCAGCACACGCCCGCGCACCGCGAGCTGACCTCAACGCTGTGGACGATCGCCGGCACGGTCGGCGTCGACGCGCGGGCGACGCTCCTCGTCGACCCGCTGTCGGTGCTGATGATCTGCGTCGTCGCCGGCGTCTCGATGCTGATCCACCTCTACTCGATCAGCTACATGCAGGGCGACCGCGGCTACTCGCGCTTCTTCGCCTACCTCAACTTCTTCGTCTTCTCGATGCTGCTGCTTGTGCTGGCGGGGAACTTCCTGCTGCTGATCGTCGGCTGGGCTTTCGTCGGCGCCGCCTCCTACATGCTGATCAGCTTCTGGTACCGGCGCACCACCGCCACAAGCGCAGGCATGAAGGCGTTCGTGATCAACGTCCTCGGCGACATCGGCCTCGTGCTCGGGACCTTCTTCATCTTCCGCCACACCCACACCTTCGACCTGCTCGGGAGCTTCCACGCCGCTCCGCACGTGTTCACCTCAGGCAACGGCGACCTCACGGCCGGCTGCCTGCTGCTGCTTGTCGGGGCGTTCGCCAAGTCCGCGCAGATCCCGCTGCACACCTGGCTCCCCGACGCGATGGAGGGCCCGACGCCGGTCAGCGCGCTGATCCATGCCGCGACCATGGTGACCGCCGGCGTGTACCTGATCGCGCGCATGCACCCGTTGTTCCAGCTGGCCCCCGCGGCCGGAGACGTCGGCGCGATCATCGGCGCGCTGACGCTCTTGATCGCCGGCACGATCGGTCTCGCGGCGACCGACCTCAAGCGCGTGATCGCCTACTCGACGATGTCGCAGATCGGCTACATGATCATGGGCGTCTCGATCGGCGCCTACACGGCCGGCCTCTTCCACCTGATGACGCACGCGTTCTTCAAGGCGCTGCTGTTCATGGCCGCCGGGTCGCTGATCTCGGCGATGGGCGGCAGCCAGTCGCTGGACCGCATGTCGGGCTGGCGCCGCGCCCTCCCGTTCACCTTCGCGGCCTTCGTGATCGGCGGCCTCGCGCTGACCGGCGTGCCGCCGTTCAGCGGCTTCTTCTCCAAGGACAGCATCCTGCTGTTCGCGGCCGGCCGCGGCGGCTGGCACTGGGCGCTGTACGTCGCCGGCTACCTCGGCGCCTTCCTGACCGGGCTCTACACGTTCCGGATGATCTTCCGGGCCTTCCTCGGCGAGCCGTGCCCCGAGGCGCTTGAGCTGATCGAGCACGGCCACCTGTTCCACCCGCCGGCGCCGACCAACCCCGCCAACGGCGAGATCGAGGACACCGACGTCGGCTTCCCCGGGCCCGACCACGTGATCGCCGAGCGCGCGCTGCCGATGCGCGCCGCGATGGGCGTGCTGGCGCTGCTCGCGACGGTCGGCGGAATCGTCGCGATCCCGAACACGACGCGCTGGCTGGACCACTTCCTTGCGCCGACCTTCGCCGACTCGACGCTGCTCAGCCATCCCTCCAACGGCCTGCTCTATTTCGGCCTGATCCTCGGCACCGTGATCTCGCTGGCGAGCATCGCGACCGCCTACGTAGTGTGGGTCGCGCGGCCTGCCCTCGCGCCGGCGATCGCGGCGCGCGCGCGGCCGCTGACGACGCTGTTCGAGAACAAGTGGTACTTCGACGAGCTGATCGACGCGGTGGTCGTTCGCCCGGGCGCGTGGTTCGGCCGCTTCGCCCAGAACACGTTCGAGCGGGTGTTCGTCAACGGCGTGCTGATCGGCGGCACGACGGGCCTCGTGCGCGCCGGTTCGGCGCTGGTGCGCGGAACCCAGAGCGGCATGCTTCGTGTCTATGCCGGTCTGATGCTCGTCGGCATCGCCGGCGTCGGCCTCTACTTCCTGCTCCAGAGCTGATCCGCCGATGCTCTCCCTGCTCATCTGGATTCCGGCCGCGAGCGCCCTGATCGGCGCGATCGCCGGCGGGCGGCGCACGCCGGGGGCGATCGCGCTGCTCGGCTCGCTCGGCTCGCTGGGCATCACGATCGCTCTGATCGCCGGCTTCAACGGCCACGGCAGCCAGCTGACGCATGTGGTCGACGTCGTCTGGATCCGCTCGCTCGGCGTCCACTACAAGATCGGGCTCGACGGGCTGAACCTGTTCCTCGTCGCGCTGACGACGTTCGTCTTCTCGCTCTCGCTGCTCGCCGCCAACCGGCGCGAGTGGGAGCGGCCCGAGACCTTCTACCTGCTGCTCGGCGTCGCGCAGTCGGCCGTGCTCGGAGCCTTCCTCGCCCAGGATCTGGCGCTGTTCATCGGCTTCTTCGACCTGATGCTGATCCCCTTCTACCTGCTGACCGGCATCTACGGCGGAGCGAACCGGGTGATGGCGACAACCAAGCTCGTGATCTACACGATGGTCGGCTCGCTGCTGATGCTCGCCGGCGCGGTCGCGCTGGCGGTGCTGGCCTCCCAGCACAGCGGCCAGCCACTCAACTTCACCTACTCCGCGTTGCGCGCAGCGCGGCTCGGCGGCCCGACGCAGGACTGGATCTTCCTGCTGTTCGCCGCCGCCTTCCTGGTCAAGATGCCGGCCTTCCCGCTACACGGCTGGATGCCCGACGGCTACCGCGCGATGCCGATCGAGGTGCTCGCGATCTTCAGCGGCGTGCTCTCGAAGGTCGGCGCCTACGGCTTCCTCGCGATCGTGCTGCCGATCATGCCGCAGGCCTCCGTCCACTTCCAGACGCTGATGCTGCTGATCGGCCTGGCGTCGATCCTCTACGGCTCCGCGATGGCCTTCACGCAGACCAACGCGCGCCTGATCGTCGGCTACTCCTCGGTCGCCCAGCTCGGCTTCATCACGATGGGGATCTTCGCGCTGGCGCCTCAGGGCGCGCAGGGCGCGGTGCTCCAGATGGTCAACCACGGCATCGTCGTGGCGCCGCTCTTCATCATCGTGGCGCTGCTCTCGGCGCGCGCCGGCGGCTCCGAGGACATCCGCGACATGGGCGGCATCGCGATGCGCGCACCGGTGCTCGCGACCGTCTTTCTGATCGTCGCCTTCGCCGCGCTGGCGATGCCTGGCTCGGGCAACTTCGTCGGCGAGGTGCTGATCCTGCTCGGCCTCTTCAAGACCAAGATGGTGTTCTCGATCATCGCCTTCACGGGCGTCCTGATGGCGAGCGTCTACATGCTTCGCGCCTTCATCCGCACGATGCACAACCGTGCCGGTCCGGAGGTCCACTCGCGCGAGCTGAGCTGGCGTGACGCGCTGGTGCTGGTGCCGTTCCTCGGCGCGATCGCGCTGTTCGCGATCTACCCGCAGCTCGAGCTCTCGCGCGCCCAGAGCTCCGTCACCTCGTCGATCTCGGCAGCCGCCTCGAGCGCGGCGCCGGCCCGAGCGGTGGCCGACCGATGACCGCGGTCGGCAAGGTCGGCGCCCACGGCCACATCGTCGCGACGCTGCTCGCGGCACTGAGCCACCCGCGCGGCCCCCACATCGCCTATGCCGCGATCTCGCCGTTCGAGGCGCTGCTCGCCGGCTCGGTGATCGTGCTGCTGGTCGGCCTGCTGCGCTCACGCAGGGCGCGCGAGCAGGCGGTGCCGGCGCTGACGCTGCTGACCCTCGCCGTGACGCTCGGCGTGACCATCTGGCAGTGGAACGACAACGTCTCGGCGATCTCCGGAGCGCTCGCGGTCGACGACCTGACGCTCGCCCTGACGATCATCTTCACCGCCGCCGGCGCCGCCGCGGTTCTGCTCTCCTGGCGCGCGCGGGCGCCGCGCGAGTCGGCCCACGGCGAATACCACTCGCTGCTGCTGGCGTCGATCGCCGGCATGGCGATCCTGGTTGCAGCGCAGAACCTCGTCACCCTGTTCATCGGCATCGAGCTGCTCTCGATCCCGCTCTACGTGCTCTGCGCGACCGAGATGCATCGCGCCTCCTCGCTCGAGTCGGGGCTGAAGTACCTGATCATCGGCTCGGTCGGCTCGGCGACCCTGCTCTACGGCCTCGCGCTGCTCTACGGCGCGACCGGCTCGACCGACTTCTCGGCGATCGCCGCCTCGATCGCCGCCGGCCACGGCTCCGACGTGCTGCTTTTGACCGGCATCGCGCTGGTGCTCGTCGGGCTGTGCTTCAAGGCCTCGGTGGCCCCGTTTCACCAGTGGACCCCGGACGTCTACGAGGGCGCGCCGACGCCGATCACCGCCTTCATGGCGGTCGCCACCAAGGCCGCGGCGTTCGGCGTGCTGCTGCGGATCTTCGACGTCGCGCTGATCGCCGACAACCTCGACTGGGCCCCCGCGCTCGCCACGCTCGCGACGATCACGATCATCGTCGGCAACGTCGGCGCGCTCGGCCAGTCCTCGCTGAAGCGGATGCTCGCCTACTCCTCGGTCGCGCAGGCCGGCTACATCCTTGGCGGCGTCGTCGTCTCCACCCGGCTCGGCGCCTCGGCGACGATCTTCTACCTGATGGTCTATCTGCTGATGAACCTCGCCGCCTTCGCGGTGATCATCGCCCGCGAGCGGGAGACCACGCACGGCGACGACATCGACGCGGTGGCCGGGCTCGGCGCGGAGCGCCCGTGGCTCGCCTGGCCGCTGACGATCGCGATGCTCTCGCTGGCCGGCATCCCCGCGACCGCGGGCTTCATCGGCAAGGTCTATTTGATCCGGGCGCTCGTCAACGGCGACTACACCTGGCTCGGCGTCGTGATCGTCGTCGGCTCGATGATCTCGCTCGGCTACTACCTGCGCGTGGTCGCCGCGATCTGGATGCGCGAGACCCCGGCGCCGGCGCTCGCCACCGCCAACGGCCGGCCGGTGCTCGCCGGCGGCTCCCCCGAGGCCGACGCGGAGCGCACGCGCCCGCAGTTCGAGGTGGTGCTCGTTGCGCTCGCCTTCGCCGGCGCGACGATCTTCTTCGGGATCGTCCCCCAGCCGCTGTTCGACCTCGCCAATCACGCCGCGGCGTCGCTGACCGGTCTCCTCTAGGGGCTCCGCCCCGGCTCCCGCCGGGTGCTTCGCCGGGGGTGCTCGCCGCCGCTTCGCGGCGCCTGCGCTCCGTTCCGGGGCCGCGGCGCCGTCACGCCGCGGTCGCCGGCTCGGCCATCAGAGAGGACGCTCGCCGGCCGCCCGCTCGCCCCAGATGGTCGCCACGAGCGAGCGCGCGCCGCCGCGGTCGCGGTGCTCGCACAGATAGATCCCCTGCCAGGTGCCGAGCGCCAGCCGCCCGCCCGCGATCGGCAGGGTCAGCGAGGAGCCGAGCAGCGACGCCTTGATGTGCGCCGGCATGTCATCGGGGCCCTCGAGCCGGTGCTCCCAGAACGGGGCCTGCTCGGGAACCGCCGCGTCGAACCAGCGCTCGAAGTCGCGGCGGACCTCCGGCGAGGCGTCCTCGTTCAGCGTCAGCGACGCCGAGCTGTGCTGGATCAGCAGGTGCAGCAGGCCGACGGCGAGCTCGCCGAGCTCGGGCAGCGCCTCCAGCACCTCGCGCGTGACGAGGTGGAATCCGCGCGGGCGCGCCGCCAGCTCGATCCTTCGCTGGATCCACACAGTGAACCCAACGCTACCCGCTCCGCGCGGGCTCGTCCCGGCCCGCGCCGCTCAGCGCTTCTCGCCGAACAGGTCGAGGCTGGGGTTCCCCGCCACGGCGTGCTTCCACCAGTAGTGCGCGATCCGGTAGGCGCGCACGATCGGGCGCCCGGCGGCGTGACGGCGGAGCATCGCCTTCAGCGGCGCGAGGCGCCCGCTCGGCGGCGGCGCCGGGTCCTCGCCCGGGCGCAGGCCGTACCACGTCGCCGCGAGGCCCGGCAGGCTCACGCGAAACCCGGCCCGGCGCGCGGCCGAGACGTACTGGTGCATGAAGTAGACGTGCTCATGGCCTTCGAACTGCGCGACCTCCTGGCCGTGGTCGCGCTTGAGCTTGAGCGGAAAGCGCAGCGGCTCGCTGACCATCAGCAGCCGCCCGCCCGGGCGCAGGATGCGGTGCAGCTCGCGCATCGTGGCGTGCAGGTTGGCGGGGTCGTTGTGGTGCATCGTCTCGCAGCAGAAGACGTAGTCGAAGCTCTCGTCGACGAACGCCGGATCGAACATCACCGACAGCACGCGCTCGAAGTAGACCTCGCCGCCGTCGATGAAGTAGTCGGCGGTTCGCAGGCCCTGAAGCTCGGTCTTCGCGATGTCGAGCGCGACCACGTCGAGGCCGTGGCGGGCGAAGATGTTGCTCGCCCAGCACGTGTTGGAGCCGAGGTCGAGCAGCCGCTGGCCGGGGCGGAAGTCGATCGTGCGCAGGGCAAGGCGCATCGCCCGCCCCTGCTCCACCCAGTAGCCGAGCGCCACGTCCGGCAGGGCCAGGATCCGCTCGCGGTCCCAGCCGTCGGCGCGCATCACCTCGGCGAAGCGCTCGAGCCCGGCGGCCTCGCGCACGACGAAGTCCGGCGGCTCATACATCAGGTCGGCGATCCCGCCCTCGATCCCGCGCTCCAGCCCGCACTCCCGGCAGCGCAGCCCGCCCTCGCGGATCTCGTGCGCGTCGCGCGCGCTGACCTGCAGCGCAAAGCTCGCGGCGGCGCGGCAGCGCGGACAGCGCAGCAGTTCGAGGAGGCTCTCGCGCATCAGGCGCGCACAGTGTCACATCCGCCGTCGCGCGGATCGCCCCGGGCGCCCTGCCGGCACGTCCGCCGCGGTCGCTACCTTCGCTGACCCGTGCACGAGACCACGCCCAGCGTCCACCTGATCGCGCGTCCCTCGATCGACCTCGACGGCATGCGCTCCTACCTCGAGGACGTCGGCGGCGCGGGCTGGCTGGAGCGGCGACTGGAGGAGTCCGACGGCGCGCCCAACGGCGGTGAGCTGCTGGTCGAGTTCGGCGGGCGCGCCTGCTATCGCAGCTGGGAACCGGGGCTCAACGTCAACGTCACGCGCGTGCGCGCCGACCGGCGCGAGTACTTCGAGAACCTGCTGCGCTCCGCCCACGGCAGCGTTCTGGAGCACGCGAGCTACAGCTTCGCGCTGCGCAACGTGTCCCGCGTCTTCACCCACGAGCTGGTCCGCCACCGCGCCGGGTCGGCCTTCAGTCAGGAGAGCCTGCGCTACGTGCGCCTGACCGACATCGGCTTCCGCGTGCCCCCCGCCCTCGAGCCCCTGCGCGGCCAGGTGCTGGCGATCGTCGAGCAGCTCGAGGAGTTCCAGCGCGACGCCGCGGCGGAGCTTGGGATCGACGACGAGGGCGTCCCCTTTCACGTCAAGAAGGAGGTCACCTCGGCGCTGCGTCGGCTCGCCCCGATCGGCCTCTCGACCGACATCGTCTGGAGCGCGAACCTGCGCACGCTGCGCCACGTCATCCAGATGCGCACCGCCGAGGGCGCCGAGGAGGAGCTGCGCAGCGTCTTCGACGCGCTCGCGAGCCTGATGGTGCGCGAGGCGCCGCTGATCTTCCAGGATTTCGAGCGCAGCCCCGACGGCTGCTGGGAGCCTCGCTACCACAAGGTATGACCGGCCCGCCGGGCGTCGCTGCTGGTGCGACGCGCGGCGGGCCGGTTCAACCGAACGTCACTCCTCGTGCTCACCCACGGCGATCGCCTCGCCCAGACGCGAGACCACGTCAGGGTCGCGCAGCGTCGTCACGTCGCCGAGCGCGCGGCCCTCGGCGATGTCGCGCAGCAGCCGGCGCATGATCTTGCCCGAGCGCGTCTTCGGCAGGTCGTCCGCCCAGATGATGCGCTTGGGGCGCGCGAACTTGCCGATCCGCTCGGCGACCGTGGCGCGGATCCCCTCCTCGAGCTCCTCGGTCCCCTCGGTCGTCCCCTGGAGCGTCACGAACGCGCAGATCGCCTGACCGGTCTGCTCGTCGGACTGGCCGATCACCGCCGCCTCGGCAACCGCCTCGTGCGCGACGATCGCCGACTCGACCTCCGCCGTCGAGAGCCGGTGACCCGACACGTTGACGACGTCGTCGATCCGCCCGATGATCCAGAAATAGCCGTCCTTGTCCCTGCGCGCCGCATCGCCGACGAGGTAGGTCTCCTTGCCGAAGCGCGAGAAGTAGGTCTCGACAAAGCGCTCGTCCTCGCGGAACAGCGTGCGCAGCATCGAGGGCCACGGCCGGCGGATCACCAGCAGGCCCTGCCCGCTGTCGATCGGCTTGCCCTCGCGCTCATCGACGACCTCGGCCTCGATCCCCGGGAACGGCCGCGTCGCCGAGCCGGGCTTGGTCGCGGTGATGCCCGGCAGCGGCGAGATCATGATCGCGCCGGTCTCGGTCTGCCACCAGGTGTCGACGATCGGGCAGCGCCCGCCTCCGATCACCTTGTGGTACCAGAGCCAGGCCTTCGGGTTGATCGGCTCCCCGACCGTCCCGAGCAGCCGCAGCGAGCTGAGGTCGAAGCTCTGCGGATGCTTGACGCCCCACTTGATGCAGGTGCGGATCGCCGTCGGCGCGGTGTAGAAGATCGTCACGCCGTAGCGCTGGATGATCTCCCACCAGATCCCCTGGTGCGGGTAGTCCGGCGCCCCCTCATACATCACGCAGGTGGCGCAGTTGGCGAGCGGCCCGTAGACGATGTAGGAGTGCCCGGTGACCCAGCCGACGTCGGCCGCGCACCAGTAGACGTCGGTCTCGGGGTGAAGGTCGAAGATGTAGCGGTGCGTCGCGCTGACGCCCGTCAGGTAGCCGCCGGTCGTGTGAAGGACGCCCTTCGGCTTGGCCGTCGAGCCGCTGGTGTAGAGGATGTAGAGCGGGTCCTCCGCGCCCATCGGATCGGCCGGGCAGCGCGCATCGGCCTTCTCCATGATCTCGTGGTAGAAGACGTCACGGCCTTCCTTCATGTCGACGTCGGTCCCCTTCGAGGCGACGACGATGATGTGCTCGAGCGTCGCGAGGTCGCCCATCACGACATCGACGGTCTGCTTGACGTTCGCGAGCTTGCCCTTGCGCGAGGCGGCGTCGACCGTGATCAGGGCCTTCGCGTCGGAGAACTCCATGCGCTCGCGCACGGCCTCCGCGGCGAAGCCGCCGAACACGACGTTGTGCGGCGCGCCGATCCGCGCGCAGGCGAGCATCGAGACGACCACCTCGGGGATCATCGGCAGGTAGATGCCGACGACGTCGCCCTTCTTGATGCCGAGGTCGCGCAGCGCGTTGGCGAAGCGCTCGACGTCGGCCAGCAGCTCCGCGTAGCTGATGTCGCGCGTCGAGCCGTCCTCGCCGAGCCAGTGGAACGCGATGCGGTCGCCGCGGCCGGCTTCGACATGGCGATCCAGGCAGTTGTAGGAAACGTTCAACTCGCCGCCGACGAACCACTTGTAGAACGGCGGGTTGGAGTCGTCGAGCACCGTGTCCCAGGGCTTGAACCAGTGCAGCTCCTTCGCCTGCTTGACCCACCAGCCCTGCCAGTCGGCCTCCGCCTCGGCATAGATCGCCGGGTCGCTCAGCAGCGCGTGCTCGCGAAAGGCCGCCGGCGGCTCGAAGGTTTCGACGTCCAGCAGCGACGCGAGCTCGCGCTCGAGCTCGAGCTCGTGTGCATCCAGCCCCGTGTGTTCAGTCGCCATCTGCATTCACCTCACTTGTTGGTCTAGACGCACGGGGGGTGCCGCGGCGGCGCGCCGCGACACCCCCCGAAAGCGTGCTCCTCGCGTCCCTACTTGTTGAGCGGGAAGGTCGGTGCGACCGTCTTCCCGAAGGTGCTGTTGATGACGCCCGCAAACGACGTGTACCACGCGACGATCGCGGTTGCGACGCCAAGGTAGCCACCCCAGTGGGTCGCGCTCGTGTGGCCGCCGCTGGCGCCGATCGCCAGCAGGACGAACGTGACCGTCAGCAGGATGAACACGAGCAGCACGGCACCGCTGACGCGCAGCGCCGCCACGGTCATGTACGCCGTGAAGATCGCCCACGCCCAGAAGAACAGGCCGAGTGCATGGCCGACGTGCGCGGCGGGAATGCCGGACACGTTGAACGACAGCAGCACCCAAACGGCGATCCAGAAGGCACCGTAAGAGGAGAACGCCACGGCGCCGAACGTGTTGCCGGCGCGGAACTCCCACATCCCCGCGAGCAGCTGTGCGAGCCCGCCGTACGCCACCGCGAGGCCCAGCACGACCGGCGTGTCCAGTCCGCTGACCCAGTTCGCGTTGATCATCGACAACACGAAGGTCGTCAACGCGAATCCGGCCAGTCCCAGCGGCGCCGGATTCGCGGGCTTCCACGAACTACTAGCTCCTGACCCTTCCATGCGGCCTCCTCTCGTCCCGCCCTGCGACGGCACACGCCGCACGGCGCGGTTTGTTGGAACGTCCCCCGACAGCTCAACCTACCCTGCGATCGTGAGCATAACCACAAGCCCGACCGCGCTGTGACTTTTTTTGAGGTTCTCGCCCGATGCCAAAAGACCGCTCAATTACGGTCTCGTGGCGGCGCTCAGCGGCGGCGCTTGCGCTTCTTGGAAGCCGACGGCGACGGGGCGGTCGGTACGACCGGGGCCGGCACGACCGGCTCGCTCGCGCCGCCGCGACGCAGCCCGCGCGGCGCGGCGGCGGAGCGCGGCTGGCGCGGCTGGCGCGGCTGGCGCTGCACACGTTCGCGCGCCGGCCACGGTCGCGCCTCGCCGGCGGTCCAGGCCTCGGGCAGCGGACGCCCGCCGAACTGCAGCAGCATCGCGGCGAAGAACACGAGCCACAGCGACTGAACGACCGGCAGCGGCGTCAGCGGAATCAGGAAGAGGACGCCGCCGATGATTCCGACGATGCCCATCAGCCGGGTCAGCAGACCGATCCGCATGGAGCGCAGGCAGATCAGGATGAACGCGGCCGCGAGCGAGAGCGTGCCGACCGTCAGGATCAGCTGGAGAGCGACGCGCAGGCCGCCGGCGGTTGCGGCCGTGATCGCCGCGGATGTGCGGGCGGTGTGTGACAGATAGCTGTGGGCCCCGATGATCAGCGAGATCTCAAACGCCGGCAGGAAGACCGCCAACAGGATCGGGCCATAGAGCGCGAGGTAGGAGGCCACCTTCGACGGCGTCGGCGAGCGCGCCTGCTCTGCCGCCGCGAGGTAGCGCAGCGGCACGAGCATCCCGAGCGCGCCGAGGTTGCTGATCAGGAAAGACGCGATCAGCGAGTACTGGTGGGCGACCAGGAACTGCTCGTGGACCGTGCGCGGATCGATCACGGCCGCCGCCATCCCGTGGAACGCCGGGTAGAGGCCCTGCAGGACGCCGACGGTCGGCTCCTTGGCGCCGATCACGGCGACCCACAGCTGACCGCCGAAGAAGAACAGGCCGGCCGTCAGCGCGCAGGCGGCGACGCGGACGCGCTGAGCGCCCTCCACTGCGAGCTGGCGCTCGGCGTCGGCCATCGTTGGCCGGAGTCTAATTGGACGACGCCCGCTAGGCTTTCCGCATGGAGGGATTCGGCGGCCTGTTCGGCGACCCAGAGGAGCTGCAGCGGCGGATGGCGGAATTCGCCGAGCAGATGCAGGGCCAGCAGCGGCTGGCCTGGGCCGACAACGCGATCAAGCTCGCGGTCGACATGACCGTCGCGGCGATCAACCGCGTCAACCTCCAGGGCAACGCGGAGCAGCAGGCCGCGCAGATTCGCGAGGTGATGGCGTTCGTCTTCCCCGAGGCCGTCACACTCGTTCGCGAAGCCCGCTCCGGCCTGCAGTAGACCCCTCGCCGTCCGGGGGGCCGCCGGCGCCGCGCTTCTCCGCGGCCCGATCCTCGCGGCCCGCGTGAATGACCTCGCGGAACGAGCGGAAGCGGAAGATGAAGAGCACCGCGAAGAGGCCGACGCCGGCCGTCAGCGCCGCGACGACGATCTGCTGGCCGACCGAGTAGGCGACCGCGTGCGCGCCGTCGTGCGCGAAGACCTTGGCGAACAGGGCCTGCTGGATGCCGACGCCGCCGGGCGCGAGCGGGATCAGGCCCGAGACCGAGCTGACGGCGAACACGAGCATCACGTTGCGCACCGAGCCGCCGATGCCGAAGGCGTCGAGGAAGAACCAGAAGGCGGTCGCGCGGGAGAACCATGCGAGCACCTGGAAGAAGACGACCTGGCGCAGGTAGCGGTGGCGGTCGCGCAGGATCGCAAGGCCCTGTCCCAGTCGCTGCCAGAAGGCGACGACGCGGCGGGAGAGCAGCGCGAACGCGACCACGCCGAGGATCCCGAGCACGGTGATCAAGAACAGCGTCAGGCGGAAGTTGGACGCGAGGAACGAGAGGTCGAAGGCGTTGAGCTTGGCGAAGTCGGGCGGCTTGGGAAAGACGCCCTGGGTGAAGGCGAAGATCAGCACGAGGATGCTGATCGAGACGTCGAACGGAGCCTCGGTGTAAATCGTCGCGGCGACGGTCGCGTAGGTCGAGTCGGGGATCGAGCTCTTCGCGAGGAACAGCTTGATCACGTCGCCGCCGCGCGCGGGGACGACGTTGTTGAAGCCGACCGCCGCGAAGTAGGCGCCCCAGATCCGCCGCCATTGGATGCGCGTGCCTGGGTAGGCGGCGCGCATGCTGTTGAAGATCGCGCGCGAGCGCAGCGTCAGGTTCAGGGCGAAGAACAGCGCCCCCAGCACGAGCGTGCTCCAGTGGACGGCGGCGAGGTCGGAGAAGAACTTGCCGACGGCACCGAAGAACTGATCGATGCTCCTGACGAGCGATGCTGAGGCGAGCACCCCGGTCACGTCGCTCCAAGCCTACGGACTGGGCGCGCGAAGACCGGAACACTCCGATCGAAATCGGCGCCGGCTGCGCTCACGCGCGCGCAGGCGCCCGGCCGCCCGGCCCGCGCTGACGCGCGCGCCGGCACGTTGCGTCAGAGCTCGTCGTCGAGTTCTTCGGCGAGGTCGTCGTCGTCGGCGAGGTCGTCGTCCTCGTCGGAGTCCTCCTCGTCGACGTCGTCGAATCCCAGGTCGTCCTCGCCAAAGAGGTCGTCCTCCTCGTCCTCATCGGCGACGCGCAGCCACTCACCGGGTCGGCTCGATGTTGAGATCGAAGCCGGAGCTCCGGCGAGCAGGCGCTCGAGATCGTCTATCTCGTCCAGCAGAGTGACCGTCGACATCGGGGTTCCTTTCCGTGTTTGCCGGCCCCAAGAGGCTCGGGTGGGATGTCGTGCGCGCAGGGCACGGCATACAAGCTAATGCGCAACGGCGGCGCGTGGAGCAACGTCACACCAAACCACCCCCTGCGGCGCTACAGCGCCCCCAGCGCCGCCAGCGCCTCGTCGTCGTGCGTCGCCGGCGTGACCTTCGCGATCACATGGCGGACGATGCCCTCGGCGTCGATGATGAACGTGGTCCGCGAATTGCCCCAGTAGGTGCGGCCGTAGCGCGACTTCTCGACCCACACGCCGTAGCTCTCCGCGACGGCGTGGTCGCTGTCGGCCAGCAGCGTGAAGGGAAGGCCGTACTTGTCGGCGAACTTGCGCAGCGCGGCGACCTTGTCGGGCGAGACCCCGAGCACCACCGCATTCGCCCGGCCGTACTCGCCGGCGCGGTCGCGCACACCGCAGGCCTGAGTCGTGCAGCCGGGCGTGTCGGCCTTGGGGTAGAAGTAGAGGACGACGTTCTTGCCGCGGTGATCGGAGAGCTTGACCGGCTCGCCGTCCTGGTTGGCGAGCTCGAAGTCGGGCGCCTGCGCTCCGGTCTCGATCATCGGCGGATCGTATATCCCCTCGAGCCCTGCGAGCGCACCGAGGCAGCGTGCGGGAAGCCCGCGAGGCTGCTCGAGCACGTTGAGCGTAGGCTGATCCTGATAGGAGAGCGCATCCGCCGAAGGCACCGGCCTCCGAGATGCTCGAAAGAGGAGGCGCAGCGATGGCCAAGAAGTTGGCTGAACAGCCTGCCGGGATGCCGGCGAACGGACGGCCGGCAGGCGGCGAGCAGCGGATCGGGGGCTTGCGACGGCGCTGGCTGCTCGCATTGGACCCGATCTTCGAAGCGGGCCGCCAGGGAAGCCGCGCCAGGGACTGGGACGTCGAGGACGAGTTGATCGCCGTGGCGCTGCTCGGCGACGTCACGATCGACCTCGCCGACACGCGGAGCGCCCCGGCTGAGATAGCGATTGACGCCTACGCGATCCTTCGCGACGTCGACGTGCTGGTGGGGCCAGGCGTCCGGGTGGAGCTTTTTGGGAGCGTCGTGCGAGGCGATCTTCGCAACGACGTCCCACCGGTTGACGCCGATCACAGCGACCGCGTCGTCCGCATCCACGGGCACGCGCTGCTGGGCGATGTCACTGTGCGACTCGCGCCGAGCGGGGTCCCGGCGGCGCACACCACGGGACCCCGCTGATCGCAAGCCGTTGGCTAGCGCGGGAAGTGCTCGTGGACCGGGAACTCGTGAATCTCCGGCGGGCCCCCCTCGAGCCCGATGGCCGCCATCGCGGGCCCGATGCGCTCCTGCGCGAAGCGGTCGAAATGGGCGCGCGACTCCCAGAAGTCGATCACTCCCCAGCCACCGTCGACCGGGCCCGACGCGTGGAAGAGACACCCCTCCGGGGGATTCCCGTCCGGATCGATCGCGGCGTTCAGCCGGTCGACCTGCTCGGCCGTCCCACCAGCCATCTTGAGGCGGATACCTACAGCCATGCACCCTCCTTTGCTCGGATGGCGCGACTGTAGCCCAACGGCGCGCGACGGTGGGAATCACCAGAGCGCCGGCCCGGGTTCGGTCCTGACCGCAGCTCGTCGCCCTCGCGCAGGTCGAGCGCATCCCGCACCCGCTTGGGGATCGTGACCCGGCCCGAGCGCGCGGGCAGCAGCGTCATTTCAGCAGCCGAGACAGCCGTCGATCCTTGAGCACGCGCCCGTCCGTCTGGCAGCTCGGGCAGTAGCTCATCACGTAGGCCTCATAGTTGACGGCCTCCAGCCGCGTGCCGCAGCGCGGGCACGGCTCGCCCTCGTGGCGGTGGACGGCGAGCGGCATCGGCAGCTTGTCGGGGATCGGCAGCACGAGCGTCTGCTCGTAGTGCTCGAGCGCGCCGCCGAGCGTCGAGGTGATCGCGTCGGACAGCCCGGCGAGCTCCGCCGCGTCGAGGTCGCTGCCGCGCTTGAACGGCGAGAGCCTCGCGCTCCAGAGGATCTCATCGACCCAGGAGCGTCCGATGCCGGCGATCACCCGCTGGTCGCGCAGGGCGGCGTGAAGCGGGCGCGGCTCGGACAGGCGCGCGGCGAGGTCTGCCGGCGGCGCCGGCCAGGCCTCGGGACCCAGGCGCGTGAGCGATTCCTCGCGCTCGAGCGCGTCGAGCGCCACGAGCCTGGCCCAGGCGGCCTGCTTGGTGCCGAACTCGCGCAGGCGCAGCTCACGGCCGTCGGTGAGCCCGACGAGCAGCCGCGAGGTGCGATCGCGCGGCGCCGCCGCCTTGTCGAACAGCTGGAGCCGCCCGGATGACATCAGGTGCGCCAGCAGCGCGAGCTCTCCGCCGACCTCGACGATGATCTGCTTGCCCCGGCGGCGCAGGCCGTCGATCTCGCGCCCGCTCAGCGCGTCAAGCGGCGGAGCGAAGCTCTTCAGCGTGTTGATCCCGGGCGCTCGGGCGTAGGCGACCGTCGCGCCCGAGAGCGCGCGGTCGAGCAGGCGGACGGTGATCTCGATTTCCGGCAGTTCCGGCATGCCCCAAGGGTACGCCCCGACCCCGGTCGGAATTCCGGCGCGCGCCCGCGTGCCGGCCGGCCGCGGCCCGCGGCCCGAGCAGACGGCGGAGCGCCCGCGCGGCGGTCAGTAGTCGATCGCGCCGCTGGTGGTGTAGGCCCGGGTTGCCACGCCGTAGTAGGTGGTCCCCGAGGGAGAGACCCACCTGGTGCGCCAGAGCCGATGCGACGCGAAGTTCCCGCTCGCGCTCCAGACTCCGGTCGAGTCGGTGTGCACGGTCCGAAGCGTGCGCCACTTCCGGCCGCCGTCGTTGGAGTACTGGATCACGACCGTCGTCGGGCCGGCGCCCGATCCCGAGGACCCGGTGGTCCCTGTCGTCCCGCTGGCTCCGGTCGGCGCGCTCGCGGGCACGGGATCGTTGTCGCCGGCCGGTCGCACGATGCCCCAGAAGGAGACGCCGCTGTGGGTCCGCGTCACCACCAGCGGCAGGCGGAACGCGTCGTATGACGGTTTCTCGGTGCCCTTGGAGGTCTCCAGGCCAGTCTGGAAGCCGGCGCCGCCCGCAAGCGGGTCATCGCGCAGCAGATACTGGTCGAATGACACGACGCGCGGGTTGCTCCAGGCGATCTTCTCGGAGATCGCGTCAAGCTCGGCCTGCCTGGCGTAGGACACCCCGACCCCCGGATAGGGCACGCTCTGGATGCCGAACTCGGTGATGTAGACCGGCATGTCCGGACGCACCGCACCGACCGCCGCGGCGCGGTTCAGCGCCGTCACAAGCCGCCCGATCGTGCCGATCGTGACGTCGTCGTGGTTGGGGTCGAGCGGCGGCACCCAGAACGGGCCGGGGCCCTCCGCGTAGGGGTGCTGCGCGTAGCCATAGGCGGGCAGCTTCGAGCAGTGCCCGACCGGCTTGTAGTCGGAGTTCAGGCAGAGCACGCCGCGCAGGAACGCCAGCGGTGCGGGGATGCCGGCCGACTGCACGCCGACCGGCGAGGTCTCGCCCATCAGCACGCGCATGCCGGAGAAGTTGCCCGAGGCCTTCAGGCCGTCGTAGCCGGCGAGGAACAGGGCGCGGTAGATGCCGGGAGAGACGAGCTTCCCGCCCGAGTACTGCGGTCGCAGGTACTGCGGCTGGTTGGGCTCGTTCCAGATCGAGAAGAGCTTCACCGACTTGCCGTAGTGCTTGCCGACGGCCTCCATGAACTGGCCGAAGTCCTTCGCGTTCGGATCGCTGTAGCGGTCCTCGCCGTGCGGCGTCGCCCAGCGCGGCACCGTGCCGAAGCCGCCGCTGACGGTCACCAGGACGGTCCAGTGCATCGCCGTGACCGCGTTGATCAGCTGGTCGTAGGCGCCCCAGGTGTAGGCGGCGGGGTTGGCCTGGTTGAAGCTCGGCCGCGTCCTGCTGTTGGGCTTCGGCGCAACCTCGCCCCAGTAGAGGACGATGCGCACCGCGTGCACGCCGAGCGAGGAGAGCTTCGCGAGCGTCTTGGCCTGGGTGGCCGGCGCCACGCCGATGAGGTCGCGCGGAGCCTCGAAGAAGACCGTCTCGTTGTGCGAGGCGAGCGCCGCGGGCGCGGCGAAGGCCCCGACGGCGAGCATCGCCGCGGAGGTCAGGATGGCTGTGAGCTTGGCTGAGCGCATGGCGTTTCCGGCCCTCTCTCCCCGATTGCCTTCCCCTAAGACCCGGCGCGCAAGCAAAGGTTTCGCTTACCGCGAGCACACATCATGCCGCGATCAGCGCAACGCCGACGAGCGCCAGGCTGACGCCGAGGGCCTGCACAGCGAGCAGGCGCTCGCGCAGCACGACCCGGGCGAGCAGGACGGTCGCCACCGGGTAGAGCGAGCCGGCGACGGCGACGACGCTGAGCTCGCCGTGGCGGTTGGCCAGCCCGTAGAGGCCGGTCGCGGCGAACTCGAGCACGCCGGCGAGCAGCAGCGCGACCAGATCGCGGCGCGGCGGCGGTCGCGGCGGTGATCGCGTCAGCGCGCCGATCGCGAGCACGCCGAGCACGCCGGTGACGTTCGCGAGCATCAGCAGCCAGCCGACGCCGCCGCGCGTGCCGATGTGAGCGAGCAGGAAGTAGAGCCCGAAGGCGACCGCAGCGACCAGCGCGAGCGCCGTCGCATCGCGATGCACGCGGCGCGCGGCCGCCGCCGCCGCAGCGGGCTCACCGCCGGCGCCGGCTCCGCCGCCGGCGGGCGACTGCGCGCCGGCGGGCGAGCTCGCAACGGCGCCCGTCTGCGGGTGGCGGGAGCTGAGCACGACGCCGAACACCGCGGCGAGCATGCCGATCGCCTGCACCGCGGCGAGGTGGTTGCCGCCGGCCAGCCCGGCGAGCACGGGGATCGCGACGCCCGTCGCGGCGACCGGCGCCACCACGCTCATCGTCCCGGTCGCCAGGGCGCGGTAGAAGCAGGCCAGCCCGATGATCACGGCGGCGCCGGCGCCGAGCGAGGCGAGCGCCTGCCCCGCGTCGGGAAACGGCCGCCCGCTCGCGATGACGACCGGCACGGCGAGGATCAGGCCGACGCCCTGGGCGAGCGCGAGCACGCCGCTGAGGGGCACCCTGCGGGCCTTCAGACCGGCCGTGAAGTCCGCGGTGCCCCAGCACAGCGAGGCGGCCAGGGCGAGAAGGACTGTCGCGAGCACCTTGGGGGCGCCATCCTACGGCGCTGGCAGCGACGTTGCAGAGCGTGCCCGCGCCCCCGGCGCGACCGCCGCGGCAGATAGGCTGGATTGATGGCGGCGGGCAAGTCTGCGGGAGCGATCCCGGACGCGCAGGAGGAGTTGGCCGCCCTGCGCGCCGAGCTCGAGCACCAGCTAAACGAGAACGCGATCAAGGAGCGCCAGCTCGACCGCTACGCCGCGGACCTGCGCGCCACCTCGCGCCGCGAGCGCCAGCGGACGCGCGAGCTCAGCGAGAACTACATGGCGACGGTCCGCGCGCTGGCCGGGGCGGTTGAGGCGCGCGACGCCTACACCGCTCATCACGCCGACCGCGTCACCGCCTTCGGGATCGAGTTGGCCGGCGCGAGCGGCCTGGAGATCGCCGACGAGTTCGAACTGGAGTGCGCCTTCCTGCTGCACGACATCGGCAAGGTCGCGATACCTGACGGGATCCTCTTCAAGGCCGGCACGCTGGACACGCAGGAGCGCGAGGTGATGGAGCGCCACCCGGTGATCGGCGAGGAGATCATCAGCGAGATCCCGTTCCTCGAGCCGGCCCGGCCGCTCGTCCGCCACCACCACGAGCGCTGGGACGGCGCCGGCTACCCCGACGGGCTCGCCGGCGAGGAGATCCCCTTCGTGGCCCGCGTGTTCGCGCTCGCCGACGCGCTCGACGCGCTGACCAGCGACCGCCCCTACCGCGCCGCGGTCGGCATCGCGCAGGCGCGTGAGGTGATCGAGTCAAGCGACGGCCAGTTCGACCCGGCGGTGCTCGACGCCTTCGCGACGATCCCCGACGAGCGCATCGAGGAGATCCGCCGCAGCCTCGACTGAGGCGCGCCGGCCAGGCGCCGGCGCCCCCCGAATCGCGCGGCGCCGGACGACCGCGCCCGCGCGCACGGCGTAGGCTGGAGCGATGGCCGACACGCGCTTCTGGCACCCGTTCGCCGACATGGCGAGCGTCAGGCGATCCGAGTTCGTGATCGAACGCGGCGAGGACGTCTGGGTCTTCGACCGCGACGGCAGGCGCTACCTCGATGCCACGGCCAGCCTGTGGTACGCGAACGTCGGCCACGGCCGCCCCGAGATCGCCGCTGCGATCGCCGAACAGCTCGGACGGATCGAGGCCTACTCGGCGTTCGGCGACCTTGCGACGCCGCCGGCCCTCGAGCTGGCGCAGGCGCTCGCCGATCGCGCGCCGATGCCGGCGCGGGTGTTCCTCACCTCGGGCGGCGGCGATTCGATCGACACCGCGGCCAAGCTGGCTCGCCGCTACTGGCACGAGCTCGGCAGGCCGGAGCGGACGGTGCTGCTGAGCCGCGCGCAGGGCTACCACGGGACGCACGGCTTCGGCACGGCGCTCGGGGGCATCGCGGCCAACCGCGTGGGCTTCGGGCCGCAGGTCGAATCGGCGCAGGTCGAGATGCACTCCGTCGAGGCGCTGGAGCGGGCGATCGACGAGCTTGGGCGCGAACGCGTCGCGGCGTTCTTCGTCGAGCCGGTGATCGGCGCGGGCGGCGTGCATCCGCCCCACCCCGGCTACATCGAGGGCGTCGCCGAGGCCTGCCGCCGCCACGACGTGCTGCTGGTGATCGACGCCGTGATCTGCGGCTTCGGGCGCCTGGGCACCTGGTATGGGATCGAGCGCTGGGACGTCGTGCCCGACATGATCACCTTCGCCAAGGGCGTCACCAGCGGCTACCTGCCGCTGGGCGGGGTGATCGTCTCCGAGCGGGTCGCGGAGCCGTTCTGGAGCACACCGGGGGCGGCGATCTTCCGCCACGGCGCGACCTACGCCGGCCACGCCACCTGCGCGGCCGCGGCGCTCGCCAACATCGCGCTGCTGGAGCGTGACGACCTGCTCTCGCGCGGGGCCACGATGGAGGGCGAGCTGCTCGACGCGCTGGCGCCGCTGCGCGAGCACCCGGCGTGCGGCGAGGTGCGGGGCGGCGTCGGCACGCTGGCCGCCGTCGACCTCGACGCGGAGCTGCTCGCGCGCGACGCCGCGGCGCTCGGACGCGTGACGGCCGCCGCGCGCGGCGCGGGAGTGCTCGTGCGCCAGCTCGGCACCGGCGTGGCGCTGTCGCCGCCACTGACCGCGACCGCCGAGCATTTCGAGCTGGCCGCGCAGGCGATCGCCGCAGGGCTCGACGCCGCCGCGGCCTGAACGCGAGCGGCCGACCGGCGAGCGGCCGACCGGCGAGCGACACGCACAGGGCGACCACGGACGGGCTCGATGTCGCCGCGCGCCTTCGCCTGAGCGCCTGACGGCGCGGACCTTCTAGCGGCGGTAGAGCACGCGCAGCAGCCCGCGCACAAGCTTCGACGACGCCGGCGAGCGCGGGTAGAACTGGGGCTCGCGGGCCGGCAGCCGGCGCGGGCTGATCAGAATCGTCTGCGTCTGGCAGTACTTGCGGATCCCCTCGGGGCCGTGGCGCACGCCGATTCCGGACTGCCTGTGGCCGCCCATCGGCACCTCCAGCGCGAAGTAGTTGACCAGGGCGTCGTTGACGCACACCGCGCCAACGTCGAGGCGGCGCGCCAGCTGCTCGCCGCGCTCGGTGTCGGCCGCGAACACGGCGGCGCTGAGCCCCATCGGCGAGTCGTTGACGAGCGCGACCGCCTCGTCGGCGCCGGAGACAGCCATCACCGGCAGCGTCGGGCCGAAGGTCTCCTCCGTCATGCAGAGCATCGTGTGGTCGACGTCGACGAGGACGGTCGGCTCGAAGAAGCTGCCGCCACCCTCGCGGCGGTGGCCGCCGACGAGCACGCGGGCGCCCTTGGCGAGCGCGTCCGCGACGTGGGCCTCGATGATCTCGAGCTGGCGCGGCGAGGTGACCGCACCGACGTCGACGCTGCCCGGGCCGTCCGGCGCCCCGACTCGCAACGCGCGGACCTTGGCGACGATCCGCTCGGTGAGGTCGTCGCAGATCGAGGCCTCGGCGTAGATGCGCTCGATCGAGGTGCAGCTCTGGCCGGCGTTGATCAGGCCGTAGAAGACGGCGACGTTGGCGGCGCGCTCGAGCGGCGCGCCCTTCAGCACGATCAGCGCGTCCTTGCCGCCGAGCTCGAGCGAGCAGGGCGTCAGCCGCTCGGCGGCCCGCGCGGCGACGCGGCGGCCGGTCGCCGTCGAGCCGGTGAACATGACGAAGTCGACCAGGTCGATCAGCGCCTCGGCGGTCGGCCCGGCGCCGGTCGCGACGGCGAAGACGTCGTCGGGCAGACCGCACTCCGCCAGAGCCTCGGCGATCAGCAGCGAGGTCAGCGGCGTCAGCTCGGAGGGCTTCAGCACGACGCTGTTGCCGGCGGCCAGGGCGGGGATCACGTCACCGAAGGAGTTCAGCAGCGGGTAGTTCCACGGCCCGATCACACCGATCAGGCCGCGCGGCGAGTAGCGCGTGACGAGGCGGCGACCGGCGACCAGCGGCGAGCGCGCGAACGAGCGGTGCTCGGCGAGATAGTCGCCGGCGCGGTTCGCCCAGAACGAGAGCGCCGAGACGGTGTAGGCCAGCTCGAGCGACTGGGCGTCGTCGTAGGCCTTGCCGGTCTCCGAGACGATCGTCTCGATCACGCGGTCGGCGTTGTCGAGCAGCCAGTGTCGCAACCGCGTGAGCACCTTCGCGCGGCCGTCGAAGCCGAGCTCCTCCCACGCCGGCTGGGCGGCGCGCCCACGGCGCGCGAGCTCCGCCACCGCCTCGGGCTCGAGCGCCGGGACGCTGCCGAGCAGCTCGCCGTCGACCGGGTTTCGGACCTCGATGCTCGACGCGCTCATCGTGGACGCTGCGGCGCTCAGGCGGTGACGGTGAGCGTGTCGATCGTGACCGGCGTCGTCGGGCGGTCGCGCGCGTCGGTCGGCGTCGCATCGATCGCGTCGACCACGTCCAGCCCGGCCGTCACCTCGCCGAACACCGTGTGCTTGCCGTCAAGCCACGGGCAGTCCTCGGCGGTGACGATGAAGAACTGCGAGCCGTTCGTGTTCGGGCCGGCGTTGGCCATCGCGAGGGCGCCGCGGACCACCTTGTGCTGGTTGATCTCGTCCTCGAAGGTGTAGCCCGGGCCGCCGGTGCCGGTGCCCTGGGGGCAGCCGCCCTGGAGCATGAAGCCCTCGATCACACGGTGGAAGATCAGCCCGTCGTAGAAGCCCTGCTGGGCGAGGTCGGCGAAGTTCTTGACAGTCTTCGGGGCGTCCTCGTCGAACAGCGCGATCACGATCGTCCCCTTCGAGGTGTTCAGCGTGGCGGTTGACATCGGAGCGGCTCCAGTCTGTGGTGGCTTCAGGTTCCGGCACGTTCGAGCGCCAGCGTGTGGCCGGCGACCTCGATGCCGGACGCGCGCTCGATCACGCGGTCGGCGTCGCCCGCAGGCACGCTGAGCAGCGCGAAGCGCTCGAGCATCGTGACATCGGAGACCGCCTCGCCGTCCAGCGCCGTCGCACGGGTGATCGCGGCGACCAGGTCGGCCACCTCGATGCCGGCGGCGCGCCCGCCGCTCGCGACCAGGCGCGCGCGCGGCTCGTCGGCGGGGTGGCGCATGTGGGGCTTCGAGTGCCGGCGCGGGCGCTCGGTCACCGTGACCGGCTCCGGCTTGGCGCTGGCGCCCGGCGACCACGGGGCGATCTCCATGCCGATGTGGCGTTCGATCGCCTCCATCTCGCGCTTCTGGCGCGCCTCGACGAAGGTGATCGCGCGTCCCCAGCGCCCGACCCGGCCGGTGCGCCCGATGCGGTGCACGTAGGTGTCGGGGGAGGTCGGCACGTCGAAGTTGATGACGTGCGTGACCGTCGAGATGTCCAGGCCGCGCGAGGCGACGTCGGTCGCGACCAGGACCGGCACGCGCCCGCCCTTGAAGGCGAGCATGACGCCGTCGCGCTGCCCCTGGGTGAGATCGCCGTGCAGCGCGCGAACGTTCATCCCCTTGTCGCGCAGCGTGCGGAACAGCTGGTCGCAGCGGATCTTCGTGCGGACGAAGACGATCGCCTGCGCCGGCTGCTCGGCCCGCAGCACCTCGACGAGCTTGGCGGCCTTCTCGCGCGTCTCGACAGGCAGCTGGAACTGCTCGACGGTGTCGATCGTCAGCGTCGCGTGCTCGACCTCGATCACCAGCGGGTCATAGAGGTAGCGGTCGGCGAGCGCCCGGATCGGCGGCGGCATGGTGGCCGAGAAGAGCGCGGTCTGACGGCCCGACGGGGTCGCGGCGAGGATCTTCTCGACGTCCTCCAGGAAGCCCAGGTCGAGCATCTCGTCGGCCTCGTCGAGCACGACGTAGCGGCAGTCGTGCAGGACCAGCGAGCCGCGCGAGACGAGGTCGAGCACGCGGCCCACGGTGCCGACGACGATGTGGCCGCCACCGCGCAGCTGCGCCTCCTGGTTGCGGATCGGCGCGCCGCCGAAGACCGCGACGACGTCCACGCCGCGCGTCGCGCCGTAGACGCGCAGCGCCTGCGTCACCTGGATGCACAGCTCGCGCGTCGGGGTCAGCACGAGCGCCTGCACCTCGTCGACCTCGGGGTCGATGTACTCGACCATCGGCAGCCCGAACGCCGCCGTCTTGCCGGTCCCGGTCTGCGCCTGGCCGATCACGTCGCGGCCCGCGAGCAGTGGCGGGATCGCCTGCTCCTGGATCGGGCTCGGCGACTCGTAGCCGATTTCGCGCAGGGCCGCGAGCACGGGCTCGGACAGTCCGAGCTCCTTGAACGTTGTCATCTGCCTCTCAGCTTATTGAGCGGCCGCCGGCGGCGTCCGCGGCGCCCTCCCGCTAAGGTGCGCCGCCATGCCGGTGACCGTCGTCGGATCGATCGCCTTCGATTCCGTGAAGACCCCGTTTGGTGAGCGTACGCGGATGCTCGGCGGCGCCGCCGTGCACTTCGCGCTGGCCGCGTCGTTCTTCGACGACGTGCACGTGGTCGGGCCGGTCGGCGAGGATTTCGGCGACGCGGAGCTCGCGGTGCTGACCGCGCGCGGCATCGACGTCAGCGACATCGAGCGCGTGCCGGGCGGCGAGACGTTCTACTGGGCCGGCGAGTACGGCTGGGACCTCGCGAGCCGCGAGACGCTCGAAACCCGCCTCGGCGTGTTCGCCGACTTCGACCCCAAGCTCTCGGACGCCGCGCGCGAGAGCGATGTGCTGTTCCTGGCGAACATCCAGCCGGACCTCCAGCGCGCCGTTCGCGCCCAGTGCACGGGCGCGCGCTTCGCGGCGCTCGACTCGATGAACCTGTGGATCGAGATCGCCCGCGACTCGCTCATCCAGACGATCGCGACGGTCGACTGCCTGGTGCTCAACGACGCCGAGCTGCGCCAGCTGACCGGCCGTCCGGGCCTGCTCGGCGCGGCGCGCGAGGTGCTCTCCTGGGGGCCGCCGGGCCCGCGGGCGATCATCGCCAAGCAGGGCGAGTACGGCGCGGCGATGATCACCGAGTCGAGCTACTTCTCGCTGCCGGCCTTCCCGCTGGAGAGCGTCGTCGACCCGACCGGGGCGGGCGACACCTTCGCCGGCGGCTTCATCGGCTACATCGCGGCCGCCGGCGCCGAATCGATCGACGAGGAGCTGCTGCGGCGCGCGATGGCGTACGGCACGGCGCTGGCGTCGTTCAACGTGGAGGAGTTCGGCACCGAGCGCGTCGCCCGCCTGACCGGCCAGGAGATCGCGGCGCGGGTCGGCGAGCTCGAACGCGTGACGCATTTCAGCGACGCGCCGATCGAGATGCGAGGCTGAGGCTGTATCGGGGCTGTGGGGGTTGGTGCATGCACCAACCCCGGATCGGGTGCATGCACCCGATCCCGACTGGTGCATGCACCAGTCGAACAACACCCATTCGCCAACGGCGTGAACGGGTAGTACGATCCCGCGACCCCGCATGAGTTGGACCTTCATCTGGTTGATGCTGATACTCAAGATCCCGATTGCCGGGATCCTGTGGATCGTGTGGTGGGCGATCCACCAGACCGACGATGAGCCGGCCACGGAGGGCGACGGTGGCGGCGGCAGCAAGTTGCGGCTGCACTCGCACCACCACCGCCCGCGCTCACCGCGCCCACACTCCCCGCTTCGCCCGCGCCGCGGCCCCCACGCCGGCGCGCCGCCGCCGGCCCCGCCGCGCACGCGCACCGTGGTCGCGCTGGCCCGCAAGGTCGAGCACTAGCTTGCCCGCCGCGGGCCGTCCGACACCGTGAACGCCTCCTCGGTGCTCTCCGATGGGACGATCCGCCGGCTGGTGGCCGACGGCACGATCACGATCGACCCGTGGGACCCGGAGCTGGTTCAGCCGGCGAGCGTGGACCTGCGCCTGGGGAACAGCTTTCGCGTGTTCCACAACCACCGGATCTCGGCGATCGACCTGCGAGAGGTGCCGGCCAACCTGACCGAGCCGATCACGGTCGCGGAGGGCGAGCCGTTCGTGATCCACCCGGGCGAGTTCTGCCTCGGCGCGACGCTCGAGTACGTCGGGCTGCCCGACGACATCGTGGCGCGGATCGAGGGGAAGTCCTCGCTCGGGCGGCTCGGGCTGATCGTGCACGCCACCGCGGGCTTCTGCGATCCGGGCTGGCACGGCACGCTGACGCTCGAGCTGAACAACCTGACGCGGGTGCCGATCAAGCTGTGGGCGGGCCTGCCGATCGCGCAGCTCTCGTTCATGACCCTGGACGCGCCGGCGCAGCGGCCCTACGGCCACGCCGGGCTCGGCAGCCACTACCAGGGGCAGGTCGAGGCGACCGAGAGCCGCTACGGCGGCGCGGCCGAGAGTGCGCAAGGCGGATAATCCGCTGAAAGCGGCGACTGGAGACCCGATGAGCACAGAGACGAAGACGAACGCGGCGGCCGGCGGGCACGGCGAGCCGGCGGACAGCCTGACGGTCACCGACAACCGCACCGGCCGAACCTATGAGATCCCGATCGCCGACGGGGCGGTGCGATCGCTCGACCTGCGCCAGATCAAGACCTCGGAGGAGGACTTCGGCCTGCTCGCCTACGACCCGGCGTTCATGAACACGGCGTCGTGCCGCAGCGCGATCACGTTCCTGGACGGCGACGCCGGCGTGCTCGAGTACCGCGGCTATCCGATCGAGCAGCTCGCCGAGCACTCGACCTATCTCGAGGTCGCCTACCTGCTCGTCCACGGCGAGCTGCCCACGAAGGCCGAGCTCGAGGAGTGGACGCACCAGATCACGATCCACACCTTCGTGCACGAGAACGTCAAGTCGTTCATGCAGGGCTTTCGCCACGACGCGCACCCGATGGGCATGCTGCTCGGTGCGATCGGCGCGCTGTCGACCTTCTACCCGGACGCCAACCGCATCCACGACGCCGACAACCGCGCGATCCAGTCGATCCGCCTGATCGCCAAGATGCCGACGCTGGCGGCCTTCTCCTACCGCCACAACATGGGGATGCCCTACGTCTACCCCGACAACGACCTCAACTACGCCGGCAACCTGCTCGGGATGCTCTACAAGATGACCGAGCTGAAGTACCAGCCGGACCCGCGCATCGAGCGCGCCCTGGACGTGCTGTTCATCCTCCACGCCGACCACGAGCAGAACTGCTCGACCAGCGCGGTGCGGGCGATCGGCAGCTCGCTCGTCGACCCCTACTCCGCGATCGCCGGCGGCATCGCCGCGCTCTACGGGCCGTCGCACGGCGGCGCCAACGAGGAGGTCGTGCGGATGCTCCACCGCATCGGGACGAAGGAGAACATCCCCGACTTCATCGCCGGCGTGAAGGCCGGCAACGAGCGGCTGATGGGCTTCGGCCACCGCGTCTACAAGAACTACGACCCGCGCGCGCGGATCATCAAGAAGGCCTGCGACGACGTGTTCGAGGTGACCGGCACCAACCCGCTGCTGGGGATCGCGACGGAGCTCGAGAAGATCGCGCTCGAGGACGAGTACTTCATCTCGCGCAAGCTCTACCCCAACGTCGACTTCTACTCCGGCCTGATCTACGAGGCGCTCGGCATGCCGATGTCGATGTTCCCGGTGATGTTCGCGATCGGCCGCACCAGCGGCTGGGTCGCGCAGTGGCTGGAGATGGTGCAGGACTCCGAGCAGAAGATCGCGCGTCCCCGCCAGCTCTACATCGGCGAGCGCGAGCGCGACTACGTGCCGCTCGACCAGCGCGGTTGACCGCCGAGCCCTGGACGCTGACCACGCGGGTCGGCTCGCAGGTCGATCACGAGCATTTCGAGACGCTCGATCAGGCGATCGCGGCGCTCGAGCGCCATGTGGGAGAGCTCGGCGGCTCGACCCTGCGTGAGGAGGAGCACTTCCTGCGCCGGCGGATCGAGCCGGTCCAGCTGGTCTCGGCGCGCCTCGAGATCGCCGGCCCGCGCAGCGGTGGAGGCGCCCTGCGCGGGGGTGGCACCGTGCGCGGCGGCGTTGACCTGCGCGGCGACGGCTCCGCCGAGGCCTTCACCGGCCGCGTGCGGCGAGCCGTGGTCGAGCAGCGCGAGGGGGAGTCGGCGCCGCAGGCGCTGCAGCGCGCGCTGAGCGCCGCCTGAGCGCCGTCGCGACCGCAGCGCGGCTCAGAGGACCAGCGCGGTCCCGTTCTCGCGCAGCCACGCGGCGGGCACGCGCCAACCCGGGCAATGCTCGTCCAGCAGCGCCCAGAAGGCCGGCGAGTGGTCGGCGCAGCGCAGGTGGCAGACCTCGTGCCAGACGACGTAGTCCAGCACCGCCTCGGGCGCGAGCAGCAGGCGCCAGTTGAAGCTGAGCGCGCCGCCTCTGGCGCAGCTCCCCCAGCGCGTGCGCTGATTGCGAATCGTCAGGCTCGAGTACGGCGTGCCCGCCGCGGCGCAGGCGCGGTCGAGGCGAGCGGCGATCTCGGCGCGGGCGGCGCGGCGGTACCAGCGCTCGATCGCCTCGAGCGCCTCAGCGCCGGCCGGCACGAGCAGCGTCGCGCCGCTGCGGTGGGCGCGCCGGCGGCCGGCCTGGGGCACCACCGTCAGGCGCTCGTCGAGATGGGGCAGCGTGCCGGCCGGGGCGAGCCGCTCGCGCGCGCCGGCCAGCTCGGCGAGCTGGCGCTCGATCCACGGCGCCAGCTCCGCCACGGCCGCGGCCGCTGCGCGCAGGGGCGCCCTTGGGGGCAGCAGCACCTCGACGCCATGCTGGGGATCGACGCGCACCTTGACCCGCCGCGCTCTGGGGATCCGTCGTACGCGGTAGGGGATCTCCTCGGATGCGCGGCGCGCCACGCCTGCAGGATAATCGGCGGGGTGAGCGACTCATCGATCGTGCGCCTCCCCGTCGACATCGGCGAGCCGTTCGAGGTCTACCTGAACGGCGTGCCCCAGCAGGCCGGGATCGACTACGAGACCGACGGGCGCATCCTTCGCTTCCCGCGCCGCCTCGCCCGCGACCGCGTGTCCGGCTGGCGCTGGCTGGTCGGCGCGTTCGGCATCGGCACCTACCGCCAGGACGATTCGGTCGACGTGCGCTACGAGCGCGACGGGCGCAGCCGCGTCGCCTCGCTGGCGATCGAGCCAAGCGGCGAGGACTGATGGCGCGGCGCCGCGAGCGCCTGCGCGCGCCGAACAGCGAATACGGCGACGGCGAGGGCAACGCGATCGTCCTGCGGGGCGCGCTGAGCCCGGCGACGCGCGCCGCCTACGCCCGGGTCGCGAGCGGCGAGGACCTGCCGCCCGGCGCGAGCCGCGAGGACGCCTGGCAGCGTGCCGTCGAGTTCCTGTTCGAGCGGCTCGCGGTCAGCTGGACGATCGCCGGCGCGCCGGCGCTGAGCAGCCAGCGCGACCTGCTGGCGCGGCTGCGGGTCGCCTCGGGCGCCGAGCGCGCCTGGGTGCGCGAGCGCATGCGCGAGCACTGCGCCGCCAACTTCCCGGACCTCGAAGCGCCGTAGATGGTCGATTCCCCGGGCGGAGGGCTCGTGAAATCAACCATCCAGACGGCAGGGCGCCGGGGCCGGACGGCCGCGGCCGTCTTGTTACATGCGAAAGATCGCGCAACCGCTAGTGTGGCGCGCTGAATGCGCCGCACCAAGATCGTCGCCACGATCGGCCCCGCCTCGCGGGAGCCGGAGGTCCTCGCCAAGCTGGTCGCCGCCGGCATGGACGTCGCGCGCCTGAATTACTCCCACGGCAGCCTCGACGAGCACGCCGAGACCGCCGAGCGGGTGCGAGCCGCGGCCGAGAGCGTCGGGCGCCCGGTCGCGCTGCTGCAGGACCTGCCGGGGCCGAAGCTGCGCATCGGCGCGGTCAGTGACGGCCTGGTCGAGCTGACGCCCGGCGAGACCCTGACGTTCGAGTGCGGCAGCGAAATCGTCGGCGACCACCGGCGCATGTCGGTCAGCTGGAAGGAGCTGGCCGAGTCGGTCGAGCCCGGTGCGATCATCTACCTCGCGGACGGCGCGGTGCGCCTGCGCGTGACCTCGACCCGCGCGCAGCTCTGCGAGTTGGACACCGAGGTCGAGATCGGCGGCACCGTGGTGTCGCGCCAGGGGCTCAACATCCCCGGGCCGATCGATCGCCTGCCGGCGGTTCCCAAGCGCGATCTCGAGCTGCTCGCCCACGGCGAGTCGATCGGCGTGGACCTGGTCGCACTGTCGTTCGTGCGCACGGCGGCCGACATCGACTTCGTCCGCGAGCGCACGCGCCTGCCGCTGGTCGCCAAGATCGAGAAGCCGCAGGCGGTCGAGAACGCGGAGGACGTCCTGCGCACGGCCGACGCCGTGATGGTCGCCCGCGGCGACCTCGGCATCGAGCTGGCGATCGAGGATGTGCCACTCGTGCAGAAGCGGCTGCTGAAGCTGGCCGGCTCGCTCGCCCGCCCGTCGATCACGGCGACACAGATGCTCGACTCGATGGTTCACTCCAGCCGCCCGACGCGGGCCGAGGTGGCCGACGTCGCGAACGCGATCCTCGACGGCACCGATGCCGTGATGCTCTCCCAGGAGACGGCGGTCGGCGCGCATCCGGTCGGTGCGGTGGCGATGATGGCGTCAGTCGCCGAGCGCACCGAGGCGACGGCGAACTACCTCGAGTGGAACGAGCATCGCGTGCGTCGCGACGCGCGCAGCTCCGCCTACACCGTCGCCTACAGCGCCTGCGTCGCCGCACGCGAGCTCGAGCTCGACGCGATCGTGGTGCCGACGCTTTCGGGGCGCTCGGCCCGGCTGGTCTCGGCGCACCGGCCGAACTGCCCGATCTATGCGCTCTCGCCCGGACACGAGACGGTCCAGCGCTGCGGCCTGCTGTGGGGCGTCAAGGCGGAGTCGATGCTTCGCTTCGAGGTGACCGAGCAGCTGGTGCTCGGCGCCGCCGAGCGGATCCTGGAGCTCGGCTGGTGCCAGCCCGGTCAGCGCGTGGCGATCACGGCCGGCCTGCCGAGCGGTGTTCCCGGGACGACGAGCCTGCTGCAGATCCATACCCTCTGAGGCCGTAGAACTCGGCCTCGGCGCGTCCGAGCTCGGTCGCCGGCGGATCGCCGAAGATCCATTCGCGGGCGATCCGGTGCCAGTTCGCGGTGGCGCGCAGCTGGCTCATCACGGCAAGCGTCAGCGTCTCGGTGCGCCGGCCGAAGAGGTGGTCCGGCGGCAGGTTCTCGTGGCGCATCGCCGCGTAGTGGCGTGAGCGCGGGTCGCTCATGTCGATCACGATCTGCGTCGCGATCTCGGGCGTCAGGGAGACCTCGCCGTCGCGCGTGTACCACCACGTGACGTCCTCGAACTGCTCGAGGATCTGCTCGGGCGTCGAGCGGTCCGGGTCGGCGAGGAAGCCGCCGGCGTGCAGGTGAGCGATCAGCGCCTCGCCCTGGCCGGTGATGCCCAGGCGCGCGATCTCGAGCTCGTACTCGGCGAGGTCGGGCGGCAGCCGCTTGTAGAGGCCGAAGTCCAGGAACGACACGCGCCCGTCGGGCAGCAGGATGAAGTTGCCCGGATGCGGGTCGCCGGAGAACTGGTGGTGGCGGTACATGCAGCCGAAGTAGAAGCGGAAGACGATCTCGCCGATCCGGTTGCGCGACGCCGCGTCGAGCTCCTTCATCTGCTCGAAGCGGGTGCCGCCGACCAGCTCGCTGGCCATCACCCGCTCGCGCGAGTGCGAGCCGATCACCTCGGGGACGTGGATGAAGGGATGGCCGCGGAAGATCCGCGCCATCGCCCGCTGGTTGGACGCCTCGAGCTCGTAGTCGAGCTCCTCGTCGATCCGCAGCCGGATCTCCTGCGCGAGCGCCTGGACGTCGAGCCCGGGAGCCATCCGCGAGAAGAGCCTCATGATCATGCCGAGGTTCTTGAGGTCGGCGCGAACGGCCTCCGCGACGCCGGGATACTGGACCTTGACGGCGACCTCCCGGCCGTCGTGAAGCGTCGCGCGGTAGACCTGCCCGATCGACGCTGCCGCGATCGGCACGGTGTCGAACTGCGCGAACAGCTCGTCGAGCGGCTCGTCGAACTCGCTCTCGATCACCTTGCGCATCTCCTTGAAGGAGACGTGCGGGGCCGAGTCGCGGAGCTCCGAGAGCTTGCGCTGAAACTCCTCGCGGTACTCCTCCGGCACCAGGCCGACGTCGAGGAACGACATCACCTGGCCGAGCTTCATCGCGGCGCCCTTCATCGTCCCGAGCACGGCGACGATCTGCTCGGCGGTCTCGACCTGACGGCGAGCGAGCGCCGCGTCGCTGGCCTCGTCGCCGCGGGCGAGGTTCGCGGCGCGCGTGCCGAACTGCCGGACGGCCTGACCGGCCGCCAGGCGGCCGATCGTCGCCGAGCGAACCACGCGCGAGGTCGGGATGTGCTCTCGAGCCATTCCTATCGGCTCCCGCCGGGACCCGCGCGACGGCGGGCCGTCTCGAGGCTGGCTGGCCGGGCGCTCACGGGGAGATCGAGTCGACCTGGGAGCCGGGAACGATGTCGTCGGAACCGTCCGCCCAGCGCACCCACGCCTTGTGGCCGCCGTCGTAATCCGGACCGAGCAGGATCAGCGTCGCCGGATCGCCGAGCGCGACGCAGGACTGCGTGCCCTCGCGGTCCAGCCCGCGCCAGATCCGAATGAAGGGATTGTGGTCCCATTCGCGCCCGACGCTCGTCGCGTCGGCGTGACCGGGATAGATCTCGGTGTCGGGGTCGAGCTCCATCAGCGTCCCCATGATCGAGTCCTTCAGCGCCTGGTAGGTCGTGTGCCCGGGGGCCCTGACGCCGCCGACCGAGTCGCGAAACAGCGTGTCGCCGGTGAACACCGCGGCCGATCCGCGGTGCTCGATGAGGAACGAGAGCATCCCGCGAGTGTGCCCGGGCGTGTGCAGCGGGCGGATCACCAACTCGCCGGCGCTCAGCCGTTCGCCCGTGTCGATCGTCCCGGTCGCCGCGCCGACGAGGTCGCGTTCGAGCGGGCTGATCAGCACCGGCAGCGACGGCCAGCGTCCGACGAGGCCGCCGACGTCACCGACGTGATCGTGGTGGTGGTGGGTGAGCAGCACCATCGACGGCACGACCTTCAGTCGCTCCGCTGCCGCGAACAGCGGCTCCAGCGGCCCCCCGGCGTCGATCACGACGGCGTTCCCCCCCTGGTGGTCGCACACCAGATAGGTGTTCGAGAGGTACTGGGCGTTGCGCGAGTGCTCGATGATCATGGGCGTCATGGTCGCACGTCGGTAATCTGGGCGGCCGTGGCCCTGATCCACACCTGCTACCGGATCACCGACATCGACCGCTCGGTCGCCTTCTACCGCGCCCTCGGCTTCGAGGAGATCAGGCGGATGCCGATCCGCGACGAGGCGATCAACGTGTTCCTCAACCAGCCCGGCGACGGCGACGATCCGCGGCTCGAGCTGACCTACAACTTCGGTGTCGACCACTACGAGCTCGGCACCGCTTACGGCCACATCGCGATCACCGCGAGCGACCTCGACGAGACGCTCGAACAGCTCGCCGCGCAGGGCATCGAGCCCGAGCGCCCGCCGTATTCCGTGCGTGAGGGCGGCTCGCGGATCTGCTTCGTGCGCGACCCGGACGGCTACCGGATCGAGATCATCGAGCGGGTGCCGGAATGGTCGATCGAGGTGCCGGGCAGCGGCGAGGGCGTCACGTAGCACCGGCTTTCGCCGCGCGCTCGGCGCTTCTGATCGGGCGCGGCGACGGCGAGGCGCCACTCGTTCTGAACGTTGACGAGCTGCGGCGGGGCGTCGGCGAGCGCGCGTCCCACGAACGGGACCTATGCTGCGCGACATGGACGAGGCTACGCTGCTCGCGATGGGCCGGACGCCGGCCGTGCAGCGCGCGACGATTCAACCCTTCGTCCGCGGCGAGCCGGGCCCGTTCTACTATCAGCGCGCTGCGCATCCCGTCGGGCTCGAGGCAGAGCGGGTGCTTGGCGAACTGGACGGCGGACACGCGGTGCTGTTCCCGTCGGGGATGGGCGCCATCACGTCGCTCGCCCTGGCGCTCCTGGATCCCGGAGCCACGGTCGCCGTCGCCGATGGCGGCTATTACGGGACCTACGGGATGTTGGCCGGCGAACTCTCTCGCTGGGGGCTGAGGACAAGCCTGTTCGATCAAACGGCCCCACCGCCAATCGCGGACCTCGTCTGGCTCGAGCCGTGCTCGAACCCCATGCTCACCTTTCCGGACCTCGACGCCGCGATCGCAACCGCGCGGGCGAACGGCGCGCGCGTCGCTGTCGACAACACCGTCCTCAGCCCGCTCCTGCTGCGCCCACTGGAGCACGGCGCCGACTTCGTGCTGCACAGCGCTTCCAAGATCCTCGCCGGCCACCACGACGCGATCCTCGGCGTCGTCGTCTGTGCCGACGAAGCCGACGCCGCGCGCCTGCGTCAGTTTCGAACCGCCTGCGGGATCGTGGCCGCGCCCGACCCCGCCTGGCTACTGCTCCGCGGCTTGAAGACGCTCGCGGTCCGCGTGCCACGCCAGTCCGCCACGGCGCTCGAGCTCGCACGCCGGCTGCAGCGACATGCCGCGGTCAGCATCGTCCGCTACCCGGGACTCGACAATTCCGTCGCGGCGAAATACGTCGACGCGTTCGGGCCCATCCTCAGCTTCGATGTTGCCGACGCCGACCACGCCGCGCATGTCGAGCGCTCGCTGAAGTTGATCGAGAACGCGACCAGCCTCGGCGGTGTCACCTCGACGCTCGAGGCCCGAGCCAGGTGGGAGCCGGAGCGCGTCCCACCCGGGCTGCTACGCATGAGCGCAGGGCTCGAGGATGTCGAGGATCTCTGGGCGGATCTGAACCAGGCCCTTTAGATCGGCGAGGCGAAGGTGTCACGGGATCCGCGTGCCCGGTCGTGACCGCATTGTGTGGGAGCGGTCGTCTCGGCGGTGCCGTGCGGGGTCAGTCTTTGGGCTCTGAGCTCAGTCCAGCCAGGAGCATCTTCTTTGGCGGCGGATAGAGAGATCGGGCGAGCGTCGCCGACGTCCAGCCGATGACCCACCCGATGAACACCAGGAGGACGTCGTCCTGAACGTGCTTCCTGGCTGTGAGCGCCAGGATCACCCACAGCACTGCCCAGGCGATCGCGCAGCCGATGCTGTAGGCCGTGTACGTGCGCATCGGCGCTCGAAACAGCGGATTGCCCTTTGAAGCTTCCATCATGCCTCCTCGGGAGTGATGTCACCACCGACCGTAGCACCGGCATTGACGCGCGGGCGATCGTGACCGCTGCTCGCGCGCAAGGCGACACTCACGGGTGCGATCCCGTGAATGCCGTAGAATGGGCTGGTCAGACTGAGAAGGCAACCGCAGGGCGAGAACCTTCAGTACGAACTTCCCCCGGCAACCACCGCCTGACTTCTGATGCCCTGAGGCCCGCGCAAGCGGGTCTTCGGCTTTTCTGGACCCACCGCTCGCGCTCGCGGCTGTTGTTCGAACCGCAGGAGTTCATCGCACAGGCGACCACGTCGTCGTGCTGATCTCCTCCGAGGCCACCGTGAAGCGCACCGGCCGCAGCGTCGAGCAGCGCGCGGCACACGTCTGGACGTTCAGGGGCGCCAAGGTCGCGCGTTTCGAAGGCTTCTCGGACACCGCCGCCGGCGTCGCCGCCTACAGCTGAGGGTCACCCAATTTTCGGCCCGCGCGGCGGCGCTCGCCGTCGCGCGCCAGGCCGACAGGCATCGGCCGCGGGAGGGGCGCTGACGCGCCTGCTCAGCCGGGGCAGCTGCGAACGATCTTCCAGGCCTTCAGCAGCGCCGTCGGCGCCGAGCCGCAGGGCTCGCCGCCGGTGTTGCCGATGTCGCGCCAGCCCTGGCCCGCCGGCTTGACGAAGCGCTCCGGCTGGTCCTGGACGCCGAAGTAGAGGCCGTTGTAGGTGGCGTCGAAATCCGCCAGCGCGTAGCGCTCGGAGCCGCACACGCCGAGATAGACGTGACCGACCGGGCCGGTGATCCTGGGCTTGTGGACGTCGGGCTGATGAAGCATGTAGGTGCGGTGCAGGGCGAGCAGCGTCGCGCCGAGCGATGCGGGCGTGGCGAGCGCGCGGCAGCTCGTCGCGGAGCGGGCGGGCGCGGCGGCGGCGTTGATCGTCGTCAGCGGGGCGAGCGCGGCCGCCGCAAAGACGAGCACGAAGGCGCCGTGGAGTCGTCGCATCGTGCCACGGTAGCTCACGGGCTTGACGCGTCGAGGGAGCTCGCGTCGCGCGCGGCCGAGCGTGAGCCCAACACGGGTCTTGACATGTGACTAAGTAGTCACCTATACTCTCCGCCCATGGACGACGTGTTCAGGGCGCTTGCCGATCCGACGCGGCGCAGCCTGCTCGATGAGCTCTACCGCTGCGATGGGCAGACACTCAGCTCGCTCGAGGCCCGGCTGCCGATGACCCGCTTCGGCGTGATGAAGCACCTGAAGGTGCTCGAGGCGGCCGGGCTCGTCGTGACGAAGAGGCGCGGCCGGGAGAAGCTCCACTTCCTGAACGCCGTCCCGATCCGGCTCGTCCACGACCGGTGGGTGAGCAAATACGCAGAGCCCTGGGCCGCGTCGCTCAGCGAGCTCAAGCACTCACTCGAGGAGGAAGCCATGGAGAAGGTGTTCGAGATCTACATCAAGACGACGCCGGAACGGCTGTGGGAGGCGCTGACCGACAGCGACATGAGGGCCGTCTACAACTTCGGCGTCGGCGTGACGTCGGACTGGACCGTGGGGTCGCGCTACGAGGGTGGCAGCCCGATGGCGCACGCCCCGCTGATCGAGGGCGAGAATCTCGAGGTCGAGCCGCCGCGGCGGCTCGTGCAGAGCTTCCGCGCGCTGTGGAGCGACGACGTCAAGCGCGCGGGGACCTCGCGGGTCACCTACGAGATCGAGCCGGTCGGCGACTCGTGCTGCCTGACCGTCACACACGACCAGTTGCACGCCGACGCGAGCCCGGAGCTCTACGGCGGCTGGCCGATGATCCTCTCGGGGCTCAAGACGCTGCTCGAGACCGGCGAGCGGCTGACGACGCCGGGCTCGCTGCTCTACGCGCCCGACAGCGAGCCCGTCGGCTGATCGAGGCTCTCCGACCCGCGGGCGCCGTCCTGGCAGCGGCGCTCGCGGCCCTGGGACGCCGGTCGGGGCACGTCTCGCCCGCGGCCCAGGCCGGCGGGCACGATGAGCCGAGCGTCCGCCGCGTTCAGAGCCGTTTGCGGATCAGGCGGCGCAGTTCGCGCACGCCCTCGTCGGCGACCTCGCGCAGCTGCGTCCCGGCATCGCGCAGAACCGCGCCGACGCTGTCGGTCGACTCCTCGCCAGCGGAATGGCGCGTGGCCATGCCGGCGAGCCTGCGGGCCTCGTCCTCGAGCCGCTGCGACTCGGCGATCAGCTCGTCCATCGAGCGCCCCGCCGCGCGCGCATCGACGGGCGCGGGGCGCGGCGCGGCGGCGCGAACTCGCGGAGGCGGCGAAGCGCGGTCCCAGGCGGCACGCCGAGCCGGGTCGCGCAGCAGCTCGTAGGCGTCCTGCACGTCCTCGAATGCGGCCGAGCTGCCACCGGCGTCGGGGTGAGTCCGCCTTACAGCCTCCCGGTAGGCCGCGTGGATCCTCGACTGATCGGCGCCTCGGGGCACTCCGAGCACCGCATACGGATCCACTCCGCCACGCATGCGGACAACCCTAACGAACCGGCGCGGGGGCCCACCGCACGCGCGCCGGCGGTTGCACTACGCGCGCACGCCCGGGCTCAGGCGGTCGGCTCGTCCTCGCGCGGCGCCGACGGAACGAGCGGAACCAGCGCCGGCGCCGTGGCCTCGATCGCCTCGCTGATCTCGTCCTCGATACCGAACGCCGAGCCGTCGCAGTCGATCCGGAACCGCTTTGGCGCGACGCGGTCGTCGGGCAGCACCGGGACCCCCCAGAGCTCGTCCCAGCCGAAAAGCTCGTAGTTGCCCGGATTCAGGAGGATCGCGCGCGGCGCAAGCGGGCACGACTTGGCGTGATGGTCGAGGCCGCGCCGGATGAATTCGAGCATCTCGGCTTCGAGCGATGCCATCGGGTCAATGTAGTGGTTCGCGGGTGGCGTCGTGGGCGAGCAGCGCCGCGTAGCGGCCGTCGAGCGCCAGCAGCTCCTCGTGGGTGCCCCGCTCGACGATCGCCCCGTGGTCGAGCACGACGATCTGGTCGGCGTCGCGAACCGTCGAGAGGCGGTGGGCGATCGTGATCGTCGTCCGCCCCTGCGCCAGCAGGTCGAGCTCCTCCTGCACCTCGCGCTCGGTGCGCGTGTCCAGCGAACTGGTCGCCTCGTCAAGCACGAGCACGGGCGGGTTTCGCAGGATCGTGCGGGCGATCGCGATGCGCTGCTTCTCGCCGCCGGAGAAGCGGTAGCCCCGCTCGCCCACCACCGTGTCGTAGCCCTCCGGGAGCGACGCGACCAGATCGTGGATGCGGGCCGTGCGCGCGGCCGACACGATCTCCTCATCGGTTGCGTCGGGGCGCGCGAAGCGCAGGTTCTCGCGCACCGTGGCGTGGAACAGGTAGGTCTCCTGCGAGACCACGCCGACCGTCGCGGCGAGCGACTCGAAGCTCGCGTCGCGCACGTCGATTCCGTCGATCGTCACGCGGCCGGCCTGCGGCTCATACAGGCGCGCAACCAGGTAGCCGAGCGTCGTCTTGCCCGCGCCGGTCTCGCCGACGACGGCGGTGCGGGTGCCCGCCGGCACGACCAGGTCGACGTCGCGAAGCGTCCAGGGGGCGTCCTCGCCGTAGCGGAAGCCGACCCCCTCGAGCGCGACCTCGCCGAGCAGCTCGCTCGGTCGCAGAACCACCGGGTTGGGCGCCTCGATGATGTCGACGGGCAGGTCGAGGTATTCGAAGATCCGGTCGAACAGCGCGAGCGAGGCCTCGACGTCGGTGCCGACCGAGAGCAGCTGCGCGATCGGGAAGAGCAGGCGCGTCTGCAGCGTCGTGAACGCGACCACGGTGCCGATCGAGATCGCGGGGCCGGCGTGGCCGAAGCTCTGGCCGGCGACCCAGTAGACGATCGCCGGCTGAACCGAGAAGGCCATGTTGATCGTCGACATCAGCCAGCGGCCGGCCATCCGCGACTGGACCTCGAGGTTGGCCAGCTGGTCGGATTCACCCGTGAAGCGCGTCGCGAGGTCCTCGCCGCGGCCCATCGTCTTGCCGAGCATCATGCCCGAGACCGACAGCGACTCGGCCACCAGCGAGGAGATGTCGGCGAGCCGCCCCTGCAGGCGAGAGGTGATCGCCCGGCGCTGGCGGCCCACCCGGCGCGTCAGCCATACGAAGAGCGGCAGCAGCGCAAAGGAGATCAGCGCCAGCCGCCAGTCCAGCAGGGCCATCGCGATCGTCGTGGCGATCACCGTCGTGGCGTTCTGGGCGATCGTCGTGGCCGTGCTGGTGGCGATGTTGTCGATGCCGCCGATGTCGTTGTTGATGCGCGACTGGACCTCGCCCGCGCGCGTGCGCGTGAAGAACGCGAGTGACAGCCGCTGGAGGTGGCGGTAGACGGAAACTCGCAGGTCGTGCATCACGCGCTGCCCGACCTCGTTGGAGATGTAGGTCTGCACGACGCTCAGCGCCGAGGTCGCGACGGCGATCGCGATCATGCCGAGCACCAGCTCGGTCAGCAGTTTCTCGTTGTGGTGGCGAAGCGCGTTGTCGAGCACGTCACGCAGCAGGAACGGCGAGATGATGCTGAGGCCCGAGGAGAGGACGATCAGCCCCATCACGCCCGACAGGCGCAGCCGGTAGGGAGCGAACAACCTCAGGATTCGCCGGGCGTCTCGCTCGCGTTCGGGGTCAAGCATCGGCGGCGGCGGCTCGCCGCCGCTGCTGCCCAGCACGCGCGAGCTTCGCCCGCGGCCGCGGCCCCGGCCTCCGCCGCCCGCTCCGCCGAGGCCGATGCCGTGGCCTTCGCCGCCTCCAAAGGTGCCCATCGCCTCAGACTAGCGGGGCGCGTCGGCGGCCTCGGGCGATCGCCGCGCCACGCCGCGCCGATCGGCCGCCGCCTCGCCGGCGGTCCCCCCAATAGCCTGTAGCCCGATGGCGCTGACCCCCGGCATCCTCGCCCGCGGCCCCTGGTCGCCCGAGCACGTGGCCGTCGAGTGGCGTGCGACGCCGTATGAGCCGCCCGCCGCCGCGACGCAGGCGGCCGACGCCGCGATCGCCGCGCTGCGCGCCCGCGGCTCGCCGGCGCACGACGGTCTCTCGGCCCGTCTCGCCGACCACCGCGAGGACGACGCGGGCCTCACGCTGGAGCTCGAGCCGATCCGCTGGGCGCTGCGGCTGAACCACGGCGATGCCCGCCAGAGCCTGTCCGCGCTGTGCGTCGTGCGGTCAAGCGACGGCCGCTGGCTGGCGGGGCGCCGCGCCGGCTGGCTCGCGACGTGGTCCGGCCGCTGGGCGCTCGGCGCGGCCGGAGCGGTCGATCCGGGCGAGAACCCGGCGGACACGCTGGGCCGGGAGCTGCGCGAGGAGTGGTCGGTCAGCGCCGCGCGGATGACCGTCGAGGCGCTCGTCTGCCTCCCCCAGCAGCTTGTCATCCTGGTCGGCCTGGCCTGGCTGGCGGAAGGAGCGCAGGTCAGGCCGGACTCCGAGCACGACGAGTTCGCGTGGTGGCCGGCGAACGTCGACGAGTGGCCGGCGGAGGCCGACGAGCCGCTGCGGCGCACGGCGAGGATGCTGTCCGGCGCGTGAGCAACGTCATCACCTTCAACCGGCTCAAGCACGTCTCGTTCTTCCACTCCCTGGTCTATCTGTCGCTGCTGATCGTCGCCTTCGGGCTCGGCAACCCTCAACCGGAGACCTTCATCCTCGGGCTCTCCCACGGCCTGCTGTGGATCGGCATGTCGCTCGTCTGCCTGGTCGCGGTCCGCCTGCGGATCATCCCGCTGCGCGTCGCTGTCGCGGTCGCCGTGCTCGGCGGCATCGGCCCGTTCTTCGGCTCTTACGAATTCGTCCGCGAGGAGCGCCGCCGCGCCCGCCAGCCGCGGTGAGGGGGCGTTCGCTGCGCGCACGGCGCCAGAGCGCAAAGCTCCCCCTCACGGCACGCTAGAGTCCTAGAAGATGGTGGCCGAGACGACGGCACAGGTCGTTATGCCCCCGATGGGCGACTCAGTGAGCGAAGGGACGATCCTCGAATGGCGCAAGTCAGAGGGGGATCACGTGACCGCCGAGGAGACGATCGTCGAGATCTCGACCGACAAGGTCGACGCCGAGGTTGCGGCGCCGATTGCCGGCACCGTGGTGAAGATCCACGCGGCCGCCGGCGAGACCGTGGCGGTCGGTGCGCTGCTCGCCGAGATCGCCCCCAACGGCGACTCGGCCGGCGAGCGCGCGGCGCCCTCGTCCGGCAAGCCTGCGACGAGCGCCGCTGCGCCATCCGCCAACGGCTCCGATGGCGCCGGCCCGGGCGGCGGCGGGCCCGCCGCGAGCGCGACGACGATCGACATCGTCACACCGGCCGCCGGCGAGTCCGTCACCGAGGGAACGATTCTCGATTGGACGGTCAAGGTCGGGGACTCGGTGGCGGCGGGCGACACGATCGTCGAGATCTCCACGGACAAGGTGGACGTAGAGCTGCCGGCGCCGGCGGCGGGCACGATCACCGAGTTGCTCGTCGCGGCCGGGGACACGGTGACCGTCGGCCAGGTGATCGGGCGCATGACGAGCGCGGTGGCAGGCGCGACGGCTGACGGCCCGGCCGCGGGCCGCCCCTCCAGCGCGTCCACGGCTCCGTCCCCCACATCCACTTCCGAACCCGCCGCGGACGGCGCCCACGCCTCGCCGGTCGCGCGCCGTGCCGCCGCCGCGCTGCACGTCGAGCTCTCCTCGCTCGCGGGCAGCGGGCGGGCGGGCCGGATCGTCAAGGAGGATGTGCTCGCGGCCGCCGAGCACCGCGCCGCCCAGACCGACGGCGCGCCCGCCGCGGAGACCGCGACCGAGCTGCGCGGCGGCGCGGCGATGCTCGTTCACTACATGGAGGAGAGCCGGTCGATCCCGACCGCCACGAGTCTTCGCACGATCGCCGTCGGCGAGCTCGACGCCCGCCGGCGCCAGCTGAAGGACGCCGGCGCGAAGGTCTCGTTCACGCACCTGATCGCGTTCGCGCTCGCCAAGGCCGCCGGCGAGCTGCCCGTGATGGCGGACCACTTCGCGCAGATCGCCGGCAAGCCGCATCGGATCCGCGACGGCGCCGTCAACCTCGGCCTCGCCGTCGACGTGGAGAAGAAGGACGGCTCGCGCACGCTGATGGTCCCGGTGATCCGCGACGCGGCCGCCCTGCGCTTCGACGAGTTCCTCGCCGCCTACGACGAGCTGGTCGAGAAGGCGCGGACCAACACGCTGACCGCCGACGACCTGGTCGGCGCGAACGTCACGCTCACCAACCCGGGCGGCCTGGGCACCAGCGCCTCGGTGCCCCGGCTGATGCCCGGCCAGGGCACGATCGTCGCGACCGGCTCGATCGGATACCCGGCGGGCCTGGAGCAGGTCGGCGATCGGATCGGCGCCGAGAAGGTGATGACGCTCACCTCGACCTACGACCACCGGATCATCCAGGGAGCCGAGTCCGGCCGCTTCCTGGCGCGGATCGACGCGCTGCTGGGCGGTGCGGACGCGTTCTACGACGGCGTCTTCGCAGCGCTCGGCGTGACGCTCACACCGCTCCCACCGCGCGCGATCCCCCAGCCGCCAACGGCGGCCCCTGAAAGCCGTCCCAGCGAGGAGCTGCTGCAGGCCGCCGCGACCGCGAACGCGCTGGTGCGCTCGCTGCGCACCCACGGACATCTCGCGGCGCACCTCGACCCGCTCGGCTCGACGCCGCGCGGCGACCCGGCGCTTGACCCGCAGGCGATCGGCCTGACGACCGTGCTGATGGCCCAGATCCCGTCCAAGCTGCTGCACATCTTCGTCCCCGGAGCGACGCTCGCGGAATCCTTCCCGCGGCTGCGCGACACCTACTGCGGCACGATCGCCTACCAGATCGAGCACATCGCCTCCCACCAGGTGCGCCGCTGGCTGCGCGAGAAGATCGAGAGCGGAGCGTTCCGCAAGCCGCTCGGGCGCGCCGAGCAGCGCGCTCTGCTGACCCGCCTGATCGAGGTCGACTCGCTCGAGCGCTTCATGCACAAGGCCTACCTCGGCCAGCACCAGTTCTCGATCGAGGGCATCGACATGACGGTGCCGATGCTCGACGAGCTGATCCGCCTGTCGGCGGCCGGCGGCGCCGAGGAGGTGGTCGTCGGGATGGCCCACCGCGGCCGCCTGAACGTGCTCGCCCACAACCTCGGCCGCCCCTACGAGACGATCTTCGCCGAGTTCGAAGGGGCCTCGACGCTCGAAGCGGTGACGACGATCCCTCAGGGCGGCACCGGCGACGTCAAGTACCACCACGGCGCCCAGGGCCACTACGTGCTCGAGTCGGGCGAGTCGATCCGCGTCAACCTGGAGTCCAACCCGTCGCATCTGGAGTACGTCTCGCCGGTCGTGATGGGAGCCACGCGCGCCGCCCAGAGCACGCGCGAGGGCGCTCACGCGCAGCGCGACCCGACGCGGGCCGTGCCGATCGTGATCCACGGCGACGCCGCGTTCCCGGGTCAGGGCGTGGTCGCCGAGACGCTCAACCTCCAGGGGCTCGACGGCTACAGCGTCGGCGGCACGGTGCACCTGATCACCAACAACCAGGTGGGCTTCACGACCGACCCCGACGACGCGCGCTCGACGCACTGGGCCTCCGACATGGCGAAGGGTTTCGACATCCCGATCATCCACGTCAACGCCGACGACGTGGAGGCCTGCATCTCGGCCGTGCGCCTCGCCTTCGCGTGCCGCGAGAAGTTCGGCCACGACGTGCTGATCGACCTGATCGGCTACCGCCGCTTCGGCCACAACGAGTCCGACGAGCCCGCCTACACCCAGCCCGAGATGTACGCGACGATCAAGGGCAAGAAGCGGGTCTGGGAGCTGTGGGCCGACGAGCTGATCCGCCGCCGCGTGATCAGCCCGCCCGAGGTCGACGAGCAGCTCGCCGCGGCATGGGATGAGCTGACGCGCCGCCACCAGGAGTTGAAGGAGCAGATCGGCCAGCTGCGCGACAGCGGCGTCGAGGCGGAGCCGCACACCGGCGAGTACCAGCTCGATCGCACCGCCTCGCCGGACGTCGAGACCAACGTCGGCGCCGAGCTGCTGCGCGACATCAACGAGAACCTGCTGCGCGTCCCGACCGGCTTCGCGGTGCACCCCAAGCTGGCCCGCCAGCTCGAGCGCCGCCGCGAGGCGCTCGAGTCGGAGATCGACTGGGCCCACGCCGAGGCGCTCGCCTACGGCTCGCTGCTGGCCGAGGGCACGCCGATCCGCCTGACCGGCCAGGACGCGGAGCGCGGCACCTTCAGCCAGCGCCACCTCGTGCTGCACGACGCCGACAACGGCCAGACCGTCTCCCCGATCGAGCAGCTCCCCACCTCCCGGGCGCCGTTCGAGCTGCACAACAGCCCGCTGTCGGAGGTCGGCTGCCTGGGCTTCGAGTACGGCTACAGCCAGGAGGCTCCCGAGACGCTCGTGATCTGGGAGGCGCAGTTCGGCGACTTCGTCAACGCCGCCCAGGTGATCGTCGACCAGTTCATCGCCTCGGGGCTCGCGAAATGGGGACAGACGTCGCGCCTGACGCTGCTGCTGCCGCACGGCTACGAGGGCTCCGGTCCCGAGCACTCCTCGGCGCGCCTGGAGCGTTTCCTCTCACTCGCGGCCGAGGGCAACCTGCGGGTCGCCAACCCGACCACCCCGGCGCAGTACTTCCACCTGCTGCGCCGCCAGGCGATGATCGTCAAGCAGCGCCCGCTGATCGTGATGACGCCGAAGTCGCTGCTCCGCCTGCCGCAGGCCACCAGCACGCTCGCCGACCTCACCGACGGCGGCTTCCGCTCCGTGCTGGCGGAGCCCGGGATCGATGACGCGAAGGTCACGCGGCTGATCCTCTGCACCGGCAAGATCTACTACGACCTGGCCGGCCACCCCGACCGCGCCGGCAACGACGCGATCGCGATCGGTCGCATCGAGCTGCTCTACCCGTTCCCCGAGCGCCAGCTGCTGGAGACGATCGCCCGCTACCCGAACCTGAAGGAGCTCGCCTGGGTGCAGGAGGAGCCGCGCAACATGGGCGCGCGGGCCCACATGAACCAGCGGCTTCGCCAGGTCATGCCGGCCGGCCTCGCCTTCGGCAACGTCGGCCGCCCCGAGCGCGCGAGCCCCGGCGAGGGCTACCCCGCCGCCCACGCCGCCGAGCAGAGCCGGATCGTCCGTACTGCGCTTGACCTCTCGGTCCCGCTCTCGCAGTTCCCGGCGAAGACTCCGGGCGAGCGCTAGCCGCCCAGCGCCTGCGTCAGCCCGCGAGGCCGGCGCCGCCGGCGCCGTCCACGAGCAGGACGGCCCCCGACACGAAGCTGGCGTCAGGGCCGGCCAGGTAGGCGACGGCACCGGCGACGTCGTCTGCCTCACCGACGCGCCCGAGCGGTGCGCGAAGCCAATGCTGCGGGTCGTCGCCGCGATCGGGGTCGCTAGCCGGCCCGATGTGACGCATGCCCGGGGCGGTCGCGCCTGGACAGACGCAGTTGGAGCGCACGCCCGAGGGCGCTCCGTCGAGCGCGAACATGTTCGAGAGCATCACCAGAGCCGCCTTGGTGACGGAATAGGCGCCGATCGCCTGCTCTCCGCGCAGCCCGGCGTCGGAGCCGATGTGAATCATCACGCCGCGCGTGCGCGCCAGCGCGTCGAAGCAGGCGCGGGCGTAGAGGAACGGTCCGCGCAGGTTCACCGCGACCAGGCGGTCGAATTGCTCCGGCGGGGTGTCGAGCAGGCGTTCGGTGAGCGCGATGCCCGCGTTGTTGACGAGGATGTCGAGGCGCCCAAAGCGTGCCAGCGCCGCGTCCCGGGAGCGCTCGACATCCGCCTCGAGCGCGGCATCGGCGCCGATGAACAGCGCGTCGTCCCCAAGTGCCGCGATCGCCGCGCGCCCACGCGCTTCGTCGCGCCCGGTGATGGCCACGGCGGCGCCGTCGGCCCGCAGCCGCTGGGCGACGCCGAGCCCGATCCCCGAGGTTCCGCCGGTAATCAGGGCAACGGCGCCCTCCAGCCTGCCGGACGCCACCGCTCAGTCCGGTGGGAGCTCTTGGTAGACGAGGTCGATGTCGACACCCTGAGAGCGCCGGACCGCGCGCGCGACGTAGTAGATCAGCAGCCCGACCACGACGATCCCGCCCATGAAGGCGAAGATCTGCCAGCGGTTGCTCGTCAGGCCGCTTAGCGCGAGCGCCGGGTACTGCCAGGTCTCCCAGGTGAGGAAGCCGACCACCGCGAACGACAGCGGCGCGACGATCTGAAGCACCGGGATGCCGAACAGCTTCATGTTCGCCGGCGAGCCGTTGTAGAGCTCGGGCCGCCGCCGCGGGAACACGAACGCCGCAACCGACACGATCGCGATGAGACGACGCCCGCCAGCGCAATCATCACCAGCAAAACACGGCTCCAACGAGTACATACATAACATAATATGGCCGACCGGCCATTCTTCACACCCGAACCAGTATTTCGCCTGAGGTAAATCCAAATGAAACCATCCAAGCTGTACGAGGCGCTTCATGCGCTGATCGGCGAACGTGTGCCTCTGCATATCTGGGGCGCGTGCGGCGTCGGCAAGTCGCAGATCGTCGCCCAGGTCGCGGACGATCTCGACTTTGAGTTCCTGGACGTTCGCGCCGTGCAACTCGATCCGGTCGATCTGCGCGGGCTGCCGCGGATCAAAGAAGACCAGACCGAATGGGTGCCGCCCAAGTTCCTTCCCACTGCCGGGAAGGGCATTCTGTTTCTCGATGAGCTGACCTCGGCGCCGCAGATGACGCAGGCCGGCTGCTATCAACTGGTGCTCGACCGCAAGCTCGGAGAGTATGTGTTGCCGGACGGCTGGGTGGTCATCGCCGCCGGCAATCCGGCCTCCGAGCGGGGTGTGCATTTCTCGATGCCGCGGCCGTTGCGGAATCGTTTTGTCCATCTCGAACTCGAAGCCGACCTGAACGACTGGTGCAAGTGGGCCGTGGGCGCCGGCGTTCGGCCGGAGATCATCGCGTTTCTGCGCTTCAAGCCAGACCTGCTGCATACCGCCGATGCGACCTCGGACGCCAATGCCTGGCCCACTCCCCGCTCCTGGGAGATGGCCTCCAATGTTCTGCGCGGCATTGCCAACCGGCAGAAGACCACGTTCCTTTCAGGCGCAAGCGAGTTCGAGGCGCAGTTGCTCGACGGCACGGTTGGGCCTGCGGCTGCGGCGGAGTTGATTGCATTCCTGCGGCTCTTCCGGCAGTTGCCGTCGATCGACGAGATTCTGCTCAACCCGGAGACGGCTCCGCTTCCGGCGGAGACCTCGGCGCAGATCGCAATCGCCACGGCGCTGGGCCGGGCCATGACCGACAACTCCGTGGCCAGAGGACTGAAGTATCTGGACCGTATGCCGACCGAAATGCGCGTCATGGCGATGCGCGATGCGGCGGCGCGGGACACCGCCATCACCCACACGCCGGAGTTTGTTCGCTTCGGTGTGCAACAGGAGGCCATTCGATGATTACTGAACGAGCCATGCTCGCCGCCGTCCATATCAGCATTTGGACGGCCATCAAACACGACCGCAAGATCAGCCGCGACGTTGCCGACCAGCACGGAGCGCACCAGGGCGCGGGCCGGTACAACAAGCAGTTGCTGCGCGGCGCCGACAAACTCGATGAACTGCGCACACTGGCTGGGCAGGTGCGGCAGTACTTCTACAAGATCACGTTGCCGTGGTCCGATGAGGGATTCCGCCTGCTGCCGTCGAACCTCTACTTCGATCTGACGGCCCGGATGCGCGAGTTCGAGGCCAGCTTCGAGCAAGGCGTGGAGAGCTTTCTTCAGGTCTATCCGCAGTACATCGAGCAGGTGCGCCCGGAGTTGAACGGCCTGTTTCGAGAGGAAGACTATCCCGCCGCCGACAAGCTGCGCAAGAAGTTCGGCGTGAAGCTGGAGATCCTGCCTATCCCGACCGGCAACGACTTTCGCGTGCAGATGTCGGCCGAGGAGCAGGCGCGCGTGGCCCGCGAGATCGACGCCAATGTTCGCGAATCACTGACGCGCGGGACCGAGGATTTGTGGAAGCGGCTCAGGGACGTGGTTTCGCACATGGTGGACCGTTTGAACGAGCCGGAGTCCCGCTTCCACGCGACGATGGTCACGAATGTCTTCGACCTGGTGGAGTTGCTGCCTCGCCTGAACGTGAATGGTGACGCCGACCTGAACCGTTTCGCCGATCAGATCAGGCAACGGCTGTGCGGCTTTACGGCGCAGGACCTCAAGAAGCACGACCTGCTGCGCGTGGCCACGGCAAACGATGCCGCGGAGATCGTTGCCGAGATCGACAGCGTTCTGCGTGATCGCGAAGCCAGCGTGCCGGAGGAGGCACCAGACGCTCCAACGGTCGATGACATCCTCTCCCGTATGTCTGCGTACATGGAGGTGCCTGCGGCGGCATGAGACACGAGACACCAGCATCCATTCGCATTCAGAAGGCGCGGACTACCTTCTTGCTCGATCATCCGTTCTTCGGCTCGCTCCTGTTTCGCTTGAAGGGGCGCGAGCAGCGGTCGATTCCAACCATGGCGACCGATGGCGTGTCGCTCTACTACAACCCCGAGTTCGTCGATACGCTGAACTCGGCAACGCTGGCCGGGGTGCTGGCCCACGAGGTCATGCACCCCGCGCTCCAGCATCATGTGCGGCGTTCCGGGCGCGATCCAAGGCGGTGGAATGAGGCGTGCGACTACGCCATCAATCCGCTGCTGCTCGATGCTGGCCTCAGTCTGCCGGACGGCGTTCTTGTCGATCACCGCTTCCGTGGCATGAGCGCCGAGCAGATTTACAACTTGCGCGATGCAGAAGCACAGCCACAGTCTG
>CAVPVM010000003.1:0-11218 GCA_963709225.1 uncultured Solirubrobacterales bacterium
GCGTGATCGAGTCCAGCGGATGAGCGCTCCAGCGCCTCTGAGCAGGCGCGGGCAGTGACGGGCGGCGGGGCGCCCGGTTGGGTCTCAGCCCTCCGCGAACGGCTCACTCGTGGTTGTCGCCGATGACGAGCAGCGGGATCCTGCCGTCCTCCAGCAGGCGGTCGGCGACGCCGTGCAGCAGCAGCCGCCCTGCGCGGCGGCTGTGGTGGTGCCCGCACACGATCAGATCGAAGCCGTGTTCGCGGGCGTAGGCGACGAGCACGTCGGCGGCCGCCTCACCGTCGAGAATCGTGTGCTCGACGGTCGTGCCGACGCGTTCCGCTCTGTCGGCGACATCGCTGAAGCTCTCCTGCAAATAGCGTCGCGACGCGTCGGAGGACTCCCTGCGGTCAGCGTCGGTCTCGGCGTGGGCCGGAGAGTAGGCGACCGACACCGCGACGAGCTCGGCGCCGTAGCGGCGCGCGACGTCGATCGCGGCGTCGAACGCGCGGAGCGAAAGCTCCGAGCCATCCCAGGCGATCAGGATTCGCTGAAACATCAGTGCAGAACCGGGACCAGGGCGAGCGCGACGATCAGGGCGATGAGTACGTAGAGGAGGTAGGCCGAAAGCCGGCCTGACTGCAGGCCGCGAACGCGTCCCGCGACGCCCAGGGCGAGCGCCACGGCGGGAGCGTAGACGAAGCGGTCAATCGCGTGAACGACGCGAACGTCGAGCGTCATGCGCGTTCCCTCGCCCTGGAGCACCCGGCTGCGGAATCCGAGCGGGCTGCGCAGGATCACGCGCATCGGGTTGGAGTAAGCCGAGGGCCGGTACTGGACCTCTGCGAGCGGTGCAGCGCTGCCGCTGATCCATACGGGCGCGCGACGCACCGGAGCCGCACGGACCGCCTCTCCGCGGGTCGCCCACACCCCGGCCAGCGCCACCAGCGCATATGCCGGCAGCACGATGCTCAGCCACGTGGGAGCGAGCACGGAGAAGCCGCTGTAGACCGGACCGAGCACCAGTGGGTGGCTGATCGTCGTGGCTGCCGGGTTCGGGCCGAGCAGCGGCTGCAGCCCGGACCCCAGCGCGTGGATCTCCCACGGCGCGACGGTTCCGAGGAACAGCGTGACGATGCCCAGAGCCAGCAGGCCGATTTGCGGTCGCCATGCCGCGCGCGTGACGCGCAACCGGCTTCGCGCCGCCCCGAGGAAGATGAAGCTGTAGTACTTCGCGAACGCGAGCAACCCCAGCCCGGCGGTCAGTGCGAGCGCCGCGGCGGCCAGGGCGCAGAGAAGCCGCGAGAGCAGCGTCGGCATACGAAACGCCTGCAGCAGCGCCTCGAATGTGAACCACTCGCTGACGAACCCCCCAAGCGGCGGTACCGCCGCGAGCGTCAGCGAGGAGACGCCGAGGGCGAGCGCGCTGGCAGGAAGGCGGCGCGCCAGACCTCCGAGCGGGTCGATCGTGCGCTTGCCCGTCGCCTGCTCGACGCCGTCGATGCCGATCAGCGCCAGCGTCTTGGCGAGGTTGTGCGAGCAGACGTGGAGCGTCGCCGCCAGCAGCCCGGCTGCCGCGAGCGTGGGCTGCCGCGCGGCGGCGCCGAGCAGCGCGACACCGAAGCCGACCGCCACGACGCCGGCGTGCTCCACGGTCGAATAGCCAAGAAAGCGCCTGAGGTTGTCCTCGGTGATCGCGTAGGCGATACCAGTCAGCGCGCTCAGCGCGCCGACGATCAGCAGCGCGTCCCCGCACCACACCGGCAAGGGTCCGAGCACCTGGAACTCGAATCGCCACAGGCCGTAGAAGCCAGCGCACAGGGCCACGGAGAGCGACGCGGCGCCGAGTCGCGGCGACGAGCCGTACCCGGCCGGGAGCCCCCCCTGAAGTGGCACGAGTCCGACCTTCGTCGCGAAGCAGATCAGGAACAGCACGAACAGCACGCTGCGAGTCCCCGACGTAAGCGAACTGTGCGCCCAGACCTCGAGCGAGAAACTGTGCGTTTGGGCGTAGAGCAGGCCGACAGCGGCGAGCAGCGCGCCGCCGCCGAGTTTCGCCAGGCCGCCGGTTAGAAATCCCGCGCGCAGCCCATCCCGGTCGCCCTGCGCGCTGGCGATCAGGTACACGCAGACCGTCACGACCTCCCAGGCAAGCAGGAAGAGGAAGCCGTTGTCCGAGCAGATCGAGACAGCCACGAACAGAAGCAGCCCGCTGGCGAGCGCGGTCAGCCAACGCGTCGCGGGGCGCGCCGCATAGGCCAGCGAGACGGCGGCGCCGGTCAGGCCGGTCAGCGCGAGGAAGATCCCGGCAAGCCCGTCCGCGCGCAGGGCGCTGTGGCCAAAGCCCAGCCAGTCGCCGAGGCCGAGCAACGGCCGGGCGCCCCCGAGCGCGCTGTCAAGGCCGACGACCACAAGCGCCACGCAGCCCGCGGCCGAGCAGAGCGCCGCGAGGCGGCGGGCGCGTAGGGCCAGCGGCACGCCGAGTGCGAGAGCGCCCATCGCCAGGCCAAAGACGTAGGTCACTCCGCCACCTCGCCGGCGCGCAGCAGGCCGGTGGCCAGAAGCAGGCCGTGCATGATCGCGATCGGTGGCGGCGGCGAGCCCGGCACGTAGACATCGACCGGGAGCACCGCGTCGACGCCACCAGCGGTCGGCTCCGCGCCGGAGAGCCGCGGCGCGCCCGCGCCCGTGAGCCCGCCCGAGCACGCGTCGGTTCCGACCGCGACGAGCGCCTTGGGCTCCGGCATGACCTCCCAGGTGCGCTCGAGTGGCGCGCGCATCGGCCGGGTCACCGCTCCCGTGACGAGTAGTACGTCGGCGTGGCGCGGTGCGGCGGTGAGGAAGAAGCCGAGGCGCTGGATGTCGTAGTAGGGGTTCCACAGCGCCTGGATCTCCCATTCCTCGCCACCGTCGGAGCCGCAATCGATGTGGCGGATGTGGATCGATCGTCGCAGCGCGCCGGCGCGCTCCCCGAGCGTGCGCCTCAGCGGCTCGACGGCAGCGTCGAGGCGCTCGCCGCCCTCCACGAGCCCCAGCCGTGATCGCGCGGCGGTCTCATAGCGCGCCTCGAAGGCGAACCGGTCCGGCGCGGCGCGCACGCAGTCGCCGCAGAGGATGCAGCGGCCGCGATCCAGCGTCAGCCGCCCGCCGGGCCCGGCGACGATCGCCCCGGTCGGACACGCCGCCGCCGCACCGCCGTCCCCGGCGCCCTCGAGCACCTGCACGCGACCGCGAAAGCCGGGCGGAGCAGGCTCCGCGCGGCGCGGGTAGGCGGTCGTGATCCTGCCGCCGCGAAGGCCCCGGACGATCCACGCGAGCATCAGCGATCGGCTCCCGCGACGCTCAGCCCAAAGCTGTGCTCGATGAAGGCGAAGTCCGTCAGCACGTCGGCCGGGAAGGCGTGGTCGAAGAGCGCCCAGTTACGCAGCGAGGGAGACGCTACGTGCACACGGTGGACGAGGCCGTCCCGGATCTCGACCCACACCACCAGCTCGCCCTGCGGGGCCTCGACCCAGCCAAGCCCCGCGCCGCTGCCCTTGTGCGGCAAAGGCGTGCGCAGCTCGCGCTCCCCCCGTCTGAGGTGGTCGATCAACTGGCGCAGGATCCGCAGCGACTCCGACAGCTCGCCGAAGCGAACGTTGACTCGCGCCATCGCGTCGCCCCCGCGGTCGGTGACGACACGCAGTCCGAGCCTGCGGTAGTCGCCGTAGGGACGCTCGTGACGCGCGTCGGTCGAGAGGCCGGAGCCACGAGCTACCGGCCCGACGGCGGAGTACTCCTCGACCAGCGCGCGGCTGAGGTGTCCGGAGCCGATCAGGCGGTCGGTCATCGACGCCGTGCCGGCGAACAGGCGGCGGTCCCGGTGGAGGTCTGCTTCGAGGCATCCGAGCGCAGCCTGCAACTCGCCGAGATCGAGACCGCCGTCGGCGCTCACGCCGCCTGGGACAATGGCGCCCCGGGCGAAGCGGCTCCCGGTGAGGGCGGCGCGCAGCGCCATCACCTGCTCCTTGAGGATGGCGAACCGCGCCTGCCCGACGTAGAGGGCGGCGGTCTCGGCCTGCTTCGCGATCACGTCGAGGTGGCAGGCCAGGCGTTCGAGCTCCGCATGCACGGCCCGCCAGCGCTGGGCGCGCGGGGGCGCCTCGACGCCGAGCGCACGTTCGACGGCCTGGGAGAACGCGCTCGCGTGGGCGGCGCTCGCGATCCCGGCGACCCGCTCGGCGAGGTGCACCGCTCGCGCCGGTTCGAGACCGGCGAAGCGACGCTCCATCCCGCGGTGCTTGAAGAACGGTCGCGTTTGGATCCGCGGCACGTCCTCGCCGCCCGTCTCGATTTGGAACTGGATCGCCTCGAAGACGCCCGAGCGCACCGGCCCGTACGGGATTACGAACACGTCGAGGCCATCGACGCGCCGGTCGAGCCGGTCGGCGTCGGGCTCGGTCAGCGGCGGGCAGCCGGGTTCGGTGCTCGCGTCGAGACCGCCATCACGCTCGATGAGCTCCCGCTCGCTCCAGCGCGCCGCCGGCCACCAGGCACCTATCTCGCCGCAACTGCTCGCGCCTAGGGCGCGCAGCACGACCAGCTCGCCCTGCAGCGCGAGGACCGCGACCAGCGCGGGCTCGGGCGTGTCGGCCGCGAACATCGTGACGAATCGCGCTCCCGCCTCGCGGAGCCGCCGCATCGCCGGCACGAATCGCTCGGGCGGGACTCGCACACGCAGCTCCCCGTCGGGCGCCTGCTCCTGTACGCCGTCGAGGCGCTCCGCGAGCGACCCGTCCAACGTGACGGGCGAGGTGCCTGCCGCTCTGCTCATCGTGGCGCCGCCAGGCTGTGGCCCGCGGTGTGCAGCAGGGCGGCCAGGTCCCCCGGCAGGTGGACCCCGAGCGCGATCACGACGAACAGGCAGGCGACCATCGCGGCAACCATCCAGGCACTGCGCTCGCGCGCCGGCGCGACGCCGGCGACCGGCTCGGCGGCACGGCTGAGAACCATTCGCCCGCTGTGCCAGCTGACGCCGAAGAAGGCGAGGTTCACGAACACCAGCAGCAGCGCGACGCCCACATACTGCGCCTGGGCGAAACCCCCGACAACGATCTGGAACTCGCTGCGGAAGACGCCGGAGAGCGGGAGTCCGCAGAGCGCGAGCGCCGCCGCCATGAACATCGGGCCGGTCCACGGCATCGCCCGGCCGGCGCCGGTCACGGCGTCCACGTCCTTCGTGTCGTAGCCGCGCAGCAGCGACCCGGCCCCGAAGAACGCAAGTCCCTTCGCCGAGGCGTGCGTGATGACGTGCAGCAGCGCGCCGGCGACGGCGAGCGGTGCGCCGAACCCGATGCCCAGAGCGATGATCCCCATGTGCTCGATCGAGGAGTACGCAAGCAGCCGCTTGAAGTTGGCCTGGCGCAGCACGAAGAAGCTCGCGGCGACGAGCGAGATCACGCCGAGGACGATCAGCGCGTGCTCGGCAAAGGAGCGCTCGCCGGCCGCCACCGCGACCTGAAAGAAGCGCAGGATCGCGTAGAAGGCGCCGGCGAGCAGCGATCCCGAGAGCAGGGCCGAGACCGGCGCGGGCGCCTCGCTGTGTGCGTCCGGCAGCCACGCGTGGGTGGGGACGAACCCCACCTTGGTGCCGAACCCGACCAGCGACAGCACGAACGCGAGCCGCACCGCGTCGGCGGACAGGCCGTGCGCGTGCTCGATAAACGCCTGGAAGCGCGGCAGGTAGGCGCTGCCCAGGACGTGGGTGCCGGTCCCGTAGAGGATTACGATCGAGATGAGCGCGATGCCCAGGCCGCTCGAGGCGATCAGGATGTACTTCCAGGATGCTTCGAGCGCGGCATCGGTGCGATCGATCGCGACCAGGAGCGCGGAGACGATCGTGGTCAGCTCGACGGCTACCCACAGGCTCCCGAAGTCGGCGGCCAGCGGCACGAGCAGCATGCTCCAGCCGAACAGATTGAGCAGCGCGAAATAGCGCCTGGCGAACGACGCGAAGCCGGTCTCGCCGCGGGCCACGCCGAGGTAGCCGATCGAGAAGACGCCGCTGATCGCGTAGAGCAGGCCGGTCGCGAGCAGGAAGACCGCGCCCAGTGCATCCACGCGCAGCCAACCGCCGGCGGCGCTCAGCACGCGGCCGTGCTCGACGTCGATCGCGATGGCGATCGTGAGACCGAGCGAGGCGAGCCCGGCGAGCAGCGTGGCCACGCGCGCGAGGCGCCAGCCGTCGAGGAGCGCCGTCGCGGTTGCGACCAGCGGCACGGCCAGCAGGGTGTAGATGGCCCAGCTCATCCGGTCAGCCTGTTGAGCGTGTCCGTTCGTCCGGCGGTCCGTTCCACCGCGAGGTATTGGACGAGCAGCACGAACACGAGCACGCCGATCAGCACGTCGAACAGCAGCAGCAGCGCCACGATGATCGGCAGCCCCGGCGCGAGCACCAGCGTCGCGACCGAGACCGCGTTCTCGAGCACCAGGAAGCCCAGCAGCTGCGACGGGGCGTACGGCCGCACCACCATCAGCAGCAGCGCGACGAGCATGCCGCCCACTGCGACCGGGAGCGCCTCCAGCGGGAGCGCGGACTCCCCGCCAATGTGCACCGGGCGCAACGCGATGAACGCGAAGGCGCAGAGCGAGACACCGATCAGGATCGCACTCGGCACGCCGATCGAGGAGGGAACGCGTGACTGCGCTCCCAACCGTCGCAGCACGAAGGCGATGCCGATCGGGAAAAGCAACGCCTTCAACGCGATCGTCACGGCGCCCAGCGCGTAGAGATCTCCGGCGCCGCGGCCGGTCGCCGCCGTGGCGAAGGCCAGCGCCGCGACCAGCAGCGAACCGAAGGCATACAGCCGCAGTTGATCCCACACGTCCTGCGAGCGCAGCATCGCTAGCTCAGCGAGCAGCACGCCGACGGCGGTGATCGTCGCGGCCGCGCCAAACACGGTCAGGTGCACGTCGCCGAAGCCGGGTTCGAACAGGAATATCACGACCGCGAGTACCGCGAACAGGAAGCTCGCGACGGTGAACTCGGGAATCTTGTAGAGCCGCAGCTTCGCGAAGCTCGACTCGATCACGACGACGAGGAGGCCGACGCCGAGCGCCTTGACGAACAGCAGCCCGATCGCGAGTGCGACAACATCGAGGCGACCGCTCGAGGCGAGGCCCCACGGCACGACCAGGACGTTCATGAAGATCGTGAACAGCAGCAGCTGCTTGACATTGGAGCCCCAGCGCAGGAAGGCCAGCCCCGGGCCGGAATGCTCGGCGACCCTGGCCTCCTCGATCTGGCCGAACTCGAGCGTCGAACCGTGGTTCTCGACCGGGATCCGTCCGGTCTCGGCCAGCAGCAGCATGAAGAACGCGGCGACCATCAGCAGGTGGCTCGGTCGCACGACCTGCACGGTCGCCATCCGCAGCGTCGCGTTGAACGCGTAGGGCAGGTCGGTGTGGGTGGTCAGCGCGAGCACGAAGGTGACGAAGATCACCGTCGGCTCGTTGAATGCGCCGAAGGAGCGCAGTCGGCTCGATCCGAGCTGCGCGAAGGGGCTGCCGCTGTCGACCGCCGCGATCGACACCGAGAAGCTCGCGAGCGCGAGGATCAGCCCGACGCCGAAGAAGTCCGCCATGTAGCCGAGCGGCAGCGGGAAGGTGGTCAGCGCCGGAATCAGCAGCGGCACCGTCGCGAACGCGGCGAAGCTAACGTAGGGGGCGGCGCGAAACAGCAGTCCGGCGGGCGCCGGTAGCACGGTCTGCTTGCGCAGCAGCTTCAGGATGTCGTAGTAGGGCTGGAGGATGCGCGGGCCGCGCCGCTGCTGCACCTTCGCCTCGGCCCACGCGATCAGGCCGCTGACCAGCGGCGCGAGCCCGAGGATCGTGACGACCTGAAGGACTTGGACAGCCCAGTCGGGTAGGACCGGCACGATTGCGACTGACTCCTTTCGCGGGCGTCATGCGGTGTTCGCGAAAGGAGCCATCAGCCCTTCAACGGCGGGCGGTTCGGCGGGCGGCCGGCGCTAAGCCGCACCCGCGCGTCAGGACTCCATCTGACGGGGAAGATGATAGCGCCTCGTCTCGGCGAGGCTGTGCGGCTGGGTGCATGGGGGATGTGTGCGCAGACAAACCCAAGCCGCTCAGCGTCGAGGTCGAGGCGGCCGTCTTTCCGCCCAAGAACTTTCCGGTCCGAGAGAACCCCGTAGCGCGTCGCCCGTCAAAGCAGGCGCGCTACGGGGGAAGCCTTGGAGGATGATCCGCGCATGCGGAAGCTGGCGAACTGGGGATTCCCGTTGGTGCGGTGTCCGCGCGCACGCAGGCGATGGCGGATGGTCCGTGCGATTGGCGGTGGCTGCATGGCTCTCGCAGCCCTGATCGCGACACTCGGCCAACTTGCCTCGTCGAATCACCACACGTGGTTACTTGTCGCGGGGACCATCGGCGCTTTCGCTGTCTTCTGTGTTGTCGTCGGCTGGATAGGGGTTCATGTTTCGTCCCCCGTCCCGTCGCGCCACTTAGAAACGCTGCACCACTCTTGCGATGCGATAGAGCATGCGCTCCACGCTGGCACGACAACGCAATACGGGCAAGACGGACACAAACCGCGCGAAGCATTTCGCGCCCACTACCGCCGATTGGCAAAGATCCTGGACCGCCGCGACTCGCTGATCGTGGCGAGCGAAGCCGCCAAGGTTGCCCTAGCCGATCACATCGAATCCGAGATGGCGTCACATGGGATCGCGTGGCCGGAGTACGCCCTGGACGTAATCGAACCTTGGCTCACGACGGCCGCAGAAGAAGGAAGCCTAACGGCGGCCCCGCTCGTCTGGTATCCGTTTTGCAGCATCGGCGCCCCAATGTGGTCTGGTCCCCCACATGGAGGGTTCCGATCAGCGCCCGATGGACCTGACTTGATCGTTCTTCCCCCACTCCCACTCGAATCACGTAAGGAATGGGATGCCCGAGGCGCTATCTGTACAACGCGATTTGACTCATTCGTCGCAGCCCTCTATGAGAGTGTCAAACCATTTGCGACTGCTGCTCAAGCGGCAGCGAAACAACTTGCGGACTTTCGTACCGAACGCCAACCCGACATTGAGAACGCCCTGAAACTCATACGGGAATGCGACCCGCCCCGCACGCGAACTTGGCGCTGTCCGACGTGCTAGGCGCCCTCTCGTAGCTTGGCGAGCACGTCGCGCCAGCGGTAAAGCGTCTGGCGGCTAACGCCCACAAGATGAGCAATACGGTCGAACGCGATACCGGCCTCTGTCCCGGCGGGAATCTCGTCCACGATGGCTTCTAGGTTCTCGCCTAGCCTTGCCTCTAGTTCGGTGCGCTCTGCGCCGAGAGCGACCAAGCGATCTTCGATGGCGCGCGTTGCTTGAAGGTCTTGCGATAGATCGGGCATAGGCGGGACTGTATCAGTCCTTGACAAGTTCTGTCAAGACGTGCTACAGTAGGGCTATGTCGATCAGCGTTCTGCAACTCGCCGACAAGCTCCGCACCGAAGCGGACGCCTACCTCTACCTAGAGCAACTGCGCTGGGGCGATACGCCGGTCTGCCCGCACTGCGGCTCGGTGCGCAAGCCGTACTTCCTCAACCCGCAAAACCTGATCGGCCGCAAAACCCGCACCGGCTCCGTGTCTGAGCGGCGAGTCTGGAAGTGCGCGGACTGCCGCAAGCAGTTCTCGGTGCTCACCGGAACGATCTTCCACGGCACCAAGATTCCGGTCCGCGTCTGGGTCATGGTCATCTTCGAAATGGCGTCAAGCAAGAACGGGATCAGCGCCCGTGAAATCGAACGCAAATACGATCTGACGCCGCGGACCGCATGGCACATGCTCCACCGCATCCGTGAAGCCATGAAGCGCGACCCCGTGGCTGGCCTGCTGACAGGGCGGGTCGTCGCAGACGAAACTTGGTACGGCGGACGCCACAAGAACCGCCACGCACGCGACCGCAGACCGCGCGGTAAGGGCGTCACGGACAAGACACCGATCATGGCTCTTGTGTCGCGTGAGACAGGCGAAGTCCGCTCGCACGTCGTCAACGACGTGAAGCCCGGCAACCTACGCTCAGTCCTGTACGAGCACACCGACCCGAAGGCGACACACCTACACACCGACACGTCCGGCCCGTATCGGCAGATCGGCCCGGAGTTCGCGAGCCACGGCATGGTCAACCACCGGATCGGCGAGTACGTGCGAGGCGACGTGTCCACCAACCAAGCGGAGAGCTACTTCGCGCAGTTGAAAAGGTCGCTAGACGGTACGCACCATCACGTCAGCCGTGTCCACCTGCACCGCTACGTCGCAGAGTTCGACTACCGCTATACAACCTGCAACTGGACCGACACAGACCGCATGGCCGCGATAGTCAAGCGCACCGCGGGACGGCGGCTCACGTACCGCGCGCCCACTTCCCGCTAGGCACGCCGTAAAGGAAGGGCCGTCTGCTATCTCTTGCCTCGGAGAACAGAATCCGAAGTAAGGAGTCTGGACAAATGCAGCAAACGACCCCTCCCACCGAGTCTCGACTCGGCTGGGCCACAATCGCGGTGACAGCCGTGGCCAACGGCACGGTGACTGGCGTGGCTAGTTACGTCGGAGCCAAACTCGGACAAAGCACGTCGCCAAGTGGTCGGCCTGGCGAAGCACCAACCGCAGTAATTCTCCCGCCAGGGGTGGATCGACAGTAGAACGCAACAGGCGGTTCAGCGGCCCAAACCGCTGGACCGCCCTAGCGTAGAATCGACCTATGGCCAATCCTAAGCGCGTACGCGACTACAACCCGGACGAACGCGTTGTGATCCCGCTCGACCCCGAAACCGCGCTACGCGAGCTGATGCGCGTCGATCCCAAGCAGATCGACAACGACGAACGGCGCGGGCGCGATGCTCCCGCGACAGACCAGCCGCCCAGCTAGTTCTTCTCGCCCAACGACGGCCCGAATCCGTCGGTTGTCTCCACTCCCCTGAGTAGCGTCCAAAACGGTCGCTCGGGACGCGCCTGCTTGACGGGCGACGCGCCCCAAGCACTCTCAGACCGGAAAGGACGTGAGGCCCTTATGCCGCCGCCCCCCATATAAGCCGCTAGACGGCTAACAAGCGTGATCGGCGCGTCGGCCCAAACCGGCGCGACCGATCCGCACCTTCGTTGGAGGCTACGGAAAGCCTCCCGAGTTCGGGATCGACTACGGCGTGCGCATCACCGACGGGGGAAGGGTGGGTTTGTCTGCGCACACATCCCC
>CAVPVM010000004.1:0-868010 GCA_963709225.1 uncultured Solirubrobacterales bacterium
TCAAGCAGATCGTCGAGCTGCTGCTGCTGCGGATCCGCCACTCGATGGCCGAGCGCGAGCTGGTGCTCGATCTGACCGACGAGGCCAAGGACCTGCTGGTCGAGAAGGGCTGGGATCCCGCGATGGGCGCGCGGCCGCTGCGGCGGGCGATCCAGCGCTACATCGAGGACCCGCTCGCCGACTTCGTCCTGCGCTCGCAGCTGCCGGCGGGCTCAACCGTGGTCGTCGACCCGGCGCCCGAGGGCACCGACGGCGAGGTCCGCCTGACGATCGTCAAGCCGAAGAAGGCGAAGACCCCGGTCGCGGTCGGCGCCGCCGGCGCCGAGGCCGAGACCGAGGCCGGTGACGAGCCCGAGCCGCTCAGCCCGCTCGACGAGGTCGTCGAGGACGACCCTGTGGGCGAGGAGCCCGTCGCGGACTGACGTGTGGTGTGGCCCCGCGCGCGCGCGTTGCAGCGCGCGGGCGCGGGAGTCGGGCTCACGCGGGCGGTCGGACGCGGTCGCGCTGTGTGGACGCGCCGTGGGCGCGGGCCTGACCGGCGGTTGGGCTCGCGCGCGCCGTGGGAGCGCGCGAGCGCCCTATGACCCGGAGCCGCCCCGCAATGCCGCTGTGATCCGAGCCCACAGGCTCGGCTTCGGCGCTGCGGGCTCGGGAATGACATCGTTTGTGTCAGGCACGCCGTCTTCCGCCGAGCGATCCTGGTCGAGGTCGAGCCAGGCGCCGGCGGTGACGTCGTCCTCCGCATGCTCGGGCGGGGGTTCTTCGTATTCGCTCATGTCCTCGAGAATGGCAGCCGCCGCGGACGGATGGTGGTCGACGCCGGCGGCGCGAACGGCTCCCGTCTCGGGCGGGGCTGCGGGTGCGTGCGGGGATGTCGTGGCGTGCGCGGGATGTGGGTGCGTGCGCGGGATGTGGGTGCGTGCGGGGACCGAGGTGCGTGCGCGGATCCGAGTGCGTGCGGGGACCGAGGTGCGTGCGCGGATCCGGGTGCGTGCGGGGACCGAGGTGCGTGCGCATCCCGATCCCCTTGGCGCCGACCGCGGAGACCGTCCCGGAGCGCGGCGCGTGCCCCGCACGCGCGTAGCGGATCCCGTCCCCGCCCCCGCGTAGAGTCGCCGTCATGGCAAGGGCCTCGAGCGTTCACGTCTGTTCCAGCTGCGGGCACGAGGAGCCTCGCTGGAACGGGCGCTGCCCCGGCTGCGGCGAGTGGAACACGATGGTCGAGGAGCCGCGGGGGCGCTCGGCGCCCTCGCGCCAGGCCGGCGCCGGCGCGGGCAGGCCAATCCCGCTGAGTGAGGTCAGCGCGCCGGAGGTGCCGCGCCTTGAGACGGGGATCGGCGAACTCGACCGCGTGCTCGGCGGCGGCATCGTGCCGGGCTCGGTCGTGCTGCTCGGCGGCGCTCCGGGCATCGGCAAGTCGACGCTGACCAACATGGTGCTCGGCAACCTCGCCGGGGCCGGACGGCGCACGCTCTACGTCTCGGGTGAGGAGTCGACGGCGCAGGTAGCGCTGCGCGCCGCCCGCCTGCCGGGCGCCGCCCTGTCCGTGCCGGCGATCGCGGAAACCGACCTCGAGACGGTCGTCGCGATCCTCGAGCGCGAGCAGCCCGAGGTCTGCGTGATCGACTCGGTGCAGACGCTCGACGCGCGCGAGCTGACGAGCGCCGCCGGCTCGGTCGGGCAGGTGCGCGAGGTCGCCGCGCGAATCGTCGGCGTCGCCAAGCGCCGGCGGATCGCCGTGTTGCTCGTCGGCCACGTGACCAAGGACGGGGCGCTCGCCGGCCCCCGGGTGCTCGAGCACCTCGTCGACTGCGTACTGGCCTTCGAGGGCGAGCGCGAGCGCAGCTACCGCACGCTGCGGGCGATCAAGAACCGTTTCGGCTCGACCAACGAGGCCGGCGTGTTCGAGATGCGTCAGGGCGGCCTGGTGGAGGTGCTCGACGCCTCCGCTCGCTTCGTCAAGGGGGCGACGCGCGCCCCGGGCAGCGTCGTGCTGGCCGCGATGGAGGGCAGCCGCCCGCTGCTGGTCGAGGTGCAGGCGCTGGTCTCGCCCTCGGACCTCGTGCCGCCCCGCCGCGTCGTCAACGGCCTCGACCGCAACCGCCTCGCGCTCGTGCTCGCCGTCCTGACCCGCCACGGCGGACTGCCGCTCGGCGGATCCGACGTCTTCGTCAACGTCGTCGGCGGCGTGCGCGTCGATGAGCCGGGCGCCGACCTCGCCGTGGCGCTCGCCGTCGCGAGCGCGTCGCGCGGCGTCACGCTCGGACCGGCCGACGCGCCGACCCCGCTCGCGGCCTTCGGCGAGCTCGGCCTGACCGGCGAGCTGCGCTGGGTCGGGCATCCCGAGCGGCGGATCGCTGAGGCGCGGCGTTTCGGCCTCGACCCGGTGATCGCCCCGCGCGGGACCGACGCGACCGAGGTCGCGACGCTGCGCGCGGCGCTCGAGGCGGCCTTCGCGGGGGCACCGGCGCGCGGCCTCGCCCGCGCGGTCGCCGCCGCCTGAGGGCGCCGTGATCGTCGGCCTCGACCACGTCCAGGTCGCGGCGCCCGAGGGCTGCGAGACGCGGGCGCGAGCCTTCTACGGCGAGCTGCTCGGACTGGCCGAGCTGCCCAAGCCGCGGGTGCTTGCCGCCCGCGGTGGCGTGTGGTTCGCGGTCGGCTCCGGCCAGGAGCTCCATGTCGGCGTCGACACCGCCTTCGCCGCCGCACGCAAGGCCCATCCGGCGCTTGCGGTGCCCTCGAAGGTCGCGCTCGCGGACCTCGCGGCCGCGCTCGAGCGTGCCGGACACGCCGTGACCTGGGACGTGGATCTGCCCGGCACGGCGCGCTTCTACGTCGACGATCCGTTCGGCAACCGCCTCGAACTGCTCACGCGCGAGGAGTCCGAAGCGGCGGACTGAGTGGGTGGCCTACAGCCGCCAAACGCGTCTCGCGGGCCCCCGGCTGGGCGCTCTGCGCACAAAGTGGGGGTCCAAAATCCCCCCAACGGGCGGCCTTTTGCGGCGGATCGCGCTAGAATGCGACAAGCATGGCAGCGACTCGATCTGACGACGTACACGACATCGAGTCGCGACAGGATCCAAAGCTGGTCCGGGCGCTCGAGATGGTTGCGCCCGGGCACCGCGCTGCGGGAGGGGATCGACAACATCCTCAACGCACGCACCGGCGGCCTGCTCGTGATCGGCGAGCCCGACGAGCTCGCGTTCCTCTTCTCGGGCGGGATCAAGATCGACATCGACTACACGCCGGCGCTGCTCTACCAGCTGGCGAAGATGGACGGCGCGATCACGCTCAACGCCAACGCGACCAAGATCCCGATGGCGAACGTCCAGCTGATGCCCGACCCGACGATCCTGTCGGTCGAGACGGGGACCCGCCACCGCACCGCCGAGCGCGTCGCCAAGCAGACCGACGCGCTCGTGATCGCGATCTCGCAGCGCCGCGAGGTGATCTCGCTCTACGTCGGCGCGGTCCGCTACATCCTCGAGGACATCCCCGTCGTGCTGGCCAAGGCCAACCAGGCACTCGCCACGCTCGACAAGTACCGCGCCCGCCTCGATCAGGTCTCGACGCGGCTCACGGCGCTCGAGTTCGAGGGCGGCGGCACGCTGCACGACGTGCTGACGGTGCTCCAACGCAGCGAGCTCGTCACGCGCATGGCGGTCGAGATCGAACGCCACATCGTCGAGCTGGGCAGCGAGGGCCGTCTGATCGAGATGCACCTCGAGGAGACGATGCTCGGCACCGCCGCCGAGAAGGCCGCGCTCGTGCACGACTACATCTCAGGTCGACGACGACGAGCAGTTCGCCGCGGTGCTCGAGTCGATCGGCCGCCTCGGCCACCAGGACCTGCTCGACTTCGGACGGCTGGCCGAGCTGCTCGGCTACGACCGCAAGCTGAACACGCTCGACTATCCCGTCGCGCCCCGCGGCTACCGGATTCTCGGGCGCATCCCGCGCCTGCCAAAGCTGATCGTCGCGAACATCGTGCGCAGCTTCGGCGGGCTCGACGAACTGCTGGCAGCAAGCGACCCTGAACTCGAGGCCGTCGAGGGGGTCGGAGAGATCCGCGCGAAGGACATCCGCGAGGGCCTTCGCCGGTTGCAGGAGATCAACCTCGTGGACCGCTACCTACAAACCTGAACACGTCTCGCCCGCCAGGCATGTCGGGCGTGCAAGCCAAGGAGGACATCATTCCCGGAACAGTCGAAGCACGCCTGCTGGAGGACGAACTGGACCCCGATTCCGAGATCGAGGTCGAACTCGACGCCGAGGCCCACGTCGTCGCCGTCACTGACGCCGACGCTGACGTGGAAGCCGACGGAGAGCTCGACCCGGACGTCGACCTCGACGACGACGATGTTGACATCGAGGTCACCGTGCGGGGCGAGTACATCGAGTTCGAGCTCGGCGACAACGTCGTCTACCCCCATCACGGGGCCGGTCAGGTGCAGGCCAAGGAGATCAAGGAGGTCTTCGGCGAGCGTCGCGAGTACCTGACGATCAAGATCCTGCACAACGACATGACCGTGATGGTTCCGACCGAGAACGCCGCGCTCGCCGGCCTGCGCCGGGTGATCGACGAGGAGACCGTGGAGAAGGTTCTCAACGTGCTCCGCGACGACGTCTCGGACATGCCGAAGAACTGGAACCGCCGCTTCAAGCACAATCGCGACAAGATCAAGACCGGCGACATCTACGAGCTTGCCGAGGTCGTGCGCAACCTCGCTCTGCGCGAGAACGAGAAGGGCCTCTCGAGCGGCGAGAAGCAGATGTACACGCGGGCCAAGAAGATCCTCGCCTCGGAGCTGATGTACGCGCTGGACAAGAACGAGGCAGAGGCCGAGGAATACCTCGACGGGCTGCTGTCGCGCACGCCAAGCGGCGACGCCGTGGCCGGCGGGCGCTGAGCCCCCCGGGGGCGTAGAGAGGTGGCGGTCGCGCTGGTCGTGGCCGCCGGACGAGGAGAGCGTCTTGGGTCCGCCGGGCCCAAGACGCTTGTCGAGCTCGCCGGTCGGCCGATGCTGCACTGGTGCCTGGAGGCGCTGCGCTCCGTCGACGCCGTGTCCGAGATCGTCGTCGCACTGCCGCCCGGTGTGCCCGCCCCGGAGGGCTGCGTCGGCGTGCTGGGCGGCGATGTCCGCTCGGCCTCGGTGCGGGCGGCGCTCGCGGCGGCCTCACCGCAGGCCGACGTGGTGCTCGTGCACGACGGCGCGCGCCCGCTGGTCACTCCGGCGCTGATCGAGGCCGTGCTTGCGGGGCTCGAGGATGTCGACTGCGCGATCGCGGCGGCGCGCGTCAGCGACACGGTCAAGGAGGTCGACGACGCCGCCATCGTGTTGCGGACGCTCGATCGCGCGCGTCTCTGGTCGGTTCAGACGCCGCAGGTGTTCACGCGCGCCGCGCTCGAGCGGGCGCTCGCGATGCCGGTGGAGGTGGTCGACGCGGCCACCGACGAGGCCTGGCTGGTCGAACACGGTGGGGGGCGCGTGCGCGTCGTCGAGGCCCCGGCGGAGAACCTCAAGGTGACGACCCCGCGTGACCTCGCGCTCGCCGAGCTGTTGCTCGCCGCACGAGTTGATTGAATCGGGCGGCGATGCTGACCGACTACCACCTCCACCTGCGCCGTGACGACGACCCGGAGTCGACGTTCGCCAACGCGTTCAACGCGGCCAACGTCGAGCGCTACCGCGAGGCGGCCGACGCCGCCGGGATCGCGGAGCTCGGCGTGTCCGAGCACATCCACCGCTTCCAGCAGTCGCTCGGCGATGTGGGATCACCCCTACTGGCGCGAGCAGGCGCGCGACGACATCTACGCCTACTGCGAGTTCGTGCGCGAGCACACCGACCTGCGCCTCGGGCTCGAGGTCGACTTCGTGCCCGGTCGCGAAGACCGTACGCAGAGCCTGATCGAGAGCTGCGAGCTGGACTACGTGGTCGGCTCGGTGCACTTCCTCGGCGAGCTCGCGGTCGACTTCGACCGCTTCGACATCTGGACCTCCGCGCCGAGCCCGGAAAAGGTCTGGCGACGCTACTTCGAGACGCTCGCCGAGGCGGCACGCAGCGGCATGTTCGACATCCTCGCCCACCCCGACCTGGTCAAGATGTGGGGCGCGGCGCGGCCCGCGCCGCCGGGCGATCCGCGCCGCTACTACGAGCCGGCGCTCGAGGCGATCGCCGAGTCGGGGATCGCCGTCGAGGTATCGACAGCGGGGCTGCGCAAGCCGGTCGGCGAGATCTATCCCGCCCCGGCGTTTCTCGCGGGGGCGCTCGAGGCCGGCGCGCCGGTGGCGCTCTCGAGCGACGCGCACGTGCCCGAGCAGGTCGGCTACGCCTACGACCAGGCACTCGAGCTGCTCGACGGGCTCGGCGTGCGCGAGCTGGCGGTGTTCGAGCGGCGTGAGCGCCGCCTGGAGCCGCTCGGGCCGTGAGCGCTCGCACCGGCATCGGCTACGACTCGCACCGCCTGATCGCCGGCCGCCCGCTCGTGCTCGGCGGCGTCGTGCTCGAGAGCGAGCTCGGCCTCGACGGCCACTCCGACGCCGACGTGCTGACCCACGCCGTGATCGACGCGCTGCTCGGCGCCGCCGGGCTCGGTGACATCGGCATGCACTTCCCCGACTCCGACGAGCGCTGGCGCGGCTCCGACTCGATCGAGCTGCTGTGCGCGGCCGTCGCGCTGGTGCGCGCCGCCGGCTACACCACGGTCAACGTCGACGCGACCGTCGCGCTCGAGGCGCCCAAGCTCGGCGGCGCGCGCGAGCGGATGCGTGAGCGGCTCGCGAACGCGCTCGGCGTCGATTCCTCGGCGGTCAACGTGAAGGCGACGACCGGCGAGTCGATCGGCTTCGTCGGTCGCGGCGAGGGTGCGGCGGCACTCGCGATCGTCACGCTCGACGGTTGAGGCCCGCCCCGTAATGAGCTGCGAGCAGCTTCGCCTCTACGACACGCGCACGCGCTCGGTTCGCGCTTTCGAGCCGCGCGACCCCGGGCGGGTCGGGATCTACGCGTGCGGCCCGACGGTCTACTCGCGTATCCACATCGGCAACGCGCGTCCGTTCGTGGTCTTCAGCCTGCTCAAGCGGTTCCTCGCGCACTGTGGCTTCGAGGTCTGCCTGGTGATCAACGTGACCGACGTCAACGACAAGATCTACACCGCCGCACGGGGCGGCTCGAGCGTCGAGCTGGCGGCGGCGATGACCGCCGCCTACCTCGCCGACACCGAGCGGCTCGGCCTTGGCCGGCCCGACCATGAGCCGTTGGCGAGCGAGTCGATCGGCGCGATCACCGAGGAGATCGAGGCGCTGCTGCGAAGCGATCACGCCTACGTCGCCGACGGCGACGTCTACTTTCGCGTACGGCGCGACCCGGGCTACGGCGCGCTCTCGCGCCGCGAGCTCGATGCGATGGACCAGGGCGAGGACGGCGACGGCGAGGGGCTGAAGGAGGACCCGCTCGACTTCGCGCTGTGGAAGGCGCAGAAGCCGGGTGAGGACAGCGCCTGGGACGCGCCGTGGGGGCGGGGGCGACCGGGTTGGCACATCGAGTGCTCGGCGATGGCCGAGGGTCTGCTCGGCGTCGGCTTCGACATCCACGGCGGCGGCCTGGACCTGCTGTTCCCCCACCACGAGAACGAGGCGGCGCAGACGCGCTGCGCGCGCGGCGGCGAGCTGGCGCGCGTGTGGATGCACAACGGCATGCTGGCAAGCACCGACGGGGAGAAGATGTCCAAGTCGGTGGGCAACATCACACCGCTGCACGAGGTGCTCGACGCCTACGGCCGAGACACCGTGATCCTGTACTTCGCGGGCGCCCACTACCGCCAGCCGATCGCCTACGGCGCCGAGCAGCTGGAGGCGGCGCGGGCCGGTGTGGCGCGGATCCGCGAGGCGGCCCACCGGCTGGTGGCCGGGGAGTCGCCGGCAGCGCTGCGCCCCCTGCGCGAGCGCTTCTTCGCGGCGCTGGAGGATGACTTCAACACTCCGGCCGCGCTCGCGGCAATGTGGGACTGGATCCGCCAGGCAAATCGCAGCGGAGCGGGGGAGGTCGGTGACGGCGACCTGCGCGAGATGCTCGGCGTGCTCGGGCTCGAAAACCTGTTCGAGGTCGCGGGCGCGCCTGCGGAGATCGTCGAGCTGGCGAGCTCGCGCCAGCGTGCGCGCGCGGACGGCGAATACGCGCAGGCCGATCAGCTGCGCGCGCAGATCGAGGCCGGCGGCTGGTCGGTGCGCGACACGCCGGACGGCTTCGATCTCGCCCCGCTCCCGTGATCGTCTACGGGCGAAACGCGGTCAGGGAGGCGCTGCGCGGGCGTCGCGCCTCGAGCGTCGGTGAGATCGTCGCGACGCAGGCGCTCGCACGCGAGCCGTGGCTGGCCGGCCGGCGCCCGCGGGTCGCGGCGGCGGAGGAGATCGAGCGCATCTGCGGCTCGCGCGAGCATCAGGGGGTCTGCGCCGAGCTGGCCGGCGGCTATCCCTACGTCTCCGCCGCCGAGCTGCTGGCGCTGCCCGAGCCGCTGATCGTGGCGCTCGATGAGATCCAGGACCCCCAGAACCTCGGCGCGATCTGCCGCACCGCCGAGTGCGTCGGCGCCAGCGGCGTCGTGATCTGCGAGCGGCGCGCCGCCGAGGTCACGCCCGCGGTCTGCCGCGCCTCGGCCGGTGCGGTCGAGCACCTGAGGATCGCGCGGGCGCGCAACCTCGCCGACTTCCTGCTCGCGGCCCGCCGCGCCGGCTGCTGGAGCTACGGCACGGTCGCCGCGAAGGGTGCGCTCGACTACACGAGCCCGGACTACAGCGGCGGTGTCGTGATCGTCTTTGGCGGCGAGGGTCGGGGGCTGCGACAGCGCGTCGCGGAGAGCTGCGATGCGCTCGTGACGCTGCCGCTGCGTGGCAGGATCGCCTCGCTGAACGTCAACGCCGCGGCGGGGGCGCTGCTGTATGAGGTGTTGCATCGCCGCGGTGCCCTTGACAGGACTCCATAACTGCGGCTAAGGTGCCGGGACAACAAGGCTAAACCTAAGGTTAAGGCCTTGCTCATATCCGCAGTCGGCGCCAGGGGAGGAGTGCGCCACTGAGCAATCCTGCCTGTCACAAGGCACGAACAAGGAACGGCTCGTGGCCCAAGTCTCCAGACAGTCTTACGCTCAACCTCAGGTTGAGGATGGCTTTCTCATCGCGCTCGCAAAATCGGGCGACCCCACAGCCTACGCGCGGCTGCTCGCCCGCTACAGGGGATTCGTCCGGCTCAAGGCCTCCTCCTACTTCCTCGCCGGCGGCGACAGCGAGGATCTCATCCAGGAGGGGCTGATCGGCCTCTACAAGGCGATCCGCGACTACCGCACCGACCGCGAGTCGAGCTTCCGCAACTTCGCGGAGCTTTGCATCACGCGCCAGATCATCACCGCCGTCAAGACAGCCACGCGCAACAAGCACACGCCGCTGAACCACTACGTCTCGTTCTCCTCGCCGACCGGCGCCGGCGCCGACGAGGATGCGCCCGTGCTCGAGGACATGATCGCCAGCCCGTCGGTCAACGACCCGGCCAAGCAGGCGATCTCATCCGAGGAGCTGCGCTCACTCGTCGGCTGCCTCTCGACCTCGCTCTCGCAGCTCGAGTCGAGCGTGCTCGCGCTCTATCTCGACGGGCGCTCATACGAGGAGATCGGCGGACGCCTGGACTGCGACACCAAGACCGTCGACAACGCGCTGCAGCGGGTCAAGCGCAAGGTCGGCGCGCATCTGGGTGACCGCAACGTGATGGACTGATCAGCAGTCGAGCACCGCGGCGGCCCGCGTCCGCGCGGCGTCGTCGAGGCCGTGCAGGTCGGCGCCGTGGAAGCCCTGCGTGATCCGCTCGCTGCGCGCCCAGTTCTCAAGTGCCAGATCGAGTGCCTCGATGCGAATCTGAGCCGCAGCCGCAAGCTCCCGCGCGCGCCGCTCGATCGTCATTCGGTCGCCGATCGCAAAGACCCGCTTGGCAGCGAGCATCACGGCGTCATCCTCGGTCAGCAGCAGACCTGGCGCGGACAGCGGGTAGCGGCCGAGGCGTCCCAGCGTGACCAGCAGGTCGTAGCGCGCGCGGCGGTGCAGCCCCGGCAGCACGAGCCGCTGATAGACGCGCTCGAAGCGCTGTTCGGGCGTCCAGCTCGGGTCCGCGACCAGCCCGAGCTGCTGGCTTCCGGCGCGCTGCGCAAAGTGAACGTAGGCGTCGAGCGCCTGCGTCCCGCGGGCGGGCTCGTCGCTGCCGCGCGGCCCGAAGGTCGCGCCCTGGAGCTCGGGCAGCGCCGGCCAGGGAGTGGCGATCGCCTCGATCGAGGCGAACGGCTGGTCGCTCTCGAGCGGGCCGACGTAGGCGGTGAGCAGGGCGAGCCAGGTGGCCTGCTCGAGGTCCGCCGTCGCGGCGATCTCACCGTAGAGGCCGGGGGGCTCGACGGCGAGCGCCTCGAGTCGTCCGGAGGCGAAGCCGATCTCCGCTGCCAGGCGGCTCGCGTCGGCGGTCGAACGCAGCCCGGGGGCGAGCGCTGAGCGGTAGCCGTCGTCATCGCTGCGCGCCTCGCGGCGCACGGTCAGGCCGCCACGCGAGCTGAGCTGGCTGCGCGGCCGGTTGTCGGTCGCGCTGCGCCGCGGTCGCGCGGCCGGCGCACGGGCCGCCTCCTGCACGCTTGCCACACAGATCGGACAGCGTTCCGCGAGGGTGCCGTGGCGGCAGAACTTCGACACGGTGATCCAGTTTATTCGGGCGCCGGGGTCGCCTGTCCCGGGGGAGGCAGGCAGGCGGTCGGAGGCGCACGTGGCGAGCCGATCAAGCAGACTGCAGTCCGAGCGAAGGGAGGCATCGACGAGCACCGATCATCCGACCGCGGGCGCGGGTCGAGGGAGCATCGCGCTACCCGGCCGGCGAGGCTCCGCGGCGCCGCATACGCCGCATTCGCGGACGGGGGCGTTGCGCTCGGGACTCGGGCTCGCGCTGCTGCTGGTCGGGGTCTGGCTGCAGCGCGCTGCGGCCTGGCTCGTGCGCGCGCTGCCGGCGATCGCCGCGGGCCTCGCCGCAGCCGTGCCCGTGCTCGTCTCGACCGTCCACGCGGCGAACGCGGGCTGGGAGCCGGCCGGCGACGACGGGATCATCCTCACGCGCGCCTGGGACGTGCTGACCTCGCACTCCCCGCTCGTCGGCCAATACTCGGAGGCCGGCAACGTCACCGGCCAGATCGTGCACAGCCCCGGGCCGCTGCTCTACTGGCTGCTGGCGCTTCCGGTGCGCTACGGCAACACGATCGACGTCGCGATCTGGATGGGGGCCGTCAACACCCTCGCGATCATCGCCTGCGTCGCGCTTGCCCGCCGCCGCGGCGGACTGGTGCTGATGTTCGCGACCGCGATCGGCATCGCCCTGATGTGCCAGTCGCTCGCCTCGGAGTCCTTCCACGACGTGTGGAACCCGGCAGCGGCGCTGTTCCCGTTCCTGCTGCTGGTCTTCCTCTGCTGGTCGCTGGCCTGCGGCGAGCACCGCCTGCTGCCGTGGGTCGTGCTGGTCGCGAGCTTCGTCACCCAGACCCACCTGACGTACGTGGCGCCGACCGCCGGGCTGCTGCTGATCGGGGTGGGCGGGCTCGTCGTGCGGCGTGTCGTCGCGCGTCGCCGTGGCGGCGCGTCGAAGGAGCCGCAGCCCAGCGGGCCGCGGGCGCGCGGAGGCGAGCACGTCAGCGTGCTCTGGCGTTGGGTGCTGGCGGCCGTCCTGGTCGGTGCGGTGTGCTGGGCGCCGCCGCTGCTGGATGAGCTCGAGCACAGTCCCGGCAACCTCACGCTGGTCGTGCGCACGACCAGCGATCGGGGCACGACGCTCGGATCGTCGATCGGCGCCAACGCCGTCGTCGACGCCATCGGTTGGAAGCCGTGGTGGCTGTACGTGCCGGCGTCTGAGTGGTCACGCAAGCACGACGTCCGTGTGACGCCGTCGAGCAGCGCGAGCGACTCGACCTTGGCGATCCTCGCCGCGCTCGTGCTGATCGCCGCGGTGGGACTCTGGCGCCGCCGCGGCGACCTGGCCGCCGCAGCGTTGATCGGGCTCGCGATGTGCGCTGCGCTCGACGCCAACATCGCGAACACGCCGGTCGTGCCGCTGCTAGCCGCGACGATCGGGTACACGGCGTGGTGGGGCTCGATCCTCGGCCTGTGGGTCTGGCTGGTGCTGGCCTGGGCGCTGTGGCTGTCGCTGCGCTGGCTGGCGCTCAGGAGTGGGCCGCTGGTGCGGCGCGCTAGCGCGTCATTCGCCGAGGTGCCCGCCGGCGCGCGGAAGGGCGCCTGCGTGCTCGCCTCGCTTGGCTGCCTCGCCGGGGTGGCCGCTACGGGCAACGCGGTCGCCGCAACGGAGAAGCCGGACTCGCACGTCAACCAGTACCACCCGATCGCGACGCTCGTCGCGGCGCTCGATCGGATCGTCCCGCCGGGCCAGAGCGTGCGCTTCGAGCTCGGAGCCAACGACGTCTCGACCCAGCCGATCGAGCCCGGCGTGCGCTTCGGGCTCGTGCGCCACGGCGATCTCGTGCTCTCCAACGGCGCCCACCAGCGCCTCGGCTACTACTACGAACTGGAGAACAAGCCCTACAGCTGGTTCGTCTACATCGCCAACGGCAAACGCCACCGCAAGCACATGCTGCTGGCCGTCACCGTCCACTTCCACGACGCGTGGGGGAGGAACACATTCAGCGCGTGGGTGGCGAAGGTCGGACCGGGAAAGAGGCTGTCGGTGCCGAGCGCGGTGCCGGCGGCGTAGGGGCGGTGCACTTCGACGTTCACATGAGCTAGTCGAACTCGCCGCGGCTCCAGCTCGCGTAGCGGTCGGCGGATCGTCGAACGGCGCTCCTGGGCGAATCCGGAAGCGGGGCCGGCAGTGGTGGTCGCGCGCGCGCCAGCCGGGGCGTCTCGGTACGGTGCCCACGTGCATGACGAACCGGCGTTGCCTGTCGACCCGAGCCCCCGTACGGGCTGCGCGGCCAGGCATTCGACGCCGCCCTTTTCGAGCGGACGGAGAGACTCATGAGCAACGATGAGAAGACGTTCGAAGGACAGTGCTACTGCGGTGCCGTGAGGATTGTCGTCGCGGGTGACCCGGTGGGGGCTGGCTACTGCCACTGCGCGTCCTGCAGGAGCTGGTCCGCCGGCCCGGTCAATGCATTCACTCTCTGGAAGCCTGAGGCGGTCACGGTGACGGAGGGAGAGGAGCAGATCGGCGAGTACCACAAGAACGAGCGGAGCTATCGCCAGTGGTGTAAGGCGTGCGGCGGCCACCTGCTCACGCGGCACCCGCAGTGGGGTTTGGTTGATGTGTACGCGGCGACGATTCCCTCGTTTCCGTTTGCACCTGGAGTGCACGTCAACTACGAGTCGACGGTGCTGCCGATGAAGGATGGCCTGCCCAAGCTCAAGGATTTCCCCGCGGAGCTGGGCGGCTCCGGTGAGACGCTGGCCGAGTAGCGACGCGACCCGCTCAGGCCATCCGTTCGGTGTAAGGGGCAGTGGTCCAGCGCGCTGGCGTGTCCGTTACCGCCGTCGCGCGGGACCAGTCGCGTTCAGTGATGAAGGCGGGTTCGGCCGCCGCGTTCGCGGGGCTGCGTCCCGCCGCGTCAAACGACTAGGACTTCCAGAGCGTGAGCACCTTGCCGCCGGACTCGATTTCGACGAGGCCGCTCACGGAGGAGGCGATGCCGCTGCTGGTGTCGGCGTAGATCGCGCCGTTCGGGCCGACCGCGACACCATCGCCGCCGGTGAAGATGTTGTAGCCGCCGACGAGCCCTTTATAGAGGCCGAGGGCGTGATTGAGGTTCCCGGGGATCGCCGCCCCGAGCGCGACGGCGTTCGGTTCGGAGACCTTGGGCAGGCTGATCTCGCCGTTCGCCGGCAGCCGGGCGAGGCCCACCTGGGCGGCCTCGACGACGCTGCCGTCCGGGGCCTGTGCGAGCGCGCCAGCGCGCCCGCCTCCCGCTGCGCGGAGTTGGCCGACGTAGATGAGGCGGCCGTTGGCCGCGATCTCGTAGAGGGAGGGGCCGTTATCCACCGCGACGAAGAGGTCCCCGGCGCCATCGAAGGCGAGTTGATCCGGCGCGACGAAGTCCGCCTCGCTCGCCGGGTTGCAGTAGATGCCGCCGCAGGTGAGCGGCCCACGCTTGCCTGCGACCCACTCGATCAAGCCGTTTGGAGTGAGGCGAACCACGTTGCCCGCGGCGATGTAGAGGTCACCGTTCCGTCCGATGGCAAGGCCCGAGGGCGCCCCGAAGGAGGCGTCCAGCGCCGGCGTGGCGTGCACGATCAGGCCGTTGTCGCTACCAGCGCTGCCGTCGCCTGCGATCGTTGTGATCGTCCCGTCAGGCGACACAGCGCGAACTCGCTCGTTGCCGGAGTCCGCGATGTAGAGCGTCCCGTGCTTCGCGATCACGATCGCCGAAGACACACTGAGGCTCAGCTCGGCATCGATCGCGGGACCGCCGTCGCCGGAGAAGCCGCGGCGACCGTTGCCGGCGACGACTTGGAACACGCCCGAGGGGAGCCGACGCAGGACCTGGTCGCGGGTGATGTCCACGATGTAGAGATCGCCGTTCGCAGCTGCGGCCAAGCCGTAGGGCCGCTTGAGCGGACGATCTACTGCGGTCGGCGCGACGCCGCCCCGCGCGGGCGCACCGCCGGACGCCGAGCGAGCGCCGGAGATCGCCAACAGTGCGACCGCCACACCGCCGCCGAGAAGCGCAGCACCAACTAGCAGCCGCGCCGCCCAACGCCGCCGACGCCGACGATGCGCCTCTTTTATCAGCGCCTCGGTCTCGGCAGCGACCACGTCGACGTCGACCGTCGAATCACGAGTCGAACGCACCGCCAGCATGACACCAGTCTAGTTATCACCATTTTCGTCGTCAAGCCCGCCTCGCGATGCCGAGCAACGCTGAGGTTGCCGGGTCAAAGATCAGCTCAGCACTTGACAAGTGTACGGTGTACACCTACACTTGCTCCCGAGTGTACGCCGTACACCTGACAGAGAGGCATCCTTTGAACCCCGACGCGCCGTATCCCGTCCAGTACTCGGTCGACTACCCAGACCGCCAGCTCAACCGTCTGAGCACTTTCTTCCGCCTGTTTGCGGTCATCCCGATCGCCATTGTGATCGGCCTGATCGAGGCCGGCGGCTACGCCTACGGTGGCGGCAGAACCGCCGGCGCCGTCGGTGCTGCCGGACTGGTCGTGCTGCCCACGCTGCTGTTGATCGTGTTCCGCCAGAAGTACCCGCGCTGGTGGTTTGACTGGAACCTCGAGCTGATGCGGTTCTCGGCGCGGGTCGGCGTCTACCTCGCACTGATGGACGACAGCTACCCCTCCACGGACGAGCATCAGGCGGTGCACCTCGACTATCCCTATCCGGACGCCCGCAACGACCTCAACCGCTGGCTGCCGCTGGTCAAGTGGCTGCTGGCGATCCCGCACTACGTGGTGCTGTTCTTCCTCTACATCGCCGCGTTCTTCGTCGTGATCGCGGCCTGGTTCGCGATCCTGTTCACGGGTCGCTACCCGCGCGGGATGTTCGACTTTCTCGTCGGTGTCGGCCGCTACACCAACCGCGTGATCGGATACGCCCACGTGCTGGTCACAGACCGCTACCCGCCGTTCCGCCTCGCGCCGTAGGTTCCCCGCCGTGCCCGGACGCGACCGCCGTGATCATGCCCGCGCTTGGGCCCGATCACGGCTCTCGCAACACCCAACCAGCGACCCGCCGACCGCCCGATCCACGCCCCGAACAGGATGAAGAGCGTCCGATGCCGAAACAGCGCAGGACTCGCCGGACGCCGCTGAGCGCCACAAGCGTGCTAGCGGCCGCCGTCGCGCTCGCCGACGCGGCCGGCCTCGAGGGCTTCAGCATGCGCGGTCTCGCTCAGGAGCTCGGCGTCGTGCCGATGGCGCTCTACAAGCACGTCGCCAACAAGGATGCGCTCCTCGACGGCATGGTCGACATCGTCTTCGACGAGATCGAGCTTCCGTCCACGGACCTCGACTGGCGGTCCGCGATGCGCAGCCGGGCCAACTCGACACGCGCAGCGCTGAAACGGCACAGATGGGCGATCGGGATGATGGAGTCGCGGCACCCGGGGCCCGCGAACCTGCGAAACCACAACGCCGTGATGGGCTGCCTGCGCGAAGCGGGCTTCTCGTTCGAAATGGCAATCCACGCCTACTCGACCCAGGACGCCTACATCTACGGCTTCGCCCTCCAAGAGAGAGACCTCGGCTTCGAGACGCCGAGGTCAGCCGGCGAAGCGGCGCAGCGACGGGCGCAGACAATCCGCGCACTCGACGATTACCCGTACCTCGTCGAGATCGCAACGAAGCTCCCCGAGTCCGGATACGACAGCAGCGTCGAGTTCACGTGGGGACTCGACCTCATCCTCGACGGACTCGAACGACTCAGACACGGCGAAGCCGCGCCTGGCTGAGCGGCCTGCGTCTGGCACCTACGCCGAGCCGCCGCGCGGACATTGTGGTGAGGGTCATCGGGTTCGGGTTCCACAGGAACCCGCTTGGCGGCGACCGCGGCTTTGCTCAGCGCCTCGTTTCCGCTCAGCCGATCCAGCCACGCCAGCGCGAGGGCCGTCCGCTGTCGATTCGCCCAAGCCCGCGCGCAGTGCTCGCGTTACCCGAGCTGCGGTTAATCGCGGAACGGCTCGTCATCCGAGACCGGACGCCGGGCGGGGCTAGGGTATCGGGACTGTGGTTGTGGCTCCGGCGGCGTCTTTCAGCGCGATGCTGCTGGGGTTGCCGCCTGTCACGAAGTAGACGTTGTCGGTCACGGGCACCTGGTGGGTGATGCCGTCCGCGTCGGTCACGGTGACGGTTGGGTTCCCGTCCGGCGCGAGGCCGACGAGAACAAGCTGGTGCGTGGGCCACCTGTGGGAGTAGACGATGAAGTCGCCCGCAAGTGCCGTCAGTGTCGAGTTGCAGGTGCTGCTGCCCACACCGGGTCCGACGATCCCGATCGTGACGACACAGACACCGGAGCTACCGGGCAGGATCCATGTGCCCGCCGGCGCGACGTAGCGGGCGAGGGTGGGGTCGATGCCGTATGGGTTGGCTGGTTGCGCCGGACCGCTGTAGGCGCCGGCGATGTCCGGGGGCAGTGCGATCGGGCTTGGCCCGGGCGTCCGGAGGACCGCGAAGCTTGCCGCCAGCGCGCCGTCGAGCGTGGATGGCCCGGATCTCGGCGTGCCGGCGGAGTCGGGGGCTTGCGGCGATCCCGTCCCGGTCGCGCCAGTCGCTGAGCTGACGCCGGTTGAGCCGGTCGCGGCGACTCTCGCTCCGCCGCCGCTCATGCTCAGCGGCTGTGCCGTCGCCTGTTGGAGCACGGTTTGCGTCAGCGGCTGGGCCCGGGTGCCGGCTGCGGTCGTGACCTGGAAGGACCGCGGGATTGCGTTTCCCAGCGACCGTTGCAGCGCGGCGCCCGTTTCGACGCTCTTGCTGACTGGCCACCACGCCGCGAATCGGCCGTCGGCGACGGTTGCACGGACGTCGTTGCCGGCGCCAAGCACGATCGCGACTCCGGTCACATGGCTGCCGACTCGGCCTGTCATCTCGAAGAACGCCTGGCCGTCGGCGGCGAACTCGCGTCCGACCGAGATCGGTTCGATCTCGATCGGACTGTCCACGACGCGGTTATCTGCTCGCGTCGAGATGACGGTGCCGAGCGGGATACGGCCCGTCACGCAGGTCGTCGTCAGACCGCTCGCCGCGTAAACGAGCAGGGAGTCCGGTCCGCGCGCGTCCGACACGCGCGGCACCTGCGACCCAAGTTCAGTGTCGCTGCGCTTGCACGCGGCCTCCGCGGCCCGCAGCTCTCCGCTCGCAGCCAACCCGGGAGCAGCGACCCAGCCGGCAAACGCATTCGCCGGACCGCGAGCGCTTGTACCGAACACGAGCACCGCCAGAACCGCAACCACGGCCACGCCGCAGGCGATCGCCAGGCGCACGGACGCCCGGTGCTGCGTCCCGGCGAGCGCGGCGAGGACTTGAACCCGCCGCGAGGTGGGGGACCCGGAGAGGGCTGCCTGCATCCCCTCATACAGGTCTTCGCGCAGCGCCTCGAGGACCGGCGGGAACTCGCTGTGTTCAGACATAGCCAGGGGTCCCTTCGAGCTGGTCGGTTGCTTTCGCGAGCGCGCGCAGCGCACGGCTCACGCGCGCTCGCGCCGTCCGTTCGGTGATGCCGAGCGTGCTCGCCAGGTCCGAGTAGGAGCGCTCCTCAACGATCCGCAGCTGTAGCGCCTCGCGCTGCTCGCACGAAAGGGCGGCGAGACTCCGGGCAAGTCCGGCGCGTAGCGAGCTCAGGCTTGCCAGCGCCTCAACACGCTCATAGTCCTCGTCGGTGAACGGCCTCGCCTGCACACCCAGGCGTGCGAGCGCGCGTCGTTCCACGACGCCACGACGGAAGTAGTCGCTCAGCTCGTGCCGAGCAATGCCAAAAACCCACGCCAACGCCTCGCTATCGCCGCAGCCGCGGAACTTGGTGCGATCTGCGAATGCCTGCGCGAACGTCTCACCAACAAGGTCCACCGCGACCTCAGGCTGCAACGTGCGCTGAAGGAAGAACCGCAGCAGATGCGCAGCATGGCCACGGTAGAGCCGATCGATGTCTTCCAGATCAAGCGCCATCAGAATCGTCGAACCTATAGGCGAACAACCCCCCGAAGCTGTGACCACCGCGCCTCACGCTTAGGATCGGGGGATGCCCGTCGACCTCACCCACGCAAAGGCTCGTGCTGAGCTTGTTGCGAAGGATTGGGCGCTCGAGTTGGGGGAGCCGTTTGCGTTCGCCCATCACTCGTTCGCCGCACCCGCTGGAGAGGGCACTGTCCTCAAGGTGGCGTGGGAGGGCGATGACGAAGCGCTCCACGAGGCTGAGGCTCTCGCGCTCTGGGACGGTAAGGGCGCTGTGCGCGTGCTACGCAGAGACATCGAGCGCGGCGCGCTGCTGCTTGAGCGCGCCCGCCCGGGGACCGACATCTCCGACCTGTCCGACGACGACGCAATGGCCGTGGCCGTTGCCCTGGGCCAGGAGCTGTGGCAGCCAGCCGCAGCGCCGTTCAGATGGATCGGTGACCACACGCCGCGTTGGCTCGACGCAGCCGAACGAGCCGACGGGCCTGCCGAGCGCTGCTTGCTGCCGCTCGCTCGTCGGCTCTACGACGAGCTGCAACCGGGCCGTGACTGGCTCGTGCACGGCGACTTCCACCACCACAACGTGCTGCGCCACAACGGACGCTACATCGCGATCGACCCCAAGCCCTACCTCGCAGATCGCGAGTACGACGTGTATCCGTGGCTGCACAACCCCATGAGCTACCGCCTGGTCGACCGCGGGAGAACCGAGCGGCGCATCAAGGCTTTCGTCGACGCCGGCCTCGACGACTTCCGAATCCGCGCCTGGGCCGTGATCCGCGGCGCCTACCTCATCGGCGACCTCGAACCGGCGACCGTGTTGCGAAGCCTTCTCGACTAGACCCAGCTTCCGTGCCCGCTCCGCCTACGCCGGCACCCCGGCCAAGTGCGCATGGATGAACCGCACGACCATCGCACCCTCGCCGACCGCCGTCGCGCAGCGCTTGCCCGACCCTGATCGAACGTCGCCCGCGGCATAGATCCCGGGCACACTGGTCTCGAGAAAATGCTCGGCGCCGGCCTCGGCGCCGGTCACCACGAAGCCGTCCTCGTCGCGCAGGACGACATCGCCCAGCCAGTCCGTGCACGGGCTCGCGCCGAGGAACAGGAAGAGTGACCCGAACGGAAGTTGCTCGCCGTCGCGCAGCGTTACCGCCTCGAGCTCGCCGTCGTGACCGTGCAGCGCCACTATCTCGCTGCGGTCTCGCACGGCGACGCCGAAGCGCTCGAGCTCCAGCACGAGGTAGTCAGACATCGTCTCGCGGAGATCGGCGCGGCGGTGAAGCAGCGTCACGAGTGCGCCGCCGCGCGAAAGCCAGACGGCGGCCTGGCCCGCGGAGTTGCCGCCGCCGACCACGCCCACGCGCTGCGCGGCGCAGCGCTGCGCCTCGGGCGGACCGGCGGCGTAGAAGACGCTGACGCCCTCGTAGTCCTCCAGGTCGGCGATCGGCAGGCGGCGGTAATCGGCGCCGGTCGCGAGCACCACGGCGCGGGCGGTGACCTCGTGGTCGTCCTCGAGGCGAACGATGTGGCGATCCACGCCGGTTTCGAGTGCGAGCGCCCGGTAGGGGGTTGCGGTGCGCGCCCGGAACTTGCGCGCCTGCGCCACGGCGCGGCTGGTCAGCTCGGAGCCGGAGATCCCGGCGGGGAACCCCAGGTAGTTCTCGATCCTCCGCGACGTGCCGGCCTGGCCGCCGAGCGCCGTGCACTCCACAACCAGCGTTTGCAGACCTTCGGATGCCGCATAGACGGCCGCCCCCAGACCCGCCGGACCGCCGCCGATCACGACGACATCGACATCCTCGCGAGGGGCGAGCTCGAGCCCGATTCCGAGGGCGCGCGAGAGCTGCCCGCCCGAGGGGTTCCGCAGCTCCGCGCCGCCAGGCAGCCTCACCAGCGGCAGCTCCTGCGGCTCGAGCCCGTCGATCAGCGCCGCGGCCTCAGGGTCGTGCGAGCGCTCCGGATCGCGCCAGATGTACGGCAGGCGGTTGCGCCCGGCGAACTCCACGAGCCGCCGCGTCGCCTCCGACGAATGCGGGCCGATGATCTCGAGTCCGACGCTCTGCTCCTGGAGTGCCTCGCGCCGCGCGATGAAGGTCGAGAGCAGCAGATCCGAGAGTGCGCCGTCGTCGAACAGCAGCAGCCGAAGCTCGTCGCGATCGACAGCGATGTAGCGCATCGGCTTGGTGACGACGGCTGTCACGAACACCGTCTGGCCGGACAGCAGGTTCAGCTCGCCCAGGAAGCCGGAGGGGCCGTGGCGGACTATCTCTCGCCCCGAGGCGTCCAGAATCGCCGCCTCACCCTCACGAATCGCGATGAAGGGGTAGCGCAGGTCGCCGACGCGATAGAGGATGTCGCCGACCTCGGCGGTGCGCTCCTCGCCATGCGCCGCCAGCGTCGCCAGCTGCGCACTCGACAGGATCGCGGTAGGTGGGATGGCCATCGGCGAAGGGTACCCTGCGCCGCATGCTGCGCCGCAAACCCCGAAACCACCACGTAGCATCGCGGGAATGAGCGAAGCCGGCGCAGCCCGACTGGAGGAGCTTCGCCGGATCCGTCAGCGAGCTTTCGACGCCGGCGAGCCGGTCGAACCCCTTGTGGCTGGGCCTGATCACGAGTTGCTCGCGAGGCAGGTCGCCGCACAGATCCAGGCCCTCCAGAAAGCCGCAGGTGGCCTTGCGGAGCTTGTGAACTCCTGGCAGTACCTGGCGGGGATGTGTGGCCTGTTCGACGACCTCGATGAGTCCGAGCGCCCCGACCACGACTGGCGAGCGCGGATCGAACAGTCGCTCGCGCTCGTCGAGGAGGCGACCGAGTGACAGCTGCCCGCGCGCGGCGGCGCCGATCAGACCCAGGGACCGCCGGTCACCACCAGGCCGCGGCCCACCGCGCCGCCTGACGCCCACGACCCGCTCAGCCCAGAAACGACTCGACCACTGGCACGAACGAGCTGGCGTCCTGGAACAGGAACGCGTGCCCGGCGTCGGGGTAGAGCTCGAGCTTCGCTCCCCGGATCAGCTTGGCGAGCGCGCGGTCGTTGGAAACCGGGTCGAGCCGGTCGACGGTTCCGTCCGCGACCAGCGTGGGGACGGAGATCGTCGCGGTCATCCTGCCGGCCGGGTCGCGGTCGTCCCACCATTCGATGATCGCCTTCGCCTGCGCGGCGACCGTCGCGGCGGGCGCCGGCGCCGAGCTCGGGTAGGTGGCGGTTGCCGCCACGAACGCCGCCGCGGCCTTCGCCTGGTCGGCCGGGAACAGATCGTCGAGCGCCGCCTGCCCGCCGGCGTTCAGGGCGTTGATCACCTTCTGCGCCGGCACGTCATTCGTGCCGCTGCCGGGGAAGGTCGCACACAGCACGAGGCGGCTGACCTGTGCGGGATGGCGGATCGCGAGCGCCTGAGCGATCATGCCGCCCATCGACCAGCCGAGCACGTCGGGCTTGCGCAGGCCGAGCGCGCTGATCAGCGCGCTGGTCTGGTCGGCCATCGCGTCGATCGTCAGCGGCGCGGGCAGCGACTGCGTCTCACCGATGCCGGCGTTGTCGAAGATCACGACGCGGTGCCGCTTCGAAAGAGCGTTCACGAATGTCGGCGACCAGGTCTCCATCGTGCCGGCGTAGCCCATGATCAGCACGAGCGCCGGCCCGCTGCCGATCGTTCGATACCCGACGCGGCCCAGCTTCGTCTGCACGGTTCGCACCGGCGCCGCCGCAACGCCGGTGGTGGCCGTGGCGGGCGCGGCGAGGCTCGCCAGGCTGACCGCGCCGCTCGGCGCGCTGATCGCGAGCGGTGCGTTGAAGTCGCCGATCAGCTCGTCGGTGCCCACCTCGCCCGGCACTGTGCCCGCGTTGCCGCAGCCGGTGTCGGTCTTGCCGCCGCTGCGGAATGCGCCGCTCACCGTGACTCGCAGCGGTAGCTGCGTCCCGCTTGCAGCCACGTAGATGCGTCCCGGCGCGCTCCCCGGAAGATCGCCGGCGTTGGCCAGCACGGTCGCACGGCGCCCGCCGACCGTCGCCACGCCGGCCACCGACAGCGTGCCGAGGTGCTGGCCCAGCAAGCACAGCCCGAGCGTGGTCGGCTTGGTCAGTGCGACGAACCCGGCGAGCGTTGGGATCTGGGCGCTCGTCGCGCTGATCCAGCGTCCGTTGACCTTCGCGAGCGCCGCACCGGTCACTCCCTCCGCCTTGTAGTAGCCGGCGTCCGCGCGGAAGTAGACGGTTGCGCCGATCGCCCGCAGCTGGATCGTCCCCGCCCCGTAGCGCTCCACGATGTCCGCCCTGCCCGGCAGCTCGAAGGAGCCCGATATCGACAGCGACTTGCCGGCGACCATGCCCGTGGCCGCCAGATGGAAGCTGTGCACGCGATCGATCGCGCGCTCGGCAGAGGCGAGGATGCGCGACGCCCGCGCGCTCCCGGCGCCGGCGGCGGCGGTGGTCGAGCTCGTCGACTGGCCTCCACCTCCGCCGCAGCCGCCGACAGTGACAGCCGCGACGCAGCCCGCCAGAGCCAGCAGGGCAGCCCGCCCGCGGCCGCCCCTCGCCAGCCGCTTCGCCCCCGCAGGCGCCCGACCAGCCGCCAAACGCGATGTCTCACAGGCCATCTCGACAGTCCTCTCGTTTTGCGGGCCGCTGCGGTGGATGGCTCGCGGCCGCGGGCTTCGGCCACGCGCCGGCGAGCGCTGCGACGCCGATGATTGCAGCCGCAGCCCGCGAGGGACGGCTTCCCCAGCCGGCACCGCCGCCCCTCGGGCACCCCCGCCCGGGCCGCCCCACTGATGCGACGGCCGATTCGCCACCCCCCATCCGGGTAGCGTCCTCTGCGATGCCTCCACGCCGTCGCACACAGCCGGCACCCTGAGCCATGCGCGTCAGCGACACGCTGGCGCAGGTCTGGCCGGCCTTCGTGCTCGTCACCGGGCTGCTGCTGGTCGGATTGGCCTCGCACGCCGACGGCCTGTTCGCGCGCGCCGGACGCCTGCTCGAGCGCCTGCCGGGGTCCACGCTGGCGCTGCTGCTCGCCGGCATGCTGCTCGTCGCCGCCGTCACGGCGGTGCTGAACCTCGACACCGCCGTCGTCTTCCTCACGCCCGTGGTGGTGCTCGCCGCGCGCCACCGCGGGGTGCGGGAGGAGCCGTTCCTGTTCAGCGTCGTGTTCATGGCAAACGCCTCGTCCCTCTTTCTGCCCGGTTCGAACCTGACCAATCTCCTCGTGCTCGACCGCCATCCGGTTTCGGGCGGCGCCTTCGCGGGTCAGATGCTCGCCCCGGCGCTGGTCGCCGCGCTCCTGACGGCCGTCGGCCTCGTGGCGATCTTTCGCCGCCAGCTCCACGACAGGGCCGGCACGTCGGCGCTCGCGTCCCCCGGCGGCCAGAGCGGGGTCGGCCTCGTCGCGACGCTCGCCGCGGCGGCGCTCACGCTCGCCCTGTCGAACCCGGCGCTGCCCGTGCTCGCGGTCGGCGTCGTCGCGGTCGCGGTCCAGATCGCCAGACGTCGGATCGAGCCCGCGGAGATCACGCGCGCACTCGGCCCGGCAACGCTGATCGCGCTGTTCGCTCTGAGCGTCGCGGTCGGCGTGCTGGCGCGCAGCTGGAGCGGGCCGGCTCGCCTGCTCGACGGCGCCGGAATCTGGGGCACCGCCGCCGCCGGTGCGCTCGCCTCGGTCGCGATCAACAACCTGCCCTCGGCGGTGCTCCTGTCCGCGCGCCCGCTCGCCCACCCGCGCGCGCTGCTGGTCGGCCTCAACCTCGGGCCGAACCTCGCGGTCACGGGATCGCTGTCGGCCTACCTCTGGTTCAAGGCGGCGGCGCAACTCGACATCCGGCCGAGCCTCACAGCTTTCACGAGGCGCGGGATCGTGCTGGCGCCCCTCGCGATCGTCGGCGCGCTCGCGGCGATCACGCTGTTTCGCCCATGACCCCCGGCCGCGCCGGCCCGACCGCTCAGACCCGCGGCGGCGCGGGCGCCGGCGGGCGCTCCGACGCGATGCGCTTGCGCACGACATCGGCGGGGTGGACCCACGAGCGCCCGAAGAACGGGCGCAGCGGACGCGGCGCCCACCAGTTGGCCCGCCCGAGCAGTGCCATCAGCGCCGGCACGAGCAGCGCCCGCACGACCGTTGAGTCGATCAGCACGGCGAGCGCGGCGCCGACGCCGAACTCCTTCAGCGAGGCGACGCTCGAAACCGACAGCGAGCCGACCGCGGCGCAGAACAGCAGCGCGGCGGCGCTGACGACGCGCCCGCTGCGTTCGAGGCCCGTGGCGACCGCGACTCGGTCGTCGGCGCCGCTGTCGTGCGCCTCCTTGATACGCGCCAGCAGGAACACGCCGTAGTCGGTCGAGAGGCCGAAGGCGATGATGAACAGGATGATCATGTTCGTCTGCTCGAGGGTCCCGGTCGAGGTGTAACCGAGCAGGCTCTGCAGGCGTCCGTCCTGGAAGATCAGCACGAGGATCCCGAAGGCGCCGCTCAGCGTCAGCAGGTTCATCACCAACGACTTGATCGCGAGCACGACCGACCCGGTCATCGTGAAGAGCACCGCGAGCGTCGTCGCCGCAAGGATCAACAGCGCCAGCAGCATGTGTGAGCGCAGGCTGAGGTGCTGGTCGTACTGGTCAGCCGCCACGCCCGCCAGCGTCACCGGGTAGTACGCCGGGACGGCGTGGATCGCGCCGATCAACTGCTGCGACTGGTCGCTGAGCGGCGGGTGCGAAGCGAGCACCTCGATGCTCCATAGCCCCTTCGCGATCAGCGCCGGGCGCTCGGTCGCACCCACCCCCGGCAGTCGTGCGAGCAGGGCGTCGTAGTGGGCAACGGTCGCGCCGGCACGATCGGGCGCGCGCACCAGCGCCACGACCGGGTTGGCGGGGTCGGCGGCGAACCGGCTCGCCAGGCGTGCGTCGACGACCCGCGCGCTCGAGCCGGGCGGCAGCACGCGCGAGTCGGTCGATCCCAGATGCAGATGAAGCGCCGGCGTGCCGATCGCCAGCAGCCCGATCGCGCAGACCGCCGCCACCCAGCCCGGGCGGCGCATCACGCGCATCGCGAGCTTGTACCAGTGACCCTCCGCCACGGGGCCCTCGGAGGCGCGCTTGCGGGCGCGCTGCAGCCGGGCCGGCGAGAGCGCGTTGACGCGCGGGCCGAGCAGCGCCAGCACCGCGCCGAGCGGGATCAGCGCGGCGGTCGCCGCGAACAGCGTCACGATCGCCGCCGCGATTCCCATCGAGGAGAGCATCCGCTGGGGGAAGACGAGCAGCGACAGCAGCGCCACCGACACCGTCAGCGAGGAGAACGCGACGGTCCGCCCGGCGGTGCCGAGCGTGCGCTCGAGCGCCTCCGCGCAGTGCCCGCAGCGGGCGAGCTCCTCCCTGTAGCGGTAGACGACGAACAGCGAGTAGTCGATCGCCAGGCCGAGGCCGAGCCCGGTCACCAGGTTCAGCGAGTAGACCGACAGCGAGGTGACCTGGGCCAGCGCGCGCATGATCAGCAGGCTGCCGGCGACCGCGATCGCACCGACCATCAGCGGCAGCATCGCGGCGACCAGTCCGCGGAAGGCGATCAGCGAAAGCAGCAGCAGGATCGAGAAGGCGATCAGCTCGACCTTCGGCAGCTGTGAGGAGATCGCGTCGTCGAGCTGGCTGAAGGTCAGCTGGCTGCCGCCGACGGTGACGCCCGGCGTGTGCGCGAGGTCGCGCTTGACCCGCTGCGCCGCGTCGGTCGCCGCGTCGCCCGAGGCCTTGGCGGCGAAGAAGCCGATCACGATCGTCGAGTGGCGGTCGCGGGAGACGAGCACGGACGGTCGTGGCGAGTCGAGGATGCTCTCGACCTTCGCGACGGCGCTCTGCGCGCGCATCTCGCGCACGACCCGCGCCACCACGGCGCGACCCGGGCCCGCGGCGACCGGTCCGTGCGTCTGCACGAGCGCCAGCAGGCCGGGCTCGGCCGAGACGCCGGTTGCGGCGACGAGCTCGCGCTCGGCGATCGCGCTCGGCGCGTTGGGGTCGGAGCTGCCGCCGTCGGAGAGCGAGCCGACCACCCCGGCGCCGACGACGCCGGCGACGACCGTCAGCACGGCCGTGATCGCCAGCACGTACCGGGCGCGTCGGTGGATTAGCTCAGCGAATGCGTGCACGTCTGCGGGTGCGCCCGACCGAACCGCCTCGGGTCGCCAAAGACTCCGCCAGCGCGATCACGACACATGTCCGAAGCATCGGACGAGAACAGAAGAAAGGTTAGCCCGTCGTTCCGACGGGGGCGTAGGTTGCCGCAACCGCGCCGCTGCCCCCATGGGGTAGGGTCGCTCCAACGAGCGGGAGGGTGGATCGTGGGCTTCGCAGTCCGAGACGCGCGCGAGGGACGGCGGCCGCGCGCCGCCGCGGGCCTCGCGCTGCTCGCGCTCGCCGCGCTGACCGCGGCGACCGCCGCCACAGCGGCGGGCGCGCCGGCGGGCGGGCGCGCGCTCGACCCGGCGCGCTTCGCGCCCGGCTCGTGCATCGCTTTCGCCCCGACAAGCGCCAAGCCCCGCCACCGCACCGTCTTCCTCGATGCCGGTCACGGCGGCCCCGACCCCGGCGGCGTCGGCGTCACCCTCGCCGGGCGCCAGATCGGGGAGGCGACCGAGAATCTCGCTGTAGCGCTCGACGCGCTGCCCCTGCTCCGCGCCGCCGGTTACCGCGTCGTGCTCGACCGCACCACCGACAACCCGGTGGCCCGCCCCCTTCCAGGGGACATCTCGGGCGGGATCTACACCGCGCAGGGCGATCACCGCGACCTGATCGCGCGCGCCGTCTGCGCGAACCTCGGGCGCGCGAACATCCTGATCGGCCTCTACCTGAACGCGAGCGACTCCGCGTCGCTCGGCGGCGGGCTGACGCTCTACGACGCGGCCCGTCCGTTCTGGCCGGCGAGCCGCAGGCTCGCGCGGCTCGTCCAGCGCAACGTGCTCGCGGCGCTGCGCTCGCGCGGCTGGGACGTGCCCGACGACGGCGTCCACGACGACAGCGGCTACGGCTCCCTGGTCACGAGCGCCGACCAGGCCTACGGTCACCTGCTGATCCTCGGGCCGCCCAAGGCCGGCTACCTCGCGACGCCGAGCGAGATGCCCGGGGCGCTGACCGAGCCGCTGTTCATCACCGACCCCGCGGAGGCCTCGATCGCCGCCGGCGCGGCCGGGCAGCGGGCGATCGCCCGCGGGCTCGTCGCGGCCGTCGGCCAGTACTTCGCCGCCGGCGCCGCAGTCGCGCGCGCGGGTCAGCGGATCGAGAACGACCGGCGCACGCTCGTGCGCTTGCTTCCGGCCACCGGCTTGCTCGCCCGCGCGTAGAACGTGTAGCGCCCGGCCGCGAGATGGCGGTAGACGCGAACCGCCCCGCACGGTGCATAGCGCGGCTTGTGCCGCGTCCCGCGCCGCACGAGCGCGCACTGGAAGGCGCCGGCCACGTTCGACCCGCCGAGCACCACGCGCACGGCGTGACCGCCCCGCGCCACCCGGAGTCTCGTGATCAGCGGCGTGGGGGCCGCCGTGATCACGGTCGCCGCCGGCGTCGCCGAGGCGCCGGCCGCCGGGGTCGGCGTGGAACCGGCCGCGCTGCCCGCCGATCCGCCGCCGCCCGCCGAGGATCCGGCCGCGCCGCCGGCGCCTGAGCCGGACGAGCTCCCGCCGCCGGCCGCGTCGGTGCCCACGCCCGAGGAGCCGCCGGCGCCCGAGGAGCCGCTGCCCGAACCGCCGCCGGATGAACCGCCGCCGGATGAACCGCCGCCGGATGAACCGCCGCCGGAGCCGCCACCGCCCGAGGAGCCGCTGCCGAGCCGCTCCCGCCCGAGGACCCGCCGCCGGAGCCGCCGCTGGAGGAGCCGCCGCCGATGTCGGCCTGCGCCTGCGCCCAGGTGTAGGTCAACGTCGTCCAGCTGGTGCTCGCGTCCTGCGTTGCCACGATCGTCATCGCGTAGCCCGCCATCCCGCCACCGTCGGTGCCCGACGCGGCGCCCATCACCAGCGCGCCGGCGTTCGAGAAGGCGAGGACGTCGTCGCGGTGGCCCCAGCAGCCGCCGCCGCCGCCCGCGCCGCAGTCCTCGTTCGGGCTGCCCGGCCCGTCGTCGTACATCCACTCGTAGTAGGCGTCCGGCGCATTCACGAACCCCCCGGCCCAGTTGGAGTCCCAGCCCTCGAGCGGGAGGTCCGCCGGCAGCTCCGGCTCGGGGTCGGGATCGCTGTCTTCGGCGACCCCCAGCGCTGCCGCCGAGTTCAGGTCCGAGCTCAGGCCGACGATCGTCGGCAGGCCGAAGGCCTCGCGGTCGAGGTTGGAGAGGATGAACATCTGCTCAGCCGGCGGCAGCGAGTCGAAGTCCGCCGGCACCGTGTAGGGGCCCAGGCCGAGTGCGGCGTGCGCGGAGTTCAGCGCGCTCACGACCGCGTTCTCACAGGTCGCGGAGGTGGGGGACCCGTAACAGCTGGCCGGCGGGCTGAACGTGATGTTCGCCGACGGGTTGTCCGGCGGGCTCGGCGTCGCCAGCGCCGTCCCCGTGGCGCCAGCCGCATACAACAGCGCAGCGAGCAGCAGGCCATGGCGCATCCGTGCCCCCATGCGACCAACGGTAGCAACGGGTTTTCGCGCGGGCGGGCGTTCTAAACGAACGGACTAGGCCGCTCGGAAGCGGCCTCGGCGGGCGCCACACGCAGGCGCATCGGAACCGCCGGGTCCGTCGCGTGAGTACCTTTGCGCAGCCTTTGCGGGACTTTATTCTGTCAACCTGAGCCGGTTCGCCTGGCGTCCGAGCCCCCGGCGCGGTCGACGGCGTCGCGCCGAGCCGACGAGCTCACGGGCGCGAGCAGCCCGAGAACCCGGCAATTGCAGGCCGTTTGCGCTCCGGCCCACGTTTCTCGCCCAAATAGCGTGAAAAACCGCGCGCTCAGCGAGCCCAGGGCTCGGTCAGCTCGAGGTCCGCCTCCAGCGGCCGGCGGGCGGCGATGCCGAGCGAGTCGAGCTCCGCGTGGTAGGAGCGGCAGGCGGCCTCGGCTCCGAGCTCGCCGTCGGCGATCGCGCGCAGGTGTCGCACGAAGCTCAGCGGATGCTCGCTGTCCTTGATCTTCCGCCCGAACAGGGCGGCGCGCGCCCCGTTTCGCCGCGCGTCCTCGAGCAGCAGGAAGGCGTCGTAGGTGGTTCCCGACGAGCCGCCGAGCACGCCCGGGACGAGGTGCGGGTCGTAGGCGACCAGCTCCGCCATCGCGCGCGGGCCGTGGTAGGGCATCTTCAGGAACAGCGGTCGCGACGCCTGCGGCACCGCGGCGAGCGTGCGCGCGATGAAGTCGTTGAGGAAGGCGCCCGGATCGGCCGGCGCGAGGCCCGGCACGTTGGGGTCGAACACCTCGAGGAAGTGGCGCAGCCCCGCGCGCGCCGCCTGCGCGCGAAATTCGCGGTAGGCATCGAGCGCCGCGACGTCGATCTCGGCGTCGCCCGTCGGCGTGATCGAGTAGAGCGCCAAATCCACCGCGCCCGCGCCCCTGATCTCCTCGACGGTCGCGGTGCGAAACGGCCGCGACGGCTGCTGCGTGAAGCTCGCGCCCGCGAGCACGTGCACGTCGCTCGTGTCGTTGGCCCGTGCCGCCGGGGTGATCGGCGAGTCCTCGAACAGCCGCTCGGCGCCGGTCAGCAGCTCGCTCGTGCTGACGCTCATCAGCATGATGTCGACGAGCCCCTGGCTCACGATCTCGCGGATCTGGTCGCGGAAATCGGCGAGCGAGCGCCGCTCGCCGGTCACGTGGTCGACACCGGTGGCCGCCAGGCCATAGGCCATGTCGGCGTCCTTGGCGTCGGCAAGGATGAAATCGGCGGCCCCGGCGGGGTCGGCGTGGATGTTGGCGAGCTTGGCGTCGAGTGTCTTCATCGGCTGAGCGTCAGCGTCCCGGTCGGATCGCGCTGTCCCCTGACAGTCTCCCCGACTTCGATCGCCAGCGCGGCGCGCGGCCAGCCGGCCGCCAAACGCGCGGCCACCGCCGGCCACGGCGGCACCGCGCTGGTCGGGTCCACCGACTCCACGCTGCAGGCGCCGACCGCGGTCGCGCTGGTCGCAGCGTCCGCCGGGCCCTCGCCCCGCAGCAGCGCCGCCAGCAGGCCGGCGATCGTCGTGTCTCCCGATCCGGTCGTGCCCGCGACCACCGGCACCTCGAAGCATGGCGCGATCACCTCGCGGTCCAGCCAGGCTTCGGCCGAAAGCCCGAGCCGCTCGCAGAAGCTGCCGATCCGCTCGCGATCGCTCGCGGTGCGCAGGTAGAGCCCCTGGTCGCCGAGCTTGATCGCCGCGACCGCGACCCCGAGGCCGATCATGCGCTCGCCGAGCTCCGCCAGCAGCGAGGCATCGACGAATGCGGCGATGCCGCCGCTCTCCTGCATGGCCCGGTGCGCCGGCCGGTCGAGCATGAACAGCAGCTCCTCGACGCTCGGCGCGAAGACATCGACGAACGGCAGCGCATTGGCCAGCACCGGCTGCCAGTCGATCTGCCCGGCCTCGCTATGCGGGTCGACGCCGCAGAGGTCGAGCGAGGTCGCCGGACCGGCCGCATGCGCCCGTTCAAAGAGACGGCGCAGCTGCGCGCCGCCGTCCGCGTACATCTCGCGCATCAGCGGCGGGTAGCCGAAGTGGAACACGCGCGCCCCGGCGAGCGCGCGATCGGAGACGTCATCCGCGCAGAACGACCGGTTGGCGCCCGCGCAATGCAGGAAGGTGCGATCGACGCCCGGCGGGCTGATCGCGATCGTGTAGCTGGTCACCTCCCCGTCGGCGACGGCGATCTCGCACGAGGGCTCGCCGGGCAGGCCCGCGAGCGCGTCGAGCACGGCCTTTCCGAAGAGGTCCGCGCCGACCTTCGCGACCAGCCGCACCGGCACGCCGAGGCGGTGCAGCGCGACCCCCGTGTTGAAGACCGATCCGCCGGCGGAGATCAGCGCCGGCCCGACGACGTTCAGCCTGCCGGGCTCGTAGGCGACCGGCCCGCTCAGCTGCGGGTAGATGTCAAGCGCGATGTGCCCGGCCACCACCGCATCCGGAACGGCGGCTGGCGCGGCGGCGACGGTCATCTCGCCCGGACGCTAGCGCGCGCCGTGGCGGTGCGCCATTGCCGACCGCCACCCGCCGCGATCAGACCGAACGGAACGCCGGCGTCATGAGACCGCCAGCCCGGCCAGGGCGAGCGCCTCGCGGGCCATCGAGCCCAGCCGTCCGGGCGGCGAGCCGGGGTCGCACCAGCGCGCGTCCGCGATCTCCACGGGGTCGCAACGTAGCGCCGGCGCGGCGAGGTCGAGCCGGTAGAGGTGGGTGCTGTGATGGCGGAAGCGGCCCGGCCCCGGCAGCACGGCGAGCGCGACCGCGCCTTCCGCGCCAACCCCGAGCTCCTCCTCGAGCTCGCGCCGCAGCGCCGCCGCAGGATCCTCGCCGCGCCGAACCCCGCCGCCCGGAAGCTCCCAGCGCTGCGGACCGTAGGTGTGACGAACGAGCAGCACCCGGCCGTCGTGAACGAGCACGGCCTTCGCGCCGCGCCCCCGCGGAGGAACGACGAACGCCGCCAGCCACAGCAGCCGGTAGGCGACGCGGTAGGCGGCCCGACGCAGGCGGAGCATCAACCCAGCTTGACGGGTTGAGTGAAGCAGGGCCGCACGGGGAAGCGATCGGTGGCGAGCCCCGACCGCGTGGGGCGAAGGTGACGTTAACGTAAACTACTGATACAGATGACGACCGACCCGGCACAACGCCCGTGAGCGAGCACGCCGAGCTGGGCGTCGGCGTGCGCCGGCGCCGTATCGGCGTCGAGGCCAACTCGCCGCACTACCGCTGGTGGGCCCTCTCGTGCACGAGCCTCGGCATGCTGCTCGCCGCCACGAACTCGGGCACGCTGATCATCGCGCTGCCCGACCTCGAGCGCAGCCTGCACACCAGCCTGCTGGCACTCGTCTGGGTGATCCTCGCCTACATGATCGCCTCCACCGTGCTGGTGCTGAGCGCCGGGCGCCTCTCTGACCTGTTCGGGCGCAAGAGCGCCTACATCGGCGGCTTCGTCGTGTTCGCCGCCGCCTCGCTCGGCGCCGGCTTCGCCGCCAACGGCGATCAGCTGATCCTCTGGCGGATCCTGCAGGGGATCGGCTCGGCCTTCCTCTTCGCGAACTCCGCGGCGGTCGTCACCGACGCCTTCCCGCGCGAGCAGCTCGGCGTCGCGATGGGCGCGAACGCGATGGTCGCAGCGATCGGGCTGGTGCTCGGGCCCGTGCTCGGCGGTGCGCTGGTCGGGATCTCATGGCACTGGGTGTTCTGGTTCAACGTGCCGCTCGCGCTCGCCGGAGCGGCCTGGGGGGCCGCCGTGCTCCACGAGCTCGCCAGGCACGACGGCGAGCGCGGCCTCGACCTGGCGGGCACCGTCACCTTCGTGCTCGGGCTGACCGCGCTGGTGCTGGCCGTCTCGCGCGGTGGCCTGTCCGGCTGGAACGACCCGGTCGTGCTCGGCGGCTTCGCGATCGCCGCGGTGCTGCTGCCGACCTGGGTGGTGATCGAGCACCGCGGGCGGGCGCCGATGCTCGACCTGACGATCTTCAGCGACCGCCTGTTCGCCGCCGCGAGCGTCGCGACATTCATCAACGGTCTCGTCCGCTTCGCGCTGATGTTCATCTTCGTCTTCTACTTCCAGGGCGCGCAGGGCGACTCGCCGATCACCGCCGGCCTGAAGCTCTCGCCGCTGGCGATCGGCATGCTGATCTCCTCGCCGCTCGCCGGGCGCTACGCCGACCGCCACGGCTCGCGCGCGCTCGCCGCCGCCGGGATGCTCGTCACCGCCGGGGGCCTCGGGCTGATGACCGGGCTCGGCGTGGGCAGCTCGTTCCTCTACAGCGCGACGGCGCTGGCGATCGTCGGCATCGGTTCGGGCATGTTCATGAGCCCGAACACGGCGGCGATGATGGGCGCCGTCCCGGCGCACCGACGCGGCGTGGCCGCCGGCGCGCGGATGGTGCTCCAGAACACCGGCTCGGTCCTCTCGATCGCCTTCGTCCTCGCCGTCGTGACCGCGGCGATTCCCAAGGCGACGCTGTTTCGGATCTTCTCCGGGCTCGGCCACGGCCTCGCCAGCGCCAAGCTCGCGCCGTTCATCAACAACATGCACGCAGCGCTGTGGGCGATGGTCGTCGCGTCGCTGCTCGGCGCGGTCGTCAGCGTGATGCGCCCGGCGCACCGGCCGTCATGAGCAGCGCCGAGGCGACGCGCGTCCTTCGCATCGGCGAGCTTGCTCGACGCTGTGGCACGACGCCGCGCACGATCCGCTACTACGAGGAGCTCGGCCTGCTCGGCGGCGGCGGAACGACGGAGCGCCCGAGCGGTGGCCACCGCTCCTACACCGAGGCTGACGTCGCCGAGGTCTGCGAGCTGATCCGCCTGCGCGAGCTGCTCGGGCTGTCGCTCGAGGAGCTCGGTCGGGTGATCGAGGCGGAGGACGCCCGCGCGCTGCTGCGCGCCGAGTTCGAGGCCGGCGTCACCGACCCGCGACGGCTGCGCGAGATCCTGCTGGAGGCGCTCGGCCATCTCGATCTCCAGCTCTCGCTCGTGCACCGCCGCCAGGGCGAGCTCGCCGAGCTCGAGCAGGAGCTCCAGGAGCGCCGCGACTCGGTCCTCGCACGGCTCGCGGAGTCGCGCTGACACGGTGGCGCGCCGGCCTCGCTACTCCTTGAAGAAGTGGGTCGCCGGGCGGTCGAGCGGCTCGCCGTCGAGCGTGATGTCGACCCGCTCGTTGTAGAAGGCGATCAGGCCGGCGATCGGCGCGAGCGCCGGCGTCGGGAAGTCGTAGGCCCAGGCGAGGTCGGGGTGAAGCGCCGTGGCGGTGCGGATCGACCAGTAGTCGCTCGTGCGGCCCTTGTAGGGGCAGGAGGTGACCGTCTCGGTGTGCACGAGGTGCTCGAAATGCACCTCGGCCCGGTTCAGGTAATAGCGCGTCGGCAGCCCCGTTTCGAAGACCAGGACGGGCGAGGAGGACTCGGCGAGCAGCAGCCCGTCGAGCTCGACCCGCACGCTCCGGGTTGAGCGCAGGGCGTCGACGCGGGTGTAGGGGTTGCGGGGATGGACGAAGACGCGCTCGTCCTCCTCGAACCAGGCGTCCAGCGCCTCCCACTCGAACCGCGCCGTGCCGGCCAGCCCCTCCAGAGCGTCGTCGCCGTAGACGCGCACCGCGCCCGGGCGGTGGAGCTCCCCGGCCCGCAGGCCGTGGCGGCGGGCGGTGCCACGGCTCAGGCGCTGCGGGTGGTCCTCGTCGAGCAGCAGCTCTCCCTTCACGTCGGCGATCGGGATGTAGTACTGGGGATAGTTCGGCCACTCCCAGACGTAGAGCGCGCGGGTCGTGTCGAGCACGAGCTCGCCGCCGAGAAACGCCCGCACGCGGCGCGGCACCGGCTCGATGTGGTTGACCGCGACGATCATCTGCGGGTAGTCGGGCATCGCTGTCATCGCTCAGGCGGGCGGGGGGTCGCCCGGCGCCGAGTGGGCTGGGCGCACCAGCGCACCGTCGATCAGCCGGCGCAGCCCGACGGGCTCGCCGAGCGCAACCTTCACCGGCGTCTCGGGGTTGTTGGATCCCCACTGGAAGCCCGGCCGCGGGGTCACGAACATCGTCAGCACGAGCGTATCGTCGTCGATGTAGACGTCCGGTGCGAGCACCCGCGAGTCCGCGCGTTGGCCGCCCGAGAAGCTCTGCTCGGTCAGCAGCAGCCGCAGGACCTCGTCATCGGGCGAGGGCTCATGGTCGGGGTCAAGGCGCCAGGAGGACGCGCGGATCCCGTCACGGGCGGCGCGCAGCGGGCGTGCGGCGCTCGAGCCGGCGTAGATCCAGCCGCGACGGGGGCTCTCACGCCGAACCGCGACCGTCAGCAGAGACGGGGGGAGCCCCCGCCCGAACAGGGCCTCGCTGTCAGTGCGTGCGAGCAGGCGCCACCCGTCGACACCCGGGATCGCCGCCTGTTGCGTTGCCGCCTGCGGTTCGGGCGAGGCGCGGCGGCGCCAGGGCGCGCGAGATGGCCGCTTCGGCGCCGGCGATCGCGCGCCGGCGCGGGCCGCCAGGTGGGCGATCAGCGCCGCGGCCGCCGGGTCCTGCGGGTCAAGCGGCGCGGGCGGGGCGTCGAGCGCCGACGGCGGAAACGGCAGACCGCCGCCGTCGCTGATCATCGCGGGATGGCGGGGTGCGCGGCGCGGCTCGACCACGACCGAGGTCCCCCACTCGCGCTCGCTCGGCGGCTTGGGTTCGCGCTTTCGTCCACGGCGGCGGGGCGGGGGAGCCGACATCGGTTGCGAGGCTACCGCAGCGGCGCCGCCCTCCGGCCGACGTTGTGCGCGTCGGGACGGGCGAACGCGGGTACACCGCGCCCAGACCCTGTCAGATGGCCGCCACCGTTCACACCCCTGTCGCACCGTCGGACGAGGAGACCACCCAGGAGGTCCTCGACGAGATCCGTGCCGAGGCCGAGGTCGCGGCGGGGGCGACGCCCGAGAACGAATTCGGCCGGCCAGGCCGGCCCTTCAATAGAAAATCGCCTTTCTACATCGGCTTCGTGGGGGCACTCGGCGTCGCGTGTGCGCTGGCGATCGCGTGGGTGATCGTGGTCGCCGGCGAGATCCTGGTGCTGCTCGGGCTGGCCTTCTTCATCGCGGTCGGCCTGGAGCCCGCCGTTCGCTGGCTCTACCGCCGCGGGCTGCCTCGCTGGGCCGCGGTGACGCTCGTCCTGTTCGCGACGCTTGGCGGACTCGCCGGCTTTCTCGCGCTGGCCGTACCGGTGGTCGTGACGCAGGCGAGCGTGCTCGCGAATCAGCTGCCGCACTACCTGAGGAGCCTCAACAACCACAGCAGCACGCTCGGCCGGCTGAACGCGCGCTACCACTTCGCCAAGGCGCTCCAGAAGGTGCTGCGGGGGCAGGGCACCTCGTTCGGCGTCGTCATCGGCATCGGCAAGGTCGTGCTCGGGCTGGTCTCGTCGGTCATCGTCGTGGTGATCGTGACCGTCTACCTGCTCGTCGACCTGCCGCGCGTGCGGCGCGGGCTCTACCAGCTCGCGCCGAAGAGCCGGCGGCCGCGGGTGGTGCTGCTGATCGATGAGATCCTCAACCGTGTCGGCGGCTACGTGCTCGGCAACCTGCTGACGTCGCTCGTCGCCGGCGTCGGGACGTATGTCTGGGCGTTGATCTTCGGCATTCCGTACGCGCTGCTGCTGGCCGTGCTGGTCGCGCTCGTCGACCTGATCCCGATCATCGGCTCGACGATCGGAGGCATCGTCGTGTCGCTCGTCGCACTGACCGTCTCCCCCGAGGTTGCGATCGCGACGGCGATCTTCTACTTCGTCTACCGCTTCCTCGAGGACTACCTGCTGACGCCGCGGATCATGGCGCGGACGGTCGCCGTGCCGGGGCTCGTGACGGTCGTCGCGACCGTGCTCGGAGGCGCGCTGCTCGGCCTCGTGGGCGCGCTGATCGCGATCCCCGTCGCGGCGGCGATCAAGCTGCTGCTCGACGAGGTCGCCGCGCCGCGACTCGAGCGCAGCTGAGCGGCGAGCGAGCCGGGGGCTGCCGTCGGTTGCCGCCCGCCGACTGCACGTACCGCGCCGCGGCGCACTGTCGCGTTGGCGCTACCGTCATGCGCGTGAGCGACGCCGCGACTGCGGACCAGCGATGAGCGGAGCTGTGGTCACGCCCGAACCGGCCGACAGCCCACTCGCCGTTGCTCTGCTCGATCGCTACTACGCCGAGCTCGACGCCCGTTTCCCGGGCGGCTTCGCGCTCGAGCGGACGGTTGCCGCGCCGGTCGATGAGCTGACCCCGCCGCGTGGCCTGTTCGTGGTCGCGCGCCTGCGGGGCGCGGCGGTCGGCTGTGGCGGCGTGCGCGTGCTGGACGCCGCTGTGGCGGAGATCAAGCGCATGTGGGTCGATCCGGCGGCGCGGGGCGCCGGCGTCGGGCGCAGCCTGCTCGTGGCGCTCGAGGCGGGCGCCGCCGAGCTCGGCGCCCGCACCGTCCGGCTCGATACGGCGGCGAGCCTGACCGAGGCGCTCGCGCTGTACCGCTCCGCCGGTTACCGCGAGATCGCCGCCTACAACGACAATCCCTACGCGGCGCACTGGCTGGAGCGAGGTCTCGACTGAGAGCGCAGCGAAGTTAAACCGCGGGCGCCCGCCAGTGCCCGGGCCCGCCGCCACGGCAGGCGATAATTCGACTGATGCGAATCGCCCCAGTCCGCCCGAGGCCTCATCGACGGCACGCTGTCGTGCTGGCGGTCGCTGCCGCGGCCGTGCTGGCGGGCTGCTCGACCCATCCTCCGGCGCCGATCACAGGGGCGTCGCTGGCGGCGGCGCGATCGTTCCATGAGTACACCGTGTACTGGGCCGGGCCGGAGTTCGACGGCGTCAACCTGACCGACGCCGACAGCCCGTTCGAGTTCTACGCGCCGGTTGGCTTCACGATGTACTACGGCACATGCGAGGGGCGGGGATTCCTGCGCGACGGCGGCTGCACGCTGCCGCTGAAGATCACGACCAGCATCTACTCGCCCCATTCGGACGCGTCCTTCGGGCCCCAGCAGTGGGTGTCGCTGCACGGCGTGCCGGCCGTCGTCTATGACGGCGGTCGGGATATCGAGATCTACACGGACAAGATGGACATCGACGTCGTGGCCGACTCCGCCGCGCGAGCACTGGCCGCGGCCAGGGCGCTCGTGCCGTTCAACCGCACGCCGTCGCCCGGCTGGCCGGCGTTCCCGCCGCCCTCATACACTCCCAACCCGCCGCCGTCGACGGCAGCGCCGGGATCCACCGGCCTGACCGGGCCCACGGGCGCGACCAGCTCCATCGGCCCACCCGCCGAGCTCGAGCCGGTGCCGCAGACCGGGACCGGCGGCACCGGCGGATGAACGGGGATCGGCGATGACCGAGTCGCTCGCTCCGGCCGATCAGGCGCCGATCGCGGACCTGAGCCACCGCCGCGTGCTGATCATCATCGGCGCGCTGATGCTCGGGATGTTCCTGGCGGCGCTCGATCAGACGATCGTCTCGACCGCGCTGCCGACGATCGTCGCCGACCTGCATGGGGCGTCGCACCTCGCCTGGATCGTCGTCGCGTATCTGCTCGCGGCGACCGTGTCGACGCCGCTGTGGGGCAAGCTCGGGGATCAGTACGGGCGCAAGGCCTTCTTCCAGGCGGCGATCGTGATCTTCCTGTGCGGCTCGGCGCTGTCGGGACTGAGCCACACGCTGACTGAGCTGATCGCCTTCCGCGCCGTGCAGGGCCTCGGCGGCGGCGGCCTGATGGTCGGCGCGCAGGCGATCGTCGGCGACGTCGTCTCGCCGCGCGAGCGCGGCCGCTACCAGGGGCTGTTCGGCGCCGCGTTCGGCATCGCGAGCGTGATCGGCCCGCTGCTCGGCGGAGTGTTCGTCGACCAGCTCTCCTGGCACTGGATCTTCTACATCAACATCCCGATCGGAGCGATCGCGCTCGCGGTCATCGCGATCCAGGTTCCGGGCCGCCTCAGCCGCATCCCCCATGTGATCGACTACCTCGGCACGGCGTTGCTGATCGTGTCCGTGACGTGCATCGTGCTGTACACGAGCCTCGGCGGGACGACCTACCCGTGGGGCTCGCCCGGGATGGTCGCGATCGCCGCCGTCGGGGTGGTGCTGCTCGTCGTGTTCGTGTTCGTCGAACGCCGCGCCACCGAGCCGGTGCTGCCGCTGCACCTGTTTTCGATCCGAGCCTTCTCGAGCACCTCGATGGTCGGGTTCATCGTCGGGCTGGCGCTGTTCGGCGCCGTCACCTACCTGCCGGTGTTCTTCCAGATCGTCCACGGCGAGTCGCCGACGGCCTCGGGCCTGGCGCTGCTGCCGCTGCTGGCGGGGCTGATCCTTCTCTCCACCCTGTCGGGCCAGCTGATCAGCCGCACCGGCCGCTACCGCGCGTTCCCGTTGGTCGGGACGGCGCTGATGACGGTCGGGATCCTGCTGCTGTCGCGGATCAACGTCGGGACGAGCCTGGTCGTCGTGGCGCTGTTCATGTTCGTGCTCGGCGTCGGGCTCGGCTGCGTGATGCAGGTTCTCGTCCTGATCGTGCAGAACGCGGTCCCCTACAGCGAGCTCGGCGTCGCGACCTCGGGCGCGACGTTCTTTCGCTCGATCGGCGGCTCGATCGGCACTGCGATCTTCGGCGCGGTCTTTTCGAACGTCCTGGCGGGCAACCTGGTGCACCAGCTCGGCCGCTCGAAGCTGCCGCACGGGCTGTCCAGCGCCAGCGTGACGCCGGCGATCCTGGACAGGTTGCCCGTGGCCGTCCATCACCACGTCGCCGTCGCGTATTCGCTCTCGATCCAGACGGTGTTCACGATCGCCACGCCGATCGCGGCGATCGCGTTCCTGGTGGCCTGGCTGATACCGCAGGTCGAGCTGCGTCGCGGGGTGGGAACGGTCGCCCCGGCCGTCGAGGGCGCGGAGGCGGCGCGCGCGGAGGCGTCCGGCCCCGGGCAGCCCGACGCCCCGGCTGCGCTGGAGACCGCCGGCGAGCCGATCAGCTGAGCGCGGTGCGCCCGGCGACAGCGCTCGCCGCCCGCTTTCTGTCAGGCCGGCGGGCCAAACGGGCGATCACCAGCACGAGCGTCGGCGCGACCGCCGTGGCGACGATCGCGAGGAACCAGGTGCGACCGGCGTCGCTGCCCTCGCCCAGCGTGTGGATCACGCCGAGCAGCCAGGCGAGCGCGGTGAAGCGGTGGATGATCTTCCAGCGAGCGATCCCGATCCGCTTGCGCGCGTAGAACGAGAGCCCGAAAGCGAACAGCGCCCAGCCGGCGATGATGCCGAGCGCCATGTAGGGCTCCCTGTAGCCGCTGACGAACGGGATCGTGAGGTCGGCAATCGTCGGGTGGAAGTAGCTGTCGCCCAGCAGCGCGAGCGCGTGCAGCGCGATCGCGGCCAGCGTCGCGATCGAGAGCGCTTCGTGAATCACCTTGAGGTCAGGGCCGCGACCCTTGATCAGTCGCCCGCTCATCGACACGCCGACACCCACGCAGGCGCTGGCCAGAATCAGTGCGACCAGGCCGGCGGCGCGGCTGGTGATCCAGAAGAGGTGGGACCCGGTGGCTGTGGCCAGGATCGTCACGGGCTGGGGCTAGGACTGCCTCGTCGTGACCGCGGTCGTGTTCGAGCCGCCGCTGCCGGCGGTCGCGCTCGCCGTGGTCGCGGACTGCGTCTCGCTCGCCGACGTGCCGGTGCTCGCCGCGGTCGAGGACCCGCTGGAGGCGGTGGCCGTCTCGGTGGTCGTGGTCGTCGCGTCGGCGCCGGCGGAGCCGGCTGTCGAGCTCGTCTTCTTCGAGGCGGTGGCTGCGCGCTGCATGGTCGAGTCCGTCCGCGTGGATCCGCTCGAGGCGCTTCGCACATCGGCCACCGTCGAGGTGACGGCTGCGGTCGCGGCGCCCATGCTGCCGAGCGCGAAGATGGTGCCCCACATGCTCGCGAGCAGGATCAGCGCGGTCGCTCCGACGCGCCGGCGAAGCACCTGAGTTCGGCGGCGGCGGGCGCGCAGCACGCGCGCGATCTCTCGCGCCTGGCGCCGCTCGTGTTCTGAGTCGTGCTGTTCCATGTCAAGCAGTCTGCGGGGGCCACCTTCGATCAACCTGCGGGCGGGCTGGGAATCTCCTGAGCGGGGCTTCGCCCTCGGATCGCCGCGTCTAGAGTGGGTTGCGATGAACGCACCGGAGGCGAACGAGACCTTCGACTGTTTCGGCGGCAGCGCCACCGTGCTCGTGGGAGGGCGCGGTCCGGGCGGTCCGGCGGCCGTCGCCGCGACACTGGCCAAGCGCCGGTTGCTCGAGTGGCACCAGCAGTTCTCGCGCTTTGAGCCCGAGAGCGAGCTGTCCAAGCTCAACGAGGACCCTCGCGAGACGGTTCCCGTCAGCCCGGTGATGGCACGGCTGATCGCGGCGATCATCGACGCCGCGCGCAGCAGCGGAGGACTCATCGACGGCAGCCTGGTCGGCGAGCTCGAGCGTGCCGGATACGCGGAGCACCTCGAGCTCGACAGCTCGGTGCCGCTCGCCACGGCGCTCGCACGCGCCCCGGCGCGCGCACCCGCCGGACCGCGACCGCAGCCGCTGTGGGAGATCGTCTCACTGGATCCCCGCGCCGGCACGGTCACGCGGCCGGCGGGCCTGCGCTTCGACAGCGGCGGGATCGCGAAGGGGCTGTTCGGGGACATCCTCACGGACCTGCTCGAGATGCATCCGAGCTTCGCGCTCGACTGCAGCGGTGACGTTCGATTTGGCGGCTCGGCCGGCCTGCGGCGATCCGTGGACGTCGCCAGCCCGTTCGCCGATTCGATCATCCACCGCTTCGAGCTGACCGCCGGCGCGGTCGCCACGAGCGGCATCGGCCGGCGCAGCTGGATCGACGCCGACGGCCGGCCGACCCACCACCTGCTCGACGCGGCGAGCGGGCGTCCCGCATTCACGGGAATCGTTCAGGTGACGGCGATCGCGCCGAGCGGCGTCGAGGCCGAGATTCTGGCGAAGACCGCGCTCCTGCGCGGTCCCGCCGCCGCCGCAGCGACCCTGCGCCACGGCGGCGCCGTGGTGTACGACGACGGGCGGCTCGAAATCGTCTAGGGACGCCGCGGGGGTGCGGGGAGTGCGCGCGCGGTTCGCGCGGCTTCGCGGGGCGCGGCCGTCGCCGTGGCCGGCGGACCCGCCCGCCGGCCACGGGCGCTACCCCGCGCTGGGCGCACCGAACCAGGTGGTCAGAGCGTCGGCGAGCCCGAGTGCGGTCTGGCCCGCGACCCACGCGACGTAGCCGTCGGGGCGGATCAGCACCGCGGAGGGGGCGCTGACCGCGCCGAGCACCGGAAGCTCCCACGGGCCGTCGTATTCGGCGTCGATCAGCTCAACCCGGTCGGCCCATCCGGTGATCTCGAAGCCGCCGGGCGGGCCGAGGTTGAGCAGCACGGGGCGCGCTGCGTGCAGGAGCTCGAACACGCGCAGCGGGCCGCCGGCGATCACGAGGTCCAGGTCCGGCATCCGGCGCCCGAGCAGCGGGTGACCCTCGCCGAGCTCGTAGCGGATGTCGAGTCCGGAGATCAGCCCGGCCAGCCGCTTACGTGGCTCGTCCATGCTCGCCAGCTCCGCGGCGAGCGCGACAAGGGCCTCCATCCGCCCGTCGCGGCGCTGCAGCGCCGTCTGAGCCATCGTGTGCTGGAGCGCGCGGGCGGCGACCGGGTGGCGTTCGTCGTGATAGGTGTCAAGCAGGCTGTCCGGGGAGGTCCCGTGGACCACCTGAGCCAGCTTCCAGCCGAGGTTGACGGCATCCTGAACACCGAGGCTGAGACCCTGCCCCCCCGCCGGGTAATGCACGTGCGCCGAGTCGCCGGCGAGCAGGACCCGGCCGGCGCGGTAGGCCGCAGCCTGACGCGTCATGTCGGTGAACCTCGAGATCCAAGTCGGATTGTGGACGCCGAAGTCGGTGCCGTACACCAGCCTCAGCGCCTCGCTCAGATCTCGCAGGGTTGGTTCGCTGGCCGTTCCGAGCTCGCGCTCGGTAACGATGACCCGCACCGTCTTCCCGTCCTCCATCGTATGGAGGCCGTGAACGCCGGTTGCGTCGTGGCGAATGCCAGGCGGCGGCTCCTCCGTCGTTTCGACCTCGGCTATCAGGTTGCTCCTGGTCGCATCCCAGCCGGGAAACTCGATGCCGGCCACCTTGCGGATGACGCTGCGTCCCCCGTCGCATCCGACGAGGTAACACGCCCGCAGCGCCGTCCCGTCAGAGCACTCGATGTCGACGCCCCGCTCGTCCTGCGCGAAGCCGGTCACCTCGAGTCCGTAGAGGACCTTGACCGGCAGCTCGCCGATCCAGTCGGCCATGATCCGCTCGATCTGGTTCTGCCAGATGCCAAGCGAATAGGGGTGACGCGTCGGGAAGTCGCTCATGTCCAGGACGGTCGCGGCCAGCATCGCGGCCTGAGCCACCTTGCCCTCCGCGAGGAAACGCTCCGCGACGCCACGCTGATCCAGCACCTCGATCGTGCGCGAGTGAAAGCCGCCGGCCCGCGACCCGACGAGCACGTGGTCGGGGCGCCGCTCGACCAGCACGACGTCGACCTTCGCCAACGCGAGCTCGGCCGCGAGCATCATCCCCGCCGGGCCGCCGCCGGCGATCACCACGGCATGCTCGGTCATGGCCGCGCGCCCGCGGTGTGAGTCGAGAAGAACCTGCGCATCTGGCTGCTCCGATCTCCTGAATTCAGGCTTTGGGCGGGCGATTATGCGGCATTGCGCAGGCCTTCATGAAGGCCTCGCGTGCGGTATAAATTGGAAGTGGAGGAGGTGCGCGAGGGCGTCGCGGGCGCCGTCCGTGCCGGGGTGGCGACGCGGAGCTAGGTGCGGCGATGCATCGCGCCCGGGGATCGCGTGGAACGTTTGGTGGTCTGTCGTCCGGTGGCGAGCCGTGGGTCGGCGCTCCTGCCGAGCCCGTGTGGCGTCGCGAGTCCTGTCACGCGAACGACTGCTCGACCAGCGTTTCCAGCGGCGTGTCGGCGTCGCTGAGCGCAGCCCGCGGGATCGGCTTGCGTGAGCGAATCAGCGCCTGGATCTGCTCGTTGACGTCCCAGACGTTGACGTTCATGCCGGCGATGACGCGCTGATTCTTCAGGTAGAACGCGATGAACTTGCCGCTGTCGCGCTCGCCGCGAAAGACGATCTCATCCCACTTCGGTGCGTAGCCCGCGTACTCCATGCCGACGTCGTACTGGTCTGAGAAGAAGTAGGGGATCCGGTCGTAGCTGGTCGCTTGGCCGAGCATCGAACGCGCCGCCGCCGGCCCCTGGTTGAGCGCGTTCGCCCAGTGCTCGAGCCGGATCCGCGCGCCGTAGAACGGGTGCAGCGCGTGTGCGGCATCGCCGGCCGCAAAGACTGTCGGTGCGGAGGTCTCGAGCGCTTCGCTGACGAGGATGCCGTTGTCGACATCCAAACCGGCGGCCTGCGCAAGCTGCACGCGGGGCTCTACCCCTATCCCGACGACGACGAAATCGCAGGCGATCTCGCGCCCGCCGGCGGTGCGCACAGCCTTCACCGCGGTATCGCCAAGCAGCGCTTCGACGCCCTCGCCGAGCACCATCTCGACGCCGTGGCTGGTGTGGACGTCGCGATAGAAGGTCCCGATCTCGGCGCCGAAGAGCCGCTCGTTGGGCAGCTCCAGCGGGTCGACGACGGTCACCTCCAGGCCGCGCTGGCGGGCCGACGCGGCGAACTCGCTGCCAATCCAGCCCGCACCAACGACCACCGCGTGGCCGCCCGCGGTCAGCAGCTCGCGCAGCACGTCGCAATCGGCGAGCGTGCGCAGGTAATGCACCCCGTCGAGCGTCGCGCCGTCGACGGGGATGCGCCGCGGCTCGGCGCCGGTTGTCAGGAGCAGCCGGTCAAACTCGATCGCGCGACCGTCAGCGAGGGTCACCCGCCGGCTGGCCGGATCGATCTGTGTCACCGCGGTTCCCGTCTCGAGCTCGATCTCGTTCTCGGCGTAGAAGCTGGCTGCGTGAACGTAGGCCTGCTCGCGCTCAGACTCCCCGCGCAGGTAGTCCTTGGTAAGAGGAGGTCGCTCGTAGGGGCGCTCGGACTCCGCGCCAAGCAGTAGGACCCGCCCGTCAAAACCCTGGCTGCGGAGTTCCTCCGCCGCCTTCGCTCCGGCGAGACTCGCGCCAACGATCACGAATGTCGACCCGCTCATCGGCCACTCCTTCGATCACGGCCACGGGCCCTCGCGGACGTTGGGCGCAGCACGCCCGACACGGTTACCGCGGAGCCTTCTTGAGGCCGCCGATGCCAAGCGAGCCGTCCTCCACGGGGTCGGGGGCGAGGAGCCCCTCCACCTCGCCGTGGGTGGGTGCGGAGCGGCCCGCGGGCGGGCTGTCGAGGAAGTCGCCCGAGGGCACGAAGAAGAGGTTGCCGGTGAGCGCCGTGGAGAAGTCGAGGATGCGGTCGGTGTTGCCGGGTGGTTTGCCGATGAACATGTTTGTCAGCATCTGCTCGATCACCTCCGGGCTGCTGGCGTAGCCGATGAAGTACGTGCCGAACTCGCCTGCGCCGACGCGTCCGAACGGCATGTTGAAGCGCATGATCTGTCGCTGTTCGCCGTCTGGGCCGACGATCGTGTTGAGCGCGACGTGCGAGTTGGCGGGCTTGATCTCGTCCGGCAGCTCGATGTCGCTGAGCTTCGTCCGGCCGACGACCCGCTCCTGCTCCTCGACCGCGAGCGCGTCCCAGGTGTCGAGGTCGTGAAGGTATTTCTGCACGATCACGTAGCTGCCGCCGGCGAACTGCGCGTCCTCCTCGCCGATCGCGACCGCGGCGAGCGCAGCCTCGCCGTCGGGGTTCTCGGTGCCGTCGACGAACCCGAGCAGATCGCGCTCATCGAAAGACCGGAAGCCGTGCACCTCGTCGATGACCCGCGCATACCCGGTCAGCCGCGTGCATATTCGTTGAGCCAGCTCGAAGCACAGATCGAGGCGGTGGGCGCGTATATGAAACAGCAGGTCGCCGGGGGTCGCGACCGCGGTGTGCCGCGTTCCTGCGAGCTCGCGAAACGGGTGCAGCGCGGCCGGCCGCGGCGCGCCGAACAGGCGGTCCCACAGGTCGGATCCCACTCCGACGACGCAGGTCAGCTCACCCTCCGGGATCCGGAAACCGACCGATCGCTTCAGGCCGCTGGTGTCGGCGAGCAGATCGCGCACCGCGTCCTCGGCGCCGTCGTTGACCGTCGCCACGAGGAAGATCGCGGCCTCGGTCAGCGGGGTCAGGACGGCTTGCGGCTCGGATCCCGCCATCGCGCGTTACGGCTTGAGTGCTACGGCTGCCTCGGGCGTGGCGACGTGGAAGCTGAAGCTCTGCTGGAGATACAGGCGCACCACGTCGCCGTCGTGTGAGTCGTAGCCGATCGAGATGTCCTGGCCGGACTCGAAGACGAAGTCCCCGCCGCGCTGGCTGAGCACGACCGCGCCGTTGACGCCCGGGGCCCAGAGGATCGGGCCGTCGACGATCTTGTGCAGGTGCTCGAGCAGCGGGTAACCGCCGTGCTCGGCGGTCTGCACGACCAGCCGGTAGGGGTCGCGGCCGAGTGCCAGACCGTAGGGGCCGGCTACGCCGCTGGACAGCAGGCGCTCCACGGCCCCCGCGACCACCGCGGGGTATTGCTCGGCGGCGGTGCCGAGCTGCGGCTGTTCGTGCGGCGAGGCTTCGCTGATGCCGGTGATCGCGTCGTCCCAGCCATGAAACACGGCGATGTTCTCGGCCACCGCGATCTGGTGTGCTGCCCGGTCGAGCGGACCGAGGTCGCTGTCATCGGCGCCGCGATCGATGTCGCGCAGCTCGTCACGCGAGAGCTCGAAGTCCGCGCGCAACTCGACCAGCGGCAGCACCCGCCGCTTGAGCCCGAAGACCCCGTCGCACGGCGTCGCGGCCAGCGGGCTGGTACGCCCGAGATTCGTCGCAGAATGCTCCCAGCCCAACGGCCCCGCGAAATCGACGAGCCTGCGAGCTGCGAGCGCCGGAACCACACGCTCCTTCGCTTCGCGGTCGAGCACGCCCCAGCCCGCATCACTGACCGGCGCACTCGAGCGAAGCAGGTGGTTCATGGCTCTCGGACCGCGCGCGCCGGCTCCGCCGCGGGCGGGGCGCCTGCGCCGCCCGCCGGGTGGTCGCTGCCACGCGCTTCGCTGCTCGAGGTGAACACTTTTTCGCTCAAACTGTTCTCGCCCTGGGATGGGTTCGGTGCATGCTAGCGAGCCGCCGATTCGGCCGCGAGCAGTCCCAGGTCCTCTGTCCCCGAAGCCTCGTGTGCGCGCGTGGACGTGAGGTTGGTCGCCAGCGAGCGGGCGGGTGGGCGAGGTGGGCGGGGCTGGCGGTCGGTGGCTTCGAGCGCAGCTGCGCGGTGTGGCGAACTGGGGCACGTACGCCTTCGGCCGCGAGTCGCCGATCACTCGCTAACGTCCCGGCCGTGGGAAGCCCGATCTTTCGACTGGTGTGCGGCGCTGCGGCGCTCGAGGGCGCGCCGGAGGGTTGGGCAAGGATGATCCTGTCCCAGGGTGAGATTGCCCTGCTGATCGACGACGGCGGGCTCGACACGATCAACGCTGTCGCGCATGAGCTCGGGCTGGTGAGCATGCAGGTGCTCCGGAGCGAGGCGACGGCGGAGGCGCGGGAGCAGACGGTGAAACAGCACGCCGCCAGATTGCCCCTCGTGTGGGTGGCAGATGCCTTCAGCGAAGCGGTGCGGGTCTGGGCGCACGACCGCGGTCCGATGACGCTGCTGGTTCAGGCCGGTGGGGCGCTACCCGAGACGGAGCGCCGTCGCATCGAGCGCTTCGTGGCGTCGTTGGGCCGCCAGACCGAGTAGCGCCAACTCGGGCCGGAGAGGCGACTCGAACGCTCAGGTGCCATTCGTGGCACGGCCTCGTCGTCCTGCTCTTGTACGCCGTGCCGAGGCGCGCGCGGTCGCATCTGCTGAGGAGGGCGCGCCACGGGCAGGGCCGGCCGCTTGACGCTGCCGGCCGCCGTGGGGCGCGGCGGGGCGTCAGCTGCTGCCGGGGAGGGGCGGCGGATCGCACACCGTGATCCGGATGTGAGGCGGAATCGGACCGGGAGTCGGGACGGGAATCCGGTGGCGCAGCGGTGGGCGCGGCGCTGGAATCAGCACACGCAGCGGTGGGGGCGGCACCGGAACCGGGACAGGATGCTTCGGGGCGGGACATTTGGCGGCGTTCTGAACGAGCACCGTGCGCAGGCCGAGCTGAGACAGCTTCCGGTTCGCGGCCGGAATCGCGCTGAGTGACCGAAGCGTCACGGTGTAGCTGCCGTCTCGGTTTCGTGCGACGGCGAACGCCGGCGAGCTACCCGCCGCGCTGAGGACGATCGCGAGCAGCGCGCCGGTCGCGGCGGCACCGACCGTGGTGCCGGCGAGCAGCCGTGGCCGCGCGCGCAGCAGGCGCAGCAGACGGTGGTCGCGGCGGGAGCCAAGCTCGCGGCGGATCGCCTGCTCGAGCTCCGCCCCGAACCGATTGAGACTCGGTGGCAGGTTGTCGTTCACGATTCCTCCTTGGGGACGGACACAGCGAGGCGTCGCAACGCGCGCGACACCCTCAGACGGGCGGCGGCGGGCCGGATCGCCAGCCGCGCCGCCACCTCCTCATAGGACAGCTCGTTGACGATGCGAAGCTCCAGCGCCTCGCGCTCGCCTGGCGCCAGCGATTCGAGGTGCTTCGCCAGCGCCACGCGCGGCGACAGCCGCTGCTCGATCTCGGCGTAGCCGTCCTCCTGCGCCAGGTCGAGCGGCAGCCCAAGGCGCTCACGCGCACGGGTCTCGATCCGGTCGTGGCGCGCTGCGTCGGCCAGCAGGTTGGCGGCGATGCCGAGCAGCCACGGGAACGCCGAACCGTTTCGCTCATCACGGAAGCGGCCGCGGTCCAGCCACGCGCGCGCGAACGTCTCCGCCGTCAGGTCGCTGGCCGCCCACTCGATCCGCCGCCGCAACCAGCCGTGGACGGCTTCGACGTGGCGCAGGTACAGCTCTGTGAAGGCGGCCGGGTTGCGGCTCGCCTCACGGAGCAGGACAGCGTCACTACGCCTGTCGCAAGCGCCACCGGAGCTCAACATTCACCTGGATATCGCACGACAGCCCGGATCTGTATCCGGTCCACACGAGTGACAATTGTGGCGCGCCGCGGATTCGGCCCGCACGGTCGCCGCGGCGGGGCTGCTAGCGAGGCACGTGCGGTTCGTCCTCATCGATCGTGTGGCGCGAGGCGGGGCCGACGTTTACGGGCCGCGAAGGCGACCGCGGCCCTTCACGCACGGTGCCGGGAAGCTGTCGGCCTCAACCTCTTCGTGCGGACCCTCCTCGACAGTGTGCGGCGTCGGCTGCGAGTGAGCCGAGGAGCGGAGCGGCGCGCCGCGCCGCCCGTGTCAGGTGTGGCCCTTACCCGGGTTCAGCAGGTCGTGCGGATCGAACGCGCGCTTGATCGCGCGCTGCAGCTCGAGCGTGCCTGCGAGCGCGGTCTGCGCGGCGCCGCGTTTCAGCAGACCGACGCCATGTTCGCCGGTGACCGACCCGCCCAGGTCGCCGGCCAGAGCGAGGATGGCGTCGAACGCGCCGCGGGCACGCGAGACCGCCGATGGGTCACTGCTGTCGTAGACAACCGTGGGATGCATGTTGCCGTCGCCGGCGTGACCGAAGGTCGCGATCAGCACGTCGTGCTCGCGGCCGATGGCCTCAATGCCGCGCAGCAGCGCCGGGATCGCCGGCAGCGGCACGGCGACATCGTCGAGGAGCGTGGTGCCGCACCGCTCCAGTGCCGCGAACGCCAGCCGTCGCGCGGCCAGCAGCGCGCGGCCCTCTCCCTGGTCGTCGGTCGTCACGACGATGCTGGCCCCGGCCTGTTCGCAGAGCCCGGCCATGGCGGCTATCTCCTCGGCGCCCTCCAGGCGGCCCGCGTCGGAGCGTGCAAACAGCATCGCTTCGGCCTCCAGGTCGAGTTCCATCGGGGCGAGCTCCTCGACGGCGCGGATCGTCGCTTGGTCCATGAGCTCCAGCATCGAGGGGCGGTGGCGCCGGCAGATCCGAGCGACGGCCTGGCCGGCGTCGTCGAGGCGTTGAAAGCTCGCTGCGAGTGTGTGGGCAGGGGGCGGCAGTGGGAGCAGGCGCACGGTCGCAGCGGTGACTATGCCGAGCGTCCCTTCCGAGCCGCACATCAGGCCGACGAGGTCGTAGCCCGCAACGTCTTTGCGCGTGGCGTGACCCAGGGCAACCGCGCGGCCGTCGGCCAACACGACCTGAAGGGCAAGCAACGCGTCACGGGTCACCCCGTACTTGACGCAGCACAGCCCGCCGGCGTTGGTGGCCACGTTGCCGCCTATCGTCGAGAACTCGTAGCTGGCCGGATCCGGCGCGTAAAACAGGCCGTCGCCGGCGGCGGCCGCCTGGAGTGTCGAGTTGAGCACCCCAGCCTCGACGGTGGCGGTGAGGCCGTCGGCGTCGATCTCGAGGATGGTGCTCATCCCCTCCAGCGAGAGGATCATGCAGCCGTCGATCGCGTTCGCCCCCCCACTCAGCCCCGAGCCCGCTCCGCGGGCGACGATCGGCACCGCCAGAGAGGTGGCGGCTCGTACCGCGGCCTGAACCTGCTCCACGCTCCGCGGGCGCACCATCACCAGCGGGTTGCCGGCGCTGAGCAAGCCGGGCGCTGCCCGGTCATGGCGGTAGGACGCCAGAATCTCCGGGTCGGTGACGAGCGCGCCGGCGCCGGACAGCGCGTCCAGGAGCCGCGTCGAGGGCCCGGTCACGTCGGGCACGGCTGAACGCTGAGGTGCTCCGCTCATGCCGGCCCGACGTCTCGGACCGGGCTCACGATCGTGCCAATACCCTCGACCTCGGTTGCGACGATGTCACCGTCCTGCAACGACCGGGGCGGCGACATGAACTCACCGCAGCCCCACGGCGTTCCCGTGAGCACCACATCGCCGGGGTCGAGTGTGAAGCTGCCAGAGCAGAACGCCAGCAGCTGAGCGATGTCGAAGACCATCTCGGCCGTGCTCGAGTCCTGCATCGTCTCGCCGTTGACACGGGTCCACAGTTTCTTGGCCTGCGGGTCGCCGAACTCGTCAGCCGTGACCAGACACGGCCCGAGCGGGCAGAACGTGTCAAGGCTCTTGGCGCGCACCCACTGCCCGTCGCCGGACTGAACGTCGCGCGCCGAGACATCGTTCGCCGCGGTGTAGGCGGCGACGAAGCCGAGGGCGTCGGCTTCGGCCACGCGCTTCATCGTTCGCCCCACCACGACGGCCAGCTCGACCTCCCAGTCGACGCGCTCGGTGACCGCCCGATCGATCACGATCGCATCGCCCGGGCCGATGATGCTGGAGGGGAACTTGGCGAACACGAGCGGCCGTTTCGGGGCCTCCATGCCGGTCTCGTCGATGTGGTCCCGGTAGTTGAGACCTATCGCGACGACCTTGCGCGGGGCGATCGGCGCGAGCAGGTCAGCCTGGTCGGGGGGGCCAAGATCGGCGCCGGCGGGCGCCGCTCCCGGGTCGAACGGCAGTGACGCGGCCAGCTCGGACAGATCGTCTGGAACGCCGGCGAGCGCGACGAGGCGTCCGTTGACTTCACGGGCCAGGGCCGCACGTCCATCGATCGCTACTCGGAAGATGCGCATGATCAGGGAGACCTCGGTGGTAGTCGGGTGGCAAAGGGTGGCTGGGCGACGCCGCCGACTCCGGTTTGGGCGCAGAAGACCCGCCCGGCGTCGGGCTCGTTTTGGAGTGCTTTGTCGCGCAGACCTGTACGAGCCGTCGAGATGAATAGCGTGTTCAGGTCGGGACCGCCGAAGCAGCAGCTCGTGGGGCGCGAGACCGGAAGTCGTACGCGCGCGACCAGCTCGCCGTCGGGGCTGTAGCGCCGAACCTCGCCGCCGTCCCAGATCGCCACCCACAGATGGTCCTGCGCGTCGATGACCAGCCCATCGGGAACCCCGTCGCGCGGGTCGAACTCGACGACCGTCCGCCGTCCGCAGATGCCGGCGGTCCGCAGGTCGAAGTCGAACGCGTCAACCGTTGCGTCCCCGCTGTCGGCAAACCAGAGTGTGCAGCCGTCCAGGCTCCATCCGAGCCCGTTGGAGATCGTCGTGCCGGACACCATCGCGGTGGTCGTGCCGTCCGGATCGAGGCGGTACAGAGTGCCGGCGCCCGGCGTCTCTGCGTACGCCATCGTGCCCGCCCAGAAGCGCCCGCCGGGGTCGCAAGCGCCGTCGTTCATGCGCAGCTCCGGCCGCCCCTCGGCGGGCCGCGCGACCCAGGTCACTGCTCCGTCCGGCGCGAGCCGGGCGAACCCCGGACCAGCGGCGGCGATCCAGCCGCCGTCCTGCGCGGGGGCGACGGCACCAAGCGGACAGCCGAGCTGGAAGGCTCCGATGTACTCGATCCCCCCCGGGCCGGGGTGACCGCGGTGGAGGCGCCCTGCGACGACGTCGACCCAGAGGAGCTCCCGGCGCACGTGGTCCCAGACCACGCCCTCCCCGTGCTCGGCGACGACGTCGGAGCATGCCACCGCGACGAACTCGTCGATCACGGGTCGCCGACCTGCAGGGTGGCCTTCACTCCGCCGAAGGCGAAGGCCTCAGAGAAACGCTCGAGCGGAACACGGAGGCCGACGCACGCCTCGAGCGCGTCGGGCCAGCGGGCATTTGCTCGGTCAAGCTGGTCGATCGCGGCGAGCCAGTCGACGCGCGCGGCGTTGACGCTTCCGAAGATCGCGCGGTTTTGCAGCACCGTGTCGTGGCCGATGACCTGGCCGTGGAGCGTGACGTGCTGCACGCGACCGTCGAGGCCGAGCAGGCACGCAACGCCGTTTCGGCGCAACAGCGCCAGCGTCCCGAGCATGACGTGCGCGTCGCCCGTCGCCTCGACGACCAGGTCGAAGCCTCCGACATCCTCGGCAAGCGCCGCCACCGGCGACTCGGCGTCGCAGACGTAACGGGCTCCGATGACGTCGATGAGCTCGGCCTTGTCCGATCCGCGCGGGCGGCGGCCTGCAGTCCACACCTCGTCACCGCGCAGACGGAGCAGGAAGGTGGCGAGCATGCCGATGGCGCCTGTCCCGATGACAAGGGTGCGTGTCGGCGCCCATGGCTGTCGCGAACCGATCAGCTGGGCGTGACGCAGGCCGCGCGCGCAGATCGACGCCGGTTCGGCGAGCACGCCCAGCCGTCCGAGCGATGCCGGCACGCGCACCAGGTTGGCTGGGTCTTCGACGACGAACTCGCTGGCGAAGCCATCGAGGGCGGTGATGCCACGTTCGAGATATTCGCCGGTGTCGCACGAGTCCGGCGAGCCGTCCAGGCACGCGGCGCACCGACCGCAGGAGCGTCGCACCGTGGCTGTGACGAGATCGCCCTTGGCGAATCCGTGGCCTTCGTGCGCGACCCTGCCGAGGAACTCGTGGCCCAGCACCAGGCGGTCACGCCCGGGCGGCGCTGTACCGAACAAACCCATCGATATCTCGCGGTCGGTGCCGCAGACGCCGACCTCGATCGTGCGAACCAGCACGCCGCCGTCGCCCGCTAGAACCGTTGGAACGTCGTCGACGTGCGCCGTGTCGGCGAAGCCGGGCGTGGCGAGCAGCGCAAGCAACTCAGGTCGCCGTCAGCACGCGCGAGCGCTGGAGGGGTGGGCGCTCAGGACGGCGCCCGTCGAGGCTGAGCCGACGCACGCGCGGTAGCGGGCAAAGACGCCAAAGTCGTACAACGGTGGTGGCGGTTCCCACGCCGCCATTCGCTCGGCGAGCTGTTCGCTCGAAAGTTCGACGTCGAGTGTGCCGCCGAGTACGTCGATCACGATTGTGTCGCCGTCGCGCAGGGCCGCAAGCGGTCCGCCACGCGCGGCCTCCGGGGCGACGTGGCCCACCATCAGCCCGCGCGTCGCGCCCGAGAAGCGTCCGTCCGTCACCAGCGCGACTGACTCGCCGAGCCCGGCACCGACGACCGAGGCCGTCACGCTCAACATCTCGCGCATTCCCGGCCCGCCCGCGGGGCCCTCATAGCGAACGACCAGCACATCGCCGGGAGCGATGGCGCCCGCGCGTACCGCGCGCGTACAGGCCTCCTCGCTGTCGAAGACGCGTGCGGGGCCGGCCTGTCGGGTGCGCTGCGTGCCGGCGAGCTTGACGAGGCTGCCGTCCGGAGCAAGGTTTCCGCGCAGGCTGTGCAGCGCCCCGCTGCGCTTGAACGGGCGGTCGGCGGAAACGATCACGGCGCCGTCGGGCGCCGCCGCGCTCGCGGTCGCCTCGGCGATCGTGGCACCCTCGATCGAAGGAGCCGATCCGTCGAACAGGCCGGCGCGGATCAGCTCGGCGATGACGACGGCCGGGCCGCCGACGCGATGGAGGTCCTCGGCAGCCCAGCGGCCTGCGGGCAGCAGGCTCGCGATCACTGGTGTGCGCGCGGCGACCGCTGTCAGTTCGTCGAGCGTCAGCGAGACGCCGGCCTCGTGAGCGATCGCGAGCAGGTGCAGCACGCCGTTCGTGGAGCCGCCCGTCGCGACGATGCCGGCCATGGCGTTCAGCAGCGCTCTGCGGTCCATGAAGTCACGCGCGCTGCGATCGCCGGCGGCCAGCGACACGGCGAGCTCGCCGGCGCGGGCGGCGGCGAGCGCCTTCTCGGCGGTGTCGGCGGCGGCGATCAGGCCATCGCCGAGCAGCGCAATTCCGAGGCAGTCGAGTGCAATCGCCATCGTGTTTGCGGTGAAGTGTCCGGCGCAGGTCCCGATGCCCGGACACGCGCCGCGTTCAAGCCCGTCGAGCTCCTCTCGCGTCAGCGCGCCTCGATCGTGGGCGGCAACGCCCTCCCAGACATCCTGGATCGTGACCGGCTCGCCACGCCAGCGCCCGGCCCGCATGGGTCCGCTGTAGAGGACGATCGCGGGCTTGTCGACGCGTGCCAGTGCCATCAGCGCGGCCGGCACGGTCTTGTCACAGCCAACGATGCAGACGAGTGAGTCGAAGTCGTGTGCGTGCACCATCAGCTCGATCGAATCCGCGATGACCTCGCGCGATATCAACGAGGCGCGCATCCCGGGCGTCGCCTGCGACTGGTTGTCGGAAACGGCGATCGTGTTGAAAGCGAGCGGCACGCCGCCGGCCGCGGTCACCGCGTCAGCAACCTGAGCGGACAGCTCCAGCTGGCCCTGGTTGCAGGGCATCGTTGCGGTCCAGGTCGACGCTATTCCGACGATCGCACCGCGGAGACGGCTCGGGTCGATGCCCATCGCGCGAAAATGCGAACGGGCCGGGGCTCGCTCGACACCGGCCGGCAACTGCTCGCGCGCACTCCGGCGCAGCGCAGCGGGGTCGGGGCGTTCGTCCACCGACATGGCGGCGTCGGTGGGCGTGCGCTCTTGCGGGCCCACGCCGTTTGCGCTCGGGTGACCTTCCGCCTCGACCCGTGGACGTTCGCGTGTCACGCAACCGGGACCGGCGCATCGGGACGCAGGAGGCCTTGCTCCTGCAGCTCAGACCAAACGGTGGCGGGCACGCCCGATCGGTACAGGTCGGCGTTGCGCTCGACCTGCTCGGGCGAGCGTGCACCGACGCACACGCTGAGAACGGCCGGATGCGCCAGAGGGAACGCCAAGGCGGCTGCGGGGAGCGAGGTGCCGTGACGCTCGCAGATCTCCGCCATGCGACGCGCGCGCAGCACGAGTGCCTCTGGGGCATCGTCGTAGTCGTACTTGGCGTCGCCCAGGGGTGTACGGCGTGCGAGCAGGCCACTGTTGAAGACGCCCGCCGCGACGATCCCGATGCCGCGCTGTTGGCAGACGGGCAGCAGGTCGTCGAGCGCCGACTGCTCGAGCAGGGTGTAGCGGCCCGCGAGCATGAGCACGTCCATGTCGGTGTGGCGTGCGAAGTCCGCCAACATCTCAGCCTGGTTCATGCCCGCGCCGATTGCCGAGACGACACCCTGCCCGCGCAGTTCCTCCAGTGCCGGGTAGGCGGTGGCCAAGACTTCGCGTCGATGCCCGTCGGGGTCGTGGAGATAGACGATGTCAACGCTGTCCAAGCCGAGTCGCTGAAGGCTCTCCTCCAGCGACCGCAGAACGCCGTCGCGACTGAAGTCCCAGACGCGCCGATGGGTTGCCGGCACCTCGAAGCCCCCATCGTCGATTTGCCCCGGCGGACTCAGCGGCTCCAGTCGGCGGCCGACCTTCGTCGACACGACGTAGTCGCTGCGGGCCCGCCCGGTGAGGGCCGACCCAAGGCGACGCTCCGAGAGTCCGAGCCCGTAGTGGGGTGCGGTGTCGAAGTAGCGAATGTCCTGTTCCCAGGCGGCGTCGACCGTCGCGTAGGCCTGCGTGTCCGGGATCGCCCGGTAGAGGTTGCCAAGCTGAGCGCAGCCCAGCGAGAGTTCCGTCAACCGGAGGGGACACCGCCGAACGGGTCGGGTCGCGAGCGTCACAGCGGCTTCCGCTGGTGCCGGTGCTTGATCTGAACCGGACGGGCTCATCCCGTGATCCGCGCTCCCGATTCGGAGTCGAAGAGGAGCATCGAATCCTCCTTGGCGTGCAGCGCGATCGTGGCGCCGCTTTTGGGAGCGCTGTTGGGGTCTACTCGCACGATCACGTCAGGCGTCCTCGTGACCGCGGCCACACCAGCATGCTCGGCCAGCTGCGCGTACACGTAGGCCTCGGCACCGAGCTCCTCCACGAGGTTGACGACGACTGGGATTCCGCCGCCGTTGCCGGCGATCTCGAGCGCCTCCGGCCGCAACCCGACGGTGACCGTGCCGGTCCCGGCCGCCTTCTGAAGATCGCGCGGCACCGGGAGCACGGTCGAGCCGATCATGACCCCGTCGGCAGTCATTGTGCCTTGCATCAGGTTCATCGCCGGCGAGCCTATGAACCCGGCGACGAACGCATTCACCGGCGAGTCGTAAAGCTTCCGCGGCACGTCCACCTGCTGCAGCACGCCGTCCTTCATCACCGCGACGCGATCACCCATCGTCATCGCCTCGACCTGGTCGTGAGTCACATAGATCGTCGTGACGGCAAGCCGGCGCTGCAGCGCGTGGATCTGGGAGCGAGTCGCAACGCGCAGCTTCGCGTCGAGATTCGAAAGCGGCTCGTCCATCAGGAACACGCGCGGCTGGCGGACGATTGCACGCCCCATCGCAACACGCTGGCGCTGCCCGCCCGAGAGTTGGCCCGGTTTGCGCTGCAGGTAGTCCTGGAGGTCGAGGATGGTCGCCGCCTCCAGAACACGCGCGGTGATCTCCGACTTCTTCACCTTGGCGATCTTCAACGCAAACCCCATGTTCTGGGCCACGTTCATGTGCGGGTAGAGGGCGTAGTTCTGGAACACCATCGCAATGTCACGGCTGCGCGGCGGAAGGTTCACCACATTGCGGTCATCGATCCAGATCTCACCTTCATCGACGTTCTCAAGGCCGGCGAGCATCCGCAGGCTCGTCGTCTTCCCGCACCCCGAAGGCCCGACCAGCACGACAAACTCGCCATCGCCGATCTCCAGGTTCAGCCCGTCAACGGCTTTCCGCTGCGACTTCGGGTAGAGCCGGGAGGCGTTCTTGTAGGTCACGGTAGCCATGCGGGTCCTTTCGAGCTGACTGGTACAGCGGCCATGTCACGCAGGCTGTATTCCAGCGGCGGTTTGTGTGTCTCGGCCGGCGGTGGCCTGATCCGCTGAGCGGCGAAAGTGCGCGACCGTGTCGGCCACGCCCTCGCCGAGCGGCGTCACGCCTGGCGCGTTCACGACCGAATTGAACTCGCTCGAATCGAGCGCTTCCGGGAACGGCAGCGGCGACCCCTCGAATTGGATGCGGCCCACGGATTCGGGAACCACGCGCTCGATTTCGGCGACCAACTCCCCGATCGCCACCGTGGTCCCCGGGATGTTGAGGACCGCGGCGCCCGTGAACGGCGCTCTGGCGGCGGCGATGAATGCGGCTGCCACGTCAGGCGCGAATTGCATCTCGCAGCTGCCGCCAAACGGGATCGTGTAGTCGTGGCCTTGGGCCGCAGCGCGCATCGCAGCGGTGGTGGCCGAGGTGAGCCCGCTGTCGCGGCCGGCGCCGTAGACGACGGATGGTCGTAGCCCGATGCTCGAGAGCGAGTTCTCGAGCGCAAAGACTCGCGCCGTCCCTTCGTTCGCGACCTTGAACACGCCGTAATGCGTCTCAGGGTGGCCGCTCGGGTGCGTCGGGATCCGGCCGCCACCGTCAGCTGCGTCGAACGCCGCGACCGAGCTCGCGTACACGATCGGCGACGACAGGCCGTGCGCGAGCGCTGCGGCGAACAGCGCAACCGTGCCAACGACGTTGACGTGCGCTCCGAGCACCGGGTTCTCGCGGCAGCCCGGTACCTGAAGCGCGGCAAGATGGATCACGTGCGTCGGCTCGAGGGCGAACAGGTCCGCAAGCCGCGCCGGATCTGACACGTCCGCCTTGAGAAACCGGGCGGTCGCAACCTCACCATCGCCGAGCAACTCGCGCACGCGGTGGTCGTCGTCACTGGCGTCGACACCGATCACGTCGACGCCCTCGCGAAGCAGCTGGCGCACCGTCCACGCGCCGATGCATCCGTAGGCTCCGGTGACCAGGAAGCGTTCGGGTACCGGCTGTTGACGGCGGTCATCGGGCTTCGTCATCGAACACTCACCTCTCGGGCTGCTGCCCAGGGATTGCTTGGCGTGCCAATACCGTCGCTAGGTCTGCCAATGGAGCTTCGCATCGATCGGCTGCGCACGTGCTACTCCTTCGTCGAGCCGGCGAGCATGCCCTTGACCAGCATGCGCTGCGCGAACAGGAAAATGATCAGGATCGGCAGGATTGCGATGAGCGTGGCCATCGCGAGGTCGGGCCGGAAGATCTCTGAGTTGGCAGCTCCCGGCGTTCCGGGGCTGAAGATGGGGGCTGAGCCGATCAGGATCTGCAGGCCGATCGAGACCGGGTACTGCGAGTTGGTGTAGGTCATCACGAACGGCAGGTAGTAGTTGGTCCAGTCCGCCACGAAGGCGAAGAACGCGACGAGCGCGACGATCGGCCGCGCGAGCGGCAGCGCCACATGCCGGAATACGCCCCATTCGCTGGCTCCGTCGATCCGCGCTGCCGCGAGCAGATCCTTTGGAATCGTGGACGAGAAGTAGATATACGCGAGATAGACGCCGAACGGGAAGAACGCGAACGGCAGGATCACCGACCAGACAGTCCCGACCAGGTTGACGGCACTGGCCTCGAGAAACAGCGGCAACACGAGCGCGGTGGACGGCAGGACCATCACGACGAGCGTGATGCCGAGCAGTGTGCGACGGCCGATGAACTGCGTCAACGCGAGACCGTAGCCCGCCGGAATGGCTGCCAGCAGAGCCAGCGCCGTACCACCGAACGAGTAGATCGCAGAGTTCTTGAGCCAGGTCAGCATCAGCTGGCCCTCGTAGTTGATGACCTTGTGGAAAGTGTGGCCAAACGTGGCGAGACTGCCGAACGCAAACGGAGATTCATGCGCGAGTTGGGAATCCGTCTTTGTGGGCGCGAGGAGCAGCCACAGAATCGGCACGCCGAAGAAGGCCGCGAACAGGAGCAGGACGAGCAGTCCGAGGAAGACGAATGCGTAGCGTCGCGCGAGCATCAGTCGACCGAGAACAGCCTTCCGCGCCAGACCAGCAGCACCGCAACGATCAGGCCGATCACGAGCAGATCAACCGACACCGCGGCAGCGTTGTTGAAGTTGCTTTGCTGGAACGCCAGGTAGTAGGCGAGCTGATTCGGCGACCACTGTGGGGGCACCGCGCCGTTTGTCGCCACGGCCAGGATCTGGGGCTCGACGAACAGCTGCGACCCGGCCGCAAAGGAGAGCACGAGCATGTACACGATCCACTTGCGGATCAGGGGGAGCTTGATTCGGAGCGCGGTCTGAATCGCGCTCGACCCGTCGAGCTGGGCCGCCTCGATCAGTTCGTCGGGGATGTTGTTCAGCGCGCCGTACATGATCACGATCCATCCCCCGGCGCCCGTGAAGAAGGCCATGATCGCGAAGATCATCGGTAGGTTGCCCGGTGAGACAGTGTTCGGCAGAACCTGGTAGCCAAGCCCGTGCAATATGAACGCCCACGGACTCGTGGCCGGGGTGAACATGAAGAGCCAGACGATCGCGCTCGCCGAGCCCGCCATCGCCCCGGGGAGATAGAAGATGAAACGAAACGCGCTGCTGACCCGGCGCTTCAGCGTGTGCACCATAAGCGCCAGCAGCACGACGAAGAAGGTTTGACTGGCCAGCCAGATCCCCTCGAACTCGAAGACGTGCTCGAAGGCGGGCGCGAACTCGAAGAAGTTGAACGTTTGGACGAAGTGCCCGAAACCGAGGCCCCCCGAGGTGCTGAGCGCCAGCGAGATCGCATAGACAGCCGGCGCGACGCCGATACAGAGGAGGAGGCCCACGTAGAAGGCGACGAAGAAGTAGCCCGCTCTGCGCGAGGTGCCGGCCGGTGCGCCCCCACGATGACCCCCGGCCCGGCGCCCCCGGCGAACGCTCGCGCGCTCGTCGGGGACAACCGTTGCCGAAGAAATCGTCATCTAGTCACTGATTACGCTGCTTTTACTGGCTGTTGGAGGTTACGGGCTACTGACGGCCGAAACGGGGCTCTTGACCGTGTAGCCGGCCAGGCGAGCCTGGTTCGCCAACGCCTCGGCATAGGGCAGGAGCTGGGACGCCATCGTCGCCGGCGGGCTCGCGGTAATGGCCGACAGGTCAGTCGATGCCCAGATGTTGTCGGTGCTCCACGGGACCGGGCTCCAGCCGTCCCATACCTCTGCCGCTGCCTTCTTCCACGAGGCCTCGGTCTCGGTCGGATTCCCGAAGACGGTCGAGAGCGACGAGAGGTAGCTCGCTTCATCCGGCACGTACTGCGGAAGACCCGCGTCAACCTTGGGGTTCTGGATCTTCGGGCTCGTCGCCATGTACTGCGCGAGCGCAGCGGCAGCCTTCGGATCCGGGCTGTGCTTCGAAACGAGCCACAGACCGCCACCCAGGTCACCGGTCACGGTGGCCCCGTTGGTCGCGGTCAGCGGCGGGTAGGCCACCATATCGGTGCTTGGCGGCGTGTTTGCGGCGCCGGTCGCGAACGCGTCGAGACCCTCCCAAAGAGCCCCAGGAGCCATGACGACGTCATCTTCATCGAGCGAGAAGATGCTCGTGTCGCTGAGGGACTTGCCTACATCGCCCGACGAATCGATCGCGTTCATGATCGTCGTGCAGTTGGGGGAGCTCGGGTTGATTTCGATCGTGCCCTTCCCGGTGACCTGGTCCAGCGGGCACTCATTGGCCCACAGGAAGTAGTCGTCGATGCTGAACCCGTCGCCGACACTCCCGATGAGGTAGCCCTTGCCAGGGAAGTCCTTGGTCAGCGTCGCCCCGTCCTGAAGGTACTGCGCCCAGGTGGTCGGAATCGGCGTGCTCGCCCCGAGCGTGGCGTTCCACAGCGGCTGGTCGACCCATAGCACTTCCGCCGCGCTGTCATTGCGCAGGCAGACGATCTGGCCGCTTGGTGTCGTGCAGCCCGCTTTCATCGACGTGCCCGCGAAACCGCTGAGGACCTTCGCCGGGACGTAACTCTTGAGGTTGAGCAGGTCGTTGTACGGCGCCGAACCGAGCTGGACCGCGTCGTAGTTCTGCGAGTCGAACATCACGTCCGGAGCGTCCGACGGCCAGCCGGTGCGGTTCCACAGGGCGAACTTCGACTGCAGCACGCCGGTGCCGTTCTCGTTGCCGTTGTAGAGGACCCACTTGATGTTGGCGTGCGGATTCGCGGCCATGTAGGCCTTCTCGTAGGGGACGCGAGCCGTGTCGATCCAGACGATCAGCGGCGGGCTGGACTTCGCGCCGGCGGTGGCGACGCCTACGACGGCGACCGTCCCGCCAGCGATAGCGATTACGGTGGATGCGATGAGCGCTGTTCGAAGCCTGCGCTCGCGCGTGCGCCGAAGCGTCATCGCGATAGATGAACTCACAGTGTGAAACACCTTCTCTCCTCCTCTGATGATGGTTAAGGCGTGCTGCTGTGGAAGTTGTGCTGAGCGAACGGTGCGACAGGCCTCATGTGGCGACCCCGGCGATGCTGACCGGGACCGGCGTTCCGGCCCGATCGACGACATAGGGCGCCAGCTCCTTGGGATACTCGGGGCCCGCGATCAGACCGACCCCTGGGCCGGTCGGTGCCGCGACCATCCCGTTGGCGTCGATGCCCTCCTCGCGGACCACCGGGTTGCTGGTGACGAGCGACTCGTAATAGGTGCAGTTCGAGATCGCCATGCACAGATGACGCGCGTAAACGGTGGGGCCGTGCGGTTCGGCGCGAAGGCGAAACGCGTCGGCGAGGTGGGCGATCCGCATGGCGCCGGTGAACCCACCGCGTAGCTCGGTGCTCGTCCGCACAAAACTCGCGCAGCCGCTCGCAATGAAGTCGGCGGTGTTCATGTGGGCGCCGTCGGAGGTCTCGCCGACGTTCAGTGGAACGCGCACCCGCTCGGCGAGCCACTTGTACGACGTGATGCTGAACTCGCGGATCGGCTCCTCGTACCAGAGGTACCCGGCAGCAGCGAGGGCATCGCCGACATACACGGCGTCAGGAAGGTCGAACGCGGCCGACCCGTCGTACATCAGCGGGACGTCGTCACCAACATGGTCGCGAAGCGCCGTGCACAGCTCCGCGTCGCGTCGCGCGTCTCCCCAAGCATGGAGCTTGATCGCCGGGTAGCCGAGCTCGAGGCATTGCGTGGCGACGTCGAGGAACTCGGCGATGCTGGAAAACGTGGATGTCGACGCGTACGCCGGGATCTCCCGTCGGAAGCCGCCGAGCACCTCCCAGGTTGGCGCGCCGTAGTAGCGGCCGGCCAGGTCCCATAGCGCCGTGTCGATGAGACCGAGCAGGAAGATGGGGAGCTCCTCCGTGCGGTCGATCTCCCAGATGCGGTGCCAGAGCCATTCGCGTTGAAGCGGGTCGGCACCGATCAGCTCGTTGCGGAGCACGCGCTCGAACGCGTCGACGACGATCGGGCCGCTTCCCCGTCGCGGCGCAATCGCCACGCCATCAACGCCCTCGTCGGTTCGCAGGCGAATCACGCCGACCTGTCCATCGGGGGGGCTGCCCCGCAAACCGTCACGCCAGAGGAACGGAGGCTCTGCGCCGCGCTCGAAGACATCGAAGGTCTCTACCTCTGTGATGCGCAAATTCGCCTCCCCGCGATCGCTCCCGCAAACGGTGGGCTCAGCCCGCCGTAGATGACCAGACGTATGATGTCAGAGGAGCACGCGCGAATGCAAGTGGGAACCGCCGCGAAGGCTGCCGCGCCTATCCCAAGCGCTGGACCCAACCGCGTAGATCGTCGCAGGCAGGCGAGACCCCGGTCGCAGTCAAGGCGGTGTTACGCCGCGCGCATGCCTTTGCGCCGGCCTGCCAGATGTGTCGTGATACGCCGTTTCACGGCGCACGCAGAGAGGACTAGGCCGAGTGGCGGGCCCGACGCTCGAGCCACGATCCCAGGATGTGCTCGCGCATCGCGGCCGCGGCTCCGTCGGCGTCGCGCTCCGCGAGTCGCTCGTAGATCTTGATGTGCCCGCGGTGGGACGAGGCCAAGTCCTCGGCAGTCGTTGTTCCCGTGTAGCGCATGCTGGCCCGGGCGAATGGATGGATCGCTCGAATGATCGACCGGCCCAGTTGGTTTCCCGAGCCTCGAAGGATCAGGTCGTGGTACTCGGTGTCGGCAAGCGCGTAGGCCTCGGTCTTGTCGAGCAGCAGCGCGAGGGCCAGCAGCGCCGAATGCAGCTCGCCGATCTGGGTGTCGCTCATCGCGACAGCCGCACGCCGCGTCATCTGCGACTCGAGCCCGACGCGCACGTCAACCAGGGCGTCAAGGGTCTTGAGCGTCTCGTCGTAGCGAATGGATGCTTCGAGCACGAGCGGGTCCAGCAGGTTCCACTGCTCCGCAGCCGCCACCGTCGTGCCCTGGCCCTGGCGCACACGGACGAGACCCTTCTCCTCGAGTACCTTGACCGACTCCCGAATGACGCTGCGGCTGACGCCGAATGCCGCGCACAGTTCCCGCTCGGTCGGGAGCGTCGAGTCCGGCGGGAGGGACCCGTTGACGATGTTGTCGATGATCGTCGAAAGCACGGCCGTTCCGAGTCGCGCCGGCCGCGGCTGCGGTTGACCGTTGATCAGCGCGTCAAGGCTCACGGTCATCGGCGCGGTCCAGGCAGTGGCTCCCGCGAGGCGGCTTCGGCGATCCCCTCGTTTGCTGGCGTGTCGCCCACAAGGAGCCGGGTGTCCAGGTCGCGGCCGCCGATCCGATCCAGCAAGGACCGGCAAGCCACGAGCGTCACCGGCTCGACCTCGCCCAGGCCAGTCCCCTCGCGCGAGGCGCGAGCACGCCCGCGGACAAGATCGCGGCCCTGGCAGCAATACAAACCACGGGGCAAGCATTACACGACGCGAAGTCGAACGGCACTCCGGTAGGCCCTTCCGCGGGCGCGTCCACGGCCCTCGTGTAGGTTTCATCAGATGTCTGGTGTTCGCCGGCTGGGGAGTCGCGCGACAGACGGGCTCACGGTCACTGGTCCGGCCGATCGCTCGACTGCACGCGGGCGCGGGCGCCGAGCGGCGCGAACCGGATCTCAAAGCCCGCGCCGGCGGTCATCGGCCGGCTATCTGTTTGTTGGGGGCTACGCGCTGCTGCTGGTGCTCGTTGGCATCGGGCCGGCGGGGTATGCGCTGGATCTCGCGTTGACGTCGTTCGGCGGCGCGTTCACCGGGCTGACGAATTTCATCAACACGTACAACACAGGCTTCCTCGTACCGGCGTTCGAGCACGTCGGCGAGTTCATGTTGGTCTGGCTGACGGCGCTGATCGTGATCGTCGTCGGCCTGTCGCTGGTGATGCACACCCTTGCTCGGCGGGTCAGCGCGCCGTTGCGCTTCCTGTTCTATCTGCCTGCGGCTTTCGCCGGGTCGGCGAGCGTGCTGGTCTGGCTGTTCATGTTGCAGCCGGGACTGAGTCCGTGGGATTTGGTGCTCCACGCGCTGGGCTTCAAGACGCTGGGCGACTCGCTGGCTTCCGGCAACCTGCCAATCGTTTACGCGCTGATCGCGTTCTGGACCGGTGCCGGCAGCTGGATCCTCGTGATCCATGGGGCCCTGATGAACGTTCCCGACGAGGTGTTGGAGGCCGCGTCGCTCGACGGTGCGGGCCCCCTGCAGACGGCGCTGCGCATCAAGCTGCCAATGATCAAGAAGTGGCTCGTCTACATGCTGATCGTCGCGTTTGCCGGCGGGACCCAGCTGTTTGCTGAGCCCCAACTGATCAGCCAGGCGAGCCAGAAGCTTGTCGATCCGCTGTGGTCTCCGAACACACTCGCGACCTACCTCGCTTTCCAATACGACAACTTCAACTACGCCGCCGCGATCGCTATCGATCTGCTTGTGGCCGCCCTCGTATGCGCGGGGCTCCTCGTGTTTCGCGCAGGCCTCTTCAAGGCGGACTAGATGCGACCGGTCCACATCTCGGTCAGGCTCGACGTCTCGATCACCCCGCGACCGTCCTCGCCGCGTCGCCTGTTGGTCCGGGGGGCCTGGCGGCTGATCATGTTCGGCGCGCTCGGCTTTGCCGCGCTCTTCTTCGCGCTGCCGATCGTCTGGCTACTGCTCGAATCGACGCGGACGGGGTCTGGATCGCAGTTCGGTCTGCCTTTCGGGTTCGGCTCGTTGCACCAGGTCCTGCTGAATTGGCAGGTGCTGTTCTCCGGCTTCCTCGGGCAGACGGGCACCTGGCTCGCGAACTCGGTGCTCTACTCGGGCTCGGGCGTGCTGATCGCCGTCGTGCTCGGGATACCGGCCGGCTACGGGCTGGCGGCGTTCGAGTTCCTCGGTCGCCGCCCGCTGCTGATCGCGACGATGATCGCGATGCTGATCCCGAGCAACGCACTCGTGCTGCCGCTGGTTCTCGAGGCCCACGCGCTGAGGGTGCTCAGCAGCCCGCTCGCCGTGATCCTGCCCTACGGCCTCTTTCCGTTCGGCGTTTACATCGCCTACCTCTATTTCAACACCCCCCGCGTCCACGGATTGCTCGCTTCGGCGCGCGTCGACGGCTGCAGCGAATGGCAGGCATTCCGCCATGTCGCGCTGCCCCTCGCGGCGCCTGTCACCGGACTTGTCGTGGTGCTCGACTTCATCGCGAGCTGGACGAACTACTTCCTGCCGTGGGCGATGTACTGGGCGTTCGACCTGCCCGGTCGCTACCCCGTGACGCTCGGCATCGCACAGCAGCTGATGGCGGGACCGTCCTACGGTGGGTACTTGCTGCGCGACCTCGAGCTCCGGACGGCGGCGCCCCCTTCGGTGGAGGCGCTGTTGATTCTCGTGAGCTGCGCACCGGTGATCATCGTCCTGCTGCTTGCGCAGCGCTGGATTGCCTCGGGTCGGCTGCAGGGCGTGTTCGTCTAGGCGCGCCCACGCCTGCACGAGCAGCGACTGTGGCGCGTCGCATCCGGCCCCGGCCAAAAGAGGTGCCATAGGCTTGCGCCGTGCCGTTCACGCTCACGAACCTCAAGCAGGACCTCGACGATATCGGCGCCGTGTTCGATGGCGCGCCCGACCTGGAGTTTCGCGCTGCGACCGGGCCGCTCGAACTCGAGCAATCCGCCCTGACCTACCAGCGTGTCCCACCCAACTATCGCTTTCCCTTCGGCCACACGCACAAGACGCAAGAGGAGGTCTACGTGGTCGTGCGCGGGAGCGGGCGAATGAAGCTCGACGACGAGATCGTCGACCTGCGGGAATGGGACGCGGTGCGCGTCCCGCCCGATACGTGGCGAGGCTACGAGGCCGGGCCGGAGGGCCTCGAGCTCCTCGTCATCGGCGCACCCAATCTCGGAAGCGCTGTTCGCGAAGACGTTCATGGCCAGCGCCATTGGTGGGCTGACTAGCGTGACCGCGAAAACCGCCTAACAGCCCGTCCGCCAAGCCGGAGAGGGGACTCGAACCCCTGACCTATCGCTTACAAGGCGATTGCTCTACCAGCTGAGCTACTCCGGCGGGTGGCCCCAGAGGCTAGTGGCTGCGGCGGCTCGCAGGGCGGGCTCGCACGGGCCGTGAGGGCGTGTAACTGGACTCGCTGACGAGGGTATTTTGAGCAATGGCCACCGAGGATCTTGGCGACTACCACTCGCGCGCGCTCGACCGCGGCGTGAATCTCGCGCTCTACCTCTTGGTGCGCGCTCTGTTCCAGCCGTTCTTCCACGTGTATTTCCGGATGCGCCGACTGGGGATGGAGCGCGTCCCGAAGAGCGGGCCGGTGATCTTCGCCGCCAACCACCGGAGCTTCCTGGACCCGTTCGTCATCGGCACGCTCACGCGGCGGCCGGTCTACTACGTGGCGAAGAAGGAGCTGTTTGCCCATCCTGTTGCAGGCTGGCTGCTTAACCGCCTCGGAGCCTTTCCGATCGACCGCGGTGCGGGCGATCAGCAGGCGATGGAGACCGCCCGGCGGATTCTCGAGCGCGGCGACTGCGTTGTGATCTTCCCCGAGGGGACACGGACCCGTCCGGGTCCGCTCGGGCAGCCGCGACGCGGAGTGGGTCGGCTGGCGCTCCAGACCGGGGCGCCGGTGGTGCCGGTCGCGGTGCTGGGGACCGAGGCGATCCGGCGCGGCTGGCGGATCCGACCGCACCGGGTCACGCTGCGGTGTGGGCGACCCATCTCCTTTCCGCGCCTCGAGAACCCGACGCCAGCCGAGGCAGCTGCGGTGACCGACCGGATCTGGCTCTGCGTCGTCCTTCAATGGGACTGGCTCGGCGGCAAGATGCCCGAGCGCGTGACCATCCCGCCCTCGGTCGAGCGCCAGCTCGTCCCGGCGTCCTGAGCGAACCGGGGTAGGCTCCTCGTGTGGCGCAGACCGACGACCGCAAGGCTGCGCTCGACGCTGATTTCAGCGAGCTGTACCGCACCCACCTGCGCGACGTCTACAGCTACCTCTACTACCGCGTTGGCAACCACCACGACGCCGAGGACCTCACCGAGCAGACGTTCCTTCAGGCCTACCGCCATTTCGAGCGCGCGCAGAGGGAGTCTGACGGCCGGCCGCTGCGGCCCTGGCTCATTCGGATCGCCCACAACCTGGCCGCGAACCTCTACCGCGACCGCTCCCGCCGGCCGCAGAGTTCGCTCGACGAGGACGCGCCGGTCGCCACGGCTCACTCCACGGAGGATCTGGTCGACGGCCGCGACGAGCTCGCGCGGGTCCTCGAAGGCGTCAAGCAGCTTCCCGACGATCGCCGGGAGGCGCTGATCATGCGTTTCGCGCTCGGGATGGACAACCGTGAGATCGCCCGCGCGCTCGGGCGCACCGACGGGGCGACGAAGGTGCTGATTCACCGGGCGATCAGGCAGCTCTCGGACATCGTCGGGCGGGCGGAGGGAGGGGGCGACCGATGAGCCATGAGGAGCGAAGCGGATCGGTGCGGGGCGCCGCTGACGTCGAGGGGCTGCTGCGCAGGGCACTCGCTCCAGTCGAGCCACCGGAGGATCTCTCGGCCCGCGTGCGCAGCACGCTCCAGAGCATCCGCGACACGGCAGCCGAGGAGCTCGAGGGTTGGGAGCTGGCTGCGATGCGCGACCCGCGCAACTGGGTGCGTCCGGCGATCGCCGTCGTCGGCGGAGCGGCCGCGGGTGCCGGGCTGCTGCTGCTGGGGCTCCATCAGCGTCGCCGCGCGCGCTCGCGCACGCTGCTCGAGCGCGCTGAGCAGACCGCGTCCGACGTCGCGTCCGGAGCGCGAAAGATGTTCGAGTCGCGCTGATCCGCAAGCGCACGGCTCCCGTATCGACCGACAACGATGCCGCTCCTACCACGCCACCGCGCCACGCCGGGCGGCGCTGCTCTGCGAGAGCTGGCCGACGAGGACCTGATGGCGCTCGTGCGCCACGGCGAGGCGCGCGCCTTTGAGGTCATCTACGACCGCCACTGCGGTGTCGCCTTCTCGCTGGCCTACCGCATGTGTGGCACCCGCTCGGCAGCCGAGGAGGTCGTGCAGGAGGCCTTCCTCTCGCTCTGGCGAAGCGGCGCGCGCTATGACCGCACGCGCGGCAGCGTGCGCACCTGGGTGCTCGGCATCGTGCACAACCGCGCGATCGACTCGCTGCGGCGCGGTCACGACCGCCATCGCGCGAGCGACGAGGGCATCGAGGAGCGCTTCGAGGCGCCCGAGCACACCGAGATCGAGGTCGCGCGCCGCGACGAGGCGCGCGAGATCCGTGCGGCGCTCGACGAGCTTCCCGAGGACCAGAGCCGCGTGATCGAGCTCGCCTTCTACGGCGGCTACACCCACACCGAGATCGCTGCCATGCTTGATGCTCCCGTCGGGACCGTCAAGGGACGAATGCGACTCGGGATGGAGAAGATGCGCCGGACGCTCGAGGGTACCGGGGTGGTGCTGGCCAGATGAGCGAGCACGACCGCTTCCGCGACGAGTGCGGCGCCTACGTCCTCGGGGCGCTCGAGGAACGGGAGGCCGATGAACTGCGCGCGCACCTGGAGTCCTGCATCGTCTGCCGCGACGATGTCGAGCGTCTCACGGCCGTCGCGGAGGTCCTCGGACTCGGCGTGCCGCAGTTCGCTGCGCCGCCGGAGCTGCGCTCACGCGTGCTGGATGCGGTCCGGGCGCAGGCGGCGCCCTTCGCGCCGGCGCCGGCCCGCGCGCGCGTGTCCGGGCGCCGGTGGCCCGCCGCCGCATTGCCCTGGTTCGGCGGTCTCGCGGGCGCGGCGCTCGCCCTCGGCGTCGTGCTCGGCGCGCTGGTGATCGCCCCGGGGGCACCCGCGACGCGGATCGTCTCAGCCTCCGTGGCTCCGGCCGCACGCTGGCACGCGCCGCGCTCCCCGGTCGCTTCGCTGCGCGAGACCGGGACGCAGGGCGAGCTTGTCGTCAGCAACCTGCCGCCGGCGCCCAGCGGGCGGATCTATGAGGTGTGGGTGAGGCGAGGCGGGCGGGCCGAGGCGACCGCGGTTCTATTTGACGCGACCGCGGCCGGAACCGCGACCGTCGCGGTCCCGGACCTTGACGGCGCAAGCGCGGTGATGGTCACCGCGGAGCGCCTCGGCGGCGCATCGTCGCCCACGATGGCGCCGCTGATCCTCGCTCAGCTCAGCTGAAGCGCCGGGCCGCCATGGCGGCGGCGCTGACCACGCCTCCTGGTAGCGTGGGCGGTCCATGGCGACCTGCTACCGCCATCCGGGTCGCGAGACCGGCGTCGCCTGCTCCAACTGCGGGCGCCCGATCTGCCCGGACTGCATGACGACCTCGCCGGTCGGAATGCGCTGTCCCGAGTGCGCGCGCCAGACGACGAAGGTTCGCACGATCCGCTCGACGTCGAGCCGTCGCGGCCAGGAGGTCACGCTCGCCCTGATCGCGATCAACGTGATCGTGTTCCTGGCCGAGGGGTCTGGGGTGTTCACGCTGACCGGATCGACGAACAACTCGTGGCTACTCAACCACGGTCTGCTGGTGGCCCCCTATATCCGCACTTCCTCGGCGTATCAGATCCCTGCGCACGAGTACTACCGCCTGGTGACGAGTGGTTTCCTCCACCTCGACTTCCTCCACATCGGGCTCAACATGTACGTCCTCTACTGGGTGGGCCGTCTGCTCGAACCGGCCATCGGACGGCGCCGGTTTCTCGCGATCTACTTCACCGGCCTGCTCGCCGGCTCGCTTGGCGTCGTCATCGTCTCTCCCCTCAGTGCGACGGCCGGAGCGTCGGGGGCGATCTTCGGCCTGATGGGCGCCGCGTTCTGGGAGGCGCACCAGCGTGGCGCCATCCAGGTCCGCAACCAGCTCGTGCTGCTGATCGTGATCAACCTCGTGCTCACGCTCAGCATTCCGGGGGTTTCGGTTGGCGCCCACGTCGGCGGCCTGATCGGGGGTGGGCTGGCAACGCTCGGATTCCGGCAGGGAGACCGCGTCCGCTCACCCGCGCTCGGCTACGCGATCTGCCTGGCGATTGCCGTGATCGCAGTCGTCGGCGCGATCTATGTCGCGGATCACACCTCGCTTGCCTCGCTGCAGGGCGGCTAGGGACAGGGCGCCCCAAGGAACCCGTTGCAGAAACTCACCGACCCCGAGATCGACGCCGCCCTCCCGGCGCTCTCCCCGGCGTGGACGCGTGCCGGCGACTCGATCGTCGCCGACTTCGAACGTCGCGACTTCGCCTCCGCGATCTCGCTCGTCAACGCGATCGCGGCCGAGGCGGAGCGAGCCGACCACCACCCCGACATCCTGATCCATGGCTACCGCCGGCTGAGGATCACGCTCTCAACGCACGCGGTCGGCGGTCTGACGCAGCGCGACTTCGCGCTGGCCGCCGCGATCGACGCGCTCGCGGCCGAGTAGCCGTCGTGGGCACGCGCCGCTGACGCCGCCGCCCCGTGGATGTGACAACGACGCCTGCTACCGTTGAGCGCCTCAGCGCAGACCGTATGAACGACGAACCCCCTCGAAGTAGCAGCGCTGCGGACCGGCCGTGAGCTGGCTCCTGGTCGCCGTCGCGGCGGTGCTGATCGCGCTCAACGCGTTCTTCGTGATCGCCGAGTACTCGCTCGTACGGGCGCGCCATTCGCGCCTCGAGTTGGCCTCCGAGCAGGGCCTGCGCGGCGCCAAGCTGGCGCTGCGACAGCTCGAGCACATCAACGAGTACATCACGACCTGCCAGGTCGGCAACACGATGGCGTCGATCGGCATCGGTGCGGTCGGCGAACCCGCGCTCGCGCACCTGCTCAGAGGGGCACTCGGCAGCGCGCTCGGCCACGGCGTCGCGATCGTGATCTGCGCGATCCTCGCCTACCTGCTGATCACAAGCACCCAGATCACCGCCGGCGAGATGGTGCCGAAGCTCTACGCCATCGACCGCGCGGAGCGCGTGGCACGGCTGATCTCACGGCCGTTGCAGTGGTTTCGCGTGCTATTCAATCCGTTCATCATCTCGCTCACCGTGGCGTCCAACGCGATGCTCGGACTGCTCGGCGTGGACCCCGAGCGGCGCATCGCGCGGGGCGGATCGCCCGACGAGCTCAAACGCCTGATTCGCGACTCCCAGGCTGGCGGGATGCTCGAGGCCAACGAGGCGACGATGCTCTCGGGCGTGTTCCACCTGCACGAGCAGGAGGCGCGCCAGGTGATGACACCGATCCCCGCCGTGGTCACCGTCGACCTCGGCGAGGACGTCCAGACCGCCCTTCGTCGCTGCATCGACTCCGGGCACACGCGCCTTCCCGTCACCGAGGATGAGAACCAGGACCGCATCCGCGGCGTGGTGCACGCGACCGGGCTGGCCCGCCGCCTGCTCGACGTCGGCCCGCAATCCTCGATCGCGCCGCTCGTGCGCGACGCTCCGATCGTGCCCGAGACCAAGCCGCTTGACGATCTGTTGGCCGAGCTTCAGCGTCAGCGCCTCGCGCTCGCCGTCGTCGCCGACGAGTACGGACGGGTGGTCGGCATCGTCACGATCGAGGACATCGTCGAGGAGGTCGTCGGCGAGATCACCGATGAGACCGACGCCGCGGGCGGCGACGTGCGCCACCTGCCGAGCGGCGACTGGTTCGTGCGCGGGCACGTGCCGGTCGCCGATCTCGAGGACTACGGGATCGTGCTGCCGAGTGACGACGCCTACAACTCGATCGGTGGGCTGGTGTTCAACGATCTCGGGCGCCTGCCCAAGCGCGGCGACAAGATCGACGTCGACGGCTACGAGCTGCGGGTCGAGTCCGTGCGCGAGAACCGCATCGTGCTCGTCCGGGTGCGCGAGCGCCAGCCGAGCGCCGAGCTCGAGGAACCGCGCGAAGCCTGAGCGGCGCGGCGCCCCGAGCACCTCGTCTCGGGTTGCGCCTGCGTGCGGCTCGAGGGGCTTAAACGACCGGCGCCCCGGGGGGTAGGCGGGGCGCCGGGCACTGCTGGGAGGAGGTGCGGTTGCGAGAGATATGTGTCGCGTGAGGGAGTATGCGCGGCACCGATCAAGCCGACCTAAAAGGTGCCATAAGAGTTTCTGAATCTCGCGCAGCTCGGCTCGCGCCGGCGGTGCGGCACGCCGCGCGGGTCAGACCCGCACCGCGGCGGCGGTATGCCTCAGCGCGGCACGGCGCCGTCGGCGAGCAGGCGCTCGCGGAGCGCCGCAGGCACGGGCATCGGCTTCGAGGCCGCGGTGTCGTAGGCGACCAGCACCGCGTAACCCTCGGCCAGCAGTCGCTCGCCGACGCGCATCTCGAACTCGCACGAGAAGCTGGAACGGCCGATCATGCCGGGCCGCAGGAGCGTCTCGATGCGCTCGCCGTAGCGCCCCGGCGAGCGGTAGGCGATCTTCGTCTCGGCGACCACGAACCCCGCATCGCCGGCGCCGCCCGGATCGTGGCCGGCGATCGCTTCGGTCACATATGCCACGCGGGCGTTCTCGAAGAAGACGAGGAAGGTCACGTTGTTGAGGTGGCCCATCGCGTCGAGGTCGGCGAAGCGAACGTCGTCGGTGAAGCTGAACGGCCAGTCGCCCACGGTCGCCTACGCTGTTGCCGCCGCGCCGGCTCCCGGCGAGGGAGTCTCGCCCCAGCGGAAGCCGCGCGCCGACGGGGCCGGCTCGAGCGGGCTGCCCGGCACCTCGGCGGGCAGCGGCTCGAGGTTGTAGACCGCGGGGGCCACGTCGTTGGGGGCGTCGTGGTGAAAGAGCGATGCGAGGTACTGGATCTGGCCGCGGCCGACGCCCAGCTCCGTCTGGCCGCCGCCATAGTTGCCGATCCGCTGCTCGGCGCAGTGGTCGTAGAAGTCCAGCAGCGCGTGCAGCGTGCCGAAGCGCGACGGCTTGACGTTGAGCATCCGCGGCGGGAACGGCAATGCCAGCACGTCCGCGACCGAGTGGATCGGGGCATCCCAGGTGATGCGGTCGCGGTGGGGAGCGAGCACGGCGTCGGTCTGCGGTGTGAGCGCCGGGTCCTCGATCCAGGCGTCCGGCAGGAGCTCGGCGATCAGCCCGTAGAGCACTGGGTCGGGAGGGTTGTCAACGGTCGTGCCGGAGTAGAAGCCCTTGAGGTCGGCCGTGGCGACGATCCCGCGCGCCGCCAGCTCTCCGATCAGCGCGGCGTCCCAGCTCGCCGTCGGGTCGAGCTTGAACCGCAGGTCCGGATGGCGGGCGAGGCGCACATCGATCAACTCGAGCGTCGGCGGCTCCGGCAGGCGCACGGAAGCGACGAACGTGACCGGCTGCGGACGGCGGCCGAGCGCCTCGTGCAGGGCCAGCCCGGCCTGGCGCAGGGCGAGGTCGAGCGCGGCCGACTCGAATCCCCAGGCGCGGTAGTTGCGGTAGACCTCGGCGTGGGGCGGGGCCGGAAAGAGGTCGAGCGTCGCGAGCTGCTCCGAAAAGCTCGCCACCGTCCAGCTGCCGGCGAGCGCCAGAGTGGCGCCGGCCGCGTGGAGGGCGTCGTGGTCCTCGGTCTCGTAGGTGACGTCCTCGCCGAGGCCGTCCTCGTCGCCACCGCGCAGGCAGATCACGGTGGTCGATCGGACCCAGCCCGACACGGTTGGCGAGTCGAGCCGCCGAAGGTCGTAACCATCTACCTCAAGTGGAAGTTGAGATACGGCGTCCCAGCTGCTCATGCTGCCCCGCCGCCATGCTCTCCCTCCAGGCGTGCGACGAGCTCATCGAGGCGAAGCTCCTCGAGGTCGCCGCCGACGGCGTCCAGCTCCCCGGCGCAGTATTCGATCAGCCCGCGCCCCTCACGCACCAACTCGAGCGTTTCGCGCAGCCCGGCCTGCCCCGAGTCCAGGCGGCGGACGATCTCCTCGACGCGCGCGGACGCACTCTCATAGCTCGCCGGCTCCGTGCCGCGCTCGGCGCGCGCCTCCGCTTCCGCCTCAGCCCCCTGCTCGGCGCCCGGATCCATCCCGGCCTCCTCGCTCATCGCTGCGCCACCGTCGCGTCGGCGGAGTCGTCGGCGAAGCGCAGGCGCACGCGGCGCGCCGCGCGCGCGGCGGCCGCCGTGGTCACCGGTTCGCCGTCGGTGTCCGCGACCAGCGCATAGCCTCGCGCCAGCGTGCGTTCGACGTCGTGGGCGCCGAGCGCGAGGCGCAGGCGCTCGAGCTCAGCCGGACGGCGCACGGCGCAGTCGCGGATCGTTCCGTCGCGCAGCCGGGCGAGCGTCTGCGTGCGGCGCAGCGTTCGCGCGCGCTCGTCGGCGACGATCCGCCGTGAGGCGGCCCGCAGTTCGCGCAGACTCTGGTGCAGGCCGCGGCGGTGGCGTGCGAGATGCGCCGCCGGCGCGCGCGAGAGCGCGCTCAGCAGGCGGGCGCGCGAGATCACGCTGTCGCGGGCGTGGTCGCGCAGCCGCCGCGCCGAGGCCCGCAGCGCCAGGCGCGCGTCGAGGCAGTTCAGTGGCGTGGCAGCCTCGGCGGCGTGGGTCGGCGTCGAACAGCTGACCGCCGCCACCTCGTCGAGCAGCGTGCGGTCGGTGTGATGGCCGATCGACGCGATGACCGGAACCGGCAGCAGCGCCACGGTGCGGCACAGCAACTCGTCGGAGAAGGCGAGCAGGTCGGTCAGCGATCCGCCGCCACGGGCGACGACGATCACCTCGACCTCGCCGCTCGCCGCGAGCTCTCTCAGCGCGGCGCCGATCCGCGGCGCCGCGTGACGATCCTGGACCGGCGTGAAGGCCCACACGACGCGCCCGGCCCAGCCGCGCCGTGACAGTCCGGCGAGCACGTCCTCGCGCGCCTTGCCGCTCTCGCCGCAGATCACGCCGATCGTGCGCGGCAGCAGCGGCCGGGGGAGCTCGCGCTGGCGCTCGAGCAGGCCGTCCGCCGCCAGCGCACGGCGGCGCTGCTCGATCTGGGCGAGGAGGTCCCCCTCGCCGGCCACGCGGAGCGCCGAGACCGAGAAGCTGAACGCCGGCGAGGCGCTCGCGCTGCCCGGGTAGTAGTCGCAGCCGCCCGAGACCACCACCTCGGCGCCGTCGGCAAGCGTCTCGACGAGCGGGCCGAGTCGATCCCAGTCGTTGCGCCACATGGCGCACGGGATCGCGCCTGCGGCGTCGCGCAGCTCGAAGTACGCGCGGGCTCGCGTCGGCGGTCGCAGGTTGGCGATCTCGCCGACCAGCTGGACGCGGGCGAAGCCGCGCAACTGCTCGCGCAGCGCCGCGGCGTACTTGCCGACCTCGTAGGGGCCGGGAAGCTCGGAGCTCTCAGGCGGCGCCTCGAACGGCAGTTGGGGGGTGTCGGTCAAGGCGTGTCGGTCCGGGCGAGAGCGACGCCGGGTGGCGCTTCAGGAGGCGTCCAGCGACGGAAGCGGGCGCTGGCCGTCCTGCGCGCCGCCGCCGCGCGTCTCGCCGCTTGACGCCAGCTGTTCCAGGCGGCGGATCTCCTGCTCGCCGAGCAGGCGTGCGGGGTCGCCCTCAGGAAGCCCCGCGATCAACTTCGCGATCCGCGCGCGCAGCTGCAGTGCGAAATGCGGCGTCGAAGCCCCCATCAGCTCGCGCACGTCCTCGATCGTGACCTCATGCGAGGGGGCGCTGCGCTGCGGTGACTCAGCTTGGCTCAAGATCTGGAGGCTCGGGCGGGACAGGGGAACGGGGCAGCGCGGGTCGCGCCGCCGCCGGCTGGCCAGTCTAGCGCTGCGCCGCTCGCCGCATCCGAGCGGTGGTCTCGCGCTTGCGTCCGCCCGCGCGAGACCGACTAGGCTTCCGCGCCGATGGCCAACGTCACCACCACCAACGGCGTGCGCATCGAGGTCGACCGCGAACTCTGCTTCGGCTTCGGCGACTGCGTTGACACGGCGCCGAACGTCTTCGTGCTGGACGCGGAGGAGAAGGCGACGGTGATCGACCCCGACGGCGCGACGCTCGATCGGATCGTCGAGGCGTCGCAGAACTGCCCGGTCGACGCGATCATCATCACCGACTCAGACGGCGAGCAGATCTACCCCTGACTCGTGCGCCGGCGCGCAGCAGACCGCCGGCGACGCCCGCCTGGCGGGCCCGGCCAGCCCGCGGCCGGCCAGCCAACGCGGCCCCGGCGCACACCGCCTCGCCTCGGGACAAAACCGGAGCCCGCGCCGCATCGGCGAATCTGCAACGCCCGTTGCAACCCAACAGCGCCCCGGGCAAGGTGCCGAGCCAGAATGAATGAGCAGGACGCTTCGCGTGCTCGCGCTGCTGGTGCTCGTCGCCGGTTGCGCCGCGCCCGCTGCGGCAGCGGGCGCCGCCGCGCGCCACCATGGGGGCCGGGCCACTGCGCGCACCGCGCATCGCGCCACGCAGCACGCGCTCGCGGGGGGCGGCTCACTCTCGGTCGACGGCGGCTCGCTCTACGTTTCAACGAGCCCGAAGGCGCCCGCTCCGGCCACCGCCGCACCGTCGCCCTCGGCGGACGGTGGCACGGCGGTCGCCGTCCAGTCGGGAGCGACGGGGCCGAGCGGGCCGCTCGGACCTGCCGGGCCAAGCGGCCCCGTGTCCGTCAGCGGCGGCGCGAGCGAGCCCGGGACCGGGCCGACCGGGGCCACCGGCACGACCGGCACGACCGGCACGACCGGGCCGACGGGACCGACCGGTCCGGCGGGCGGGCCTGCGTCGCGCGCGCACATCCTCGCCGACGGCCTCGCGCAGCCTCCTGCGGACGCGCCGGTGTGGGTCAAGCAGGCGATCGCGGCCGGCAACCAGCTGATCGGCAAGCCCTACGTCTACGGCGGCGGTCACGCCAGCTTCATCTCGAACGGCTACGACTGCTCGGGCACCGTCTCCTACGCGCTGCACGGCGCGAACCTGCTGGCCGCGCCGCTTGACTCGAGCCAGTTCGAGCTGTGGGGCGCCGCCGGCCCCGGCGACTGGATCACCGTCTACACAAATCCGCAGCACGCCTACGTCGACATCGCCGGCATCCGGCTCGACACGAGCCGCGCCGGCGACCCGGGCGGTGAGAGCGGACCGCGCTGGCGGCCCCTGCTGAGCAGCAACAAGGGGTTCGTCGCGCGCCATTTCCCAGGTACTTGACGGCGTGCACTACGCTCTCCTCTGAACCCGCAAAGGAGGAAGCAATGGCTGGCTTGACGGGACGCATGTCCACCATCGTCAAGGCGAAGGTCTCGAAGGTGCTCGACCGCGCCGAGGACCCTGCCGAGACACTCGATTACAGCTACTCGAAGCAGCTCGAGCTGCTTCAGAACGTGAAGAAGGGCATCGCCGACGTCGTCACCTCCAAGAAGCGGCTCCAGCTGCAGGAGACGCAGATGCAGCAGCAGGTCGTCAAGCTCGACACGCAGGCGCGCCAGGCGCTCGCCGCCAACCGCGAGGACCTCGCCCGCGTCGCGCTGGAGCGCAAGCAGTCGGTTCAGACCGAGCTCCAGTCGATGGACTCCCAGATCGCCGAGCTCGAGGCGCAGCAGCAGAAGCTGATCGACTCCGAAGCGGCGATGCGCGCCAAGCTCGAGGCCTTCCGCACCAAGAAGGAGGTCATCAAGGCCCAGTACTCGGCGGCCGAGGCGCAGGTGCGGATCTCCGAGGCGGCGACCGGCGTGGGCGAGCAGATGGCCGACGTCGGCCTGGCGATGCAGCGGGCGCTCGACAAGACCGAGAACATGAAGGCGCGGGCCGCCGCCGTCGGCGAGCTCGAGGACTCCGGGACCTTCGAGGATCTCACCCAGCTGGGCGCGGGCAAGGACGACATCGACCGCCAGCTCGAGGCGATCGGCGCCGGCGGGGCCGTCGACGATGAGCTTTCGAAGCTGAAGGCCGAGATCGGCGCGGGCGGCGCGCCGACCCAGATCGCGGCCTCGACGGGTGGCGAGCCGGCCCCGGCAGCACCGGCGCCCGACGCCGACGCAGACGCCGAGCACGAGGAAGCGCCCGCGGACAGCGGGGCGACGCCGTGATCGTTCGCATCTTCAGCGACGGTCAGTACCGGATTCCAGGTGACGTCCAGGATCGTCTGCACGAGCTCGACGTCGCGACCGTCGAGGCGATCGACGCGGACGACGAGGCGGCGTTCACCGCCAGCTACAGCGCGCTGATCGAGCTGATCCACGCCAACGGCGAGCGCCTCGCGGACGAGGACCTCGCGCCGTCCGACCTGATGCTGCCGCCGGCGGACATCACGCTCGAGGAGGCTCGCGAGGAGTTCACCGGCGAGGGGCTGCTGCCGGACTAGCGCAGCCGCAGGCCGCTTCAGGTGTCGCAGATTGCGCTTCGCCCCGTCGAGCCGGGGGATCTGGATGCGATCTTCGAGCAGATGCGCGACGGCGAAGCGGTGCGCATGGCGGCATTCACCGCTGAGGATCCGAGCGATCGCGGAGCCTTCGACGCCCACATGGCAAGGATCCTGTCCTCGCCGGAGAACCGGTTTCTGGCCATCACCAGGGACTCCCGGCTGGTCGGCACGATCGCGAGCTACCCCTCGGAGGGAGTCACCGAGGTCACCTACTGGATAGGGCGCGATTGGTGGGGGCAGGGCATCGCGACGCGGGCGCTCAGCCTGCTGCTCGAGCAGACGCCCGTCCGGCCGATCCGAGCCCGTGCCGCGAGCGACAACGCCGGTTCGCTGCGGGTGCTGGCGAAGGCGGGCTTTCAGCCGATCGGTACGGAGATCTCCTTCGCTCCCGGGCGCGCCGCCGAGATCGAGGAGACGATTCTCGAGCTGCCCTGAGGGTCCGCGGGCCGAGCGCCTCAGCGACCGGCCGCTAGAACGGCACGCCCCAGAGCGGGAACCAGCGCTCGAGCTCCGGCTCGATCGGCAGTTCGCCGCCGATCTGCGCCTTCAGCTGCAGCTCGCGCTCGGTGTTGCGCTGCTTGTCGCCGGCTGCCGGCACGAACGGATACCAACTGCCGCGCTTGTAGTTGTAGATGAAATTTATTGGGGCGCCTTCGGCGCCTTTGAAGGAAAAGACGGCGCACAGCAGCCGCTCGCCGTAGCCACCACCCTCGATCGAGCTGGAGACGCCGTTTATCGCGACGACGAGATCCTCGACCGCGGGCGTATGCACGATCACCCAGCGGAAACCGAACTCGTCGTCGGTGGTCGTCACGGTCGCGCCGGAATCCCCGGCCGTCGCCTTGACGACCTCCTCGGTGTCCTTCAGGACCGACTGGAAGTCGCTGGTCGCGAGCGATTGGACGACGATTCCGGCCACCCCGGCGGAGGTGATGTCGTAGGAGGTCTCGAGTGTCACGTAGGCCGTCGTCAGCGCGAACAGGCGCTCGTGCGTCGCCGGCTGCTTGACCGAGCTTCGGCCGGTGAGGATGTCGCGCAGGCCCATCGTGGCGGTCCGTGCGGCCGGCCGCTCAGCGGCCGGTGCCCTGCAGCTGCGCCTCCAGGCGCTGCAGCGCGGCGAGCCGCTTCTCGAGCGGCGGGTGGTCCGCGAAGACGTTCATCAGCGAGTTCTTCGCGCGGGCCGGGATGATGAAGAAGGCGCTCATGCCCTCCGCCGTGCGCAGGTCGTTGCGCGGGATCCGCTCGATCGTGCCGCTGATCTTGATCAGCGCCGAGGCCAGCGCGCTCGGGCGGCCGGTGAGGATCGCCGAGCCGCGGTCGGCGGCGAACTCGCGGTAGCGCGACAGCGCCCGCAGCAGCACGAAGGAGATCGCGTAGACCAGCACCGAGACGAGGATCACGAGCTCGATCGCCTCGGCGCCCTCGTCGCGGCCGCCGCCGCCGAAGCCGCCGCCGAAGAAGAAGGCGAAGCGGATGATCAGCGCCGCGATCGTCGCGAAGAAGCTCGCGATCGTCATCACCATGACGTCGCGGTTGATCACGTGCGTGACCTCGTGGGCCAGCACGCCCTCGAGCTCCGCCGGCTCGAGACCCAGGTTCAGCAGGCCGCGCGTCGCGCAGATCGTCGCCGACTTCTGCGAGCGCCCGAGCGCGCAGGCGTTGGGCATCCGCGCCTCGATCACCGCGATCTTCGGTTTGGGCAGGTCGGCCTGGATGCACAGCCGCTCGATGATCTCGTGCAGCTGCGGCTCATCGGAGGCCGACACCTCGTGGGCGCCGAGCGTCCGCAGCGCGATCTTGTCCGAGCCGACGATCTGCACGCTGAACAGCGCGACGGCGATCACGACGATCAGCAGCACGCTCGTGCTGGTCGCCAGCAGGGCGCCGATCAGCGCCGCGTAGAGCAGGCCGAGCATGAACATCGTGAACACCATGCGCGTCTGCAGCCCGCCGTCCTTGCCGAACGCGCTGCGCTTCGAGGAGGCCATGGATCCATTGTCGCAGACCCCGCGGCCGGCCCGCCGCCGCGGGCGAACGCCGGGCGGGCCGCGAGCGCGGGCGCCGGAGCCTCGCCCCGCACCCCGCGACGGCGGCCGACGGGCGCCGCGATTGACCGCGATAATCGCGCTCAATGGCTTCCGTCGCGACCCTCTCCCACGTGTACCCGCTCGGCAGCCGCGTCAACGAGCGCGGGCATCTCGAGATCGGCGGCTGCGACGTGGTCGAGCTGGCCGAGCGCTTCGGCACGCCGGCCTACGTCGTCGCGGAGGACGACCTGCGCGCCCGGGCCCGGGCGTTCCTCGCGGCCTTCCGCGCCGCCGGAGCCGAGGACTTCGAGGTCGTGTTCGCGTCGAAGGCCTTCCCGGCGACGGGGGTGCTGGCGCTGTTCGCGCAGGAGGGGCTCGGCTGCGACGTCGCCTCGGCCGGCGAGCTTCACCTCGCGTTGAGGGCCGGCTTCGATCCGGCGAAGCTCGTGATGCACGGCAACGCCCGCGACGACGCCGAGCTGCGGGCCGCGCTGGACGCGCGCGTCGGCCACATCGTGATCGACAACGAGGGTGACGTCGAGCGGCTGGAGCGGCTGTCCGCCGGCGCGGCGGCGCGCCAGGCCGTGCTGATCCGCGTCACGCCCGCGGTCGCCGGCGACACGCACGAGAAGATCTCGACCGGGCAGGCCGACTCGAAGTTCGGCGTCGGCCTCGCCGACGCGCCGGCGCTGATCGAGCGCGTCAGGGCGGTCGGCGGCCTCGAGCTGCGCGGGCTGCACTTCCACATCGGCTCGCAGCTGCACTCGCTCGAGCCGTTTCGCGCGGCGATCGCGGCGATCGCGACGCTCGGCGAGTTCCCGGTCTATGACCTCGGCGGCGGCCTCGGCGTCGCCTACACCCAGGACCAGCACCCGCTCGCGATCGAGGAGTACGTCGGCGCGCTGGTCAGCGCGGCCCGCGAGCAGCTCGGCCCCGGACGGCGCCTGCTGTGCGAGCCGGGGCGGGCGCTGGTCGCCAACGGCTGCGTGACGCTCTACAGCGTGGTCGGCGTGAAGCGCAACGTCTCGACCTGGGTCAGCGTCGACGGCGGCATGTCGGACAACCTGCGGCCGATGCTCTACGGATCGCTCTATGAGGCCGAGATCGCGAGCCGGCTGGGGGGCAGCACGCGCGTGCACCTCGCCGGCAAGCACTGCGAGTCCGGCGACGTGCTGATCCGCGACGCGATGCTCGATGACCCCAGGCCCGGCGACGTGCTCGTGACCCCGGTCACCGGCGCCTACGGCTACGCGATGGCCAACAACTACAACGGCGTGCCGCGCGCGCCGGTGATCTTCGCCTCCGGCGGGCAGGCGCGGGTGGTCGTCCGGCGCGAGACGCTCGAAGACCTCCACGCCCGCGACGTCTGATGAGCGCGTTTCGAATCGGCCTGCTCGGCCACGGCACCGTAGGCGCCGCGTTCGAGCGCCTGCTCGACGAGCGCGCGGCCGCGATCGGGCAGCTGACCGGCCGCACACCTGAGATCGTCGGCGTGCTGACGCGCAGCCGCGGCGACTTCGACGAGATCCTTGAGCGCTCCGAGCTGATCGTCGAGTTGATCGGCGGCATCTCGCCCGCCCACGACTACGTCAGCCGCGCGCTCGCCGGCGGGCGCCATGTCGTCACCGCGAACAAGCAGCTGCTCTCGCGCCACGGCGAGGAGCTGTGGTCGCTGGCGCGCGAGCGCGGCGTGCTGCTCGGCTTCGAGGCTGCCGTCGCCGGCGTGATCCCGGTCGTGCGGGTGCTGCGCGAGTCGCTCGCCGGGGCGCACGTCGAGCGGATCCACGGGATCGTCAACGGCACGACCAACTTCATCCTCAGCGAGATGACGCGCAGCGGCTGCGACTACGCCGAGGCGCTCGAGCAGGCACAGCGGCTGGGCTTCGCCGAGGCCGACCCGACCGACGACGTCGGCGGCGCCGACGCGGCGGCGAAGATGGCGATCCTCGCGCGCCTCGCGTTCGGCGTGCCGGTGCACATCGACGACGTCACCTACGAGGGGATCACGGCGATCACCAGCGACGACATCGCCTACGCCCGCGAGTTCGGTCTGTCGCTGAAGCTGGTCGGCACGGCCGAGCGGCTCGCCGAGGGCATCTCGGTTCGCGTGCACCCGGCGTTCCTCTACGGCGGGCATCCGCTCGCCTCGGTTCAGGGCGCCTTCAACGCCGTCACGGTGGAGTCGGCGGCGATCACCGAGATCACGATGTCGGGTCCGGGGGCCGGCGGCTCGCAGACCGCGAGCGCGGTGCTCGGCGACGTCGTCGCGGCGATCGGTGGCGCGCACACGCTCGCCGCGCCGCTCGAGCCGCTGGCGATCGTCGAGGACGTCTGCTCGGCCTTCTACCTGCACATGGAGGTCGACGACCGTCCCGGCGTGCTGGCCCAGGTGGCGCAGCTGCTGGGTGACGCCGGGGCCTCGATCAAGTCGGTCGTGCAGCAGGGGCTCGGCGAGCGCGCGCAGCTGATGATGGTCACCCATCCGCTCGCGCACTCCCGCCTGACCGTCGCGCTCGAACAGATCGGCCGGCTCGAGCACGTTCGCTCGCCGCCGCGCGCGATCGCCGTGATCAACGAGGAGTTCGTATGAGCGCGTCGCGCTCGGTCGGCGTGATCGAGCGCTATCGAGACCGGCTGCCGTTCGCCGCCACCGACCCGGTGGTCACGCTCGGCGAGGGCGGCACGCCGCTCGTGCTCGCCGAACGGCTCTCGGAGCTCGTCGGCGCCGAGGTCCACCTCAAGCTCGAGGGGACCAACCCGACCGGCTCCTTCAAGGACCGCGGCATGACCTGCGCGGTGTCGGCCGCCGTGCGCGAGGGCGCGCGGGCGGTGATCTGCGCCTCGACGGGCAACACGGCGGCAAGCGCCGCGGCCTACGCGGCGAAGGCCGGCCTGCGCGGCGCGGTGATCGTCCCGGACGGCAAGATCGCGACCGGCAAGCTGGCCCAGGCGCTCGTGCACGGCGCGCGCGTGATCGCCCTGCGCGGCAACTTCGACACGGCGCTCGAGCTGGTCCGCGAGCTGGCCGAGCGCCACCCGATCGCGCTGGTGAACTCGGTCAACGAGTTTCGCCTCGAGGGGCAGAAGACGGCGGCCTTCGAGCTGCTCGAGGACCTCGACGAGCGCCTCGACGCGCTCTGCATCCCGGTCGGCAACGCCGGCAACATCACCGCCTACTGGAAGGGCTTCGTCGAGGCCGGCGCGGCGCCGCGGCTGTTCGGCTTCCAGGCCGCCGGAGCGGCGCCGCTGGTCAGCGGCTCGCCGGTCAAGGACCCCGAGACGGTCGCCAGCGCGATCCGGATCGGCAACCCCGCACGCTGGGAGGAGGCGATCGACGCGATGCGCGCCTCGCGCGGGGCGATCCGCGCCGTCACCGACGAGGAGATCCTCGCCGCGTACCGCCTGCTGGCGGCGACCGAGGGGGTCTTCTGCGAGCCGGCGTCGGCCGCATCCGTCGCCGGGCTGCTGCGCTACGGAGCCGACGGCGCCGAACGGATCGCCTGCGTGCTGACCGGCCACGGCCTGAAGGATCCGGACGTCGCGCTCGAGCAGGTCGGCGCGGTCGTGCCGTGCGAGCCGCAGCTGCGCGCGATCGAGCGCGCGGTGCTCGGGTAGCGGCGATGGCTGTCGCCGGGGAGCAGGCGCCGAGCGCGCGCGGGGCGCTGCGATGAGCGCGTCGGTCACCGTCCGCGTGCCGGCCTCGTCGGCGAATCTGGGGCCCGGTTTCGACTGTTTCGCGGCGGCGCTCGGGCTGCACCTCGAGCTCGTCGTCAGCGAGTCCGATCGCTTCGAGCTGGTCAGCGAGCTCGAGGTCCGCCGCGACCGCACGAACCTGGCGGTCGTCGCCTTCGAGCGGCTTCGACCGGCGAGCGAGTTGCGCTTCGAGCTGCGCTCCGAGATCCCGCTCGCCGGCGGTCTGGGCTCCAGCGCGGCGGCGATCGTCGCCGGGCTCGCGGCCGCCGACAGGCTCGCCGGCGGCGGCGCGCCGCTGCTCGAGCTTGCCACCGAGCTCGAGGGCCATCCCGACAACGCCGCCGCCGCGGTGCTTGGCGGCGTCGTCATCTGCTCCGACGGCGCAACCCACCGCCTCGATCCGCCGGCCTGGCTTCGCGCCCTGCTGGTGGTCCCCCACCGCGCGGTCCGCACCCAGCGCGCGCGCGCCGTGCTGCCGGACTCCGTGCCACTCGCCGACGCCGTGCACAACACCGCTCACGGCGCGCTGCTGATGCTCGGCCTGGCGGGCGGCGATCCCGAGCTCGTGTCACGCGGTCTCGCCGACGTGCTGCACCAGCCCTACCGCGCGCACCTCTATCCGCGCTCGGCCGAGTTGCTGCGCGAGGCGAGCCGGCTGGGGGCGCTCGGAGCGACGATCTCGGGCGCCGGGCCGACCGTGCTCGTCTGGGTTACGGCAGCCGAGGCCCCGCGGGTCGGCGAGGCTCTGCGCGAGCGGGTCGCGCCCTGGGCGCAGGTGATCGAGGCGCCGTTCGCGGCCGCCGGCGCGCAGGTCGGCTGAGGACGTTCTGACCCGCGGCCCGGCGCCGCGGCGCCCGTTCGGCGTCAGGCGGCCTTCGCAGGCGGCCGTGCCCAGTCGGCGCTTGGGCCCCGGGCCAGTCGCGCCGCCGCCAGGGCGACGCCCTCGACGATCAGCGCCGCGAGCGCGAGCGGCAGGACGAGGTCGACGTGCAGCACCAGGACGGCGCCGACGAGCGCTCCGGCGAGCATCGCCGCGACGGAGAGGAGCCGCCGCGCCGGATGACCGCCGCCGCCGCCCGCGAGGCGCGAGTCGGCCGCCACGCCGGTCAGGGTGAGCGTCAGCACCGTGGTCGTCAGGTCCGGCACGGCGAGCCGTCGCGCCATCGCGTTCTGCGCGCCCATCGTCAGGGCCATCGGCACGATCAGGGCGTAGCGGGCGCCGTGCGACACGGGTTGACCGGCGACCGCCGCCACCACCGCCGCGATCACAAGCAGCGAGCCCGCGGCTGTCGTCACGGCGACGAGGTGGCGGCCGCGGTCGGCGCCGGCGCGCGCGCCGAGCCGCCCACCGAACACGGCGCCGACGAAGAAGGCGGCGACCGCCGTCAACGACGACGTGAGCGACACCCCGGGTGCGCCGGCGAGCGCAAAGCCGAGGAACACCACGTTGCCGGTCATGTTGGCGACGAACACGTGGCCCAGCGTGAGGTAGCTGACCGCGTCGACGATCCCGGTCACGGCGGTCAGCGCGAGCAGCAGCACCGGCAGCGGGCCGTGGCCGCCGTCGCGCCACGGCCAGTGCCTGCGGGCGAGCTGCCGCGGCCGGCTGGGCGCTGCGATCGACTCCGCCACCGCCGGGCCGCGCGTCTACTGGGGGGTGGGTGCCGGCGCCGTCGCGCCGACCGGGTCCAGCGTCGCGTAGTAGAGGCGGTGGCGGCCGACGCGGATCTCATCGCCATGGGAAAGCGGGCTCCACTCGACGCGCTGGCCGTTGACGAACACGCCGTTGAGGCTGCGGTCGTCGAGCACGCGCAGGCCGTCGGCACCGCGCACGATCAGCGCGTGGCGGCGTGAGACCGTGGGGTCGTCAAAGCGCACGTCGGCGGCAAGCCCGCGGCCGATCCGCGTCCACTCGCGCGTCAGCGGCACGACCACGACCTCATCGCCGTCCTCGAAGCAGATGTACTCGCCCGGCTCGCTGAGCAGCGCCGCGGGGTCGCTGAGCCACGCGGGCAGCTGGCGCGGCTCGAGCTCGTCGGCCTCGACCGGCACGGCGCCGGTCGCGCCCGAGGGCATCTCCAGCGGCTCGAGCGCGGGCGAGCCGCAGCTCGCGCAGGCGGTGGCCGGCTCCCCGACCGTGAGCGTCGTCACCGCTCCGCAGTTACCGCAGCGAAACGGCAGATTCTCAGCCACGGTCTCCGAACGGCCCTCGCTCAAGTCACTGCCTCCTGGGATCGCCGGCCACCATGATAGAGGCAGCCGGCCCGTTCGGATAGGGCGCCGCGCGGTTGGCTGGACGGACGTCGGCGCCGGAGCATGCCGCCCGGCGTCGCGCGAGCCTCGCGGCGATTCGCTCCAGCGGCCGGACCCGGCTGACAGTCGCCAACCAGCGGGAGGAGTGGCGCGCGCGGCGGCGAAGCGAGCCGACATGCTCCGCTCCTCCCAGCAGCGCGCGCCCGACACACGCCGAGCACAGGGCAAGGATTTCGAGCGGCTGCTGCTGCGAGCCGGCGTCGACGTGCTGGCCGCCGAACGGGCCCGTTGCCGTGACTGTGGCCGCACACCGCTGATCGGCGAGGAGGTGCACCGCTACGAGCGCGGTGCGGTGGTCTGCGAGCTGTGCCGGCTGCTGCGCGCCGACGCGCCGGAGTCGACCGAGCGCGTGCGACACAGCGAGTTCGGGCAGACCGTCCGGCTTCGCCGCGCAGCCTGACCGCGCCCGCCCGCCGCGCCCTGACGCCCGCGCGACGCATCGACGGCCGGCCGGCGCGTAAACTGCGCGCGGCTGTGGATCCCGTCACCGTCTCGATCACCGTCGGCCGCCCGCGCGAGGAGGTCTTCGCCTACCTGGCCGACATCGCCAACCATTCGGAGTTCACCGACCACTTCCTCGAGGACTGGCACCTGACGCGCGAGGACCCCGTCGGCCGCGGCGCGGGGGCCCGCTTCCGCGTCAAGGCGCCGCTCCAGCGCTTCAGCTGGATGGGGGTCAGCTTCATCGAGGTGGACGCGCCGTGGCGGATCGTCGAAGCCGGGCGCGGCGGCAAGTTCAACCGCATCCGCTCGATGACGACCTACACGCTCGAGCCGGCGCCGGACGACGGCACGCGCGTGAGGCTGAGCGTCGAGACCGAGCCGGCGACGATCAGCGACCGCCTGATGGAGTCGCTCGGAGCGAGGCGCTGGACCCGGCGCCAGAACCTCCGTGCGCTGCGCCGCCTGCGCTCGATCCTCGAGGACGGCAAGCACCGCGGCGCGCGTGTGACGGTGGCCGGCGGCTGAGCGCTGTGGGCCGCATCCAAGCGCAAGCCACGCCCCGCGTGGGGTGGTTCGCCGCTCACCGCGTCGCTAAGTAGACTGCCGCGTCGATGGTTGGCAAGCGACTCCGGATGCTGATCGGCGGGGCGATCTGCGCCGCGGCGATCTCGGCCTGCGGCGCCGGTGAGCACGCCACCTACGCGGACAACCTCGGCCCCGGTTACGTGCAGGTGGGCCAGCTCTACTACCAGGTGCAGGTGTCGCGCGAGCTGAACCCGTGGAGCGACGAGGACCGCTTCTACCTTCAGGGCTTCACCCACTCGCAGTTGACGCTGCCGGTCGCCGACGAGTGGTTCGGGGTCTCGCTTCAGGTCTACAACTGGACCAGCGCGGCGCACACGCCGACCAGCAAGTTCTTCATCACCGACACGCTCGGCGACCGCTACACGCCGCTGGCCAACCCGACGCCGAACGCCTACACCTACGTCCCGGCCTCGATCCCGGCCGGCGGGCAGCTGCCGGCGATCGACAGCGACGCTTACTCCGGCTGGTCGCAGGGTGAGTTCCTGATCTTCCAGATCCCCTATACGAGCCTCGTCAACCGGCCGTTCATCCTGCACATCGTGAACCCAGCCGACACCGCGAAGCAGTCGCGGATCGAGCTCGACGTATAAGCGCTCTCGGCGAGATTCTCTGGAGCCCGCCGGCGACCCCGGACGAGGGGAGCCAGATCGGCCGCTACCTGGCCTGGCTCGCGCAGCGCCACAATCGCTCCTTTGACGGCTACGACGAGCTGCACCGCTGGTCGGTCGGCGACCTCGAGGGCTTCTGGGGCTCGCTCTGGGAGTTCTTCGGCGTGCGCTCCTCGACGCCGTACGAGCGGGTGCTCGGTTCGCAGCGGATGCCGGGCGCCGAGTGGTTCGCCGGGGCGCGGCTGAACTACGCCGAGCACATGCTCGGCGAGGAGGGCGACGAGAACGCCGTGGCCGTGGTCGCGCGCTCGCAGACCCGCGGCCCGCTCGAGCTGACCTTTGGCGACCTGCGCGAGCAGGTCACGGCGGCCCGGGCCGGCCTGCGGGCGCTCGGTGTCGGGCCCGGCGACCGCGTCGTCGGCTACCTGCCGAACATTCCGGAGACGCTGGTCGCCTTCCTCGCGACGGCGAGCCTCGGCGCGATCTGGGCTGCGTGCCCGCCCGAGTTCGGCCCGCGCAGCGTGATCGACCGTTTCGCGATGCTCGAACCGAAGGTCATGTTCGCGGTCGCCGGCTACCGCTACGGCGAGCGCGCGATCGACCGCCGCGCCGAGGTGGCGGCGCTGCGCGCGGCGCTGCCGACGCTCGAGCAGCTCGTCGCGGTTCCCTACGCCGGCGGGCCCGATGACCAGCTGCCCGCGAGCGTCGGCTGGGACGCGCTCCTGGCGGGCCCGGCGGCGGCGCTCGAGTTCGAGCAGGTGGCCTTCGATCATCCGCTGTGCGTGCTGTTCTCCTCGGGCACGACCGGGCTGCCGAAGGCGATCGTTCACGGTCACGGCGGAATCCTCGTCGAGCATCTCAAGAACAGCGGGTTGAGCTGGGACCTGCGCGCCGGCGACCGCCTCCTGTGGTTCACGACGACGGCGTGGATGATGTGGAACGCGCTGGTCTCCTCGCTGCTGCTGCGAGCCTCGATCGTGATGCTCGACGGCAACCCGCTGCACCCCGACCTCGAGATGCAGTGGCGCCTGGCGGAGGAGCTGCGCCCGACGCAGATGGGGGTGGGCCCGGCGCTGCTGATGGCCTGCCGCAAGGCCGGGGTCAGCCTGCGCGAGCGCGACCTGAGCTCGATCCGCCAGCTCTGCGCGGCGGGCTCGCCGCTCGCACCGGAAGGCTACGACTGGGTCTATCAGCAGCTCGGCCCGCAGGTGCTGCTGAACGTCGGCAGCGGCGGCACCGACGTCTGCACCGGGATCGTCCAGGGCGGACCGCTGCAGCCGGTCTTCCGCGGCGAGATCTCCGGCGCCGCGCTCGCGGTCGATGTCGCCGCCTTCGATCCGGCCGGGAACCCGGTGGTCGGCGAGCTCGGCGAGCTCGTGATCCGCGCGCCGATGCCGTCGATGCCGGTCCGTTTCTGGAACGACCCGGATGGCAGCCGCTACCGCGCCACCTACTTCGAGGACTATCCGGGCGTCTGGCGCCACGGCGACTGGATCACCTTCACTCCGCGCGGCAGCTGCCTGATCGCCGGGCGCTCGGACGCGACGCTGAACCGCGGCGGCGTGCGGCTCGGCACGGGCGAGTTCTACCCCGTGATCGAGGCCCTCGAGGAGGTGCTCGACAGCCTCGTGGTGCATCTGGAGGATCCCGACGGCGGTCCCGGCGAGCTGATCCTGTTCGTCGTGCTGGCCGATGGCGTCAGCTTCGACGAGGCGCTGCGGACGCGGATCATCACGGCGCTGCGCGGCGCGCTCTCGCCGCGGCATGTGCCCGACACGGTGGAGGCGGTGCCGGCGATCCCGCGCACGCTCACGGCGAAGAAGCTCGAGCTGCCGGTCAAGCGCATCCTGCTGGGCGCGCCGGCCGCTGAGGTGGCGAGCCGCGACGCGCTCGCCGACCCGCACGCGCTCGACGCCTTCGTCGAGTACGCCGCCGCGCGCCGCGGCAAGCTGGCGGCGCCCCGGCCGGGCTGAGCCTCACGCGCCACTCGCCGGCGCGCGAACCGCCACGCGAACGCCGGCGGCCGGCTCGAGCCCGTCGCTCAGGCGCCGGTCGCGAGCGCCTGCTCGAGGATCGCCTTCGCGAGCGGCGCGGCCGTCGTGCCGCCGGCGCCGTCGTGGGGGAGCAGCACGGCGACGACGAAGCGCGGATGGATCTCGGGTGCGAAGGCGACGAACCAGGCGTCGGTGTCGTAGGGGTTGGTGTCGGTGCCGCCGCAGTTCGTCGGCCCGGTCGGTCCGGTCGCCGCCGTCGGGGCGGTCGATCCGGCCGGCGCGCCGCCGGCCGGACCCGTGGAGCTGCCGCTGCCCGTCGCCGGCGCCGTGCCGCCCGCCCCGCCCGTGCCGGCGCTCGTGCCGCCCCCGCCAGAGCCGCTCCCGCTCGCGCCGCCCGTTCCGGTGGTGCCGGCGCCCGCCGGGGCGCCGGCACCACCGCCGCCGGGAGCCCCCGCCGGACCGCTCGCACCGCCTGAGGCCGGGGGGGCCGCCACGCCGCCCGTGCCGGCCGCCGCCGCGCGGGCGAGCGCCACGCCCGCCGAGGCCGCGTGCGCCGCCGGCCCGCCCGTCGCCGCACGCGTCGCGTCGCCGGCGGTGCCGGTCGTGCCGCTCGCGCCGGTCGCGGTGCAGGGGGGAGGGGTGACGACCTCCGCGGTGCCCGTCTTGCCGGCCACCACGACCCCCGGGATCTGCGCGCTCGTGCCGGTGCCGTAGCTGACCACGTCGTGCATCAGCGCCCGGACCGTGCGTGCGACGGAGACCGGGATCACGCGCGGGAAGAGCGGCCGGTGCCCGACGAGCGCGAACGTCGGCACGGGGCGGCGGCCGACCAGCGCGATCGTCGCGGCGACGCGCGCCATCTGCAGCGGCGAGGCCTCGACCTGGGCCTGGCCGATCGCGCTCTCGCCCAGCTGGAGGGAGTCGGTCAGGCTGGCCGGCGGCACCGAGCTCTCGGCCGCGATCGGGATCGGCGAGGGCGCGTTGAAGCCGTAGGCGTCGGCGGCGTGGAGCAGATCACCGGCGCCGAGGCGGGCTCCCAGCGGCGCGAAGACCGAGTTGCAGGAGACGGCGAAGGCGTTCGCGAGCGTGCCGCCGCAGTCCTCGCCGTTGGCGTTGTGCAGGACGAAGCCGTCCAGCGTTGCCGAGGTCGCGTAGTGGTACACGCTCGCCGCCGTGCCGAGGTGCGACTCGAGCACGGCGGTCAGCGTGATGATCTTGAAGGTCGAGCCCGGCGGCTGGAGCTCCGACAGCGGCGCGCCGGCCGCCGCCAGGACCTCGCCGGTGTCCGGTTCCATCACGACGATCCCGCCGAGGCTCGTGCCGAGCTCGCTGACCGCCAGCGTCTGAAGCGGCGCCGAGATCGATGTGCGCACGTCGCGTCCGGGCCGCGCCGCGGCGGTCGCGAGCAGGCGGGTGCCGGCGTACAGCGACCCGCCGGGGCGACCCCCGAGCTGCGGCTGGAAGACCGCTTCGAGGCCGTCCAGGCCCACCGGGGTGCTCGCCGGGAAACCGGCCGCCACGGTCTGCTCGAGCAGCGCGCCGCTCGCCTCACCGACCGACCCGATCACGTTCGACGCCGAAACGAGATCGGCCAGCGGGCTCCCGTCGCGCGCCAGCAGCTGGCCCCGCGCGGGCGCCGTGTCGACGCGGCGCAGCTGCTCGCCGGGCAGCAGTCCGGGGAAGGCGGCCGGTGCGTTCCAGGCGACAGCCGGCGGAGGAGGAGGGGCCGGTGATCGTCAGCACGAAGCGCTCGTCGAGCGTGCCGAAGATCCGCGTCCCCACCGTCACCGGCACCGAGACGCGCCCGCCCGCGAGCGCCGACGGCGCGCCGACGACCGCGCTTGCGGTGGTCGCCAGGTCGGCGTCGCCGCGCTCGATCGCGACGAAGGTCGAAAACGGCAGCGCGGAGTGCGCGCGCGCGTCGAGGTCCCGGTAGAGGGCCCGCCAGTCGCGCTTGGACCACGCGTGCGCGAAGTTCCCGGCGAGCCGCTGCGCCGCCGGCAGACCGCCGCCCCCGAGCTCGGCGATCGCCAGTGCGACGGCGGCCGCCACGACCGCGATCCCGGCGGCCAGCGCCCAGGCCCGTCGCCGCGGGTTGGGCTGCGCGTGCGGGCTCCTGCCGGTGCCGCGCCCGTTTTCCACCCCGCCAGCGTAGCGATGATCGATTCGCCACCCGCCGACCCGGGGCCGCCGCCGCGCGCGCCGCCGCGATCCCGGCGGCCCGGTCCATTACGCTCGCCCGGCGCCAATGACCACGCTCGACTGGCTGATCGTCGCGGCGACGGCGATGTTCGCGATTTCCGGCTACTTCCGGGGGTTGATCGTCGGCGCGCTGTCGCTGGGGGGGTTCATCGGCGGTGCGATCGCCGGCAGCCGGGTCGCCGACGCGCTGCTCGCGGGCGGCGCCTCCTCGCCCTACGCGCCGCTCTGCGGGCTGATCGGCGCGCTGGTCGCCGGCGGGCTGCTGGCGGTCGGCCTGGAGGGCATCGGAGTCCGCCTGCGGCGCGGGCTCCGGCTGCCGTTCCTGGGCCTGCTCGACCGCGTTGCCGGCGCCGCACTGAGCGGGGCGGTCGCGCTCGCGCTGGCCTGGGTCCTGGGCGTCGTCGTCGTGGCGCTGCCGGGCCCCGGGTCGCTGGCGAGCGAGATCCGCCGCTCGAGCATCCTGCGCCGGCTGGACGAGCTGCTGCCGCCGTCCGGCGTCGTGCTGCACGCGCTCGCGCGGATCGACCCGCTGCCGGCGATCGCGGGCGCGGCCGGGTCGGTCGCGGCGCCGCCCACGCTCGCCACGGCCACGCCGGCGGTGGCGCGCGCCGAGCGCAGCGTCGTGCGCGTCGTCGGCACCGCGTGCGGCCTGGGCATCGAGGGCTCGGGCTGGGTGATCGCCCCCGACGAGGTGGTGACCAACGCGCACGTGGTCGCCGGCGAGAGCGACACGATGATCGACGAGGTCGGCGGCCGTCCGGTGTCGTTGCGGGCGCGCGCCGTGCTGTTCGACCCCCGCAACGACCTCGCGATCCTCGACGTGCCGGGGCTCGATGCGCCCAAGCTCGAGCTGCTGGCGCAACCGGCGGCGGAGAGCGCCGGAACGCTGATCGGCTACCCGGAGGACGGGCCGCTGGACGCGGAGACCGCGCGGATCGGCGTGACGCAGGCGGTCGAGACGCAGGACGCCTACGGGCGCGGCCCGATCGCGCGGCAGCTGACCGCGGTGCGCGGCCTGATCAGGCCGGGGAACTCGGGCGGCCCGGTGGTCGACGACTCCGGCGACGTCCTCACGACGATCTTCGCGGCCACCACGAGCCCCGGTCCGAGCGGCGGTTTCGGCGTCGCCAACGCGACGGTCAGCGCCGAGGAGGCGGACGTCGGCGGAACGGTTTCCACGGAGGGCTGCACCGGCTGAGCTTGCACGCCGCGCTACGCTGCGCCGCGATGCCCGACAAGAAGATCCTCGTGATCGCCGAGAAGCCGTCCGTCGGACGCGACCTCGCGCGAGTGCTGCCCGGCCCGTTCGCCAAGCACGAGGGCTACCTCGAAGGACCCGAGCACATCATCAGCTGGGCGGTCGGCCATCTCGTCCAGCTCGCCGAGCCCGACGAGTACGACCCCAAGTTCAAGCGCTGGCGGATGGCGGACCTGCCGATCGTGCCCGAGCGCTTCAAGCTCGTGGTCCGCGACGAGCGCTCGAAGAAGCAGATGTCGGTGGTCACGACGCAGCTTCACCGCGACGACGTCGGCGAGGTCATCAACGCCTGCGACGCCGGGCGCGAGGGCGAGCTGATCTTCGCCTACCTCTACGAGAAGGCCGGCTCGAAGCTGCCGGTGCGCCGCCTGTGGCTCTCGTCGATGACCGCTGCAGCGATGCGCGAGGCGTTCGCGACGCTGCGCCCGGCGTCCGAGCTCGCGCCGCTCGAGCAGGCCGCCCGCTCGCGCTCGGAGGCGGACTGGATCGTCGGCATGAACGCGACGCGGGCGGCGACGATCCGCCTGCGCTCCTCCTTCGACGGGGCCGTCTCACTCGGTCGCGTGCAGACGCCGACGCTCGCGATCATCGCCCGCCGCGAGGAGGAGATCCGCGCCTTCCAGCCGGAGGACTACTGGCTGATCGACGCTCGCTTCGAGCCCTCCGAGGACCAGGCGCGCCGCTACGGCGGCCGCTTCCACGCCGGCTCCAAGCCGCGCCTGGCGACCGAGGCGCGAGGCTCTGGCGATCGTCGCCGCGGTGCGCGAGCGGGCCGGCGAGATCACCAAGGTGGAGAAGCGCGAGGTCACCGAGAAGCCGCCGATGCTCTACGACCTGACCTCGCTCCAGCGCGACGCCAACACCCGCTTCGGCTTCTCCGCGCGGCGCACGCTCGGGGCCGCCCAGCGGCTCTACGAGGAGCACAAGGCGCTGACCTACCCGCGCACCAATTCGCGCTTCCTGACGACCGACATGGCGGGCGAGATCAAGCCGACGGCCGAGCTGGTCGGCGCGCGCCCCGAATACCGCGACGCCGCGGCCTACGTCACGGGGCTCGACCTGCTGCCGCTGGCGCGCGTGATCGACGACAGCAAGGTCACAGACCACCACGCGATCATCCCGACCCGCGCCGAGCACCCGGTCGAGAAGATGGACACCGACGACCGCCGCGTCTATGACCTCGTGGTCCGCCGCTTCCTCGCCGCCTTCCACCCGGAGGCGGTGCTCGAGAACACGCGCGTCGAGACGACGGTCGAGGGCCACGTCTTCCGCACGCGCGGCAAGGTCCTGCTGATACCCGGCTGGCGCGGCGTCTACCTGGCCGCGGCCGAGGAGCCCGAGGTCGCGGAGACGGCGTCTGACGAGGACGAGGTCGACGACGACGCGCTGCCACGGCTCGAGCAGGGCGAGCGCTCGCTGACCCTCGAGGTGGAGTCGCTCGCCAAGCAGACCAAGCCGCCGCGCCGCTACACCGACGCGTCGCTGCTCGGCGCGATGGAGACCGCGGGCAAGCTGGTCGACGACGAGGGCCTGCGCGAGGCGATGAAGGACTCGGGCATCGGCACCCCCGCGACCCGCGCGGCGATCATCGAGCGCCTGATCGACGTCGGCTACGTCGAGCGCGACGGGCGCTCCCTGGTCGCCACCGAGAAGGGGCTGAACGTGATCCGCCTGCTCGGCGAGCACGCCCTGACCTCGCCCGACCTGACCGGCAGCTGGGAGCAGCGGCTCGGGCGGATCGAGCGCGGCGAGGATTCCCGCGAGCAGTTCATGCGCGACATCGCCGGCTTCGCCAAGGAGACCGTCGAGGTGCTCGACGAGACGCTCAAGGACGTCCGCATCCCGCGCGCAAACCTCGGCCCCTGCCCGGTCTGCGGCCACGACATCGTCGAGAACCGCAAGGGCTACTCCTGCTGGTCGCGCGAGGATCCCGGCTGCGGCTTCGTGATCTGGAAGGGCAAGGCCGGCAAGCAGCTGCCGCTCGCGGTCGCGCGCGAGCTGATCGCGACCGGCCGCACCGCCCGCGCCGTGACGGGTTTCCGCGGTCGCAGCGGCCGATCCTTCCGCGCCCGCCTCGCGCTGATGCAGACCCCCGAGGGTCGCTGGCGCGTCGAGTTCGACGAGCCGTGGGCCCGCGAGGGCGCCAAGCCGCCCGAGGTCGAGGTCGAGGTCGAGTCGGCCGCGCCCGAGCGGGACGCCGCCTAGTGAGCCGAGATGTCGTTCGGCTGGGTGCATGCACCCAGCCGGGGGTTGGCGCATGCGCCAACCCCTCGGGACGGCGCATGCGCCGTCCCGCACCCCCCTGATCCGTTTACCCGTCGGCCCGCTTCGCCACCATGGGGCGGTGGGATTGACGCTCGTGACCGGCCCGGCGAACTCCGCCAAGGCGCACATCGTGCTGGAGCGCCACCGCGCGGCGCTCGCGCGGGGGGCGATCCTCGTCGTGCCGCGCGCGGCGGACGTCGAGTACTACCGCCGCGAGCTTGCCGCCGCGGGCAGCGTGCTCGGGGTGCGCGTCGAGTCCTTCGGCGGCCTGCTGCGCGAGATCGCCCGACGCTCCGGCACCACGGCCACGCCGATCGGCGTCCACGCGCGCGAGCGGCTGCTGGCGGCGACGCTCGCGCGCTCCGAGCTTCACGCGCTCGCCGGCGCCGCGCAGGCGCCCGGCTTCGTCGGCGTGCTCGACGGCTTCGTCGCGGAGCTCGAGGCGCGCCGCGTCACGCCCGCGCGCCTGATCAGCGCGCTGCGCGCCTGGGCGCCCGACGACGCCGCGCGAGGGCGCTACGCACAGGAGCTGGCGGGCATCTACGGCGGCTACCGCCGCGCACTCGAGCGGCTCGGGCGCCTGGACGAGGAGCTGCGCTGGGCGGCGTCGCTCGACGCGCTGCGCCTCGCGCCCGACCGCTGGGGCCGCACGCCCGTCTTCTGCTACGGCTTCGACGACCTCGACCCGATCCAGCTCGACGCGATCGAGACGCTCGCCGACCGCGTCGGCGCGCCGGTCACCATCTCGCTGCCGGGGGAGCCCGGGCGCGTCGCGCTGGCCGGTCGCGCCGCCACGCTCGAGACGCTGCGGCCGCTCGCCGAGGAGGTGATCGAGCTGCCGGCGCTCGCCGACTACTACGAGCCGCCGGCGCGCGAGGCGCTTCACCACCTGGAGCGCTCGCTGTTCGAGGACGCCCCCGACGAGGGCGAGGCCGGCGACGCGGTCGCGCTGCTCGAGGGCGGCGACGAGCGCGCCGAGGCCGAGCTGGTCGCCGCCGAGATCGCGCGCCTGCTCGGCGAGGGCTGCGCGCCGGGCGAGATCGCGGTGCTGACGCGTGGAGCCTCGGCGGTCGGCGCGCTGCTGCCGGGGCTGCTCGACCTCTTCGGCGTCGCCCACACGGCGGCCCGGCGCGAGCGCTTTGCCGACACGGCGCTCGGCGGCGGGCTGCTCGCGCTGATCCGCGCCGCGCTGCTGGACGGCGGCGCCGCCGATCTGGTTCGCTGGCTGCGGGTCGATGGCGTCGTCGAGCGGCGCGAGTTCGTCGACCGCTTCGAGCAACGCCTGGCGGCGGACGGGATCACCGACCTGGCGCTCGCCCGCGAGCGCTGGCAGGAGGCGCACTGGCCGCTGGACGCGCTCGACCGCCTCGCGCAGGACGCGCGCCAGGGCGGCCTCGCGCTGCTTGACCGCGTCGAGCGCGAGCTCGAATCGATCTTCGCGGCCCCCTGGCGGCGCGAGGCGGCGCTGCTTGACTCCTGGCAGGCGGCGGTGCGGCGCTCCGGCGTGCGCGCCCTGCACGAGCTGCGCGAGCTGGCGCCGCGCCGACCGCTCGCTCGCGCCCGGGCCGGCGGAGGTGCTCGCCGCGCTCGAGCGCGTGAACGTCGAGCTGGCGCCGGCCGCGCAGGCCGACGCGGTGCTGATCTGCGACGCGCTCGCACTGCGCGCGAGGCGCGTGCGCGCGCTCTTCATCGTCGGCCTTCAGGAGGGCGCCTTCCCCGCCGCGGCGCGTGAGGAGCCGTTTCTCTCGAGCGCCGAGCGCTCCGAGCTCGCGCAGGCCTCCGGGCTCGTGCTCGGCGAGGTGGCCGAGCCGCTGGACGCCGAGCGCTACCTCTTCTACGCGCTCTGCTCGCGGCCGACCCGCTGGCTGCGGGTCAGCTGGCATGACACGACCGACGACGGCGAACCGGCGCTGCGTTCGCTGTTCGTCGACGATCTCGCCGACTGCTTCGGCGAGCAGCTGCTCGCACGGCGGCTCCTTCGCGGTGCCGGCACCCTGCGCTGGGAGGAGCCGCCGGCGGCGGCCGCCACGCTCCAGGCGGTGCTGCGCGCACCGCGGCGGACCGGGCCGGTGATCGCGCCGCTGGCGGCGCCAGCCGCGCTGCTCGCGCTGCGCGGGCGCGAGTCGCACTCCGCCTCGGCGCTCGAGAGCTGGACGGCGTGCCCGGTGAGATGGCTCGTCGAGCGCGGCCTGAACCCGCGCGAGATGGAGCCCGACCCGATGCCGATGATCCGCGGGGGCGTCGCGCACGCCGTGCTCGCGGCGGTCTTCGGCGGCCTGCGCGAGCGCACCGGTAGCGGGCGGATCGACGCCGCGAGCCTGCCGCTGGCGCTCGAGCTGCTCGACGGCGCGCTCGGCGCGGAGGCCGAACCGCTCTCACCCGAGCGCTCGGTCGATCGCACCGAGCGCAACCGCCAGCGCCACGACCTGATCCGCTACCTCGAGTTTGTCGCCGAGCGCCCGGGGCCGTTCGAGCCGCGCGAGTTCGAGCTCGGCTTCGGCATGCCCGACAGCGAGCTGGCGGCCGCGACGCTCGCCGGCGGCGCGCTCGAGCTGTGCGGGCGGATCGATCGCATCGACGTCGATCGCGACGGCGGCGCGCTGGTCTATGACTACAAGGCCGGCAGCGGCCATCGTGCCGGCGGCACGCTGGCGCGAGCAGGGGCGCCTGCAGCCGGCGCTGTACATGCTCGCGGTCGAGCAGCTGCTGGGCCTGCGGGCGCTCGGCGGTCTCTACCAGCCGCTGCGGGTCGGCGATCTTCGCCCGCGCGGGGCGGTGCTCGCCGAGGTCGACGCGGGGGTCGCGCTCTACGACAACGATCGCCTCAGCGAGGCGGATCTGCGTGCGCTGATCGAGGCGCAGCTCGAGGCGGCGCTCGCAGCGGCCGCGGCGATGGACGCCGGCGCGCTCGAGCCCCGCCCCGCGACCTGCTCCTACGAGGGTGTCTGCAGCCACCCGGCGATCTGCCGCGTCCAGTCGCGATGAGCGCCGCCCCGTCCTTCACCCCCGAGCAGTGCGACGCGATCGATCGCCGTCGCGGCCCGCTCGCGCTGGCCGCCAACGCCGGCAGCGGCAAGACGAGCGTGCTGGTCGAGCGCTACGTGCGCGCGGTGATCGACGACGGCATCGCGCCCGGGCGGATCCTCGCGATCACCTTCACCGACCGCGCCGCCGGCGAGTTGCGCGAACGCGTGCGGCGGCGCCTCGCCGCAGCCGGCGAGCGTGAGGCGGCGCGCGCCAGCGCCGGCGCGTTCATTTCGACCTTCCACGGCTTCTGCACGCGGCTGCTGCGCACGCACGCGGTGCTCGCCGGCCTGACGCCCGACTTCACGGTGCTGGACTCCAGCCAGGCGCAGACGCTCCGCGACAGCGCCTTCGATCACGCGCTGGCGGGCTGGCTCGAGGACGGCGAGGCGCTCGAGCTGGCCGGGCGCTTCAGCGTCGCCGGCCTGCGTGAGGCGATCGGCTCGGTCTATGACGAGCTGCGCAGCCGCGGCGAGCGCACGCCCTCGCTGCCCGCGCCGGTCGCGCGCCACGACCGCCGCGCGGCCGCCGCCGCGCTCGCCGCGACGATCGCCGCGGTGCGCGTCGAGCTGGCCGCGGCGCCCGGGTCGGCGAAGGTCGAGCGCGCGCTCGAGCGCCTCGAGCGCTGCGCCGAGCTGGCCGGCGCCGACGCGCCCCCATCGCCGGCGCAGCTCGACGACGTGTGCCTCGGCAACGGCTCGCGCGCCCTCGCCGGTCCGGCCTGCGAAGCCTACGAGCGGGCGCGCACGGCGTTCGCCGAGGCCTGCGCCGATGAGCTGGGGGTGCCCGCCGTCGAGCTGCTGGATCTCCTGCTCGGCGCCTTCGGCCGCCGCTACGAGGCGCTCAAGCGGGCGCGCGGCGCGCTCGACTTCGACGACCTCGAGCTGGACGCCGGACGCCTGCTGGCCGATCACGCCCAGCTCGCGGCCCTGTGGTCGGAGCGCTTCGAGCTCTTGATGGTCGACGAGCTCCAGGACACAAACCCCCGGCAGATGGCGCTGCTGGAGGCGCTCGAACACGACAACCTGTTCACCGTCGGCGACGAGTTCCAGTCGATTTACGGCTTTCGCCACGCCGACGTCGGCCTGTTTCGCGACCGCCGCGCTGAGCTGGCGTCCCTCGGCGCGGCGTTGGTCCTCTCGACCAACTTCCGCTCGCGCCCGCCACTGCTTGACGCCGTCAACGGCGTCTTCGTGCCGCGCTTCGGTGAGCCGTTCGTGCCGCTGGTCCCCGGGCGCTCCGAGGAGGCGGACTGGCCGGCGGGCGCCGCGCGCGTCGAGCTGCTGCTCGTCGATGCGGACGGCTGGGACGAGCACGAGGAGGCGCTCGGCGTCGAGCTCGCGCCGGCGCTGCTGTGGCGGCGCGCCGAGGCCCGCCTGCTGGCCGCGCGAATCGAGGCGCTGATCGCGTCCGGCGAGGCGCGCGCCGAGGATGTGGTGCTGCTGTTTCGCGCCGGCACGGCAATCGCCACCTACGAGGCGGCGCTCGCCGACCGCGGGCTGGCGACACTCGCGACCGCCGGCGGCGGCTTCTTCGCGCGAGCGGAGATCGTCGACCTCGTCGCCTACGTTCGCGCGCTCGCCAACCCCCACGACGAGGCGGCGCTCTATGGCGTGCTCGCCTCGCCGCTGTGCGGCTGCTCCTCCGACACGCTCGTCGCCCTGGCGCTGCGCTCTCGCGCGCTCGGCCTCGCCGTCTGGGAGGTGCTGCTCGCCGAGCCGCCGGACGCGCCGGCCGCCGCCTTCGCCGAGCGCTTCGCGGCCGCCCGGCGCGCCGCCGCCGATCGCGGCCTGGGCGAGATCGTCGCCGCCGCCGTCGCGGAGAACGGCTACGACCTCCACCTCTGCGCGCTGCACTCGCCCGAGCGGCGGATGGCCAACGTGCACAAGCTGGAACGCCTGGCGCGCGAGTTCGAGGCCCGCGAGGGGCGCGACCTGCGGCGTTTCGCGACGGCGCTCGCAAAGGGCCGCGTGGGCTCGCTGCGCGAGATCGAGGCTCCGCCGGCCGCTGAGGGCACCGGCGCGATCGCGCTGATGACGATCCACAACGCCAAGGGGCTCGAGTTCCCGGTTGTCTGCCTCGCCGACCTCGGTCATCAGGGCGCCGATAGCCATCCGCCGGCGCTGCTCGTCGACGGCTCGCGCGTCGGCCTGCGCCTGCCGACGATCGAGCGCAAGACGCTGGACACGCTCGCCCACGAGGAGCTCAACGCCGCGCGCCGTGCTGCGGCGAGCGCCGAGGAGGAGCGGATCATCTACGTGGCGATGACGCGCGCGCGGGAGCGGCTGATCCTCAGCGGCGCCGCGCGCTTTGCGAGCTGGCCGAGCGAGGGCAGGACCGCAATCAGCTGGCTCGGGCCGGCGCTGCTGCCCGACCTGCCCGTGCGCGCCGCGGCGGGCGGTGGGATCTACGAAGTAGACGCCGCCGGCGGCGTGCCGCTCTCGCTGACGCTCTGCACACCGGAGCTCGCCGGCGAGCTGCTGTGGCCCGATGGCGCGGACGCGGTCGCGGCGGCGGCCGGCGTGGCTGGCGAGAGCGGGGGCGGGGGGAGCCGGCGGTTGGCGCTCCGGCGCCGGCGCGGGTGGCGGCGCCGCCTCCGTCGACGCTCTCCTACAGCTCGATCGCCGAGTACGAGCGCTGCCCCTACCGCTACCACCTGCAACGGATCATCGGCTTGGAGGACGTCGAGCTGCCGGGCGCCGGCGGCGAGGACGCGGCGGCCCGCGGGACGGCCGTGCACGCGCTGCTCGAGCGGCTCGACTTCGCGGCGCCCCGCGCTCCCGCTGAGCGCGAGGTGGCGGAGGCCGCGGCGGCGGCCGGTGCCGCTCTTGCGGGCGCTGAAGATCGAGCGGCGCTCGCGGAACTGGCCGCCGCGTTCGCGCGCAGCCCGCTGTGCGCACGGCTGGCCGGCGCCGCGGACGTGCGGACCGAGGAGGCGTTCGCCTTCGAGCTGGCCGGTGCCGAGCTGTTGCGGGGCTCGCTCGACGTCGCCGGGCGCGAGCGTGACGGGACGCTCCTGATCGTCGACTACAAGACCGACCGGGTCGCCGGGGACGTGGACGAGGCCGGTCTCGCCGCCCGCGTGCAGCGCGACTACACGAATCCAGCGGCTCGTCTACGCGCTCGCCGGGATCGCCTCCGGCGCGCCCGCCGTCGAGGTCGCGCACTGCTTCCTGCGCCGCCCCGAGCTGGTGGTGTCGGCGCGCTACGACGCGGGCGATCGCGAGCGGCTCGAGCGCGAGCTCGCGGATCGCCTGGAGCCGCTGCGGGCCGGCCGCTTCGAGGTCTCCCCCGACCCCAACCGCGCTCGCTGCGGCAGCTGCCCGGGACGGGCCAGGCTTTGCTCGCACGGCGAGGAGCTGACGCTCCGCGAGGCTTCCGCCGGAGGCGGCCAGGAGGGTGTCGCGGCACTCGATCCAGTCGTGGACGACTGGTAGGATTCGCGTCCGCCTCAGGTGCCCGCAAACCCCCGGCTCGCGGGGAAGCGCCGGTCGGGATCACTCATAAATGACCAGGATTCGCCAGCCCCAGCAGGCCGACGGCCTGTACGACCCCCGCTACGAGCACGACGCCTGCGGCGTCGCCGTCGTCGCGCGCCTGGACAATGTTCCGAGTCACCAGGTGGTGGCGCTCGGGATCGAGGCGGTCGCGAACCTGGAGCACCGCGGTGCCGCGGGAGCCGACCCCGACACCGGTGACGGCGCCGGCCTGCTGATCCAGATGCCCGACGAGTTCCTGCGCTCGGCCGTCGATTTCGAGCTGCCCGAGCGGGGGCGCTACGGCGTCGCGATGTGCTTCCTGCCGACCGACCCGATCGCGGCGGCCGAGCTCTGCTCGCTGCTCGAGCGGACCGCCGCGGACGAGGGGCAGCGGGTGCTCGGCTGGCGCGACGTGCCGACCGACGACAGCCGCATCGGTCCCACCGCGCGGGCCTCGCAGCCGACGATCCGCCAGCTCTTCATCGGCGCGGGCCCGGCGCACGAGTCCGACCAGGACGCCTTCGAGCGCAAGCTGTACGTGATCCGCCGGGTCGCCGAGAAGGCGTTCGAGGACCGCATGTACATCGCCAGCTTCTCCTCGCGCACGCTGGTCTACAAGGGGATGCTGATCTCCTACCAGCTCGCCTACTTCTACCCCGACCTGGCCGATCCGCGGATGGCGTCGGCGTTCGTGCTGGTGCATTCGCGCTTCTCGACCAACACCTTCCCCAGCTGGGAGCTCGCCCACCCCTACCGGATGATCGCCCACAACGGCGAGATCAACACGCTCCAGGGCAACGTCAACTGGATGCGGGCGCGCGAGAGCCAGATGGCCAGCGAGCTGTTCGGCGAGGACCTCGCGAAGGTGCTGCCGGTCGTACGCCCGGGCGGCTCGGACTCGGCGACCTTCGACAACGTGCTCGAGCTGCTGACGCTCGCCGGGCGCTCGCTGCCGCACGCCGTGATGATGATGATCCCGGAGGCCTACCGAAACCGCGACGGCGAGCTGCCGCCGGAGCTCGGCGGCTTCTACGCCTTCCACGCGTGCTTCATGGAGCCGTGGGACGGCCCCGCGGCGGTCGCCTTCACCGACGGGCGCGTGATCGGCGCGACGCTCGATCGCAACGGGCTGCGCCCCGGCCGCTGGATGGAGACCACCGACGGTCTCGTGATCCTCGGCTCGGAGGCCGGCATCCTGCCGATCGCGCCGTCGAAGGTCAGGCGGCTTGGGCGCCTCGCTCCCGGCAAGCTGTTCCTGATCGACCTCGAGGCCGGCCGGATCGTGCCCGACGCCGAGGTCAAGCACGAGGTCTCGACACGGCGCCCCTACGGCGCCTGGTTCGACGAGCACACCGTGCACTTCGACCAGATCCCGCTGGCGGCGGCGCCGGCGCTCGAGCACCCGCTGCGCTCGCTCCAGCTCGCCTTCGGCTACTCGCGCGAGGACATCAGCGTGACCCTGCCGACGATGGTGCTGGCGGCCGAGGAGCCGATCGGGTCGATGGGCGCCGACATCTCGCTCGCGGTTCTCTCGGATGCGACGCCCACGCTCTTCAACTACTTCAAGCAGCTCTTCGCGCAGGTCACCAACCCGCCGATCGACCCGATCCGCGAGGACATCGTGATGAGCATCGGCGCCGGCCTGGGCGCCGAGGGCAACCTGCTCGAGGAGGCCCCGACACACGCCCACCAGCTCGTGCTCGACCAGCCGATCCTGCGCAACCATGAGCTGCAGACGCTGCGCACGGTCACCCACGACGTCTTCAAGCCGCGCACGATCGACATCACCTGGCCGGTCGCCGAAGGCCCCGACGGGCTCGAGTCGGCGCTGGAGCGGGTCTGCGCCGAGGCCCACGACGCCGTCGCGCAGGGCCAGAACATCATCATCCTGTCCGACCGCGCGGTCGGCCCGGATCGCGTCCCGATCCCGTCGCTGCTGGCGGTCGCGGCGGTTCACCACCACCTCGTGCGCGAGGGCACACGCCTGCGGACCGGCCTCGCGATCGAGACCGGCGAGGCGCGCCAGGTCCACCACATCGCGACGCTCGTCGGCTACGGCGCCTCCGTCGTGAACCCCTGGATGATGTTCGAGACGGTCGGCGCGGCCGTCGACGAGGGCGTGCTGGTCGATGAGAACGGTCACGCGCTGGATCGCGACGAGGCCGAGATCAGGGTCCGCAAGGCGATCGGCAAGGGCCTGCTGAAGACGATCTCGAAGATGGGCATCTCGACGATCCAGTCCTACTGCGGCGCGCAGATCTTCGAGGCCGTCGGGCTCTCGCGGACGCTCGTCGACCGCCACTTCACCGGCACCGCCTCGCGGATCGGCGGGATCACGCTGGACGTGCTGGCCCAGGAGACGCTGGAGCGCCACCTGCGCGGCTTCCCCGAGCCGGCGAACGACCTGCTGCCGGTCGGCGGCGTGTACTCATGGCGGCGCGACGGCGAGCACCACATGTGGAACCCGGACACGATCGCGCTGCTCCAGCACGCCGTGCGCAGCGGCGGCGAGCAGGCCTACATCGAGTTCGCCCGGGTCTGCGACGAGGACGCGACGCGGCGGGCGACGCTGCGCGGGCTGCTCGAGATCCGCGGCGGACGCACGCCGGTCGCGCTCGAGGAGGTCGAGCCGTGGACAGAGATCGTCAAGCGCTTCGTGACCGGCGCGATGAGCCTGGGCTCGCTGTCGCGCGAGGCGCACGAGAACCTCGCGATCGCGATGAACACGATCGGCGGCAAGTCCAACACCGGCGAGGGCGGCGAGGACCCGGTCCGCTACGGCGACGAGCGCCGCTCGGCGATCAAGCAGGTCGCCTCCGGGCGCTTCGGCGTGACGATCGACTACCTGGTCAACGCGGACGAGCTGCAGATCAAGATGGCGCAGGGAGCCAAGCCGGGCGAGGGGGGACAGCTCCCCGGGCGCAAGGTCGATGAATACATCGGCCGGATCCGCCACTCGACGCCCGGCGTCGGCCTGATCTCGCCGCCGCCGCACCACGACATCTACTCGATCGAGGACCTCAAGCAGCTGATCTACGACCTGCGCTGCGCGAACCCGACGGCGCGGATCTCCGTCAAGCTCGTCGCCGAGGTGGGCGTCGGCACCGTCGCCGCCGGCGTGGCGAAGGCCAACAGCGACCACGTGCTGATCTCCGGGCATGACGGCGGCACCGGCGCCTCACCGCTGTCGTCGATCTTCGGCAGCGGCATCCCGTGGGAGATCGGACTCGCCGAGACGCAGCAGACGCTGCTGCGAAACGACCTGCGCTCGCGCATCTGGGTGCAGGTGGACGGCCAGCTGAAGACCGGACGCGACGTCGCGATCGCGGCGATGCTCGGCGCCGACGAGATGGGCTTCGCGACCGCCCCGCTGATCGCGAGCGGCTGCATCATGATGCGCGCCTGCCACCTCAACACCTGCCCGGTCGGGATCGCGACCCAGGACCCGGAGCTGCGCAAGCGCTTCGCCGGCACGCCGGAGCACGTGATCAACTACTTCCACTTCGTCGCCGAGGACGTGCGGCGGATCCTCGCGAGCCTCGGGATGCGCAAGCTGGACGAGCTGATCGGCCGTGCCGACCTGCTCGACCGCTCGAAGGCGCTCGAGCACTGGAAGGCGCACGGGATCGACCTCAGCGGCCTGCTGAGCGTTCCGACGCTCGCGCCGGGGACGCCGCTGCGGCGCGTCCGCGACCAGGAGCCGGTGCTCTGCGACGCGCTCGACTGGAACCTGATCGAGCACTCCAAGGACGCGCTCGAACACGGCGGCCGGGTCGAGCTCGAGCGCCCCGTGCTCAACACCAACCGCTGCGTCGGCGGCCTGCTGTCGGGCGAGATCGCCCGCCGCCACGGAGCCGCCGGGCTGCCCGAGGACTCGATCAACGTCCGCTTCGTCGGCTCGGCCGGCCAGAGCTTCGGCGGCTGGCTCGCGCGCGGCGTCACCTTCACGCTCGACGGCGTCGCCAACGACTACACCGGCAAGGGGCTTTCGGGCGGGGTGCTGGTCGTGCGGCCACCGGCGGACGCCGCCTACGTCGCTGAGCAGAACGTGATCATCGGCAACACCGTGCTCTACGGGGCCACCGACGGCCGCGCCTTCTTCCGCGGGCTCTCCGGTGAGCGTTTCGCGGTGCGCAACTCCGGCGCTCACGCGGTCGTGGAGGGGGTCGGGGACCACGGCTGCGAGTACATGACGGGCGGGCGCGTCGTCGTGCTCGGGCCGACGGGGCGCAACTTCGCGGCGGGCATGAGCGGCGGCATCGCCTACGTCTACGACGAGACCGGCGACTTCGCGCAGCGCCGCTGCAACCGCTCGAGCGTCTCCTTCGAGGAGCTCGACGAGGCCGACGCGCTCGAGCTTCGCGGGCTGGTGGCCGAGCACGCGGAGCGCACCGGCTCCGCCGTCGCCGCGCGGCTGCTGGGCGACTGGGAGGCGAGCCTCGAGCGCTTCGTCAAGGTCATGCCCGACGACCTTCGCCGGGTCCTCGACGAGCAGGCGGCGCTCGCCGGCGAGCTTGCCGAGGTCTCCTAGTGAGTGGGATGAACCCAGCGGCGCGCAAGCGCACCCTCGAAGTGCGGGCCTGATGGGCGAGCTCAGAGGCTTCCTGAGGGTCGGCCGCGCGCCGATCCAGGAGCGCGACGCGCTCGAGCGCCTGCGCGACTACCACGAGTTCACCGTGGCGCGCCCGGTCGCCGAGCTGCGCGAGCAGGGCGCGCGCTGCATGGACTGCGGCGTGCCGTTCTGCCACAGCGGCTGCCCGCTGGGCAACCTGATCCCCGACTGGAACGACCTCGTGTACCGCGACCGCTGGCAGGACGCGATCAGGCAGCTGCACTACACCAACAATTTCCCCGAGTTCACCGGTCGCCTGTGCCCCGCACCGTGCGAGGCCGCCTGCGTGCTCGAGATCAACGAGGGTGACGCGGTCACGATCAAGCAGATCGAGAGCTCGATCATCGACCGCGCGTTCGACGAGGGCTGGGTGCTCCCGGCGCCGCCCGAGCACGAAACGCGGCCGGCGCGTCGCCGTCGTCGGCTCCGGCCCGGCGGGTCTCGCGGCGGCCCAGCAGCTGCGCCGCGCAGGGCACGCGGTCGTGGTCTTCGAGCGCGACGAGGCTGCGGGCGGCCTGGTCCGCTTCGGTGTGCCCGATTTCAAGATCGAGAAGTGGGTCGTCGAGCGGCGCGTCGCGCAGCTCGTGGCCGAGGGCGTCGAGCTGCGCCTTGGCGTGGACGTCGGTGTCGACATCGACGCCCAGACGCTGCGCGCGGAGTTCGACGCGGTCGTCATCGCGATCGGCTCGCGCGTGCCCCGCGATCTGGAGGTCGACGGACGCGAGCTCCCGGGCACCCACTTCGCGATGGAGTACCTCTACGCGCGCAACCGCTGGGCGGCCGGCGAGTTCGGCCCGCCGCCGGCCGCGTCGCCGCCGCCGGTCAACGAGATCAGCGCCGCGGGCAAGGACGTCGTCGTGATCGGCGGCGGCGACACCGGCGCCGACTGCGTCGGCCAGTCGATACGCGAGGGCGCGCGCTCGGTCGTCCAGCTCGAGCTCGTCCCGGAGCCGCCGCCACATCGTCCCGACGAGCGCACGCCGTGGCCGCGCTGGCCGAACAAGATGCGCCTCTCCTACGCGATGAAGGAGGTCCAGGCCGCCGGCCGTGGCGAGCTCGACTTCTCGATCGTCACGACCAGGATCACCGGCGAGGGCCGCGTCCAGGCGTTGCACGTCGCCCAGGCCCATGCGGCGCCCCCGTTCCTCCCGGTCGAGGGCACCGAGCACGAGCTGCCCGCCGACCTCGTGCTGCTCGCGATGGGCTTCCTGCACCCCGAGCACGGCGGCGTCGTCGAGCAGCTCGGCGTCGCGCTCGACGGCCGCGGCAACGTCGACGCCCCGGCCTACGCGACCTCGGTTGACGGCGTGTTCGTGGCCGGCGACGCGAGGCGCGGCCAGTCGCTGATCGTCTGGGCGATCAACGAAGGGCGCCAGTGCGCCCTGGAGGTCGAGAAGCACCTCGCAACTTTGCCGCTGGCCGCGCGTTAGGAGATGAGAGGCCCCGCCGGGACGGCGAACGTCGTCGGGCGCCGCTTCGCCCCCGCCTCGACGGGGTAGCCCATTCGAGCGACACGCGTGTGACGGCGCGTTGCTTGGCCCCACAGCCGTTTTCCACTCATCTTTCCAAGGAGAGTCCCCGATGACCCGCGCACGCGTGAGCGCCCTGCCAATAGTCGTGCTCCTCGCCCTCGCCGGCGCCCTGGCGCTGAGCGCCGGACCGGCGATCGGGGCCGGAGCCCACAGTGCCGCGGTGTCGAGCCGTACGAGCTCCAAGAAGAAGGCGGCCCCGAAGCCCCCCGCGCGCGTCTCGGCGACCGTGGGAATCGGCGACGACTCGCCCGGGATGTTCTCCAACGGTCAGTTCAAGGCGCTGCACACGAGGATCGCCCGCTACGTCACCCCCTACGACGTGATCGTCCACCCGAACGTCGACGCCCTGGGGCGCCTGCGGCAGTGGTTGAACGCGGCGAGCCGCGCGGGCATCCAGCCCCTGATCGCCTTCTACCACTCCAACGTCACGCCGAAGAGGATGCCGAGCGTCGGGACCTACACCCAGGACGTCAAGAAGTTCCTGCGCGCGTTCCCGCAGGTCCGGCTGCTGCAGCCGTGGGACGAGGCCAACCGCGGCACCGTCAAGGAGCCGGGCGACTCCTACACGAGCCCGAGCGCAAAGCAGTCGGCGCAGTACTACCTGGCGCTCAGCTCAGCCTGCGGCCGGTGCACGATCGTCGGCCTCGACGTGCTCGACTCGACCGACGTGCCGGCCACGATCTCCTACCTCAACCAGTTCAAGAAGGACGTCGGGCGCAAGCACATGCCCAGGATCTGGGGCCTGCACAACTACTCCGACACCAACCGCTTCCACGACACCGGCACCAAGGCGGTGCTCGCCGACACGACCGGGCAGGTCTGGCTCACCGAGACCGGTGGCATCGCCAAGCTCTCAGGGGACTTCTCCTTCAACCTCTCGCGCCAGGCGAAGGCGACGAGCTACATGTTCGCGCTCTCACGGCTCTCGAAGCGGATCACGCGTCTCTACGTCTATCAGTGGACCGGCGGAAACGCCAAGCATGAGGCCTTCGACGCGGGTCTCGTCGACATCCACGGCAAGCCGCGCCCGGCCTACTGCGTCGTCTATGAGCAGCTGCGCCGGACCGCGAAGTGCCCGTACAAGACGGTCAAGGACTAGACGGCTGATTCCGCGACCCCTGCGCCGTCTGGCGGCGTCTCGCGGCGGCGGATCGCCACGTCCCGTGCGGGTCCGTGCATGCGCACTGTCCCCGACCGCTCCGCGACGCTCGACACTCGCGAGCCACTCACCAGCCGAACGCACCGGCCGCGCAACCAACCATCGAACACCCCGGAGCGGCGCTCCGAAGGGCCGATCACGTCCACCGCGACCCCTACTCTGCGTGGTGCCGCAGGTCAGCCACGACAGGAGTCAGGGGATGCCGCTCTGCTTCATCGAACCGCACGACGCGATCCGCGTGATCGCCGAATCGATGGGCCGCGAGGCGCGCCGCCAGCTAGTCGGCGAGGTCGTCCACGCCTGGGTCGACGAGATCCCGGAGCCGGAGCTGGCGATGCACTACGCGCGCGCGGTCGCCGACCTCGACGACGAGGATCTATCGATGCTGGCCGCCTGGCACGCGTCGCTTGAGACCGTCGGTCAGCCGATCGCCAACACCGACTTCCTGCTCTCGATCTACCCATCGCTGGGGGAGTACCGCCGCGAGGCGCTGAAGGTCGCGGCCGGGCTGGGCGGGGAGGACGCCTTCGATGCGGGTGTGACGGAGGAGCAGGCGCTCTCGAAGGTGCTGCCCCACCTCTCACGCGAGCGCGCGACGGAGCTCGCCAACGAGTGCATCGAGCTCTACCTCTGGGATCGCCTCGGCACGCCGAACTGAGCCGCTCCCGCCGGTTCCCGGCGTCGGTGACCGTGGACCAGCGCCCGAGCGGTGCGGCTAGGCCGCCGGCGTGATCGTGTAGCTGCCGAGCCCGTCGAGTCCGTTGTGGTGCCACGCGAGGAAGCTGACGCGGGTCAGCTTCCCATCGGGGTGCGCCAGCTCGCCGCGGGCGAGCGCCTCGCCGCCGATGCGGGTCGGGCGGTCCGCGTCCTCGCTCTCCCACAGCTCGAGCCCGGCGTGGCTGAGCAGGCCGCCCGCGTCGTAGGTGCTCGACAGCCGCGGGCCCTCGAACCGCACGACCTCCATTGGGTCGCCGCGGAAGGCGACGGCAGCAAGGCGTTCCTCGCCGTGACCGGCTGCGCCCCGTGGCCGCTCCGCCGTCAGCACGACCGCCCACGGCCCCTCCTCGAAGAGCGCGGCGAGCAGGCGTTCGAGCGCGACATCGCCGCCCGCGCCGCCGTCGCCGTACATGGCCGCAAGGCCCTCCACCGGCCGTGAGGCGACGGTGCCGATCGCGCGGGCCGGTGCCGCATCGGCGCCGCCCTCGCCGCCGAGCACGGCTGCGCCGGTCCATGGCGTGAGCGAGAGCGCGAAGCCGTCATCCGAACTGACCCGCCAGCCCTCGGCTTGCGCTTCGAACTGTGGCGGCCCGACGACGCGGATCTCCTCGCCCAGGCGCAGCAGCGTGCCGACGCCGACGATGCCGAGGGCCTGGATCCGGTGCTCCGCGTCGGCGAAGCTGATCGTCCGGGCCTCGTGCACGCCCATAGGCTACGCGACGGTCGGCCCTCTACACTAGAGCGAATGGTCACCGTCGAGGACGTGCAGGACGCACTCACCAACGTGATCGACCCCGAACTCGGGCTCGACTTCGTCGAGCTGGGCCTGATCTACGAGATCGAGATCGACGAGGGCCGGGTCCACGTCACATTCTCGCTCACAGCGCCAGGCTGCCCGATCGGCCCCGAGGTCGCGGAGCAGATCGACGAGTTCGTGTCGGAGCTCGAGGGCGTCGAGTCGGTCTCCTCGACGATGGTCTTCACGCCGCCGTGGACGCCCGATCGGATGAGCGACGACGCGAAGTTCGCGCTCGGGTACTGATGGACGACGAACAGGACTGGCGCCTGCGGGCCGAGCTCGCCGACCCCGCGGCTTTGCACGCCAAGCTGCGCGACGCACAGCAGCTCGAGACGGAGGTTCAGTCGCGGGTCGGGGATGACGTCGTGCTCAGCTACGACGACGACACGCTGTTCGCCTACGCCAACACGCGTGAGGCGATCGACCGCACGCGCGGCGCGATCGAGGCGCAGCTGAGCGCCGACGGGTCCGCTGCGACGGTGGCGGTCTCGCACTGGGACGACGCGCGCTCGGAGTGGCACCAGGTCGAGCCTCCGCTGGACGAGCAGGGCCTCGAGCGCGAGGCCGAGCGCGAGCACGAGGAGTTCGCGGCCAGCGAGGCTCGCGTCGAGACCCGCACCGTCGCGATCACATCCGGCAGGGTGCTGCGCAACTGGTTCGAGACGACGGTCGCCGACGACGCCCGCGCGGCGGGAGTGGAGATCTCGATCGTGGAGCGCCCGCACCTGCTGACCACGCAGCTGGCGTTCACGCTGACCGGCCCGACCGCCAAGGTCGACGAGGTGATCGCTAGCCTCGAACAGCGCGCCGGGCAGACGACGCGCCTCGAGACCTACTTCGGCATCATCCGCTAGTGGGCGTGGAAGAGCCGCCCGCCAGCGAGCTCGAGATCCGCGGCCCGCGCGTGCGCCTGCGGATCCCGCGCGAGCAGGACGCTCGCCGGCTGTTCGAGCTCGCCGCCGACGCCGAGGTCACGCGCTTCTTCTCCTGGGGCCCCTACCGCGAGGAGAGCGAGGCGGTCGATTGGCTCGCGACGCTGCCCCAACGCCGTGCCGAGGGGATCGCGCTCGAGCTGGCGATCGCCGACAGCGACGGCTGGGTGATCGGCATCACCGGCGTGTTCGAGGTCTCCAAGCGCGATCGTCGCTGCGTCGTCGGCACCTGGCTCGGCCAGGCCTACTGGGGCACCGGCGCCAACGCCGAGAGCAAGGCGCTGGTCGCGCGTCTGGCCTTCGATGCGCTTCGCATGGAGCGCCTGGGCGCCTGGGCCGACGTTCGAAATCCGCGTTCGCAGCGCGCCCTGGAGCGGCTCGGGTTCGTCCGCGAGGGCACGCTGCGCGCGTTTCACCGTCACGGCGACGAGCGCCGCGACGTCGTCTCCTACTCGATGCTTCGCGACGAATGGCAGCAGTCGCAGCTCGCCGCGGTCGACGCGACGCTGATCGGTGCCGTGCCCGAAGCGTTCGTCTGCCCCGAGCGCGCTGCCTGAGCACGCGCCCGGGGGCGCGGGTGTCGGTCGAGCCGCCCCACGCGCGTGAAGCCGGCGGGCCGCCCACGGGCGGCGTCTGGCGGCGGTGGGAGTGCTCGCAGGAAACCGTTCAAGCGGTTTGGCGGCGCGTTCGCGGTGGTAGATTCACCGTCCTTCGCGCCTGCACTTTGCGGGCTCTGCACGACGCGGACAGCTGGGAGAGCAAACGCCATGGCTCGATCAATCTGGACAGGCTCAATCTCCTTCGGGCTGGTGAACGTCCCGGTCAAGCTCTACACGGCCGTGTCGCGCAAGACGGTGCACTTCCACCAGCTGCACGACGCTGACGGCTCGCGCATCCAGCAGAAGCGCTTCTGCGCGGCGGACGGCGAGGAGGTGCCCTATGAGCACATCGTCAAGGGCTATGAGGTCGCGCCCGACCGCTACGTCGTGATCGAGACGGCGGAGCTCGAGGCGCTCGATCCGAAGAAGACCCGCACGATCGAGATCGAGCAGTTCGTCGACGCCGCCGAGATCGATCCGATCCTCTACGACCAGCCCTACTATCTCGCCCCGGCGCCCGGCGCCGGCAAGGCCTACCGGCTGATGCTCGAGGCGATGCGCGGCGCCGGCAGGGTCGCGATCGCCCGTGTCGTGCTGCGTCAGAAGGAGCACCTCGTGGCGCTGCGCGCCACCGACGAGGTGCTGGTGATGGAGACGCTCGTGTTCGCCGACGAGGTCGTGGCGCCCTCGACGATCGACGAGGTGAAGGACGGCGAGATCGAGGTCTCCAAGCGCGAGCTCGACGTGGCCCGCCAGCTGATCGAGATGCTGTCCGGCCCGTTTGACGCCACGCAGTACCACGACGACTACCGCGAGGCCGTGCTCGCGCTGATCGAGCGCAAGGTGGCGGGCGAGGAGATCGCCGTCGCGCCGGAGGCCGCGCCCGCGCCCACGGTCGCCCCGGACCTGATGGCCGCGCTGCAGGCGAGCGTCGATGCGGTCGGTCGCTACAACTCGCGCTGGGACGGCGACGAGGCCAAGCCGAAGCGCCGCAGCGGCGCCGGCGCGGCGACGGTGAAGCCGAAGGCGCCCGCCGGGAAATCGCCGGCCGCGAAATCGAGCGCCGCAAAGGCGCCCGCGGCGAGGCCGAAGGCCGCCCGCCAGCCGACCAAGAAGTCGTGACGCCGGGGCGCGCCGGCGACCCGCTGAAGAGCTACCGGTCCAAGCGCGACTTCGCGCGCACTCCCGAGCCGCAGGACAGCGCCGGCGGCAACACGCGGAACGCGCCGCGCTTCGTGATCCACGAGCACTCGGCGCGACGCATGCACTGGGATCTGCGCCTGGAGCGCGACGGTGTCCTCGTCTGCTGGGCGATCCCCAAGGGCATGCCGGAGGAGCCGAAGGTCAACCACATCGCGCCCCACACCGAGGATCACCCGCTCTCCTACCTCGACTTCGAGGGAGTCATCCCGGCCGGCAGCTACGGCGCCGGGACGATGCGCGTCTGGGATCGCGGGACCTACGAGTGCCTGAAGTGGGAGCCGCGCAAGGTCGAGGTCGCGCTGCACGGCGAGCGCCTGGACGCGCGCTACGCGCTGTTCGCGATCGGCCGCGAGGCGGACTCGCGCGACTGGATGATCCACCGCATGGATCCGGCAGCCGACCCGGCGCTTGAGCCGATGCCGGCGAAGGTGGCGCCGATGCTCGCGCGCGCCGGAACGCTGCCGCGCGACGACGATCGCTGGGCGTTCGAGATCAAATGGGACGGCGTGCGCGCAATCGCCTACCTCCAGCCGGGCAGCCTGCGCCTGGAGAGCCGCAACCTGCGCGAGATCACGGCCAGCTACCCGGAGCTGGCGCGGCTCGCCCGCGCGCTCGGCTCGCGCCGGGCCGTGCTGGACGGCGAGATCGTCGCCTTCGACGGCGATGGCCGTCCGAGCTTCGGCGCGCTTGCGCGGCGCATGCACGTCAGCTCGCCGGCACGGGCGCGCCGGCTCGCCGAGGAGCTGCCGGTCACCTATGTGATCTTCGACCTGCTCTGGCTCGACGGCCACTCGCTGCTCGAGCGTCCCTACGTGGAGCGGCGCCGCGTGCTCGCCGAGCTTGGACTTCGGGGTGAGCGCTGGCAGACACCCGACCACATCGTTGGCCGCGGCCGCGAGACCTTCGAGGCCTCGGCCGCCGCCGGACTGGAGGGGATCGTCGCCAAACGGCTCGACAGTCCCTACGAGCCGGGGCGGCGCAGCGGCGCCTGGATCAAGCTGAAGAACATCAACCGCGCGGCGTTGCCGATCGGCGGCTGGACGCCGGGGGCGGGCCGTCGCCGCGAGCGGATCGGCGCGCTGCTGGTCGGCGAGCCCGATGACGACGGCTCGCTGCGCTACCGCGGCCGGGTCGGCAGCGGCTTCAGCGAAGCCGAGCTCGAGCGCCTCGCGGCGGCGCTCAGGCCGCTCGAGCGCGCCGACTCGCCGTTCGCACCGGGCAGCCCCGGACCGCCTCGCGGCGCCATCTTCTGCGAGCCGCGCCTGCGCGCGAAGGTCGCCTTCCGCGAGCGGACGAGAACCGGAATGCTCCGCCAGCCGACCTATGAAGGCCTCGCCGAGGCTCGGGGAGCCTCTTCCTCGCCCGCCGGCGCGCTCGTGCTGCGCGGCGACGGGGCCAGGCGCGCGCGCGCCGAGGTCGAGGGTCGGGAGCTCACGCTGTCGAACCTCGACAAGGTGCTCTATCCGGCGAGCGGCTTCACCAAGCGCGACGTGATCGACTACTACGCCCAGATCGCGCCCGTGCTGCTGCCCCATCTGCAGGGCCGGCCGCTGACTGTGGTGCGCTACCCCGACGGGGTCGACGGCAAAGCCTTCTTCCAGAAGCAGTCGCCCGCGCACCGACCGGACTGGGTGGCGACGGTCTCGGTGCCCAGCGAGCGTCGCCGGCGGATCGACTTCACGCTCGCCGACGACCTCGCGACGCTCGTCTGGCTCGCCAACCTCGCCGCGCTCGAGCTTCACGTGCCGCTGGCGCGCGCGCCGGCACTCGGGCGCCCCACCAGCGTCGTCTTCGATCTCGACCCCGGACCGCCGGCCGGCGTCCTGGAGTGCGCCAGGGTCGCGCTGTGGCTGCACGGCGCCTTCGAGCGGCTCGGCCTGGCGAGCTTCGTCAAAACCTCCGGCTCGAAGGGCCTGCAGGTCTATCTCCCGCTGGGCGGCGCGGCGAGCTACGAGGAGACGAAGACGTTTGCGCGGGAGGTCGCGATGCTCGTCGAACGCGCCGAGCCCGAGGTCGCGGTCTCGCGCATGACCAAGTCGCTGCGGGCCGGCAAGGTGCTGATCGACTGGAGCCAGAACGACGAGCACAAGACGACGGTCTGCGTTTACTCGCTGCGGGCCCGCGAGCACCCCACCGTCTCGACGCCGCTCGAGTGGGACGAGCTGCGGGCAGCGCTCGGCGACGCGAGCGGACCGCCGCTCTCGTTCGACGCCGCCGCCGTGCTCGAGCGGGTGCGCGATCGCGGCGACCTGTTCGCGCCGCTGCTCTCGCTGACGCAGGCGCTGCCGGCAATCTGAAGCGGTTCGTGCATGCCGTCCACCGCGGCGCCTACAGTGGCGGCGAGCAATGGTTCTCTGCTTCATCTCCCCCCAGGACACGATCCGCGTGATCGCCGAGTCGATTGGCCGCGACGCGCGGCGGCGGCTCGTCGGCGCCGTGGTCGCGGCGTGGGTCGACGACATACCCGACCGCGAGCTCAGCGTGCACTACGCCAAGGCGGTGGCCGGACTGGACGAGGCGGACCTGCACGTTCTGGCCGACTGGCACTCCTCGCTCGCGCTCGGGCCGCCGATCGCCAACCCCGACTTCCTGCTCGCCGCGTTCTCCAACCTCGGCCCGAGCCGCCGCGAGGCACTGAAGATCGCGGCCGGCTTCCGCGGCGACCAGGCCTTCGACGCCGGCGTCACCGAGGAGCGCGCGCTGAATGCCGTGCTCGGGCACCTCTCCCGGGCGCGCACCGAGGAGCTCGCGCGCCGCTGCCTCGAGCTCTACGTCGAGGATCGCCTCGGCGGCCCCAACTAGCCGCCCGCGCTAGCTTCCGGTGGTTGCTTCCCCGGGCGCCGCGCGGGCCAGGGCGAGCAGCTCCTCGAGCGAGTCGGACACCCAGCCGCCGAGCTGATCGAGCTCCGGCAGCGCCTGCGAGTCGGCGAGCAGGCCGAAGTTCATCTGCCCGTTGTAGGACATGATCGCGATGGCGAGTGCGTGGTCGTGCGGCAGGAAGGCGATCGGGTAGACCTCGCGGATCTCGCGGCCAAGCACGTGCAGCGGGACCTGCGGTCCCGGCAGGTTGGTCACGAGCAGGTTGAAGAGGCGCGTCGAGAAGTTGATCCGCGAGGCCTGGGCGAGGATCGTCGGCGGGGCGAAGTTCTGCACGCCGGCGAGCACCTCCGCGCCGAGCGCCTGACGGGACTCCTTGATCCCCTCCATGCTCACCCGCACCGCCTCCAGGCGCGCCAGCGGATCGGCGATGTAGACCGGCAGCGTCGCGCGCATCGCGGCGAGCTGGTTGCCGATCACGTCGCCGCCGCCGCTCGCGCCGCGCAGCGACACGGGTACCAATGCGCGCAGCTCGAGCCCCTCGGTGCGTACGCCGCGCGCCTGGAGGAAGTCGCGCAACGCCCCGCTCACGACCGCGAGCACGACGTCGTTGACGGTGCCGCCGAAGGCGTTCTTGATGGTTTTGAAATCCTCCAGCCGGCCGGCGACGGTGACGAACCGCCGGTGCGGGCCGATCGGCACGTTGAGCGGCGTGTCCGGCGCGGGGTTCAGCGCCGCCCAGACGATCTCGCCGATCCCCTCCGCTGCTTCCAGCAGGCGACGAGCCGCCTGCTGGGGATGCGCGGCGGCGGCAAGGGCGCCGGTCACGAGGCCGAGGCTGTCGCGCGCGTCGCGGGCGGCCCCGAGCGCGAGCAGCTCGAGCAGGCCCGGCCTGCGACCCGGGGTCCAGTCCGGGCCGGCCGCCGGCTCGAGCTCGCCGTCTGGCTCACCGTCGGATTCGAGATCGAAGATCACGGTCGCCAGGTCGACGCCGGCGATGCCGTCGATCACGGCGTGATGGGTCTTGAAGATGAAGGCGAAGCCGCCGCCAACGAGCCCCTCGACGAACCACAGCTCCCAGAGCGGGCGGCGGCGGTCGAGCTGGGTGGAGAAGATCCGCGAGAGCAGCGTGAGCAGCTGGTCGCGATCGCCGGGCTCGGGCAGGGCCACGTGGCGCACGTGGTATTCGAGGCGGAAGGCGGCGTCGTCGATCCAGACCGGCCGGCCCCGGTCGAGCGGCGTGTGGACCAGCCGCTGGCGGTAACGGGGGACCAGATGCAGCCGCGAGCCGATCAGCTCGATCAGCTCGTCGAAGGTCGGCGGCGGCCCGTCGAAGACCGTCAACGCGCCGATGTGCATGTGCGATTCGGGACCCTCCTGGTGCAGGAACGAGGCGTCGAGTGCGGTCAGCCGATCGAGGTGGTGTTGTGACATTCGCCTCGAAAGCGTAGTCGTGCGGCGCCGCCGCCGAGCCCAGCGGCGTGTTGCAGAGCGCACCGCGCGCGCCGCGGCGGGAGTACCGTCCTTCGACGATGCTTCGCTCAAATCACCGGCTGGTGCCCGGGCGCGGCGTCGACCGCCGTAGAATCAAGCTGTGGCTGTCCTGACGACCACCGTCGAGAAGATCCTGCTCGCCGCTCCCCGCGGGTACTGCGCTGGCGTCGATCGCGCGGTCCAGACCGTCGAGCGCGCGCTTGCGCGCTACGGCCCGCCGGTCTACGTGCGCAAGGAGATCGTGCACAACAAGCACGTAGTCGAGCAGCTGCGGGCGCGCGGGGCGATCTTCGTCGACAGCGAGACCGAGGTGCCGGTCGGCTCGGTGACCGTCTTCTCGGCGCACGGGGTCGCGCCGATCGTGCATCAGAACGCCAGGGACCGCCGCCTTCTGACGATCGACGCGACCTGCCCGCTGGTGACCAAGGTGCATGTGGAGGCGCGCCGGTTCGCGGCCGAGGGCTACATGGTCGTGCTGGTCGGCCACGATGGCCACGAGGAGGTGGAGGGCACGATGGGTGAGGCGCCCGACAACATGGTCCTCGTCCAGACCGAGCAGGACGTCGACGAGCTGGTGCTGGAGGATCCGCAGAAGGTGGCCTACATCTCGCAGACGACGCTGTCGGTCGATGAGACGCGGGGCATCATCGAGCGCCTGCGCGAGCGTTTCCCGGCGATCGTCGGCCCCCGCACCGACGACATCTGCTACGCGACGACCAATCGCCAGGCGGCCGTGCGAAAGCTCGCGACGGAATGTGAGCTGGTGCTCGTGATCGGATCGCGCAACTCGTCCAACTCGCTGCGACTGGTCGAGGTGGCGCGCGACTACGGCGTGCAGTCCCACCTGATCGACAACTCGCGCGAACTTGACGAGACCTGGCTCGAGGGCGTCCGCACGCTCGGCATCTCCTCCGGCGCAAGCGCCCCCGAGGAGCTCGTGCAGGAACTGCTCGAGCTGTTCCGCGCCCGCGGAGTGAGCGACATCTCGGAGCTGACCGTCACGCGCGAGGACGTGCGCTTCATGTTGCCCAAGGCGATTCGCAGCGTCGGCGCGCCCCGGTAGTGACGCGCACCCTGCTCGTTTCGGACCTGCACCTCGGGAGTCGTGCAGGTAGCGATGTACTGCGCCGCGAGGGCGTGCTGGAGGAGCTGCTGGGCGCGCTCGAGGGCGTCGATCGCCTCGTGCTGCTGGGCGACACGCTCGAGCTGCGCCAGGGCCGGGTGCGCGACGTGCTTGCCGGCGCCCGCGCCGTGCTCGAGCGGCTCGGTGAGCGGATGGCCGGCCGGCAGATCGTGCTGATCCCGGGCAACCATGACCACGCGCTGATCGGCTCCTGGCTGGCGCGGCGCAACGGCGGCGCGCCCGGGCTCGAGCAGCGCTGCACTCCGAGCGAGGCATCGTTCATCGCCGCCGAGACCGCGGCGCTGCTCGCGCCCGCTGCCGTCGAGGTCGCCTACCCCGGAATCTGGCTCGGCGATGACGTCTACGCGATGCACGGGCACCAGCTCGACGTGCACATGACGGTGCCGACGATCGAACGGGTGGCGGTCGCGTTGAGCGGGCGCGTCTCGCTCGACGACGCGCGGCGCTGGGACGACGTCCGCTCGGTCGGCGACTACGAGGCGCTGCTCGCACCGATCTACGCCTGGGTGGACGCCGCCGCCCAGAGCGGTCGCCCGTCGGAGACCGTCGACGGCGGTCGCACCGTGAAGGCGTGGAACGCGCTGCGTTCGAGTCGCGGTGGCGCGCTCGGCGCGCGCGCCTTCCCGCTCGCCTTCCCGTGGCTGGTGCGCGCGGCCAACGCCGCAGGGCTCGGCCCGCTGCGCAGCGAGCTCTCGCCGCAGGAGCTCCGCCGCGCCGGCCTGCGCGCACAGAGCGTCGTCGTGGAGCGCCTGGGGATCGACGCACGCCACGTGATCTTCGGCCACACCCATCGCGCCGGCATGATCGAGGGCGACGAGCCGGCGGAGTGGCTGACGCCCAACGGGGCGCGCCTGCACAACACGGGCTGCTGGGTGTTCAGTTCGACCTTCGCGAACGGGCCGCAGAGCCCCTACTGGCCCGGCGGCGCGGTGCTGGCGGAGGATGGCGAGCCGCCGCGGCTGCTGCGCCTGCTCGAAGGCTTCGATGCGGCGCAATTGAGACCGGCGGGTTAGCGCGCGGTTGAAGCACCCGGCGTTGGCGGCGCAGCCCGCCGCCGCTCAGCGGCCGGCGAAGACCGGCGAGACGGTGATCTGGCCGCAGCGCAGGTGCTGGATCGTGCCGCCGCCAAAGGGCTGCATTCGCCACACGACCGTGATCGGCGTGTACGCATTCGGTGGTGTGACCTCGACGCGCGCCGACGTCGGGCAGCTCTCGTTCCCGTAACCGGTGCCGTCGTCGTAGCCGAGGTCGAACGAGGCCTCGTGTCCGGGAGCGAGGCTGACGAGCTGCTCCGCCACCCTCGGCACGGTGTAGGCGACGCCGCGGCGCACCTGCGTGCGGATGGGCCGTCCGTCGGCGGCGAGCATCTGCAGGCCCGGGTATCCGTACAGCGTGCAGCTTCTGGCGGAGGCGTTCTCGAAGCTGACGAGCTGGCCGATGTGCCCGGCGGCGCCGCTGGCCCAGCCGAGCTTCACCCGCAGCTGCGAGGAGTGGCAGCGAGCGCCGGCGACCAGGTCGTGAGCGGGCTCCGCCTGTGCGATCGCGACCGCGAGGCCCAGTCCGCCGACGCCGAGGGCGAGCGCCGCGAGCGTTCGCAGGCGTAGCGACGAGTTCATCGATGGCATCGCGGCGCGACTATATGACCGGAACGCTCGGCGCGCGCCGATCGCTGGGCGCGAAACGGCCGTCGCTAGACTTGGTCGATGCTCGTCGAGATCTGGTCGGACATCGCGTGCCCATGGTGCTACATCGGCAAACGCCGCTTCGAGCAGGCGCTCGCGGAGTTCGAGCATCGCGACGACGTCCAGCTGATCTGGCGCAGCTTCGAGCTCGATCCGGCGGCTCCCGATGAGCTGAAGGGGGAGCGGGCCGCTCGCCTGGCCGCGAAGTACGGCATGAGCGTCGAGCAGGCTCGCGAGGCCGAGCAGCGGATGGTCGACACAGCGGCCGCCGAGGGCCTCGACTTTCGTTTCGACATCGTCCGCTCCGGCAGGACGTTCGACGCTCACCGCCTCGTGCATCTCGCACACGAGCACGGTCGCGGCGACGAGGCGAAGGAGCGGCTGCTGCGCGCCTACTTCACCGAGGGCGAGCTGATGAGCGACCGCGACTCGCTGGTACGGCTCGGCGCCGAGGTGGGGCTGGACGAGCAGGAGATCCGCGCGGTCCTGGCGGGCGAGCGTTATGCGTCCGAGGTGCGTGGCGACGAGCAAACCGCAGCGGAGCTCGGGATCACCGCTGTGCCGACGTTCGTGATCGATCGGGCGATCGGGGTCTCCGGAGCCCACCCCCCAGCTGCGCTGCTTGAGTTCCTCAAGCAGGGTTGGACCTCACACCGCGGCCAGCCGGCCGGCTCCGTCGAAGCGGCCTGATCAGCCCGCCCGCAAGGGGTCAGAGGGGAGCGCCCGACGGGCGCCGCCATTTACTTGCGCACGCAAGCATTTGCTAAGCTGGTCAAATGGAACTTGGCGTCGCGACCTTCGCCGATCTTGCGTCGGGCGTCAGCCCGCAGCAGCGCATGGCGGAGCTGATCGAGGAGGTCGAGCTCGCCGACCAGCTCGGCTTGGACGTGTTCGCGGTCGGTGAGCACCACCGGCCGGACTTTCTCGTCTCCTCACCGGCGACGGTGCTCGCCGCGGCCGCGGTGCGGACCGAGCGGATCCGCCTCTCGAGTGCCGTCACCGTGCTGAGCTCGGACGACCCGGTGCGCGTCTTCCAGCAGTTCGCCCACGTCGACCTGCTCTCCGGAGGGCGTGCGGAGATCATGGCCGGACGCGGCTCGTTCATCGAATCGTTCCCGCTGTTCGGCTACGACCTCGACGACTACGACGAGCTGTTCGCCGAGAAGCTCGACCTGCTGCTGAAGATCCGCGACAGCGAGCGCGTCAGTTGGTCGGGCCGCCACCGAGCGCCGCTCGATGACGCCGGTGTGTGGCCGCGGCCGCTGCAGGATCCGCTGCCGGTGTGGGTGGCGGTCGGCGGCTCGCCGCAGTCGGTCGTCCGCGCGGGGCAGCTCGGCCTGCCGCTGACGATCGCGATCATCGGCGGGACCTACGAGCGCTTCGCGCCGCTCGTCGAGCTCTACCACGAGGCGTTCGCGGGCGCGGGACACGAGCCCGCGGCGGCGAGGGTGGCGATCAACACGCATGCGTTCGTCGGCGAGACGCTTTCCGCAGCCGACGGCGCCTTCGCGGCCTCCTACCTGGCGATGATGAACCGGATCGGGCGCGAGCGTGGCTGGCCGCCGTCGGGCCGGACCGAGTATGAGGCGCTGCGCTCGCCGGCCGGCCCGGTCGCCGTCGGCTCCCCGGAGCAGGTCGCCGAGAAGATCCTGGCCGAGCACGCGCTGTTCGGGCACCAGCGCTACATCGCCCAGATGAGCGTCGGCGCCGTGGCCCACGCCGACGTGCTGCACTCGATGGAGCTGTTCGGCACGCGCGTCGCGCCGCTGATCCGAGCGGAGCTCGGCGGCGGTCCTGCCGAGCTCGCCGCGCCGGCTTCCGCATAGGGCGGCGGCGCACCGCCGGAGGTGCGCGGGCGCGCCCGAGGGCCCGCGCGTGTACGGTGTGTGCGATGAGCGACTCCGTGATGGCCGATCTGACGGCCACCTGTGCCGGTATCGCGATCGCGTTGGCGATCGGCGCGATCTCCGGCATCTGGGTTGTCGGCATCGTGATCGGCGTCGCCGTCGGCGCCGTCGTCTCCGACAAGATGCGCGTCCGCGCCGGCCTGCCGGAGCGGGGGCTGATCCAGCCGAACAACCGCAAGCGCAACCGCCGCGACTGACTCCCTGCCGAGCTTCAGCGCGGCGGCTGGACGAGCGCCGCGGCTCGGGCGCGCTCGCGCTCGCTGCCGAGCGCGGCACGCAGGACCGCGTCGGCCGCCGCGAGCTGGGCCGGCTCGACGCGGCGGGCCAGGGCGCCGTTGAGTGTTTCGATCACGCTCGTGATGGAGCGGGCGTAGGCCTCGCCACGCGGGGTCAGCAGCACGTTGAGCCTGCGGGCGTCGGCGGCGTCGCGCTCGGTGTGCGCATAGCCGCGCTGCTCGAGCGCCGCGACGAGCTTGCGTGCGGCCTGGCGTGAGATGCCAAGCAGCGACCCGAGCCCGCCGACCGTCAGCGGCTCACGCCACAGCAGGCGAAGCACCGCGGCGTCGCTACGGCGGTAGCCGCCGTAGCCGAGTTGTTCGAGCCGGCGCTCCATCTCGCGCACCCAACTGAGTCGGGCGAGCGCGAGCAGGTCGCCGAACATGTAGGTCGGGCTTGACTTTTCCGCCACCACGATGCATAGTAGCGCCGGTATGCAACCTGGTTGCATAGTTTGGAACAGGTTGGCACGGATGGTCGTGCTTGCTGTCGCGATCGCCGCCGTCGCGCTCACCGCGGCCTACGGCGCCGGCGCCTCGGCCGCGGCGACAGCGCCACGCGGCTGCGGCGGCCACAGCGTCGGTTCGAGCACGCTGACGCTATCGATCGGCGGCCACAACCGGACGGTGATCGTGCACGTGCCGAAGGGCTACAGCGGCAAGACCGGGGTGCCGCTGGTGCTCAACATGCACGGCAGCGGCAGCACGGCCGCCGAGCAGGAGCTGTTCACCGGGATGGACGCGACGGCCGACGCGGAGGGTTTCATCGTCGCCTATCCGCAGGCGCTGATCGCCGACGGCAGCGGCTTCGACTGGAACGTGCCGGGCCAGCCGCTGATCGGCGGGCGCGCGGTTCCATCGGGCGCCCCCGACGACGTCGCCTTCCTGACGTCGCTGGTGGGGGTGCTGGAGGGTCGCTACTGCATCGCGGCGACGCACGTTTACGCGACCGGGTTCTCGGGCGGTGCGCGGATGGCCAGCCAGCTCGCCTGCGACTCCTCGAACGTGTTCGCGGCGGTCGCCCCCGTCAGCGGCCTGCGCCGCCCGACGCCGTGCCCGGCCAGTCGCGCCGTCCCGATCCTGAGCTTCCACGGCATCGCCGATCCGGTCGACCCCTACGACGGGCACGGGCAGAAGTACTGGACCTACTCGGTGCCGCAGGCCGCGCAGGACTGGGCGAGCCAGGACGGCTGCTCGGCGAAGGCCGCCAGCTCCAAGCCGGACAATGGCGTCACGCTCACGGAATACTCGGGCTGCCACGCCGGCGCGGTCGTCGAGCTCTACAGCATCGCCGGCGAGGGGCACGAATGGCCGGACGGGCCGACGCTCCCGCCCGAGCTGACAGCCGTGCTCGGGCCGCAGTCGGACGCGATCGACGCCGACGCCGTCATGTGGGCCTTCTTCGCGGCCCACCCGCTGCCCTGAGCCGCGTCGCGCGCCGGCCGGTCCGCGCCCGGCCTTATCTTCTGCCCACGATGATCGTGCGCGACGCCGACCCCGAGTACGACGCCGAGGCCTGCGCGAGGGTCTACGCACCCTACGTCAGCGACTCGATCATCTCGTTCGAGGAGCGCGCGCCAAGCGGCGAGGAGATGGCTGGGCGGATGGCCGCGGCGCACGAGTGGCTGGTGGCGGAGGAGGGCGGCGCGGTGGTCGGCTACGCCTACGCGTCGCCCCATCACGTGCGCGCCGCCTACCGCTGGAGCGCCGACGTGGCCGTCTACATCGACGCGGCGCACCACCGTGGCGGCGTCGGGCGGGCGCTCTACACGGAGCTCTTCGAGCGGTTGCGCGAGCGCGGCTTCTGGATGCTGTGCGCCGGGATCACGCTGCCCAACGATGCGAGCGCTGGCCTGCACCGCGCGATGGGCTTCGTGCCGGTCGGCACCTACCGGCGGGTCGGTTGGAAGTTCGGCGCCTGGCACGACGTCGAATGGCTCCAGCTCGACCTGCGCCCGGGCGACGCGGAACCGCCGGCGGAGCCTACGCCGGGGCGAGCCCGGCGCTGAAGCAGACGCCGTCGCAGCGCACGCCCGCGCCGAGCGTCAGCTCCAGCTCGCCGCCGGTGTGGTGCTCGTGGGCGATCAGCAGGTGGGCGCCGGGGTGGCCGACCGCCAGCTCGCGGCCGTTGACGGTGACCGTGCCGCCGGGCTCGCGGGACTCGAGCACCGCCCAGACCTCACCGGCCTCGTAGGGGCCGGAGAACGGCTCCGCCAGGCGGTCCTCGGAGGGCATCGCCAGGTTCGCGTCGGGCGCGTCGCGCGGGCGCAGCGGAGCGAGCGGCTCGCGCGAGACCCCGAGCAGCTCGCCGATCGCCAGCTCGCACTCGGCGTAGGCGCCCTCGCCGTAGTGGTAGTCGGCGAGCATGCCGTCGGCGTTCCAGAGGTAGCGGCCCGGCCAGCCGGCGTTCTCATACTCCTGCCAGAGCGCGAAGTTGGTGTCCAGCAGTACCGGATGCTCGATCCCCAGGCGCGCCACCGCCGCGCGGGCGTGACGCTCGTCGGCGCTCGTGCGAAAGCCGGGCGAGTGGACCGACACGACGGTCAGCCCGTCGGGCGCGTAGCGCTCGTGCCAGGCCTTCAGGTAGGGCAGCGTGTGCAGCGAGTTGGGACGGCAGAAGTCCCAGAACTCGATCAGCACGGGAGCGCCGCGCAGGGCGCCCATGTCGAGCGGATCGGTGTTCACCCAGTCCGCGGCGGCAGGGAACGGCGGCGCCTGGATGCTGTCGATCGGCGGCCGCACTGCGCAGTTGACGGTGACGCAGGGGGCGGAGCCCCCGGAGTCGGTTACTAACCGATCGACCCGACCATCTCGAGCTGGATCAGGCGGTTCAGCTCGACCGCGTACTCCATCGGGAGCTCCTTGGTCACCGGCTCGATGAAGCCGTTGACGATCATCGCCGCCGCCTCGTCCTCGGTGAAGCCGCGCGAGCCCATGTAGAAGAGCTGGTCCTCGGAGATCCGCCCGACCGTTGCCTCGTGGGCCACCGTCACGTTGGGGTTCTGGATCTGGATGTCGGGCCAGGTGTCCGAGCGCGAGATGCCGTCCATCATCAGGCCGTCGCACTGGACGCGCGACTTGGAGCCCTGGGAGTTCTTGCCCATCCGCACCAGGCCGCGGTAGCCCATGATGCCGCCGTCCTTGGAGATCGACTTGGCGAGGATGTTGGAGGTCGTGTTGGGGGCCAGGTGCACGACCTTCGCACCGGTGTCCTTGTGCACGCCCTTGCCGGCGACGCCGACGTTGAGGTGGTCGGCGCGCGCGCCCTCGCCCTGGAGGAAGGAGCCCGGGTAGAGCATCACGAACTTGGCGCCCATCGAGCCGCCGACCCATTCGACCGTGCCGTGGGCGTCGACGACGGCGCGCTTGGTGTTGAGGTTGTAGACGTCCTTGGACCAGTTCTGGACCGTCGTGTAGCGCGCCTTCGCGCCCTCGTGGACGAAGATCTCGACGACCGCCGAGTGCATCGAGTTGACGCTGTAGGTCTGGGCCGTGCAGCCCTCGATGTAGTTCACCTCGGAGCCCTCGTCGGCGATGATCAGCGTGTGCTCGAAGGTGCCCTCGCCGGCGCCCTCCATGCGGAAGTAGGCCTGCAGCGGCAGGTCGCACTTGACTCCCGGCGGGATGTAGACGAACGCTCCGCCCGACCAGACCGCGCCGTGCAGGGCCGAGAACTTGTTGTCCTGCGGCGGCACGCACTTGCGCATGAAGTACTTCTGCACCAGGTCCGGGTAGTCGCGAACTGCGGTGTCCATCGAGCAGAAGAGGATGCCGAGCTTGGCGTACTCCTCCTTGAGGCCCTCATAGACCGGCTCCTGGCGCCAGACGCCGACGACTCCGGCGAGGTGCTCGCGCTCGGCCTGCGGCACGCCGAGCGCCTCGTAGGTGTCCTTCATCTCCTGCGGCACGTCGTCCCAGGAGTTGAAGCGCCCGGTCGTCGGCGGCGAGTAGAGGACCAGCTCGTCGAAGTCGAGCTCCGAGAGGTCACAGCCCCAGCGCGGCATCGGCTTGCGCGAGAAGATCTCGTAGGCGTCCAGGCGCTTCTGCGCCATCCAGTCGGGCTCGTCCTTGATCCGCGAGAGCTCGGCGATCACCTCGCGCGAAACGCCGCGCACGGCGACCAGCTGGCCGTCGTCGTTCTCGACGATCGGGCTCGGCGCGGGGACTCTCTTCTGGGTGGTGGCCATAAAACCTAGTATAGCGGTCGGGATCAGACGTCCGGGTCGGCCGGCCAGCTGCCGTCGCCGGTCAGCGCGTGACGCACGACCTTCAGCGAGAGCAGCGCACACTTGCGCCGGGTCGCCGAGACCGGGATGCCGAGCAGGTCGAGCATCCAGCCGGCGTCGAGCGTCGCGGCCTCGTCGATCTCCATCCCGATCAACTCCTCGGAGGCCATCGAGGCGGCGGCCTGCGAGATCGCGCAGCCGTGGCCCTGGAAGCGCAGGTCGGCGATCCGCCCGTCGGCGACGACGATCTGCACCCCGAGCTCGTCGCCGCAGAGCGGGTTGACCTCGTGCGCGTCGTGATCGTGCTCGGGCAGCTCGCCGAAGTTGCGCGGGCGCTTGTAGTGCTCGAGGATGAAGTCGCGGTAGAGGTCGTCCATCATCAGCCCGCGAACACCTCCTGGGCGCGCCCGATCGCCTCGGCCAGCGCGTCGACGTCGGCGGCGACGTTGTAGGGGCCGAAGCTCGCGCGCGCCGTCGCGTTGACGCCCAGGCGGCGCATCAGGGGCTGCGCGCAATGGTGGCTCGCGCGGATGCAGACGTTGCTGCGGCTCAGGATCTCGGCGACGTCATGCGGGTGGATGCCGGCAAGCGCGAAGGAGATCACGCCGCCGCGGTCCTCGGCCGCCGGGGGCCCGAACAGGCTGACGCCGTCAATGCGCGCGAGCCGCTCGAGCGCGTCGGCGGTCAGTGCCTGCTCGTGCACGCGAACCGCCGCCATCCCCAGCGAGTCGAGGTAGTCGACCGCGGCGCCGAGACCGACGACCTGCGCGATCATCGAGGTTCCCGCCTCGAACTTCCACGGCAGCGCGTTCCAGGTCGAGCGCTGCGCCTCGACGGTCGCGATCATGTCGCCGCCGGAGAGGAATGGCGGCATCTGCTCAAGCAGCTCGGCGCGGGCGTGCAGCACGCCGACGCCGGTCGGGCCGAGCGCCTTGTGCCCCGTCCAGGCGTAGAAGTCGGCGTCGATCGCGGCTAGGTCGAGCGGCAGCTGCGGCACCGCCTGGGCGCCGTCGATCAGCGCCAGCGCGCCGGCGGCGTGGGCCCGGCGAACGATCTCCTCGACCGGGTTGATCGTGCCCAGCACGTTCGAGATGTGGGTCAGCGCGACCAGCGCGACGTCGCCGCGGGCGAGCTCGCGATCGAGCTGCTCGAGCGAGAGCGTGCCGTCGGTCGGTGAGACCTCGAGGTAGCGAAGCTCGGCCCCGGTGGCGGCGGTCGCGAGCTGCCAGGGCACGATGTTGGAGTGGTGCTCCATCTCGCTGATCAGCACCGCGTCCCCGGGCCGGAGGTTCGTGCGCGCCCACGAGTAGGCGACCAGATTGATCGCCTCGGTCACGTTGCGGGTGAAGATCGTGCTCGCGACCGGGTGGTTGACGAAGGCCGCGATCCGCTCCCGCGCACCCTCGAACAGGGCGTCGGCCTCCTGCGCGAGCTTGTAGACGCCGCGGTGGATGTTGGCGTTGTGGTTGCGGTAGTAGTCGTCGAGCGCGTCGAGCACGGCCGCCGGCTTCTGCGAGGTGGAGGAGGAGTCCAGGTAGACCAGGCGGCCGCCCTCGAGCTCGCGCGAGAGGATCGGGAAGTCGGCGCGCACGTCAAGGCCGGCCTGGGTCGACGTCTCGAGCATCAGCGGGCGAGCGCGTAGCGTTCGATGTCGTCGGCGGCGGCGGCGAGCTTGGCGCCGATGCGATCGCGGATCTGCTGCTCGAGCGTCGGGTCGTCGAGCTGCACGATCAGCGGCTCGAAGAAGCCCTCGACGATCACGCGCACCGCCTGCGGGCGACTCAGGCCGCGGGTCTGCATGTAGAAGATCTTCGTCTCGTCGAGCTCCCCGACGGTGCCGCCGTGGGAGGCCGAGACGTCGTCGGCGCTGACCAGCACGGAGGGGATCGCGTCGAGCTTCGCCTGGTCCGACAGCATCATCGAGTGGAACTGAAGGTAGGTGTGGCTCTGCTGCGCGCCCGGGTTGATCCGGATCAACCCCTCGAAGCTCGCGCGGCTGGAGCCGGTCGCCGCGCCGCGCCAGTGCACGTCGCCGCCGGACGGGCCGGTCTCGTGCAGGTCGACCGCGAACACGTCCAGATGCTCGTCGGCCTCGCTGAACAGCAGTCCGCGGAACGCCATGTCGCCGCCCTGGCCGGCGACGGCAAGCTCGTAGTGGTGGCGGATCAGCGGCCCGCCGAGCAGCGAGGGCAGCCAGTGGCAGTAGGCGTCGCGACCGACCTCGACGACCGCCGTCGAGCAGTCGCTGACGGCGCCGGCGCCCCAGTCGGTGAGGTGGGCGAGGCGGCAGCGGGCCGCATCCTCCAGATAGAGCTCGAACTGGCCGGCATGCAGCGCGTCGGCGGCGAACTCCGCCTCGGCCACGTCGTATTCGCGCAGGCGAAAATCGCTGCCGCGATCGCCGATCGCGAGCGTGTGCGCGTACTGGGCGCTGCCGGCGCCCGAGATCTCATAGACGATCTGGAACGGATCCTCGACCGCCAGGCCGGGGGGGACGTAGAGGAAAGCGCCGCCGCTCCAGAAGGCAGCGCTCGCGGCCTCCAGCTTGTTGCGGTCAAGCAGCAGCCGCCGCAGGTAGTAGCGCTCGAAGAGCTCGGTGTGCTCGCGCGCGGCCTGCTCGAGCGAGCATAGGATCACGCCGCGCTCGGCGAGCTCGCCGTCGAGTGAGATGTGCACGACGGAGGCGTCGCGCTGCACCAGCACGCCGGCGTTTCGCCGCTCGCCGAGGATCGCGGGGAGCGCGGCGCTCGGCGGCTGCTCGATCGGCGCGAGCGCGTCGAGGTCGAGCTCCTGGAAGGAGGTCTGCCAGAAGCCGGAGCGCCGCCAGCGCGGCAGCTCGAGTGCCTCGTAGGCGACGCGTGCGCGCTCGCGCAGGGTCTCGAGCGCGATCCCGCCGCCGCCGGCGCCGCGGCCGGCCAGCGCGGCGTTCAGCGTGGCCTCGGGAGGCGAGCCGGGCTTGCGCGCAGGCGGGGGCGCCGCGCCGGGCGCCGGCACGGTGTCGAGCCCCGCGTGCCGCATCGGATCAGGCGCCGGCATTTGCTGCGACCTCTTCGCGGATGCGGTCGTAGCCCTCGCGCTCGAGGCGCTCGACCAGCTCGTTGCCGCCCTCCATCACGATCCGCCCGTCGATCATGATGTGCACGAACTGCGGCCTCACGTAGTCGAGGATGCGCTGGTAGTGCGTGATGATCAGCGCGCCCAGGCCCTGCTCGTCATGCAGCTTCTGGACGCCCTCGGCGACCGTCCTCAGGGCGTCGATGTCCAGGCCGGAATCGGTCTCGTCGAGCACCGCGATGTCCGGCTGGAGCATCGCCATCTGGAGCACCTCGGCGCGCTTCTTCTCACCGCCGGAGAAACCGTCGTTGAGGTGGCGCGAGGTGAAGCCCTCGTCGACGTCGAGCAGCTCGACCGCGTGGCGCAGCTGCTGGCCGAACTCCTTGACCTTGATCGGCTCCTCGCGCTTGGCGTTGATCGCCAGGCGCAGGAAGTTGGCGACCGACACGCCGGGGATCGCGACCGGGTACTGGAAGGCGAGGAAGAGGCCGAGCTTGGCGCGCTCGTGGGGCGCCAGCTCCGTGATCGCCTCACCGTCGAGCAGGATCTCGCCGTCGGTCACCTCGTAGCCGGGGTGGCCCATGATCGTGTTCGCGAGCGTTGACTTGCCGGAGCCGTTGGGGCCCATCAGGGCATGCAGCTCCCCGCGGCGCACGATCAAATCGACGCCGCGCAGGATCTCACGCTCCTCGGTGCGCACGTGCAGGTTTCGGATCTCCAGTTGGGTTGGCACTATGCGGCTACCGCCTTCTTGGGGTTCGTGGTGGTGATCGGGAGGGTGTTGTCGCCGGTCGCGCCCGCGGCGGTGGCCGCGCCGGCGGTGCCGGCGGGCGCGCCCGCGACGGCGGTGCCGGCGGGGATCAGGTCGGCGAGCGTCATCTGCTCGAGGGTCGCGACGATCGCCTCGCGCACGCGCGACCAGAGCATCTTCGACGTGCACACGCGCGCCGGGTCGGAGGCGAGCACGCAGTGGATCGAGCCGTCGGGGACGGTCGAGAAGCATTCGATCGGTGCGATCTGCCCCTCGAGCGCCTCGACCACCTCGGCCATCGTGATCTGCGCCGGCTCGCGCGAGAGCAGGTAGCCGCCGTGCGCGCCGCGGCGGCTGGTGACCAGATCGGCGCGGCGCAGCCGCGCGACGAGATGCTCGAGATAGGCGAGCGGAAGCCCCTCGTGTTCGGCGACCTCGGTCAGCGCGACGGGCTGATCGCCCCCGCGCCGGGCGAGCTCGACCATCACGCGGACGCCGTACTCGGCCTTGGTGGAGAAGATCATCGCGCCAGAAAACCTACCTGACAGCTAGGGTATCAGGAGTCCACGCCCTGCCAGTAGTCGACCGCCGCGTCGGCGAAGAAGAAGGCGGCGAAGCCGGATCCGTCGGGCCGGCGCTCGTTGACGCCGACCTTGCCGGCGTCGGGGTAGAGCACGATGTCGGGCTCGCCGTTGGTCGAGAGCGCGAGGAAGCTGACCGGCTCGCAGCCACGGTTGGCGAGCTGGTGGGCGCCCTGCTCGCCGCGGGCGAAGGCGACGACCTCCCCGGGCTCGAGCTCGCGCCAGCCGTCGGGGGTGCGAAGGCTCGCCCGCCCCGAGAGGACCACGACGATCTCCTCCTCGCCGAGGTGCGCGTGGTAGGGGTAGGCCGACTGGCCCGGCGGCAGCTCCCACACGCTCGCGCCGAGGCGTTGGCTGCCGGCCTGGCGCCCCACGCGGGCGCGGCGCACGTTGAACCCGGGGTGCTCGCGCGGCTCATCGAAGCGCGGCGCGAAGATGTTGGGGGTCGCTTCGGGATCGGGCTCGGGCACGCGCGCTCGCTCACTCGCTCAGCGGCTACAGGTCGACCCGCTTGGGCAGCACCTTCGGCATCGGCTCCGCCTGCAGCGTGCGGATGTCGGCGGCGATCGCGTCGGGATCCATCGCCGAGAGGTCCTGGTAGCCGACGCGGGCACGGCCGGTCTTGTCGAAGAGGATCAGATCGATGGTGTGGTCGGACTTCGAGGAGTTGATCTTGAGCTGCGGCTGGATGCCGAACTTCTTCCAGATCGGCTCGAGCACCGGCCGCGGGGCGACCAGGTAGTCCAGCTGGGTGAAGACCGCCTCCTTGATCAGGAAGGCCTGGACGTTGGCCGGCGTGTCCTGTTTGGGGTCGACGCTGATCGCGAGCGCCGGGATCGGGTGGGGCAGCTCATCGAGCGCCTGCGAGAGCTCCTGCACGACGATCGGGCAGGTGTTCTGGCAGGTCGAATAGATGAACGTGACGGCCACGACCTGGCCGGTGTAGTGGCTGAAGCGGATCACCTTGTGGTGCTGATCCGGAAGCGCGAAGTCGACCGCCGGGAAGTTCGGCGCGATCGAGAAGCCATAGAACCCGTTCGTCTTGGTCAGCGGACTGCCGTTGGCCGTGCCCACTCCGTTGCGCTGGCTCAGCGTGACGATCACGACCATCACGGTCGCGCAGGCCACGGCCACCGTGAGAGCGAGTCTGACGCGGGGTGCCACTTTCGCAAAGATTACGTTGCGCGCGATCGTGATGGCGCTATACTTTGTAAAGTCACGAAACCAGACAAGAGTTCAGGAGTTTGCGAATGAGCCCGTCGGGCGCGGAATTGATCCGTCAGGTCAAGGCACAGATCAGCGAGATCGACCCTGGCGCAGTGCATGAGCTGGTCGGCAACGGCGTCGCGATCGTCGACGTCCGCGAGACCGACGAGTTCGCGACCGGCCATCTTCCCGGCGCCAGGCACGTTCCCCGCGGACACCTCGAGTCGCGGATCGAGGGCGTCGTCCCGGACCGCTCGCAGCGCGTGATCCTCTACTGCGCCTCCGGCAACCGCAGCGCGCTCGCCGCGCGGACGCTGGGCGGCGACCTGGGCTACGAGCACGTCGAATCGATGACCGGTGGGATCACGCTGTGGAAGGACCGCGGCTACGAGGTCGAGGTCCCCAAGACGCTGAGCGCTGAGCAGCGCGACCGCTACTCGCGCCACCTGCTCGTCCCCGAGATCGGCGAGAGCGGCCAGCGCAAGCTGCTCGAGGCTCGCGTGCTGCTGCTCGGCGCGGGCGGGCTCGGCTCGCCGACCGCGCTGTACCTGGCCGCGGCCGGCGTCGGCACGATCGGGCTGGTCGACAACGACGTCGTCGATCTCTCGAACCTCCAGCGCCAGGTGATCCACACGACCGACCGCATCGGCGTGCCCAAGGTCGACTCCGCCGAGCAGGCGATCAAGGCGCTGAACCCCGACGTCGAGGTGGTCAAGTACCAGACCCGCCTGGACGCCTCGAACATCATGGAGATCATCAGCGGCTGGGACGTGATCGTCGACGGAGTCGACAACTTCCCCACCCGCTACCTCCTCAACGACGCCTCGGTACGCCTCCAGATCCCGGTCGTGTCAGCCTCGATTCTCGGATTCGACGGGCAGCTGTCCGTGTTCAAGCCCTACGAGGGGCCCTGCTACCGCTGCCTTTTCAAGGAGCCGCCTCCGGCGGAGTTGGCTCCGTCCTGTGGCGCCAATGGCGTGCTTGGGGTGCTGCCCGGCACGATGGGACTCCTGCAGGCGACCGAGGTCGTGAAGCTGATCGTCGGCGCGGGCGAGCCGGCGATCGGGCGGCTGCTCTTGTACGACGCGCTCGCGGCCACGCTGACCGAGGTCAGGGTGCGACGCGACCCCGAATGCGCGATCTGCTCGCGCGACCCCGACTCGATCGGCGACGCGGAGATGGGCGTGTTTCCCGACTATGAGGCGTTCTGCGCCGCAGCCGGATAGGGTGCCCGCGGCAATGGCGACGATCAAGATCCCACCCGTGCTGCGAGCCTCGGTCGGCGGCGAGCGCGAGGTGAGTGCGGAGGGCGACAACGTCGGCGAGCTGCTGCGGGCGCTGGTGGCGGCCCATCCGGCGACCGCCACGCAGCTGTTCGACGCCGAGGGCGAGCTGAACCGCTATGTCAACGTCTACCTCAACGACGAGGACGTGAGGGTGCTCGACGGGCTCGATACGGCGGTCGGCGAGGGCGACGTCCTCGTGATCCTCCCGGCGATGGCCGGCGGGCGCTGAGGCGCCGCACGCGCCTCGCTATCCTCGATTGACCCGATGAGCCTGCCCGAACTCAAGAACCGTCCCTGCGGAGGCCGCTACGGCGACGTGCTCGAGTCGATCGGCAACACGCCGCTGGTCGAGCTGAAGCGCCTTTCGCCGAAGCCCGGCGTGCGGATCTGGGCCAAGCTCGAGTCGCGCAACCCGACGGGATCGGTCAAGGACCGCGTCGCGCGCGCGATGATCGAGGACGCCGAGGAGAAGGGCGCGATCGCGCCCGGCCAGACGATCCTCGAGCCGACCTCCGGCAACACCGGCATCTCGCTGGCGATGGTCTGCGCGCACAAGGGGTACTCGCTGAAGGTCGTGATGCCCGACAACGTGACGCCGGAGCGCACCCAGCTGCTGCGCATGTACGGCGCGGAGATCGTCTACTCGGACGGCACCAAGGGCTCCAACGGGGCGGTCGAGCTCGCGCTCGAGCTGGCCGCGGCCGACGCCAGCTACTACATGCCCTACCAGTACGGCAACGAGGCCAACCCGCTCGCCCACTACAACGGCACGGCGGTCGAGATCCTCGATGAGCTCGACGAGGTCGCGGCGTTCGTGGCCGGCCTTGGCACCGGGGGCACGCTGATGGGCAACGGGCGCCGGCTGAAGGAGGCGCTCGGCGACAGCGTCAAGATCGTCGCCGCCGAGCCGATGCAGGGCGAGCCCGTGCAGGGCCTGCGCTCACTCGACGACGGCTTCATCCCGCCGATCATCGATCTATCGCTGCTGGACCGCAAGATCTTCGTGACCAACAGTGACGCGATCGTCTGGACGCGCAAGCTGCTCGAGGAGGAGGGGATCTTCGCCGGCGTCTCCTCCGGCGCGATCGCCCGCGTGGCGGTTCGGATCGCGGGCGAGCTGGACGAGGGCAACGTCGTCTTCATCGTCGCCGACGACGGCTGGAAGTACCTCTCGAGCGGCCTCTACACACTGCCGCTGGAAGAGATCGAGAGCCTCGAGAGCACGCTCTGGTGGTGATTCGGCCTTCGCCGAATCAGCTGCTGGTCGCGGCCGTGCGTGGCCGAGGTGTGGGTTGAGGATCAGCCGCTCGCTCTACGACGAGATCGTCGCGCACGCCCTCGAGGACGCGCCGGATGAGTGCTGCGGGATCGTCGCGTCGGTGGACGGCGAGGCGGTGGCGGTTTACCGCGCGCGCAACGCGCTCGCCAGCCCGCTGCGCTACGAGATGGACGCCTCCGACCAGGTCCGCATCCAAGAGCAGATCGATGCGCGGCACTGGGATTACGGCGCGATCTATCACTCCCACGTGCGCAGCGCTCCCCATCCGTCGCAGACGGACATCAACATGGCCTTCATCCCCGAGGTCGGTCCGCTGTGGCCGGGCTCGATCTACATCATCGTCGGCATCGCGGGCGAGCACCCCGAGGTGCGGGCGTGGCGGATCGAGTCGAACACTCCCGAAGAGGTTGTGCTGAGCGTGGTGTGATGGCGGCCGTGCTCGTCTGCCCGGAATGCGCGGCGGAGCATGACGACGGCGCACGGTTCTGCTCGCGCTGCGGGATGCCGCTGGTCCATCCGGGGGCCGGCGAGGCACGCCTCAGCGCCCGCCAGGAGCGAGCGCGCAAGATCAAGCCGCAGTACGCCCAGGGCGGCCTCGTCCGCGTCGTCTGGACCCGCAACCAGGCCGAGGCGGAGCTGATCGAGGGGATGCTGCTCGAGGAGGGCATCCCGAGCCTGATGCGCCGTCCCGCCGGCTTCGACGTGCCCGACTTCATGGCCGCCGGCCCGCGCGAGCTGCTGGTCGCGCGCTCCGGGCTCGAGGCGGCGCGCGAGCTGCTGCTCCAGTACGACATCCCGCCGTCCGGGGCGACGCCCGCGCCGCGGGCCAGCTCGCCGCGCGCGACGCGCATGGCGGCCGTCCTGCTGCTGGCGGTCGCGCTGCTCGCCGTCGTGCTGTTCATGGCGACCCACGTCTGGGACTGAGCGCGGGCGGCTCGCTCGAGCGATGACGCGAGCGCGCGGGCCCGGTCAGGGGGCCGCCAGACGCGTCAGGTGCGCCCGCCATACGCCCTGGCTGTGAACCAGCGAGCGGCCGGCGAAGGCCTGCTCGAGAGCGCGCGCCGGCGACCCGGTCGGCCGAGTGAAGGCGAGGTTGACCGCAGCCGCCGGCCCCCGCTCGCGCTCGAGCAGATCGAAGACGGTGCCGCCGAGCAGGGCGGCGTCACGCAGTCGCGGCGGGAACCGCGGCGCGGGGTCGTCGCGCAGGCGCCGGGCGATCGCCGGGCGTGCGAACACGTTCTGGCCGGAGAAGTGCGCGGCAGCCCCCCAGATCAGCCACGCCCAGCGGGCGTGGCGGGGTCGCAGCGGCGGCGGCAGGCTGCGGTTGTTGGCGGCGATCACCAGCTGCGCGTAGAGCGCGGCGGGCGTCATCATCAGCATGTCGCGCGAGTCCGGCACCGCGGAGGCGCGGCGCTCGAGCGCCGCCGGAGCGAGCAGGTGCAGCGTGCGGCTCGCGCACCAGCCGGCGAGGTAGCGCCGCGCCGGCGGCCGGCTCGCGAGCCATGCCAGCGACACCGCGGGCGCGGCGAGTGACAGCGCGAAGGGCGTGGCGTGCATCACCACGGTGACCTCCTCGGGCACCTGCGGGAAGATGCGCGACAGCGACTCGCGGGTGTTCTCGAGCAGCTCCAGCACAGCGGCCGCGGCGCGTTCGTCGGAGTCCTCGTGCCGCGCCTCGAAGTGGGCCGAGCTCGACTCAGTCCAGGGCATGTGTCCGCCGCCCCACTCGATCGGGCGCCCACCAGCCCGCCTGCCACTCGTGATGGCGGCTCACTCGGGGCCGCGGTGTCCCCTGGATCAGGCGAAGACCGGCTGGCGCGAGCCGAGTGCGATCGACTCGATCTCTTCGGCGGCGCGCTCGAACTCCTCGTCCGCCAGCACCGGCGTGCCCTCGAACGGAAGGTCGCGGGAGAGCTCGAGCCACGAGCGACAGCCGGCGTACTCGTCCTTGACCTTGACCGTCACCGGCCGCGGGATGCGGTAGGTGCGGAGCAGCAGCACGTGCAGCGGGTGGCGCCGCTTCCACTCGAGCCGCTTCTCGGCGTAGTCGGAGGTCCAGACGTAGAACGGGGAGAGCGCATCGACGATGCGCGGGTCCGTCACCGTGTACTGCGCCGCAACCTCCGCCCAGGCTCGGATCCGCACGCGGTCCGGCGGCAGCAGCGCGAGCCCGTTGCGGGCGTGGGCCAGCACCGGCTCGCCGTCCGCCCAGACACCCTCCTCGAGCGCGCGGCGCAGCTCGGGGCGGTGGGACTCGCGGACGAGGTCCGTGCGCTGATGGTCGAAAGTGGGGTAGAGGAAGAAGCGCTCATGCTCGACCTCGAAGTGCTTGTTGGGCTCGCGGATCCCGCCCTTGCGCAGCGTCACGAGCTGCTCACCCTCGGCGAGCGCTCGTACGGTCACGGCCCATTCTTTGAATGCAATCGGCATACAGGTACCTTCGTCTGGGTCGGCATCCGTCCCGCTCGGTCGCATCTGAGCGGAGCAGGCGACCTGTAAAGGATACGCAACACTGGCGAAATCTCCAAATCTCCCTGCAAAAATCGGTACTTCTCACCGTCCTTTCGGACGGTCGAGGGCGTTCGCAGGGCCTCGTTGACCGCGCGGTCGAACGCCCGTGAGGGCGCCGGCGACCACCCGAGGGCGTCAGTCCGGCGGGGGATCAGGCCGGCCCGCACCGGGCTCGAGGCACAGTCCGGCGCGCTGCTCGACCGCCGCGACCAGCGCCACGAAGTCGTCGTCGCCGTGCCCCATCCGCTCTGCGGCGCGCATGTCGGCGAGCACGCGCTCGGCGCTCTCGAACGGCACCGAGCTGGCGCCCAGGCACAGCTCGACGTCCTTGATCATGTGCGCCAGGCGAAACAGGGGCGTGAAGTCATGGCTCCGCATTGGCTCCTGCTTGAGCGTCAGCATCCGCGATCCGGCTGAGCCACCCTCCATCACCGCGACCAGCGAATCGAGGTCGACGCCGGCGGCGCTGCCGGCGATCAGCGCCTCGGCGACCGTCGCGAGATTGGCGGCCGCGACCGAGTTGTTGATGACCTTGATCGCCTGGCCAGAGCCGAGCGGGCCGACGTGGAGCACCGTCTTGCCGATCGTCTCCAGCGCCGGTCGCGCCTGCGCGACGTCGGCGCCGTCGCCGCCGACCATGATCAGGAGCGTGCCGTCACGCGCGGCCGGCATCGAGCCGGTGACGGGAGCGTCGAGCAGGCGCAGCCCGCGCGCCGCGAGCTCGGCTCCGATCCCCACAGCCTCCGCCTGGCCGATCGTCGAGCAGTCGATGCAGAGCAGACCGGGTTCCGCGCCCTCGCCGACGCCGTCGTTGCCAAGCAGGAGCTCACGGACCTGCGGGCCGTCGACGACCATCGTGAAGACGATGTCAGCGACCGCCGCGACCGCCGCCGGCGACTGTCCGACCTGCCCACCGTGCTCGGCAGCCCAGTCATCCGCGGTCTGCCGCGTGCGGTTCCAGACCGTCACCTCGAAGCCGGCCCGCTGGAGGTTCGCGGCCATCCGCGATCCCATGATTCCGAGCCCGAGGAAGCCGATTCGCTTGGCCGCCGGCACGCGTTGCAGCCTATCGCGCGCGGGTCGGGCGGCCCGCGCCCGGCCCGCGCGGCGCGCACCGGAGCCACGGAGGCCCGGCGGCGCGCGCCTCGCCGGTCTGGGCCGGCCGCCGCCCCGCCAAACCTACGCGGCCAGCGCCGGGACTTCGCAGTCCTCGGTCTCTGCGAGGTGCTGGTGCGAGGGGCAGTAGCCGTTGGTGGCCAGCGGCGGCCGCTGGCAGGCGCTGCCCTTGCGTGTCACCGCGCGGCACTGGAGCGGGTTGCCCTGGGGGTCGACGCCGTTGCGCGGCAGCGCCGCGACGAACTCGTCGGCGAGCGCCATGTAGCGCTGGACGACCTCATAGACCTGCTCCTGGCGGCAGACCGGGAAGTAGCAGCGGATGTCGCCGAACAGCGTGCGTGCCGGCCGCGCGAAGTAGTGGCGATCGGTGGCGAGTCGCTCGACCGAAGCCTCGCAGGCCCGCAGGAGCGCCTGGTGCACCTCGAAGGTGCTGCGCGCGCCGTGGCTCCTGTCGACCAGCGGCGAGAGCTCTCTGTAGATACCGCGACTGAACTGGTACATCGCCCGCCCGTTTCTCTCGAGTTGCAAGAGCACCAGACAACGACTGCTCTGTGTGTCTACGGGCGCCAGTATGTACCCGGCGTGTGAAGCCGAATCGGGGGGTGATGTTATGCGCGGCTTAAGCGCGCCGCGCCCGATCGGTCGCGGGCCGCTAATCCCAGCGTTCGAAGCGAACGGATCCGCCCGCGTCGACGATCGTGTGCATCGCGTCGAGGGCCGGATTGGTCTCGCGGTGATCGTCACGGAAGTGCGCGCCCCGGCTCTCCTCCCGCGCCAGCGCGCAGGCTCCGATCATCCGGGCGAGGGGATGGGGGTCCTCGAGCAGGCGCTCCAGCCCGGATCGCGTGCGCCGCAGGCCCGCGTTCTGCCAAAGCGCCGTGCGCGTGGCCTGCGTCACCTCCGCGGTCAGCGTGACGGAGCTCGCCGTTCCCGCGGCCGCGGCGGCGGCCGGTTCCTCGAGCGCGGCGCGGGCGGCGCGCGCACCGAACACGAAGCACTCGCTGAGCGAGTTGGAAGCCAGGCGATTGGCGCCGTGCAGCCCGGTGCAGGCCGACTCGCCGACGGCGTAGAGCCCGGGCAGCGTGGAACGCGCCTGCAGGTCGGTCGTGATCCCGCCCATCATGAAGTGCGCGGCCGGCGCGACCGGGATCAGTTCCCGCGTCACGTCGATCCCGGCCTCTGCGAGCGACCCCACCACGTTGGGGAAGAGCGTCGGATCGACCTCGCGCATGTCGAGCGAGACCGCGGCCGCGCCGGTCTGGGCGAGCAGGCGGTCGATCGCGGCCGAAACCTCGTCGCGGGGCGCAAGCTCGTCGACGAAACGCTCGCCGGCGCCGTCGAGCAGTCTCGCCCCCTCGCCGCGGATCGCCTCGGTCACCAGGAACCCCTCGCGTCCGGCGACGCCGATCACGGCCGTCGGGTGAAACTGGAGGAACTCCAGGTCGGCGAGCTGGGCGCCGGCGCTGTGGGCGAGCAGCATCCCGCTGCCGAGCGACCCCGGCGGGTTGGTCGTGCGCGCCCACAACGCCGCGGCCCCACCCGCGCACACGACCACGGCTCGCGCGCGCACGCTGCGGCCGTCCTCGCAGGCGACGCCGACGCAGCGCCCGTCGGCCAGCAGCAGCGTGTCGGCCCGCGCCTGCTCGAGTACCTCGATCAGCGGCTCCTGGGCCGCCAGCGCGGAGAGCTCGCGGACGACGCGCCGGCCGGTCGCGCTGCCGCCGGAGTGCACGACCCGGCGGCGCGAGTGGCCGCCCTCCAGGCCGAGCGACAGCGCACCCCCGAGGTCGGTGTCGAACTTGACGCCAAGCCGTTCCAGGTCACGCACCCGCTCCGGGGCCTCCGCGCAGAGCACCGCGGCGGCCGACGCGCGCACGAGGCCCCGCCCGGCGCGTTCGGTGTCCTGCTGGTGGCGCTCGGCGTTGTCGTCGGGTCCGAGCGCGGCCGCCAGGCCTCCCTGCGCCCAGTAGCTGGCGGTCTGGGCCAGCGTCGTCGCGGAGATCAGGGCGACGCCGGCGCCCTGCTGCGCTGCGCAGAGCGCGACGTACAGGCCGGCCCCCCCGGCGCCGACGACGGCGAGCTCGGCGTCGATCGGAGAGGCGGCGGACATTCGCGGGTACCGTACAGCGATGGCGGCCTGCGTCTTCTTCAGCCACCCGGCCTCAGCCGAGCACGACACCGGTCCTCACCCCGAGCGTCGCGAGCGGATCGTCGCGATCGAGCGCCACCTCGACCGGACCGGCTGGTTCGGCTTCGAGCGCCGCGATGCGCCCCGCGTCGATCGCGAGCTGCTCGAGACCTGTCACGACCCGGGCTACGTGGCGGCACTCGAGCGGCTGTGCGCGGCCGGCGGCGGCCAGATCGACGACGACACGCTCGTCAGCCACGGCTCCTGGGAGGCCGCGCTACGGGCGGTCGGCGGCGCCGTCGCGGTGGTTGACGTGCTCGTCTCCGGGGATGCGGTGGCCGCCTTCGCCGCCGGCCGGCCGCCCGGGCATCACGCGCTCCGCGCGCGCGCCGGTGGCTTCTGCGTGTTCAACAACGTCGCGGTCGCAGCGATCCAGGCGATCACGACGCACGCGCTCGAGCGGATCCTGATCCTCGACTGGGATGTCCACCACGGCAACGGCACCAACGATCTCTTCCACTCGAGCGCCGAGGTCTTCTACATGTCGATTCACGAGTCGCCGCTCTATCCCGGCACCGGTCCGGCGAGCGATCGCGGCAGCGGGGCCGGCGAGGGCTTCACGCTGAACATGCCGGTGCCGGCGTGGTCCGGCGACGACGTGTTCTGTGAGCTCGTCAGCTCCCGCGTGATCCCCGTCGCGCGCGAGTACCGCCCGCAGCTGATCCTGATCTCCGCAGGCTACGACGCCCACGCGGACGATCCGCTCGCCGACTGCACGGTCACCGACGCCGGCTTCGCGACGATGACGACCGCGATGCGCCGGCTCGGTGAGGAGCTCGAGGTGCCGGTCGGCGCGGTGCTCGAGGGCGGCTACGAGCTCGGCGCGCTGGCACGCTCGGTCGCCGTCACGCTCGAGGCGCTGAGCAGCGACCGCTAGAGGCGGGGCGCCGGCCGGCGGTCACGGCGGCGGGCCGGTTCAGGAGGAGATCAGCGTGGCGACGGCATAGCCGACGCCGGCCAGTGCCAGTGCCGCGATCAGCACCGCCGCCGCGGCGGCCGAGGCCCAGTGCGGGCGTTCCGCGACCCGCGTGAGGCGGGCGGAGCCACAGGCGAGGCACCAGCGCTGGCGATCGGCGAGCTCGGCGCCGCAGACCTCGCAGCGACCGGCGCTCGCCTCGCTCACGAAGGCTTGCCGGAGGTCGGGCGCCCGCAGTTCGGACAGTAGTGCGCGGCGCTGTCGTGAATCGTCGAGCACTGCGGGCAGGAGCTGATGCCGGGCTCGCGCAGCACCGCCAGCTCCTCGTGCTGGCCGAGCGCCGCCTGGAGCGCCGCAAGCTCGTCGTCGAGCGCGCTGATCGCCGCGAGCTTCTGCGCGAGCAGATCCTCACGCGGCTGTCCGAGCCGGTGGGACTCGAACGCGAAGCCACCGAGATCGTGCAGCGCGAGCTCGCGCCGGCGCCGCAGGAATCGCACGCGCCGGCGAACCACCGCCCGCTGCATGAAGCCGGTCGCCGCGACCGCCGGCGCGTCCGGCGCCGCGACGCCGTCGCCCGAAAAATCCACGGCCTCCGCCTCGACCACCACGCCGTCGTTCGGCGCGGCGCCGTCGCCCGTGGCGAGCTCCACCGACTCCGCCTCGACCACCACGCCGTCGTTCGGCGCGGCGCTCTCGCCGGCGCCCGTCGCGAGCTCCACCGACTCCGCCTCGACCACCATGCCGTCGTTCGGCGCGGCGCTCTCGCCGGCGCCCGTCACGAGCTCCGCCCCGGCGCCGTCGTCGCCGCCGGCTCCAGGCACCGCCGTTCCCGACCCCTCCGCCTCGCCGGCCTGCGCCGATCCGATCTCCGCCACGGTGACGCGATGCTAGTGGACCGCCCGGAAATGTTCGACCCGAACCGATGGCTGCGGCCACACGCCTCGTCTCCGGCCGAACCTTCCCGCACGGCCCGCCGCTACGTCGAGCGGTCGTCGGCGAGCAGCGAGCGCCAGGCCGCGGCGACGCGCTCCGCCATCCGCTCCGAAGAGTACTCGGCGGCGCGCTCGCGCCCTGCGACCCGCGGGTCCGCCTGCGCGAGGATCGGCGCGAGCGCCGCCGACCAGAGCCCACGGTCATAAGGCGCGCAGAGCGTGCCCTCGATCCCCGCCAGTGCCTGCGGATGCACGCCGACCGGCGTCGCCAGCACCGGCACGTCACAGGCCAGCGCTTCGAGCACCGCCAGGCCGAACCCCTCGGCCTCCGAGGGGACCAGCACCGCGTTGGCGGCGTTGATCGCGAGCGTCACGTGGTCGGGCGCGGTCGCCCCGAGCGTCATCAGGCGCACGTCGCCGGCGAGCTCATGCGCCCGATCGAAGCGCTTGCCGGCGCGCTCCGGGTCAAACGGGAAGAGCAGGCACGGCGCCTCGCGGTCCAGGCCGAGCGCGAGCCGCGCCGCGTCGCGCGGGATCGGGCGAAAGCGGTCGAGCGCGACCCCGCACGGCAGCACCGCCGGCGGCGGCTCGAGCGGTCCGAGCTCCGTCGCGAGCGCCTCCGAGACGGTCGCCACGAGATCCATGTGTCCCAGCGCCGCGCGCGTGAGGCGCCGCGTGCGCCGGTGGCGCACGTCGGTGCCGTGCAGCGTGACCGCGTGCCGGGGGCCCTGCAGCGCGAGCGCCGGCCAGGCGGTCAGCCCGAAGTGGGCGTGGACGATGTCGAGCTTCGAGGCGTCGTAGCGGCGGCGCAGCGCCGCGGCCGCGAGCGGGTAGGAGAGGGCCCCGGGCAGGAACTCGTAAAGCTCGACCTCGACATCGGCAATCCGCCGCAGCGCCGCCACCTGGTCGCGAACGAACACGCCGCGCGCCGGGTTCTCGCGGGAGGCCGCCATGTTCGAGACCACCAGCGCACGCACGGACGCACGATAGCGGGAGACCATCTGGGATCATGGCGGCGGTGTCCACGCCTCCGCGCGCGCCCAACGAGCGTCCGATCGCCGTCTTCGACTCGGGTGTCGGCGGGCTCACCGTGCTTCAGGAGCTGCTCGTGGAGCTGCCCCACGAGGACTTCCTCTATCTCGGCGACACGGCCCGCTTCCCCTACGGCGAGCGCAGCGCGCTGGAGCTCCAAAGCCTGGCGCTCCAGATCGGCGAGCTGCTGCTGGCACGCCGCGCGAAGCTGCTGGTCGTCGCCTGCAACGCGGCCAGCGCATCGGCGCTCGACGCGCTGCGCGAGCGGATGCTCTCGACGACCCTGGGGGTTCAGGTGACCGGCGTGATCGAACCGGAGTCGCGCCTCGCGGCGAGCGCCAGCCACAACCGCCGGATCGGCCTGCTTGCCACCACCGCCACGGTTCGAAGCGGCGCCTACGCTCGCGCGCTCGCGGTCCACGCGCCCGACGCCGAGCTGATCGCGGTCGCCTGCCCCGACCTCGCGCCGATCATCCAGCAGGGCTTCCCATTCGACAGGCGCGTCGTGGAAACGGTGCGCGGCTACTGCGCGCCGCTGCGCGACGCGGGCGTCGACACCGTGATCCTCGGCTGCACGCACTACCCGCTGATCGCCCCGATGCTCCAACGCATGCTCGGCCCGGACGTCAGGCTGATCACCTCCGGCCGCTCGCTGGCGCTCTCGGTGGCGCGCTCGCTCGAGGAGTCCGGGCTCGGCGCCGCGCGCCAGCAGGAGGGCGACTACCGCTTCCTGTGCACCGGCGACGTGGAGGCCTTCCGCGCGCTCGGCTCGCGCTTCCTCCAGATGCCGATCGAGCAGATCGAGCATGTGGCGCTGCCGCTGGCGGAGGCGGCGTGAGCCGCTCCTACGACCGCACGGCGGAGCAGGCTCGGCCGGTCTCCGTGGTCGGCGATTTCGTGGGGCCGGCGACCGGCTCGGCGCTGATCTCGGTCGGCCTCACGCAGGTGATCTGCACCGCGAGCGTGGAGGCCGGCGTGCCGCGCTGGATGTCGGGCAAGGGCCGCGGCTGGGTCACGGCGGAATACGGGATGCTCCCCGCCTCGACCGGCAGCCGCAAGCCCCGTGACTCGACCCGTCTGCATCCCGACGGGCGCACGATCGAGATTCAACGACTGATTGGCCGCGCTTTGCGCGGCATCGTGGATTTCGCCGCACTCGGCGAGCGCACCGTGTATCTCGACTGCGACGTTCTCGTCGCCGACGGCGGCACGCGCTGCGCGTCGATCACCGGCGCCTACGTGGCGTTCGCGCGCGCGATGGCGCGCCTGGTCGCCGAGGGGACGCTCGAGCGCTCGCCGGTCTCGGGCAGCGTCGCCGCGATCTCCGCCGGAATCGTCGACGGGGTGGCGCTGCTGGATCTCGACTACAGCGAGGACTCGGTCGCCGAGGTCGACGCCAACGTCGTGATGACCGGCGACGGCGGTCTGATCGAGGTCCAGGCCACGGCCGAGCGCACGCCGCTTTCGCGCGCGCACCTCGACGATCTGCTCGAGCTCGCGGCCCGCGGGATCGCCGAGCTCCAGGCCGTCCAGGCGGCCGCGATCGAGCTCTAGGCCTAGGCGCCTCCCTCAGCCTCAACGATGATCCTGGCGACGCGCAATCCACACAAGCTCCGCGAGTTCCGCCGGCTGATCGGCGACGAGCGGCTCGAGCCGCTGCCCGACGAGGTCGAGCTCGGGCCCGAGGTCGGCGCGACCTTCGCCGACAACGCCCTCGCCAAGGCGCGCACCGCGGCGGCGGCGACGGGCGCGGTGGCGATCGCGGACGATTCGGGGATCGCCGCGGAGGCGCTCGACGGCGCCCCCGGCGTCCGCTCCGCACGCTTCGCCGGCGAGCAGGCGAGCGATGAGCAGAACCTCCAGCTCCTGATCGCCGGCGCTCCCGCCGGCAGCGGGCTGACCTACATCTGCGTGCTCGCCTACGTCGATCCTCAAAACGGCGTCGAGCGCCTGTTCGAGGGACGCTGCGAGGGGCGGATGTCCGCCGAGCGCCGCGGCACCCGCGGTTTCGGCTACGACCCGGTCTTCCTCCCGGCGGGCGGCGACGGGCGGACGATGGCCGAGCTCGAGGACGACGAGAAGGACGCGATCAGCCACCGCGGCGAGGCGGTTCGCGCCCTCTGCGCCTGGCTTGCACGCGGACGTCCGTGAGCCGCGCGTGAGCCCCGAGCACGTCGGCGCGCCGAGCCAGCCGCTGGACCGCGACCCCGGCGAGACCAGCGCGCCCAAGCAGCGCGCGGCGGCGGTCTCGGTCGCCTCCAACGCGACGCTGATCACCCTCAAGGTGATCGCCGGCATCGCCACCGGCTCCGTCGCGGTGCTGACCGAGGCCGCGCACTCGGGGATCGACCTGATCGCCTCGATCGTCGCCTTCGTCTCGGTCCGAAAGGCCGACGAGCCGGCCGACGCCGGGCACCCCTACGGCCACCAGAAGCTCGAGAACATGGCGGGTGCGATCGAGGGCACGCTGATCCTCTTCGGCGCCGCGATCATCACCTACGAGGCGCTGCTGCGGCTCGTCCGCGGCGGCCACGTGCACACGATCGGCGTCGGCATCGCCGTGATCGTCGTCTCGGCTGTCGTCAACCTCGTCGTCTCGCGCGTCATCTCCCGCCGCGCGATCCAGACCGGCTCGGTCGCGCTGGAGGCCGACGCCCTGCACCTCAGCGCCGACGTCGCCTCCTCGCTGGCGGTGCTGATCGGTCTGCTGCTGGTCGCCTTCACCCACGCCGAGTGGATCGATCCCGCCGTCGCGCTGATCGTGGCGGCCGGCGTCGCCGCCGCCGGCGTGCGGATCCTGCTGCGCGCCTCGCAGTCGCTGGTCGACGAGACGCTGCCGGACGAGGAGCTCGACTGGATCCGCGCGACGATCCGCGAACTGGGCCGCGAGCGCGGGGTCGTCGGCTTCCACAAGCTCCGCGCGCGCAAGGCCGGCACCCGCCGCTACGTCGACGTCCACCTCCAGTTCGCCGCGGGCACGACGCTCGAGGACGCCCACGAGACCGCCCACGAGCTGACCAGCGCGATCCGCGACCACCTCCCCGGCGCCGACATCCTCGTCCACGTCGAGCCGCACGAGCGCGTCGAGCCCGGGACCGAGTTCTGACCGCTGCGGGCTAGCCTTCGCGCAGGTAGCTGTCGGTGCCGTCCAGCCAGTCCTGGCGCGGCGGGCAGAAGATGTCGATGTCGACGGTGCGCTCGAGCGCCAGCACCCGATGGGGCAGCCACGGTGGGATCGCCAGCACCTCGCCGGCGCTCACCTCGACGACCTGCGACTCGTCGTCGCCGAACCAGAAGCGCATCCGGCCCTCGAGCACGTAGGTCAGCTGCTCGTTCTCGTGCGAGTGCTTCGGCACGATCGCGCCCTCCTCCAGGTACAGCTGCGAGAGCATCATCCGCTCGCCGGCGATGAACCGGCGCGCGAGCAGCGGCGTCATCGCCTCGCGGGGCACCTCGTCCCAGCGGATCAGCCTGGCGCGCGCGTCACTCACGGCAGCAGGTTGATCGCGGCGGCGATCCCGACCGCGAGCGCGACCGCGGGGTAGCCCCGGTAGTGCTGGAGCAGCATCACCGCCGCCGTGATGAAGCATGCGATGACAGTCAGCAGCCAGGCGATGCGCGAGAGCGACACGGGTGTATCTTGGCGGTTCGCCAGGCGGCGCGCGGCGAGGCGCTTGCCAGCTTCGCAACCATGAACCGCCAAGAGCTGATCGATCGCGTCGCCGCGGCTGCTGATCTCCCGCGAGACGCCGCGGCTCGCGCCGTCGATGCGACGCTCGACACGATCGAGGGCTCGCTGCGCGACCGCGAGCCGGTGCGCCTGACCGGCTTCGGACGCTTCCACGTCGCCAGCTACACCGGGCGCCGCGGCGTCAACCCGCGCACCGGTGAGCGGATCGAGGTCGAAACCACGGCCGTCGCCCGGTTCACTCCCGGCGAGCGGCTGCGGCGGGCGGTGCGTTGAGCGCGTCGTTCGCCCAGCGCCTGTGCGACGCGGTCGACGCCCGCGAGTCGCAGATCGTGCTCGGCATCGATCCCGATCCGGCCCGGCTGTGGCCCGCCGCCGCGAGCGCCGCCGACGGCGGGGGCGCCATCGCCGAGCGCGCGGCGCGCGCGGTGCTCGAGCACTGCCGGCTGCTGATCGAGGCGGCCGGGCCGGCGTGCGTGGCGGTCAAGCCGCAGTTCGCGTGCTTCGAGCGGCTCGGCGCGCCCGGCTGGGCGGCGCTCGACGCGGTGATTCGCCTGGCACAGGAGAACGACCTGCTCGCCATCGCCGACGCCAAGCGCGGCGACTTCCCCCCGACCGCCGCCGCCTACGCGCAGGCCCTCGCCGGCACAACCGCCACGCTCGCCGGCGAGGTGTCGGGCCTCGGCGCCGACGCCTTCACCGTCAACCCGCTGCTCGGCGGCGACTCGCTGGCGCCGTTCACCTCGAGCGGCGCCGGCGTGTTCGTGCTCGTGCGCACGTCGAACCCGGGCGCCGCCGACTTCCAGGAGCTCGAGCTGGCCGGCGGCGGTCCGGTCTGGGAGCGCCTCGCGACGCTGGTCGACGGGCTCGGGGAGGTGCGCGAATGCGGCTTCAGCGACGTCGGTGCGGTGATCGGCGCGACCGCCGCCGCCCACCTGCCGCGGGCGCGCGAGCTGATGCCCCACGCCATCTTCCTGATTCCGGGCGTCGGCGCCCAGGGCGGTGCCGTCGAGGATCTCGGGCCGGCCTTCTCCGCCGGGCGCGCCGGCGGCCTCCCGTCGGCCTCCCGCTCGATCGCCGACGCCCACCGCGACCACGGCGGCGACCCGGCCCACGCGGCGCGCGCCGAGGCCGAACGGCTGCGTGCGATCGCGTGGGAGCTCAGCGGCTAGACGCCGCGCGCTCGCTTTACGCCGTCGTAACCCCGATGTCGTAGCCTGCTGACACGAGGGCAACCACAGCATGAGGAGACAGCCATGATCGGGGAGAAGACCGAGCACTTCGAGGGCAAGAGCACCGACCTCGACGCGCTGAAGTCCCACATCGAGGAGTACTTCACGAAGGACGGTTTCACGGTCCAGACCTCGCCGGCGAGCGACCAGGGCGTGGTGCTGCAGGCCAAGAAGGGTGGCTGGCTGGCGGGCGTCGTCGACGCGGATCGCGCGCTGACCGTCACGGTCACCGGAACCCCCGCGGACTTCACGGTGCACATCGGCATCGGCAAGTGGCGCGAGCATCTCGCCATCGCCGCGATCGAAACGCTGGTCCTCTCAGAGCTGTTCCTGCCGATCGATGTGGCCGAGTCGGCCTGGAACATCGAGATCGAGGACAAGCTCGTCAAGGACATCAAGGCCTTCGTCGGCTGAGCGCCCGCCGCCGGCCCCAGAGCCGGGCGAGAATCCGCACCGCCGTCAATCCGCCGTCGTGAACGTGGGACCCCGCCGGTAGCCTTGCCGCGCTGATGGCTGCTCGACGAACGGTGCGCCTGCTCGTGCCCGCGCTCGGAGTGCTCTGGCTCTTGAGCGTCGGCGCGGGCGGCTCTGCCGCGGTGGCGCCCGCGAACGCGAACGCGGAGCTCGCTGCGCTGCCGGCAGCCGCGCTCGAGCTGGTGGTCGAGAGCACCGGCGCGATCGTCTACTCGCGCAACGCCAACGCCGAGCTCGCGATCGCCAGCACGACGAAGCTGATGACCGCCTATGTCACGCTCCAGCACGAGCCGCTCGACGCGCAGCTGGTCGTGCAGCCCTACGACGCCGGGCCCGACGAGTCGCTCGCCCCGGTGCCGGTGGGGGCGAGGCTGAGCGTGCCCGACATGCTGCGCGCGATGCTGCTGCCGAGCGGTAACAACATCGCCTACTCGCTGGCCGTGGACGTCGGCGGCACGGTCGCCAACTTCGTGGCGATGATGAACGCCGACGCGGCTGCGCTGAACATGGGCCGCACCCACTACAGCACGCCGATCGGCCTGGACACGCCCGGCGACAACTACTCGACCGCCACCGATCTGGCGATCCTCGCGCGCACGGTGATGCGCGATCCGCTGATCCGCGAGATCGTCGATGAGCCCAGCGCAACGCTCTCGGACGGCGTCGTCGTGACCAACCGCAACGACCTGCTCGCCGCCTACCCCTGGGTCGTCGGCATCAAGACCGGCAACACCGCCGACGCCGGCGAGTGCCTTGTCGGCGCCGCGAAGCTGAACGGGGTGCGCCTGATCAGCGTCGTCCTGGGATCACCCAGCGAAGCGGCGCGCGACGCCGACACGCTCGCCCTGCTGCGCTACGGCCTGAGCATCTACCGCAGCGCCACGATCGCCAGCGCGGGTCGCGCCTATGCGAGCGTGCCCGTGGAGGGCCGCGTCGCTCCCGCTCCGCTGATCGCGACGCGCACGGTGAGCCTGGTCGTGGCCCGCACGGTCACGCTGCACGCATCGCTTCAGGTTCCGGGCCGGCTGGTCGGCCCGATCGCTGCGGGCAGCGTCGAGGGCTCGATCGAGGTGACCGAGAACGGCCGCCTCGTCGAGTCGGTGCCGCTGGTCACCGCCGCGGCCGTGCCGGCGCCGCCGCCGCCGGCGCCGCCGACCGCGCACCGCGGCGGCCGCGCGCGGGCGCGCGGCGCACCCTCCGCCAAAATCACACCCAGCGCGACTCCGCAGGGGTGTAGCCTCCTCTGCGTGCGCCGGCGCTCGCGCAGCCGCAGCGCCCAGAGGATGCAGCGATGATCATCACCGTCACCCTCAACGCGGCCATCGACAAGTCGCTCTCGGTGCCCAGCTTCCGGCTGGGACAGCGCCACCGCACCGTCGAGCGCCGCGCCCTGGCCGGCGGCAAGGGCGTCAACGTGGCGCGGATGCTCAAGACGCTCGGCCAGCCGGTCATCGCGACCGGCTTCCAGGGCGGACCCACGGGCACCCAGATCGTCGCGCAGCTCGCCGAGGAGTCGATCCTCCACGACTTCGTTCGGATCCGCGAGGAGTCGCGCACGAACACCTCCGTGCTCGATCCGACGACCGGCGAGCAGACCGAGATCAACGAGCAGGGGCCGCGGGTCGAGGCCGACGAGATCGAGCAGTTCCGCGAGAAGCTGCTCTACCTCGCGCGCGGCGCCGCGATCGTCGTCTTCGCCGGCTCGCTGCCGCGCGGCCTGGAACCCGACTTCTACGGCCAGCTGGTGCGCGAGATGCACAAGCTCGACGTGATGACGGTCGTCGACACCGACGGCGACGCGCTGCGCCACGCCGTCCGCGCCGAGCCGGACGTGGTTTCGCCGAACGTGATCGAGTCCGAGGAGCTGGTCGGCCACGAGTTCAACGACGACGAGGACCGCGCCGGCGCGGTGCGCGAGATCGTCTCGCTCGGCGCGCGCGCCGCGATCATGACGATGCCCGACGGCTGCTTCGCCCAGGTCCTGGTCGACGGCGCGCCGCGCGTGTACCGCGTCACGGTGCCGCCGCAGCACTCCGTCGCGACGGTCGGCTCCGGCGACGCCTTCCTCGCCGGCTACGTCGCCGCGCACTACCGCGGCTCGACGCCGCCCGAGTGCCTGCGCTTCGGCGTGGCCTGCGGCGCGGAGTCGACGGGGCGGCTCGGGGCGGGGCTGATCGATGTTCGCGAGGTCGACCGCCTGCTCGCGTCAGTCGCAGCGAGCGAACTGGAGCTGCCCGCCGGCGTTGGCTGAGTTGTATGCTCGGGCAAGGTGGTCCAAGCGTCGTCGCAGAGCTCGCCCGGCCGCCGTTCGTCCGCCTCGAGACCTAGGATCGTGCAATGGAAGTAGAGATCGGCCGCGGCAAGAAGGCGCGGCGCGCATACGGCTTTGACGACATCGCGATCGTGCCCTCGCGCCGTACGCGCGACCCCGACGACATCGACATCACCTGGAAGATCGGGGACTACCGCTTCGAGCTGCCGCTGCTCGCCAGCGCGATGGACGGCGTCGTCTCGCCGACCACCGCCGGCGTGATCGGCCACCTCGGCGGGCTTGCCGTGCTCAACCTCGAGGGCATCTTCACGCGCTACGAGGACGCCGACGAGCAGCTCGAGCGGATCGCGACGCTCAGCAAGCAGGAGGCGACGCGCGAGATGCAGGAGATCTACCGCGAGCCGGTCAAGGAGGAGTTGATCGCCCAGCGGATTCGCGAGATCAAGGCCGAGGGCGTTGTCTGCGCCGCGGCGCTGACGCCCCAGCGGGTCTCCCGCTACTACGAGATCGCGCTCGAGGCGGGACTCGACATCCTCGTCATCCAGGGCACCGTGGTCTCCGGTGAGCACGTCTCGACGACGACCGAGCCGCTCAACCTCAAGGAGTTCATCCCGCAGCTCGACGTGCCGGTGATCGTCGGCGGCTGCGCCTCCTACCACACCGGCCTGCACCTGATGCGCACCGGCGCGGCCGGCGTGCTGGTGGGGGTCGGCCCCGGCGCCGCCTGCACGACACGCGGCGTGCTCGGCATCGGCGTGCCGCAGGCGACAGCGATCGCCGACGTGGCGGACGCCCGCTCGACGCACATGAAGGAGACCGGCGAGTACGTGATGGTGATCGCCGACGGCGGCATGCGCACCGGCGGCGATGTCTCCAAGGCGATCGCCTGCGGCGCTGACGCCGTGATGATCGGCTCGCCGCTGGCCCGCGCGTTCGAGGCGCCGGGCCACGGCTACCACTGGGGGATGGCGACCTTTCACCCGACGCTGCCGCGCGGCGCGCGCGTAGCGACCCATCAGAACGCGACGATCGAGGAGATCCTGATCGGCCCGGCGCACGAGAACGACGGCACGCTGAACCTGTTCGGCGGCCTGCGCACCTCGATGGCGACCTGCGGCTACAAGGATCTCGCCGAGTTCAACCGCGCCGAGCTGATGGTCGCTCCGGCGCTTCAGACCGAGGGCAAGCAGCTCCAACGCGACCAGGGTGTCGGGATGGGCTCGAGCGGCAAGGGCTCGGCGCTCGTCAATGTCTGAGACGGCCGGCGGCCGCCGATCGCGCCAGTGAGCGACGCCCTCGTCACCACCGTGCCGGCTGGGGAGCCGGGCGGCGCGCCGCCTGCGGGCGGGGGGACGGTGGGCGACGAGGTGCTGGTGATCGACTTCGGCGGTCAGTACTCGCAGCTGATCGCCCGCCGCGTGCGCGAGTGCGGCGTCTTCTCCGAGCTGCTGGCGAGCGACGTCAGCGTCGAGGAGGTGGTGGCGCGCGCGCCGAAGGGCCTGATCCTCTCCGGCGGGCCGGCGTCGGTCTACGCGGACGGGGCGCCGGCGCTTGACGCCGGGCTGCTGGAGCTCGGGATTCCCGTGCTCGGCATCTGTTACGGCATGCAGCTGCTCGCCCACTCGCTCGGCGGGCTCGTCGAGCGAGCCGAGGTCGGCGAGTTCGGGCGCTCCGAGCTGACGGTGCGCGAGCCGGGCCGGCTGCTGCGCGGACTGCCGCGCGAGCAGGCCTGCTGGATGTCCCACCGCGACACCGTGCGGAAGGCTCCCGCAGGCTTCACCGAGCTCGCGTCCTCGACCGCCTCGCCGGTCGCCGCCTTCGAGCACCCGGGGCGGGGGATCTACGCGATCCAGTTTCACCCGGAGGTCGTCCACACGCCGTTTGGCCAGCAGATCCTGACGACCTTCCTCGAGGAGATCTGCGGCGCCGAGCGAACCTGGAGTCCGGCTTCGATCGTCGATGAGCAGATTGCGCGGATCCGCGCCCAGGTCGGCGACGGCCGTGCGATCTGCGGCCTCTCCGGCGGCGTCGATTCCTCCGTCGCGGCGTTGCTCGTGCACCGCGCGATCGGCGACCAGCTGACCTGCGTGTTCGTCGACCACGGCCTGATGCGCAAGGGCGAGGGGGAGCAGGTGGTCGCCGCGTTCCGTGACACCTTCAAGGTGCCGCTGGTCGCAGTCGACGCGGAGGCCCGCTTCCTCGAGCGCCTCGCGGGCGTGACCGACCCCGAGGCCAAGCGCAAGCTGATCGGCACCGAGTTCATCCGCGTGTTCGAGGAGGAGGCCGCAAAGCTCTCCGGCGCGCACTTCCTCGTCCAGGGCACGCTCTACTCCGACGTGATCGAGTCCGGCGGCCGGCGCGGGTCGGCGACGATCAAGTCCCACCACAACGTCGGCGGACTGCCCGACGACCTCAGCTTCGAGCTCGTCGAGCCGCTGCGCATGCTGTTCAAGGACGAGGTCCGCGCCGTCGGCGCCGAACTGGGCCTGCCGGAGCGCCTCGTCTGGCGCCAGCCGTTCCCGGGGCCGGGTCTCGCGATCCGCATCGTCGGGGGCGAGGCCACCAAGGAGCGCCTCGACCTGCTGCGCGACGCCGACCACATCCTCCAGGATGAGATCCGCCGCGCCGGCCTCTACCGCGAGCTGTGGCAGTCCTTCTGCGTGCTGCCCGACATCCGCACCGTCGGCGTGCAGGGCGACGAGCGCACCTACGGCAGCGTGATCGTGATCCGCGCCGTGACCTCCGACGACGCGATGACCGCCGACTGGGCGCGCCTGCCCTATGACCTGCTCGAGCAGATCGCCTCGCGCATGATGGGCGAGCTGCACGACGTCAACCGCGTCGTGCTCGACATCACCAGCAAGCCGCCGGGCACGATCGAGTGGGAATGAAAAGCCGGCTCTTCCGGGCCGCTTTTCTCTAACCTGCCGGCGCGGGTTGCTTTGCGGGGCCGTGCGGCGGTCGTCCGGGCGTGCTGGTGGCCGCGGGTTTGGGCTATGATTCGCGACCGGCCGCGCGGGTGCGTGGCCAGTTTTTTGTGCGCATGAAGACCTTCGTTGCCAAGCCGTCCGACCGCCAGCGGGACTGGTACGTCGTCGACGCTCAGGGCAAGACGCTGGGGCGCCTCGCGACACAGATCGCCGACGTGCTGCGGGGCAAGCGCAAGCCGACCTACACGCCCCACATCGACACCGGCGACTTCGTGATCGTCGTCAACGCGGCGAAGATCGCGGTGACCGGGAACAAGCGCGCCGACAAGCTCTACCACCGCCACTCCGGCTATCCCGGAGGGCTTCGCACGCGGACCTTCGAGCAGATGATCACGCGGCGGCCGGAGGAGGTCATCCGGATCGCGGTCAAGGGGATGATGCCCCGCAACCGGCTCGCCCGCAAGCAGCTGACCAAGCTCAAGGTGTATGCGGGCGCCGAGCATCCGCACGTCGCGCAGCAGCCGGCCGAGATGGAGATGCGAGGCTGATGGCCGAGGATTCGAGCACGCCGCCGGAGGAGCGGGGCGAAACCGTTCCGGTGCCGGAGGGCGAGAGCCCGGAGGCCATCATCGTCGGCGAGGTCGAGGAGACGGAGCCCGGTGTCGTCGAGGTGGAGGTCGAGTACGTCGAGGAGGCACCGCGCGAGAGGCCTGCCGTGCCCGGCGCCGATCTCGAGGTCGACATCGTGCCCGAGGGCGTAGACCCGCTCGCCGGGGCGAGCCTCGATCCCTACGCCGAATACGAGCAGGACGAGCCGGCGGCCGAGGCGGAGCTCGAGGAGGACGTGGTCGTCGCCGCGCCGATCGAGGCGGTCGCGATCGACCTCGCCGCGGGCGCGCGTTACCGCGCGACCGGGAAGCGCAAGAGCGCGATCGCACGCGTCACGCTGCAGCCCGGCAGTGGCAGCTACACGATCAACGGCCGCACGCTCGGCGAGTACTTCCCGCGCGACACGCTGCAGCGCAACATCCGCCAGCCGCTCGAGACGGTCGGCTACGAGGAGCGCATGGACGTCATCGCGAGGATGCACGGCGGCGGTGTCTCCTCACAGGCCGGCGCGCTGCGCCACGGCATCTCGCGGGCGCTGCTCGAGGCCGATCCGAACCTCCGCGGCGAGCTGAAGCGACGCGGCTTCCTGACGCGCGACGCGCGCGCCAAGGAGCGCAAGAAGGCTGGCCTGAAGAAGGCGCGCAAGCGCCCGCAGTTCTCGAAGCGCTGAGCGCCGCTCCGCGCGCCACACTTCCGCGCAAGAAGGTGTGATGGGTCGAACGCTCTTTGGTACCGACGGGGTCCGTGGCGTCGCGGGCATCGAGATCACCGGGCAGCTCGCGCTGGCGCTCGGGCGAGCTGTCGTGAACCACAGCGGGCTCGACGCCCCGCGCGCGCTGGTGATCCGCGACACGCGCGAGTCGGGCGAGATGCTCGAAGCGGCGCTCGCGAGCGGGATCGCCTCGGCCGGCGGCGACGTCTCGCTCGGCGGTGTGCTGCCCACGCCGGCCGCGCCGCTGCTGATCGCGCGCCACAGCTTCGATCTGGCGGCCGTCATCTCCGCCTCGCACAACCCCTACACCGACAACGGGATCAAGTTCTTCGGCAGCGACGGCTTCAAGCTCTCCGACGACACGGAGCGCGAGATCGAGCTGCACATCGACGAGGACTCCGGTGGCGGCGAGCGGATCGGGCGCATCCGGCGCCTCGAGGGCGGAGCGGAGGACTACGTCGGCGAGCTCGAGCGGCGGTTCGCCGGCCTGTCGCTGGACGGCGTCGACGTCGTGCTCGACTGCGCCCACGGGGCGACGTTCGAGGTCGCGCCGGAGATCTTCACCCGCCTCGGCGCCACCGTGACAGCGCTGTGCGTCACACCCGACGGGCGCAACATCAACGCCGACTGCGGCTCGACGCACCTGCACGCGCTGGCCTCCGCGGTGTGCGAGGGCGGCCACGACCTCGGCTTCGCCTTCGACGGCGACGGCGACCGGATGCTCGCCGTGGACCGCCACGGGAACCTCGTCGACGGCGATGAGCTGCTCGCGCTGGCGGCGATCCACCTGCGCGACCGCGGCAGGCTCGCCGGCGGCGGCGTGGCCGTCACGGTGATGACGAACTTCGGTTTCCACACCGCGATGGCGCAGGCCGGGATCGAGGTGACGACCACCCCCGTCGGGGACCGCTACGTGCTCGAGGCCCTGCGCGAGCGTGGCTGGACGCTCGGCGGCGAGCAGTCGGGGCACATCATCGAGATGGGCTTCGCGCCGTCGGGTGACGGGATCGCCGCCGCGCTGCTCGTGCTCGAGGCGCTCGACGGCGGCGACCTGCACGAGCGGGCCGCGATGGCAAAGCTCCCCCAGCGGCTCGTCAACGTCCGCCTGCCCGACCGCGGCGCGCTGCTCGACGCCGCCGCCATGGAGGAGGCGGTCGCCGCCGCGTCGGCGAAGCTCGACGGCCGCGGCCGCGTGCTGGTGCGCCGCAGCGGCACCGAACCGCTGGTGCGCGTGATGGTCGAGGCACCGAGCGTGCAGGAGACCGACGAGGTCTGTGCACGGCTCGTCGCGGTCGTCGAGGAGCTCTTGGGGTAGTCTCGGCTGATGTGCGGAATCGTCGGATACATCGGTTCGCGCCCCGCGCAGGACATCATCCTCGGCGGCTTGCGCAAGCTCGAGTACCGCGGCTACGACAGCGCGGGCATGTCGCTGCTCGCCGACGGCGAGATCCATTCGGTGCGCGCGGTGGGCAATCTGGACCGCCTCGAGGCGGCGCTCGCCGGGCAGGCGGTCGCCGCCGGCGCCGGGCTGCCGAGCCCGGCGACGGTCGGCATCGGCCACACCCGCTGGGCCACGCACGGCCCTGTCAGCGAGCAGAACGCGCACCCGCTGGTCGACAGCGAGAGCCGGATCCACGTCGTCGTCAACGGGATCGTCGGCAACTACATGGCAATCAAGGACCGGCTGCGCGCCGACGGCACGGTCTTCACCACCGACACCGACGCCGAGGTGATCGCTCACCTGATCGCCTCGAGCTACGAAGACGACCTGGTCGAGGCAGTCGTGGCGACGCTGGCGCAGCTCGACGGCTACTTCGCGTTCGTCGCGATGGCGCTCGATGAGCCGGGGGTGCTCGTCGCGGCGCGGCGCGAGTGCCCGCTCGTCGTGGGGCGCGGCGACGGCGAGTCCTTCGTCGCCTCGGCCGTGCCGGCCTTCCTCGCCCACACCAACCGTGTGCAGTACGTCGAGAACGGCGAGATCGTCGTGCTCGGCGCCGACAGCGTCGCGATCTGCGACGCGTCGGGTGTCGAGCATGAGCGCGCGATCGAGACGCTCGACTGGGACGAGGAGACGGCGGAGAAGGGCGGCTACGACACCTTCATGCGCAAGGAGATCGACGAGCAGGCGCAGGCGCTGGCGGAGACGATCGCCGATCGCACCGCCGCCGGCGACACGGTCGATCTCGCCGAGCCGGGCGTTTTCGACGAGGCGATCCTGCGCGACGTCGAGCGCGTGACCTTCGTCGGCTGCGGCACCGCCTACCACGCCGGGCTGCTCGGCCGCTACGCGCTGGAGCAGTGGGCGCGGATCGGCGCCGAGGTCGACGTCGCCTCCGAGTACCGCTACCGCGATCCGGTGCTCGGTCCCGGCGACCTGGTGGTCGGCATCTCGCAGTCGGGCGAGACCGCCGATACGCTCGCGGCGATGCGGCTCGCGCGCGAGCGCGGGGCGCGCGTGCTGGCGTTGACGAACACGATGGGCTCGCAGGCGACGCGCGACAGCGATGCGGTCCTCTACACCCGCGCGGGCCTCGAGATCGGCGTCGCCGCGACCAAGACCTTCGTCTGCCAGATCGGCGCCGCCTACCTGCTGGCGCTGCGTCTCGCGCAGTTGCGGGGGACGCTCGAGCCGGCGCGCGTTGCCGAGCTCGTGGCCGAGCTGCGACGGCTGCCGCAACTCGTCGACGAGCTGCTCGAGCGGGTCGGGCCGGCGGTCGAGGCGGTCGCCGAGACCTGCTGGGACGCCGACTTCTTCCTCTACATCGGCCGCCAGGCGGGTCTGCCGATCGCGCTCGAAGGCGCGCTCAAGCTGAAGGAGATCGCCTACATCTCGACCGACGCCTACGCCTCGGGGGAGATGAAGCACGGCCCGATCGCGATGCTCGACACGCGCACGCCCGTGATCTGCGTGGCCACCGCCTCGCCGGTGCTCGGGCGCATCCTCGACAACGTGGAGACCGTCCGCGCGCGGGGCGCGAAGGTGATCGCGATCACCAGCGACGGCGACGACAGCGTCGCGCGCCACGTCGAGGCGACGATCCCCGTGCCCGCCACCGATCCGATGCTCGCGCCGCTGCTGGCCGTGATCCCGCTCCAGCTGCTGGCGTACACGATCGCGCGACGGCGCGGCCTCAACGTCGATCAGCCCCGCAACCTGGCGAAGACCGTCACGGTCGAGTGACACCGCGCCGGGAGCGGCCGCGCGGCTGGCGCGGGCTGGCGCGGCGACGTGAGCACGCTCGGGGACCGCGGTCCGCAGCGGTGTCGGCGCCGCCGGCCGCAGTGGCGTGTGGCGTGCCCGGGGGAAGGGCGGGGAGCGGTGTGGCGAGATCGCCGCTGCGGCCCGTGGCGAGACGGGCGGCGGGAACGAGTCGGGTAGCCTCGTGAGCGTGGCGGCGACCGGGATCGGCCTGGACCTGCTCGAGATCGAGCGGATGGAGCGCGCGCTGGAGCGCCGCCCAGCGCTCGCGCAGCGCCTGTTCCGTCCGGGCGAGCTCGAGTACGCCTCCTCGCGCGCGCAGGCGGCGCAGCACCTGGCGGCGCGCTTCTGCGCCAAGGAGGCGGTGTCGAAAGCCCTCGGCCTGCGCGTGTTCGTGCCTCACGACGTCGAGGTGGTGGGCGGCGGCGCGGCGGTCGGCCTGGCGCTGCACGGCGCCGCACGCGCTCGCGCCGAGGAGCTCGGCGTCGAAGTCGACGTGTCGATGACCCACACCCGCGGCATGGCGGCCGCGGTGGCGGTGCTGCGATGAGCGGCCGCTCCTACTGGGAGTCATTCCCGCGGGACGATGCCGAACCGGACTGGCTCGAGCCGCTTTATGACGCGGAGGGCATGCGCGCGATCGACAGCTGGGCGATCGAGGAGCAGGGCGTGCCGTCGCTTGAGCTGATGGAGCACGCCGGCGCCGGTCTCGCGACGTGCGCGGCGGAGATGGCTCCCGAGGGGCGGATCGTCGTCGTTGCCGGCAAGGGCAACAACGGCGGCGACGGCCTGGTCGCGGCAGGGGCGCTGCGCGGCGACGGACGCGAGGTCGACGTTCTGCTGGCCGGCGAGCCCGGCGATTTCTCAGGCGACGCGGCCGTGATGCTCGAGCGACTCGGCAAGCCGGCGCCCGTCGAGCTGTCCGCCGGCGGCGCTATTTCACCCGACGCGACGCTCGTGATCGACGCGCTGCTCGGAACCGGTGCGAGCGGAGAACCGCGAGGCGCGGTCGCCGCCGCGATCGAGGCGATCCGCAACAGCGGTGTCCCCGTGCTCGCCGCCGACGTGCCGAGTGGCGTCGACGCCTCCAGCGGCGAGACGGCGGGACTGGCCGTGGTGGCGAGCGCCACGGCGACCTTTCATGCCGCCAAGGTGGGCCTGTGGATCGAGCCGGGGCGCTCCTGCGCCGGGACCGTCAACGTGGTCGAGATCGGGATCCCACCGGACGCGCCGGTGCGGGCCGAGATCGGACTGATCCGCGACGAGGTGCTCGAGGAGATCCCGCGGCGCGCCTCGGGCTCGAACAAGTTCACAAGCGGGCGCGTCCTGGTGGCGGGCGGCTCGGCGGGGTTGACCGGGGCGCCGTGTCTGGCTGCGCTCGCCGCCGCGCGCGCGGGGGCCGGCTACGTGAGCGTGTGCGTGCCGGCGTCGCTCTCGCTGGTGTTCGAGTCACGGCTGCTGGAACAGATGACGATCGCCCTGCCCGACTCGGACGGCGGCCTGACGCCCGAGGCGATCGAGCCGCTGGCCGCCGCCGCCCGCACCCACGCCGGCGCTCTCGTGCTCGGGCCAGGCCTCGGGCGAGCCGAGCACACTGCGGCGTTCGTGCGCGGGCTGCTCGACGCGGTCTCGATGCCCGTGGTCCTCGACGCCGACGGCCTGAACGCGTTCGCCGGCACGATCGACGCGCTGGCCGGGCGTGCCGCCGTGCTGACGCCCCATGAGGGCGAGCTGGGGCGGCTGCTCGGCGTCGGCGCTTCGACGGTTGCCGCCCGGCGGCTTCACCACGCCCGCGAGGCGGCCGCGCGTTCAGGCGCGGTGGTCGTGCTCAAGGGCAGCGACACGCTGGTCGCGGCACCCGACGGCAAGGTCGCGGTCAGTCCGGGCGCGACGCCGGCGCTCGCCACAGCCGGGACGGGCGACGTCCTCTCGGGGATCGTCGCGGCGCTGCTCGCGAAATGGATCGACCCGTTCACGGCGGCCTGCGCCGCGGTCCGGCTGCACGCGCTGGCAGGAGTTCACGCCGCCGTCCGCCGCGGCGCCGAGGGGGTCATCGCCTCCGATGTGATCGACTCGCTCAGCGCGGTGCGCGGTTAGATGAGCCGCGTCGAGCCGGTCACCAGCGTGCGCGCCGTGGCGCGGATCAACCTGGCCGCGATCGAGCGCAACTGCGCCCGTCTGAGCGGCTCGAGCCCGCTGCTCTGCGCGGTGGTGAAGGCGAACGGCTACGGCCACGGCGCCGTCGAATGCTCGCGCGCCGCCCTGGCCGGCGGCGCCTCCTGGCTTGCGGTCGCCGCTGCCGCCGAGGCACAGGAGCTGCGCCACGCCGGTATTTCCTCGCGGATCCTGGTGATGGGCGCGATGACGCGATCGGAGCTCGAGTTGGCGCTCGCGGCCGACGCCGACGTCGTCGCCTGGACCGACGAGTTCCTGGACTGGCTGGTGGCGCTCGGCGGCGGCCGGGTGCACGTCAAGCTCGACAGCGGGATGGGGCGACTTGGCACACGCGACGCGGCGGTGGCCGGCGCGCTCGCCGAGCGGGCGGCTGCCGTCGCCGAGCTCGAGCTGGTCGGTGCGATGACACACCTGGCGACCGCCGAGGAGGCCGACCGCGCGTTCATGGAAGCGCAGCTCGAGTTCTTCTCGAACTGGGCGGCACCGCTACGCGAGCGCCACCCGGCCCTGATCGCCCACGCCGAGAACAGCGCTGCGCTGCTCGGCGCGGGGAGGGCGCGCTTCGACATGGCGCGCTGCGGCGGCGCCGTGTACGGGCTCGACCCGTTTGGCGTCGATCCGGCCGCGTGGGGTCTCGAGCCGGCGCTTGAGCTGCGCTCCTGGGTCGCCGCGCTGAAGCGCTGCGAGGTCGGCGACAGCGCCGGCTACGGGCGGCGATTCATCGCCGAGCAGCCGACCGAGCTGGCGGTCGTCCCGATCGGCTACGGGGACGGCCTGCGCCGCCTGCTGTCCAACAACGCCGAGGTGCTGGTCGGCGGACGCCGGCGGGCGCTCGTCGGCACGGTCAGCATGGACAACGTGACCGTCGACCTCGGGCTCGACAGCGGCGTGCGTGTCGGCGAGCCGGTGATCCTGCTCGGTGTCGAGGGACCCGAGCGAATCGGGGCCGAGGAGATCGCCGCGCGTCAGGGCACGATCAACTACGAGATCACCTGCGCCGTCAGCCCGCGCGTCCCGCGCGAATACCACCGCGACGGCGAGCCGCGATGAGCTCGCGCGCGAGCGCGCTCGAGCTCGCGCGCGAGGCCCTGCGCGGGCTCCAGTGCTGGGTCGTCGGGGGGACGGTCCGCGACGAGCTGCTGGGCGGCGCGCCGAGCACGGATCTCGATCTGGTGATCGCCGGCGAGGTCGCGCCGGCTGCCCGCGCACTCGCCCGCGCGACCGGCGCGGCGGCCTTCTCGCTTTCCGATGACTTCGGCGCCTGGCGCGTCGTGTCGCGCTCGGGCGGCTGGCAGGCGGATCTCAACCCGCTGCGCGGCGAGTCGCTCGAGGCTGACCTGCTGCTCCGCGACTTCACGATCAACGCGATCGCCAGGCCGCTGGCGGGCGGCGAGCTGATCGACCCGCTCGCCGGGGCGCGCGACCTCGCCGAGCGCCGCCTGCGGCTCGCCGCGCCCGGCGCGCTCGAGGACGACCCGCTGAGGGCCCTGCGGCTCGTGCGGCTGGCCTGCGAGCTGGATCTGGAGGCCGAGCCGCTGACGCGCGAGGCGGCCCGCGCGGCCGCCCCCGGGCTCGCGCGGATCTCGAGCGAGCGCGTATACGCGGAGCTTCGGCGAGTGGTCGCGAGCGAGCGCCCCGGCGAAGGCATGCGGCTGGCGCTGGAGCTCGGGCTCTGCGCGGTCGTGCTGCCGGAGCTCGAGCGGCTGCGCGGCGTGGAGCAGAGCCACTACCACCACCTCGATGCGCTGGATCACACGCTTGCGGTGCTCGACTGCGTCGTCGAGCTCCAGCGCGACGTGGAGGCGTTTCTCGGCGGCGAGCACGCCGGCGAGGTGCGCGTCCTGCTCGCGCTTCCGCTGGCCGATGAGCTCACCCGGGGTGACGCGCTGCGCTTCGGCGCGCTGGTGCACGACATCGCCAAGTCGGGGACCAGGGTGGTCGCCGCCGACGGGCGGGTCGGCTTCCCCGGCCATGACCTGATCGGCGCCGACACGGCGCGCGCGATCCTCGCCCGCCTGCGGGCGGCCGAGCGGATGCGCGCGCACGTCGCGGCACTGACCCGCAACCACCTTCGGCTCGGCTTCCTCGTGGCGCGCGCGCCACTGGAGCGCCGCGAGCTCTACCGCTACCTGGACGCCTGCGAGCCGGTGTGGGCCGACGTCACCCTGCTGTCGGTCGCCGACCGCGTGGCGACCAGGGGGGCACGCTCGGAGGAGGCCATCCAGCGCCACCTCGAGCTCGCCCGCTCGGTGATCGGGGAGGCGCTGCGCTGGCAGCGCGAGGGACGCCCGCCGGCCCTGCTGCGCGGCGATGAGCTGGCGGCGGCGCTCGGGCTCGCACCCGGGCCGCTGCTGGGGGAGCTCCTGGGCGCGATCGAGGAGGAGGCGTTCGTCGGCGAGCTGCGCAGCCCGCAGGAGGCGATCGCGTTCGCCGCGGAGCGGATTGCATAGGCTTCGACCGTGGCCGACTGCATCTTCTGCGCGATCGTGGCGGGCGAGCTACCGGCGACGGTGGTCGCCTCCGATGAGCGAGCGATCGCCTTCATGGACATCAACCCGGCGACGCGCGGGCATGTGCTCGTGATACCGCGAGCGCACTCGCAGGACATTCACGACATTGCCGCCGAGGATCTCGCCGCGGTGATCGCGCTCGCGCAGCTGGTCGCCGGCCGTGCCCGCCGGCAGCTCGGCGCCGAGGGTGTGAACCTGATGCACTCGGCCGGCAGGGCGGCCTGGCAGACCGTCTTTCATTTCCACATCCATGTGATCCCGCGCTACGACGGCGATCCGCTGGTTCTGCCGTGGGTTCCCGCGCCCGGCGACGGCGCGGAGATCGCCGCCGCCGCCGCCGCGCTGTCGGCGGAGTGAGCCGGCCGGGGCCTGCCCGGGGCGTTTGCAAGTTTTTGCCTACTGCGCTACGAGCGGGGCTTCTTGGTGTTGAATAGGCTGATGAAGAAGCCCCTTGTAGCGCTTGTCACGATTGCTGTGATGCTGCTGGTCCCGGCGCTGGCCACCGGCACGCTGACCGAGCTGGGCTCGGTTGGCTTCGGCGTCGGCCTGAATACCGCGACCGGTCCGACCGGCTCGACGGGCAAGAGCGGCAAGACCGGGACGACCGGCAAGTCCGGCAAGCCGGGCAAGGGCGGCGCGACAGGGAGCACAGGCACCGGCGGTGCGGTCGGCACCACGCCGACCGTCAGCACGTCCGTCACCGGTCCGCTTGCGAGCTGCCCGGGCGCCCCGTGCGAGGTCGTCAGCGAGACCACCGGGATGCAGGTCAAGGTGGGCACGACGACCTCCCCGCTGACGATCCCGCGCAACGGCGTGATCGTCGCCTGGACGATCCGGCTGAGCCTGCCGACGGCCGGGCAGATCACCTACTTCGACGAGCACGAGGGGGGACCGGCTGAGGCCGGGATCTCGATCATCAAGCAGACCAAGGGGCTCGACTACGAGTTGGTGGCGTCGAGCCCGCTGGTTCAGCTGCAACCGTACTTCGGCGAGACGGCGCAGTTCCCGCTGGCGACGACGATCCCTGTCGAGAAGGGCGAGCGTGTCGCGCTGACCGTGCCGACGTGGGCGCCGGCGCTGGCGATCAAGCTTGGCAACACCACCTCGTGGCGGGCGAGCCGCCCGAAGAACACGTGCACCAGCGCGACCGAGGCGTCCACGCAGACCGCGCAGACGACCGCCGGCGCGGCGGTGGAGTACGCGTGCCTCTACCAGACGGCGCGTCTGCTCTACACCGCCACGTTGATCTCGACGCCCTAGCGCCGGGGGCTAGGTCGAGCCGGTCGGCGCGACGACGCCACCGCCGGCGCCGCTGCCGGCCGGGGCGCCCGACGCGCTGGTGGAACCTGTCGGGGTTGCCGTCCCGCCTCCCGTGCCGGTCGCCGGAGTGGTGGTGACCGGCGTCGAGGTCGCCGGAGTCGTCGTCGACGGCGTCGAGCTGGTGGACGCCGAAACCGACGAGAGCCCGGCACCCGCCGTCGTGCCCGTGGATGGCGACGAATTCGAGCCGGAGTTGGAAGAGGCTGGCGCTGTGTCAAGCGCACTGTTCGTCAGCACCGGCACGATCGCCGGGGTGTTGGCGGGCACGTCGTCGCTGACCGTCGTCCCGCCGCAGGCGGCGAGCGCGACCGCGGCGGCGGTCGCGCCGAGCAGCGCGAGCGGTCGCTTCGCGCGTGTCACGCCCTCACCCGCCGAGCGGACCCATGCGACGCCCGCACGTCGGGCAGTCGTTGAGGTCGCGCTGAGCCAGCTGCTCGCACCACGGGCAGAAGCGGAGGTTCTCGACAGCCCACGGAAGCTTCGACTGCGAGGGGGCGAGGGGGAGCAGCTTGCCGACGACCTCGAGCCTCTCGCCGGTCTCGCGGTCGGTGTAGATGCGGTCCACAACGGCCTCGACGATCACCTCGCGGCCCGTCGACGGCGTGCGCATCCGGTAGCGGTTTCGGGCGCTCATCGTGGGAGATGCTACCGACCGGAGCGGGCTGACATCCTCGCCGCGGGCTCGGATAGAGTTCCGCCGCGATGGCGGAACGCGGCAAACGAGGCAGGACGCTGGGGCGCGCGGTGGGCGTCGCGATCCTGGCACTCGGGCTCGGCGGATGCGCCCTGAAGGGCGGCCAGAACGTCAGCCTGGTCCAGGGCAAGACGCTGTTCATCAAGAACTGCGCCCAGTGCCATACGCTCGCACGCGCCCACACCACGGGGATCATCGGGCCCAACCTCGACGACGCGTTCCTCGAGAGCCTCCAATCGGGCTTCAAGCGCAACGTGATCGAGGGCATCGTCGAGGCTCAGATCGAGTACCCGAGCACCGCCGGTCGGATGCCGAAGCTGCCGTTGAGCACGCGCCAGGCCGCCGACATCGCCAACTACGTCGCCTACGCCGCGGCGCGCCCGGGGCAGGACTCCGGCCTGCTGGCCAACGTCGGGGTGACCAAGGTCGCCGGGCCGGCGGTCGAGAAGAACGGCGTGCTGGCGATCTCCGCCAACCCGGCGGGGCTGTTGGCCTACACCGTCAAGCAGGCCACGGCGACCGCCGGTCCGCTCACGATCACGATGACCAACAAGTCGGGTGTTCCGCATAACCTCGCACTCCAGGTGGGCACGGGCCCGAATGGCACCCTGCTCGGGCACACACCGGTCAGCCCGAGCGGCACCCACTCGTTCAAGGTCGACCTCAAGCCCGGCGTCTACACCTTCTTCTGCCAGGTCCCCGGCCACCGCGCCGCCGGCATGTACGGGACGCTGACGGTCAAATAGGGGTGCTCGCGGATCCCGCCTTTCGGCGGGACTCCGCTGCGCGCCTTCTGGTGGGCTGAGCTTGGTCGTGTCGTGCTGCCGACCTGCCGGTCGCTGCCTCACGTTGGGCCGCGTGCGCGCGCCCGTGTTTGCACGGCTCCTGGACGCGGCCCAGGAGCTCAGATCGCGCGCACGATCAGGACGATCGCGATGATCGTGCCGAACACGGCGATCACGTAGAGCAGGAAACGGAAGGCGTCGCTCTCGCTGCGCAACGGGTTGAGCATCAGCAGGCCGCCACGCTGATCGTGCGGCAGGCAGGCGGCACGCAGCGGCCCGCCAGAGGCAGCCACAGACACCTATCGACGGGGTGACGCATCATCGCGCCCTCACGCAGAGCGAGCGCGACGCAGACGGCGCGCAGCGGGCTCCGCCGCAGGCGGACCCGCGAGCACCGCCGCGAGCACCCGGAGGAAACGTTGCGCATCCGTGCGCCGTCACGCAGACCAGGCGACGGGCAGATCGCGCGCAGCGGTTCTCGCCGAAGGCGAAACCGCGAGCACGGTCATAGCACGTAAACCGTCGTGAACACGACGATCCACATCACGTCGACGAAGTGCCAGTAGATCCCGGGCACGTTCAGGCCCTTGTGCTGCTCGGGGGAGTAGTGGCCCCGGAAGGCCCGGATCGTCACGATCGAGAGCAGGATCAGGCCGATGCAGACGTGGGCGCCGTGCAGGCCGGTGAGGCCGTAGAAGATCGTCGCCTGGGCACTGTCGCTGGGGGCGAAGCCGAGGTGGACGTATTCGTTGATCTGGATGAAGAGGAAGGTCGCCCCGAGCATCAGGGTGCTGAGGATGCCGGCGCGCAGGCCGACGCGATTGCCGCGCTTGATCGAAACCTCGGCCCAGTGCAGGGTGAACGACGAGGAGATCAGAATCGCGGTGTTGAAGCCGGCGACCGCGACGGGGATCTTGGTGCCCGGCGCCGGCCAGGGGTCGCCCTGCGCCACGCGGATGAAGAAGTAGGCCGTGAAGAAGGCGCCGAAGATCATGATCTCGGAGATGATGAAAAGCAGCATCCCGAGTGTCGGCGCGTCGACCCGCGAGGAGTGGTTGGCCTCGATCGGGCCGTGGTGGGAGTCGGCGTCGCCGTGCGAGGGGTCGTGCGCTCCGTGGGCGATGCTTGCAGCTTCCACCGGGTCTCCGATCAGCTCGCCGTGACGGGTTCGCCGGCCGCGGCCACGACGTGCTCGACGGGGCAGGCGGCGTAGCGCCGCACTCGCTCGATCAGGTCCGCGCGGAGCCAGCCCGACTTGGTCTCCGGCAGCGTCGAGATGACGACGCGGGTCACGCGGAAGAACTGCAGCGCGTTCATCGTCGCGGTGAACGGGTCGGGGTCGCCGACCAGCCCGGCGACCAGCAGGCCGGTCGCGCGCAGCGCGGCGAGGACCGCGCTGAGGTGCTCCTGGGCGGCGGCGATGGCGCGACCGTCGGTCCCGAGCGCCGGCACGACGACGATGAACAGGTGCTCGCCATCGCCCTCCGTGGGGGTATGCGCCAGTTCGGTCAGGTGCGCGATCAGCTCGCTGCTCTCGGCGGTGCGGTTGGCGACGACGAGCGTCGTGTCGTTGGGCGGCGGGTCGTCCTCATCGAGGTCGGTGATCACGTGCTGCACGGCGATCCCTGAGGCCTCCGCGACGCGCTCGACGAGGTCGCGGCGCAGCCAGCCGGAGGCGGTCGCCGGCAGCGTCGAGATCACGATCTCGTCGGGTTTGCGCTCGCCGATCGCGTCCATCGTCGCCTGGAACGGGTCGGGGTCGCCGACTTCGCCGGTGGCGTCGAAGCCGAGGTCGTGCAGCACCGCCATCGCCAGGTCCAGGCGCACCTGAGCGGTATCGCGGACGGATTGGAGATAGATCACCGTGCCGCGTCGCGGGCGGCTCATCGGGATCACCAGGCGGATCGCCAGGGACTGCTCGATCTTGGACTTGGCCGTCAGCAATTCGCGCAGGCGGCGACCGCCCAGCGTCTCGTTGGCGACGACGAGAATCTCGGTCAAATCGCCGCGCTCATTCCTCGTTGGTGGCCATCGCGAGGCTACCGGCCGGCGTCGGGACATTCGCGCCGTCGCGGAAGACGGCGTGCACCGCTCCCGGCACGCCGTACTCGTACGGGCCGCCGACGACGGTCGGCAGCGAATCGAAGTTGAAGATCGGCGGCGGCGAGGAGACCTGCCACTCGAGCGTCAGGCCGCGCCACGGGTTCGCGACAGCGCGCGGGCCGCCACGCCAGGAGACGATCATGTTGTAGACGAAGATCAGCGTGGAAAGGCCCAGCGCCCAGCTCGCAAAGGAGATCAGCAGGTTCCAGGTCGCAAACTGAAGCGCGTAGTCCGCGACGCGGCGCGGCATCCCCTCGATCCCGATGATGTGCATCGGCGCGAACGTCAGGTTGAAGAAGATCAGCGTCGTCCAGAAGTGCCAGCGGCCGAGGCGCTCGTCATACATCCGCCCGGTCATCTTCGGGAACCAGTAGTAGATGCCGGCGAAGATCGTGAAGACCGAGCCGCCGAACAGCACGTAGTGGATGTGCGCGACGATGAAGTAGGTCTTGCTGACGTCCAGGTCGAAGGGCACCATCGCCAGCATCACGCCGGAGATCCCGCCGAGCACGAACATCGTGATGAAGCCCATCGCCCACAGCATCGCGGCGTCCATGTGCAGGACCCCTCGCCAGAGCGTCGCCAGCCAGGAGAAGACCTTCACACCGGTCGGCACGGCGATGATCGCGGTTGTGATCATCATCGGGTCGCGCAGCCACCCGGGCATGCCGGAGGTGAACATGTGGTGGGCCCAGACCGTGAAGCCGAGCACGACGATCGCCAGCAGCGAGAAGGCCATCATCCGGTAGCCGAAGATCGGCTTGCGCGCCTTTACGGCGATGATCTCGCTGATGATCCCGAATCCCGGCAGGATCATGATGTAGACGGCTGGGTGCGAGTAGAACCAGAAGACGTTCTGGTACAGCAGGACGTTGCCGCCCTGGCCGGCGTTGAAGAAGTTGAAGCCGAGCGCGCGGTCGAGCAGCACGAAGAACTGCGATGCGGCGATGAACGGCGTCGCGATGACGACCAAGAGCGAGGTCGAGAAGTTGGCCCAGACCAGCAGCGGCATGCGGAAGAAGCTCATGCCGGGAGCCCGCATGGTGATGATCGTGACGAGGAAGTTGAGCGCCGTCGCGATCGAGGAGGCGCCCGCGAACTGGACTCCGAGGGTAAAGAACGCCTGGCCGATCGGCGCCGTCGTCGAGAGCGGCGCGTAGGCCGTCCAGCCGGAGGCGAACGAGCCGCCGGGCGCGAAGAACGACCCCAGCAGCATCAATCCGGCGACCGGCAGCAACCAGAACGAGAGCGCGTTCAGGCGCGGGAAGGCCATGTCCGGCGCGCCGATCATCAACGGCAGCACGAAGTTGGCGAGCCCGGCGAACATCGGGATCACGAACAGGAAGATCATCAGCGTCGCGTGGACGGAGAACAGCCCGTTGTAGGTGTTCGCGTCGACGAACTTGCCGCCCGGCTGGGCGAGCTGCACGCGCATCAGCATCGCGAACAGCCCCGCGATCAGGAAGTACGCGAAGGAGTGCACGACGTACTGGACGCCGATCACCTTGTGGTCGGTGTTGACGCGGAAGTAGTCCTTCCAGGTGCGCGCGCCATGCCCCGAGTGGTCTTCCGGGCGCGTCGGGCGCCCGATCGCCCAGTAGAACCAGTAGTCGAAAGCGCCGAGGCCGATCAGGAAGGCGAACGGGCAGACGATCATCGCCACCTGCAGCACGGCGGTCCCGTCGAGCACCGGGTGGTAGTGGGAGGCGGCGCGGATCGGCAGCACGATCGCGTAGGCGAGCCCGAGCCCGAGCGGGGTCGCGAGGATGCCCCGGTGCAGGCCTGGGGCGCGGAGCCGGGCGATCATTGCGATCCCTCCTTGGTGGCGGTCGTGGTGGCGGCGGTCGGGGCGTAGGCGGTCCAGCCGGCGGCGGCGTGACGGGTGTGTACGGCGGCTGTCTGCGTGCCCGGCCCGGTGTAGCCCCCCGCGTATCCATGCTCGGCCAGCCAACTGCTGAACTGCGCGGCGGTGACGATGTGGAGCGTTGTGCGCATGGTCGAATGTCCGTATCCGCACAGCTGGGTGCAGATGATCGGGTAGGAGCCTAGCCGGTCGGGCGTCGCGCGGAAACCGGTTGTGATGCCGGGCACCGCATCCTCCTGGAGGCGGAACGCCGGGACCCAGAAGGTGTGGATCACGTCGACCGAGTTGATCCTGAAGTCGACCGGCTGGTTGACCGGCAGATACAGCTGCAGCGCGACGATCGGCTTGCCCTGCGCGTCGTGGAAGCTCGGATAGGTGAAGCGCCACTCCCACTGCTGGCCGATCACGCCGATCTTGATCTCGCCCGGTTTCTTGACGCCGATGTCGTGGAGCACGATCGCGGCGTAGACGACGAGCGACGCGATCAGCGCCGCCGGCAGCGCCGTCCAGATCACCTCGAGCTGCGTGTTGCCGTGGATCGGCGGTCCGTCGAGGCGCTCCTCACCGGGGCGCATGCGCCAGCGCCAGATGGAGAACAGCACGACCGTCGTGACGAGCACGAAGATCGGCACGGTGACGATGATCAGCACGTAGTAGAGCGTGTCGATCGGGTGCGCCTGCTTCGCCGCCGCCGGCGGGAACCACGGGATCGACAGTCCGATGACGATCCCAATCGCCGTGGCCACGACGCCGACCGCCAGGATGCGAATGACGTCGCGCCGGCTTACGGGGGGCCGGTGCGGTGTCGAGCCGTGCGTCTCCTCCATGACGTCGGGCATCCTATTGCGAAGCAGCGACGGACGGCAAACCGCTTCCGTTTCGCGTGCTCAGAGCGCCTCAGCCGGTGCCGCTCCCCGCCCGGGTCAGCGCACCCGCCGGCCCGCGCCGTCCTGCGTCGCTCAGTGGCCGGGCGGCAGCTCGGCGAGCTCGTCGCGGGCGGAGCGGATCCAGGCCACGATCGAGGGGATCAGGATCAGCAGCCCGATCACGACGAAGACGATGCCGAGCGTCACGCCGACCAGGGCGAGCGTCAGGCCGACCGTGGCCAGCACCGGCAGCAACGAGGGCTTCGGGATGTGCAGCTGCTCACCGGCGGGCGGCACGTCGCCTTCGAGCTCGCTCATCACGAGGTCCAGATCGCGGCGATCACGAACGTCAGCCCGAACATGAACAGCGAGAAGGCGGAGATCATCAGCGCCAAGCGGATGTTCTTGCGGGCCAGCTTGCGATCCACGGTCGGCGAATCCTACACGTGGCGGTCGAGCACCATCGACGCGAACAGCAGCGCGAGATAGGCGAGCGAGAACAGGTAGAGCCGCAGCGCGGAGCGGCGATCGGCGCGGAAGTAGAGCCGCACGGCGCCGTAGACGAAGCCGATCCCGAGCACCATCGAGACGCCGAGGTAGATGTCGCCGAAGCCGCCGGCGCAGAACGGCAGCTGCGTGACGGCGTAGAGCAGGATCGAGTAGATCAGGATCTGGCGGCGGGTCTCGACCTCGCCGCGGGCGACCGGCATCATCGGCACGTTGACCTTCGCGTACTCGTTCTTCATCAGCAGGCTGAGCGCCCAGAAGTGCGGCGGCGTCCAGTAGAAGACGATCGCGAACAGGAGCACCGCCATCCAGCTGACGTGCCCGGTCGCGGCGGCCCAGCCGACCAGCGGCGGCACGGCTCCCGCGGCGCCGCCGATCACGATGTTCTGCGGCGTACGGCGCTTCAGCCAGATCGTGTAGACGCCCACGTAGCCGACGAATCCGCACAGCGACAGGCCGGCGGCCAGCACGTTGACCGTGGTCGCCAGCACCAGCACGCTGAGCAGCGCCAGCACCACGCCGTAGATCAGCGCCGCGCGGGGCGAGACGCGGCCGCTGGGGATCGGGCGGCCGGCCGTGCGCGTCATCTTCGCGTCGATGTCGCGGTCCCAATAATGATTTATGGAGCCGGCTCCGCCGGCCGAGAGGTATCCGCCGAGGCAGGTCAGCAGCACGCGTCCCGGTGAGGGATCGCCCGCCACGTACATGGTGGTGACCGTGGTCAGCAGCAGCAGCGACTGGACCTTCGGCTTGGTCAGCGTGAGGTAGTCGGCCAGCAGCGCGCGGGTGTCGGCGAACGCGCCCGCGGCCGGCGTCGGGTTCAGGCGCGAGGCCTCCATTCAGTGGACCGTCCGGGAATGTTCGACCCGAAATGGCGGCTCCTGGACGCCGCCTGGCTGCGTCCTCGGTCGCGGCAAGCCCTCCAGGCTTGCCCGCTCCCTGCGTCCTTGCCAGCCGACGCCAGGACCTCGCCACAAGCTTCGTTTCAAGCCGAACATTCCCGGACGGCCCACCCTAAACCGAGATCGTCGACTCGGAGGACACACCCGCGGGGACGGTCGCGGGCGCCGGCGTGCGCGGCGTGTTCGAGTGGCGCTCCACCTCGCGGCGGATGTCCTTCATCGGCTCGAGCGAGCGCACGCGCGGGATCACGTCGAAGTTGTTCTCCGGCGGCGGCGAGGGCACGAACCACTCGAGCGTGTTCGCCTGCCAGGGGTCGGGGCCGGCGACCGCGCCGGACTTCAACGAGCGCGCCACGTTGATCACGGTCACGAGCACGCCGGCGGCGAGGATCCAGGAGCCGACCGTCGAGATCTGGTTGTAGAGCTGGAGGTGGCCGACGTTGTCGTACTCGTAGACGCGGCGCGGCATGCCGTCGAGCCCCAGCGAGTGCTGGATCAGGAAGGTCACCAGGGTGCCGACGAACATCAGCCCGCAGGAGAGCTTGCCGAGCGCCTCGCTCAGCAGTCGCCCGGTCATCTTCGGGAACCAGTAGTAGATCGCGGCGAAGATCCCGAAGACCGAGCCGCCGATCAGCACGAAGTGCAGGTGGGCGACGACGAAGTAGGTGTCGTTGAGCTGCCAGTCGACCGGGAAGATCGCCAGGAAGACGCCGGTGATGCCGCCGATCGTGAACAGCGCGATCGCGCTGACGGCGAAGATCAGCGGCGTGCGGAACTCGATCGAGCCCTGCCACAGCGTGCCGATCCAGTTGAAGATCTTCACGCCGGTCGGCACGGCGATCAGGAACGAGGCGATCATCGCGAAGATCAGCACGACGACCGGCGTCGGTGTGGTGAAGAGGTGGTGGATCCACGTCAGCAGTCCGAGGAAGGCGATCAGGACCGTCGAGGCGGCGATCGCCTTGTAGCCGAAGATCGGCTTGCGCGCGAACACCGGCAGGACCTCGGAGATCACGCCGAACGCCGGCAGCACCATCACGTAGACCTCTGGGTGGCCGAAGAACCAGAACAGGTTCTGCCACAACAGCACCGAGCCGCCCTGCGAGGGGTCGTAGAAGTGGGTCCCGAAGTGGCGGTCAAGCAGCAGCATCGTGACCGCCGCGGCGATCACCGGCAGCGCGACGATCAGCAGCAGCGCGTAGGTCAGGATCGACCAGACGAACAGCGGCAGCCGCGACCAGGTCATCCCGGGCGCACGCATGTTGGCGATCGTCACAAAGAAGTTGACCGCCCCCAGGAACGAGCCGAGGCCGGTCAGATGGACCAAATAGATCCACGCGTCGACGCCGCCGGCTGGTGAGTAGGTCGACTCCGACAGCGGCACCGTCGCGATCCAGCCGGCCGCCGACGGGGTCCAGAAGATCGACGCGTAGAAGACGATCGCGCCGGCCAGGAAGAGCCAGTAGGAGATCGCGTTCAGGCGCGGGAAAGCGACGTCGCGGGCGCCGATCATCAGCGGCACGAAGTAGTTGCCGAGCCCCGCCATCATCGGCACGACGAAGAGGAAGATCATCGTCGTGCCGTGCAGCGTGAACAGCTCGTTGTAGGTCTGCGGCGAGATCAGGTCGTTGTTGGCGACCCCGAGCTGCAGCCGCAGCATCAGCGCCTCGACGCCGCCGACGATGAAGAAGACGAACGACGTGACCATGTAGAGGATCCCGATCCGCTTGTGGTCGGTCGTCGTCAGCCAGCCCATCAGACCGTGCGGCTCGCGCTCGACGTGGTCGACGACGATCTGGGGAACGGGGTTGAGGGTCGTGGTTGCCATCGGCGCGGTCAGATTCTCACGGGTTCTCCACCGCGGCGGAGCCGGTCCGGTTCTGCAGCGCAGCGCGTCCCACGGCGCCCTTGACCTTGGCCAGCGCGAGCTCGGCCTCCAGGTTGTGCAGCCAGGCCAGCCACTGCTTCGGCGGCAGCGCGGTGACGAGCGCCTTCATCCGCGCGTGGCCCTCGCCGCAGAGGAACGCGCACTGCCCGCTGTAGGTGGCCGGCTTGGGGATGTTGAACCAGGTCCAGTTGGCGTAGCCCGGCACGGCCTGGACCTTGCCGCCGAGGTTGGGGATCCACCACGAGTGGACGACGTCCTGGGAGACCACCTTGAGCACGACTGTCGTGTTCGTCGGCACGTACATGTGGTAGTAGGTGTAGGGGTCGTCGAGCTGGTCGGACAGCTTGCCGAAGCCGAGGTAGGTGAAGCGCCAGATGTACTGCTGGCCGTTGACCTGGATCGTCATGTAGGGGCCCTTTGGGGGCTTGATCGCGTCGTCGCTGGTCAGCTCGGCGCCGTCGCTGACGCTGAGCCCGTTCGGACCGGAGACGTCGGGCGTGCGAATCTGATTCAGCTCGGCGAACGTGAGCACGGCCAACGCGATCAGGACGACGGCGGCCCCAACCGTCCAGCCGATCTCGAGGCGCGTGTTGCCGTGGATCTGCACCGCCACGCGGCCCTTGCGCTTGCGGAAGCGCACCAGCGTGTAGAGCAGCGTCCCCTCGACGCCGAGGAAGATCACGATCGCGATGATCAGCGTGACGTCGTAGAGATTCGAGATCCGGTTGGCGTTCGCCGAGCCGCCCGACTCGGGCGCGATGAAGCTGGCGAACGCGTCCGGCGCGAAGACCGCCGTCGCGAGCAGCGTCAGCGCGCACACCAGCGCGACGTTGCGGAGCTGGGAGCGTGTGGGGGCGGGCGGTCGGCGCAACGCGGCGAGATTCTATTCAGGCTCGGGGCGAACGCGCACGGTGCGCGTGGGCGGCACGTTGGCGCCGCCTGCGCCGGCGCCGTGCCGCGCCGCGGCGGACGATACCGTTCAACCATGCGCTCGCCGCTGATTGGCATCTGTACCGCGCTCGAGCAGGCCGCCTGGGGCGTCTGGGACCAGCAGGCGCTGCTGTTGCCGCGCAACTACGTCGACGCCGTCCAGCGCGCCGGCGGCGTGGCCCTGCTGCTGCCGCCCGACGCCCGCGTGGTGGCCGATCCCGACATCGCGCTCGATCTGATCGACGGCCTGCTGCTCGCCGGGGGAGCCGACGTCGACCCACGCTTCTACGGCGAGGAGCGCGCCGAGCAGACGGTGCACACGGTGCCCGAGCGCGACGATTTCGAGCTGGCGCTGGCGCGGCGCGCGATCGAGCGAGACATCCCCTTCCTCGGCGTCTGCCGCGGCATGCAGGTGATGAACGTGGCCCAGGGCGGCACGCTGATCCAGGACCTTCCGGCGGCGCTCGGGCACACCGACCACTGCCGCGTGCCGGGCAGCTTCGACGGCGCCGACCACCCCGTGCACCTCGCCGCGGGCTCGCAGGCGGCCCGGGCGGTCGGCGGCGCGCACGCCGGGACGCTCTCGCACCATCACCAGGGGATCGGGCGGCTCGGCGAGGACCTGCTCGTGACCGGCTGGTCGGACATCGACGAGCTGCCCGAGGCGATCGAGGCGCCGGACCGGCGCTTCGCGGTCGGCGTGCAGTGGCATCCCGAGGCCGACGCGACGAGCCAGGTGATCGCGACGCTGGTCGAGGAGGCGCGGGAGTACGCGCTCGCGCGGGCAGCCTGAGGCGCTCGAGAACCGCATCCCAGCAGGCCGTGCGCGCCGTTGCGGCGGCCGCGCTGCTCGGCGCCGTCGCGCTGCCGATCATGCGCCGGCGGCTGCGGCTGCGCCCGGCGCCGGTGCTCGCCGGCGCGGCGCTTGCGCCGGCCTGCGCCGCGGTGCTGTGGCCCCGCTCGCGCTCGCGCGTCGCGATCGTCTGCATGCTCCAGATGTACGTCTACCTCGCCGCCTACAAGATGCCCAACGACGACGCGGCGGCGCTCGAGCAGCGGGTTCACCTCGACTATCCGGTGCGCCTGGATCGACTGCTCGGCGCCGGTCGGCTGCCGACCTCGCGGCTCCAGCGGGCGCTGCACCCGGACGGCTACTTCCGCGGCCACGAGAAGGTGCTGGTGTGGGCCCACTGGGTCTGGTTCGCGACGCCGCACGCGACGCTCGCCTACCTGGCGCTCTGTGATCCCGAGCGTTTCCCGCGCGCCGCCGTCCTGACCTACGCCGTGTTCGACCTCGGCGTCATCTCCTACTGGGTGGCCCCCACCGCGCCGCCCTGGTATGCCGCCGAGCGCGGGCGGACCGGCGATGAGCCGGTGCGGCGGCTGATGGTCGAGTACGGCGAGAGCTTCTGGCGCAACGGCTGGGCGCCGCTCTACAGTGTGCTCGGGGGCAATCCGCTGGCCGCGATGCCGTCACTTCACTTCGCAACCTCGACGATGGCCGCGCTGCTGCTTGCCGAGAGCGGCCCGCTCGCGGGCGCCGTCGGTGGCGGCTACGCCGCCGTGCTCGGCTTCGCCCTCGTCTATCTCGGCGAGCACTATGTCGTCGACCTGATCGGCGGCCTCGCGCTGACGCTCGCCGTGCGACGGCTCGAGCGAGTCGCCGGCGGGCCCGTCCGGGCGATCGGCGCGGCGATCGAGCGGATCGGGCGTTTCGCCAACGAGCCCCGGACCGCTTGATGGAGGACTCCACGCCACCGGTGCCGCTGCGCGGCGTCGAGCACACCCAGATCGGCACGATGGGCCCCGGCGAGGAGGGCATGCCGCATGTCATCCTCACGCGGCGGCGCGCGATCGCCTTGTGCCTGTTCATCGCCTCGGTCCTCGCCTTCCTCTACTTCGTACTGCCAAAGCTCGCCGGCCTCGGCAAGACATGGGATCGCCTGGACCAGGGAGCGCCGGGCTGGCTGGCCGTGGCCGCCGGCTTCGAGCTGCTCTCCTTCGCGGGCTACGTGGCGCTGTTTCGCTGCGTCTTCGTGCGCTCGGGCGACTCGCGAATCGACTGGCGCGCGAGCTATGAGATCACGATGGCCGGGCTCGCCGCGACGCGCCTGTTCGCCGCCGCCGGCAGCGGCGGGATCGCGCTGACGGTCTGGGCGCTGCGCCGGGCAGGACTTGACCGCCGCGCGGTCGCCGCGCAGATGGTGGCCTTCATCACGATGCTCTACGGCGTCTACATGGTGGCGCTCGTGGTCTTCGGGCTCGGGCTGCGCACCGGCGTGCTGCCCGGCGGCGGCAGCTTCGCGATCACGATCGTGCCGGCGATCTTCGGCGGCTGCGTGATCGCGCTCTTCCTCGCCCTGACGCTCGTGCCGGGCGACGTCGAGGGTCGCCTGGCTGCCTGGCAGGCCCATCGCGGCGAGAACCGCCGCGGGGCTCGGCTGCTCGCCCGGCTCGTCACGCTGCCGGCGCTCGCGGCGACCGGCGTGCGCGGTGGCCTGGCCGTCGTGCGCTCGCGCGACCCGCTGGCGCTCGGCGCGATCGCCTGGTGGGCATTCGACATCGCGACGCTGTGGGCGTCGTTCAAGGCGTTCGGCGCCTCGCCGGCGATCAGCGTCGTCGTGATGGCCTATTTCGTCGGCATGTTCGCGAACGTGCTGCCGCTTCCCGGCGGCATCGGCGGCGTCGACGGCGGGATGATCGGCGCCTTCATCGCCTTCGGTGTCAACGGCCCGGTGGCGGTCGTGGCAGTGCTCGTCTACCGCGGCTTCGCGTTCTGGCTGCCGACTGTTCCGGGCGCGGTCGCCTACGTCCAACTGCGTCGCCGGGTAGCGGGTTGGGCGGCCGGCACGGGCCAGCTGGACGCCGTCGGCGCCGCGGGCGCGTAGCCTGCGCCGCGGCGCGGGCGACACCAGGATCTCGCCAGAGGCTGCGTTTCAGGCCGAACATTCCCGGACGGCCCACTACACTCGCTCGCTCACGATCAGCGAACCGGAGGACGAGATGCTCGTGCTGCTGCCGAACTGCGAATGCTGCGACCGTGACCTCCCCAACGGCTCCCCCGATGCCCGCATCTGCACCTTCGAGTGCACCTTCTGCGCCGATTGCGCCGAGCAGCGCTTCGACGGTGTCTGCCCGAACTGCGGCGGCGATCTCGTGCTGCGTCCGACGCGCCCCGCCGCGAAGCTGGTGCGCAATCCGGCCGCGACGGAGCGCTTCGTCAAGGCGCACCCCGAATGCCTCGAGACGGCGGTCGCGTGAGGCTCGACGAGGGCTTGCGGATCCGGCGGTGAGTGGTACTATAAAAAGTAAAGTGTTGGCGAATCCTGGGTCTGGAGAACGCAATGGAAGCGGTTGAGAACGTCATCATCATCGGCAGCGGACCGGCCGGCTACACGGCGGCGCTCTACGCCGCGCGCGCCGAGCTCTCGCCGCTGGTGATCGAGGGCTTCGCCTGGGGCGGCCTGCTCCAGCAGACGACCGACGTGGAGAACTTCCCGGGCTTTCCGCAGGGCGTGATGGGTCCGGAGCTGATGGCCTGGATGCGCGAGCAGGCCGAACGCTTCGGCGCGCGCATGGTCACCGAGGAGGCCACGCGGGTGGAGCTTGCGCAGGAGCCGGGGGCGCTGCACCGCGTCTGGATCGATGAGGAACTGCACACCACGCGCAGCGTGATCCTCGCGATGGGCGCTGTGCACAAGAAGCTCGACGTTCCCGGCGAGGCCGAGCTGTCGGGCCGCGGCGTCAGCTACTGCGCGACCTGCGACGCGGCGTTCTTCAAGGACCGCCAGACCGTCATCGTCGGTGGCGGCGATTCGGCGATGGAGGAGGCGATGTTCCTCGCCAAGTTCTCCGCCAAGGTCACTGTCGTGCACCGCCGCGACGAGTTCCGCGCCTCGCGGATCATGCTCGATCGCGCGCGGGCCGTGCCCAACATCGAGTTCCTGACCCCGTACGTGGTGGTGGAGTTGCTGCCGGGCGAGGACGGCGCGCTCGGCGTGGCGCGGCTGCGAAACACGCAGACGGACGAGGAGCGCAGGCTGCCGCTCTCGGGAGCGTTCGTGGCGATCGGCCACGTGCCCCAGTCCGGACTGGTCCGCGGCACGATCGACGTCGACGAGAACGGCTACGTGATCGTCGAGGGGCGCTCGACCCGCACCAACCGCCCGGGCGTCTTCGCCGCGGGGGACCTCGTCGACCACACCTATCGCCAGGCGGTCACGGCCGCGGGCTCGGGCTGCCAGGCGGCGCTCGACGCGGAGTGGTACCTGCGCGACACGCCGGTGGCGGCGGGCGTCGCGGCGACCGTCAGCTCCTGACGGCGTTGTTCGTCCCCGAGCACTACCGCCAGCGCGATGAGCCGGCGCTGTTCGAGGCGATGCGCGTCAACGCCTTCGCGACGATCATCAGCGCCGGCGCCGACGGCGCGCCGGCGGCGACCTGGATCCCGTTTCTGATCGAGGGCACGCCGCAGCGCCCGGTGATCTTCGGGCACATGGCGCGGGCCAACGACCAGTGGCGCTCCTGGAGCGCGCGGACGCCGCTGCTCGCGCTCTTCCAGGGCCCCCATCACTACATCTCGCCCTCCTGGTATGAGCCGGCGCCGCACGTCCCGACCTGGAACTACCTCGCCGTGCAGGTGCGCGGGCGCCCGCGCCTGCTCGAGGACGGTGCCGAGGTCGAGGCGATGCTCGACCGCCTCGTGACGCAGTTCGAGGCGCAGCGCGAGACGCCCTGGGAGCTTGGCGACCAGCCGGCGGACTACCGCTCGCGCCAGGCGGGGGCCATCGTCGGCTTCGAGCTGCTGATCGAGCAGATCGACGGCGCCTGGAAGCTTTCCCAGCGGGCGAGCGCGGCTGACCGCGGCGGCGTGATCGCCGGCCTTCGCGCCGAGGGCGGCGATCAGGCGCTCGCGATCGCGGCGCTCATGGGCGGCTGAGCGACTCGAGCTCGAGCAGGAAGTGCTTGCGGTGCAGGCCGCCGGTGTAGCCGCCGAAGGCGCCGCCGGAGCGCAGCACGCGGTGGCAGGGCACGATGATCGCAAGCGGGTTCGCGCCGAGCGCGTTGCCCGCCGCGCGCTGGCCGCGCGGGCTGCCCGCCGCGACCGCCACGCCGGTGTAGGTCGAGGTCTCGCCGTAGGGGATCGCCGCCGTCGCGCGCAGGACTGCGCGCTGGAACGGGGTCATCGCGCGCCAGTCAAGCGGCGCCTCGAAGTCGCGCCGGCGGCCCGCGAAGTACTCGTCGAGCTCGCGGCGCCACGGGTCAAGCGCCGCCGCCGACGCGACGATCCTCGGTGAGCGGCTGCTGGCGATCCGCTCGAGCGCCGGCTCGAGCGGATCGTCGAGGTAGTGCATCATCACGAGGCCCTGCGGACCGCTGACGAGCAGCAGCTCGCCGAGCGGGCTGGCGGTCGTCGCGTAGGCGAGGTCGGCGCTGTGGTCGGCCGCGGCGCGGTCGGCGAAGCGCGCCGCGGCGGCGCGGGCCTGCGGAGCCGGGGCGCGAAGGGCGCGCGCGAGCGGGTCGCTCATAGCTTCCTCCTGAGGGTTTCGAGGCCGTCGTGCAGAGAACGCCGCGACGCTTCCTCCGAACAGCCGATCGCTGCGGCGATCTCGCGGTGGGAGAGATCGCCGATGTAGCGCAGCGCGACGGCGGCGCGTTGCCGCGGCGCGAGCTCGGCGACCGCCCGCCAGACCGCCGCGTCGGCGACCGGCGGGTCCTCGCCCGCGGCGTCGAGCTCCGCGGTGCGCTCGCGCCTGGAGCGTCGGAGATGGTCGATCGCCTTGTTGTGGGCGATCGTCAAGAGCCAGGCCCGCGGCGCCGAGTCCGCGCGAAGCCGCGGGTAGGCGCGCAGCGCGGCGAGGAAGGTCTCCTGGAAGCAGTCCTCCGCGGCCTGAACGCCGACCATCGCGCGCAGCATGCGCCAGACGTCCTCGCTGTGGCGCTCGAGCAGAACCTGGAAGGGGGGAAGTCCCTGACTCATATGTGATTGAACGCGCCGCTCGCCCGCTTCGTGATGCCATCCTCTAGGGTCGCCGCCGTGGCCCGCATCCTGATGATCGCCGGCGGCGCGCGCGGGCGCGCGCTCGCAGCCGAGCTTGTCGCCGAGGGCCACGCCGTGCGGATCACCACGCGGGCCGAGTCCGGCCGCGCGGCGATCGAGGCGGTCGGCGCGGAGTGCTGGATCGGGACGCCCGACCGCGTTGCGTCGCTGCGCTACGCGCTCGAGGGGGTCACGCTCGCCTGTTGGCTGCTCGGCAACGCCTGCGGCGAGCCCGACGAGCTGGCCGCGCTGCATGGCTCGCGCCTTGAGTTCTTTCTCGGCCAGACGATCGACACGACGGTTCGCGGGCTGATCTACGAGGCCGCCGGCAGCGTCGACGCCGAGTTGCTTGGCGCCGGGCGAGAGCTGATCGGGGCGCGCACCGCGTACAACGCGATTCCGCTGGCGGTGCTGGACGCGGACCCGCGCGATCGCGGGCGATGGGTCGAGCAGGCGCGGGCGGCGGTCGAAGGCCTGCTCCAGCGCGGCGCGGCGCCACCTTGGGGCGGCTAGCGCGACGAGCGCAGGCTCACGGTCTCGCCGAAGGCGAGCCATCAAGATCCTGCCACCTCGCGCCGGGCGCCCACTCGGGGTCCAGGCGCGCGAGCAGGTCGCTGAGGATCCGCGCGGTCGCGCCCCAGATCGTGTCCTCGCCGATCGTGTAGGCGTCGGTGGTGACGCTCGCGCCGCTGGGGCGCGTGAAGGTTTCGAGGCGGTGCGTCGCTGCGAGCTGTGCGAGCGGGGCCTCGATCGCAGCCTCGACCTCGTCGGCGGCGAGCACCCAGGCGGCGGCCGGGGCCGCGATCAGGCCGACGACCGGGTAGATCGCGATGTCGGTGACGACGGTCGGCGTCGGGGGCAGGGCGCCGAGCAGCGTGACCGAGGCGGGGTCGAGGCCGATCTCCTCATGCGCCTCGCGCAGCGCGGTCGCGACGAGATCGCGGTCGCCGGGCTCTCGCCGCCCGCCCGGGAACGAGACCTGCCCGGCGTGGATACGCAGGTCCGGGCGACGCCGCGTGAAGACCGCGTGCAACTCGCCGCCGGCCCCCGGTGCCGGGGCGTCGCGCTCGAACAACGCCACCAGGACGGCCGCCGCCTGCGAGCCGGCCACCTCGATCCTCTGCGCCTCGAGCGGGTCGAGCAGCGCGGCGCGCAGGCGCTCCGCCTGCGCCGGGCTCATCGCGTCAGGTTGACGCGCTCGACGCGCTCGCTGAACATGACCTCGCCGTCGAGCGTGCGGTGGATCGGGCACTTCGCGGCGATCACGCGCAGCTGGTCGACCTGCTCGTCGGCGAGCTCCGCCGGGAGGTGGAGCACCAGCTCGAACTTCGTCGGGCAGCCGCGCTCGGCCGGGCTGTACTGAACGTCGACCTCGACCGGGCCGACGTCCCAGCCCTTGCGCTGCGCGTACATCTCCATCGTGATCGCGGTGCAGGAGGCGAGGCTCGCGGCGAGCAGCTCCTCCGGTGAGGGGCCCTCGTCGTCGCCGCCGGCGCTGCGCGCCTCATCGACCAGCAGCTGGTGATCGCGGATCGACACCGTGTGGGAGAGGTTCGCTGAGCGGCGAGCGGAGGCCCGGCGCGTGCTGACGTGCATCGGGGTTGTGCCTTTCGGAATTGGGACCTACAGATGATGGTACTAGGGTCAGACCATTGCTAGGACAGGGGATTAATCACCAGCCCGGTCGGCACCTTGGGGAAGAAGTAGGTCGACTTGGGCGGCATGTTGACGCCCGCGGCGGCGATCTCGCGGACCTGCTCGACCGGGGTCGGACGCAGCAGGAAGGCGACGTCGAAGGTGCCCGCGTCGACCAGTTCGAGCGCCTGCGCCGCGTCGCGCGCGTAACCGAAGTCGTGCATGTGGGAGATGTCCTCGTCGTCGAGACCGAGCGCGCCCTTCAGCAGCAGCGCCTCGAGCACCCCGGTGTCGAGCCGGCGGTAGGCCTGCGGCATGTCCGCGAGCGCCGCATCGGCGATCGACTGGTCGCGGAGCTCCAGGCGAAGCGTGCGCTGCGAGTCGGCGTAGCCGAGCACGAGCGGCCCGGACCCCGGCGCGGGCGCGACCTGGTCGCGGGCTACCGCCGTGGCGACGAAATCGCGGTCGATCGCCTCCGCGAGCGCCTCCCGTCGCGCGGCGTCGAGCCCGCCGACGAGCCGGTGGGTCGGGAAGACCGTGAGGCCAGGGTCCTCGAGCGCGACGAGGCACATCAGCACGTAGCGGTGGTCGCCCTCACCGCCGATCTCCTCCGCGTAGACGCGCGAGGTCTCATAGCGATGGTGGCCGTCGGCGATCAGCAGCTCGGCGTCGGCCAGCGTCGCGCTGACCGTCTCGATGGCGCCCGGGTCGCCGACGCGCCAGACTCGGTGCAGCGTCCCGTCGCCGTCCTCGAATTCGCCCCAGGGGTCATGCGGCCTCGCGGCGGCGAGCGCGTTCCAGGCGGTCGCGCCGGGGTCGGAGTAGAGCGAGAAGATCGGCGAGAGGTTGGCCCGCGTCGCGCGCGTCAAACGCAGGCGGTCCTCGCGCGGCCCCGGGTGGGTGCGCTCGTGCGGACGGATGCGCCCGGGTCCGTAGTCCTCGACGCGGACCCGGGCGAAGAAGCCGCGGCGCACGCGGGGCGCGCCGTCGGGACCGCTGTAGAGCTGCTCGAGCGCCCACATCGCGGGCTCGCTGTCGCGCACCAGCACACCCGAGCGCTGCCACGCCTCGAACAGCTCGGCTGCGTGGGCATAGGGGTGCTCGCCGCTCGGCAGGTCGATCTCCACGACGTTGTGGGGCGAGCGCGCGAGAAGCGCCGCACGCTGGTCGGCGTCGATCACGTCGTAGGGCGGGGCCGCGACATCGCCGAGCGGACCGGCTTTCGCCAGGTCGTAGTGCAGCGCCCGCAGGGGTTCGACGTCGGCCATCGCAGCCGCGCAGGCTAGCCGTTCGCGCGGGTGCGCGTCCTGGGATACCCTGACCGACGGAGGCGGCAGCCGACCGCGGACGCGTTTGTCCGCCGTCTGCCGCAAGGCCACGGGGCGTGGCGCAGCCTGGTAGCGCACTCGCTTTGGGAGCGAGAGGTCGTCGGTTCAAATCCGACCGCCCCGACTGGGCTGGATGCCCGGTGACCCATCTGCGTGGCCGGTGACGGCGACCCGGCGCGGCTAGAGAACGAAGAAGCGCTCCTTGAACGCCCACTGCCACAGCAGGAGGCGTTCGTACCAGAGGCGCGGGTAGATCAGCAGAAAGCAGATCCAGTCGCTGCGACTGCTGACTCGGTGGGTATGCAGCCGCCAGAGGATCGCCGGCGGGAAGAGGGTGGCGATGAGCTTGTCGGGTGAGTAGATCCTGCCGCGGATCTGCGCGCGGTCCCCGGTCTTCTTCATCACCCTGATCCGGTACTGGACCTTCGCCGCCTCGCCCATGTAGGTCTTGACGGTGTAGGTGACCTGCTGATGGTAAATGACGCAATCGGTGGCGTACACGATCCGGCCGGTTTTCGTCATCCTCAGTGCGAGCTCGCGGTCCTGGTAGCGAATCATCGCCTCGTCGAACATGCCGTGGGCGATCAGCGCGCTGCGGCGGTAGGCGGCGTTGGCCGTCATGTAGAGGCCGCCGGTGGTGTTCTGGACGACTCGATCGCCGAGGCCGTGACGGTGATCGTCGCTGACGTATACGAGCTTGCCCTCGACACCAACGACGCCGGGATCCGAGAAGTACGGCAGTCCGCGGCGCAGCCAATCGGGTGGGACGATCACGTCGTCATCGGTGAAGAAGACGATCTCGCCCCGTGCCTGCCTGATTCCCGCGTTGCGCGTCGCCGAGGCACCCCGGTTCTCGCCGTCAGCGTCGATGACTCGCATGCGGTTGTCGTTACTCGCGTACTCCGCGTGCAGTTGAGCGGCGACGTCCTTGGCGTGGTCGACGCAGATGAGGACTTCGAACGGCCCGTAGTCGAGGCGTGAAATCGACGCCAGGCAGGCGGCGATCGTCTCTCCGCCGCGCGTGGGTACGACAATGCTGACAAGCGGCCGTTCGATTGGTTGCGTGGAGTCCATTCACATCGCTTTCGCGGCACGCTGTCAAAGCACAGGCTTAGATCGTTTCCGAGTGTAGTGGTTGGGGAAGCCCGCCTCGATCATTCGTCCACCCAGCGGCGCGACGGGTTCAACAGCACAGTCCGTCGAGCCATCCGGTTGCGGCAGCGATGCTGCCGCGCCGGCTCCCTGTGACGCTGCCGCACGCCGCTCGGCGTGGTGGCGCTAAACGACGAAGAATCGCGTGCGGAAAGCCCAGCGCCAGAGCAGCACGCGCTCATACCAGAGCCGGGGATAGGCCAGGAGCAGGCAGATCCAGTCGGCGCGGGTGCTCATCCGGTGGGTGTACAGGCGCCAGAGCAGCAGTGGCGGGAAGAGCATCGCGACGAGCTTGTCAGGCGAATAGACGCGACCCCACATCTGGGCGCGGTCGCCCGTCTTCTTCATCACGATCGTCCGGATCCGGACCTTGTGAGCCTCGGCCATGAACGTGCGCGCGGTGTGACGGCTGTGCTGGTGGTGGGCGATGCAGTCGCGCGCAAACACGATCCGTCCGAGTCTCGCCATCCGCAGTCCCAATTCACGATCCTCATACCAGATGATGTCCTCGTCGAACAGGCCGGCGGTTTTCAGCGCATCCTTTCGGTAGGCGGCATTGGCGGTCATGTAGAGGCCGCCCGTCACGTTTTCGACCACCCGGTCGCTGTAGTGCGGCTTGCGGTTGTCGGCGACGTAAATCAGCTTTCCCTCGACACCCACGACCGCGGGATCGTCGAAGTAAGGCAGTCCACGAGTCAGCCAATCCGCTGACACGGTCACATCGTCGTCGGTGAAGAAGATGATCGCGCCGCGCGCGTCGGCGATTCCCTGATTGCGACGAGCCGACGCCCCGGGCCTGCCGTTCGAGGCGATCAGCTTGACTCGGTCGTCGGCCGACGCGACTTCGGCGAGCCCGGGCGATGTCGTGCCGTTCTCGCCGTCTACGGCGATCAGGAGCTCAAAGTTGGGATAGTCCTGCGCGAGTATCGCTTCGAGGCACTGCGGGATCGTCTCGCCGACGCCGCGCGTCGGCAGCACGATGCTCAATAGCGGGTGCTTGCCGTCGTCGTCGGCGTCCGTATCGCTTGCGTCTTTCGGCTCAGGCACCCAGGTCCCCCGTCGCGAGGAGCGCCAGATTATACGAGCGCAATCAGGTGGCGCCGGCGGTCCGGCGTACCCGCGGGCTCGCCTCCGGCGCACGGCCTGCCGGCGGACCGTGGTCCTCAGCGGCGCGGCTCGAGGATCACGAGCGGGATCTCGCGGGCGGTACGGCGCTGGTAGTCCTCGTAGCCCGGGTATACTGCGACCGCCTTCGGCCAGAGGCGCTCGCGCTCGGCCGGATCGGCGGCGCGGGCCCTCACCGGCTGGCGCCGCGCTGCGATCTGGATCGTCGTCTCGGGATGGGCGAGGAGGTTGTGGAACCAGGCGGGGTTGCGCGGGAAGCCGCCCTTGGATGCGACCAACACGACGTTCTCGCCGTCGCGGACATAGACCAGCGGCGTGGTTCGCCTGACGTTGCTGCGCGCGCCGGTATGGTCGAGCAGCAGCATCGGAGGGCCCCCGCGAAAGCGGTGGCCGACACGCCCGCGCGTGAGCCGGTAGAGGAGCACGTGCAGCCTGATCGCGGCGAGCAGGAGCGGCCAGCGGCGGTCGCGCGAGGGGCTGTCGCTCATCGTGACCCACGATAGTGGTCGCGGAGCTCGACGAGCCCGCCGGAAGAACTGCGCCTCAACTCGAGGCCGGATCCTCCACTCGCGCGACGAAGAGGATCGCGCCGCTCGTGTCATCCCGGAGCAACAGGAGGTAGGGCCGGTCGAGGTCGACTGTGACCGTGGGCCCGGGCGGGCGCGCGATCGCCGTGGGCCCGACGATCCCGGTGGCGGCGGCGGCCACCGTTCCCTGCTCGTCGACCTTCAGGTCTGCCGCGTGCTCGACGACCGAGATGCGAAGCGGCACGCGGGCGGTGATCCCGCTGAAGTTGGCCGATGGGGAGAAGGCGTCGGTCATTCCGAGGGCCTCCAGCGGCGCGTTGAGCGCGGTCTGCGTTCGCAGGTGGATCTTCGGCATGAGCAGGTTGACGGAGCGAGCGTGCAGCGAGGACACCAGCGCCGCGAGCTTCGCCGCGGTCAGGGTCGCCTCGAACCGGGCGACCGACTCCCCGACCGGAAGGATCGCGAGCAGTGATAGCGACGAGGACCGGTAGGGCAGGTCGACGGCCTGGTAATCGGCGGCCGAGGAATAGGCGTAGTCGGCGTCGTCGGCCGACATGAACGGCACCTCCTCGAGCCGGCCCGTCGTGGTCGTGAACGGCGCCAGGTGGGTCAGGCGGGGATCGAACGGTGTCGCCCAGTTGGCCTTCAGGTAGATCGCGTTGGCAAGCACGAAGACCGTCGCGGGCGTCACCGATCCGGGCGGCAGCAGGTTCGCGATCAAGCCGGCGGTGTGCTGCGAAACCCAGGCGTTTATCGCCTCGCGGGCCGGCTCGGGTGCATTGGCGAAGTCGGTTGACTGGGGTGGTGCGCCGAAGACGGCGGACAGGGTGTCGACGAACGGTCGCTGGAGCGAGACGCCGCGCTGGATCCACAGCGCGTTTGCCAGCTCGAGCTTCGGCCCGCCGGACGACCCGCTCGCGGCGGCCGATCCGATCGCGCTCTGCAGCCCGGCGGCGTCGGCGGTCGCGGCCGCGCCGGAGGAGGCGCCGAGAACGTGGTCGAGCTGCTCGGCGGTCGGTCCCTTCGCGCCGGCGGCGGCCATCGTCAGCGCAGTGTCGACGCTGTAGGGCGAGAAGACCGCATTGCCGTTGCCGCCGACCAGCGGCAGCAGCGAGAGCGCGAACGCGTTCTCGGCTCGCGCCGCCGTTGCCGCGCTCGACTGTCGAGCTGGCGACGCGTCCGCGGTGGCCGCGACGCCGATGAGCGCCATCGTCGCGAGCGCAGCAGCGACGCACCGGCGAATGCGAGCAGCGCGAGCCGCCGGGCTGGGCCACGTCAGGGCCATGCACGGCACACGTTACCGGGCGTGCCTTGCCGGCCCGCCGCGTTGCTCGAACACTCGCGGACGGCCACGGGCTCCGGTTGGCCCGCCCGTTGCGTGCTGTGGCGCGGCGCTCCAGCGTTGGGTCGCGGGCCGGCGCCCGCCTGAAGTAGGGTCGTCGCCTACCGGGTCGTGGTTGTGCGAGGTCCTGGAGGATCCCAATTGGTCGCTGCAGCTCCGAAGGTTGTTGTTGTGATTCCGACCTATAACGAGCGCGAGAACCTGCCCGTTCTCGTCGACCAGCTGCGCAAGCTGGCGCTTGCGAACCTTCACATTCTCGTCGTCGAGGACAACTCGCCGGACGGGACAGGCGAGCTCGCGGACGATCTGGCTTCAGCCTCGCCGGGGACGGTGGGGGTGCTCCACCGCGCCGAGAAGGACGGATTGGGGCGGGCCTACATCGCGGGAATGACACGCGCCCTGAACGAGGGCGCGGATGTCGTCGTCCACATGGATGCCGACCTCTCGCATCCGGTGTCGGTGATCCCGATCATGCTCGACATCCTGGGCTCCAGCGACGCCGACGTCGTGATCGGGTCACGTTACGTTTCGGGCGGCTCCACCGCCGCAGACTGGTCGCGTCACCGCAAGGCCCTGTCGGTGTCGGCGAATCTGTACGTGAACGCGATCCTTCGCCTGCGCGTGAAGGATGCGACCGCAGGGTTCAGGGCCTACCGCGCGACGAGCCTACTCGCGCTCAACCTGCTCTCCACGCACAGCAGCGGATATTCCTTCCACGTCGAGATGACCTATCGAGCCAGGCAGCGCGGCCTCAAGATCGTCGAGGTTCCGATCAGGTACGTGGAGCGCGTCAGCGGCGATTCGAAGATGACCGTTCGCGTGCAGATCGAGTCTGCTCTGACTCCCTGGAGGCTGCTCCTGCGGCGCAACGAGCGTTGAGCCGGCCGTGGCGGTTGGCCTGTGGCGAAAGGTCCACAGACGGTTTGCAAAGAAGCTCAACGGAGACACCAGCGCGACCGCGACGGCCTGTGCCTCCGTCTTGGAATCGAGCGCACGCACAAGCGGTCCGAGCAGGACCAGGTTCATCAGCAATGCGCCGACGCTGACAACGAGGAAGCGAGCGGCCTGATGGCTGGCCCGTCCGCCGCCGGCAGCGAACGTCCAATGCCGGTTGGCGGTGAAATTCACAAGGAACGCCACGGAAAAGGCGACCACAGCGGCGATCAGGTAATGGGTGTGTCCCTCGTTGAGCGCGAGCGTGAAGACGCCCAGGTTGATGACGTAACCGGCGGCGCCGACCACCGCGAACCTGGCCATCTGACCCAGCCCATGCGACGACGAGAGCACATGCCGCAGCTGCGGCCGTGCGCGATCTCCCCACGAGCTTGGGTTCACGCAGCAGCGGTCCAGAACTCGCGTGCGAAGCCGTCGTCCGCGACCGGCGTCACGGGACCGATGGCGGAGGCAAGGCCCACCGCTCCACCTTACAACGGATCGCCCAGGCGTTAGCGAGCGAAACGGCACGCGGGCGCTCGTCGGGTGTGGCGGCGACGACGCGCGCTCGTGGCGCCTGAGCCGGTTCGCGCGTGGCGTGGGCGTGCCCGTCGTGCCATGCAGATACGTTGTCGGCGTCGTCGATCGCCGAGCGGGCGCCTGACCCCCGACACGCGCCAAGCCACCTCCGGCTGCTGAGCATGACAACCACGTCCACGCCAACGATGGGCCGCAACATCGACGGAGACGGCGTTGAACGCGCGACCCGCGCCAACACGCTCGCGATCGTGGCCATGGCTGGTGTCGCGCTCGCGATCCTGCTACTCCAATCGCTGCTGCACGGTCACCTGAGCGGCCTTGACGAGTACGACGACGGCGCGTACTTCGGCGCCTCGCTGCAACTGCTTCACGGGATCTTGCCCTACGTCGACAGTGCGTTCGTCCAGCCGCCGATGCTCACCGTGTGGTTCCTGCCGGCGGCCGCGGTGTCACTCATCAGCGGTACCGGCGCAGCATTTGAGACGGCACGCCTCTTCATCGACGCCGTTGCGGTCGCCAACGTCGTGATGGTGGGTCTGCTGGTGCGCCATCGCCCGACCCTGCAGGTGCTGGTGTCCACCGGAGCGATGGCCGCCTTCCCAGGGACCATTCGCTCTGCCCAGACCGTGTTCATCGAGCCCCTGCTGGTCTTACTGTGCCTGGCCGGCCTGCTCCTGTTTTTCGACCATGGCGAGCTGACCGCTTCGCGGTGGCGGATGTACCTGGGCGCTGCGCTCTTCGGCGTTGCCGGGGCAACGAAGCTGTGGGCGGTCTTTCCGTTCCTCGCAGTGCTCGTGGCAGCGTGGTCCCTGGGCCCGAGGGTCTGCGCGAAGTTGATCGCAGCCGGCGCCGCCGGGTTCCTCGTCTGCTGCCTGCCGTTCTTCCTCGCCGCACCGAGTGCGTTCATCCACGATGTCTTCGTCACGCAGGCGATCCGCAGCGGCTCGGGCGGCTACACCTCGCTCGAGCGTCTCGCCGACCTGACCGGTCTGCCCGGTCTCTACTCGGCTGTCTCGTCACCGGCCGGCGGCGGGGCGGTGCTGATCGCGGCCGTGCTGGGCGCCCTGCTGGCGGTGTGCACGCTCGCCTTCACCACTGCGGCGCCGCGACGCATCGGCCCGTTCGAGCGCTTCGCCCTGACGGCCGCCCTGCTGACCGGCGCCGGGCTGTTCGTGGCGCCCGAGTACTACTACCACTACGGCGGGTTCGAGGCTCCGTTCATCGCCCTGGTCTACGGCATCGTCGTCAACCGTCTGCGGCAATCGCTGTCGAGGATCCCTCGCGCGGCCCCGAGGCGGGTCGGGGTCGCCGCGACGCTCGCGATCGCGGCCGTACTGTTCTGCACGATGGTGTTGCGTCGCGTCGACACGGTCACCGCCGCCCCACCGGCGACGCAGGTGGCCGAGGTCGTCGGCAACGCGATCCCCGCGCACGGGTGCGTCCTCTACACGGATCCTGCGGTCGGCATCCTTTCTGACCGCTTCACCGCCTCCGACCCCGGCTGCTCGCGGATCGTCGACTATCTGGGGGAGGAGAGAGTGCTCGATAAGGGCGCCGACGAGAGCCCCTCCGACGCAAAGGACGCCGCGTTGCAGGCGCGGTTCCTCGCCGCGATGACGACGTCGGTCGCGATGGTGGTCGGCCCGGACCCGTCGTGGGGCCCGTCGGCCGCCCGCTACGCGCGCACGAACTTCCATCTCGCGCGGAGCAGGGCGCACGGCCTCAAGGTGTACGTGCGCAACAGCGGTTCTGCCGCGATCAGTCGTTTGGGCCTCCACGGGACGGGAAGCAGTCGAGGCGCGTCAAAGCCAAAGACTCGGAGGCGACAATGATCCTGCTGGGCCTCGTCCTGCTCATCCTGGGCTTGGTGTTCACGGTCCACGTCCTGTGGATCGTGGGAATCGTTTTCGTGGTGCTTGGGGTGCTGCTCGCGCTCCTCGGGTCGGCAGGGCGCGGGGTTGGCGGCCGCGCCCATTACTTCTAGCGACACGAGTGGGCCGGTCGCACACGCCGGCGCCTGGTCCGCCAAGGTCCGTCGCGGCTGAAGCGCAGCTCGCGAGTCACGAACGGATGAGGCGGTCCGGAGCGTCGGCTAGATTCGCAACGATCTTGGCGAGCTGACCGATGCCGGCGGATGTGGAGACTCAGGCAGTCCGGGCGCGTGCCGCGAGTCGGCGGCGCGCACTGCTTGCGCTCGAGTTCCCATCGATCTTCGAGTTCGACGACCCGGCGCTCGAGTGGCGACGGTTGTTTTCCGAGTTGTTCGGGACCTTTCTGCTCGTTCTCGTTGGAGCGGGAGGTGGCGTCGTCGGCGCGTTGAGCCATGGCATGATCAGCCGCGCCGCGGCGGTCACCGCTCCGGGTCTGGCGGTGATGGCGATCATCCTGTTCATGGGTGAGGTGTCGGGCGCCCATCTGAACCCGGCGGTCACTGTCGCGTTCACGTTGAGGCGCGACTTTCCTTGGCGTCGTGTACCCGGTTACGTGACGGTCCAGTTGATCGGGGCGACGCTCGCGTGTCTGTTCCTGCGCGTCGTGTTCGGTCGGATAGGAATGCTCGGCGCGACCGAGCCGGGCGCACATATACGTGACTGGCAGGCGATGCTGATCGAGCTTGTGCTGACCGCCGGCCTCGTCAGCACGATCCTCGGGACGGCTTCGCGGGCCCAGAACGTCGGGCCGCTCTCAGCGCTCGGCGTCGGCGGGTACATCGTCCTCGCGGGGTTGTGGTCAAGCCCGGTGAGCGGCGCGTCGATGAACCCGGCGCGCTCGTTCGCACCGGACCTGGTGATCGGCGACTTCGGGCATTTTTGGGTGTACATCGTTGGGCCGCTGGCCGGCGCGCTGATCGCGGTCGTCGTCGCGTGGATCCTGCGTGGTCCCGGAGGCGACCCGGGCGGCCTCGCAGCCGCCCGGGGGATGCTCGGCCCCACTGGCGTCGACGCGGCGCACACCTCCACCGGTTCGCCACCGCACTCTCCGAACTGATCTGCGCGGCGGTGCCGCCTGCAGGCTGCGGCCCTGCCATCAAGAAACCCTCGGTCAGCTCGAAACCGATCGGCAGGATCTCTGACATCATCGGCCGATGAGTAAGTCCAAGGGAAAGCCGACGGAGGACAGTCCCGTCGGCAAGATCGAGTGGCTCGACGACGTCGCCGAGCACGACTACGCGGCGGCCGAGGCCTACCTGTCGATCAAGCTCGATGAGCCGGTCGTGGCCAAGGTCATCGGGCGGCTCCGCAAGGCGCCGCTCACGACGCGGCGCGCCAACGACATCCTTCGGGCTGCTGGCCTGACGCCCGCGCCACTTGACGACCCGGGAGTCATGAAGGACCTGATCAAGGTGATCGAGCGCACACGACTCAGCCCCGTGCTCGTGATCAGCGACGGGACGAGCGCCGACATCGCCGACGGCTACCACCGCGTATCGCTCGTCTACCGGATCGACCCCTACGGCGAGGTCCCGCTCAAAATCGCCTGAGGGTCGCGGCATGGCGCCGCTGACCACAGTCGGGCGCCGGGCTCCAGTCCAGGACGCTGGAAGTCGCGGCGAGGCTCACGGAACGCCGTGTACGACGATCTTGCAGCCGGGGGTCGCGTACGCCTTGCGGTTGGAGAGCGTGACGATGTTGTGGCCGGCGCCGCAGTGGATCGTGCCGTGTCCGAAGTAGCCGAACACGTGATTGTTGCCGGGGCCGGGGTAGACGACGTTGTAGCCGTGGCTGGTGTAGATCCAGTTGTTGCCGGTGCCACCGTAGAGGCGATCGTGCTGCGTGCCCGGGTTGTTGGGGACCGGGTACTGGTCGCCCCAGATCACGTCGTTGCCGGCGCCGCCATAGATCGTGTCGGAGCCCGGGCCGCCGAGCATGAGGTCGTTCCCCCGCGTGCCGTGCATGACTCCGCCGGTCCTTCGCGCGATGAAGAGGTGCCTCGTGTGCGGCCAGCCCTTGTGACTGACATCGGCGACGGCGGTGGCGACCACGGCGCCAGCGCTCAGCATGGCGACCGCGAACGCCAGCGCAAGCGAGCGCCGACGCCGATCCGCAGGGGCCGCGCGCACCAAGCCAGGCGATCGTCTCGCGTGCGTCCTTGCCCGGGCCATCGGCTGGCACCCTACCAACGGCGTTTGGTTTCAGGTGCCCTGACGCCGCTAGCCGTTGGCCAGCGGAGGGAGCTGTGCCGGGCGAGCCGGCGGATTGTGCGGCCGGGTCGCTCTTTCGATGCCCCCGCCAGGATTTGAACCTGGGACCCTCGGATTAGAAGTCCGATGCTCTATCCAGCTGAGCTACGGGGGCGCGCCGACATCTTCCCGAAACGGCGGAGCCGGGGCGCGGGTGGCGCCCCCCGCAGACGCAGGCCGCCCAAAGTGCGGCGATTGGGAACGAGGCCGCGCGGGCATCTGGCCCGGCAGGGCCCATAAGAAGTCCATCAGTAGCCGCAACCGCCGGGGGGCAGATCGGGTTGCGGGGTAGGGGGCCAAATGTTCCTGATTGGAGGCTGAATGCACGATCACGTTCCCCCACGCCGGGGGCTTCCGGCCACCCGCAACGAGAGGGGGCTCCGATGCGACGCCTGATTCCGCGCCGTCTGACGGTGGTGAACGTCGCCGTGGCGCTGGTGGCTTTCGCCGCGCTCGGCGGTGTCGCGTACGCCGCGAGCGGCGGGTCCTTCGTCGGCCCGCACGGCAACATCAACACCTGTGTGCCGCGGAGCGGCGGGGAGGTCAACGTCTGGAAGCCGGGCCACCGTTGCAGCGGCGGTCGGGTCGGACTCGCCTTCCCGACACGCGGCCAGAACGGCGCGCAGGGGCCGGCCGGGCCGGCGGGCGCGGCCGGGGCGGTCGGCGCGACCGGGCCGACCGGTGCGACAGGGCCGGTGAATCCAAACGCGACGACGGTCGATGGTGAGACCGTGACGAAGCTGTCGCTGCGTGAGGCGACGCCGGGCTCCGGCACGACGACGCAGACGCTCAACTCGACCGACGGCCTGACGATCCTCGCCTCGTGCGACAACAGCGGCAACGCCAGCCTGGCGGCGAACGGGCCCGCCAGCGCCGACTCCGAGCTGACGGTCACCGGCTACGCGGGCACCGCGGCGTTCGGCAGTCAGACCGCGAGTCTCGGGCCATCGAGCCTGGCCGTGCTCGGGCCGGCGGGCTCGGGCCACACGTCGTTCTCATACGCCAACACCGCCGGCCAGATCGTGACCGGCTCGATCGGCTACCAGAAGGCGAACGCGTTCGGTGGCAGCTTCATCGGCTGCGCCTTCTTCGGCACGGTCACCTCAGGCTAGACGGGCTCGAGCGCCGCAGCGGCGTTCGGGATGCTGACGCAAGGGGACGGCCCGGGGCGCGAGCTCGCGGGCCGTCCCCGGCGCGGCGGCGGCGATCGCGGGGACGCGAGCGCCCGCTCAGGCGGGCGGGTCGAGCTCGACCGGCGGCAGGTCGCGGACCTCGTCGCGGGTCAGCGTTATGTGGACGCCGTCCTGCACCGAGCTGACCGCCTTGATCGGGATCGCGACGCGCTTGTGGCCCCAGAGGTGGCCCTCGTCCAGCAGGAAATGGGTGACGTGACGGTCGTCCGGGTCGATCACCAGTCCGCGGACGCGACCGATGTCGCCGTCGCTTGCGTGGACCGGCTCGCCCCTTCGAACCTCGACCTCGCCGATCGGCACGCGGTCGTAGGTGGTCTCGATGCGGATTCCGCGGCCGAGGCCGAAGTAGGGCGAGGAGAACATCTCGCCCTGGCCGTAGCTCCACTCGCCGGTCGCGCCGGGCAGGAACTGGGTCTCCTCGGCCGCCTCGAGCGCCTCGAACTCCTCAAAGGCGCAGCTCAGGAGGATCTCGTCCGCGTCGCTGTGTTCGACCAACTCGACGGGGACGAGGTGGCCGGCGCCGTGGCCGTGCCGCGGGTGAACGACGAGATGGGTCAGCTCGCAGGCGAGCGGATCGATCACGACGCGGGAAAGCTCGCCGCACACCTGCTCGCCGCAGCGCGCCCGGCTGCCGATCGTGAACTGCGCCGCTTCGCCCATCAGACCTCCTCTGATCGCCTCGCTGGACGGATCATCGCAGCGCTCAGCGTCGCTGGTTGCGGTCCTGCTCCTCGTAGCGCTTGCGGAGACTGCGCTGGCGCCAGGCGTAGTAGCCGAGCCCGAGGAGCACGATCAGGACGACGAACGCGACGGCCGCGCCGCGGCGGTGGTGGGTGGTCGTCGCAGCCACTACGGCGACGGCGGCGATTGCGGCCTGGATCATTGACGCTCCTCGCTGATGATTTGTCCGCCGCCCGCGGTCTGGAGTTGGTCCGCGCCACGGCGGCGGTTGTGGTCGGACCCGGCGATTATCAGCTGCGCCGCGCTTGCCACGTCGACGGCGCTGCGCCGCGCCGGGCCGCTCGTGCGGACCAGTATCGCGGGTATGCCGAGCGCCTCGGCTCCGGCGACGTCGGCGAGCGGATTGTCGCCGACCATCCAGCGGCGGCGCGGGTTCCCCTCGGCGCGCAGAGCGATCCGAAAGGCCTCCGGGTGGGGCTTCTCGTAGCCGGTGCGGGCGGAGCTGAAGACCCGCTCGATGAGGCCGGCGAGCCCGAGCTGCGTGACGAGCGAATCGAGCTCGGGGATGTGGTTGGAGAGCACGACGTTGCGCCAGCCCGCGGCGGCGGTCGCGGCGAGCCCGGCGCGGGTGTCGTCAAAGACGCGCCAGCCGCGCGTTCCGTCGGCGTAGCGGTGGCGAACGGCGTGCGCGAGCTCCGCGACGCGGCTCTCCTCGACGCAGTCGCGGATCGCGTCGGCGATCAGCTTCGTTATCGCGTGCCACCACGCCTCCGGATCGGAGAGCTCGGGATGCGCTCGCGTGTGGTCGTGCCAGGGAAAGCCGGACCGCATCGCGCGCCGCACCGCCTCGAGCTCGGCGGTGTGGCCGGGCGCCTGCTCGTCGAGCACCTCGAGCACGCAACCCCCCCACAATCCCGGCCGCCACGCCAGCGTCCCGTCGAAGTCCCATAGCACGACGCCGCTCACGACGCACGCATTATCGCGGGGGCCGCGGGCGGGCTGGATCGCCGCGCGCGGCGCCGTGTGGGTGGGCAGGCCGAAAGGGGGACGGACGGCCCATCGCACACGCGTCCAGCACGCGGCATGGACGACCGATCGGTCTTGCGAAACCGCGGGGCGCTGCGTGCCGAAATCGCTCGCAGCAAGCCGAGACCACCGGGGTCTCGATCGACTCCTCGCTGACGGGTGGCGGGAGCCGGGGGGTGTCGGCGGGCCGCTCCAGCGGGGCCGGCACCCCCCGGTGACATAGGCTGCGGGTGGATGCGGCTCTTTCGCCCAAGCGCCCGGCTCTGCCGCGAGCTCGAGCGCGTGCTTCCCGAGCGCCCCTTCTCGATCGAGTTCTGGGACGGCGGGCGCGTGCCAGCGACCGTCACGCCCGCGCCGACCTTCTACGTCCGGCGCGCCTCGGCGATCGCGCATGCGCTGCGCGCGCCCGGTCCGCTCGGGCTGGGCCGCGCCTATGTCGAGGGCTCGCTGGAGACCGATGACATCGACGGCGCGTTCCTGATCGTCGACGACTGGGTCCCGCCGGCGATCACGGGCGCCGATCGCCGGCGGTTGCTGGGCGCGCTGCTGATCGCCGCGCTTCCGGCGGGGATCCCGCGCCGTCCCTCGACCGAGCTCCTGCTGCGTGGCGAGCGCCACAGCCCGGAGCGCGACGCCGAGGCGATCCGCTACCACTACGACGTCGGCAACGAGTTCTTCGCGCTGTTCCTCGACGAGTCGATGACCTACAGCTGCGCGCTGTTCTCGCGCGGCGCGCAGACGCTAGGCGAGGCTCAGCGGGCGAAGCTCGAGCTGATCGCGCAGAAGCTCGAGCTGCAGGCCGGCCAGCGCGTGCTCGACGTGGGCTGCGGCTGGGGCAGCTTCGCGATCCACGCGGCGCTCCACCATGGCGTCAGCGTGACGGGGATCACGCTCTCACCGTCGCAGGCCGAGCTGGCCCGCCGGCGGGTCGAGGAGGCGGGGGTCGCCGACCGCGTCGAGATCCGGATCGCCGACTACCGCGAGCTCGAGGGCGAGCCCTTTGACGCGATCGCGAGCATCGGCATGGCGGAGCATGTCGGGCAGGCGCAGGTCGACGCCTACGCCGGCTCGCTGTTCGGCGTGCTGAAGCCGGGAGGGCTGCTGCTGAACCACGCGATCAGCCTGATGCGCCCGGAGGAGGACCCGCTCGCGGACAAGTTCACGATGCGCTACGTGTTCCCCGACGGCGAGCCGCTGCTGCTCTCGCGAGTGCAGCTCGCGCTGGAGCGCGCGCACTTCTACACCGAGCACGTCGAGGGCTTCATGACCGACTACGCGGTCACGCTGCGCCACTGGCACGACCGCCTCGACGAGCACCTCGAGGAGGCCGAGCGGCTGGCCGGCCCCGAGCGCCTGCGGGTGTGGCGGTTGTATCTGCGAGCGGCACGCCACGGCTTCGACGTGGGCTACACGGCGGTCTACCAGATCAAGGCGCGCAAGCCTGCGGCGGTGGCGCGGCTTCAGGCGCCGGCCGCGGCGTCCGACGTTTCCGGGCGCGAGTAGACAGCGCGCCACCACAGCTCCGCGAGCACGCGCGCGGTCTCGGCGGCGTCGCCGTCGCCGACGACGACCTCGCGCACGACCTGGGCCTCGACCATCGCGAGCAGGGCGTTGGCCGATGTTCCCGCGGGAATGTCGGCGGGGGCGATGCCGCGCTGCTGGTCGCCGCGGATCCGCCGCGCGGCGGCGTTGCGCAGGCGCATCACGTAGGGCTCCCACTCGGGCGGCATGCGGTCCATCTGGCCGGACAGGCGGGCGGCGAGCTGGAGCACCGTCGCGTTGCGATCGACCGCGGCGACGGTCGCGGTGAGCGCGCGGTGCAGTTCGCCGCGGGGATCGCCGGCGCCGTCGAGGTAGGGCGCGGCGGCCTCGTAGATCTCGGAGAAGGCGAGCTGGATCAGGCGGTCGATGACCGCTCGCTTGTTGGGGAAGTAGAAGTAGAGCGCGGTGCGGCTGACGTAGGCGCGGCGCGCGATCGCGTCGATCGTGATCCGCTCGAACGGCTCCTCCGCGAGCGCCTCGCGGGCGGCGTCGAGGATCAGCGATTCGGTGTCGTTGCGCGAGGTGTGGGGCGAGCCGGCGATCGCGACAGCGTACGAGGTCGTTCCACCGCCGGTGAATGCCTGCACGATTATGTAGTACGATAATCCCGGTGCAGATACACGCGTTTGCACGCAAGCACGGCATTGCAGACGCGGACATCCATGCCGTCGACCATGCGCTGCTCATCGAAGACGCCGGCGAAGATCCCGACCGGTGGCTGGTGCTCGGCCCGGATCGCGCAGGAAACATTCTTGAGGTCGTGGTCCTGACGACTGCTGAGGGGTCGCAGCTTGCAATTCATGCGATGCCGATACGACCACGGTTCAGGAGGCTGCTCGAATCATGAAGGAACCACACGTCTACGGTCACACGCGCTCAGGCACCCCGATCACAGACACGGAGGTCGAGGCGCTCGCAGCTGAGGCGGAGGCCGGCTACGACCTCGACACGCTCATCGCGCGGCGGCCCAAGCGCGGCCGTCCGGCGCTTGGATCGTCAGCTGCAAGTGTCGAGTCGGTTCGGCTCGACCCAGAGTTGCAGGCGGACCTCCTGGCGCGCGCTCGCGCTGACGGAGCGACGACCTCCGAAATCATCCGCGAGGCACTTCGCCGCTTTCTTCGCGCGGCCTGAGACCTCGCTCACGCCGCCGCGAACACCAGGCAGGCGTTCTGGCCGCCGAAGCCGAACGAGTTCGACAGCGCGAGCCTGACGCCCGGGGCCTCGCGTGCGCCGTCGACGAGGTAGTCGAGGTCGCACTCGGGGTCGGGCTCTGAGTAGTTGATCGTCGGCGGCAGGATGCCGCGTCGCAGTGCTTCGATGCAGACCAGCGCCTCGGTCGAGCCGGCCGCGCCGAGCAGGTGCCCGATCGCCGACTTGGTCGAGGAGATCGGCGGCGCGTCCGCCCCGAACAGGCTGCGGATCGCGATCGACTCGACGCGGTCGTTGATCGGCGTGCCGGTGCCGTGGGCGGAGATGAAGCCGACTTCCGCGGGCGCCACGCCGGCGTCGTCGAGGGCGGCGCGCATCGCGATCAGCGCGCCGGCGCCGAACTCGTCCGGCTGGACCATGTCGAAGGCGTCGTTGGAGGCGCCGTAGCCGACGATCCGCCCGTAGACGGTCGCGCCGCGCGCGGCGGCGTGATCCTCGCGCTCGAGGATCAGCACGCCGGCGCCCTCACCCATCACGAAGCCGTCGCGGCGGGCGTCGAACGGCCGCGACACGCCGGCGCTCGAGAGCGCGCCCATGCGGCGGAAGGCGGCGATGCACAGCGACGTCATCGCGGCCTCGGCGCCGCCCGCGACGACGACGTCGGCGCTGCCGCGCTCGATCATCCGCATGCCCTCGCCGATCGCGTGCGCGCCGGTGGCGCAGGCGGAGGCGACGCTGAAGCCGGGGCCGTGCAGGCCGTGGCGGATCGCGACGGCGCCGGCGGCGGCGTTGGGCATCATCATCGGCACGAAGTTGGGCGAGACGCCGCGCTCGCCGCGGGCGAGGAAGGACTCGCACTGTTCCTGGAGCGTGATCAGACCGCCCACGCCGGTGCCGATGACCACGGCGACGCGGGCGGGGTCGCAGTCGGCGAGCGCCGCCTCGGCGGCCGCCTGATCGGCCGCGGCGACGCCGAACTGCGCGAAGCGGTCGGTGCGGCGCGCGACGCGCGGGTCCATGTAGCGCTCGGGGTCGAAGTCAAGCGCCCTGGACTCGCCGTCGACGATCCCGGAGGCCCCGGCGGCGAGTGACTCGAAGAACGCGTCGGCGCCCTCGCCGAGCGAGGTCACGACGCCGCGTCCGGTGACCGCGACGCTCACGCCGAGGCGGACTCGTTCGCGAGCGACAGCGTCAGGCGCACCGCATCGCCGACGCCGGTGATCGACTTCAGCTCGCCGTCGGCGATCTTGACGTCGAAGCGGTCCTCGAGCGCCGTCACCAGCTCGACCAGCTCGAGCGAGTCGATGTCGAGGTCACGCCACTCGGTCTCCATCGTCGCCTCGGCGGCGCCGGGGACCTTCAGCGTCTCGAGCTCCTCGCGCACGCCCGCGAGCACCTCATCTTCGGTGACTGCCATCAGCTGCTCCTTCTCGTTGGGGTCATTTGTGGTCCTTCCAGGAGGCCAGGCCCGCGGCCCAGACGAAGCCGGCGCCGAACGCCACCATGCCGATCAGCGCGCCGGGCTCGAGGTGCCCGTCGCGCTCCGCCGCGGCGAGCGCCAGCGGGATCGAGGCCGCCGAGGTGTTGGCTGTCCACTCGACGTTGAAGGAGACCTTCTCGTGCGCCACGCCGAGCGCGTCGGCGACCGCCGTGACGATCCGCGCGTTGGCCTGGTGCGCGACGAAGTAGTCGACCTGCTCGACGCCGACGCCGTTACGCTCGAGCACCTCCTGCGCCGCCTCGGTCATCCGGTGCACGGCGTGGCGGTAGACCTGCTGGCCCGCCATCTGCAGCAGCGGCCGCTCGCGCTCGGCGTAGAGGGTGTCGGCGAGCGTGTCGTCGTAGCCGAAGACGAACGAGCCGATCCCGCGCCCGGCCGGCGCACCGGCCCCGACCAGCACGGCGCCGGCACCGTCGCCGAAGAGGACGGCGGTCGCGCGATCAGAATGATCGGTGATCCGCGAGAGCGCCTCGGCGCCGCAGACCAGGACCTGCTGCGCGCGGCCGCTCTCGATCAGCGCGGCAGCCTGCTCGAGCCCGTAGAGGAAGCCGCAGCACGCGGCGTTGATGTCGACCACGCCGGCCCGCGTGGCGCCGACCCTGGCGGCGACGGCCGGCGCCAGACCGGGCGTCAGTCGGTCTGGGGTGATCGTCGCGATGATCACGTGGTCAACTCCGGCTGCACTGCAGCCGGCATCGAGAATCGCGTCCGTGCAGGCGGCGGCCGCGATCTCGGCCAGCGTCTCGGTCTCGCGCAGGTGGCGGCGTTCGCGGATACCGGTGCGCCGGACGATCCATTCGTCGCTCGTGTCCAGGCGCGCGACGAGGTCGGCGTTGGTGATCAGCTGGTCCGGGACGGCGGCGCCGACGCCGAGGATCGTCGGCTTCGGGCGCGCGTCGCCGGGCGGCGGGGGCGCGGGCATCGGAGGGCAGCACACTCGATTTTGACCTGCAGAAACGCGAGGTTTGACACCCGTGGAGGAAGTGTCAAATGGGAGGGGCCGGTCGGCCCGCGCGGCTCAGGCCGACGCCGCCACCCGGCGACCCGGGTGCAGGTAGTACAGCGCGACCAGGCCGCAGAGCGCGAGGCTGACCGAGGCGCTCGCGAAGGCCACGGCGATCGCGGCGGCGTAGACCAGCAGCCCGGCGCCGTTGCGGCGCACCAGGTAGCCGACGTGCTGCTCGCCGACCCAGGCCGCGAACAGCCGGCGATGGGCGGCCCACAGGTAGGTGCTGAAGAACGCGATCGACATCGCCAGCAGCGTGCCCGCGTAGACCGCCGCCGCGACGTGCTCGTCGGTCCCGGCGTGCAGGTAGGTGGCGAGCAGGCTGGTCGGGAACGGGATCAGCGTGACGAACATCAGCAGGATCAGGTTGAGCACCATCAGCGTGCGGTCGGCGTGATCGATCCGGTCGAACTGCGCGTGGTGGTTCATCCAGATGATCCCGATCGTCAGGAAGCTGACGACATAGGTCGCGTAGTGGGGCCAGTAGACCAGCAGCGCGTGGCCGAGCCTGCCCGCCGGCGGATGGACGGCGAGGCTCAGGACGAGCAGCGTGATCGCGACCGCGAAGACGCCGTCGCTGAAGGCCTCGAGGCGATCGGTGTTCGGCGGCGGGGGCGCGGGTGGGGAGGACGTCTCGGACATCGAGGTGTCCTGGAAGCTAGGGAGGCGTCCGGCGGAACCGGGTGGGGATGCGTCAGCTCGGCTGATGCACGATCAGCACGGCGATCGCGGTGTGCGCCACCACGGCGTCGGTGACGCTGCCGAGCAGATGGCCGACGAGGCCGGTGCGGCGGTGGGAGCCGAACACGATCAGGCTTGCGCCGCGCTGGTCGGCGATCTCGACGATTCCCTTCCAGGTCGGCGCCGCTTCGATCGTGACGCTCTGGGCGTTGAATCCGGCTCGTTGTGCCAGTGCCGCGCCCTGCTCGGCGACCTCCTCGGCGGCCTGCTTCACCTCGTTGGCGGCCGAAGCCTTGAAGTGCTGTTCGCCGGTCGGCACGAAACCGACGTCGCCCGTCTGCCAGACGCAGAGCACCAGCGCGTCGCGACCGGGCGCGAGCTGGCGGCCGGCCTGCTCGATCGCGAACTGCGCGAGATCGGAGCCGTCGTAGGCGAAGAGCACGGCCCCGACGGGGGTCGCGTCGGCGGCTGGGCCGGTGGCGGAAGCCGATGCCATGTCAGCTCGCATTCTCGGTCGCGGGCAGCGAGGCGGTCAAGCCGCGACGCAGCTTGGCCAGCAGCGGCGGCGAGTACCAGGCGGCGTTCCGGCCCGCCAGGAAGCCGTCGATGTCGGGTGTCTGGGGGCGGGCTCCGCTGAGCGCGTAGATCACGACGCCGATGACGGTGCCGCTGACGGCGACCGCCAGGCCGATCCACAGTGCCGTGCGGGTGCCGCTATCGAGGCTGCCGCCGACGGTGCTCGCGAGGTGGGCGAAGATCGGCGCGATCATGAACGCCGCCACCGCGCGCATCAGCTCGACGATCGCGAACACGCGCTGGAGGTTCGTGGCTGGCAGCGAGAAGCCGGCAACGAACAGCGCCGGCGCGACCGTTGCTCCCAGACCGATGCCGGTCAGCCCCGAGCCGACGAGCGTGAGGCCCTGGCTCGAGGGGACCTTGATCAGGAAGACAGCGATACCGGCGGTGAGGAACACCATCCCACCGAGCGGCAGGTACTGGATCGCGCGCTTGTTGAGGACCTGGCCGAGAAGGATCGCGGTGATCACCGCACCGGCGAGCTCCGGCAGGTAGAGCAGGCCAAGATGAAGCGGCGCGTAGCGCTGGGAGAGCGCCGCGGCCGTGAGCGCGGTTGCCGAGACCGAGGCGGCAGCCGCGAACAGCGCCACCACGATTCCCGCGACCGGTATCGAGGTCGTCAGCATCGTCCTGATCGTCAGCAGCGGTCGCTTCGCACGGAACTGGTAGACGATCAGAACGATGATCGTCGCCAGGCCGCCGAGCAGCGGCACGGTCGTCCTGACGTCGATGAACGGATGGGTCAGCAGTTCGGAGGCGCCGATGAACGCGGCGAAACAGCCGATCGCCGCCAGTGCGATCGCCGGCAGGTCGCGCGGGGAGTCAGGATCAGCGGGAGGAGCGTCGTCGAACGTCAGCACCGCCAGGATCAGGGCCAGGGCCGCGATCCCGGCGATGATGAAGAACAGGGGCCGCCAGGCGTGAGCCTGCGCCTGCAACCCGCCGACGGTCGGCCCGAGTGCGACCGCTCCGAAGATGCACATGCTCATGATCATCGCGGTGGTCCGCAGCTTGCTGGTCGGGTAGCCGAGCGCCAGTGGCGGCACGGCGGCGATCAGCAGCAGGCTCGTGCAGAGGCCCTGGAGGACGTGCCCGGCGATGTACATCCCGGGGTCCTGCGCCGCCGCGGCGAGCAGCGAGCCGGTCACCAGCAGCGTGGCGTAGAGCAGCAGCATCCTGCGCTGGGGGAGGTGCTGGGCGAACTGGACGGCCAGCACCGTGCCGACCGCGTAGGCGGCGTTGCCGAGACCCGAGCTCAGGCTCATCGTCTGGAGGCTCATGTGCAGCTGCCTGGCGATGATCGGCGTGATCGGCCCCAGCGCGGCCGACAGCGCCAGGTAGGGAATCAGCGCCAGCATCACCATCGCCGCAACGGCCGGGTAGCGGCCGGCGAGCGGGCCCTGGCGCATCAGCAACCACCCCCCGCTGTGACTCGGCGTCGCGGTTCGCGCGAGATGCCGGTGGGCAGCCCGGCGCCGCGACGCGCGGGCGAGTCGGGCGTCGGCGCAGACCCGGTCGCCATCTGGCGCGGCGGGAAGGAGTGGGGGACCGGGTTTCTCGTCACGTGGCGGCAGATGGACCGTCGTCGAATGCGGACAGCCCTGTCCGCGCCACCGGTTTTCTACCACAACTCGCACCCGTCGCCGTTCGGGCACGACGCCAGGGGTGCGTCGCGGCCTCAGGGTGTCGAGGGAATGGTTGGGACGGCTCGGGCTGCGGCGGCCCGAGCAGCTTGCTACGGACATCGCCATCCGGTTTGTACACTCGGAGCGTGGAAGTCCTGGTGGCGAGGGACCAGATGCGCAAGGACGCCCAGCGAAATCGCGAGGCGATCCTCAACGCTGCCCGGGAGCTGTTCGCCGAGTCGGCCGACGTCGCGATGTGCGAGGTCGCGCGTCGAGCGGGGGTCGGGCAGGCGACGCTGTATCGCAACTTCCCCGACCGCCGCGCGCTTGCCGCGGAGGTGCTCGGCGAGCACGTCGAGCGCATCGCGCGACTCGCGGCCGAGCACGCCGGGGACCCGAACGCCTTCTTCGTGCTGCTGGGGAGCCTTGTCGAGAGCACGGTCCACCTCTACGCCGTCAGCGAGCTGGCACGTGAGGATGCCTGCGTCGGCTCCCAGCTCGAGCGTGACCGCCGGCGCGTCGCCGAGCTGATGAAGCGCCCGCTCCGCGAAGCCAAGGCGGCCGGCCTGTTGCGGCGCGACATGTCGCTTGACGACGTGTTCCTCGTGCTGCTGATGGCGAGGGGCGCGATGGAGCGAAAGCACGGCGCGGCGGCCCGCGCCGGCGCGGCCACGCGGGCACTCAGCCTCGCGCTCGATGGCCTGGTGCCGCCGAGCGCACGCAGCTGAGGGGCGGCGTCAGTGCCCCACGGGAGTTCCAACTGCTGGCGACGTTCGGTTTCGACCGCGGCTGGGAGCTGACGCAGCCGGATCTCCGATGACCGCTACCGGCGACCGCATCGAGCTCCGTAGCGATGGCGTGTTGCTCGCCGGCGATCGCCGGCAAGCCGATGCCCCACGCGGCATCGTCGTCCTGCTGCACGGCGGCGGCCAGACGCGCCACTCCTGGGACGCGACGGCCGAGTGGTTGACGCTCGCCGGTTGGACCGCGATCACCTACGACGCGCGCGGCCACGGCGACAGCCAGTGGCACCCCGGCGGCGAGTACTCGCTTGATGCGTTCGTCGGCGACCTGGTCGCGCTCGTGTCCACGCTCGACGAGCCGCCTGTGCTGGTCGGCGCCTCGCTGGGCGGGATGACGTCGCTGGTCGCTGCCGGTGAGCATCCCGGGCTGGCCCGCGGGCTCGTGCTCGTGGACATCGTCGTAGAGGTGGAGCGGGCAGGGAGCGATCGCATCCTCGAGTTTCTCGCTGCCAACCGCGACGGCTTCGCGACGCTCGAAGAGGTCGCCGACGCGGTCGCCGCGTACAACCCCCTGCGCCGGCGTCCGCGCAACCTCGACGGACTGCGCAAGAACGTCCGCCAGCGTGCCGACGGCCGCTGGTACTGGCACTGGGACCCGGCGTTCCTGAAGATCGCCGACGAGCCCCGGCGCGCGACCCGTCCCGACCGTCTGCGCGAGGCCGCCGCAGCCGTGGAGGTCCCGACGTTGCTGGTGCGGGGTGCGCAGTCCGATGTCGTGAGCGACGCGGGAATGGCGGACATGCTGCGCCTGATCGCACATGCCGAGCAGATGGTCATCCCGGGCGCCGGGCACATGGTCGCCGGCGATGACAACGCCGTCTTCGTCGGCGGGCTCGAGCGGTTCCTGGACGCGCTTCCGTCGGGCGCGCGAAATCTGGGATGACGCCCGGCCCCGCCCCGCGGACGAGTCGCGCGCGTCAGGCGGTGCTGGACGCCGACCAGATGTTGATGTCGCCGTCGTTCGCGTAGCGGTCGATCTCGGCGAGCTCCTCGTCGCTGAACTCGCGGTTCGCGAGCGCGGCGACGTTCTGCTCGAGCTGCGCGACGCTTGAGGCCCCCAGCAGCGCCGAGCTGACGCGCTCGTCGCGGAGCACCCAGGCGATCGCGAGCTGGGCGAGTGTCTGGCCGCGCCGCCCGGCGATCTCGTTCAGCGCCCGCGCCCGCGCGAGGTTCTCGTCGGTCAGCATCTTCTGCGCGAGCGCCTCGCCGATCTTCACGCGCGAGTCCTCGGGGATGCCGTCGAGGTAGCGGTCGGTCAGCATCCCCTGCGCGAGCGGCGAGAACGCGATCGCGCCGACCCCCTCGCGCCCGAGCAGTTCGAGCAGGCCGTCCTCGACCCAGCGGTTCAGCATCGAGTACGACGGCTGGTGGATGAACAGCGGCGTGCCCAACCCCCGGAGGATCTTGATGGCCTCCGCTGTCCGCTCCGGCGAGTAGGAGCTGATGCCCACATAGAGCGCCTTGCCCTGCCGCACCGCGGTATCCAGCGCGCCCATCGTCTCCTCGAGCGGCGTGACCGGATCGACGCGGTGGGAGTAGAAGATGTCGACGTGGTCGAGGCGCATGCGGGCGAGCGACTGGTCCAGGCTCGCCAGCAGGTACTTGCGCGAGCCGAAGTCGCCGTAGGGGCCGGGCCACTGGTCATAGCCCGCCTTGGTCGAGATGATCAGCTCCTCGCGGTAGGGGCGGAAGTCCTCGGCGTAGATGCGGCCGAAGTTGGTCTCCGCGGCGCCGTAGGGCGGCCCGTAGTTGTTGGCGAGATCGAAGTGCGTGATGCCGAGGTCGAACGCCCGGCGCAGGATCGCCCGGCTGTTGGCGATCGGGCGATCGTCGCCGAAGTTCTGCCACAGGCCCAGCGAGATCGCCGGCAGCTCGATCCCGCTCGCGCCCACGCGGCGGTAGGACATGCGCTCGTATCGCTGCTCGTCTGGCACGTAGACGGGGTTCGCGCGGGCTGGGTTGTAGGGCACGGCGCGAGTATCGCATCCGCGCCCCGGACGGCGGCGGCCGACGCCCGGACACCCGCCAGCGTGCCGGGCGGGTGGACATCGCGCTGCTACATTGCGTGCCCCTGGTGGGCGTAGCTCAGCTGGTAGAGCTCCGGGTTGTGGTCCCGGCGGTCGCGGGTTCGAATCCCGTCGCTCACCCTCCGCGGGGTCACCGCGAGCGTGCGTGCGCCCCGTCGTTCGCAGCCGGCATTCCCTACGGTTGAGCAATGGAACCGCGGCCGACCCCCGAGCACGCCGCGCCACCGGTCAGGCTCCTGCTGGCCGACGTCGACGGAACGCTCGTCACTCCCGAGAAGGCCCTGACACCGCGGGCGATTGCCGCCGTCGGCGAGCTGCGGGCCGCGGGCGTGCTCTTCGCCATCACGAGCGGGCGTCCGCCGAGGGGCATGGCGATGCTCATCGAACCGCTCGACCTCGAGTTGCCGCTCGCCGCGTTCAACGGTGGCCTGCTGGTCGACCGCCATCTCCACGTCCTCGAGCAGCATGAGATCGCGCGCCGCAGCGTGCTGCCGATCGTCGAGCTGCTCGACTCCCACTCGCTCGACGTCTGGCTGTATCGTGGCGCCGACTGGTACGTGCGGCGGCTGTCCGCGGCGCACGTCGACCGCGAGGCTCGCACCGTGGAGTTCGCCCCGACCGTCGTCGAGCGCTACGACCAGCTGACAGACCGGGTCGCCAAGCTTGTCGGCGTCAGCGATGACCCGAGCGCGATCGCCGCGGCGACCACCGCGGTGACGGACCGCTTTGGCGACCACCTCTCGGTGGCGAGCTCGCAGCCCTACTACCTGGACGTGACCCATCCACTTGCCAACAAGGGCGCCGTGCTGCTCGATCTGTCGACCAGATACGCGATCGAGCCGGAGGAGATCGCGACGATCGGCGACGGCCCGAACGACATGTTGATGTTCGCCAAGGCCGGGCTGAGCATCGCGATGGCCAATGGCGGGAGCGAGGTCCAGCAGGCGGCGACGTTCGTGACGACGTCCAACGCCGAGGAGGGGTTCGCGAACGCCGTCGAGCGCTTCATCCTGACTCGCGCCCCTTCGTAAGCGAACCCGCAGAGCTACACCGCAACGCTAGGCCGGCGGCGGGTTTGCCTCCAGGTACTGCTTCGCGAGGCGCGGCGGCGCCATCGCGAGCCAGGCCTCGACGACCACCTCCTCGAGGTCCTGCGGTGCGATCTGCTCGAGGCGCACGAGCACGGCCGCGAAGCCGTCGAAGTGCGGTGTCGTGAAGAAGACCCCGGGGTCGTCGGCCAGCAGCGCGTCCTTGGCGACGAGGTGCTCGACGCGCGCGCCGAGGATCGGTCCGCTCGGTGCGGCGTCGCCGAGCGCCCTGAGGTCGGCGGTGCGAAGCGGCCGCTCCCAGACGAACCCCTTGTCGCGGACGCGCCAGAAGAGGCTGCCGTGCGAGACGGTCTCGCTGGTTTCCGGCAGCGCGAGCACGAGCCGGCGCACGTCGTCCCAGTTGGCCATGCGCAAACACTAGTCGCCGTCGCGTCGCGCTCGACCGAGCGCGCCGCCTCCGTAGCCGGCCACGCAAAAACTACGCAAGACCGCCGATGACGCTGGCCGCGGCAGGCGGGAGGCTGACCGTGTGAAGTGAGCGTGGCGGCCTGGCCGCCCGCGTCCGGCATTCACACCTGCGCGGGCTGTGAGATCCTGAGGCCATCGGTCTCGCGGGGGACAGAACGAGCAGCGCGCGTGCCGCCTGTGGCGGCGAGGTCGGCGTGCGGGCGGACGCGTCGTGACGGCGCTCGGAATGCTCGAGCGCGAGGCGGCGGGTGAGCCCGACGGGCTGCTGATCCTCCATCACGGCCGCGGTGCGGACGAGGCGGACCTGCTTCCGCTCGGGGATGTGCTCGACCCGCGCAGGCGGCTGCATGTCGTGACGCCGGCGGCGCCGCTGGAGCTCCCCGGCCTGCCGGGCCGCCACTGGTATGTCGTGCCGCGCGTCGGGCATCCCGACCCCGAAACCTTCCACGCGGCCTGCGATTCGCTCGCCGCGCTGCACGACGAGCTGTGGGAGCGGACCGGGATCGGCCCGGAGCGGACCGTGCTCGGCGGCTTCTCGATGGGCACCGTGATGAGCTACGCGCTCGGGCTCGGTCCCGGACGGCCCGTGCCGGCGGGGATCCTCGCCTTCTCTGGCTTCATCCCCGCGGTCGAGGACTGGCAGCCGGATCTCGAGAGCCGCCAGGGCCTTCGAACGTTCATCGCGCACGGGCGCCGCGACCCGGTGATCGAGATCTCGTTCGGCCGCGCCGCGCGCGAGCTCCTCAGCGCCGGGGGGCTCGAGGTCTCCTACCACGAGGGCGATCTCGGCCACCAGATCGATCCGTCACACCTCGGCGCCGCGCTCAGCTGGCTGAACGCGACGATCGTCAGTCGGTGAGGATCTCCTCGTCGGCCTCGCCGTAGACGGCGTCGGTCAGCTCCTCGTCGGGCTCGGCGTCGCGCAGGATGCGCGCGGGCGTGTGGTCGTCGCCGTGCGAGGTGTGCTCGATCAGCTCCTGCTCGGCGAGCTCGAAGCCCTCCGACTCGCCGCCGCCGGCTTCCTCGACGGCGCGGCGTTCCTCACGGTGCCGGCGTGCCACGTCGGCGTCGCGTTCGGGATTCGCGTATTCGGTCATCACGCGACTGTACTCGCATCGGCCGCTCCGGCGCCTGGCGCCGGGGCGCGATCGGCGCCCGGAACGACGCTCGATCGGGAGAGGCGCGGGCCAGCGGACGAGCGCCCTCAGCGGGCCGGCGCGCGGTCGCCGACGCGCTCGAGCAGCCAGCGCGCCACGCCGAGCACGCCGCGGTCGGCGTGGGTCGCGCCGAGCAGTTGCAGCCCGATCGGCAGCCCGTCGGGACTCCAGGCTCCCGGCAGCGCGAGCGCGGGCCCGCCGAGCAGGGTGAACGCCCGGCAGAGCAGCGAATCGCCCGTATCGCTGCCGAGCGGCGGCACGCCGAGCGTGCTCGGGGCGAGCACCGCGTCAAAACCGTCAACGCGGTCATCCCAGCGCCAGCGCTGCTCGTCGGCCAGGCGCCGCGCGGCAAGGTAGCGCTCGCGCGCCACGGCGCGACCCTCGGCGATGAAGGAGCGCAGCTCCTCGCTCACCAGCTCGCCGTGCCAGTCGGCCTCGCGGCCGAGCGCCCAGGCGGTCTCGACGAGCTGGATCGTGATCTGCGCGTCGACCAGCAACTCGAAGTCGACCGGCAGCTGAGTCTCTTCGACGATCGCGCCGGCGCCGCCGGCGGCTCCCAGGTAGTCGTCGACCGCGTTGCGCGTGACCGCGTCGAGCCGGTCCCAGGCGAGCCGCAGGAAGCCGATCCGCGGGGGGGAGGAGCGCTCGAACGCCGGCGGCTCGCCGGCGCCCTCGGGGGAGCGGGAGGCGCGGGAGCTCGCCATGCCGGCGGGTGCGGCCGAGGCCGCGGTCAGCGCCAGCTCGAGGTCGTCGACGTGACGCGCAAACAGCCCGGCCGTGTCGAGCGAGGCGGAGGTCGGCAGGGCGCCCGCCAGCGGCAGCACGCCGAAGGTCGGCTTGAAGCCGAGCACGCCGCAATAGGAGGCTGGGCGAACGATCGAGCCGGCGGTCTGTGTGCCTGTGGCGAGCGGCACCATGTGGGCGGCCACTGCGGCGGCGGAGCCGCTTGATGATCCCCCCGGCGTGCGATCCGGGTCCAGCGGGTTGCGCGTGTCGCTGGGATGGCGGAAGGCGAACTCGCTGGTCTTGGTCTTGCCGACCACCACGGCGCCGGCGGCCGAGAGCAGGCTGACGAGCGCGGCGTCGGAGCGGGGGCGGTGGCCGCGGTAGATCGGCGAGCCGTACTGCGTCGGCAGCCAGGAGGTGTCGAAGACGTCCTTCATGCCGACCGGCACCCCGATCAGGGGAAGCGTCGACGCGGCCTGCGGCGAGAGCTTGTCGAGCTCGCGGGCGCGATCGATCGCGGCGTCGCCCGGCGGGGTCGCGAAGGCTCCAATCGCCCCGTCGAGCTTTGCGATCGCGATGTTCGCCCCGGCGGCCACCTCGACGCAGCTCAGCCGGCGCTCGCGGATCAAGCGGACGATCTCGGCGGCACCCAGCTCGCCGTAGGGCGCCACGGTGCTCGACACCGGTTGGAGCTTACGCGCAAGCGGATGCCCGGTGGGCGGCGCCGGCCAGTGCGCCGCGTCCCGCATGCGGTCCGGGAGCACCGCGGCCGTCCTCTAGGATGCCCCGTCCGCGCCCGGTCCGCGCGGCACCCCGAAAGCCCCGCGAAATGCACGTCGACCCCTACATCGTCCTCGGCAGCGCCGTGATCGGGCTCCTGGTCGGGATGACCGGCGCCGGGGGTGGGGCGTTGATGACGCCGATGCTGATCCTGCTGTTCGGCGTGAAGCCGGCGGCGGCGATCTCCAGCGACCTCGTCGCAGCGGTCGTGATGCGCCCGATCGGCGCCGGCGTGCACCTGCGGCGCGGCACCGTGAACTGGGGGCTCGTCGGCTGGATGGTGGTCGGCTCGGTGCCGATGGCCTTCCTCGGCGCCTACCTGCTGCATCTGATCGGCAACTCGAGCGCGGCGCAGACGAACATCGAACGGGCGCTCGGCGCGGCGCTGCTGATCGGCGCCGCGGCGATGGTGCTGCGCTACGTGCTCGACCGCCGAGGTGGGCACGCGCGGACCGGGTCCGTCGCGCAGGTCGTCCCGCGGCCGCTGCAGACCGTCCTGATCGGCATGCTCGGCGGTGTCGTGGTCGGCATGACGTCGGTGGGGTCCGGCTCGCTGATGATCGTGCTGCTGCTGTTCATCTACCCGATGATCGGGGCAAACCAGCTCGTCGGGACCGACCTCACCCAGGCGGTGCCGCTGACGCTCGCCGCGGCGCTCGGCGCGCTCGCCTTCGGTCACGTGGAGTTCGGCGTGACGCTGTCGCTGATCATCGGCAGCGTGCCGGCCGTGCTGGTCGGGTCGCTGATCTCCTCGAGCGCGCCGGACCGCTACGTGCGCCCGGCGATCACGTTCGTGATCTTCGCCTCGGGCCTGAAGTACGTCGGCCTCGGCACCACGGCGCTCGGCTGGGTGCTCTGCGGCGTGCTGCTGGCCGCCGCGAGCGCCTGGATGCTCGTCGCGCGGCCCTGGACGCACTGAGCAGCCGGGTCAGACCAGCTGCCCGCGTTCCACGGCGACCCGCGCGGCCAGCACCGCGTCGTAGGCGCGGGTCACGTCGACGCGGTCCGCCGCCTCGGGCACCGACTCGAGGTTGCCGGTCTGGATCCGGCGCGCCTGCTCGATCAGCACGTCGCGCTGGGCGGCGGTCGTCGTGTACTCCATGACCTTCTCGAGTGCGTCGAGCTGGCGGATCATCACGGCCGGCATGCCGCGGCTGGCCTGGCGGATCTTCTCGTAGGCGCGTTCGACGATCCGCTGGTAGCCGACGGCCGCCGAGATCAGGCGAACCTGGCCGCTCTCGTCGCGGTGGACCTGGGTCGGCGCCCACTCCGCGGCGATCTTGCACAGGCTCTCGCCGAGCCAGTCGATGCAGGTCAGCGCGGTGAAGGTGTCGTTGACCGCGGCGGACAGCGCGCGGATCGCGATCTCGACCAGCTGGTCGACGGCGAAGCTGAGGTCCTGCGCGAGCGTGCGGTAGGGACCCGTCAGGTGGGCGCGCTCGAGGCTGCGGGTCACGGCGTCGGCGGCCTCCGGCGGCCAGACGGTCGCGAGCGGGTGGCCCTGCACGAGGAACTGCCCGGGGCGGTAGTGCAGCCGGATCACGGCGTTCGAGCGGCTCGCGATCCGCACCAGCGTGTCGTAGTGGACGAACTGGAGGTAGCCGCTGTGCGCCGTGCGCACCACGTCGTTCGATTCGGCCATGTTGCGCTCGATCTCGCTGACCGACAGGCCGGTGGGGGGGACGCGGTCGCTTTCGCCGCGCCAGCCCTCGGCGGCGATCGCGGCGGAGAGGTCGCGGGCGATGCTGGCGATCACCTGGGGCAGCTGGATCGAGCTGGTGATGTGGTTGATGAAGTAGATCAGCACGCCCATGTCGAGCACGAGCGCGAGCAGCGCGACGGTGATCGAGATGTTCGGCACGAACGGGTTGTGCGTGCCGTTGCCGATCGCCACGAGCGCCAGCACCGAGTAGACGAACGTCGCGACGAACGCCCCCAGCGTGTGCTGCGTGCCGCGGTCGCGGATGAAGTTGCGAAGCATCCGCGGGCCGAACTGGGTCGAGGCCAGCGTCAGCGCGACGATCGTGATCGAGAAGACGACGCCGACGACCGTGATCACGGCGGCCGCCATCGTCGTGAGGATCTGGCGCGCGCCGTCGGCGCCGGGCTGGATCACCCACGACGGCAGCGTGAAGTCGCCGGCGTGGGCGGCGTGGTCGAGCGCGTAGGTGCCGGCGAAGATCAGCACCGCGAGCAGCACCTCGAGCGACGGCACGAGCCAGAGGTTGGTGCGGAGCGTCTCCCGCCGCCAGGCGGGGACGCGCGAGGTCAGCGGGCGCATGGGAGGGAGGTCGGTTTCATGGCAGCGTGAGTTGTGCCGACCAGTCTTCCCGGCTCACCGTGGTGGATCTTACGGGCGCGGCGCGCGCGTCCGCGTCCGGACCGTCGCGTCCAGCGCCCGCAGGCGGGCGCGGTCGGCAATAACATCAGAGGCCGATGCCCCGCCGCCTGCTGCCGCTCTTCGCGCTCGCGTTCCTCGCGCTCGCCCCGGCCGCCCACGCAGCGATTTCGCAGACGCCGGACATCACCGACACGCGCTACAGCTCCTACCTGCGAGGAGTGGATCCGTTGATTTCGGGCGTCCACTGGCGCGTCGTGCCGAGCGACGGGGGTCTCGAGATCCTGCTCGGCGGCGGCCAGACCGTCTCGTGGAGGGTGATCGACCTCAACGACGAGATCCGCCTGATCAACCACAGCCACGAGACCGTCACGGTCTACGGCTATTCGACGTCGGACCGCAACGTCGCCTACGACGGCGGCAAGTACGCGCAGATCCTCGGCAACGGCACGGTCCAGCTGAACGAAAACAACCCCGCCTACTACTACAACCAGAGCTTCTACGAGCAGGGCGTCGTCGTGCCGTCCTCGGCCAGCGACACGGCGCCGGCGGACTGGGTCACCTTCGCCAAGACCGGCACCCTCTACTGGCACGACCACAGGATCCACTTCACGAGCCCGGTCGTGCCCCCGTTCATCAAGAGCAAGGGTCTGGACAAGCGCCAGCTCGTCTTCGACTGGTACGTCCCGATCGAGGTCGGATCGACCCCCGGCTACCTCTACGGGCAGCTCTACTGGAACGGCGAGAAGCCGTTCTCCTTCCCGGTCGGGGCGATCGTGGCGTTCGTCGTCGTGGTCCTCGCCGGCGGGGCGTTCGTGTTCGTGGTGCGCCGCCGGCGTCGCCAGATCCCGCCTGAGGAGGCGTTCTGACGCATGCGATCATTGAAGCGAGCCCCACGCGAAAGGAGCGGTCGATGACTGAGCACACCTACAGGGTCGAGGGGATGACCTGCGCGCATTGCGTCGCGGCCGTGACCGAGGAGGTCAGCCGGGTCCCCGGCGCCGAGCACGTGGACGTCGATCTCGAGAGCGGCACGCTCGCGATCAGCGGTGAGGAGGTCGACACCGAAGCGGTCCGCGCGGCGGTCGAGGAGGCCGGCTACAGCCTGGTCTGAGCGGCGCGACGGGTTCGAAGCGCGCGCGCCGCGCTTCGAACCCATGCGTGGATCGCGCACGCTCAGGCCGGGACGACCGGCGGCGACGAGCCTGACACGCTCGCCGTCGCCCGCTGCCGCCCCCGCGCCAGAACCAGCGGCGGCATCAGCGTGACCGCCAGCAGCACGAACAGCGGCCCCGAGTTGACGTCTGTCGCGTTGCCGATCCAGAACGGCCCGCCCAGGCTCTGCCCGAGCACCCAGTAGGCCAGCGAGAGGACGATCCCGGCGCTCAGCGCGACGGGGCGCAACCGCGTCCACACGCCGGCGGCGATCGCGACCGAGACGATCGCGAGCACCACCGCGAGCGTACCGCCGACGCCCTTCGCGGCGCTCGCCACCGAGGTCTCCCAGCTCGCCAGCGGGTGGGGCGCCGCGCTCGCCATGCCGAGCAGCTGGTCGTGGATGGCGTTCTTCGAGCGATCGACGTTCAGCAGCCACAGGTAGGCCGCCTCCGCCCACAGGGCCGACCAGACGATCCGCCCACCGCGATCGCCGATCGGCCCGCCGTCCGCGGCCGAGCGCTCACCCTCGCGCCCGGTCGGCCAGACGAGCAGGCCAATCAGGCCGTAGATCAACACGGCGCCCGGCGCGCCCATCAGCGGCGAGACAGGCGTGCCGGAGAACACCATCCCGAAGCCCTCGCCCAGCCACCAGATCCACAGCGCCCAGAAATAGGACACCAGGAGCGCCAGCTTGACGCTCCTGCGGCTGACGATCAGGCCGAGGCCGATCGCGACCTGCAGCTCCCCCGCCAGCGTGTTCCACAGCACCTGGTCGTGGCCGTAGAAGCGCGCGAGGGTCAGGATCGGGTCGGCGATGAACGACGGCGACCCGGCGGCGGTCGGCTCGACGATCGTCGTCAGGAACGTGTGCGTGTACATGAAGCTCTGGAACTGCAGCAGCCCGTCGAGCAGCCAGATGCAGCCCAGCGCGATCTGAACGCCGCGCCTGGTGACGCGCAGGCGCGCCGCCAGTGCGGTGCTCATCAGGTGTGACCCGGCGCGCGTTCGCGCGCACGGGCGGATCGAATGGACATCAGTGAGCTCCTTGCGTTGCCAGCCATTTAGCGGCGACGCCGGTGCGGGCCGTCGCCGGACGCGGGAACGCGAGCCGCGCGCTGCGAGTGATGCGCTCAGCCCGCGGCGAGCGCGGGCGGGGCACGGCCGGCGAGGGCGGCGGCCACGAGGCGGCCGCCACGCGCCAGTGTGGCCACGGGACGAGTCGGGAGGATCAGACGAGCGGACGTGCGACGGGCGCGCGGTCGCGCCCGGGCCCAGCGCTCGAGCAGCTGCTCGCCCGGGTAGCGCCCCGCGAAGACCGCGGCAGCCAGCAGCAGCGCGGGAAGCAGCGTCAGTGCGCCCGGACCGAGCACGCCGAGCGTGCCGATGAGCGCCAGCACGGCGAGCGCCGCGACGGCTGCGACCCCCACCGCGAAAACCACGCGGCGGCGCGACGCCCCTGCGGCAAGGCGGAGGACCCTCATCGTCGGCGGATGCTACCGCGAGGAGGGCACTTCGGCTAGGCTTTTCGCCGCTGCCAACCCCGGCCAGGAGGCACTGACTTGGGCAGTTCGATGAGTGGTTCCGGAGCAAGCTCGATGTCGATGGGCGGATCGTCCTCGTCGGGGTCTCACGGCGGGATGTCGATGTTCATGAGCGCCGCGCACGGCGCCACGAACATCCTGCCCAACTGGCTCGCGATCGTCTGGACCTTCGTGTTCCTTGCGATCTTCGTGATCCACCTGCGCCACGTGGCCCAGACCCACGGTCAGCGTCGCCTCTGGCACTCCGGGCACGTGCTGATGGCGGCGGGCATGGTCTTCATGTTCGCGCCGGCCTCGCTTGACCACTTCAACATCTCCGCCACCTTCTGGCAGCTCGCGTTCGCCAACGCCGCCGCCGTGATGGTCGCCTGGGTGCTCTTTCAGGTGCTCAGCGGTCGCGCGGCCAACCTGCTGTGGCTCGTGATCGCCGTCGATCTCGGCGCGATGGTCTACATGTGGTCGCCGAACGGCTTCGTCGCGCCGATCACCTGGCTGCTGGTCGCCTACTTCGCGATCCAGGCGCTGCTGTGGGCGACCAACACATTCCGCCGCCTCGACCGCGAGCACCAGATCCCCGGGATCTCGCGGATCTCGATCAACCCGGGCGGCACCGCCTCGATCACCGCCGCGGCAGCCGCCGAGCCGCTCGTCTGCGAACTCGACCTGCGTCCAACGATGGCGCTGATGGGTCTCGGCATGGCCTACATGTTCGCGGCCATGCAGCTTCTTATGTAGCCGCCTTCGGCGGCCCGGGTTCCTCAGTTGATCGGGAGCGTGACGGAGCCGCCGAGGTGGCGGCCGCCGCCGTCGGTGCCGTCGATCGTGAACTTCCAGACGCCGACCCCGAGGTCGGAGAAGTACGCCGCCCAGTGGTTGCGCGAGAAGCGGCTCATCGCGCCGTGGCGGCGAGCGCCCCTGCCGGAGGTGGCGGTCAGGCTGAGCGTGGCGATGTTGCCCTCGCCGTTGGTCGCCGTGTTGAGCTGGAAGTGCACCTGCACCGGGCCGGAGCGCAGCGAGCTCGTCCAGACCTCCATCGATTCGCCGGCCGGCTCGCTGAGCGTCTGGGAGGAGCTCTGCGGCACCGCGAAGGTGTCGGGCACCGCGAGCACGAGCGCGCCGAGCAGCACGACCGGCACGATCGTGATCGCGGCGATGCTTGCGAGGCGCTGGCGGGCGCTGCGCACGGGCGTCGGGCGGCCCGGGCGCCCGAAGCGCCGCAGACGCAGGCTGTTCGTCACGACGGTGATGCTCGAGACGCCCATCGCCACCGCCGCGAGCGCCGGGCTGAGCAGGCCGGTCATCGCCAGCGGGATCGCGATCAGGTTGTAGCCGAACGCCCAGCCCAGGTTCTGCAGCACGATCGTGTAGGTCTCGCGGGCCAGCCGCAGCGCGCGCGCGACGCCGCGCAGGTCACCGGAGAGCACGCTGATGTCGGCCGCCTCGATCGCCACGCCGGTGCCGGTGCCCATCGCGATGCCGAGATCCGCCTGGGCGAGCGCGGCCGCGTCGTTGACGCCGTCGCCGACCATCCCGACGCGGTGCCCCTCGCTCTGCAGGCGGGCGATCTCCGCGAGCTTCTCGGCCGGACTGACGCCTGCGCGCACGTGCTCGATGCCGACCGCGTCGGCCACCGTACGCGCGGCGCGCTCGTTGTCACCGGTCAGCAGCGCCACGTCGATCCCCATCCGGCGCAGGCCCGCGATCGCGTCCCGCGCTTCCGGCTTGATCGTGTCGGCGAGCGCGATCGCGCCGACCGTCCTCCCGGCCCGCTCGATCACGATCGCCGTGCGCCCCGCGCTCTCCCACCGCTCGAGCACCGCGGCCGCCTCGCCGGTCCGCTCCTGCGGGCGCCCGACCCAGACGTCGACGCCGTCCACGACAGCCTGCACGCCGCGCCCGGGCTGCGAGCGGAACTCGCTCGCCTGGGCGATCCCGAGCCCCCGCTCGCGTGCCGCGGTGACGACCGCGAGCGCGACAGGATGCTCGGAGCCCGACTCCGCGGCGGCGGCAAGCGACAGCACACGGTCGCCGTCCTCTCCCGGCGCCGTCCAGATCTCCGCGACCGACAGCTCGCCGGTCGTGACGGTCCCGGTCTTGTCGAGCACGATCGTGTCGACCTCCTGGCTTCGCTCGAGCGTCTCGGCGCTTCGGATCAGCAGGCCGAGGCTCGCGCCGCGACCGGTCCCGACCAGGATCGCGACAGGCGTCGCGAGCCCGAGCGCGCATGGGCAGGCGACGATCAGCACGGCGATCGCCGCGTCGATGCCGCGCTGGAGGTGCATCGAGGCGAACATCCCCACCAGGCCCTGACCGGTCAGAAGCCAAGCGAGGAAGGTGAGCGCGGCGAGCACCAGCACGGCCGGCACGAAGTAGCGTGCGATCTCGTCCGCCAGCCGCTGGAGCTTTGGCTTGGCGGCCTGCGCCTGCTCGACCAGCGCGACCAGATGCGAGAGCGCGGTGTCGGCGCCGACCGCCGTCGCGCGCGCCCGCAGCACGCCGTCCAGGTTGATCGTCGCGCCCGTCAGCAGCGCGCCGGCGCTCTTCTCGACCGGCAGCGACTCACCGGTCAGCATCGACTCATCGACCGCCGAGCTGCCCGAGATCACGATCCCGTCGACCGGCACCTTGTCGCCCGGGCGCACGAGGAACACGTCGCCGCGGCGCACATCGTCGACTGCGACCAGACGCTCGGCCGCGTCCGGGTCGTCGGAGTCGAGCAGGCGCGCCTGCGTCGCACCGAGCTGGGCAAGCTCGCGGATCGCGCGGCCGGCGCTGCTGCGCGCCTTCGCCTCGCACCAGCGCGCGATCAGCAGCGCGGCGACGATGATCGCTCCCATGTCGTAGCAGAGCGGCATGTTGTAGAGGTCGACCTCGACGCCGTGGCTGTAGGCCGTCTCCGCCGTGAGCAGCATCACCGTCGAGTAGATGAAGGCCGCCAGCGTGCTGAGCGCGATCAGCGTGTCCATGTTGGTGGAGCGCGCCCGCGCTCGCGCCCAGGCCGAGCGCAGGAACGGCAGGCCGCACCAGAACTGGACCGGGACCGCCATCGCGGCGACGATCCAGCGAGCCGTCGGTTCGTGCGGCTGGGCGTAGGTCAGGATCGTGATCGCCGCCGCGAGCGGCACCGCCACGAAGATCCGCCGCAGCAGGTTCCGCTGCTCGCGGGCGTCGGACTGCTCGTGCTCGGCGAGCACCTGAGCCTGCTCGCTCGCGCTGGCTGCCGCCGGCGACGCGCCGTAGCCGGCCTGCTCGACCGCCCTGACCAGCGCGTCGGTGTCCGGCGCACCCGGCGCAAGCTCGACGGTCGCGCGACCGGTCGCATAGTTGACCAGCGCCTCGGTCACGCCCTCCTGCCGGCTGAGCGCCCGCTGGACGCGCGCGGCGCAGGACCCGCAGGTCATGCCGGTGACGTCCAGCTCGAGGGTCTGGCGCTCCTCGCCGGCCGGCGCGTGGGTCGGGGCGAGCGTGGTTGTGTCGGTCGCGCTCATCTACGTCAATTTTCGCAGGTCGCGCAAGCCGTCCTGCACGGTCGGGGCGCTTTCGCGCCGCGGCGGCGGGCGGCGATAGATGACACCATCGTGGTCGTGAAGGCACGGTGACGAACGTCGCGCTCGGCGCGATGCGGGCGCTCGACTACGTCTCGATCGCGCTCGTGGTCGGGGCGCTCGCGTTCCTGCTTCGCCTCACCCCGCCGGAGCTGCGCGACGGCGAGTTCGAGCGCGGAGTCCGTCGCGTGCTCGTTGCCGGCCTGCTGCTCGGCGTGCCGGTCGACCTGCTCGGCCTGCTGCTGGCGGCGGCGCACCGGGCGGGCCTGTCGCTGTGGTCGATCGACTGGACCGCGGTGAGGCACGCGCTCGAAGCCCGGACCGGCTGGGTGTGGGGAGTTCAGGCGATCCTGCTCGCGGTCTCGGCCGCTGGCCTGCGGCTGCGAGACCGCCGCGCGTTCACCGTCTGGCTCGTCGCCGTGGGCGCCTTCCTGACGGTTGCCCCGGCCCTTCTCGGCCACGCCGCCGTGCAGTCGCCCGTATGGGCGTTCTTCCCGGCGGACGTCGTCCACGTGCTCGCCGCGAGCGTGTGGGTGGGGGGGCTTGCGTGTGTCGTGTTCGCCCTGCCGCCGGCGATTCGCGCGGCGCAGCCGCCGCGGCGGCTCCAGATGCTGATCGACGTGCTGGCCCGCTTCTCGCCGGTCGCGTTCGGCGCGGTGGTCGTGCTCGCGGTCACCGGCGTGATCCAGGCCTACATCGCCATCCGCACGGTCAACGCCCTGACGCACACGACCTACGGCGAGCTGGTGCTGTTGAAGATCGGGCTGCTCGGGCTGCTGATCGGGCTCGGGGCGATCAACCGCGAGCGCGTGATCCCGACGCTTCGACGCCTGCGCGACGCCGGTGCGCCGGCCGGCGAGACCGGCATGCTGCTCGCTCGCACGACGCGGGGAGAGCTCGCCGCGGTGGCGTGCGTGTTCGCCGTGACCGCCGCCCTGCTCGCCTACACGCCGCCGGTGCAAAGGGCGAGCGCCGGCGTCACGGCAGCGCACGTTGGCGACTCGCTGCGCGCCGCGGCCCGGTGATCGCCCGCTCGCCGCGCGCATCTGAAGGTATCGTTGGGCCGCGATGGCCTCCCAGGTGAAGACCACCGTCACAGAGCTGCCGGAGTCGCGCGTGCGCGTCGAGGTCGAGGTGGCGGCGGATGAGGTTTCGCGCGCCGTCGAGGCAGCCGCCTCGCTGATCGGGCGCGACCTGAAGTTCCCGGGCTTCCGCAAGGGCAAGGTGCCCGCGCCGGTCGTGATCGGCCGGCTCGGCCGCGAAGCGGTGGTCGACGACGCGGTGCGCGAGCGCCTCGCCCGCTGGTACACGGCGGCGCTCGGCGAGTCGGGAATCGCCGCCGTCGGAGACCCGGAGATCACGCTCGGGGATCTGCCGGCCGAACACGCGCCGTTCAATTTCGCGTTCGAGATCGGCGTGCGGCCCGTCGCGAAGCTCGCGCAGTGGCGCGGCATCGAGGCGCCACGGCGCGAGCCGGCGGTCGCCGATGAGCAGATCGACGCCCAGATCGAGCAGGCGCGCGACCGGCTCGCGCGCCTGGAGACGGTGGAGCGAGCCGCGGCGAGTGGTGACTTCGTGGTGGTCGACTTCACGGCGACGATCGACGGCGAGCTCGATCGAGGGCGGCGAGGGCCGCGCGCAGCTGGTCGAGCTCGGCGCCGGCCGCCTGATCCCCGGATTCGAGGAGGGGCTGATCGGCGCCGGCGCCGGCGAGCAGCGCACGCTCGAGCTGCGCTTTCCCGACGACTACGCCGCGAGCGAGGTGGCCGGACGAGACGCGGTGTTCGAGGTCAGCGTGGCCGAGGTGCGCGCGAAGGTCCTGCCCGAGCTAGACGACGACTTCGCGCTCGACGCGGCCGGCCTGGACTCGCTCGAGGAGCTCCGCGAGGACCTCCGCACCAGGCTGCTGGAGGTCGACGAGCGCGCGGTGGAGACCGAGTTTCGCAACGCCGTCGTGGAGGCCGCGGCCGCGGCCGCCGAGATCACGCTGCCCGAGTCGCTGGTCGAAGCGCGGGCGCGGGAGGCCTTCGAGCGCAGCATGCACACGCTTTCTCACCGCGGCGTGAGCCGTGAGGCATACCTGCAGATCGCCGGGGCGAGCGAGGAGGAGCTGATCGCAGGGGCGCGGCCGAGCGCCGAGCGCGCGCTGCGCGCGGAGGCGGTGATCGCCGCGATCGTCGCCGCGGAGGCGATCGAGCCGACCGACGAGGAGCTGCTCGCCGCGCTCGAGCAGAGCGCCCAGCCCGACGAGAGCGGGCGCGCGCCCGACCCGAAGAAGCTGCTGACGGCGCTGCGCCGCAGCGGCCGGCTCGAGGAGCTGCGCGCCGACGTCGCGGCCGACCAGGCGCTCGAGCGACTCGTCGAGGCCGCCGTCGCGATCACCCCCGAGCGGGCGGCGGCGCGCGAGAAGCTCTGGACCCCCGGGTCCTAGCGGTCCGCTTGAGCGGGCCGACGGCCCGCGCCGTGCGCGCGACGAAGCGCCGTGACCGCGGAACCTGAGCGCGCGGAAGGGGAGATCTCACCCCACGGAGCGCCCAAGCCCGGTTGGTAGACTCGCTGCGGAGGCGGTGCTGCTTTGCACTTGCCGGGAGGAATCGAGCCGGGCAAGCGAAACAAAGCGAGGACCATGAGCCCATTGATCCCAATGGTTGTCGAGCAGACCTCCAGGGGCGAGCGCGCGTTTGACATCTACAGCCGCTTGCTCAACGAGCGGATCATCTTCCTGGGGACGCCGATCGATGACCAGATCGCCAACCTGATCGTCGCGCAGCTGCTGCACCTGGAGAGCGAGGATCCCGAGAAGGACATCTCGCTCTACATCAACTCACCCGGTGGGTCGGTCTACGCGGGGCTCGCGATCTACGACACGATGCAGTTCGTCAAGCCCGACGTGCAGACGATCTGCGTCGGCATCGCGATGTCGATGGGCGCGCTGCTCTTGGCCGGTGGCGCGAAGGGCAAGCGGATGGCGCTGCCCAACGCGAAGATCCTGATCCACCAGGTCAGCTCGAGCTTCCAGGGCCAGGCGACCGACATCGAGATCCACGCCCGCGAGATCATCGACGTGCGCCGCCGGCTCGACGAGATCATCGCGCTGCACACCGGAAAGTCGGTCGAGGAGGTCAAGACCGACACCGAGCGCGACTATTTCATGAGCTCTGAGGAAGCGACCGCCTACGGGATCATCGATCGCGTGATCACGGAGCACTAGCCGATGCGCGGCGACATCCTCCGCGGCGGGAACGGCTAGCCCCACGCCATGGCGCGCCCCACCGATTCCAACGAGCAGCTGCTCTGCAGCTTCTGCGGCAAGTCGCAGCGACAGGTCAAGAAGCTGATCGCCGGCCCCGGCGTCTACATCTGCGACGAGTGCATCGACCTCTGCAACGAGATCATCGATGAGGAGCTGGTCGCGCCGGCCAGCTTCGACATCTCCGACCTGCCGAAGCCGCGCGAGATCTACGACGTCCTCGACGAGTACGTGATCGGCCAGGACAACGCCAAGCGCACGCTCTCCGTCGCCGTCTACAACCATTACAAGCGCGTCCAGATGATGGCCGTCGACGACGCCGAGATCGAGCTTCAGAAGTCCAACATCCTGCTGCTCGGACCGACCGGCTGCGGCAAGACGCTGCTCGCCCAGACGCTCGCGCGGATCCTCAACGTGCCGTTCGCGATCGCCGACGCCACGGCGCTGACCGAGGCGGGCTACGTCGGGGAGGACGTCGAGAACATCCTGCTCAAGCTGATCCAGGCGGCCGACTACGACGTCAAGAAGGCCGAGACCGGGATCATCTACATCGACGAGGTCGACAAGATCGCGCGCAAGGCCGACAACCCGTCGATCACGCGCGACGTCTCCGGCGAGGGAGTGCAGCAGGCGCTGCTGAAGATCCTCGAGGGCACCTCGGCGTCGGTGCCGCCGCAGGGCGGGCGCAAGCACCCCCACCAGGAGTTCCTGACGATCGACACGACGAACATCCTGTTCATCTGCGGCGGCGCGTTCGCGAACCTCGACCGCGTGATCGAACGGCGGATCGGGCACAAGGGCGTCGGTTTCGGCGCCGCGATCGCCGAGCGCCAGCACAAGGACACCGGCGAGATCTTCGAACGCTGCCTGCCCGAGGATCTCGTGCTCTACGGCCTGATTCCCGAGTTCATCGGCCGCCTGCCGGTGATGTCGGCGGTGCACCAGCTGACCCACAACGACCTCGTCGCGATCCTGACCGAGCCGCGCAACGCGCTCGTCAAGCAGTTCCAGCGGTTCTTCTCCTTCGACGGCATCGAGCTGGTCTTCTCCGACGACGCGCTGGTGGCGGTGGCCGAGAAGGCGCTCGAGCGCGAGACCGGCGCGCGCGGTCTGCGCTCGATCATCGAGGAGGTCCTGCTCGAGGTCCAGTTCGAGTTGCCGTCGCGGCGCGACGTGAAGAAGTGCGTCGTGACCCGCGAGACCGTCGAGAAGGGGCTGACGCCGACGCTGGTGACCGAGGCGGTGCCGGATGAGGAGTCCGGCGCTACCGGCGAGAGCCTCGAAGAAGCGGGCTGAGGCGGCGCGCGCGGCGCGCGCGGACGCGCCGGTAGCCTACGGCGTCCCAGTGTCCGTCCCGCGTTCCATCGAAGACCTGGCGGCCCGCACGCGCTTCGAGCCGGCCGAGGTCGAGCCGCGCCTGATCGCCGAGTGGCTGCAATCGGGCCTGTTTCACCCCGAGCCGCTCGGCAGCGCGGAGGAGAACTACTCGATCGCGATCCCGCCGCCGAACGTGACCGGCGCGCTGCACATGGGCCACGCCTTCGGCGGCACGATCCAGGACGCGCTGATCCGCCAGGCCCGCCTGCGCGGGCGGCGCACGAAATGGATCTTCGGCACCGACCATGCGGGCATCGCGACGCAGACCCAGGTCGAACGCCAGCTGATCAGCGAGGGCACGACGCGCGAGGCGCTCGGCCGTGAGGCCTTCGTCGAGCGGACCTGGCGCTGGCGCGAGCTCTACGGCTCGACGATCGTCGAGCAGTACAAGCGCCTTGGCGCCTCCTGCGACTACGAGGATGAGCGCTTCACGCTCGACCCGGGCTACGCCGATGCCGTCGTGCGCGTCTTCGTCGAGCTCTACAAGCGCGGCCTGATCCACCGCGACAACTACCTCGTCAACTGGGATCCCGGCAGCGGCTCGGCGATCTCCGACCTCGAGGTCGAGGAGCGCGAGGAGACCGACACGCTCTACAGCATCGCCTACCCGCTCGCGGACGGCGGCGGCGAGATCGTCGTCGCCACGGTGCGCCCGGAGACGATGCTGGCCGACGTCGCCGTCGCCGTGCACCCCGACGATCAGCGCTACGCCGCGCTCGTCGGCCGCGAGGTCATCCTGCCGCTCGTCGGGCGCCGGCTGCCGATCATCGCCGACCCCTACGTCAAGCCCGAGTTCGGCACCGGCGCGCTGAAGGTCACCCCCGGCCACGACCCCAACGACTTCGAGATCGGCCGCCGCCACGGCCTGGCGGTGCTGTCGGTGATCGGCGAGGACGGCCGCCTGCGCGAGTCCGCCGGCGCTCCGTTCGCCGGCATGCGCGTCGCCGAGGCGCAGCTCGCCGTCGTCGAGGCGCTCGAGCGCGACGGGGCGCTGCGCGGACGGGAGCCCTACACCCACGCGGTGCCGTTCTCGCACCGCTCGGGCGAGCGGATCGAGCCGCTGATCTCGCTGCAGTGGTTCATGCGGATGGACGAGCTGGCCGCGCCGGCGATCGCCGCGGTGGAGCAGGGCGAGGTCCGCTTCCACCCCGAACGCTGGGGCGGTGTCTACCTGCGCTGGATGGCGGAGATCCGGCCATGGTGCGTCTCGCGACAGCTGTGGTGGGGGCACCGGCTGCCGGTCTACTACTGCGACGCCTGCGAGGAGACGTACGTGAGCGCGACCGCGCCCGAGCGCTGCGGCGCCTGCGACGGGCCGCTGCGGCAGGACGACGACGTCCTCGACACCTGGTTCTCGAGCGCTCTGTGGCCGTTCGCGACGCTCGGCTGGCCCGAGCAGACGCCGGAGCTGCACGCCTTCTACCCGACCGACGCGCTCGTCACGGCACGGGAGATCATCTACCTCTGGGTTGCGCGGATGATCATGATGGGGCTCGAGTTCACCGGCCGCGCGCCGTTTCGCGACGTGTACATCACCTCGGTGATCCAGGCGCCCGACGGGCGGCGGATGTCGAAGTCGCTCGGCACCGGGATCGATCCGCTCGATGAGATCGACCGCAGCGGCGCCGACGCGGTGCGTTTCGGCATGCTCGCGATGTCCTCGACCCAGGATGTCCGCTACAGCGTCGAGAAGATCGAGCAGGGCGAGCGCCTCGCGAACAAGCTGTTCAACGCCGCCCGCTTCGTGCTGATCAACCTAGGCGAACGCGACTGGGCGCCGGCGCCGATGCCGACGGCGGTCGAGGACCGCTGGATCCTCTCGCGCCTCGCGCGCTTCGAGCGCGAGCTCGGCGAGCGGATCGACACCTACGAGTTCGCGCACGCCGCGCTCGCGCTCTACGACTTCGTCTACGGCGACCTCTGCGACTGGTACATCGAGCTCGTCAAGGCTCGGATCGGCGAGCCGGAGCTCGCCGCGACACTGCACTTCCTGCTGCGCGAGACGCTGCAGCTCGCCCACCCGATCATGCCGTTCGTGACCGAGGAGCTCTGGCAGTACGTGCGCGAGCCCGACGAGGGGCTGCTCGCCGGAGTGGTGCGCGCGCACAGCGACGCCGCGGCGATCGATCCGCTCGCGGAGGCGCAGATCGAGCGTGTGATCGGTGCGACGCAGGCGATTCGAAGCTGGCGCGACGAGGTCGGCGTGAAGCCGGGGGCGACACTCGCGGCGCGGCTTGACGCAGAAGGCTACGCGGAGCTCGCGCCGCTGCTCGCGCGCATCGCGAGGCTCGAGCTGCGCGAAGGCGCGGCGGCCGGGGGCGGCGATGAGGGCGAGGGCGTCGCGAGCATCCCGATCCCGGGCGGCTCGCTGGCGATCCTCGAAGGCGTCGACCTCGGCGCCCACGCCGAGCGCCTCGAGCGTGAGCGCCAGCGCCTCGATCGCGAGATCGAACGGCTCGAGGGCAAGCTCGCCAACGACGGCTTCGTCGCGAACGCCCCGGCCGAGCTGGTCGCGGCCGAGCGGGAGAAGCTCGCGCGCCTGCGGGCCGAACGAGAGGCGCTGTGAGCTCGCGGCACAGCGATCCGCGGCCGGACTGGAGCGCCGAGGACGCCGAGCGCCACCTGCTCTCGCGCGAGCGCTTCGGCATGCGCTTCGGGCTCGACCGGATGCGCCGGCTGCTGAACGTGCTCGAGCTGCCGACGCGCTCGTTTCCGACCGTGCACGTGGTCGGCACCAACGGCAAGTCCTCGACGACCCGGATGATCGCCGCGCTGCTAGCTCGCGAGGGCCTGCGGACCGGCTGCTTCACCTCGCCGCACCTGCTCAGCTACCGCGAGCGAATCCAGATCGCCGAGCGCGACATCGAGCCGGAGCGCTTCGCGGCGGCGATCGCCGCGGTGGTGCATGCCGGCGAGCTGGTCGATCGGGCCGCCGCTCCGACCGGTGACGTGGTCACGCAGTTCGAGCTGCTGACCGCCGCGGCGCTGTGCGAGTTCGAAGCGGCGGAGGTCGACGTGGCGGTGCTCGAGGCGGGGCTCGGCGGGCGCTACGACGCGACCAACGTCGTCGACTCGCGTGTCGCCGTGCTGACCAACGTCGGGCTCGAGCACACGCGCTACCTCGGCCCGACGGTCGTCGATATCGCGCGTGAGAAGCTCGACGTCGTGCGCCCGGGGGCGACGCTCGTGGTGGGTGGCGACCTCGATCCGGGCGCGCTCGCGGTGGCGCTTGAGACGGTGGCGCAGCGCGGCGCGACCCTGGTGAAGGCCGACGGCGCGGTCGACATCGAGCTGCGGGCCGGCGGCGGCTACCAGCGGCTCAACTTCGCGGCCGCGCAGACTGCGGCGGCGGCGTTTCTAGGCCGCGAGCCGAGCCGGGAGCACGTCGAGGCGGTGGGCGCCGCGCTGGTCGTGCACGGACGCTTCGAGGTGCTGGAGGGCAGGCCCGTGACGCTGCTGGACGGCGCGCACAACGACGGCGGGATCGAGGCGCTGGCGGACTCGCTGCCGGCCTTCGTCGCCGGCCGCCGGCTGGTTGCCGTCGTCTCGATCCTCGACGACAAGGACGCCGCGGGGATGCTGTCGCGGCTGCTCGTACACTGCGATGCCGTGGTCTGCACGGCCGCCACGAGCCCGCGCGCGCTGCCGCCGGCGACGCTGGCCTCGCTCGTCGGGCAGATCGGCGGCGCCGCCGCCAGCGTCGTGATCGAACCGCACCGAGCGCTCGCGCGGGCGCGCGAGCTGGCGGGCGAGGACGGCGTCGTGCTGGCCACCGGCTCGATCTATCTGATCGGCGATCTGATGCGCGCCGAGGACGCCGGCGGGGGCTCGGCGCTGTGAACGACGACGACGGGCCGTCGCTGCTCCTGATGATGGCGGGCGTGGCCGTGGTGGTCGCGCTGGTGATCCTCGTGTTCGTCGGGATCGGCTACCTGTTCGGCCGTCTGGTTCTCTAGGCCGGGACCTCGCCACAAGCTTTGTTTCAGGCCGAGGATTCCCGGCCGGTCCGCCGGGGCCGCCCGCTACACTCGCCCGAAGGTGCCCGCGACGCTTGCCTATTTCGGGATCCAGAACGACGGCGTCAACCTCGCCATCAACCTGCTGATCCTGTTCCTGGTGATCATCTGGCTGGCGATGATCTACTGGACCCGGACGGACGCCAAACGGCGCATCGCGGACCCGGTGCTGGTGCTGTGTGCGACGGCGGCGGCGCTGTTCCCGTTCGTCGGCACGATCGTCTACATGATCGTTCGCCCGCCCGAGTACCTCGACGACGTGCGCGAGCGCGAGCTGGAGATCCAGGCGTCGGAGGCGCGGCTCGCGCAGCTCTCCTACTTCGCCTGCCAGCAATGCGGGCAGGAGGTCGAGAAGGACTTCGTGATCTGCCCGAGCTGCCACAGCCGGCTGCGCGATCCGTGCCCGAACTGCCAGCGGCCGCTCGAGATGACCTGGAGCGTGTGTCCCTACTGCGAGGCCTCAGTCGTCGCCAGCCTGCACCCGCCGCGCCGGCGCCGCGAGGCGCTCGCCGGGGAGATGCCGCCGGGGCCGTAAGGCCCGATCCGCTGCCCGGGCCGTAGGGTTCAACCCGGCGGCCGGGCCATAGTCTTCAACTCGCCGCCGCGGCGCGGGCTCGCCGAGCCCGTCCCAGCCCGCCGCCCGCGCCCCACCAGCCAGAGTCCGAAAACGGAGGAGTCCGATGGAACGAACGCTTGTCCTCGCCAAGCCAGACGCCTACTCGCGCCAGCTGAGCGGCGAGATCCTCGCGCGCTTCGAGCGCAAGGGCCTGCAACCGGTCGCGCTGCGCGTGCTGACGATGACGCGCGAGCTCGCCGAAACCCACTACGCCGAGCACATCGGCAAGCCGTTCTTCGGCGAGCTCGCCGAGTTCATCACCTCGGGGCCGCTGGTCGCGATGGTGCTCGAGGGCCCTTCGGCGATCGCGGCGGCGCGCCAGGTGATCGGCGCGACCAACCCGCTGGAGGCGGCGCCCGGATCGATCCGCGGCGACCTTGCGATCGCGACCGGCGCGAACCTCGTGCACGGCTCCGACGGGCCGGAGTCCGCGGCGCGAGAGATCGGGATCTTCTTTCCGGAGTTGTGAGCGAGTTGGTTTCCGGCGGAAACCAACTCGTGCTGGCCTCGCGCTCGCCGCAGCGGCGGGCGATTCTCGAGGCCCTGGGAGTGGTGTTCGAGGTGCGCGCGCCGGAGTTCGAGGAGTGCGAAAGCGGCGAGGCCGAGCGGGTCGCGCTCCAAAACGCGCTCGGCAAGGCGAGCGCGGTGCACCGCGCGCCGGACGAGCTGGTGCTCGGCGTCGACACGGTGGTGTCGCTGGACGAGCGCCTGTGGGGCAAGCCCGCTGACGACGCCGAGGCCCGCGAAACGCTGACGGCGCTGTCCGGGCGCACGCACACGGTGCTCAGCGCGATCGCGCTGCTCGGGCTCGAGCGGGAGCCGCGCACCGCCACGTGCGCGACGGCGGTGACCTTCCGCCGGCTCGACGCCGACACGATCGACTGGTACGCGCGGCGCGGCGAGTGGCGGGAGCGGGCGGGGGGCTATGCGATCCAGGGAGCGGGATGCGCGCTGGTCGCCGAGATCGCCGGCGACTGGACCAACGTCGTCGGCCTGCCGGTCGCCACGCTGCTGGCCGCGCACCCCTCGCTGCTGGCCGCGTAGGCGGCCCGGCCGGCGCCTCTCACTCACGGGCTCGCGAGCATCGCCGCCCGCTCCGCGCAACATTCGTTTCAGCGACACAGAAGACGCCGAAATGCAGCGCTAACGGGTCGATTTCGGCCCCTCCGCCAGCCCGGGCGAGGCCCGGTGTCCGCTACACTGCGTGCGCCAAGACGGGGGCCTCCTCCGTACAGCCGTCCCCCGCACGTCGGAGGGCAGGCGGCGCGGCGCGTCCGCTCCGATCCACGTCTTGAGAACTGCCCCATATGGGTTTCTTCAGCTACATGACCGGGTTCGGCGGCCGCGACATGGCCGTCGATCTTGGCACGGCGAACACGCTCGTCTACGTCCGCGGGCGCGGCATCGTGCTGTCGGAGCCGAGCGTCGTCGCGATCGACTCGCGCACCGGCGAGGTGCACGCCGTCGGCATCGAGGCCAAGCGGATGCTCGGTCGGACGCCCGGCACGATCTCGGCGATCCGGCCGCTCAAGGACGGCGTGATCGCCGACTTCGACGTGACCGAGGAGATGCTGCGCCACTTCATCCAGAAGGTTCATCAGAGCCGCTTCGCGCACCCCCGCGTCGTCGTCTGCGTGCCCTCCGGCGTGACCGGCGTCGAGAAGCGCGCGGTCGAGGAGGCCTGCCTGTCGGCCGGCGCCCGCCAGGCCTACCTGATCGAGGAGCCGATGGCGGCGGCGATCGGCGCCGGCCTGCCGGTCGGCGAGCCGACCGGCTCGATGGTCGTCGACATCGGCGGCGGGACCTCCGAGGTCGCCGTGATCTCGCTGGGCGGGATCGTCGTGTCGCAGTCGATCCGCGTCGCCGGCGACGAGCTGGACGAGGCGATCATCAACTACGCCAAGCGCGAGTACAAGCTGCTGATCGGCCAGCAGACGGCTGAGGAGCTGAAGCTCGAGATCGGCTCGGCGTTCGCGATGGCGGAGGAGCTCCAGGCCGAGATCCGCGGCCGCGACATGGTCTCCGGCCTGCCGAAGACCGTGGTCCTCACCAGCGAGGAGCTGCGCGTCGCGATCGAGGAGCCGCTGTCGCAGATCGTCGACGCGATCAAGGCCACGCTCGACCGCACGCCGCCCGAGCTCGCCTCCGACATCATGGACCGCGGGCATCGTGCTGGCGGGCGGCGGCGCGCTGCTCCAGGGGCTCGCCGACCGGATCCGCGACGAGACCCAGATTCCGACCCACCTCGCCGAGTCCCCGCTGACCTGTGTCGCCGTCGGCTCGGGCCGCTCGCTCGAGGAGTTCGACGTCATCCACCGCACCAATCGCGCCGCCGGGCGCAACGGCAACCGGCGCCGGCGCCGCTAGGTCTCTGCGTCCGAGCGAGTCACCGTGTCCCTACCCTTCAACGCAACCCCACCCTTCCCGTGCATGACAAGACCGTTCGCCGACGCCGGGCAGTGCTTGCGCTGCTCGTCGTCCTCTCCCTGATCCTGATCAGCGCAAGCTTTGGCGGCTCGGGCGGCGGCCCTCTGCACACCGTGCAGAGCGGCTTCCTCGACGTCCTCTCGCCGGTCGAGACGGGAGCGAGCAAGGCGCTGACGCCGGTCCACGACCTGTTCAACGCGGTCGGTGACGTGTTCCACGCCTCCTCCCAGCGCGACAAGCTGCGCAAGCAGGTCGCGGGGCTCAACGCGGAGGTGGCCGCGCTCGAGGCGCAGCTGGCGGCCACGCGGGACGCGTCGAAGCTCGCGCACCTCGACGGCTCGCTGTCGCTCTCGGCCGACGACCCGGTGACCGCCAGCGAGATCAACCAGCCGCAGAGCCTCTGGGTGAGCCACGTGACGATCAACGCCGGCAGCGGCGACGGCGTCGCCGTCAACGATCCCGTGATCGATCCGGACGGGCTGATCGGCACGGTCAGCGAGGTCGCGGCGGACTCCGCGATCGTGACGCTGATCAACGATCCGAGCTCGGGCATCGCGGCGCGCGACAGTGCCAGCCGCGAGTACGGCGTGATCGGGCCGCAGCTCGGCAGCCCCGGCTCGCTGGAGCTGAGCTATGTGTCGCGGCCGAGCGAGATCAAGGTGGGCGATCTGATCGTGACCGCGGGCGCCCGCGCGACCGACAACGCTTCGCTGATCCCGCCGAACATCCCGATCGGCACGGTCACGGCCGCCCCCTCCGATCCGGCGGGCACGATCACCGTGGCGCCGGTCGCCGATCTGACGTCGCTTGAGACCGTGCAGGTGCTGACGCGGGTGACCGGCTCGTGAGCGACACGACGAACCTCACCCTGCGCCTGGGCGTGCTGGCCTTCGTCTCGGTGCTGCTGCAGATCACCGCCGTCGGGCAGGTGCGCATCCTCGGCGTGACCGCCGACCTCTCGCCGCTGGTCGTGGCGGCCGCGGGCTTCCTGACCGGCGCGCTGCCCGGGGCGCTGTTCGGCTTCGGCGTCGGGATCTTCGTCGACCTGGCGTTCGCCGAGACGCTCGGCGTCTCGGCGCTCGTCTACTGCCTGGTCGGCTACGCGGCCGGGAGGGTGCGGGAGCTGCGCGCGCCGGAGGCGCCGTTCACGCCGCTCGCGCTCGGTGCCGCGGCGACCGCGGTCGCCTCCTGCGGCTACGCGGTGCTCGAATTCTCACTCGGCGTCACCGCCCCGATCAGCCTGCTGCTGGTCCGTGACATCCTGCTGACCATCGCGCTGAACTCGATCATCGCCGTGCCGGTCTACGCGCTGGTTCGCCGCTGGCTGATCCCGGCGCTGCCCGAGGATCCGCGCCGCCGCCGCCGCCGCGCCTACACGACCGGCGGTCTGAGCCCGCTCTCGCGATCGTGATCGAGAGCCCGCTCCAGCGGCGCGCGCCGCTGCCGCCGCAGCTGACCCGCCGCGTGAGCGTGCTGGGCATCGGCGTGTTCCTGCTGTTCGGCGTGCTCGCCTTCCGGCTCTGGTACCTCCAGGTGCTGACCGGGACCCAGAACGCCGCGAAGGCGACCGCAAACGTCGTGCGCGACGTCACGATCCCGGCGCCGCGCGGCAACATCCTCGACCGCAACGGCGCCCTGCTCGCCACCTGGCGGGTCGCGCCGCAGGTCGCGATCGTCGCCGACGACCTGCCTCCCAGGGGCCCGCAGCGCCAGCTCGTCTACCGCCGCCTCGCGCGCGTGCTCGGCATCGGCTGGGGCCAGATCCGCGCGACCGTCGACAACGTCGCGATCGCGCCCCCGGGGTACGCGCCGACCGACGTCATGGACGACGTCTCGAGCTACGCCCTCTACTACATCGAGGGGCACAAGCCGCTGTTCCCGGGCGTCATCGTGCGCCAGGCATACGTGCGCTACTACCCGCAGGGCGACATCGGCGCCGTCGTGCTCGGGCAGGTCGGGCAGATCACCGGGCCGCTGAGCTCCTCGCACCCAGAGCTCGGCACCGCGCCCTACAAGGGGATCGCGGCCGGCACGATCGTCGGCCAGTCCGGGCTCGAGGCCACCTACCAGAGCTACCTGCAGGGGACCGCGGGCATCGATCACGTCGACGTCGACGCCGCCGGCTACCCGATCGCCGCCAAGTCCACCACCGTGCAACCGGTGACCGGGGACCAGGTGAGCACGTCGCTTGACCTCGGGCTCGAGAAGGAGGGCTACATCGCCGCCGACGAGGCGCGCATCAAGGCCCGCCTCAACGGCGATCCGGCGCCGGCGGCGTCGTTTGTCGCGATCGACCCCTTCAGCGGTCGCGTGCTGGCGCTCGGTTCGGTCCCGACCTACAACGCGAACGACTTCGCGACGACGCCGAGCACGAAGACCTATGACGAGATCCTCTCCGAGCGACGCGCTGTTTGATCGCGCGATCGACGGCGGCTATCCGACCGGTTCGACGTTCAAGCCGATCACGGCGCTGGCGGCGCTGGGCTCCGGCCTGATCACCGCGCAGACACTCCAGGGCAATGGCTCCTGCGTGACCTTCGGCACGACGCAGAAGTTCTGCAACTCGGGTTCGGCCAACTACGGCAACCTCGACCTCGTCAACGCGCTGACGGTCTCCGAGGACACCTACTTCTACAGGGTCGGGGCCGCCGCCAACGGCGGCTCCTGGCCGATCCAGCGCGAGGCCCGCGAGCTCGGCCTGGGAACCTCCCCGGGAATCGACCTGCCCGGCGGCGGCACGGCCGGCGTGGTCCCCGACAAGGCCTACGTCGCGGCCCTGAACGCCGAGTACATCTCGCAGCACTGCCGCTCCTCCTCGCCCGGCAGCCAGCCCAAACCGGCCTACGCCAAGCAGCAGCTCGCGATCACGGCCTGCATCCAGGGCTACCTCCAGCTGCCATGGACGATCGGCCAGAACGTGCTGCTCGCGACCGGCCAGGGCTACCTGCTGGCGAGTCCGCTGCAGATGGCGATCGCCTACTCGGCGATCGTCAACGGCGGCAAGGTGTGGTCGCCGAAGATCGGCACCGCGATCCTCTCGCCGACCGGCGGGCTGGTCGCGCAGCTGCCCGCGCCGACCTACACCAGGGTCCCGATCAATCCGGTCTACCAGGCGCTTGTGATGACCGGCCTGCACGGCGCGGCGCAGAGCCCGAGCGGCACCTCCTACCCGACGTTCGGCAACTTCCCGCTCGCCGTCTACGGCAAGACCGGCACGGCGGTGCACGCCGGCGAGGCCGATCAGTCGTGGTACGTCGCCTACGTCCCCGACCCCAAGCGCCCGATCGTGATCGCCTTCACCGTCGAGCAGGGCGGGTTCGGCGCCGCGGCGGCCGCGCCGGCGGTCCGGCTGATGCTGTCGGAGTGGTTCGGCCTGCCCGAGAAGTGGGTCGTCTCGGCGACCCCGAGTCAGGACCTCTGATGGTCTCCAACCCGATCCACGCGCCGCGCCAGGGCCGCGACCCGGCGACCGTGATGCCGCGCTCGATCCGTATCGGCCTTGACCCGATCCTGACGCTCGCGGCGCTCGGCCTGTGCGTGGCCTCGGTGGTCACGCTCGGCGGCATCAGCCACGCGCAGATGATCCGCCAGGCCGGCTACCTCGGCGTCGGACTGGTCGTGATGTTGATCCTGTCGCGCTTTGACTACTCGCGGCTGCGGGAGCTGAAGTGGGGCCTCTACGTGATCATGATCGCCTCGATCCTGGTCGTGCTCGCGATCGGCAAGAGCATCGGCGGGCTCTCGACGCGCTCGATCGGCATCTCGGTCTTCTCCTTCCAGGCCTCAGAGCTCGGCAAGGTCCTGCTGATCGTCTTCATGGCGGCCTACGTCGTCGACAGCTCACGCAAGACGACCGGCCGCCAGCTCGTCTCGCGGGTGATGCTGCTCGCGCTCGTGCCGACGATGCTCGTGATCGCCGAGCCGGACCTCGGCTCGGGACTGGTCTATGTGGCGGCGGCGTTCGCGGTGCTCTACATCGCGGGTGTCGAGGCGCGCTACCTCGCGGCGGTCCTCGGGCTCGGCGTCGCGGCGCTCGCGCTCGTGCTGATCGTCGGCCCGCTGATCGGCTTTCACACTTACCAGGCGGAGCGGCTCACCGCGTTCCTTGATCCGAGCGCGGTTCCCGCGAAGGAGATCTCCAACGAGATCTACCAGCAGAAGGAGTCGCTGATCGCGATCGGCGCCGGCCAGAAGTTCGGGCTCGGCGCCGTGGCGACCAGCACCGCCGCCAACTTCGTACCGCTCAACTCCACAGATTTCATCTTCGCGGCGCTTGCGGAGCGTTTCGGCTTCGCCGGCGCCGCGTTCGTTCTATCGCTGTACGCGTTGATCATCTGGCGGACGCTGCGAATCGTCGCGGCCGCCAAGAACCTGTTCGGCGCGCTCGTCGCCGCCGGAGTCGTGGCTATGCTCGCATTCCAGGTGTTCGTGAACGTCGGTGTCGCGGTGGACATCCTGCCCGTCACCGGCGTGACGTTGCCCCTGTTGAGCTACGGCGGCTCCTCGGTGCTCACCACGTTCCTGGCGCTCGGTTTGCTCCAGTCGATTCATGCGCAGGCGCGCATCGCGGCTGGAACGAAGGGCCGAGTGCTCAGCTTCTGAAAGAAATGGACACAACCCGTGAAAAAGCAAGTATTGGTCAGCGTCGATCGCGGCGAGACCCGCGTTGCGCTGCTGGAGGCCTCCGGCACCCCCGGCGCCTCGAAGCGACGGGGCGGCGGTGGCGCCGACCCGGGTCGGGGCTACCGCGTAGCCGAGCTGTACCTCGAGCGGCGCGGTGCGCGCTCGATCGTCGGAAACATCTACAAGGGGGTCGTTGACAACGTCCTCGTCGGGCTCGAGGCCGCGTTCGTCGACATCGGCCTGGAGAAGAACGGCTTCCTGCACGTCGACGAGATCGTCCTGCCGGGCGTCGAGGCGCCGCGGCGCGGTCGCGGTTCCGGCAACGACACGCAGGACATCGCCTCGCTGCTGAAGCCCGGGCAGGAGGTCGTGGTCCAGGTCGTCAAGGACCCGCTGAAGACGAAGGGCGCGCGCCTCTCGATGGAGCTGACGATCGCCGGGCGCTACATGGTCTACACACCGACCGGCGAGGGCGTCGGCGTGTCGCGCCGGCTCGAGGACGCAGAGCGCGAGCGGCTGCGCAAGGAGACCAAGGGGCTCGACCTGCGCGGCGGTGGCGCGATCGTGCGGACCGCGGCCCACGGCGCCGTGCGGGCCGACTTCGAACGCGAGCTGCTCTACCTCTTCAAGTTGCACGAGGTGCTCGAGAAGCGGGTCGAGACGACGCGCGCGCCCGGCCCTGGTCTTTCAGGAGGCGGACCTTTCGGTCCGGGTCGTTCGCGACATCTTCAGCGAGCACTTCGAGCGTGCCGTCGTCGACGATCCTGACCAGCATCACCGGCTGGTCTCCTTCTTCACCCGCACCGCGCCGGAACTGGTCAGCCGGGTCGAGCTCTACAAGGGGGAGCAGGCGCTGTTTGACGCCTACAAGGTCAACCCGGTGATCGACTCGCTGCTCGGGCGCCGCGTCGACCTCGAGAGCGGCGGCTACCTGATGATCGACTACGCCGAGGCGCTGACGGTGATCGACGTCAACACCGGCTCCTTCATCGGGCGCGGCAAGGGAGCGCGCCTGGAGGACACGATCACCAAGACCAACCTGGAGGCCGCGGAGGAGGTCGTCAACCAGCTGCGCCTGCGCGACATCGGCGGGATCATCGTGATCGACTTCATCGACATGGCGCGGGCGCGTAACCGCGACGCCGTGCTCAAGACGCTGCGCAAGGCGCTCGACGAGGACCGCACGAAGACCTTCACGGCAGAGATCTCGCGGCTCGGGCTGGTTGAGATGACGCGCCAGAACGTGACCGAGGGGCTGCGCGAGATCATGTCGCGCGAGTGCCCGACCTGTCACGGGGACGGGGTGATCCGCTCGGAGGAGACGATCGCGATCGAGTTCGAGCGGCGCCTGCGCGAGGTCGCCGCGGCCAACCCCGACGTGGAGGCCTTCCTGGTGCAGATGAACCCGCGCGTCAGCGCGCAGTTCACCGGGCACAACGCGCGCGTGCTGCACGCGCTCGAGGCCCAGACCGGCAAGTTCTTCCACTTCGAGGGCTCCGAGGGCCTGGCGCTCGACCACTTCGCGGTGACCTTCGAGGGCACCCGCGCCGAGGTCGAGGAGCGCGCCGTGCCGTTCCGCGCCGGCGAGGAGGTGCTGGTCGAGATCGTCGAGCCGCACATGTACGACGCCGACGATGCGGTCGCCAAGATCGACGGCTACATCATCTCGGTGCGCGGCGGCGGACCGCTCGTCGGACAGAAGCTGATGGTCCGCATCGAGCAGGTCGGGCGCACCGCGGCGGTGGCCTCGCCGATCGACGCGCCGCCGCGAGCGCCGGAGGCGCCCGCCGAGGAAACCGCCGATGACGTAGAATCACGGCCTCGGCGCCGCGGCCGCAGAGGCGGACGGCGCCGTTCTGCTGAGGCGGAACCGGCTGCCGAAGGTCCGCTCACCGGATAACCGCCGAACCCACACACACTCATGTACGCGATCGTCAAGACCGGAGGCAAGCAGTACCGCGTGGAGCAGGGTCAGACCCTGCTCGTCGAGCGGCTGCCCCAGGCCGAGGGCGAGACGGTGATGCTCGAGCCGCTGCTCGTGCGCTCCGAGGAGGCGGTCTTCGACGCCGAGGGTCTCGCGAAGGTCGAGGTCTCGGCGACGATCGTCAACCACCTGCGCGGCAAGAAGCTGCGCGTCTTCAAGTTCAAGCCGAAGCGCGGCTACCGCCGGCGCACCGGCCACCGTCAGGAGCTGACGCGGATCGAGGTCACCCACATCGGGGCGCCGGCGGCGCGGGGCGCCGCGCGGCGGGCGGCGGCGGAGCCGAAGGCGGCTGGCGCGGCGGAGCCGAAGGCGACGACGCCCCGGGCCGGCGCGGCGAAGCCGGCGACGGCCCCCGCGAGCGCGGCCGCGCGATCGACGGGCGCGGGCGAGAAGACGCCCGCCACCCGCACGCCTGCCACGCGATCCAAGCAGGCGGCGCCGGCGGAGCCGGACGCCGCCCCCTCAAAGGAGCAGACAGATGGCGCATAAGAAGGGTCTCGGCTCGAGCCGCAACGGGCGCGACTCCAACGCGCAGCGCCTCGGCGTGAAGACGTTCGCCGGCCAGCAGGTGACCGGCGGGGAGATCATCGTGCGCCAGCGCGGCAGCCGCTTCAAGGCGGGCGAGGGCGTCGGCATGGGCAAGGACGACACGCTGTACGCGCGCGCCGCCGGCAAGGTGCGCTTCTCGGTCGGACGCCGCGGCCGCGTCGTCTCGATCGACCCGGCCGAGTAGCCGCGCGCGGCTGCGCGCGCCGGACGCGCGGCGCGCATCCGCGACAATCGGGCCATGCTCTACGACAAGGCGCGCATCCAGGTCCAGGCGGGCGCCGGTGGGGCGGGGGCCGCGAGCTTCCGCCGCGAGGCGCACGTGCCGCGCGGCGGGCCCGACGGCGGCGACGGCGGCCACGGCGGTGACGTGGTGCTCGAGTGCGACGCCTCGCTGCGCGACCTGCAGTCCTTCCGACGCCGGCGGCTCTACCGCGCGGCGGCCGGCGGCGAGGGGGGAGGGTCGCTGCGCCACGGCGCCGCGGGCGCCCCGCTGATCCTGGCGGTGCCGCCCGGCACGCAGGCGCGCACCGACGGCGGCGACCTGCACGACCTCGTCCGCCCCGGGCAGCGCGCGGTCGTCGCGCGCGGGGGATCCGGCGGGCGCGGCAACAAGCACTTCGCGACACCGACGCGCCAGGCGCCGCGCTTCGCCGAGCGCGGTCTCGCCGGGCAGGAGGCGACGCTCGAGCTGACGCTCAAGCTGCTCGCCGACGTCGGCCTGGTCGGGCTGCCGAACGCCGGCAAGTCCTCGCTGCTCTCGCGGCTGACGCGCGCGGCCCCGAAGATCGCCGACTACCCGTTCACGACGCTCGAGCCGGTGCTCGGCACGCTCGAGGGCTCGGACCGCCAGCTGATCGTCGCCGACATCCCCGGCCTGATCGAGGGCGCGAGCGACGGCGCCGGGCTCGGCCACGACTTTCTCGCGCACATCGAACGCACGCGGCTGCTCGTGCACGTGCTCGACGTCGCGCCGCTTGACGGCAGCGACCCGGTCGCCAACCACCGCACGATCGAGCTCGAGCTCGAGCGCCACGACCCGCGCCTCGCGGGGCTGCCGCGCGTGCTCGCGCTGTCGAAGGCCGATCTGCTGCAGCCGGACGCCGCGGCGGCCGCGGCCGCGGCATGGCGCGAGCGCCTGCCCGGGGACGTGCCGGTGATCCTGACCTCGAGCGCGACCCGCGAAGGGCTCGAGGAGCTGAAGCTCGAGCTGCTCGCCCGCGTCCCGAGCGAGCCGGCCGTGGAGCTCGCCGACGCGCCGGCCGAACTCGCCGAGCATCTGACGTTCCGCCCGGCCGGCACGCGCGGCTTCCGCGTCGAGCGAACCGACGAGGGCGTCTACCGCGTGATCGGCGACGGCATCGACCTGCTGCTCGCCCGCCACGACCTCGACAACGACGAGGCGCTCGCCCACATCGAGCAGCGGCTGCGCCAGATCGGCGTGATCCGCTCGCTCCAGGAGGCGGGCTACGAGGCCGGCGACGACGTCGAGATCGGCGGCGTGCTGTTCGACCTGGACGTGTAGGGGCGCGGTCGGGCCGCTCCGCGAGTGCCGGCGCGTCGGGATGGAGGCCGGGGCGGCGCGGGCGGGAGCGGGGACTAAGCTTGTGCCGGTGACGACCTCCACCGCAGCCGGCGCCCCCTCGATCGTCGGGCATCAGCTCGAGCTCGGCGAGGACGCGCTCGGAGAGCTCGTGCCAACCGAGGCGGGAATGGACAGCGCGCTCCTGCGCGCGCGCCTGGATCAGGACGGCTATCTCTACCTGCCGGGCTTCTTCGAGCGCGAGGAGGTGCTGGCCGTGCGGCGCGAGCTCGTCGAGCGCCTCGACGCAGGCGGCGTGCTGGCGCCGGGATCTGCGCCGATCGACGCCGTCGCGCGCCCCGGCGTCGCGATCGAGTTCGGCCGCGACGGAGCCGACCTCGTGGCCGGCAACGAGCCGCTTCACCGCCTGCTCTACAGCGGCGCGATGATCGCCCTCTACGAGGCGCTGCTCGGCGGCGCCGTGCGCCACCTCGACTTCACCTGGCTTCGCATCATCCCGCCGGGGGGCGGCACCTGGGTGCACACGGACATCGTGTTCATGGGCCGCGGAACCACGAACCTCTACACCTCGTGGGTGCCCTACGGCGACATCCCGGCCGAGATGGGCGGGCTCGCGATCCTCGAGGGCTCCCACCGCCAGGAGCTGATCCGCGAGGTCTACGGCCGCCAGGACGTCGACGCCTACTGCGAGAACCTCGGCCAGGAGCCCCCCGAGGACTACGAGTGGCCGAACGCCAACCCGATCCTCGCCGAGGATGCGGCGGCGTTGCGCCGCCGGCTCGGTGGCCGCTGGCTGACGGCGTCATACCGGGCCGGCGATCTGCTGCTGTTCGGCATGTTCACCGCCCACGGCGCACTCGACAACCGGACCGATCGCATCAGGCTCTCGTCGGATTCGCGCTACCAGCTCGCCAGCGAGCCGGTCGATGAACGATGGGTCGGCCCGAACCCGCCCGGGCACACGAAGGCCGGCAAGCGCGGCGTCGTCTGCTAGGTCGCGCTGTCGCTGGCTGGGGGTGAGCTGGCGGGCGCCCGCAGCGCCTGGAACGGCTCGCTCGAGCGCAGCGGCTCGCCCGGGAGTGCGCCGAGCGTGATCCGCGTGAGCAGGTCGCCGTAGCGGCGCTTGATCTCGGCGACCGCCTGCTGCGGGGTGCCGATGATCGCGAAGGTGTGCAGAATTTCGTCGTCGATCAGCTCTGCAGCTTCGGCCCACTCGCCGCGGCGGGCCGACTCGTTCAGTCGCTCGTGCAGCTCGCCCCAGCCGTGCAGGTCGAGCACGCCGCGATAGGCGGGCGTCGAGCCGTAGAACGCGATCTGGGCCCTGGCGAGCTGGGCGCCCGCGGCGAGCTCCTGCTCGGACTCGCTGGCGACGATCATCGCCGGCCCGCTCAACTCGAAGCCATCGAGCGTGAGGCCGGCCTTCGCGCGGCCGCGCGCGAGCGCCGGGACGGTCACCTCGCGCAGGTAGCGTTCGGTCGAGAAAGCGTGGCAGAGCAGGCCGTCGGCGACCTCGCCGGCCGCCTCGGTCATCAGCGGGCCGACCCCGGCGAGCATGATCTTCGGATTGCCGTGCGGGTTGGGGCCCGGATCGAAGAACGGAGTCATCAGCGTGTGGGTGTAGAACTCGCCGCGGAAGTCAAGCGGCGCCGCGCCCGCCCAGCTCGCCCAGATCGCGCGGACCGCGAGGACGAACTCGCGCATCCGCGCAGCCGGCCGCGACCACGGCATCGAGTAGCGCCTGGTGATGTGCGGCTTGACCTGCGATCCCAGTCCGAGTACGAATCGACCGCTTGACAGCGCCTGCAGGTCGTTCGCCGCGACCGCGACGCTCATCGGGTTGCGCGCGAAGGCCACGGCGATCGCGGTGCCGAGCTCGAGCCGCGCGGTGCGCTCCGCCGCGACGGCGCAGCCCAGGAACGGGTCGATCTGCGTCTCCGACGCCCACCAGCCGTCGTAGCCGCCCGCCTCCGCCGCGGCCGCGGCGGCGCCCGCCCGCTCAACGGACGGCCAGTACCCGCCGGCATCGATCTTCATCGGCGCACCCCGATCGCCATTGTCGCCGATCCCGGCGGCCGGCAGGCCGAGGGCGCCGTCGCGCGCTCGTCTAACCTCCGGCGGGCAATGGCACGCGTCGTGATCAAGCTCGGCTCCGCGATCGTCGCGACCGACGAGGGGGAACTGCGGGAGCAACTGCTGGCCGGCGTTTGCGCCGCGGTCGCGGCGGCGCGGCGCGGCGGTGACGAGGTGGTCGTCGTGACCAGCGGCGCGATCGCATGCGGCACGCGGGTGCTCGGGCTCGCCGGTCGCCCGAGCGCGATCGAGGAGCTCCAGGCGGCAAGCGCCGTCGGCCAGGGCCGCCTGTACCGCGTCTATGACGAGCTGCTCGCAGCGCAGGGCGCCGTCGCCGCGCAGGTGCTGCTGACCTTCTCGGACGTGAGCGCGCGCACGAGCTACCTCAACGCCCGCCAGACGCTTGGCAAGCTGCTGGATTGGGGCACCGTGCCGGTGATCAACGAGAACGACACGACCGCGACGGACGAGATCAGCTTCGGCGACAACGACTTCCTCGCGGCGCAGGTCGCGATCCTTGTGGGCGCCGACCGTCTGGTCATCCTGACCGGCACCGACGGGCTCTACACCGCCGATCCGCGCACCGATCCGAGCGCCGTCAGGGTCGATCGCGTCGAGGACTTCGCGGCGCTCGAGCAGCTCTCGATCACCCAGACGACCTCCGCGCACGGCTCCGGCGGGATGCGCTCGAAGGTCGTCGCCGCCGACATGGCGACGGCGGCGGGGATCGAGACGGTGATCTGCAACGGCGAGCGTGAGGGGATCCTGGCCGCCGTGCTCGCCGGCGCGAGCGAGGGCACGCTGTTCGTCGCACGCGAGCAGCGCTACTCGAGCTTCAAGCTGTGGCTGCGCTACGCGAAGCCGAGCCGCGGCACGATCGTCGTCGACGGCGGGGCTGCGCGCGCGCTGCGCGAGGGCGGGACGAGCCTGCTGCCCGTGGGCGTGGTTGAGGTGCGCGGCGAGTTCGACGAGGGCGACGCGGTCGATGTCGTCGAGCTGGCGGCGGCTGGGTGGGACGAGGTGGAGGGGGCGGGTGGAGCGCCGCTCGACCCCGGCGCGCCGGGGTCGCCGGAGCTTGCCGTGACCGAACAGCCGGTCGGCAAGGGGATCTCCAACTACTCCGCGGCCGATCTGCGGGCCGCCGCCGGGCGCCATTCCGCTGCCGTGCGCGAGCTGCTGCCGCGGGCCACGGCGGAGGCCGTGCACCGCGACTATTTCGTCCTCGCGTAACCTTGGCTGATGGCGATCGTCACAGAATCGGTGCCGGAGGTCTGCCGTGGCGCCAAGCGCGCGGCGCGTACGCTCGCGACGCTCGACACCGCGGTCAAGGACGCGGCGCTCGAGGCGATCGCCGCGGCGCTCGAGGCGAGCGTCGATGAGATCCTCGAAGCCAACCGCGCCGATGTCGCTGCCGCGCGCGAGGCGGGCGTCTCCGACGCGCTGATCGACCGCCTGAGGCTCGATGAACGCCGGATCGCGGCGATGGCGGCGGGGGTGCGCGCGATCGCCGCGCTGCCCGACCCGGTCGGGGAGTCGCTGGAGGAGACCAGGCGCGACGACGGCCTGCTGATCCGCAAGATCCGCGTGCCGCTCGGCGTCGTCGCCGTCGTCTACGAGGCGCGCCCGAACGTCACGATCGACGCCGCGGCGCTGTGCCTGAAGTCGGGCAACGCGATAGTGCTGCGCGGCTCCTCCAGCGCGGCGGCCTCCAACGCCGTGCTGAGCACGATCGCCGCTCGCGCCGCCGAATCGGCCGGCGTGCCGGCGGGCGCGATCTCCAACCTCGCCGGCGGCAGCCGCGACGAGCTGGCGGCGCTCGCCACCCAGACCCGCCACGTCGATCTGATCATCCCGCGCGGCGGCGAGGGACTGAAGGCGGCGCTGCTCGAGCACGCCACCGTGCCGGTGATCTACGCCGCCTCCGGCAACTGCCACGTCTATGTCGATGCGGCAGCCGACCTGGAGCAGGCACGCGAGATCGCGCTCAACGCCAAGGTGCAGCGGCCCGGCGTGTGCAACGCGGCCGAGACCCTGCTCGTACACCGCGACGTCGCCGCGGCGTTCCTGCCCTCGGCGCTGGCCGCGCTGCACGAGGCCGGCGTCGAGTTGCGCGGCGACGAGCGCTCCCGCGAGCTCGCCCCGGACGTCCCGGTCGTGCCGGCGAGCGCCGCCGACTGGGACACCGAATACCTCGCGCTGACGCTTGCGGTGGCCGTCGTCGACTCGCTCGAGGACGCGATCGAGCACATCGCCGCCCACGGGACCGGCCACAGCGAGGCGATCGTGACGCGCGACAGCGCGGCCGCGCACCGCTTCCAGCTGGACGTCGACGCCGCCTGCGTCTACGTCAACGCGTCGACGCGGTTCACCGACGGAGGGGAGTTCGGGATGGGGGCCGAGATCGGGAACTCGACGCAGAAGCTGCACGCGCGCGGCCCGATCGGCCTGCGCGAGCTGTGCGCGTGCAAGTACCTGGTCGAGGGCGACGGGCACGTTCGTAGTTGACGGCCGTCGGCATCCTCGGCGGGACCTTCAACCCGCCGCACCTGGCGCACATGGTGTGCGCCAGCGAGGCTCGCGCGCAGCTTGCGCTCGAGCGGGTCGTGCTCGTGCCGACAGGTGTGCCGCCGCACAAGCCGATGGAGCAGGAGCCGGGGCCGATGCATCGGCTCGAGATGTGCCGGCTGGCCGCCGGCGGGCACCGCGACTGGCTCGAGGTGAGCGCGATCGAGATCGAGCGCGACGGCCCGTCGTACACCGTCGATACGCTTAGGGAGATCCATGCGAGCCAGCCAGGTGACGAGCTGACGTTCATCGTCGGAGGCGACGTGGCCTGGTCGTTGCCGACCTGGCGCGAGCCGGAGGCGATTCTCGAGCTGGCGCGCGTCGCCGTCGCGGAGCGGGCCGGAGCCCGGCGCGAGGAGGTGCGCGACCGGCTGGCGGGGATGGCGGGCTCGGCGGAGCGGATCAGCTACATCGACGTGCCCAGGCTGGACATCTCATCCTCGGCGCTGCGCCGGCGGGTGCGCGAAGGGCGGCCGATCGACTACCTGGTAGCCGACCCGGTCGCCGACTACATCGAGCAGCGGAGGCTCTACCTGTGAACTCGGAGCAGCTGGCGGCGGTGATCGCAGGACACGCCGACGAGAAGAAGGCGCAGGAGATCGTCGAGCTCGACCTTCGCGGCGTGATCGACTACACCGACTATTTCGTGATCTGCTCGGGCGGCACAGAGCGCCAGGTCAAGGCGATCGCGGACGGGATCCACATCGGTTGCAAGGCCGAGCTCGGGATCCTGCCGCGGCGTGTCGAGGGCCTGCCGGGCGCGCAGTGGGTGCTGATGGACTACCTCGACGTCGTCGTCCACGTGTTCGTTCCGCAGCTGCGCGAGTTCTACGCGCTCGAGCGTCTCTGGGGCGAGGTGCCCGCGCGCCGGATCGGCGCGCCGTCGCTGGCCGGGACGCCGCGCCTCGCGCCGCCGCCGGCGCCGGCGACTGAGCGGCTGCGAGGAGCTGCGCGCGCCTCGCGCGCAGTGGCGTGCGAGTGCGCAGGCCAGGCGTCGCGCCGGGCGCGACGGACGGCGCGCTTTCGCGCCCGCATCCACGCCCCGTCCAGCCGCGTGGTTTTTCCGTTGCCTAGATGTCCATTCCTCAAGTTGCGGCGGGCGAAAAGACGATGTTGATCGCGCATGAGCGCCGCGCGTCTTCCTCGCCTGCTGACCCGCCCGGGCGCGATCGGCGCGGCCGCCGTGCTGATCGGTGTGATCGGCATCAACGCGGGCACCGCGGCGGCCTCGGGCAAGCGTCCCGGCACCTCCGCGTCCGGCTGGCACGCGCCGTCTGCCGCGTCTCATAAGAAGCCTTCGAAGAGCAGCTCGGCGAGCAAGCCGGCGGTCAGCACGCCCGCCTTCTACACGCTGAAGAATCCCTCGGCAAAGTGCCGGCTGCACTACACCAAGCAGCGCATCACGATCACCGTCCACAAGCACCACCGCACCGTCCGCACGCATCAGACCCGCTGCGTCTACACCGGCGGCTCGAGCGCCAACGGCGCGACGGTGAGCTTTCCGACCGACCTGCCGACGGCGGGCATCACGGTCAACGTGATCCCGAGCGCCGACGACGCCAGCTACAGCGTTGCGGCGGATGAGACGCTGAGCGTCGGCGGGGACGGCGTGTTGACCGGCGAGCACGACGGCGGGCTGACCGCGGCGGTCGTCACCACGACCAAGCACGGCGCCCTGACGCTGAAGGGCGACGGCACGTTCCGCTACACGCCCGACACGGGGTTCTCGGGCGACGACTCCTTCACCTACCGGACCGTCAGCTCCGCCGGCGAGAGCTCCGTCCCGGCGACCGTGACGATCCACGTGACGCCGGTCGCGATCGGCGTCGGCGCCTACGCCGTGCCGCTCGCCGGCACGCTCAGCGTCGACGCTCCAGGCGTGCTGACTGGGGACATCGGCAGCGGCCTGCAGGCCAAGCTCGTATCCGGTCCCTCGGGCGGGACGCTGACGCTGAACGCCGACGGCTCGTTCAGCTACACGGCCCGGCCGAGCTTCTCCGGCGCCGACAGCTTCAGCTTCGAGGCGGTCGACTCCTCCGGGCAGGACTCGGGCACGATCGCCGTGACGATCAACGTCGGCGCGCAGCCGCCGGTCGTCTACTCGCAGACATTCGCCGGCGCGATCGGCAACACCGAACTGGCGGTCGGCGGCTCGCCCGGCAGCGGGCCGGAGGTCTACCTCAACGGGCAGAGCGCCCTGAACGCCGATATCGACCCGGGCGGCGGGACGCTCACCACCTCGCCGGGGACGATCTCGACGAGCCAGGGAGGAACGGTGACGATGACCTCCGACGGCAGCTTCACCTACCAGCCCCCGGTCGGCTTCGACGGTCCCACCGACACGTTCGACTACACGGTCGACTCGAGCGAGGGAGCCAGCGCGCAGGCCACCGCGACGATCAGCTTCGACACCACCCGCGTCTGGTACGTGAACAGCGCGGCCCCCGGCGGCGGGAACGGCAGCTCTGTGGCGCCGTTTGACTCGCTCGCGGGCGTCGAGGCGGGCGGGGTCACCGCCGCGGGCGACGTGATCTTCATCTACGGCAGCGGCACCGACTACACGGGTGGCCTGACGCTGACCACCGATCAGACGCTCGACGGCCAATCCCAGGGTCTCACCGTCGACTCCGAGCAGCTGCTCGCCGCGTCGGGTTCGAACCCCGTGATCACCAACGGCGCCGGCGCCGGCCTGACGCTCGCCGATGGCGACGTGGTCGACGGGGTGAGCGTCGCCGACGCGACCGGGGACGGCGTGAGCGTCGCGGCGGGAGCTTCCGTCCGGCTCGAGGGTGGCGTGGGGATCTCAAACGCCGGGGGGGACGGCATCGACGCCGTCGGTGCCGCCGCGTTGACAGTCCAGGGCGCCACGATCACCGCGAGCGCGGGCAACGGAATCGACGCCTCGGGAGCCGGAGCGGTGGCCGTGAACGCTTCGACGATCAGCGGCACCGGCGCGGCCGGCATCCTGGTCGACAACAGCTCTTCGCTCACGTCGGACAGCTTCAACATCATCAACAACACGATCGACGGAGCGCGGGGCACGGCGATCTCGATCGCCTATGCCGGATACGCCTCCGGCTTCATCGACGGCAACAGCATCGGCGCCGCCGGCACCGCCGACTCGGGATCGGCGACGGGCGACGGGATCAGCGTGACGTCCTCGTCGAACGTCAACGGCCCGCTGCTGGCCGAGGTCTCTGAGAACACGATCGAGCAGATCGGCACGGGGACCGGGATCGACGTGCAGACGTCGGGACCCGGTTCGCTGGCGCTCACGCTGACCCACAACACGGTGGCGATGGCATCGGCCGCCTCGCAGAACGGCGTGACGGTCGCCTCGGGCGCCGACGGGGACGGCGGCACGCTGTGCATGAATGCGAGCGACAACACCGTCACCGCGGCGGGCACCGGCAGCGCCACCTACGGGATCGAAGCCGAGCAGGTCGGGTCTGCGAGTACGTTCGCGATCGAGAACTACAACGGTGGGCCTACCGACACCACGGCGGTGGCGAGCTTCCTCACATCATTGAACCCCGCTCTGGCGGGTGCGGGTGGCGGCTCCCCGGCCGACGCGGTGCTCGGCGGAACGAACCCCGGCTTCACCGAAGCGACCTGTCTCACACCCGCGTACAACATCTGAGCGGCGCGGGCGCGACTGACCCCGGGGCGGGCTCCCCGCGCGGGCGCGGACGCGGCGGCGACCTCAGGCGCGGTTCAGGTGCTCGCACACCGCGGCTGCGAGCTCGTCGACGATCGCCGCGTGGCCTGGCTTCATCAGGACCATTCGCAGCGTGGTGACCTCGTCGCTGTCGCGCTCGATCCGCGGGATGTGAGCGCAGCAGCCAATCGCTCGCCACGCGCAGCTTGGCCACGTGCCAGCCCGCCTGCGCGAGCGAGTCGAAGGCCAGCTCGCAGCGGCTGGCGATCTCCGACGTTCGGGCGAGGGGAGGGAAGGGGCAGACGATGTCGAGCTCCGGCGCCACGACGACCGCGCAGCCGCGATCCGCCAGCGCCCCGGCGTAGGCCTGCGCCGCACGGCGCGAGTGGGCGAGCTCCGCCCCGAGTCCCTCGCGCGTGAGCGGCAGCGCCTGGAGCGTCGTCCACAGCGCGGCGGCCGCGGCGCCGGCGCGACTGCACTCGATGCTGATCTCGCCAAGGTGGCGCTCGCGCGAGGTGAAGTAGGTGTAGGGGGAGTCGTGGGTGTAGAGGCCGGCGACCGCGGGATCGGCGAACAGCACGCAGCCGCAGCCGTATGGCTGAAGGCCATGCTTGTGCGGATCGACGACGATCGAGTCGGCTCGCCTCAGCGCCGCGAAGGGCGCCGGGTCGACGCCCGGATCGCCGCCGTCGGCGAGCAGCGCGAAGAACCCGCCGTAGGCCGCGTCCGCGTGCACGCGGGCACCGTGGTCTGAGCAGAGCTCGACAATCTCCTCGAGCCGGTCGAGTGCGCCGAGGCTGGTCGTCCCCAGCGTCGCCACGACCGTCCCGACGCCGCCCTGGCGCAGGCGCCGCTCGAGCGCCGCGAGGTCGATTCGGCCGAGCTCGTCCTGCGCGACCTGGTCGGCCTGCGCGCCGATCAGGCGGCACATCCGCGCGTGCGTGTAGTGGGCGTTCTCAGCGAACACGATGGCCCGATCGGGGTGAAGCTCGCGCGCGACCCACAGCGCCTCGAGGTTCGCGATCGTGCCGGAGGAGGTCAGGTGCCCGATGTGCTCGCGGTAGCCGAACATCGCCGCGATCGCCTCGACCGCTTCGGTTTCCAGCTCGGCCGTGGCCGGGCCTCCGTCGAGCGCATGGTTGTTCGGGTTGAGCAGCATCGCCGTCGCGTACGCCGCCCAGGCGAGCGGGTGTGGCGGCTTGAGCATCTGCCCGGCGTAGTGGGGGTCGCCGTAGGGGTAGTTGTTGGCGAGCCGGCCGGCAAGGCTGGTGAGCGCAGCCGCGTGCTCCGGTTCGAGTTCGACGCAGTCGGCCTGGAGGGAGCCGAGTCCGGCGAGCGACTCAGCGCGTCGCCCCAGCCGTTCGGCCAGCTCGGGGGGAGCCGAACGTCGCGCGGCTCCATCAACGCTCGCCTGCTGCCGGCGAATCGACGCCCATCGGCGTCATTGTGGCCGATGGGCGTCAGGTTGCTGTCGCCGGCGCGCGGTGGCGCGACGTGGCCGGCGGTCGCCTTACGAGCGCGCGACGTCTGCTTCGAACTGCTGCTCCTCGGTCGAGCCGCGCAGCGCCATCGTCGAGGCGGTGCCGCCGGTGACCGTTTCGAGCACCTGGTCGAAGTAGCCGGAGCCGACCTCGCGCTGGTGGCGGGTGGCGGTGTAGCCGTCGGGCTCGAGCGCGAACTCGCGCTCCTGCAGCTCGACGTAGGCGCTCATCGCGTTGGCGGCATAGCCCTGAGCGAGCTCGAACATCGACGCATTCAGAGCGTGGAAGCCGGCGAGCGTGACGAACTGGAAGCGATAGCCGAGCTTGGCCAGGTCGCTCTGGAACGTCGCGATCTGGCGTTCGGTCAGATGGCGGCTCCAGTTGAAGGACGGCGAGCAGTTGTAGGCCAGCAGCTTGCCGGGGTGGGCCCGGTGGATCTCGCCGGCGAACGCCTCCGCCTGCTCGAGGTCCGGCGTCGCCGTCTCGAACCACAGCAGCTCCGCATACGGCGCATAGGCGAGGCCGCGGGCGATCGCCGCGTCGATTCCGTCGCGGACGCGGAAGAAGCCCTCCGGTGTGCGCTCGCCGGTCGCGAACTGCCGGTCGGACTCGTCGATGTCGCTCGTCAGAAGCGATGCGGAGAGGGCGTCGGTTCGCGCAACCAGGAGGGTCGGCACGTCGAGCACGTCGGCAGCTAGGCGTGCCGCGACGAGCGTTCGCACGAACTGCGAGCTCGGCACCAGCACCTTGCCCCCGAGGTGGCCGCACTTCTTCTCGGATGAGAGCTGATCCTCGAAGTGGACGGCGGCGGCGCCCGCCTCGATGAAGGACTTCATCAGCTCGAAGGCGTTCAGCGGCCCACCGAAGCCGGCCTCCGCGTCGGCGACGATCGGCGCGAACCAGTCGACCGAGTCGTCACCCTCGGCGTGCGCGATCTGGTCGGCGCGCAGCAGCGCGTTGTTGATCCGCTTGACCAGGGTCGGCGCACTCGTCGCCGGGTAGAGGCTCTGATCGGGGTAGGTCTGGCCGGCGAGGTTGGCGTCGGCCGCAACCTGCCAGCCGGAGAGATAGATCGCCTTGAGGCCCGCCTTGACCATCTGGACGGCCTGTCCGCCGGTCATCGCCCCGAGCGCGGAAACGCAGTCCTCCTGCTCGAGCAGCGACCGCAGGCGCAGCGCACCACGGCGCGCGAGCGTGTGTTCGATGGCTACCGAGCCGCGCAGCCGTTCGACGTCATCGTCGGAATACGGGCGTTGGATGAGCGGTTCGGTGGTCATATGCGACGGAGCCTCCTTGGATCCAAGATTACCTGACTTGGATCCTAGGTTATTAGACGACGCGCTGTCAAATGCCTACCTATCGGGGATACCCGGCGATCGCTGGTTGAAAACGGTTCAGTTCTGGATCCCGTTCGCCGTCGGAGCGGCTGCTATCTTTGAGCCGTGCCGGTCCTTACGACAAAGGCCGACGAGGTCGCCCAGACGCTCGAGGATGAGATCGTCTCCGGCGCGATTCCCCCGGGTCAGGTGCTTCGGCAGGAGCACGTCTGCGAGCGTTTCGGGGTCAGCCGAACGCCGGTGCGGGAGGCGCTCCAGCGGCTGGAGGCGCTCGGGCTCGTCACGGCGCTGCCCAACCGCGGGGCCCGCGTGCGCTCGATCTCCTCGGCCGAGCTCCGCGAGGCATTCCTCATACGCGCTGAACTCGAGGGTCTCGCGACGGCGCATGCCGTGCCCCGCATGACGCCCGAGGATCTCGCCAGATTGGACGACGCCGAAAACCGCTTCGCGCAACTGACGCTCGAGCTGCGGGCGCAGATGCGTGACGGCGACCTCGGCAGCCCCTCGATGGTGGTGGTCTGGATGGCCGCCAACCACGCCTTTCACGATGTGATCTACGACGTCGCGGCGCTCCCGCGTGTCGAGCAGCTGGCCAAGAGCGCGCGGCGCACCTTCATCGGCGAACACGTCTGGAGCGCTCGTGGCGAGCTTGACCAGCTGTTCGCGCGCAACGACCTCCAACACCGAGCGATTCGCGAAGCCATCGCCGCCGGCAGCCCGGAGGGTGCCCGAATGCTCGCCCGCGAACACGTCCTCGCCTCCGGCAGGTTGATGGAGGCGGCGCTCGATCTCGCGGCCGCCAGGACGCGCCCGCCCGACTGGCTCTCGGGCCAGCCGGAGCAGGCGGCCTGGGGCACGGCGGGGTAGCCTCCTCGGCACGAGGGACGGCGGCGAGGCGGTCTCGCCACGGCACGCTCGACGGCGGCCGCTGTCGCCGCCGGCAGCGCCAGCCTGTGCGCATTCTCACGCGCGGCTGAGCGCGCGCTTAGCCGCACTTTCGAAACTCGTGGCGTGGCCTGGCGCGCCGAATCCGCACGCACCGATCGAGCCGCGACACCCAGTGCAGCCGGCCGTTCGCGCGGCGACCGGCTGTTCGGCGGCGGAACCTCGGGCAACGAGCAGCTGACCGCTGCCACCGGCGTCGTCCTGCTTGTGCTGCTGGCGGCGCTCGGTGTGACGATCGTGCGGATCGGTGGCCTGTTGAACGAGCACATGTTCCTCGGCATGCTGCTGCTCGGGCCGGTCGCTCTGAAGCTGTCGAGCACCGGCTATCGCTTCGCCCGCTACTACACCTCCGACCCGCGCTACCGCGCCAAGGGGCCGCCGCCCGCGATCATGCGGGCGATCGCGCCGATCGTCGCCATCTCGACAGTCGTCGTCTTCGCGAGCGGCGTTGCGTTGCTTTTCGCAGGCCCCGGCTCGCGCGGCACGCTGCTTCCCCTGCACAAGGTCAGCTTCATCGTCTGGATCGCATTCACGGCGCTGCACGTCCTCGGTCACCTCGCCGAGCTCCCGTCGGCGCTGCGCGCGTCGGGTGGGTCCGATCGCCCCTGGGACGACCTCGGGGCCGGGCGCGGGGGGCGAGCGATCTCGTTGGCAGCCGCGCTGGTCGGCGGCTTGGTGCTCGCGCTCGCCTTCGAATCGCGCTTCGGCGTCTGGGATCACGTCCACCGTCACCTCCACTGAAGGCGGCGTCGGCACCGGTCGCGCCGCGACCGCGTGGGAGCACGCTCACAGATCGCGCCCGCCTGATGAGCGTCTTCTCACGCGCGGCTTAGCAGGATTTGGAAGAGCGACGACACAATCGATGGCAATGGGCGTTCGAGCCGATCAAGCGATGCGGTCCGGGGAGTGGAGGCGTTGAGAACGCGACCGACACGCCGCGTGCAGACCGATCGCGCAGAGCTCGCCCTGAGGCGGGCGGTCAGGGCTCGGGATGCAGGGCTCCGGAGGATCTCCGCGATCACCCGCGGCATCACCGCCGCCGCCGTCGCGCTGACGGGCGGCCTTGCGGTGCTCGCCGCGCAGGGCTTCCATGGCCACGCTGCCTCGAGCGTGGCCTCTTCTCGAGCGCTCGCGCGGCCTTCGCTGAGCCTTCCCCGCGAGCAGGGCGGCGCGGCGCGATCCGCCGCGGCGCGGCGCTCGACGCGGGGCGTCGCCCCCGGCAGTGGCGGCCGTACGCAGACCTCGACGACGCCGTCCCAAACGGGGCCCGCTCGGACAACGCCCGCCCAGACGACACCGGCCCAGACAACGCCCGCTCAGACAACGCCCGCTCAGACGACGCCGGCCCAGACAACGCCGGCTCAGCAGGCCCCGGTGAGCGACTCGGGATCGACCCTCGCCCAACCGAGCCAGGCCCCGGCCCAGACGCCGGCCGCTCCGGTTGCCGTGTCGGGAGGATCGTGATGGCGTTGGCGACGGCCCGTCCGAGCGTCGGGTTGCCCCGGCTGCTCAGTGCCCTCTCCTACGGCGAGATGCTCGGGCTGGAGCGCCACCTCAAAGCTCATGGGCCACTGCCGGCGTCGCGCGAGCTCGGTCCCGGCGAGATCGTTGATCTGGTCGAGCGCGCCGGGTTGCGCGGCAGGGGCGGCGCCGCGTTCCCGACGGCGACGAAGCTTCGGGCCGTGCGTGCCGCCCGCGGCCGGGCGATCGTCGTCGCCAACGGCTGCGAGAGTGAGCCGATCAGCGCGAAGGACGCGCTGCTGATGCGCGAGCTGCCGCACCTGGTCCTCGACGGCGCGGCGATCGCCGCGCGCGCGGTCGGAGCAGACGAGGCCATCATCGCCTTCGAAGCGCCCAACCTCGACGCCCGAAGCAGCCTTGAGCTGGCCCTCGATGAACGGCGCGCCGCTCGCAGCGATCGAGTCCGCTTCGCGCTGTTCGCGGCCGAGGAGCGATTCCTGAGCGGCCAGGAGACAGCGCTCGTCTCGCAGCTCAACGGCGGCCCCGCGAAACCCACCTTCGTTCCGCCGCGCCCCACCGACCGAGGTGTGAGTCGACGGCCGACGTTGATCCAGAACGTCGAGACGCTCGCCAACCTGGCGCTGCTCGCGCGCTACGGGGCCGACTGGTACCGCGAGCTCGGGACCGACGCCGAGCCGGGATCGAGGCTGGTGACCCTCGCCGGCGCCGTGCGACTTCCCGGCGTGTACGAGATCGAGTGCGGCACCCCGCTGCCGGGGCTGCTTGCCGCGGCCGGCGGCCTGAGCTCCCAGATCGCCGGTGTCCTGATCGGCGGTTACTTCGGCTCGTGGCTGCCCCCGGCGGCACTCGGCGAGCTGGAGCTCTCCAACGCGGGCCTTTCGCGGCACGGTGGCGGACTCGGTTGCGGCGCCGTCGTCGCACTACCGGCCAGCTCGTGCCCGGTCGCCGAGACCGTTCGCGTGGCGATCTACCTCGCAACCGAAACTGCGGGCCAGTGCGGCCCATGCGTCCACGGATCCGCGGCGATCGCGCGGACGCTGCACGGGATCGCCGAGGGGAGGGGTACGCGCGCCGCGTTCGCCGACCTCACCAGATGGACCACCGAGCTTCCCGGTCGCGGCGCCTGCCATCACCCCAACGGGCTCGCCCACTTCGTCAGCTCGGCGCTGCGAGCTTTCGGAGACCACTTCGACGACCACGCGCGCAACGGCGCGTGCGCCGCCTGCGCCGCCGACCCGGTGCTGACATTCCCCGAAACGTTGACGGTCGGGGTCTGAGCAGGACGCGCCGCCGTTCGGACGCGATCTGCGCGCCTTCGGGCAATCCCGGCTCGCCGCCCGCGCCCGCGGTGGTTGAATAGGGCGATGGATGGATGGCTCCCGCCAGCAGGCCGGTCCGGCCCGCAGCTCGCGGTCTGAGGCGGTGGCCGCGGCTTCGGAGTGGCGTTTTGCGGCGGCCGCCCTGCGGCGTCTCCCGCCGCGCGTCGCGCTGTTCAACCTGCGCGCGCGGCGCGTCGCGCGCCAGACCGCTGATGCCTTCTCGCTCCAGAGTGCGCTGCGCCCAGCGAAGCTCGCAACCCTGCTCGACGCGGCCGCCGGGCGCAGCGTGCTGGTCGAGCTCGGTACCGGCACGGCTTGGACGACGATCGCGCTTGCCCTCGCGGACCCAAACCGCACGATCCTCAGCTACGACATCCTCGAGCGGGAGCGCGCCCCCTACCTGGCGCTCGTGCCGGACTCCGTGCGAGCGCGGATCAAGTTCGTCACGGCGCCCGCCGAAGATGGCCCGGGCGATGTCCGCGGCGTCGAGCTGCTGTTCGTCGACAGCTCTCACGAGCGCGATCCGACGCTCGCCCAGATCGCCGTCTGGAGGCCCGCGCTGGCCCCCGGCGCGCTGGTCGTCTTCGACGACTACGGCCACCCCGACTATCCCGGCGTGGCGGAGGCGGTGGCCGCGCTCGGCGCGACCGGGACCGTGCGAGCCTCGATGTTCCTGTGGCGGCCGGCGTGAGTGGGTCCGGAACGTTTGAGGACCGAACGCGAGCCGAGTCATTCGGCGCCGTCGCCGAGCTCTACGATCGCGCCCGCCCGTCCTACCCGCCGGCGCTGATCGACGCATTGATGGCGGATCGCCCTCGGACCGCCCTGGACGTCGGCTGTGGTACCGGCAAGGCCGGCGCGCTGCTGCTCGCACGCGGGTGCGAGGTGCTCGGGGTCGAGGTCGACGCGCGCATGGCCGAGCTGGCGCGAGCCAAGGGCCTCGAGGTCGACGTCGCGCGGTTCGAGCTCTGGGATCCGGGTGAACGCCGGTTCGACCTGCTGATCAGCGCTCAGGCCTGGCATTGGATCGAGCCTCGGGCCGGTGCCGTGCGAGCCGCCGCCGCGCTTCGCGAGGGAGGAGGAATCGCTCTGTTCTGGAATCGCGGCGACCCGCCCGAAGACGTGCGCGAGCGGCTCGATCCGATCTTCGATCGTCTCGCTCCCGGCCTTGGCAGCGAGACGGCGGCTCTCGAGCGGCGGGGGATGGTGGTGCACGAGACGCTGGCCGGCCTCGAAAGCGCCGGCGCGTTCGGCTCCCCGGCGGTGACGGCTTTCCCGTGGCGCCGGCTCTGCACCACCGAGTCGTGGCTCGAGCTCATCAGCACGCACAGCGTGTACCGCACGCTCGAACCGCAGCGGCGCGGGCGGCTGCTTGCCGCGCTCGGCGAGGAGGTCGACGCTCTCGGCGGCTCGTTCGAGATGCGCTACGAGACCGTTCTTGTCAGCGCGCGCCGTGTGGCTGCGGAGCTCGCGTAGCGGGGAGCGCTCGCCCGGCGCGCCGGCGCCAGCGCCTAGAAGTCGAGGTTGTCCACGATCTCGTTGGCACGCGACCACTGGTTCGGCGGCACGACGAGGTAGATGTCGCCGCGGCCGAAGCGGTCGAGCGGCTGGTCGGCCGTGCAGCTTGCGTCGACCCCCATGCCGCGCAGCTGGTCCCGCCAGGCGATCGCCGTCGTCTGGTCCTCGAACGTGCCGACCGTCTCCCAGTCCTCGAAACGCGGATCGGCGACGGAGACGGCCGGAGAGCGCTCTGTGCGTGGCTTGCGTGACCAGGGCATCGGCATCGCAGAGTCAGCGTAGGCGACTGCGTGCGGCGGCGGCAGGCGCGTACCCGCTCCGGCCCCGCGCGCGCTCTAGAACTTGGCACACTCCGCAGCAGCCAGGGAGCGCTCCGACGCGGGCAGGCTGCCCTTGAGGATCGTCGTGCAGAGCTCCTTGACCGAGGTTTTGATCTGCGTCGCGTTCTCGTGTGACAGCGCCGCGCAGTACTGCTTGAACTCGTTCACCTGGGCCGAGGTCAGGTGGGCCTGCGCGACCGACAGCACGCTCTTGCAGTAGGCGGTGACGGCGCCAGCGGCCGAGCCCTGGCTCGGGATCGTTGCGGTCGGGGTGCTCGAGGTCTGCGTCTGCGTGGTCGCGGCGCCGCTATGGGTGCTCGCGGCGCTGCTGGTCGTCGTCGCGGTTGTCGTGGCGCTCGAGTTGCCGCTGCCCCCGCAGCCCGCAACCAGCGCGGCGCCTGCCGCCGCGATCAGCAACAGCGAGCAAATCCGGCGACTCATTGTCGATACCCCCTCAGGCAATCGCTGGACGACGGTGATCGAGCAGTTTAGCCGCCGGTGACGCTCCCACGCGCGAGGCTGGCCGCACGTTGCGCACGCCCCTACAGGCGCTTAGGGGCCCGGCGGGCTGTGGCGCAGGCCGTCGAGCGCCATGTCGAGTATGTGGTCGATCTGCTGGGGCGCCACCGAGGGAATCTTCGCGATCCCCCCGACCATCTGGATGATCTCGATCAGGTTCGTGTCGGGACGAACGACGCCGGCCTCCTGCGCACGGGCGAGCAGCGGCTCGCCGGCGGCGTAGAGCTCGCTACGACAGCTTTTAAATAGGACCGCGTCGCGGTCCACGTAATTCAGCAGTTCCTGCGCGAGCGCCTGCTTGGTGCCGAGGTAGTCCACGAAGCGATGCATCCAGGATACGAAGGCATCCCACGGCGGTAGCTCGGCGAAGTCGGCGGCCGAGCGGCAGACGGCCTCGAGCTCGTCGAGATAGACGGCTTCGAGCAGGCTCTGGCGGTTCGGGAAGTTCCGGTACAGCGTGCCGATCCCGACCTGGGCTCGGCGCGCGATCTCCTCAAGCGACGCCGACGGCCCGTCCTGGGCAAATGCCTCGCGCGCCGCGGCGACCAATTTCTCGTAGTTGCGCAGCGCGTCGGCGCGCCTGGGGCGGTGGGCGGTGAGGTCGATGATGGTTTCGGTGGCGCTCATGAGGGGCTCTCGCAAATCGGCTTGACAAACCGGAGTGTACCTCCGTATAGTTCCGGAGGCAACCTCCATTTCTCGTGGAGGCTGCCTCCACTTTAGCACCGGCCCTTGCACGCCTCAACAGTTGGGACTCAGCAGATGAACACAATCGCCCTCCCCGCCGTGACCGCCGACCGCCGCCGCTGGTTCGCGCTGGTCGTCGTATGCCTGGCGCAGCTGATGATCGTCCTCGACACCACGATCGTGAACGTGGCGCTCCCGTCGATCCAGCACGATCTCCACTTCAGCCAGGGCAACCTGACCTGGGTGATCAACGCCTTCCTGATCACCTTCGGCAGCTTCCTGCTGCTCGCCGGGCGCGTGGGTGACCTGGTCGGGCGCAAACGAGTCTTCCTCGCCGGTGTCGCCGTCTTCACGATCGCCTCGGCGCTCTGCGGCTTCGCGCCCAACCAGGGCCTGCTGATCGCCGCCCGCTTCATCCAGGGCGTCGGCGGCGCGCTCGCGGTCTCGGTGATCCTCGCGATCGTCGTCACCGAGTTTCCGCTGCCGAGCGACCGCGCCAAGGCGATGAGCGCCTACGTCTTCGTCGCCGTCGCCGGCGGCTCACTCGGGCTGCTCGCCGGCGGAGCGCTCACGCAGGCGCTCAGCTGGCACTGGATCTTCTTCGTCAACCTGCCGATCGGCGTCGCGACCTTCCTGCTTGGCAGGACATTGATCCCCCAGGATGCCGGCGGCGGGCTCGCCGGCGGCGTCGACTGGCTCGGCTCGGTGCTGGTGACGGCCTCGCTGATGACCGCCGTCTACGCGATCGTCCAGGCCACCAGCCACGGTTGGGGATCGATTCAGGTGCTCGGCTTCGGCGCCCTGGCGATCGTCCTGATGGGCGTCTTTCTCTCCGTCGAAGCGCGGATCGCCAACCCGATCATGCCTCTGCGGATCCTTCGCCTGCGTGGCCTCGTCGGCTCGAGCGTGGTGCGTGGGTTCCTCGTCACGGGGATGTTCTCGATGTTCTTCCTCGGCACGCTCTACCTCGAGCACGTGCTCCACTACACCGCGTTGCAGACCGGACTCGCCTTCCTCCCCTTCACCCTCACCGTCGGGACGCTCTCGCTCGGCGTGACCGCGCGGCTGATCGCCCGCTTCGGCTCGATGAGGCTGCTGCTCGCCGGCCTGGCCACGATGATCGGCGGGCTCGCGCTGCTGGTGACCACGGGCGTCCACACGAGCTTCTTCCCGACGATCTTCATCGCGTTCTTCGCGATGGGCCTGGGAGCCGGCAGCTCGTTCACACCGCTGCTGACGATCGCGATGGCCGACGTTCCGCCCGCTGACGCCGGGCTCGGTTCCGGCATCGTCAACGTGTCCCAGCAGGTCGCCGCCGCGCTCGGCCTCGCCGTGCTCGGGACGATCGCCACGAACCACTCGACCGCACTCGAGGCGCACGGCCAGTCGGTCGCGAGCTCGCTCGTCAGCGGCTACCACCTCGCCTTCACGATCGGCGCCGGCTCGATCCTGGCGGGCATCGTGGTCACGCTGGTGGTGCTTCGACCGCTCGCGCGCCGCGCGAGCAGCGCAGTCGTGTCGGGAACGGAGCGGCCGGTCCGCTTGGTCGCCGGCGACCCGGACGCGCAGCTCGAGCGCGCGGCCGCCTAGCGGTCGCGCGGAGCTCGGCCTGGCGCCGGCCTAGGAGCCGGCGCTCAGCGCCGGGCCGGCGCTCGGGGCCGCGCTGTCGGTGACGCCCTGGCCGCTGGGCGTCACGTAGCTGGCTGACGCCAGATCGGGCGCCGCGTATTGCGCGACGTTGTTGACGACGGCCTGGTGGACCGTGGTGCCGTCAGCCCGGGTGAACGTGACGCTCTGCACGCCGTTTGGCAGGAGCAGCGTGATGCGGGCGCTGGAGCCGACCGCGGACGGTGCGACCAGCGCCATCCCCGTCTGCTCGGCGGGACCCGGATGCGAGCAGCCAACCGCCATCAGCCCGCTCGTGCTGCTCGGCGCTGCCGCGGCGGGGGCGGCCGGCTGCTGATCGCTGGTGCTGCTCGGGGCAGCCCCGGCGGGGGCGGCCGGCTCCTGATCGACGATGCAGATGTCACCGTCAGTCATCGTCGCGACATAGACGCTGTCACCGGTGGCGAAGCTATCGGCAAGCACGGTCGAGTTGGCGCCGCCGATCGGCTCCGCCGGCGCAGCGTCGGCGAGCGCCCGGTGCGCCTCGCCCAGCACGGCGAACGCGCGTGCCAGCGGACGCACCCTGAAGTGGTGCTGAGGAGTGGCCAGCGCGGCGCTCGTGACAGCGGCAACCCCGGCCGAGCCGGCCATCACGGCCAGCAGCTGGATCGATCGCCGAACCGCGGTTCGCCGGCCGGCGCGTAGAGCTCTCATCGCCAACCCCGCCCGTCGGTCTCGCGCGGCACGCACGAGTTGCGACGCGGCTCGCGAGTCGTCTCAGCTGCAGGTGCTGTTGTCATCCTCGTGCCCCGAGATGTTGTCGTTGTCTCCGTACTGGGTCAGGCTGATGCCGTAGGCGTAAACCGGCGAGTAGGGGTAGGTGTAGTTGCAGACGACGAGCGAATAGCCGTTGATCAAGCACGTGTAGCCGCCCCAGATGCCCCCGTATTCGACGCACAGGTCGCCGGCCACGGTGTAGTTCGAGCCGCCGACGTTGGTGATGTTGTGCCAGCTGCCGGCGGTCAGGTTGCACGTTGCGCGTCCGACGAACGACTCGCAGTTGTATGCCTGGTTCCAGGCCGAGGCGTCGGAGGGCGGTCGCATCGCCAGCAGGGCGAAGCTCGCCGCCAGCGTCCCGGCTGCGACCAGCGCGACGGTGAACGGGCTCAGCGCGCGGACGCGTCGCCGAGGTGAGCTATTGCTGAGGGGGTTGGTCATGTCCGTTATCCGTCCGCGCCGTGGTGTCGCGCCAGCCGGCGGCTGCAACCTAGGGCCCGGCGGTGACGGTCGTCAAGAATCTGCCCCGCGGTGTCATCGGGGTCCGCGTCTACAGGACCGACAGTGGCGGCTCGAACTCCCCGCGCAGCTGCGTTCGGGCGCTCGACGAGCGCAACGGCGTGCCGGCCGCGAGCGCGGTCGCCCTGCGCACGGGCGCGCGCATCGCTTCGGCTGCGCTCATCGGGCGGCCACAGTGCGGGCAGGCCTGATCGTGCCCCCCGGCCAGCTCGACCTCGGCGTCGCCGCGCCGGTGGGCACGACGACGTGCGCTGAGCTGCCGCCGCGTCTCCTCGCGAAGGCTCCTGACCGACAGCCGATCGCGTTCGATGCGGTCGAGCCACGCCTCCTGCTCGGCCTCGGGCAGCGCCGCCAGCTCGGCGTGGTGGCTCCAGGAGACGCCGGGCCGCCGGCGCTCGACGGGAAAGCGCGACGCGACGTATGCAAGGTTCATCAGGGTCTGGCGGTCGTAGCCGGTCGCGAGCGACGCGGCGCCGTATTTCTCGCCGTATTGGGCGTTGCCGTAGCGCATCCAGTCGCCGATCCACCAGCTGCTCGCGCTACGCACCGCCACCAGGCGCTTGCCGCAGGCAACCCAGCGGCGCACGTGCAGCGGCCCGCCCGGTGTCCAGCCCACGGCCGAGACGGAGATCGTGCCGGGAGCCGGGAGGCTGAGCGCCTGCAGCCCTGCGGGCCGCTCCGCGGACACATGCGCGGACCGCGAAGGCGCCTTCGGGAGCACCAGAACCTCCGCTGACTGTGCCGCCTCCATATGACTGGTATCGAAGCGGCCGCGAAGTTGTGACCGGCGGAGGGATCAGCGGCCGAACTCGAGACGAACGCGACCGGAGAGCTCAGCGCTCGCCGGGAGCACGAAGATGAAGGCGCCGTGGTCGGCTGCCACCAGGTGCTCGGTCACGGTGCCGGCGGCGCTCCGCAGACGCGCGGTCCGGGTCCCGGGCGCGGCGACGCCGTAGACGACGAGGCGAACGGCGGCAGGCGAGCATTCTTTGGCCGAAACCCGTCGCGCGCGACCGAGGGATTCGCGCGGCGCGAGGAGCGGTGGCGTACACGATCCCGGACCCGAGAACCCGCTCGCCGGCACGAGCACCGCCGACTCGGAAGAGCTGGCGCTGCCGATGCACCCCGCGAGCCGCTCGACAGGCAGCGCGTGGAACTGTCCGTCGTCGCCAAATGCGCCGTCCTCGCCGAGCACGCCGAGCGTGTTGCCGGCGACCCGCCCGTACTGCAGGCAGCGCACCGCGCCGCTGGCACCGGACGCCTGGCGCGGCAGATAGAAGCGCACCCCCCACGGGAACCCACCCGCTGGATCGGACACCCGCAGCGGTGCGAACACGACGGACCCCGATGCCGGGCGTCCGCCGGCGGGCAGGACGCGCGCGCGCACCGGCGGGCCGAACAGCTGGTTGGCGCCAACTGCCGTCGCCGAGACGAGCACGAGAACGACGACGAGCACCAACCCCAGTCGGGCGCGCCGCCCGCCGTGGATGGCCGACCCTGAGCGTCTCCGATGGCCGCCGGCTGCGGGTGCCCGCTGCGACTCGCGCCAGGCCGCCGAGACCAGCTCGCGTCGCAGGTCGCTCAGGGGATCAGTCATTGCCCTCCTCCACAGCGGTCAGCCGCAAGGCCTGGATGCCGCGGCTGACTCGCTTTCGCACCACGCTCTCCGAACAGACCAGCTGAGTGGCGATCTCCGCGTAGTCGCGCCCGTCCAGGTGACGCGCGACCACGGCGTCGCGCTGATCCGCCGGCAGCGCCTCGAGCAACTCCAGCGCGCCTTCAGCCGCGACACGTTCGATGACGGCCATCGCTTCATCGTCGATCACCAGTGGTTGCATCTGGAGTGCACGGCGGGCTTGGTCCTCTACCTGGCCGCGGCGCAGCGCATCGAACCAGAGGTGCCGCGCGATTGCGAACAGCCACGCCGTTGCCGGTCCCTCCTGCTGCTCATACCGCGACACCGATCCGAGCGCCGCGGCGAAGGTCTCCGCGGCCAGATCCATCGCGAGCTCGGCATCGGGCACGCGGCGGCGGAAGAAAGCGAGAACCTTCGCGATGTGGCGGTCGTAGAACTCCCCGAACGCCCGCGGGTCGCCGCGCGAGGCGACCAGGAGCTCGGCATCGGATCGCTGGCGGGCCACGGGACCAATGCACTGTAGTGGCCGCGCTTTCGCGCCGTGGCGATGGTTCACGGCCGCTTCGGATCGGTTCTGCACGTCGCGGCGCGGGCCGGCGGGGCTGGAGAACCTCCCGATGTCGGGAGAACTGGCCGGCATGCCGCTGCCCACGTTTTCTTGACCGGCGCCGAGCGTGCGGATAAACAGCGGGCTCGATCAGGATTTCACGCGCGCCCGCGCTGAGGGGGTTCGGCTGCGGCGTGTCTGGTCGGCGACCGGGTGGGAGCGATCGGAGGGCGGATGCCGCTGGTACTGGAGCTCGTTCAGGAGGGCTTGACCAACACGCAGGACGTCGGCGGGCTGTGGCAGGTCGAGGGCGGCCGCGTGCTCGAGGCGGGCGAGCGGGTGGGCGACTTCTCGAGCGTTCGGCGCGTGAGCTGCGGAACCGAGGAACAGAACACGGCGATGGTCTGGATGACCGTCTTCTTCCTCGACGAGCGCCCGCCGCAGAACCTCACGCTGCACGGTTCCCTCAACTTCAACAGCGGCGAGGAGATCGGCAGCGTGAGCGCTGCGTCCGCCGCCTACGCGACTCTGATCGCGAAGCAGTTCCGGCGCGTGCTCAGCAGCGCCAAGCTCAGCACGCTGTCGATCGGCTGAGGCGAGCAGCTGCCGCGGCGTGCTCGCGGCGGCCGCGAGCGCCAGCGGACGCGGGCGTCATGCGCAGGGGCGTGGCGTGAGCCTGCGGAGCGCGGCCGGGCCGGGTCGGGGCTGCGAGCCTCGAGGTTCTCGACGGGCAACTGCGGGTAACGGAACGACGAACCTCGACTGCGGAGGCCCGGATGAGAAGACTCGAACGTAGGATCGCGAAGAAGGCGGCGAAGGCAACGGTTCAGCATTCCGCGCGCGGCGTCGCGGCAAAGGTGCAACGCAAGCCGTTGCGCAGTGTGAGCCTGCTCAGCGTCGGCGTCCTCTTTGGTGCCGCCGCCGGTTGGCTTGGCGGACGCGTCGGAGGCGGGGGTGCTGGCGGATAGGCGCCCGGCGCGGCGCGTTGGCGGCGACGCTCACGGGACAGTCAGCCTTATCGCGACGAGCGGAAAGCGCCCGATCGGCGTGGGATGGCCGGGCTGGTCCGGCACGTAGCGGTTAGCGCTTCGGATCGTCCACAGGGGGGCGCGGCGGTCGGGCGAGCCGATCAGATAGGAGCCGCCGATACAGCCGTAGTTGATCCGCTCGCCTCCCATTGGCGCCGTGGCGCCCGTGAGGTAGACGCACCGCCGCCCGTCAGCGGTCTCGATCGCCCAGGGCAGCGCGTTTGCCACCGCGGGCGCGTGAGCCGGTAGCGGTCGTGTCAAGAGCAGCAGCGTGACCGCGTGCCAGGGGTCGATGAAGCACGCCACCGTGCGCGCCTTTGGGTTCGGCGCGAAACACGGGTCGTGGATCGCGTTGCCCTGGAAGCAGCGATAGGCGTCGTTTGCTGCGGTGGCCAGCGATGAGGTCCAGCAATAGCCGTGCCCTCGGTCTCCGACGCGAAACTGCGGCGAGAGCGTCCCCTGCGCCGTGAACACCGGCAGATGCCCGGTGTGTTCGGTCCGCGTCAGGATCGCCGCGATCGCACCGCCGGCGCCCGCCACCACGGTGGCCGCGGCGAGCAGCGTGATCAGGCGGCCGCGGGGCGCGTGGAAGCGTCGGTGTTGCACGGTCGACTGAGGTTGCGCGCGCTTGGCTGCGCTGATGCGCTCGTCGAGCAGCCGGCGGGCGCGCTCGCGGGATTCGTCGTCGCGCGCCGGAGCCGACGCTCGCAGCGCCGAGAACGGTAAGCGGCTCGGCTTCTCAGACATGGCTCGGCTCCTCCCCGGCCAGGCCGACGAGCTCGCCGCCGGCGCGCGCGCGGGCACGAGCAAGCCGCGAGCGCACGGTGCCGACCGGCACCTCGAGCGCGAACGCGACCTCTTCGTAGCTCAGGTCGCTGAGCGCGTAGAGCAGCAGCGTGTCGCGCTCCGGGCCGCGCAGCCGGCTGACGGCGCCGGCGACGGCGGCCGACAGCCGCTCGGCATCTGCACGCTCGCGTGCCCGCTCGTACTCGTCACCCGGATCGAGCCGGCGGCCGCCGCTGCGCGCGTGGGCGCACAGCGCACGACGCTCGGTCCGCCGGCGCTTGGCGAGCAGGTTTGAGGCGATGCCGTACAGCCAAGGGCGCGCCGAGGCACCCATTGCGCGGTAGCGTGCACGCGCCTCGAACGCCGACACGAACACCTCGGCAGCCAGCTCGTCCGCTTCCTGGGGGTGGCGGCGGCGCAGGTACCGATGAATCTCGTCGTAGTGGCGTTCGAAGATCACAGCGAACTCCTCAGGATCGGCCAGAGACCGTGTGATGGCGCTCGCGTCGTCATCGGCGTGCGCGCTCACGCCGGGCTCGCGAGCGTGCCCGGGCGAGGTGATCGGATCGAGTAGCGGCATCGGTCGAGCGGTCTCGCCCCCGTCGGCGGTGGCATTCGCCCTAGGTTGCCAGGTAGGCGGTGAACGTCCTGGAGTGACCGTCGAGCGTGTAGGCGATCACCGCACGGCTGAACAGGAGACCCCTGCTCGTACGCTCGGGGTCGAGCAGCGTCACCGTGCTGGCCGCAAAGAATCGCATCCGTGACGCGACGCATGTGGGTGTGCAGAGATTGACTCCGAAGTCGGTGCTGCCAATGGCTTCGTGCGCGCCCCACGAGCGCCAGTGTGTCCCTTTCAGCTCCGTGTTGCCGTCAGCGCAGGACAGCACGACGGTGCCGGCAGGCCGACTGAGCGCGATGCCGGAGCAACTGAGGAGCTTGGGGACGGGGGTGGCCGCCGCGGCAGTGCTTGCCAGGCAGGTGGCAGTGGCGGCAATCGCAGCGGCGAAAATCCAGCGGGACATCGGAACCTCTTCGGGTTGGGGGGATGGGAGCTTTCAAACCGTTCATTCCCGAAGTCGCGTGACGAGTTCCCGCCTTCGCGCCCGTCGTCCCGCCTGGCGTCCGCTCGAGACGCGCTTATGGCCGCGCATGCCGCCGACGGCTTTGCGAACCTGCGGTTCGTGAGCCTGCTCGAGGAGCGCTGCCGCCGGACGCTCGAAGGGAGCTGGACCGTCGGCGAGCGCGAGGGCGTGCCGTTTGCGTACACGCGCCCCAGCCCAGGGCGCTATCGGTGGCAGTGGTATTGGGACTCCTGTTTCGCGGCGATCGCGTGGCGCCACCTCGATCCGGCGCGCTCGCGCGCCGAGCTCGAGACCCTGCTGGCCGCGGCGCGGCCGGACGGTTTCATCGGCCACACGATCTTCTGGGAGCACCCCGTCAGCGGGCCACGCGAGCTCTACTACAACGTGATCCATCGCCACGATGCGATGACCGCGACGATCCAGCCGCCCGCGCTCGCCTTCGCCTGGCGGATCGCCGTCGGCGATCCGGCGCTCGAGCCACGGATCGTCGCCCATCACGAGCGGATCAGCGCCGAGCGCGACCTCGAAGGCGACGGGCTGCTGTGGATCCTCCAGCCCGACGAGTCCGGGCTCGATGCATCGCCGCAGTTCGACCCGATCTGGGGACATCGCGCGCAGGGCCTGCCGGGCTTCGTCGAGTTGGTGAACCGCAATCGCGAGCGAGCGTTCCGGATCGACGCGGTGCGCGCAGACGGTGGCCCGGTCGTCTGCGAGGTGCTGACCAACGTGATCCACGGGCTCTCGCGGCTGGCGCTCGGGCTGCCATCGATCACACCGGCGTTGATCGCCCGGCTCTACGACGAGCGCAGCGGCCTGTTCCTACCCGCGGTCGCGCCGGCGATCGCCGAGCGGATCCCGGTCACATGGGCGGCGCTCGCTCCGCTGGCGCTGCCGGATCTCCCCGAGGAGATCGCCAACCGCCTGGTCGAGTACCTCCTGGATGAGCGCCGCTTCTGGACGGCCGTCGCGCCTCCGGCGGTCTCCCTCGATGAGCCTTCGTTCTCGTTGCGCGAGCACTTCGACGGCCTGCGCCGGTACTGGCGCGGGCCCGCGTGGGTGAACAGCGCATGGCTGCTCTGGCGGGGCCTCGTTCGGCTCGGCTACGCGGAAGCGGCGGCCACCCTAGCCCGCGCGATCGCGGAAACGGTGGCCCGAGAAGGGTTGCGCGAATTCTACGACCCCCACGACGGACGCGGCATGGGCGCCGAGGACTTCGCCTGGTCCGCGCTCGCGCTCGAGATGCTCGACCCGAGCAACGCGGGTGTCGGCCTGCCCGCGAGCCCGGCTCTCGGTTAGGTCCCGCTGAGGGTCCGGATCGGGTAGAGCAGCGCGCCGTCGATGAGCAGCGCTACGGCCCACGCGGAGACGACGAGCCACGGTATTCGCTTCGAGGCGAGCAGGCGCGCGGTGCCGATGTAGAGCGCTGGCATCGTGACGACCATGTAGTACAGGTAGGTCGTGCGGTTGTCGATCGCGTGTGAGAGCTCGGCTGGGAGCCACGTGCCGAGCGCCCACGCGAGTACCAGGAACGAGAGATCGTCGCGGCGGCGAATCGCCCACCAAGCGGCCGCCAACAGCGCCGCCCAGCTGGTGTAGAGGAGCACGCGGCTGATCTCGCCGCGGTACCAGATGACTGTCACCTTCTTCGCCGGCGCGCCCGGTTGGTGGATCGTCTTCGTGAGCTCGAAGTATGTGATCGCCTTGCGGTCGAGCCACCATGCGGGTGGCGCGGAGGCGATCCCGCCGGAACCATGGAGCTGCGCGGCATAGCGCGCCATGAACACGATGTGGTTGCAGGCGTCGCTCCAGATCAGCGTGTCCGCGCACCAGGAGGCCTCGCCGCGGTCGACGGGGCGCCCTCCGCTGTAGGGGGTGACGACGGTGTCGAGCGCCGCCAACAAAGTGACGTAGCAGAGCCCGGTAACGGCGGCGACGCCGAGCAGGCTGCGCAGACGCCGGCGAACGGGTACTGCCGGCGGCGCGCCCGCACTCGGCGCGAACCGGTCGCCAGCCATGCGCATCAGTTCCAGGGCGACCAGCACGAACAGCGTGTAGGCGGCAAACTCCTTGACGCAGCAGCCGATGCCGATCAGCGCACCCGCGACCAAGGGTTGTCGGCGCAGGTAGAACGCCGCCCCGGCGAGCATGAATGGCACGACGTAGATGTCCAGGACGGCGATCCGGGAGTGGACGAGCCAAAGGTTGTCGACGCTTGCGATCGCGCTCGCGCCCACCGCAAGCCACGGAGTGCCGCCGGCGCAGCGAACGAGCCAGTAGAGAAGCGCCAGCGCTGCGAGCCCGAATAGGACGGCGCCGATCCGCCATCCGATCGCGTTGTTGCCGGCGAAGGCGATGCCCGCCGCGATGATCATCTTGCCCAGTTGCGGGTGCTCCCCGTTGGGGTCCGCTCCAGCCGGGGCCGTTCCCGCGTAGATATTGCCTGCGCCTGCAGCCTCGCCGGCGATGATCTCGGCCGCAGCCACGTAGTAGCGCTCGTCGAAGACGTAGCCGGCGCCGGTCGCGGTGTTGGCCTGCGGGATGCCGAGGTGCCAGGAGCGCAGACCTGCACCGAACAGGCAGACGAGCGCTAGCGCGACCAATGGCATGCGTCGTCCAGCCAGGCGCCGCCGCACCCTGGCACGCGCGCCGCGCGCGCGGGTCTTGATCGCCTGGCGTCGCGTTGTGGGCTGCGCCACCGGGCGTATGATGGCGCGCAATGAGACTCCGGCGTTCGCCTCGGCGTACCGGCGTCGCGATCATCGCGCTCGGCTGCGCGCTGGTGGCGGTCACCTCCCTGGTCTCGTGGAGCGGCCGCGCGGCGGCCTCAACCGGGTTCGTCGACCTCTATCTGAACCCGACCGTGAGCGGCCCCCACGCCGTGGAGGCGGAGGCGCCGCTGACCATCACGTTCACGATCACCAACGGCACGCTGGCCCAGGGCGCGGCTACGCCGCAGCTCGCGATCGAGGATGGCTCACCCCGCTTGGTTTTCTCCACGATCAGCGGCTGGTCGTGCACGGCCACGGCCGCGATCACCTACGACGAGTTGTGCTCCGACTCCTCGACGCTGGCGGCCGGCGCCAGCACCCAGGTGCCGGTCGTGTTGGTGGCCGGATCCGAACCCATCAACGATTACGTCGAAGCCGCCGCCACTGTCAGCGACGCCGTCTCCAGCAACTCGCCGGAGGGCGCGACCACCGCCGACTACGACACCGCAACGCTGGAGTTCCCGCCCAGCTATCCGGGCGCCGCCCCGGCCGGGGCGTTCCCACAGAAGCTCGGCTCCGACATCCAAGCCGGCTATCTCACGACAAGCACAACGTTCACGTGGAGCGACAACGGCACTCCGATCACGCTCTACGTGCCACCGAACGCCGACTTCTACGGCCCGCAGGTCGCCATGTACCGGGCCAACTCGACCCTGTGGGAGAGCAGCGCGAGTACCCTCAACAGGACCTTTGCGGATGGCTACGCGATCGTCTGGGGAGGGTCAGACGGGACGACCATCGCAGCCTCCACGCCGGTGACGATCACGGTCCACGACAGCGGCCGCACACAGTCCGGGCAGGTCTACGCGGTCGCCAGTACCGGGCTAGGGAACGAGGTCGCCACAGCCCAGGACGGTGTCTGGAGCGCCGCGTTCACCAGCGGGTCCGGGTTTGTCGTGCTCTATGGCACCGGGGCGACCGGGCCAACAGGACCCACGGGCTCGACAGGGAGCACCGGCTCATCCTCGTCAACCTCATCCTCGTCGGCCTCATCCGTGCCGGCGCCATCTCCAACGAGCTACTCCTCGACGTCGGGCTCGGTTGGATTGGGCTCTTCGACCAGCACCCAATCCAACCCGTCGAGCAGTTCCTCGACCGAGCTCAGTCTCTCGAGCACCAGCAGGCGGGCCTCCGTCCATGGTCCCAAAGTCGAGATAACGCAGTTCAGCGCGACGCACGGCGTCCACGGCCAACTGGTCCTGAAGGCGACAACGAAGAACATCGGCACCAAACGCGCGACGCCGACCGTGACCGGTTTCTACCTCGCCCGAAACGGTGCCATGCACAAGCTGTCCAGCAGCGCCGTTCCAGCCCTCGAACCCCACGCGTCGGCCACCGAGGACGCGGACGTCGCCCTGCCTGCCGACCTGGCGCCCGGCAGCTACAGCGTGATCGCCTGCGCCAACATCACGATGCGCGACAACATGGGCAAGACCTGCACGCTCCCAGCTCTCACCGTAGACGTCCACAAGCGCAACGCCCGCAGCGTTCTCGTCACCTTCTCGCAGCCGCAGCCGCCCTTCCTCCTCGCGATACGAGAGCCGGTCACCTTCGGTGCCAGCGGCCGCATGCTTCCCATCCTCCTGCTCCTACTCGGCGTCGCCGGGATCTTGATCGGCCTCGTCCTCGTCGGCCTATTCCGACCGCGCGGCACGCAGCTCACCACCTGACGGAGCGGCATGGCCGGGGAGCCATTCACACAGAAAAGCAGCTCTCTCGGCCCGCGGGGCGAGTTACGATGAATGAGTCGGGCTGGAGCCACGACCCCGCCCCGACGCAGGTTTCACCTCACGCGCCTGGATGTGGGCGGAAGCAGTAGCCGGCTCGCGGGAGCGACGGGCGCCTGCCTTGCGTCCCATGCGATCGTGTCGGCGGGCGACGGCGAATGGTGGGCGGGTTGGCTCGCTCGGCCAGAGGCCGTAGCGGCTGTATCTTCGTGCTAGCTGCCGCCGAGTCGGGCGACGAGTTCGAGCATGGCGTCGAGCGCGGCCTCGAGTGGTTTTGTGTCTCGTTGGATCTGGGTGAGCAGGAGGCCGCCCTGTAGGGCGGCCAGCAGCGCGAGGGCGAGCGTGTCGGGGTTGGTCTCGGGCGTCAGCTTGCCTCTTGCGTGCATCTCTCGAAGACCGCTCTGGATGCTGGCTTGCCAGCGTCTGAAGCCGTCGGCAACGTGGGCCCTTGCTTCGGGGTCGGTCTCGGCAAGCTGGCTTCCGAGTGAGCCGATCGGACAGCCACCGCTGCCGTCGCACTCGCGTTCGTGCTCGATCACGAAGTCGCGCCAGGCCCGCAAACCATCCAGGGTGGTGAAGTCGAACGTCTCCTGTTGGCCGAGCATCATGTCTGCCTGGTGGTCCACCACTGCCCGGACCAACGCCGGCTTGTCTTCGAAGTAGTGGTAGAGCTGGGAGCTTGAGACGTCCGCTGCCGCACGCACGCCTTCGATTGTCGTGTGGGCGACGCCTTGCTGAAAGATCAGATCGGCGGCCGCGTCAACGATCCGCTGGCGCGTCTCCTGGCCCTTGCGTGTCAGTCGGCGCGAGGGGGTGCCGGCAGTGCTCATCCAGCAGATTCTATCGATGAATGGATCGCGTACTCCAGTCTGTGTTAGAGTGGATCGGGCAATCCAATTCGCTGGATTCGCAGTCACCGATCAAAGGGAGAACACGACGACATGGCACTTCAGGGAAAGGCTGCCCTCATCACGGGCGCCAACGTCGGGCTCGGCAAAGAGATAGCCCGGCAACTGGCGTCACGTCCCGAGTTCGCCCAGATCTACATGGCGTGCCGGAACCGCGACAAGGCGACGGCGGCGAAGGCCGATCTCGAAACCGCGACCGGCCGGCGCATCTTCGAGATCGTTGTCATGGACGTTTCCGATCCGGGCTCGGTTCGTGCTGGCCTGGCGGGCGTTGACGGACCGATCGACGCGGTGGTCATGAACGCCGGTGGGGTGGGCGGCAAGACGCCCATGGCCTTGACGGCTGACGGGGTCACTTACGTGTTCGCGCAGAACGTTCTCGGCCATGTCGTCCTGCTCGAGACGCTCCTGGCCGAGGACCGGCTTGGCGAGGTGGCGGTCTTCGCCGGAAGCGAGGCAGCCAGGGGACTCCCGAGGATGGGGTTCAAACGGCCGGTGTTCGTCTCAAACTCCGCCGACGAGTTCGCGACTGTCATCGACGGCAGCTTTTTCGCGGACCACAGACCCGATGTCAATTTGGCCTACGGGCAGGTGAAGTACATCGGGGCCCTGTGGATGGCCTACCTCGCCCGCCAATACACCGACCTGCGATTCATCACCATGAGTCCCGGCAACACCACCGGCACGCAAGCGCCCAATGACGTCGCGTTGCCGTTGCGTATCTTTGCCAAGTACGTCATGCCCCACCTGGGTATCTCCCACAACCTTGACGTGGGCGCGAAGCGACTAGTCGACGGTGTCACCGACCCAATCCTGTCCAGTGGCGTCTTCTACGGCAGTGCGGCCGGCAAGATCACCGGTCCCGTGGTCGACCAAGCGGACATCATGCCTGACTTCGCCAACCCGGCGTTTCAGAACCACGCCAACGAGGCCATCCACCGCTTCATCACCTCAACGACAGTCGTGACTTCCTGAAGGAACGTGGCTTGCTCGAGTAAGCGCAAGCAGCGACCCGACCCCGGCTACCGCATTGGACGACTTGCAAGAGCTCCCCGCACGCGCGGCCGCGTACCGCAACCGCCCAAAACTAAGCGCGCCACAACTCGACCGCGGGACCTGGATTGTGGGTGATGCCCGTCGCCCGAACCGTCGGATCCAGACCCGGGGCGCGATTGGTGGGGATCGCCGGTGTGGCTGAACCGGTGGCTCATGGAAGAGTCGAAGGACGCTTCGTCCGGCGGCAGCGCTTCCGGAAGGCGCCCGGCCGCTCGACGACCCGCGACCGCTCGCCCAAACCTGCCTTTCGCACGCGGTTTCCGATGGAGCTAGTCGGGCTCGAACCGACGACCTCTTGCATGCCATGCAAGCGCTCTCCCAGCTGAGCTATAGCCCCGCGGTGCTTGACGCATCTTAGCGGCGCGGCTGCGGGGGTGGGACCGGGGCTCGGGCGGGCGGGGGGTGGCGCCTGGGGTGCGCTCGCGCGGGTACGCGGGGAAACACCGGGCCCGGAGGGCCACATAAAGAAAGACTCACCCTTCAGTCGAGGGTTAGGCTGTCGGTTTGTCCGGGCCGCGCCGGCGTGATAGGGCGGAGGGCCACCAGACGCGGCCGCCGAGCTCCATCACGAGTGCGGGCACGAGCACGGTGCGGACGAGGAAGGTGTCGAGCAGAACGCCGAATGCGATCACGAGGCCGACCTCGGCGAAGGCGACGAGGGGGAGCGAGGCGAGGGCGGAGAAGGTGCCGGCGAGCACGATGCCGGCCGAGGTGATCACGGCGCCGGTGACCGACAGCGCCCGGAGCATGCCGGCGCGGGTGTCGCCGCTCGCCGTGGACTCCTCGCGGGCGCGCGCCATCAGGAAGATGTTGTAGTCGCAGCCGAGCGCGACGAGGAAGAGGAAGCTGAAGAGGATCAGCGACGGGTCCTCGCCGGCGTAGCCGAGGATGTGGCCGAAGGCGAACGCGCCCGCGCCAAGTGCCGCGGCGTAGGAGAAGATCACCGTGGCGACCAGCAGCAGCGGCGCGACGAGCGAGCGCAGCAGCAGGCCGAGCACGAGCATCACGACGATCAGGATCAGCGGCACGATCACGCGGTCATCGCGTGCCGCGGCGACGTGCAGGTCGCGCTGCTGGGCGGTCGCGCCCCCGATCAGCGTGTTCGGCCCGCCGGCCGCCTTGGCGGCAGCCCGAATCGGTGCGATCAGCGACATCGCGCGCTGGCTGGTCGGATTGATCGAGAGGGCGGCGGTGAAGACCGCGACGCCCGTGATCGGGCTGACAAGCGTCGTGCTGAGCGCCCCCGGGGCGTGACTGACGCCGGGGGCGTCCGCGATCGCCGCCCGGACCGCGGCGACCCGTGCGGCCGATGGCACGACGATCTGCAGGGGAGAGCTCGCGCCCGCCGGGAAGTGCTCGCCGAGCAGCGTCTGGCCCTGCTCGGATTCGACCACGCCGGTGAAGGCGTCGTTGCCGCTCAGGTTCGTGTCGAGGCTCGTCAGGCCGATGCAGAGAACCGCGAGCAGCGCGATCGTCGCACCCGCGATCACGCGGTGGCGGCGCCCGACGAGCTCGGCGACGCGGCGCCAGGGGCCGTGCGTCGCATCGGCGCCGCTCGAGCCGACGCGCGGGATGAACGGCCAGAACGCGCGGCGGCCGAAGATCAGGAGCAGCGACGGCAGCAGCGTGAGCGTGGCGAGCATCGCCAGCGCGACTCCGATCGCCGAGATCGGGCCAAGGCCGCGGGTGCTGTTTACCTCGGCGGCGAGCACGCACAGCAGCGCCAGGATGACCGTGGAAGCGCTGGCGAAGATCACCGGGCCGGCGCGGCGCAGCGCGATGCGCATGGCGTCGTGCGGGTTCGCGTGGTGGCGAAGCTCCTCGCGGTAGCGCGCGACCAGCAGCAGGGCGTAGTCGGTCCCTGTGCCGAACACCAGCACCGTGAGGATCCCCGCCGACTGGGAGTTGATCGTCACGCCGAGTTGCGTCATCAGGTAGCCGACGCCCTCGGCGATCGCCTCGGCGAGGCCGACCGACAGCAGCGGGATCGCCCAGAAGATCGGGCTGCGATAGATCAGGATCAGCAGCACGAAGACGAGCAGCACCGTGACGAGCAGCAGCTTGCCGTTGATCGACTTGAAGACCTGGCTGGCGTCGTAGGAGACGCCGCCGGGGCCGGTCACCTTGGCCTCCAGGCCCGGCGGCGCGCCGGAGTGCACGACGCGCTTGATCAGCTGGACGTCGCTGTCGAGCAGCTTGGTCGAGCCGTGCAGGCGCAGGTAGAAGGTGAGCAGCGCCGCCTCGCCGTCCCGTGAGCGCGACGGCGCTGCGGCCGGCACGGTGTCGGAGGGCAGGCGGGCGTTCAGCGTCAGCCGGTCGGCGTTGATCCGCGCGAGGTCGGCGGCGGTCAGCTGGCCGCTGCGGGCGAAGACCACGACGGTGCCCGTGATCTCGGCGCCGCCGCTCGCCCGGTTGATCGCGTCAAGCGCGCGGACCGACTCGGCGTCCCCCGGAAGGTAGGAGGTCGTGTCGTTCTTCTGCGAGCTCTGGAAGCGCCCGGCGACCGAGCCGGCGGCGAGGGCGACGATCAGCCAGATCGCGGCGATCGCCCATTTCGCGCGACCGCGGCTGGCGAGCTCGAAGACCCTACTCATGGGGCGCGGAGAATATGCGACGCGGGGCGGGGGACGAGCCGCGTGCCGCGCGGCTCGGCGACCCGCGCAGGCGGGCTTCGCAGGGCCGGCGGGGCAGACGCCGCGCGACCGCGGGGCGTGACGGCTTCGCGAGCAAATACTCTGGACCACGGATGAGCGAGCGCGTCTACGACCACACAGAGATCGAGCCCCGCTGGCAGGCCGTGTGGGAGGCCGAGCGGACCTGGGAGGTGCCCAACAGCGGCGGCGCCCCGACCACCTACGTGCTCGAGATGCTGCCCTACCCCAGCGGCGAGCCGCACATCGGCCACCTCAAGGTCTACTCGGTGGGCGACGCGATCGCGCACTATCGCCGCCGCCGCGGCCACCAGGTGCTGCACCCGATGGGCTACGACGCGTTCGGGCTGCCGGCGGAGAACCACGCGATCAACACGGGCGTCCACCCGCGCCACTCGACCGCCGAGTCGATCGCCGCCTTCCAGCAGCAGTTTCGCGAATGGGGCATCTCGATCGACTGGTCGCGGGAGTTCGGCACGCACGAGCCCCGCTACTACCGCTGGACCCAGTGGATCTTCCTGGTGCTGCTGGAGGCCGGCCTCGCCTACCGCAAGGAGGCCGCCGTCAACTGGTGCCCGCACGATGCGACCGTGCTCGCCAACGAGCAGGTGATCGACGGCCACTGTGAGCGCTGCGGCTCGCCGGTCGAGCTGCGCCAGCTCGAGCAGTGGTTCCTGCGGATCACCGACTACGCGCAGCGGCTGCTGGACGACCTCGACACGATCGACTGGCCGGAGCACGTCAAGACGATGCAGCGCAACTGGATCGGGCGCTCGGAGGGCGCCGAGGTGCACTTCCGCTGCGAGGAGCTGGGGATCGACTACCCGGTCTTCACGACGCGGCCGGACACGCTGTTCGGCGCGACGTTCTTCGCGATGGCTCCGGAGCACCCGGATATCGAGCTGCTCGCCGCCGGCACCGAGCACGAGGCTGCGGTGCGCGACTACATCTCCCGCTCGCTCGCGGCGCCCGGCCAGGACCGCGGCGCCGCCGGCAAGGCGAAGACCGGCGTGCCGCTCGGGCGCACCGTGCGCAACCCCGTCAACGGCGAGCAGATCCCGATGTTCGTGGCCGACTACGTGCTGATGGAGTACGGCACCGGCGCGCTGATGGCGGTGCCCGCGCACGACGAGCGCGACTTCGAGTTCGCCACGGCCTTCGGTGTGCCGGTGCGCCGCGTGATCGAGGCGCCGGACGGCGACGCCGAGCTGCCCTACGCCGGCGCCGGCACGCTCGTCAACTCCGCCCAGTTCGACGGGTTGACCAACGTCGAGGCCAAGCAGGAGATCATCGCCTGGCTCGAGGGCGCCGGGCAGGGGCGGGCCGCCGTCAGCTTCCGCCTGCGCGACTGGCTGGTCTCCAGGCAGCGCTACTGGGGCTGCCCGATCCCGATCGTCTACTGCCCCGAGCATGGCATCGTTCCGGTGCCGGCCGAGGATCTGCCCGTGCTGCTGCCGGACGTCGAGGACTACGCGCCGAAGGGCCGCTCGCCGCTGGCCGCGGCGGAGTCGTGGGTCGCGACGAGCTGCCCGCTGTGCGGCGGTCCGGCGCGGCGCGAGACCGACACGATGGACACCTTCGTCGACTCCTCCTGGTACTACCTGCGCTACTGCGACGCCGCGAACGAGGAGGCGGCGTGGGACCCGGCGGTGCTCGCACGCTGGATGCCGGTCGACCAGTACATCGGCGGCGTCGAGCACGCGATCCTCCACCTGCTCTACTCGCGCTTCTTCATCAAGGTGCTTGCCGATCTCGGCCACCTGTCCTTCCAGGAACCGTTCGCGGCGCTGTTCACGCAGGGGATGATCACGCGCGAGGGCGCGAAGATGTCGAAGTCGCGCGGCAACGTCGTCTCGCCGCGCACGATCGTCAGCCGCCTCGGTGCCGACACCGCGCGCTGCTACATCCTGTTCATCGGGCCGCCCGACCAGGATGCGGACTGGTCGGACGCCGGCGTCGAGGGGATGCACCGCTTCATCGCCCGCCTCTGGCGCCTCGCGGCCGACACGGCGGCGAGCACGCAACCGCAGCCGCCGCCGGCGCAACCCGCCGGCGCCGAGCTCGAGCTGATGCGCAAGGCCCACTGGGCGATCGAGAAGGTGAGCGGCGAGCTGGCGGGGCGATTCGCGTTCAACACGGCGATCGCCGCGGTGATGGAGCTGACCAACGAGTGCTACAGGCTGCGCGGCGAGGTTGGCGCGGGCGCGCTGCGCTTCGCCGCCGCCACGGCGGCATCGCTGCTGTTCCCGTTCGCGCCGCACGCCGGCGCCGACGCCTACGAGCTGCTGACCGGCGAGCGCGTCTGGCTCGTGCCCTGGCCGGACGCCGATCCGGCATTCCTCGTGCGCGATCAGTTCGAGCTCGTCTGCCAGGTCAACGGAAAGGTTCGCGACCGCGTCCTGGCGAGCACCTCGGCAACCGAGGAGGAACTCGAACGGCTGGCGCTGGACGCCCCCAACGTGGCCGCCCACATCGCCGGCCGCGAGATCGTGCGCATCGTCGTGGTGCCCCGGAAGCTCGTCAACATCGTCGTGCGCTAGGCGCGCGGCGACCCATCCTTTCGTCCATTGCCAACGTCCAGGGGGCACCCTATGCTCGCGCAGACGACGTTGGTCCGCTCGACTAAGGAGGGGATGTGGATTTCTCAAAACTGAGCCGCGAAGACTGGATGGTCGGCGGCGGCGGGATCCTGCTGATCCTGAGTCTGGTGATCTTCGGCTGGTACAGCTACGGCGGGAGCGTCACCGTCAACGGCGCAACGTATGGATACAGCGGCTCGCTCGCCGCCACCTCGTCGCCGTATGCGATATGGGGGATTCTCGCGCTGATCGTCACGATCGCGATCGTCGTCGACCTTGCGCTCGCGCGCTTCAGCCCTGCCACCGCCATGCCGACGACCAGGCTCGGGCGTGACATGACGCGAGCGGCTGCCGCTGGCGGCGTGGCGCTGCTGCTCTTCATCAAGTTCATCGCGCACGTCGGCAACTTCGGCTTCGGCTTCGTCCTCGACGTGGTCCTCACGATCATCGTCGTCTCGGGCGCCTGGCTCACAGCCCAGGGGAAGAGCACGCGCATCGGAACGCCTCGCAGCTCTCAGGCGCCGTCGTCCGGCGACCCGTTCCAGTAAGCACAGCGGCGGAGCGGGGGTGGCGAGCTTCAAGCCGGCCTACCTGATCCATGGCGACGACCATGGCAGGATCGGCGAGCGCCGCGCGCGCCTGCGAGCGCTCGCCGAGCGCGACGGCGGTGCCGGCTGTCTCGAGGTTCTCGAGGGTGCCGAGGCGACGGCGGCCGCCGCGGCGGCGCTGCTCGGTGCGCTGACGCTGGCGATCGGCCGGCGCTTCATCATCGTCGACGGCGTCGAGCGCTGGAAGGAGGACGAGGTGACCGAGCACCTCGCCCCGCTGCTCGCTGCGATGCCCGATGAGACGACGATCGCGTTCTTCGCCCGCGAGGAGGGCCGCGCGAAGGCGCCGGCGGCGCTGCACCGCGCGGTCGTGCAGGCCGGCGGCGACGTGGCCGCCGAGCAGTCGGTCAAGGAGTGGGACCTGCCCGCCTGGGTGCTGACCCAGGCCACGGCGCTCGAGCTGACGCTCGACGTGCATGGCGCGCGCGCGCTTGTCGCGATCGTCGGCACGCGCCAGGCGCGCCTCGCCCGCGAGCTCGAGAAGCTGGCGCTCGAGTGCGGGCCGGGCGCGCGCCTGGACGCCGACGGCGTCGCCGAGCGCGTTGGCCGCAGCGCCGAGCGCAAGGCGTGGACGCTCGCCGACGCCGTGGTCGCGCGCGACACCGCCGCGGCGACGCGGATCTACCTGGCGCTGCGCGCCCAGGGGGAGCGCGTCGAGTCGCTCACCTACTGGGTCACGCGGCGCCTACGCGAGGCGCTCACGGTCGCTGCAAGGCTCGAGCAGGGCGCGAGCCCCGCGGCCGTGCGCGGCGAGCTGCGGATGCCACCGAAGGCGGCGTCGGCTTTCGTCGCCGATGTCGGGCGAACGGATGTCGGCGCTCTGCGACGCGCTGTTGCGGCGCTTGCGGACCTCGAGCTGGACAGCCGCGGCGGCTCGGCACTTGAGGCCGACACGCTCGCGCTGCGAGCGCTCGGCGCGATCACGGCCTAGGCTGGCCGCCCGGGATTTCTCGGCGGTCCGCTAGCTTTCGGCGGGCGGGCGCACGATGCGTGCGGCCTTGGACTTCTTGCGGGCGCCGGTGTTGCGGTGCAGCGCGCCCGTCTTGACCGCCTTGTCGATCAGCGAGACGAGCGTGCGGTGCTCGCCGGCGACCTTCTCGGCATCGCCGTCGCTGACGGCCGACTCGAGCCGGCGGAAGTACGTCTTGATCGCCGAGGTGTGCCGGCGGTTCTCGAGACGCTCGCGCTCGGCGCGGACGATGCGCTTCTTCTGGGATGCGATGTTGGCCATGGCAGATCGGCGGTGCGGACCGCGCGGCGCCGTACTATAGCGGCCTTGGCCGCTTCGACTCCCGTCGCAGAGCAGGGGCCGACGACGTCCCCGGCGGGGCACGTCGCGCGCAACACGGCGATCTTCTCGATCGCCACGGGCTTCTCCCGTATCGCGGGACTCGCGCGCGAGATCACCGCCGCGCGGTTCTTCGGCACAGGCTCCTGGTACTCGGCGTTCACGATCGCCTTCCAGGTCCCGAACCTGGTCAGCAACCTGTTCGCGAATGCCGCGCTGTCGGCGGCGTTCGTACCGGTCTTCACCGAGCTCCTTCAGGAGGGACGCAAGAAGGAGGCCTTCCGGCTCGCCTCGACGGTGTTCTGGATCATGCTGATCGCGCTCGGCGCGATCACCGCCTTCTTCATCCTCGCGGCGCACGTGATCATGCCGGTGTTCATCTTCTCCAACCGGGTGCCGGCCGGTCTCACCTCGGGGCTCGCGCAGGTCCTGTTCCCGGTCGTCCTGCTGCTCGGGCTCAACGGTCTGCTGGTCGGGATCCTGCAGTCCTACGACCGCTTCTCGATCGCCGCGATTTCGCCGCTGGTCTGGAACGTCGTGATCATCGTGCTCGTCGTCGCGCTGCGCCCGCACTTCGGGCCGGACTCGAGCGGCAATCACGGGATCTACGCCTACGCGATCGCGATCCTCGCGGCCACGGTCGTGCAGATGCTGATGGCCGCCGCGGCTTTGCAGCAGATCGACTTCCGGCTCGGCTTCCAGATCGACTGGCACGACCCGCGCGTGCGCCAGGTCTTCCTGCTGATGGTGCCGGTCACGATCGGCCTGGGGATCACGAACCTCGACGGGTTGATCAACTCCGTGTTCGGCACGCTCGTCAGGACGACGCCGACCGGGCAGGGTCCGAGCGCGATCAACTACGCCTTCCGCATCTACATGCTGCCGCAGGGCATGTTCAGCGTCGCGGTCGCGACGGTGCTCTTCCCGACGCTGAGCCGCCAGGCCGCCCAGCGCGACGCGAGCGGCATGCGCCGCGCGCTGGCGATCGGCACCCGCCAGATCAACCTGCTGCTGATCCCGGCGTCGGCGTTCCTGATGGTGCTCGCGACACCGGTCGTGCGCCTGATCTACCAGCACGGGCAGTTCAACGCGAGCTCGACCCACTACACCTCGATCGCGCTCTTCTGGTTCGCCTTCAGCCTGCCTTTCGGGGGCCTGAATTTGCTGCTCACGCGCACCTTCTTCGCGTTGAAGCGGCCGTGGATCCCGACCGGCCTCGCCGCGATGAACATCGCCGTCGACATCGTCGTGTCGGTCGCGCTGTACAAGCCGCTCGGCATCGCCGGCCTGGTGATCGGCACCTTCATCGCCAACGCGCTGATGACGGGGCTGCAGCTGCGCCGGCTGCGCACGGGCTTCAACAACCGCTTGGAGGGACGCCAGACGACGATGATCACCGCGCGGATCGCCGTCGCCTCGGTGCTGCTGGCGGCTACGTCATGGATCGTCTGGTACGGCCTCGACCACGCGCTCGGGCGAAGCCTGCCGGCGCAACTCGTCTCGGTGGGGGTAGCCGCGGCGGCCGGCGGCTTCGTCTACATGCGGGCCGTGCTGCGCATGGGGATTCCCGAGGCGCGACAGGTCCGCGGCCTCGTGCTCTCCAGGTTCGGGCGCGGGTAGCGGGTCGCCGCGCGAGCGCCGGGCGCCGCGGGCGTCGGGCTTGGCGCGCGCGGCGCTGACGCCGCGCGAGCGCCCGGCGCCGTGGCCCCGGGTTTGGCGCTGACGCCGCGCGCGGCGCGCGCCTCCGGGCGCCGGCCGGATTGCCGCCTGCTTGCGGTTAGGCTGCATTTCGTGTCCCCGGCCGCCACCACCGCCGCGCCCCTGCAGGCGGTGATCTTCGACAACGACGGCCTGCTGCTCGACACCGAGGAATCCTGGACGCGGGCTCAGCACGCGCTGTTCGAGCGCCACGGCCGCCAGTTCACGGCGCAGCACAAGCGCGACATGCTCGGCAGCTCGCCGCAGGCCGCCGCGGCCGACCTCGAGCGGATCCTCGACGCCCCCGGCGAGGGCATGGCGCTGATCGCGGAGCTGGCGATGCTGGTGCTCGAAGAGCTGGCCCACCACGCCCCGCCGCGACCCGGCGCGCTCGAGCTGATCGCCCGCCTCCAGGCAGCCGGGATCCCGATGGCGCTTGCCTCCAACTCGCCTCGCATGCTGGTCGACCGGGCGCTCGAGACAGCGCAGATCGACCCGGACACCTTCGCCGTGATTCTCACCGCCGACGCCGTCACCGATCCCAAGCCGGCGCCCGAGATCTACCTGACCGCCTGTGCCGCACTCGGGACCGAGCCGGCCCGCACGCTGGTGCTCGAGGACTCACCGACCGGGATCGAGGCCGCTGTCGCCGCCGGCTGCCACACGTTCGCGGTTCCCTCGGTGGAAGGCATGGACCTATCCCGAGCAGCGCAGATCGTCGAGTCGCTCGCCTCGCCGCAGATCACGCAGGCGCTTGGCCTGTGAGGCCGAGCGGCGCCGCCTCGCGTTCGAGCGCGCCGATCACGAAGGCGACGTGCTCGTCGAAGGCGACGCCGAGCGCGTCGGCAGAGCTCTGCAGCTCCTCGCGGTTGACGGCGGCCGCGAAGGACGGCTGCTTCAGCTTCTTGCGCACCGACTTCGGGGCGAGGCCGGCGATCCCCTCCGGGCGCACCATCGCGCAGGCGACGAGGAACCCGCTCAGCTCGTCGACGGCGTGCAGCGTCAGCTCCATCGGCGTCTCGCGCGGCACGCCGAGATAGTCGGCGTGGGAGGCGATCGCGCGGATCATCTCCGGCGGCGCGTCGCGACGTTCGAGCTCGGCCATGATCATCCGCGGGTGGCCGACGCTCATGTCCGGGTGGCGCTCGTAGTCGGCGTCGTGGAGCAGCCCGGTGACGCCCCACAGCTCGACGTCGGCGCCGCCGGCTCCCGGCAATGGGGGGACGCGCTCGGCGTAGGCCCGCATCGCAGCCTCGACGGCGAGGCAGTGGCGGCGCAGCGGCGCGGCGGTGACCCACTCCTGGAGCAGCTCGAGGGCCTCGTCTCTGGGGATCGGTCTGGGCATGGCGGCGCGGGCGCCCGCTGCGGCAGGCTGGGATGCGCACCGTAATCTACATTCGAGATGGCCGATCAAGCCCACATCCGCAACTTCTGCATAATCGCCCACATCGATCACGGGAAGTCGACGCTGGCTGACCGCATCCTCGAGCTGACGCACACGGTCGACGCGCGCGCGATGCGCGCCCAGGTGCTCGACTCGATGGAGCTCGAGCGCGAGCGCGGGATCACGATCAAGGCTCAGGCGGTGCGCGTGCAGTACGCGGCGCGCGACGGCGAGACCTACCAGCTGCACCTGATCGACACCCCCGGGCACGTCGACTTCAGCTACGAGGTCTCGCGTTCGCTGGCCGCCTGCGAGGGCGCCGTGCTGGTCGTGGACGCCTCCCAGGGCGTCGAGGCGCAGACCCTCGCCAACACCTACATGGCGGTCGAGGCGGGCCTCGAGCTGATCCCGGCGCTGAACAAGATCGACCTGCCGGGAGCCGAGCCCGAGCGCGTCGCCGACGAGATCGCCGAGCTGATCGGCGAGCCGGTCGAGGACATCCTGCGAATCTCGGGCAAGACGGGGGAGGGAGTGGTCGAGGTGCTCGAGCGGATCGTCGAGCGCATCCCGCCACCGCGCGGTGACGCGACGGCGCCGCCACGCGCACTGATCTTCGACTCGGAGTTCGACCAGTACCGCGGCGTCGTCGCCTACGTGCGCGTCGTCGACGGTGTCTTCCGCAAGGGCGAGGCGATTCGCACGATGGTCGGCGAGAGCAGCGCCGAGATCGACGAGATCGGCTTCTTCTCACCCCAGATGCGCGCGGTCGGCGAGCTGCACGCGGGCGAGGTCGGCTACCTGATCACCGGCATCAAGGACGTCACGCAGTTGCGCGTCGGTGACACGCTGACGACGCGGGCGAACCCCGCTGCCGAGCCGCTGCCGGGCTACCGGGACGTCAAGCCGATGGTCTTCTGCGGGCTCTTCCCGATCGACTCCGAGCGCTTCCCGGAGCTCCGCGACGCGCTCGAGAAGCTGACGCTGAACGACGCCGCCCTGTCGTGGGAGCCGGAGAGCTCCGACGCGCTGGGCTTCGGCTTCCGCGCCGGCTTCCTCGGGCTGCTGCACATGGACATCGTGCGCGAGCGCCTCGAGCGCGAGTACGACCTCGAGCTGCTCGCGACGATGCCGTCGGTCGGCTTCGAGGTGACGCTCTCCGACGGCGAGGAGGTCGTCGTGCACAACCCGTCCGACATGCCGGATCCGGCTCGCATCGCCGAGATCCGCGAGCCCTTCATCCGCGCCACGATCATCGCGCCGACCGAGTTCATCGGCGTGATCATGGAGCTCTGCCGCGACCGCCGCGGCACCCACGTCGGCATGCACTACCTCTCGCCCGAGCGGGTCCAGCTGACCTACGACATCCCGCTCGCGGAGATCGTGATCGACTTCTTCGACCAGCTCAAGTCGCGGACCCGCGGCTACGCCTCGCTCGACTACGAGTTGACCGGCATGGTGCCGTCGAACCTCGTGCGCCTCGACGTGCTGCTCGGCGGCGAGCCGATCGACGCGCTCTCGATGATCGTCCACCGCGACAAGGCCTACGAGCTCGGCAAGATGCTGACCGAGCGGCTGCGCACGAAGATCCCGCGCCAGCAGTACGACGTGCCGATCCAGGCCGCGATCGGCTCGCACGTGATCGCTCGCGAGACCGTCAAGGCGTTCCGCAAGGACGTGATCGCCAAGTGCTACGGCGGCGACATCACACGCAAGCGCAAGCTGCTCGAGAAGCAGAAGGAGGGCAAGAAGCGGATGAAGCGGGTGGGGCGCATCGAGGTGCCCCAGGAGGCCTTCCTCGCGGTGCTCGAGCTCGGCGGCAAGCCGTAAGGACCCCCCCGCGGCGCGCGGGCGCGTGGGACGCCTCACGCGCCGCCCGGGGAGCGCCACGCGCTCGCAGCGGAACGCTGGTGAGCTCGCGAAGCGCCGCAACATCCGCTAGTTGCGGGTTTTTGGGCGGCCGAACTCGGTGGCTGGCTCGGGCATGGCAGATACTCCCCGCTCGGTTGTCCCGCCGCCGCGCGCCCGTCGGAGATGGGTGGTGACGGTGAGGTGAAGGGCGAAGAAGACGGAGCGAGCGGTGTTCAAGGCGGGACGCGCGATCACAGGGATGTGTCTGATGCTCGCGTTCCTGTGCGCCCTGACCGCTTCGGCGGCCCGCGCCGGGACCTACGAGGTGGCGGTCTGCCACGACCCCGACACGGGCTGGACGGCGCCCACGGACGGCATCAGCTACCCGGTCAGCGGCGGCTATGTGGAGGCCGGCGTCTATGACGGCTGCGGCACCTCCGGCTACATCTACGCGACCCTCGACGGCGGCGTGCCGCACGGCCCGGGCGACGTGGCGGCCTGGGAGTTCCAGGCGCCGGCGGACACCTCGATCGCGTCGGCGGAGCTCTGGCGCGCTGTCGACGCGGAATCGGGATCCGCGGATCGCTGGCCGCTCACCGAGTACGACACGATCTCGGCGGGCGGGACGGTCAATGGCATCGACGGCTGCTCGCAGGCCTGGGGCTGCAGCTCGATCGGGACCGGATCGTCCACGCAGTTCGCTCCCGCCAATCAGCTGATCCTCGCGGGCCTGACCGACGTCAAGGCGATCGAGGGCACCTCGAGCTGTGCCGGCGGACTGACCTGCCCGCCCGGGAGCGGCGCCTTCTGCCCGGAGTTGGGCGGCGACTCCTGCATTGCGAGCAACCACCTCTACGCGATGGTCGTGGGGCTCGAGGACGACACCGCCCCGGCCGCCGGCGACGTGAGCGGGACGCTCGTCAGCGCCGGCGTGCTCTCAGGCGAGGCGGGCGTCAGCTTTGACGCGACCGACACCGGCTCCGGGCTCTACTCGACGTCGCTTGCGATCGACGGCGCGACGGTCTTGACGAACGCGATCAACGCCAACGCCGGCCACTGCGTGCCGCTTGACGACCCCGCTCCCGGCGCGCCGCTGCGGTTCGGTTGGGCCGTGCCCTGCGTGCTCGCCGGCAGCGGCTCGCTCGCCTTCGACACCAACACGCTTCACGACGGCGAGCACAGCGCGGCCGTCACGGTCACCGACGCGGCGGGCAACACCGCCACGGTCTGGACCGGCACGATCGACACCGACAACGCTCCCGCGGGCGGCAGCCCCGAGGTCTTCGGCGCCGCCGAGCAGGGCCAGACGCTGACCGCCGCCACCGGAAGCTGGGCGCCGGCGCCAACCGGCTACGCCTATCAATGGGAGCGCTGCACGGCCGCGGGAGCGGCCTGCGCGGCGATCGCCGGCGCGACCTCGCCGGCCTACACGGTTACCGCCGCCGACGACTACCACCAGCTGGCGATCCAGATCACCGCGTCGAACACGGACGGCTCGACGAGCGCGCTGTCGGCGCCCTCGGCCGTCGTGCTCGACGCGAACGGCTACCCGAGCCCGCCGCCGCCGCCCGCGCTCCTCAGCGGCAGCCTGCCCTCGATCAGCGGCAGCGCCCGCGAGGGGGACCCGCTGGATGCACAGGCCGGCCAGTGGACGGGCGGCCCGCTCAGCTACGGCTACCAGTGGGAGCGCTGCGACGCCTACGGCTTCGGCTGCACCGCGATCGCCGGCGCCACGTCAGCGAATTATCGCCCGGCGGCGGCCGACGCCTACCTCCGGGTGCGCGTGATCGTCAGCGCTGCTGGTCCTGGCGGAACCACCCAGGCGGCGAGCGAGCCCTCGCAGCTGATCGCCGATACCGGCGGCGCAACGAGCCCGCCAGCCGGCGGTTCCCCCTCGGCGGCAGCAAGCCCGCCACCGGCCGGAACGAGCGCGGAGCGGGTTGCCAACGGCATCGGCGCCTGTGCCGACCCGCACCTGCTGGCACGGATCGGTGGCGCCACCAGCGTGACCGTCGCTCTGGGCCGCCCGGTCACGCTTAGCGCGTCGCTGCGCTGCGGCCAGACGCCGGTCGAGCACGCCGTCGTGGAAATCGAGATCGCTCAGGTCGCCGGTTCGGCACGCAAACGCGTCGTCCAGATGCGCACGAGCGCCGCCGGCAGGCTCGCCTACGTTCTCGGCTCCGGCGCCTCGCGGCGAATCACGCTCACCTACCGCGAGTACACCGGTGCTGGCGGCAGCTCGGCGTCCGCCACCGCCGTGTTGCTCGTGACGCCGCGGATCTCGCTGACGATCACGCCGACCAGCACCCGCAACGGCCACACGATCACCTTCCGCGGTCGCGTGTCGGGCGGCGATGAGCCACGTGGCGGCCTGCCGCTCGAACTCGAATACCTCGAGGGCAGCCAGTGGATGATCTACACGCTGATTCGCGCCGCGCCCGGCGACGGGAGCTTCAGCTACAGCTACACCTTCCGGCGCACGACGCAGCCGATCACCTACACCTTCCGCATCGCGATCCCCGCGACCGGCGTCAGCGGGTATCCGTTCCAGCCGGTCGCGAGCGCGCCCCGTTCGGTCCACGTGGACCCCTAGCGCGGACCCGGTTCGCCCTGCCGCGCCGGCCGCCCGGCGGGGCACGGTGGCCGATGCGCGAGGCGGAGCTTTGTCCAATCGTCGAATGGGCCCGCGGGGGGCGCCTGCGACAATCGGTGGGCGCCGATGCCAGCCACCACGACGATGGGAACCAGCAAGCAGATCGCCCTGATCGCTCACGATCACCGCAAGGCCGACCTGCTCGAATGGGCCCGCTACAACCGCGAGACGCTGTCCAAGCACGGCCTCGTGGCGACCGGCACGACCGGGCAGCTGCTGGCCGACGAGCTCGAGCTGCCGGTCGATTGCTACCTCAGCGGCCCGCTCGGCGGTGACCAGCAGGTCGGCGCGGCGATCGCCGAGGGCCGCATCGACCTCGTGATCTTCTTCTCCGATCCGCTGGCCGCCCACCCGCACGACGTCGACGTCAAGGCGCTGCTGCGGATCGCCGTGCTCTACGACATCCCGATCGCCTGCAACCGCGCGTCGGCCGACTTCATGCTCTCGAGCCCGCTGATGGTCGCGCCCTACCGCGGCAGCCCCCAGGTCGTCGAGCTCTGAGATGGGCTCCGGCCCTCGCGGGCCTGCGCCGCCGCCAGGTCGCGCCGCATGGCACGCTTCGCCCCATGGCCTCGCGCGAGCACGCGGCGGACGACGCGCCGGCGATGATCCTGCGCCCCCTCGCCCCGGGCGATGAGGCGGAGCTGCGGCGAATCCACCTGACCACGGAGGTCGCACGCTGGTGGGGGCCGCCCGAGGAGGACTTCCCCTGGGATGAGCCCGAGTCGACGCGGTTGACGATCGTCGTCGATGGGGCGATCGCCGGGCTCATCCAATTCTGGGAGGAGCAGGAGCCGCGCTACCGCCACGCCGGCATCGACCTGTTCCTCGATCCCGCGCTGCACGGCCAGGGACTCGGGAGCGAGGCGGTGCGGCGCGTCGCGCGCATCCTGTTCGGCGAACGCAAGCATCACCGCATCACGATCGACCCTGCGCTCACGAACGCGGCAGCGATCCGCGCTTACGAGAAGGTCGGCTTCCGGGCCGTCGGTGTGCTGCGCTCCTACGAGCGCGACCCCCCAGGCGACGACGACCGCGGCTGGCACGACGGCCTGCTGATGGAGCTGCTCGCCGGTGAGCTGCGCGGTTGAGCCGCGCTCACGCTCTTCACACCCCCCAGGAGGACACCGGCACACGCAGGCGCACCACGGTGCCTCCGCCGGGCGCCGCGGCGACGCTGACGCTGCCGGCGTGCAGCTCCGCGACCTGGCGCACGATCGCGAGCCCGAGGCCGCTACCCGGTCGCGCGCGCGAGCGGGCGCCGCGGAAAAAGCGGTCGAACACGTGCGGCATGTCCTCCGCGTCGATTCCCGGCCCGTGGTCGCGGATCTCGAGCTCGCCGTCGTGCAGCCGGACCTCGATCGGCTCCTCGTCGCCGGCGAACTTGACGGCGTTGTCGAGCAGGTTGTTGACCGCGCGATCAAGCCTCGACGGCACGCCGTTGACGAGCGTCCGTTCGAGGTCGACCTCGAAGCGAACGTGCGGAGCGTGGCGGCGCGCCCGCTCGACCGCCTCGGTCACGAGGATGTCGAAGCGCACCTCCTCGCGCGAGTCGATGTGCTCGTCCTCGCGCGCCAGTTCGATCAGGTCGTTGATCAGCGCCGAGAGCTCCTCGAGCTGCTCGACCACGTCGCCGATCAGGTGGTGGCGCTCCGCCTCCGGCATGTCGGTGGCGCGCTCGAGGATCTCGATGTTCGTGCGCACGCTGGTGACCGGGGTGCGCAGCTCGTGCGAGGCGTCGGCGACGAGGCGCCGCTGCATGCGAGCCGACTCGTCGAGCTTGTGCACCGTCTCGTCGAGCGCGGTCAGCATCGAGTTGAAGCTGGCGGCCAGGCTGCCCAGCTCGTCGCGGCGCCGCTCGTCGATGCGCTCGCCGAGATCACGGGTCTCGGCCACGTGCTGCACCGTCGCCGTCAGCCGGCGCACCGGGGCCAGTGCGGTTCGCGCGACGAACCAGCCGAGCAGCGCCGCCAGCGCGACGCCGCCGAGCGTCAGGATCACGAGGATCAGCCGCAGCTCATCGAGCGTCGAGTTGACGTCGGCCAGCGAGTGCGACACGACCACGGCGTAGCCCGGACCGAGGGCGACGGCCTGCACGCGGAACTGGGTCCCGTTCACCGTCGCGTCGAAGGACTCCGAGCGGCCGCCGGAGCGGGCCAGCGCCCGAATCGCGGCCAGCGTCTGGCCCGGAAGCGCCAGCTCCTGCCCCTGGTAGGCCGGATAGATCGTGCCGGTCGCGCTGACGAGCGACACGACGTTGGTCACATCGCCCGGCCGGGCTGGGAAGCGCCGCAGCACGACGCTGTAGGGGTAGGGCGCGGTGCTCCCGGACGGAGGGCTGGAGACGGCCTTCGCGGGCATCGCCCGCTCGGCGCTCGCAAGCGCGTGCCCGAGTGTCGAGAGCGAGCGGTTCACGTGGCGGTTCAGCTCGTTGCGCACCAGCACGTAGGTCGCGGCCGATGCGATCGCGACGGCGACGGCGACCGCAACGGCGGAGGCGAGCGTGACGCGGCGCTGGAAGCTCATGGCGCCCTCAGGATGTACCCGACGCCGCGGACGGTGTGCAGAAGGCGCGGCTCGCCGCCGTCCTCGGTCTTCCGCCGCAGGTAGCCCATGTAAACGCCGAGCGTGTTCGAGGCCGCGCCGAAGTCATAGCCCCAGACGTGCTCGAAGATCGTCGAGCGGCTGAGCACCTGGCGCGGATGGCGCATGAAAAGTTCGAGCAGCGCGAACTCGGTCCGCGTCAACTCGAGCCGGCGCTCGCCGCGGCGAACCTCGTGCGCGCCGGCGTCCAGGGTCAAATCCTCGAACGCAAGCACGGCGGGCGAGCCGTCATCGGCGCTGTCGTGACGGCGCAGCAGCGCTCGCATTCGCGCCATCAGCTCGCGCAGCGCGAACGGTTTGACGAGGTAGTCGTCGGCCCCCGCGTCCAGGCCGGCGACGCGGTCATCGATCGCGTCGCGGGCGGTCAGCATCAGCACCGGGCTGCGATCGCCGCTGGCCCGCAGGCGCCGGCAGACCTCCAGCCCCGAGACGCCCGGCATCATCACATCGAGCACGACCGCGTCGAACCGCTCACCGGCCAGCGCCTCGAGCGCCTCGCCACCGTCATTGGCGACCGACACCGCGTAGCTCTCCAGCGCGAATGCGCGCGAAAGCGCCTGAAGCACGGCCGGCTCGTCATCGACGACCAGGATCTTGGGCCGATCGCTCATCGCCACTCCACGTTACCCCGTGCGCGCCGGCCAGGTCACGGGCAGTCTCGGCCGGGCGCATGCGGCTGACCCGGACGGGTGATAGGGCGGGCCCGGCCGGGGGATGCCGGGCCCGTGCGAACTCTTGCACACACTCCGAAACGGCTGGTAAGAAATCTGCATTGTCGGACGCCAGTCCGCAGTGGCGTACAAAGCGCCCTTTTGCAGAGGGGCCGCGGCGGGGCCTCGAGGGCCGCTCAGCGACCCGGCGCCGGCCGTTGCGTACGCCTACGCCGCGATGCGCTCGCTCTGCGCCTCGATGTCGAACGGGGCGTCGGCCGTAACCGCGGCGATCGCGCTGACGGGCGGGACGGCCCGCCGCTCCGCGCCAAGCCGCTGCAGCCCGGCCCGCGTGAGCGCGATCAGTACCCGCAGCAGCGACCAGGCGAAGGCCACCGCGATCGGCGCCATCAGCAGCCCGGCGATCAGGCCGACGGTCGTATGGTTGCTGTTTGTGGCCCAGTCCCACGCGCCCCAGTCGAGCGCTGCAAGAAGGGCCGTCACCCCGAGCGGTCCCAGCGGCATCGACGACAGGGTAGCGCTCCATTCCGACGCCACACCGTCCCGTCGCCCCAGCCGGCGCACCCCGGCGCGACGACTGCTCCACGCGGCCGCGTCCTCACAGCCGTCCCATCGGACTATCCTGTGCGCACGGCTTGCGGGCGAAGTGTTGTGGTTGCACAGAAGCCTTCCAAGCTTCTAGGGCGGGTTCGATTCCCGTCGCCCGCTTGCACGAGTCACGGGGAGTGGCGCAGTCTGGTAGCGCACCCGGCTGGGGGCCGGGCGGTCGCAGGTTCAAATCCTGTCTCCCCGATCGCAGAAAAGGCCCGCTAAGGCGGGTCTTTTCTCTGGCGAAGAGGGGGGCTCGCCTGGTGGGCCGTCTACCATTCGCGTGCTGTTTGTCTTCTCTTGACCGGGATCCCGTCGCGCGACGGACCGCCATCCGAGGGGCGCCGGCGGTGCGCTGTCGCGTTCCCGCGGGAGCAGTCGCGTAGCTTGAACCGAGCGGGCGGTCGCTTTACCGGCGAAGGGACAGCCCGCGGGGCCCTGTGTTCGTGAGGTGCATCAGCGACCGAACCAGCGTGCTCGCCGGGTCGCGCCGAACCGTTGCTTCTCGAGGGCGTACTCACGAGACGGGTCGTAGCGCTGGGCCTCGGGCCCGTCGCCCCGCAGGAAGCTGACCTCGACCTTGCCCACTAGTCCTGCGCCGAACTCGGCGTAACAAATGCCTGATGCTTCGAACGGTGGCGGGGGCTCCGCGTCCGAGACGGCGGCAGCGATTTCGTCGGCGACGACGAGCGCTGCCGATTCCGCGAAGATCCCGGCCTTGGGGACGGTCCGCGGGCCGGTGCAGACATCGCCGAGTGCGTAGACACCGGGAAACCGGGTCCTGAGGTTGTCCTGGTCGACGGGAACCCAGCCGTTGACCAGGAGCCCCGATCCGGCAAGCACGTTGGGCGCGCGGTGCACCGGGATGCCAACGAAGAGGTCGTAGGGCAAGGCCTCGCCGCTGGCGAGTTGCGCGGTTCGCGTGGCGGGATCGATGCCTGTGACGAGGCGCTGGGGAAGCTCTTCTATGCCTCGCATGGCTAGTCCGTCGCGGAACATCTGCGAGACCTCTCCGGTCACCGGGACGGGGCGCTGCATCGGGAAGGTCGTCGACATCTGCACCGAGTCGCGGATGCCGCGCTGGGTGAAGTACTCGTGCAGCAGGAAGGACCCTTCGAACGGAGCTGGCGGGCACTTGAACGGTTGCCCGAGGACGGACACGAGCACTCTCCCGCCATCGAAACCGGCCAACGCGTCGCGAAGCCGCTCGGCGCCTGCGAGCGTGTAGTACTCGTGTCCACCAGCCTCGAACCCCGGCGTGGCGGCCATGTCGTAATCGGCGCCGAGCGCCACGACAATGAAGTCAGCGTCGTACGATCCTACGTCGGTGGTCACTCGCCGCCCGGCCGGGTCGATGCCGGTCACCGTCTCCTGGCGGAACTCGACGCCGTTCTTCGCAATGTCGCGGTAGTAGAGCTTGATCTCCTCGGCCGACTGGCGGCCCAGCATGACCTCAAGCTTAGAAAAGCCAAAGTAGAAGGCGTCGTTACGGTCCAGAAGCGTGACCCGCACGGCGTCCGGGATCGTCTCGGAGAGCCGTGTCGCGAGTTCCAGGCCACCGAAGCCAGCGCCAAGGACCAGGACATGCTTCTTCACGCGCGGCACACTACTTCAGCCCCGACAGACTGCCGCTTCTCAGGAAAGCAGAAACCAACCCGCCGCGGGGCTGCGTAGAAAGGCGATCACTACGTCGGCGTCGAGCGCTACTCGCGCCGCTCGCCGCGGAGCTGGTCAAGGTGGCCTGCAGGGTAGGAGCCAGCGGGAAGGCTGCCCGCGTACCGGGTGATCAGGTCGTCCGCTCGCTCAAGCTCGATGCGACCGTGGGCCGAAGCGCGGAGTACAACATCGTCGCCCGCGGCAGGACCGGCTTCGCGAAGCACGCGCACCGGGATCGTCACCTGGTGCTGGCTGGAGATCCGACTCATACCCGATCACCGGCTCACGACAAGCGGTGGTAGCGGATGTGCGTCGCGAGCGGCGAGTGCAGCACCTCGACCGGCTCGAAGCCGAAGGACTCGACGCCGTCGAAGAGCCGCTCGCCCGATCCGAGCAGGACGGGAACGACGTCGAGCGTGAGTTCGTCGATCACGCCCGCGGCGAGGGCCTGGCGGACCGTTGACGCGCCACCCGCGATGTCGACGCCGCGGTCGCCGGCCATTGCGCGCGCCTGAGCGTAGGCGGCATCGAAGCCCTCGACGAAGTGGAAGCTTGTCCCGCCGTCCATCTCGATCGGGTCGTGGAGGTGGTGGGTGAGCACGAATACCGGCGCGTGGTAGGGCGGCTCGGGGCCCCACCAGCCGCGCCAGTCCTCGTCCCAAGCGCCTCGGACCGGTCCGAACATGTTGCGCCCCATCACGTAGGCGCCGCGCGGGCGCATCAGCCAGCCGGTCGCCGTCTCGTCGGCGTCGGTGGCGCGCTCGTCGCCAAGGTGCCAGCCGTGAATTTCCCTGCCCCGCCTGCCAAGTGGGTTCTCACGGCTCTGGTCGGGCCCGGCGACGAAGCCATCGAGCGAGATCGACATGTGGCACGTCGTATCCGTCATCGGTGTCCTCCGTGTGATGGCGTCATCCAGGCGGTCGCGAACGGTACTGCAGGACCCCTGTCGCGCGCCGACGTACGAGCACGCGTCACCGCCGAGAGCGCGAGGTCACGCCCGTCTCGGGGCCGGGAGCCGGGGTGTCCACTGCACGGCGCCGAGGAGTCGCGACGCGACTCGCCCCAGGTGGGAGAATGGCGCGATGGCCGAGCACTACCAGCGCCCCGGGTGGTTCACGACCAACGTATTCAACCGTGGCGTCGCGCTGCTGACCCGCGCCGGCGTCAGCGTGTACGGCTCGCGGGTGCTCGAGGTGCCGGGGCGCAAGAGCGGTGAATGGCGGAAGACGCCGGTCAACCTGCTGCGCTACGACGGCGCCGAGTTCCTGGTCGCGCCGCGCGGGCACACGCAGTGGGTCAAGAACCTTCGTGCGAGCGGGCATGGGCGGCTGGCGGTCGGCAGGCGCCGCGAGGCGTTCACGGCCTTCGAGCTCTCCGACGACGAGAAGCCGCTGGTCCTGCGGGCATACCTGGCGAAGTGGAAGTTCGAGGTCGGAGTGTTCTTCGGCGGCGTCGGGCCGGACTCTCCCGAGGCCGACCTGCGCCGGATTGCTCCGGACCATCCGGTCTTTCGCCTGACGCTCGGCTAGCGCCCGGCGAAGGTCCCGCCCGTTCAGCGCCCCCGACGGCGCCCGTAGGAGCGCGTCCGCCCGCTGGCCGGCGCGCTCGCTGCGGCGCTCTGTGGCTTGCGTCCACGGCGCGGGGTGGCGCTCCGCGACTCCGCGCCGCGCTCGCGCTGCTGGGGGCCGGGCCCACGTCCGCGCTGCTGGGGAGCTCCGCCCAGGCCGGGGGCGACACTGTGTTCGATCCCGAGCTCGTCCGCGAGGCCGGCGATCCGCGAGCGCTCGGCGGCCGAGTGGAAGGTGATGCCGACGCCGTTTCGGCCCGCGCGACCCGTACGACCCACGCGGTGCACGTAGGCGTCGCGGTCCTCGGGCGGATCGAAGTTGATCACGTGGGAGATCCGGTCGACGTCGATTCCGCGCGCCGCGACATCGGTTGCGACGAGTGTGCTGACGTGCGCCGACTCGAAGCTCGCGAGCGCCTTCTCGCGCTGGCTCTGTGAGCGGTTGCCGTGCATCGCGACGGCCGCGACGCCGTGGTCGCCGAGCCGCTTGACTAGCCGGTCGGCGCCCCGCTTGGTGCGCACGAAGACGAGCGTCAGGTCGCGCTCGGCGCGAAGCTCGGCGACCAGCGCTGCGACGCGAGACGATGACTCGACCTCGAGGAAGCGGTGTTCGACGATCGCCGCGGCGTGCGCCGGGTCCGGCGCCTGGTCGAGCCGCACGGCGTCACGCGTGTAGGCCTTCGCGACGCGACCGGTCTCGCCGGAAAGCGTCGCCGAGAAGAACAGCGTCTGGCGCTCCGGCGGGCACTGGCGGACGATCCTGTCGACGGCCGGGCGAAAGCCCATGTCGAGCATCCGGTCGGCCTCGTCGAGCACGAGCATCCTGATCGAGTCGAGGTCGAACGCGCCGCGTTCGAGCAGATCCTCCAGGCGTCCCGGTGTGGCGACGATGATGTGGGCGCGGGCTGCGATCTGGGACTGCTTCGCCAGGCCGACGCCGCCGTAGACGGGCGCGGTCTTCAGCGCGCGGGCGTGCGCGATCGGGTACAGCTCCTCGGCGATCTGGACGACCAGCTCGCGGGTCGGGGCGAGGATCAGCGCGGCCGGTCGCGCCGCGTCGGCGGCGATGCGCTCGACCAGCGGCAGCGCGAAGGCGAGCGTCTTGCCGGAGCCAGTTGGGGAGCGGACGAGAACGTCGTGGCCGTCGAGGACCTCGCCGATCACCAGCCGCTGGACCGCGAATGGTTCTGTGACGCCGCCGCGCGCCAGCGCGGCGACGACGGTTTGCGACACGCCGAGATCGGCGAAGGACGTCGTGGACATGGGTGACTCCAGTTCCGCGGCCGAGGGCCGCAAAGATTTCGGGAGGCTATGGCTGACCCGAAACCTCGAAGAACAAGGGACCCAAGCAAGCTGCCTCGCGCTCGACCTGGTGCCGAACGCCCGTCAACCGTAGCAGACGATCGCCGCGTTCCGGCCTCCTGGCAGGCACGAGGCGGCCGCTGACGGCGCCCGAAAGCCCTGCTCAGAGGCCTCTTCGGCGGCCAATGGCGCCTGCGCCTGCGGCGCGGCGGCCATCGCGAACTCGAGCCGGTGCCCTCGCGCGGCGGCGATCTCCGCGAAACTAGGGGCGGAGCATGAGCATTTGAAACTGCCCCGGCGCGCTTCGCCGACCGCAGCGGTCATCGTCGCCTACGTGACCGGCGTCTTCATGACGGCGATGGATCAGCACATCGTCAACGTTGCGCTGCCGACGCTCAGCCGCGTCTTTGACGCCTCGATCGCGAGCGTGCAGTGGACGGTCATCGGCTACGTGCTGAGCCTCGCGGTGTTCATCCCCGCCTCGGGCTGGATCGGCGACCGCGTCGGGACCAAGCGCACGTTCCTGTTCGCGCTGGCGATGTTCACGATCGCCTCGGCGATCTGCGGTGCGGCGCAGAGCCTCGGCGAGCTGATTGCCGCGCGCGTGCTCCAGGGCGTGGGCGGCGGGCTGCTCGTCCCGGCCGGCACCGCGATGCTGTTTCGCGCCTACCCGCCGGAGCGGCGGGCGCGGGTCACACGAACGCTGCTCCTGCCGATCATCATCGCGCCGGCGACGGCGCCGATCATCGGGGGTGTCTTCACGCAGGACGCCTCCTGGCGCTGGGTGTTCCTCGTCAACGTGCCGGTCGGGGTCGTCGTTTTCGGCTTCTGCGCAGTCGCGCTCTCCGAGCATCGCGAGCATCTGCGGGGTCGCTTCGACCTGGCCGGCTTCCTGCTGGGAGGAGGCGGCCTCGCGCTGCTGCTCTACGCCCTCAGCGAGGGATCCGTGAGCGGTTGGCTGTCGGCTCCGATCGTCGCGGCCGGGCTCGCCGGCCTCGTCTCGCTGGCCACCTTTTCGCGCTTCGAGTACCGCCGGCCCGACCCATTGCTGAACCTGCGCCTGCTGCACGATCGCCTGCTTCGCTCGACCAACCTCGTGTTCGCGTTCACGAGCGCCGCGTTCCTCGGCACGCTGTACCTCACGCCGATCTTCCTCCAGGAGGTCGCCGGCTACAGCCCGATCGGTTCCGGCACGACCACCTTCATGGAGGCGATCGGCGTCGCGGTCGCATCGCAGTCGGTCGGCCGGCTCTACCCGCGGCTGGGGCCGCGCAAGATGGCGACGGCCGGCGCGATCGTCGTCGCCTGTCTGCTGGCGTGCTTCCAGTTCGTGGACGCCGGCACGAACCCGTGGCTGCTGCGGGGTCTGATGTTCCTGATCGGCGCCGCGAACTCCGCCCCGTTCCTCGCGGTCCAGACATCTATGTTCACGACGATCTCGCGGGCTGATACGGGCCACGCCTCGGCCATCTACAACACCGGCCGCCAAGCGTCGCTCGCCATCTGCGTGGCGCTCCTGTCGGCGATCATCGCCGGTGTCGGAGGGACGCGGCTGCTCGCGTTTCACGATGCCTACCTCGCCCTCCTCGCGCTCGCGCTGCTCGGCGCCACGACCGCGTTCACGCTGATCCGCACGCGCGACGCGGCGGCGTCGATGGTCGGCCCGCGTCAGTCGGCCGGAGAAAGCACGCTCTGATCGGCGCGCTCGGCGACGGATGCCTCGCGATCCGGCGGCCCGAAGCTCTGGCGAAGGGTGAACGCCGCGGGCGTGGGACCGTCGGTGCGCACCGCGATCAGCCGCCGCTCGGCCTCCTCGATGCTCGGGCGGTGGCCGGCGGGCACCCACCAGAGAACCACGGAGGATTCGCCCATGCGCTCAAACCACTCTCGCCGCCGGCGCAGGACGTCGAGGTGCGCGCGCTGGCTGTAGACGAACTCGCGCAGCGCTTCGAGCGACTCCCAGACCGAGAGGTTGACGACCAGGCGATCGTCGCCGAAGGCGCGGATCGCGGTTGCGTCGCCATCGGGCGTGGCGAGCCGCCAGACGAATCCGGGGCTGGCGTCGGCCGCCGCGTTGACCGGCGCGATCGCGGCGACGAAGTCCGCTAGCAACGGGCGATCGAGCGGCTCGCGAGGCAGCGCGATGTTCAGCTGGGCGAGCTGGAACCGTTGAGCGCTCATCCGCGCGGGCACGTTAGCGGGCGACGCTCCCCGTTCGCGACGCCGCGACGTGTGCCCCGTCACGGCGTCCGTGCAGAGCCAGGCCGACGGCATCAAGCGGCGCGCGCGCCTTGAGCAGCAGCTCGCGCAACTCGGCGCGGGCGTCGGACTGCACGGTGATCGCGCCGCCGGCGCCGATCGTCATGGCGTCGCGGGAGTTGACGATGGTGCGAATCGCGATGCTCAGATCCGCCCCGCCGTCCGCCCCGAGGTAGCCGATCGCGCCGGAGTAGACGCCGCGGGGACGGTTCTCGATCAGGTCCAGAAGCTCCATCGTGCGCAGCTTCGGGGCGCCGGTCATCGAGCCCCCGGGGAAGCATGCCCGCAACGCGTCGACGATCGTCGCACCGCTGCGCAGGTTGGCCCTCACGGTCGACACCAGCTGGTGGACGGTCGCATAGCTCTCGACCGCCATGAGGCTCGGAACCGTCACCGATCCAAGCTGGGCGACGCGGGCGAGGTCGTTGCGCAGCACGTCGACGATCATCAGGTTCTCGGCGCGGTCCTTGCCGGCCGATCGCAGTCCCGCCGCCGCCTCGCGATCCTCGCGGGGCGTAGCGCCGCGGGCCACCGTGCCCTTGATCGGACGCGCCTCGAGACGGCCGGAGCGGTCGAGTGTGAGAAAGCGCTCGGGCGATGAGCTGGCGACCTCGACCCCGCCGAGGCGCAGGAACGCCGCGAAGGGCGCCGGGTTGACGCGGCGAAGGACGCGATGGAGGCTCAGCGCGTCGGCGCAGCGCGGCCCGGCCAGCTCGTTCGTGAGGCAGATCTCATAGCTCTCGCCGGCCGCCAGGTACGCCTGGCAGGTTTCGACGTCGCGCAGGTAGTCCTCGGCGTCGCGCCGCAGCGCAAAGGCCGTGCGCCCGCCGGGATCCGCCGGCACCCCCACCGCCGCGGCGCGCAGCGACCGCAGCCGCGCTGCGACCGTGTCGGCCCATTCCGCGGCGTCGCGGTGCCCGTCCGGCGCAGCCAGGCAGACCACGTGGGCCTCGTCGGCCGCGTGGTCGAAGGCGATGAAGCGATCGGCGAACAGCAGCGCCGCGTCGGGCAGCGGCGAGCGCTGGGGCGAGGGGCTGCCGCACTCCGCCCTCAGCTCATAGCCGAGGTAGCCGACGAAGCCGCCCGCGAAATCGAACGGGAGATCGCCGGCATCGACGGAAACCTCGGCCAACGCCCGGTCCAGCCAGTCGAACAGGCCGCCGCGCACGCCGTGACGGCCCGGCCCCGCGCGCTCGACGCTCACCAGGCCGGCCGCGACGTCGTGGGTCACGAGCGTCGACAGCGGGCCGCCGCCGGCGCCCATGTAGGAGAAGCGACCCAGCCGCGGATGCGCAAGCGAGCTGTCGAGCCAGAACGCGTCGCGCTCGCCGCCGAACAGCGCGACAAAGGCCGCTTCGCTGTCGGGCGGCCGGCGCACTGAGCGCACCAGCAGCTCGAGGCGCCGCTGCGGCGCGCGCGAGCGGGAGCCTGGCCCGGGCGGGCTTGGTCGGGCGGTGCCAACGGATGCGCGCACGGCCGCGCCGGGGCGGGACTCGGTGAGGGCGGGGGTGGCGGCCGCGCGGGTGGCGGCACTGGAGGCGGCGGTGCGGCGGCGCGCGTGCGGGGGCGTCGCGCGGCAGAAGTTCTCGACCAGCAGCGCACCCCACTGCGTCGCCACCGATTCCGGATGGAACTGCACTCCCCAATGCGGTCGGCGGCGATGGCGGACCGCCATCACGGTTCCCGAGGCCGTGCGGGCGAGCACCTCGAGTGCGGCGGGCAGTGGCTCGCTGACGCACAGCGAGTGGTAGCGCACCGCCAGAAAGCCCTGGGGAATGCCGTGGAAGAGCTCGCTGCCGTCGTGGAAGATGCGGCTCGCGCGGCCATGCATCGGGCGCGGCGCCGCGCCGACGTCGCCACCGTGCAGGAGCGCCAGGCCCTGGTGTCCGAGGCAGACGCCCAGCACGGGCAGGTCGGCCTGCGCGAGGGCGTCGCGGGAGAGCCCGAAGTCGCGCCGGCGATCCGGGCGCCCGGGCCCGGCCGAGATCACGCAGCGAGCGAAACGCTCGGGCTCGAGCTCGGCCCAGTCGGCCTCGTCGTTGCGCACGACCACCGGCTCGCGATCCTCCACGAGCGCCAGCAGCTGGAAGAGGTTGAAGGTGTTGGAGTCGTGGTTGTCGATCAGGAGCGTCGTCAAACGTGCCTCTGAACGCATGATCCCCGATCGCGCGAAGATGGCGGCCCGTGCGACGGCCGACTCCCCAGCTCGACTTCGCCGCGCCGCCGGCCGCCGACCCGGCGCTCGGCGTGTTCGAGACGATGCTCGTGCGCGACGGGCGGGTGCAGCGGCTCGAGCGCCACCTCGCACGGCTCGCCGCGAGCGTTCACGCGCTCTACCGCGCCGAGCTCGGGTCGGACCTGGGTGCGCGCGTGGCGGGCGCCGCGGCGGGCCACGCGCTCGCGCGCCTGCGCGTCGAGGTGGTCCCGCGCTCGGGCGAGGGACCGGCGGTGAGCCTGGATCTGGCGGCTCTCGCGGCCCCCGACGCCGGTTCCGCCGAGGAGGCCACTGTGGTCACGGTCGGGGTGGCGGGCGGCAACGGCCCGCACAAGCTGATCGACCGAAGCTGGCTGCGCCAGATCGAGGCGGAGGCCGGCGGCGGCGGGCGAGCGCTGCTCGTCTCGCGGTCGGGCGAGCTGCTCGAGACGACGCGCGCCAACGTGCTGCTGCTGCGCGGTGGCGCGCTCGCCACGCCGCCGCTCGACGGTTCGATCCTCCCGGGTGTCGTGCGCGGCGCCGTGCTCGCTCACGCAGAGCGCCTCGGGATCGCCGCGCGCGAGATCCCGCTGACGCTCGAGCACCTCCACGACTCAGACATGGTCCTGCTCAGCGGATCGCTGCGGCTGCTCGAGCGCGCCAACGTCCGCCGCGGCAGCCGCCGCAGCGCGCAGGTCGCGGTGCGCCTTGGTGAGGCGCTCGCCACCGATACGGTGTCGCCGTGAGCGACCCGCCGCACCGCAGGGGGCTGATCCTCAGCCACGGCGACGAGGCTCCCGCGGCGCTTTTGGAGGAGTGGTTGAGCGAGCATGGCTGCGAGTACGTCGTCCATGACGTCACGCAGGAGGCGCTGCCGTCGCTGGAGGGCTTCAGCTTCGTCGCCTCGCTCGGCTCGGTCCAGTCCACGACCAACACCGACCCGCCGTGGGTCGCGGCGGAGATCGAGTTGCTGCGCGACGCGATCGAGGCCGAGATCCCTGTGCTCGGCGTGTGCTTCGGCGGCCAGGCGCTCTCGATCGCGCTGGGCGGCGAGGTCCTGCCGGCCGCCAGGCCCCAGATCGGCTGGTTCGAGCTGGTGGAGCGCGTCGACGAGGTACCGGCCGGCCCGTGGTTTCACTGGCACTACGAGCAGTTGAGCGTGCCGCCCGGCGGGGAGCCGCTTGCGCACAGCGAGGCCGGCCCGGCGGCGTTCCGTCACGGCCGCCATCTGGGCCTGCAGTTTCACCCGGAGGTCACGCTCGAGGTGATCGCGTCGTGGGCGCGCTCGACGGCCGAGCTCGAGAAGCTCGGCGTCAGCCCGCAGGAGCTTCACGCGCAGAGCGAGGTGCTCGCGCCGCTGGCCCGCCGCCACGCCTGGGAGCTGTTCGGCCTCTGGTGGGAGGGGCTCGCCGCGCCGGACGCCGGCCGCTGAACGCCTAGAGGCCCGCGGCCGAGCGCAGCGCGTCGGCCTTGACGGTGTGCTCCCAGGTGAAGTCCGGATGGTCGCGGCCGAAGTGGCCGTATGCGGCGGTCGCCTGGTAGATCGGGCGGTGCAGGCGCAGCTCCTCGCGAAAGGCGCCCGGGCGCAGGTCGAAGTGCTCGTCGATCAGCGCGGCGATCCGCGCGCGGTCGATCCGCTCGGTGCCGAAGGTCTCGACCATCACCGAAACCGGGTGGGCGACGCCGATCGCGTAGGCAACCTGAACCTCGATCCGCTCGGCGAGGCCGGCGGCGACACAGTTCTTCGCGACCCAGCGTGCGGCGTAGGCGGCGGAACGGTCGACCTTCGAGGGGTCCTTGCCGCTGAAGGCGCCGCCGCCGTGGCGCGCCATGCCGCCGTAGGTGTCGACGATGATCTTTCGCCCGGTCAGGCCGCAGTCGCCCATCGGGCCGCCGATCACGAAACGCCCCGTCGGGTTGACGAGGAAGGCGCGGCGCAGCGCGGCCGGGTCGTAGAGCTCCTCGGGCAGCACCGGGGTCACGACGTGCTCCCACAACTCGCCCTTGATCTGGGTCTCCGAGTCGACGCCGTCCGCATGCTGGGTCGAGATCAGGAGCTTCTCGATCGCGACCGGGCGGCCGCCTTCGTAGCGCACGCTGACCTGTGTCTTGCCGTCCGGTCGCAGGTAGGGGAGCGTGCCGTCCTTGCGGACCGCGGCGAGGCGCTCGGCGAGCCGGTGAGCGAGCGAGATCGGCAGCGGCATCAGCGCGGCCGTCTCGTCGGTGGCGTAACCGAACATCATGCCCTGGTCGCCGGCTCCGGCCACGTCGAGCTCATCGCCGGAGCCGGAGGCGCGGTGCTCGAAGGCGTTGCTGACCCCCTGGGCGATGTCGGGCGACTGGCGGTCGATCGTGGAGATCACCGCGCAGGTGTCGCAGTCGAACCCGGCGCCCGAGCCGGCGTCGTCGTAGCCGATCCGCCGGATCGTCTCGCGGGCGACCGCGGGGATGTCGACGAAGGTGTCGGTCGTGATCTCGCCGGCGACCACGACCAGGCCGGTCGTGACGAGCGTCTCGCAGGCGACGCGCGCGTAGGGATCGTCGGCCAGAACGGCGTCGAGCACGCCGTCGGAGACCTGGTCGGCAATCTTGTCGGGGTGGCCTTCGGTGACCGACTCCGACGTGAACAGAAACCCAGAATCAGAACTCATGACACTCCAGAACCTCGAAAGGGGCAAGACCTGAAACCGCTACTCCCGACCGGGCCGCGAGCAGACGCCCCTGCTCAGCCGGCCAGCTACAGCCTCCCCAACCCGAGGTGTGGCGCGGGCAAACATACCGGAGGGCGTGCGGCGTCGTTGTGCCGGGCCACGAACGGCATCTAGAGTTGGTGGCACGGTGGCGGCCGAGCTGACAGCGTTCGAGGCGGCGCGCTCGCTCGTGTTGGAGCACGCGAGCCCGCTCGAGCCCGAGACGGTCGCGCTCGGCGACGCGCTCGGGCGCGTGCTGGCCGAGGCGGTCATCGCTCGCGACGACGTGCCGGCCTTCGACAACTCGGCGATGGACGGCTTCGCGCTGCGTTCGGCCGACAGCGGCCCCGGCGTGAGGCTGCGCGTGGTCGGGCACTCGCGCGCCGGGACGCCCGCGAGCGAGCCGGTCGGCGAGGGGGAGGCCTGCGCGATCTCGACCGGCGCGGCGATGCCGGCCGGCGCCGACGCGGTGGTGCCGATCGAGCAGACCCGGCCCGATCCCCCGTTGCCGGGGGCGGGCGGGGCGGTGGTCGAGCTGACTGCGGCGGTGCGTCCGGGGCGCTACGTCCGCCGCGCGGGCGACGACATCCGCGCCGGCGCGACGGTGCTCGAGCCGGGGGTCCGACTCGGCCCCACCGAGCTCGGCGTGCTGGCGTCGGCGGGCCGCGCAACGTTGCTTGCCGCCCCGCGTCCGCGCGTCGCGATCGTCACGACCGGCGACGAGCTGGTCGCACCGGACGCGGAGCTGACGCCCGGCGCGGTGCGCAACAGCAGCGCCTTCGTGATCCCGGCGCTGGTCGCCGCGGCCGGCGGCCAAGCGATCGGCCCGACTCACGCCGTCGATGACCGCCGGCGCCTGCGTGACGCGCTCGCCGCCGCGCTGGAGGGCGACGTCGCCGTGGTCACCGGCGGCATGTCGGTCGGTGAGCACGACCACGTCGACGAGGTGCTGGGGGAACTCGGCGTCAGCCGCCATCTTGCGGGGGTCGCGTTGCGCCCGGGCAAGCCATTCTGGTTCGGCACGCGCGGGCGCACGCTCGTCTTCGGACTGCCGGGCAACCCCGTCTCGTCGCTCGTCAGCTTCATTCTGCTGGTGCGCCCGGCGCTGCTGGCGCTCGCCGGCGAAGCGCCCACGCGCCGGCGGACGCTCGCAACGCTCGACGCGGAGTGCGAGCGCACGCCAGGCCGCCTGCACGCTGTCCGCTGCCGTCTGGAGCTGCGCGCCGACGGCTGGCACGCGAGCCCCACCGGCCTCCAGGAGTCGCACGTTCTCACCTCGATGCTCGGCGCGGACGCTCTCGCGTTGATACCGGCGGGCACCGGTGCGGTCGCGGCCGGCGAGAGCGTGACCGTGGAGTTGCTCTAGGACGCGGGCGCCCGATCGGCACGGATCATCCTGGGTGAGGGGTGCCTGCACCCACTCACCCCATCAACCCCCGATCGCCGACATCGTGCGGTCCGGCTGGACGAACCCGGGGTCGCCGATGTGGTGCTTGAGCTCCTTGCGCCAGACCGCGGCGCGCAGCAGCGCCTCGAGCTCGTCGTCGTCGGCGCCGCCGCGCAGGACCGCGCGCAGGTCCGTTTCGGCCAGCGAGAAGAGGCAGGTTCGCAGCTGGCCGTCGGCGGTCACGCGGATCCTGTTGCAATCGCCGCAGAACGGCTCGGAGACCGGGTTGATGAAGCCGACCCGACCGCGCCCGTCGGCGAAGCGGAAGGTGCGGGCGGTGGCGCTCGGGGAGCGGGGCTCCGGCTCGAGCGGGAAGACCGCGTGGATCGCGGCGCGGATCTCCTCGCCGGTCAGCACGTCCTCGCGCGACCACGCGTGGTCGGCGTCCAGCGGCATGAACTCGATGAAGCGGACCTCGTAGGGGTGCTCGCGCGCGAAGCGGGCGAACGGGATCACCTCGGCCTCGGTGAAGCCCCGAATCGCCACCGCGTTGACCTTGATCGGGTGCGCCTGCGGGAAGGACGCGAGCGTCTCGAGCCCGCGAAGCACCCTGTCGAGCACGTCGCGGCGGGTCATCTCACTGAAGCGCTCGCGCTGGAGCGAGTCGACCGAGACGTTGAAGCGGTTGATGCCGGCCGCCACGAGCGCCCGCGCCTGGTGTTCGAGCGCGTAGCCGTTGGTCGTCAGGGCCAGCTCGTGGAGGCCGGGAATCGACGAGAGCATTGCCGCCAGGCGCGCCAGGCCGGGGCGGACGAGCGGCTCGCCACCGGTCAGGCGCACGTCGCGGATTCCCATCTCGACCAGCACGCGGACGAGCCGCTCGATCTCCTCGAAGCTCAGCAGGTCGTCGCTGTCGAGCCAGCGCATCCCCTCCGCCGGCATGCAGTAGCGGCAGCGGAAGCCGCAGCGGTCGGTCACCGAGAGGCGCAGGTCGCTGATGGCTCGGCCGTGGCCGTCGAGCAGTTGCGTGCGTGCTGCCATCAGGCGACGATAACAGCGCCGCTGCGGGAGGCCGCCGTCCGCCGAGGGGTAGGCTGGTCCGGCCATGATCGTGCGAATCCGCCTCTTCGCCCAGCTGCGTGAGCGCGCCGGCGCCGACGCGATCGACGCCGAGTTGAGCGACGGGACGACTGTCGCGCAGGCGCTCGCGACCCTGGCGGCGCGTCCGCCGCTCGGCGAGCTGCTCACCCGCCTGCCGGTCCGGATGGCCGTCAACCGGGAGCTGGTCGACGATGACACGCCGCTGCGCCCCGGCGACGAGCTGGCACTCCTGCCGCCGGTCAGCGGAGGCGGCGAGCCGCACGTGCGAATCGGCGAGCGGCCGATCGTCGCGGCCGCCGTCACCGACATCGTGCGCCGGCCCGGCGCGGGCGCCGTCGTCACATTCGAGGGCACCGTGCGCGACGTCGAGTCGCTCGACTACGAGGCCTACCGCGAGATGGCCGAGGCGCGGATCGCGGCGATCCTGCTCGAGTGCGTCGAGCGTCACGGTCTCGAGGCGGCCGCGGTCGAGCACCGCGTCGGTCGCGTCGCATTGGGTGAGCCGGGAGTCGTGGTCGCTGTTTCGGCGGCCCACCGCGACGCGGCCTTCGCCGGCGCGCGCGAGCTGATCGACCGGATCAAGGCCGAGGCGCCGATCTGGAAGCGGGAGATCGACGCCGGCGAGGCGCGCTGGGTGGCGGGGGAGCGCGTCGGCGCCGCGGCGGAGTGGGTTGACGCGACCGCGGATGCCGGCATGGATCGCCGCCCGTGAGCGAGTCGCGATTGACGCACCTCGACGCCGACGGCAACGCGCGGATGGTCGATGTCGGAGCCAAGTCGCCCAGCGAGCGACGGGCGCGCGCGCGGGTGCGCGTGCGGATGTCGCCGCGCACCGCGGCGGCGATCGTGGCAGGCGAGGTGGCGAAGGGGGAGGTTCTCGGCACCGCCCGCCTGGCCGGGATCATGGCGGCCAAGCAGACAGCCGCGCTGATCCCGCTGGCGCATCCGGTCGCGCTCAGCTTCGTGGACGTGGCGGCGAGCGTGGACGTCGAGGCCGGCCTGGTGGAGCTCATCTCGGAGGCGGCCGTGACGGCGCAGACCGGGGTCGAGATGGAGGCCCTGGTCGCCTGTAGCGTGGCCGCGCTGACGGTCTATGACATGGTCAAGGGCCTCGAGCAGGGAATCGTGATCGAGCAACTCGTGCTGCTGAAGAAGACCGGCGGTCGCCGTGACCACAGCGCCGAGCCGAGCGGCTGAGCGTGCGCGTCGCGATCATCACGGTGAGCAGTTCGCGTGCGCGTGGCGCCGGCGGCGACGAGAGCGGCGAGCGGCTCGAGCTGCTGGCGCACGGGTTCGGCGGCGAGATCGCGGCCCGGGAGATCGTGACCGACGACCGCGAGCTGATCGAGCAGCGGCTGCGCCACTTCAGCGACGAGGACGCCTGCGCCCTGATCCTGACGACCGGCGGGACCGGCGTCGCGCCCAGCGACGTCACGCCCGAGGCGACACGCGCCGTGATCGAGCGCGAGGTTCCCGGGATCGCCGAGGCGATGCGCGAGGCCTCACGTGCGCATACGAAGCACTGGATGCTCTCGCGGGGCGTCGCCGGCATTCGCGGTGGAACGCTGATCGTCAACTTTCCCGGCTCGCCGCGCTCGATCGCGCAGGCGGGGGCGGCGATCGGCGACGCGCTGCCGCATGCGCTGGCGCTGATCGCGGGTCAGCCAAGCGAGCACTGATGAGCGTCGTCGGGGAGCAGCTCTCGATCGGCCTGCGCTGGCTTCGCGAGGAGCGCCGCGTCGTCTGCGCGCTGCTGATCGACGCCGAGGGCTCCTCGCCGTTTCAGCCCGGCGCGTTCATGCTGATCGACGCCGACGGCGCGATCGAGGGCTCGATCACCGGGGGCTGCGTCGAGAGCGACGTCGTCGCGAGCGCCCTGGATCTGCTCGCCGGCGATGGCGCCCCTCGCACGCTGATCTACGGGGTCTCCGACGAGGCCGCGCACGAGGTCGGGCTGATGTGCGGCGGCACGGTTCACGTCTTCGTCCACGAGCTGAGCGGCGACGGGCGCGCGGTTTGCGCGGAGGTCTTCGACTTCGCCGCACGCGGTCTGCCTGCGGGCATCGCGACGCTGCTCGAGGGGGAGCTGGCGGGAGCGAAGCTCGGCGTGGTGGCGGGCCGTGTGACCGGAAGCCTGCACGGGCCCGAGCTGCTCGACCAGAGCGTGGCGCGCGACCTTGCCGCGCTCAGCGAGCGCGGCACGAGTGCGCTGCGCCACTACGGGCGCTCCGGCGAGGCTCTGGGAAGCGGGCTCGGCGTCCACCTCCAGGCATTCCGCCTGCCGCCGGCGCTCGTGCTGGTCGGCGCGATCGACTACTCGGCCGCGGTCGCGGCACTGGCTTCGGCCGCCGGCTACGAGGTCGTGATCGTCGACGCCCGCGAGGCGTTCGCGCGCGCAGAACGCTTCTCGCGGGTGGCCACCGTGCATGTGGGCTGGCCCGGCCCGGCGATCGAGGAGCGGGAGCTTGGTCCGCGCGACGGCGTGATCGTGTTCAGCCACGACCCGAAGTTCGACGAGCCGGCGATCCTCGCCGCGCTGCGCAGCGGCGCCGGCTACATCGGCGCACTCGGCAGCAGGCGAACCGCCCGCGACCGTCGCGAGCGGCTGATCGCAGCGGGGGCCGACCCCGACGCGCTCGCGCGCGTGCACTCCCCGTGCGGCCTTGACATCGGCGCCGCGACCCCGGAGGAGGTTGCGATCTCGATCATGGCCGAGGTGATCGCGGCACGGTCGGGTCGCGCCGGCGAGCCGCTGATCGCCACCGAGAGCTCTATCCGCCCGCGCTGATTCGCAGTTGCTCGGCGGTGTCGATGTCGCCGTCGTCGCCCAGCCCGTCGCAGTCGATCAGCGCCACGGCAGCCGCGGAGAGGAGGTTACGGGCGCCCTCGTCGCCGCTGAGCGCGGCGACGCGGTCGAACAGCCGGCGCTCGATCAGGACGGGGTGGCCGGGCCGTCCGGCGTAGGTGGCGCGCACCGCGTCGGAGCCGGCGCCGCGGGCCTCCACGACGCGATCGATCGCGCGAGGATCGATCGCCGGCTGGTCGCCGAGCGTGATGACGATCGCGTCGCAGCTGGGCGCGAGCGCCTCGATCCCGGCACGCAGCGAGGCAGCCTGGCCGTCCTCCCAGCTCGCGCAGATCACGGCGTCGGCCCCGTGGCGCTCGACGCCGGCGAGGATCTGATCGGCATCGAAGCCGAGCACGACGGCCGCGTGCTGCACCCGCGTCGCGGCGGCCATCGCGAGCAGCGCGTGCTCGAGCAGCGGGCGTCCGTGCAGCGGCGCGAGCTGCTTGGCCGAGCCGAACCGCCGAGCGGCGCCGGCGGCCAGCACGAGGCCGCCGATCCGCTCACCGGAGGGCTGTTGGTTGCGCTCCGGCGCGGGAGGCGGCGTTGCGACCGCTGCGGGCGCCGCGTCATGTCGATCGGACACGCCCATTCACTTCAGTATCAGGGGGGTGCGAATGCGTTGCAAGCGTCGCCGGCCCACACGCCGTTCGCCGCCGTTGGCGACGCAAGTAGGCTGAGCTGCGATGCACTCAGACACATCACCCCAGCCGGCCCGCAGACCGCCGCTGGAAGGGATCCTGGTCGCGGACTTCTCGCGCGTGCTGGCCGGTCCTCTGGCGAGCATGGTGCTCGGCGACCTCGGGGCCGAGGTGATCAAGGTCGAGCGGCCTGGCGGCGGCGACGACACGCGCGCGTGGGGTCCACCATGGACGCCGGACGGGACGAGCACCTACTTCCAGTCGGTGAACCGCAACAAGCGCAGCGTCCTGCTCGACCTCGCCGACGCAGACGACCTGGAGCTGGCGCGCGCGCTGATCGCGCGCGCCGACGTGATGATCGAGAACTTCCGACCTGGGACGCTCGAACGGCTCGGCCTTGGCGAGCAGGCCATGCGCGCGGCGAACCCGCGGCTCGTGTCGTGCAGCCTGAACGCGTTCGGGGCGGGCGAGGGAGCGGCGCTGCCCGGCTACGACCTGCTGATCCAGGCCGTCGGCGGCCTGATGAGCGTGACCGGAGCGCCCGACGGTCCGCCGACGAAGGTCGGCGTCGCACTCGTCGACGTGATCGCCGGCCTGTTCGCCTGCGTGGCGATCCTCGCGGCGCTGGCGGAGCGGGAACGCAGTGGGCTCGGGCAACGTGCCGAGGTCTCGCTGCTGGGCTCGCTGCTGGCCGGGCTCGTCAACCAGGCCTCCGGGTTCCTCGGTGCCGACGCGGTTCCCGAGCGGCTCGGGAACCGCCACCCGAGCATCGCCCCGTACGAGTGCTTCGCGGCGAGCGACGGCGAGTTCGTCGTCGCCGTCGGCAACGACCGCCAGTTCGGATCGCTGTGCCGGGCGCTCGACTGCGCCGCGCTCGCGGCCGACCCGCGCTTCGCCACCAACGCGCTGCGCGTCGAGCACCGCGAGGCGCTGATGGAGGCACTCACGCCGCTGTTTGCCGTGTGCTCACGCGCCGAGCTCGCGCACTCGCTGAGCGAGGTCGGCGTGCCGTGCGGGCCGGTCAACGACGTGCGTGAGGCGTTCGCTCTGGCGGCGTCGCTGGGACTCGGCTCGATTGTCGAGATGGCCGGGGGAGTCCGCCAGGTCGCCAACCCGATCTCGCTGAGTGCCACGCCGGTCAGCTATCGCGCCGTGCCGCCGGCACTCGGGGCCGACGACGAAGCCCTGCGCGCCTGGTTGCGCGGCGACGCCGGGCGGCCGGGGGAGCGGTCGTGAAGCGTGTTAGTGCACGGCGGCGGACCGGGGGTCGGTTCGCGATTGAATACCTGCGGGGAGCTGAGGCGATCGTCGCCGCGGCGCCTGAGCGGAGGGAGATCAGATGAGCACCTACTCGGTCGATGACCCGTTTGAGCTGGCCGGCGAGCTGACCGGTGAGGAGCAGCTGATCTCCTCGACCGTGCGCGACTGGGTGCGCCGGCGCTTCCTGCCGATCGTGATCGACGCCTGGCGCGCCGGGGCGCTGCCGGACGGGCTCGGCGCCGAGCTGGGCGAGCTCGGCCTGCTCGGGATGCACCTGGAGGGCTACGGGTGCGCCGGCGCGAGCGCGACGGCTTACGGGCTGGCATGCCTCGAGCTCGAGGCGGGCGACAGCGGGCTTCGCAGCTTCGTCTCGGTGCAGGGATCGCTGGCGATGTTCGCGATCCACGCGTTCGGCTCCGAGGAGCAGAAGCTGCGGTGGCTCGAGCCGATGGCCGCGGGCGCCGTGATCGGCTGCTTCGGCCTGACCGAGCCGGACGCGGGCAGCGACCCCGCAGCGATGCGCACGATCGCGCGTCGCGACGCTGGCGGCTGGGTTCTGAACGGGACGAAGATGTGGATCACCAATGGCAGCCGCGCCGGCGTCGCCGTCGTCTGGGCGCGCACCGACGACGGGGCCATCCGCGGATTCCTCGTACCCGCCGGGACCGAGGGCTTCCACACCGTCGATGTCAAGGACAAGCTCTCGCTGGTCGCCTCGACCACCTCCGAGCTGGTCTTCGAGGACTGCCGGCTCGGTGAGGACGCCGTGCTGCCGGGTGCCAACTCGCTGCGCGGACCGCTCGCGTGTCTCAGCGAAGCGCGCTACGGAATCGTCTGGGGTGCCGTCGGTGCAGCGCGAGCATGCCTGGAGGCGGCGCTCGAGTACAGCTCGAGCCGCGTGCAGTTCGGTGCTCCGATCGCCACGCGCCAGATCGTCCAGCAGGAGTTGGTCGAAATGCACGTGGCGGTCAACAACGGCCTGCTGCTCGCAACGCGGATCGGCCGGCTCAAGGATCTCGGTCGCGTGACGCCCGAGCACATCAGCTACGGCAAGTTCAACAACGTGCGGATGGCGACCGACGTCGCCCGGCGCGCGCGGGCGCTGCTGGGCGCAAACGGGATCACGCTCGAGTACCCGGTGATGCGTCACCTGGTCAACCTGGAGTCGGTGCTCACCTACGAGGGCACCCACCAGATCCACACGCTGGTGCTCGGCAAGGCGCTGACCGGACACGCCGCGTTCGAATAGTGCCCGGGGGTGCGCGGAGGGGCCGGCGCCCCGATGGGCGCTGAGCGGACCGCCGCCGTCGAAGGGCGCCCGGCAGCGCGGAAGGCGCCGAGGCCGCAATCGCGCGTGTCGCTAACCTGCTGGACGAACGCTGCAAACACCACGCGAGAAAAGGACGGTCGCCATGTCCGCGAACCTGATCGTCACCGACGGTCACCCCACCCTCCGACACGAGGAGCGCGCGGCGCTTGGCAACCTCCTGCAGGCCGAGCTGATCGACCTGATCGATTTGGCGCTGCTCGGCAAGCACCTTCACTGGAATCTGACGGGCCCGGACTTCCAGGAGATGCACGAGCATCTCGATGAGCTGGTCGCCGAATGGCAGGAGCGCGCGGACGCGACGGCCGAGCGGGGCCGCGCCCTCGGCGTGTCGCCCGACGGGCAGTCGCGCACGGTCGGTGCGCACAGCCAGCTCGCCGACGTCGCGCCCGGCGAGATCCGCACGGACGTCGTCATCACGACACTGCTCGCAGCGCTCGACGAGACGATCACCCGTGCCCGCGAGCACATGGAACAGGCCGCGGAATATGACGCCGTCACAGAGGACCTGATGATCCAGACCGTCGCGATTCTCGAGAAGCAGCGCTGGATGGTCGTATCGCAGCGCTGAGTCGGGGCTGCGTGCCTTGAGCGGGCGCCCGGTGGTGCAGTGATCGGCGCGCGGCTGAGGCGGCGGGCCGGCGAGGGGCGCTGCCGGCCGGCGGCGGGCCAGCGTCTGATGAGTCGTGAAACGCAGGCCGCGGTGTCGTCCAGGCGGCGCCGCCATGGGGCTCCTCGCGGCTCGGCTCTCAGATAGCGTCGCGCCGACATGCGGCTCGCGCAACGACTCCGGCGCGGACTGCGCGCCCCGTGGCTGCCGGTTGCCGGCCTGGTCGTCGTGTGTGTCCTGTCGCTCGCGGCGCGCGGGGCCTGGCTCAGCGATCCGTGTGCCACCCCCTGCAGCGGGCCCGCCGCGCATTCGCTGATCTTCGACGAGGCGTACTACGTCAACGCCGCCCGCCGGATCGACGGCATCGCCGTGCCGGACCACCAGAACTACGCCGGCGATCCGGCCGGGCAGGATCCGAACTCGGAGCATCCCCAGTTTGCGAAGCTCGTGATCGCCGGGGCGATCGAGCTGTTCGGCGACGGTCCTTTCGCGTGGCGGATCGGGAGCCTGCTGTTCGGCACGCTCGCGATCATCGGCATGTTCTTACTCGCCGACGCGACCGGGGCGTCCCCGTGGTGCTCGCTGCTCGCGGCGACGCTGATGGCGTCAGACAACCTGCTGCTCGTGGCCGGTCGCATCGGGACGCTCGACATCTACGTCGTCGCGTTCATGATCTGGGCGGCGGCCATGTATCTGCGCGGCCGGCCGCTTGTCGCCGCGGTGCTCCTCGGCCTGGGGGCGACGGCGAAGCTTGTCGCCCCCTATCTGCTGCTGGTCCTGGCTCTGGTCGAGCTGCTGCGACACCGCCGGGCGGGCCTGCGCGCCGCGGCGCGCACCCTGGCGGTCTTCACCGTGGTCGCGACGGGCGTCTACCTGGCCGTGCTCGCCATCTTTGATCGCATCGCGCCGCCCTATGACCCGGAGACGGGCCAGACGATCACCGGAGGGCCGTTCGCGCACACGCAGCGCATGCTGAGCTACGCCGCCGCACAGACGAGCCCGAACGGCCCCAAGGGCATCGCCTCCTATCCCTGGGACTGGCTGATCGACCTGAAGCCGATCAACTACCTGGAGGTAACTGTGAGCAGTGGAACCTCGCAGACCTGGACGGTGCACTTCCTGGGGCTGATCAGCCCGCCGATGTTGCTGTTCGCGATTCCCGCGCTATTGCTCGCGCTGCTTGCCGGGTGGCGAGGCGGCCCCGACATCGACGTGGTGGCGGTGGCGTGGTTCCTGGGGACGTGGCTGCCATTCGTTGCTCTGAGCCTCTTCTGGCAGCGCACGAGCTATCTCTACTACATGGTGATCGTGATGCCCGGCATCTACCTGGCGCTCGCACGGGCCTTCACGCGCCCCTGGGTGCCGCGCTGGGTGCTCGGCGGCTGGCTCGTGCTCGTGCTCGCCGCCGCGGTCGTGCTCTATCCGTTCGTACCGATCCCCGTTATCAGCATCTGAGCCCGCACAGCGTCCCGTCCGGTCCGCGGAGACGGCAGAATGCGCGTGTGCTTCGTAGGTGGCCAGGCGCCTCGGTGCGCGCGACCAGCGTGTGCGCGGCGCTCGCGCTGCTCGGCGTGGCGTTCGCGGCGCCGGTGGCGTCGGGGCAGGCCGGCCCGCCGTGCGGTGCCTCGACCAGCGCGACACTGCAGGCGATCGACGGGATGGTCGCAACGAATATCGACCGTGGCGAACTGGGCGGCAGCGAGACGCACGCGGACCTCGCCTACGTCGAGAGCGCCCCCGACCTGCTCGCCGCGGTTGCCGCCGACAATGCGCGCGCCACGCAGGCGGCGGTGGAGCGGCTCGTGTATCACCCGTTCTGGCACATCGTGCGACTGCGGGTGCTGGACGCCTCGGGGAACGTCCTCGCGGACTTCGGCGGCCCCGACGTGATCGCTCCGGTGACGGGCACGCTGCATTCGGCTGCGGGCGCGGCGATCGGGACGTTCGTGATGTCGGTGCAGGACGACGTCGGCTACGCGAAGCTCGAGTTTCGCGCGATCGGCGATCCGATCGGAATCTACGTCGGCGGCCTGCTCGTCGCGCAACTCGGCGCAAGCTTCCCCAAGCAGGAACCGGCCGGGGCCGAGGTGCCGCTCGCCGGCGTGCGCTACGCAGCCGAGAAGCTGACCTTCAACGCGTTCCCCTCGGGGACGCTCGATGCGGTGATCGCCCAACGCGCCCCCGGCGCGGCGCTGGCGCGCGAAAGCTGCGCCGCGGTCGGCGTGGCCGAGATCGGGCGCGTCGCCGAGCGCCTGTCGCTGCGCTTCCACCCGCTGGCATCCAGCTACAACAACTACGTCGAGGTGGTGCACTCGGAGACCGGAGCGATCGTGGTGGTGCGGATCGGGCTTCGCGCGATCGCCGGCTCCGAGGGGTCCGGCCCCCTGCTCCTGCCGACGAGCGGCGTCGTCAGCTACGAGGGCCGAGCGTGGTCGGTGTTCTCGTTCGCGCCGACGCCGCCGGCGAGGATCTACCTGCTGATCCCGGCCTCGTAGCGGAGCCGCCGTGGGCGGCCGTCAGTGGGTCACGCCACCGAGGTGCGGCGAGCGGATCGCGCGGGCGATCACGGCGGCGAAGAGGCGGGCGCCGAGCGGGGTTGTATGCGTGCCGTCGGCGAGGGTTCCACCGGCGGCGCTCGCGTCGAACCAGTCGGCGATCGTCGCCTCGTGCCACCCCTGGACCGCCTGCGCAAGCTCGCTGTTGACCTCGCCCTGCCAGCTGGTCGCGACGCGGACGTTGACGATCACCACCAGCGGGACTCCCTGGAGGGCGGCCTTGAGGCGGAGCACGTCCGCGTAGTAGACAGGCCCGTTGTCGCCGATGTGGACGATCACGCGCTGCGGCAGCGAGCCGGCCGCTCGGTAGGCGAAGAGGCGGGCGATCGTCTGTTCGGGCTGGCGCGAGACGACGGCGTCGATGTGCAGCTGGGGGCCCAGTGCGGACTCGAGGGCCGCCGAGGCGCCGAGCATCACCGAGTCTCCAACCGCGAGGATCGGGCCGCTGCGCGGGATCGGGGGCGCGGCGTGGCGGTGGGGCTTGGCTCGATGACCGCTCGGCTTGGGGCGGGTGGCGCGCGCGGGCGGTGTGACGCGGGCTTTGGCGGGGGGCGGGAGCACGAGGTGCTTGCTCGCGCGCTGTGAGCTTGCGAGTGCCTCGCGGGAGAAGCCCGGCGGCAGCGCCGCGATCCCCTGCGGGGTCACCGCGACGAGGGCCAGCAGCACTGCGACGGCGGTGACGGCGAGGGCAAGAGGCGTCCGCGGCTGAGCCAGCGAACGCGGTACGCGCAGGCGCACGCGGCGCAACGCCCCGGTGCGAATCGGAAGCTCGATGTAGCGGTATGAGAGCGCCGCCACGAGCACGGTGGCAGCGGCCTGCGCGGGGATCAGTACGACGGTGGCAAGGTGCACGTCGATGCCCGGCCGTGTGAACACCAGAATGGGCCAGTGCCAGAGGTAGATCCCGTAGCTGCGTTCACCGATCCAGCGCGGCAGGCCACGCCCCAGCTGCCGGCCGAGCCAGCTGTGCGGGTGCGCGATCGTGGCGAGCAGGACGGCCGTCAGCAGCGCGAGCACCAGGAACCCGCCGCGGTAGACGTTCTCGTCATAGTCGTGAACGGCGGCGAAGACGTAGATCAGCGCCGCGAGGGCGAGCAGGGACAGCGCATCGAGGGCTCGCCGGGCGCGCGCGCCGTCCCATGCGGGCATGGCCGACGGTTTCCACGCGAACGCCAGCAGCACACCGACGAGCAGTGGAGCGGCTCGCGTGTCGGTGCCGTAGAAGATCCGTGAGGTATCCGCTCCCGGGACGTACAGGGCCCACATCAGGGCGGTCGAGCCGACCGCGGCGGCCGCGACCAGCGCCGGCAGCGCACGGCGGTGACGCAGCCTCATGCCGAGCAGGAAGAGCGGCGGCCAGACCAGGTAGAACTGCTCCTCGACGGCGAGCGACCAGAGGTGTCGCAGCAGGCCGGGTCGGCCGAACTGAGCGAAGTAGCTCTCGTGCTCGAAGATGAAGCGCCAGTTGGCGACGTAGAAGATCGATGCGAGCGCATCGCCGCGCAGCCCGACCAGCTTGCCGCGCTCGATCGTCGCGCCGAGCACCAGGCACACCGCCAGCAGCACGAACAGCGCCGGCAGCAGCCGTCGGGCACGACCTGCCCAGAAGCGGCCGAGCGCGACACGCCCGCTCCGCTCGAACTCGGCGAGCAGCAGCGAGGTGATCAGGTAGCCGCTGATCACGAAGAAAACGTCAACCCCGAAGAAGCCGCCGGGCAGCGAGGACGTGTCCGCGTGGAAAAGGAACACCGCGGCCACGGCGACCGCCCGCAGGCCGTCGATCCCGGGCATCCGACGAAGTCGCGGCGCCGTGCGGACCGTCATGGAAGGTGTGGCTGCCATCCCCGCAAGTATGCTCGGGCCGCGCCCGACGGCACGTCGACGCAGGCGCGCGTGCTGTCGTCATCGGCGCCGGGGGAGCCGCTCGCCGGGGACTTCCCAAGCGCCCGCGCGGGAGCTATCTTTCCGCCTGTTTGCCGGACCGCGCTGGCGACGCCGAAAGGAGCAGAGCACCATGGCGAGCATTGCCGAACCGATACCAGCGGGGCTCGCACCGCCGGCACGTCCGACCGTGCGGGTCGTGCCGGTCCGGGGGCTGCCGGTGGTCGCCGTCGTCGTGGTCGGCCTGATCGTCGCGATCGCCAGCAACAGCACGTGGGCGCTGGACTTCTTCCACGTCGTCGGCGGCGGGCTGTGGACCGGCATCGACCTGTTCTTCGGCCTCGTCCTGGGCCCGATCATCGGCAGCATGTCGATTCCGGCCCGCATGGAGTTCTCGAGCCGGGTGATGCCGAAGATGCTGCTGATCATGCCGACGCTCGTGACGATGACGCTCGGCTCGGGCTTCCAGCTCGCCCGCAAGCTCGGCAATCTCGCGGCGAACTCGCCCAACCACGGGTGGCTCGTCGCGTCCTACGTCGTCGTCGGTGTGATGGCCACGATCGCGCTCGGCCTGCTCGAGCCGGCGAACATCGCCGTGCTCTTCGAGCTGCGCAAGCCGCAGCCGAACGGCGCCCGGATCGGGCGCCTGATGAAGGTCTTCATCTACACGGCGGGGATCACGGGGCTGATGCAGATCGCGACGCTGGTGATCATGACGCGGCTCGCGAGCGGCTGAGCGATGGAAGCCCACGCGCCGACGCAGGAGCGCAAGCTGCCGCCGATCCAGCAGATCGCCGTGGCGGTGCTCGCGTTGATCGTGATCGGAGGCATCTACACGGCGGCTCACCTGCCGAGGCACGTGCCGCAGGGACCCACGATCGCGCTGCTCTGCGCTGCCGCGGTGCTGCTCGCCGTCAACGTCGGCCTGCTGGTGCGGATCGAGGAGTTCGCGTGGCACGCGTTCCGGCTCGTGTCGGGCTGGGTGTTCGTGGCCTACCTCGTGATCGCCGGGATGCTCGAGTACGTGTTCATCTACGACCACACGCGTGGGTCGCAGCTGCTCATCCTGACGCTGATGCTTGTCGTGTTCGCGGTCGACATTCCTCTGCTGCTCGGGTTCAGCGTGGCCCGCTTCCAGGACCCGGACCGGTGAGCGCGACGGGGTGCGCCGCTCGCTCGCGCGACGGGCGGCGCGAGGACCCCGCTAACCGGGTCTTAAGCGTTCGCGCGACGCGCGGTGGATAGCCTCTGACGCCAGCGCGGACGGTGCCCAACGCCTGTTCGCACCGCGAGCTCCATCAGACACGTGGCAACGATCACACCTCGAGCCGCCCGGCAGGCGCGGCCTCCCAGGCAGGGCCGCTCACGCTCCGCGGCAGGTGCGCTGGGTGTGGGCGTCCAGCACCTGGGCCTCGGAGCGATCCTGGTCCTGAGCGGGCTGTTGGAGTTCGTGAAGCTCAGCCAGAACGGCTGGGCGAACATCTACTACTCGGCCGCGGTCAAGTCGATGCTGCAGTCCTGGCACGCGTTCTTCTTCGTCACCGCCGATCCGAACGGCCTGATCACCGTCGACAAGCCGCCGCTGGGCCTCTGGCTGCAGGCCGTGAGCGCCCGGCTGTTCGGCTTCACGCCGCTCAGTCTGCTGATTCCCGAGGGCATCTGCGCGGTGCTGGCCGTCGCGCTGATGTACCGGGTCGTGGCACCGCGATTCGGCCGCGTGGCGGGGCTGGTGGCGGCGTTCGCGCTGGCGGTGTTCCCTTCGTTCGTCGCGGTGTCGCGCGACAACGGAGTCGATCCGCTGCTGATCCTGCTGATGCTCGCGACCTGCGCCGCCGGGCTGGCAGCGATCGACTCGGGCCGGTTGCGCACACTCATCTGGTGCGGCGTGCTGGCTGGACTGGCGTTCAACACCAAATCGCTCGCGGCGCTGCTGTGCATGCCGGGCATCGGGCTGGGATACCTGGTCTGCGCGCCCGGTTCCTGGCGGCGGCGGCTGATGCATCTGGGCGCCGCGGGTGCGGTGTTCGTCGCGCTTGCCGTCTCGTGGTCGCTGGCGGTCGACCTGACACCAGCCTCGCAGCGCCCGTTCATCGGCAGCACCTCGTCCAACTCCGAGATCCAGCTGGAGTTCGGCTACAACGGCTTTGGCCGGGTCGGGGGACAGCAGGGCGGTCCGGGAACGACGAAGCGGTACCTGAGCCCGATCCAGATCAAGCCGCTGGTGCGCCCGGGGATCGACGCACCGTCGACGCCGGCCGAGCTGCGCTACTTCGCCGCTCACCCGCCGAAGCCCGCGGTACGCCTCGCGCCCAAACCCGCGACGGCCCCCGCTCAGCCGGTCCAGAAGCCCGTGCGCCAGCGGCTGGTCAAACCGGTGCCGTTCGGCGGCCCGCGCAGCCCCGTGCGCATCTTCGGTGCGGGGCTCGGCGGCCAGGCCGGATGGCTCGTGCCGCTCGCCTTGATCGGCATGCTCGCACTGTGCCTGACGGTGCGCGGCCGCGCCGACCGCCGCATGGCCGGCCTGTTCGTGCTGGGCGGCTGGTTCCTCGTGGAACTCCTCGTACTCGACTTCTCCGCCGGCATCGTGCATCCCTACTACGCCTCGGCGTTGGGTCCGGGGCTTGCCGCGATGGTTGGCGCGGGAGCGGTGGCAATCGGTTCGCTGGTTCGCGATCGGCGGGCGCGGATCGCGATGCGTGGATTCGTGCTGGCCGTGCTCGCGGTTGCCGCGACCGTGGCCGTCGAGGTGATGCTTGCCGACCGCGAGGGCGATCCGGTCTGGTGGCGGATCCCGCTGGTGGTGCTGTGTCTCGGCGGATTGGTGGCGATCCCGCTGGCTCGCTCGCGCGCCGGGTGGGCGCTCGCCGTCGCCGTGGGCGCGCTGCTCGTCACGCCGATGGCCTACAGCTTCAGTGTGTGGCTCGCGCCCGTCAACGGCACCTTCCCCGCCGCCGGGCCCTACAGCTATCCCGGTCAGGGCGGCTACGGCATCGGGCCCGTCAGCCTGCGGGTCGACCGCCGGCTGATCCGCTATCTGCGCGCCCATGGGGCGACCCAGCCCTACGTTCTGTTCACACAGTCGTCAGACCAGGCTTCGCCACTGATCCTGCTCGGGCTGCGGGCCTCGGCCGAGGGTGGCTACAACACGACCGATCCGGCACTGAGCGGCGACCAGCTGGCCACGCTCGTGGCCGAGAACAAAGCGCGGTATTTCCTGCTCACCGGTCCCTACGCGTCGCGTGGCGGCAACGGCGGCTCGACGGCGGCGCGCCTCGTCTGCCCGGAGATACCAGCTCAGATCTGGTCCTACGGGATCAGCAACGGGCTCGGCTCCTACCTTGTGGATTGCGCCGGCAAGGCGAACGAGCTGCGCCATCCCTACCGCTACGCGCGCGCATTCATCGCCAGGTACGAAGCGAAGTACCCGCTGCTGCGGCGCTACGCTCTCTGATTGTGGCCACCGACGTCAGGGCGCGCCTGATCGACGCCTGGACCGACGAGGTCCAGGCGACGATCGTCTACGGCCTGATCGCCGAGCGCGAGTCCGATCCGCGCCGTGCACGGGTGCTCACCGAACTCGCCGAGATCGAGCGCTCGCACCGCGCTCGGCTCGAGCAGCGGATGCGCGAGCTCGCGATCGAGATCCCGGACGAGCGCAGCGTCCGGCTGTCGAGCTGGCGACGGCTTCAGGCGCGGCTCGCGCCGGTCGATCGCCTGCTCGCCCGCCAGGAGGCGATGGAACAGGACATCGCCAGCGAGATCGAGGAGCGCCCGACCGGGGACGCCGATACCGATCGGCTGCTCGAGCAGATCCGCGACGAGGAGGAGCAGCACACGGTCGCCCTTGCGCAGCTGCGAGCCGGCGGCGCGCCGCCGATCGAACGGCCGACTGCCGCGACGCCCGACGGCCCGCAGGTTCGACTCACGCGGATCCTCGGGCGCGAGCGCTGGCACCGCGGATCGGGTGGCTGGATCTCCGGCGTGATCTACGGCGCCAACGACGGGCTGGCGGCGGTGTTCGGCCTCGTCGCCGGTTTCTCGGGCGCGACCGGAGGCTCGCACCTCGTCCTGACCGCCGGCATCTTCGGCGCGATCGGCTCGGCGCTGTCGATGGCCACCGGCGCGTACCTCGCGGAGCGTTCGGTCACCGAGGTCGCCGCGGCGAACCTGGCGCGGGAGCGCGAGGAGGTGTCGGCGCATCCGGAGGAGGAGAAGGAAGAGCTCTCGCTCTTCTACCAGCTCAAGGGCCTGACGCCCGCCGAAGCCGACCAGGTCGTCGAGCGCATCGCCGAGGATCCCGAGCAGCTGTTCAAGGCGATCGCGATCGAGGAGTTCGGCAGCGCCGACCCCGAGCGCGGGGACGCCGTGCAGGCGGCGCTGGCTGGAGGACTGTCGACCGCGGCCGGTGCGATGGTGCCGGTGCTCCCGTTCTTCTTCCTCAGCGGCACGGTCGGGGTGATCGTCGCGGCGTCGGTATCGCTCGTCGCGCATTTCGCGGTCGGCGCGGCGAAGTCGCTCTTCACCCTGCGGACCGCCTGGTCGGCGGGGATCGAGATGACCGCGGCCGGCGCGATCGTTGGCGGTGTGACCTACCTGCTGGGGCTCGCGATCGGAACGTGACGGCGCGGCTGTGGCCTCGGGCCACGGGGCCCGGCGGAGGGACTGCGTCTATGAGACACTCGCCGTTGCATGGGTGACTGGACTCGACTGCTGCGGCGTCTCTTCCGGCTCCTGGCGCGCTGGCGCGCGAGACGGCGCCGCTAGGCCGAGGGGCTGGCGCCGCCCCCGAGCACGCGTTCGAGCACGTCGACCACGTGGCGCTTGCGGGCGGCCGCGAAGTGCGCTGCGGTGGCGTCCAACCCCATCGCGGCGAGCATCGTGTCGTTGTGTTCGATCGGGAAGAAGCACAGGGCCACGACGCTGATCAGCAGCTGCTCGGGGTCGATCGCCGGTCCGCTCGGCGGTGAGAGCGAGCGCAGGAACCGCGCGAGGCCGTCCGCGACGGCGACCGAATGTCGCGGACCGGGGGAGAGGTGGCGACCACCGGCCAGTGCTTCACGCCCCATCAGTCGCACCAGCGCCGTTCGCTCGCAGAGAAAGTCGATGTAGCCGTCGATCAGCAACTCGAGCGCTGGACGCAGATCGCCTGTGCGCTCCAGCTCGTCGGCGGCAGCGGCGGCGAGTGGTTCGAGACGCTGCTCGCGCTCGCGCAGCAGGCGCTCGAGCACGGCTTCGTAGAGGCCCCGCTTGCCGCCGAAGAAGTAAGCCGGCAGCGCTGCCGAGACGCCGGCGCGGCTGCCGATCTCGCCGAGGCTTGCCCGCTCGTAGCCGCGCTGCGCGAATAGCGCCTCAGCCGCGTCGAGGATCGCCCTGCGAGAGGTCGAAGCATCGCGACGCCGCGTGGCTGGCGGGCTGGCTGCGTGGCGTGGCGCGCTGTCGCTCGGTGCGGATGCGTGCATCTGGGACAGATTAGTGCGCCAGGTTGACAACTTCCTGTGCGCACAGTAAGTTCGCGGCGGCATGAGCAATCAGTCGGTGGCGTGGGTCGATGGTGTCTGGTACGACGATGCCGCGGAGGCGACCGTGTCGGTGCTCGACCACGGACTGCTCTACGGCGACGGCGTGTTCGAGGGAATTCGCTTCTACGCCGGAGCAGCGTTCCTGGCTGCGGCCCACCTGCGCCGGCTGCGAGCCTCCGCTCGCTGTCTGATGATCGACGTGGAGCTCGACGACACCGAGTTCGCTGAGCTGTTCTCAGAGGCGATCACGCGCTTCGGCGCAGCGGACGGGTACCTGCGGTTGATCGTGACGCGCGGGCGGGGGCGGCTTGGCGTTTCGCCGCACACGTGCGAGCGGCCCACGACGATCCTCATCGCGACTTCGCTGCAGCTCTACCCCGCCGAGCTCTACGAGCGCGGCGTCGACGTCGTGACATCGAGTCTGCGGCGGGCAACATCCGACAGCGTGCCGCCGCAGATCAAGTCGCTGAACTACCTGACCTCCGTGCTGGCCGCTGCCGAGGCGCGGTCCCGGGGAGCGCATGAGGCGCTGCTGCTGAACGCCGCCGGCGAGATCGCCGAGTGCACCGCCGACAACGTGTTCTTTGCGCGCGACGGCGTCGTCGCGACGCCGCCGGTCTGTGCCGGCGGGCTCGAGGGCATCACGCGCGGCCACGTCATCGAGCTGCTCGGCGCCGACGGGATCGTCGTCCAGGAGCGGACGCTCGTGAGCGCCGACGCGTGGACCGCCGACGAGGCCTTCCTGACCGGCACCGGCGCCGAGGTGGTGCCGATCGCAAGTGTCGACGGCCGTCGTCTGGCCGCCCCCGGTCCGATCACTCGGCGTGCGCAGAGCCTGTTCGCCCACTCGCTGCCGTCAGCTTCGGCGGCGGTGGCAGCCACCCTCTAGCCGGACCTGCGCAGACTCGATCGTCGTGCGGACGCGGTGGCGGTGGCCGGCCGCCGTCGCCTGCCGCCCGCCGCTTGCCGCCCGAGTCGGACGCCGCCGGCTCGCCGCCGCTGCCGCGGTTCCGGCAAGCGGGCAGCGATAACGTGCGGCGGATGCTGCTCGGCGTCGACGTCGGCGGGACGTTCACGGATGCGGTTCTGGCGTTACCCGACGGTGGGCTGCACACAGCGAAGACGCTGACGACCCCTGCCGAGGAGTCGGTTGGTGTGATGCGCGCGATCGAGCTCGCGCTCCACTCGGCCGGTGCCTGCGCAACGGAGGTGTCGGCCTTCGCCCACGGCACCACCGTGACGACGAACGCCCTGCTCGAGGGTCGTGCCGCGCGTACCGCGCTCGTCGCGACGAGGGGCTTCACCGATCTCGTGGAGCTCGCTCGCCAGACCCGTGCCGACCTCTACCGCCTCTGCGCGGCGCATCCGCCGGCGCTGGTGCCTGCCTCGTTGCGGTTCGCGGTCGACGAGCGCTGCGGCCCCCACGGCTCGATCAGCGCGCCAGCAGGCCTCGCAGAGCTCGCCGCCGAGCTGGCCGGGGCCGAGGTCGACGCAATCGCCGTCGTGCTGCTGCACGCCGCGGCGCACCCGCGTCACGAACTCGCAGTCGGCGCTGCGCTGCGCCAGCGGATGCCAAACGTGCACATCTCGCTCTCACACGAGGTCAGCGCGACACCGCGCGAATACGAGCGGGGCGCGACGACCGAGCTGGACGCGGCGCTCTCGCCGCTCCTGCGCGGACACCTCGCGCAGCTGGGCGAGCGCTGCACCGCGGCCGGCCTGCCGCAGGCCTCTGTGATGCAGTCGTCGGGCGGCCTGACCAGCGCCGCGCGGGCTGGTGCCCACGCCTCGCTGACGGTTCTCTCGGGACCGGCCGGCGGTGCGCAGGGAGCTTGCCTGCTGGCCGCCGCGGCCGGGGCGAACGACGTGTTGTGCTTCGACATGGGGGGAACGTCGACGGACGTCTGTTCGATCGATGCCGGCGCGATCCGCGAGACCGACCAGCGGGCGATCGCCGGCCGACCGCTGGCGCTTCCCAGCCTCGATATCGAAACCGTCGGGGCCGGCGGCGGATCGGTCGGCTGGTGCGACAGCGGCGGCGTCCTGCGCGTCGGCCCGCGCTCGGCCGGCGCCATGCCCGGTCCCGCCGCCTACGGGCTGGGTGGACGCGAGCCTACGGTGACCGACGCGCACCTCGTGCTCGGGCACCTGCCCGGCGCCGGCGTCCTGGCCGGTGGCGTGCGGTTGCAGCGTGAGCCCGCACTCGCGGCAATCGGCGCCCTCGCGGCACAGCTTGGTGTGAGCGCGCTGCGTGCGGCGGAGGGCATCGTCGAGGTTGCGAACGCGGAGATGCTGGGGGCCATGCGAACCGTCACCGTGGCGCGTGGGATCGATCCCCGTGGGCACGCCCTGATGGCGTTCGGCGGCGCCGGTCCGCTCCACGCCACGGCCCTGGCCGAGGAGCTCGGGATCACCCGCATCCTCTGCCCGCGCGCCTGCGGCGTGCTCTCGGCGCTGGGACTGGCGGCGGCGGCCCCGCGCCGCGACGTGAGCGCCTCGTTCGAGTCTGCGCAGGTCGACTCGCTTCGCGAGCGGGCGCGCGCCGAGCTGGGCACGGAGCCGTCGCGCGAGCGCGTTCGCTACGCGCTGCGCTACCGCGGGCAATCGTTCGAGCTGCCCGTCGATGCCGCCCCCACGGCGGGCGGGGACGACCTTCGAGTGTTGTTCGAGAACGCTCACGAGCGGGCCTTCGGCTACCGCGAGCCCGCCGGCGAGGTGGAGCTCGTGACGGTCACGGTGTCGGTCTGGGGTGCCGCGCCGGTACTCAGGGCGACCGCCGCGCAGTCCCGGGCGAGCATCGGGAGCATGCGAATGCGCCATCGTGGACGGGACCTTGAGGCCACTCTGATCACTGGCGCACCCGCACCGGGCGAGTGCCTCGCGGCTCCAGCGGTGGTGGCGCTCGCCGACGCGACGCTGTTGCTCACACCCGGGTGGCGCGGGCTGGTGCTCGCCGATGGCACGATCGAGCTGACACGCGCGTGAGCCGGCGATCGCCTGTTGATCCAATCGAGCTGCCGATCATCCTCGGCGCGCTCCATGCCGCCTGCGAGGAGATGGGGGCGCTGCTCATCCGCGCCGCGCACTCGCCGAACATCAAGGAGCGCCGCGATTGCTCCAGTGCCCTGTTCGACGCCCGGGGCGAGATGATCATGCAGGCGGAGCACATCCCGGTGCATCTCGGCGCGATGCCGGCGGCGGTCGCTGCCGTGCTCGATCACGAGCAGCCGCCGCAACGGTCGTGGATCCTCAACGATCCGTTCGCCGGGGGCACGCACCTGCCGGACATCACTGTGATCACCGCCGCCCACGTCGACGGCCGCCTGATCGGCTTCTCGGCAACCCGCGCGCACCACGCCGACGTCGGTGGCCGAACTCCCGGCTCGATGCCGGCCGACAGCCGAACGCTCGAGGAGGAGGGGGTGCTGATCGCTCCGCAGATCCTCACGCCGGCGCGGATCGCCACGCTCACGGCCGCGATGCGCCAACCGGCCGAGCGGGCGGCGGACCTGCGCGCCCAGCTCGCCGCGAACGTCATCGGAGCGCGCCGGCTGGAGCAGCTCGCGCGGCGACTAGGATCTTCGAAGCTCGCCACCACGATGGACGAGGTGCTCGATTACGGCGAGCGGCGAGCCGAAGCGGCCATCGCTGCGCTGGGCGAGGGCGTGCGCGAGGCCCGCGACGTGGTCGAGGCACCCGAGGGAGATCTCGAACTTCGCCTGCGCGCGAGCGTTGCCGGGCGACGGATCGTGCTCGACTTCGCCGGCAGCGCCTCACAGCATCCCGGGAACCTCAACTGCCCGCTGGCCGTGACTCATTCTGCCTGCTACTTCGCGGTGCGCGTCCTGACCGACCCGGAGACCCCGCCGAACGCGGGCGCGTACCGACCGATCGAGATCCGCGCGCCGGAAGGGTCGCTGCTGAACGCGCGCCGTCCCGCCGCTGTGGCAGCGGGCAACGTCGAGACCTCCTCACGCGTCGCCGACCTGGTGCTCGCCGCCTTCGGCCATGCGCTCGGTCAGGGCACGATGAACAACCTGACACTCGGTAACGGCCGCTTTTCGTACTACGAGACGATCGGCGGCGGCCAGGGAGCCTGTAGCGACGCGCCGGGGCCGAGTGGCGTTCATGTCGCAATGAGCAACACGTTGAACACGCCGGTCGAGGCGTTGGAACGCGCGTATCCGCTGAGGGTCGTGCGCAGCGAGCTGCGTCACGGATCCGGCGGAGCCGGACGCCACCGCGGCGGCGAAGGGATCGTGCGCGAGATCGAGGCACTCGAGCCGATGGAGTTCTCGCTGATCGCCGAGCGCCGCCGCCACGCGCCGCGTGGGGCGTCAGGCGGAGCGGCCGGAGCGACGGGGCGCGACACGCTCGACGGCGAGCCGCTTGAAGGCAAGAGCACGGGGTGGATGGGAACGGGATCTCGGCTTCGGATCGAGACGCCCGGGGGCGGCGGATACGGCCCCGCCCCGGATCCGTGACGCCCGCTCACTCCGGCGGCTCCGCTGCGGCGCCGATGCTTCCGTCAGCGCGCGCCGGGCACAGCGTGCTGTGCGCGCTCGACGTCGGACTCGTCCTCTGCCGCCGCATCGTCGCCGCGATCGTTGTCGATCCAGCGGTGGAGCATGGCGACAAGCTCCCGTGAACGCACGGGCTTGGTGATGTAGTCGTCCATGCCCGCCTCCAGGCAGCGCTCGCGATCGCCGCTCATGGCGTGGGCGGTCATCGCGATCACGGGCGTGCGCTCGCCGGTCGAAAGCTCGCGGCTGCGCAGCTCCTGGGTCGCCTCGTAGCCGTCCAGGTCGGGCATCTGGCAGTCCATCAGGACGGCGTCGTAATGGACTGCGGCGAGCTCGGTGAGGGCGGAGCGGGCGTCTGCGACCGCGCGAACGCGAAAACCGGCTCGCTCGAGCACGCGGACCGCGACCAGGCTGTTGACCGGGCTGTCCTCGACGACGAGCACCAGCGGTGCGGCCGCGGCGCCGTCGCGGCGGTCCTCGAGGCGCATCGGAGCGCCCTCGGGCTCGTGCGGGGCGGGTGCGGGCTCCGCCGGCTGACCAACGGTGTCGGCGCTCTCCAGACCGGCGATCGTTTGTGCAGATGCTGCGCCCGCGTCCACGGCGATGTCAGAGGGAACGCGCTCAGCGGGGCCGGGGGAGGCGGACACCTCGGCGACCTCGACCGCCGGCAGGGTCACCTCGAACCAGAAGCGGCTTCCGGCGCCGCGCTCGCTTTCGGCGCCGATGGTGCCACCCATCAGCTCGACAAGCTCCTTGGCGATCGCCAGGCCGAGGCCGTTTCCGCCGTACAGGCGCGTGGTCGAGACATCGGCCTGCGTGAAGGGCTCAAACATCTGCTCCAGCAGTTCGGCGTCGATCCCGATGCCGGTGTCGACCACGTCGAAGCGGATCGCGTCGCGGTCCTCGCCGGGGGCTGGCGCGATCGTCACGCTGACCGACCCCGTGGCGGTGAACTTGACCGCGTTTGAGACGAGATTCATCAGGACCTGGCGAAGACGCGACCCGTCGCCAACGACTCGGCTCGGCGTTCCCGCTGCGATCTCGATCGCGAGCTCAATCCCCGTGCCGCGCGCTTCCAGCATGGCCGGTGCGCAGGCCTGCTCGACGGCGTCGCGCAGGTCGAACTCGCTCTTATCCAGTTCGAGGCGGCCCGTCTCGATCGTCGAGATGTCGAGAATGTCGTTGATGATCGCGAGCATGTGCTCGCTGGAGCGGCTGACCTGTTCGGCATAGGAGCGCTGCTCGTCGTTGAGCGCCGTCTCCAGCAGCAACTCGTTCATGCCGATCACGCCGTTCATCGGCGAGCGGATCTCGTGGCTGACGTTGGCGAGGAACGCCGATTTCATCTTCGAGGCCTCGACCGCTTCGTCGCGTGCGATGCGGTAGGCGTCATTGAGCTCGAGCAGGCTCTCAAGACGCTCGCGGCGCTCGCGCGCGAACATCGCGACCAGCCCCAGAAGCGGCAGCAGCGCAAGCGGCGCAAGCGGGCTCGTGCGGATGTCGTCGGCGACCAGCAGCGCGATGCCTGAGAGTCCGGCGTCGACCACGTAGACCCAACTGTCGGCGAGCTGTGCGACGAGCGTCACGCCCCGGCCGAGCGCGAAACGAAGGCCCGACACGGCAAAGTCGACCGCGAACTGGGCGCCGAGTGCGGCGAGCAGGAGGCCGGGCGACGCCTTCTGCGGCGCGACGTGCGCGAGCGCGAAGACCGTGACCGGTCCGATCGCAAACCACGCGTTTCCGACGGACTGGCCGAGGCGGGTCGGGCGCGTCTTTCCGCGCGCGATGTCCGGTATGTGCGAGAGCGTGAATGCGGCGACCACGGCGATCGGGACGAGCGCCAATGGCATCGCAAAGAGCAGGGGCACGAACGCCAACTGCGCCGGCACCGTGAAACCGAAGGGGGTGTCGACGCGAACCTGCAGGGCGGCGACGAGCACGACGAAGCAGATCAGCGCGGAGCCCACGTCGTAGGCGTGCGGGGGCGCCAGCAGCCACACCCCCGCCACGGCGAGAATGAACGTGCCGCCAACCAATGCCTCGACGAGGCGCTCGCGCCTCGTCATCCGCGCCCCCGGCTGCGCCAGGGTGTCGGCGATGGCGGCCTGCAACTCCTGGCTCAGTTGGCCCAGCACATCGTTGGTATCGACTGATCTGGAGACGATCTTTACGGCGTTTGGCGGCTTCTCAGCGTCGATCCGAGTGCCGCCGATCGCTCCCCGGCGCACGACCGGAACCATGGCCTCCGTGAGCCGCGCCGGAGGTCCCCCGAACGCAACCGGGGCCGGCTCGACGAGCCGGCCCCGGCATTGTTGGGGGTGTTCAGGCGCCGCGGACGGGTCCGCGAGCGAGGATCAGTGCTTCAGTCGTGGATCCAGGAAGACGTCATCGATCTGCGAGGTGCCGCCGGAGGCGGTGAAGCGCAGCGCCATCATCGCCGTGCCTGTGCTCGACAGCTTCGAAGCGATCTTGCCTCCGGTGTGCATCGCAGCCGACGGCTCCCACTTGGAGTCGCCGCTGACGGTCCCGACCGGAAACGCCGTCGGCACGCCCGCGATCGAGTAGACGACCGAGACGGTGAGAGTCGACGCAGCTGTCTTGTTGAGCGCGAAGAAGCGGAAATATGTGTCGGCGCCGTCGACGCACATGAACGGGGACTGGACGCTGGCGCCGGCCGGCAGGGCGAGTGACAGCGCCCCGAGTGACCCTGTGGCCGCGTAGGGCTCGCTGCCGGCGACCGTGGCTGCGCCGCCGGTCAGGCTCCAACCGGTGAGCGCGCCCTCGAAGCTTCCGCCCGCGACCAGCGAGTAGTAGCCGCTGTCGCCAAATGGAAGGAAGGGCTGGGTCAGCGTGGCGGTGCCGCAAGGAGTGGCTGCGGTGAGCGTTGCGGCCTGCGCCGACGCGGTGGCGATCATGCTCAGCGAGAGCCCGCCGAGGACGCCGGCCGCAAGCAGGAGGCGGCGCGTTGCCCGGCGAGGCGCTGATCCGGCGAGAATCGATGACATGGTGTGCCTTTCTTGGCGGTACGGCGACCGAAGGATGGCGGTCGACAGTCTTGGTTTGGTTCCGGCGTCCGCGACTCATGTCGCGTTGGGGTGGTGTCCTTAGGTCAGCCGGCCACTCGCTGGAAGCCGACAAGGACATGTTGAGGCCGGCATCGGCCACTGCCAAGCGAAGTGGACACCTGTTCTAGCGGTGCCCCGCACCGTGCGCCGCGCCCGGTTCGCGCGCGAGCCGGGTCCCGAAGGCGCGCCTTGCGTGGGCGAACGCCGACGACGCCGCAGGGGTCGTCAGCGTGGCTGTCGCGGCCCGCGCCGAGGCGACGAAGGTGCAGGCGAGAATGAGACCGGCAAGCAGGCTGCCGGGCAGGCAGCGTTGGTCCGGTTCTCGTGCGCCGCGCGAGAACCGGACCAACGGCTCTGCCTAAGCGGCCTGAGGATGGCTTACGAGGGACCGATGGTGCAGGGGCAGGGCGGGCGCGTCTTCGCGCGCGGCGCTTCGGCTCTCTGCCGGCACCGGCTCGAGGCTCGAGCCTTTTCCCGCGATCCGGGTCATCGTGAACGCGAGCAGCCCCACGACTGCTCCGCTCAACGCGACGTTGATGAGGACGAATGTGGTTGTCATACGAAGCATGATCGGCGTCAGAGCTGGGGCGCAGATGGGGGGTTGCTCAAAGAATCCTGAGAGCGTCGCGCCTGCGTGGCACCTCCTCGTCGATGCCGATCCACGCATAGAGCTGGACGAAGACGAAGATCGTCATCGCGAGCGAGCCCGGCACAAGCATCACGCCGCCCGCGAGCTGCTGGTCCGTCAGGGCCGAGATACCGCCCGGCCGGTGGGCGAGGTGGGCGTAGGCCGGATAGAGCGGGGAGGAGGAGAAGATCAGGACCAGCGCGATGATCCAGCCGACGATCGCCGAGGCCACGACGTAGTAGACGCGGTGGATGGCGCTCAGCCGCGCCCGCAGCGGCGGCGAGTCGATCACCTGCGCCCACAGCAGCACGCCGAAGAGGAGGAAGCTGACGTGCTCGAGGTCGTGCACGGCGCGGTTTCGCACGGCGAGGTCGTAGGCGGCCGGCACGTGCCAGGCCACGAGGTTCACGTTGAAGGCGATCCAGGCCGGGATCGGCCGCGCCAGCAGGTGCCCGAGCGCGCGAAGCGGACGGCACCAGCTGGAACGGCTGATCGCCTTCGCGACGGTCCGCCGAAAGCCGAGCGGCAGCGGTCGCCAGATCGAGGACCACGGAGCGCCGAGCACGATCAGCGGCGCCGCGACCGTCAGCAGCAGCACGTGCTGGGTCATGTGCACCCAGAACAGCTTCTCCGCCAGCGTGTCGATCGGTGAGGCGAGCGCCGCCAGGATCACGAGCAGGCCGGCGTAGAAGGACGCGGCGCGCCAGCGCTCGCGCCGGCTGCGGGGCCGCCCGAGTAGCCGCACCGCGCGGTGCTCGCCAAGCACGTGCAGGCAGCCGACCAGCGAGAGCAGCGCCAGCGGAAGGTCTACAGAGGCCGGCATCTCTGTGCCGCGAACGCCGGCGCGGTCGGCGTCACGACGCGTCGAGCGCCGGCGGCGGTTCCTCGCCGCTGCTAAGCGGGGCGTCCATCGCGCGCTTCGCGGCGGACGTTTGGGCGCGCGAGCGCCGCAGAGCGACCCACCAGACGGTCAGTACGACGATCACCAGGCCGATCGGCACGACGAGCGTGAGCACGCCGGCGCCAACGCTGGTTCCCGCGGCGGCGATCTGGAGTGCGGTGGCGCTCATTTGACGAGGTAGAGCAGGATGAAGGCAAAGAGCTCGACAAGCACCATCACGTAGAGGTAGATGGCGCACGCAGCGGCGCTGGGGCGCAGGAGGTTGGACGGGGCCGCGACGTCGGCCTCGTTCGAGTGCTGCCGCAGCGACTGGGCCCAGAGCGTCTCGATCCAGTAGACAGCGCCGAGCCAGAAGACGGCGAAGACCACGGTGAAGCCGAGGAACACGCTGGCAAGGCCGCCGTCACCGGCCCCGAAGTGGAGGTTGTAGTACTCGACGCCCTGCAAGGCGACGGCGGCAAGGCCGAGCACGAATGCGAGCAGCGCTCCGGTGCGCCACGTGCTGCCGGTGCCGTCGGTCAGGGTGCGGCGCGCGAGTTCGAACGCCGCGGTCGCGCCCAGGACGCAGAGCAGGATTGCGACGCCGTAGCCGGTTGGCGGGTTGGTGTGGGCTGGGTGGAAGTCGTGGTTCGTGTTCAGCGCGCGCAGGTAGAAGAAGGCGAACACGAAAGCCATGAAGAAGAACACGGCCGCGCTCGCAAGCAGCCGTGCCCCGACGGCCAGGTTCGATCCGAGGACCGCCGGATCCTCGGGGTCGGCGATCAGGCCCTCATGCGTGCTCACGCAAGCCCTCCCTCACCGGCGATCACGCGCGGACCGAAGTCGGCCACCGCGGGCGCCTCAGGCGTGCCGTATCCATACGGGTGCGAGGTGATCGTCGGGATTCGCTCGAAGTTGTAGACCGGCACGGGTGAGGGCAGCTGCCATTCGAGCGACTTCGACTGCCACGGGTTGGCCTCCGCGCGCTCGCGCTTGAACACGACCGACCAGACGAGGTTCGCGAGGAAGATCAGCATCGAGGCGCCCAGGCAGAACGCCGCGATCGAGACGAACACATTGAGCGTGTGCAGGTCGGCGTTGTAGCTTGATACGCGGCGCGGCATGCCGAGCATGCCGGCCGCGAACAGCGGGAAGAAGGTGAGGTTGAAGAACACGAACATCGTCCAGAAGTGGATCTTCCCGAGCTTCTCGTTGAGGTTGAAGCCGGTGATCTTCGGCAGCCAGAAGTAGATCCCGCCGACCAGAGCGAAGACCAGGCCGCCCATGATCGTGTAATGGAAATGCGCCATCACGAAGTAGCTGCCGTGCGTGACGACGTCGCTCGTCACATCGGAGAGGAATACCCCCGAGAGCCCGCCAATCAGGAAGTTGAAGAAGAAGGCGAGCGCGAACAGCATCGGCACGGTGAAGCGGATGCGCGCCTTCCACAGGGTGCCCATGCCGATCAGGAAGATGACCCCGGTCGGGATCGAGATCAGCTCCGTTGTGAACATGTAGAACGGGCGCAGGTCGGAGTTGATGCCGCTCATGAAGAGGTGGTGCTGCCAGACCATGAAGCTCATCAGCGCAACGCCGAACATGCCCGCGACCGCCAGGCGGTAGCCCCACAGCGGTTTGCGCGCGAACACCGGCAGGATCTCGAGCACGATGCCGAAGCCCGGCAGGGCGAGGATGTAGACCTCGGGGTGGCCGAAGAACCAGAACAGCTCGTCCCACAGGAACGGGCTGCCGCCGGAGCTCGAGATGAAGAACGAAGTGTCAACGGTGCGGTCGAAGACCACCATGATCAGCGCGGCCAGGAGGACCGGAGCCGCGAGGACCGCGAGGATCGCCGTGGTCACCATCCCCCAGACGAAGATCGGCAGGCGATTCCAATGCATCCCGGGAGCGCGCAGCGTCATGACGGTGGCGAGCATGTTCACGCCGACGAGGGCGAGCGCGATCCCGATCAGCGCGAAGGAGACGATGTAGGCGTCGATGCCCCCGCGTGCCTGGTCAGCCAGCGGGGCGTAGCCGGTCCAGCCGGTGGGGAAGCCGCCGAGCAGCGTCGCTGAGAGCAGCACGAAGCCCGCCAGCACCGTCAGCCACATCGTCAGCGACTCGATCCGCGGGAACGCCATCCGCCGTGCGCCGATCATCAGCGGCACGAGATAGTTGCCGAGCGGCCCGAGCACGCCCGCCGACATCATCATCAGCATCATCGTGCCGTGGAGGCCGACCAGCGTGAGGTAGTTGCCGGCCGGTATCAGCGTGGCATTGGCGCTCGTCAGCTCGGTGCGGATGAACATCGCGTTCAGGCCCGCGACGAAGAAGAAGAACAGCACGGCGACGAGGTACTGGATCGCGACGACCTTGTGGTCGGTGCAGAGGCGGAAGTAGCGCCAGGCGCCGTGCTCCTCACGCTCGCGCAGCGTGGCGGGGCGTCCCATGATCCGCCCGAGTGGATAGTTGAAGAAGCCGAGCCCGGCCATCCAGCCGACGATCGAGAGGCCGAGGCCCATCAGGATCGCGACGTCATCCTGGTCGGTCTCGGTCTGAGCGGCCGAATTCGCACCGATGTGAGAGCCGAGCCAGTGGCCGAGCGCATAGCCGCCGATCGCCAGCGCGACCGCCCAGATCACATTGAAACCCAGCAGCTGGCGCGCCGCCGACGGTGTCTGGATCCGGCTCCGGCTCACCGAGAGACTTGCTGATTCCATATCAGGTCGCGTTTCGTGTCGGGGTTGGGTAATACACGCGTGCGTACGGCGGCAGCAGCTTCGTCAGCGCGGCGTTCTTGCGCTCCTCGTTCGTTATCCACGACGTGAACGCGCTCGCGCTCACAACATCTCCGGTGGTGTTCATGTGCCCGTGCCAGAGACCGCAGAGCTCGTCGCAGCGCACCTGGAAGGTTCCCGTCCGCAGCGGCTTGTCGAAGGCGATGTTGTCGGCGCCCTGCACCGCGTCCGCCTTCACGCCGAGCTCGATCGCCCAGAAGTCGTGGACCACGTCGAGCGAGGTGACGTGAAACTCGATCTCACGGTTGACCGGGAGCTCGAGCGTTGTCGTCTCGACGCCGCCGTAGCTCGGGTAGCGGAACGTCCAGAGCCACTGCTGGCCGATCACCTGCACCTGGAGGGCGCTGCGCCAGTCGGCCGGCTTGGCCGCCGGGTTGGGTCCCTCGCCGCCGCCTGCCCCGCCCGTCGTCAGCAGGTCGGCCGTGCCGAACACGGCGAGTCCGATCACCAGCGCGCTGGTCGCGATCAGCCACGTGACCTCGATCCGGCGATTGCCCGTGATCGCTGGGCCATCGACAGTCGCCGCGCCGTCCTGGCGAAAGACCGTGACCGCGTAGCCGAAGTAGACCCAGATCATCAGCACGATCGGCACCGCGAGCGCGGTCAGCACCACGTCGACCTGGTGCTGGTCACGCGTCTGTTGGCTCATCGACCCGGGCGGGATGTGCGGCCCGACGACCCAGATGACCAGCGGCAGCACGATTGCCGTCGCCACCGCCCAGATCACGAAGATGCGAGCTCCGTGGCGCGGTGCGGACGCGCCTCCTGCGCGAACGGCCGACGCGGACTCGCTCACGAGACCTCGACCAGGCCGCTCATGTAGCCGATCGTCTGCATCGGCCCGCCGTTCCCGAACAGGGTCCCGGCGCCGCATGGAACGAAGCACTGCCAGCGGTAGCTGCCGGGCCCGGGCGAGCGGAAGCTGAAGGTGATCGTGTTGTGCGCCTCGGCCAGCGTGCACGGCGCCACACTGCACTGGTTCTTGGCGTTCGGGTTCACCCCCGGCAGGGGAACATTCACGTCGATGTCCGGGATCGTGAAGGTGTGAGCGGCATTGTCAGGGTTGATGCCGTGCTCGGGCGTACCGTTGATGACCTCGACATTGCCGGTCGTGCCGCTCACTCCGGAGAGGAAGTTGTTTCGCAACCCGCTGGCGCCGTCGTACTGGTACACGGTCACCGTGATCAGCGTGTGGGCGGGCACCTTGAAGATCGTCGTGTGCTCCCACTTCCCGGCTGGATCCTTGGCCAGGTAGCTAACCCAGTCGGGGAACGGATGATGTCCGTAGGTCGGAACGGTCTGGAGCGTCAGGTGAGCGGTTCCGTCGGCGCCCTCGCTCGCCGCAATCGCGGCCGGACCGGACTCGAGGAAGTAGATGAAGTAGACGACGACCAGCCCGACCAGTACGGCGAGCGTCGCTGCCACCGCCAGAGCCCTCACCCTCACAGCCGACGGTTCTACAGCGCGCGGCGGACCAATACAAGCACGAGTGCGGGAAACCACGCGATCCGTGCGCTGTTTGGGCACGCGGGGTCGTCTCGCCGCCGCGCAGCTGGGCCGGCTCGCTAGGCTGGCGTGCCATGCTCGGTGGCGTCTCCAGGCGGCGTTGGGCGCTCACGGCGGTGCTCGCGGTGGCGCTGGTCGCGGTGGCCGTACCGGCGCTGAGGTCGGCGCCCGGTCGCGTGCTGCGGCCTGCGCCGGCCCTCCCCACCGCGACGCTCTCCGGCCGGGCTGTCGCGCTGGCGTCGCTGCGCGGGAGGCCCGTGTACGTCAACTTCTGGGCGAGCTGGTGCAACCCATGCAACCGCGAGGCACGAGCGCTCGAACGCTTCGCGCGGCTCGCGCCGCAGCACGTCGTGGTCGTGGGCGTCGATCTGAACGACACGCTTGCCGGCGGCAGGATGTTCGTGCGCCGCTACGGCCTTACCTACCCGATCATGCGCGCCGGGGGTGCCGCGATCAGTTCGGCCTTCGGTCTGCAGACCCTGCCGACGACGTTCGTGATCGACCGCCGCGGCCGCATCGCGGCGACCCTCGACGGTCCGCAGACGGTGGCGACCTTGACGGGCGCGCTGGCCGCAGCAGCCGGCTGACGGGCGGGGCGGCGGACCTGCCGCGAGCAGACGCTAGACTCGCTCGCGTCCCGAAGATGGCGATCGACTCCGAGCCGACACGCGGTGCGAGCACGGCCGAGCCGAACGGCCCGGCGTTTCGCCGACGCGACCTCCTGCTGCTGGCGACCTTCCTGGTGGCGGTTGGCGCGCTGGCGGTCGTCCTGATCCACGGACCAGCGAAGCCGACGGTGCTCGGCTCGACGTCGGTGAGGAGCAGCAGCTACGCGGGACTCGTGCTGAACCCCCCGAAGCCGGCGCCGGCGCTCGCGCTGAACAACTACCTCGGGCAGCCGGTGAACATCGACGAGTACAGGGGCAAGGCGGTGCTCGTGACGTTCCTCTATACGCACTGCCCGAACGTCTGCCCGCTGATCGCGTCGATGTTGCACACCGCGCTGGATGAGATGCCGGCAAGCGAGCGCCGCGAGGTCCAGATCATCGCCGTGTCGGTTGACCCGCACGGGGATACGCCGGCGACGGTCGCCCAATTCCTCGCCGACCACGAGATGACCGGGAGAATGCAGTACCTGCTCGGCTCCGCGAGCGAGCTGCCGAGCGTCTGGGCGCGCTGGGGTGTCGGATCGACGCGCGACACCGGCAACCCTGAACTGGTGGCCCACACCGCACTCATCTACGGGATCACCGGTCGCGGCAAGATCGCGACGATCTACCCGGCCACCTTCGCTCCGTCGGAGATCGTGCGCGACGTGCCGCGCCTGGCGGCCGCCTGACCATGGAGCGCAGTCGGTTCGACGGGCAGCGCGACATTGCGCGCGCCGCCGACAGCCTGGCGACCCGCCTGCCCGATCCGCTCGCGGGGCTGGCGCGGCTTGCCTACAACTACGGCTGGTCGTGGCAGGCCGGCGGCGAGGATCTGTTCCGGTCGATCGATCCGCCACGCTGGCAGCGCGTCGGAGCCAACCCGGTTCGGCTGCTGCAGGAGGCGTCTGGCGAGGCTCTCGCGCGCGCCGCCGACGATCGGGGCTTCGTGGCGCGAGTGGAGGCTGCCGTGAGCGCGCTGGCCGCCGAGCTTGCTCGAGAGCCCCCGGCGGCGACCTCTGAGCCGAACAGGGCTGCGCGCCTTCTTCTGTGCCGAGTTCGCCGTGCACGTGTCGCTGCCGATCTATTCCGGCGGGCTGGGTGCGCTGGCGGGCGACTTCCTCAAGCAGGCCTCCGACGACGCCATGCCGATGGTCGGGGTCGGCCTGCTCTACCGGCAGGGCTACTTTCGTCAGCGCGTCGACGCTGGCGGTCTGCAACACGAGTACTGGGTTGACAGCGATCCGGAGCGGCTTCCGGCGGCGCTCGTCACCGGCGGCGATGGTGCGCCGGTCACCGTGGTCGTGCCGATCGCCGGAGAGCCGGTCAGCGCGCAGATCTGGCGTGTAGACGTCGGGCGCGTGCCGCTCTTCCTGCTGGACAGCGATGTGGCCGGGAACACCCGCGCGGCGCGCTGGATCGCCTCACGCCTGTACGTCGGCGCGCCGGAGCTGCGTCTGGCTCAGTATCTGCTGCTCGGCGTGGGCGGGGTGCGGGCGCTCGAGGCGATGGGGCTGGAGGCGACGCGGCTGCACCTGAACGAAGGTCACGCCGCCTTTGCCGCGATCGAGCTTGCAGGCCGCGAGTTGGCTGCGGCAGGCGGTGTCGAGCTGGCGATCGAGCGTATCCGTCCGCGGCTTGCGTTCACGACACACACGCCGGTGCCCGCCGGCAACGACTCCTACCCGGTCGAGCAGGTCCTGGAGGCTGCCGGCGCCTTCGCGGAGGAGGTCGGAATCGGGGCCGAGGCCGTCGTGAGGCTGGGCCGCACGCACCCGGCGGAGGCTGCAGAACCGTTCGGGATCACGCAACTCGCACTGCGCACATCCTCGACAGCCAACGGCGTGAGCCAACGCCACGGCGAGGTCGCGCGGGAGATGTGGGCAGGACTGTGGCCGGGCCTTCGCGTCGAGCAGGTGCCGATCGTCCACGTCACCAACGGGGTGCACCTGCCGACGTGGCTGGGCGCGCCGATGCGCTCGCTCCTGGACCGCCACCTTCCGTCGGACTGGCTCTCCCGCGCGGCGGAGCCGGATGTCTGGGACGGCGTCGACGCGATCCCGGCACGGGAGCTGTGGGCCGCGCGAAACGAGCAGCGCGCGGCGCTGGTGGCGAGGGTGCTCGACCGCAGCGTCGCCGAACGGCTCGGCCGCGGCGACGCGGTGAGCTACGCGCGGGCGGCGGAGGCGAGCTTTGACCCCGCCGTGTTGACGATCGGCTTCGCGCGGCGCCTGGCCACCTACAAGCGCCTGCAGCTGCTGGTCGCTGACCGCGACGGCGCCCGCGAGCTTCTGCGCGGAAAGCGGCGTGTGCAGATCGTGCTTGCGGGCAAGGCTCATCCACGTGATGACGACGGCAAGCGCATGCTTCAGGATCTCTTCCAGCTCAAGGAGATTCCGGAGGTCGCCGAGCGCGTCGTGTTCCTTGACGACTACGACCTCGCGAGCGCGGCGCTGCTCGTCCAGGGCTGTGACGTCTGGGTCAACGTCCCGCGGCCGCCACTGGAGGCGAGCGGCACGAGCGGCATGAAGTCGGCCGTCAACGGCGGCCTTCAGCTGAGCGTGCTGGACGGCTGGTGGGTCGAGGGCTATCGCGACGGCAACGGTTGGGCGTTGCCGGGCAACGTCGATCAGGATGAGCTCGCCCAGGACGCCCGCGACGGCGCCGAGCTGCAGCGACTTCTGCGCGAGCAGGTCGTGCCGGTCTATTACGACCGCGGCGCAGACGGGCTGCCGCATGCCTGGCTCGAGACCGTGCGGGCGTCGCTGCGGTCGCTCGGGCCCCAGTTCAGCGCCCAGCGGATGCTGCGCGACTACCGCGAGCGCGTCTACCGCGACTGATTCGTGTGGCCGGCGGACGCAGCTAGACTCAGCGCCGCCATGCCCGCGGCGCTCGATCACGATGGCCGGCCAGGCTGACGGCAGCCCCGGCGACCCGCCGGCGAACCCGGGCGAGGAGCAGCCCGAAGGCCGCGGTGATGCCGCCGCGGCGATGAACCTCGCGGTGCGCCCTGGGCGGCGATGGGGTCCGTCACAGGCGGCCATTGCGGTGCTCGTTGTGGGACTGCTCGTCACCGCCGCGCTCGCCTGGGCCGCGCAATCGGTCTACAACAACAACGAGAAGCGCCTGCTCGGATTGCGCGTGCGCGAGCTCGCGCTCGTGCTCTCGGGGGCGATCACGTCCGTGCAGACGCCGCTTGCCTCGGCGGCCGAACTGGCCGACGCGACGCATGGAAACGCTCAGCGGTTCAGGGCGTTCATGGCGCCATACGTCGGGCCGGGACGGCAGTTCGCCTCGGCGTCGTTGTGGCCGATCGGGAAGCAACCGCCGGCACCAAGCGCGATCGTCGGGTCTGCGCCGGCGCTGGCGGGCCTGCCCGCGCAGGCGTCGCGCTTCTTCGCACAGGCGGAACGTTCGCAGCTGCTCAGCGTGACGGGAATTCTCGGCTCATCGCCCCCGCGACTCGGCTACGAGTTCAACACTCCAGGTGTCGAGCGCGGCTTTGCGGTGTACGCCGAGAACCCGCTGCCGAAGAACCGGCGCTCGAAGCTGGCGAGCAGCACCGGCTTCGCCGATCTCAACTACGCCATCTACCTGGGGCGTTCGCGTCCGACCTCACGCACGCTGCTGCTGACGGATATCAGCCACTTCCCAATCAGCGGCCGGCAGGCATCGCAGCTGGTGCCGTTTGGCGACAGTGCATTCACGCTGGTCGTCACCCCGAACACCTCGCTGGGGGGAACCTTCTTCGAGCGACTGCCCTGGGTGATCGCCGCGGTCGGGCTGCTGCTCTCGATCGCCGCCGCAATGACGGCCGATCGGCTGGTCCGCCGACGCCTGCAGGCCGAGGAGCTGGCCGGCGTCCTCGACCGGGCCGCCGAGCAGAACCGCCGGCTCTACACCGAGCAGCGCAGCATCGCCCAGACGCTGCAGCACGCGCTGCTGCCCGAGGGCTTCCCGACCTTCGCAGGACTCCAGACCAGCGCACGCTACGTACCGGCGGCGTCGGGCATCGACGTCGGCGGGGACTGGTACGACCTCGTCGAGGTGGGCGAGCATCGCGTGCTGCTGGTGGTCGGCGATGTGTCTGGTCACGGTCTGCGCGCTGCGACAACGATGGCGTCGCTGCGCTACGCGGCGCTGGCGTACGCCTCCTCGGACGCCCGCCCCTCAACTGTGCTCGCGCGGCTCTCCAATTTCGTCAACGACAACGAACATTCGTTCTTCGCGACCGTGCTGTGCGCGGTCGTCGACGTGGAGGAGCATCGCCTGACGATCGCGAGCGCCGGTCACATCGCGCCGTTGTTGATCGAAGGGGACGCGGGCCGGTTCGTCGAGATCCGCGTGGGCGTTCCGATCGGCGTAACGCGCGAGGAGCCCTACGAGGAGGTGACCGTCTCGGTGTCGGCGGGCGCGACGCTTCTGGCGTTCACCGACGGGCTGGTCGAGCGCCGCGGCGAGGTTGTCGACGTCGGTCTCGCGCGCCTGCGGGAGGCGGCCACCGCCGGTAGCCGCGCGCTTGACGACCTCGTTGAAATGCTGGCTCGGGATCTCGCGTCGGACGGTCATCACGACGACACGGCGATCCTCGCGATCCGCTGGACCGCCTGATCCGGCCCCGCCGGCGTTCTCGCGCTCGCTGAACGCCTCTCTCTGTTTCGGAGGCCTCGACGCGGGTAGCAGACCGCTGAACGGCCGGGTCGGCTCGCGCTGGACGGGTCGCCCGCGAACCGAAGGAGGGTTATCGCGATGGGCTCAAAGCACACCAACGACAAGGCGGCCGGGGATATGGGCGCGGGCGACATCGCCGATGCCGAAAACGCGGCAGCGGCGAAAGCCTCGAGCGGGACCGGCGACACCGGCGGGGTGGTGCACGCCGTCGGGGAAGCTATCCGAGCAATCGCGGGCAAAAGTGCAAACGGTGCCCGGGGTGCGAGCGAGGCGGTGCGACACGCACCCGCCACCGGTGCGCAGGCCGCGACAAAGGACTCCGTCGCCGAGCGCGTCCATGGTGGCGTCGTCGCGGTGCGCTCTCACCGTGGGCGGTTCGTGACAATCGTGGCGGGCATCTCGGCCTGCGTTGCGGCGGTCGCGGGGTTGATCGTGCGCCGCTCCCGCTCGAATCCGGCGTGATGGATAGGCAGGACGCGCGGGCCGCCGGCGGGCCTGTCCGGGAGAGCGCGAAGTCCTCGGATCAGCTGCCCGAAGAGGGTCCGCCCGAGATCGTCACCGACGACGTCCCGGCGGCAGGCGAGGGCGCGGCACGTGTCGCGGCGCGTCGCAACGCGCGCTCCGCGAACCGGAGCGGCCACCGCCCGGGCGATGCCCGGGACGGGCTGGGGCGCTGATCTCGGCGGGCTACGTTGCGGGCCGCGTCCGCGCATCAAACCCGTCAGCGAGCTGCGCCACCGCCGACGCCGGCGGCCCCGCCGTGGGCGTCAGCCGTCGATCAGAGGCAGTTGGCCGCGCGTGCCGGTGATATCGATGATTCGCTCGACGGCCGGCGACCCGAGCGTCAGGCCGAGGTCCCCCTTGTAGCGCTCCGACATCGACAGCAGCGCTCGCAGCCCGGTCGAGTCGATGAAGGTCAGCTGGGACAGATCGACGACTATCGCGTCGGGCGCCTCTCCCACGGCCGCGTCGAAGCTCAGCTCGAAATCCGGCACGCTCGCGATGTCCAACTCGCCGGTCGGCATCAGCCGGACGGTTCCGCCGTTTCGCTCGGATTGCACCGAGAAGGAGTCCAGAGAGCTCAAGGTCGATCCTCGAAAGAAGCTTGACGCGAACGCCATCAAGGTCCCTCCGTGCGCACGATGTCGCCGACAGGTCCCCGTTTGCGCGCACCATTCTAGCGAGCGCGCCCAGGTCGCGAAAGGGCATCGTCCGCGTGGACAGCTCGACGGGCGGAAAGCGCGCTCACGACCCAGCCCGGGTCGCGCCCGCCGGCAGGTGCCCATGCGGATGAGAGGACTCGAACCTCCACAGAGTTACCTCCACACGGACCTGAACCGTGCGCGTCTACCAATTCCGCCACATCCGCGGGCAGTCGGCGACGATATCGCACCCTCGATCCGCGGCGGCGCGAGGGGGCTCTGGTAGCCTCCGGCACCCTCCCTCGCCGCTATCGTCTAGGGGACTAGGACGCCGCCCTCTCACGGCGGAAACCCGGGTTCGAATCCCGGTAGCGGTATTGGCAGTCGTGGGCTGATTCAGCGCCGCGATCCGCTCCCGGGCTGCGCTTCGATCCTCTGTGAGCCGCCGCCGCGAAGGTGCGGCGCCGCCGCCCGTCGGAGCGGCGCGCCGCCGCCAGCTCGGCGGTGCCGCGCGGCTGCAAAGCCGCGAATGCCCGGCGGCGCGCGAACGGGGAGCGCTGTCGCGCTCGGAGCATCGCCGGTGCCGTCGTGTGCTTGCTAGAGTGCCGCCGCTCGAAGCGCGCTGCCTCACAGCGCGCTACGGCGGGGGCAATCATGCGGGGGGGCGTTGGTCCTTCTCAGCTCGAACCAGGAGATGGGCCGTTGATCGGGACACGTCGCCGCATCGCAGTCGTTGCGACCGCCGCAGCCGGCGTGTGCTGCTGGCTGGCCATGACAGGGTCCTCGCCCGCGCAGGCGGCCACCTGCGACCCCACGGTCAACCCCGCCTCTGACTATCCGACCGCGGGCCTGGTGTGGAACAGCGACCAGGCGATCGCGGCCAACTTCACGGCCGCGCGCGCCGCCGAAGGCTGCGCGACGCCGATGGTGCTGCCCGCGGGCTACGACGCGATGACGCCGCAGCAGCAGATGCTCTGGCTCTTCAACAGCGAGCGCGAGGCACGCGGGGAGTCCGACCTCCAGCTCGACAGCACGCTGATGTCGCAGGTCGCGCTCAACCACGCCCAGGAGATGGCGACCTATGGCTACTTCGACCATCCGAGTCCGATCAACCAGGACGGCGTGGGCGACCCGACGATCAACGTAGCGCGGCAGCTCGTCAACCCGGTCTTCGCCAACAACTACTTCTTCGGCGAGAACCAGGCGAAGGGCTTCGCCACGCCGGCGGAGGCGACCTTCGCCTACATGTACGACGACAGCTCCGAGGGTTGGGGACACCGCGGCGCGATCCTGCAGGGAGGCTTCCAGTGGCTGGGCATCGGCATCGTCCCCAACCCCTCGCTCGGTCTCGGCTTCATCTACGTCGACGACTTCGAGAGCTACGTCGGCTTCGTAGCGCCCGGAGGCTCGCCGCCGGTCTACACGCCGCCCGCGACCGCCGACACCAACCCGCCGAGCATCGCGAGCGTCAGCTACGCCAACGGCACGGCGACGGCGACGGGCGTCGCCGACAGCCCGCTCAACGTCAATGACACCGGTCCGAACCCGACCACCGCCGGCATCACCGGCGTCGTCTTCTACGTCAACAACATCGTCGAGAACACGACGACCCAAACGTTCAATACGGTGCCGGCGACGCAGACTGCGCCGGGGTCGGGAACGTGGACCGCGCAGATCACCGTCAACCCCGGCGACGTGCTGCACGCCGTGGCCGTCGACGGCAGCGGCAACTACGTCGACGTGACGCCGCCACCGCCCGCGGTGGCGCTCGCCGCCGGCGCCAACACGGTCGCGGTGCCGGCCGCGACGACGACGGCGACCGCCAGCGACGTTGCGATCAGCGACGTCGGGACGCCGCTCGCGGCGACGCCGAGCGCGGCCGCGCTGGTCGCGTCGATCGACGGCCAGGCGCACCGTGACGTCGTCCGCTACGTCCGCGTGTACGGGGCGGGCGGTTGGCGCACTTACCGCCCCGGCCACTCGCGCAACTTCGCGCTGTATGCCAACGAGGGCGTCGTCGTGACGCTGACGGCGGCCGTGCATTGGCGTCCGAGCACGGCCCGCCAGCGCTTCGAGCCGATGCGCGTGCACCTGCACCGCGGCTGGAACTTTGTCGCCGTGCCATACCCGCATACCGGCATGACCTGCCACGCGGTCAGGCTCGAGCTCGCCAAGATGGGCGACAAGCTCGAGCAGATCACGGTCGGCCCGGCGACCAACGTCGGCATGATCATGCGCCCCAAGCACGGTCACTGGGGAAACGACAAGATGATGAAGATCCCCTACTCGCAGGGGTTCTGGATCGAGGACGCGGGCAGCGGGACGTGGGCGCCGAACGCGGTCGACTACGGCGCCCCGACGCAGGCGATCGGCTAGCTCGCGGCGCCAGCTCGACGTCGGCGTCCCCGATGTCGGGGTGCGCGCCGTCGCGCAGCCGTATGCCAGTCCGTGCTGCCCGGTCGCCGGCCGTGATCGCCGACGATGGAGACATTCGGCACGGTGTTCTCGGGTCTCGCAGCTGCGATCTGTGAACTCTCGCAACAGCCTCGCAACAAGCGCCTCCGAAGCACCGGGGCGCACGGTTCGACCGCGGGGGGCGGTGCGAGGAGCCACGCCGCCTCACGCGGCGTCTGGTGGCGAGAGTCGGCCTCAGGCGCGATGATGTTTCGATGAGCTGCCTCAGAATCGAACGGTTCAGTGACCCCGCCTACCTCACGCACGTCGTCGAGGGCACGCCGGTGCCCGCGCAGGGCTGGGCGATCCGAGACGACGGCGACGTGTTCTTCGATGGCGTGCAGGTCGGCCATTCCGGCAAGTACATGTTCGACCGCGATCGCGCCACCCCCTACGCCGAGATCAGCTATGAGGAGCTCGACACGTGAGCATCCGGTGAGCTCGGGAACGCCACGACGGCCGAGCCCGTCAGGCTGGCCGCGGGCTTATCCGGTCGCCCAGGCGCCCAACGCACCGCTGCTGGTCGCCTTCGCAGGGCGCGGGCTGCAGGCGGTCGGACGCGGCCGCGCCCGCCGCGCGGGACGCGCAGCCTTCATGTTCGGACTCGCCGTCTGGGCCGGCGAGGAGGCGGTCGACGGGGTCAACCGGTTTCGCCGCCTGCTGGGCCTCGCCACGCTGGTGTGGCTGGTCAGTTCCGCTGTTGCCGACCGGCGCGCGCTGCGCGTCGCCGCGTCGCGGTCGCCCAGGCTCGACTAGCGCCCGCCCGCCGCCCGGGCCCCCCTGCCCGTGGCTAAGCGCTGCCGGCTAGTAGCTGCTTGGCTGTCGGGATCGCCTCGGCGATCGGCGAGCCGGCGCCCTTGGCGAGGCTCTCGATCGAGCCGACCTGGGTCTCCGCGGTGTTCATCGTCGCGGCGTCGAGACTGTGACCCTTGACCTTTGAGACGACCGTGTTCAGGAGCGCGATCACGTTTGTCAACGGCGCGACCAGCGTCTTGAGGACCTTGTTCTGCTGAGCGTCCGCCAGCGCGAGCTTGGTCTCGTGAAACACGAACACCGCCGCCGCACCCGCCTCGACGTAGTTCTTGATCTTCGAGAGAAAGCTGCCGCTCGTGAACTTCCCGGCCTTGAAGGGGAGGTAGATGAAGTGGTGGAAGGCGCCGAAAGCCAGGCCTGCGTGGAAAATGAACTTCGGCACCGAGAGCGCGCTCGCCCGGACCGTGCTCGCTGTCGCAACGGCTGGTTTGGCGGGCGCGCCGTGCGCTCCGGCGGCGGCTGGCGCGACGGCGATCGTGGCGGCCAGCGCCAGCGCGATGAGATGGGTGCGGTGCATATCGAGCCTCCGGGTGCGGGACCGTGTCTGGGAAGCTGACGCTACCCGATGGGTCCGGCGGCGGTCGCGGGCCACTAGGCTGGGCGCCGGTGCTTGCCTCGATTCCCAGCCCGTCGGCCAACGGCTTTCACATCGGCCCGCTGTTCATCCACGCCTACGGCCTCGCCTACGTCGTCGCAGTGACCGCCGCCGTGATCCTCACGCGGCGGCGCTGGCAGGCGGTGGGCGGGGACCGCGAACTCGTCTACGACGTGGCGCTCTGGGGCTTTCCGGCCGGCGTGATCGGCGGGCGCCTGTACTTCCTCGCAACCAGCTGGAATCAGGTGCCGCCGCACTGGTGGGGCTTCCTGGCGATCTGGAAGGGCGGCCTGGGGATCTGGGGCGGCATCGCGCTCGGGACGCTCGTCGGGCTCTGGCGCCTGCGGCGCGCGGGCGCGAACATCCCGCTGTTCATGGACGCGGGCGCGCCGGGCCTGCTGGTCGCCCAGGCGATCGGGCGAATCGGCAACTACTTCAACCAGGAGCTGTTCGGTGGGCCGACGAACCTCCCGTGGGCGCTTCAGATCTCACCCGCGCACCGTCCCGCCGGCTATCTCCAGTACAGCACCTTCCAGCCGACCTTCCTCTACGAGCTGATCTTCAACCTCGCGCTCGCAGCCTTCCTGATCTGGCTGGGGCGCACCGGCCGCGTCCGACCGCCCGGCCTGTTCGCGCTGTATGTGACCGGCTACAGCGGCTTTCGCATCTGGGAGGAGACGTTGCGGATCGACCCGTCGCATTACCTGTTCGGCCTGCGATTGAACCTCTACGTGGCGTCGGCGTTCACGCTCGCCGGTCTCATCTGGTTCATCTGGATTCAGCGCCGACGGCCGCCCCACGCCACCGCCGCGCCCGCCTGAGCCGCCCTGCGCCCGACCGCGGTCAGCTCGGCGCCGACGCGCGCCGCAGGCCGATGTCGGCACATTCCAGGCAGACCGACTCGGGAATCAGCCCGGTACGCATCAGCAGCGAAAAAACGCGACAGCCCACGCAGTAGGCGAGCATCGACTCCAGCCCGCTGGCCACGACGATCCCCACCAGCAGCACGCCGGCCACCGTGTGGTCGTGCGCGAGGAGCGCGAACAGCGCGGCGGCGGTCGACATCGTCGCCCCCATCGCCTGGGCAAAGCGCTTCGGCGGGCCGGGCACCGGCTTGGGCGCGCCGAGCGCAGGGGCGATGAGCCGTGTCGCAGCCTGGCCGAGCGGGCTGAGCGTCGGGCCCGTGGCCACGCGCGCGACGAAGCCGTAGGCCAGTACCGCCGTGAGCCAGTAGGCGCCGGTCGCGAGCGTCACGATCGAGATCACGAAGACGCCGGCGGCGACAGTCCGCGCGGCCTTCTCGTTGACTGGGTTGGGGAACGAAAAGAGGGGCGAGCTCACCCGTCCATCATACGAAGCTCACCAAGTCGGTGAGGTTTATGGAGGGATCCCCGCCGATCACTAGGCTGGTCTCGATGGAGCTCGAGGAGGCGCCCCGGCGAACCGTTGTCATCGACATGGGCTCGAACTCCTTCCGGCTCGTCGCCTACAGCTATGAGCCGGGACGCTGGTGGCGGCGCACCGACGAGATCTACGACACGGTTCGGCTCGGCGCCGGCCTGATCGCCACCGGCCGTCTGGCCGAGGATCGCATCGAGACGGCGATCGAGGCAATGGAGGTCTACGCCCACTTCTGTGCCGCGAGCGGAATCGCCCGCGAGCAGGTCATCGCGGTGGCGACCAGCGCGATCCGCGACGCCACCAACGGCCCTGAGCTGCTGGCGCGCGTGCGCGAGCGCACCGGCTTCCCGGCACGCGTGCTGAGCGCCGTGGAGGAGGCCCGCTACGGCTACCTGGCGGCTGTCAACTCGACCAGCCTGCGCGACGGGGCGGTGCTCGACCTGGGTGGCGGCAGCCTGCAGATCGTGGCCGTGGCGGACCGGCTCGCGGTGCAGAGCGCCTCCTGGCCGCTCGGCACGGTGCGGATGACCGAGCGCTTCCTCGACGGCCGGCGCTCCGGCGCCAAGCAGCGCGACGCGCTGCGAGCCCACGTGCTCGAGGAGCTGGCGCGCGAGCCGTGGGTCGCGCGCACGCGCGGGTCGCTCGTCGGCATCGGCGGCACCGTGCGCAACCTGGCAGCGGCTGCCGGGGCGGCGGCTGGTCTGCCGTCGATCGGCGTTCAGGGGGCACTGCTCGAGCGTGAAGCCCTCGAGCAGCTGATCGAGGAGCTAGCGGCGCGCTCGGTCGGCCAGCGGGCCGCAATCGAGGGCATCAAGCCGGGGCGCTCAGGGCTGATCCTCGCCGGCGCCGTCGTCATCGCCGCGGCGATGGAGGCGGTCGGCGCCGAGCGCATGCAGGCCACGCACTCGGGCCTCCGCGAGGGCGTCTTCTTCTCCAACCACCTCGCGGACGCGGACCCGCCGCTGTTCGACGACGTCCGCGCGGCGAGCGTGCGCAACCTGGCGGCCCAGTACCAGCCCGATCTCGCGCACTGCACGCACGTCGCCGCTCTGTCCGGCCAGCTCCTGAACTCTTTTTATGGCGGGCTGTCGCCCGCAGGAGGATTGGACGTCTCGGAGCTGCTATGGGCGGCGGGGATGCTCCACGACATCGGCGTGGCGATCGACTACGACGACCACCACAAGCACTCTCGCTACCTGATCCTCGCGGCCGGACTGCCCGGCTTCGACCAGCGCGAGCTGGCGCTGATCGCCCAGACCGTCCGCTACCACCGCAAGGGGACGCCTGAGCTCGGCGAGCTCGCGCCGTTCTGCGATGCGGGCGACGAGGAGCTGCTCACGCAGCTCGCGGCGCTGCTGCGCCTCGCGGAGCACCTCGACCGCGGACGCGACGGAGCGGTGACCTCGGCGCGGCTTCGCCGCGAGGACGACCGCCTCGAGCTCGAGCTCGAGGTCGACGGCGACGCCGCGCTCGCGCGCTGGGGAGCCGAACGCCAGTCCGATCTGTTCCGCCGCGCGTTCGGGCAGCCGCTGACGCTCGCCTGAGTTGGCACGCGGGCGCCACTGGGTATCGTGCCTGGAGGCGATGGGCGAAACAGAGAGCACCAGCGAGGTCTACGAGCTGTACCGCCGAGGCGTGGCGCTGCTCGAGAGCGGCGATTTTGCCGCAGCCGCCGTCCCGCTCCAGCGGGCGCGCGTGCTCGAGCCGGACAAGGCGTCGATCCGCGAGGCGCTCGGGCGGGCGCTCTTCCACAGCCAGCGCTATCACGAGGCGGTCGAGGAGTTCGACGCGCTGGCCTCAGCGGCGCCGACCAACGACTACGCGCACTTCTGCCTCGGCCGTGCGCTGCAGCTGCTTGGCCGCCACCGCGAGGCCTGCCGGCCGCTGGCGATCGCGGCCTGCCTGCGGCCCGACCGCAGCGAGTACCGGGCCTACCGCGACCGCGCCCGGGAGGCCGCCGCCCGCACCTGAGAGCCGGGCTGTCCGCCCCGGGGCGCGCCGTCGGATCAGGCGCGCATCGGGAGGTTCGACCTGGGCGTGGCGGCTGTGTTGCTGGGGGCGGGCGTCGCGGTCGCGGCGTTGGCCAGTCGCTCGCGCCGCCGCGGGCGAGCCGTCGTCCGCCTGCTGATCGAGCCCTACCGCAACGATCGCGCCGGCGGCGAAGCGCTCGCCGCGACGCTCACCTCGCTGCACGCATTGCTCGGGCCGCGCCGGATGCTGGCGCTCGAGGTTCATCTGGACCGCCGCCGCGGTGGCGCGCCGCTCGTCTGGTTCGCGGTGCTGTGCCCGGCAGGGCTCGAACGCCAGGTCCAGGCCGCGCTGCGATCGAGCTATCCGAGCGTGCGGCTGCGGCCGCTGCGCTGGACGCCGGCCGAGCCGCCGGCGGCGCTGAACCTGCACCGGCGCGCGTCGCCGCGATCCGACGAGGAACCGCTCGAGCGGTCCTCGCCGCGGATCGAGGCGCTGCTCGCCGCGATGGCCGCCGCCGGTGCCCCGGCCACGCTGCGCCTGAGCGTACGGCCCGCCGGACGCGCTGCCGAGCGGCTGTGCTCCTCGCCGGAACAGGCAATCGGCCCGCTCTTCTGGGCCGTGCCGACGGTGCTGGCGCGCGACGCAGCCGGGGCGCGCGCGATCGCGAGCGCGCTGTGCTCGGGGGCGCCCCGTCTGGTGGCGCGACGCGGCGGCGCCGGCGAGGCAGCGCGAGTGAGGCGCTCGCCGCGCCGCCTTTACCGCCCGGCCGAGCTGGCCGCCCTGTGGTGCCTGCCGGCGCCGGAGTTCGGGGCGCTGCCGTGCCTGCGCAGCGCCGTTCCGCTGGCGCCCGCGCCGCCCGGGATCGACCGCCCTCGCGACGGCGGGGGACTGCTTCGCGACGAGCACGGCCCCGTCGCGATCGCGACCGCGCAGCGCCGCCAGCACACCGCCGTAGTTGGGGCGGTGGACCAGGGGAAGACCTCATTTCTCGTCGCCAGCGCGAAACACGATCTGCGCCGCGAGGACTGCGCTCTGATCGTGCTCGACCCCAAGGGCGACGCTGCGAACGCCGTTCTGAGCGTCGTCCCTCGCTCGCGCGTCTGCACGGTGCTCGACATGGCGGCGCCGCGCGCCGGCTTCAACCCGCTGGCGGTCGACGCGCCGCCCGACGCGATCGCCGACCAGGTGGTCGGCGCGCTGCGGGGCCTGTTCGGCGAGGGCGAGGTGCGCGGCAGCTCCGATCGCTACCTGCGCAACGCGGTGATCGCCGTGCTCGCATGCGAGCCGGGGGCGACGCTGTGGGACGTCGCGCGGCTGCTCGAGGTGGGGGAGGCCGGAACCGCGTTCCGCGCTCGCGTCGCCGATCGCCTGCTGGAGCTGCCCGCCTACGCCGAGCTGGTCACGTTCCTCGCACAGGAGCTCCCGGCTCAGCTGGCCGACGCCCGAGCCACCACGACGGCGAAGCTCGACGCGCCCGCAAACAAGTTGGCCCGCGTGCTGAACTCGCCGGCCGTCAAGCGGGTGCTGCTGAACGACTCGCTGCGGATCGACCTCGATCGTCTGATCGAGGGCGCCGAGGTCCTGATCGTGCGCGGCGCGCTCGGCGAGATCGGCGCCGGCAACGTCTCGGTGCTGATGCAGTTGCTGCTCGGCATGCTCGACGCCGCGCTCGGCCGCATGCAGGACCGCCGCGACGCGGGGGAGCGCCGGGCCGTGGCGCTGAAGGTCGACGAGGCGCCGCTCGCCATCAACGCGGCGTTCGCCCAGACGCTCGCGCTCAAGCGATCCGCCGGGCTCGAGACCGTCGCCTGCTGGCAGACCGACGCACAGTGGGAGCCCGAGCTGCGAGAGCAGCTCGATGCCCTCTTCGCCCACCGGGTCCTGTTCGCGACAGCCTCCGCGACCGATGCGCGCAACGCCTCGGCGCTGCTGATGTCGGAGTTCTCAGACCAGATCCGCGGCGGCGACGAGCAGCTTGCGAGGTTGTCCTCGCCCGACGTGCGGCTGCATCTCCCGCGCCACACCGCGCTCGCCAGCTGGACCACGCAGCGCGGCCGGGAGCGTCCGTTCATCGCGACGACGATGGCTCTGGCGCTCGATCGCGAGCGGATCGAGTGGCACGCCCGCGCGCAGGCCGCCCGCGGCGGCCGCGAGCTGCGCGACCCGGCGCCGCCGCCCGATCCGTTCGCGCCACCGCCGGGCACGCGGGGGCCAGTCGCGCCGGCGCCGGAGCGGTCGCAGCCACCTCGCGCGCCGCTGCAGTCGCCCCCGCAGCCGCCCCCGGCAAGCTACGCCGAGTTGGTGGCGCTCGACGGGGCCTCGCGGATGCGGCTGCTCGGCGTCGCGCGGCCGGCGCCCGCACGGCGACTCGATCCCGTCGACCGCGAGGCGCTGGCATGGATCGCGGGGGCGAGCTGTGCGCTCAGCAGCCAGGTTCACAGGCGGCTGCGACCGGGGCGCTCGCTGACCGTGACCCAGCGCCAGCTGAAGCGGCTGGCGGACGCCGGTCTGATCGCGCGCTTCCAGCTCCACCGCGACGATGGGGGCGGGATTCCGCTGTGCTGCGCCGCGACCACGGCGGCGATCGAGCTGCTCGGGCTCGGCGGCCGCCGAGCTCCGGAGCTGCGCGAGGAGGCGCTCGGTGCGCTGCGCGCCGACGTGCACACGGTTGGCTGGCTGCTCGCGCTCGAGGCGATCGCGGGTGAGGCATTGCTCGAGGTGCTCGGTCCCGGCCGGGCGGCGATCGGTCCGGGAGTGAGCGGCCCCGGCGAGCTGGAGCTCGGCGCCGGCATGCGACCGCGGACGTTCGAGCGCTCCCGCGCCGACGGGCAGCGGACCGCCGTCGAGCGGTTCGCGGGCGTGCGGCCGAGCGCCGTCGCCAGCCTGGGCGCGGCGGGTTCTCCACGCGACCTGCTGCTCGTCGCGGACGCAGGCGCGGGGCCGGCGTGGCTCGAGGCATACGACCACCTGCTCGGCGGCTGGTGGCGCACGGTCGAGCGCTACAGGCGCTCCGGTGTGCCACCGCAGGTCGTCGTGATCTGCGCCGACGCGGCTCGTGCGCAGGCCCGCGCGGTTCGAGCGGACGCGCTGCTGACCGCCGCCATCGCAGAGGTCGGGGTGGATCCGAGGCGATGGCGGCGGGGCGGACGGGAGGGGATCCATTTCGTCGCCGAAGAGGATCTGCACCGCGGCGATCCCTCGTCGCTTCAGGTTCCGTCGCTGCCGCCGTCGCTCCGCGAGGGCGGCGGCTGCGAGCCGTTGCGCGCTGCGTTCGCGCAGTTGCCCGCCGGGCCCGCCGGGGACTCGGCGAAGCCGCCCTGGCGCTGAACGCAGTCGCCCCGCCGGCCGCCCGATCGTCGACGCCGCAGGACGCTAGCTTCGGCCGCCCTCTCCCACTCAAACGCCGCCCGCCGCACCCCACCCACACCCTCCCGATCCCGCGCGCGCCTCCCGCCCCCGCACCCGCCTCCCGATCCCGCGCCCACGTCCCGCCGCGCCCCTTCCGATCTCGCGCCCGCCTCCAGCCATCACCCGATCCGTCACCCGCCTCCCACCAAACCTCCCGATCCCCCGCGCCCACTCCCTCCCAACCTCCCGATCCCGCGCTCGCGCCACCCGACCTGGCGATCCGTTGCTTCTCCGGTGCGCCGGTCACGTCGGCCCGCGCCCGTCGGTCAAGAGCGGGAACGGAATCGACCGACCTCGGAGGGGGAGCGCAATGACGATCACGGCCTGCGACCGCTACATCGCTGACGACGGCCCGCGCGAGCTGGTGATGCTCGACGCCGCCGAGGGCTCGCGGTTGCTCGTCGATCGACGCGAGAGCGACGGCGGCGACCCGCGGCTGCTCGCGCACCTCGCCGTGGATGAGCCCGACGAGAACGCCCTGCTGGTCTGCCGCGAGTTTCTCGCCGGCCCCCGGCGCGGAGTGCGCAGCGTGGTGCCCGGTGATTTCGGCGTGCACGGCGAGGGGGAGCATCGCGGCGAGGCGAGGGCGGCGTTTCGCCCGCGGGTCCTGACCGATGCGACCGGTCGGCGCTACTTCCTGCGCGCCGGCGGCGAGCCGCTCGAACTGCGCTGGCGGCGTGAGACGCGCGGCGGCCGCACCGAGGCAAGGACGCTGAGCGCCCGCGATGTGGTCGGGGCGCTCGAGGCCTACGAACCGGTCTGCGCGATCACCCGCGCGGCGGTGGAGCGTTACCGCCACGACCGCGGCGTGTCGGTGTCAACGCTGTCGGTCGAGCTGCGCCGCATCGAGTCGAGCCCGATCGTGCTCAACCGGCGGCTGCGGGAGGCGGTGCTCGATGCGGTGCGCGAGCACGGCACGAGCTTCAGCGCGATCGCGATGTCATGCGGTCGGATCAAGCGCGACCGTCGGGGCAACGGCTCCGGGGAGACGAGCTGGCTCGCGCGGCGCGTCGGCCTGCTGCCCTCGAGCCCGGGCGCCGGCCCCAACCCGTGGGTGCACAGCGACACACTCGCGTTGATCGCGCGGCAGGGGCTTGGGGTCGCCCCGCGCGAGGTCGAACTCCCCTAGCCGATCGTTCCGCAAGACGTTCCCAGCGCAGCGGTGGTGAGGACCACCGACCCGGCGCTCGCGGCGATCCTCTCGCGCGCGCTGCGCGGGCAGCCCTGCGCCGGGGTGATCGTGACGGACAGCCTCGTCGGTCTCGCCTCGCTGCGCGCCGCGCACCCGGGCGCGGCGGTCGTGATGGTCGCGCTGCGCCGCAGCCAAATCGCGGCTGCGCTCGACGCCGGCGCCGACTGCGCGCTGGCGGGACCGATCCGCCCGGCCGAGTTGCGCGCTCGTGTGCGGAGGCTCGCGCGCCGCGCTGAGCGCCATCTGCGGGTCGGCCCGCTGCTGCTCGACGCCGCCGCTCGAACCGTCCGACTGGACGGCGCGCCGCTCGCGCTGCCGGCGCGCGAGTTCGACGTCCTCCGCTGCCTGGCCTCGGAGCCCGGCCGCGTCTTCACGAAGCTCGAGCTTCAGCGGGCCTGCTGGAGCGCCACGGCGCCGCCGGCGCCGAGCCGCACGCTCGAACGCCACGTCGCACGGCTCCGCGGCCGGCTCGGCCCACACCGCTCGATGCTCGTGACGGTCTGGGCTGTCGGCTACCGCCTCGACGCGCCGGCCTGATTTCTGCCGCGGTGGCTCGATGCCGCCGCATCCATCCGGGCGGCGAAGCCGCCTCATAGAGAAAGGAGCCCTAGTGCTCACCTTCTGGACTCTGCCCGCTTGCGGGCTAGCAGTGCTGCTGTTGCTACGACTCGCCCGTCTGCACTGGACGGTCGGGCTCGGCGTGGGGCTGATCGTCGCCCCGTTCGCGGTCGTCCCGGCGCTCGGTTGCGGCCTCGGCGCGGTGCTCGTGTGGCGGCGCGGACCGCGCCCGCGCGCGCTGGCTGGAGCTGTCGTGATCGGCGTCGACGCGCGGCGGCGGGCTGTTGCGATCCCGCTCGGCGGCGAGAGCGGGAGCCACACGCTGATCGTCGGGGCCACCGGCTCCGGCAAGACGGTGTCGGAAACGCTGATCGTCTGCCGAGCGATCGAGAGCGGGCTCGGCGCGGTGATCGTCGATCCGAAGGGCGACCCGCTGCTGCGCGAACGCGTGCAGGCCGCCGCGGAGCGCGCCGGGCGCCAGTTCCTGGAGTGGACGCCGTCGGGGCCGTGCGCCTACAACCCCTACGGGCACGGCAGCGCCGGCGAGATCGCCGACAAGGCGCTGGCCGGGGAGCGCTTCACCGAGCCCCACTATCTGCGCCAGGCGCAGCGTTACGTCGCCCACGCGGTGCGAGCGCTGCACGGTGCCGGCGAGGTCGCCACGCCCGCGCGGCTGGTCGCGCTGCTCGAGCCGCGGCGGCTGGAGCTCCTGGCCCGCAGCGTTCCCGACGAGGCGCATGCGCGCAGGCTGTTCGAGTACCTGGACTCACTCGATGCGCGCCAGCGCAGCGGCCTGACCGGGACGCGCGACCGGCTCGCGATTCTCGCGGAGTCCGAGATCGGGGGCTGGCTGGAGCCGTCTGACGGCGTGCCGGCGCTCGACCTGCTGGACGCGGTGCGGAGCCGGTCGGTCAGCTACTTCCGGCTCGAGTCCGACCGCCTACCGCTGCTGTCGCGGATGCTCGCCGCGGCCGTGGTGGGCGACCTGCTGACGGTCGCTGCGAGCTGCCAGTCGGCGCCGGTGGGGACGCTCGTGGCGATCGACGAGTTCTCCGCGATCGCCCCCGAGGGCGTCGCGCGCCTGTTCGGACGCGCGCGCTCGGCGGGTTTCAGCCTGCTGCTGGCGACACAGGAGCTCGCTGACCTGCGGGCCGCGGCGCCCGAGCTGCTCGAGCAGGTGCTGGGCAACGTCGAGGCGGTCGTGGCGCATCGCCAGAGCGTTCCCGACTCCGCGGAGATGATCGCCCGGATCGCCGGCACGAGGCCGGTGTGGAGCTCGACCGAGCAGTTGACGCACGCCGTCCCGAACGGCCGCAGCTCGCGCAGCCGCTCACGCGAGTTCGCGATCCATCCCGACGCGATTCGCACGCTCGCCCGTGGCTGCGCCGCGGTCAGCGTGCCGGGCGCCGGGCGCTGCGCGCTCGCGCGGATCTTCCACCCATGAAGCACGAAAGGAGCACGACGATGAGAACCGAGGAAGCAGTTGCGACGAAGGGTTGCGGCGGCCGCGCGGCGCTGCCGGTGGGCTCTCGAGGTCGCGTCGCCGCCGACGCGGGCGCGGCGCGCGGGCGTGGCGGTGCGCGGACGGCGGCTGGCGGCGACAGCGCGAGCCTCTCGATCCTCGGCTGGCTCGCGCGGATCGGCGCCGGCTCGGCGGTCGAGGTCGCGCAGGGCTGCGGGGTGAGCACGCGGGTTGCCCAGCGGCGGCTGGCGGCGCTCGAGCAGCGTGGCGAGGTGAGCTCGCGGCGGCTCCTGCACGGGTCGCCGGCGCTGTTCGTTCTGACGCGATCCGGCCTGCGCGCAGCCGGTCGCGCCGAGCTCGAGCCGGTCCTGCTCAGCGCGGGCGTCTTCGCGCACGCGCTCGCCGTGGCGCGGGTTGCGGTGGCGCTCGAGACCGCCGGCCATCGGGTCGGAGGGGAGCGTGAGCTACGGGCCTTCGAGCGGCTCGAGGGCAGGCCGCTGGCGAGTGCCGAGGTCGGCTTCGCGCCCGACGGCGGCGTCGCGCTCCACCGCCCGGACCTCGTCTGCTGGGACGGCGGGCGGCCCGTCGCGATCGAGGTCGAGCTGACCGTCAAGGCGCCGGCGCGGCTCGCCGCGATCGTGCGCGGCTGGGCTCGCAGCCGGCTGATCGACGGTGTCGTCTACTACGCGACGCCGGCGGTCACGCGGGCGCTTGCGCGCGCGCTCAGAAGCGAGGCGGCCGGCGGACGGATAGCCGTGCTGGCGCTCGATCGGGCCGGTGAGGTGCCGCCCTTTCGCTCCGGCGGGCAACCCGCCGTGCCCGCGCTCGATCGGGCCGGTGAGGTGCCGCCCCTCGATCCACGAGTTCCATCCCAAGTGCCGCGTAGCGTCGGTCCATTGGCCGAAAACCCACCGAAAGGAACCCGTTGGCAACCATCAACAGAGTAGTGCTCGTCGGCAATCTCACGCGCGATCCGGAGCTGCGTTCGACCTCCGGCGGCACGAGCGTCTGCCGGCTGCGGATCGCGTGCAACACGAGCTGGCGCAACAAGGACACCGGCGAGCGCGACGAGCGTCCCAACTACTTCGACGTCTCGGTCTTCGGCCCGAGCGGCGAAGCCTGCGCGCGCTTCCTGGCGAAGGGACGCCCGATCGCGGTCGACGGCAGGCTCGAGTGGCACGAGTGGACAACCGCCGATGGCGAGCAGCGCCAGGCGGTTGGCGTGCACGCCGACAGCGTGCAGTTCCTCGCGGGCCGCGAATCCACGGAGGCCGGCGCCGACGCCGCGGAGGCCGCCGAGCCGGAGGCTGCGATCGCCTTCTGAGACGCCGCCGCGCTTCAGCACGAGGCGCGGCATCGAACGCCGCCGGCGCGCCTGACGGCCGCCGGCGGCGGAGTGGGCCTCGAATCGCCGCGCTGTGCGCCGCCGCGCTGCGAGTCGCCTCGGAGGTCAGGGGACCGTGGAAGCCGACGGAGGGGTCGGCCGGGGCCGGCCCGTCCACGTGGCTTCCGGCTCGGATCGCCCTGTGGGCCCCTATCCAGGGACCAGCCCGCCGGGGCGGTGGTTATCCTGTTTTCCAACGGACGGCCGGGCAGACTGAGCTGCCGCACCGACAAGGACAGGCCGAGGGTGAGTGCTGTAGCCAAGGGAGTGCAGGAGAGGGAGCGGGTCATCGTGCGGTTCGCCGGGGATTCCGGCGACGGCATGCAGCTGGTCGGCGGACGCTTCACCGACTCCACGGCCACGCTCGGCAACGACCTGGCGACGCTGCCGAACTTCCCTGCGGAGATCCGCGCCCCGGCCGGCACGCTCGCCGGAGTGTCGAGCTTCCAGATCCACTTCGCCTCGCGCGACATCGTGACACCGGGCGACACACCGAATGTGCTGATCGCGATGAACCCGGCCGCGCTGAAGGCGAACATCGGCGAACTCGAGCGCGGCGCGACGATCATCGCCAACGAGGACGCCTTCACCAAGCGCAACCTGCAGAAGGCCGGCTACGACGAGAACCCACTCGAGGACGGCTCGCTCGACGCCTTCGTCGTGCGCCGGATCCCGATGAACACGCTCAGCCAGCGCGCCGTCGAGGGGATGGAGGACGTCTCGGCGCGCGACGCGCTGCGCGCCAAGAACCTCTTCGCACTCGGCCTCGTGTCGTGGCTCTATGACCGCCCGACCGCCGTCACGGAGAGCTGGATCGAGCGGCGCTTCGCGGCCAGGAAGGCTGTGCTCGAGGCGAACCTGGCGGCCTTCCGGGCCGGCTGGGCCTTCGGCGAGACGACCGAGCTGATCGACGTCCAGTTCCGCGTTCCGGCCGCGCACGACATGGAGCCCGGGACCTACCGCACCGTCAACGGCACGACCGCCACCTCGCTCGGCCTCGTTGCCGCCAGCGTCCGCAGCGGCCTGCAGCTGGTCTTCGCCTCCTACCCGATCACTCCCGCCTCCGAGCTGCTGCACGAGCTCGCGCGCCACCGCGCGGCCGGCGTGCGCACGATCCAGGCCGAGGACGAGATCGCCGCTGCCGGTATGGCGCTCGGCGCCGCGTTCGGGGGCGCGCTCGGCGTCACGGCGACCAGTGGGCCCGGCATGGACCTGAAGGCCGAGACGATCGGGCTGGCGGTGATGCTCGAGCTGCCGATGGTGATCGTCGACGTGCAGCGCGCCGGTCCCTCGACCGGCATGCCGACCAAGACGGAGCAGTCGGACCTGCTGATGGCGCTCTACGGACGCCACGGCGAGTCGCCGCTGCCGATCGTCTGCGCCTGCACACCGGCGCAGTGCTTCGACGCCGCGCTCGAGGCGGTCCGCATCGCGGTTCGCTACCGCACTCCGGTGATCCTGCTGAGCGACCTGTTCCTCGCCAACTCCTCGGAGCCGTGGCTGATCCCCGACGTCGAGTCGCTGCCGACGATCGACCCGGCGTTCGCCGCCGCCAACGGGCACGAGCCGTTCGAGCCGTACGCGCGCAACGCCGACGGGGCGCGCCCCTGGGCGGTTCCGGGCACGCCGGGCCTCGAGCACCGGATCGGCGGGATCGAGAAGTCCCAGCCCAGCGGCGGGATCTCCTACGAGCCGGCCAACCACCAGCAGATGACCGACCAGCGTCGCGAGCGGATCGCCGGCATCGAGGTGGCGCCGCTGATCGTCGACGCCGACCCCGAGGCGGAGCTTCTGGTGCTCGGCTGGGGGTCGAGCTGGGGCACGCTGCGCGCCGCCGTGCGCCGGCTGCGCGACGGCGGTCACCCGATCGCCCACGCCCACTTCCGCAACCTCAACCCGCTCCCGGCGAACACCGGCGAGGTGCTCGCGCGCTTCAAGCGAGTGCTCGTCGCGGAGATGAACGACGGCCAGCTGGTGCGTGTCCTGCGTGCCGATTTTGGGCGCGACATCGACAGCTACGCGGTCACCCAGGGGCGCCCACTGCTGGCGGCGGAGATGGAACGCGAGCTGCTGGCCAGGCTATGAACCCACATCGCCGACGAGCCGCCACGAATTCCCCAGTGTTGAACCAACTTCCATGAGCACCCGAGGATCGATATGAGCGCGGTGACGACGAACGGCTCGCGCGAGCTGACCAAGGCCGATTTCCAGTCGCCGGCCGAAACGCGCTGGTGCCCGGGCTGCGGCGACTACGCGATCCTCGCGGCGGTGCAGGCCTTCCTGCCGGAGCTCGGGATACCGCCGGAGCGCACGGTCTTCGTGTCCGGGATCGGCTGCGCCGGGCGTTTCTCCTACTACATGAACACCTACGGCATGCACGGCATCCACGGCCGCGCGCCGGCGATCGCAACGGGCCTTGCGGTGAGCCGGCCCGACCTGGCGGTGTGGGTCGTATCGGGCGACGGAGACGCACTGTCGATCGGTGGCAACCACCTGATCCACGCGCTGCGTCGCGACGTGCCGGTCAAGATCCTGCTGTTCAACAACCGCATCTACGGCCTGACCAAGGGGCAGGCTTCGCCGACCAGCGAGCTCGGCAAGGTCACCAAGTCGACGCCGTTCGGCTCGACTGACGCGCCGTTCAACCCGATCTCGCTCGCGCTCGGCGCCGGCGCGACGTTCGTCGCCCGCACGCTCGACACCGACAAGCAGCACCTGCCGGCGATGCTGCGCGCAGCGGCAGCCCATCCCGGCGCCGCGCTGATCGAGATCTACCAGAACTGCCCGGTGTTCAACGACGGCGCCTTCGACGCACTGAGCGAGAAGCAGACGCGCGCGGCGAACGTCATCGAGCTCGAGCACGGAGCGCCGATCCGCTTCGGCGCCGACGGCGAGTACGGCGTGGTTCGCGGCGCCGGCGGCGAGCTGGAGGTGGCCGCCGTCGCGACGGTCGGCGAGGAATCGCTGCTGCTCCACGACGCCCACCGCGAGGACCCGAGCCTGGCCTTCGCGCTGAGCCGGCTGAGCGATCTGGCGGGCGGGGCCGTGCCGATCGGAATCTTCCGCGCGGCGCCGCACCCGGCGGCCGCCTCCAGCCTCGCGGGAGAGCTGCGCGAGGCGCAGGCGAGCTTCGGTGTCGAGGGGCTGACCAAACTGCTGCACGCCGCCGACACCTGGTCGGTCGGCGCCTGAGCGGGCGGCGGCGGCGATGGCGCTCGACACGCGGGCGCTCGGGCGGACGTTCGAGCCGCACAGCTACGCGGTTGGGCGCGAGAAGATCCGCGAGTTCGCTCGCGCGGTCGGGGAGAGCGAGCCGCTGTATCTCGACCTCGAGGCCGCCCGCGCCGCGGGGCACCCGGACCTGGTCGCGCCGCCGATGTTCGCCGTCGTCTACTGCTCCTCGGCGATCGAGCAGGCACTGTTCGAGCCGGAGCTCGCGATCGATTTCGCGATGCTCGTGCACGGAGGCCAGGAGTTCGAGTGGGGCCCACTCGTGGTGGCCGGCGACGAGATCACGACGGTGGTCGAGGTCGCCGACATCCATGAGCGCGTCGGCATGGCTTTCTACGTGTTCGCATCGCGCTCGACCAACCAGCGCGGCGAGCTCGTCTGCAGCGGCACCTGGACCCAGATCGTCAGGCCCCGGGCATGAGCGTGCTCGAACCGGGGGACGAGCTGGCGCAGTTGCGGGTCACGCCCGACCGCTACGTGACGGCGCGCTACGCCGGCGCCTCCGGGGATTTCAACCCGATCCACCTCGATGACGAGTTCGCGCGCTCCGTAGGGCTGCCTGGGCGCATCCTCCACGGGCTCTACACAATGGCGCTGGTCGCGCGCGCACAGACCGAGGCGCTCGGTGGCCCCGCGCATCTGAAGCGGCTCTCGGTCCAGTTCCGCGGGGTCGCGGTGCCCGAGCAGGAGATCGTGATCAGCTCGACCGTCAAGGAGCGCGACCCCCCGTCAGCCGGTGCGGGCGGCGACCGCCTGGTCGTCAGCGCCACGGCGCAGCAGCGAGACAAGGCCGTCATCCGCGGCGCGCGTGTGGAGCTCGAGCTGTAGAACGCCCGCTCGGCCGCGTCCGGCACCTTCGTAGAATCGGATCATGACGACGCTCACGCCTCGCCAAGAGGTCATCCTGCGCAAGGTGGCCGAGAGCTACGCCGTGACCGGCCAGCCGGTCGCGTCGAAGGCGCTCGCCGCGGAGCTCGAGTTCGATTGCAGTCCGTCGACGATCCGTAACGAGCTGGCGTCGCTGGAGGCGCGGGGGCTGCTCGCCCACCCGCACACCTCGGCCGGGCGCCTGCCGACCGACGCCGGCCAGCGCTACCTCGTGGATCGCCTGCTCGCAAAGCCGGAGCAACGCGGTGGCGTCGCGACGCTCGACCTGACGCACGTGCGGCGCGAGCTCGACGACGCCCTGCGCGTGACGACCGAGACGCTGTCGGAGGTCACGAACCTGCTCGCGGTCGCGACCGCGCCGGCGCTCGACAACGCGACGATCCGCCACATCGAGGTGCTCACGCTGCAGCCGAGCGTGGTGATGGTCGTGATCATCACCTCCTCCGGAGGCGTCTCGAAATACGTCGGCGCGTTCGAGGGCCCGATCGACCCCGGTCTGGTCGCGTGGGCCGGCGAGTATTTGAACGAGCGCGTCGGCGGCCTGCCGCTGGGCGCGAGGATGCTGCTCGGGCGGCTGGCCGATCCGGAGCTCAGCACGCGCGAGCGCGGGTTCATCGACCGCCTCGCTCCGGCCTTCACCCAGCTGGCCGGCGGCGGCGAGGACGTGCTCTACGTCGACGGCACCTCGCGCCTGCTCGGCGCGCAGCGGTTTCTCGCTCCCGCCCAGGCCGGCGAGCTGCTCGCGCTGCTGGAACAGCGGGTCGCGCTGCTCGAGATGCTGCGCCGCGCACTCGGCCAGCCCGGTGTGTACGTCAGGATCGGCGCCGAGAACGAGGTTCCCGGTCTGCGCTCCCTCTCGGTGGTCGCGACCGGCTACGGATTGGCGCAGCGCAAGCTCGGGACGATCTCGCTGATCGGCCCGGTTCAGATGGACTACGCAGCGGCGATCGACATCGTGCGTGCCGGGGCGCGCGAGCTGTCGCGCTTCGCGCAGGAGGTCTACTGATGGCTCGCTCGGCGACGCCGCGCGATCCGTACGAGGTGCTGGGCGTCCCGCGCGCCGCCGACGACGCGCAGATCAAGAAGGCCTTCCGCACGCTCGCCCGCGAGCTGCACCCCGACGTCAACACCGACGACCCGCAGGCCGAGGAGAAGTTCAAGCAGGCGGCGGAGGCCTACGAGATCCTTTCGGATCCCGAACGGCGAGCGACCTACGACCGCTACGGCCACGAGGGGCTGCGCTCCGGCGGCTACCAGCCCAACTTCGACCAGTTCGGCTCCCTCGGAGACCTGTTCGAGGCGTTCTTCGGCGGGGGCGCGGGCGGCGGCATGTTCGGCGCGGGCGCGCCGCGCGGCCCCGCTCGCGGCGCGGATGTCGGCGGCGAGCTGGAGCTCGACCTGGCGCAGGCCGCGGCGGGCGGCGCGTTCGCCGTCAGCTTCGAGGCGGTTGACCGCTGCGAGCATTGCCACGGGAACGGCGCCGAGCCGGGCACGCCGATCGAGACCTGCGAGCGCTGCGGTGGCGCCGGGCGGCGCCAGGCCGTGACGCGCACGCCGTTCGGGCAGGTCATGCGCGCGGTCGTTTGCGACGGCTGCGGGGGGGACGGGCGGATCGCCACCGAGCCCTGCGCCACCTGCCGGGGCCACGGAGTGCTGATGACCCACCGCACCGTGACGGTCGAGGTGCCGGCCGGGATCGCGGACGGCCAGCGGGTGCGGATCGCCGGTCGCGGCCACGCCGGGTCTGCGGGCGCCGCGCCGGGCGATCTCTACGTGCTGATCCGCGTGCGCGATGACGAGCGCTTCGTGCGCGAGGGCGACGACCTGATCACCGTGCTCGACGTGCCGGCGACGCTCGCCGCACTCGGTGCGAGCCTCGAGGTGCCGACGCTCGGCGAGCCGATCGCGGTGGAGGTGGCGGCCGGCACGCAGCCCGGCGAGGTGATCACGCTGCGCGGCCATGGCATGCCCCACCTTCAGCGCCACGGCCGCGGCGACCTGCGGGTCGTCGTGAACGTGCAGATCCCGCGCCGGCTGAGCGACGAGCAGCGCGACCTGTTCGAGCAGCTGAGCGCCACGATCACCGACGAGAACCTGCGGGCCGACGAATCGATCTTCAGCCGTCTGCGTCGCGCGCTGCACCCCCACCACCAGCAATGATCCGCCTCGCGGTTCGGGTGGCCCGCGCCGACGCCGCCGACGCGCTCGCCGAACTGCTCGTCTTCTCGCCGGCCGGCGTCGAGGAGCTCGACGGCGACGCCGACGCGATCGAGTACGTCCTCTACGGGACTCCCGGCGAGCTTCCGAGCCGCGAGGCGCTCCAGGCGAGCGTCGGGCGGGCGCTGCTCGATGTCTCGGCCAGCGAGATAGCCGACGACTGGGAGTCGCGCTGGCGGACCTTCCACCACCCGGTCGAGATCGCAGGCCGGCTCAACGTCCGCCCGCCATGGTGCGCGCCCGCCGGCGACGGAGGCCTGATCGACATCGTCGTCGAGCCCGGGCAGGCCTTCGGGACAGGCTCGCATGCGACCACGCGAATGTGCCTCGAGCTGCTCGTCGCGCTGGCCCCGGACGCCGGCGGCCCCGCCGGGGGGGCGCTGCTCGATCTGGGCTGCGGCTCGGGTGTGCTGGCGATCGCCGCTGCCAAGCTCGGCTTCTCACCGGTCAGCGCCGTCGACCACGAGCCCGAGTCGGTCGAAGCCACGCGCGCCAACGCCGTGGCCAACGAGGTGCAGGTCGAGTGCGCGCTGCTCGACCTGCGACGCGACGAGCTGCCGCCGGCGCCTCTGATTGTCGCCAACCTGCTCGCGCCGCTGCTGCACGAGCTGGCCGACCGTCTCCCTGCCGCGCCCGCGCTGCTGATCGCCTCCGGCCTGCTGCGCGAGCAGGCCGACGATGTCGCGGCGGCGTTCGCACGGCGCCATGGCATGCGCGAGCGCTGCCGCCGGCTCGACGGGGACTGGTCTGCGCTGCTGCTCGAAGGCGCTGCGGGCGGGCGTATCCTGTCCGGAGGATGAGCATCACCGAGACCGTCAAGAGCGACCTCATCGTCGCGATGAAGGCAGGCGAGCGAGAGCGCGTGGGCGCGTTGCGGCTGCTGCTGTCGGAGCTGCAGAAGGACGCCAAGGAGGGCCCCGGCGACGAGCTCGCCGTGCTGCGCCGCGAACGCAAGCGCCGCAGCGAGGCTGAGCGAGCCTTCCGCGACGGCGGCCGTGACGAGCTCGCCGACGGCGAGGCCGCCGAGGCGACGATCATTGCCGCATATCTGCCGGCCGAGCTCGACGACGCCGCGCTCGCGGAGATCGTCGCACGGGCCGTCGCGCAGTCCGGCGCGAGCTCCGCCAAGGATCTCGGCACGGTGATGGGGATCGTGATGGGGGAGGTCGCCGGCCGCGCGGACGGCAAGCGCGTATCCGAACAGGTGCGCGCGGCGCTGGCGGGCGCGTGAGACGTCAGTTCGAGCTGTCGAATGACCTCGCGGCCGGGCTTGCGGGCGAACACGACGCGATGCTGCGCGCGCTCGAGGAGCGGCTCGCCGCGCGCGTCTATCTGCGCGGCAACCTGCTGACGCTTGACGGCGAGCCGGCGGCGCTCGAGACGGGGGCCCGCGTGATCGCCGAACTGGGGACGCTCGCCCCCTCCGGACATACCCTCGACGAGGCGACGCTTTCGGCGGTGATCGGCGTGCTGAACGCCGACAGCCAGCCGACGGCGGTGCTCGACGACGTAGTCTGGCGCCACCGTGCGATGCGCGTGGCGCCGCGCACGGTCGGGCAGAAGCGCTACGTCGACTCGATCCGCGAGAACACGATCACGTTCGGTATCGGGCCGGCCGGCACCGGCAAGACCTTCCTTGCCGTGGCCCTGGCCGCCGCCGCGCTCAGCCGCAAGGAGGTCAACCGAATCATCCTGACCCGCCCGGCGGTCGAGGCCGGCGAACGTCTCGGCTTCCTGCCGGGCGATCTGATGGCCAAGATCGACCCCTACCTGCGGCCGCTGTTCGACGCGCTCCACGACATGATCGACCCCGAGAAGGTCTCCCAGCACCTCGAGCGGGGCGTGATCGAGGTCGCGCCGCTGGCCTTCATGCGCGGGCGCACGCTGAACGACTCGTTCGTGATCCTCGACGAGGCCCAGAACACCACGCCCGAACAGATGAAGATGTTCCTCACGCGGCTTGGCTTCGGCTCGAAGATGGTCGTCACCGGGGACGTCACCCAGGTCGACCTGCCGCGCGAGCAGCAGTCGGGGCTGGTCGTCGTGTCGGAGATCATCGGCGCGGTCGAGGGCGTCCAGTTCGTGCGGCTCGGCGGCGAGGACGTCGTCCGCCACCGCCTGGTGCAGCGGATCGTCGAGGCCTACGAGGAGCACGCCCAGCGCGCCGCGCCCGAGATCGCCGCGGCCAAGCACGCCCGCCAGGCCTGATGCTCGAGCTCGACATCGTCGGCAGCCCGCCGCTGGCCGCGGTCGAGATCGAGCGCCTCGCGGCGCTCGCCGCGGCAAGCGCCGGTGTCGACGACGGTCACCTCGCGATCGAGTTCGTGGGTCCCGAGCGGATCCGGGAGCTGAACCGCGAGCACCGTTCGAAGGACGCCCCGACCGACGTGCTCTCCTTCCCGATCGATGGCGACGCCGCCGAGCCGGCCGGCCCGCGCGAGCTTGGCGACGTCGTGATCTGCCCGGAGCACACGGCCGAGCTCCGCGAGGCGGTCGTGCACGGAGTGCTGCACCTCGTCGGCATGGACCACGAGGTCGACGAGGGCGAGATGCTGATCCTCCAGCGCGAGCTGCTGAGCTGGTGACCCGGGCGGGGTTCGTCGCGCTGGCCGGCCGGCCGAACGTCGGCAAGTCGACGCTGACGAACGCGATCGTCGGGACCAAGGTGGCGATTGTCTCCGACCGCCCGCAGACGACCCGCCGCGCCGTGCGCGGTGTCGCCACCGGGCCCGATTGGCAGCTGGTGCTCGTCGATCTGCCCGGTGTGCAGCGCCCCCGCGACGCTCTGACCGCGCGCATGGCCCGCCGCGTGACGCTCGAGCTCGCCGACGCCGACGCAGCGTTGATGCTGCTCAACGGCGAGGAGGGGGTCGGCCCGGGCGACCGCTTCATCGCGGCCTCGCTGGCCCAGGCGCCCGGCCCGGTGACGGTCGCCGTCAACAAGGTGGACCGGCTCAGCCGCGAGCGACAGGCGCAGGCGCTGCTCGCCGCCGCCGAGATCGCACCGGCGTCGGCCGAGGTCTTCCCGATCTCCGCGCGCAGCGGCGAGGGCGTCGCGGCGCTCGTCGAGCACCTCGTCGGGCAGTTGCCGCAAAGCCCGTTCCTCTATCCGAGCGCGCAGCGCTCGGACATGGTCCGCGAGGAGCTGCTCGCCGAGCTGATCCGCGAACAGGTCCTGCGGCGGACCTTTCAGGAGCTGCCGCACGCGATCGGCGTCGTGATCGAGGATCTCCTCGTCGAGGAGCCCGACCCCCCAGCACGGGGGGCAGGCCCCGGATCCCCGCCGGCAAACCCCCGATCACCGCAGGCAGGCGGCGAGCTGACGCGGGTCGAGGCGCTGATCTGGGTCGAGACCGAGTCGCAGAAGGCGATCGTGGTCGGCCGCGGCGGTCGCATGATCAAGGCGATCGGCACGGCGGCGCGCCGCGAGCTCGAGCGCGAGCTTGGCGGGCGGGTGCACCTCTCGCTGATCGTTCGCGTGCGCCGCCACTGGCGCGCCGACGACGGGTTGCTGGACCGCCTCGGCATCGAGTAGCACGGGCCGACGCGTCCAGCGGCGCGTGCGGCGCTGCCCCGCCGGCGAACGCGCCGATGTGTCCCGCTCCGCCTCGCCTGAGACAATCAGACCGCGATGGATTCCGAGATCGTCTATGACGAGCGCGGCCTGGTGCCGTGCATCGTGCAGGACTGGGCCAGCGGCGAGGTGCTGACGCTGGCCTACATGAACGCGCTCGCGCTGGAGCGCACGCGCGCGACCGGCGAGCTTCACCTGTGGAGCCGCTCGCGCGGGGAGCTGTGGCACAAGGGAGCCACGTCGGGAAACACGCAGGCGCTGCGGGCGCTGAGGCTCGACTGCGACGGCGACGCCGTGCTGGCGCTGGTCGAGCCGGCAGGCCCGGCCTGCCACACGGGCGAGCGCACCTGTTTCCATCGCGGCGAGCTGGAGCCGCCGGCCCCGTACGAGGCGCTGCCGACGCTGGAGCGCACGCTCGCGCAGCGCGCGCGCGAGCGCCCCGCCGGTTCCTACACGGTCGAGCTGCTCGACGATCCCGCGAGGGTCGGGGAGAAGGTCATGGAGGAGGCCGAGGAGGTCGCGCGCGCGGCGCGCGAGGAGAGCGACGAGCGGCTCGACGAGGAGGCCGCCGACGTGCTCTATCACCTGCTTGTGCTGCTGCATGGGCGCGGCCGCCGGCTCGCCGACGCCGAGCGGGTGCTCGATGAGCGTCGACGTTAGCCCCACGCTCGAGGAGGTCGTCGCGCTCGCCGGCGACCACAACCTGATTCCGCTGCGTCACGAGTACGTCGCCGACTGCGAGACGCCCGTGTCGGCCTTCCTCAAGCTGCGCGGCGACGGGCCGGCCTTCCTGCTCGAATCGGCGGAGCAGGGCAAGCGCTTTGGCCGCTACTCGTTCATCGGCTTTCACCCGCGGGAGGTGATCCGCTGGCGGCTCGCCGACGGCGGCGATCCCTACGCGCTCGCGGCCGCCGCCGTCGCCCGCTACTCACAGGCGCCGCTCGAGGGCCTGCCGCCGTTCGCGGGCGGTGCCGTCGGCTTCTTCGGCTACGACCTCGTGCGCACCGTCGAGCCGCTCGGCGAGCCCGGCCCCGACGAGCTCGACCTGCCGGACATGGCGCTGATGCTGAGCGACCTCCTGGTCGTCTTCGACAACCTCAAGCACACGGTGACGATCCTCGTGAACGTCTACGCCGACGAGGACCCGCGCGGCGCCTACGCCCAGGCGCGCCAGACGATCGAGGATGTCCGCACGCGCCTGGCCGGGCCGCTGCCGGCCGTCACACCGCGGGCGCCGCGCGCGCACGCGGACTTCCGTTCGAACATGACGCGCGCGAGCTTCGAGTCGATGGTCGCGCGGATCGTCGAATACATCCACGCCGGCGACGCCTTCCAGGTGGTGCCGTCGCAGCGCTGGTCCGCGCCGGTCGAGGTCGACGCCTTCTCGATCTACCGCGGCCTGCGCGCAGTCAACCCCAGCCCGTACATGTACTTCCTCGACTTCGGCGACTTCCAGGTCGCCGGCGCGAGCCCCGAGCCGCTGATCACCGTCTCGGGCGGGCAGGTGACGACGAGGCCGATCGCCGGAACGCGGCCGCGTGGAGCCGACGCGGCGCAGGACGCCCGCCTGGAGGCGGAGCTGCTCGAGGACGAGAAGGAGCGCGCCGAGCACATGATGCTCGTCGACCTCGGCCGCAACGACCTCGGCAGGGTCTGCGAGTACGGCAGCGTGAAGGTGCAGACGCTGATGGCGGTCGAGCACTACTCGCACGTGATGCACCTCGTCAGCTCGGTCACGGGCCGCCTGCGCGCCGACGTCGGCGCGATGGACGCGCTGCGCGCGACGCTGCCGGCCGGGACGCTGTCGGGGGCGCCAAAGGTTCGCGCGATGCAGATCATCGACGAGCTCGAGCCGGTCAAGCGCGGCGGCTACGGCGGCGCGATCGGCTACCTCAGCTACACGGGCGAGCTGGACACCGCGATTCACATCCGCACCGTCGTCGTCAAGGACGGCGTGGCCCACCTGCAGGCCGGCGGCGGCACGGTCGCCGACGCGCTGCCGGAGCGAGAGTTTCTCGAGTCGGAGTCCAAGGCCCAGGCGGTCCTGCGGGCAATCGAGCTCGCCGGTCAGCAGAGCGACTGGGAGTAGGCGCGCAGCGCGGCGAAGCGACGCGCAGCCACCGCGAATGGCTACGCTCGCCCCGTGCGCGTGCTCGTGATCGACAACTACGACTCCTTCACCTACAACCTCGTGCAGTACCTCGGCGAGCTCGGCGCCGACCTGGAGGTCGTGCGCAACGACCGCGCGAGCGTCGATCAGCTGCTCGAGCGCGCGCCCGAGCGCGTCGTCGTCTCGCCCGGCCCGTGCACACCCGACCGGGCCGGAATAACGCTCGAGGTGGTGCGCCGGTTTCCGCAGGCGGGCATCCCGACGCTCGGCGTCTGCCTCGGCCACCAGGCGCTGGCCCAGGCTTTCGGGGGAGCGGTGGTGCGCCACCTGCCGGTGCACGGCAAGACCGGCGTGATCGAGCACGACGGGCGGACCGTCTACCGCGGCCTGCCCTCGCCGCTCACGGTCGGCCGCTACCACTCGCTGATCGTCGCCGAGCAGGGGCTGCCGGACTGCCTGCAGGTCAGCGCTCGCGGTGAGGGCGTAGTGATGGGCATCCGCCACCGCGAGCTGCCCGCCGAGGGCGTCCAGTTCCACCCCGAGTCGGTGCTGACCGAGCAGGGCATGGCGCTGCTCGCAAACTTCCTCGACGCAGGCGCAACCGTGACCGACCACCGGGACGCGGCGTGACCGACCAGCCGAACGCAACCGTCACCGCGGCGCTTGACGCGGTCGCCTCGGGAGAGGACCTCAGCGTGGCGCAGGCGGCCGCGGTGCTGACCGAGATCATGGCGGGCGAGGTCTCCCAGACCCAGATCGCCGGCTTCCTGATCGGCCTGCGCACCAAGGGCGAGACCGTCGAGGAGCTGACCGGCCTCGCGCAGGCGATGCGCGCCCTGGCGACCCGCGTCAACGCGCGCGCCCCGGACCTGCTTGACACGGCCGGAACCGGCGGCGGGCGCAGCAGCTTCAACGTCTCGACCACCGCCGCGCTGATCGCGGCCGGGGCCGGCTGCTCGGTCGCCAAGCACGGCAACCGCTCGGCCACCGGCCTGTCGGGCTCCGCGGACCTGCTGGAGGCGCTCGGCGCGCGCATCGACCTCGACGCCGACGCCGTCGCGCGCTGCATCGACGAGGTCGGCTTCGGCTTCATGTTCGCGCCCGCCCACCATCACGCCACGCGCACCGTCGTCGGTGTGCGCCGCGAGCTCGCGGTTCGCACGATCTTCAACTTCCTCGGCCCACTGACCAACCCGGCCGGGGCGCGGCGGCAGCTGATCGGGGTCTCGGACGCGCGCTACCTCGAGACGATCGCCGGCGCGCTCGCGCGGCTCGGCGTCGATCGCGCGCTCGTGGTCGCCGGCGAGGACGGGCTCGACGAGGTCTCGGCGAGCGCGCCGACGCGTATCGTCGAGGTCAACGGCGAGGAGATCGCGGCCTACACCGTGGACCCCGGCGAGCTCGGCGTGAACGGCGACCGCGAGGCTCCGCCGGGCGGCACACCGCAGGCCAACGCGGCGCTCGCACGTGCCGTGCTGGGCGGTGAGCCCGGCGGCGCAGCCGATCTCGCCCTGGTGAACGCCGGCGCCGCGATCTACGCCGCCGGCGGGTCCGCCTCGCTGCGCGAGGGCGTTGAGCGGGCGCGCGAGGCGATCGACAACGGTCGCGCCGCGCAGGCGCTCGAGCGCTTCGTCGCCGCGACGCTCGACGATCTCGGCGCGAGCGCCGGCGGCGGAACGGCGTGAGCGTCCTCGACGAGATCCTCGCGACCACGCGGGCGGAGGTCGCGCAGCGTCGCGCCGCGGTGCCCGAGAGCGAGCTGGAGCGAGTCGCGAACCGTCCGCCTGCGCATGCCTTCCGCGACGCGCTCGCCTCGCCGGGGCTCGCGATCATCGCCGAGCACAAGCGCCGCTCGCCCTCCGCCGGCCCGATCCGCCCCGGCTCGAGCGTCGCCGAGATCGCGCTCGCCTACCAGCGCGGCGGCGCGGCGGCGATCTCGGTGCTGACCGAGCACGTCAACTTCGACGGCTCGCTGGATGACCTGCGCGAGGCGCATGCGGTCTGTGAGCTGCCGCTGCTGCGCAAGGATTTCGTCGTCGACCCCTACCAGCTCGCCGAGGCGACGAGCGCCGGCGCCGCCGCCGTCCTGCTGATCGTCGCCGCGCTTTCGCCGGCCGAGCTTGCGGCTCTGCACCTCGACGCGCGCGAGCGCGGGCTCGACGTGCTGGTCGAGGTGCACGACCTTGCCGAGCTCGACGTTGCACTCTCGCTCGAACCGGAGATCGTGGGCATCAACAACCGCGACCTGCGCGACTTCAGCGTCGACATCGAACGCACCTTCCGGCTGCTCGATGCGATCCCGCCGCAGACGGTGGTGGTCGCCGAGTCCGGCATCGCCACCGTCGAGCAGCTCGAGCGGCTGCGCGACCATGGCGTGCACGCGGCGCTGATCGGCGAGCGCCTGATGCGCGCGGAGGACCCGGCGCTGGCGCTGTCGGCGCTGCTGGCTGGCGCCGCCCTTTAGGCCCGATTGAGCCCCTGCGTTCACACTCCTCGGCCGTGCGCAAGCTGCTCTCCTCACCGTTTTTCGCCGCGCTGATCGGCGGCGCGATCGTCGCCGCGGCGATGCTGATCGCGGGCGTCGGCAACACCACGAACAGGACGATCGTCGAGCCGGCCTCGCTCGGTCCCCAGACCGGGGCCACGGGTGCCGGGGGGCCGGCCTGGGGGCCGATCTATCAGCGCGACGCGCCCGGCGTCGTCTACATCACGGCGACCGTCGTCCAGCAGACCTACTCGCCGTTCGATTTCCTGCCGAGCAGCACCGAGGGCACCGACACCGGGTCGGGCTTCGTCATCAACCGCGACGGCGTGATCCTCACCAACAATCACGTGATCGCCGGCGCCGTGAAGATCACCGTCGCCTTCGCCGACAACCAGACCGTCACCGCCAAGGTGATCGGCAAGGATCCCGACGACGATCTCGCGCTGCTGAAGGTCAACCCGGACGGCCTGCACCTGGTGCCGCTCGTGCTCGGCAACTCCGACACCGTCCAGGTCGGCGACCCGACCGCCGCGATCGGCAACCCGTTCGGGCTGCCGCGCTCGCTGACCACCGGTGTCGTCTCGGCGCTGCAGCGCCAGATCCAGGCTCCGAACGACTTCGAGATCGACAACGTGATCCAGACCGACGCGCCGATCAACCCGGGCAACTCGGGCGGGCCGCTGCTGAACGCGGAGGGACTGGTGATCGGCATCAACTCCCAGATCGAGACCGGCAGCTCCGGCAACGGCAGTGTCGGCATCGGTTTCGCGATACCGATCAACACGGCGCTGGCGGTGATCCCCCAGATCGAGAAGACGGGCAAGGTCAGCCAGGGCTTCCTCGGGATCACCGAGATCACGGTCGATCCGGCGCTCGCGCCGCTGCACCTGCACTCCTCCTACGGCGCCCTCGTCCAGACCGTTCAGAGCCCGTCGCCGGCGGCCTCTGCGGGGCTGCGCGCCGGGAACCTGCTGGTCACGCTGGCGGACGGCGTCACGCAGGTCTACGGTGGCGGCGACATCATCGTCTCACTCGACGGGCACCGGATCGACGACGCCTCGGCGCTCGAGAACACGATCCTCGCCGACCACCCCGGCCAGGTCGTGCGCGTGGGCATCATCCGCGGCTCCAAGCACCTGACGATCAGCGTCCGGCTGGGGAGGCGTCCCGACGCGCTGCCGGCCTCCGGCTGAGCTCATCCGCCATGGGCGGGCCTTATGTTTTATGGGCTCCGGCTTACGCCTGCGCCTGGTTTCCCACAGGCGGCCGCTCGCCCGCCCGAGCACCCGCTAGGTTGTTGGCATGCCTTCTGCACGGGTCAAGATCTGCGGCGTCACGCGCCTGGACGATGCGCTGCTGGCCGTCGATCTGGGGGCGTGGGCGGTCGGCATGGTCTTCTACCCGGCCTCGCGGCGGCGTTGCGAGCTCGAGGAGGCCGAGCTGATCGGCGCCAGCCTGCGGCGGCGAGTCGAGCTGGCCGGCGTGTTCGTCAACGCCCCGCTTGATGAGATCGCCGAGGTCAGCCAGCGCGTCGGCCTCACGCTCGTACAGCTGCACGGCGACGAGGGGCCGGCGTTCTGCGCCGAGGTCGCCCGGCGCACGGGCGCGCGGACGATCAAGGCCGCGGCGGTGCGCGGGCTGTTCACCGTGCGCGACCTGGAGCGCTTCCACACCGACTTCCACCTGCTCGACGGCTGGGCGCCGGGACTGCGCGGCGGCACGGGCGAGCGCTTCGACTGGTCGCTTCTGTCCAGACGCCGCTCGAAGCTGCCGCTGATCGTCGGCGGCGGCCTCGACGCCGACAGCGTGGCCGCCGCGATCGCGACCACCCACCCGTTCGCGGTCGACGTCGCATCCGGCGTCGAGGCTGAGCCGGGGATCAAGGATCCCCAGCGGATGCGCGCCTTCTTCGCGGCGGCGGAGACCGTCGCCGCATGAGCACCGTCGAGCATCGCTACGGGCCCTACGGAGGCCAGTACGTGCCCGAGACGCTGATGCCGGCGCTGGAGGAGCTCGAGCGCGCGTGGGTCGAGGCCTGGGCCGCGGCGGACTTCCGCGCCGAGCTGGCGCTGCTGCTGCGCGACTTCGCCGGCCGCCCGACGCCGCTGTATGAGGCGCGGCGCCTCAGCGAGCGCGCCGGGCGCCCGATCATGCTCAAGCGCGAGGACCTCAACCACACCGGCTCGCACAAGCTCAACAACGCGCTCGGCCAGGCGCTGCTCGCCAAGCGCATGGGCAAGCCGCGGATCATCGCCGAGACCGGCGCCGGCCAGCACGGCGTGGCTGCGGCCACCGCGTGCGCCCTGCTCGGGCTGGAGTGCGTCGTCTACATGGGGGAGGAGGACATCCGCCGCCAGCAGCCCAACGTGCAGCGGATGCGGCTGCTCGGGGCCAGCGTCGTGGCGGTCGACGCCGGCGCGCGCACGCTCAAGGAGGCGATCTCGGCAGCGATTCGCGACTGGGTCGAGAACGTCGCCACGACCCACTACATCATCGGCAGCGCGGTCGGCCCGGCGCCCTACCCCGCGCTGGTACGCGAGCTCCAGCGCACGATCGGCGACGAGGCTCGCGCGCAGGTCCTGGAGCGCGCCGGGCGCCTGCCCTCGCGGGTCATCGCCTGCGTCGGCGGCGGGTCGAACTCGATCGGCATCTTCACGGCCTTCGTCGGCGACCCCGGCGTCGAGCTGATCGGCGTCGAGGCGGCGGGCGCCGGGATCGAGACCGGCCGCCACGGCGCGCCGCTGAGCGCCGGCGGCCGCGCCGGCGTCCTGCACGGCTCGCTCTCGGCGGTGCTCGCCGACGAGGACGGGCAGATCCTCGAGGCCCACTCGGTCTCGGCCGGCCTCGACTACCCGGGCTCAGGGCCCGAGCACGCCCACCTGCGTGACAGCGGCCGCGCCCGCTATGTCGCCGTGACCGACGACGAGGCGCTCGACGCCTTCGGCGAGGTGGCGCGCCTGGAGGGGATCATTCCGGCGCTCGAGTCCTCGCACGCCCTGGCCTGGGCGCTCGCGCAGCCCGGCGGCGAGCTCGATGTGATCTGCCTCTCGGGACGTGGCGACAAGGATCTCGCGGAGGTCCTGGCCCTGCGCCCGCTGCGATGAGCGTGACGGGGGAGGAGCGGATCGCGGCGGCCTTCGCCGGCAGCGCGAAGCGCGCCGCGCTGATGCCCTACCTGATGGGCGGGTTCCCGGATCTGGCGAGTTCGCGAGCGATCGGCGAAGCGGCCGCGGCCGCCGGCGCCGACCTGCTGGAGCTCGGCATCCCGTACTCCGACCCGCTGGCCGACGGTCCCGTGATCCACGCCGCCGCGACCCGCGCGCTGAACGCCGGGGCAAGCGTCGACGGTGTGCTCGACGTCGCCGCCGCGCTCGCGCCGCTGTTGCCGGTGATCGCGATGACCTACATCAACGTCCTGCTCGCGCGGGGCGTCGAGCGATTCATCGACCGCCTGGCGCGCTGCGGCGTGAGCGGCCTGATCGTCCCGGACCTGCCGTTCGAGGAGGCCGACGAGGTCGCGACCTCGGCCGCCGCGGCCGGCGTCGCGCTGGTCCCGCTGGTCGCGCCGACCACCCCCGACGAGCGCCTCGCACGGATCGGCGCCCGCGCGCGAGGCTTCCTCTACGTCGTGTCGGTCACCGGGACGACCGGCGAGCGCGACGGCGCAGCCAGTCCGCTTGCGCCGCTCATCGCGCGCGCGCACGCCCACACCTCGGTGCCCGTCGCGCTCGGCTTCGGCATCTCGACGCCGGCACAGGCGGCGGCCGCCGCCGATGCGGGGGCCGATGGGGTGATCATCGGCTCGCGTCTGGTGCGGGCGGCCGGGGAGGAGTCCGACGGCGCCGCGGCGGTCGGCAGGCTGGTCGGCGAGTTCGCCGCCGCGCTCACCTGACGAGGTGCCATAGAATCGCGCCGCATGGGACTCGTGCTCGCCACCACCGCCGGGCTCGTGATCTGGATCGTGCTGTGGTCGCTCGGCTACAGCGGGTTGGATGCCGGGCTGCTGGCGCTTGTCGTGATCGTGCTCGGCGCCGCCGGCCGGATCGCTTTGCGCTACCTGCCGGGCGGCAGTGCGCGGACACCTGGCGGTTAGAATCGCGCGCGCCCGGCGCGGTCGCGGACGCCCGGTACGCGGTCAAGACGACGTCTGGATCCTCGTTTGCCCAACCACCGAACGGCAGCACTGCTCGCTTGCGCGCTCGCTGCCGTGCTCGCCGGCTGCGGCACCGCCACCCACATCCAGCGCGACAGCGATCGCTCGACGCGTGGGGCGGCCAAGGCGCTGACGATCTACACCGCCCTGCCGACGGCGGGGCCGGCATCCGCGGCGGCGCGCGTCGCGCAGCAGCTCAGCATCGAGAACGGAGCGCGCCTGGCGCTCGAGCAGTGGCACCATCGTGTGCGCTACGGACCGGGCGGACGCCGCGGCACCTACCACATCTACCTGCGCCAGCTCAACGACGCCGACCCCGCGACCGGTGACTACAGCCCGAGCCTGACGGCCGCGAACGCCCAGGCGGCGGCGGCCGACCCGACGACAGTTGCCTACATCGGCGACTACGACTCCGCCGCGACCGCCCTGTCGCTGCAGGCCCTCAGCCAGAGCGGGATCCTCCAGCTGAGCCCCTGGAGCCCCTACATCGGCTTCACCGACGCCAACCCCGCCGACGGCACCGGCGACCCCGAGCGCTACTACCCCGCCAACGGCGAGAAGACGTTCGCCCGGCTGGTCCCCTCGGATCTCGTCGAGGCGCAGGCGATCGTGTCGTTCATGAGCTCGCTGGGGGTGACCCGGCTGTACGTGCTCGGCGACGTCTCGGTGTTTGACGCGGCGATCGCGCAGCTGGTCGCCAACGACGCCCCCGGCGCCGGCATCACGCTGGTCGGCCTGAAGCAGTCGATCGACCCACAGACCAACAGCCAGCCGCAGGGCTACGCTCAGATCGTGTCCGACGTCGCCGCCGAACGCCCCGACGCCGTGCTGCTCGGCGCGAGCCCCGGCGTCGGTGTCGTCGCGCTGTGGCGGGAGCTGCACACGCAGCTCCCGCACGCGAAGCTGTTCGCGCCCAGCACGCTCGCCACGCCTGCGTTCCTGGCCGCCGTCGCGGCCCCCGGCGGAACCTGCACGACCGTCAGCGGGGCGAGCGTCAGCTGCGGCTCGGCGGCCGCCGCGACCTACGTCACGAGCCCGATCCTCCAGCTGCGCCAGTATCCGGCCGCCGCGCGCGCCGTGATGCGCGCCTACCGGCGGCGTTTCGGCAGCTCGGCCAGCGCATACGCGCTGTACGGCTACGCGGCGATGGAGGATGTGCTCGCGGCGATCATGAAGGCCGGGCGCCAGGCGACCGACCGCGCCGAGCTGCTGCGCGTCTTCTTCCACCACCTCGGCCGGATCGGCGCTTCGTCGCCGCCCGGCGTGATCGGCAGCTACACGATCGACGGCAACGGCGACTCGTCGCTTCGCACCTTCGACGGCTACCGGCTCACGACGAACGGCGCACTCGTCTTCAAGACCGAGATCCGGGTCGGCTGAGGTGAGCTCCCGGGTCTCCCGCCGACTGCTGCCGATGCTCGCGGTCCTGGCCGTGCTCGCGGGTTGCGGGACCAGCGGCACCGTCCAGGGTGGCAACGACACCTTCTCGGCGACGACGCTCACCGTCTATTCCGACCTGCCGCTGCTCGGCCCGGACGGTGCCGCGATGAGCGAGATCGTCAACGGTGAGATCCTCGCGCTCTACGACCACGACGGTCACGTCGGGCGCCTGCACGTGAGCCTCGAGTCGCTGAACGACTACGCCGACGCGGCCGTCTCAGACCCGCTGCTGCCCGACCCGCTGCGCTCGCCGCCGCTGCAGATCGCGCAGTCGGCGCACACCGCCTCCTCCGACCTCAGCACGGTCGCCTACATCGGCGACTACGACTCCGCCGCAACCGCCATCTCGCTCCAGCTGAACAACCAGAACGACATCCTCCAGATCAGCCCCGGCAGCTCCTATGTCGGTTTCACCGACGCAAGCCCCGTCGATTCGCCGGGCGACCCGGATGTCTTCTACCCCTACGGTGGCCAGCGGACCTTCGCGCGCCTGGTGCCATCCGACGCGGTCGAGGCGAGGGCCATCGTGACGTGGATGCGCGCGCTTGGCGTACGCCGTCTCGCACTGCTGCAGGACGACTCCAATCCGCCCTATGACGCGGTGATCGCGGCGCTCGTCGCAGCCGACGCTCCAGCCGATGCGATCAAGGTCGTCGGCTTCCAGCGCGGGGTCGACACCCAGGCGCGCTCGCGCCCGGCCGCCTACGCGAGGCTCGCCGCCTCACTGGCCGCCGCGCATCCCGACGCGGTCCTGCTCGGCGGCGTGGCGAGCGCGGGCGCCCAGGCGCTGTGGCGCGAGCTTCACACCGTGCTGCCCGCCGCCAAGCTGTTCGCGCCGAGCACGCTGGCGACGCCGGCATTCCTCTCCGGGCTGGGCGCCCCGGCGGCGGGCGCGACCTATGTCACGAGCCCGATCCTCGAACCGGATCAGTACCCGGCGGCCGCACAGCCGGTGTTCGCGCAGTACCGCCGGCTCTTCGACGCGGCGCCGAGCGGCTACGCGCTCTACGGATATGACGCGATGAACGACGTGCTGCTCGCGATCGCCAGGGCCGGACGCGACGCCGCGAACCGCCCCGACCTGCTGGCTGCCTTCTTCAAGCTGGGCGAGATCCAGGGCACGCTCGGCGACTACCGCTTCAACGCGGACGGCGACACCTCGCTCTCGCGCTTCGACGGCTACCGCGTCGGTGCGGGCGGCGCGCTCGTGAGGGCGGCGCCGATCGGCTGAGCGGCGCTCCGTCGGCGGCTGCGCTGTCGACGCGGCGCCGTCAGCGCAGCGCGGCGGCGAGCGCCGCTGCGAGATCGGCTTGCGCGAAGTCGTGGCCGAGCGCGAGCGCCCGCGCCGGGACGGCGTTCTGGCTGTCGGTGACGATCTCGGCCATCTCGCCGTAGAGCAGCTTCAGCGCGGCGGCGGGCACCGGCAGGACGGCCGGGCGGTGCAGGGCGCGCCCGAGCGCCCGCGAGAGCTCGGCGTTGGTGACAGGCGTCGGCGCGGTGGCGTTGAACGCCCCGTCGAAGCGGTCGTCGTCGATCGCCGCGAGATAGAGCGCGGCAAGGTCCTCGAGCGCGATCCACGAGACGTACTGGCGCCCGCCGGCGACCGGGCCGCCGACGCCCAGGCGAAACGGCGGCAGCATCTTCGCCAGCGCGCCGCCGCCGCCGTCCAGCACGACACCGGTCCGCAGCACGCACACGCGCAGATCGTGCTCGCGTGCCCGCAGGGCCGCGTCCTCCCAGGCGACGCAGACCTGCGCGAGCCAGTCCGTGCCGGCGGCCGACTCCTCGGTCAGCCGCTCCGCTCCGCGATCACCGTAGTAGCCGACGGCGCTGGCGCTGACCAGCACGCGCGGGCGCTGCGCGAGGCCCGCCAGCGCGGCCACCAGGTTCGCCGTTCCCTGCGTGCGGCTCGCGCGAATCGCCTCGCGCACGGCCGGCGTCCAGCGCTGCGCGATCGGCTCGCCGGCGAGGTGAACGATGGCGTCGCGGCCCTCGAGCGCGCTCGCCGGGCGCAATTTCCGCCTGCGGGTCCCAGCGCACCGCGCCGCCGGCGCCCGAGCGGCTGAGGATCGTGACCTCGTCGCCGCGTGCGCGCAGCATCGCGACCAGCCGGCTGCCGATCAGCCCGCCGGCGCCTGTCACGGTGACTCGCATCCGGGGCTGATCCTAGCCCCGCGGCCACCTCGGCGCGCCGGCCCGCCGCCCCGTCGAGCCTGCGGCGAGAATCGCTTAGAGTCACGTCGCAGTGCCCGCGCCCTCGCCCGCGTTGTTCCTGATCGACGGCAACAGCCTCGTCTACCGTGCCTTCTTCGCGCTGCCGGAGTCGATCGCGACCTCGAGCGGCGAGCCGACCAACGCGATCTTCGGCTTCGCGTCGATGCTCGTGAAGCTGATCACCGAGTACGGCGTCACGCCGACGATCGTCGCCTGGGACGCCGGCACGTCGGGCCGCACCGAGACCTACCCCGAATACAAGGCGCAGCGGCGCTCGCGCCCGGACCTGCTGCGCGAGCAGTGGCCCGCGTTCGAGCCGCTGGTCGAGGCGTTCGGTTACCGCAACGCGCGGCTGGAGGGCTTCGAGGCCGACGACGTGATCGCCACGATCGCGCAGCGGGCGATCGTCGAGCGGGTGGCGGTCTCGATCGTCACCGGCGACCGCGACGCCTTCCAGCTGATCGACGAGGAGGGGCTCGTCACGGTGATGGCGACGGCCCGCGGGATCACCGAGACGAAGCTCTACGACCGCCCGGCGGTGATCGAGCGCTACGGCATCGCGCCTGAGCAGATCCCCGACTTCTACGGCCTCAAGGGGGACACCTCCGACAACATCCCCGGCGTTCCCGGGATCGGCGAGAAGACCGCCGCCGAGCTGCTGGCGAGCTTTGGCACGCTCGAGGAGCTGCTCGAGCGGATCGACGAGGTCAGCGGCGTCAAGCGCCGCGAGAACCTGACCGCTCATCGCGCGGACGCGATCGTCTCCAAGCAGCTCGCCACGATGCAGCGCGATCTGCCGCTCGACCTTTCGCTCGCCGACGTGCTCGCCGCCGAGCCCGACCTGACGGCGCTGCGCGAGACGTTTCGCCGCTACGAGCTGCGCGACCCGCTGCGCCGCCTCGAGGAGGTCCTCGGCGAGGTGCCGTCGGCTCGCGCGAGCGCCCCGGCCGCGAGCCCGGCGTCACCGACCCGGGCGACCACGCTTGCCCGCCTGCGCCAGCTCGAAGCGGGCGAGGTCGCCCTGGCGGTCTGCCCGCCGCTCGTTCCCGAGGGAGCCCTGTTCGGCGACGGCGGCCCGTGGCGCTTTGGGATCGCAATCGCCGGGGAGGTCCTCGTCGGCGATTGCGCCGGGCCGGCGGAGGTGCTCGAGGCGCTCGGCGACCGCCCGATCGTCGCCCATGACGCCAAGGCGCTCGGGGTGGTGCCCGCCACTCTGGCGTTCGACACGTTGATCGCCGCCTACCTGCTTGATCCGGCTCGCCGCGGCTACCCGCTGTCGGAGCTGTGCGAGGACCGCGGCATCGATCCCGGGCAGGACGAGCGCGCGGCCTGGGACGCGGCCGCCGTCGCGACGCTCGCCGCCGCCCAGCGACCCGAACTGGAGCAGCGGGAGCTGCGGAAGCTATTTGACGAGGTGGAACTGCCGCTGGTCGGCGTGCTGCGCGCGATGGAGCTGGCGGGCATCGCGCTGGATCTCGAATGCCTGGCGGCGATCACCGCACGCGTCCAGCAGGAGGTCGGCGAGCTCGAGCGCGCGATCCACGCAGCCGCCGGCGAGGAGTTCCTGATCGGCTCGCCGCAGCAGCTCGGCTCGATCCTCTTCGAGAAGCTCGAGCTGTCGCGCAAGCGGCGCGGCAAGACCGGCTACTCGACCGACGCCAGGGTGCTCGCGGCGATCCGCGACGAGCACGAGATCGTGCCGATGATCGAGCGCTGGCGGGAGCTCTCGACACTGGTGAAGACCTATCTGGAGCCGCTCCCCGGCCTGGTCGACGAGCGCTCGCGCCTGCACACCACCTTCGTCCAGACGGTCGCGGCGACCGGCCGGCTCTCCTCGACCAATCCAAACCTCCAGAACGTCCCGATCCGCACGCCGCTCGGGCGCGAGATCCGCGGCTGCTTCGTCGCCGGCCCCGACTGCCTGCTGCTCGCGGCCGACTACTCGCAGGTCGAGCTGCGGATCCTCGCCCAGCTCGCCGACGAGCCCGTGCTGAAGGAGATCTTTCGCCGCGGCGAGGATGTCCACACCGCGACCGCGATGCAGGTCTTCGGCGTCGAGGCCTCGCAGCTGGACGCCGGCATGCGCTCGAAGGCGAAGATGGTCAACTACGGCATCGTCTACGGACTGACCGACTTCGGCCTCGCCGACCGCCTGCAGATCCCGCGCGAGGAGGCCGCCGTCTTCATCGCCACCTACTTCGAGCGTTTCCCGGCGGTGCGCGAGTTCATCGAACGGACGATCGCCGCGGCGATCGAGCAGGGCTATGTGACGACGCTGCTGGGTCGCCGCCGCCAGATCCCCGAGCTTCGGGCACGCAACCGCCAGCAGCACGCGCTCGGTGAGCGCCTCGCCGTCAACACGGTGATCCAGGGCACGGCCGCCGACATCATCAAGGTGGCGATGGTGCGGGCGCACGGCGCGATCGCGGACCTGCGCTCGCAGCTGATCCTCCAGATTCACGACGAGCTGCTGTTCGAAGGGCCGCCGGATGAGATCGACGCCCTGCGCGCGGTGGTCGAGGCGGAGATGGTGGGCGCCTGGGAGCTCGATCCGCCGCTGGCCGTCGATCTCGGCGTCGGGCGCAACTGGCTCGAGGCGAAGTGACGGTCAGCCTGCGCTACGTCGCGCTCGACGCCACACGCATCGCCGGGCTGGCGCTGGCCGTGGCGGTCACCTGGCTGATCGTGCGGCACTGAGCGAACTGCGGCGGCGCGATATCGAGGTAGTGCTGGAAGGCCCAGCGGCCGATCAGCGGCAGCCCGACCGCGCGGACCGCTGCGCGCAGCGCAAGGCTCGAGGTCGTCCGGCCGACGAGATGCTGCGCGGCAAGCAGGCACGTGAAGATCCAGGCGTGCTGCGCACTGAACGCGCTGTAGCGCTCGAGTGCCTGCTCGCGCGTCGCGCGCCCCGCGAGCACGTGGCGCAGCTCGCGCCCCAGGGCGAGCGCGAAGTAGAAGGCCGGACGGATGCCCTCCGCCGTCAGCGGCAGGCAGTGACCGGCCGAGTCGCCGACGAAGAAGACGCCGTCGGCCGTCGCCGGGCGCAGCTTGTGTGGGATCCAGTTGCCCTGGAAGCGCTCGGCGGGCGCGCCAAGATCGGTGGCGAGCGCGACGGTCGCGTCCTTGACGTGGTCGCGCGGCTCGAACGACCCGCAGCCGATCCGCAGCTCGCCGGCGGCCGGGAAGCTCCAGCTGTAGCCGGCGCGAACGTAGCGGCGGTCGATCCAGATCTCGAGCTGCTCGCCGCTGCCGTCGGGGTGCACCTCCAGGCCCCGCGAGAGCCGCGCCGCGGGCGGCTGGATCGGCGCCTCGTTGGAGAGCACCCGCCGCCAGCCGAGCGCGTCGACGACCAGCGGCGCGCGCAGCTCGCCGCGGTCGGTGTGCACCACGTGAACCGCTCCGGTCTCGATGCCCTCGACGGTCGCGGTCTCGAACTCGCTCGACGGTGACCCCTCGCGCAGCAGGCCGCACAGGCCGCGGTAGTCGAAGGTGGAGAAGGTGAAGGGGAGCGTCCAGCGCACCGTGCTCGAGGAGGTGTGGACGACCAGCTCGCCGAAGGTCTGCAGGATCGAGTCGTGCAGGCCAAGCCGCTCGAGCCACTCGGTTGGCGCCGCGCAGGCCGACGTCTGGCGCTCGCCGATCTCGTAACGGTCCACGATCAGCGGGCGTGCTCCGGTGTCCTCCAGCTCCCGTGCGAGCGTCAGGCCGGCGAAGGAGGCGCCGCAGATCAGCACGTCACAGTCGCGCGTGAGCGGCGTGCGCTGCGCGCCGCGCTTTGTGGCGCGGGTGGGCATCAGCGCCGATCATACGCGTGCGGTGCGCGGTCTGACGGCGGTGCTGCGCTACGCTTTCGCGCGGTGAGCACCGTGATGGAGAACCCCACAGCCAAGATCGTCGAGGGCTCGGACGGGCTTCTGCTCGAGATCGACGGGCAGATCGTCCCGAACTACGACGCCACGATGCGCCCGTTCGAGGAGGGCGAGGTGGTCACGGGCCACGTCGTGCGCATCGACCACGACGAGGTGCTGGTCGACATCGGCTACAAGTCCGAGGGGGTCATCCCGGCCAACGAGCTCTCGATCCGCAAGGCCGTCGACCCGCACGACGAGGTGACGATCGGCGAGGAGGTCGACGCGCTGGTCCTGACCAAGGAGGACCAGGACGGCCGCCTGATCATGTCCAAGAAGCGGGCGCGCTTCGAGAAGGCGTGGCGGCGAATCGAGGCAGCCGCCGAGTCCGGCGAGCCGGTCGAGGGCACGGTGATCGAGGTCGTCAAGGGCGGGCTGATCATCGACCTGGGCGTGCGCGGCTTCCTGCCCGCCTCGCTGGTCGACATCCGCCGCGTGCCCAACCTCGACGAGTACATGGGCACGCAGATCGAGTGCAAGGTGATCGAGCTCAACCGCTCGCGCAACAACGTCGTGCTCTCGCGGCGCGCCGTGCTCGAGGAGGAGCGCAAGGAGGTCCGCCAGCAGATCCTTGACCGCCTCGCACCGGGGCTCGTCGTCGAGGGCCAGATCTCCAACATCGTCGACTTCGGCGCGTTCGTCGACCTCGACGGGATCGACGGGCTGATCCACATCTCCGAGCTGTCCTGGTCACACGTCAACCATCCGAGCGAGGTGCTCGAGATCGGCGACACGGTGCAGGTCAAGGTGCTCGACATCGACCGTGATCGCCAGCGCATCTCGCTGGGTCTCAAGCAGACCCAGGAGGACCCCTGGCAGCGGATCGTCAACACCTACAACATCGGCGATGAGCTGGCCGGCACGGTCACCAAGGTCGTCACCTTCGGCGCCTTCGTCGAGATCCTCGACGGCGTCGAGGGCCTGGTCCACATCTCCGAGCTGGCCGCGCACCACGTCGAGAACCCGCGCGAGATCGTCCAGCCGGGGGACGAGCTGCGCGTCAAGATCCTCGAGATCGACTCCGAGCGCCGGCGGCTGTCGCTGTCGGCCAAGCGGGTCGAGGGCCAGGTGCTCCCGGTGCGGCGGATCGAGCCCGAGGAGGCGTCCGACGCGGTCGAGGGAACCGACGCATCCGAGTCGGTCGCCGAGGTCATCGAGGAGCCGGTCGAGGTCGTCGAAGTCGTCGAGCCGCGAGGAGCCGGCTGCGGGGGCTGAGGTCGTCGAGGAGGCGGAGGTCGTCGAGGAGCCGGTCGCCGTCGTCGAGCTCGTCGAGGAGCCGGTCGCCGTGGTCGAGGAGACCGTCGTGGCGGCCGAGCCGGAAGCAGCAACCGAAGCGCCGGGCGAGGACGGCGAGGCGCCGGCCTCGACCGAGGCGGCCGAGTCGACCGAGCCGCAGGCGGTTGCGCAGCCCGGGGGCGACGACGACGCGGCCGAGCAGCAGTCCAGCGCCGCGGAGTAGCGAAGCAGCGGCTCACACGTGGCCGTGCCGTTCGTCGGGCTGACCGGCGGGCTCGGTGCAGGAAAGTCAACTGCGCTGGCCGAGCTCGAAGCGCTGGGGGCGGCGGTGCTGTCGGCTGACACCGTCGTGCACGAGCTCTACCGCGAGCCGGCGGTCCTGGCGGCGGTGCGCGCCCGCTTCGGCGAGGCGGTCTTCGACGCGGGCGAGCAGGTCGACCGCGGCGCACTGGCGGCCCGCGCGTTCGCCAGCGACGAGGACCGCGCCTGGCTCGAGCAGTTGCTCTGGCCACTCGTTGCGCGGCGCACCGAGGAGTTCTGCGCCCAGGCGTCGCATCGCGATCCGCCGCCGCGGGCGGTCGTGGTCGAGGCGCCGCTGCTGTTCGAGGCCGGAGGCGAGTCGCGCTACAGCGCAACGATCGCCGTGATCGCCGACGACGCGATCCGCGCGCGACGTCTGCGCGAGCGCGGCCAGTCACAGCTGGCGGACCGCGAGGCGCGACAGCTGCCCCAGGCGGAGAAGGCGCGCCGCGCGAGCCATGTGATCGTCAACGACGGCAGCGTCGAGGAGCTGCGCGCGCAGCTCGCCGCGGTGCTCGAACAGCTCGCATGCTGAGGCGCCGCCGCGCCGCGCGCGCCGCCGCCCTGCTCGTGGTGCTGGCCAGCGTCGTGGTGCTGGCGCTGCCCGCGGTTCGGCGCATCGTGCGCGACCTGACGCTGCCGCTCGCCTACACCTCGCTGATCCGCCAGCAGGCGCGCGTCGAGCATCTCGATCCGGCGCTGATCGCGGCGGTGATCTTCGCCGAGACGAAGTTCGACGCACGCACCTCCCCGACCGGCGCGCTCGGGCTGATGCAGATCGAGCCGGCGACCGCGGAGTTCCTCGCCCACCGCTCGGGCGGCGTCGCCTTCGAGGTCTCCGACCTCGCCGAGCCGGCGATCAACATCCGCTACGGCGCCTACTACCTGCGCTACCTGCTGGACCAGTACGGCGGCAACGAGACGCTCGCGCTCGCCGCCTACAACGGAGGCCAGACCAACGTCGCCGACTGGCTCGCGCAGGCCCACGCCGCCGGCGTGCGTTTCACGATCGCCGCGATCCGCTTCCCCCAGACGCGCGCCTACGTCGCGCGGGTCGAGCACGCGGAGCGCTCCTACGCCCGCGAATACCCGCGGCTGGTGTCGGGGTTCACGACGAGCAGTTCGGGCTGAGCCACGCCGCGGACGGTGCCGCTGCCATCCGGTGGGCGCCGCCGCGCAATTCACGCTGCGTAACGGGGGTGCCGATAAAGCCGATGAGCCGATTTGGGCTATACGCCGCTTTAGGGGTGGAGTCGCGATGGCCATGCGCACCAAGGACTCGCCGCAGACGCAGGTGGTGGCCGATTCGGACGCCATCCGCCGTGCGCGATCCAAACGCTTGCGCGTCTGGTCGCTGGTGGCCTGCCTGGTGGTTCTCGGCGGTGCGACCGGGGCCGTGCTCGCCGCGCGCTCCGTGGCAGCGAGCAACGCTGCAAAGGCGCGCGAGGCCTTCGTGCAGTCGTCGAGCGAGGTGGCTTCGACATTGCAGCTGGCAATCCGGCGCGAACAGGATCTCGCGTTCGCAGCGGCCGGGTTCTTTCTCGGGGACCCGGGTGCGACCAGCGCGCAATTCCGCGAATGGGCGACTTCGGTGCAGGCGCTCGTGCGGTTTCCGGAGCTGATCGGATTGACCGATGTCGTGCGGGTTCCGGCATCGCAACTGAGCGCCTACGCCGCGAAGTTCGTCACCGGGACCTCGGCCGGATCGGCGGGCAAGGGGCCGTTTCATCCAATCCCGAGCGGGGCCCGTCCCTATTACTGCCTTACGGGCGCGCGCGTGGCGCGAATCCCCGAGGCGGCTCCCCCGGTCGACTACTGCACCGGCGCGATCGGCGTGCAGCTGCTCGCTTCGCGCGACTCGGGGCAGGGGGAATACGGGGCCGTCGAGCTCGGTGGGCAGGAGATTCTCGCCGTGGACGTTCCCTTCTACCGCGGCGGTGCCACGCCGACCACGGTGAGTGCCCGTCGTGCCGCGTTCGCCGGCTGGATGGCCATGTCGTTCGAGCCGAGCGTCGTGCTCGGTGTGGCGTTGCGCGGCCATCCGAACACGGCCGTGGCGTTCGGCTACTTCAGCGCGTCGTCCAGCGCGGTGTTCCATGCCGGGAAGACGCCGCCCGGCGCGCAATCGGTCAGCGTCGATCTGGGCAACGGGTGGACGGTGCAGACATTGGGCCCTGCGGTTGGCGGCGGGATCTTCGCGAGCCAGACCGGACTCGCACTGCTCGTTGCCGGCATCGCGCTCAGCCTCGCGATCGGCGTGCTGCTGTTCCTGCTCGGAACGGGTCGCGCGCTCGCGCTGCAATTGGTCAGCGAGCGGACCGGCGAGTTGCGCTACCAGGCGCTGCACGACGCGCTGACGGGGCTGCCGAACCGCACCCTGACGATGGACCGCATCGATCAGCTGCTGGCGCGCAGTCGCCGCACCCGAACGTCCGGCGCGGCGCTCTACGTCGACGTGGATGAGTTCAAGAACGTCAACGACACGCTTGGACATGCGGCCGGCGACCGGTTGCTGGTCGCGGTCGCGGCGCGCCTGACGAGCGCCCTGCGTGGCGCGGACACGGTTGGGCGGATGGGCGGCGACGAATTCGTCGTGCTGATCGACGGAGGAGAGCTGGACTCCGGCCCCGTGCTGGTCGCAGAGCGACTGCTGGCCGTGATGCGTCAGCCGTTCGAGCTCGACGGCGCGGCTAGCCCGGTGTTCGTCAACGTCAGCATCGGCATTGCCTCTGGCGACCGTGCCGACGCTGGGGCGCTGCTGCGCGATGCCGACATCGCGCTCTACCAGGCCAAGGTGGCCGGCAAGAACCGCTACGCGATCTTCGACGCCGACCTGCAGGAGAGCGTCAGCGACCGGATCGAGCTCGAGTACGATCTGCGCTCGGCGCTTGAGGATGAGGAGTTCCGGCTCGTCTACCAGCCGATCTATCGGCTCGACGACCTAGCGGTCGTGGCTGTGGAAGCGCTGCTGCGCTGGCAGCATCCCACCCACGGCTTGATCGGCCCCGACGACTTCATCCCGATCCTCGAGCGCACCGGACAGATCCGCGAAGTGGGCCGCTGGGTGCTGCTGCAAGCCTGCGAACAGATGGCCGCATGGCACGCCAGGGGGGACCGACTCCAGGTCTCGGTCAACGTCTCGGGAGTCCAGCTCGACGGCGACGCCATCGTCGATGACATCCGCGAGGCAATCGATTCGAGCAGGCTCGACGCCGCCTCGCTCGTGATCGAGGTCACCGAGACTGCGCTGATGCGCAACGCTGACGCGACGGTGCGCCGCCTGAAGGCGATCAAGGAGCTCGGCGTGAGAATCGCCGTCGACGACTTCGGCACCGGCTACTCCAGCCTCGCCAACCTTCAGCGGTTCCCGGTCGACTGCATCAAGATCGATCGCATGTTCACCAACCGGCTGACGAGCTCGCCGGAATCGAGGGCGCTGACCGGAACGCTCGTCCAACTCGGCAAGAATCTCGGGCTCAGGACGCTAGCGGAAGGTGTGGAGACACCGGGCCAGCTCGATTGTCTGCGAGGCACCCGGGTCGACGAGGTACAGGGCTTCCTGCTCTCCCGACCGCTCGATCCAAGGATCCTTGAAGCGGAGATCCTGGCGCCGACGCGTTCGGCGGCGCAGAGCCTGCCCGGCCGTCAGGGCAGCTAGCCCGGGGCGGCCAACCCCGCTCGGCCGCGGCGCTCGCGCTGATTTCGGCGACAACGAGGCACCGTCCTCGCCGTGTGGCCGACACTCGCCGGTCGAGCCTCGAATGCGTCTCCGTGCCAGCCGGTCGCGCGCGCCGAGGCGAGCATCGCGATCGGCAATACTGAAGTTGGTGGACCGTCCAGGAATGTTCGACCCGAAATGGCGGCTCCTGGACGCCGCCTGGCGGCGTCCTCGATCGCGGCAAAGCCCCTGCTCCCCGAACGGGGGGTGCCAGGCTTGCCCGCTCCCTGCGTCCTTGCCAGCCGACGCCAGGATCTCGCCACAAGCTCCGTTTCAAGCCGAACATTCCAGGACGACCCGCTGATGCCGCCTTTTCGACTCGACAGCGCCTTCACCCCGGCCGCCGACCAGCCGCGAGCGATCGAACAGATAGCTGAATCGATCGAGGCCGGGGATCGCTTCACGACGCTGCTCGGCGCGACCGGCACGGGCAAGACGATGACGATGGCCGGGGCGATCCAGGCTGTGCAGCGGCCGGCGCTCGTGATCGCGCACAACAAGACGCTTGCGGCGCAGCTGTGCAACGAGTTTCGCACCTACTTCCCCGACAACGCCGTCGAGTACTTCGTCTCCTACTACGACTACTACCAGCCGGAGGCCTACGTCGCGAGCCGCGACCTCTACATCGAGAAGGACTCCTCGGTCAACGCCGAGATCGACCGCCTGCGCCACGCCGCGACCGCCGCGGTGTTCGCGCGCCGCGACGTGATTGTCGTCGCATCCGTCTCCTGCATCTACGGCCTCGGGTCCCCCGACGTCTACGAGCGCAACATGCAGCTCCTGCGGCGCGGCGAAAGCGTCGATCGCGACGGGCTGCTGCACAAGCTCGTCGCGATCCAGTACACGCGCAACGACTCGGTGCTGGCGCGCGGAAACTTCCGCGTCAAGGGCGAGACGCTCGAGGTCTTCCCGGCCTATGCCGAGACGGCCTACCGCGCTGTGCTGTTCGGCGACGACGTCGAGGCGCTGTCTGAGTTCGACCCGCTGACGGGCGAGGTGATCGCCGACGACCTCGAGCACATCGCGATCTGGCCGGCGACCCACTACAACGTCGCCGACGGCCAGATGGAGCGCGCCGTCGCCGAGATCGGCGCCGAGCTCGAGGCCCGCTGCGCCGAACTCGAGGCGGAGGGCAAGCTGCTCGAGGCGCACCGGCTTCGCCAGCGCACTCAGTACGACATGGAGATGTTGCGCGAGGTCGGCTTCTGCTCGGGGATCGAGAACTACTCGCGCATCCTCGACAACCGCAAGCCCGGCGAGCGGCCCTACTGCCTGATCGACTACTTCCCCCGCGACTTCGTCTGCTTCATCGACGAGTCCCACCAGACCGTGCCCCAGATCGGCGGCATGTTCGAGGGCGACCGCTCGCGCAAGCAGACCCTGGTGGAGTACGGCTTCCGCCTGCCGAGCGCGCTCGACAACCGTCCGCAGACCTTCGAGGAGTTCCTCGGAGTGACGCCGCAGATCGTGCTCGTGTCGGCCACCCCCGGGGAGTTCGAGCGCTCCCGCTCAGGCCGCGTGGTCGAGCAGATCGTGCGGCCGACGGGCATCGTCGACCCGCAGGTCGAGGTCCGCCCGACCCGCAACCAGGTCGACGACCTGATGCGCGAGGTGCGCATCCGCGTCGAGCGTGACGAGCGCGTGCTCGTCACGACACTGACGAAGAAGATGGCCGAGGACCTCTCGAGCTACCTGCTCGAGCTGGGCTTCCGCGCCCGCTACCTGCACTCGGAGATCGACACGCTGGAGCGGATCCAGATCATCCGCGGGCTGCGGCTGGGGGAGTACGACGTGCTGGTCGGCGTGAACCTGCTGCGCGAGGGCCTCGACCTGCCCGAGGTTTCGCTGGTGGCGATCCTCGACGCCGACAAGGAGGGATTCCTGCGCGGCGCAACCTCGCTGATCCAGACGATTGGTCGCGCCGCCCGAAACATCGAGGGCACGGTCGTCATGTACGCCGACCGCGTGACGGACTCGATGCGCTACGCGCTCGAGGAGACCGACCGCCGCCGCGCGATCCAGCTCGCCTACAACGAGGAGCACGGGATCACGGCGGCGACGATCGTCAAGGGGGTCAGCGACATCTCCGACTTCCTCACCGCCGAATCCAAGACGCCCCGCCGCCGGCGCCGCGTCGCGACCAGCACCTCGGAGCTCGCGCCGCACGAGCTCGACAAACTGGCGGTCGAGCTCGAGGAGGAGATGCTGCTCGCCGCCCAGGAGCTTCGCTTCGAATACGCAGCCCGCCTGCGCGACGAGTTGCGCGAGCTGCGCCGCACACTGTCGGAGATGAAGACCACAGCCTGACCCCAGCGTGATCGTTCGCGCGCTGGGCCGCGCCCCGCGGATCCCGGCGCCGCAGTCAGCCTCGCCGTTCGCGCTGGCGGGCTCGCGCGGCGTGAAGGTTGATCAGGTTGCCGCAGATCGAAGTGTTGTGCCAGACGCGCGAGCGGTTCTTCGAGCTGTCGTAGAAGACGACCGAGCAGCGCGGGTTGCGGCACGGTTTGAGACGTCGCCAGAGGCCGTGCTGCTGGGCGACCAGGACATCCCCGAGCACCGAGCCGGCGACCTGCTGCCAGCCGGTGCCGTCGGCCGCGAGCTCGAGTTGCCCGTCCTGCAGCGTCACTCGCCAGCGCACGCGCTCGAGAATCTCTGCGAGTTCTCGATCGGGCGCGGTCGGCTCGGCGCCGCGATGGCGGGCCTCGAGGTCCTCCTGCAGGGCCGCGCGCAGCGCCCGCAGGGCGGGCAGGTCGGTGGCGCGCAGTCTGGGTGTCGTGGCCCAGTCCAGGGTGCGAAGCCACCGGTTCGCGGAGGCCGCGCGAGCGAGGAGGTCGGGCTCGGGCGGGCGTCCCGCGGCGCGGGTGTTCAGGAACGACTGAACGCGCCGCAGCGAACCCGGCGCGGGGGCTGCCGCGTAGCGCTCGCTGGCGGGATCGGTCATCAGGGGATGGTAGCTCATATCCTGACGCACGACAGAAGTAAACGTATTATGCTTCTGTCGTCGACAAGCTCTGTCGGCCCGCCGCGCGCACACGCAGGCGGCACCATGTCCGCGAGTCCAGACTCCAGGAGGTATGCGATGCAAGCCGTACAGGCAGTCGAACACGGCGCCTACGACGCGCTTCGTCTCGTCGATATTCCCCAACCGCGTCCGAGCGACGGACAGGCCCTGATCCAGGTCACGGCGGCCGGCGTGACGCCGCTGGACCGCACCGTACTGGCGGGCCTTTTGCCAACAGCGAAGACGCCGCCGCTCGTTCTGGGCAACGAGGGCGCCGGAGTCGTCATCGAGGACTCCTCTGGGCGCTTCGCGACGGGCGACCGGGTGCTGTTCTTCGCCGGCGGGGGCGGTGTGACCCAGGACGGCACGTTCGCCGAGCTTGTCGCGGTGCCGGCCGCGAACCTCGCCGCCCTGCCCGAGGCGATCGACGCCGAGCTTGCGGCCGGCCTGCCGGTCGCCTACCTGAGCGCGTTCCTCGCGCTGCGCCAAGCCGGCTTCGCCGCGAGAAGGTCGGTTCTCGCGCCCGGGGTCGGCGGCAGCGTCGGCAATGCGACCCTCAAGCTGGCTCGCGCGCTGGGAGCCTCGCGCCTGTACTCCACCGCGGGAAGCACGCGGAAGGCGCTGGCGGCTGCCGCGGATCGCGGCCTCGCTGGGGTCGAGATCATCAACCTCGAACGCGAAAGCCTGACCGACGGGCTTGCGCGGCTGGCGCCCGACGGAGTCGATGTGATCATCGACTCAGTCGGCGGAGCACTGACCGGCGAGGCGATCGGCGGTCTGGCGCAAGGCGGCCGAGCCGTGGTGATGGGCTACGCAGCGGGCACCAGCACGGACCTGCGCTTGACCGACCTGGTGTGGAAGCGGGCCGTCGTGAGCGGCTTCTCGCTGTTCGCCGCCACCCCCGAGCAGCAGGCCGAGGCCTACGCCGCGATCCTGCCGCTCATCGCCGATGGCGAGATCGTGCCCGCGTACGAGCGCGCCTTCCCGCTCGAGCAGGCGCCCGAGGCGCTGCGACATCTGATCGAGGATCGCCCCTACGGCAAGGTGACGCTGCTCCCTCACGCAGAGGGCACCGTCGCTGCCGGTCGTCGATAGACCGGCCGCGCGCTGCAGTGGCCGCGGCTTCCCGTCGCGGCCACGCCCGCGCCGGCGTGTCGCGCCGGCGGGTCGCGCCATCCCCCGACGCTAGTCGCCCGACAGCTCCAGGAAGCGCTCCACCGACGCCTCCTGGTGCGCCAGCTGGTCGGCCAGCTGGTGGGCGTGCTCGGCGGCCCGCTCGAGGAAGTCGTTCAGCGCGTGCTCGGGGTCGTCCGTCAGCGGGTAGACGTGGCTGAGCTCCTGCTGGATGCAGGCGATCCCCAGCGGCGGGCGGCCCTCGGCGAGCGTGCGGGCGTTGCAGACGGCGACGACGCTCAGGCGGCGTTCGGCGGCGCGCAGTGCAACCGGGATCAGTCGCGGTGCCGGCGCGTCCACGGCGCTCACGACGCTGCGGTCGATCTCGATCCGCGCGGCCGTGATCTCGGCGAGCGGCTCGCGCCAGACGGCGAGCACGGTATCGGCGGCGACCAGCGCGTCACGCAGAGCGCGCGCCTGGTCGCGGTAGATCTGCTCTGCCTCCTCGCGGTCGGCGGCGTGGGCCAGGTCGAGGTCGCACGGCACGCGCAGCAGCGCGTCGCCGCTGACCGCGTCGCCGGTCGCGTGCGCGCCGAGGGCGACGTAGGTCTGGATCGTCGAGAGGTCTCGCCGCCCGTGGAAGATGATCGTCAGCTCCTCGCAGAGTGCGAGCCCGTCCACCCGCATCGCCACGGCCGCCGAGCTGTCATGGTCGAGCAGGGCGCGCCGCAGGAGCTCCTCGGAGGGCTCTTCGCCGGCACGTTGCTGCTCGCTCACGTGTGATCACCTCGCTGGGGGCCGATGTGGACGCTGAGTGTAGAGATCGTGGTGGCGGAAGGCAGCAGTTGGCACGTGGTTTCCCTACCCGGTGAGCGGGGATTCTTCTCGCCCCTCACACGAACATCTGTTCGCCTCGGTACAATTCGTCGGAGGTGTCGTCCGCGAATCAGATCGTCGTCACAGGGGCCCGCGAGCACAATCTGAAGAACGTCTCGCTGAGCCTGCCTCGCGACGCCCTCGTCGTGCTGACGGGGCTCTCGGGCTCGGGCAAGTCGTCGCTGGCGTTCGACACGATCTACGCCGAGGGGCAGCGCCGCTACGTCGAGTCGCTTTCGGCCTACGCCCGCCAGTTCCTCGGGCAGATGGACAAGCCGGACGTCGATTCGATCGAGGGGCTCTCACCGGCGATCTCGATCGACCAGAAGACGACCTCGCGCAACCCGCGCTCGACCGTCGGGACCGTCACCGAGATCTACGACTACCTGCGCCTGCTGTGGGCGCGGATCGGCGTGCCGCACTGCCACGTCTGCGGCGCGCGGATCGCCGGGCAATCGATCGAGCAGATCACCGACCAGGTGCTCGAGCTGCCCGAGGGCACGCGTTTCATGGTGCTCGCGCCGGTCGTGCGCGGCCGCAAGGGCGAGTACGGGAAACTGCTGGAGGAGCTGCGATCGGAGGGTTTCGCGAGGGTTCTGCTTGATGGCGAGCTTCGCTCGCTCGAGGAGGAGTTCGCGCTCGAAAAGCAGGTCAAGCACGACGTCGCGGTGGTGGTCGACAGACTCGTCATGCGTCCGGACGTGCGCAAGCGCCTGGTGGATTCGATCGAGACCGCCGCCGCGCTCGCCGACGGGATCGTCGCCGTGACGATCGTCTCGCGCGGCGGCGAGCTCGGGGAGACGCTCACCTTCTCGGAGAAGTTCGCCTGCCTGAAGTGCGGGACCTCGATGCCCGAGCTCGAGCCGCGGATCTTCTCGTTCAACGCGCCCCAGGGGGCGTGCCCGCGCTGCACCGGTCTGGGGTCGCAGCTCGAGATCGATCCCGAGCTCGTCGTCCCCGACCCGGAGCTGTCGATCGGGCAGGGCGCGCTGGCGCCGTGGGCGGCGAGCAGCTCGGCCTACTACGACCAGATGACCGCGGCGCTGGCGGAGCGCTACGGGGTCGACCTCGAGGCGCCCTGGAGCACGCTGAGCGAGGCGCAGCAGCGGGCCTTCCTCTACGGCACCGACGGCGAGCCGGTCGAGGTGCGCTACCGCAACCGCTACGGACGCGAGCGCGCCTACGCGGCGCGTTTCGAGGGGATCATCCCCAACCTCGAGCGCCGCTACCGCGAAACCGACTCGGAATTCTCGCGCGAGAAGATCGAGGAGTTCATGAGCGTGCGGCCATGCCCGGAGTGCCACGGCGCGAGGCTGCGGCCGGAGTCGCTTGCCGTGCTGGTCGCCGGGACGCCGATCAACGAGTTCTGCGCGCTCTCGGCGCGCGCCGCGCTCGCCTGGCTCGCGGCCGTCGAGCTGAGCGACACCGAGCGCCACATCGCGCGGCTGATCGTCCGCGAGATCGCCGAGCGCCTCCAGTTCCTCGACAACGTCGGCATCGGCTACCTCTCGATGGACCGCGCCGCCGCCACGCTGTCGGGTGGCGAGGCCCAGCGGATCCGGCTGGCGACGCAGATCGGCTCGGCGCTCGTCGGCGTGCTCTACGTGCTCGACGAGCCCTCGATCGGGCTGCACCAGCGCGACAACGCGAAGCTCGTCGCGACACTCGAGCGGCTCCGCGACCTCGGCAACACGGTGCTCGTGGTCGAGCACGACGAGCAGACGATGCGCGCCGCCGACCACCTGGTGGACCTGGGGCCCGGCGCCGGCGAGCACGGCGGCTGGATCGTCGCCCAGGGCACCGCGAGCGAGGTCGAGCGGGTGCCCGAGTCGCTGACCGGCCAGTTCCTCTCCGGTGCGGCGCGGATCGAGCTCCCGGCCAGCCGGCGCACGCCGAGTGGCTCGATCGAGATCCGCGGAGCGCACCAGCACAACCTGGCTGGAATCGACGTCAGCATTCCGCTCGGCACGCTGACCTGCGTCACCGGCGTGTCCGGGTCGGGCAAGTCGACGCTGGTCAACGACGTCCTCTACAAGGCCGTCGCGAACCGCCTGCACCGCGCGCGCCAGCGGCCCGGCGCGCATCGCGAGGTCTCGGGCATCGAGGCGCTCGACAAGATCATCGCCGTGGACCAGTCGCCGATCGGACGCACGCCGCGCTCGAACCCGGCGACCTACACGGGCCTCTTCGACGTCATCCGCGACCTCTTCTCGAAGACCGCCGAGGCCCGCGCACGCGGCTACAAGCCAGGGCGCTTCTCCTTCAACGTCAAGGGCGGGCGCTGCGAGGTATGCCGGGGGGACGGCCAGATTCGCATCGAGATGCACTTCCTGCCCGACGTCTACGTGCCGTGCGAGCAGTGCCACGGGCGCCGCTACAACCGGGAGACGCTCGAGGTGCGCTTCAAGGGCAAGACGATCGCGGACGTCCTCGACATGCCGGTCGAGGAAGCGCTCGAGTTCTTCCAGCACATCCCGGCGATTCACCGGCGCCTCGCGACGCTGCACGACGTTGGACTCGGCTACATCCGGCTCGGGCAGCCGGCGACGACGCTCTCGGGCGGCGAGGCCCAGCGCATCAAGCTCGCGACCGAGCTGTCGAAGATCGCCACCGGGCGAACGCTCTACATCCTCGACGAGCCGACCACGGGCCTGCACTTCGCCGACGTCGCGAGGCTGCTCGAGGTGCTCCACCGGCTCGTCGACGCCGGCAACTCGGTGGTCGTGATCGAGCACAACCTTGACGTGATCAAGAGCGCTGACCGGATCATCGACCTCGGACCCGAGGGCGGCGACGAGGGCGGCAAGGTGATCGCGACCGGCACGCCCGAACAGGTCGCGGCCGTCGCCGCCTCGCACACCGGGCGCTTCCTCGAGCCGCTGCTCGAAGGCGGGCCGAAGCTCCGGCGCGCCACCCGCCGCCGCGTCGCCCACCGCCGCCTGAACATCGCGCCTCGCTGCGGGCGATGCGGCGCTTCAGCTCTCCCGCGGTGGCGACGGCGGCTTTCGAAATGCGGCCAGCCCGTGCCGGAACGCGTCGAGCTCCTGCGGATCGATCGAGAAGCTGTGCTCAGCCGTCGGGAAGCGACCGCCGCGAACGTCCGCCGCGTACTCGGCGACGGCGTTGACCATCGCCGGGCGAAGCTCGGCGTACTGCTTGGCGAAGCGCGGCGCCCGGCCCGGGTAGATGCCGAGCATGTCGTGCAGGACGAGCACCTGGCCATCGGTCGCGGAACCGGCGCCGATCCCGATCACCGGGATCTCGAGCAGCGGGGTGATGTCGGCGGCGATCGCCGCGGGGATCGCCTCGAACACGATCGCGAACGCGTTCGCCTGCTCGACCGCCAGCGCCTCGGCGGTCAGCTCCAGCGCGCGCTCCGCGGTGCGGCCCTGGGCGCGGCGGCCGCCCAACGCGATCGCGGTCTGAGGAGTCAGGCCGATGTGGCCCATCACCGGGATGCCGGCCCCGACGATCGCGCGGATCCGTGAGAGCGACGACGCTCCGCCTCCCTCCAGCTTGACGGCGTCGGCCCGCGCCTCCTTGACGAATCGCTGGGCTGTGTGGATCGCCTCCTCGTCGGAGGCTTCGTAGGAGCCGAACGGCAGGTCGGCGACCAGCAGCGCGTGGCGCACGCCGCGGCGCGCGGCGGCGGTCAGCATCAGCATCTCCTCGACGCTCACCGCGACGGTCGAGTCGTAGCCGAGCACGACCTCGGCTCCCGAGTCGCCGACCAGCACGATGTCGGCGCCGGCGGCGTCGACGATCTGGCCGCTCGGGAAGTCGTAGGCGGTCGCCATCACGATCGCCTCGCCACGGCGCTTGCAGTCGGCAATCCCCGGCAACGTCACCGGCATGCGACCCGGGTCGATGTCAGCTTGGGTCTTTGGTGTGGTTGACATGGGCCGCTTTCAGGAGAGGAGGGTGTCGGCCTGCGCGTCGACCGCGACGATCTGGTTCTGCGCGTCGACGTGGACGATGTGGGGCACGTAGAGGTCGAGCTCCTCGCGCGCGAAGGACGCGTAGGAGATGACGATGATCCGGTCGCCGCGCGCCACCAGTCGGGCCGCCGCGCCGTTCAGCTTGATCTCACCGCTGCCGCGCTCGCCGGCGATCACGTAGGTCTCGAAGCGGGCGCCGTTCTCGATGTCGACGATCGCGACCTGCTCCTGCGGCAGGATGTCGGCTGCCTCCAGCAGCACCCGGTCGATCGTGATCGAACCGACGTAGTGCAGGTCGCAGTCGGTCACCGTCGCGCGGTGGATCTTCGACTTGAGCATCGTTCGCAGCACGTGCCTACCTCCCGGGGCTCGCGATCAGATTGTCGATCAGCCGCGCGCGGCCGACCCGCGCCGCGACGGCGATCAGCACCGGCGCCTCGAGACGCTTGACCGGCTCGAGCGTCTCGGGGTCGACCAGCGCCACGTACTCGGGCACGATCTCGTCGCGGGCGAGCTCCGCGCGCGCGACGCGCGCTGCCACCTCGCCGTCGCGCTCGCCGGCGGCGACGACCGCCGCCGCACTGCGCAGGGCGCGCGGGATCGCGGCGGCCCGGCCGCGCTCGGCCTCGCTCAAATACACGTTGCGGCTGGACCGCGCGAGCCCGTCGCGCTCGCGAACCGTCGGACAGACCTCGATCGCCGTCGGGATGTCGAGGTCGCGCACCAGACGCCTGATCACCAGCGCCTGCTGGGCGTCCTTCTGGCCGAAGTAGGCCGTCTGCGGCGCGACGATGTTGAGCAGCTTGGTGACCACCGTCGCGACGCCGTGAAAGTGCTCCGCTCCCCGCGACGCGCCCTCGAGCGACTCGCTCAGCTCGCCCGCGACCACGACCGTCGTGGCGAAGCCATCCGGATACATCTCGGCCACCGTCGGCGCGAACAGCAGGTCGACTCCGGCGCCTGCCGCCAACTCGCCATCGCGCGCCTCGTCGCGCGGATAGACCGCGAGGTCCTCCTCGCCGTTGAATTGCGTCGGGTTGACGAACAGCGACATCACGACCGTCGCGCACTGCCCTCGCGCGCGCTCGAGCAGCGCGAGGTGCCCCTCGTGCAGGGCGCCCATCGTCGGCACGAGGCCGATCGGCGCCGGTGCGTCACGCAGCGCCTCGCGCGCCTGCTTGATCGTGCGCACCGTCCTCATCCGATCGCTCCCCAACCCCGCCGGACGGTGTCTTGGCGGCGCACGAGCCGGCAGCGCGGTCTCACGGCCGCGGCGGCGGGGCGGGTGGCGGGCTGGCTCATTCTCTCGGTCCAGTTCCGTTGCACGGATACCGGTCGCGACGGTCGGGGTGATGTGCTGCCAAGGGTCCGTCCCGAAACGGTGACGGCCTGGGCAATAGCGTAGCGCCTGGCTACGGGCGCCAGGCGCCGGGCACTACATTTGAAGCCGTGCGAAGCGCGACAGAGCGACGCGAGGCCCTGAAGGAGCTGTTGACGACGGCGCGCGGCTGCACCCGCTGCGCCGAGCTGGCGGCGACGCGAACAACCGTCGTGTTCGGCGCCGGCAACGCCGACGCCGAGCTGATGTTCGTCGGCGAGGCGCCGGGAGCCAACGAGGATCTCCAGGGTCTGCCGTTCGTCGGCGCGGCCGGCAAGCTGCTCGAGACGCTGCTCGGCGAGATCGGGCTGAGCCGCGCCGACGTGTTCATCGCCAACGTGCTCAAGTGCCGCCCGCCCGGCAACCGCGATCCGAGGCCCGGCGAGATCGAGAACTGCACGCCCTACCTGATGAGCCAGATCGAGCTGGTGGCGCCACGGGTCATCTGCACGCTCGGAAACTTCGCGACCAAGCTGCTGCGCTCCGACCCGGCGGGCATCACCCGCGTGCACGGGCAGGTCGAGGTGCGCACGATCGGCTCGCACACGACGCGCCTGTTCCCGATCTACCACCCTGCCGCGGCGCTCTACACGCCGCGCACGATGGAGGCGCTGCGCGAGGACTTCCACGCCCTGCCCGGCGTTCTCGCACTGCCCGCGCCAGGCCCCGCCGGGCCGCTGGAGCCGGAGCCCGAGACGCTCGAGCCCGTCCCGGCGCCGCCGGCCCCGATCGCGGTGGCGGAGCCGGTCGCCGAGCAGCTGGGGCTGTTCTGAGCGCCGCCGTGGCGGTTTTCGAGACCGACGGTCCGCAGGCGACCGAGGCGCTCGGCGCCGAACTGGCCGCGCGCCTGGTCGCCGGCGACCTCGTGTACGTGACCGGCGAGCTGGGGGCCGGCAAGACGACGCTGGTGCGCGGCGCCTGCCGGGCGCTCGGAGTCGCCGGCCCCGTGACCAGCCCGACCTTCTCCATCGCCCACCGCTACCGCTCCGCAGCCGGCCCGGCCGTCTCGCACCTCGACCTCTACAGGCTGGTGAGCCTTCACGCCGAGGACCCCGATCTGCTCGCCGAATACATCAGCGCGGACGCGATCACCTTCGTCGAATGGCCTCCGGAGCAGGCCACCGCGCTCGGCGTGGCGCCGCGGATCACCGTCTCGCTCTCGCATGGCGGCGGCGACCGCCGGCGCGTGGAGGTGAGCGGCGAGTGATCGTGCTCGGCTTCGACACCGCCACGCCCGCGACGGCGGTCGCGCTGCGCCGCGCCGACGGCACAATCGATGAGGACTACCGCGAGGCGCCGGAGGGTGCGCGGCCGCTGCACGCCCAGCTGCTGCTCGCGACGGCGGCCGTGCTGCTCGAGCGAGCCGGCCTCGACTGGCGCCAGATCGACCGGCTCGCCGCCGGCGTGGGGCCGGGCGGCTACACCGGCCTTCGGATCGGCCTCGCGACGGCGCGCGGGATCGCGCAGTCAAGCGGGGCTGAGCTGGTCGGCGTCGGTACGCTGCGCGCGCTCGCGGAGCCGGTCACCGGACGCGCCGCCGCCGCGGTGCTCGACGCACGCAGGGGAGAGGCCTTTGTCGCCGTTTACCGTGACGGCGGGGAGGAGGTGCTCCCGCCCCGCACCTGCCGTCCTGAGGAGATCGCCGGTCTCGCGCTCGCGGGCGGTCCGCACACGCTCGCGATCGGCGACGGGGCGCAGCGCTACCGCGAGTCGATCGAGGGCGGCGGAATCGAGGTGGCGCCGGCGGCGAGCGGGCTGCACCGGCTCAGCGCGGCGTCGATCTGCCGGCTTGCCGCCGCCGGCAACTTCGGCCCCGCGAACCCGGACTACCTGCGGCTCGCCGACGCGGAGATCGCGCTTGGCGCCCCGGTCGGATGAGCGAGCCGCCGCCACTGGCGATCCGCAAGCTCGGCTACGGCGATCTGCCCGCCGTGTCCGCCATCGAGCGCCGCGCCTTCCCGACGCCGTGGTCGATCGCGATGTTCGTGCTCGAGCTGTCCAAGCCGACCGGCCTCTGCCTCGCCGCGTTGCGCGGCGGGCGGCTCGTCGGGTACACCGTCTGCTCGCGCTACGACACCGTCTGGCACGTGATGAACATCGCCGTCGACCCCGACCTGCGACGCCAGGGCATCGCCTCGGCGCTGCTCGCCGAGCTGTACGCGCGCGCCGGTGACGAGGACGCACAGTTCACGCTCGAGGTGCGCCGCTCCAACCAGGCGGCGATCGAGCTCTACCAGCGCGACGGCTTTCGCATCGCGGGCCTGCGCCGGCGCTACTACCAGGACAACGGCGAGGACGCTTTGATCATGTGGCGCACGCGGGCCACGCTTCAGGGGCGCCTCGACGACGTGCCGGCGGCCGACCCGGTTGCGCACCACCGCCCGTGATCCTCGCCTACGAGACGAGCTGCGACGACACCTGCGCCGCGCTGGTCGGCGAGGACGGGACCGTCCATGCCAACGTGATCTCCTCGCAGGAGGTGCACGACCGCTTCGGCGGCGTCGTGCCGGAGATCGCGGCGCGTCACCACCTCGAGCTGCTCGACGCGGTCGTGGCGGAGGCCTTCGCGCGGGCCGGCGCCGGCGTCGAGGACGTCACCCTGGTCGCGGCGACCCGCGGGCCGGGGCTGCTCGGCGCGCTGCTGGTCGGATTCTGCGCGGCGAAGGGCTTTGCGGCGGCGCGGCGACTGCCGTTCGCCGCTGTCGACCACCTGCAGGGGCACATCGCCGCCGCCCACCTCGCTCCGGCGCGCTTCGAGCCGCCGTTCCTGGCGCTGATCGCCTCCGGCGGGCACACCCTGCTGCTTGACGTCAGCGCACGTGGCGCACCGGTGACGGTGCTCGCACGGACGCTCGACGATGCCGCCGGCGAGGCCTTCGACAAGGGCGCGCGGATGCTCGGGCTCGGCTATCCGGGCGGGCCGGCGCTGTCGCGGCTGGCCGCCGAGGGCGACGCTGCGAGCTTCGACTTCCCGACCGGGCGCGGCGAGGACTTCTCCTTCGCCGGTCTGAAGACGGCGCTGCTCTACCGCAGCCGCGAGGTCGACGCCGCCGATCCGGTTGTGCGCGCCGACCTCGCAGCCGCCTACCAGCGCGCGATCGTCGAGGCGCTGACGCGCCGCGTCGAGCGCGGCCTCGCGCGGACCGGGCGCACGCGGCTGGTCGTGGGCGGCGGGGTCGCGGCGAACGCGGCGCTGCGCGCGCGGCTCGAGGGACTCGGCGTGGAGCTGTTCCTGCCGGCGCTCGAGCTGTGCACCGACAACGCGGCGATGATCGCGGCGGCGGCCCTCGATGCGGAGCGGCTGGCCTATCCGGATTACCTGTCGCTCGAGGTCTACGCCACCGGTGAGGGTCCGCTGCGATGAGCGTGGTCGTGCTCTACGGCCGCCCCGGCTGCCACCTGTGCGACGAGGCGCGAACAGTGCTCGAGAGCGTTCGCCGGGAGCAGCCGTTCGAGCTGATCGAGCGCGACATCGAAGCCGACGATGCGCTGCTCGCGGCCTACCTGGAACGGATTCCGGTGGTCACGCTGGACGGCGAGGAGCTGTTCCAGTTCGTCGTCGACGAGGCTGTCCTGCGGGACAGGCTCGCTAGAGTGCGCGAAATGAGCGCAGAGGTTCCCGCGTCCGGCGGCGAGGACGCCGCGGCCAGCACCGAGCGCCTGTCGCTTGGGGTGGCCGCGCGTTTGTCGCGCTACCTCCAGGTCCTGACGCAGGCGCGCAAGATGGGCCGCGAGACGATCTCCTCGCACGAGCTGGCCGAGTACACGCACGTCAACTCGACCCAGATCCGCCGCGACCTCTCCGGCTTTGGCAAGTTCGGCAAGCGTGGCGTCGGCTACAACGTCGAATCGCTGCTCACACAGATCCGCAAGATCCTGCGAACGGCCGGCCAGCACAACATCGCACTGTTCGGCGCCGGCCACCTGGGCACTGCGATCGCCTCATCGGAGATCTTCGCCGACCACGGCTTTCGCGTCGTCGCGATCTTCGATTCCGACCCGTCGAAGGTCGGCCAGACGGTCGGGCATCACGTCGTCCGCCACAACGACGATCTGCGCGCGGTGGTCGAGGAGCAGGACATCGTCGTCGGCGTGCTCGCCGTCCCCACCGCTGCGGCGCAGGGACTCGCCGACGACCTCGTCGAGGCCGGCGTGAAGATCATCTTCAACTACTCCGATGCGCTGCTCGACGTCCCGCCGGAAACGACGGTTCACACGTCGAGCCCGGCCGTCGACCTGCTCTACGCGCTCTACTTCTACCTCGCCTGAGCCCGTGTCGATGATCGACCTCGACCGCGCCGTCGAGACCTTCGCGGCGTCCACGGACCTGACCGTCGGCATCGAGGAGGAGTTCTCGATCCTCGACCCCCGGACGCTCGATCTCGCGCCGCGCTTCGAGGAGCTCCGCGACGCCGCGGCGACCGTCGACCCGGTCCTGCACGAGCACATCACGGGAGAGCTGATCGAGTCCGAGATCGAGATCATCTCGGGCGCCGGCGTGGACCTCGCCGACGCGATCGCCCGCCAGCGCCAGCGCCGCCGGGCGCTGTTCGCGCTCGCCGGTGCGCGGGGCGCCGAGCTCGGCGCGACCGGAACCCACCCGTGGGCCGACTACCGCCAGCAGCCGGTGATCGACAACGAGCACTACCGCCGCGTCGAGGAGGGGCTCAAGTACGTCGCCTGGCGCAACAACACCTTCAGCCTGCACGTCCACGTCGGTGTGCGCGACGTCGACAGGGCGGTGCGGGTGTGCGACCGGATGCGGCCGCTGCTACCGCTGCTGCTGGCGGTCTCGGCGAACTCGCCGTTCCTCGACGGGCGCCTGGCCGGGCTGCACTCCGCCCGCACCCAGACCTTCACGCGCAGCTTCCCCCGCTGCGGGGTGCCGCACGCGTTCGGTGGCTGGGCGGCGTTTCGCCGCTACATCGAGCTGCTGATCGCGACGCGTTCGATCATCGAGTTCACGCAGGTCTGGTGGTCGGTGCGGCCCCACTTCTCATACGGCACGGTCGAGGTCCGCATCTGCGACGTCCAGGCGACGGCCGCCGAGTCCGAGGCCCTGGCCGCTCTGACGGTCGCCTGCGTGGCCCAGGCGCTGGCGGAGGTGGACGCGGGCGACCACGCCGAGCCCCTGGCCGGCTACCTGATCGAGGAGAACATGTGGCGCGCGATCCGCTACGGCCTCGACGGGCGGATGATCGACTTCGAAAGCGGGGAGGAATACCCCTCCACGGAGATCGTCGAGCGCCTGCTCGCCTGGAGCGCGCCGGCCCGCGCGGCGTTCGGGCTCGAGCTCGATCCGCCCGCGCACGCGCCCAACGGCGCCCAGCGCCAGCGCGCGATGATCGAAGCGGGAGCGACCATGCGCGAAGCGTTCGAGAGTTGTGTGCGCGACACGCGCGCAACCTACGCGGAGGAGGTGCGAGCATGAGCGGCGAGGCGCAGGAGCCCAGTGAGGCGGAGCTGCGTGCGGCATGGGAGGAGCAGCTGCGGGCGCTGACGCCCGCGGACGTGATCGTGCAGACGGCGGTGTCGTTGATCAGCCTGGCCGGACGGCGGCTCGGACTGGAGCCCGGGACCGAGGGCGAGCGCGATCTCGGTCAGGTGCGCGATGCGATCGACGGCGCGCGGGCGCTGCTGCCGGTGCTCGAGCGGGGCGAGGCCGCCTCGACGCTCGCGCCGCTGCGCGATGCCCTCTCGGCGCTCCAGCTGGAATACGCGAAGCTCGCGGGAACGGCCGGCGCGGGCGGGGCCGCCGCGAGCGGCGGCGGCGCTGGCTCAGGCGGCGGTGGTCCCGCCACGCCGGCGCCGAAGGCGCCTGGAGAAACCGCTGAGAAGGACGGGCCGGGGCCTGCCCAGCGCAGCGGGCGCCTGTGGGTGCCGGGCTCATGAAAAACCCTGCGCGCCGCGACGCGCGGTAGACTGCGGCGCGTCGGTCACATGCCGGGCGGACGTGTAGATCTGCCCGGCTTTCCTGTTCTGTCGCGCGGTGCGAATGCTCGTGCAGACGTCACGGTGAGGAGCTGCCTTGAGTAATTTTCTGAGCCACCACGGGGTCGTCGTCGCCCTCGTGTGTGCCGCCTGCGCGGTGCTGTACGGAGCCCTTACGGCGCGGTCGCTACTGGCGCTCTCGCCCGGCAACGAGCGGATGCAGAGCATCTCCGCGGCGGTGCAGGCAGGCGCGCGGGCTTACCTGAATCGCCAGTACGCGACGATCGCCGGCGTCGGTGTGGTGCTGTTCATCGCGCTGATCTTCGTCCAGAACATCGCCGTGGCGGTTGGCTTCGCGATCGGCGGCATGCTCTCGGGCGCGACCGGCTACATCGGCATGAACGTGTCGGTGCGCGCGAACACGCGGGTCGCCGAAGCCGCCCGCGGTGGCGTGCCACCGGCGCTCAGTGCGGCCTTCCGCGGCGGCGCGGTCACGGGACTGCTCGTCGTCGGCCTGGCGCTGACCGGCGTGTCGGGCTACTACGGCGCGCTCACGGCGATCTTCCACGACACCCCGAAGACGGCGATCGACGCGCTGATCGGCCTGGGCTTCGGCGGTTCGCTGATCTCCGTCTTCGCGCGGCTCGGCGGCGGCATCTTCACCAAGGCGGCCGACGTCGGCGCCGACCTGGTCGGCAAGGTCGAGGCTGGGATCCCCGAGGACGACCCGCGCAACCCCGCCGTGATCGCCGACAACGTGGGCGACAACGTCGGCGACTGCGCCGGAATGGCCGCCGACCTGTTCGAGACCTACGCCGTCACCGCCGTCGCGGTGATGCTGCTCGGCGTGCTGACCTTCAGCCAGAGCACGCGCGTGGCGCTGTTCCCGCTGCTGCTCGGGGGCGTCGCAATCATCGCCTCGATCATCGGCACCTTCTTCGTGCGCTCGAGCACCGGCAACGTCGAGGGGGCCCTCTACAAGGGCCTGATCGCCTCGGCCGTGATCGCCGCCGCGGCGTTCGCGCCGATCACCTACTGGCTGATGAACGGCGTCTCGCTGAAGGGCGGGCCCGGGGCGGTCGGCTGGGGGCGCCTCTACGCCTGCTCGCTGATCGGGATCGCCGTCACGGCCTGCCTGTTCGTGATCACCGACTACTACACCTCGACGCGCTTCTCGCCGGTCAAGAAGACCTCGCGCGCCTCGCTGACCGGCCACGCGACGAACATCATCCAGGGCTTCGCCTCGGGGCTGCAGGCCACGGCGCTGCCGGCGATCGTGCTGGTGCTGGGCATCCTCGTCTCGTGGAAGCTCGGCGGCGGCGGCACCAACGGGATCTACGGCATCGGCGTGGCGGTCATGGGCCAGCTGTCGCTGACCGGCCTGATCGTCGCGCTCGACGCCTTCGGGCCGATCACCGACAACGCCGGCGGCATCGCCGAGATGGCCGATCTGCCGGAGGAGGTCCGAAACGTCACCGACCCGCTCGACGCGGTTGGCAACACGACCAAGGCCGTGACGAAGGGCTACGCGATCGGCTCGGCGGTGCTCGCCGCGGTCGTGCTGTTCGCCGGCTTCAAGGACGAGCTGGCGGCGAGGGGGCACTACTACGCCTTTTCGATCTCCTCACCGCCCGTGCTGATCGGCCTGATCATCGGCGGAATGATGGTGTGCCTGTTCGCGTCGCTGTCGATCGAGGCCGTCGGACGCGCCGGCGGCGCCGTGGTCGAGGAGGTCCGCCGGCAGTTCCGCGAGAAGCCGGGGATCATGGACGGCACCGAGCAGCCCGACTACGCGACGGCCGTGGACATCGTCACGCGCACGGCGCAGCGCGAGATGATCCTGCCCTCGCTGCTGCCGATCGGTCTGACGGTGATCGTCGGCCTGATCGACGTCCAGGCGCTCGGCGGCATGCTGATCGGGGTGATCGTCGTCGGCTTCTTCTTCGCCGTGCTGATGACCGCCGGCGGCGGTGCCTGGGACAACGCGAAGAAGCTGATCGAGGACGGGGCGTTCGGCGGCAAGGGCTCGGACGCCCACGCGGCGTCGGTCACCGGCGATACCGTCGGCGATCCCTTCAAGGACACGGCTGGCCCGGCGATCAACCCGATGATCAAGGTCGCCAACATCGTCGCGATCCTGATCATTCCGCTGATCACCTAGTGGCCCGCCCGGCCCACTAGGACTGGATTGAGGATGTTGAGCCGCAGGGCAACGCTCGAGCGCACGGCAGCGCGCCCGCGGACGCAGTCGTGCGCCGAGCACGACGAGCGCTCGCAGAACGGTCGCTAGCGCCGTGGCGGGTCGAGAGCCTCGCGACCGGGCGCGCTCCGTGTACGACGGCGCGACGCGCTTGCTCTCGGCCGTGATGATCGTGCTCGGCGTGCTGCTGGTCGCCCGCGGCGCTCTGCTGGGCGTGATCGTCGGCGTGGCGCTGGTCGCAGCCGGCGTCGGGCGGATGTGGGTCGTGTCGCAGCAGCGCTCGCGACGATGAGCTACGCCCGCCTGCACGGCAGCGCCACGATCGGCTGGACGCGGCTCGCGGCGATCATCTGGACGTCGCTGGCGAGCTCGATCTACTTCTCGCTGGGAATCGTCGCCGGGCACGCGCTCGGCCTGACGCCGCTCGTCTACCTGGCGGCCGGCCTGTTCTTCGCGCTGACCGCACTGACCTACCTCGAGGGCGCCACGCTGCATCCCGAGCGGGCCGGGTCAACCGTCTTCGCGCGCTACGCGTTCAACGAGATCGTCAGCTTCATCGCCGCCGCCGCGGTGCTGCTGGACTACGTGATTCTGATCGCGATCTGCTCGCTGACCGCGGCCGACTACCTGGCGACCTTCGTGCCGGCCTTCGGTCACGGCCCGCCGCGCGTCGCGCTGGCGCTCGCGATCGTCGCCTACGTGGCAGCCACCAACGTGGCCGGCGTCTCGCCGTTGCGCCACGTGCGCCGCGTGCTGGCCGGCGTCGCGCTGGACGTGGTCATCCAGCTGCTGGTGATCGTGATCGGGCTGGTGCTGTTCTTCCACCTGCCGACGATCACTGACCACATCCACCTCGGCAGCGTGCCGAGTTGGACCGGTGTGATCTATGCGCTGACGATCACGACGGTCGCCTTCATGAGCCTCGAGTCGGCCTCGGGACTGTCCGGGGAGCTGGCGGTGGGGCGGACCGGCGTGCGGCGGATCACCTGGGGCGCGAACCTCACGATCCTCGTGATCTACGTCGGCATCGCCGTGGTCGCGGTGACCGCGGTGCCGATCGCGAACGGGCACTCGGCGCTCGCTGCCAGCCATCTCGGCGCTCCCGTGATCGGGATCGTCGAACGCTTCCACCCGCGCGCGCTGGCGGACACGCTCAAGTACACCGTCGCGGTGGCCGCGGCGCTGACGCTGATCGTCGCCGCGCGCTCGGCGATGCTCGGCCTCTCGCGCCTGGCCTTCTCGCTGGCGACCAACCGACAGATCCCCAGCGCGCTCGGCCGGCTGCACCCGCAGCGCGCCACGCCGTTCGTGCTGATCGCGATCGCGGCGCTGGTGGCCGGTGCGCTGGTGCTCAGCGACGACCTCAATTTCCTGTTCGGGATCTTCGCGTTCGGCTCGATGCTCGCCTTCACGATCGCGCACCTCTCGATCTGCGTGCTGCGCTACCGCGAACCGGACCGCCCGCGCCCATACAAGATGCCGGGCGGGATCCGCGTGCGGGGCGGGGAGCTGCCGCTCCCGGCCGCGTTCGGCGCTTTGTTGTCCGCCGCGGGCCTGATCACGGTCCTGGTGCTGCACGCCGGGGCGCGCGACGTCGGACTGGCCTGGGTCGCGCTGTGCCTGGTCTTCTTCGTGCTCTACCGAAAGCGCGAGGGCCGGGCGGTGGGGGCACGCGTCACGGTGCCCGAGGCGGTGCTGCGCTCCAGAGGGCCGGAGCGCGACTTCGGATCGATCCTGGTGCCGCTGCTCGGCGGCGAGCTCGACGACGACCTCGTCCAGACGGCGGCGCGGCTCGTCTCCTCCGACAGCGCCGATGAGGCGGCGATCGACCGCGCCACGATCGAGGCCGTCTGGATCTTCCGGGTGCCGATGTCGCTGCCGCTGGATGCCCCGCTGCCCGAGGCGCAGCTGAAGGCGGCTCGCGCGGCGCTGGCGCGCGCGAAACGCGTCGGTGAGGAGTACCGCGGGGTCGAGGTTGCCACGGCGACCGTGCGGGCGCGGCGCTTCGGCCAGGCAATCGTCGAGGAGTCGCGGCGCCGCGGCGTCGAGGCGATCGTCCTGGCTGCCGATGACACCGTGCGCAGCCGCGCCGGGTCGCTGCTCGGCGGTCGCACGCTGGTTGGCGAGAGCACTGTCTCGGAGACGATCCGCTACGTCGTGGATCGTGCTCGCTGCCGCGTGATCCTCACGGCCCCGGCGCGCACGGCGACCCCGGCGCCTGCGGCAACCGCCGACCAGTAGCATCCGGCGCGATGTTCGTGTTGATAGTCGGAGCGGGGCGGGTCGGGTCCGCCGTCGCAAAGCGAGCCCTTGCCCAGGGTCACGAGGTGTCGGTGCTCGACGAGGATCCGCTTTCGCACGAGCGCCTCGTCGAGATCGAGGGGCAGACCTGGGAGGACGCGGGCGGGCGCTTCACCGTCGGCACGGCGCTCGAGGTCGACGCCCTGATCGAGGCGGGCGTCCAGCGCGCCGACGTGTTCATCGCCTCGACCGACGGCGACAACACCAACCTGACGGTCGCCCAGATCGTCAAGCGGCGCTTCGGCATCGAGAAGGTTCTCTGCCGCGTGATGGACCCCGCGCGCGCTGCCTGGTATGCGGAGCAGGGCCTGCACACGATCTCTCCGACGCAGCACGCGATCGAGATGTTCGAACAGGCACTCGCGGCGGAGCAGTAGCCGTGTATGTGATCGTCGTCGGATCCGGCAAGGTCGGGTTGAACCTCTCGCGGGAGCTGATCGCGAAGGGTCACGAGGTGACGCTGCTGGAGGCCGACCGCCGCCGCTACCTCGTCGTCGAGGAGGAGCTCGAGCACGCCGTCCAGTACGGCGACGCCACCGAGCTGTGGGTGCTCGAGCGCGCCGGTATCCAGCGAGCCGACCTGGTCGTGGCGGTCACCGGCGACGACGAGGACAACATGCTGGTCTGCCAGGTGGCGAAGGAGAAATATCTCTGCGAGCGCGTCATCGCGCGCGTCAACAACCCGCGCAACCTCCAGCACTTCAAGCTGCTGGGGATCCAACCGGTCGTCTCCGCCACCGACCTGATCCTGCGCCTGATCGAGCACGAGGTGCCCCGCTACGGCCTCGTGCACCTGCTCGCACTGGAGGAGGAGCGGCTCGAGATCATCGAGCTCGAGGTGCAGGAGGCGGCGCCGGCCGCGTCCAAGCGCGTCGCCGATGTGACGCTGCCGCAGGGCAGCCTGATCATCTCCGTGCTGCGCGACGGGCGTGGCTTCGTGCCAACCGCCGACACCGTCGTGGAAGCGGGCGACCAGGTGCTGCTGGTGCTGGACTCGGGCCTCGAGGACCAGATCACGCCGGTGTTCGCGCCCGACTGATCGTATTGGCGTCGATCTGCCACACCTCCCGCTTGACCGGTGCGCGCACCCGGCTATGCTGACGGGAATGAGGCGACTGCTTCCATCGCTCCTCTGCGCCGGTGCGCTGGCCGTCGCATTCTCCGCCAGCGCCTCGGCTGCGGTCGGGTCGGTGCAGAATTTGCGCGACGCGGCCTCGACCGTGGTCAGCGCGGAGATCCACGACCTCGGATCGTCCGGCTGCAGCAAGCTCTACGCGCCGCTGACCAAGACGATCGACGGCAAGACCTGCGTCGAGCGGTGGGCGGCCCGCAGCAAGCAGCTGCTGGCCGCGCCCGACGGTCTGGCGCACCTGCTCGCCGACTACAACGCGGTTCCCACCGCGGTGGTGACGGTCCACGGCCTCTACGCGACGATCGCGCTGCCCTACCCGCTGCTCGACGGCCAGTCCAAGTGGTACTGGACCGACAACTGCTGGATGCTGATGAAGTGAGGCGGTGCCCCGCGGGGCACTCGCCGCTGGTGGCGGGTGGGCTGCTGCGGGGGTTGCGGGGGCTTGCGGGGCGAGGCTCGGCCGCCAAGGGGCATGGCGGAAGCGGGCGTCGATCGATGCCCCACGCGAGCGACGGCGAGCGGGGCGCAGCGGGCGGCGATCGATGCCCCACGCGAGCGACGGCGAGCGGGGCGCCCTCTGGGAGCGGGCCGCCGCGAGACCTTTCTCGCGAACTGCGGGACAGGGACTCGAACCCCAAATTTCTGCTCCAGAGGCAGACGTGTTGCCGATTACACCATCCCGCACTGGATCGGGCGAAAGCGCCTGCGCGGGCCGTGCTTGCGACGGCCGCCGGCGATTGCCGCGATCAGCAGCGATTATAGATCGGCCTCAGCCGGCTCCGGTGCCCGGGACGTCGGCGTGGCGGGAGTTCAGCTCTCGCCTAGCGGCCGGCGCAGGAAGCGGATCATCAGGAAGATGCCGACGGCGAGCCAGATCGCCAGCGTGCGCACGTCGGCGCCCTTGATCCCGGCGCCCGTGGTGCGCGGGTCGAACGCGTACTGGAGCGCGTCGGCGAGCGCGTGGACCGGGAAGATCGAGGCGATGTCGCGCAGCCAGGCCGGCTGGTTGTCGGTGCTGAACCAGATGCCGGAGATGAAGGTCAGCGGCAGGATCATCACGTTGAGCACCGCGGGAGCGGCCTCGGCGTTGCGGATGAAACGCACGACGCCGATGCCGAGCGTGGTGAAGCAGGCCGTCCCGAGCGCCAGTGCGATCACGAGCCCGGGGAAGGTCGAGCCGCGCACGTGGACGTTGTAGGCGAGGCGGCCGATCAGCAGAGTCAGCACCGTCATCGCCAGCGTCGTGAGGATCGCCGACCCGATACGGCCGGCCACGTAGGCCCAGCGAGGCAGCGGCGTGCCCTGCATGCGCTTGAGCACGCCGCTGTCGCGCAGGATCGCCGTGCTGATCGCCATGTTGAAGAAGGTCGTCGCGATGACCCCGTAGGCGAGGATGCCCGGCACGAAGAAGTCGTTGTAGGCGATGTTGCCGCGGGTCGAGATCGTGTCCTTGCCGAAGATCGAGGCGAAGATGACGAGGAACATGATCGGCATCAGGAAGGCGAAGAAGGCCCGGCCGCGGTTGCGCCAGAACGCTCGCTGCTCGTAGCGGACCTGCCACGCGGCGAGGCCGAGGTCGCGTCGCAGCTGTCCGCTCTCCGCGGTGCTCATCCTGCGCTCCCGGCGGTCGATTCGCGATGCGCGTCCGCCGCCGGCTGCTCGCCGCCGGTCAGCTCGAGGTAGACGTCCTCGAGCGTCGGCTGGGAGACGGAGAACCGTTCCAGCTCGATGTCGTGCTCCAGTGCCCATGCCGTGATCTGCGCGGTCGCGCGGACCGCCTGCTGCGTGCGGATCACGACACGGCCGTCCTCGACGCTGCGCTCGAGCGCCGGCACGTCCGGGAGCTCGTCCAGGACGATGCCGGCCGGCAGGCCGAAGCGGATCTCCGCCGGCCGGGCGTCCCGGCCGCCGAGCTCGTCCGGGGCGCCGGTCGCGATGATCTCGCCGGCGCGCATCACCGCCACGCGATCGGCGAGCGTCTGCGCCTCGTCCATGAAGTGTGTCGTCAGGAAGATCGTCTTGCCGAGCTCGCAGAGGGTGCGGATCGTCGACCAGGCATTGCGGCGCGCCTGCGGGTCAAAGCCGGTCGTCGGCTCGTCGAGGAAGACCAGGTCCGGATCCCCGACCAGCGCGAGCGCCAGATCGAGCCGGCGTCGCTGCCCGCCCGAGAGCGTCGCCGCGCGCGTGTCGCGTTTGGCGTCCAGTTCGACCAGCTCGATCAGCTCGTCGGCGCCGCGGCGACGGCGGTGGTAGCGGCCGTACATCTCCAGCAGCTCGCCGACCGTGAGGTCGTTCTGCACGCCGCAGGACTGCAGCACGATGCCGACCCGCTCGCGCAGCTCACGCGCCCCGCCCGCCGGATCGAGGCCGAGCACGCTGACCTCGCCGGCGCTGCGTTGGCGATAGCCCTCGAGGATCTCGGTGCTCGTCGTCTTGCCGGCGCCGTTTGGGCCAAGCAGGCAGAACACCTCCCCGACGGCGACGCTGAAGCTGACGTCGCGAACGGCTTCGAGGTCGCCGTAGCGCTTGGCGAGCCCCCTGACCTCGATCGCGTTCATCGCCGCCTCTGAGGATAGGGCGCCGCCACGCCCGATGGCGTGCCGGGCGCCGGCGCAGGCAGGTCAGGCGGCGGCGGCCTGGGACCAGTCTCGGTAGAGCTCGGCGTAGGGGCCGCCGGCCGCGACCAGTTCCGCGTGGGTGCCCTGCTCGACGATTCGTCCGCCGGCGAGCACCACGATCCGGCTCGCCCCGGCGATCGTCGAGAGGCGGTGCGCGATCACGATCGCCGTACGGCCGGCCAGCAGGCGTCGGAGCCCCTGCTCGATACGGCTCTCGGTGTGCAGGTCGACGTTGGAGGTGGCCTCGTCGAGCACGAGGATGCGGGGGTCGGCGATCATCGCGCGAGCGAAGGCGACCAGCTGGCGCTGACCGGCCGACAGCTGCGCGCCGCGCTCGCCGACCTCGGTGTCGTAGCCGTGCTCGAGCGCCGCGATGAACTCGTGCGCGCCGACCGCGCGCGCCGCGGCCTCGATCTCTGCGTCGGTCGCGTCCGGAGCCCCGAACGCGATGTTCGTTCGCACGCTGCCGGAGAACAGGAAGGCCTCCTGGGGGACGATGCCCAGCTGGGAGCGCAGCGACTGGAAGGTGACGTCGCGCACGTCGTGTCCGTCGATCAGGACGCGGCCGAGGGTCGGGTCATAGAAGCGTGCGACCAGCTTTGCGAAGGTCGACTTTCCGGCGCCGGTGGCGCCGACCAGCGCGACGGTCTCGCCCGGCGCGATCGTCAGGTCGATGTCGTCGAGCGCCAGCCGGTCGTGATCTCCGTCGCGCTTTCGGTAGGCGAAGGAGACATGATCGAAGCGCAGCTCACCACGGATCCGGCCGAGCTCTTCGGCGTTCGGGCGCTCCAGCATGTCGGGCTCCTCGTCGAGCAGCTCGAAGATCTTGTCGAGCGCCGCCATGCCGGATTGGTAGGTCGTGTAGAGCTGGGACAGCTGTGTGATCGGGTCGAAGAAGTTGTTCAGCGCGGCCAGGAAGCCGACGAGCACGCCGAGCATGATCGCGCCGTGGAGCACCTGGTCGCCGCCGTAGAGCAGCACGGCAACGACCGCGACGGCCGACACGAACTCGATCGCGGGGAAGTAGGCGGCGTTCATGTTGACCGTCGTCATGTTCGCGCCGCGGTTGAGCTCGTTCAGTCCCGCGAACTCCTCCGCGTGGCGGCGTTCCTGGCCGAACGTGCGCACCACCCGCACGCCCGACAGCGACTCCTGGAGGTAGCCGGTGATGTGCCCGATCGTCTCGCGCGTGCGACGGTAGGCATCGGCGGAGGCGATCCGGAAGATCAGCGATGCGACGCCGATCAACGGCAGCATGATGAAGGTGATCAGTGCCAGGCGCAGGTCGAAGCTCAGCAGGATCACGAGCGTGCCGATCAGCGTCAGCCCGCCCTGGAAGAGCGTGACGACGCTGTCGGTCACGAGCGTGTCGAGCGCCTCGACGTCGTTGGTCATGCGCGAGATCAGCACGCCCGTCGGGCGGCGTTCGTAGAAACTCACCGGCAGGCGCTGAAGGTGCGTGAAGATCGCCAGGCGCAGGTCCGCGAGCGCCCGCTGTCCTACCCATTCGACAAGGTAGGTCTGGGCCGCCGTCGCCACCCACACGATCAGCGCAGCGACGCCGAAGGCGGCGACGATCAGGACCAGGTAGTGGTAGTGGCGCGGCAGGATGCCGTCGTCGATCGCGCGGGCCGCGAGCGGCGCGGGAGCGAGCGAGGCCGCCGTGCCGATGATCAGCGACGCGACCATCGCCACCACCCGGCCGCGGTAGGGGGCCAACAGCGCGGCGAGGCCGCGCAGGCGGCGTCCTCGCCCGCTGCTGCCGCGCAGGCGCCGTCGCAGTTCGGCGATCCGCGACGGGCTGCCCGTGTCGGCCGCGGAGCGCGAACGAAATGTCCGAAGGCGCCTCACAGGCCCGCCACCTGGCGCTCGCGCGGCTTTCGCGTCAGGAAGACGCTCTCCGGCATTCCCTTCTCGACGATCTCGCGATACAGCGGCGAGCTGACCATGAGCTCGTCGTGGGTTCCCTGCGCGGCGACGCGGCCGTCTTCGAGCACGACGATCTCATCCGCCAGTGCGATCGTCGAGAGCCGGTGAGCGATGATGAAGGTCGTGCGCCCGGCCATCACCTCGGCGAGCGCGAGCTTGATCGAGCGCTCGGTGGTCGCGTCGACCGACGACGTCGCGTCATCGAGGATCAGGATGCGCGGGTCGGCGATGATCGCGCGGGCAATGGCGATTCGCTGGCGCTGGCCGCCGGACACCGTGAGGCCGCGTTCGCCGACGCGCGTGTCGTAACCGTCGGGGAGACGTTCGATGAACTCGTCGGCCTGGGCACGGCGCGCGGCGTCGCGGATCTGCTCGCGCGTGGCCTGCGGCCGCGCGTAGGCGATGTTGTCGCTGACGCTGGTGCTGAACAGGAACGGGTCGTCGCCGGTGATCGCAACCGCCTCGCGCACGGAGGCGACATCGACCTCGCGCAGGTCAGCGCCGTCGATCAGGACGCGGCCGGCGGTCGGGTCGTACAGCCGCGCCACGAGCGCCGCCAGCGTCGTCTTGCCCGAGCCGGTCGCGCCGACCAGCGCGACGGTGCGTCCGGCCGGCACCTCGAGGTCGACGTCGCGCAGCGCAGCCGGCGCGCCGGGTGCGTAGCGCATCGTCACCCCCTCGAAGCGCACATTGCCGTTGCCCGCGGGGAGCGGTGGAGCGCCGGGGGGCGCCGTGAGGCGCGGCTGGCGGTCCAGCAGCTGAAACACCCGCACACCTGACGCCGACGCCCGCTGCGCCATGCCGAGCGAGACGCCGAGCGTGCGCATCGGGCTGAGCAGCATCAGTAGGTAGGTGTAGAAGGCGGTGAACTGCCCGATCGAGAGCTCGTGGTGGATCACGTCGCGGCCACCGATCAGGAGGACAGCCCCCAGGCCGAGCTGCGGCAGGAAGCCGATCAGCGGGTTGTAGCGGGCCTGGAGGCGCGCCTCGAGCATCGACTGGTCGAACACCCGGGCGACGCTGCGCTCGAAGCGCGCGCGCTGGTGCGCCTCGCGCGCGAAGGCCTTGACGACGCGCACGCCGGAGATGTTCTCCTCGGTGTCCGCCGTCAGCTCGCCGATGCGCTGCTGCACCTCCTGGAGGGCCGGCCGTGCAAGGCGGCTGTAGCGGTTGGTGACGTAGACCACGATCGGCACCGGGATCAGCGCGATCGCGGCGAGCCCCGGTTCGATCGCGAACATCGCGACCGCTGCCAGCGCGATCGAGAGCGCCGACTGGACGATGAACACCAGCCCGTAGCCGAGGAAGAAGCGGATCGCCTGAAGATCGACGGTCACTCGCGACATCAGCTGGCCGGTCTGCTCGTGATCGAAGAACGCGAGCTCGAACGACTGGAGCTGGCGGAAGAGCAGGGTGCGAAGGTCGTATTCGACGCCGAGCGAAACCCGTCCGGCCACCAGGCGCCGGCCGGCCGAGAGGCCGAGCCGCACGACGCCGGCGGCCGCGATCAGCAGCGCGAGTTCGAGCAGGCGGCCACGGCGATGGTCGTGGATCGCGTCGATCGCGACGCCGCTGACGTAGGGGATCGCGACAGTTGCCGTGATCGCTGCGGCCGCGAGCACGCCCGACCAGATGACGCCGCGGCGGTAGGGCCGCAGGAATCCCAGCAGTCGCGTGAAAGAACGCACTTCATAAAGTATAGTGCCAGAGGTGGGTACGGGACCGCACGCCGGTCTGTGCGACCGCTGCGGGCATCAGCGGATCGTCCGCAACTCGCGCGGTTCGGTCTTTTCGCTGTGCGAGCGATCACGCACGCAGCCCGAGCGGTTCGTCCGCTACCCGCCGCTGCCAGTGCTCAAATGCAGCGGTTTCGAAGCACGTGAGCCGGTTTCCGAGTAGCAGCGGGGCGGACCGCGCGTGCGGCGGGTCTCGGGCGAGCGGCGGGGCGTGGCGCGACAGGGCGCGCGCGGGCGCGCGCGGGCGTGGTGCCGCGGGCGCGCCGGCCTAGCGAACGGTCAGGGTGCCCTTCATGCCGGCCTGCTCGTGGCCGGGGACGGAGCAGTAGTAGGTGTAGGTGCCGGCGGGCAGGGTGAGGCTGAGCGTCTTCGTGCCGCCCATGAAGGTCGGCGTCGCTCCGAGCACCTTCCCCTGTGCGTTCGCGACCGTCACGTTGTGGGGGAGTGGCGAGTGGTTGGTGAAGTTGATCGTCACGTGGCTCGAGCTGGCGATCAGCGTCTTCGTGTTGAAGGCGAGGATGCCCTGCGGGTTGGCCGACAGCGCCAGCGGCCCGTTGGTGGGCGCCGGACCGACGGGCGTGACCGGCGGGGCGACCCCGTTCGTCACGACGCCGGTCTCGTAGGGGTGGACGCCCGGCGGCGTCTTGGCCGTGACGACGGCCATCGAGACAGCCAGCGCGACGAGCACGGCCGTGCCCGAGAGCAGCAGACGACCCTGGCGCGGGGAGGAGGGGAATCGCTCGCTGCGGATCCCGATCAGCGAAACGATCACCGCCCAGCCGACCAGCACGCCGGCGGCGATGAAGTACGCCGTCTTCTTGCTGTCGTGGAAGACCGCCGCTGTTACGAGGCCGTGGAGCACGGCGCGAGCCTAACGGATCGTCCGTACGGAGGGCGCGCCACGGCTACATTCAGAGGCATGGATGACGCACGGATCGAGGTACGCCTGCAGCCAAGGGCATCGCGCGACGAACTTCTCGGGCTGCGCGATGGTGTCCTCCAGGCGCGCGTCTGCGCAGCGCCGGTAGATGGCGAGGCCAACCGCGCGCTGTGCCGGCTGATTGCCCGGCGCGCCGGCGTCGCGCCCTCGCGCGTCGAGGTGATCCGCGGCGAGCGCGGTCGCCTGAAGCTGGTGCGCGTGATCGGACTGGGAGAGCGCGAGCTGGCGGAGGCACTCGGCCTGGCGACCTGACGGCGGGCCCGCTCAGCGCTCCGCAAGGACGGCTTCGGCGGCGGCCTGGCCGCTGCGCGCGGCGCCCTCCAGCGTGGCCGGCCAGCCGGTCGCCGTCCAGGCGCCGGCGAGCGCGAGCCCGGGGAGCGCCGTTGCCGGTGGCGGTCTGAGCGCGGCTGTTCCCGGCGTCGCGAGAAACGTCGCCGCATGCTCCTTGGTGGCGCTGAAGTGCTCCAGGCGAGCACTGCCCGCCTCGGGCAGCAGGTCCGCGAGCGCGGGCACGAACCGCTCGCGCAGGGCGGCAGTGCTCATCCCCATCTCCTGACGCGCACCGGAGAGCGAGACCGCGATGTACTGGCGCTGGGTCCACTCCGGCGGCGTCCGGTCGAAGACGTACTGCACCGGCGTGTCCACGCCCGCGGCGAAACGGTGCTCGAAGACGCGGCGGTCGTAGACGAGGTGGAGGTTGACGATCGGTGAGGATCCCAGGGCTCCGGGCCACGCCGCGTCGCGCAGGGCGGCCGCCGGCAGCAGAGCGGCCGCGCGATCGTGCGGCACCGCGACGACCACACGGTCGGCCGCGAGCCAACTGTCGCTGCCGACGACCGCGAAGCGGTCGCCGATGGTGGTGACGCGCTGCGCGGGCCAGCGCAGGTGCACGGTGACGCCGGCGCGCGCCAGGGCGCGTTCCGCGGGATCCCCGATGACGTGCTGCAGCGGAGCGCGATGCAGGCCGACGTCCCCGGCGGCCGCGTCGCCGAGCAGGCCCTCCTGGAAGACGAACGCGCCGAGTGCGAGCGAGGCCTCGGCCGCCGGCACGTTCAGGGTCGGGAGCGCGATCAGGTCCCACAGCGTCGCGATCGCCCTCTCACTCTGCCCGTGCTCGCTCAGCCACGCACCCAGCGTGCGGGAATCGTCCAGCGGCTGGCGTCCCAGCGCGAGCGCCGCGCGTCCCGCGGAGAGGCGCTCGCGCAGCGAGAGGTGCGGGTAGCGCAGCAAGGCTCCGGCAAGGTGAAGCGGCGGCCGGGCGCCGCTGCGGCGCAGGCGAGCCGTGGGGCGCCCGGGGGCGAGCACGGGAATATCCAGACGTGGCTGCAGGTCGACGCCGGCCTCGCTGTCGAGGCGCGCGAGCAGTGCGCGGTAGGCGGTGCAGCAACGCAGGAAAACATGCTGCCCGTTGTCGATCCACAGGTCGTCACGGCGCACCGAGTAGGCGGCGCCGCCGAGTCGTGGGCGCACCTCCACGAGCGTGACGGCGGCGCCGGCCTGGGCACAGTCGAGCGCGGCCACGATGCCCGCGACCCCGCCGCCGACGACGACGACGTTCATCTGGCAGCTCCGAGCAGGCTGCGTCCGACGACCGAGATCTTGGTCGCGGTCGACAGGGAGACGCGCCGCTGCAGGATCGCCTGGGGATCCGCTTCGATGCGGTCCAGCAGGCGTCTGTAGACGCCGCTCATCGCGAGTACGCACGCCGCGCTGCGGCGGTCGAGCAGCGCGGTCAGCGTCAGGCCCCGCGCGTACCACTCGCGTGCCCGGGCGGCCTCGAACGCCACCAGCCCGTCGATCGTCGCCGGGCTCGGCTCGCCGAAGCGCGCGAGGTCCTCGGCCGGCAGGTAGGTGCGCCCGCGCTCGGCGTCCTCGCGCACATCCCGCAGGATGTTGGTCAGCTGCAGCGCCACACCGAGGTCGTCGGCGAGGTCTCCGGCGCGGTCGTCGTCGCTGCCGTAGACGGCGACGCAGAGCCGGCCAATCGAACCCGCCACGCGTCGGCAATAGATGACGAGATCGTCGAAGCGCTCGAAGCTGGCGCCGTCGACGTCCATGCGCACGCCGTCGATCAGATCCAGGAACGACTGGCGCGGGAGCGGGAAGCGGCGCTGCGCGTCGATCAGCGCGACGAGCACCGGGTCATCACCCGGCGGCCCGCCGAGCGCCTGCGCCGCCTCGTCGAGCAGCTCCCGTCTGGCGTCGGCGGGGAGCGTGCCGTCGCCGATGTCATCGATGCGCCGCGCGAAGGCGTAGATCGCGAACAGCGCCGCGCGCTTGGGCGCGGGCAGCAGGCGCATGCCGTAGTAGAAGTTGGCGGCCTGGCGTCGCGTGATCTGCGCGCAGTACCGTCGTGCCGCCTCGCTCATCCGCCGGCAGCCCGAACGAGCACGCGGACGATCGCGCCGATCGTGCGCCGGCGGGTCGGGCGCGGACTGAGCGCGAGCACCTCGTAGTCGGCAAGCGCGAGCGCCTCGAGCGCCGCGCGTCCGCCGCCCGCATAGCCGGCCACTGCCAGGCGCGGCCAGCCGCGCAGGCTCGCCACGAGCGCATCGCCGGCGCGAAACAGCGCCGCCGTCCGCGCAGCCTCGAGCGCGAGCACGCGGCGCAGCCGCTCGCCGACGCGCCTGGCGGCGAGGTCGTCGATCGTGCATCCGTGCCGCGCGAGATCCTCGAGCGGCAGATAGACGCGGCCGCGCGCGAGGTCCTCGCGGACGTCCTGCCAGTGCTCGGTGAGCTGCAGCGCGGTGCAGACCGCGTTGGAGAGCGCGATCCGCTCGGGCGTGGCGGCGCCGAAGACGCTCAACACCAGCTCGCCGACGGGGTTGGCGGACAGGTTGCAGTACCCGAGCAATGCCTCCCAGGTCTCGTAGCTGTGGACGGTCTGGTCGACGCGGTTGGCCTCGATCAGCCGCTCGAACGGTTCGCGCGAGAGGCCGCACGCGGCGATCGTCGGCGCCAGCGCGCGCAGCAGCGGATGCGTCGCGCGGTCGGCGAAGGCGAGGTCCAGCTCGCCGGAGAGCCAGTCGAGTGCAACCAGCCTGTCGCCCGGCAGCTCGTCACCGAGCTCGTCGACCAGGCGCGCGAAGCCGTAGATCGCAAGCAGATGTTTGCGTAGGCTCGATGGAAGCAACCGCGAGGCGACCGGAAAGTTCTCCGTGGCGGCTCGGTCCATGATCGGGTCGGGGCTGGGGGGGACGGACATCGGATCGCTCGGTCTGGGCTGCCGCGGTACCTGCAGCGTGACACACCGGCATGACCGAGCGATCCTCGCACCCCGCCGTGCTTCGACGCTGCGGCGCCGGCGGCAACGGTGCAGCGAACGCCTTGGCCCACGAGCACCACGGCGGCACGGGTCGGTGACGCGCCGCGTTGACGCCGGCGGTCCGAAGCGCTAGTTTCGAGGCAACCAGCACGAATGGAGGCGAACCAAGATGGGCCTACTCGACAAGGTCAAGGCCGGCGCCGAGCAGGCGGCGAGCACGGCGCAAAAGCAGGCGCAGATCGTCGCCACGAAGCGCGAGCTCGGTCAGGCGTTCAGCGATCTCGGCCGTACCACGTTCGGCCTGGTCGATCGCGGGGAGATCTCCCACGGCGACCTCGCAGCGGGCGTTGATCACATCCGTGAGCTGCAGTCGCGGCTGGCCGGCGATGGCGCAACCGCTGCGGACGGCGCCGGCGACGGCGACGGCGAGGCCGACATCGTCGAATAGCCCGCGCCGAGCCGGGAGTCGCGCGATCGGCCGCTCGCCGCCGCGGGAGCGCCGCTACGCCGGCGCTCAGAAGACCGGCGTCTCGGTGAAGCGCCCCCAGACGTCCGCAAGCGCCTGGACGGTCTCGCCCTCGCTTGCGTGTGAGCGAGCTGCGTCAAGCAGCGGTTCCATCAGGTTTGCCTGCGTCCGGGCCGCGGTGCGCAGGGCGGAGAGACTGGCCTCCACCGCGGCGCTGTCGCGACGCGCGCGGACCGCCGCCAGGCGTTCCAGCTGCCTGCGCTCCAGCGTCGGGTCGATCCGCAGCGTCGGGATCTCGCGCTCGTCGTCGATGGCGAAGCTGTTGACGCCGATGACCAGCCGCTCGCCGCTGTCGATCCGCCGCTGCAGCTCGAACGCGGCGTCGGCGATCTCGCGCTGGGGGTAGTTGCGCTTGACCGCTTCCACCATGCCACCCAGCTCGTCGATGCGACGGAAATACTCGTAGGCCTGCGCCTCGATGCGGTCGGTCATCGCTTCGACGAAATAGCTTCCGCCCAGTGGATCGACGGTGTTGGTGACGCCGGTCTCGTGGGCGATGATCTGCTGCGTGCGCAGCGCGACCTGCACGGCCTCCTCGGTTGGTAGCGCGAGCGCCTCGTCGTAGCTGTTGGTGTGCAGCGACTGCGTGCCGCCGAGCACCCCGGCGAGCGCCTCGATCGCCGTGCGGGTGATGTTGTTGAGCGGCTGCTGCGCGGTGAGCGAGACGCCCGCTGTCTGGGTGTGGAAGCGCATCAGCCAGGATCGCGGGTTGCGCGCGCCGTAGCGCTCGCGCAGCTCGCGCGCCCAGATCCGGCGGGCGGCGCGGTACTTGGCGATCTCCTCGAAGAAGTCGATCTGGGCGTTGAAGAAGAACGACAGCCGGGGGGCGAAGCTGTCGATGTCCTGGCCGCGGGCGATCTGCTCGTCGATGTAGGCGAAGCCGTTCTTGAGCGTGAAAGCGAGCTCCTGGGCGGCGGTCGAGCCGGCCTCGCGGATGTGGTAGCCGGAGATCGATACCGGGTGCCAGCGAGGCATCATCGCGGTGCACCACTCGATCATGTCGCCCTGCAGGCGGACGCCGGCGTCGATCGGGAAACACCACTCCTTCTGCGCGATGTACTCCTTGAGGATGTCCGCCTGGATCGTTCCGGCGAGCTCGTGCGGGGCGGCTCCCTGGGCCTCCGCGGCGGCGACGAAGAACGCCAGCATGATCGCCGCAGGCCCGTTGATCGTCATCGAGACGCTGACCTCGCGCAGGTCGATGCCGGCGAACAGGTCCGCCATGTCGTCGAGCGTGTCGATCGCCACGCCCTCGCGGCCGACCTCGCCGCGACTGAGCGGTGAGTCGGAGTCGTGTCCCATCAACGAGGGCATGTCGAAGGCGGTGGAGAGGGCGTGCTGGCCGCGGTCGAGCAGGTAGCGGAATCGCTCGTTGGTCTCGAGCGCGGTGCCGAAGCCGGCGAACTGGCGCAGCGTCCACAGGCGGCCGCGGTACATCGACGGGTAGATCCCGCGCGTGAACGGATAGGCGCCGGGAAGCCCGATCTGAGCGGCGTCGGGAAGGTCGTCCTCGGTGTAGAGGGCTCTGATCTCCTCTCCGCTCAGGCTCTGGAACCGCTCGGCGCGCTCGGCACGCGACTCATTGGATCGCGGTGGCGGCTCGCTGGCCGCGTCGGCCCGGGCCGCGGAGGCGTCCACGGCGGGGCTGCGATCGTGCGGATCACCGGGCGACGGGGCTATGACTGGAGTTTGCCAGCATCGGCGCGCACGCACGGGAACACCCACGGTGCGCGCGGACCTCACGAATCGAGCCGGCGCGTCGTTTGTCTGTTCGATGCCGCCGGATCGCGCCACTATGGTCTGCGCTGATGAGGAACCGTCGCTGGGCGCTGCCGTGGCGATGACGGGCGCGAACGCCACGGCCGCCGCCGCGCTGACCCCGGCGCGCCGCCGCGAGGACCCGAAGGTTCTGGCGGCGATCGCCGTGACGACGCTGCTGTGGGCGTCGGCGTTCGTCGCGATCCGCTCGGCTCGTACCCACTTCGAACCGGTTCCACTCACGCTCGGCCGCCTGCTGGTCGGAGCGGTTGCGCTCAGCACGCTGATGCGGGTGCAGCGCGTCGCGCTGCCTGCAAGACGCGATCTCCCGGCGATCATCGCCTGTGGCGTGCTGTGGTTCGGTGCCTACAACGTGGCGCTGAACCAGGGCGAGCGACTGGTCGACGCCGGGACCGCCGCGATGCTTGTCAACGTCGCCCCGATCATGATCGCGCTGCTCGCCACCGTGGTCCTGCGCGAACGCCTCTCGCCGTGGCTCCTCGGCGGGCTCGCGGTCGCGTTCGCCGGGGCCATCGTGATCGCCGTCAGCTCGGCGCACCGTCACGGCGGCCTGAACGGCGTGCTGCTCTGCGTGCTCGCCGCCGCCGTCTACACGGTCGCCGTCGTCGTCGAGAAGCCGGTCCTCGAACGCGTCTCCGCGGTCGCGGTCATGTGGGGGGCGTGCCTGGCCGGGGCCGTGGCGTGCCTGCCCTTCGCACCGGCGCTGGTCTCGGAACTGCGGGGCGCGCCCGCCTCGAGCACGCTGCTGGTCGTCTATCTCGGCCTGGGACCCACGGCTATCGCCTTCACTCTGTTCTCCTACGCACTTTCCCGCAGCACGATAGCGCGTCAGGGGGCGACCACCTATCTGGTGCCGCCGCTGGTAATCGCATTGAGCTGGATCGCGTTGGGCGAGGTGCCGGGACTGGTCGCGATCGGGGGCGGCGCGCTCTGCCTGGTGGGGGTGGCGATCACGCGCCGGCGGCCCTCGAGCTGAGGCTCGCGCCGCCGCGGGCGGGCCCGCGCGCTACGGAAGGTCGTCGACGATCTCGATCAGCGGGCGTCGGCGCCCGGTGTGAAACGGCAGCTCCTCGCGCGTGTGCCGGCGAGCCTGCGCGGAGCGCAGGTGGCGCATCAGGTCGACGATCGGCTCGAGCTCGTCGCACTCGAACGCGAGCAGCCACTCGTAGTCACCGAGCGCGAAGGCGCTGACCGTGTTGGCGCGCACCTCGGGCCGGCTGCGACCCATCAGGCCGTGCTCGCGAAGCATCTCGGCACGCTCCTGCTCGGGCAGCAGGTACCACTCGAGTGAGCGCACGTAGGGGTAGACGGACACGTACTTGCGTGGTTCTTCGCCGCGCATGAAGGCGGGGGTGTGGGACTTCGCGAACTCGGCCTCGCGATGGACCCCGATCGCCGACCAGGCGGGGCGAAGGGTCTGGCCGAGCCGCGTGTGTCGAAACGCGATCAGCGCATCCTGCACGGCGTCGGCGCTGTGGCCGACCAGCCAGAGCAGCAGGTCAGCGTCCGCTCGGTAGCCGGTGACGGTGTAGGCACCGCGCAGAATCGCGTCGCTCGCATCGAGCGCCTGCTCCGCGTGGACCGCTGCGGGCTCGCGATGGTGGGGCGGCAGCGGGCGGTCGGGGTCGGCGGCGAAGCTGGCGTAGAGCGCGTAGGTCGGGCCGTCCGCCTGGCCGGAGGAGTCGTGCGCCTGCCCTGAGTCCGCCGGCTCGATCTGCTCTGCGCGCGGCGGTCGTGGCGCCATCGGTCAGCGGCGCCTTGCGCCCGGCTCGAGCGCCGGGTTGGCGAACCCGCTGTCGGCCGGGTTGATCGTCAGTCCCGGCGGCACGATCTCATCGATGCGGTCCAGCAGCGCCGTGTCGAGTGAGATCTCGGCGGCCGGCAGCTGGGATTCGAGGTGCTCGATCGTGCGCGGGCCGATGATCGCGGCAGTCACCGCCGGGTGATTGATGACCCACGCGAGGGCGAGTTCGATCAGTGAGTGACCGGCCTCGCTCGCGAGCTCGCCCAGCGCGTCGGCGGCCTCGAGCTTGCGCTGGTTGGCTGGGATTGAGAGGTCGAAGCGCTGCGGGAGCCGTGTCGCCCGGCTCGAACTCGGCGGCTCAGCGCCGCTGCGGTAGCTGCCGGAGAGCCAGCCGCCGGCGAGCGGGCTCCACGGGATCACGGCGATTCCGTGTCGCAGGCAGGTGGGAAGGACGTCGCTCTCGATCCCGCGCGCGAGCATCGAGTACGGCGGCTGTTCGCTCGCGAAGCGCTCCAGGCCGCGCTCGCGCGAGATCCACTGCGCCTCGACGATCTGGGAAGCCGGGAAGGTCGAGGACCCGACGTAGCGGACCTTCCCCGCACGGATCAGATCGGTCAGCGCCGAGAGCGTGTCCTCGATGTCTGTGTCCTGCTCGGGGCGATGGATCTGGTAGAGGTCGATCCAGTCGGTGCCGAGCCGGCGCAGCGAGTTCTCGACCTCGCGGATGATCCAGCGGCGCGAGTTGCCGCGCTGGTTGGGGTCCTCGCCCATCTCGCCGTGAACCTTTGTCGCAAGCACCACATCGTCGCGCCGGCCGCCGGCGAGGGCCTTGCCGACGATCTCCTCGGACTCACCGCGCGAGTAGACGTCGGCGGTGTCGATGAAGTTGATACCCGCGTCGAGCGCGCGGTGGATGATCCGAATCGAATCGTCGTGGTCCGGGTTGCCCCAGCTGCCGAACATCATCGCGCCCAGGCACAGCGGACTGACCTTCACACCGGTGCGGCCGAGCGAGCGGTACTCCACGCAGGAAACCTAGCGAACGCCGACGGCTGGTCCACGCGCGCCTCGCCGACGATGCGCTCGCCGCCTCACGCAGTCGCGGCAGATCGCCGACGCAGAAGCTGGGCAGTTGCTAGCGTGACGCCACACGCATGACCGAGAAGCGCCAGGGCAGACGCTCGCTGCGCAGGGTGGTTCCGCTTGCGGCAGCGGGCTGCGCGGCCCTTGTGGCGACGCTCGCCGCGGGCCGCCGGCGCTCCTCTCGACGTGGCTGGCTCGAGTCCGACCCGCCCGACAGCGCGCTCGCCGACGATGAGATGGAGGCGCTCGCGACCGGTGAGGGCATGCCCGAAGCACGCGAGGACTGACGGGCCACGGAGCGCTGCGCGCTCGCCGGGGTGAGGTGACCGCGGGGGTGTTCGCCGACCGGCGCGAGGCGGGGCGCCTGCTGGCGCAGCGGCTGGGGGCGATCGAGACGGCGAAACCCGTCGTCGTTGCCCTGCCGCGCGGCGGCGTGCCCGTGGGGTACGAGGTCGCCCGGGCACTGGCGGCGCCGCTGGACGTGCTGGTCGTGCGCAAGCTCGGTGCGCCTGGGAACGCGGAGCTTGGAGTGGGGGCAATCGCCGAAGGCGGGACCGCCGTGCTCGACCCGGCGATGGCCAGGCGCGTCGGCATGGATCAGCAGGCGCTCGACGCCACGGTGGAGCGCGAGATGGTCGAGCTGAACCGCCGCGTCGAGCGATACCGCGCCGGACGCGCTCCTGTCGAGGTGCGGGACGCGACGGCGATCGTCGTCGACGACGGTCTCGCCACCGGTTTGACGACGCTGGCCGCCGTGCGCGCGCTGCGCTCGCGCGGCGCCGCTCGGATCATCGTCGCGGTGCCGGTCGGCACACGCGAGGCGGTGGCGCTCCTGGCCGTCGAGGCCGACGAGGTCGTCTGTCACACGATTCCCAGGCAGTTGGTGGCGGTCGGCCACTGGTATCGCGACTTCGAAGCGGTCCCCGACGAAACGGTCGTCGAGATGCTCGCCCGCCGGGCGGACGCGCCCCGCCCTCGTGGCCCCGAGGGGCTTGACACGGAGGCTATGTAAGCATACACTTACGGTAAGTGGCTACTTACGCAGACGCGATGGCGGCGCTCGGCGACCCGACCAGGCGCGAGATCTTCGAGCGCTTGGCGGACGGGCCGATCGCGGTGGGCGAGCTCGCGCGGGGGCTCCCGGTCAGCCGGCCGGCGGTGTCCCAGCATCTACGGGTGCTCAAGCATGCGGGTCTCGTCCGCGATCGCCGGGAGGCGAATCGCCGCCTCTACAGCCTCGACCCGATGGGCGTCGGGGCGCTGCGCGCCTACTTCGACCGCTTCTGGACGCAGGCGCTGGACGCCTTCAAGACGGTCGCCGAACAACCTGATCAGGAGGTCTCATGACGACGCACGCGCCCGACACCGCCGCTCACGCCTCGATCACGGTCGACGTCGGCCTCGAGCACGCTTTCTCGGTCTTCACCGACGGGATCGACACCTGGTGGCCACGCGAGCACACGATCGGCGAGGCGCCGCTTGCCGAGATCGTGCTCGAGCCGCGGGTCGGCGGCCGCGCCTATGGTCGCGACGTCAACGGCGGCGAGTCCGACTGGGGCCGCGTGCTCGTCTACGACCCGCCAACGCGCGTCGTCTTCAGCTGGGACATCAATCTCCAGTGGAAGCGCGAGACCGACCCGGCAAGGGCGAGCGAGGTTGAGGTTCGCTTCGTGCCCGACGGTCCGGCTCGCACGCGCGTCGAGTTGGAGCACCGACATCTCGACCGCCACGGCGATGGCTGGGAGCGGATGCGCGACGCGGTCGGCTCCCCGGATGGCTGGAACGGCGGCCTGGCGCTGTTCGCGGCGGCGGCGCTGGCTGCGGCCTGATCAGCCGCTCAGATGACCTCGGCGAGCACCAGCGCACCAATCGCCACAAGCACGAGTGCGGTGCAGGCGTTGCCCCAGCGCTCCAGCCAGGCTGCCCGTATCTGGTAGCCGCCGAAGCAGGCGGCGAGGGTCAGCCCGACGACGGTGGCGATCGTCACAGCGGCGAAGATGATGAGCGAGCCGATCGCGGTGGCCGCTCCCACCGTCGTCGCCGCCAGGAAGACCGGGAGGATCGTCAGGTCGGGAGAGGCCGCGGCGCCGAACGGGACCATGACGGCCGCGACGCCATGCAGGCCGTGCGCCGCCTCGAGCGCGAGCCCCTCTTCCGGGGCGCGATCATCGAGGTGATCGTGATGTGTGTGCGCGTGCCCGCTTGCGGCCCCTTGCCCGGGTTCGGTCCGGTGCTCGCTCGCCGCGGCGTGGCCGTGGCGATGGCCGCGCCCGATCAGCTCGGCGGTCGCGAAGCCCACGCCGGTCGCGACCAGCAGGCCGCCGACGATCGTGTCCTGCGCGCTCTCCACGGCCGAGCGGAACTGGAGCCCGACGGCGACGATCGCCCCGCCCAGCAGCATCGACACGAGGACGTGGGCGACGCCGGCGAGCCCCGACAAGCGGGCGACGCGTCTGAGTGGCAGGCGTCGCGTGCGGCCGACGACGGCGAGCGGCACCCAGTGGTCGGGAAGAACCGCGTGGCCGAAGCCGACGCCCGCGGCGGCGGCGAGCAGTGCGGGCGTCGTGGCGCTCATCGGAGGACCCGCTCAGATGTTGTCACGTTGCGGCGCCGTGCGTCCGCCGGCGGTCGAGCTCCGCGAGGAGTGTTTGCGTGAGGCTTGCGGCGGCGGTGGCGACCTCCGGCGAGAGCGGGAGCCCCGGCTCGAACCGCGCGCCCTCGATCCCGTGAACGACGACCGTGGGCGGAAGGCGGCCCAGCGCGCGCGCGAGCTCGAGCGCCTCGGCCAGGCCGAGGCGGTGGGTGGAGACGCGGAACAGCTCCGACGGTAGCCGCTGGTCGCCCGCCTCGAAGCGATGCAGCTCGCCCGGCGTGACTCCCGAGCTGACGGCATCCACGATCCAGATCTCGGCGGCGCCCTCGCAGAGTTCGATCAACTCCAGCGGCTCACCCTCGTGCTCGATGACCTCGACGCCGCTCGGTTTCTGCGCGGCGACCGCGGCGGCGACGACGAGACCGGCGGCGTCGTCCCCGCGCCAGCGGTTGCCGACGCCGATCAGCCTCAGACGCGCTCGATCTCGAGCTTCAGGAAGTGCGTCGCGCAGGAGATGCAGGGGTCGTAGTTGCGGATCGTCTGCTCGCAGCGCACGCTCAGCTCGGCGTCAGGCAGCTCAAGCGAGCGCTCGACGACGCCGCGCAGGTCGGCCTCGATCGCGGTCTGGTTCTGCGAGGTCGGCGGGACGATCACGGCGTCGAGAATCGTTCCCTCGTCGTCGATCTCGTAGCGGTGGTAGAGCAGTCCGCGCGGGGCCTCGCTGACGCCGTGCCCAACGCCGGCGCGGGGGATCACATCGATCGCCGGGGCGTCGGGCTCCTCGTAGGCGGCGATCAGCGCGAGCGCCTCATCGACCGCGTGCACGAGCTCGACGGCGCGCACGACGATGCTGCGAAACGGGTTGCGCTCCGGCGCGCGCAGACCGACACCGGCCGCGGCCTCGCGCGCCAGGGGCGTCAGCTCGTCGAAGCTGGTCGCGAAGCGGGCCAGCGGGCCGACCACGTAGGTGCTGCCGTCGGCGCGCTGCGAATGCAGGGCGTGGGACCACTCGACGTGGGACTCGACGAAGTGGTCCATGTACTCCGCCGCCGGGATGTCGAGGCCGCGGTCGGAGACGACGCGGCCACGGTTGATCGGGTACTCGCCGGGCTGGGCGAGGGCGACCATCTCGAAGTCCTGCTCATAGTCCGGGAAGTCGAGCCCGCCGGTCAACGTCACGGCGCCCAGCGCGATCTCGCGCGCCCGCTCGAGTCCCTCGACCAGCGTCGCCAGCTCGGCCTTGCGCGGCGCGCGGTGAAGGCCGCCGAGCTTCAGGTTGATCGGGTGAACCTCGCGCCCGCCGACCACGCGCATCACCTCGTTGCCCGCCTTCTTCAGCTTCAGCGCGTCGGCGACGATCGTCGGGTGGTCCTGGGCCATCTCGACCGCCCCCGCGTAGCCCAGGAAGTCGGGCGCGTGGAGCATGAAGATGTGCAGCGCGTGGCTCTCGATCCACTCGCCGCAGTAGAGCAGACGGCGCAGCGCACGCAGCTGCCCGCCGACCTCGACGCCGCACAGGCTCTCCATCGCCGTGACGGCGCTCATCTGGTAGGCGACCGGGCAGATCCCGCAGATCCGGGAGGTGATGTCGATCGCCTCGGCGAAGTCGCGGCCGCGCAGGAAGGCTTCGAAGAAGCGGGGCGGCTCGTAGATGTCGAGCGCGACCTCGGTCACGCGGCCGGCCTCGATCCGCACACGCATCGCGCCCTCGCCCTCGACGCGCGCGAGGGTGTCGGTGCGGATCGTCTTGGTCCGCTTCTCAGGCGCCATCGCGCAACCCCGCGGACGCGAACGGCTCGGCGCTCGCGTTGAAGGTGTGGAAGAGCCTGTCGATCACGGTCTCGTCGGCGCCGAGCGACTGCATCTCGCGCGACAGCGCCCCCACGTTCGGCGTCTCCATCGGGCCGAAGCAGCCGTAGCAGCCGCGGTTGTAGCTGGGGCAGATCGCGCCGCAGCCGGCATGGGTGACCGGGCCGAGACAGGGCGTGCCGTGCGCCACCACGACACAGACGGTGCCGCGCCGCTTGCACTCCGTGCACACGCTGGTGCTGGCGATCTGGGGGCGACGACCGGCCAGCTGTGCGCCGATCACCTCGAGCAGCTGATGCTTGTCGATCGGGCAGCCGTGCAGCTCGAAGTCGACGGCGACGTGGTCGGAGATCGGAGTCGAGGTCGCGAGCGTCGAGATGTATTCGGGGTGCGCGTAGACGATCGAGACGAATTCGTCCACCGAGCCGAAGTTGCGCAGCGCCTGGATGCCGCCGGCGGTCGCGCAGGCGCCGATTGTGACCAGGCGCCGCGACGCGCTGCGCACGCGCAGGATTCGCTCGCGGTCCTCCTGCGTCGTGATCGAGCCCTCGACCAGCGAGAGGTCGTAGGGGCCGCGCACCGTGGCGCTCGTGGCCTCCGGGAAGTAGGCGATCTCGACGGCGCCGGCGAGCGCGAGCAGCTCGTCCTCGCAGTCCAGCAGCGAGAGCTGGCAGCCGTCGCAGGAGGAGAACTTCCAGACGGCGAGTTTGGGGCGACGGCGCGCCGTCGCCGGGGCAGCGCTCGGAGGGCTCACAGCTCGCGCACCTCCATCAGTTCCGCCAGGCGGTCGTAGCTGTAGACCGGACCGTCGCGGCAGACCAGCGTCGGCCCCAGCTGGCAGTGGCCGCAGTGGCCCACCGCGCAGCGCATGTTGCGCTCCATCGAGAGGTGGATGCGCTCGGGCGCGAGGCCGCGGTCAAGCAGTGCGGTGACGCTGAAGGTCATCATGATCTCCGGTCCGCAGACCAGCGCCACGGCGGAGGCGGGATCGAAGCGGGCACCCTCGATCAGCTTCGGCACGACGCCGACCCTGCCCTTCCAGTCGGGCCGCGCGGCATCGACGGTCACGTCCACGGCCAGCCTGCCGCGGCGGCGCCACTGCTCGAGCTCGCCGCGGAACAGCAGGTCGCCGGGCGTGCGCCCGCCGTAGAGCAGCGTGACCGCGCCATAGGCGTCGCGCTCGCGCTCGAGTGTCTGCACCGCGGTTCTCAGCGGCGCAAGACCCACGCCGCCGGCGACGACGACGACGTCGCGGCCGACCGCCTCGCGCAGCGGCCAAACCGTGCCGAACGGCCCGCGCACGCCGAGCACGGCGCCCGGCTTGGCGGCGCAGATCGCGGCGCTGACCGCGCCGACCGCCCGCACCGTGTGCACGAGCATGCCGCCGTCTGTGCCGGAAACCGAGATCGGCACCTCGCCGACGCCGAACACGTAGAGCATCGTGAACTGGCCTGGGGCGGGCGAGATGCCCTCGCCCTCGAGCGGCTCGAGTGTCAGCGTCCAGGTGTCCGAGGTCTCGCGGCGGCGCCGGCGCACGACGAAGGGCGCCGGAACCATCGCGCCGGTCGGCGGCGCCTCCAGCTCAGCGCTGGCCGGCATGGCCGTAAACGTCGAGCAGGCGCAGGCGCGTCCACTGGAGGCGCTCGATCAGCGTCTGGGCGAAACGCGAGACGAGCTCGTAGCCGAGCGCCGGGTCGGCGTCGCACTTGCCGCGCAGGCAGACGCCGTCGAAGGAGGTCGCGCGCACGGCGGTCAGTGCGTGCGCGTCGAAGTGCCAGCGATGGGGCGTGAAGAGCCACGACCAGCCGAGCACGTCGCCGGCCTCGAGCGTCTCGATCACGAGCGGGCCGCCGGTTGCCGAGTAGGCCTCGATCGAGACCGTGCCGTGGCGCAGGAGGTAGAACGCGTCGGCCGCCTCGCCCTCGCGAAACAGCAGCGCTCCGGGCTCGAACTGCACGTTGGAGCCGCAGCCGGCGATCAGCTCGAGCGTCTCCGGGCGCATGCCCGTGAAGAACGGGGCGTCAGCCAGCAGTTCCGCGACGGTCGTCATGCCGCCACCCCCGCGGTCACGGCGCCGTCGGTCTCGCGGATCGCCGCCAGCTCCTCGGTGACGTCGATCCCGACCGGGCACCATGCGATGCAGCGGCCGCAGCCGACGCAGCCGGAGCTGTCGAACTGGTCGTGCCAGGTGCCGAACTTGTGGGTCAGCCACTGGCGGTAGCGCGAGCGCCCGGAGCGCCGCACGCTGCCACCGTGCAGGAACGAGTGCTCGACCGAGAAGCAGGTCTCCCACAGCCGCACGCGCTCGGCCTCTTCGCCGGCGAGGTCGCTGACATCCTCGATGCTCGTGCAGAAGCAGGTCGGGCAGACCATCGTGCAGTTGCCGCAGGTCAGGCAGCGCTCCGCCACCTCCTCCCAGCGCGGGTGTTCGAGGTTGCGCGCCAGCAGGTCGCGCAGGTCGCCGGACTGCACGCTGCGCGTCATGCCCGCCGCGGCGCGATCGACGGCCGCCTGCGCGGCGGCGAGATCGTCCGCCACGGCGTCGCGCGAGGGCAGCTCGCGCAGCAGCTCGGATCCGCGTGCCGAAACGGCCCGCGCGAGGAAGCGGTGCTCGCCGTCGAGGATCTCGCTCAGCACGAGGTCGCACTCGCCGCGAACCTGCGGACCGCCGCCCATCGACGTGCAGAAGCACGTATCGGCCGGCTCGAAGCAGTCGACGGCGACGATGAAGGCGCCGTCGCGGCGCAGCGAGTAGTCCGCCTCGGCGTACTCGCCGCCGAGCAGGACACGGTCCTGGATCGCGATCGCCGCCAGCTCGCAGCCGCGCACGCCGATCAGCGCGAGCGGCGGGCGCTCGTGCGTCTCCGGCTCGATCGTGAAGCTCTCGCCGTCGCGGTGCGAGCGCCAGATGCGCAGCCGCGCCGGGAGCAGGAACTGCTTCCAGGAGTGCGGTCCGACGGCGTAGCCGAAGCGCGCCTCGTCCTGGCGGCGCTCCAGCCGGTAGCGCCCCGGGGCCTGTTCGTCGGTCCAGCCGATCGGCAGCGCGGCCGCGGACTCGAGGTCGTCATAGACGATCGCCCCGTCGCGGACGCTCGGTCCGAGCACCCGAAAGCCCCGCCGGCGCAGCGCTACGACAAGATCCTCGATCGCGTCGGGTTCGAGGACGGCTCTGTCGGGCTCGGGCAACTGCACCTTTCTCTGAGGTTCGCCGAGACTAGCGCACCCCGCCATCCGTGAGCACCCCGCGCAAGCTGCGGAAAAGCCGCAGTTTTGCGTGAACCTCCCGCGCCGGGCGCTTATCAGCGGGGCGCGCCGTGCCGATGATCTCCCATGACGGGTTACAGCCCCCAGGTTGCATACAACGGAGCCCATGACGAGGCCGAGGCGGCGGTCGCCGTGGCCGAGTGCGGGCTCGCCAGCTGGCGAGCGGCCAAGGCCGCCTGGCTCGACTCCTTCGCCGCGTTCATCGCGCAGGAAGACGCAGCCTCAACCGCACTCGCGACGCAGCGTTAGCGCGCGCGCACGCCTCAGGCGGCGCCGGCCGGCGTCCCGAGCACGCAACGCTCCAGCCAGGCGTTGCGGAACGCCCCGCGCGGGTCCAGACGCGCGAGGAGCGCGGCGAAGTCGGCGCAGCGCTCGTAGCGCGGCGCGATCGAGTCCGCGCCGGCCAGGAACAGCTTGCCCCAGTGGGGTCGCGGCTCGAACGGCGCGAGCGCGGCCTCGATGTCTGCCAGGAGCGCCTCGACGTCAGCCTGCTGGCGCCGCCAGGTGAAGTGCAGCGCGACCGTGTCGCGGCGGTACTGCGGGCTCATCCAGAGGCCGTCGGCGGCGACGGTGCGGATCTCGCCGATGTGCAGCAGCGGACGGATCCGCGGCGCGAGGCCGCGCAGCGCCTCGATCGCCGCGCGCGCGTGGACGCGTGCCAGCAGGTACTCCGACTGGAGCTCCTCGCCCGCGCTGGGGGTGAACTCGAGCCGGAAATGGGCGAGTCGCTCGTGCCACGGCCCGAACACGCCGAGCTGCGTCGTGCAGGCGGCGGGATCGCCGCCCGGGATCGGGTGGAGCTGCGAGCGGGCGGCGCGCGCTCCGAACAGCTCCGCCTCCAGCGGCGCCTCGCCGGCCCGGCGCTTGACCCACAGCGCTCCCGCGAGCTCATCCTCCCAGCGGGTGAACACGCTGACGCTGTAGCCGCATGCGGTGAGCTCGTCGAAATGCTCCGCGAGCGCGTCCCAGCGAAGGCCCTCGTAGACCTGTTGCGCGACGCCGTAGGCGGGCTCCACGTCGAGCGTGACGCGCGTCACGGCGCCGATCGCGCCGAGTGCGACGACCATGCCGTCGAAATCGCGCTCGCCGCGACTGACCGCGAGCGTCTCGCCGGCCGAGGTGACGAGCTCGAGCCCCGCGACCGCGGTGGCGAGGTTGCCATTGCGGTCGCCGGACCCGTGCGTCGCCGTCGCGATCGATCCCGCCACCGAGATGTGCGGCAGCGACCCGAGGTTCGCGAGCGCCACACCCGCGGCGGCGAGCGCCGGCGCCAGCTCGCCGTATGTCATGGCGCCCGGGCAGGCCACCGTGCCGCGCTCCCTGTCGAGCTCGATCGTCGCGGGCAGGCCCCGCAGAGACACGAGCTGCTCGCTGTCGGCGATCGTGTTGAAGGAGTGGCGCGAGCCGAGCACGCGGATGCGGGGCGCCGCGGCGATCAGCGCCGCGAGCTCCTCGACGCTCGCCGGCCGCTGCACGCGCCCCGCGCCGTAGACGACGTTGCCGGCCCAGTTGAGCTCCCCCACGCCGCGGACGCTAGCGCTCAGCCGTTCTGAGGCTCAACTCGCCGGAGCCGCCGGCGCGAACGCCCGCGCCGCCGTCGCGATCAGCTCGACACAGACCTCGAGCGGGACCACCGTCGAGTCGAGCATCAGGTGGTAGAGCGCCGGGTCATGCGTGTCGACGCCGTAGAAGTGGCGGGCGTAGGTCGCGTGGGCGCGATCCTGGCGGCGCAGGCGATCGCGCGCCGTCGCCTCGTCGAGCCCCTCGAGCTCCATCGCCTGGCGCACGCGGCGCTCACGCGGGCCGTCCAGGCGCACCCGCAGCACGCGTGGCTGCTCGCGCAGCACGATCGCGGCGGCGCGGCCAAGGATCACGCCGCGCCCGCTCGCGGCGGTCGCCAGCAGCACCTCCTCGGTCGCGCGGCGGAACTGCTCGCCCGACTCGCCCTGCCCGGGCGTCCACGCCTGCGGCGTCAGGTTCTGCCCGATGAAGCCGCGCAGCATCCGCTCGAGCCAGCTGTCGCTGAGCTGGTCGTCGTGCGCCTCGGCGTCGTCGAAGGGCACCGCCAAACGCTCGGCCACCGCGGCCGGGATCGCGCGGTCCAGGAACGGCACGTCGAGCCGCTGCGCCAGCTCCGGGCCGACGCGGCTGCCGCCGGCGCCGTAGGCGCCCGAGATCGTCACGAGCGTGATCACGTCAGCGCCCGGTCGATCGCTGAGACCGCGGCCGGGCCGTCCGTGCCCGCGCCGGCCGCCGGCCCCGGCAGCGGCTCAACGTCGTCCTCGTCGCGGTAGTGGTACTTGCCGCCGCGCATCCACGAGGCGCCGGCGGCGATCAGGCAGGCGATCAACGCGAAGGTGAAGGCGACGCCGAGCGCGCTGGAAAACGGGCCGCTGATCAGGCGCGGGAAGAACGAGCGGCTGGTCAGCGCCGCGGCCTGCGACGCGCTGAGGTGCCCGAGCTGGGCGCCGAGCAGCTGCTTGACCGGGTTGTAGCCGAGGAAGGCCGCGAACAGCGACGCCACCGGCGGCAGGTGAGCGATGCGGTTGGCCTGCGCCGCCGGCAGGCCGTGCGCCATCAGCCCGCCGCGCAGCGCCGCCGGCAGGTGCGCGGCCAGCCCGACGATCATCAGCGAGAAGAAGATGCCGATCGAGAGCACCATCGCCGAATTCTGGAACGTCGCGGCCATCCCCGCTCCGACGCCGCGCTGGCGGGGCGGCAGGCTGTTCATGATCCCCGCCCGGTTGGGCGACGCGAATAGGCCCATGCCGATCCCGTTCAACAGGAGAACCCCCGCGAAAGCGGCATAAGAAAAGTTGACCGGCAGCAGGTCGAGCAGCAGGAACGAGATCGCCGCCACGATCATGCCGGCCGTCGCGAACGGGCGGGCACCATGACGGTCCGACAGCAGTCCGGAGACCGGGCCGGCGATCAGGAAGCCGACCGTCAGCGGCACCATGTAGATGCCCGCCCACAGCGGCGTGGTCGCGAAGCTGTAGCCGTGCTCGGGCAGCCAGACGCCCTGGAGCCAGATGATCAGCACGAACTGGAGCCCGCCGCGGCCGATCGCCGACAGCAGGCTCGCCAGGTTCCCCGCCGCGAACGCGCGGATGCGAAACAGCTGGAGGTGGAACATCGGCTGGGGCACGCGCAGCTCGATCACGCAGAAGACGCCCAGCACGGCGAGGCCGCCGATCAGCTCGGCGAGCACCTTCGGACTGGTCCAGCTCATCGTGTGCGTGCCGTAGGGCTGGATTCCGTAGGTGATGCCGACCATCACCGCGATCAGGCCGACGGCGAAGGTGATGTTGCCGAGCCAGTCGATCCGCGCGTCCTGGCGCGCGCTCAGGTCGCGCAGCTTGTGATAGGCCCAGAACGTTCCGAACAGCCCGAACGGGACCGAGACGAGGAACACCAGACGCCACTGCAGCGGCGCCAGCAGGCCGCCGAGGATCAGCCCCATGAACGAGCCCGCGATCGCCGCGACGCCGTTGATCCCGAGCGCCAGGCCGCGCTGGTTCTCCGGGAACGCGTCGGTGATGATCGCGCCCGAGTTGGCGAACAGCATCGCGCCGCCGACGCCCTGCCCGATCCGCATCGCGATCAGCCACAGCGCGCCGGCGCTGCCCTTCAGCCAGGTCGCCGCGAGCAGCAGCGAGAACAGCGTGAAGACGGCGAAGCCGAGGTTGTACATCCGCACGCGCCCGTACATGTCGCCGAGGCGCCCGAAGCTGACGACCAGCACCGCGGTCACGACGAGGAAGCCGAGGATCATCCACAGCAGGTAGTTGGTGTTGCCGGGCGCGAGCGGGTTGACGCCGATGCCGCGGAAGATGTCCGGCAGCGCGATCAGCAGGATCGATGAGTTGATCGTCGCGAGCAGCACGCCGATCGTCGTGTTGGAGAGCACGATCCACTTGTAGTTCGCCGCCGGCGGCGCCGCTGGGAGCCGCCGGTCGCCGCCCTGCGAGCTCACGCTGCTCGCGGCCAAACAGCAGTTTTTGAGGGGACCGCTTCGCGGTCTGTCATCCACGCCACGAGGGCGCTGCGCTCGCGATCCTCGCGCACCAGGCCAATGCTAGCCGCCGGAGCGCCGGGCGAAACCGGCGAACGCCCGGAGCCCCGCGGTGTCGGCGGGCGCGCGGCCGCCGCGGGCGCCGCCGGGCCTGCGCGAGCGCGTCGCCGGCGGGCGATCACCCCCGCGCGGCGGCGCTCGCGCTAGGGTGCGCTCGCATGGGCAAGGGGCGGGTCGCCGAGTGGTTCAGCGGCTACGCGTCGGCGCTGCGCCGGCGCGACCTGCGGTTCCTGTTCGCCGGTCTCGCGGTGTCGACGACCGGCAGCTGGGCCTACAACGTCGCGCTGGTCGCCTTCGTCTTCGAGCGCACGCACTCGCTCGCCCTGATCGGCGTCGCGGGCCTCGTCCGCTTCGTCCCGGCGCTGCTGCTGAGCGCCTACGGCGGCGTCGTCGCCGAGCGCACCGAACGCGTGCGCCTGATGCTCGGCGCCGACCTCGTGTGCGCGCTGTGGCAGGGCGGCCTGGCGGTTGTCGCGGCGACCGGCGGGCCCGTCGTGCTCGCCTTCGTCCTCGCGGGGCTGACCGCCTCGACCAACGTCGTCTACATCCCGGCGGTCTCGGCGACGATCCCCTCGGTGGTCGGCGAGGACGACCTGGTCGCCGCCAACGCGCTGAACGGCACGATCGACAACCTGTTCGTGATCATCGGCCCGGCGGTCGGCGCGGGACTCCTGCTGATCGGCTCACCGGCGCTGGCGTTCGCCGCCAACGCCGGCAGCTTCGTGATCTCCGCGGCGCTCGTCTCGCGGATGCGCACCCGCAGCCGGCCGGTCGACGTCACGGAGGCGGGCACCGCGGGGCCGCTCGCGCAGATGGCGGTCGGCGCGCGCGCGATCGCCGCACAGCCGGCGGCCCGCACGCTGGTCGCCTTCTGCGCGCTGGTCAGCTTCGTCTACGGCACCGACACGGTCCTGTTCGTCGGCGTCTCCGAGCACCGGCTGCACACCGGGGCGCAGGGCTTCGGCTACCTGCTCGCCGGGCTGGGCGTCGGTGGCGTGCTGATGGCGGCCGCCGTCAACCGGCTCGCCGCCTCGCGCCGGCTCGCCCCGATCATCATCGCCGGCCTGGCCGGGTACTGCCTGCCGACGGCGCTGCTGACCGTGACCCACAGCCTTGCCGTCGCCTTCCCGGTCGAGATCGTGCGGGGAGCCTCGACGCTGGTCGTCGACGTGCTCGCGATCACCGCGCTCCAGCGGGCGGTCGCCCCGGACCAGCTGGCGCGTGTGTTCGGCGTCTTCTTCGCCTTCGTGCTCGCCGCGATCTCACTCGGCGCGGTGCTGGCGCCGGCGGTCGTGAGCGCCGGCGGGCTCGACGCAGGGCTGTTGACGATGGCCTTCGCACCCGTCGCGGTCGGCCTGTTCGGCTTCCCGTCGCTGCTCGCGATCGACCGCCAGACCGCGGCGCGCACGGCCGAGCTCGCGCCGCGCATCGCGGTGCTCGAGGGGCTCGGCATCTTCGCCGCGGCGAGCCGGGCGGTGCTCGAGAGCCTCGCCGCGGTCGAGGAGGAGCGCTCGTTCGCGGCGGCGAGCGCGATCGTGGTCGAGGGCGAGGCGGCCGACGCGATGTACGTGCTGATCGAGGGGGAGGTGGAGGTGACCGCGCGCGGGGAGATCGGCGGCCCGCCGCGCGTGCTGCGCCGGATGAGCGCGCCGACCTACTTCGGCGAGATCGGCGTGCTCGAGCGCATCCCGCGCACGGCGACCGTGACGGCGCTGACCGACTGCCGCTGCGAGCGGATCGACGGCGACGCGCTGCTCGCTGCGCTCACCACCTCGCCGCCGTCGGCGACGATGATGGAGAACACGCGCAGCCGCCTGGCGCTCACCCACCCCTCTCGCGAGACGACTTTCGCGGCGCCGTAGGCGGCCGGCGCAGGCGCGCGCCGCGCGTCGGCGGCGCCGGAGGCTCCGGCGCGCGTTCGCCGGAGTGCGCGCGGTATGCCGCCAGGAGGCTGCGGTGGGTGAGCCAGCCGACCGGGCGCTCGCCGCGATCATCGAGCACCACCAGCCCGTCGTCGTCGGTCGCACCGAGCTGCCAGAGCGCCTCCTCGAGTGGCTCATCGACGCGCAGCTCCGGCGTCTCGTGGACCAGCGCCCGTGCGTCGAGCCCCCTGGGACCGGTGTCGGTGCGGGCGAGCGCCGACTCCACGTCGACGGCCGAGACGACGCCGAGCAGGCGGCCATCGTCACCGATCACCGGCAGCGCGTTGATCCGCTCGGCGGCGAAGCGGTCGACGATCTCGCGCAGCGGCTGGTGCGGGCGAAGCGGCGCCGGCAGCTCTCCGCTGGCCTCACCGACGGTGATCCGCGCAAAGCCACTGGGCGGCGGAGCGTCGATGTCGACGCCGCGGCGGCGCAGCTTGAGCGTGTAGATCGAGTCGCCGGTCACCGCGCCGGCCAGCGCGGTGGCGACGACCACGGCGATCATCAGCGGCAGGATCACGCGGTAGTCGCCGGTCAGCTCGAAGATGATCAGCACCGCGGTGATCGGCGCGCGGGAGGCGGCGGCGAACACGGCGCCCATGCCGACCAGCCCGTAGGCGCCGGCGGCCGCGGCGAGGTGCGGCAGCGCGTCGTGGGCGATCGCGCCGTAGGCGCTGCCGAGCATCGCGCCCATGAAGAGCGAGGGCGCGAAAACCCCGCCCGAGCCGCCGATCCACATCGTCAGACTGGTCGCGAGGACCTTCGCCGCGAGCAGGCCGAGCAGGGCCAGGATCACGTAGCGACCGGCCACCGCGTGCTCGAGCACCGGGTAGCCGACGCCGTACATCTGCGGCACGGCCAGCAGCAGCAGCCCGAGCAGGATGCCGCCGGCGGCCGGGCGCAGCCAGTCCGGACCGCGCCACAGGCGGTCGGCGAGGTCCTCGCCGCCGTAGAGCACGCGAACGAAGCCGAGCCCGACGCCGGCGGCCGCCACGCCGAGCCCCGCGTAGAGCAGCAGCTCGACCGGCGAGCTGAAGCTGAAGCCCGGTAGCGCGAGGAACGGGTGGCTGCCGAACGCCGCGCGCCCCACCGCGTCGGCGGTGACCGAGCTGAGCACGACGAGGCCGAACGAGCGCGTCTCGAAGTTGCGCAGGATCAGCTCGAGCGAGAAGAAGACCCCGGCGATCGGGGCGTTGAAGGTCGCGGCGATCCCGCCCGCCGCGCCACACGCGACCAGCAGGCGCAGCTGGGACTCCGGGACGCGCAGCCACTGTCCGGTCACCGAACCGAGCGCCGAGCCGATCTGCACGATCGGGCCCTCCCGCCCGACCGATCCGCCCGAGCCGATGCACAGCGCCGACGCGAGCGACTTGACGATCGGAACCTGCGGGCGCATCCGCCCGCCCATCCGGTTGACCGCAAACATCACCTCGGGGACGCCGTGCCCGCGGGCCTCCGGAGCGAAGCGGCTGACCAGCGGCCCATAGATCAGCCCACCGACGACCGGCGCGGCGATCACGAACCACCCACCGAGCCCGAGCAGCGGGTTGCCGGCCCGCCCCACCGAGCTGTAGTCGTCGTGCCCGGTGAAGAGGTAGGTGACGCCCAGGATCATGTAGCGGAACGCGATCGCGCCCGCCCCGGCGCCCGCACCCGTCAACAGCGCGATCGCCATCAGCCCGCCGCCGCCACGGGCGACCGAGCGCTCGAGCGCGGCCCGCCACGCCGGCGCGGCGGCGAGCGGAGCTTCGGCGGCCGGCGCGGTCTGTCCGGGGGCGGCCGGCGCGGTCTGCCCGGAGCCGGTCGGCGCGGTCTGCCCGGGCGCGCCGCGAGCGTGCGCGGGCCGTCCGCCCCGCCTGGGGGATCGTCGTCTCACGCGCTCAAGCGGCGCCTGCGTTGGCGAAGATCGGCCACCGGTTCGTCCTGGCCGGAACGACGTCGTAGTGCTGTTTCGCCTCGAGCGAAGGCCCCCGACCGGACAGCCGAGTACCCGCCGCTTGGCTTTGGCAAACCGGGGGTAGGCGCGGGGGGCGTGCCGTGTCGGTATCCGCGCGGCTGGCTCCGCGGTGGGTCGCGCTATCTTGGCGAGCGTGAGACTGCGACGCCTGGGTCCTGCGTTCGCTACCGTCGGCCTGCTCGCCGTTGCCGGTCTCTCGAGCGGCGCGCAGGGCGCCACGACCGCGCAGGAGCCGATCAGCGGTCTGCTGCTCGCGGTCGGGCCGGCCGGGCGCAGCCTGACGGTGGCGTACACGGATGCCGGGATTGGGGGCTGTGGCCTGCTCGGTGTGACGCCCGCGGTGGTCGAGACGGCCACGAGCGTCTCGGTGACGCTGACCGCGACCGTCGGCGTGCTCCAACCCGGTGTCGAGTGCGCCGACGATCTCGTGTTCGGAACCGTCGTCGTCCCGTTGGCGGCGCCGCTCGCCGGGCGAGCCGTGGAGGGGTTGGAGCTCCAGGGCGGCGTCTTCGACTGGTACGGCGGCAACGGTAGGCCGACGGTCCCCAGTCTCGTCGGACTCTCGCCGCTTGACGCGCGCCTGATGCTCTCGCCACCGCCCGGCATCTCGACCGGCGAGTCGTTCGCGTTCGGCCCCGTCGCGCTCGTCGACCACACCGCCCGGCATGCGAGCGCGAGAGCGCTCGCGACCGTCACCGCGCAGAAACCGGCGCCCGGGGCGCCGCTGCGCCGCGGCCTGGTCGTCGTGCTGACGGTCGCGCGCTAGCCGCGCGAGGCCGGCGGCTCAGGGCCGCGGCGGGACCAGGCGTCCGATGTAGGTCCGGGCCAGCGCCGTGGCGATCTGCTCCGCGCCGCCCGGCGCGTTCGCCGGCGCGGAGTTGACCGACACCGTGATCAGGCGCACGCCGTCCGTCGTGATCAGCTGGTCGGCGGCGGCGAACCAGTCCGCTTCGAGCCCCAGGTGCGGAACGTTTCGCGGGTAGGCCGCCGCTCCCTCGCTGTGCCAGAGCACGTTCTGGCCGTACTCGACCACCTCGCGCACGAATCGGTAATAGGCCTGTGGCGCACTGTCCAGCTCGGCGATCACATCGAGCGAGCGGCCGCTCGAGCGGCGCGCGCTGAAGCGGCAATTCGCCTCGCCTCCCGGGGCGGTGAAGGCCGAGGCGACGATCGTGCGGGTGGGAAGCGACGTGGCGCGTGCCACGGCGGCCACGGCGATGGTCGCGCAGGGCGTCGTGAGGCGGGCCGCGGTCCGATGGGCCGGCGCGCCGCTGGCGCCGCACGCCGCCGCGATCAGCGCGCAGCCGATCGCAGGTATGAGCGATCCGCGCGCCACCGCGCGGTGAACCCGCACCCACACCGGGCCCATGGTAGTCCGGCGGACGGCCGCTCAGTCCGCCAGCCGCGGGGCCGGCGGAGACTCGGCCAAGCGTGCTACGGCGCCTTCGCGATGATGCCCCGCATCTCCTCGGCCGTGAACGCGCGGAGCGTCGTGGTCCGCAGGTTGCCCTGAGCCGCCAGGGTCAGCAGCATCGCCGCCAGCGTCTCGTCATCGGGCGCCTCGACGGTCGCCACGAGGTCGTAGGCGCCAACCGTCCAGTGGAGCTCCTTGAACGTGATCCCGGCGCCGGCGAGCGCCTCCTGGGCAGCCTCGGCGCGGTCGACACTGGCCTTGAAGCCCTGGACGCCGCGCTCGGTCCAATTGAACAGCGAGATGTAGGTCGGCATTGCTCCCCTTCCGTTGTCTCGAGTCGGGACGGACGCGCCGAGCGTACGCCCTTTCGGCGGGGGTTTGGGGACAGTTCCGCGGTGCGGGTCGGCGAGGCCGGCCACGGCGCGGTTGCGTCCTCGCGGGAGGTAACGAGGCCGTCGCGTCGTCGCGGGCCGTCTCGCGAGCGAGTGCCTGTTCAGCGTTCGAGGTGCTCCCGACGTCGGTAGTTCTCGCCACCTGACTCGTGCTTGCGCCACGCCCCGGGTATCTTTCGCGGTCGCCGCCACGGCCGCCAACGGTGACTGCCCGCGCCGCGACGACGACCGCCTGACGAGTTTGACGCGTGAGGCCGTCCGCGCAAGTTTTTCGCTCCCGGGCGAGCGCGGATCGGCGCCGTGTACCGTGCGAGTTGCCACCATGCCGCCGCGAGCGGTCTCAGCGCCATGACGAGGCTGACGCGCGCCCCGCTCCGCTGCGACTCGAGGGCGACCGCCACGCTGCCAACGACCCGGGAGAAACGCCATGAACACCGACCAGAGTGCCGGCCGCGTCGCGGTGATCACCGGCGCGTCCTCCGGAATCGGCGAGGCAACCGCCCGTGCGCTCGCCGCTCAGGGTCACCGCCTCGCGTTGCTCGCCCGGCGCGGCGCCCGCATCCAGGCGCTCGCCGCCGAGCTCGGGGACTGCGCGATCGCGATCGAGGCCGACGTCACCGACCGCGAGTCGATCGTCGCGGCCGCCGAACGAGTCAAGCGCGAGCTCGGCGGCGCGGACATCCTCGTCAACAACGCCGGCGTGATGCTGCTCGGGCCGTTCAGCTCCGACCAGCGGGCCGAGCACCGCCAGATGGTGGAGGTCAACCTGCTGGGCGCGATCGCAGCAACCGAGGTGTTCCTCGATCAGCTGCGTGACGGCGGCGGCGATCTGATCAACATCTCCTCGGTCGCCGGGCGCACCGCGCGGCCGGGGAACGCGGTTTACGCCGCGACGAAGTGGGGAATGAACGGCTGGTCGGAGGGGCTGCGGCAGGAGTTGGCGCCCGACATCCGCGTGACGCTGATCGAGCCCGGCGCGGTCGCCACCGAGTTGACCGACCACATCACGGACGCTCAGACGAAGAAGGCAACCGAGCAGTTCGTCAGGGACGTCGCCATCCGCCCCGAGGACATCGCCGAGGTGGTCGTGTTCGCCGTGACGCGCCCGCGGCGCATGACGCTCAACGAGATTCTCGTGCGACCAACGGCACAGGCCTGAGGAGCACCACAGCGTCGGCCGCGGATCGGCGGCGGTAGCAGCTGCCGCAAAAGGCCGCTTTCCAGGGCGTTTCCATGCCGGAGGAGGGACTCGAACCCCCGACACGCGGATTATGATTCCGCTGCTCTAACCGACTGAGCTACTCCGGCGGGGATCGGCACTTTACCTCGCCGGGACCGCGCCGCCTCGTCGCGGGCGGCCGCTGCGGGTGGTCTGCCCGCCTCGACCCGCCGCCACGGGTCCCACGCGAGCCTCCGAGCGCTCCGTCGCACCTCGCGCGCGTATCGTCTGGCCGGTGGTCGCGCTGCTGGCTGTTCCCAACGTGTCGGAGGGTCGCGATACCGCGACGCTCGACGCCGTGGGAGAGGCGTTCGCGAGCGGAGCGCGGCTGCTCGATCGCCACGCCGACGCCGACCACCATCGCGCGGTGTACTCGCTCCTTGGCGAGCCGGGCACGCTGTCTTTGGCGCTGCTGGCCGGCGCGCGGGAGGCGGTGGCGCGGATCGATCTGCGCGGCCCGCGCGGCCAGCACCCTCACGTCGGTGCGATCGACGTCGTGCCGCTCGTCCATGTCGGCGAGGCCCAGCGGGGGGCGGCTGCCGCGGAGGCGCTCGTGACGGCCGAGCTGCTCGCGGAGGAGCTCGGGCTGCCGGTGTTCCTCTACGGCGTGCTCGCCGGCGGGCGCACCCGTGCGGAGATCCGCCGCGGGGGGGTCGCGAATCTCGCGGCGCGGATCGCCGACGAGGAGCTGACGCCCGATTTCGGGCCGCGGCGGCTGCATCCGAGCGCCGGCGCGGTGCTCGTCTGCGCGCGCCCGCCACTGGTTGCGTTCAACATCGAGCTCGCGCCGCCCGCCCATCTGGGCACGGCACGCGAGATCGCCGAGAGCATCCGCGAGGGCGGTTCCGAAGGCCTGCCGGGGCTGCGTGCGATCGCGATCGAACTGGCGACGCGCGAGCGAACCGCGCAGGTCTCGATGAACGTGGAGGATCCCTACGCGCTGCCACTGGCGGCGATCGTCGAGGCGGTGTCCCGCCACGCCGACGTGGCGGCCGCCGAGATCGTCGGACTGGCGCCGCGCGCGGCGCTGGCCGGTTTCCCGGACTCGCTCGCGATCCGCGGCTTCGATCCCGCCCGCCAGATCATCGAGAACCATATTGATGGTTGATTCCACGACCGCCGCGCCGTCCGGCGGCGTCTCGCGGCGCCGGATCGCCACATCCCGGCCGGGTCCGTGCATGCGCACTGTCCCCAACCGGGCCGCGACGCCCGACCCTCGCGAGCCACTCCCCGGCCCGAACACACCGGCCATGGAATCAACCATCTAGATTGGTAGGCGACAGATGCCTCGCGCCTCCCGTCCCCGACGCACCAAACACCGCGGCAACGCTGCCGGGATGATCGAGTCGCGCGGGCGCACCGGCCGCAAGCCGAGCGCGTCGGAGAAGGGCGGTTCGAGGAGCGGTTCGAAGAGCGGCGGTTCGGGTTCGGAAAAGTCGCGCAAGAACCGCTACGACGAGCCGCCGACCTGGAAGGGGGCGTCGTGGCGGGCGGCGATTGCCGCCTTCGTCGTCTACGTCGCCTCGACGCTGCTGTTGAAGCACACGACGCCGCAGAAGAACCTGATCCTGATTCCGATCGTGCTCGTGCTCTACATGCCGATCATCTTCTACACCGACCAGTTCATGTACCGCCGGCAGCAGCGGCGCAAGTCCCCCCGCTGATGGAACCGCTCGAAGTTCGCCGTTTCACGGTCGGGCCGTTCGCCGAGAACTGCTACCTGGTCGCCCGCCCGGGCGCCCACGCTGCCGTGCTGATCGACCCGGGCGATGAGGCCGAGCGCCTGATCGCGGAGATCGGCGCGCTGGGCGCGCGGGTCGAGGCGATCCTGATCACGCACGCGCACGTCGACCACGTCGGCGCGGTGGCCGCGCTCGCGCACGCAACGGGAGCGCCGGTCTACTGCCCGGCGCTCGAGCGCGACGTCCTCGCCGACATCGACGCCTCGGTGGGCTGGCTCGGGCTCGCCGGCTTCGAGAGCTACGACGCCGACGAGCTGCTCGTCGGCGGGGAGCACCTCGAGCTGGCCGGGCTTGACATCGACGTCATCTTCACGCCCGGACACAGCCCCGGACATCTCACCTACTCGCTGCGGGCGCACGAGACCCTGCTCGCCGGCGACGTGCTGTTTCGCGGTTCGATCGGAAGGGTCGACCTGCCGGGCGGCGACGGCGTGGCGCTGCTGGCCTCGATCGCCACGTTGCTCGACGCGCACCCGCCACAGACGCTCGTGCTGCCCGGCCACGGCGAGCGCACGACGCTCGAAGCGGAGCGTCGGAGCAACCCGTTCCTGACCGAGCTCGCCGCCCGGTGAGCAAGATCACAGCCCCGCGCGGGACCTTCGACATCCTTCCCGAGCAGGCGCGCGTGCGCGTCGAGCTCGAGCGTGTCGCGCGCGAGCTGCTCGAGGCTGCCGGATACGAGCGGATCGAGACGCCGACCTTCGAGACGACCGAGCTGTTCGTCCGCGGCGCCGGCGCGTCCAGCGACATCGTGCAGAAGGAGATGTACAGCTTCGACGACGGCGGTGGGCGATCGCTCACGCTGCGCCCGGAGGGGACGGCGCCCGTCTGCCGCGCCTACGTCCAGCACGGCATGCACAAGCTCCCGGCCCCGGTGCGCGTCTACTACCTCTCGAGTTTCTACCGCGCCGAGCGCCCGCAGGCCGGCCGCCACCGCCAGTTCTGGCAGCTCGGTGTCGAGGCGCTGGGCTCCGAGGATCCCGCGCTGGACGCCGAGACGATCGTCCTGCTGGCGACGTTTCTCGAGCGGATCGGCGTCGCCGGCCTGCGGCTGCGGCTCTCGAGCCTCGGCAGCCCCGCGAGCCGGGCCACCTATCGCGAGGATCTGGCCCGCTATCTGCGGGTCAACGCGGACCGCCTCGCCCCGGTGGTGCGCGAGCGAATCGACATGAATCCGCTGCGCGCGTTCGACTCCGACGACGAGGGGACTCGCGCGGTGATGGCCGGGGCGCCGCGCCTGCTCGACCAGCTCGAGCGCGACGACGCCGAGCATTTCGCGCAGGTGCGCGAGCTGCTCGATCGCGCCGCGGTGGCCTACGAGATCGACTCCACGCTCGTCCGCGGGCTCGACTACTACACGCGCACGCTGTTCGAGTTCACCAGCGACGTGCTCGGCGCGCAGTCGGCGGTGGCGGGGGGAGGGCGCTACGACGGACTGGTCGAGCAGCTCGGCGGTCCGCCGACGCCCGGCATCGGCTGGGCCGCCGGGATCGAGCGGGTCATGCTTGCTTCTGACGCGCAGCCGATCGGTGCAGCGCCGATCGATCTCTATGTCGCGTTCGAGGCCGGGCGCGCCGACGCCTTCGAGACGCTCACAGCGGCACGCCTGGCAGGTCTGGCGGCGCAGATGGAGCTCGCGGGCCGCTCGCTGAAGGGGCAGCTGAAGCAGGCCGAGCGCCTCGGCGCCCGCTTCTTCGCCGTCGTCGAGGGTGAGGCCGTGGTGCTTCGGGACCTGCGCGCCGGCACCGAGGAGACGGTCCAGCGCGCCCGCCTCGTGGAGCGTCTGGTGGCGGCGTGATGCACCTGCCGGCTGCAAATCGCTACAGGGACCGCTGGTGCGGGGACCTGCGCGCCGCCGACGCTTCCAGCGAGGTGCGCGTCGCGGGCTGGGTTCACCGCCGCCGCGATCACGGCGGGCTGATCTTCATCGACCTGCGCGACCGCTCCGGCCTGCTCCAGCTGGTCTTCCACCCCGACAGCGCCCCGCAGGCGCACGCGGCCGCGCACGACCTGCGCAGCGAGGCGGTGATCAGCGTTCGCGGCGAGATCGTGCTTCGCGGCGCCGCGACGATAAACCCCTCACTCGCGACCGGTGAGGTGGAGCTGACCGTGCGCGAGCTCGACGTGCTCGCCTCCTCGCCGACGCCGCCCTTTCCGCTCGACGAGGACGCCGGCGTGGACGAGACGCTGCGCCTGCGCCACCGTTCGCTGGACCTGCGGCGCGAGCCGATGCGCGACGCCCTGATCCTGCGCCACCGGATCGCGCGCACGATGCGGGAAACGCTCGAGCGTCACGACTTCCTCGAGATCGAGACGCCGATCCTGACCGCTGCGACACCCGAGGGAGCCAGGGATTTCCTGGTTCCCTCGCGACAGCAGCGCGGCTCGTTCTACGCGCTGCCACAGTCCCCGCAGCTGTTCAAGCAGCTCCTGATGATGGGCGGCTTCGAGCGCTACTTCCAGATCGCCCGCTGCTTCCGCGACGAGGACAGCCGCGCCGACCGCCAGCCCGAGTTCACCCAGCTCGATGTCGAGATGTCTTTCGTCACGGGGGAGGACGTGCTGGCGATCACCGAGGAGGTGATGGGCGCCGTGTTCGCCACCGGCGAGTTCGCCGTCGCCACGCCGCCATGGCCGCGGATGTGTTACCGCGAGGCGATCGGGCGCTTTGGCTCGGACCGTCCAGACACGCGCTTCGGGCTCGAGCTGCGCGACGTGAGCGAGCTGGTTCGCGGCTGCGAGTTCAAGGTGTTCGCGAGCGTCGTGGAGTCCGGCGGCGCCGTGCTCGCGATCAATGCCGGGCCGCGCGAGCTCTCGCGCGCCGAGCTCGACGGCCTCAGCGAGTTCGTCCAGCGTTACGGCGCCAAGGCGGTCGCCCCGATCGTCGTCGGCGACGGCGGCTGGCGCGGCAACCTCGCAAAGTTCTTCGACACCGAACAGATCGCCGCCGTCAATGCGAAGCTCGAGGCGGGCGAGGGCGATCTGCTGCTGTTCGTGGCCGACCGGTCCGCGATCGCCGCGCAGGCGCTCGGCGCCCTGCGCCTGGAGCTCGGCGAGCGCTTCGGCCTGATCGACCACGATCGCCACGACGTGTTGTGGATCGTCGAGTTCCCGATGTTCGAATACAACGAGGAGGAGGGGCGCTGGACCGCGATGCACCACCCGTTCACCGCGCCCGCGCCGGCCGAGGGCGCGAAGGAGATCGACTTCTCCCAACCCGGGGCGCTGCTCTCGAACGCCTACGACCTCGTCGTCGACGGCGCGGAGCTCGGCGGCGGCTCGATCCGCACACACACCCCCGAGATGCAGCAGCGCGTGTTCAGCGTGATCGGGCTCAGCGAGGAGGAGGCGCAGGAGCGATTCGGGTTCCTGCTCGACGCGTTGCGCTACGGCGCGCCGCCGCATGGCGGCATCGCGCTCGGCCTCGACCGCATCGTCGCGATGCTGGCCGGCCACGAGTCGATCCGTGAGGTGATCGCGTTCCCCAAGACCGCCAGCGGCTCCGATCCGCTGACCGGAGCGCCCGCACCCGTCGACGCGCGCACGCTGCGAGACCTCGGTCTGCGGACCGCATAGAGCGCGGGCTCGGGCTCGCTGCGGCGATCAGCCGCCGCCTAGCTGCACCGCCTTGACGACCAGCAGCACGACCGAGACGACGAGGTAGGCGCGCAGGCCGAGCATCGCCGCCTTGCGGCCGGTCGACCACACGGCGGGCTCCAGGAAGGTCAGCTGCGGCATCGTCCACTGGGACTTGGGGACCGTCGGCCCGTCCTCGATCACGGTCACCTCGCCCGACCCTGCGTTGGTGTAGAGGGCCCACGCGCCGAACGCGAGCAGCGCCGCCGCGAACACGCCTGCGCCGATCAGCGCGAAGTGCGTGACGTTGATCCTCGGGAACACCGTCGTCGCCATCAGGATCAGCGATAGCAGCACGAGCGTGGCCACGATCAGTGTCGCCAGCACGTTCAGCCAGGTCGGGTTGCGCCACGGTCCGAGCACCGCCCGGTCGTTGCACAGGAGCAGCAGGAAGACGGTGGCGCTTGGCAGCAGCACGCCCGCCAGGGCCTGCACCGACGTGGTGATGACTCCCAGCGGTGCACCGGGGATCAGGACGATTGCGGCCGCGCCGGCGATCAGGCCGGCGAAGATCATGTAGAACGCCCGCGCGTCGTTGAAGCTGCGATGCAGCGAGCTCTTCGTGCCGAACATGTCGCCGAAGGCGTAGCTCGTCGAGAGCGTCAGGGCTGCGGCGCCGATCAGCGACGCGTTCAGGAGCACGAGGGCGAAGAAGGCGCCGGCGACCGAGCCGAGCTTCTGCTTGAGCGCCATGGCGGTGTGTCCCGCGTCGATGAAGTGGCCGAAGAAGCCTGTGCCCTTGAACGCAAACGCCGAGACTGCGATCAACGCGCCGGCGCCGATCACCACGACGAACGCGCCGATCCAGGTGTCGAGGCGCTCGTAGTTGATCCAGCGAGGCGTGATTCGCTTGTCGATCACGTTGGACTGCTGGAAGAACAGCTGCCAGGGCGCAACCGTCGTGCCGACGATCGCGATGATCAGCAGCACCGCGGTGGAGGACGCACCTCCCTGGATTCCCGGCACGAAGAAATCCCGGGCGATCGGTCCGATGTGGGGGTGCGCCATGAAGAACAGTGGGACCGCCAGGAAGTTGGTGAACACGAAGATGAACATCACGCGCTCCCAGCGTCGGAAGCTGCCGCTGGCGGTGATGGCGACGAGCAGGACTGCTGCGATCGGCACCGAGACGTACTCGGAGATGCCGAAGTAGCCGAGTGCGAGGCTCACGCCGATGAACTCCGTGACGATCGTCAGGAAGTTCAGCAGGAACAGGTCGCCGACCGAGAACCAGCCCCAGAAGCGGCCGAAGCGCTCGTTGATCAGGCGAGCGTGGCCGACGCCGGTGACCGCGCCCAGGCGCACCACCATCTCCTGGTTGACGATCAGCACGGGGATCAGCAACAGCAGCACCCACAGCAGGCTCGTGCCGTAGTTCTGCCCGGCCTGCGAGTAGGTTGCGACACCGCCGGCGTCGTTGTCGCCGACCATCACGATCAGGCCCGGCCCGACGATCGCGAGCAGCGCCAGAGCGCGTGCGCGCCAGCTGCGGCGCGCACCGGTGTCGTGCTGTCCGATCGTGCCGAAGGCGCCCTGGATGTCGCCGACGTGGGCACTGTCGAGCACCGCGCGCTCGCGCTCGGGCGTCGTCGTCATCCTGCTGCACCTCCTTTCGCACGTCCTCGCAACGCCGGGTCGCGGGGCGGCTCCGTGGAGGGCGCTCAGACGGACGTCAGCTGCTGACTCCGGGTGAGGACGCCGCGACGGATCGCCGCGCGACCGCTACTTCGCGGGGGTTCGCCGTCTTCGTATCTGTTCGGGTCGTCCACGGTGTGAAGGTCCTGTCAAACGCCGGTTCGGCGTCCCGCGATTCTACTCGCGCGCGAGCCCGTAGCGGCGGCGCCATTGCTCGGGCAGCGTCAGCTCGAGGATGTCGTCTACCGAGACGACGCCGATCGGGCGACCATCTGCGTCGACGACCGGCAGTGCGATCAGGTTGTAGTCGGTCATCAGGCGAGCGACCTCGGGGATCTCGGATTCGGCGCCGACCGAAGGCGCGCTGCCCTCGGCGAGCGCGTCGAGCGTCTGCTCAGGTGAGGCCCGGATCAGCTGGCCGGCGGTGACCACGCCGCCCAGCTGCCCCGATCGACGTCGGTCAGCAGGATCACCTGCAGGGAGTCGGCGGCGATGTCGTGCGAGCGGGCCGCGGCGATCGCCGAGGCCACGGTCGCCTCCCGCGGCACGTGCGAGGAAGTCCGGGCTCATCACGCCGCCGGCCGTGGACGGGTTGTAGCCGAGCAGGCCCTTGATCTTGCGCTGCTTGGCGAGCGGCATCAGGTCGAGCACCGGCAGGCGGCGTTCCTGCTTGATCTCGAGCAGCAGGTCGGCCGCGTCGTCGCTCGCCATGCGCGCGAGCACCGCAGCCACCTCGCGATCCGAGCGCTGGTCGAGGAACTCGAGCTGATGCTCGTCGTCGAGCTCCTCGAAGACGTCGGCCTCGAGCTCCTTGTCCTGCCCGACTGCTTCGAGGATCTCCTCGCCCTCCTCGTGGCTTGCCGCCTCCACCAGGTCAGCGATCTGCGCCGGGTGAAGCGATGCGATCCGCCTGTGCGCCAACCGCAGCCGCGATGTCGGCACATGACCGACGAACGGCTCGAGTTCGGGCCAGGGAACGAACTCCGGATGGGCGCTGCGGTGCCCACGCACGGTCTGCGGCAGCAGCCGGCGAAAACGAGCACCCAGGCTTGGGTCGATGCCCGCGACCCGCCAGGCCCCGTCCTGGTGGATCAGCTCGACCTCGCCGGCGCGCACCAGGCGGGCGGTGTTGACGTTGATCAGGCTGCGCCCGAGCACGTCCGAGCGAAGCAGGATCTCGCCCGGGCGGCGCTCGAACTGGGCGAGGTTCAGTTTCGTGGTCGAGGTGTGGGCGCCACCGGCCTCCAGACGCGCGACGGCATTCGCGGGCACGAACAGCAACCGGCCGCCGATCGCCGCACGCAGTCCGATCACGGGCGGCAGCGGGTCGGCCAGATCGAGACGCGCGACCAGGTCATCCACGCGGCCGAGCCGTTCACCGGCCGAGTCGAGCAGCGGGCTCCCCGCTAGCGAGGAGAGGTGGAGAACGCCGTCAGGCATCGCCGTGCCGCACAGCGTAGACGGTCGCGGGGTCGAATTCGCGTCGAATCGTGCTAATGCCGGCCGGTGTCGCGCCGATCAGTGCCTCATGAGCACCGCACGCAACGCCGGTGCACACCGTGGGCGCGTCGGGGCTTCGATCGCCGCGCTCGCTGCGGCCTGCGCGATCCTTGGCGGCTGCGGCACCCCGGCGGTGATCAAACCGTCGTCGACGCCGCTGCCTGGCCTCGAGCACGACATCCATGCCGCCCAGAAGGCCGTCGCGCAGACCGAGCAGGAGGCACAGAGCGACGCCTCCTCCAATCTCGCGAGCCCGTAGCCCCCGCCGCCAGCGGCGGCGGCCGGCGGCGGCTCAGGCGCGTTTGGCTGGGGCGATCGTGAAGAGCAGCGTCGCGACCGCCGAGGGCCGGCCGCTCAGGCCGGTCGCCTGAACCACCACGGTGTAGGTGCCGGGGGGAAGCTGTCCGCTCGAGGTGCGGCCGCTGAAGGCGATCGCGTTGGAGCCTGGCTCTCCGGCGACGGCGAGCGTGCCTGCACGAACGCTGTTGGTGCACGTCTGGGCGTGCGGCGCGGCGAGTGCCGCCGCGACGCACTTCTGCCCCTTCACGCGGCCCGTGACCGACCGCGCGAAGCTGAGCTTCACGTGGGCGGGCTGGTCGAGCGTGAAGGTGAACCTGGTCCCGACGGGCGTCTTGGTCTTGGAGCCACGCAGCGCGGCCTCGATCCAGCGCGAAGCGGCCTGGCGGAGGTCCGTTACCTGCGCCCGCAGGGCGACGACCGTGTAGGTGGGGGTGGCGGACGCGCTGGCGTCGCTGCTGTCGGTTGCGGTCACCTCGAAGTGGTGCAGTCCGAGCGTCGAGGTGTTCACGGACGCGCCGCTGGCAACCGGACCGGCGCAGGAGACGATGTGCGCCGGCGCCACCGCGACGCAGGAGTACGACGCCGTCAGCGACTGGCGCAGCAGGTAGTAGGCGCCGTCGGCGGGGGTGGTGACGGTGACCTTCGGCGCGGCGACGATCGTGTAGGTGATTACCTCGGTCGTGCTGACGCCGTTGCTGTCGGTTGCGACCACGTCGAAGCTGTAGGTCCCCGGAGCGCTGGTGTTGATCGTCGAAGGCGCGGTGCAGCTCGAGATCGTGATCGGCGATGTGGTCGTACAGGTGACCTGGGCCTTGATCGCCTGTCCCTGCGCGTAGGTGCCGCCGGCCGCGATGCCGGCGATCGCGATCGCGGGCGGCGCGACGACGTTGTAGGTGGAGGTGGTCGTCGTGGTGACCCCGTTGGCGTCGGTGGCGGAGACCGTGAACTGCTGTGTGCCGACGTCGGCGGTGTCGATCGTCGCGCCGTTGGGCACCGGCCCGCTGCAGCTCGGCGCCCCGCCGGTCGAGGCGGCGCAGGAGTAGGAGGCTGTGAGCGGCTGGCCCTGCGTGTAGGTGGCGCCCGGCGCCGGCGAGCTGATCGTCTCGGTCGGCGCGTAGGTGAAGGTGGCGTCGACGTTGGCCTCGCTGACGCCGGAGATCTTGATCACCGTCACGGGGACCGATCCGCTGCCGGGCGGCACGGCGACGGTCAGCTGCGTCGGGCTGTCGTAGCTGACCTGGCTCGCCGCGACCGAGCCGAACCAGACGGCCGCGAACGGAGTGAAGCCGCTGCCGTCGATCGTAATCGTCGCGCCGGCAGAGGCCTCCGGGGTGCTGAGACCGCTGATGATTGCGGAGCTGCCCGGCGGCGTGTCGGCGGCCTCGCACAGCTGCTCGACCAGTCCCGGGGCGGAGCCATCGCTCGCGATCGGCGTGCCGAGGCCGGTCACCATGTCGTAGCCGGGGGTGACCGGGTAGGGGCCGTAGGGCACGTTGCCGTTGAAGTAGCCGCTGTTCTCACCCGATGTGACGTCGTTGAAGGCGTCGGCATGGGCGTCGCCGGCAGCCACCTCGTAGAGCAGCGGGTCGAGGAAGCCAAGCGGGGCGCTCGGGGACTGCGAGCTGCAGACAGGCACACCGTTGCCGGGGACGTCGCCGAGCAGCGCCGAGTCCGCGAGGGCAGCGAGCGCGGCCCAGTCGGGTGCGGAGGTGCTGGTGCCGCCGAAACCGGCCCAGGCTCCCTGGTAGTAGGTCACGTAGCCCGTCTGCGTCGAGCCGTCCGCCGACACGTCCGGAACCTCGCGGCAGTACTGCCCGGCGCTCGCGCCGCACGGGGTGCCGCTGGAATAGCCGCTGAGCACGCCCGGAACCCCGGAGTAGAGCTGCCATGTGGGCATCTGCCAGATGGTCGAGATCCCTCCGCCGCTCGCCCCCCAGTAGAGCTGTTCCCAGGCCGACTCGGAGGGCGGCGGCCCGACCGAGTTGAGGTCCGTGCCGCCGACGCCCACCGCGTAGGGCTGGCTCGCGGGATCATCGACGGCGAGGTCTGCGGCCGGGGCGCTCCCGGCAGCCACGCTCTGGGTCGTGAGATTGTTGTTCCACTCCGGTGCGCAACCCTCGGCGCCGCGGTCGCCGGAGGAGGAGAAGAAGGTCTGCCCCTGTGTCGCGGCCTCCTCGAGCAGGCTGTTCTCGGCGTCCATCGTGGCCTGCGATGAATTCTGCTCGCACAGGCCCCAGGAATTGTTGATCACCTGGGCGTGCTGGTCGGGAGGGGCGTCGACGATGGCGCCGAGGGTGTCGTACTGCCCCTGAGCATCGTTGGGACCGTAGTAGACGTTGACGCTGACGTCCGGTGCCAGTCCCAGCAGGTTCTCCAAATCGACCGCCGTCTCCGCGGTGGCGAAGTAGAGCGGGCCGCTGAGCGGGGAGCCGTCATCCACATTGATGTTGCTCACGGAGGCGTCGTTGATGCCATAACAGCTCTCGAACGCCGCCAGGTCACTGAATTCGCTCGTGTACGGCTCGAGCTCCAGCAGCGCGACGGTCACCCCCTGACCGAAGTCGCCGTCGGCGTAGAGGCCGTCGTAGCGGTAGGCGTCCGCCACCTGGCTGATGGTGTTGACCGTCCCGACATGGCTCGCCGCGAAGCCGGCGGCAGCCGGGCATGCGGCCGGCCCGGCGGTGCCCGCAAAGCCGTTCGACGCGCTGTGCGCGGTCGCACTCGATGCGGCGCGCGCGTCGTGCTTGACGGCGTGCGTCGGACTCACCGGCGCGCCGACGGTCTTGGCGGTCTCGCTGAGGCCCTCCGGGACCGCTGCCGGTCCGTCGTCGAGCCCGAGCACGTCCGCCACCACGCCGCCGAGCGTGGCGGGCAGCCGCGGGGCGCTCGTGTTGGCGTAGACCTCGCGTCCGGAGCGCTCGCGGTAGCGGCGCAGCGTGACATCGAACGCCCGGGAGGCTGCCGCGGCTGTCCCCGAGACCGCGATCGAGAGGCCGTTGCGCGACAGCGAACCCGCCTGGAGGCCGTCGCGCGCCAGTGTCTCGCGCAACAGCCGAACGCTCGCGCCGCTTGCGCCGAAGCGCGCCGCGAACGCGCCGACGCTGAGGAAGTGGCGGTAGCTCGCCGAGTTGGGGTTCGTGACGGCGGCGGCGAGCGCTGCGAGGCCGGACGGGTTCCTCGGCTTGAGCACGACCGTCAGCGAGAGCCGCGTCGCCGGCGCGACGGGGCCGACAGGCTCGGCGTTCACCGTCGCCGGGGTGTCGCCGACCACGACCCGCGCGGTGCCAACGCCCGCGCTCGCGCTGGCGTTCAGGGCGATGACGATCAGCGCCGCCGCGGCGACGGGCGCAGCCCAACGGGCCGCGCGCAGGGCACGGCTGCTGGATTGATGCGACATCGTCTCGTTCAAGATACGGGTCCGCCGGGGTGGCGCAAGGTGGAAAACGTCGCCATACTCGGAAAATGGCCCTCCGCGAGCACCTCGAGCGCCCGCGCGGTCGCGGAAGCCTGCCCGATGGCGCTTTCACGGGCGCCGCCGGAGGAGCCGCCTGCAACGACCTTGTGCGGATCTCCGTCGTGCTCGACGGTCGCGGGCGGGTCGCTGCCGCCGCGTTCGACGCCCGCGGCTGCGGCAGCGCCGTCGCGGCCGGCAGCGCCGCGGTCTCGTTGGTCGAGGGGCGACCGCTGCTCGAGGCGGCCCGGATCGGCGTCGACGCCCTCGATCGCGAGCTGGGTGGCCTCTCGCCGTTCAAGCGCCACGCGGCCGAGCTTGCCGCCGACGCACTGCACCGGGCGCTTGGCGCGGCGGCGAGAGGCGCTCGGGCCGCGCTGCAATGCGTTCCCGGCCGGCTATTGGTCGCAATGAGCGGCGGTGTCGACAGCGCCGTGGTTGCCGCGCTGGCCGGCTCGCGTGCCGTGGGCGTGACGCTCGAGCTGTGGTCTGACCCGGAGAACGACGGTGAACGCAGCTGCTGCTCACCACAGGCGGTGCGCAGCGCGCGCTCGCTCGCGCACCAGCTCGGCCTGCCGCACCTCTCGATCGACCTGCGCGAGGAGTTCCGCGCCGGGGTGGTCGAGCCGTGGTTGGCGGGGCACGCGGGCGGCCTGACCCCCAACCCGTGCGTGCGCTGCAACGGCGAGGTGCGCCTGGACGCGATGCTCGAGCTCGCCGAGCGCCTGGGCGCCGAGGGGCTCGCGACGGGGCATTACGCCCGCACCGCCGGGGGCCTGCTGCGCGTCGCCCGAGACGCCGACAAGGATCAGAGCTACATGCTCGCCGCGCTGGCACCCGAGGCGCTGCGCCGGTTGCGCTTCCCACTCGGCGAACTGCGCAAGCCCGCGGTGCGCGAGCTGGCGCGCCGGCTCGGGCTGCCGGTCGCTGACAAGCCAGACTCCCAGGATCTCTGCTTTCTGGCCGGCACGGGCCGTGAGGCGTTCCTGGAGCGCCACGGCGCCCTCGGCGAGCGGCCGGGCGAGCTGGTTGATCTCGCGGGGCAGCGGATCGGCTCGCACGCCGGCGTGCACCGCTTCACCGTCGGCCAGCGTCGCGGCCTGGGGATCGGGGGCGGGACACCGCTCTACGTGTTGGCGACAGACGCCGACAGCGGCAGGGTCACCGTCGGCCCGCGCTCCTCGCTCGCAACTTACACCGTGATGCTGCGCGAACCGGTCCTCCACCGCCGGCGCTTCGATCGCGTTCGCCTGCGCCATCATCAGGCGCCGCTCGAGTGCACGGCCCGCGAGGTGGAGGGCGGACTGGAGCTGACCCTGGCGGTACCGGCCTACGGCGCCGCGCCGGGACAGCTGGCCTGCCTGATGGACGGCGAGCTGATCGTCGGGCACGCGACGATCGTGCGGCAGCGGTCGCCGGCACGGGCGCGGCGGCGCCCGCTTGCCGCGCCGGCGTGAGCCCGAACCGCGCCGGCGTGAGCCCGAACCGCGCCGGCGTGAGCCCGAACCGCGCCGGCGTGAGCCCGAGCCGCGCCCGCGTGAGCCCGAGCCGCGCCGGCGCGAGCGCGAGCTGCGCGGGCTGCGGACGTCCCCGTCGGTAATCTCGCCGTCACCGATGACCTCCGACGAGATCCGCGAGCTGTTCCTGTCCTTCTTCGCCGAGCGCGGGCACCTGAGGATCCCGAGCGCGTCGCTCGTGCCCGCTGCCGACGACACCTCGACGCTGACAACCGTCGCGGGCATGCAGCCGCTGAAGCCCTACTTCACCGGACGGGAGCGCCCGCCTGCCGTGCGCATGGCGAGCTGCCAGAAGTGCTTTCGCACCGTCGACCTGGACATCGTTGGCACGACCGCGCGCCACCTGACGTTCTTCGAGATGCTCGGCAACTTCTCGATCGGCGACTACTTCAAGCAGGGCGCCGTCGAGTTCGCCTGGGAGCTCGCGCGCGACGGCTTCGGCTTCCCGGCGGAGGCGATCTGGATCACCGTCTTCGAGGGCGACGACGCGCTCGGGCTCGGCCCCGATGAGGAGGCGATCGAGGCGTGGCTCGCGGTGGGGGTGCCGCGCGAGCGGATCGTGGCGCTCGGTCGCGACGACAACTTCTGGCAGAGCGGGCCGACCGGGCCGTGCGGCCCGGACTCCGAGCTCTACCTCGACCGCGGCGTCCAGTTCGGCAGCCCCGACGATCTGCCCGGCGGCGAGAACGCGCGCTTCGTCGAGTTCTGGAACCTCGTCTTCATGCAGTACGACCAGGATCCGCCCGAGAAGCTGACGCCGCTGCCCGGACGCAACATCGATACGGGTCTCGGCCTCAACCGCATGGCGATGATCCTCCAGGACGCTCCGACCGTCTTCGACACGGACCAGTTCCGCCCCCTGATCGAGCTGGGGGAGACGCTGTCGGGCCGTCGCTACGGCAGCGATGACGACGTCGACCGGAGCCTTCGCGTGCTCGCCGATCATGCGCGCGGAATGACCTTCCTGGTCGCCGACGGCGTCGTGCCTTCGAACACCGAGCGAGGGTATGTGCTGCGCCGCGTGATGCGCCGCGCCGTGCTCCACGGTCGCTCGCTCGGCTGCGCGCCGGGGTTCCTCGTGCGCTACGGCGAGCTGGTGCGCGAGCTGATGGGTGCCGCCTACCCCGAGCTCGACGTGCACCGCGAGCAGATCGACGTCTGGCTCGCGGCTGAGGAGGAGCACTTCGGTCACACGCTCGAGCAGGGGCTCGTGGTGTTGCGCGAGTTGATCGAGCGCGCGCGAGAGGATGGCGGGGGCGAGCTCGCGGGGGCCGACGCGTTCCGTCTGCACGACACCTTCGGCTTCCCGATCGAGCTGACCAGGGAGCTGCTCGCGCGCGACGGCCTGGGGCTCGATCAGGCGGCCTTCGATCAGTTGATGGCGGACCAGCGCCGGCGAAGCCGCCACGACGAGGCGGCAGCCACCGGCGGCGCTACCCCCACCGATCGCGACCAGGCGAGCGCCTTCGCCGGCGCCGCCGGCTTTACGACGCGTTTCGTCGGCTACGAGACGACCGAGCAGGCGACCACCGTGGAGGCGCTGGAGCGCGTCAACGGGCGGGTGCTGCTGAAGCTCGCCGATTCTCCCTTCTACGCCGCCGGCGGCGGCCAGATCTCCGACATCGGCGTGATCGAATGCGCCGATGGCGACTGCCGCGCGCGGGTCGCCGAGGTTGTCCGGCTCGGCGAGGACCAGGCGATCTACGCCGTGCTCGAGGACGGCGAACTGCAAGCGGGGGAGCGCGTCCATGCGCGCGTCGACCGTCTGACGCGCCACGCGACCGAGTGCAACCACACCGCCACGCACCTGCTGCACGCGGCGCTGCGCGAGCGGCTCGGCGGCCACGTGCGCCAGGCCGGCTCCTACGTCGGGCCGGACAAGCTCCGCTTCGACTTCAGCCACGGGCACGCGATGTCGGACACCGAACTGCGCGACGTCGAGGACCGGATCAACGCCTGGATCCTCGAGAACCACCCGGTGCGACCGATCACGACCACGCTCGACGAGGCGCGCGCGCTCGGTGCGATGGCGCTGTTCGGCGAGAAATACGGCGAGGTCGTGCGGATGGTCGAGATCGGCGACGGCGAGTTCTCGCGCGAGCTGTGCGGCGGCACGCACGTTCGCTCGACCGCCGAGATCGGCGTCTTTCGGATTCTCGCCGAGACCTCGAGCGCGGCAAACGTGCGCCGCATCGAGGCTCAGACGGGCCCCGCGGCCGTGGGCGCGCTGCGCGCCCGCAGCGAGGCCCTGGAGCGGATCGCGGCGACCCTGCGTACGACGGTCGACGCCGCCGCGGAGGTGGTGGGCGAGCGCGAGCAGGAGCGACGGGAGCTCGAACGCGCTGCCCGTCCCAGCGCCCGCGGTGAGAGGCTCGACGCCGCCGCGCTGGCGGCCGCGGCGCAGTCGATCGCCGGCGTTCCGTTCGTGTCGGCGAACGTCGGCGAGATCGAACCCAAGGCGCTCCCCGACATCGCCGATCGCGTCAAGGGAAAGCTTGGCGGCGACGCGGTGATCGTCCTCGCGGGCGCGCACGCCGAGCGCGCGCACCTGGTCGTCAGCGTTGCTGCGCCGCTGGTCGAGCGGGGGCTGCGCGCCGGGGAGATCGCGAAGGCTGCGGCGGCGGTGCTCGGCGGCGGCGGCGGCGGTCGCGACACGCTCGCCCAGGCCGGCGGCGATCAGGTCGGCAAGCTCGACGAGGCGCTCGAGGCCGCCCGCAGCGCTGTCGCCGCCGTCCTCGGGGGCTGAGCGGCGTGCGCGTGCTCGCGCTCGACTACGGCAGCGCGCGCTGCGGCGCCGCGGTCTGCGACCCGACGGAGACGATCGTCACGCCGATCGAGCCGATCGCGGCCGCCGGCACGCGCGCCGGGCTCGCCGCGATCGCCGCGCTGGTCGCCGCGCGCGAGGTCGCTCTCGTCGTGATCGGCCTGCCGCTCTCACTCAGCGGCGCCGACACGGCACAGACCGTCGAGACGCGCGAGTTCGCCGAGCGCCTCGGTCGCCGCCTCGGCGGCGGCGTACCGATCGAACTGCACGACGAGCGGCTCACGACGCGTCTCGCCCAGCGCGATGTATCGCGCCGTGCGAGCGAGGACTCGCGGGCCGCGGCGCACCTGCTCGAGCACTGGCTGGCCGCCCGCGCCGCGCAGCAGGAGCCCGCGGGCGCGGCCGGTAGGCTCGTGCCGGCGGAGGAGTGACGCTGCGGCGTCCGCCGCCACCCTCAGATGAGCGACGACGAAGACCACGACGACCCCGGTGCAGGCCGGCTCGACGCGGCGGGCGAGGAACGCGCGGCGCCTGAGCCCACGCCGCAGCGGGCCGGCGCAAGCCGGCGCCAGCGCGCACGCCCGGCTCGCGCACGCCCGGCTCGCGCACGCCCGGCTCGCCGCCGCGGCGCGGGCGGCGGTGCCCGCGGGCGCTACAGGCGCCGCCGGGTCGTCGCGCTGCTGGTGGCGGCGATCGTGGTGTTCGCGGCCTGGTTTCTGATCGAGCTGTTCCAGCCCTTCGGCGGTCCCGGCAGCGGCATCGTCACGGTGGACATCCCGAGCGGTGCGAACGCGAGTGAGATCGGCGACGTGCTGGCTGCGCACGGCGTGATCGACTCGTCGTTCTTCTTCAGCCTGCGCGCGCGACTGGACGGGGACGGCCCCAAGCTGCGCCACGGCGTCATCACGATGCGCCACGACATGAGCTACGCGGCCGCCCTGTCACTGCTGACGAGCACGCCCGCCGTGACCCAGATCAGGGTGACCATCCCGGAGGGCTTCACGCGCCGCCAGATCGCCGCCCTCGCGAGCGCCGACGGGCTGCACGGGAGCTACCTCGTCGCATCGCGGCCGGCCAACGCCGGCTTCGATCCCCACGCGTGGGGCGCTCCGGCGGACGTGCGCACACTGGAGGGATTCCTCTTCCCGGCCACCTATTTCGAGTACCCGCACGGCAGCGTGACGGCGCTCGTTGCGCAGCAGCTGCAGGCGTTCGGTGAGAACTTCGCCCAGCTGAACCTGGCCAGGGCGCGCGCCGCGCACCTGACTCGCTACGACGTGCTGATCATCGCTTCGATGGTCGAGCGCGAGGCGCAGGTCGCCGGGGACCGCCCGCTCGTCGCCGCCGTGATCTACAACCGCCTCGCCGCCGGCATGCCGCTCGGTATCGACGCTACGCTGCGCTACGCGCTCAACGACTACACGCACCCGCTGACGGCCTCGCAGCTCGCGCTCGACTCGCCCTACAACACGCGCCTGCACACCGGGCTGCCGCCCACCCCGATCAGCAACCCGGGCCTCGCCTCGATGATCGCGGCCGCCGATCCGGCGGCGGTCTCCTACCTCTACTACGTCGACAGGCCGAACACCTGCGGCGAGCTCGCCTTCGCCACCAGCTACAGCCAGTTCGAGGCCGACGTGGCGGCCTACAACGCCGCACGCGACGCCGACGGCGGCCGCGCGCCGACGAAATGCCCGTGAGCGACGCCCCGCCGGCGCTTCGCCCGGGACGGCTGGGGGTCCTCGGCTGGCCGGTCTCCCACAGCCGCTCGCCGCAGATGCACCGCGCGGCCTTCGCGGAGCTGGGTCTGCGCGGCTGGAGCTACCAGCGCCTGCCGGTGCCGCCGGAGCTGTTCGCCGAGCTGGTCGCGGCGCTCCCCGGGGCGGGCTTTGTCGGCGCGAACGTGACGCTCCCGCACAAGCCGGCCGCGCTGGCGCTCGCGGACACCGCGACGCGCGCGGCGCGCGAGATCGGCGCCGCGAACACGCTCAGCTTCCTCCTGGACGGCTCGATCGAAGCCGAGAACACCGACGCCCCCGCTTTGCTCGCCGCGATCGGCGAGCCGCTCGCGGGGCGAAGCGCGGTGGTGCTGGGCGCCGGCGGCACCGCGCGGGCGGCGGTTTGGGCGCTCCGCGAGGCGGGCGCCGAGGTCGCGGTCTGGAACCGCAGCGCGGAGCGGGCGCGCGCCCTCGCCCGCGAGCTGTCGGTTGAGCCGATCGAGCGTCCGAGGGCCGCCGCGCTGCTCGTCAACGCCACCACGGTCGGCATGGACGAGCGGCACACGCTCGACGAAGTGCTAAGCAGACTTGCGTTGGATTCCGATGTGTTGGCGAACTCTGGAACCGTCATCGATTTCGCCTACACCAGGAGCCCGACCGCATTGCTGATCGCAGCTCGCCAACTCGGCATACGAACCGTCAACGGCCTCGACATCCTGGTCTTCCAGGGCGCTCTGTCGTTCGAGCGCTGGACCGGCGTTGCGCCGCCGCTTGGGGCGATGCGCGCAGCTGCCGAAGAGTCCTGAGAAATGCCTCCAGAGTCGACTGCACTGCGCGCGGTTGAGCCCGCCGAGCAGGCCGAGGGGTTCGTCGGCGCGAACGGCGTGCGCCCGCCGACGCGGCGCGGCGGTGCGCCCAGGTCGCTGACCGAGGTCATCGTCGAGCTGAATCTGTGCTCGCGCGAGCAGGTGCTGGAGGCGATCGAGGTCGCCGCCGCCAGCGGTACCAGCGCCGACCGCGTGCTGCTCGAGCGGGGCGCGATCAGCCCCGAGGGTGTCGCCGTCGCACTGGCCGAGCGCCACGGGCTCGACTACGTCGACCTCGGGGTCTTCAACGTCGACATGGCGGCCGCGCACCTCGTGACCACCCAGGTCGCCAAGCGCCACGACGCGCTGCCGATCGCCACCGCCGGGGACCGTGCGCTGGTGGTCGCGATGTCGGACCCCGCCAACGTCCACGCGATCGACGACATCGCGATCCTGACCGGCTACCAGATCCGCGTCGTCGTCACGACCAGCGAGGACATCGCGAACGTGATCGCGAGGCTCGCTCGGGTCGGCGACGTCGTCCAGGAGGGCGAGGAGGGGAGCGCCGAGGAGGCTGCGGTCGTCGAGCTGCACGACACCGCCGACGACGCACCGGTCGTGCGCCTCGTCCACCAGCTCGTCGGCCAGGCCGTCGAGCAGGGCGCGTCGGACCTGCACCTGACGCCCGACGGCGAGGAACTGCGGGTTCGCCTGCGCGTCGACGGCGTGCTGCGCGACGTCACCACGGTGCCGAGGCGGCTGGCGGCGGGCGTCGTCTCGCGGATGAAGATCATGGCCGAGCTCGACATCGCCGAGCGGCGCGTGCCCCAGGACGGCCGCGTCGGGCTGACCGTCGACGGACATCGCGTCGACCTGCGCGTGGTGACGGTGCCGACGGTTCGCGGCGAGGGCGTCGTGATGCGGATCCTCGACAAGGACGCCGTGGTGATGGACCTCGGCGAGCTCGGCATGGCCGAGGCCGAGCTGACCCGCTTCCACCGCGCCTACACCCAGTCCCATGGCGCCGTGCTGGTGACCGGCCCGACGGGATCGGGCAAGTCGACGACGCTCTACGCCGCGCTCGACAACGTCAACAGCCCCGACCGCCACATCATCACGATCGAGGACCCGGTCGAGTACCAGGTCGACGGGATCACCCAGATCCAGGTCAACGGCAAGGCCGGTCTGCTGTTCTCGACCGGCCTGCGCGCCGTCGTGCGCGCCGACCCGGACGTGATCATGGTCGGCGAGATCCGCGATCGCGAGACCGCTCAGATAGCGATCGAGGCGGCCCTGACCGGCCACCTCGTGCTCTCCACGCTTCACACCAACGACGCGGCCACCTCGATCACGCGCCTGATCGAGATGGGGATCGAGCCGTTCCTGGTGGCTTCGGCGCTCGACTGCGTCGTCGCCCAGCGCCTGGTGCGCGTGCTGTGCCCCCACTGCAAGCGTCGCGTGATCCTGCCGATGGAGACGCTGCGCGAGTACGGCTATGCGGCCGCGTTCGATGTCGAGGGCTACGAGCCGGTCGGCTGCAAGCACTGCGGCGGGTCGGGCTATCGCGGCCGCACCGGGATCTATGAGGTGATGACGGTCAGCCCGGAAATCCGGGCGCTGGCGCTCGAGCGCCGGTCCTCGGACGAGATTCTCGAGATGGCCGTCGTGCAGGGAATGCACCGCCTCAAGGACGACGGCCTGGACAAGGTCAAGCAGGGTCGCACCTCGATGGCGGAGATCGCCCGCGTCGTCAACGCGGGCACCGACATCCAGTAGCTCAACCCAGCCAGGCCTACTGCCGATAGGAGCGTGAGAGAGCCCGTGCCGATCGAGTATTCAGAGATTCTGCTCGAGGTCGTCGACCGCAAGGCGTCCGACCTCCACCTCACCGCCGGCGCGCAGCCGATGCTGCGCCAGCGCGGGCGGCTGGTCGCACTGGAGAACTACCCACGGCTGACGCCCGAGGACACGCGCGAGTTCATCTACTCGATCCTCACGACCGAGCAGCGCCGGCGCCTTGAGACCGACCTCCAGCTCGACTTCGCCTACGTCGTGCCGGGCCGCGCCCGCTTCCGTGTCAACGCCTACTTCCAGCGCGGCGCGGTCGCCGCCGCGTTCCGCCTGATCCCCTCCGAGATCGTCCCGATCGACGCGCTCGGCCTGCCCCCCATCGTTCACGAGCTGGCGCGCCGCCCGCGTGGCCTCGTGCTCGTGACCGGGCCGACCGGCTCCGGTAAGTCGACCTCGCTCGCGGCGATGATCGACGAGATCAACCAGACGCGCGAGGAGCACATCGTCACGATCGAGGACCCGATCGAGTTCGTGCACGCCCACAAGCGCTGCATCATCAACCAGCGCGAGCTCGGCAACGACGCGACCAGCTTCGCTTCGGCCCTGAAGGCCGCGCTGCGCCAGGACCCCGACGTGATCCTGGTCGGCGAGATGCGCGACCTCGACACGATCAGCACGGCGCTGACGGCTGCCGAGACCGGGCACCTCGTCTTCGCCACCCTGCACACGCAGGATGCCCCGCAGACGATCGACCGCATAATCGACGTCTTCCCGCCCGCCCAGCAGGCCCAGATCCGGGTGCAGCTGTCGGTCACCCTTCAGGGCGTCATCACCCAGCAGCTGCTGCCGACCGCCGACGGCGCCGGACGCTGCGTCGCGTGCGAGGTTCTCGTGCCGACGGCCGCCGTGCGCAACCTGATCCGCGAGGGCAAGATCCACCAGATCCCCTCGGTGATCCAGACGGGCGCGGCGCAGGGCATGCAGTCGATGGACTCTGCGCTCGCGACGCTCGTGCGGGCCGGGACGATCACGCAGGAGCTCGCCGAGTCGCGCTCCTCCAACCGCGACGAGCTGCGCCGTCTGCTCGGCGGCGTGGCCCTGGTCGCGTGAGCACCTACGTCTTCAAGGCGATGGATGTGGCCGGCGCGCCGTTGCGCGGCCAGGTCGACGCCGAGAGCAAGCAGGCGGTCTCCGATCAGCTGCGCGCCCGCGGCCTGGTGATCCTCGAGATCGCCGAGAAGCACCGCTCGCGCGAGATCAACATCACGCTGTTCGAGCGGATCACGCTCAGCGACCTCGCCGTCTTCTCGCGCCAGCTCGCGACGATGGTGTCATCCGGCATGACGATCCTCCGTGCGCTGTTCGTGCTCGAGGAGCAGACGGAGGTCAAGAAGCTGAAGGCCGTGATCGTGCTCGTGCGCAAGGACGTCGAGGCGGGCCTGTCGTTCAGCGTCGCGCTGAGCCGCCACCCGAAGGTCTTCAGCCCGCTGTTCATCGCGATGGTGCGCGCCGGTGAGATCGGCGGCGTGCTTGAGGACTCGCTGGTGCGGATCGCCGACCAGCTGGAGAAGGAGGACAACCTCCGCCGCCAGGTTCGCTCGGCGATGGTCTACCCCTCCGTCGTGCTGTCCGTGGCGCTGATCGTGATGATCGTGCTGGTCGTCTACATCGTGCCCGTCTTCGCAGGTGTGCTCAAGCAGTTCGCGACCACCTCCTCGGGTCAGCAGCTGCCGGCGATGACGCAGGTCACCGTCGACGTTTCGCACGCGATCACCGGCTACTGGTACGCCTTCATCGGCGGCGCGTTCGCGATCATCCTCAGCTTCACCCGCTGGAAGCGCTCGCCAACCGGCCGGCCCCAGTGGGACGCGCTACGCCTGAAGATCCCATTCAAGATCGGCGACATCGTCCAGAAGATCTCGATCGCCCGCTGGGCCCGCACGTTCTCCGCCCTCACCGCGGCCGGCGTGCCGCTGCTCGAGGCGCTTGACATCACCGGCCGCAGCGCCGGCAACGAGGTCGTGGCCCGCGTGATGGGGGACGTGATCGACTCCGTCAAGCGCGGCGGCACGATCTCCGAGCCGCTGCGCGAGAGCACCGTCTTCCCGATGATGGTCAGCCACATGGTGGCGGTCGGCGAGTCGACCGGCGAGCTCGACTGGATGCTCGCAAAGATCGCCGACTTCTACGAGGAGCGGGTCGCGGCGTCCGTCAAGGCGCTGACCTCGATCATCGAGCCGGTGATGATCGTCTTCATCGGCGGCATGGTCGGCTTCATCGTGATCGCGATGTATTTGCCGCTGTTCAAGGTCTACAACGAGGTTCAATAAGGATCTGCCGGCCCTCGCCGGTCAGATCCTGACGTGAGCCGCTTGCAGACCCCGCCTTCGCCACACGGTTATGTGGCGTGGGTGGGCTGCGTGATGTCCAGGCGGCCGTCGGGGGCGATCGCGATCGCGCGTTCGCCACGAAGCAGGGCGAGCAGCTCTTCGCCGACGACCTCGCGGCGCCAGCCGGCGAGCGTGCGGACGTCGGGCTCGGGCTGGCCGGAGCGGGCGCAGCAGACGATCGCGGCGAGGTCGGCGCGGGCGGCGATCAGCTCGTAGGCGAGCCCGGCCGCGAGGGCGCGGGCCCGCACGAGCGCCTCGGCGAGCGCGATCTGGGGGCCGTCGAGCGGGGTGCTCGGCTCGCGCCGCTCGGCCTCGACAGCAATCGGCGGGCTCGCGGCGCCGCGTGCGATCGCGGCGAGCAGATCGTCGCCGCGGCGGCGCAGACTGCCGGGGTTGACGCCGCGGACGCCCTCGAGTGCCTCGGCGCTGCGCGGCGCCCGCTTTGCCAGCTCGACCAGCGCGGCGTCGTTCAACACGGTCGAGACCGGCCGGTCCTGCGTCTCGGCGATCTGCTCGCGCCAGCGCACCAGCTCGAGCGCGATCGCTCGCGCACTCGGGCTCAGCGAGTTGACGCGCGGCAGCCGCGCGAAGACGGTGTCGGCGTCGCGCGCGTCGGTCACGGTCTCGAGGTAACGGCATTCCTCGATCGCCCAGGCGAGCCGGTCGCCATCCAGCAGGCGCCGCTGGAGCTCGGAGGCGAGCTCGAGCAGGTGCAGCACATCCTCACGCGCGTAGGCGAGCTGCTCGGCGTCGAGCGGCCGGCGGTCCCAGCGCGTGTAGCTGGCCGTCTTCTGCACGCGGATCCCGAGCACCTCGCGCAGCAGCGTGTCGTAGCCGGCCTGGGCGGACAGGCCGGCGAAGCCGGCGGCGATCTGGGTGTCGAAGATCCTCGTCACCTCGGTCTTCGCGCAGCGGCGCAGCAGCGCGACGTCCTGGCGCCCGGCGTGCACGACGACCTCGACCTGTGGGTCGGCGAGCAGCTCGGCGAGCGGCCGCAGGTCGGTCAGCTCGTCGAGCGCGTCGAGCACCACCACCTCGAGACCCTCCTCGTCGCTGACCACGACCTGGATCACGCACAGCAGTGTGCGGTAGCGGCCCTCGCCGACAAACTCGGTGTCGATCCCGAACCGGCCGGCGACGCGCGCGCGCTCCACGAAGGCGCTCAGCGGCATCAGTGGCTCGCCGGGGGCAGCGTGAGGCGGAAGGTCGCGCCCGGCCCGTCGCCGTCGCGCAACTCGAGGGCGCCCTGCATGCGCGCGGCGAGCTCAGCTCCGATCGCCAGGCCGAGTCCGAAGCCGCCCTCGCCGCCGCGGCCGCTGCCGCGCTTGAAGCGCTCGAAGATCAGCTCGCGCTCGGCTTCGGGCACGCCGGGGCCGGCGTCGGCCACCTCGATCGCCGGCGCGCCGTCGACGCCGACACGGATCTCGACGGTCGATCGCGCCGGCGCGACGCGCAGCGCGTTGTCGAGCATGATCCGCACGATCCGCGCGACGCTACCAGGGTCGGCCTGCGCCCAGGACTGCGCGCCGTGCTCGTCGAGTGAGATCGAGATGTCGCGCTCGCGTGCGCGCGCGTCGAACTCGGCCGCCACGGCACGCGCCGTCTCGGCGAGCTCGACCGGTTCGCTGCGCAGCTCCAGCGGCGCGTCGAGCCGGCTGAGGTCGAGCAGGTCGGAGGCGAGGCCGCTCAGGCGCCGCGATTGCTCCTGCGCGCGCGCGACCCGCTCACGGGCGTCGACGAGGTCGATCGGGTCGCGGGCGAGGTCGTCGGCGAGCAGCTCGAGCATCCCGTCCAGCGAGGTCAGCGGCGTGCGCAGTTCGTGCGAGGCCGTCGCCACGAAGGCCCGCCGCGCATCCTCCTGCTGGCGGAGCCTCGCGTGCATCGTCGCGAAACCGCGCGCCAGCTCGCCGATCTCGTCGGAGACGACGTCGTGGGGCACGACCAGCGTGCCAAGGTCGCGCTCGTCCAGGCTGCGACTCGCGTCCTGAAGCAGGCGCAGGCGGCGCAGCAGGCGCGCGGAGAGCGCGATCCCCAGCAGCAGCGCGACTGCCAGCCCGACCAGCGCGGCATAGAGGAAGGCGGAACGCACGACGCCGTCGGCAGTGCCGACGTAGTCGATCGCCTTGAAGACCTCGACCACGTAATACGGGCCGTTGCCCGGCGTGGTTCCCTGACCGCGGAAGCGCCCCGCGACCGCGAGCACGCTGTCGGCCGTCGAGTTGGCGAGCCTCTTGGGGTGGGCAAAGGCGCGGACCGCCAGCGCCGCCGACACGTCGCGGTAGTGGCGCGGGTCGGTGTCGGCGATGTGCCCGAGCGAAGCCGTCCACACCACCACGCCGTCGAGATCGTCCTGGTCCTGGATCGTGTCCGCGACCTGGCGCATTCGCAACACCCAGGGCTGGCCGTCGAGCAGTGGGATGATCCCGAGCTGCGTCTTGGCGCCGAGCACGTCGGCCCTGGTGAGCGTGAGGCTGTTGGCCTTCAGTTGCGACTCGAGCGGTGCCAGCAGCGTCAGCGCCGCGGCGGCGAGCGTCGCCGCGGCGACCAGGACGAGCGCGCCGAGCAGGCGCGGCCGCAGGCCGAACCGAAGCCGCGGGCGAGCGACGAGCGGGTCGCTACCCCTCCGCAAAGCGGTATCCGGCTCCGCGGACGGTGACGATCAGGTGGGGCTCCTCGGGGGTCGTCTCGAGCTTCTCTCGCAGGTGGCGGATGTGGACGTCGATCGCGCGCGGGTCGCGGTAGGCGGAGTCGCCCCAGATCGCGCGCAGCAGCTCCTGGCGGTTGAACAGCCGCCCCGGCTCGTTCATCAGGCACGCGAGCAGTTCGAACTCCGAGAACGTCAGGCGGACCGGCACGCCCCCGAGCGTGACCTCGCGCTGCGCGCGGTCGAGCGTGACGGGTCCGGCCGCCAGTCGCTCGCCGCCGAGCGAGCGGGGCCCGGAGCGCCGCAGCACCGCCCGGATGCGGCTTCGCAGCTCGGCCAGTCCGAACGGCTTGGTGACGTAGTCGTCGGCCCCCGCCTCGAGTCCCTGCACGGCGTCGGCCTCGCTGTCGAGCGCGGTCAGCATGATGATCGGCACGACGTTGCGGCGCGCCCGCAGCGTGCGGCAGACCTCGTAACCGTTCGGGCCGGCGCCGAGCGCCACATCCAGCAGGATGACGTCGAAATGCGACTCGCCGGCCAGCGCGATCGCCTCGTTGCCGTCGGCAACCGCCTGCACGCGGTGGCCCTCGCGCGTGAACGAGTGGGTGAGCGTGTCGCGCAGCGAACTCTCGTCGTCGACGACGAGGATCGAGAGGCTCGGCGGTGCCTGCGTGCTCATGCCCGGAAGCTAGCGCGTTCGTAGAAGGTAAAGCACGTGAGCGTGACCGAGGCCCGCGCGGCGCGAAACGTCGAGGCCGTGCGTGCGCACCCACGCCGCGCCGGGGGAGCAGGCCGGACTCTGCGCGCCGCCGCGCGGGTTGCAGCCACCGTCAAGTAGCGCGAAGCGCAGCTCGCCGCCGGCGATCAGCGCCTTCAGGCGTCCGATCGGGAGCAGCTCGTGGGCGTCGTAGGACGTCAATGACAGGATCGGCCGGCGATCGTGGAGGATCAGCGCGGCGACCTCGGTCGGGTCCGCGGCGGCGAACTCGTAGCGCGTGTTGGCGCCACCATGCGTGTCGATGTAGCGGCTGATGCGCGCGACCGTCGTCGCGCCCATCGCGCCGGTGCGCCCGCTGTCGAACTCGTGGTTTGCGATCAGGCTCGCATCGACCTGCAGCGGCAGCGCCAGCGTCGCGAGCGCCAGCCCCGCGGCGAGCAGCGGCACGCGGACGCGCTCGCGGCGCACGAGCAGCGCCGCCGCGGCGGCGATCGCGCCGATCGCGCCGATGCGGAAGTCGCTCGTCCCGCCGCCCAGCAGGTAGCGGGCGTACAGCGTCAGCCCGACGAGCGTGAGGACCGTCAGCAGGCGCTGCCAGAGGCCGTCGCGGAGCGCCCAGGCGACGCCGATCCCCGCGACCGCGGCGACGGCGGGCGTGAAGCCCTCGGTGTAGCGGGGATGAAGGCGCGCCATCGCGCTGTAGAGGACGACGCCGATCGCCAGCCACAGCAGCAGCGAGGCGGCCAACGCGACCTCGACACGGGCGTCCGGCCCGCGCGCCCGCGCAATCGTCCAGACGAGCGCCGGCACGCCGAGCGCGAGCGCGACGAGCAGCATGAAGCCGAGCCGCAGCCCCGACAGCGGCCCGTCGTGGTCGAACAGCCGCAGCACCGCGGGCGAGCCGATCGGCACCGCCGAGCGGGCTACCTCGCTGTTGTTGGCCGGATGCAGCGCGCTCACCGGAAGCTGTGCGTTCAGCGCCGACTGGGTCGCGTTCCCCGCGATGCGGTCCCAGCCGTTGAACACGAAGGTCGCGTTCCAGGCGCTGCCGTTGGTCGAGCCGATCGCGTAGGGGCGCTGCGAGGCGGGGAAGAACAGCGTCATCACCAGCCACGCCAGCGAGACGGCGACGAAGATCGCGCCCGCAGTCGCAAGCCTCACCAGGCGCCGTTCGCGACACACGAGAAATCCAAACAGGATCAGGGCCGGCAGGCCCACGATCCCCTCAAAGAGCTTGACGTTGAACGCGAGGCCCATCGCCGCCGCGGCCAGGTAGCACCAGCGCGAGCGCCCGTCCGCCGCGAAACGCACGAGCAGCCACAGCGCGACCACGCTGAGCGCCATCGCCGCCGCGTCGACCGTGTCGCTGCGGGCCGTCAGCAGCGCGATCGGCAGCGTCGCCAGGGCGAGCGCCGAGGCCACGCCGGCACCCGCGCCGAACACGCGGCGAACTGCGTCGTAGAGCACCGCGACCGCGGCCGTGCCGGCGAGCGCGGAGGGGAGCTTCAGCGTGAAGGAGCCGAAGCCGAACAGCTGGGTGCTGAGGACCTGAAGCCAGAGGTCAAGCGGCGGCTTGTCGACGGCGAGGCTGCCGCCCGGGTCGTAGGCGCCGAGCAGGAAATTGTGCAGCGACAGCGGCATGCTGGCGACCGAGGCGTCGTAGAAGGGGTCCGACGGCACCTTCGCGAGCGACCACAGGCGCAGCGCGGCGGCGAACGCCGTGATCGTGACGAGCGCTGCGATCTCCGGCCAGCGGCGCCGGCTGCGCAACGGCGCTGCTGAAGCTGCGAGGGCCACGAGGAGCGCGATGATCGCACGGCGCCCGCGCTCGCGGCGCGCCCGGCGGCCGTCAACCACTAGGCTCGCTGGCCGTGAGCGAAGAAGCCGCCGAACCGAGCGCACCGGAGAGCTGCAGCGCCTGCCGCGGGACCGGCACGGTGATCTCCAGCCTGGGCGGCGAACCGCACGAGCTCAGCTGCCCGTGGTGTGACGGCGGCGGCGTCGTGCTGCCCGGCCACGACGCCCAGGCGCACTGGCGCGAGCAGCACCCGCCCGACGCCGGCTGAGCGGGCGACGCCGCCGCGAAGCGGTCAAACGGGCTCCAAAAGGGCCTCGTCGAGGCGTCTAAAACTTCCTGCAGGCGCTCAAGCTTCTCACGCCCCTAGTCGATAGAGCGGGTAAGGAAGGCCAGCACCCAAGGGTGTGTGACTGTAGTCGTGTGTGGCGCTGGCGCCGATAACAACACTCGGATCCAGGAGGATTCAATGCTGTTCAAGCTGCGCCAGCGCGCAAAGGATGAACGAGGGTTTACCCTCATCGAACTACTCGTCGTGATCCTGATCATCGGCATTCTTGCCGCGATCGCGATCCCGTCGTTCCTGAACCAGAAGAGCAAGGCCTCCGACGCCGCGGCGAAGGAGCTTGCCCACACCGCCCAGGTCGCGATCGAGACGCTCGCCACCGACAACAACGGCAGCTACTCCTCGGCGACTCCGGCGGCGCTGCAGGGCTATGAGGCGACGATCCAGATCACCTCGGGCAACGGCAACGCTTACCTGTCGGGCGTCACGGTGACTTCCAACACGTATACCGTGACGACGACCTCGACCACCGGTGACACGTTCAGCATCAACCGCAGCTCAACCGGCGGCCTGACCCGCACGTGTCAGGGCGCGGGCGCACCAAGCGAGCCCGCGGGTGGTGTCGTCGGCGGCTGTGTGTACAACACGGCTGGTACGACCGGCAGCTGGTAAGTCCACAGTCTCGCGATCAATCCCTGGACGGGGCGGCCATCCGGCCGCCCCGTCCTTTTTTGTGCGTGGGGTCAACGCCGCGGCGCCTGGTGCCGATAGGTGAATCAGAGGCATGACAGCTTTCGAGATCATCATCGCCGCGCTGATGGGGGCCGTTGTCGGCTCGTTTCTCAACGTGGTGATCTACCGCCTGCCGCGCCACGAGTCGCTGCTGACCCCGGGCTCTCACTGCCCATCGTGCAACACGGCGGTGAAGCCCTACGACAACGTGCCCGTGCTCGCCTGGATCTGGCTGCGCGGCCGCTGCCGCGCCTGCCGTGCGGCGATCTCGGCCCGCTACCCGCTCGTCGAGGGCGCGACCGCGGCGCTGTGCGCCGGGGTGGTGCTCAGCCGCTCGAGCGCCGGCGCGATCGCGCTCGGCGTGCTGACCGTGCTGGTGCTCGTGCCGGTCGCGCTGATCGACCTCGACTGCCACCTGATTCCCAACCGGATCACCGGACCGGCGGCCGTGCTCGCGATCGTGCTCGGCAGTGCCCTTGACCCGTCCGGAGAGCTGAACCGCCTGATCGCCGGCGCCGCAGCCGGAGGCTTCTTCGGCCTCGCGGCGGTCGCCTCGCCGCGCGGCATGGGCATGGGGGACGTGAAGCTCGCCGCGGTGATGGGCCTGCTGCTCGGCTCGTCCGTCGCGCCGGCGCTGCTGATCGCGCTGCTCGCGGGCATCCTCATCGGGCTGGTGGTGCTGGCACGCCGCGAGCCGGGCGATCGCCGTGGTGTCGGCGTTCCGTTCGGCCCGTCGCTCGCGCTCGGCGGCCTGGTTGCCCTGTTCGCCGGCCACGCAATGATCGCTGCGTACCTGCACCTTTTGGGCTGAAGGACTAATGACCTCTAGGCAAACGGTCGATGAGGTCATTGGGCAGGGCGCAGCGCGCCGCTGACGCCCGAGACGCCGCCAAGCAATGCTCGAACTCCTCAAACAGCCGATCTCCTTCAAGCGGACGCCGTCCGCCGCGAACGAGGCTCCCGCCCGCCGCGCGCACTCGCGCCGCGGTGCCGGCGTCGGACGTCGCACGCAAACGCTCGTGGGGCTCGAGATCGAGCCGGGCCAGTTGATCGCGGTGCAGAGCCGGCTGAACGGCCACGTCGTGGTCGAGCGGGCGGCCGGCCAGCCGATCCCGCCCAACCTGGTGCGTGACGGCGAGGTCAGCGACGTCACCGCGCTCGCCGCGGCGCTCGCCGACCTCTTCGACGGCAGCGGGCTGGATCGCCGCGTGCGCATCGGCATCGCCAACCAGCGAATCGTCATGCGCCAGATCGAACTGCCGCCGATCACCGATCCGAAGGAGCTTGACAGCGCCGTCCAGTTCCAGGCGCAGGACGAGATCCCGATGCCGATCGAGAGCGTCGTGCTCGACTACCACTCGCTCGGCATCGCCGAGACCGAGGCGGGACCGCGCATGCAGGTGCTGCTGGTCGCCGCTCGCCGCGACATGGTCGAGCGGATGCTGCTCGCGGCGCGCGAGGCCGGACTGCGGCCCGAGGGCGTCGATCTAGCCGCGTTCGGCATGATCCGCGCGCTGCGGCCGATGGACGTCCCCGACGGCGAGCAGGTCCTCTACCTCTCGATCGGCGGGCTGACGAACCTCGCGATCGCAAGCGGGTCGACATGCCAGTTCACGCGTGTGATCACGACCGGCGTCGAGCAGATCGTCAGCGAGGTCGCGGCAAGTGTGGGCGTCCCGCTCGCCGATGCCCGTCGCATGGTCGCCGCCGCCGCGACCGCCGATTCGGCGGGCATGGCCGCGCCGGGATCGCCGGTCGAGCACCCGGGGGTCGTCGCCACCCCGGATCAGCTCGAGGTCGCACGCACGGGACTCGCCGACGGGATTCGCCGGATCGCCGCCGAGGTCCGCAACTCGCTTGACTTCCACCGCTCCTCGCGCGGCGAGGAGCCGGTCTCGCGCGCCGTCCTGACCGGGCCCGCGCTGGATCTTCCCGGGTTCGACCACGCGCTGTCGCGCGAGCTCGACCTTCCGATCACGCGTGGCGAGGTCGCGCTCGCGTCGCCCGGCGCTGCCGGGCACGTGCCGATGAGCCGCCTCGCCGTCGCCGCCGGCCTGTCTGTGATGGAGGGGCCGAAGTGAGAGCCGTCAACCTGATTCCCGCAGAGGAGCGCCGCGGCGCCGGCGGTCTCGCCGGTCGTTCCGGCGGTGTCGTGTACGTCCTCACCGCAGGCCTCGCCGTGTTGGTCGTGCTCGGGGTCGTGTACGCGTTCGCCGTTCAGAGCGTCGCGCAGCGCAAGGGCCAGCTCGCGTCGCTGACGCAGCAGGTCGCCGCGGTCGACGAGCAGAACCAGCAGCTCGCCCCCTACGTGAGCTTCGCGACGATCAGCGCGCAACAGACGGAGCAGGCGCTGACGCTCGCCCAGCAGCGGTTCGACTGGCCGGACGCGATGGAGCAACTCGCGCTCGCACTGCCTTCGGATGTCACGCTGACCTCGTTCAGCGCCAATGACGGCACGGTGGCCGGCAACGCCAGTCCGACCGGCACGCCCGAGTTCGTGCTCGAAGGCTGCGCCAGCAAGCAGGCCGAGATCCCGTCCGTGCTGATCAACCTCGCTGCGATCCCGGGCGTCTCGGACGTGCAGCTCCAGACCTCGACGGAGAACGGCAGAGCAACGGGCAAGGTTCCCGCCAAGGATTCCGAGGCCAACAACGGCAGCTGTCCCTACGTCGCCTTCGCCGTCGATCTGACCTATACGGGCTCCTACACGGTGCCGTCCACCAAGCCGTCGACGGGCTCCTCCAGCGGCGCCCAGACCGTGTCGACCTCGTCCGGGTCGAGCGCCACGATCACCCAGACCTCCAAGCAGCAGGTGACGGGATGAAGGTCCGAGACCGTCTGGTGCTGGCGGTGGTGGCCGCCATCGCGGTGATCGCCGCGATGTGGCTGGTTGTCGTCTCGCCGGAGCGCAATCAGGTGACGACGCTGTCGGGCCAGATCGCCGGCGAGCGGGAGTCGCTCCAGACCGCGCAGGCCCAGCTCGCCAGCTCCCGCGTCGCGGTTGCCGGCTATGTCGGGCACGTGCACCAGATCGAGGCCGCGCTGCGCGCGATCCCGGTGACGCCTCAGGAGGCGGCGCTCGTGCGGACGATCGTCAATCTCGCGGGCACGAAGGTGGACTTCCACAACCTCAGCGTGCAGGGGGCGGCCGCGGGCGCGGCCGGCGCGACCGGACTGACGCTGAGCTTCGAGTTCAACTCGACCTACGGCAACCTCCAGAACTTCCTCAAAGAGGTCGACGACCTCGCGAAGGTCGACGGCACGACGCTCGACGCCGACGGCCGGCTGTTCACGATCCACTCGGTCTCGCTCGAGCCGTCGCCGCCCAGCAGCACGAACGCGAGCGTCAGCGCGGTGGTGTACGAGCAGGCCGGACCGATTGGCCCGACCGGCGCGACCGGCGCGAGTGGGGCGGTGACCCCATGAGGTTCCTGCGCGCCGTCCAGGCTGACCTTCGCGAACGACAGATCTTTCCTGCCGTGCTCGTCCTTGCGGTGCTTGCTTTGGCGATCCCGATCGTCGCTTCGATGACCCTCAGCAAGGTCACGCCGCCGCCGCCGGTTGGCGTCGCAACGGCGCCCGTCGTCCCACCGGCGGGCGTGAAGCCCCCGGGGCAGGAGCTCGCGTCGCTCGACACCGCAACGGTGACGACGACCACGCGACACGGCTCCGAGCCCAACCCGTTCCGCGAGTCCACGGGCAGCGCGAGCGGGTCGACCCAGGCGGCCTCGGGGAGCGCCGGCAAGGTGAGCACCCGGACGACGACGACCACGACGGTGACGAAGACTCCGGCCACCAAGCCGACCACCAAGACGCCGACGGTTCCGAAGGCAAGCAAGCCAGCGTCGACTCCGGGAAGCGGCGCCACCGGTGCGACCGGCTCGAGCGGCTCCTCGCCGGCCAGCGGCACGCCGGTGACCGGGCCTGCCACGCTCAAGTCCGACCAGGCCTACAGCGTCGACATCGACACCAAGGACGCGACCGGCGTGCATGTGCTCAGCGACGTCGTGCGTCTCGCGCCGCTGCCGGACGCGGAGTCGCCCGAGGTGATCTTCCTCGGCGTGCTGCAGGGCGGTCAGAAGGCCGCGTTCCTGTTCACCAGCGCGATCGCCGTGTCCAGCAAGGAAACCGGTCTGACCTGCCTGCCGAGCGCGAGCGACTGTCAGATCGTCGAGCTTTCGCCGGGGCAGGGGCTCAGCCTCTACCCGACCGCCAACTCGGCGCTGATCGCCACCTTCAGCTTCGAGCTCGTGTCGATCGGCGCGACCGACTACTCGTCGGATTCGGCCGCGACCGCCGCGCGCAACGCCGTCTCGACGGCCGGCCAGACCCTGCTTCCGCTGTCGAACTCGACCGAGCTCGCCACACTCAGCTTTGACTCTAAGCTCGGCGCGCTGGTTCACCACTCGGTCCCGGGCGGTGGTTCGGGCAACAGCGGCTCGACCGGTTCCACCGGTTCTCACGGCGCCACGGGCGCCAGCGGCGCCTCCGGCGCGTCCGGTGGCACCGACAGCCAGGCCCAGGCGATCGCGTTCGCGGTCAGTCCCGGTCACTGACATCTAGACTGGGCAGCCGATGGCGCTGCTGCGGATGATCACGGCCGGCGAGTCGCACGGCCCCGGCCTCACCTGCCTGCTCGAGGGGCTCCCGGCCGGCCTCGAGCTCGACCGTGACGCGATCAACCGTGACATGGCCCGCCGCCAGCTCGGCCATGGCCGCGGCGGACGGATGAAGATCGAGCAGGACACCGCCGAGCCGACGGCCGGGGTGCGCCACGGCCGCACGCTCGGCTCGCCGATCGCGCTGTGGGTGCGCAACCGCGACTACGCCAACTGGGAGGAGCGGATGAACCCCTGGCCGGTCGAGGCTGCGCTCGAGGAGGTGCACCTTCCCCGGCCCGGCCACGCCGACCTCGCAGGCGCGAAGAAGTACGGCTTCAGCGACGTGCGCGACGTGCTGGAGCGCGCCAGCGCCCGCGAAACAGCCGCTCGTGTGGCCGGTGGCGCCGTGTGCAAGACGTTCCTGCGGGCGCTCGGCGTCGAGATCGTCTCGCACGTGCGCCGGATCGGCGCCGTCGCCGCGCCCGACTATGCGGAGCCCCTGGCGCTCGAAGCCTTCGCCGATGTCGACTCCTCGCCGGTGCGCTGCCTCGACGCCGAGGCTTCGCGCGCGATGGTCGAGCACATAGACGCGCAGCGCAAGGCCAACGAATCGCTTGGCGGCGTGTTCGAGGTGCGCGCCTACGGCCTGGTCACAGGGCTCGGCTCGCACGTCTCCTGGGAGGAGCGGCTCGACGGGCGCCTCGCCGGCGCGATCTGCTCGATCCAGGCCGTCAAGGGCGTCAACCTCGGCGAGGGCTTCGCCCTGACCGGCAGGCCGGGCTCGCTCGCCCACGACGAGATCTTCCACTCCCCGGAGCGCGGCTTTCACCGTGAGACCAACCACGCGGGCGGGCTGGAGGGGGGGATGACCAACGGCGAGCCGCTGATCGTCGCCGGTGCGATGAAGCCGCTGCCGACCCTCACGAAGCCGCTGCGCTCGGTGGACATCGCGACGCTCGAGCCCGGTCAGGCGCTGCGCGAGCGGACCGACTCCTGCACCGTCCCTGCGGCCGGGGTGGTGGGCGAGGCGATGGTGGCGTTCGTGCTCGCCGACGCCTACCGGCGCAAGTTCGGCGGTGATCACATCGACGACGTGCGGACTGCCCTGGCGGCGTATCGAGCGCGGATCCGGTGAAGAAGTCATCTCAATGACTTCGAACGCCGGCGGCGCAATCGTGCTCGTTGGTTTCATGGGCGCGGGGAAGACCACCGCGGCGCTGCGGCTCGCCAACGAGCGCAACCTGGAGGTCAGCGACCTCGACAGCGTGATCGAGCAGCGCGCCGGTGCGAGCATCGCCGAGCTGTTCGCGCGCGACGGCGAGCCGGCCTTTCGCGAGCTCGAGGAGCGCGTCGCGTGCGAGCTGCTCGCCGCGGCGGGCCACGGTCAGGTGGTGTCGCTGAGCGGCGGCGCGGTCACCTCCGAACGCGTGCGCGCAGCGCTCGCCGGCCACCTCGTCGTCTGGCTGGATGTGGATCCCGACCTCGCATGGCGGCGCGCCGGAGACTCCAACCGGCCGCTGGCACGCGACCGCGCCAGCTTCGACGAGCGCCACCGGGCCCGGCTGGCGCTCTACGCCGAGGTGGCCGACGCCGTCGTTCCAGCCGGGCCGCGGGTGAGTCTCGCGCGCGTGCACGACGCCGTGGAACGATTGCGGGAGGCTCCCGCCGGCACGCGCCTGCTGTGGGCGACCAGCGGCTCCGGCGAGTATCCGGTGTGGTTCGGGCGCGGCGTGCTCGGCGCCGGGCTGTGGCCGCCGGCCGATCCTCCGGCGCGACGGTTCTGCGTCACCGACGAGCACGTTGCGCCGCTCTGGCTTTCGGCAGTCGGCGAGCAGGCTGCCACGATCGTGATTGCGGCGGGCGAGCAGGCCAAGACGCTGGCCAGCGCGGAGCAGGTCTGGCGCGAGCTGGCGCGCGAGGGGATGACCCGCGCCGATCAGCTGGTCGCGCTCGGCGGCGGCGTGGTCGGCGACCTCGCCGGCTTCTGCGCGGCCACCTACCAGCGCGGTGTGGGGGTCGTGCAGGTCCCCACCACGCTCGTGGCCCAGGTCGACTCGGCCTACGGAGGCAAGACCGGCATCGATCTGCCGGAGGCCAAGAACTACGTCGGCGCCTACCACCAGCCGGCCGCCGTGCTGGTGGATCCCGCGACGCTCGCAACCCTCCCCACGTCAGAGGCCGCGGCGGGGTACGCTGAGGTCATCAAGACGGCGATCATCGCCGGGGGAGAGCTGTGGGAGCGGATCGAGGCAGATTTGCCGATCGACGACGACGTGATCTTCGGCTGCGCGCGCTGCAAGCTTGCGATCGTCGCGGCCGATGAACGTGACGAGGGCCGCCGGCAGGTGCTGAACCTCGGTCACACGGTCGGGCACGCGATCGAGACCGCGACCGGATATGGCCGCTACCGTCACGGGGAGGCCGTTGGGCTCGGTCTGCTTGCGGCGCTGTCGCTGTCGCAGCAGCCGCAGATGCGGGCGCGCGTCGCCGAGTTGCTGAGCGCGCACGGCCTGCCGATCCGGGCCGAGGGAGTCGACTCGACGGCGGTCGCGCTGGCCACCGAGCGCGACAAGAAGCGTGTCGGCGACCGCGTGCCGTTCGTGCTCGTCGAGGGGCCCGGAGCGGTCGTCGCCGGCCGCGAGGTCGCGCGCGACGCACTCGACGCCGCCCTGGCGGAGCTCTGCGCATGAGCCCCGTGCGCAATCGGGTCGCGGTGCTCCACGGCGTCAACATGGGCATGCTGGGCCGCCGCGACGCGGCGCACTACGGCGGCTTGACGCTGCTGGAGCTCGAGCGGCGCGTGACCGAGTTCGGGCGCGAGCTCGAGCTCGAGGTGCACTGCGCCCAGACCGACTCGGAGGCCGAGTACGTGAAGCTGCTGCACGACCTGCCGGCGCGCGCTGACGGGGTCCTGCTGAACCCGGGTGCGTGGACGCACTACTCGTGGGGGATCCACGATGCGCTGGAGATCGCCGGGTTGCCCGCCGTGGAGGTTCACCTCTCCAAGCTCGACGAGCGCGAAGCGTGGCGGCAGGTCTCGGTCGTGCGCGACCTGGTGCTCGCCTGCGTGAGCGGCCAGGGCGTCGAGGGATACCGTGAGGCGCTCGTGCGGCTGAGCAAGGAGCTGGACGGGTGAGCGGCGCGGCGCGCGTCGGGCGCCCGGCGCGCCTCGGCGAGCTGATCGCGGCCGCGCAGCTTGACGCTCTGATCGTCGAGGACGCCGCGAACCTGCGCTATCTGACCGGCTACTCGGGCTCGAACGGACTCGCGCTCGTGAGCGCGGACGGCTCGGGCCGGTTCCTCACCGACTTCCGCTACGCCACGCAGGCGGAGGCCGAGGTCGATCAGGCATTCGAGTGCGAGATCGCCACAGGCGACCTGCTCGAGGCCGTGGCCGGCTCGCTGCCGGCCGGCCGGGTTGGCTTCGATGACGCAGCCACGACCGTGCGCAGGCACGCGCGCCTGGGGGAGCTTGCCGGTCCGGGGGTCGAGCTGGTCGCCTCGGCGGGTCTCATCGAACGGCTGCGCGCGGTCAAGGACGAGCGGGAGATCGAGTCGATCGCGGCGGCTGCGGCGTTGGTCGATTCGATCTTCGACTGGCTCTTCTCCGGGCGCCTGAGCGGTCGCACCGAGCGCGAGCTCGCGATCTCGCTCGAGCATGAGATGCGCCTGCGCGGCGCGAGCGGGCCGAGCTTCCCCTCGATCGTCGCCTCCGGCGCTCACGGCGCGCTGCCTCATGCCCAGCCCCGCGACGTCGCGATCGAGCGCGGCGTGCTCGTGACGTTTGACATCGGCGCGGTCGTCGACTCCTACTGCTCCGACTGCACGCGCACCGTGGCGGTCGGCGAGCCGTCCGCGCGTGCGCGCGAGATCTATGAGGTGGTGGCGGAGGCGCAGCTGGCCGGGCTCGCAGGGATCGCCCCTCAGGTCGTCGGACGCGAGGCCGACGCGAAGGCGCGCGCGGTGATCGAGCAGGCCGGCTTCGGCGAGCGCTTCGGCCACGGGCTCGGCCACGGCGTCGGGCTCGAGATCCACGAGGCGCCGCGCCTGACGCGGATCAGCGAGGACGTGCTCGCCACCGGCAACGTCGTGACAGCCGAGCCGGGCGTCTACCTGCCGGATGAGCTGGGCGTACGGATCGAGGACCTCGTGGTCGTCCGCGAAGGAGGTGTGCAGATCCTCAGCGGCTTCACGAAGGAACTGCTGGTGCTCGACTGAGCAGCGCTGCGGGCGCGGGGGCGCCGCGGCGCAGAGGCTTGAGGCGGTAGACGACGGCGGCGATCGCCGCGAGCGTCAGCGTCGACGGCACGAGGAACGAGAGCGCCTGCGCGTCGGCGCCGATGTGGTTGGGCAGATACCAGAAGATCAGCCACGTTGCGACCGTCGCGGCGGCGGCGGCGAACGGCGGGCGACGGGCGACGCTGGTCTCCCACGCGAGCAGCGCCACGATGAAGGGCAGCGGGTAGTAGACGTTGTCCCACGGGTCCAGCCAGCAGCGCAGCAGGAGCACCAGCGCCAGCAGCAGCAGCGCATCCGCCCGGCGGATGTGGCGGCGCAGCGCAAGGAACGACAGCAGCAGGCCCAGCCAGACGATCAGCATGTGCGCCCTGCCGCCAAGCCAGGCGGGGGGCGTGCGGAAGCCCTTCTGGATATAGGGAGCCATCGCGGGGATCCAGTGGCCGGGCGTACCGAAGAACCAGAAGACCTGGAACGGATGGAAGAGGTCGCCGGTGTCGGACACGATCAGCCGTGCGGTTCCGGAGGCCGGCGTCGCCGAGTAGAGCCACAACGGGGCGAGCAGGGCGCCCGCGACGACGCCAGCCACAATCAGCGCGCGCCAGCGGGCGGCCGGCAGGGCGACCAGCACGGGGCCGATCGCGAGCACCGCCCATTCCTTGTTCGCAATCGCCAGGCCGAGCGCCAATCCGGCCCAGGTGGCGTGCCCGCGCTGGGCAAGCAGCACGGCGGCGACGCAGAGCGCGGCGCCGAGCAGCTCCTCGGGATGCCCGATCTGCAGCACTCGGTAGGTGATCGGGTTGGCGGCGCACAGCGCGACCACCGCGGTGGCCGCGACCAGGCCGCCGCCGGCGCGGCGCAGGTCCGCCGCGAGCCAGACGCCCAGCGCGCCGATCGCCAGCAGGCAGGGGAGCGCTGCGAGCCGGTAGATCAGTAGGCTGCTGCCTCCCGCGAGGCTTCCGGGCAGCGCGAAGGGCGCCCGCAGTATGAGCGAGGCACCGTAGGAGGGCGCGGCGCCCAGGAAGGCCGAGATGTGGCCGTGCAGGAGCGCGTTGAAGCTCGTGGCCGCCTCGAGCCCGTAGTCGTTGAACCGCGTGTCCCACGACCAGGCCCACAGCGCGGCCACCGCCACCGCCACCACGAGCACGCTCCACAGCACGATCTCGCGGCGCGAGACCGTCCCGCCGGCGGGCAGCAGGTCGCGTTTGCGCGCGGTCACACAGTCGATATCGGCGTGCTTGCGGGCACGCTTGAACGCGGCAACGACGACCTGCGGGCCGGGCGGCGCAGGCGCAGCTGCGGCGCCAGCACGGCGCGTCCCAGCGCCAGCAGGGTGGGCACCGCGAACAGCAGGAAGGCGACGGACTGGACGTCCGCCGACGCGTGCTCGGGCACGACCACGAAGACGAGCCACACGGCGACGCTGGCCGCCAGCGACAGGACCGGCGGGCGCCGGCGCGCGAGGCTCTCCCACGTGATCAGGGCGAAGATGAAGGGGAGCGGGTAGTAGAGCGTGTCCCACGTGTCGAAGGCGAAGCGAATCGCCATCAGCAGCGCCAGCAGCAGCATCGCGTCGACTGCCCTGCGGCCACGGCGCACCGCGAGCAGCGTCACGGGCACGCCGAGCAGGACGACCAGGGGATGATCGATGCTCTGGATCCAGGCCGGAGGCGTGCGGTAGCCGACCTTGATCGCCCCGAAGGCGCCGCGCACGATCTGACCGTGACTGCCCAGGAACCACCAGAGCTGCCAGGGCTGGAAGATCGTGCCGCCACTCGAGCCGGCGAGCGCCCCGCCGGCCGTCGCCGTCGCCGTGTGGCTGACGTAGGCGGCGATCCAGAGCGGCGCGTAGAAGACCAGCGCGATCGTGGCGCTGATCGCAAGCGCCTTCACCTGACGGGCGGGCAGCGCGACGAGCACCGGCCCGACGGCCAGCAGCGCCCACTGCTTGTTGACGATCGCCAGTCCCAGCAGCACGCCCGACCAGCTCGCGTGGCCGCGTTTGGCCGCCAGCACCGCGGCCACGCAGAGAACGGCGCCGAGCAGCTCCTCAGCGTGGCCGTCCTGCAGCGCGTACAGCGTGACCGGGTTGGCGACGCACAGCGCCAGCGTCGTGGCTCGCGCCAGACGGTTGCGCCCGAGCGCGCGCATCCTGGCGAGCAGCCAGACGCCCAGCAGGGCGGCGGCGATCAGGCAGGGGATCGAGACCAGCTGGTACACGGCGACCTCGCGCCCGCCCCACAGGCCCGGCAGCAGCGCGAACGGGGCCCGCAGCTCGAGCGAGCCGCCGTAGCCCGGGGCAAGCTGCAGGAACCGCCAGACGTGCCCGGCCACCAGCGCGTCGTAGGCCGGAGTGACCTCGGTCGAGTAGTCATTCCAGCCGAAGCCGTAGAGCGCCAGCCACGACATCACGCAGACCCCGAGCGCCGCGAACGCGAGCGCGGTCCCGTGGTCGCGCAGACGCAGCCTGGTCACGCTGTTCTTATCGGTGCTGCGGGCAAGGCGCTTGAGCCGCGCAGACGCTGGGCCAAGCGGTGGCGCGGCGCCCGGATCGCGGCGTGCCAGCCTGCCGGAGGACGGCCGGCGGCGCAAGCGGTCGCGACCGGCGCTCTGGCCGCCGCTCGCCAGGCAGGCGATCGGGGGCCGCTTCGTCCATCCTGGGGCGGTGCCGTCGTTCGCCGTCTCGATCTGCGTGCTCTCGCTCGCCCAGGCCGGGCTCGTCGCGCTGCCCGCCTCGCGCGAGATCCCGGCCCTCGCGCGCCTGCGAAGCGGCTGGTGGGCGGCGCTGCCCGCGGCGTCGGTCGTCGGCTTCGTGTTTGGGGCCAGGGCGATCAGCGGACTCTCCGACGGCTTGACCTATCTGGCCCTGATCGCCGTTCCGCCGCTGGCGGCGGGTGCGCTCGGATGGGCGATGCGACGCAGCCGGCCGTGGCTCGCAGCCGCCGCTTTGCTGCTCTTCGCGCTCGCCTGGGCCGACCGCGGAGGTCTCGTCGGGGAGACCGCCGGACTCGCTCTCGACGCGCTCTCGTGCGTGACGCTGGCGGTCGCTCTGGTCGCCGTCAGCCCGCGCGTGCTGGTCAAGCTCGGCATCCTCGCGATGAGCGCCGTCGACGTCTGGCTCGTCGTCAGCGACCTGCTGGCGGCGCCGAACCAGGCGCTGAACATGGCGGCCCCGGTCGCGCGGCTGCCGCAGTTGCAGCGCGTCGCCTTCGGCTCGGCTGTGATGGGCTACGGCGATCTGTTCGTCGCGGCGCTGCTGGGTGCGCTGCTCGCCGTGCAGGCGCGCCGGGCGATGCGCGGAGCCGTCATCGCGGCACTCGCGGGGTTGGCGTTCGACCTGCTGTTCCTCGCCGTCAACGAGCTGCCGGCGACCGTTCCGATTGCGGTCACGCTGGTGATCCTCGAAGTGGGCGAGCTGCGCGCGCGGCGACGCTCGCTCCGGCGTGCGGCGGGCGCCGACCGCGGCGTCAACGAGCCCGCGTGAAGCGGCGGGCGACGCGGGCGCAGGCGGCCGTGCGGGCGCGTCTCTCGAGTGGCGAGCGCCACCGCGAGCCCTCGCCCCGCGGTGTTTGCGGCGTGCCCGCGTAAACTGGCCGGACGTGATCAACACCAATCAGTTCAAGAACGGCAACCACATCGACGTCGACGGCGTCGTCTTCAAGATCCTCGAGTTCCAGCACGTCAAGCCGGGCAAGGGCGGCGCCTTCGTGCGAACCAAGCTGCGGCGGGTGTCTGACGGAGCCGTGATCGACCGCACCTTCCGCGCCGGGGAGAAGTTCCGTGCCGTGCGCACCGAGTCGCGCAAGATGCAGTTTCTCTACGCCGAGCGCGGCCAGGCTCACTTCATGGACCTCAGCTCCTACGAGCAGCTGGAGATCCCCGAAGAGACGCTGTCCGGTGCGCTGCGCTGGACGCGCCCGAACGACGAGGCCGATGTGCTGTTCATCGACGGCCAGCCCGTCGACCTGCAGCTGCCGAGCGCGGTCGATCTGGAGGTTCGCGAGACCGAGCCCGGGGTTCGTGGCGACACCGCCTCGGGCGGCGGGACCAAGCCGGCGGTGCTCGAGACCGGCGCCGAGGTCAACGTGCCGCTGTTCGTCAATATCGGCGACCGGATACGCGTCGACACCCGGACGGGCGATTACGTGTCGCGCGCGTGAGCTGAGCGGTGCGCCGCAGCGACCAGAGGCGCGCGGCGGTGATCGCGGCCTACCAGCACGACCTGACCGGCCAGCCGCTCGACGAGGCCCTCGGCGCGAACGCCGCGCCGTTCACGCGCGCGCTGGCCGGGGCGGCAGTCGCACGGGCGCCTGAGCTCGACGAGCTGATCGGCGTCCACGCTCACGGCTGGGCGATCGAGCGAATCGCGCCGCTCGAACGCAACATCCTGCGCGTCGCGCTGGTCGAGATGCTCCATGGCGACGTCGTGCCGGCCGACGTGCCGATCTCGCCGGAGGGCGCGATCGACGAGGCGGTGCAGAGCGCGAAGACCTTCTGCGGCGCCGACGCACCGGGCTTTGTCAACGGCATCCTTGACGCGATCCTCCGCGAGGTGCGCGAGAATGGCCCGAATGAGCACTCCTGAGCACGACCTGGATGCCCTGATCGCGCGCCTCGAACGCGCGGCGGAGCAGTTGCGCTCCGGCGAGCTCTCAGCCGACGCCGCTGCGACCCTGGTCGAGGAATGCGCCGTGCTGGCAGGCGAGGCGAGCGCGGAGCTCGAGCGCCGCGCGCGCGTCGATGACTCCTCCGGCGCGCAGGGCAGACTGCTGTAGTGGGCTATCCAGATCACCTGCGTACGCAGGTCGATGCCTACCTCGCGGATGTGGAGTTCACCCAGGGCGCCGATCTCGCCGGGCTCTCCGACGCGATGCGTTACTCGCTGCTGGCCCCGGGAAAGCGAATCCGTCCCGTCCTGGCACTTGCCACCGCGCTCGCGCTCGGCCGCGATCCGCAGGAGGTGATGCCGCTGGCGGCGGCGCTCGAGTTGATTCACACCTACTCGCTGATTCACGACGACCTGCCGGCGATGGACGATGACGACCTGCGGCGGGGTCGCGCCACCTGCCACGTCGCCTTTGGCGAAAACGTGGCCATCCTGGCCGGCGACGCGCTCTACGCGGAGGCGCTTCGGCACGTCGTGACCCACCAGCGGGCCGACCCCGCGGACCTGCTGCGCGCGATCGGGCTGCTGGCCGCGGCTACCGGGGTCGACGGCATGGTCGGCGGCCAGTACCTCGACGTGACCGAGCTCGCTCCCGGTGGGCCGGAGGGCCTGCGCCGGCTGCACGCGCTCAAGACCGGACGGCTGATCGGCGCGTCGGTTCAGTGCGTGCTCGAGCTGATCCCGGCGGGCGAAACTGAGACAATGCTGTTTGGCCAGTTCGCCTCGGAGCTTGGAGTGTTGTTTCAGATCGTTGACGACATCCTCGACGTGACCGGTACCGATGCCGCGCTGGGCAAGCCCAGCGGCAGTGACGCACGCCACGGCAAGCGCACCTACGTGTCGGAGCACGGGCTGGAGCACGCGCGCGAGCTTGCGAGCGCCTCGCACGCGGCGGCGCGCGGCGCGCTGGCCGGAGCGGCGCCCGGCGGCGCCCCCGAGCTCGAGCAGATCACCGACTTCATCTACACGCGAACGTCATGAGCGAGCCCGCGCCCCAGCGACTGCTCGACCAGATCGAGGGACCGCAGGATCTCCACGGGCTGTCCGAGGAGGAGCTTGCCCGCGTCGCCCAGGAGGTGCGGGAGCACATCATCGCGACGGTCGGGGAGATCGGCGGCCATTTCGGCGCCAATCTGGGCACCTGCGAGCTGGCGGTCGCGCTGCACTCGCTGCTGGACTCGCCGCGCGACAAGATCATCTGGGACGTCGGTCATCAGGCATACCCGCACAAGGTGTTGACCGGACGGCGAGACGAGCTGGCGACGATCCGGCGCTACGGCGGACTCGCCCCGTTCTGCTCGATCGCGGAGTCCGAGCACGACATCATGGGCGCCGGCCACGCCTCCACCTCGATCGGGTACGCGGTCGGGATGAAGGAGGCGATGCGCGCCCGCGGCGACCGTGACAGCGGACGCGTCGTCGCGGTGATCGGCGACGGAGCGATGACGGGCGGCGTCGCCTTCGAGGCGATCCACCAGGCGGGCGGGCTCGGCACGCCGATCGTGGTCGTGCTCAACGACAACGGGATGTCGATCGCCCCGAACGTCGGGGCGCTCTCGCGCTACTTCAACCGCGTCCGCCTGAACCCGCGTCTGTGGCACGCGCGCGGCGGCATCGAGGGCGGACTGACGAAGCTCCCCGGCGGGATCGGTGCGGCGTTCGAGCGCTTCGGCCCGCATCTGAAGGAGTCGATCAAGGCGTTCGCGGCTCCCGGCCTGTTCTGGGAGGAACTCGACTGGGCCTACGTCGGAGTGATCGACGGCCACGACGTGCGCGCGCTGCGCACGGCGGTGCGGGACGCGCTCGCCGCCCAGCGGCCGGTCGTCGTGCACATCGCCACCGTGAAGGGCAAGGGATTCGGGCCGGCGGAGAACGGCGGGCTCGAGGGGATGGAGCGCTGGCACGCGGCCAAGCCGCGCTCGATCGCGAACGGCGAGGTCGTGCGGGCCGGCAAGCCGGACGAGACCCCGCCGCCGCCGCCGCAGTACACGACGGTGTTCGGCGACGCGCTGCTGGCGGAGTGTCGACGCGACGCGCGCGTGCTCGGGATAACCGCCGCGATGAACTCCGGGACGGGCCTGAACATCCTGCAGTCGGCGATGCCCGAGCGCTACTTCGACGTCGGCATCGCCGAGCAGCAGGCGGTGCTGTTCGCGGCCGGCCTGGCGCTCGAGGGGGCTCGCCCGGTCGTTGCGATCTACTCGACCTTCCTTCAGCGCGCCTACGACCAGATCGTGCACGACATCTGCCTGCAGCGCCTGCCCGTCGTCTTCGCGATGGATCGCGCGGGGCTCGTCGGCGACGACGGGCCGACTCACCACGGCGTGTTCGACATCGCCTACCTGCGGTGCCTGCCGAACATCGTCCTGATGGCCCCCCGCGACGAGGCGATGCTGGTCCACATGCTGCACACCGCGCTGGCGTTGCCGGGGCCCTCGGCGCTCCGCTACCCGCGCGGGGAGGGCGTCGGCGTGCCGCTGCCGGAGCAACCGCTTGCGCTGGCGGTCGGGACCGGCGAGATCCTGCGCGAGGCGCCCGAGGCGGGCGCGGACACGCATCGCGTGGCTTTGCTCGGCTACGGGACCGGCGTCGGCAAGGCGCTCGCCGCGGCCGCGATCCTCGAACTCGACGGCATCAGCGCGACCGTCGCGGACGCGCGCTTCGCCAAGCCGCTGGACAGCGGGCTGATCGCGCAGTTGGCGGCCGAGCACGAGCTGCTCGTGACGGTCGAGGAGGGCGTGCTCGCCGGCGGTTTCGGGAGCGCCGTGTGGGAGACGCTCAACGAGGCCGGCGGCGCGCAGACGCGGATCCTCCGCGTTGGCGTGCCCGACCGCTACGTGACCCACGGGGCGCCGGCGCTGCTGCACGAGGAGATCGGCTACACGCCGGAGCGGATCGCCGAGCGCGTGCGCGCCGCGATCGACCGTCCCACGTTCGCCGAGCGGTAGCGCGCGGAGCGGTGAGTTGGCCGCGGCAAAGGTTCGCCTCGACACGCTGCTGACGCAGCGCGGGCTGTTCGAGACGCGCAGCCGGGCGGCGGCCTCGGTGCTCGCCGGCGAGGTGCGCATCGGGGCCGACGGCGCCCGCGCCAGCAAGCCGGGAGCGCTGGTTGCCGTCGACGTCGAGCTGTCGGTGGACGAGGTCCCGCGGTTCGTGTCGCGGGGCGGGATCAAGCTGGCCAACGCGCTGGCGGCCGGCGGGCTCGACGTGACGGGCCGGCGCTGCCTCGACGTTGGTGCGTCGACAGGGGGATTCACCGACTGCCTGCTGGCCGCCGGAGCTGCGCACGTGGTAGCGCTCGACGTCGCCTACGGCGAGCTGAGCTGGAAGCTGCGCGGCGATCCGCGGGTCAGCGTGATCGAGCGCTTCAATGCCCGCGAGCTGCGAGCGGGCGTGCTCCCTTACGCTCCCGAGGTGATCGTGGCAGACCTCGCCTTCATCTCCCTGCGCACGGTGATGCCGGCGCTGCTCGCCTGCGCGGCAGCGCGCTACGACGCGCTCTGTCTGGTCAAGCCGCAATTCGAGGTCGGACGCGAGCTCGTCGGCAGCGGCGGCGTCGTGCGCGATGGCGCTCTGCGGCGCCGCGCGATGCTGGACGTGGCGGCGGCGGCGCGCGAGCTCGGCGCCTCGGTTCGCGGCTTCCTGCCCTCCGGCCTGCCGGGTCCGAAGGGCAACATCGAGACGTTCGTCGCGCTCGCCGAGGGCGCTCGCGGATCGCTCGGCGATCTGGAGGCGGCCGCGCTGGCGGCCGATCCCGGATGAGCCGCAGGACGATCAGCGTGCTGACGCACGGGCGACCCGAGGAGACCGCCGCGGCGCTGCGCGATCTGGCCGCGATGGCGGTGGCAGCGGGTGCGGTGCTCACACTCGACACGGACGAAACCGCGAAGCACCCGGGAGCGGCGGCGGTCGCGGGCGTGGAGACCGACACGCCGCTCGCGCTCGATGCCGAGCTGTGTGTGGCGCTCGGCGGCGACGGCACGATCCTGCGCGCACTGCGCTCCTACGCGCGCACGGCGGTCCCGGTGTTCGCCGTCAACTTCGGCGAGGTCGGCTTCCTCTCGACGGTCGAGCCGGACCGGATGACTGAGGGCTTCGAACGGGCGCTGGCGGGGACGCTGGACGTGCTGACCCTGCCGGCAATCGAAACCGAAGGCGCCGGCGAGCGCCACATCGCGCTGAACGACGTTTCGCTGCACCGCAAGGTCGGCGGCCGCGTCGCCGAGCTCTCCTACGCCGTCGGCGGCGAGCAGATCGGCAGCGTGCGCTGCGACGGCCTGGTCGTCGCCACGCCGGCGGGATCGACCGGCTACAACCTCGCCAACGGCGGCCCGGTGATGGCCTGGGGCGTGGCGGGCATGGCCGTGTCGTTCATCGCCCCGCACTCGCTGAGCGCCCGGGCGCTCGTCGTCTCACCCGATGACGTCCTCACGCTGCAGAACAGCTCGCGCGAGGCGCTCGCCGTTTCCGTCGACGGCCGGCCGGTCGGCGAGATCGCCCCCGGCGGGGAGGTGCGCGCGCGCTTCGCGCACGACGTGGCCAAGCTGGCTCAGATGGAGGGGTCGAGCTTCTACTATACGCCTGCGCGAGAAGTTCGGGCGCCTCTCGCGCTAGCGGCGCGTTCCCGGTGCGCGTGTCCAGGGGCGGTGCAGCGGGCGCCGCCTCGCGAGCTCCGCGGGTTCCGTCCCCGGTCGCTGGTAGACCTGCCGCATGCTGCTCGAGCTGTCCGTCCAGGATCTGCTGCTGATCGAGGAGGCCCGCCTCGAGCTGGTCGGCGGCCTCAACGTGATCACGGGGGAGACCGGCGCCGGCAAGACGGTCCTGGCCCATGCGCTGGACCTCCTGCTCGGCGGGAGGGCGCGCCCGGGGATCGTCCGGCCGGGTGCCGTCGGAGGCCTACGTCGAGGGTGTGTTCGAGCTCCCCGAAGGCCTGCGCAGCGAGCATCTTCCGGTGGACGCCAGCGAGCTTGTGCTGGCGCGCCGCGTCGGCGCCGACGGTCGCACGCGGGCCTATCTCGGCGGTCGCTCGATCGCCGTCGGCGAGCTGCGCGAGCTCGCGGGCGGCCTGCTCTCGTTCTACGGCCAGCACGAGCACCGCCGCCTGATGCTCGCGGCCGCCCAGCTGGAGATCCTCGATGCGTCCTGCGGCGCGGCGCAGACTCGACGGCGCGAGGCCGCCGCCGCGGCCTGGGCCGCCGTCAGCGAGGCGCGGGCCGAGCTCGAGCGGCTCGCCGAGCTGGCCGGGGCGCGCGAACGCCAGCTCGACCTGGTCGAGTTCGAGCTGGGGGAGATCGAGGAGGTCGATCCCGGGGAGCAGGAGCGGGCGGCGCTCGCCGGCGAGCGCGAGCGGCTACGCAACATCGAAGGCCTCCGCGAGGCCTCCTGGGGGGCGCAGCAGGCGCTCGCCGACGACGATGCGGGCGGCCTGCGGGCGCTGCTGGCCGCTGAGGCGAGTCTCGACGCGGGGGCTTCACTCGATGGGCAACTCGAGGAGCTGGCGGTCAGGGCACGCGCGCTCGCGATCGAGGCCCAGGACCTGCTCAGCGAGGTCGGCCGCTACGGCGATGGACTGGACTCGCAGCCTGGTCGCCTCGAGGCTGTCGAGGAGCGGCTCGCCGCGATCGCGCGGCTCGAGCGCAAGTACGGCGGCAGCGTCGCGACCGTGCTCGAACACGCGCAGCACTGCCGCGATCTGCGCGAGCAGCTGGCCGGCGCCGAGGTCGCGATGGAGGCCGCGCAGGCCCGGCTCGCCGACGCGTCCGCTGAGCTCGCCGCGGCGCACACCGAGCTGACGCGCGCTCGCGCCGCAGCGGCGCCCGTGCTCGCCGGAGAGGTCCGGGCAAGGCTGGCGGAGCTGGCGATGGCGGAGGCCAGCTTCGAGGTCGCGCCTGCTGCCGTGCGAGCCGGGCCGCGACGGCGCCGAGCAGGTTCAGTTCGAGATCGCGCCGAACCCCGGCGTGCCGGCGGCGCCGCTGCGCGAGATCGCCTCGGGCGGCGAGCTTTCGCGTGTGATGCTTGCGCTGCTGTCCGCGGCTCACGGCGGAGGATCCACGACGCTCGTCTTCGACGAGATCGACGCCGGCATCGGCGGTCACACCGCGCGTGCGGTGGGCGAGCAGCTGCGTTCGCTGGCGAAGGGTCGCCAGATCCTCGCGATCACGCATCTGCCGCAGGTCGCTTCGTTCGCGGCGCGCCACTTCACGATCGCCAAGGACCTGGCCGGCGAGCCGACCCGCGCGACGGTCACGCGGCTCGCTCAGGATGCCGTGCTCGGCGAGCTCGTCCGCATGCTGGGCGCCGACGAGCAGGATGTCGGGGCCCGCCGGCATGCGAAGGAGCTGCTGCGAGCGGCGTGAGCGGACCCGACGCGGACGCTGTCGCCGAGCTGCTGGCGGGTGACGCCCCGGCGGCGGCCCGGGCGCTCGTCTCGACGCTCGCCCGCGAGACGCCGGTGCTCGCGTCCGGCACGCTGACCGAACGCTGTGGCGGCCGTGTCCTGCTCAAGGCGGAGAACCTCCAGCGGACCGGCTCGTTCAAGTTGCGGGGGGCGCTCAACCGGGTCGCCGGCCTCGAGCCCGGGAGCGGCGTCGTTGCCGGCAGCGCCGGCAACCACGCGCAGGCGCTGGCCTACGCGGCGAGCGCGCGCGGCGTGGCGTGCGAGGTCTTCATGCCCGAGCAGGCGCCCGTGGCCAAGGTGGCCGCGGTGCTCGCCTACGGCGGCTCGGTCACGCTCGGCGGGGAGAGCGTCGATGACTGTGTCGCGGCCGCCCGCGCGCGCGCTGCGGAGACCGGCGCCGTCTTCGTCCATCCGTTCGACGACGCGCAGGTGATCCTCGGCCAGGCGACGCTCGGACTGGAGCTGCTCGACCAGGTGGCGGACCTCCAGACGATCGTCGTGCCGCTCGGCGGCGGTGGGCTCATCTCGGGGATCGCCGGCGTCGTCAAGCAGATGCGGCCGGACGTGCGCGTCGTGGGCGTCCAGGCGTCGGCCTGCGCCCCCTACCCGGCCGCGCTGGCGGCCGGGGCGCCCGTGGAGGTCAACGCGGTCTCGACGATCGCCGACGGCATCGCCGTGAAGCGACCCGGCGAGTTGACGCTGCCGCTTGTCGCGCGCTGGGTCGACGAGGTCGTGGTGGTCAGCGAGGAGGACACGGCCGAGGCGATGGTCCTGCTGCTCGAACGCGCGAAGCTCGTCGTTGAGGGGGCCGGCGCGGTCGGGGTGGCGGCGCTGCTGTCGGGGCTGGTGAGGCCGGCAGCGGACGGGGCGACCGTCGTCGTGCTGTCGGGCGGAAACGTCGACGCCGGCCTGCTCGCGCTGGTCGCGCGACGCCACGAGACCGCCGTCGGACGCCGCCTGCGGGTCTTCACGCGCGTCGCGGACCGGCCGGGAGGCCTCGCGGCGTTGCTGCTCTGCGTCGCGGCCGCGGGCGGTAACCTCGTCGCCGTCGAGCACGTCCGTGAGGCGGTGGACCTTCAGGTGCGCCAGACCGGCGTCGAACTGACGCTCGAGACGCGCGGCGCCGAGCACGCCGAGTCGATCATCGCCGCGATGGTCGAGGCGGGCTACGGAGTCGAACGCGTCTAGCCCGGGCGGCTCTGCTCGGCTCGCGCCGCGGGCGCGGGGCCGGGGCGCGCGTCAGTGGATCGCGAGCAGATCGCGCTGCGGATCGATCTGCCAGCGGGCCGCCGCGGCGAGGTGCTCGTCGCGCAGCGACCAGCGGTCCGGGAGGTCGTCGCCGACGTGATCGGGTACGGCACCCTTCAGCGCCATGCAGCCGGTGTTGTCGCCGATCGCCCGGATCAGCTCGACGTCCGCCGCGCTGAGCGGCTCGGACCGGGCCAGCGCGGCGAGCTCCGCGCGCTTGTCCTCGACCGGGCGCGCCGCGGGACCCGACTCCTGGATCAGTGTCGGCGCGACAGTCGCAACCGGCTCGTGGGCGAGGTCCCAGGCGCACGCCAGCTGGAGCATCGTCAGGCCGTTGCGCCGCGCGATCGGCCGCATCTGCTCGAGTTGCTCGCGCGCCTGCTCGACCCAGCCCTTCGGGCGGAACATCCGATGGTCGTCGGGGCGGAAGGCGTGACCGGGGACGACGTCGTCATGGAACATGCCGCCGTAGTCCACGACCCTGGCGATGACCTCGACGGCGGCGGCCGACGCGGCGCCGAGCGCGAGCTCGCCGGGCCACGGCTCGAGCGGGTTGAGGATCAGCATCGCCCAGTCGATCAGCGCGCCGAATCGCTCGAAGCAGTCGATCACGTCGAGCGTGAAGCCGTTGGCCGGCCCCGGCGCGACGCCGAGCAGCCGCGTCAGCCCGCGCTCGCGCAGCGCTGCCATTCCCTGCCACACCGTCTCGCTCGTGTAGCCGACGCGGTCGGGGTTGTGCAGCAGCAGAACGTCGAACTGGTCGATGCCGCAGCGCTCGAGGCTTCGCTCGGTCGCCATCGCCAGGTAGTCCGCGTACCGCTCGGGCCCTCGCAGCGACGGGTCGGTGAAGCGCGGGAAGCCCTTTGCGCCGGCACGCTCCCCGGTGTAGAAATCGTGACCGACCGCGCCGATCACGCACACCTCGTCGCGTGGGATTCCCTCGAGCGCCGCGCCAAGCAGCAGGTCGGCGGCGCCGGCGCCATAGACGTCGGCGGTGATCACGGTGCGCAGCTCGGCGTCCGGGCGCAGCAGCGCGACCATGCGATCCTCATCCAGCGGCTCGCCGAAATGCATGAAGCGACCTCCACTCCACGTGCCGAGCGCGGCCAGTCCGGGGTCGCGTGGCTGGCGGGCGTCCATCCGCTCCAGTGTAGATGCGCCGCCGCGCGGCCGCCGCTAGGCTCGCGGGCCGTGCTCCGGACCCGCGACCGCCTCGCCATCGCTGCCGCCGATCGTGCGCGCGAGCGCGCCGGGGCCGGCGAGCGCCGGCCGCGGGTGGCCGCTCACCAGCCGGCGACGCTGAGCAGACCCGGCGGTGGCTCGGCGTGAGGGCGCCGCGGGTGGGGGAGCTGCTGCGCGCGGCGTACGAGCTCTACCGGCGCGACTTCCGCCTGGTGCTGCTGGTGACCGTTCCCATCGTCCTGGTCGTCACCGCGGTCACCGCGCTGGGGCTCGGGGAGCTGACGGCGCGGGTCAACCCGGCGCCGCCGCTGCGCGACACCTACGTCGACTTCGCCGCCAGCCAGCTGGTCACGGCCCCTCTGGTCAGCGCGATCCTCGCCCGCCTCGTGTTCCTGCGAGCGCGGGGCGAGCCCGTCAACGCCACGGACCTCGTCGCCGACGCGCTCGAGGTCTTCCCGGCCGTGCTGCTGGTGATCGTCGTCTGGCTGGCCGTGTCGTTCGTCGGCTTCGTGTCGCTGATCGTTCCCGGCTTCTACATCTTCGTCAGCTGGTACTTCGTGGTCCAGGCCGTCGTGATCGACGGCGACCGGGGCTTCGCGCCGATCAGCCGCAGCGCGCGCCTGGTGCGCGGGCACTGGTGGCAGAGCGCGATCGTGGGGGTGGCCTTCCAGCTCGCGGCGCTCTTGCCTCAGGTGATCATCGTCTACGCGCTGACGCCGGTCGCCCGCTCCGCCAACTCCTACGCGATAGTCGTCCTCGCCGCTGCGCTCGCGAGCGTCGTCGCCCTGCCGTTCCTGGCGATCGGTGCGTCGGTCTATTACCTGCACCTGCGGGAAGGCGCTGAAGCGCCCGCTCGCGCCTGAGGGGTGCGAGCGGGCGCTCCCTCGCGGCGGGGGCGAGTTCCGACCGCGTCGCCCGCTACGGTGCGACCTTGCCTGCCTCGCCTCCAACGAGAACCCGCCCGACCCGGCGGATGCCGGTTGCGGCCGTGCCTCGCGCGGCCGCGCTTCGCGTCCAAAGTGCGACCTCCGCGAGCGACCCGGCCGGGACGGCCGGCTAGACTGGGAGTCGGTAAGCCTTGATGCAACAGACGACTGATCGTCAGCACCGACCCCGGTTCATCTTCGTCACCGGCGGGGTCGTGTCCTCGCTTGGCAAGGGCATCGCGGCTGCCTCGATCGGCAAGCTGCTGGTCGCGCGCGGGCTGAGCGTCGCGCTGCAGAAGTTCGATCCCTACATCAACGTCGACCCCGGCACGATGTCGCCCTACCAGCACGGCGAGGTCTTCGTGACCGAGGACGGCGCCGAGACCGACCTCGACCTCGGCCACTACGAGCGCTTCACCGACGCCAACACGACGCGCGCCTCCAACGTCACCGCGGGCGGCATCTACAACACCGTCATCCGGCGCGAACGCCGCGGCGACTACCTCGGCGCGACCGTGCAGGTCGTGCCGCACATCACCGACGAGATCAAGCAGCGGATCTCGCTGATCGCCGAGTCCACCGACGTCGACGTTGTGATCACCGAGATCGGCGGCACCGTCGGCGACATCGAGTCGCTGCCATTCCTGGAGGCGATCAGGCAGTTCCCCGTCGATGTCGGGCGCCGCCGCTGCATGTTCATCCACCTGACGCTCGTCCCGTTCATCAGCCACGCCGGGGAACTGAAGACCAAGCCCACCCAGCATTCGGTGAACGAGCTGCGGCGGATCGGCATCCAGCCCGACATGGTCGTCTGCCGCTCCGAGTCGCCGCTGTCGACCGACATCCGCAAGAAGATCGCGCTGTTCGCCAGCCTGCCGATGGAGGCCGTGGTCTCCGCCTACGACGTCCGGAACATCTACGAATGCCCGCTGACCTTCCAGGGCGAGGGGGTCGACGATTTCGTGCTCGACCACTTCGGCATGACCGCGCCGCCGCCGGAGCTCGACGACTGGCGCGCGCTGACCGAGCGGGCGAGGGATGCGGCCGAGGTGGTTCGCGTGGCGATAGTCGGCAAGTACGTCGAGCTCGAGGACGCCTACCTTTCGGTGGCCGAGGCGCTTCGCCATGCCGGGTTCACGCACGGCTGCCGCATCGAGATCGACTGGGTGGACTCCGAGGCGCTGCTCGGCGGCGCCGCGCCCGACCGGCTTGCCGAGGCGGACGGCATCCTGATTCCCGGTGGCTTCGGCAGCCGTGGCTTCGAGGGCAAGATCGAGGCGGCGCGCTTCGCGCGCGAGAACGGCGTGCCCTACCTCGGGATCTGCTTCGGGATGCACGTCGTCGTCTGCGAATTCGCACGCCACAGGGCCGGCATGGAGGGCGCCAACTCGACGGAGTGCGACCCCGAGACGCCGTTCCCGGTGATCGACCTGCTGCCGGAGCAGAAGGAGATCGTCGATCTCGGCGGCACGATGCGACTTGGCGCGACGCCGATCAAGCTCCACGAGGGCACGCGCGCTCGCGAGCTCTACGACGACGCCGTCATCTACGAGCGCCACCGCCACCGCTACGAGGTCAACAACATGCTCCGCAGGCGGCTCGAGGCGGCAGGCCTGGTGATGTCGGGCACGACGCCTGACGAGCGGCTCGTCGAGATCGTCGAGCTCACCGATCACCCGTTCTACGTCGCCTCCCAGTTCCATCCGGAGTTCAAGTCGCGCCCCGAGCGTCCGGCGCCGCTGTTCCGCGAGTTCGTCGCCGCTGCGCTGGTGCGCTCGCGCTCGCAGTCCGCCGTCGGCTCGTGACGGCCGCCAGCGAGGCGGAGCGCCGCCTGCTGCACGACACCTTCGCGAAGCTCTGCCGGATCGAGAGTCCGTCCGGTCGCGAGCGCCACTGCGCGGACGCGGTGGGCGCCGAGCTTCGCGGTCTCGGACTCGAGGTCGCCGAGGACGGCGCGGGCGCCGCGATCGGGGGGGACTGCGGCAACCTGTTCGCGCGGATCCCGGGCAGCGGAGACCGTTTCATCCTGTTCTGCGCGCATCTGGACACCGTGCCGCTCGCGGCCCCGGTCGAGCCGGTGGTGCGCGACGGCGCCTGGCAGAACGCGAACGAGGCAATTCTCGGGGCAGACGACAAGGTCGCCGTTGCGGCGATGCTACTGCTCGCACGGCGGCTCGCGGCGGCCCCGGCCGGGGTCGGCGTCGAGTTGCTGTTCACGGTCGGCGAGGAGCTTGCGCTCGCCGGAGCGAAGGAGTTCGAGACCGGCGTGCTGCGCAGCACGATCGGCTACGTCTTCGACAGCGCCTCGCCGCTCGGCGGTGTGGTCGTCGCGTCGCCCAGCCACTACCGCGTCGCGGCGGAGTTGCGCGGCGTCGCCGCACATGCGGGTCTGACCCCGGAGAACGGGCGCAGCGCGATCCTCGCGGCAGCCCGCGCGATCGCCGGCATGCGGCTGGGTCGGATCGACTCGCAGAGCACCGCGAACATCGGCACGATCTCCGGTGGCAGCGCCGCCAATGTCGTGCCCGACCGCTGCCGCGTGGTCGGCGAGGCACGCAGCCTGGAGGGAGCGCGTGCCGAGCAGCTGGCGAGCGAGATCGTCGAATGCCTGACCGACGCCGCGAACGACCCCGAATGCGAATGTGACCTCGACGTGACGATGGAGCGCGAGTTCGAGGGCTACCGTGTGCGCCCGTCGAGCGCCGAGGTGACGCTCGCCTTCGACGCGCTTCGCGACTGCGGCCTCGAACCGCAGCCGACCACCAGCGGCGGCGGCAGCGACGTCAACGCACTCCGCGCGCGAGGCCTCTCCGTGCTCAACCTGGCAAACGGGACCGAGCGCATCCACGAGCCCGGCGAGCGCATCGCGACCGCGGCGCTCGAGTCGATCCTCGACGTCGCCTTCGCACTGATCGCCCGGGCCGCCGCCTAGCGCGGTACTTGTCCGTCGCTCGCAACGCCGCCTCGGCGCTGAGGAACGGCAGCTCCAACCTGGCGGCGATGTGGGCGGTCCACACCAGCCGGCTGTCAGCGAGGGGGACGATCCCGTCGAGCCGGGCCGCCGCCACGGCAGCCGCCGCCTCCTGGGGCGACATGCCGGCGACATCGACGACGTCCCCAAGACGCCGAAGGAGCCTGGCCATCAGCTCGACCTCGGGCGTCGTCGTGTCCAGCAGCCAGATCAGCCGGCCGACTCGCTCGGCGGCGTGCACAATCGCCATCGTCGGTACAGAACGGGTGGTACACGAAGACCAGCCGCCGTTCCCCGCCGCCGACGCTCACGCTCCCATTGGTACCGCGTTTGCGGAGCCCCGCACGCGGGCGGGTCGTGTCGTAGGCTGCGACCGTGGTGATGGCGGAGTGATCGAGCCCGACGCCGCCGAGCTGCGCGTGCTTGGCGCTCTGGTCGAGAAGCAGCGGAGCACGCCCGATGCCTATCCGCTGTCGCTGAACGCGCTGCGCCTCGCGACCAACCAGGCGACCGGTCGCGAGCCGGTCGTCGACTACGACGAGGAGACGATCCGTGAGGCAATCGCCCGGCTCGTCCGGCGTGGCTGGGCGCGGCTCGCCAGCGGCCCAGGCAGCCGCTCTACCAAGTACCGCCATCTGCTCGACGAGGCGCTGTCGCTCGACGGCGCGGAGCTGTCGCTGCTCGCGGTGCTGATGCTGCGCGGCGCGCAGACGCCGGGTGAGCTGCGAGCCCGAACCGAGCGCCTGTTCCACTTCGAGACGCTCGAGCAGCTTGACGCGCAGCTCGAGGCGCTCGCCGCGCGCCGGCTGATCGTCCGCTTCGAGCGCCGTCCCGGCCAGAAGGAGGCGCGCTGGCATCTCGGTGAGGCGTTCGGCGATCCGGCCGGGGCTGACGTCCCGCGGGGCGACGGCGCGGCCGCCGCCGGCGCCCAACACGCCGGCCCGACCGGCCCTTGGCCTGGCGGTGCGAGCGGGCCACCGGCCGGCCAGGCCGGCCCGGAGCCCGGCGATTCGAGCGGCGGCGCGGCCGGCGAGCTCGCGGCGCGAGTGAGCGCGCTCGAGCGCGATCTCGCGGCGCTGCGCGCGCTGGTCGCTCAGTTGCGCGGCGCCGGCGGGTAGAGGGGAGCTTCGGCGCGGCGCGAACGTTGCGCCATGGCAATGCTCGCCGCGCCGGCGCAACCGTTCGAACAGCTGGTCCTCGACTTCCTCGCCTATCTGGAGTTCGAACGCGGCCTCTCGCGCAACACGCTGGAGGCCTACCGCGCCGACCTGTTGCAGTTCGGCGCCTACATGCAGGAGCACGGCGGCGACGTGCTGGGCGCCGGGCATGGCGAGCTCGCCGGCTTCCTGGCCTCGCTCGCCAGCGGATCGGCCGAGCGGCCGCCGCTGGCCGCCGCGACGCTCCAGCGTAAGACCGCCTGTCTTCGCTCCTTCTACCGCCACCTGCGGCGGGAGGGCGCGATCGTCCATGACCCGACGGCGGAGCTGCACGGCCCGCGCAAGACGCAGAAGCTGCCGGAGGTGCTCAGCCGCGACGAGGTGAACCGGCTGCTGCGGGCGCCGCAGGGCAGCTCGGCGGCGGCGCTGCGCGACCGCGCGCTGCTTGAGGTGCTCTACGCCTGCGGACTGCGCGCTTCGGAGGCGGTCGGGCTGGCGCTCGAGGATGTCAGCCTCGACGACGCATTCCTGCGCGCCCGCGGCAAGGGCTCCAAGGAGCGCCTGGTTCCGATCGGACGCGAGGCTGTCAGCGCCCTGCGCGCCTATCTGGGCCGCGCGCGCCCGGCCCTGGTCGGCCTGCGGCCGGAGCGCCACGTGTTCGTCAACCTGCGCGGCGGTGGGCTGACCCGCCAGGGGCTCTACAAGATCGTCCAGGGTCATGCGCGGGCTGTCGGCCTGGCCGACCGCATGAGCCCGCACACCCTGCGCCACACCTTCGCGACCCACCTGCTCGCCGGCGGCTGCGACCTGCGCACGCTGCAGGAGATGCTGGGACACGCAGACATCGCGACGACCCAGCTCTACACCCATCTCTCCACGGAGCGCCTGCGGGACGTCTACTTCGGCGCGCATCCGCGCGCACACCAATAAGCTCGCGCGCCGAGCATGCAGCGCCGCGCCTTCGTTGTCGTGATCGACGCCTGTGGTGTGGGCGCCCTGCCCGACGCCGCCGACTACGGCGACGCCGGTGCCAACACGCTGGCGCACGTCGCGTCGGCGGTGGGCGGTCTCGCGTTGCCGACGCTCGGGGCGCTCGGCCTGGGCAACATCCTCGAACTTCCCGGCGTGCCCCCGTCGCCCGCGCCGGCGCTGCACGGCCGCCTGGCGCCACTCGGGCCCGGCAAGGACTCGAGCAACGGGCATTGGGAGCTGATGGGAGTGGTCGTGGAGGAAGCGCCGCCGGCCTATCCAGACGGCCTGCCGGGCGCGCTGCTCGCCCGGGTCGAGGCTGCGATCGGAGCGCCGGTGCTGTGCAACAGCCCCCGCGAGGGGATCGCCGCGATCGAGGAATACGGAGTCGAGCACCTGCGAAGCGGCGCGCCGATCCTCTACACCTCACAGGACTCCGTCATCCAGCTCGCGGCCCACGCCTCGGCCGTTTCGGCAGACGCGCTGTACGCGATGTGCGCCGCGCTGCGCGCATCGCTGTCGGACCCGGGCGCGGTGCGACGCGTGATCGCGCGCCCGTTCGAGGGGCGGCCGGGCGCCTTCGTGCGTACTGCCGGCCGCCGCGACTACACGCTGCCGCCGCCGTCGCCAAGCCAGCTGGAGCTTCTACTGGCGGACGGGATCGAGGTTCACGGCGTCGGCAAGGCGCCGGCGCTGTTTGACGGGATCGGGTTCAGTGCGCTCCACGCGGGCGCCACCAACAGCGAGGCGATCACGAGTGTGGATGAGCTGCTCGGCGGCCTCGACGGCGGGCTGGTCTTCGCGAACCTGATCGAGACGGACCAGCTCTACGGCCATCGCAAGGACGCCGCGGGCTTCCACCGGGCCCTGGCGGAGATCGACGCTGCGCTCGCGCGCTGGCTGGCTGCGGCGCAGGAGGATGATCTGATCATCGTGACCGCCGATCACGGCTGCGACCCAGCCTCGATGCACACCGATCACACGCGCGAGTACGCGCCGCTGCTCGCACACTTCGCCGGACACGGCGGCCGCCGCCACGACGGGCTGCTGGCCGATGTCGGAGCGTCGGTGCGCGAATGGCTCACGGGCGAGCGCTCCCGTCTCCCCGGACGCAGCTTCATCGCCGATGCCTGAGCTGCCCGAGGTCGAGACGGTCCGACGCCAGCTCGAGCCGGCGGTGGTCGGAGCCACGATCACCTCGCTCAGCGTGAGCGATGCACGCTGGTGCACGCCGCTCGCCCCCGAGGAGCTGGCCGACGTGGTCGTCGGCCGTCGGGTGCTGGCGCTGCGACGCCGGGGCAAGTACCTCGACTGGGTGCTCGAGGGGGAGGTCCACCTGCTGATGCACCTGAGGATGACCGGCACGCTGCTGCTCGAGCCGAGCGAAGAGCTGGCGCACACCCGCGTCGAGCTGGTGCTCGACGGCAGCCGGCGACTGCGCTTCGTCGATCCGCGGCGCTTCGGCACCGGTCAGCTCGTCGTGGGCGATGGCGAACTCGAGGCGTTCTACGCCTCGCGCTTGGGCATCGAGCCCTTCGACGAGGCGTTCACGCCCGCCCTGCTGCGCGGGCTGGCGCGCGGGAGGAGGGGACCGATCAAGTCCTTCCTGCTCGACCAGCGCCAGATCGCCGGGATCGGAAACATCTATGCCGACGAGGCGCTGTTTCGCACCGGCGTGCACCCACTGCGCGCGGCGGGAGCGCTCAGACCGGCCGACTACGCGCGGCTGCGCGACGCGATCCGCGAGGTGCTGAGCGCCGGAATCGACGCCCGCGGCGCCTCGATCGACGATTTCCGCCACCTCGACGGCGCCCGCGGGAGCTTTCAGGACCGCTTTCTCGTGCACCGGCGCGAGGGCGAGCCGTGCACGGTCTGCGGGACGACGATCCGCAAGCTCGTCGTGGGGGGGCGTGGAACGTATGTGTGCGTGCGCTGCCAGCCCGTGCCGAGGGTTCGGCGCGCGCAGCGCGGCTAGGCCCGCACGCCCGTCCGCCCCGAGCCACAGGCGTGGCTGGACGATTCAGCCCGAGGTCAGCGCGGCGAGACGACCCGAGCGGTCGGCGCTGAGCAGCTCGTCGAAGCCGCCGATCAGCTGATCGCCGATGATGACCTGCGGGAACGTCATCATGCCTGTGCGCTTGGCAAGCTCGGCGCGGCCGTCGGCGTCCTTGGCCAGGTTGATCTCGTCGTAGCTGAGCCCACGCTTGCCGAGCAGCGCCTTCGCCTGGCGGCAGAAGCCGCAGGGCTCAGTCGTATAAAGCGTGACCTTGTTCATTACTTCACAAAGTATAGCATGAGCGGCCCGATCAAGACCGAGGCGATCGTTCTGCGGTCGCTGCGCTACGGCGAAGCCGATCGGATCCTCCACCTCTATACCCCCGGTCGCGGCCGTGTCGGCGCGATCGCCAAGGGGATGCAGGCGGACGCGCAGCCGCTTCGGCGGCCGCCTCGAGCCTTACATGCGCGTCCGCCTGATCTGCCACGAGGGGCGCGGCGAGCTGCTCACCGTCACCGCCGTCGAGACCCTCGACGCGCACGCCCGGCTGCGCGACCAGGCCGCTACGCTCGACAGCGCGGCCCGCGCCTGCGATGCGGTCGCTCGCGTGTTCGAAACCGAGGAGCCACACCCCGCCGTGTACAACCTGCTGGCCAACGAGCTGGCGCTGCTCGCCTCGGATTCGACGCAGGCGAGCCACGCCAACGCCCTCGCCTTCCGCCTCAAGCTGCTCGTGACGGCCGGCCTCGCGCCATCGCTGGCGGCGTGCGCGTCGTGCGGGTCGCCCGAGCACCTGGTCGGCTACTCGCCGCAGGCCGGTGGCGTGGTCTGCAACGCGTGCGAGGCTGCGTCGTTCCCGCTGGCGCGCGAGACCTACGAGTTCATGACGGGGGCGCTGGCCAGCTCGCTCGCGCAGACCCCGGCAGCGTCCGCCCGAGCCCTGCGCGAAGCCGAGCGGGCGATCGGCGAGACGCTCGAGCACCACGCCCACCTGCGCCTGCGGCCGGCGGCGCAGCGATGAGCGTCGCGGATTCGTTCGAGCAGCGCGTGCGCGCTCGCGAGGAGCAGGAGCTCTCGGTGCTCGCGACGCGCTCCTATCCGGCGCACCGGGCGCTCAGCGAGCCAGACTGCGGCCTGCGCACTCCGTTCCAGCGCGACCGCGACCGGATCGTCCACGCCAAGGCCTTCCGCCGGCTCAAGCACAAGACGCAGGTGTTCGTCGCGCCGGAGGGCGACCACTACCGCACGCGCCTCACGCACACCCTCGAGGTGACTGGCATCTCGCGCACCGTCGCGCGCGCGCTGGCGCTCAACGAGGACCTGACCGAGGCGATCGGCCTCGGTCACGATCTCGGGCACCCGCCGTTCGGTCACATCGGCGAGGACGTGCTGGATCGCTGCCTGCGCGAGCGCTTCGGCGGAGCGTTCCATCACTGGGAGCAGTCGCTGCGCGTCGTCGACTCGCTCGAGCGCGATGGACGCGGGCTGAACCTGACCGAACAGGTCCGCGACGGCATCCTCTGCCACTCCGGCAGGGCGCCGGAGCCGGCAACGCTCGAGGGCGCGATCGTGCGGATCACCGACCGCTTCGCCTACCTCAACCACGACATCGACGACGCCGTGCGTGCCGGCCTGCTCGACGCCGCGGCGCTCCCGGCGGAGGCGATCGCCGTGCTGGGTGACGAGCGGTCGCGCGCGGATCGACGCGCTCGTTCACGACCTCGTCGAGCACTCCGCGGTGGCCGGGCGGATCGTCCAGGGGGAGCAGGCGGCGCACGCGATGGCCGCGCTGCGCGACTTCATGTTCGAGCACGTGTACCTCGGCCCGGTCGCGCGGCGCGAGCACTCCAAGGTCGAGACCGTGATCCGCACGCTGTTCGACCACTACTGCGCGAGCCCCGAGCTGCTGCCGCCCTCCGACGAGCAGCTTGCGACGCGCGTCACCGATTACATCGCCGGCATGACCGACCGCTACTGCATCCGCGTCTACGAGGAGCTCGCCGTGCCGCGGGCGTTCGGACTCTGATGGCGCGCTACACCTCGGACTCCAAGGAGCGCGTTCGCGAGGCCGTCGACATGGTCGACCTGGTCGGAACGCGCACCGAGCTGCGCCGCTCAGGCGCCGACTCCTACGTCGGCCTGTGTCCCTTCCACGAGGAGCGCACCCCGTCGTTCGGCATCCGGCCCTCGGGCAAGGTCTACTACTGCTTCGGCTGCCAGGCCGCGGGTGACGCCTTCAGCTTCGTGATGGAGACCGAGGGGCTCGAGTTCGTCGCCGCGATGGAGTACCTCGCCGAGCGCTACGGAGTGACGCTCGAGCTGGCCGACGAGGACCCGCGGGCGGCCAACGAGCGCCGGCGGCAGGCACGCCTGCTCGAGCTGCTCGAACGCACCTGCTCCTACTACGAGCGCGTGCTCTGGGATCACTCCGAGGGCGCTCGGGCGCGCGAGTACCTCGCCGGGCGTGGCTTGGAGGAGGCGGTGCTGCGCGAATTTCGCGTCGGCTTCGCCCCGAGCGCCTGGGATCGCGTCCTGCTCGGGTCGCGTCGCAGCGGCTTCAGCGAGGCGGAACTGCTCGCGGCGGGCGTGGTTCAGCGCTCGCGAGATCGCCCGGGCAGCGTCTATGACCGCTTCCGCCGGCGGATCACCTTTCCGCTCTGCGACCAGCGCGGGCACGTGCTCGGCTTCGGCGCGCGGGCGATGGGCTCAGACCAGCAGCCAAAGTACGTCAACAGCGCCGACGGCGCGATCTACCACAAGGGCCGACACCTCTTCGGCACGCACCTGGCGCGCTCGCACGCGGCGAAGGCGGGCGCGATCGTGCTCTGCGAGGGCTACACCGACGTGATCGCGGCGCACCAGGCGGGCGTTCGCAACTGCGTCGGCCTGATGGGCACGGCGCTGACCGAGGAGCAGGTTGGCGGAGCTGGCCCGGCTGGCGCCGAGCGTGGTGCTCGCGCTGGACGCCGACGGCGCCGGGCAGGAGGCGATGATGAAGGCCGCGCGCCTGGCCGGCAAGCAGCGGTTCGAGCTGCGCGTCGCCGCGCTGCCGCCGGGCAGCGACCCCGCCGAGGTGCTCGAGCGCGACGGGCCCGAGGCCGTCCGGGCGCTGCTCGGCGCCTCGCTGCCGTTCGTGCGCTTTCGCGTCGAGCGGATCCTGGGGGGCGAACGTGACACGCCGGAGGCACGCGACCGGATCCTCGAGCAGCTCCGCCCGGTCTTCGCGGAGCTCGCCCCCGGCGCGATGCGCGAGGAGCTGGAACGCGAGGTGGTGAGCACGCTGAGCGTCTCGGAGAAGCTCGTCGAGTCGTCTGCTCGCCGGCCACAACGGCGGCGCACGATCGGCCGATCAGCCGCCCTCGCAGTCCCAGCTGGATTCGGGCGAGCGCACCGAGCGCACCTTCCTCGAGCTGTGCATCGCCCTGCCCGAGCGTGGGCGCGAGCTGCTCGACGGCGCTCGATCTGGAAAGCGTTTTCAACAGCCAGGCGACGCGCGCCGCGGCGGCGCACCTGCGCGAGCATCTCGAATCCCCCTCCGTCGGTGTTGACGACGCGCAGCTGGCGGTGCTGTTGGCGGAGCTGTTCGTCCGGGCGGCCGCGCTCGTGCCGTCGCCCGCGGAGCTCGAGGTGGAGCGCTGCCAACTCGAGCTGGCGCGGATCGATCGCGCGATCGCCGGCGCGCGCGGAGCCGGAAAGGGGGGCCTGACGGCACTGCAGCGCGAGCGCGCGACGCTCAAACGCGAACTCGACCGCCGGCTCGCCGAAGCGCTCGAAGCCACCGCGGAGCGCCGCGACTGAGCCCGCCACCGCCGCGACTCGGCGCCTCGCCGCCGGCGCGGGTGTGGTCTAATTGTCGGCGCCGAGCTGGAGGCGGGCGCTTGCCGCGCTTCCCGGGTGGCCCATTCCGGGGTAGCTCAATTGGCAGACGCGCTCGACTGTTAATCGAGAGGTTGTGGGTTCGAGTCCCACCCCCGGAGCTCCGCACGTACCGGCTGCGCAGCGATTCGCCCGGCCGCCCCGCCGTCGCGCCGCGCAGCGCTTAGTCTTCGCCTGCGCGGGCCGGTAGCTCAGTTGGTTAGAGCAGCGGACTCATAATCCGCAGCGCCCAGGTTCGAGTCCTGGCCGGCCCAGCTCTGATGGGCGTGGGCGCTGGATTTCAGCGCCCACGCCCGCCTCGCCGGGGAGACCAGCGCGGTCCGTCGGGCCGATCAGTCGGACCGTTCGACCGGCGTGCTCGACGGCCAGGACGGGGGCACCCAATCTCCGCCCGGGTCGGTGGTTTGTCCGACCTCGATCAGATGACCGTCGGGGTCGCGGATGTAGCAGCGGATCTCGTACGCGTGCTGCTTCGGCGGTGTCAGGAACTCAGCACCCCGGGCGCTCCATTCGGCGTAGACGGCCTCGATGTCCTTGACGCGGATGTTGAGGAAGCTGTTGACCCGGTCGGGATCGGGTGGCGTCTCCAAGGTGACGGACGGCTTGTCATCGGTCGGGCCGCCGCCCACGCTGATGACGATCCAGCTGTTGGCCAGCGCGACGTTGGTTGGCTGTCCGCCCGGTCCGGAGAAGACGACCGTGCCACCGAGCACCTCGGTGTAGAAACGCCGCGAGCGTTCGATGTCGGCGGCGACGATGAAGTGGGTCAGCACAATTCCCTCCGGGGCAGCGGGACCTGCAGCCATCTGAGCACCTCCATCGGTTGGGCCGGGTTTCCCGCCTGCGGCGAGGCCTGGCGATCTGCTTCGGCCGGTCATCAGCCACGGCTTGACGATAGGGCACGCGTGCGTGGCGACGTTCCGATCGTCGCGACCGGTGACCGAGCTGGTGGCACGCGAATGCGACGCCGCCGGCGGGTTGGGGAGGATGCGCGGAGAGTTCGGCGAAGCTCGGTCTGAGCACGAATCAAATGGCTGACCAGACCACAGCCGAAGCACCACGCACGCCGCGCCTGCCCGCTCGTGCCGTCGAGCGCTTCCGCGCTCGGGCCGCCGCGCACCAGCAGGAGGACGCCAGCCGCCAGGAGTCGCTGTTCCTGCGGTTCTGCGACTGGGTTTCGACGGTCATGGGCGAGCCGCCGAACATCCTCTTCTGGCTCGTCCTGGTCGTCGGCTGGACGCTCGTCTTCGCGTCCGGTCTCGTCGGCGCGAAATCGAACTTCCTGCCCAGCTGGTTCACGGGGACCGCGTACAACTTCCCGCTGAACCTCCTGACGACCGTCGCGGAGCTGTTCATCGGGTTTCTGGTCGCTGCCGCCGCGAACCGCTCGCAGCGGGTTCTCTCGACCATCATCGACGGCATTCGCACGGTGCTCGACCAGGTCGAGGACGGAGTCGAGGCGCAGAAGCTCCTGATCCAGCAGAACATCGATCTCACGACCGAGGTTCAAAAGCTCGCGGCCGAGGTCCACGCGCACATCCTCGGTGCCGGCGACGACCAGCCGGCGGGCTGAACCCGCCACCGCGCCGGTGCGCTTCCCAGCACCCGCCGCACCGCCACGTCGTCGCCGACCCCGCGATCCAGCGCGCGTTCAGGGCTGGCGGCCCGCGGCGACGAGCCCGCGGGTCCGTCTACCGCTGCGGTCTCGCCGCACGCGACCCACGCCGCTGGCGTTGCAGAGCGTCGGCTGAGCCGCCTACCAAGCGCGACAACCATCCGCGCAACCGCGCGGGGCGCGGCTGTCAGCTCGGCAGGACGATCACCGAGTCGATGATCGATCCGTCGCGAAGCCCCTTCTTATGGGCCTTCGCCTTGGGCGGCGTCGTGCGCGTCACGTCCAGGGCGCTCACGTAGGTGACGGGGTGGTGACCGGACTCGCTGAAGACGATCGTCACCCCGACGACGAGACGCTTCTTCCCCGCCAGGAGCTTTCGGCCGGCCGCGGTCAGCGTCGCCGTGACCACGGTTGCGCCGTGTCCGCTCAGACGGAAACGGAAGTGCGTCAGCAGGGTGCCTGCAGATGCCGCCGCAGCTGTCCGCTTTGGCGGGTAGTTGAGCTTGCCGCTGCCGCTGCAGGTTGCCGAGCACTCGATCAGCATCCGCAGCGTGCCGCCGTGCAGCAGCGCGTAGGCCGGCGGCTCGAGCGGCACGTTGCTCGTGAAGCCGCAGGTGACTGAACAGGCGTGACTCGGACCACCGGAGCCGGGAGGAGCGGTGTTGACGACCGGTCCAGCCGACACTCCGCCGGCGCCCGGCGTCCCCGCCGCGACGGCCACGCTCTGCGGGCTCCAGCTCGAGGCGCTGCCGTCCGCCTGGTAGACCGCGAAGCTCGGACCGCCCGCGCCGCCTCCGCCGCCTCCGCCGCTGCCACCGTCCCCGCCCGCGCCGCCGGGTCCGCCGGCGCCCTCGGTCGGGACCCCGCTGTTGCCGCCGGCGCCGCCCGTGCCGCCCGTACCGCCGGCACCGCCGGAACCGCCGACGCCACCCGCGCCGCCGTTGCCGGCGACGACCGAGCTGCCGTTGGTCGCGGTGACACTCGAAGCGCCGTTCATGTAGATGCCGAAGGAGCCGCCTCCACCCGCGCCGCCGTTGCCGCCGTTACCGCCGCCGCCGCCGCCCCCGCCGCCGCCGCCGCCGTTACCGGTGCCATAGACCACGGAGTAGCCGGAGAGCTCAATGCTGCCGACGCCGCCGCCACCGCCGCCGCCGCCACCACCGCCGGCGCCGGGGTCGCCGACCGTGCCGCTCGCGCCATTGCCCGGCGTCCACGAGTCGCCCTGGCTGGTCGGGTTGGAGCCGCTCGAGCCGACGGTGCCGACGCCGCCGTTCCCACCGGGTGTCCCGTTCTGGCCTGGGTACCCGTCGCCGCCCGCGTTGGGGTTGCCGTTGGCTCCGCCGCGCCCCTCGGCCGCGACGGACTTGGCGTCAAGAGACGTCGATCCCAGGGAGCCGTACCACAGTGCGCTGACCTCGAGCTTGCCGGAAGCCGAGTCGACCTCGGGGCCGCAGGCCGCAAAGACGCCCTTGCCGATGCAGCCCTGGAGGGCGGACGGTGCGGCCGAGGAGCCCCAGCCGCCGAATCCGCCGTCGCCGGCAGACGGTCCGCCCGACGGAGTCGGCAGTGTCTTGCTGCGGGCGAGCAGGAGCGGGTTGCGTGTATAGGTTCCGTCCTGGCGCAGGAAGTTGTCGTTGCCGTTGACGCCGAGGCCCGGCGCGCCGCCCGAGCCCGAAACGGCGGTGCAGTTCGAGCCGCCCGAGGAGAGACACGTGGCGACTACCTGGGCGGCCGTCTCACCGGAGCCTCCGGTTCCGCCGGCACCGCCAGCCACTCCGGCCGTGCCGTTGGCGCCTGGCGCACCGGGCAGCGCGTCCGCCGCATGGACCGAGACCTCTGAGAGCGTCAGCTGCGAGCCGTCGATCGCACGGATCCCGTAGACCGACGTCGTGACGCCGGGGTCTGCGGTTCCAACCAGCGCGACCTGCTGGATCAGGATCGACGTCGCGTGGTCTGCGAGCACGGCCTGCGGGGCGCCGGAGATCGTCGTCGGGGTCGCCGGGTTCGATGTGGCTGCCCAGGTCGTCGGGTCGAAGTCGCCGTAGATCGACACGCCGTCGTCGCTGGCCGTCAGCGAGAGGCCGCCGCTGTAGCTTCCCTGTGCGAGGCGCAGCTGGTTCTTCGCGCCGCCCGACGCCTCGATCAACTGGAGGCCGCGCTGGGGGGTCAGGACCGGCGAGCTCTGGGTGCCGGGGTTGGAGTCGTTGCCGCCAGGGGAGACGAAGATCGCATCGCTGGCGTTTCCGGTCGTCGCGAGCGCGAACGCAACCGTGACCGTCGTGTCAGAGCTGATCGCGCTGAGGACGCAGGTCGTAGCCGTCGCCGCGCACGAGGCGCCGGACCAGCCAGAGACCGCGTAGCCCGCGCTGGGGTTCGCCGTCAGCGTGACGCTGTCGCCGAGCGGCACCACGCAGGTCGCGCTGTTGGCGCAGTCGACGGCCTTGTCGCCGGGGTCGCTCAGCGAAACCGACCCGTCGAGGCCGGGACCGGCCACCGCCGTGACGGTCGCCGTGGGCGTCGCCGCGAAGGCCGCCGTATCCGTTTCGGGAGAGGCCGCCGGGAACGTGCACGGATTGTCGTCGCTCTTGCACGTGCCACCGGACCAGGCGCTCAACTCGTAGCCGGAGAGCGCGCTGGCGGCAATCGAGATGGTGTCGCCGACGTCGGCGACGCAGACGGCAACGCCGGTGCAGTTCGCAACCGCGTCAGAGTCGGTGATCGTCGCGCTGCCGTGCGCGGAGGATGCAGCCGCGGTGATCGTGACCGTCTTCGCGAAGGTCGCCGTGTCGGTTTCGGTCTTGGCGGCCGCGAACGTGCATGTGGTCACTGCGCCGGAGCACGTCCCGCCGCTCCAGCTCGCCAGACGGTTCGTGCCCGTCGCGGAGGTCGCGATCGTGATCGCATCGCCGACGTCCGCGACGCAGGTCGCGGCGTTGGTGCAGCCGGCGAGCGGGTCGATGTCGGTGATCGCGGCGGTGCCGGTTCCGCTGCCGGTGGTTGCCGCGGTGATAATGACGGTCTGGGCGAAGTTGGCGGTGTCGGTTTCGGCCTTGGCGGCGGGGAAGCTGCAGGCGCTGCCGGTGGCCGGGCAGGTGCCGCCCGTCCAGCCCGTGAAGCGGCTGCCCGAGCCGGCGGTCTCGGTGAAGGTGAGCGTGTCGCCGACGTCGGCGACGCAGGTCGTTGCGTTGGTGCATCCCGCCAGCGAGTCGCTGTCGGTGATCGTCGCCGTGCCGGTGCCTGTCCCTGCATTTGCGGTCGCCGCCGTCGCAGCGGTGATCGTGACGGTCTGCGCGAAGTTGGCGGTGTCGATCTCAGCGCTCGAGCCGGCGGAGAACGTGCACGGGTTGGCCTTGCCGGCGCAGCTGCCGGTCGTGAAGCCGGTGTAGCGGCTGCTCGATCCGACGGCAGCGGTGACGGTGACCGAGTCGCCGGCGTCGACGACGCAGGTCGTGACGTTGGTGCAGCCCGCCGAGCTGTCGGTCAGCGTGACGGTGCCGCTACCGGCGCCGCTCGTGGCGGTGCTGATCGACAGTGTCTGGACGAAGCTGGCGGTGTCGGTCTCGCTGCTTGCGCCGACCGTGAAGCTGCACGGGTTGGTCTTGCCGGCGCAGCTGCCGGTGGTCCAGGCCGTGAAGCGGCTGCTGGAGCCGTTGGTCGCCGTGATCGTCACCGTGTCGCCCTCGTCGGCGACGCAGCTCGTGACGTTGGTGCAGCCCGCCAGCGTGTCGCTGTCGGTGATCGTGACCGTCCCGCTGCCGCTGGCTGCGGTGCTGATGGTCGCCGTCTTGGCGAAGTTTGCGGTGTCGGTTTCGCCGGAACCGGCCGAGAAGGTGCACGAGGTGGTCGTGCCGCTGCACGTGCCGCCGGACCAGCCGGTGAAGCGGCTGCCCGAAGCCGCCGTCGCCGTGATCGTGATCGAGTCCTTGACGTCGGCGACGCAGGTCGTTGTGTTCGTGCAGCCGGCGAGCGAGTCGCTGTCGGTGATCGTGGCGGTGCCGCTACCGGTGCCGGATGTCGCCGTGCTGATCGTGGCGGTCTGGGCGAAGTTGGCGGTGTCGGTTTCGGTCTTGGCGGCGGGGAAGCTGCAGGCGCTGCCGGTGGTCGGGCAGGTGCCGCCCGTCCAGCCCGTGAAGCGATTGCCCGAGCCGGCGGTCTCGGTGAAGGTGAGCGTGTCGCCGACGTCGGCGACGCAGGTCGTGGTGTTGGTGCAGCCGGCGAGCGAGTCGCTGTCGGTGACCGTGGCCGTGCCCGTGCCCGCGGTGGAGGCCGTGATCGTGACGGTCTGCGCGAAGTTGGCGGTGTCGGTCTCACTGCTCGACCCCGCGGTGAAGGTGCAGGGGTTGGCCTTGCCGGCGCAGCTGCCGGTCGTGAAGCCGGTGTAGCGGCTGCTCGATCCGACGGCAGCGGTGACGGTGACCGAGTCGCCGGCGTCGACGACGCAGGTCGTGACGTTGGTGCAGCCCGCCGAGCTGTCGGTCAGCGTGACGGTGCCGCTACCGCTGCCGCTCGTGGCGGTGCTGACCGTGAGCGTCTTGACGAAGCTGGCGGTGTCGGTCTCGCTGCTCGCGCCGACCGTGAAGCTGCAGGGATTTGCCTTGCCGGCGCAGGTTCCGGTGGTCCAGGCCGTGAAGCGGCTGCTGGAGCCGTTGGTCGCCGTGATCGTCACCGTGTCGCCCTCGTCGGCGACGCAGCTCGTGACATTGGTGCAGCCCGCCAGCGAGTCGCTGTCGGTGATCGTCACCGTCCCGCTCCCGCTGCCGGTGGTTGCGGTGCTGATGGTCGCCGTCTTGGCGAAGGTTGCCGTGTCGGTTTCGCCGCTCGAGCCGGCCGCGAAGGTGCACGGACTGGTCGTGCCGCTGCACGTGCCACCGGACCAGCCGGTGAAGCGGCTGCCCGAAGCAGCCGTCGCCGTGATCGTGATCGAGTCCTTGACGTCGGCGACGCAGGTCGTGACGTTCGTGCAGCCCGCCGAGGTGTCGGTGATCGTGGCGGTGCCGCTGCCGGTGCCGGCTGTGGCCGTGCTGAGCGAGACCGTCTGTGCGAAGCTCGCTGTGTCGGTCTCGTTGCTGGACCCCGCGGTGAAGGTGCAGGGGTTGGCCTTGCCGTCGCAGCTGCCGGTCGTCCAGCCGCTGAAGCGGCTGTTGGAGCCGTTGGTTGCGGTGATCGTGATCGAGTCTCCAACGTCGGCGACGCAGGTCGTCGCGTTGGTGCAGCCGGCGAGTGAGTCACTGTCTGTGATCGTCGCGCTGCCCGTTCCGCCGCCCGTCGTGGCGGTGCTGATCGTGACCGTCTTCGCGAAGTTCGCGGTGTCGGTTTCGGTCGCGGTCGGCGAGAAACTGCAGGTGCTGCCGGACGTCGGACAGCTCCCGCCCGACCAGTTGGTGAACCGGCTGCCCGAGGCGGCGCTCTCGCTGAAGGTCAACGAGTCGCCGTTGTAGACCAGGCACTTCGTCAGGCTCGTGCATGCGGCGACCGAGTCCGAGTCTGTCAGCGTGGCGGTGCCGCTGCCGCCCCCGGCGGTCGCGGCTTTCACCGCGTAGGGGGTGCCGTTCAGCGCGTCGACCTGCGCGGTCGAGAGCGCCGATTGGTAGAACTGCACGTCCGACACGGCGCCGTTGACAAAGTTCGTCGGCTGGCCGCCGGAGAAGCCGCGCCCGATCAGCGTGTCGCCGGTGTCCTGCCAGGCCGAGCTGTCGGTGACGGTGCCGTCCTCGGTGCCGTTGACATAGATCGCGAGCTGGTTGGTGGAGGTGTTGTCGACGCCGACGACGTGGTACCAGGTGCCGGCGATCGGAGAGACGCCCGAGTTGGCCACGAACTGCTGGGCGCTCGAGCTGTCGGAGGCGTCGCGGATGAACTCCAGCTTCCCGGTCGTCTCGTTCAGCTGGAGGTAGAAGCCGCTGACGTTCTTCCCGTCCATGCTGACGAAGGTCTGCCAGCCAGAGGTGTTGTTGAACTTCACCCACGCCGCGACCGTGAAGCTCTGCGAGGTGTTCACGACCGACGTGAAGATCGGCACGATGCCCGCGGAGGTGCCGTTGAGGGCGATGGCGGGAGCGCCGCCCGGCCCGGTGGTCCATGACGCCCCGGTGCCGAGGTAGCCGATGTTGCCGTTGCCGGAGGTGTCTGCTGTGGTCGTGCCGCTTCCCTCGAGCATCGGCCAGTGACCGGCGAGCGCCGGTAGCGTGACGGCTGCCTGGCTCGTGGCGACGGTCGCGAACACACCGCCGAAGAGCGCCCCAAGGGCGAGCACGATGGTCGCGATTCTGACCACCACGGGCCGACGCCTCGACGGCCGGCTCAGCCGGGACACGCTGGTTCCCGCGCGCGCGAGGACATCCGTGTCCTCGCCCAACGCCGTCGTCCCGTCAACCGACGACGTCCGAGCGCCCCTCCAGCCCTTCAACATGCCCTGTCCGCGTTGCAAAGCGCCTCCGTGACGAATTGGTGCAGGTTAGCCCACGACCAGACTAGGGCGAGAGCCGGGGGGGCCGCCGGTTGAAACGTCACCTCGCCTGGGGTGAAAAACCCCCCAGGGATCCGTGGACGGTCCCGCGGCGGGCGAGGTCGATCCCCGCCCTCACAGGGGCGAACCACTGGCCGCTCGTGGACGGGCCGCGGCACGCTCGTACACGAGTCCAACCTGCGCAGTTTTCGTTGCACCGCTCAAGCTTTGGGCCGATCTCCAATGCATGCAAGCGCGGCGATCGAAGCTGGGAATCCTCGGAGCGCTTGTCCTCCTCGTCGCCACCGCGCCCGCCGCGGCGAACGCTCTGGTCGCCGCCGTTCCCGGGGGCGCAGGCGCCCGCGTCGCCTCTCGATCGACCGTCGTCCTGCACGAGTACGTGCCCTCGGCCGGCGTGTTCGACGTCGTCGTTTCGATCGACTCCCGCAGCGAGGCTGCTGGTCCGATCGAGCTCCGGATCGGCACCATCAAACGCCGCACGGCGCCGCTCGACGCCCATCGGCGCCTCGTCGTTCGCGTTCGCCTGCCGCTGCGCGGACGCTCGCTGACCGTTCGCGCCTCGTCCGACGGTGTGATGCCCTCCGTTGCCATCTCCATGCAGCGCGTCGTGCTCGCACCCCAGCCCGCCAAGTCCAGCCCGCCCCGTACCCGCGGCTCGACCGGCGCGGCGGGACCGACCGCCTCGACCGGCACAGGTTTGACCGGCACGGTCCTGACCGGCACGGTGTTGACCGGCACGGTCCTGACCGGCACGGGTTCCAGCGGCGCAGCGGGATCGACCGGCTCTGCCGACCCCAGCGGTTCGGGCAGCTCGACAGGCTCCTCGGGATCGACAGGCTCAGGCTCAGGTTCAGGTTCAGGTTCAGGGTCCGGCGGCTCCGGCTCGGGGTCGAGCGGCTCCGGTTCGGGCTCTGGCTCGGGTTCCGGTTCCGGCAGCGGTTCGGGCTCCGGGTCAGGCTCGGGCAGCGGTTCGGGCTCCGGGTCAGGTTCGGGCAGCGGTTCGGGCAGCGGTTCGGGCTCCGGCTCGGGCTCGGGCAGCGGGTCCGGCTCGACTGGTTCTGGTGCCCCGGTGGTGTCGGTTCCGGCGGGGTTCCTGCCGGTCGCGAGTTATGGGACGCTGGTTGAGGACTCGACCTTCTCGGGTTCGGGTTTGCCCGGTGGTTGGACTGCGGGCAATGGGTTCAATTGGGGGGCGCAGGCGACGGAGTACATGTCTTCGCAGGTTGCGATGACGGGGTCTTCGGTGGCGTTGACAGCGAGTCAGCGCACGGCGCCTGACGGTGAGCCCTATGAGTCCGGTTGGATCTCGACCTCGGGTGGCTATTCGTTCCAGTACGGGATGGTCGATTACCGGGCGCAGATGCCTGCTGGTCAGGGCTTGTGGCCGGGGTTCTGGATGCTCAATCCGGGCTTTCCCACGACCGGTGAGATCGATATCACCGAGATGCTGATGGGCAATCTGCGCACGGTCTACGGCAGCGCGCACGCGTGGGATGGCAACACCGCGCTGTGGGGCGAGACGCAGAGCGGGCAGCTCGATTCCGATGCGACCAACTGGCACGACTACCAGCTGATCTGGCAGCCGGGGATGCTGACCTGGGCGATCGACGGTCACGCCTACGCCCAATACACGCAGGCGCAGGCCACCGCAGCCGGCTACACCTGGCCGTTCAACACCGACCAGATGTATTTGATCGCAAGCCTCACCGTCGCCGGCGCCAACGAATGGGGCGGCCCCCCCAACGCCGCAACCATCTTCCCCTCAACCCTCCAACTGCAATCCGTCGAAGTCTGGCAATAGCCCGCCGGGACGCCGGCGTAAGCGAACGCTAATCCGCGACTTAGCATTCCGCAGTAGCGTTCGGCGGCGTTGACCTCAAGCGTCGTCACAAGAGGGCTGACCAAGCGCTTCGGTCCGCGGCTTGCGGTCGACTCGGTCGATATCGACCTCCCGGCCGGGGTGGTCAGCGGTTTCGTCGGCCCCAACGGCGCGGGCAAGACGACGACGATCCAGTTGCTCCTCGGCCTCTGCCGCCCGACCAGCGGCACGGCGGAGGTGCTCGGGCGTCCGATCACCGATCCGGCGTCCTACCTCGGTCGGGTCGGGGCGCTGATCGAGGCTCCCTCTTTTTATCCGACCCTTTCGGGTCGACGCAACCTTGAGGTGCTCACGCGCCTCGGCCGCATCGACTCATCGCGCATCGCCGAGGTACTCGCGATGGTCGAGTTGAGCGACCGTGCCAACGACTTCGTCCGCGCCTACTCGCTCGGCATGAAGCAGCGGCTCGGGGTCGCCGCCGCGCTGCTGCCCAACCCGCAGCTCTGCATCCTCGACGAGCCGACCAACGGCCTCGACCCGGCCGGCATTCGCGAGATGCGCGCTGTCATCCGGGGGCTCGCCGACCGTGGCATCTCGGTGTTCGTCTCGAGTCACCTGCTGGCCGAGATCGAGGCTGTGTGCGACCACCTCGTGATGATCGACCGCGGCCGCATCGTCTTCCAGGGCGGCGTGGAGCGGCTGATCGCCGCCCAGCACTCCGACATCATCGCGACGCCCGAGCACGCCGGCGACGCGCAGGCGCTCGCCGACCTCTGCATCGCGGCGGACAGGCCCGCGCGCGTCGAGGGGGCGGAGGTCCACGTTCAGGCGCCCGAGGACTGGGCGGCCGAGCTCAACCGTCAGGCGATGGCCGCCGGGATCACGCTTCGCGGCCTGACCGTCAGCCGCGCCTCGCTGGAGCAGGCCTTCTTCGCGATCACCGACGCCGCTCAGCGGGAGGACGACGACGCCTGATGTGGGGCGCCTTCGCCAGCGAGTGGGTCAAGCTGCGCCGCCGCGCGATGCTCCTGTGGGGCCTCGGCGGGGGCCTGTTCTTCGCGGTCCTCGCGACGATCTTCACGGTCGAGCGCGCCGTGAAGAACCCGACGCTCTTCCCGCTGCGGCGTGGGCGCATCAGCTTCGCCGAGCTCGAACAGCCGACCGGGTTGGTGCACGGCGTCACCGACATCAGCACGCTGATCGGGATCGTCGCGCTGTGCCTGTTCGCCGGGGCCTTCGCGACCGAGTACAGCCAGGGCACGATGCGCAACCTGCTGGTGCGCGAACCGCGCCGCTCGCAGCTTTTGAGCGGCAAGTTCCTCGCTCTGGTGCTGTTCATCGGCCTCGCGGTCGTACTCGAGATCGTGGTCTCGTGTGCTGTCGCGTTCATCCTCGCACCGGGCCGGGGCATCACCACCAGCGCCTGGAGCAGCACCACCGGCGTCAACGACCTGCTCCAGGCGACGCTGCACGTGTTCCTCGCATCGGTCGGCTACGGCATGCTCGGCGCCGCGCTCGGTGTGCTGCTGCGCTCGCCCGGTGTGGCGATCGGTGCGGCGGTCGCCTACGTGGTGGCGATCGAGGGGATCATCGTCGGCGCGATCTGGTCAGCCGGCGACCGCTGGCTTCCCGGCCAGCTGTTCAGCGCGGTTGCGCACGGCGGCACGAGCGACTCCTCCTACCATCACTCGCTGATCACCGCAGCCGTCTACGTCGTCCTGATCGCGGTCGCCACGCTCGCGGTGTTCCGGCGCCGCGACGCCTGAGGCCGCAACGTTCTCAGGCGGTGATCAGGACGTGGCCGGGCTGCGCCGCGACGCGCTGCGTCCAGGCGGCGATCGCCGGGTAGCCGGACATGTCGAAGCCGCCCTCCGCCGCCACGTGCGTGTAACCGTAGAGCGCGATGTCGGCGATCGTGTAGCGGTCGGCGACGAGAAACTGAACATCGACCAACGCGCGCTCGAGCGCGTCGAGCGCGCGCACGCCGGCGCTTCGCTTCGCCTCGAGTTCGGCCGCCGGCGGAGCGGATGCCGCGAACTCGACCCAGAAGCGCACGACGGCGACCGTGGGCTCGAGGTCGTATTGCTCGAAGCACAGCCACTGGAGCACCTTTGCGCGCTCGTAGCGGTCCTCCGGCAGAAACGGCGTGCCCTCGGCGAAGTACCAGATGATGGCGTGGGACTCCGCCAGCGGGCGCCCGTCGTCGAGCACCAGCGTCGGCACCCGCAGCGCGGGGTTCAGCTCGCCGAGCACCTCGGGGCGGTTGCTGCGATCGACGACGCTCAACTCGCGTCGCTCGTAGGGGATCCCGAGCTGCGCGAGTAGCAGCCGCACCTTGTAGCAGTTGCCCGATACCGCGGAGTCGTAGAGCAGCATCGCGGCAGCGTAGCGTCCAAGGCCGCCTCGCGCGATACTGCTGCGATGGCCCTCCCGCCACTCACCGGCGGCTGCCTGTGCGGCGCCGTCCGCTTCGAGCTGAGCGAGCGACCGACGGACGCCGGTTACTGCCACTGCACGCGCTGCCAGCGCCGCACCGGCACCGCCGCCTCCCCCGGGGCACGCATCGACGGGCGAACCTTTCAGCTGACCGCGGGCGATGACTCACTCGGCGTGTGGCGGCATCCCGACGGGGGCTTCGAGAAGTGCTTCTGCCGCAACTGCGGCGCCCACCTGTTCTCCCGTAACCCCGACGATCCGACGCAGATGTCGATCCGGATGGCGGCGTTCGACGAGGATCCCGGCGTGCGGCCGCGCTGGCGGGCGTTCGTCGCTTACGCCGCGCCGTGGGAGCCGATCCCAGACGACGGGCTCGAGCGACATCAGGAGAACCGCCCGCGTTAAGACGGCTCAGTTCGCAGACGCCCTGCGGGCCTCGGCGCGGATCACCACCGCCACCGCGAGCACGATGATCGCGCCACCGACGAGTGTGACGGCCGTGATTCGCTCGCCCAGGACCAGCGCGCCGAGCGCGACCGCGACGATCGGGTTGACGTAGGCGTAGGTCGACACCTGTGAGATCGGCGCGTGCTGGAGCAGCCACACGTAGGCCGTGAAGGCGACGATCGAACCGAACAGCGCGAGGTAGGCGAGCGCCACCAGCGAGTCCGCCGAGGCGTGCAGCGTCAGGGCGCTCCAGCGTTCACCCGCGAGCGGCGAGACCGCGGCGAGCACGATGCCGCCGATCAGCATCTCGAGCGCCGTACCCGCGCTCGCATCGGCCGGCAGCGGCAGGCGGCCCGAGAGCCACGAGCCGAGCGCCCAGCAGGCCGAGGCGCCGACGATCAGCAGCATGTGCGCGGCGCTGACGCCCTGCTGGGACCCCCCGCGCAGCACGAGCAGGCCAACGCCGACGAAGCCGATCGCCAGCCCGGCGATGGTGGCGCGCTGCGGCCTGTCGCCGGCCAGCGTGCGGATCACGAGGAGCCAGAGGGGGACGGAGGCGACCAGCAGGGCGGCGAGCCCCGACGGCACGTGCCGTTCCGCATAGGTGACGCCGCCGTTGCCGCCGACCAGCAGCAGCACGCTGACCACCACGAGCGAGCCGAGCTCGCGCGCCGTGACCCGCGGTAGGCGCCGACGCCAGGCGCACACGGCGGCGAGCATGATCGAGCCGGCCAGCAGGTAGCGCACCCCGGCCCCCAGGAACGGCGGGATCGTCCGGTCCATCACGCGGATTCCCAGATACGTCGATCCCCACGCCAGGTAGACGACCACCAGCGCGATCCAGATCGTTCGCGGCGTGGCCGCCCGCCGTCGCTCGACGGCTCCCACGGTCGGGGCGCACTCGGGCGCCGGTACGTTTGGCACGCTCACCGCGTCAGCATGCAGCACGCGGCGGCCCGGCGGTGTGGCCGGTCGGGGTGGTTGTTATTGCCAGAGTTTGATTGAGGCGACTTGCATGCTGGCGGGGAAGATGGTTGTGGCGTTTGGGGCGCCGGGCCATTCGTCGGCGGCGCCGACGGTGAGGCTGGCGATGATGTAGAAGCCGGTGCCGTCGTCGAAGACCCAGGGGTAGCCGTTGGCGATTGCGTCTTCTTCGCTGTATTGGGCGTAGGCGATTCCGTCGACTGCCCAGGTCAGCAGGCCGGGCTGCCAGGCGAGTTGGTAGTCGTGGTAGGCGGCGGTCGCGTCGCTGATCTGGGTGTCCTGTGTTTCGCTCCATTGTGAGGGGGCCCAGCCGTGGGCGCTGCCGTGGACGGTGTTGACGTCGTTGAGCAGCATTTCCTGGACGTCGATCTCGCCCCATGGGTTGCTGCCGTCGGGTTGGTCGAGCCACAGGCCCGACCACAGGCCTTGGCCGGCGGGCATCTTGGCGCGGAAGTCGATCAGGCCGTAGTTGTAGGAGTACTGGCCCTGGGTTGAGATGTAGCCGGAGGTGTAGGGGAAGCCGTCGCTGGCTTGGGGGATCGCCGTGAGCGAGACGCTCGAGCCGGTCAGCGTGACCTGGGAGGGCTGGTACATCGTGGCGTGCGCGCCGTGGGAGTTGTTGGCGCTGGCGCGAAAGTCGGCCGGCAGGGTCGAGCCGTCGAACTCGTAGTCCTTGACCAGGTTCGTGTAGTTGGTGATCGCCGAGAAGCCGTTCGGCAACGCCAGAATCGGCGCGCCATCCGGCGCGAAACTCGCAGTCAACGGCGCCTGCACCGCAAGCGGCACCGCCACCGGGGTGGGGGCGGGGCCGGCGGCGGCGGTCGGTCCAACCGGCCCAGTGGGCCCGGTCGGTCCCGCCGCGGCGGACTTCGAGACGACGCCGGTCGCCTTCGTCCTGCCCTTTCCGGCGGGCGGGTCAACCGCCAGGGAGAAGCTCCCGGTGGTCGTCCCCGGCGCGAGTGCACCGACTCGATCCAGGCTCGTTCGGACGATCGTCCCGGGCCGCGCGCCACTCACGCGGACGGTGAACGACGAGCGGTCGATCGCGAGGCGCAGCCGTAGGGTCGCGCGCTCGGCGCGCAGAGCGACCCGCGCGCGTCGGGCCAGAGGCCCGACCTCGACGTCGACAAACCTGCGCTTGGCGCGCGTCGCGAAGCTCACGTCAAGGTCGTACACGCCGGCGGATCCGACGTGCTCGCGGACGACGGCCGTCATCGGCGCGCCGGCCGCGGCCGTGTGCGGCAGGGAGACCGCTCCGATCGGAAACGCCGCCGCTCCGGCGGGGAGGAGGCCTGCGGCGAGCGCGGCCAGGGCGAACAGCGGAAGCTTCGATCGACGTTTTGACACACCGGCTCGATCGGGCACCGGTTCGCGCCGGCCAAGCGAACGTCCAACACTTCAACGCCTGTTCGATGGAGGTCGGACGGGCCCAGCGCTGACTGGACGGACGTTTGATGGTGCCTCAAGCGCCCGATCGGCGTGGGGGTTTCGCAGCCGCGCCGGCAAGGGGTGTGAACGACGCCAGCCGGCCCGTTGGTGCCCCGGCGATTGGCGGAAACCACCCGACCCGCGGGCGCCGATGGCCGGAAACTGGTGGTTTTCCTAACCAATTGGCAATAGGCCGCCGGTGCAGGCGTTACATTGCCATGCGAAGTTCAGTAGGCAACATGTCGCCCTCGCGCTGGGGCCGCCTGCGGCAGGCGGGTTGTGCGTCGTGCGGCATGTCAACACCAATTGGATCGGGCTGCGAAGGCCGCGGAGGTAGTACCGGATGAGCGTCAGGGACTCGACGGCTGGAACCACGGCACGAAGCGCTGAGCGGCGGTTCGATCCGGCTGGGGCTGCGTGCTCGGCCGCCTCCGTAAGCATCGTGATCCCCGCCCTGGACGAGGCTGCGAACCTGCCGCACGTGTTCGCCAGGATCCCGGCGAGCGTCCATGAGGTGATCCTCGTCGACGGTCACTCCCGGGACGGAACGATCGACATCGCCCGCGCGATCCGTCCGGACGTCCGAATCGTGCTACAGGACGGACGCGGCAAGGGGAACGCCCTCGCCTGCGGCTTCGCCGCCGCGACGGGCGACATCATCGTGATGATCGACGCGGACGCCTCCAACGATCCGGCGGAGATTCCGAGGTTCGTCGACGCGCTGCTCGACGGTCACGACTTCGCCAAGGGTTCGCGCTTCGCGACCGGCGGGGCCAGCGCCGACATCACGCCCGTCAGGCACCTTGGCAACCGTGTGCTCGGGATCGCCGTCAACCTGCTCTTCCGTACCAGCTACACGGACCTCTGCTACGGATTCAACGCCTTCTGGCGCCACTGCTTGCCGCACATGCACGTCACCTGTGACGGGTTCGAGGTCGAGACGCTGATCCACGTTCGCGTCGCGCGCGCCGGGCTCGCTGTCGCCGAGGTCGCCTCGGTCGAGCACGAGCGGCTGCATGGTGAGAGCAAGCTGAGCGCTACGCGCGACGGCCTGCGCATCCTGCGGATGATCGTCCGCGAGCGGGTGCGCCGGGGCACAATCGGCCACTCCGAGGGCTGGCGGCCGAGCTACCGCGAGCTGCCGCTCGCGGCCGGCGATGTCGGCTCGCAGGTGGAGAACGGCCGCAGCGAAGGCCGAGTCGTGGCGGAAGATCGGCGCATGCACGCGGCGCGCTCGCACACGGCTCAGGCCGATCTCTCGCCCGCGGGGTGACTGCGGGCGGAGGCCGAGCGATCGCCCGCCCGGCCCTGAAGGTCGGTGTCGACCTGGTGTCCGTGGCCGCCGTCGAGGAGTCGGTGACCATCCACGCCGAGCGATATCTTAGGCGTGTGTACACGAGCCGCGAGCTCTGCGACTGCGTGACGTCGAGCGGAGCTCCGGATGCCCGCCGCCTTGCTGCCCGGTTCGCCGCCAAGGAGGCGACCTTGAAGGTTCTTCGCGACGGCGACGAAGCGCTGCCCTGGCACCAGATAGGTGTGCGATCCGACCGCTTCGGCCGCCCATCGATGGAGCTCTCAGGCGCCGCCGCGGCTCTCGCACGCCGGCGCGGCGTCGAGGCGCTCGAGGTCAGCCTCACCCACGAGGGACAGTTCGCGGCGGCCGTGGTGGTGGCCCAGATGGGGAGGATGCGGTGACCGAGGACCCGCGTCCGATGATCCGTACGGTGCTCAACGAGCGCGCCGGTCTCCCCGTCGACATGGACACGCTCGGCGACGACGCCGACCTCTTCGCCGCCGGTATGACGTCGCACGCGAGCGTGAACCTGATGCTCGCACTCGAGGAGGCTTTCAACCTGGAGTTCCCCGACCGCATGCTCACACGCGGCGTGTTCGCCAGCGTCTCGGCGATCGCCGACGCGATCGCCGAGCTCTCGGCGGCGGACGGCGCGCCGCCGCTGGACGGGGAGTCGGCGTGAGCAGCCGTGAGCGCGGAGCGGGGCCCGCACGGATCACCGTGGAGGGCAGCCGCGTCCGCGCAACTCGCGAGCCCGACCACGCGTGCCGGTGCGCTGCCGACGACGGGGCTCGGCTTATCGCAGCGGCAGGCTGATGACCGAGGTACGTCAGGCGACCTCGGCAGAGGCATCGTTTCGCGACGAGCTGATCGAGCGCGGCCTGTTGCTCGCGAGCGGTGTCCCGGGGCTCTACGGCAGGGGCGCCGTGTTCGAGCGGATCCGGCGCGGATTTGACGCGCTCGTCACCCGTGAGGCTGCGTCCGACGCCGCGGAGTCGCTCAGCTTCCCGCCGCTGCTTCCGCGCGAGCACCTCGAGGCGATCGGGTACCTGGGCTCATTCCCGCATCTGGCCGGCAGCGTGTTCGGCTTCGAGGGCACCGAGGCCGACGCCGCTGCGCAGGCGGAACGAGCCGCTCGCCACGAGGATTGGAGCGAGACCCAGCGCATGACGGAGCTCGCGCTGGTCCCCGCCGCGTGTTACCCGGTGTACCCGGCGATCGCCGCCCGCGGCCCGCTCGAGGGCGAGGGCATCGTCGTCGATGCGGGCGGCGGCTGGGTGTTTCGCCATGAGCCGTCCGAGGATCCCGCCCGCCTGCAGGCCTTTCACCAGCGGGAGATGGTCCGGCTCGGCCCGCCGGCCGCCGTGCTCGCATGGCGAGACACCTGGTGCGAGCGCGGCCTGGCGCTGCTGAGCGGGCTCGGCCTCGATGCGCGCCGCGACACCGCGAGCGACCCGTTCTTCGGCCGCGCCGGCCGGATGCTCGCCTCCAATCAGCAGGCCCAGCAGCTGAAGTTCGAGCTGCTCGTGCCGATCGCCGGAGACGAGCCGACGGCCGTCGCATCGTTCAACTACCACAACGATCACTTCGCCGAGATCTTCGGGCTCAGTTCCGCCGATGGCGGCCCGGTTCACACGGCCTGCCTTGGATTCGGCCAGGAGCGCGTTGTCCTGGCGCTGCTGCGCGTCCACGGTCCGGAGCCCGAGACCTGGCCCGCCGAGGTGCGTCGAGAGCTGTGGGCGGCCTAGCCGGCATCCACAGCGGGCCTTGCCGACCCGGTCGACCCGGGGTGAAACGGCGCCGACTTCGCCGCAGGGCGCACCGTGCCGGGCGCTCGCCGACACGCATGACTCAGGCCGCCGTTCAACCTCGAGTCAGCCGCGCCGATCTGGTTTGGGAAACACGATGACCGAGCTTGCGCCAGACGCCGTCGTAGCCGAACCGCCTGCGGTTCGCGGCCGATCGTTCTACCTCGACCTCGACCCCGCGCCGGTCTTCGCGTGTCTGCACCTTCCCGAGGAAGCGGCCGCCGCCCCGACGGGGGTCATCCTCTGCCCGGCCTTCGGTTGGGACGAGCTCGCCTCGCACCGCAGCCTGCGCGCCTTCGCCGGCGAGCTGGCGCAGGCCGGTTTCCCGGCGCTTCGGTTCGACCTCCCCGCGACCGGTGACAGCGGCGGATCGCCGCGCGATCCCGAGCTATTCGAGGCCTGGACGTCGACGATCGCCGCGGCCGCCGCCGCGCTCCGCGAGACAGCGGGATGCACGCGCATCGTCGCGCTCGGGATCGGTCTCGGCGGGATGCTCGCCTACCGGGCGGTTGCGCTTGGTGGCCCGATCGACGATCTCATTCTCTGGGCGGTGCAACCGCGAGGATCCCTGTTCGTGCGCGAGTTGCAGGCGTTTGCGCGCATGTTCTCGGAGGAGGCGGCCGCCGGCGCGACCGGCGCGGGCGACGACCACTCCGATCCCGACGACGGGTCCCTCAACGCTCTCGGCTTCGTGCTTACGGCGGAGACGCTCGCGCGGATCGAGGCATTGGATCTGCCTGCACTTGAGATCCCGCAGGCGCCCGGGCGGCGGATCCTGCTGCTCGGCCGCGACGGCGCGCAGGTCGACCGGCGCCTGCGCTCCCATTTCGAGACCGCGGGAGCCGATCTCACGGTCGCCCCGGGCACCGGATACAGCGCAATGATGGTGGACCCGCAGTTCTCGCGCTATCCGCGGGAGGTCTTCGCCAAGACGATCGCGTGGCTCGGCGGCTCCGATCCGGCAGCGGGCGCACCGCTGGCGCAGGAGCGCCCGCGCGAGCCCGTGGCGGTCAGGAACGCGATCGAGCTTGCGGTCGGTGACGTGACGATTCGCGAGGCGCCGTTCGAGTTCGATTACCACGGCGAGCGTCTCGCCGGCATCCTCACGCTGCCCGACGCCTCGGTCGGGGAGGAGCAGCTGTGCGCAGTTCTGCTGAACGCCGGCGCGGTCCGCAGAATTGGCCACAACCGCCAGTACGTCGAGATAGCCAGGCGCTGGGCGGAGCGGGGCGTTCCGACGCTGCGCTTCGACGTCAGGGGCGTCGGCGACTCGGCCGGCCCCGAGGGACTCTACGCGCCGCGAGACGCCTTCCAGCGGCGCGAGCTCGCCGATCAGGCGCGCGCGGCGTTCGACGAGCTCGAGCGGCGGGGCCTGCCTGCGCGCTTCATCGTCGGCGGCGTGTGTTCGGGTGCCTACTGGGGGCTGCACGCCGCGCTCGACGACGAGCGTGTGCGTGGGCTGCTGCTGGTCAACCTGCTGGCCTTCTTCTGGAGCTCAGAGCTCGGCGCCGCACGCGACTCCCGCAGAGCGCGGGCGCTGCTTCGCGAGCACGACGTCAAGACGATCATTCGGATCGTCGCCTCGGACCGCTGGCGGATCGCGCGCATGCTGCGCACGAGCCGCCGAAGGCCCGGCTCCCGCGACGACCACGAGGCGCGCTTCCGCGACGCCGTCGTCGACGCCCTGAACCGCCTGCGCGACGGCGATGTCGAGTCGCTGGTGCTGCTCGCCCACGACGAGCCGCTCTACGACGATTTCGTCGCCTTTGGCTTGATCGAGCGGCTGGGGGAGTGGCCGGGCCTGACCCTTCGTCGGATCCCCACGACGGGTCACGTGTTCCGGTCGCTGTGGGCCCAGCGCGAGATGCACCGGGCACTCGATGAAGCGCTCGAACGTACGCTGGGCGAGGGCGGACGCCGGGCGAAAGCCGGCTGAAGGTGCCGCGCGCTCGCGACAGCGACGCGGCCGCCGGGCGTACGGGATCTTCCCCGCTGCGGGTCCTGATGGTGACCCCGCTCTACCTGCCCGAGATCGGTGGAGTGGAGCGCCACGTGCACGAGGTCGCGACGCGGCTCGCGGCGGCCGGCGTCGAGGTGACGGTGTTGACGACCGACCGGACCGCTCGACGGGCGAGCGTGGCGCGTGAAGGCGCCGTGACGGTGCGCCGTGTTCCGGCCTATCCACGCCGGCGCGATTGGCTTTTCGCGCCCGCGATTGCGGCCGAGGTCGCGCGCGCCGATTGTGACCTCGTGCACGTTCAGTCCTACCACACGTTTGTCGCGCCGCTCGCGATGGCCGCCGCCGCGCGCCGGCGCATCCCCTACGTCGTGACCTTCCACGGCGGGGGACACTCGCAGCGGCTGCGCGAGCGGTTGCGCCGCATCCAGCGGCGAGCGCTCCGTCCGTTGCTGGTCCGGGCCGCAGCCCTGGTTGCGGTCGCGCCCTTCGAGATCACCGACTACTCGGCCGAGCTGCGCATTCCGGCGACTCGCTTCACGCTGATCCCCAACGGCGTCGACCTGGTCGCTTCGGCGCCGGCGCGCGGGCGCGACGGAGCGCCGGGCGGCGGTCACCCGCTGATCGCCTCCGTGGGCCGGCTCGAACGCTACAAGGGGCACCAGAGGGTCATCGCCGCCCTTCCGCACGTGCTTGCGAGCGAGCCGGACGCGCGCCTTTGGATCGCGGGCTCCGGCCCTTACGAGGCGGAGCTGCGACGCCTCGTGTCGAACCTCGGACTTGCCGACAACGTGGAGATCAGCGCCGTTCCGGCCGCCGACCGCGCGGAGATGGCGCGCCGCCTGTCGGAGGTGGATCTTGTTGTGCTGTTGAGCGAGTTCGAAAGCCATCCCATCGCGGCACTCGAGGCGATCTCGGCTGGACGCCCGCTGCTTGTCGGGTCCGGCTCGGGTCTCGGCGACCTCGCGACGCAGGGGCTTGCCCGCGCGATCGACCCGCAGGCTGCGCCTGCCGACGCCGCGGCGGCGATGCTGCGCGAGCTGCGAGACCCGCTCCCTCGGCCACCCGTCGTGCTGCCGAGCTGGGACGACTGTGCGCTCGGCCTATTGAAGCTGTACCGCCGCGTCGTATGGAGCGGCCGATGAGGGTGCTGATGCTGGCCCAGTTCTACGCTCCCGTGCTGGGCGGTGAGGAACTGATGACCGAGTCGCTTTCGGTCTCACTCGCCCGGCGCGGGCACGACGTCGCCGTCGCGACGCTCCGTCAGCCGGGCCTCGCTCGCTACGAGGAGCGCGACGGCGTTCGCGTCCACCGTCTCGGTGGGCTCGCACAGCGCTTTGGACGACTGTTCAGCGAGGATGGGCGCCGCCACGCGGCGCCGGCGCCCGACCCCGAGACGGTCCTCGACCTGCGCCGCGTGCTCGCACGCGAGCGCCCCGACGTGGTCCACGCCCACAACTGGCTCGCGCACGCCTACCTCCCGCTGCGCCGCGGGAATCCGGCGGCCTACCTCCTGAGCCTGCACGACTACAGCCTGGTGTGCGCCACCAAGCGTCTGATGCGCCGTGGCGAGCCCTGCGACGGGCCTGGCCTGACGAAGTGCGTCGTCTGCGCGAGCGAGCATTACGGTCGCGCGGTCGGCCCGCCGGTCGCGCTGGCCACCATGCTGTCCGGGCGCGCCCAGCAGCGCGCGGTGGATCTCTTCCTGCCGGTCAGCAATGCGGTCGCCACGCGCTGCGGCCTGGCTGCCCGCCGGCTCCCCTACGAGGTGGTGCCGAACTTCCGCCTCGACCGGGGACCGACCACGGCGGCAGACGATTCGCCCGCTGCTGAGCTGCCCGACGGTCCCTTCATCCTCTTCGTTGGCGACGTGACCACCGACAAGGGCGTGGGGATCCTGATCGAAGCGCACGCGCGCATGGAGACGCGACTCCCGCTGGTGCTGATCGGACGCGTGAACGACGCTCGGCTCGTCGAGGGGCACCCCGACGTCATCAGCCTCGGCCTGCTCCGCCACGAGGCGGTGCTCGCGGCATGGGAGCGCTGCACGGTGGGTGTGGTCCCGTCGATCTGGCCGGACTCGTTCCCAACGGTCGCCCTGGAGGCGATGGCTGCCGGCGCGGCGATCGTCGTCTCGCGGATCGGCGGATTGCCTGAGGCCGTGAAGGACGAAGACAGCGGCCTCATCGTGGAACCAGGCGATGTCGCGGGACTCGCTGCGGCGCTCGAACGGCTGCTCGGCGACCCGGCGCTGCGCTCGCGGCTTGGAGCCGGCGCACTCATCCGGGTGGAGCAGTTCAGCGCACCAGCTGTTGTGCCACGCTACGAACAGGCCTACGAACGCGCTCTCGCCACGCGAAATGCCGCCCTCACGGCGGCGCCGGGGACCCCCGGATGACGCTTCTCGCCGAGCAGCCGACACAGCCGAGGCAGATCACGGAGCGGGTCAGCCCGCTGGGCGCCCTGCCCTGGACGCTGCTGGCGATCGCGGCGGGACTGATGCTGGTCAGCTTCGCCGATGCGCTTTCGCGCACCGGCCGCGCGGGCGGCTCGCTGTTGTTCTGGCCGGCTGTCGTGCTGGTCGTCCTGCCGGCCGGGCTGCGCCTGTGCTCGGACCGCGCGCGTCCCGGCGAACGCCTCGCGACGGTCGTCGCGGTCGGCATGGGCCTCTACGCGGTAAAGGTGCTGCGGGACCCGTTCGCGTTCACCTACGGCGACGAGTTCTCCCACCTGCACAACCTTCAGTCGATTCTCGGCAGCGGCACGCTCTTCGGCTCGAACTCGATTCTTCCGATCACTCCGCGCTACCCGGGCCTGGAGATCGTCGCCGCGCTGGTCAGCCGGGCGGCCGGGATGTCCGACTACGCCGCTGGCGTGACGACGATCGCCGCCGGGCGGCTGCTGATGATGCTCGGCCTCTACACGCTCTACGACCGTCTGACCGGGTCGCCGCGCGCTGCCGGCCTCGGCGCGCTCGTGTACGCCGCGACGCCCAACTTCCTGTTCTGGTCGTCCCAGTTCGCGTACGAGTCGCTGGCGCTTCCACTCGCGACCGTCGCCCTGTTCCTGGCGATCCGCTGGGCGCAGGAACACACCCCGCAGATGCGTCGCTCCTGGGAGGCGGCCTTCGCGATCATCGTCGCCGCGGTTGTGGTCACCCACCACGTCACCTCGTACGTGTTCGTGGCCTTCCTGGTGGCGATATGCCTCATCCACTGGCGTCTGCACGGGCGCCGGGGGGCACCCTGGACGCTCGCCGGCGGCGCCGTCGTGCTGACGATCATCTGGCTGGGATGCGTCGCGACCGGGACCGTCGGCTACCTCAGCCCGGTCCTCACCGACGCCGTCAACCAGGTGATCCAGACGATCACGCGCGAGACCGGGACGCGCACCCTGTTCGCCAACCAGGGCGGGGCCGAGGTGACGCCGCTGCCGGAGATCGTGATCGCCCTCGTCGGCATCCTGCTGCTCGGGCTCGGCGTGCTCGTCGGGACCGTGCGGGTGTGGAAGGAGCGCTGGCGCAACCCGATGCTCGTGCTGTTGGTGATCTGCGCGGTCGGCTATCTCGCGACGCTACCGCTGCGGTTCGTGCCGGACGCCTGGGAGACGGCGAGCCGGGCCGGCGACTACCTCTTCATCGGCGTCGGACTGACGGTCGGATTGGGAGCGGTGTGGCTGATCGACCGGGTCCGTGGCGGGCGCGATCGCCTGCGCCGCCCGCTGATTGCCACCGCCGTGACGCTGATGTTCGCCGCCGGCGTGATCGCCGGGTGGCCGGCGAACCAGCGCGTGGCCGACCCGCGACGCGTCGCCGTCGACGGACGTGTGCTCGACCCGCCGTCCGTCGTCGCCGCCGAGTGGAGCGGCCGGACGCTCGGATCGGCGCAGACCGTCTTCGCGCAGGATGCGGACGCCCTCTTCTTCCTCGACAACGGGCACCAGACGGCCTACGAGGGCGATTTTGCGCCAGACGTGCAGTACCTCCTGAACGCCTCGAAGCTGCAGCCCTGGATGTCCGGAACGCTCAAGCGCTACCACGTCACGCTCGTCGTCAGCGACCGCCGCGTGATCAGCGCCGACAACCTGTTCGGCTTCTTCTTCGACGTGGGGGCGCCGGCTCTCAACCCGGCTCCCGGCGCGGACAAGTTCGACGTCGCGGCGGCGAATCGTCTCTATGACAGCGGCGACCTGGTGGTCTACGGGGTGCGCGGACTGTGGTGAGAGCTCGCACGGATCTCGGCCTCGCGATGGCGTACGCGCTGGCGGCGTGCCTGTTTGCCGCCGTGCTGCCGGCGCACCTGGCCGCGCTGCGCACACCGCTCGCGCTGCCGCTGGTGCTGCTGCTTCCCGGCTACGCGATCGTCGCGGCGCTGTTTCGCCCAGATGCGCTGCGGCCCTCCGAGCTGGTGATGCTCTCGCTCGCCCTGAGCATCGCCTCGACGATCTTCACGGGCCTGCTGCTGGCCGCGCTGTCGGTTCGCCTGACCGCCCCGCCCTGGATGGACCTGCTGGCGGCGATCACCGTGGCGGCCGGGGTGAGGGCGAGCGTGCGCGGCCACGCCCGCGATCTCGTCGCGCCGCGGCTGCGGCTCCGAGCGCTCGAGGCCGTTGCGCTCGCCGGGGCGCTCCTGCTGGTGAGCGGGGCGGCGGTGCTCGGCTTCACGCCGCTGGCGCCCCCGAAGGCCACGCCGGGGACGAGCTCGCTGTGGCTCGTGCCCGCCCCAGGCGGTGCCGACGCCGCCTGCGTCGGGGTGATCAACCAGGAGCTCAAGACGACGAGCTACACCGTCGCGGTGGACGTCGCGGGAAAGCCGGCGGCGAGCTTTGGCCCGTTCACGCTGGCGGCCGGCGGGAGCTGGACGCGCGTCGTCAGCGTGAAGCCGGGCCGCCCCGTCGTGACCGCGACGCTGCGCAAGGCCGGAAGCGCCCCGACGGCGCCCGCCTACCGCAACGTCGCGATCCGCAACTGGAACATCAGCGCCACGTCCTGCTGAGCTCAGCGGGCCAGGGCCCGGCGGCCTAGGAGGATCAGCTGGCGGGCGAGCGCGCGCTCGCTGGCGGTCCCGGGAACGATCAGGTAGCCGGCCGCGTAGACGACCGCTCCGGCCAGGCCGGCGAGCCCGATGGCCGGGATCGTGGCCGGCGCGAGAGTGGCGTGGATCACGAGCAGCACGGCGAGCATCGGCGCCAGCGGGAGCAGCCCGGGGATGAGGATGCGCCGCCAGATGGCGGACAGCTGCACGCCAAGCACCCGGGCGCCGAACGGCAGCACGATGGCAGCCTCCAGCGCGGTCGCGATCAGCGTGCCGTAGGCCACGCCGCGCACGCCGAGCGGACCGATCAAGGCGATCGACAGAGCCAGGTTCAGCGTCGCCGAGCCGAGCGCGAAGATGACGAGCGGCCGGTGACGGTTCGCGCCCTGCAGGGCCTGCGAGACCGGCGAGATCAACGCTTCGAGCAGCGCCGCCGCGGTCAGGATCACGACGATGTTCGATGCCGACGCCGCCTTTGGGACCCACGCCAGCAGGAACGGCCTGGCGAAGATGATCAGCGCGCCGCCCACGGCTGCGAACAGCGCGAGCGTCAGGCGCATCCCGGCGACGTAGATCTCGCGCAGCAGTTCGTTGTCACCCTCGGCATGCAGGCGGCTTGCCAGGGGCAGCAGAACTGCGACGAACTGGCCCGTCAGCTGACCCGGCAGGCCGCTCAGCCGGCGGGCAACCGAGTACGGCGAGACGTACCTGACGGGCAGCGAGGCGCCGATCACGAACTCGTCGCTCTGGAGCTTCACGACTGAGGCGACCTGGATGCCGAACAGCGCCGAGCTGAACGAGGTCACGCGCCGCGCGAGCCGGCGCTCCGCGCCACGAAAGCCGAAGTGAAGCTCCGGCGCGCTCCGATGGATGAGCCAGATCGTCGGCCCCAGCCACAGCAGCGTGACCGGGATGGCGACGGCCGTGATCGCGAGCACATCGCCGCCCAGCACGAGCAGCACGACGATCCCAACCGCCAGGTTCAGCGTCGCCAGCGTCCCGATCGTGTTCATCAGGTCGTAGCGGTTGAGACCGCGCAGCACGGCGATGGCGCAGTTGGACGGGAGCTGCACGGCGACGCCGCATGCGGTTATGACGACCAGCCACGAGGTCGTGGCGTGCTCGTTCGCTGGCACCTCGAGGATGTGGGGCACCAGCGGCGCCAGCAGCGCGGCAACGGCCACCACGACCACGGCGAGGCAGCAGTAGAGCGTCAGAGCGGTTGCGATCAAGGCCGAAGCCGTCGCGTTGTCGCCCCGAGCCCGGTATTCGGCGACGTACTTGGTGACGGCCGCGGCCATGCCCAGATCCGCGAGGCTGCCGTAGGCCACGAAGGACGCGACGAGCGCCCACAGACCGTAGTTGGTCGTGCCCAGATGGCTCAGGATGATCGGCGTCAGGACGAACCAGACCCCGAGGTTGATGATCCTGCCGGCGTAGTTTGCGGCCGTGCCGAGCGCGACCTGGCGGCGGATGGCCGCGTTCTTGTCCGGTTCTACGGCCATGTTTCAGTTGTGACAAGGTCGTTGTCGCGAGCTCGCATTGAATCAGCGTCGGCGGATCGCACCTGCGCCCCCGCTACGACGAACGTCCAGACCCGCTCGCCCGCCAGCGACGAGCGCCGAGCCCGCTCGTGAGACCGAGGCGTCGTGCCGATACCGAGAGCATGCCATTCGCGCTGCTCGACAGGCCGTCCCCGTTCCTGCGCCAGGAGCTGCTCGGTAGCGAGGCCGTCTACGAGATCCTCGACGAGGACGACGAGACGGTCACCGTCGAGGTCGTGCGCGCGCCTGGACTCCCGTGCGGGATGCATGTGCGGCTGCTCGCCGACGCAGCCCGTGCGATGGAGCGCTCCTACCTGCGCTGAGCCGCGCCGGCCACGCCCGGATGAGCGGGCGGCCGGACTGTCTGTCTTCTGGGCGGCCGCATGAGCGAGGCCGTGCGGTTGGCGAGATATCAGTCGTAGAGGCGGACCCAGTCGACGTACATCGTCGCCGGGAAGCCTGCGCTGCTCGTGGGCGGACCCGGCCAGCCTCCGACCGCGAGCGAGAGCATCACGTGGAAGGAGTGACCGCTGAACACCCATTTCGCGCTCGCCGGCAGCTCGCTGGGCGTCGCGCTCGCGTAGGGCACGCCGTCGAAAGTCCATGTGATCCGCCCGGGTCTCCAGATCAGGCCGTAGGTGTGAAAGGCCGACGAGAGGGGCGTGGCGGAGGTCAGGGTCTGTTCCCACTGCTGGTAGTTGAACGAGCCGAGAACGGGGCCGTGCAGGGTTGCGTAGGCGACATCCGGGTCGGGCGAAATCGCCTCCATGATGTCGATCTCGCCGCATCCGGGCCAGCAGCCGGCGGGGCCGTCTCCGGTCATCCAGAATCCCGCGCACAGTCCGCTCGCGTTCGGCAGCTTGATGCGCGCCTCGAGCTCGCCGTATTCCAGCGACAGGTGACCACCGCTGTCGAGCTGGGCGGCCTGGTATCCGGGCGGTCCGTCGGCCGTGATCCCCAGTTGACCGTCGCCGTTGACCGACGCATTGGCCGTGCTCTGTGTGCTCTGCGACAGCGTTCCCGGCCCGCAGGAGCCGTAGGTGTCCTCGGACCAGTTGGCAGGGTTGGGCGCACTGGCGGCAGCGCCGCTGAACTCGTCTGACCAGACGAGGTGCTTGTAGGGGCCGCTCGCCGGCGCCACCAGTGGTGCGGCGACGCCGGTGGCGCCAGTCGCGCCGGTGGCCCCCGTCGTGCCCGTCGTGCCCGTCGCGCCGGTGCTCCCGTCGGCGCCCGTTGCGCCGTTTACCCCGGCGGGTGTGGAAGAGGTCGTGGTCTGAAGCGCTGCCGCCACCTTGGCGTGCACGGCTCCGATGCTGCTCGTGACGCTGACCGTGAAGGACCGCCGGTGGCGCAGAGTCAGCCTGAAGGCGAGCGCCGAGGGCTCGCCCTGGACCACCACGACGCCGTTCTGCGACTGGGAGCCGACCGAAACGCTGACGGTTTCCTGGGCGCTCGGCGGCGGGACCGTCACGATCACCGCGTAGGTGCCGGCCTTCGGCACCTTCTTGACGAGGGTGATGGTCGTCGCGGCTGCGGGAGGCGTCGCGCCGCCCGCAACGTCCGGCAGCGACGTGGCGGCGACGCCCGCGCCGGCGAGCATCGCAGCGGCGAGGACTCGCACCCACGTGACTCGGCGGGGGGTGCTCACAGGATTCGCCCTGCCTTGCGGGCGTGGGTGGGCGACACGTTCGCCGCGACGAGGGGGTTGCGGCCGAGGGCGTGAAGCATCGGTCGGATCAGTGTGGCACGTCGATCCGCCGGCCCCGCCGCGTGCAAGCGCCGTCGCGGCGGCGGCTCTAGGAGCCGGCTGCGACCGGTGCGGGAAGGCTCGCCGGCTCGATCGCCGCCGGCCGAAACTGCGGCTTTGCGAGCAGCAGCTGCACATTGCCGATCCGGCCGCCGTCGAAACCGCCCTCGCAGTAGGCGAGATAGAGCTCCCACATCCGCTGGAAGCGTCCGTCGTAGCCCAGTGAGCGCACCCGCTCGAGTTGGGCCAGGAAGTTCTCGCGCCAGCAGCGAAGTGTCCTGACGTAGTGGCTCGTGATGTCCTCGAGCGCGATCTGGCGCATGTCCGTCACACGCGCGACCGAGCCCGAGATGACCGACAGCGAGGGGAGGCAGCCGCCGGGGAAGACGTGCGTGTTGGCAAAGCTGCGCTTGGCCTTCTCGACGTCGTAGGCGCGCTCGTCGATCGTGATCGCCTGCAGCAGCATCGCGCCGTCCGGGGCCAGCAGCGATCCGCAGCGCTCGAAGAAGGTGTCGAAGAACTGCCATCCCACGGCCTCGATCATCTCGATCGAGACGAGCTTGTCGAAACGGCCCTGCAGCTCGCGGTAGTCCTGCAGCAGGATCGTGATGCGGTCCTGCAGGCCCGCCGCGCGAACGCGTTCGACGGCCAGGCGGTGCTGCTCCCCCGAGATCGTCGTGGTCGTGACGCGACAGCCGTAATGCGAGGCGGCGTGGATCGCGAAGCCGCCCCAACCCGTCCCGATTTCGAGCACGTGGTCCTCGGCTGTCAGCTCCAGCTTGCGGCAGATGCGGTCGAGCTTGGCGATCTGAGCCTGGTGCAGGGACGTCTCGGGCGATTCGAAAATGGCGCACGAGTAAGTCATCGTCTCATCGAGCATCAGACTGAAGAAGTCGTTGCCGATGTCGTAGTGCGCGGCGATTCGCCGTCGTGAGCGCTTGGGCGTGTTACGGCCGCACCAGCTGAGCAGTGCCTGCGGGGCGGCCACGAACGGGCGCACACCGCGGCGCCAGCGGTCGAGAGCCGGCATGTTGAGCGCGGCCAGGCGCGCGAGCTCGGCGAGGTCGGAGCAGTCGAACCAGCCCTCGGCGTAGGCCTCGCCGACGCCGAGTGATCCGCGTAGCAGGCCGCTGTAGAAGCGAGGGTCGTGAACGACGACGATGGGGGCGGGGGCGCCCGTGCCCACGGTGTCGCTCGCGGAGGCGGTGCCGTAGGTGCGGCGGCGTCCGCGCTCGATGATCTCGAGCGTGCCGTGCCGGGTCCCGCGCAGCAGCGATCGCACGAGCGGCCGCGCCAGCCTTCCGACCAGGATGCGCGCGATCCGCAGCCGATCGGCTGAGCGCGCGGTTCGTGCTGGATCGACGCGCTCGGACACTGTCTCTTATACGCAGGCGGGTTGCCGGCGGTTCAGTGCGGCAGGCTGACCCGCCCGCGGCGCGGCGCCGCGGGCGCCGGAGAGGCGCCGGCGGAAGTTCGCAGACTCAGGACGGAGGTGTGTAGGGGAGCCACTTCACCCACTGCACATACATCGTGTAGTCCTGCGGCGAGGTCTGCGGCGTGCATGTCCCGGCTCCGCAAGGCCAGCCGCCGACGGCCAGCGTGAAGATCAGATGGAACTTGCTCGTGTCGAAGTTCTCGATCCACGACCCGCCGGCGACCAGCGCGGTCTGGCTTGCCGTGTAATACGGCGTGCCGTCGACCGACCAGGTGATCGTGCTCGGCGTCCAGGCGATCGAGTAGGTGTGGAAGCCGCCAGCCAGGTTGCCCACGGCGGAAGTCGACTGGCTGTACTGCTGGGTCGTGCCGTCGACCTCGGTCCCGTGCAGGTCGAAGTAAGCCGGGTTGCCAAGTCCACCGCCGAACGAGGGCGCCTCGATGACGTCGATCTCGCCCGGGATGCTCGAGCCGGGGATGTCGTTGTCGCCGAGCATCCAGAAGCCCGGGCAAAGGCCCTGGGCGGGTTGCCCGTTGCTGGCCTGTGGCATCTCGATGCTTGCCTCGACCATCCCGTAGGCCGACGAGAAGCCCTGGTCGGAAGCCCCGTTCGCGTTCGGCTGGCTGTCGACCTGAGCCGAGGCGTAGGCGTCTCCGCCGGCCGGAATCGCCGTGATCGCAAGGCCGTTCGAGGTCAGGTACGCATTGCGGTCCGGATTGATGCCGTCGATGTTGTAGTTCGTCGTACCGGGGCCGCCGTCGTTGCTGTTGTCCTGCGACAGGGTGCCGTTCCCGCAGGAGCCCCAGTTGTCGAGGTTCCACGAGGTCGACGAAGGCTCGGCCTGGCCCTGCGCGAAGTCCTGCTGGAAGTTGTCGGAGAAAATCGGCGTCGTGCCGAACTCGGAGCTCACCGGTGGCGGCGTGGAAACCGGCGCCGGCGGCGGGGTGGTGGTCGTCGTCGTCGGTGTCGGGGTGGTGGTGGTCGAACTCGTGTTGCTGGGCGCCGTCGAGGCGCCGGTGGTGGGCACGGCCGCCGGGGCGGGGCTGGCCTTGCGCAGCGAGAGCGTCGCGCGGACGGCGACTGCGGGCGGGGCGTTGACCGTGCGCACGGCGAGCTTGGTCGGTGAGAGGTTGAGCGTGTAGTAGACGGCCGCGCCCCACCATGGGTTCGCGACGACCGACTTCATCGACTGGCCCTTGATGTAGACCTCGACCAGGCGGGAATGCTTGGTGCGGGAGCGTACCCAGACGATCAGCAGGTACTTCCCCTTCGTCGGAACCGACGTGTGCAGGATGCTCGTCGCGGTCTTCGTGGCGCTGTGGGCCTGGGGTGCCGGGCTTCCGGCGCTCGCGGCCGCGGCCGCCGGCACGGCGAGCAGCCCAGCCGCGACCGCACACCCAGCGATCCAGCGCTGCATCCTCCTGTGCCCCGCGCCCGGTGCCATCCGGGGAGGATTGTAACCACCGTCGACAAATGTACGAAGTCTCCTCCAGGCCGCAAGGAAAAGCCCAGCAAACCCGGGGTGCCGGCGCGACGGCGCGCGTCTGGCGGATCGCACGGCGCTCATCGGATCGCTCCCTCGCGCGAGTCTCGCGCGTGGCGACGGCGCGCCGATCCGAGCAGCGGGGCGCCGCTCGGGTTGGGGAAATGTCGGACGCCTCGCAGCCAGAGCCGAAGTCCGTTGACGTAGATCCCCGCCACGATCCGCAGGCTAAGCAGGGGGTGGCGGGCCAGCGCGGCGCGCAGATGCGCCGGTGTCAGCTCGCCGCGACGCAGAGAGAGTGTCGCGTCGAACACGATTTGCTCATCGCGCTCGCTGTCGATGTGGAAGATCAGGCGCTCGCCGGGAGTCGTCACGCGCCACTCATAGGTGTGATCCATACCCATGAACGGGGAGACATGGAATTCCTTTGCAAAGCGTCCACGCATGATCGAGGAGCCTGGACGCTCGCCGTCCGGCGAGAGCACGTAGGCATGGCGCTCGCCCCACGGTGTGTTCGTCACCTCGGCGACGATCGCCGCGACGCGATCCCCCGCCGCGTCGAAGCAGTAGTAGAAGCTCACCGGGTTGAAGCTGTGGCCCAGGCAACGCGGCACGGTGAGCAGCCGGACCGGTCCTCCCGGGCGCTCGCCGGTGCGCAGTTGCACGAGATCGAGGACTTCCTCGGCGAGCGGGCGGCGCGGATCGCCGAGGTAGTCGGCGCGACGGAACTCGACGAGCGCGCGCCCGCGGGCCGAGGCCAGCCGGTAGCCGTCGAACAGCCCCGGCAGCTCGCCGAGGTCGAGATAGAGCATGAAGAGCCTCGCTCGCAGCCGGTGCTCTCGGGTGCCGTGGCGGCGGTGGCGAACCCAGCCCTCGTAGATGCAGCTGGCCGTCAAGCGGACGACCCGGTCTCCGGCGCCGCCGCGCCTAGCGGCGGCCGGGCCGTGGCGGCCTGGGCCAGGATGAACGTCGAGACCGCGAGGAAGCGGGCGGCCGGAGAGCGTTCGATTCGCGCGAGATTGCGCCGGTACCACGCGCCCGCCCGCGCCGGCAGCCACGGGTACTGCTCGAACTGTGCCAGTGACCATTCACGGTGCTTGATGCTCAGACCGGCATCGGTCACAAGGCGCTCGAGTTCCCACGGCCAGTAGTTGCGAGCCGTCGCGACGCGATCGGTCAGCCGCCTGGGGAGCCAGGGCATCAAAGGAACGGGCCTGCTCCAGAGCGCGCGCGTCTCGCTCCAGCGAGCCCCGTGCCCTTCGAACGGGAAGAACCGGTTGGGACTGAAGAGCGCGAGCGTCCCGCCAGGTCGCAGCACGCGAACGATCTCCGAGAACACGGCCCGCTCGTCGGCGACGTGTTCGAGCACCTCGTTGAGCAGGACGCCGTCGAAGGAGGCTTCCTCGAACGGGAGCCTGCCTTCGCCGGCGAGCGTGAAACGCACGTTGGCCGGGTGCGGCAGCCCGTCTGCGCGGCGCACGAGGTCGGGGTCGACCTCGACTCCGACGACCGAGGAGGCGCCGCGCTCGGCCAGGCCGACCGCGTAGTAGCCGTCGGCGCAACCGAGGTCGAGCCAGTCTCCGTGCACCACCCCCGCACGCGACACCTTGTCGAGGCGGTAATCGAGCATGCCGCCGTAGGCCGTGTGATGCCCCGGCCCGGGGAAGCGCGGCGTGCTCATCGGGCGCCTCCGGGGCGCGCTGACAAGCGTTCGCGTGTACACATCGCCACAGTCATAGGCCCTCGACGGCTCGGAGCGCGGAGACGACGCCGTCCTCATGGAAGCCCCAGCCCCAGTAGGCGCCACAGTAACGCGTCCCCCGGCGTCCGGAGATCTCGTTCCAGCGCGCCTGGGCGGCAACGCCCGCGCCGGTGAAGGTGGGGTGCGCGTAGTTGAACGTGGCGATGATCTTCGACGGGTCGATCCACTCGGTCATGTTGAGCGAGACGCAGAAGTCCTCGGAGGCGTCGAGCCGCTGGAGGTGGTTGCAGTAGTAGGTCACCGTCGTGCGGGGGCGAGGCCGTGCGAACAGGTGGTAGTTCCAGGCCTGCCGGGCGGCGCGTCGACGCGGCAGGAGCGAGGCGTCGGTGTGCAACACGGCCTCGTTGGCCTGGTAGGGGAAGGCGCCGAGGATCTCGCGCTCCGCCGGCGAGGGGTCCTCGAGCAGGGCGAGCGCCTGATCGGCGTGACAGGCGATGATCGCCTCGTCGAAGCGGGCGCTCTCTCCAGCTGCGGTGCGCAGCGTCACGCCGTCGTCGCCGCGACGCAGCGCCGCGACCGGCGTGGCGAGACGAACGCGGTGGCTGAACGGCCGGCTGATCGCCTGCACGTAGCGCTCCGCGCCCCCGACGACGGTCTGCCAGGACGGGCGGTCGCGGAACCCGAGCATCCCGTGGTTGGCGAAGAACTCGGCGAGGAAGCGCACCGGAAAGCTCCACATCGCCGCGGGGTCGGCCGACCAGACGGCCGAGGCCTGAGGGACGATCAAACGCTCGATGAACCACGGCGAGTAGCCGCCGTCCCGCACGAACTCGGCGAGCGAGCGCTGCTCGATGGCCGGGTCGGCGAGCACTGAGCGCAGGGCGCGGTTGAAGCGCCGGAGGTCGGCGAGCATGCGCCAGAAGGCCGGGCGCGCGATGTTCGCCCGCTTGGCAGAACACGCCGCGCGGCGTGCCGGCGAACTCGAAGTCCTCGTCCTCGCCGCGAACCGAGAATCCCATGTGGCTCGGCTGGGTCGCGACCGCGGCGCCCTCGAGCAGCTCCCGAAAGCGCGGGTAGTTGCGGTCGTTGAGCACGATGAAGCCGGTGTCGATGTGCCAGACGCCGCCGGCACGCTCGACGGTGACCGTGTTCGTGTGCCCGCCGAGATGCTTGCCGGCCTCATAGAGGGTGATCTCGTGGCGCGCGTGCAGCCGGTGAGCCGCGACCAGGCCGGAGACGCCGCCGCCGACGATCGCGATCCTCATCGATCACACGAAGCGAAAGCGACGGCGTCCAAGAAGGTGAGTGGGCCAGCGCGGCGAACCATCGTTGCGAAGCGTAGTTACGTGGTCGCCACGGCCACGGATCAGGCCACCCGTTGGAGGAAGTGGGAAACGGACCGTCGAATGACAACGACACTGATGAAGAGACCAGCAGCGGAGATCGCCGGTACGAACGGCAACGGCGGCGCCAGCGGCACTGAGCCGCAGACGCTCTCGAGCTACATCCAGTCGCGTTTCGATGAGTGCTCGCGTTCGCAGAAGGACGTCGCTCAGTACATCATCGATCATCTCGACGAGGCCGCCTTCCAGACGGCTGAGGAGCTCGCGCGCCGCGCGAACACCTCCAGCTCGACAGTCGTGCGTTTCTCGCAGGCGCTTGGCTTCGAGGGCTTCCCGGAGCTGCAGCGGGCCGCGCGGGAGGAGTACAAGCGGGCCCATGGGGCGACCGCCGAGGGGTCATCGCCGCTGTTCTCGATCGAGCGCACCGAGTTCGAGACGGCGATCGCCGCGGACTACGCGAACGTCGAGGAGAGCGCGCGCAAGGCGAGCCGGGCGACGATCGAGCGCGCGATCGCCGCGATCGCCACGGCCGACCGGATCGTGATCGCCGGGACCGACCAGATGGCGTTCTTCGCCAGCTATCTGCGTCACCTGCTGATGCTGCTCGACCTGCGCGCCGAGCTGGTCGCGAGCCCGTCGCAGGAGGCGCTGAGCCGGCTCGGGCGAATCGACAGCGAGACGCTTGTGATCGCACTGTCCGCCGGACGGCCGCACGCGCTGGTCGTGCGCGCGATGAAACTGGCCCGTCACCGCAAGGCGCTGACGATGGCGATCACCGACGCGACGCTCTCGGAGGTCGCGAAGCTCGCCCAGATCAAGCTCTACTACTCGTCCAACAGCCCGGCCTACGTGCGCTCGCACACGGCGCTGCTGAGCATGCTCCAGGCGATCGCCTACGGCGTCTACTCACGCGACGAGGAGCAGTACGCGGACCGGATCAAGGCGTTCCGGCTGAAGTAGATCCGTTACCCTGGAACCGGCCGGCCCGGCGCCGCGGCGATCGCGGCGTGCGGTGCGCGCCCGGTTCGCGAGCGGCCGGCCGCAGGCCGGTCTGAGCCAGTCGATCGGCCGCGTGAGCCTGATGATCGTCTCCAAGACTCCATTGCGCGTGAGCTTTGCCGGCGGCGGCACGGATCTGCCGGACTTCTACGAGGAGCACGGCGGCGCCGTCGTGTCCACGGCGATCGACAAGTGGATCCGGGTGATCGTCGCGCGCCGTTTCGAGGGCGACATTCGGGTTGCGTACTCGCGCACCGAGACCGTGGCGACGGCCGACGAGGTTCAGCACGAGCTGGTTCGCGAAGCCCTGCGCGCCACCGGGCTGCCGCGCGGCCTCGACATCGTCACGCTGGCCGACGTTCCGTCACGCGGCACCGGGCTCGGCTCGTCGAGCGCGGTCCTGGTCGGGCTGCTGTCGGCGCTCTACGCCTACCAGGGGATCCAGCGCTCGGCGTCGGCGCTGGCGGAGCAGGCGTGCGAGATCGAGATCGACGTGCTCGGCAAGCCGATCGGGCGCCAGGATCAGTACGCGGTGGCTCACGGCGGGTTCAACCTGATCGAGTTCCTGCCGGCGGGCGCCGGGGTGCGCGTGCGGCCGATCGTGGCGCCTCCGCACACGCTCGAGCGGCTTCACCAGACGCTGATGCTGTTCTACACGGGACGCCAGCGCTCAGCGTCCGACGTCCTGACGCAGCAGCGCGACGCCGTGCGTGCCGGCAGTGCCGTCGAGGCGCTTGTCGCGATGCGCGACCTCGCCTACGCGATGAGCGAAGCGCTCGGCGAGGGCGACATCGACACGTTCGGCTCGATCCTGGGGCGCAACTGGGAGCTGAAGCGCACGCTCGCCGACGGGGTCAGCGACGAGGAGATCGACGCGCTCTACGATCGTGCGATGGGCGCCGGCGCGGTCGGAGGCAAGCTGCTCGGTGCGGGCCGCGGCGGATTCCTGCTGTTCCTCGCGCCGATCGAGCGCCACGCCGCGATCCGGGCGGAGCTCAGCGACCTGCGCGAGACGCCGTTTCGCTTCGCCGCCAGCGGCTCGCACATCCAGCTGTTCGAGGATTCGGACCGATAGTGGGCGCGCCACCATGCTGACGCAGGTCGACGACTACCTCGAGCGGCTGCGCACGGCAATCGACGGCCTGCCCCGCGACCGGCTCAACCAGCTCGCGGAGACGCTGCTCGGCGCCTACCGCAACGACAAGCAGGTGTTCACGATCGGCAACGGCGGCAGCTCCTCGACCGCGAGCCACCTCGCGGCCGACCTCTCGAAGAACACGACGGGCGCGAACACACGGCGCTTTCGTATCACGAGCCTGAACGACAACGCCGCGATCGTGACGGCGATCGCCAACGACCTGGGCTATGAGAACGTGTTCGTCGAGCAGTTGATCAACCTGATCCGCCCCGGGGACGTGCTGATCGCCGTCTCGGCCAGCGGCAACTCACCCAACATCGTCAACGCGATTCGCTACGCCCAGGAGCAGAGCGCGCACGTTGCGGCGCTGCTGGGGTTCGACGGCGGCGAGGCTGCGAAGCTGGCTGACAACGCGATCATCGTGCCGTCGAGCGACTTCGGCATCGTCGAGGACCTGCACCTGGCGATCAACCACATCCTCGTCGAGTACTTCCGCGACTATCTCGCACAGGCGGAGGCCTGGGGGGCCTGAACCCGGGCGCCGGGCTGCGCTACGGGGTGTCGCCCCGTCGCGGGATCCCGTGGTGCGGGACCCGGGTCAGCATGCGACGCAGCCGGCCGCGAACGAAGCCCGCGGTCGTGTAGGCGAGTCCGATGACGATCGCCGCGGCCCGAGCCGGACCGCCCGGGTCGCCGCGCAGGCCGCGCAGACATTCGCGCACGACGCCGCTCGGCAGGATCCAGCGGACGTAGCGGCGCTCGGATTCCAGTCCCGCCCGGTGCCCGGTGCCCACCACCATCGAGGCCTTGGCGAGGCCCTCGTTGAAGCAGCGCCGGCGAAAGTAGCGCCAGGTCGAGCGCTGCGGCGTGACCGAATGGCTGACGACCGCCGCCGGCAGGTAGAGCCACGTTCCGGCGGGGTAGCGCGTCGTGCCGCGGATGCAGAAGTCGGTTTCCTCGAGCCTGCCGAGGTTCTCGCTGAAGCCGCCGAGGGCGTCGAAGACGTCTCGGCGCACCGACATGTTCGCGCCGATCATGTTGCGCACGGGCGCCGCCGTGGCCGGCAGGCCGCGGTAGCTGCAGCCGACCGTCCAGTTGAACTCCTCCGGGAACCAGCGCGGCCTGGCTGCCTGCCAGTCGGGCTCGATCCGCCCGCCCACGCCGAGCACGGCGGAATCCGCGAACGGCTGCGCGAGCTGTTCGATCCAGTCGGGCGCGGCCCGTGCGTCGTCGTCGAGGAAGGCGACGACCGCGGCGCTCGTCGCGTGCGTGCCGCTGTTGCGGGCGCCGGCCAGGCCGGCCCGCTGCTCGTTGGCGACAACCGTGACGGGAGCCTGGAAGTGGGCGGCCGCGCGCTCCAGCAGCGCCGGATTGTGGTCGACGGCGACGACGATCTCGCGCGGCGGGACGGTCTGCTCGAGCAGCGAGGAGACGGCCCGCGAGAGGTCGCTCCAGCGCTCCTGCGCGTAGGCGCAGATCACCACCGAGACGTCCGGTGGCGACGGGGCGGAAGCTGGGTGCGTTGCCGGCTGGGACACCTCGAACGAACGGCCCATTAGGACGCCTGCGCCCTCGCCAGCGCCAGGGCGGCGGGGGTGCCGACGTCGAGCACGGGCTCCGGCAGCAGATGGGTGGCGAGGTGCTCGCCACGGGCGAGCGCGTCGGGAAAGACGTCGTGGCCGAAGTCGGCGACGGCGCCCGCCGGGATCCGCTCGATCAGGGAAGGATCGACGACGTAGAGGCCCGCGTTGACCAGGCCCCGGGCGTCGTCGGGGAACGCGCCGTGTTCGACGAACCCGGTCACGCGGCCGGTGGCGTCGACGCTGACCACGCCCTTGGCGTGGAGCCGGTCGGACTCATAGACGGCCAGCGTGGCGATCGCACCGCTGCCGCTGTGGGTCGCCACGATCGGTGCGAGCGGCTCAAAGATCAGGACATCGCAGTAGAGCACCAGGAACGGCTCCTCCCCGAGCTGGGCAAGCGCGTTGCGGACGCCGCCCGCGGTGCCGAGCAGTTCGGGCTCGGTGACGACGATCAGCTCGGGCCCGTCGAGCGACCTATACTCCGCCGCGAACGACTCGATGGCGGCCGACAGATGATGCGCGTTGACAACCACCCGCAGGACGCCGTTGGCGCCGAGATAGCGCAGCTGCCGGGCCAGCAGCGGCTCTCCGCCGATCTGGACGAGCGGCTTGGGGACGTCCGGCTCGAGCGCCGCCAGCCGGGTGCCGCGGCCGGCCGCGAGGATCATCGCGTTCACCGGCGCAGCCTAATCGGTCGTCCGCGAACGTTCGGCTTGGAACGCTGCCGGGCGGCCCACGCAGCGTGAGCCGGAGCGCTTTGGTCACCGGCGGGGCCGGGTTCATCGGCTCGCACGTCGTCGACGCGCTGCTCGCCGACGGCTGGAGCGTGATCGTCGTCGACGACCTCTCGAGCGGCAACGCCTCGCGGGTCGCGGCGCAGGCGACGCTCGAGGTGACCGACATCACGGACGCTGCCGCGCTGGACCGCGTGATCGACCTCGCGCGGCCCGAGGCGATCTTCCACCTCGCGGCGCAGTCGAGCGTGACGGTGTCCGTCAAGGACCCCGCTCGTGACTGTGCAGTCAACGTCGCCGGCACGCTGAACGTGCTCGAGGCGGCGGGTCGCCACCGGGCACCCGTCGCGTTCACCTCGACCGGCGGCGCGCTCTATGGCAACGAGGCTCCGCTGCCCACGCCGGAGGACCGGATTCCAGCCCCGCTCGCGCCCTACGGCGCCTCAAAGCTCGCCGGCGAGGCCTATGTCGGCACCTGGTCGCGCGCGCACGGGCTGGCGCATGCGGTCTGCCGGCTGGGCAACGTCTACGGCCCGCGTCAGAGCCCGCACGGCGAGGCGGGCGTGGTCGCGATCCTCAGCCTGAAGCTGTGGCGCGGGGAGCGGCCGACGCTGTTCGGCGAGGGGCGGCCGACGCGCGACTACGTGCATGTCGACGACGTCGTCGCGGCCCTCCTGATGGCGTCGGGCCACGCCGGCACGTTCAACATCTCGACGGGCGTGGAGACGGCCGTGGCCTCGCTGTACGCCGAGCTGCAGGCTGCCGCGGGGACCTCGATCGAGCCGTTGCTGGCGCCGCTTCGAACCGGCGAGCTCGAGCGAAGCTGCATGGATCCCTCGCGGGCCAGGGAAGCGTTCGGCTGGCAGGCGCAGACCGCGCTGGCCGACGGCCTGCGCTCGACCCACGCGGCGCTTGTCGCGGAGTTCGAGGCGGACGCTACGGACGGCTGAGCGCGTCGCGCTCGATGATCGCCGCGGCGGCGGTCTCGAGCGAGCTGGCGACGAGGTCGGCCGACGGCGAGCCGGCGCCGGACGCCGCGATCAGCGCCGTGCGAGTGCCGGCCGCGCGGCCCGCCTGCAGGTCGCTCTCGGAGTCGCCGACCATCCAGGAGCTCGCCAGGTCGAGATCCAGCCGGCGGGCGAGGCCAAGCAGCATCCCCGGCGCCGGCTTGCGGCAGTCGCAGCCCTCGTCGAGCTCGTGCGGGCAGTAGCTGAAGGCTTCGATCCGCGCCCCGTGCTCGCCCAGCCGCGCCTGGACCTCGGCTTCGATCGAGGCGATCACGGGCCAGCCGACGAGCCCGCGGGCGATGCCGCGCTGGTTGGATGCGACCGCGAGGACGAAGCCGGCGTGCGCGAGCGAGGCCGCGCCCTCGACGGCGCCCGGGAGCCAGACGAACTGCTCCAGCGTGTCGACATAGGAGTGCTCGGCCGGACGGACGTTCAGCGTGCCGTCGCGGTCGAGGAACACCGCCCGGCGCGTCACGCCCGCTCCAGCGGGCGGAGTGGGCGGGGTGGTGGGCTCGGAGCGATCATCGGCTGGGCGCCCGCACGCCGAGCACGCGCGCGCCGTAGACTTGGATGATGATGCACGACGAGGCTACGTTCCGCGTCAAGGCCGGGTTGGCCGAGATGCTCAAGGGCGGCGTGATCATGGACGTCGTCACGCCCGACCAGGCGCGAATCGCCGAGGAGGCCGGCGCCTGCGCCGTGATGGCGCTCGAGCGGGTGCCCGCCGACATCCGCCGCGACGGCGGCGTCGCGCGCATGTCCGATCCGGCGATGATCCGCGAGATCCAGCAGGCGGTCTCGATCCCGGTGATGGCGAAGGCGCGGATCGGGCATTTCGCCGAGGCCCAGGTCCTGCAGGCGCTGGAGGTCGACTACATCGACGAGTCCGAGGTGCTGACACCCGCAGACGAGGACAACCACATCGACAAGTCGCGCTTCAGCGTCCCGTTCGTGTGCGGAGCCACCAATCTTGGCGAGGCCCTGCGCCGGATCGCCGAAGGCGCGGCGATGATCCGCTCCAAGGGCGAGGCCGGCACCGGCGACATCGTCGAGGCGGTCCGCCACCTGCGGGCGATCGGCGGCGAGATCCGCCGCCTGCACGGCCTGCGCGAGGAGGAGCTCGCGAGCGCCGCGAAGGAGCTTGCCGCGCCGCTCGAGCTCGTGCGCTCGGTCGCGAGCGCGGGGCGCCTGCCGGTCGTGATGTTCTGCGCCGGCGGGATCGCAACGCCAGCCGACGCTTCGCTGGTGATGCAGCTGGGTGCCGAGGGTGTGTTCGTCGGCTCCGGCATCTTCAAGTCCGAGGATCCGGCGGCGCGGGCCGCGGCGATCGTCGACGCGACGACGAACTTCGCCGACCCCGAGCGCGTCGCCGCCGCATCCGAGGGACTCGGCAGCGCGATGGCGAGCCTCGAGGCGCGCAAGCTGCCCGAAGAGCAGCTGCTGTCACCGCGCGGCTGGTAGGCGCGTTGAAACCCGCGGTCGGTGTGCTCGCCCTCCAGGGCGACTTCGAGGCGCACGGCAGGATGCTGGCGACGCTCGGCGCGGCGGTGCGCGAGGTGCGCGTCGCGGCCGACCTCGACGGGCTTGACGCGCTCGTGCTGCCAGGCGGTGAGTCGACGACGATGACCCTGGGAATCGAGCGCGAGGACCTGGCGGGACCGCTTCGCGATGCGTGCGCTGCAGTGCCGGTGCTCGCGACCTGCGCCGGCATGATCATGCTCGACCGCGACCATCTCGGCGTGCTCGACATGCGCTGCGAGCGAAACGCATTCGGGCGCCAGGTTCGGAGCTTCGAGGGTGCCGTCGCGCTCGAGGGCTTCGCCGAGCCGTTCCACGCGGTCTTCATCCGCGCGCCCTGGGCGCAGGAGCTCGGGAAGGGTGTCAGCGTGCTCGGCAGCGTCGACGGGCACGCGGTCGCCGTCGCCGCCGGCCGGATCACGGCTGTGGCGTTCCATCCGGAGCTGACCGGCGACGATCGGCTCCACCGCCGGCTGCTCGAGCAGGTGTGATACTGCCCCGATGCTGATCGCGGTCGCCGCCGATGAGCGCTCGGCGCTCGCTCAGTTCCTGCTCGAGGAGCTCGGCGAGCGAGGCCACACGGTGCTCCTGCACGGCGCGTTGAGCGACGAGGAGCGGCCGGACTGGGCCTGGGGGTCGGCAGCGGCGGCGCGCGAGGTGGCGGCTGGGCGCGCCGAGCAGGCGATCGTGTGCTGCTGGACGGGAACCGGCGCTGCGATCGCCGCCAACAAGGTCGCGGGCGTGCGGGCTGCGCTCTGCGGCGACGCCGTGACGGCGGCCGGGGCGCGGCGCTGGAACGACGCCAACGTGCTCGCCCTCAGCCTGCGCGCGGTGGGCGAGGGCGTGCTCGGCGAGATCCTCGACGCGTGGTTCGCCACGGAGCCGAGCTCCGACGACGGCGACCTCGCGAATGTGGCGCACCTGTCCGAGCTGGACCTTGACGGTCGACCGCGGTAGCGGTCGCATAAAGAAGAAAGCTCAGCTGCGGATCAGCGCCAGGACCTCGTCGCGGCGGCGCTCCATGTCCTCGTGGGAGACCAGCGACTCCAGGCACAGGCGCAGCAGCGGCTCGGTGTTCGACGGGCGCACGTTGAAGTGCCAATCGTCGTAGTCGATCGAGATCCCGTCGAGGGTGTCCTGGCGCGCGTCGGCGTAGCGCTCCGCGATCTCGGCCATCTTCGCCGGCTGGTCCGCCACCTCGCTGTTGATCTCGCCGGAGATGAAGTAGCGGTCGCGGTAGGGGGCCAGGAGCTCCGACAGCGGGCGGCCCTCGCGTGAGCACAGCTCGAGCATCAGCAGCGCCGGGATCGTGCCCGAATCGGCGCAGTAGAAGTCGCGGAAGTAGTAGTGGCCCGACACCTCGCCGCCGAACAGCGACCCCTCCTTGCGCATGCGGGCCTTGAAGAAGGCATGGCCGACCCGGTTGCGGAAGGCGTGTCCGCCCGCCGCCGTGACGGTGTCGGCGACGGCGCGGCTCGCGCGCAGGTCGTAGAGGATCGCGGAGCCGGGGTGGGTGCGCAGCAGCGAGCGGGCGAGCAGCGCGGTGACGAAATCGCCGGGCACGAACTCTCCGGTCTCGTCGATGAAGAAGCAGCGGTCGGCGTCCCCGTCGAAGGCGATGCCGAGGTCGGCGGCGTTGTCGCGAACTGCCGAGATCACCAGCTCGCGGTTCTCCGGCAGCAGCGGGTTGGGCTCGTGGCCCGGGAAGTCGCCGTCGGGCTTCCAGAAGGTGGGGATCAGCTCCAGCCCGAGGCGGTCGAGGATCGGCCCGACCGTTGGGCCGGCCATGCCATTGCCGCCGTCGAGCACGACCCGCAGGCCCCCGACCGAGCCGGTGTCGATGAAGGCCGTCGCGGCGGCGCGGAAGCCGTCGCCCCAGTCGACCGGCTCGACGCTGCCGCCGCCGGGCGCCGCCGGGAGGCCCGCCGCGATCAGGTCGCGAATGTCGCCGATGCCGCTGTCGCCCGACAGCGCCATCGCGCCCTCGCGGATCAGCTTGGCGCCGGTGTAGGCCTTCGGGTTGTGCGAGGCGGTGCAGATCAGGCCACCGTCGAGCTCGCGCGAGCCGATCAGGTAGTAGACGACCTCTGTCGCGACCTCACCGGCGTCGAGCACGTGGACGCCCTCGGCGATGAGCCCGGTGCGGTAGCGCGCATGCAGCTCCGGGGCGGTGAGACGCATGTCGTGACCGAGTGCGACGCGCAGGGCGGAGGTGGGCTTGCCGGCGAGCGTGCCGAGCACCCGGGCGAACGCGCGGCCGATCTGCTCGGCGCCGTCGCCGTCGATCTGGGAGCCGTAGAGGCCGCGGACGTCGTAGGCCTTGAAGATCTCCGGGTCGAGCGGCATCGGCGGCGGATGCTATGGGCTGGGGGGCCGTCGTGGCGGCCGAGGGGCGATTGCGGTCGGACCGGGCGCCGTCGCGGTGCCGGCGTGGTGGTGGGGGTAACGGTTGACGGTTGCGGGACATCGGCGCCGCGACCTCCGGCGGCCCGCCCGCCGGGGCTCGTAGAATCCAGGCCATGTCCGGACATTCGAAGTGGGCGGGGATCAAGCACAAGAAGGCGATCGTCGACGCGCGGCGCGGCGCGCAGTTCACGAAGCTCGCGCGGGCGATCACGGTCGCGGCGCGCGAAGGCGGCGGCGAGCCGGACTCCAACGCCGCGCTCTACAACGCCATCCAGAAGGCGAAGGACGCCTCGATGCCGAAGGACAACATCGAGCGCGCGATCGCGAAGGGTACGGGCGCCGGTGCCGACGCGGACGCGATCGAGACGGTGCTCTACGAGGGCTACGGCCCGGGCGGCGTGGCGCTCCTGATCGAGGCCTATACCGAGAACCGCAACCGCACGGGTGCGGACGTGCGCCATCTGCTTTCCAAGCACGGCGGCAACCTCGGCGAGCCGGGGAGCGTGTCGTACTTGTTCGACAAGCGCGGCCTGGTGATCGTCGACGGCTCGCGCTACGGCGAGGACGATTTGCTGGTCGCGGTGGAGGCGGGCGCGGAGGACATCGTCGCCGACGACGAGATGCTCGAGGTGGTCACGGCGCCGGGCGATCTGTCGGCAGTGCGCGCCGCGATCGAGGGCGCGGGGATCGCGATCGAGAGCGCCGAGGTCGTGCAGCGGCCGAGCACTCGCGTCGAGCTCGACGAGGCCAGCGCCGCCAAGCTGTTCAGGCTGATCGACGCGCTCGAGGAGAACGACGACGTGGGCGCGGTGCACGCCAACTTCGAGGTCTCCGACGAGATCCTCGAGAAGGTCGTGGGCTAGCGCGGGCCCGCGGGTCGGGTTGGCGCCCGTGCGCGGGCGCTCGGCTGCTCGGGGGCGCTGTGTGGTCGCGCGAGGTGGTCGCCGCAGGCAGGCGTCCGGTGCGCCGCGGAGAATCAGGCGCAGTAGATGATCGTGCTTGGAATCGACCCGGGGCTCGCGAACACCGGCTACGGCGTCGTCGCGCGTCGCGGCGGGCGGCTGGTCGCGCTGGACGGCGGCGTCGTGCAGACAGCCGCCGACGCGAGCGTCGAGCAGCGTCTTGGCGAGCTGCATGAGGCGTTGAGCGAGCTGCTGCTGGCGCACGCGCCGACCGCGATGGCGCTCGAGACGCTGTACTTCGGCGCCAACGTGCGGACCGCGTTCGCGGTCGGCCAGGCGCGTGGGGTGGCGATGCTGTGCGCCGGCCAGCGCGACGTCGAGTGCTTCTCCTACACGCCGCAGCAGGTCAAGGGCGCCGTGTGCGGCAACGGGCGCGCACCCAAGGAGCAGGTGGCGCGGATGGTGACCGCGCTGCTCGCGCTGGGGCGCGAGCCGGCCTCCGACCACGCGAGCGACGCACTCGCGGTGGCGATCTGCCACGCCAACCACGCGCCGCTCGCGCACGCCCTGGCCGAGGCCGCCGGATGATCGCGATGCTGCGGGGCGAGGTCGCGGACCGCGGGCTCGACCACGTGACGCTGATGTGCGGCGGCGTCGGCTACCGGCTCGCCGTCTCCACGCAGACGCTCGGCGGCGTCGGCCCGATCGGCGGTGAGGCGACGCTCCACACGCACCTGATCGTCCGCGACGACGCGCTGGTGCTCGTGGGCTTCGCGCAGGAGGCGGAGCGGGACCTCTTCCTGGCCCTGCTGGGTGTGCAGGCGGTCGGGCCGAAGCTCGCGCTCGCGGTCCTGGGGGCGGGCCCGCTGAGCGCCGTGGTGGGCGCGATCGCGGCGGGTGACGCGCGCTTCTTCCAGTCCGTGCCGGGAGTCGGCAAGCGCACCGCGGAGCGGATCATCGTCGAGCTGCGCGACAAGGTCGGCGGGACGATCGGCGAGGGGATCGTGGTGCGGCGGGCGAGTGCGGAGGACGCGCCGCGCGAGCTGGCCCGCGCCGGGCTGCTCGAACTTGGCTTCGTCGCTTCGGAGGCCGACCGGCTGCTCGCGGACGCCACCGGGGAGACGGTCGAGGAGCTGATCGCGCAGGCGCTTCGCGCGACTCGACAGGGAGTGCAGCAGCTGTGAGGACTCCGCCGGCTCTGGCTCCTGGCGGGAGGTGCGAGCGATGAGCACCGAGGCGGAGCGCATCCAGACGCCATATCTGGCGGCCGAGGACGAGTTCGAACGGACGCTGCGCCCGCGGCGGCTCGAGGAGTTCGTCGGACAGCAGCAGCTCAAGGAGCAGCTGGCCGTCGCGATCGAGGCGGCCAAGGCGCGCGGGGACGCACTCGACCACGTGCTGCTGGCCGGACCGCCCGGGCTCGGCAAGACCTCGCTCGCCCAGATCGTCGCGGCCGAGCTGGGCGTCGCGTTCGTCCAAACCGCCGGGCCGGCGCTCGAGCGCAAGGGCGACATCGCCTCGTTCCTGACGTCGCTCGAACCACGCAGCGTGTTCTTCGTCGATGAGATCCACCGGCTTCCGCGCGCACTGGAAGAGACCTTCTACCCGGCGATGGAGGACCGCCGGCTGCCGATCACCGTGGGGGCCGGAGCCGGGGCGCGCGTGGTCACGTTGGAGCTGCCGCCGTTCACGCTGATCGGCGCGACGACGCGGGCCGGGCTGCTCACGACGCCGCTGCGCGACCGCTTCGGGATCCCGGCTCGGCTCGAGCCCTACGCCACCGAGGAGCTGGCCGCGATCGTCGTGCGGGCGGCGCGGATCCTCGAGGTGGAGCTGGACGAGGGCGGAGCGCACGCGATCGCCAGCCGCAGCCGCGGCACGCCGCGGGTCGCGAACCGCCTGTTGAAGCGCACCCGCGACTACGCCGAGGTGCGGGGCGAGGGCACCGTGACGGCGAGCGTCGCGCTCGCCGCGCTGGAGCTGCTGGAGGTCGACGAGCTCGGCCTCGATCGCCTGGACCGCGCGATCCTGCGCACGATCTGCGCGAAGTTCGCCGGCGGGCCGGTGGGGCTCTCGACGCTGGCGGTCGCCGTGGGCGAGGAGCGCGACACGATCGAGGACGTCTACGAGCCCTACCTGCTGCAACTGGGCATGCTGAAACGCACGGCGCGGGGGCGCATCGCCACCGAACACGCCTACGCCCATCTGGACATCGCGCTGCCCGCGGCGGCGCCGGCCCTGTTTTGAGACCCTGCGACGCGAACGGGTAGAGGGGCGGCCGCCCGGCCGCCAGATCGCTCGCCGACGCTCCGCCTGTAGGCTGTCAAACGTCGATGGCGCACCCGTTCATCTGTCCCAACTGCGGCGAGCGATCGCTCGCCTCCGACCGTTACGAGGCGTTTCGCCGCGAGGATCGCGGCTGTGCGAGCTGCGGTTTTTCGTTCCTGTTCGAGCTGCTGGACGACTACTACCCGGCGCCCGACGCGGCCTTCTTCGTCGCGGATCGGGAGGGTCGCGTGATCGGATGCGGCCGCGGATCGTTCGAGCTGACCGGCTACGAGGAGGAGGAGGTCGTCGGCCAGCCGCTCACCCAGGCGCTCGGCCTGAGCTTCGAGAACGGCGTCGATCACGTCAGCACGGTGCTCGAATGGGGGGTGCGCGCGCTCGGCAAGCCAGCCACCCTGCGCACGGACTCCGACCTCTCCGCGAGCGCGACGGCCGACCTCTTTCCGGCCTACGATGACGATGGTGGGTTGCTGCTCGTGCTCACGCCGTCCCGCTGAGCGACCGATGATGCCGCGATGAGCGAACGCCTACGCCACGCCTTCGTCCTTGCGGTCGTGACCGCGCTCGCGCTGGTGTCGCTGCTGATCGTCGTCGGCATCCCCGGCGTCGTGAAGGCGGAGAAGACGCGCCTGGGGATCGACCTCCAGGGCGGCACCGAGCTGATCTACCTCGCGCACAACACCAACGGGACGCCGGTCAACTCGACGACGCTCGGCGAGACGATCGACATCATGCGCTCGCGCAGCGACACGCTCGGCGTGAGCGGGATCGACATCAGGCCCTACGGCAGCGACGAGATCACGGTCGAGCTGCCGAACGTGCAGAACCCGGCCCAGGCCGCGAAGGTGGTGGGGGTCACCGGCCAGCTCTTCTTCTACGACTGGGAGGAGAGCGTGATCGGGCCCAACGGCAAGGTCGCGGGCCCCAACGACCCCAACGTGACCTGCGACTCCGCGACCGCCGGGGCCGGCACGCCGGGCTGCGGGCTCACCGAGTACGCCGCCGTGATCCGGGCGTCGAAGGAGCCGGCGGTGCCGACGTGCACGAAGGCCCTCGTCGCGGCGAAGACGCGCTGCTTCGACATCGAGACCACGAACGTCCCGAGCTACTACTACGTCGACAAGAAGACGCAGCGGGTCTACGCGCCGAACGGGCCCGAGCCGACCAAGGCGTTGCTGGACGCCGATATCGCGCACGCCCGGATCAAGTTGCCCAAGGCGGCGCAGCTGGTCGCAGTCCAGCCGGGAACCGTGCTCGTGCAGGCGACCACGGCACCCGAGGTGCCGGTGCCGAACGACTTCTACGTGCTCCAGGACAACGTCAAGCTGACCGGCCAGGACATCTCGAGCCCGCAGGTCATCACGGACCCGACGGCGGGAATCGCCGTCAGCTTCGGCTTCAAGAACAACGGCGCAAACGTGTTCCAGAACGTGACCGCCGTGCTGGCGAACCGCGGGAAGAACAACTCGGTGTCGCTGTCGGACCCCAACGACCAGCACTTCGCCGTCACGCTCGACGGGCAGCTCGTGACGGTCCCGTCGATCGACTTCGCCCAGTACCCGTTCGGCATCAACTCGGCCAACGGCTCGGAGATCACCGGCGACTTCACCTATTCGACGGCGACCACGCTGGCGAACGTGATGGCCAGCGGGGCACTGCCGGTGAAGCTCGAGGAGATCTCCTCCGAGTTGTTCACGCCGACACTCGGTCATCAGGCGCTCAGCCAGGGACTGACGGCGGGACTGATCGGCCTGGCGCTGGTGGCGCTGTTCCTGCTCTTCTTCTACCGCGTGCTCGGCGTGATCGCGGTCAGCGCGCTGGCGATCTACGCGCTCTACTTCTACGCGCTGATCAAGCTGGTCCCGGTCACGCTGACGCTGCCGGGAATCGCCGGACTGATCCTGACGATCGGAGTCGCGGCGGACGCCAACGTCGTGATATTCGAACGCGTCAAGGAGGAATCGCGGGCGGGTCGCTCGCCGCTGAACGCGATCACCACCGGCTACCGCCGCGGCCTGAGCGCGATCATCGACGCCAACGTCGTCACCTTCATGGTGGCCTTCATCCTCTTCATCCTGTCGCAGTCGGACGTGCAGGGATTCGCGCTGACGCTCGGCATGGGCGTGCTCGTCTCGCTGTTCACCGCGGTCGCCGCGACCCGGGCGATCCTCGGCACGCTGGGCCGGACCCGCGCGATCACCCGCCCGAGCGCGCTCGGCGTGACGAAGAACCGCCGCCATTGGACATTCGACTTCATGGGGAAGTCGCGCTGGTTCTTCAGCATGTCGGGCACGATCCTGCTGATCGGAGCGCTCGCGATCGGGGGCCGCGGCGTCAACTTCGGTATCGACTTCGTCGGCGGCACGCAGATCCAGGTGACGCTCGCGCACCCGGCGACCGTCGCCGAGGTGAGCTCCGCGATCGAGTCGCTGCACCTGAAGAGCGGCAAGGTCTCGATCGGCATTCCGGTCGTGCAGCAGGTCACGCCGCCCGGCAAGCACACGAAGCGCACCTACAGCTTCCAGATCGCCACCAAGACGCTGAACGTGCAGCAGATCGGCGGCGCGGGCTCCGCCAACAACACCGTGCGCGGCCTGCTCGACTCGCGCTACGGGGTCGTGGCGAACAGCTTCAGCGACAACTCGGTTGGCGCGAGCTTCGGCAAGACGGTGGCCGACAGCGCGGCGGTCGCGATCGTCGCGGCGCTGTTGGCGATCGCCGCCTACATCGCCCTGCGGTTCCAGTGGAAGTACGCGGTGCCGGTGATGATCGCCTTGATGCATGACCTGTTGATCACGGCCGGCGTTTACGCGCTCACCGGGAGGCAGGTGACGGCCGATACGGTGGCGGCCCTGCTCACCATCCTGGGCTACTCCATGTACGACACGATCATCGTGTTCGACCGCGTGCGCGAGAACGTCGCCAAGATGCAGAACGCCGCCTTCTCGCAGATCGTGAACCGCTCGATGTCGGAGGTGCTGACGCGATCGCTCGCGACGAGCCTGTGCACGCTGCTGCCGATCCTGGCGCTGCTGTTCTTCGGCGGCGCGACGCTGAAGGACTTCGCGTTCGCGATGCTGGTCGGCGTCGCCTCGGGTGCGTACTCGTCGATCTTCATCGCCTCGCCGGTGCTGACGCACTGGAAGGAACGCGAGCCGGTGTATCGCCGCCGCCGCGCGCGGATCGCGGCCGAGCACGGCGGCATCGTGCCGGCGTATGCGACGGCCGGCGCCGCGGCGCGCGAGATCGACGTTGACGCGGGCAGCCGCCGCGCCCGCCGGCGCCTGACCGAGCCGGCACGTCCGGACGGAGTCAAGACGAGCGAGTTCGTCGAGATGGTGCGCGACCTGCATGCGGATCCCGCTGCCGGCCGGCCGGCGACCGTGGTGGAGCCCGAGCCGCCGCGCCCTGCGTCGCGACCCGAGCCCGCGCGCGACCCGACCGCCGACGCCCGTCCCGAGGATGTCGTCATGCCGCCCGACGACGCGGCGGCACGGCGCCGGGGGGCGTCGAAGTCGCGCAATCGCAGACGGGGGAGGCCGCGCTGATGGGACTGCTCGCCTGGGTCATCATGGGGTTGGCGCTATGGCACTTCACGATCTGGCTGCCCGACCGCTTCTGGGGCGGCATCGTCGGTGCGTTCCTCGCGTCGATCGTCGGCGCCATCGCCAGCGGCATCGTGATCGCGCTCGCGCTGCACGGGGTCGCGATTCCGGGCCGCCACGCCACGCATATCGGGACCGTGCTCTACGCGATCCCGGGCGCGCTGGCCGGCATGGCTCTGGCATACGTGGTCGGGTCTGCGCGGGAGCGCAGCGAGCAGCGCCTCGCCGGCGGCCCGTTCGGCTAGCCCGCGGTTCTCCGCCGCAGGCCGCCTGCGGCCGGCGCTCGGGGGATTGGCGCGCGCGGGGGGAGTGCAGGGCCGTTTGAGCGGTCCGAGGCGCACCGTAGGCTCGTGTTCGATGGCCCTGGGGCACTCAGATCCGCCGGTACGGCTGGAGATCGCGACCGTCGCGCTCGAGACGATCGAGACGCTCGAGCGCGAGCTCGGCTGCAGCCATGTGCTCGCACAGGCGCTGGCTCGGCGCGGGCTGGCCGATCCGGCCGCCGCGCGTGAGTTCCTCGATTGCGCGCAGGCGCATCGGCCCGACGCCTTTCGCGGCATCGGCTCGGCGGTCGAGCTTGTCCTCGGTCACGTCAGGCGCGGCTCGACGATCACGGTGCACGGGGACTACGACTGCGACGGCGTGTGCTCCACCGCGATCCTGGTTGGCGCGCTGCGTCAGCTGGGAGCTGACGTCGACTGGCATCTGCCGGACCGACAGGCCGAGGGTTACGGGCTCGCGGCGTCGACCGTGAGTCGCCTGATCGAGCGCGGCACCAGGCTGCTGATCACGGTGGACTGCGCGATCACCGCCGTCGCCGAGGTGGCCGCGGCGCGAGCGGGCGGCATGGATGTGCTCGTGACAGACCACCACAGCCCCCGTGCGGACGGCGCCCTGCCCGACGCCGCCTACCTGCATCCCGCGCTCTGTGCCTACCCCTGCCCCGAGCTGTGCGCCACGGCGGTGGCCGCCAAGCTGGCGCAGGCGCTGCGCGAGGCGGCCGGCGTGGCCCAGGGAGAGTCGGAGGCCGACCTGGAACTCGTGGCGATCGCGACGATGGCCGACGTGGTCGCCCTGCGAGGCGAGAACCGCCGCCTCGTGCGCGCCGGCCTGCGCGCGCTCGCGGGCACCACGCGTCCGGGCCTGCGGGCACTGATGCGCGTCGCCCGGGTCGCGCCGCTGGCACTGGATGAGCAGGCGCTGGCCTTTCGGATCGCGCCGCGGATCAACGCCGCCGGACGGCTCTATCGAGCCGATGCCGCGCTCGAGCTGCTGCTGACCGACGAGGAGGCGCGCGCGCAGGAGCTCGCCAGCGAGCTCGATCGCTGCAACGCCGAGCGGCGCGCCATCGAAACGCGGATCCGCTTCGAAGCGGAGGCGCTGGTCGCGGCGGGCCCGGACGATCCCGCGGCGCACGTGCTGGCGGCAGCGGGCTGGCACCCCGGCGTGATCGGGATCGTCGCCGCGCGCGTCGCCGAGCGCCACCATCGCCCCGTCGTGCTGATCGCCCTGCCCGAGGAGGGCGAGCGCGCGGCAAGCGGCTCCGGGCGCTCGATTCCGGGCTTCGATCTGCTCGCCGGGCTGGCCGCCGCCGGCGATCACCTCGAGCGCTACGGAGGCCACCGCGCCGCGGCTGGGTTGACGATCGATCCGCAGGCGGTTGACGCCTTCCGAGCCGCCTTCGTGGCCCACGCCGAGGGCGCGCTCGGCCCGGAGCAGCTGAGCGTCGGCGAACGGGTCGATGCGATCGCATCCGGTGAGGAGATCGGGCTCGAGCTGGCTGAGGAGCTCGCGCGGATGGCGCCGTTCGGCGCGGGCAACCCGACGATCTCGCTGTTGCTGCCGGCGGCCACCTTCAGCGACCCGGTCGGTTTCGGCGGCGAGCGGCGCGACGACCATGCGCGCTTCACCGTGAACTCGGGCGCCGGCCGGGCCCGCGCGGTCCTGTTCGGGTCGGGCCCGCGCCTCCCGGTCGCCCTGGGGGAGCCGGTCGACGCGACCTTCACGCTCGAACGCGACGAGTGGCAGGGGGTCGTGCAGTCACGGCTGCTGCTTCGCAACGCCCTCGCCTGCGATCCGGCGGCGATCGAGGTGCTCGGAGAGCAGGGCTCGTTTCTGGAGCGGGCGCTCGCCGAGCTCGACCGGCCGCTCAGGGGCATCGACCGGCCGCTCGCCGAGCCGCCGCGGAGCCGCCTGGAGCTCGATCGCCGCGGCCGCGGGATCGCCGCGCTGGTCACGCAACTGCTCGCCACGGGAGAGCCGCTGCTCGTGCTCGTCGCCGACGCGCCGGCTCGCCAGCGCCACCTCCGCGCCCGGCTCGGAGGCTTCGCGCTGGCCTCCCACGAGGCGCTCGAGCGCGATCCCGGCCTCGCTGCGCCCTTCACCCACGTCATGGCGCTCGACCCGCCGACGAGCCACGCGGCGCACCTGCGGCTCAGGGCTGCCGCGGGCGAGCTGGGCGCCCAGCGTCTTTATCTGGGCTGGGGAGCAGCTGAGCTACGCTTTGCTGCAGACAAACACCAGCATGAGTACGGTCTCCGCGACTCGCTGGCCGCCTGCTACCGGGCGCTTCGCGACCGGGGCGGTGCGGTCGGTCGGGAGCTCGAGACGGTCCTGCGTGAGGAGGCGCCGTCACCGGAAGGCGGGGGTCGCCTGCTGCGGATCCTCACGGAGGTCGGTCTCGTGAATCTCGACCGAAAGCGAATGGCGGTCACCGTTGCACAGCAGCGGCGTGTGACGCTCGAGCAGTCGCCCGCCTACCGCGACTACGAACGAACCCGACAGGACGGCCTGAGATACCTCGGAATGACGACACCCCGGCAGGCGGCGGCCTAGACCAGGCCACGGCGGTCAGCGCCCCGGACGTCCCCGTCCTGGAGGAGCACGAGCGCCGGCTGCTCGGCGATCTCTTTGCGATCGTCGAGGAGCACGCCGAGGACTCGCTCGTCCCGATCGACCGCGACGCGGTCACCGCCGCGTTCGTGTTCGCCTGCGAGCACCACGCCGATCAGCGCCGGCGCTCCGGTGAGGAGTTCATCGTCCATCCGGTCGGGGTCGCGCGTATCTGCGCCAGCATGCGCCTGGACACCGAGACGCTCTGCGCGGCGCTGCTGCACGACACCGTCGAGGACACCACGGCATCGATCGAGGAGGTCCACGAGCGTTTTGGAGAGGACGTCGCCAGCCTCGTCGACGGCGTCACGAAACTGACCGGAATCACCTTCTCCTCGCGCGACGAGGCGCAGGCGGAGAACTACCGCAAGATGATCGTGGCGATGGCGAGCGACGTGCGCGTCATCCTGATCAAGCTCGCGGATCGCCTGCACAACATGCGCACGATCGGAGCGCTGCCGAAGCAGAAGCAGATCGAGAAAGCCAAGGAGACGCTCGAGATCTACGCGCCGATCGCGCATCGCCTCGGCATCCACGCGCTGAAGTGGGAACTCGAGGATCTCGCCTTCGCGACGCTTCACCCGCGCAAGTACGAGGAGATCAAGGTGCTCGTGGCGCAGCAGCGCGACGACCGCGAGCGTTACGTCCACAGCGCCGGCGAGATCCTCCAGCGCGAGCTCGACTCGCTCGGCATCGCCGCGTCGATCTCAGGTCGCGCGAAGCACTTCTACTCGATCTACTCGAAGATGACCCGCAAGGATCGCGAGTTCAACGAGATCTACGACCTGACCGCGATGCGCGTCGTCGTCGAGACGACGAAGGACTGCTACGGCGCGGTGGGCGTCGTGCACTCGCTGTGGAAGCCGCTGCCGGGCCGCTTCAAGGACTTCGTGGCGATGCCCAAGTTCAACATGTACCAGTCGCTGCACACGACGGTGATCGGGCCCGAGGGCCGCCCGCTCGAGATCCAGATCCGCACGCGCGAGATGCACAACATGGCGGAGTACGGCGTCGCCGCGCACTGGATGTACAAGCAGGCGGCGCGCCCGGATCGCAGCGGGCGCTCGAACTGGTCCGCCGACGAGGCGAAGCTGAAGTGGCTGCGCTCGATGGTCGACTGGCAGAGCGAGACGTCGGATCCCAAGGAGTTCATGGAGACGCTGCGCGTCGATCTGTTCGAGGACGAGGTCTACGTCTTCACGCCCAAGGGGGAGGTCAAGTCCCTGGCGGCGGGCGCCACGCCGCTGGATTTCGCCTACGAGGTCCACACGGACGTCGGCCACCGCTGCGTCGGCGCGAAGGTCAACGGCAAGATCGTGCCGCTGAGCTACGAGCTGCGCTCCGGCGACATCGTTGAGGTGCTGACGTCCAAGCGCGAGCGCGGTCCCTCGCGCGACTGGCTGGCCGTGGTGAAGACGACGCGCGCGCGCAACAAGATCAAGCAGTGGTTCAAGGCCGAGACCCGCCAGGACACCGAGCACAGCGGGCGCGAGGCGCTGCAGGAGGCGCTCCGGAAGCAGGGCCTGCCGGCGCAGCGAATCACCGGCTCGGGGCTGCTGGCGGACGTGATCCGCGAGCTCGGCTTCCGCAAGGCCGACGACTTCTACATCGCGCTCGGGTCCGCGAAGGTGTCCCCGAAGACGGTGGTCGGCAAGATCCTCCAGCGCCTCAAGGAGGGGGAGGCCGCCGACGCGGAGCAGACCGCCGCATCCACGCTGATCTCCTCGCGCCGCGAACGCCGCCGCCCGACCAACTCCTCGACCGAGTTCGGCATCCGCGTCGAGGGCGTCACCGACGTGCTCGTGCGCCTGGCGAAGTGCTGCCGACCGGTACCGGGCGATGAGATCGTCGGCTACATCTCACTGGGCAGGGGCATCACGATCCACCGTGCGGACTGCTCCAACGCCGTGGCGCTGGCCCGCGACCCCGATCGCTTCACGCCCGTGGCCTGGGAGGGAGGCCAGACGACCGGCTTCAAGGTCGAGATACAGATCGACGGCTGGGACCGCCACCGGCTGCTGGAAGACCTTTCGCGCACCTTCTCCGAGGCGGGCATGAACATCGTCGAGGCCCAGTGCACCGCCCACCCGCCGATGATCCGCAACCGCTTCGTCGTGGAATGCGCCGACACGCAGACGCTCAAATCCACGATCACCCGTCTGCGCAACATCGACTCGGTGTTCGACGCGTTCCGCGTGACGCCGGGGAGCTGATCGCGGTGCTGTTCGACTTCATCGGCGACACCGCGCGCTCGGCGCTCAAGCTGGTCGGCGGCGCCGAGCACGAGGTCGAGCAGCACTCGCCTGTGGAGGCGCCGCTGAAGGAGGCGATCGCGGCGCTGCATCACGCAGCCGAGTCGATGGATCGCCATGTCGAGGTGCTCGAGGCGGTCGCCGCGACACTGCCGGAGCTCACCGGCGCGCTCGTCAAGCTGACCGAGCAGCTCGGCGAGGTGCTGCATATGGCCGCCCCGCTGGAGGCCGCCGAGCGCGAGGTCGCGGGTCTCGGGCACCTGTTCCGCCGCCGCCACCGCGGCGACGGCGGTCCGGCCGTCGCGGCGGCCCAGTACGAACCACCGCTCGTAGGCGACGGGCAGGCCGGCGAGGGGACGAACGCCGCGGCAGCCGGGAGCGACGGCGAGCGCGAGGATGGCGCCGCAGCGCCCGCCCCTCCAAGCAGCTGAATCCGGCTCGATCCGGCGCTCGCCAGGGGGCCTTGAGCGTCTTAGGCCACGACGCTCAACGCGCCCGGCCGGATCGTGAAACGCGCCTCCGACACCACGCCGATGTGATCGCCGTCGACCTGGAGCGGCAGGGGAAGCCCGGTCGCGCTGCTGACCGTGATCGAGGTGACGCCCTCGAAGCTCTGAACCTGACGGTGGCGACCGACGCCGTCTCGCGTGAGCACGGCGCGAGCGAGCAATGAGGGTGCGCCGAGGACGCTGGCGCGACGCAGCACCACGCAGGAGAGCGTGCCGCCGTCAAGCGAGGCGCCGCGCGCGAGATTTATCGGGCGGTCATGGAAGTAGGTGTAGTGCGCGGCGTTCTGCACGATCGTCGTGACTCCCGTCGCGCTCTCGGCGCCGGCGGTGACGAACATTCGCGGCGCGCGCAGCAGGTAGTGCCGGGTCAGCGTCGCCACCGCCGCCGCGGAGAAGAAGTAGGGGCCGAAGCGCGCCTTCAGCCGCGGCCTCGCGTCGACTCCGCGGACGACGTCGGCGTCGATGCCGATCCCGGCGCTGAACGTGTAGAGCCGGCCCTCGACCTCGCCGAGGTCGATCCGCCGCGGAACGAAGTCGTCGGCGAGCGCCAGCAGGTGCTGGGTGGCGTCGACGATCTCGCCGGGAATGCCGAGCAGCTTGCAGAACACGTTCGCGGACCCGCCGGGCAGGCAGGTGAGCGGCACATCGGAGCCCGCGAGGCCGTTGGCCGCCTCGTTGACGGTGCCGTCGCCGCCGAAGGCGATGACGACGTCGTAGCCGTCGCCGGCGGCTTCACGCGCGATCTCGATCGCGTGCCCGCGCGACCGCGTCTCGACCGCGTCGACCTCGTAGCGCGCGGCGAGCGCGTGCATGACCAGGTTGCGCAGTCGGTCGGACACGGCCGTTGCGAACGGGTTGACGATCACCAGCGCGCGCCGGCGGTCGGCCGCCTCGATCGGTGCGAGCGTCGCAAGGACGCGCTCGACGGCCGTCTCACGGGAATCAGCGTTCACGTCTGCTGCTACACCGGGCGACACGCTCCGTTACCGGCCGGTGGCGGCGGCGGGAGCCGCGTGACCGCGAGAAGCCCCGGCAGGCTCGCGCCGCGCACGTTCGTGGCGGTCCTTCGCGGGCAGGGGGGATGCCCGAGTTGTGAGCGTGGCGGCGCGACGCCTGCGTTGCGGATCCCGCCGCGGCCGCGTTATACTCGCGGCACATAGCTGGACGCATCCAGAGGGGTGGAGGGACTGGCCCTATGAAACCCCGGCAACCATTTCGCGCGAGCGAGAACGGTGCCAATTCCATCAGGCTCCAACAATGGCCTGGGAGATGTGGTTGGAGCTTCTGCACGAGAGCCTTCGCCACATGACCAGCGGAGGTTTTTTCATATGGCTGCAGAGAAGCTCAAGTGCAAGGAATGCGGGACGGCATACCCGCTGGAGGCGCTCTACGTCTGTGAGCGCTGCTTCGGACCGCTCGAGGTCAGCTATGACCACGAGCCCTTTGACGACGTGGCGGCGCTGCGGCGGCGGATCCAGGGTGGGCCGCAGGACGTCTGGCGCTACGCCGACTTCCTGCCCCTTGCGGGCGGACCGCCCGGGCCATCGAATCATCTCGCCTCCCGAGCGGGGCTGCCGGCCGGCTGGACGCCGCTGATCAGCGCCGACCGGCTTGCCGAGCGGCTCGGCCTGCGGGAGGTGTGGGTCAAGAACGACGCCGCCAACCCGACGCACTCCTTCAAGGACCGCGTTGTGGCGGTCGCCTCGGCGCGCGCGCGCGAACTGGGTTTCGGGGCGCTGGCCTGCGCGTCGACGGGGAACCTCGGCAACGCCGTCGCCGCCCAGGCAGCGGCACTCGGACTGCCGTCCTACGTCTTCATCCCGGCCGATCTCGAGGAGCAGAAGATCCTCGGAACCGGCGTCTACGGCACGAATCTGGTGGCGGTACGGGGCAACTACGACGAGGTGAACCGCCTGTGCACGGAGCTGTCAGCCGAGCACGACGACTGGGCCTTCGTCAACATCAACATGCGCCCGTACTACTCCGAAGGCTCCAAGACGGTTGCCTACGAGATCGTCGAGCAGCTCGACTGGGAGCTTCCCGACCGCTGCATCGTCCCGGTCGCTTCGGGCTCGCTCTTCACCAAGATCCACCGCGGCTTCGCGGAATGGATCGAGCTGGGGCTCGTCGAGGGTCGCCAGCCGGTGATGAACGGGGCTCAGGCCTCGGGCTGCGCGCCGGTCGCAAACGCGTTCGCCGCGGGGCAGGACTTCTGCCAGCCGGTCAGGCCCGACACGATCGCCAAGTCGCTGGCGATCGGGAACCCCGCCGACGGCCCCTACGTGCTCGAGCTCGCGCGCCGCACCGGGGGCGGTGTCGATGCCGTCAGCGATGAGCAGATTCGCGAGGGGATCGGCCTGCTCGCAGAAACCACCGGGATCTTCACCGAGACCGCCGGCGGCGTCAGCGTGGCGGTCTTGAGCGAGCTCGCACGGCGCGGTGAGATCGACCCGGACGAACGGGTTGTCCTGGTGATCACGGGGGATGGCCTCAAGACGCTCGACGCCGTGAGGGGCAGCTTCCACACCCACGAGATCGACCCGACGGTGGAGGCGTTCGACGCGGCCCTCGCTTCGGCGGTGGCGTGATGGCGGTGACGGTCAAGATACCGACGCAGCTGCGCTCGGCAACCGGCGGCGAGAGCGTTGCCAGCGTCGACGGCGCGACCGTGGCCGAGGTGCTCGATGCGCTCTTCGCCCAGTTCGAGGAGTTGCGGGAGCGGATCTCCGACGAGCAGGGCGGACTGCGCCGGTTCGTCAACGTCTACCTCGCGGGTGAGGACATCCGCTTCCTCGACGGGGTCGAAACCCCCGTACCGGACGGCGCCGAGGTCACGATCCTGCCGGCGGTCGCGGGTGGCTGATGTCCTGAAGGTGAGATGGCTCGACGAGCCGGAGGAGAAGGACTATGCGGCGGCGCAGAGCTACCTCTCGCTGCTGGTCCCCCCGAGCGGCCTCGAGCCCCTGATCGGCCGTCTGAGGAATGCCGCGACCGGCCGCTGGCGGGCCAAGGACATCCTGCGCGCGGCGCATCTGCCGCTGCTTGGCACGAAGCAGAGCGAGGAGGTCGCCGAGAAGCTGGCGAAGATTCGTGCCAAGGAGGAGCTCTCCCCGATCCTCCTGGTCGTCCTGCGGGCCGACGTCGTTCTTCAGATCGCCGACGGCTATCACCGCACGTGTGCCGCGTTCCTCGCGCACGAGGACTCGCTCGTTCCGGGGCGCATCCTGTTCCTCTGACGCTGCGCGAGCTGTCGAGGCAGCCTGGACGCCCGATCGCGCCGAAGCCTGGCCGTATGGGTTCCCGCTCGACATCTGATCGGCGCGTCCGCCCGGCGTCGAATCAATGTTGGGGCGCCGTCCAGAACCTCAAGTCGCGGCGCCTGGCGTTCCGACAACCCTTGCAGATGGAAGCGAACCTGAATCCCGCACTGCGAATCTCCGGAGCACCACGACGCCGCCGCGCAGCGGCTCCCGTCGCCGCGTCCAGCGCATTCGCGGACACCCTCGCGCGTGCCAAGAGCACGGCGCGGCGGATGCGGGAGCGCCGTCCGCAGGAGCTGCTCGCGGGGAGCCTCGAGACGCCGCCGCCCGAGGTCCAGCGTGAGCTGGCAGCGGCCGCTCGAGCCTGCGAGACGCTCGCCGCCCAGGGCAAGGAGCTGCGTTTCGATCGAAGCGCCGACGGGCGCGTACAGGTCGAGCTGATCGACGTATCCGGCCGACCGCTCGACGTCACGCCAACCGGCCTCTTTCAGCTGCTCCAGCAGGCCGGCTGACGGCACCCGCCCAGCGCGCGGCCTCTCCGCCGCACGAGCGATTCACAGCCGCGTGTGTCGCGCTCAGCTGCGCTGCGGTCGCAGGCCGGCGAGACGGCACTGCGCCTGGATGCGCGCGGCGAGCGCGCCGCTGCTGGCGAACTCCGCGTCACACCACCTTCGGGCCGGCGCGCCGCACTTCGAGAGCAGGCCGCCGCCGGTCGAGCCGGCGACGACCACGTTGACGCAGCCGTGGGCCGAGACCGGAGCAGAGGGGGCGCGTGCGACCGCCCAGGCCGATACGCCGAGCACCGCGACCAGCACGAACATCAGCGCGCGCTTTTGGAGCCGCGTCAGCGGCTGGGCCAGCCGCTGTGAATGACCGATCATCACCACGGTCGGCCGAGTATAGGTGGCGCCGGCGCGCCTTCCGACCGCGGCGGGCTGCGACCGGCGCGTGATCGAATACGGCCGCACGGCGGCGGGAGACCAGGCGCGCGCGTTCGCTGCCGGGCGTGGACGCGGTCGGGTGCGCAAGTCGACACCTGTGGGGGCTTGGCTGGCCGCCAGCGCACCTTTACGGTCGCTCTGGTGTTAGCGGCCATGAAAACAGCAGAGATTTCCATTCGCACGGCGCGCCGCGGTGCGGGGATCGACGTCGTCGCGGGGATGCGGCGATGAGCGGCGCGGTGTTGGCGGCGACGAGCGGAGGATGGATGGCGAGGATCTCGGCGAGCCGGATGGACGTTCGCTCTCGCGAGACCACTCTCGCGCTGATCGGCGGGCCCCAGCTGCTGCGTGCGGCGGTCGGAGACCTGATCGATGCCCAGCCTGGCATGAGCGTCACCTGCTCGGTCTCCTCGATCGATGAGCTCGCGCGTCGTCTGGATCTGGGTTCGCAGGAGTGCGACGTGGTGGTCCTCGACGTGGACGCCTACCGCGGCGAGTGCATGCACGCCGTGGATCGCCTGCTGGCCCTCGACCTTGACGCCAAGGTCGTGCTTCTGTGCACCGAGCCAAGCGGGGAGATCGCGCTGTGCGCGAGCGCCCGGCGAATCGACGGCGTGGTGCTCAAGGAATCGTCGGTCGCTGAGCTGTGTGAGGCCGTCGCGCACATCCTGACCGGCCACGCGGTGATGCCCGCCCGCTGGCGCGCGGCTCCCGACACGGTCACCCTGACCCCCCGCCAGGTCGAGGTGCTGCGGCTCGTGTCGCGCGGATACAGCAACGACGAGATCGCCGCCTGCCTGGAGGTGCGACCGAACACGGTCAAGTTCCACCTCTCGGAGATCTTTCGCCGGCTCGGCGTGCGCAACCGGATCGAGGCGATCGCCCGCCTGGCCGAGTTCCATGACGGGTGACGCCTGGGGCGCCGCCGGCGATCGCTGTCGCTCCGGCCGGCGGCGTCGGGCGGAGGAAACCTGCCCAACCAATGGCCCAAAAACTCACCCATCGCGGCGGTACGAGCCGTGGTGCAATTCGCGCAAGCCCGGCGGCTGCGATCCGCCGGGCGCAGTTCTTTAACGGGGGGCATGGCGCCGGAGCGAGGCTGCGCGGCAGGCGCCCGCGTCGCTCTCGGCGCACCGCCTGGCCGCCTGCGAGAAAAGCCTGCAAATCACGCTGTCGAGGCGACGTCAGGGGCCGCGGCGTCTGTATCGGCTCCCCGCGCTTCGGAGAGTCTTCGCGCGGCCGCGAGGGGCTCGGCGGGACGGCCGCATCCAGACCCGCCGGCGAGGACACCGGGACCTCGGCCGCCGTCTGCCCGTGGGTCTGAAACGGGTGAGCGGATGCGTGTGCTTGCTCTCGTGGAGAGGGAGGCCACCGAGCCGGAGATCGTCCAGCGATCGCGCGTGGCAGTCGACGCCGGCTCCTACACTCTGTCGATGAGTTCGGTCACCGCGCGAACCGGCGGCGAACGCCCGGGGGCGAGGCTCGACCCGGACACGGCGGCGATCGAGACGGGGGTGGCGCGCTGGTTCGGCGGGCCCGACGGTCCGCTGCTCGGCTGGCTCAGCACGCCCCGTGATGGCGTGAGCTCAGCGGGGGTGCTCGTTCTGCCGCCGCTCGGCTACTCCTACTGGAGCAGCCACCGGACGCTGCGGGTTCTCGCCGAGCGACTCGCCGCCGCCGGCCACACCGTCCTGCGATTCGACTACGACGGCACGGGGGACTCGAGTGGGGACCAGTGGGAGGGCGATCGCGTGGCGAGCTGGCGCGCCAGCGTGGCGGCGGCGGCGAGCGAGCTGCGTGAGCTTGGTTGCCGGCGACTGGTGCTCGTCGGCGTTCGCCTCGGCGGAACCCTGGCGCTGCTCGACGCGGCGGCGCTCGGGGCGGACGCCGTGGTCGCCTGGGAGCCCGTCGCCGTGGGCCGCCGGTACGTGCGCGAACTGCGCATGCTCGCGATGGCGGTTCCCGAGACCGAGACCCGTTGCGTGGCCGGCACGCTCGCCGCCGGCGGCGTCGTCTTCACGCCGCAGACGCTCGAGGACGTCGGCAAGCTGGCGCTCGCGGAGCTCGACGGCGCGCCGGCGCCGCGCGTCCTGCTCGTCGGAGCTCACGCCGATACGGAACTGTTGGAGCGGCTGATCGAGCTGGGCGCCACTGCGGAGCAGCGGATCGCCGACGGGGCGCAGGCGCTCGAGGTGCCCGCCGAAGGCGCGACCGTGCCGGCCGCGGTGGTCGAGGCGATCAGCGATTGGATCGGTCCCCACGGCGGCCCGCGTCAGGGCCCGCCGCCCCAAGGCGGTGCCACCAGCGCGCGGATCGTCCACAACGGTCAGGCGCTGACGGAGGAGGTCGTCGCGCTCGGGGACTCGCGGCTGGTCGCGATCGTGACGGAGCAACCCGATCTTCCGGCTCAGGCCCAGACCGTGGTGCTGCTCAATCCCGGGTCGGAAACCCACGTCGGTCCAGGTCGCGCGTGGGTGGAGTACGCGCGAGAGCTGGCCGGCGCGGGCCACAGAGCGGTCCGGGTCGATTGGCGCGGCTGGGGCGAGAGCCCCGACGGCGGGCTGGCTCCGGGCCGGCCCTACGACGCGCACGGGGTGGACGACACGATCGAGATCATTCGCGCGCTGCGTGCGCGCGGTCACGAGCACCTGGTTCTGGTCGGACTGTGCGCGGGAGCCTGGGTCGCGATGCGGGCGGTCCTCCGTGAACCGGTCGATGGCGTGATCGCGATCAATCCACAGCTCTACTGGAAGCCCGGTGACCCGGTGTTCGCGCGCAACGCCGAGTCGATCCTCCAGCGCACGGACGCGCGCAGGCGTGAGGCCCTCGGCGCTCGCTACGGCGTCTGGAGCGCGCTTGACATGCTCGGGCAGCGAACCTGGCCCGCGCGTTGGCTGGACGATCTCGTGGCTGCCGGGACGCCGGTAGCGATGCTCTTCGCGGGCCGCGATGAGGGTCTCAACTTCCTCGAGGCCCGCGTATCCCGGCGGCTTGCGAGCGCGACGCGCTCCGGGGTGGTGCATGTGGCCGACATTCCCGGGATCGACCATGCCATGCACCGGGCGTGGGCGCGCGGAGCGGTGGTCGCGGCGATCGCCGGCGAGCTCCAGGCGCTGGCCACCCCCGCGGCAGCAGACGGCGCCCGCGGCTCGGCGGCGGGCGCCTGAGCGACCACGCCACCACCGCCGCGCCCGGTTCGCCGCCGTCCCGGGCGCTTCCGCTCTCACGAGCGAGCCTCGCGCCCCCAAACGTGTCGCCCTCCGGTCAGGCGCTCGGCGCGATCGCCGCCGAGCTCGCGAGCACCTGGCCGCCGGCGCCAAGCGCGGAGACCGAGACGTCGGGCTCGGCCGTGGCGACCGTGATCGTCGTCTCGAAGCCGGCACGAGGCTGCGTTGCGACGACGCTCATCGACGCGGGGGAGCTGCCGGCGAGGACCTCCCACGCGCTGACGGCCGTCGCGCCGTTCCAGCTGGCCTCGACGGTGACGACGCCCGAATCGGCCTGGGCGGCGATCGACGGGGCCGTCGTCGGCTGACCGTTCCACGGCGCGAGGTAGGTGCGGTAGGACTGGACCTCCGGGCCGAGCGTGGCGTCGAGCAGCACGCCGCCGGCCCCGTCGTACTCCGTGAAGTTCGGCAGACCGCCGTAGCCCATCAGCCAGTTGCCGCCCGGAAGGCTCAGCAGGTCGCCCTGGCTGTCTGTCAGCAGCGTCGCGTTCGGATTGGTGAACGCCTTGACGAGCGTGACGGTGCGCCGGGTGAGGTCCGGATCGAGCACCAGCCCGCGAGACTGCTTCTCCTCGGCGCCGCCGTTGTCGAACACCGACACCAGGCCGCCCGGTTGCCAGGCGGCGTCGTGCTGGTAGTGGAAGGCGGCGCCGGGGCCGAGCCTGAAGCTCGAACGCTTGCCGCCGAGCCGCCAGCGGACCGCGCCGCTGTGGAGGTTCACGTCATAGATCGTCCAGGTGTTGCGGGCCGAGATCAGGACCTGGCCGGCCCGGCTCGGGTCGATCGAGTTGACATGCGCGTAGTACCAGGGGTGGCTGTTGTGCGGCGCCGGGGCGTAGGAGTCGCCCAGCGGAATGTGGCCGAGTGCGTGCCACTCCCACATGACGAGGCCGGTGCGGACGTCGATCTCCTGCACCACCGAGTCGCTGACGACGCCATCCGCGACGCCGCCGGCACGCGAGGTGTTGAAGCGGACGGGCTCGACCGCGTCGATCCACGCGGTGCCAGAAGGCGTCAACAGGAACTGGTGCAGGTCGGCGCGGTACCCGTTGCCCGCGACGACGGTGGCGATCGGCTCGTAGGAGTCGTCGTAGATCTCATCCTCGCCCTGCCCGAAGCCGAGCCGCAGGATGCGCCCCTGCCACCAGGTGAGCACGGGCTGGCCGCCGTAGCTCTGCGTGCGGAAGTCGGTCGCGTCAAGGCCGGAGGCCAGCGGGTGAAACCAGATCAGGTTGCCGGAGCCGTCGACGATCATGGGCCCCGGCGTGCCGGCTCCCTGGTAGGGCGCGAGGAAGAAGTCCCCGGGCGCCGTCCCGGACGCCTGCGAGGTGACCGTCACGGTCGACGGCGTGAGCGACGGGGCCGAGAGGTAATGCTGGACGGCGGCGGCAGCCCCGGGGGCGGCGGGGAACTGCGCCTGGCTGACCGGTGTTTGGACCGCAACGTCGAACCCGGTTCGCACCGTGGCGCGGAGCAGGCCATCGTTGACGTGTGCGCTGACGCTGACGTGCTCGCCGGGCTGAAACGGCCGCGTGGGGATGAAGCTCTCGCCCGTGCCGGTCGAGTAGCGCTCGAGCCGCCCGGCGTGGTGGCCGCTGAGCGAGCCGACCGCCTCGACGTCGGACACGTTCAGGCCGGCCCCGCCGAGGAAGCTGATCTGAGTGCTCGCCGAGGCGTCCGGGGTGCCCTCCAGCGGCGAGACGGTGACCTGGCTTGCGAGTCCATGCGTCCGAGCGAGCCACGAGCTGCGACCGGCTGCCGCGCTCCTCGCATGACTCGAAGCGCCGCCCCGAGCCCCGGCCGCGGTCGCGACCAGCGGTCCTACAGCGGCACTCAGCAGCGCCGCGAGCACCGCGAGCGCGACCCTCAGGCGGCGCGCGTCCCATGGGCGGCGCGCGCTCGCCGGACGCCGGCTGCCAGCACGCTTGTCCACGCAGCGACCGTCAGGCGTGCTCGTAGGTTGCCTTGATCTCGCTGCGCAGGAACGCCTCGACCGCAAGCATGCCGGCGTAGTCCTCGGCCCAGCCGACGACAGCGAAGACGTGCGAGCGCGTGCCGTCGCGGGCGTCGAAGCCGCTCCCCAGCGGGCGGCGCATCGTGATGCTCTCCACGCCTGGAACCAGCTTGAGCCGGTCGAGTCCGTCGACCGCGATGGTTCGCCGAGCCGACACCGGAGGCTGGAAGAAGAAGCGGTAGCCGACCGCCGACGTGGCCGGCACCTCCGCGATCGCCGGCGCCACGCCGAGCGCCGCCTTCATCGCGAGGGTCATCATGTCGACGCCGCTGGCCAGTCGCAGCATGTCCGGGACACCGCCGCCGATGCGTCCGTTGACCTCGATGATCCGCGGCCCCTCGGCCGTCAGCTTCACCTCGGTGTGAGCACAGCCGTTCTCGAATCCAAGCGCCGCCAGCGCCTGTGCCGCCAGCGCGAGCACCTCCGCGCGCAGGTCGCTGCCGAGCGTGGCAGGGATGAAGAAGCCGGTCTCGCGAAACGGTGGCGCAAGCGGGAAGCGGCCGGTCAGCGCGAGGTGCGTCGAGCGGCCGGCGACCGCGATCGTCTCGACCGAGACATAGTCGGCCTCGAAGCCCTGCGGCATGGGCGGGCCGTCCGACAGGTACTCCTCGAGCACCCGAGCCTCGGGTCCGCCGGCGGCCAGCTCGTCCCACAGCGCGCCGAGCGCAGAGGGGCCGGCGACCGGAAAGGTGTGCCAGCTCCCGGACGCGCGGCGCGGCTTCAGCACCGCGGGAAAGCCGATCGCGGACGCGAGTCGCTCGACGCTCGCGCGGTCGGCGCCGGCCGGCAGGTCGACGACCTGCGGTGTCGGCAGCCCGGCTGCGCGCAGGGCGTCGCGCTGGAGGAGCTTGTCCTGCAGGCGACGCGCGACCTGCGGTGTGTGGAAGGCCAGGCCGAGCCGTTCGGCGGCCACGGCCAGCTCCTCCATACCGCTGTCGAAGAACGTGACGAGGCCATCGGGCGAGTGCGGCGCCAGCGCGTCCGCGGTCTGCGCGGGCGAGGTTCCGAGCGCATCGATCACCGCGCCGAAGCGCTCCAGCAGCGGCCTCACCGCCACGACCGACTGGTTTCTCCCGTCGACCAGCCACAGCAGATCACACCAGCCGCGCGCCGCGTCGGCGATCGCCATCGCATCAACCGACCCCTCCCCGTAGGCGACCGCAAGTCGAGGACGAGCCTCGGCGGTCGGGCTGGTCGGATCCACGGGCGAGTAGCGTAATGGACCGCCCGGAGATGTTCGCCCCGCGAACCGGCGGTGCATGACCCTCGCCACGGCGGCGTTCGGAGCCGAGCATCCCCGGACGCGGTATTGCGGCGGGTAGGACCACCCGGCTTGGTAGGCTCCAGACGCGGTGTATCCGGCCCGCGGCGGTCCGGTTGGTCCCGCCTCCGACGCCCATGCCAGCAGCCAAAGCCCGAGCGGTCGACCCTCGACTCCTCACCGTCGCGCTTGTCAACAACATGCCGGACGCGGCGTTTGTCGACACGGAGCTCCAGTTCCGCCGGGCGGTCGTCGATCCGAGCGGCGGCACGGTCGAGTTGCACCTCTACACGATCGCGGAGCTTCCCCGATCGGTCGAGATCATCGCCGAGATCGAGTCCCGCTACGGCGACCTCGACGCCCTCTGGGCGCACCCGCCCGACGCGCTGATCATCACCGGCACGGAGCCCGCCAAGGCGCAGCTGCCCTACGAGCCCTACTGGCCGATCCTCGCCCGCCTGCTGGACTGGGCCGCCGGCGCGGTGCCGACGACACTGCTCTCATGCCTTGCCGCACACGCCAGCGTGCTGCTGTTTGACGAGATCGAACGAGTGCCGCGCCCGTCGAAGTGCAGCGGCGTCTACCCCGGTCGCGTGACCGACCAGGACAACCCGCTCGCGGCCGGCGTGCCCGACCACGCGCCGGTGCCCCATTCGCGCATGAACGACGTGCCCGAGGCGGCGATGCTCGACGCCGGCTACAGCCTCGTGATCGGCTCAGGCCCGGCGCAGGAGGGCTGGGCGGTGGCGTCGCGCAAGCACCGCGACGGCCTCTTCGTCCTCTGCCAGGGACACCCCGAGTACAGCACGCTGAGCCTGCTGCGCGAGTATCGCCGCGATGTCCGCCGCTCGCTGTTCGGGCGCGGCGCGATTCCCTATCCCCGCATCCCCGACGGCTACCTGCGGCCCGAGGGCTCCTCGCTGCTCGAGCGCTTCGCCGAGCGAGCGGGGGAGCCGGGCGCCGATCCGCGCGCGCTGTGGTCGGACTTCCCGTTCGACGCCGTCGCGGCCACGGTCGAGAACACATGGGCGGAGCCGATGGCCGTCCTCTACCGGAACTGGCTGGACATCGCGCGCGCCGCGGCCGCGGTGCCCGCCCCGACGACGACGGCAAAGGCCTGAGCGAGCGATGCGCGACGAGACGATCGCCATCCACGGCGGCTACACGCCCGACTCGGCGCGCGCCATCGCCGTGCCGATCTACCAGACCGTCGCGCACGAGTTCGCCGACGCCGCGCACGCCGGTGCGGTCTTCGACCTCGAGACGCAGGGCTTTCACTACAACCGCATGGTCAACCCGACGGTCGACGTGCTCGAACAGCGGATCGCCGCGCTCGAGGGCGGCGCCGCGGCGATGGCCGTCAGCTCCGGCGCCGCCGCGGTCACGATCTCGATCCTCAACCTCGTCGGCGCCGGCGACAACATCGTCTCGGCGCCGCAGCTCTACGGCGCGACGTTCACCTTCTTCGCCCATGTCCTGCGCACGCTCGGCATCGAGGCGCGCTTCCCGCCCGACGACCGGCCCGCCTCGATCGAGGCGCTGATCGACGAGCGCACCAAGGCGGTTTTCTGCGAGACGATCGGCAACCCCGCCGGCAACGTGATCGATCTCGCCGGCGTCGCCGAGGTGGCGCACCGCCAGGGCGTGCCGCTGATCGCCGACAACACGGTTGCCACGCCGCTGCTGCTGAAGCCGATCGAGCACGGCGCGGACGTCGTGATCCACTCGCTGACCAAGTTCATCGGCGGGCACGGGACGACGCTCGGCGGCATCATCGTCGACTCGGGCCGCTTTCCGTGGGACTCCCAGCCGCAGCGTTTCGCCAACCTGATCGAGCCCGAGCCGGCCTTCCACGACGTCGAGTACACGACCCGCTTCCCCGATGCCCCCTACATCACGCGCTGTCGCAGCGTCGGCCTGCGAAACATGGGCTCAGCGCTGTCGGCGTTTCACGCCTTCCTGCTGCTCCAGGGCCTCGAGACGCTCGCCGTTCGCCTCCAGCGCCACGAGGCCAACGCGCGGGCGGTGGCGGCCTGGCTTGCCGCCGACCCCCGCGTGTCGTGGGTCAGCTTCCTCGGCTTCCCCGACAACCCCTACCACGAACTCGCGAAGCGCTACCTCGGGAACCGCTGCCCGTCGATCATCACCTTCGGCGTGCATGGGGGCTACGACGCGGGGATCGCGGTGTTCGACCGCGTCAACCTCTTCAAGCGCTGCGTGAACATGGGCGACGCGCGCTCGCTGATCGCCCACCCCGCGTCGACCACGCACCGCCAGCTCAAGCCGAAGGATCTGGAGATGGTCGGCGTGACGCCCGACATGGTGCGCCTGTCGGTCGGGCTCGAGCACCCCGACGACCTGATCGAGGATCTCGACCAGGCGCTCGCGAGCTGAAGGCCGCGCGGGGCCGACCGCGGCCCCGCCCTCGCGACCCCGCCGCTCAGCCGAGGATCTCGGCCACGCAGTCGCCGAGGTCGTGGACCGCGCGGCTGCCGCGGTTGGGGGAGGGGATGTACTGGTTGAAGTGGCGGATCCCCTCCGTCAGCACGCCGAACATCCAGATCCTCGGCTGCGGGCTCCCGTCGACGTCGATCGGGTGCGAGTCGGGGGTCAGGTCGACGCTGCCGACGTTGACCGTCCCGTAGCGAAATTGGCTGATTCGCCCGCGCGTGTAGAGCCGCGTCAAAAGCGACGACGCCGATCCCTCGATGCGCGGGTCGTCGAGGTGCCCGCGGATGACCACGTCGACATCGGCCGCGTGGGGCTCGCGCAGCGCCGTTGAGCTGATCCGCGTCCGCGTCGGCTCGAACCCCGCCCCGTCGCCCGCGGGGCCGACGGCGGGCGCCGGACCGTAGGGAATCTGCACGATCCCGGCATCCATCAGCGCCAGCAGCTGGCGGATCCGTAGCGCCGGCGGGCCCGCGACGAGGCGGTTCATCCGGCTGCGGATGTCGGCGTTGAAGTCGAGGTAGGAGTCAAGCGACAGCCCGCCGTACTCGACCACCGAGCGGACCGGATCGCGAAACACCCGGAAGACGTCCCCGGCGGCCTTGACCGCGCTCGCCGGATCGCTCGACTCGCGCAGGTCTTCGCGCAGGACCCGGTGCACGTAGCGCTCGTAGTCCTCGCGCGACTCGAACTTCGGGTGGTGGCCGAAGAACATCGCCTCGGCATCGAACGGCTCGAACCGGGCGCCGAGCGCCGCGACCTCCGCTTCGAACCGGCCCTCCTGCCAGGCGAGCGCGAGCCGCTCGCGCACGGCGGCGGCCTCGCCGGCACCGCCGGTGTTCCCGGCGCGGCGGGCGTAATAGCGGACCGTCATCTCCGCGAACAGGATCGGCAGGAGCTCCCGCCGCAGGTCGACCTGTCTGCGCACCCCGCTCGAGCGCCCACTCAGGCGGTCGAGCGCCTCCGGTGTGGCGACGGCCGGCGCCGGCTCCTCGGCGTGTTCGCCGGCGCTCGCCGCCTTCGCCGTCGCCGGCAGGCCGCTGCGCGAGAAAAGCTGGATCAGCGGCTCGCTGCCGCTGCGCACATAGCTCAGCGCGTCGCCGTCCTGGACGTAGGAGCCACCGCGCCCGATCGTCAGCGCCGTCACGACGTCGAATGCCACCAGGCCCATGCCCGAGATCGCGACGGTCGCTCCCGCGGGCAGCCGCTCGACGTAGGGGGTGACCGGGTAGGGCGTCAGCTGGTGGGGATGCGCCGCACCCGGGCCGCCGTTCTCGTTTGCGGTGTGACCGGAGGTGACGATCACATGGTCGACAGCCACGATCTCGCCGTCGGCGAGATGCACCTCCTCGCCGGCGTCGCGCGCGGCGACCAGGTCGACCGCGGCCGTGGGGTGGAAGATCACGCGGACCGCCGCCGGAGCCGCCGCCACCAGCGCCAGGTAGAACCAGTGCAGGTACTCGCCCATCAGCCGCCGCGGGAGAAAGTCGCCAGGTTCGATGGCGCGCCCACCGGGGTCCACCGCGCAGGCGTCCCCGACCCACCGGTAGCCCTCGCTTTGCGCCCATTCGTGCAGGCCGACCGCGTAGCTCGGCTCGTCCTCGCCGTCGGTGAACGGGTAGAGCGAGATCGCTCCACAGGAGCTGTTGAGCAGCAGGTAGTCCGGCTGGGTGACGTCGTAGACGCCGGAGCCGGGCGTTCCAGGCTCGATCACGTGGACCTCGACCTCGCGCCCGGGGGGCAGGCCCTGCCGTGCCGTGGTGACCACCCGCTCCAGGGCACAGACGCCCCAGGGGCCGAGTCCGACGATCGCGATTCGCAGCAATAGAGTGTCCGGTAGTGCCCCACCATCCTATGTCAGCGCCGGAGCGGGCGTGCTCGGGCGAGGTCCGCCGGTGAGCGGCGAACTGACGGCGGAGGGCATCGAGCGCATCCACGAGGTGGCGGCGCGCCACGTCGCAGACAGCTTCGTCCCCGGCCTCGTCGTGCTGGTCGCGTGCGGCGATCACGTGCACGTCGAGGCGCTCGGCGACCTGGCGATCGGCGGCCCGCCGGTCCAGCGCGATTCGATCTTCCGGATCGCCTCGATGACCAAGCCGATCACCGCCGCCGCGGCGCTGGCGCTCGTCGGCGAGGGCCTGTTCTCGCTCGATGAGCCGGTCGAGCGGCTGCTCCCCGAGCTCGCCTCCCGCCGCGTGCTGTCGCGCATGGACGGCCCGCTCGACAAGACGGTGGCGGCCGCGCGCGCGATCACCGCCCGTGACCTGCTGACGTTCACCTTCGGCTTCGGGATGGTGCTTGAGATGTTCATGGCGGCCACTCCGTGGCCGATCGTGACGGCCGCCGAGCGACTCGGACTCGCCACATTGGGGCCACCGAACCCGGCTGGGCAACCCGATCCCGACACCTGGATCGCCGGTCTCGGATCGCTGCCGCTGCTCGCACAGCCGGGCGAGCGCTGGCTCTACAACACGGGCGCCGCGGTGCTTGGGGTGCTGCTCGCCCGGGCGGCCGGCGAGCCGTTCGGGGAGGTTCTGCGCTCGCGCGTCTTCGAGCCGCTCGGGATGCGTGACACCGCATTCTGGACATCCGAAACGGACCGCCTCGCCACCGCCTACGCGATGACGGCGGACGGGCTGGCCGTGACCGACGAGCCCGACGGCGCCTGGAGCCGGCCGCCCGACTTCGGCGACGGCGGCAGCGGCCTCGTCTCGACCGTCGACGACCTGCTCGCCTTCAGCCGCATGCTGCTCGAGGGCGGCCTGCCGGTGCTGAGCGCCGATTCGGCCCGGGCGATGACGACCGACCAGCTGACCGCGGCGCAGCGCTCGCGCGGAGGCGTCGGCCCCGGCTTCTTCGACGGGCGCTCCTGGAGCTTCTGCCAGGCCGTCTACGACGACGGCTCCTTCGGCTGGGACGGTGGCCTCGGCAGCTCGTGGCTGAACGACCCAGCGCGGGATCTGACGACGATCGTGCTGACCCAGCGGCAGTTCGACACGCACCAGCCGCCGCCGCTGCACGCCGAGCTCCAGGAGGCCGCCCGCGCGGCGCTGGACTGAGCGGGCCACTAAGCTGGATCGATGGACGAGGGACTTCCGATCGCCTACCAGGTGCTCGAGCGCGACGTCCCGGTCTACGCCGCCGGCGGCGAGCAGGTCGGCACGGTCGACCACGTCGTCGCCGCCCCCGATCAGGACATCTTCCACGGGATCGTGATGGCGGTCGGCAAGCAGCGCCTGTTCGTCCCGGCCGACCAGATCGCCTCGCTGCACGAGTTCGGGGTTGATCTGAGCATCGACGACGCCGCCACCGGCGCGCTCGAGGCGCCGCACGGCGCCGCGCCCGTCTACCACGACAGCGAGCCTGGGGCCAAGCCGAGCGCCTGGCGCCACTTCGCGAAGACCATGGGCGGCCGCGGCGGCACCGACTCCTGGAAGCGCCAGGGCTAGCGCCCGGCTTTCGCCTGTTATCTTCGCGGCCGCGTGCAGAACGCATCCGGTCCGCGTTCCGAAACCCGTTCCCTTCCCGCCCGGCCGGATCTGGGCGGGCTGCGCGCCGAGGCCGAGCGGCGCTGCCGAGCCGGCGAGTTTCAGACGGTCGCGCTCGCGAAGCTCGCCCTCGCGCGCGAGCACGGCTTCGCCTCCTGGCCCCGCCTGAAGTTCCACGTCGAGGCGCTCACGCTCGGGGCCGGAGAGCGCGCGGACGCGCTGGTCCGCTCGGCCTGCTCGTCTGATCTGCGCCGCGCCCGCGTGCTGCTCGCCGCCGATCCTGCGCTCTCCCGCCACGACCTGGCGTGCGCCTGCGTCACCGGCGAGGCCGCCGAAGTCGCCCGCCGGCTCGAGCGCTCGCCGCGAGTCGCGCGCCGGCGCGGAGCTCCCCTCGACTGGGAGCCGATCCTCTACGCCTGTTTCTCGCGCTTCCTGCGCGACGGCGATCGCGCACCCGGGATCCGCGAAGTCGTGCGCCTGCTGCTCGACGCCGGGGCCGATCCGAACGCCTCCTTCGACCACGATGGCTGGTTGCAGGTTCCGCTCTACGGGGCGGCTGGGATCGCCAACGACGCCGAGCTCACCCGCATGCTGCTCGAGGCGGGGGCCGACCCCGACGACGCCGGCGCCCGCCGCGTCGGCGAGGCGCTCTATCACGCGGTCGAATTCCCCGACCCGACCTGCGCGGCGCTGCTGATCGATGCCGGCACGCACCCCCACGTCGTCGAGCACTGCCTGGGCCGAGCGCTCAACTTCGCCGCTCCCGCGATGGTCGAGATGATGTGCGCCCACGGCGCCCGTCCGTCCTCCGGCCACCTCCACCAGGCCGTGTTCGAGCGCCGGCCGCTGGCCACCGTTCGTGCACTGCTGGACGCCGGCGCCCCGGTCGATCAGCGCGACGACCGGGGCCTGACGCCGCTCCGCGTAGCGACGCGCTGGGGTGACGCCGAGATCGCCGACGCTGCTGATCGAGCGCGGGGCCGATACGGCGGCGGTCAGCGACGCCGACCGCGCGCTCGGAGCGTTCCTCACCGAGGCTGCGCCGCCGCCCGCCGATCCCGATGGCCTCGACGAAATGTTCGACCAGGCGGCCCGCGCCGGCGATCTCGATCTGGTGCGCCGCCTGCTTCACGCGGGTACGCGCGTCGACGGCGATCCGGGTCGCGAGCAGACCCCGCTCGCGCAGGCCGCCTGGCGTGGTCACGCCGAGGTCGTGGCCGCGCTCGTCGCCGCCGGCGCCAGCCTGCGCTGGGGCGAGGGCAGCGCGATCGGCGCGGCGCTGCACGGCTCGCGCCACTGCCACGACCCCGAGGGCGGCCCGACGATGCGCACGATCGAGGAGATCCCGCGCGAGCGCTACGCCCGCGTCGTGAAGGTCCTGCTCGACGCCGGCGCTCCCGTCCCCGAGAGGATGGCCGATCGCCGCTCCCGGCCGGTGACGCTGATCGCCGAGCTTGGCCTCGACCCGCCCGCTCCAGCTCCCTGGCCGGCCGACTGACGCCTCAACTGTGCGGCAGCGGCTCGACCGTCGTCGCGATCACCTCGAGGCGCACCGGCGCGGTTCCCAGGGCGTTGCCATTGCGCACGCGCACCTGGAAGAGCGAACCGCCCTGCGCCTCTCCGGCCGACAGCGTCTTCACATCCGCGATCCTCGGCCTGGCGCCCTTTGCGCCGGGAAGCGGCAGCAGCACGATCCAGCGGCCGCTGTAGCGCGCGTTCCCGTACTCGAGCGCATCCGGGTAGGGGACGCTCAGTGTACGCTCCTGCTGCGCCGGCACGCTCACGAAGCCGATCTGGTGCTTGGTCACCGAGTGCGTTGCCGCGAGGGCACTGCCCGCACCAACGAGCGCCACCGCCGCGACCAGCGATCCGGCCACCCGGCGACGGCTGCGAAACGACGAGGGCACGAGCGGGACGATCCCACATTCGCGCGGCGCTCCCGCCGGTTGGGCCGCCCACCCACGGTCGGATCGTCGTCGCCGCGTTCAACGCCACGCGCCGGCCCGGAGGATCGGTCAGCGCGCCCGGCAGGATTTGAACCTGCGACCTCTCGCTCCGGAGGCGAGCGCTCTATCCCCTGAGCTACGGGCGCGGACGGGCGGAAGGCGGCGGCCTCGCCCGTCGTGAGCATAGCCGGAGCGCTACGCTCGGCCGCGCGATGGAGTTCTCCGTGATGTTCGCCGGCACCGCCGGTTCGGTGCCGAGTGCGCGACGCGGCCTGCCGGCGTTCCTCGTTCGCCGGGGTGCGGAGAGGATCCTGATCGACTGCGGCGAGGGGACGCAGCGCCAGCTGCTGCGCTCGGTCGGCCTGAGCGATCTGACCGACATCTTCATCACGCACCTGCACGTCGACCACTGGCTCGGGCTGCCCGGGCTGCTCCAGACCTTCAACCTGCGCGACAGGGACCGCCCGCTGTCGATTCACGGTCCGGAGGGCATCGCCGAGTTGATGCGTTCGATGCGTCGCGTCTACGGGCGGCTGTGCTTCGAACTGGAGGTGGTCGAGCTCGAGGCGGGGGAGGCGGTGCGGCGCGACACGCTCGAAATCGGCGCCGTGAACGTGCGCCACCGCGTCCTTGCCCACGGCTATGTGCTCGCCGAGGACGCCCGTCCGGGCCGTTTCGACGCCGAGCTCGCGGAGTCGCTCGGGGTCACGCCGGGCCCGGACTTCGGCCGCCTGCAGCGCGGAGAGACGGTCGCCGGCGTCGCGCCGGAGCAGGTGATCGGGCCGGAGCGACCGGGGCGCAAGCTCGTCTTCTCCGGCGACACGGCGCCATGCGAGACGCTCGCGATCGCCGCTCACGGCGCGGACCTGCTGGTGCACGAGGCGACGTTCGGGGAGGACGAGCGCGACCGTGCGCGCGCGACGGGGCACTCGACCGCCGCGCAGGCTGCGCGGATCGCGGCCGATGCGGACGTGAAGCTGCTGGCCCTGACGCACATCTCGGCCCGCTACGGCGGCAGCGAACTCCGCGAGGAGGCGCGGGCCGTCTTTGCGGCGACCGAGCTGCCGCGCGACTTCGACACGATCGACATCCCGCTCGAGGACCGCGGGGTGCCGACGCTCGTTCGCCCTGGTGAGGGATGAGACCCACGCCCGTCTGCAACCGCTGCTAGATTGGTGAGGCAGCTTCCTTTAACCCGGTCCCGTGAGGCCAGGAAGGACGTGAAGGGTTGGACGCAGCCGAAAAGGTCGTGCTCGACCGCGACGATGTCGCGCGCGCGATCGTTCGCATGGCGCACGAGGTGGTGGAGCGCAACACCGACCCCGACTCGCCGCTCGCGATCGTCGGCATCCACCGCCGCGGGGTCCACATCGCATCCCGGTTGCATGCGCAGGTCTCCGAACTGATCTCGGCGCCCGTGGCGCTCGGCTCGCTGGACATCGCCTTCCACCGCGACGACCTCGGGCGCCGCCCGCAGGCGCCGATCGTCCACGCCACGGCAATCGACTTCGCGCTCGACGGCGCGACCGTGGTGATCGTCGATGACGTCCTCTTCACCGGCCGCACGGTGCGCGCGGCGATCGACGCGCTGTTCGAATACGGCCGTCCGGCCCGAGTCCAGCTCGCCGTGCTGATCGACCGCGGCCACCGAGAGCTGCCGATCCGGCCGGACTACGTCGGCAAGAACCTGCCGACCTCGCTCGCCGAGCGGGTCAACGTGAGCCTGGCGGAGGTCGACGGCTCAGATCAGGTGACGATCGGCGCGGCGCCGAGCGAGGTGGTGGCGGTATGAGGCACCTCCTTTCGATCGAGGACCTGGACCGCGCGGGGATCGAGCGGATCGTCGCGCTCGCGACGAAGTTCGGCCAGGTCGCCGATCGCCCGATCAAGAAGCTCCCCTCGCTGCGCGGGCGCCTGGTGATCAACCTCTTCTACGAGGCCTCCACACGGACGCGCAGCTCGTTCGAGCTGGCCGCCAAGCGGCTGTCCGCAGACGTGCTCAACCTGGTCTCCAGCGGCTCGAGCGTCGAGAAGGGGGAGTCGCTGCGCGACACCGTGGCGACGCTCTCCGCCTACGGCCCGGACGCGATCGTGATCCGCTCGCCGCACGCCGGCGCGCCGGCGCTGGTCGCGGGTTGGACGCATGCAGCCGTCGTCAACGCCGGCGACGGCAAGCACCAGCACCCGACGCAGGCGCTGCTCGACTGCTACACGCTCACGCAGCGGCTCGGCTCGCTGGACGGCTGCAGGATCTGGATCGTCGGCGACCTCGCGCACTCGCGCGTCGCGCGCTCCTGCATCCAGGCGTTTCACCTGCTCGGCGCGGAGGTCACCGTCGCCGGCCCGCCGACGCTCGTCCCGGACGAGTTCGCCCAGCTCGGCGTCAGTGTCAACCACTCGCTCGAGGACCTGCGCGAGGCCGATGTCGTCTACGCGCTGCGGATGCAGCTCGAGCGGATGGACGACTCATTCCTGCCCTCGCTGCGCGAGTACACGACGAACTTCCAGATCAACGCGCGCCGGCTTGGGCCGCGCCAGCTCCTGATGCACCCCGGCCCGGTCAACCGCGGGATCGAGCTCTCGGGCGAGGTGATCGACTCGCCGCAGGCGCTGATCACCAACCAGGTCGCCGCCGGCGTGGTCGTACGGATGGCCGTGCTCTACGAGGTGCTCGCCGGCACGCAGCCGGAAACCGACGCACCCGACAGCCAATCGCCGGCGGCGCTCGAGCCGCAGACCGCATGAGCATGCTCGTCGCCGCCGCGCGGCCGCCCGCGGAAATGCTGCTGCGCGGAGCCCACGTGATCGACCCCAACCTCGGGCTCGACGGCCGCCACGACGTGCTGGTGCGCGACGGCGAGATAGCCGAGCTCGGGACGCCGGGGAGCATCGAGGCTCCGCCGGGGGCGCAGATCGTCGACGCGGAGGGCAAGCACCTGTTCCCGGGTTTCGTCGACCCGCACGTTCACCTGCGCTCGCCCGGCCAGGAGCACAAGGAGGACCTCGAGACGGGCACCCGCGCCGCGGCCGCGGGCGGCTACTGCGCTGTGGTGGCGATGCCGAACACGGCACCGGTGCTCGACCAGCCGGCCCTGCTGCGCGGCATGCTGCTGGCGGCCGGGCGCGACGCGCGGATCCCGGTCGGCTTCATGGCGGCGATCAGCGTCGGTTCGGCCGGGGCCCAGCTGACCGAGATGAACGAGCTGCGCGAGCTGGGCGCGATCGGTTTCACCGACGACGGCCTGCCGGTCGCCAACGCCGGACTGCTGCGCCACGCCCTGCGCTACCAGCGCCTGTGCGGCGGCGTCCTGGCGCTCCACGAGGAGGATCCGGCGCTCTCGGGCGCCGGCGTGATGCACGAGGGGACGGTCTCGGTCGAGCTCGGGCTCGCCGGCATTCCGTCGATCTCGGAATCGACGATGATCGCGCGCGACGCGCTGATCGCCGAGCACGAGAACGGCCGCGTGCACTTCCAGCACCTTTCCGCACGCCGCTCGGCGGAGCTGCTGGCGGAGGCCCGCGAACGCGGCGCGCTGGTCAGCGGCGAGGTGACGCCGCACCACCTGCTGCTGACCGATGAGGACGTGCGCTCGCTTGACTCGAGCTTCAAGATGAACCCTCCGCTTCGCACCGAGGACGACCGCATCGCGCTCGTCAAGGCGCTTCGCGAGGGCACGATCGAGTGCATCGCAACTGACCACGCCCCGCACGCGCGTGACGAGAAGAGCGTTCCGTTCGAGCAGGCGCCGATGGGCACGACCGGGCTCGAGAGCAGCTTCGCCGTGCTCTACACCGAGCTCGTGCTGCCGGGCGTGCTCAGCCTGGAGGTGCTGCTCGAACGGCTGACCGCCGGCGCCCGGCTGTTCGGGCTCGAGACCCCGACGATCGCCGCCGGGCGCAGCGCGAACCTCTGCCTCGTCGACCTGGAGGCGCGCTGGCGGATCGGCGACGCGGGCTATGAGAGCCGCTCCTCCAACTGTTGCTTCGCCGGCCGCGAGGTCGCCGGGCGCACCCTCCTGACGCTCGCCGACGGCGCCGTCGCCTTCCGCGAACGCGCCTTTGCCCTGAGCGCCGCATGAGCTATGTGCTGCTCGAGGACGGCGCCCGCTTCGACGGGGAGGCCGTCGGCGCGCCCGGACCGGTGACGGGCGAGGTCGTCTTCAACACGGGGATGTCGGGCTATCAGGAGTCGATGACCGACCCCTCCTACGCCCGCCAGCTGATCACCTTCACCTACCCCCACATCGGCAACTACGGCGTGAGCGCCGCCGCGATGGAGTCCGAGCGCATCCACGCTCGCGGGGCGATCATGCGGGCCGCGCGCAACAACGCCGATCACGCCGGCGCCGAGGGTGGCTGGCTCGACTGGCTGCGCGAAGCCGGTGTGCCCGCGATCACCGGTGTCGATACCCGCGCGCTGGTGCTGCACATCCGCGAGGCCGGGTCGATGCGCGGCGGGATCTTCCCCGCCGACTGCGGCGAGCACGAAGCCGCGGCGCTGATCGAGGCCGAACCGTCGATGGTCAACCTCGACCTCGCGCGCGAGGTGACGCCGGAGCGGCCGTTCGACCTGGAGGCGGCCGGAGGCGTCGCGGCGGGGCCGACCGTCGCGCTGATCGACACTGGCATCAAGCGTTCGATCGCCGACCAGCTCCGCGCGCGAGGGGCGGCGCTTCAGATCCATCCGTGCGGGACGGCCGCCTCGGAGATCCTCGCGCGCTCGCCCGATGCGTTGATGCTCGTCAACGGGCCGGGCGACCCCGCAGCGCTCGACTACATCGTCGTCACGGTGCGCGAGCTGGTCGGGCGGCTGCCGATCTTCGGCATCTGCCTCGGGCACCAGCTGCTGTGCCGTGCGGTCGGCCTCGAGACCTACAAGCTTCGCTTCGGCCATCGCGGCGCGAACCATCCGGTCAAGGACCTCGAGACGGGTCGGATCGAGATCACCAGCCAGAACCACGGTTTCGCGGTGCTCGGCCCGGGCGGCGAGCACACGATCGACGGCGACCGCCCGGTCCGCTGGGACACCGACTTCGGGCCGGCGGAGCTGACGCACCTGAACCTCTACGACCGCACCGTCGAGGGGCTGCGCCTGCCCGACGCTCGGGCGAGCACCGTGCAGTACCACCCGGAGGCCGGTCCCGGCCCCCACGACGCGCTGCACCTCTTCGACCGCTTCCTCACGCAGATCCGCGGCTGATGCCCCGCCGCGACGACATCCACCGGATCATGATCCTCGGCTCCGGGCCGATCGTGATCGGCCAGGCCGCGGAGTTCGATTACTCGGGCGCGCAGGCCTGCAAGGTGCTCGCCGAGGAGGGCTACGAGGTGATCCTCGTCAACTCCAACCCGGCGACGATCATGACCGACCCGGAGTTCGCCGCGGTGACCTACATCGAACCATTGTTGCCCGGACCGGTCGCCCAGATCATCGCCCGCGAGCGCCCCGACGCGCTGCTGCCGACGCTCGGCGGCCAGACGGCCCTGAACCTCGCCAAGGCGCTGCACGAGGACGGCACGCTGGAACGCCACGGCGTCGAGCTGATCGGCGCCGACTACGACGCGATCCGCCGAGCCGAGGACCGCGACCTGTTTCGCGAGACGATGCTCGGCGCCGGCCTGCGGGTGCCGCGCAGCGCGATCGCGACGAGCGTCGCCGAGGCGCTGGCCGAGCTCGAGCGGATCGGCCTGCCGGCGATCGTGCGCCCCGCCTTCACGCTGGGCGGCCAGGGCGGCGGGATCGCGCGTAGCCGTGATCAGTACGAGGCGATCGTCGCGGGCGGGATCGCCGCTTCGCCGATCGGCCAGGTGCTGGTCGAGGAGTCCGTGCTCGGCTGGGGCGAGTTCGAGCTGGAGGTGATGCGCGACCGCAACGACAACGTCGTGATCGTCTGCTCGATCGAGAACGTCGACCCGATGGGCGTCCACACCGGCGACTCGGTGACGGTCGCGCCACAGCAGAGCCTGAGCGACGAGACCTACCAGCGTCTGCGGGACCAGGCGCTCACGGTGATCCGCGCCGTCGGCGTCGAAACCGGGGGCGCCAACGTGCAGTTCGCGGTCGATCCGAGCAGCGGCGAGATCGTCGTGATCGAGATGAACCCGCGGGTCTCGCGCTCATCCGCGCTGGCCTCCAAGGCGACGGGCTTCCCGATCGCCAAGATCGCAGCCCGCCTCGCCGTCGGATACGCGCTCGAGGAGATCGCCAACGACATCACGCTCGCCACGCCGGCCAGCTTCGAGCCGACGATCGACTACGTCGTCGTCAAGTGGCCGCGCTTCGCGTTCGAGAAGTTCCATGGCGTCGACGCCGGGTTGACGACGCACATGAAGTCGGTCGGAGAGTCGATGGCGATCGGGCGCACGTTCGGCCAGGCGTTCATGAAGGCGATGCGCTCGCGCGAGCTCGATGTCGCGGCGAACGTCGATGTGTCGCTCGAGGAGCTGCTGGAGCGCGTCGCGCAGCCGGGGGCGAGCCGCTATGACGAGTTGCTCGAGGCGCTGCGCCGCGGCGCAACCATCGAGCAGCTAAGCGAGCGCACGGCGATCGACCGCTGGTTCCTGCACGAGTTCGCAGCGCTGGCAGCGGATCCGCAGGCGCCCTTCGCGGGAGTGCGCAGCTTCCGATCCGTCGATACCTGCGCAGCCGAGTTCGCCGCGAGCACGCCCTACTACTACTCCGCCTGGGAGCGACCGGACGCCGCCGGGAACGCTCGCCACGAGGTCAGGCGGGGGACCCGGCCGAGCGTCGTGATCCTCGGCTCGGGCCCCAACCGGATCGGGCAGGGGATCGAGTTCGACTACTGCTGCGTGCACGCCGCGATGACCGTTCGCGAGTCGGGGCGCGACGCCGTGATGATCAACTGCAACCCGGAGACGGTGTCGACCGACTACGACACCTCCGACCGCCTCTACTTCGAGCCGCTCACGCTCGAGGATGTGCTGGCGGTGGTCGAGCTCGAGGCGCCCGAGGGCGTGATCGTGCAGTTCGGCGGCCAGACGCCGCTGCGCCTGGCGGCCGGGCTGCAGCGGGCGGGGGTGCGCCTGCTCGGGACGAGCGTCGATGCGATCGACGCCGCCGAGGACCGCGGCCGCTTCGGCGAGCTGCTCGCTCGGCTCGGCTACCAGGCCCCGCCGTACGCGACGGCGGCCACGGTCGAGGGCGCGCTCGCGGCCGGCGACGAGGTGGGCTTCCCGCTGCTCGTGCGACCGAGCTACGTGCTGGGCGGTCGCGCGATGGAGATCGTCTACTCGCTCGACGACCTTGCCGGCTATCTCGAGCGCGTCGGAACCGGTGCCGACGGGCGCGAGATCTTCCTCGACCACTTCCTGGAGAACGCGATCGAGGTTGACGTCGACGCTCTCTGCGACGGCAGCGAGGTGGTGATCGGCGGCATCATGCAGCACGTCGAGGAGGCCGGGATCCACTCCGGCGACTCGGCCTGCGTGCTGCCGCCGCACTCGCTCGGACAGGAGATGCTCGAGCGGATCCGTGAACAGACGCGCGGAATCGCGCTCGAGCTCGGCGTCGTCGGCCTCCTGAACGTCCAGTTCGCCGTCGTCTCGGCCGGAGCGCGTCCGGGCGCCGAGCTCTACGTGATCGAGGCCAATCCGCGGGCCTCGCGCACCGTCCCGTTCGTGTCAAAGGCGGTCGGCGTGCCGCTCGCCAAGATCGCCTGCCGGCTGATGCTCGGCGAGACGCTCGCTGCGACGGGACTTCCGGCCGATCTGATGCGCGAGGGCTACGTGGCAGTCAAGGAGGCCGTGCTGCCGTTCAACCGCTTCCAGGGCGCGGACTCGCTGCTCGGCCCGGAGATGCGCTCGACCGGCGAGGTGATGGGGATCGCGACCGACTTTCCCGACCGCGTTCGCGAAGGCCGAGGCCGCCGCCGGTTCGGCGCTGCCCGATGAGGGCACCGTGTTCATCACCGTCACCGACGCCGACAAGGCGGCCGGCGCCGGGATCGCGGCGCAGCTGCATGACCTCGGCTTTCGGATCGTCGCCACGGCCGGCACGGCGCAGGCGATCGAGCGGATGGGCATCCCGGTCACCACGCTGCGCAAGGTCGCCGAGGGCTCGCCGCACGTCGTCGACGCGATCGCGGGCGGCGAGGTCGACCTCGTGATCAACACGCCGACCGGCTCCGGTGCGCGCTCGGACGGCTGGGAGATCCGGCGCGCGGCCGTCACGCGCGGCATCCCGTGCATCACGACGCTCTCGGGCGGCCAGGCCGCGGCGCGGGCGATCCGCGCGGCGCGAAGCGGCGAGGCCGCCGTGGTCTCGCTCCAGGAATGGCACGCCCGGTGAATGCTCCCTTCGCCCGCCGGCGGATACCGGTCGTCGGCCGGCGCAGCCACGGCCCATACGTAGTCCTCGTCGCGCGCGACACCGCGGCCCGCGCGACGCCTGGGCAGTTCTACATGCTGGCGTCCGCCGAGCGCTGGGGCGGAGGGGAGGGAGAGCGCCCGTACCTGGCGCGGGCGATATCGATCATGCGCCTGCGCGAGGAGGGGCTGGTCGAGTTCCTGCTCGAGGATGTCGGTCCGGGGACCAGGCGCCTGTGCGAACTGGACGTGGGGGAGGAGCTCGCGGTCGTCGGTCCGCTCGGCAACGGCTTCACGCCACCGACCCCGGACAGCGAGCCGCTGCTGGTCGGCGGCGGCATCGGCATCGCCCCCCTTGTCGCGGTCCAGGAATCCTGGGGCGGCCGCGCGCTGCTCGGTTTCCGAAGCGGGGAGCACGCGAAGGCGGCGGAGCTCTTCGTCGGTCCCCAGATCGCCACCGACGACGGCTCCGTCGGCCACAACGGCTTCGTCACGACGCTGCTGGACGACGAGCTGGCAACACGCGCGCCGCAAACGATCTACGCCTGCGGGCCTCCCGAGATGCTGAGCGAGGTGCGAGCCCTGGCTCGGGCTCACGAGGCGGGCGCGCAGCTCGCTCTGGAGGCGCCGATGGCGTGCGGCTTCGGCGCCTGCTACGGCTGCGTGGTCGCGACCGTCGACGGCTATCGCCGGGTTTGCGTCGACGGCCCCGTGTTCGAGGCGGCGGTGCTTGCGTGATCGAGTTCTGCGGGCTGCCGCTGCGCCACCGCGTGATCAACGCCTCCGGGTGCTACGACGTGCTCGCCGCGGCACGGGTGTTCGGCGAGGCCCTCCACGACGCGTTTCCCTTCTCGGCCTATGTCTCAAAGACGATCACGCTCGGCGCTCGCGACGGCAACCCGCCGCCGCGGCTGTGGGAATCGGCCGCCGGGTTGATCAACTCGATCGGGCTGCCCAACCGGGGTCTGCGCGCCTACCTCGAGTACGACCTGCCGGCGCTCGCGGAACTGCCGGTGCCGCTGATCACCAACGTCATGGGCTCGACGCCCGAGGAGGTCGGCGAGCTGGTCGCTGCGCTCGAGCACGAGCCGGCGGTCGCCGCGATCGAGTTGAACGTCTCCTGCCCGAACGTCGCGACGGGGCTTGACATCGGCGCCGACCCGCAGGGCCTGGAGGCGCTCCTCTCGCAGGTTCGCCCGCTCAGCTCCAAGCCGCTGATCGTCAAGCTGACGCCCAACACCGCCGATGTCGCGGCCTGCGCGCAGGGGGCGCAGGCGGGCGGGGCGGACGCCGTCTCGCTGATCAACACCCTGCGCGCCTTCGCGCTCGCCCCGGGCGGCGGCGGAGCGTGGCTCGGTGGCGGCAGCGGCGGCCTTTCCGGGCCCGCGATCCGCGCGGTCGCACTCGCTCAGGTCTCGGCTGTGGCCCGTCGCGTGGAAATTCCGATCATCGGGATGGGTGGGATCTCGAGCGGCGCCGACGCCCGCGATCTGATCGCTGCCGGCGCCACGCTGGTGGCCGTCGGCACGGAATCGTTCCGCGATCCGGCGGCCGGCTCGCGAATCGCGGCCGAACTCGACAGCGGTTTCACGCAAATTGCGCGATGATCTGCGTACCTTCACGGAAACCGACACTAAAAAGCCTGCAAAGCGACGCAAACGGCTCAAGTGAGCTGAAGCGCGCTACACCTCTAGTCGAGGTTGAGGTGAATTCCACCGACAGCGCTTGCATGGGGCCGCCCACGCGGTAGACTCGCCGCCCATGTCGCTCGGTCAGCAGACGCTCCATAAAGGCCCCGCAACACCCGAGCGGTCGTTCAACCAGCGGATGGATGCACTGGCCCGCGCAAACGAGATTCGCTCGCAGCGCGCGCAGCTGAAGCGCGACCTCAAGGCCGGTCGCCACTCAATCCAGCAACTGCTGCTCGACCCACCTGAGTTCCTGGAAACCGCGAAGGTCTTCGACATGCTGCTCGCGGTGCCGAAGTACGGTCGCGTGAAGGTGAACAAGATCCTCACGCACTGCCGGATCTCGCCGAGCAAGACGATCGGCGGACTCTCCGAGCGCCAGCGTGCCGAGCTGGTCTCGATGCTGCACCGCTGAGCGACGCCGCGCCAGGCTGCGCCCTCCGATCGGCGTCGTAAGCTCGGCGCCGATGACATGCGTATTCGTGATCACGGGGCCCTCCGGTGTCGGCAAGGGCACGCTGATCGCGGCGCTGCGCGAACGCCATCCCGAGCTCGAGCTGTCGGTCTCGGCGACCACGCGCCCCCCGCGTCCCGGCGAGCAGGACGGCGTCGCCTACCACTTCCTCAGCGAGGATGAGTTCGATCGACGCATGGCGGCGGGCGAGTTCGTCGAGCACGCGAACTACGCCGGGCACCGCTACGGCACGCTGCGCGGCGAGCTCGAGCGCCGCAGCCGTGGCGGCAGGCCGGTCGTGCTCGAGATCGAGCTCCAGGGGGCGCGCCAGATCCGTGACGCGCTGCCCGAGGCCGTCGAGATATTCATCGCGCCGCGCTCGCTCGAACAGTTGCGCGAGCGGCTCCTGGCACGCGGCGCGGAGCGACCGGAGGCGGTGGCGCGGCGTCTGGAGATCGCCGAGACCGAGCTCGCCGCGCGCGAAGAATTCGGCTTCGTCGTCGTCAACGACGAGCTCGCCCGGGCGGTCGACGAACTGGACGCGATCTACCTCAGCTACACTGGGTGAGTGATCTCTCCCCGCATAGACAAGCTGCTCGAGCACGTTGACTCCAACTACGCGAGCGTTTTGGTCGCCGCAAAGCGCGCGCGCCAGATCAACTCGTACTACCAGAACCTCGGGGAGGGGAGCTTTGACGAGTTCCCGCCGCCGATGGTCGAGACCGGCTCCTCGAAGAACTACCTCACGATCGCGCTCGAGGAAGTCGCCGCCGGCAAGCTGAAGTACCACTACCGGTAGCGCCCGCGCCATGGCCCGGCTGCTGCTCGGGGTGAGCGGTGGAATCGCCGCCTACAAGGCGCTCGAATTTGTGCGCCTGGCCACCGGCGCCGGCCATTCGCTGCGCGTGATCCAGACACCCGGCGCGCAGCGCTTCGTCGGAGCCGCGTCGTTCGCCGCGCTGAGCGGCGCACCGGTGCTGACCGACGAGTTCGAGCGCGACCCGCTGCGCGGAACCTTTCCCGGCGACCCGCTGCCGGCGAGCGACCCGGCCAGCCATCTTGCGTTGAGCGCCGCCGCGGACGTATTCCTGATCGCTCCGGCGTCGGCCAACACGATCGCCAAGCTCGCGCACGGAATCGCCGACAACCTGCTGAGCACCGCGGCGCTGGCTTCGAGCGCGCCGCTGATCGTCGCACCCGCGATGAACGACAGGATGTGGGCGAACGCCGCCACCCAGGCCAACCTCGAGCTGCTGCGCGAGCGGGGCGTCGAGGTGCTCGCCCCTGCCACGGGCCGGCTCGCGACCGCCGGCGAGTGGGGGACGGGGCGGCTGCCGGAGGCCGCCGAGCTGCTCGCCGCGGTGCAGGCGAGGCTTTCCGGCGGAAGCTGGAACGGAACCCGCACGCTCGTGACCGCCGGCGGCACGCGCGAGCCGATCGACGCGGTGCGCTACGTCGGCAACCGCTCGTCGGGACGCATGGGCTTCGCGGTCGCGGATGCCGCGGCCTCGCGCGGTTCGGAGGTCGTGGTGATCGCGGCGAACGTGGCGCTGGCGCGTGCGCCGGGGATCCGCTACGTCGACGTGAGCAGTGCCGCCGAGCTGGCGAAGGCCTGCGAGGTCGAGTTCGACGGCGCCGACGTGCTCGTGATGTGCGCCGCGGTGGCCGACTACCGTCCGGTCGAGCCGGTCCCCGGGAAGCTCGCGAAGAGCGAGGCGGCGACGCTCGCGCTCGAGCTCGAGGCCACCGACGACGTGCTCGCGGCGCTCGCGGCGCGCCGCCGCGAAGGGCAGACGCTGGTCGGCTTCGCCGCCGAGCACGGGCCCGGCGCGGTCGGGCGGGCGCGCGAGAAGCTCGCCCGCAAGCAGCTCGACGCGATCGTCTGCAACGACGTCTCCCAGCCGGGGATCGGCTTTGACGCCGAGCGCAACGCGGTGACGATCATCACCGCGGCGGGTCAGCGCGAGGTCGGCCCGGCGCAGAAGCGCGCGATCGCCGAGGCCGTGCTCGACACCGTCGAGACGCTGCGGCGCTGACGCCCGGCCGGGCCGCATTTTGGGTGGCGCCGAGAGTGCTATCCTCGGTGATACCGCCCGGAAGCGATGTGGGCGGTGCACCGAAGTGGGCGCTCGCCCGCTTTTTTTTCGCCATGGAACAGCTACAACACGACATCGAGCAGCGCCTCTCGGGCACCGAGCCCGAGGTCGAAGTGCTGCTCGTGGAGCGCTCCGGCGAGACGCTTCGAATCTTCATCGATCATCCGCAGGGCGTGACGTTGGCGCTCTGTGAGCGCGTCACCCACGCGCTCGGCGACCTGCGTGAGAGCTACGCGCTCGAGGTCAGCTCGCCGGGGCCGAAGCGGCCGCTGACCAAGCCGGAGCACTTCCAGCGCTTCGTCGGTCGGCGCGCCCGCGTGCGCACCGCCGGCGAGGAGTCGGCCAGCGTGATCGGCGAGCTGATCGGTGCGACGGGGGACGAGGTGACACTCGCGGCAGGCGAGGGGATCGTTGCGATCCCGTATGCCGCGATCAAACGGTCCCACCTGGTGGAGGAGTAGGCACATGTCACGCGAGATCCTTGATGCGATGCATGCCCTCGCGCGCGAGAAGGGCATCGAGCCCGAGAAGCTGATGGTCGCGCTCGAGGACGCGCTGCTGTCGGCTTACAAGAAGCAGCCCGGCTCGGCCAAATACGCCCGCGTCGAAATCGACCGCGAGACGGCTGACTTCCGCGTGATCGAGCTGATCATCCCGGAACGCCTCGAGGCGCATCTGATCGTCGAGACGATCGACGAGGCGACGACGATCGACCCCGAGACCGGGGAGATGCGCGAGCCCGAGGACCCCGAGATCGATCCCGCCAAGTTCGAGCAGTACCGCGACCAGATCGAGGAGCGCGACGTCACGCCCGGCGACTTCGGGCGGATCGCCGCCCAGACGGCCAAGCAGGTGATCCTCCAGCGGATCCGCGAAGCCGAGCGCGACATGATGTACGAGGAGTACCGCGACCGGGTCGGCGAGCTGATCACGGGCATCGTGCAGCAGTCGGACTCGCGCTACACGCTGGTTCAGCTGCGCGAGCGCGTCGAGGCGCTGCTGCCCAAGTCCGAGCAGGTCGATGGCGAGCGCTACGACCACTCGCAGCGCATCAAGGCGGTGATCAAGGAGGTCTCGCCGTCGACGAAGGGGCCGAGCATCATCGTCTCGCGCCGCGACTCCGAGCTGATCAAGAAGCTCTTCGAGCTCGAGGTGCCGGAGATCGCCGACGGGCTCGTCGAGATCGCGGGAGTCGCCCGCGAGCCCGGCTACCGCTCCAAGATCGCCGTCATCTCGCACGCCGACGGAGTCGATCCGGTCGGCGCCTGCGTCGGGCCGCGCGGCTCGCGCGTGCGGATGGTCGTCTCCGAGTTGCGGGGCGAGAAGATCGACATCATCCCCTACAACGACGAGCCCGCCCGCTTCGTCGCAAAGGCGCTCTCGCCGGCCCGCGTGCGCGAGGTGCTGGTCGATGACGCGGCCAAGCAGGCGACGGTGATCGTCCCCGACGACCAGCTGTCGCTGGCGATCGGGCGCGAGGGTCAGAACGCGCGACTCGCGGCGCGGCTGACGGGCTGGCGAGTCGACATCAAGTCGGAGAGCGAGTTCGCGGCCGAGGAGGCCGAGCACGGCTACGGCGAGGAGCTCGAGGCGTCAGGTCGCTGCGCGGCCGTGATGAGCAACGGCCGGCGCTGCCCGAACGCATCGCTGCCCGGCTCGCGCTACTGCGGACTCGAGGCCCATCAGGCGCTCGAGACCGCGGAGGGCGGCGCCGCCGAGGGACCGGCGTCATAGCCGGCTCGCGGACGCCGCTACGGCGCTGCGCGGGATGTGGGCGAAGGGCGCCCAAGAGTGAGCTTGTCCGCCTCGTGCTCTGCGACGACCGGCTGCTCGTCGACCGCGCGCAACGCCTGCCCGGGCGGGGCGCCTACGTCTGCGCCGACGACTGCCTGGCGCTGGCACGCCGGCGCGGCGGGTTGCAACGCGCATTTCGCCGGTCGTTCTCAACTGACGCACAGACCGTAGAATCGGTGGGCTGATGGCGAAGAGACGCGTGCACGAGATCGCAAAGGACCAGGGGCTCAGCGCCGCCGAGTTGCTGGCCAAGCTCCACGCAGCCGGGATCGAGGCCAAGGCCGCGGCATCGAGTGTCGACGAGGAACAGGCGCTGAGCGCGCTGGCGAGCAACGGCGCGAGCGCCAAGACGGCCAAGGCCGCGAAGGCGGCAAAGCCTCAAGCCCCCACCACCGCGAAGGCGGCAGCCCCGGCGAAGCCGGCCGCGCCGGCCGCGAAGTCCGCGGCGACCTCGGCCCCCGCCAAGCCGGCCGCGCCCGCAGCAGCCGCACAGGCCGCCACGCCTGCGGCGAGCGCGAAGGCTGCAACGGCCGCAGCGCCCGCCAAGGCGCCGGCATCGCCACCGGGCGCGAAGGCCGCGCCCGCAGGCGCCGCCCCCAAGGCCTCCTCGCGCGAACAGGCGAAGGAAGCAGCGCAGCCGGCGACCCCCGGCAGTGCCGCGACGCCAGCCCCGTCGGCGGCCGCCGCGCCGCCGCGCTCGCCCACGGCGGTTCTCGAGACCCAGCCCGGGGAGGCCGGGATGGACGCCGAGGCCTCGCCCGGTGAGGCGGCGCGCGCCGCCGAGGCCAACCGTTCGCGCCCGACGCGCGATTCGCGCACCGGCGAGCAGCGGCCCGGAGCGGTCGGGCCGGGCGGGCGCCGGCGCGTCGTGATCGACTCGCAGGCCTCGCGCCGCCAGGCCGGAGGGCCGGCCAGCCAACCGGTGCGCCGGCCGCCACGGCGCGGGCGCCGCCGCCGCGGCACCTATGACGACACCGTGGCGCCGATCGACGAGGTCGCACGCGGGGCCACCGACCTGATCCGGATCAACTCCGGCTCGACCGTCAAGGGCGTCGCGGAGTACTTCGGCGTGGCCGTGCCGGAGGTGATTCGCAAGCTGATGAGCCTCGGCGAGATGGCGACGCTCACCCAGACGCTGACCGACGAGGCGATCACGGTGCTCGCTGCCGAGTTCGGCAAGGACATCGAGATCGTCCACGCCGCCGACGACCTGGTCGGCGAGCCGGTCTTCGACGACGACGAGGAGACGCTCGTCGCGCGCCCGCCGGTCGTCACGATCATGGGCCACGTCGACCACGGCAAGACGTCATTGCTGGACGCGATCCGCGAGACCGAGGTCGCCAAGGGCGAGGCGGGCGGGATCACGCAGCACATCGGCGCCTACCAGGTCCGCCACGGTGGCAAGGCGATCACCTTCCTCGACACGCCGGGCCACGAGGCGTTCACCGCGATGCGCGCCCGCGGCGCCCGCGTCACCGACATCGCCGTGATCGTCGTCGCCGCCGACGACGGCGCCAAGCCTCAGACCGACGAGGCGATCGACCACGCGCGAGCTGCCGATGTGCCGATCATCGTGGCCGTCAACAAGATCGACAAGGAGGGGGCGCAGCCCGACCGCGTCCGCAACGAGATGGCCCAGCGCGGGCTCCAGCCGGCCGACTGGGGTGGCGAGGTCGAGTTCGTCGACGTCTCGGCGAAGACGCGCCAGGGGCTCGACGAGCTGCTCGACACGATCCAGGTGGTCGCCGAGCTCGAGGACCTGCGCGCCAACCCCGCGGCGCCACGCATCGGGCGCCGTGATCGAGTCGCGCCTGGACCCCGGCCGCGGCCCTGTCGTCACGCTGCTGGTCGCACGCGGCACCCTGCACATCGGCGACGCGCTGGTCGCCGGCGCGCACGTCGGCCGCGTTCGCGCGATGAACGACTTCCTCGGCGGCCGTGTGAAGGCCGCCGGACCCGGCGAGCCCGTCGAGGTGCTCGGCTTCGACGGCGTGCCGGAGGCCGGCGAGTACGCGCACGTAGTCGAGAACGAACGCCGCGCCCGCCAGCTCGCCAGCCAGCGCGCCACGCGCCTGAAGACCGAGGCGCTCGCGCGGCGCTCGGGCCGCAAGATCTCGCTCGAGGACGTCTTCCGCCTCGCCCAGGAGGGCACCGTCAAGGAGCTGAACCTGGTGCTCAAGGGCGACGTCTCGGGCTCCGTCGAGGCGGTCGAGGACGAGATCGCGAAGCTGCCCCAGAACGAGGTCGCGGTCAACATCATCCACCGCGGCGTCGGCGGCATCACCGAGTCCGACGTGATGCTCGCGGCCGCCTCCGACGCCGTGATCCTCGCCTTCAACGTGCGCCCCGTCGGCGACGCGCGCTCGCTGGCCGAGCGCGAGGGGATCGAGATTCGCGGCTACTCGGTGATCTACCGGGCGATCGACGAGCTGCGCGCGGCGATGCAGGGGATGCTCGAACCCGACGAGGTCGAGGAGACCGTCGGCCAGGTCGAGGTCCGCCAGACCTTCCGCGCGTCGCGCATCGGGACGATTGCAGGCTGTTTTGTCACCGAAGGGAAGGTGACTCGCGGAGCGAAGGTTCGTGTTGTGCGCGACGGAACCGTGATCAACGAGACGACCGTCGCGAGCCTCAAGCGCTTCAACGAGGACGCCCGTGAGGTGTCCGCCGGCTTCGAGTGCGGCATCGTGCTGGCGAACTTCCAGGACGTCAAGGAGGGCGACGTGCTCGAGGTCTATGAGACGCGCAAGGTGGAACGCGCGCTCGCCTGACCGGTGATCCGCTAAGGACTAGTATGGCTGTGGAGCGCATGCGCCGGGTCAACGAGGCCATTCGCCAGGTCCTCGCCGACGCGCTCGGCGGAGATCTGTCGGATCCGCGGTTCGGATTCATCACGGTGACCGATGTCAAGACAAGCCCAGACCTGCGTGCCGCGCGCGTGTTCGTCAGCGTGCTCGGGGACGAGGACGCGCGCAGCGAGTCGCTCGCCGCGCTCGCCAGCGCGCACGGGCTGCTGCAGGGCCGGATCGCCGCCGAGCTGTCGCTGAAGCGCACCCCGCGGCTCGAGTTCGTCTACGACTCGACCACCGATCGCGCGCTGCGCGTCGAGTCGCTGCTGCGGGAGACGCCATGACCGAGGCGATGTCGGTGGCGCTCAGCACCCGCGAGCAGGTGATCCGCGCGATCCGCGCCGGCGAGCGCTTCGCCGTCGTCACGCACGAGAACCTCGACGGCGACGCGCTCGGCTCGCTCGTCGCGATGCAGGCGCTGCTGCGGGCGCTCGGCAAGGACGCGGTGATCGTGATCGCGCCGGAGGAGTTCCCGCTGCCGCCCGAGTACCGCTTCTTCGCGCTCGACGGCCTCGCCACGCAGGCGCCGGACGACCTCGACGCCCGCACGACGATCTTCCTCGACTGCGGCAACCTCGACCGCAACCCGCTCGCCGCGATGCGCGAGGCCGAGCCGCTGATCAACATCGACCACCACCACGACAACACGCGCTTCGGCACGATCAACCACGTCGTCGAGGAGGCTTCGTGCACGGCCGAGATCGTCTGGGACCTGATCCACGGCCTGGGCGTCCCGATCTCCCCGGCGGTCGCCGAGGCGCTCTACGTCGGGCTGGTCACCGACACCGGCCGCTTCTCCTACGAGAGCACGACGCCGCGGGCGCACCTGATGGCGGCCGAGCTGATCGGCGCGGGCGTCGACGTCGGCCGGCTCTACCGCCAGATCTATGAGGGCATCCCGTTCGGCAAGCTCGGCCTGATGGGTCGCGCGCTGGCGAGCGCCCGCCACTACGAGGACGAGCGCATGACGGTCGCCGTGCTGAGCGGTGAGGACTTCGCCGCGACCGGCGCCGACGACAGCTACGCCGAGGGGATCGTCGACTACCTGCGCGCGGTGCGTGACACCAAGGTGGCGGCGCTGATCCGCGAGGTCTGCGCCGGCGGGCGCGCCGGTGCGCACAAGGTCTCGCTGCGGGCCAGCGACGACGACGTCGATGTTTCGGCGATCGCCCGCGCGTTCGGCGGCGGCGGGCACCGGCGAGCCGCCGGCTTCACCAGCGAGCTGTCGGTCGCCGAGCTGATCGACGCGATTCGCGCCCAGGTTTGAGCGCGGAGGCATCCCCGTCGGGGATCCTCCTGGCTGACAAACCGGTTGGGCTGACCTCTCACGACATGGTTGCCCGGGCCCGCCGGGCGCTCGGCACGCGGCGCGTCGGGCATGCCGGCACGCTCGACCCGTTCGCGACCGGGCTGCTGATCCTGCTGGTCGGCCGCGCGACGCGGCTCGCCAGCCACCTCGCGCCGCTGCCGAAGACCTACGAGACGGTCGTCGCGCTGGGGGCCACCTCGAGCACCGGCGACCCCGAGGGGGAGATCGTCGAGACCGGCGTCGTGCCCGAGCCGCTGATGCTGCCGCTCGGCACGATCCGCCAGCGCCCGCCGGCGTTTTCGGCGGTCAGGATCGACGGCGAGCGCGCCTACGCGCGGGCGCGGCGGGGCGAGGCGGTCGAGACGGCCGAACGCGAGGTGACGGTGTTCGAGTCAAGCGTGCTCTGGCGCGAGGGTGATCGGGCCGCGCTGCGCTTCGTCTGCTCCTCCGGGACCTATGTGCGCTCGCTGGTCTCCGACCTCGGCGACGCCTATTGCCTGGCGCTGCGCCGCCTCGCGATCGGGCCGTTCGAGGCCGCCGGCGCGTGGCCGGGGGAGGGCGCCGCGACACTCGAGCCGATCGCCGCCGCGTGGGCGCGCTTCGGCGCCACGGCGACGCTCGATGGCGCCGAGGCCGCGGCCGCCGCGCACGGCCGCCCGCTGCCGCCGCGCGGCCTGGCAGGCGCGGTGCTGCTGCTTGACCCGGACGGGGAGGCGGTCGCGGTGGCGGGCGAGCGCGACGGCGCCCTGCGGGTCGAGGTCGGCCTGCGGGGATAGGCTTCGCCGGCGATGCGCGTGACCGAGTTCAGCGACGCGGAGCCGGCGCCGCGTGCGATCGCGGTCGGCACCTTCGACGGCGTGCACCTCGGCCATCGGGAGGTGATCGCGGGCGCCGACACGGTGCTGACCTTCGAACCCCACCCGGTGGCGGTGATCGCGCCCGCGCGGATGCCGAAGCTGCTGACCCCGCTCGAGCGCAAGGCCGAGATCATCGAATCGCTGGGCGTGGCGGAGCTGATCGTGATCCGCTTCGATGCCGCCTTCGCCGCACGCACGGCGGAGCAGTTCATCGACGAGGTGCTGCTCGACCGTCTGGGCGCGCGCAGCGTCTCGGTCGGGGAGAACTTCCGCTTCGGCGCGGGCGCGCTCGGCGACGCGTCGATGCTGGCCGCCGACGGGCGCTTCGAGGCGCGCGTCGTGGCGCTCTGCGAGGTCGACGGCGAGATCGTCTCCTCGAGCCGGATCCGCTCGCTGATCGCGGCCGGCGAGGTGGCGGCGGCAGCGGTCCTGCTGGGCGAGCCGCACGAGCTTGCCGGCGAGGTGATCGGCGGCGACCGCCGCGGCCGCGAGCTCGGCTTTCCGACCGCCAACATCGTGCCGCCGGAGGGCCTCGCCTGCCCGGGCCACGGCGTCTACGCCTGCCTCGCCAACGGCGTCCCCTCGGCCGTCAACATCGGCGTGCGCCCGACCTTCGGCGCGGGCCGCGCGGAGCTGATCGAGGCCCACCTGATCGACTTCGACGGAGACCTCTATGGCAGCGAGCTGCGGCTGCGCTTCCTCGAGCGCCTGCGCGGGGAGCGGCGATTCGCGACCGTCGAGGCGCTGATCGAGGAGATGCGCTCCGACGTCGAGCTCGCCCGCGCGATCTGCGCGCGCGCCCTGGGCTGAGCGGGCCGTCTGCTACCGTTCGGGACCGCCGATGACCCTGACCAGCGAACGAAAGCGCGAGCTCGCCGCGCAATATGGCGCCAACGAGCACGACACCGGCAACGTCAAGGTTCAGATCGCGCAGCTCACCGAGCGCATCAACCAGCTGACCGAGCACCTGCGCGAGCACAAGCGCGACCACCACTCGCGGCGCGGCCTGCTGATGCTGGTCGGCGCCCGCCGGCGCTTCCTCAACTACCTCCAGCGCAACGACCTCGAGGGTTACCGCGAGCTGCTGAAGTCGCTCGGCCTGCGTAGGTGAGCGTGATCGCGGCCGGCACGCCGGCGCCGCCGTTCACATTGCGAACGGCCGACGGCGAGCCGTTCACGCGCGAGGACCTGCTGGGTCACACCAGCGTCCTGATCTTCTATCCCTACGCCTTCACCTCGGTCTGCGCCGACCAGCTGTCGCTGTATGAGGAGGTCCTGCCGGAGCTCGCCGAACAGGGCGCGACCGCATTCGCGATCTCGACCGACTCGGTCGCGGCGCAGGCCGCCTTCGCCGAGCGGCTCGGCAGCTCGATCGCCCAGCTGAGCGACTTCGAGCCCAAGGGCGCGGCCTCGCGCGCCTTCGGCGTGCTGCACGAGGCGGGCCATCCGCAGCGCGCGCTGGTGATCGTCGGCCCCGACGGCGTCGTCGCCTGGAGCTACCAGGCGCCCTCGATCGACGACCTGCCGGGCGCCAACCTGATCTTCGACGGTCTCGAAAACCTCTAGAGGGGCTGGGTGCATGCACCCAGCCGCGGAACGGTGCATGCACCGTTCCGGCGATCGGCGCATGCGCCGATCGCTCACACCTGTAGCGTAGAAGTGCAGTGAGCGACCTTCGAAGCGCGCCGCCCCCGCCGCTGGAGGCCGCCGACCATCTGCGTGGCGACCCGGCCTGGCCGCTGGTCGTGCTCTACGCCGATTTCACCTGCCCGCGCTGCGCACTCGCGCACGCACGCCTGTCGGCGGCGCCGCTGCGGGTCGCGTTTCGCCATTTCGCGATCGCCGCCAAGCACCCGCGTGCCCCGGTGCTCGCCGCGGCAACCGAGGCCGCCGCGCGCCAGGGGCGCTTCTGGGAGCTGCATGACGCGATCTTCGCCGACCCCGGGCGCAGCGACGACCCGCACCTGTGGGCGCATGCGCGAGAGCTCGGCCTGGACCTCGAGCGCTTCGAGGCGGACCGCCGCTCGGAAGCCGTCGTGGCGCGGGTGCGCGAGCAGACGCGCGCGGGGATGCGGGCGGGCGTCGCGCTGACCCCGACGCTGATCGCCGGCGGGACGTTTTTCCCAGGCGCGCCCGACGCCGAGCTGATCGCGCGCCTGACCGGGTAGGATCAAAGGATCCTCAAATAGGAAAAGAACCAGCAAGCTCCGCCGTCGACGGCGGACAGGAAGGCAAATTACATGAGCAGTAACGCTGTCACCCGGCTCTCCGTGGAGATCGCCGGGAGCGAGATCTCGTTCGAAACCGGACGGATCGCAAAGCAGGCAGGCGGGGCCGTCGTGGTCCGCCAGGGCGACACGATGGTCCTCGCGACCGCGACCGCCGGAAACATCCGCGACACAGACTTTCTCCCGCTCACCGTGGACGTCGAGGAGCGGATGTATGCGGCCGGCAAGATTCCCGGCTCGTTCTTCAAGCGCGAGGGACGCGCCGGCGAGAAGGGCACGCTGACCGCGCGCATGATCGACCGGCCGATCCGGCCGCTGTTCCCCAAGAGCTGGCGCTACGAGACGCAGCTCGTCGCGATCCCGCTGTCGGTGGACCACGTCCACCCCTACGACATCCTCGCGATGAACGGCGCCTCGGCGGCGCTGATGATCTCCGACATCCCGCTGCCGACGCCGGTCGGCGCGGTGCGGATCGGCAAGATCGACGGCAACTTCGTCGTCAACCCGCGCGAGGAGGACCTGCTCGGCGCGAGTGAGCTCGAGCTGACCGTCGCCGGCACCGAGGACGCGATCCTGATGGTCGAGGCCGGTGCGCGCGAGATCCCCGAAGCCGAGATCCTCGACGCGCTCGACATCGCCCACTCGGAGATCAAGAAGCTCTGCGCGCTGCAGCGCGAGCTGGCCGCCAAGGTCGGCAAGCCCAAGCTCGAGGTCGTCGTGCCGCAGGTCGATACGAACCTGCTCGACCAGGTTCGCCGCGAGCACGGCGCGCAGCTCGATGCGGCCACGCAGGTCGAGGAGAAGCTGGAGCGCCAGGACGCCACCAAGGCGGTCGAGACGGCGGTGCTCGAGCATTACGCCGGCGACCCCGAGAGCGAGGGCTACGCCGAGCGCCGCGCCGCCGCGCAGATGGCGTTCGACAAGCTCGAGCGCTCGATCATCCGCGAGCGCATCGCGGTGCACAAGAAGCGCCCCGACGGGCGCGCCGCGAACGAGATCCGCGACATCTCGATCGAGGTCGGCGTGACGCCGCGCACGCACGGCTCCGCGCTCTTCACGCGCGGCCAGACGCAGGCGCTCAGCGTCGTCGCGCTCGGCACGCTGAAGGAGGAGATGCGCCTCGACACGCTCGGCCTGGAGACGAAGAAGTACTACTGGCACCACTACAACTTCCCGCCCTTCTCGGTCGGTGAGGCCGGTCGCCTGGGCGGGCCCAAGCGCCGCGACATCGGCCACGGCGCGCTCGCCGAGCGGGCGCTCGTGCCGGTGATCCCCTCGATCGAGGACTTCCCCTACAGCGTCCGTGTCGTCTCAGACATCTTCGAGTCCAACGGCTCCTCGTCGATGGCCTCGGTCTGCGGCAGCTCGCTGTCGCTGATGGACGCCGGTGTGCCGATCACGAGGCCCGTGGCGGGCATCGCGATGGGGCTGATCAAGGAGGGCGACGACTACGTCGTGCTGACCGACATCGCGGGCGTGGAGGACCACCTCGGCGACATGGACTTCAAGGTCGCCGGCACCGATCGCGGCATCACCGCGCTGCAGATGGACATCAAGATCTCCGGCGTCACCTTCGACATCCTGCGGGACGCGCTGACGCAGGCGCACGAGGCGCGCCACTTCATCCTCGGCAAGATGGCCGAGGTGATCGCCGCACCGCGCGAGCAGCTCAGCCTGTACGCACCGCGGATCGAGAAGATCAAGATCGATCCCAGCCAGATCGGCCTGCTGATCGGCAAGGGCGGCGAGACGATTCGCGGCCTGTGCGAGGAGTACGAGTCCCAGATCGACGTCAACGACGACGGCCAGGTGCTGATCTACTCCGCCAACGGCGAGCTGGCCGACGCCCTCGTCGAGCGGATCCGCACGATGATGAAGGAGGTCGAGGTCGGCGACGAGTACCAGGGCAAGGTCGTCAAGACGACCACCTTCGGCGCCTTCATCGAGCTCTCCAAGGGAACCGACGGCCTGCTGCACATCTCGAACGTCTCGCCGGGCAACCGGGTCGACACGGTCGAGGAGGTGCTCAGCAAGGGCGATGAGATCACCGTGCGCGTCGTCGAGGTCGACCGCGAGCGCGGCCGCATCGGCGTGCGCCGCTCCGACGACCCCGAGATCGCCGGCAAGTCGGTCGAGGAGCTCGCCTCGCTGACCACCTCGGGTGGCGGCGGCGGCGGGGGCGGCGACCGCGGCCCGCGGCGCCCCCGCGAGGGCGGCGGCGGGCGAAACGGCGGCGGCTCGCGCGGCTCCGGCCGCCCGCGCCACCGCGACAGCTGATTCCGTCATCGCCGCCTTGACCAACGCGCACGTCATCACCGAGCTGCCCGGTGGCGTGCGCGTCGTGACCGAGCGCGTCCCCGCGGTGCGCTCGGTCGCGCTCGGCTTCTGGATCGGCACGGGCTCGCGCACCGAGAGCGAGCCGCAGGCCGGGCTCTCGCACCTGCTCGAGCACATGCTGTTCCGCGGCACCGAGCGCTACCGCTCCGAGGAGATCGACCAGATCTTCGATTCGATGGGCGCGGAGCTGAACGCCGGCACCGGCAAGGAGATGACCTCGCTCTACGCGCGCGTGCTCGACGAGCATCTCGAGCGCGCCTTCGACGTGATGGCGCAGATGGTCGTCGTACCGGCGATGGAGGGCCTCGCGGAGGAGCGCGAGGTGGTGCTCGAGGAGATCGCGATGTACGAGGACGACCCGCAGGAGCTGATCTTCGACGTGCTCGGCGAGACGATCTTCCCCGACGATCCGCTCGGACGCGCGACGCTCGGGCGCGCCGACGTCGTCGGCGCGGCGACGCGCGAGCAGCTGCTGGACTTCCACCGCGAGCGCTACTTCGCCGCCAACATCGTGATCGCCGCCGCCGGCAGCGTCGAGCACGAGCGCGTGGTGGACTGGGCCGCAGGCGCGCTGGCGGGCGCCGGTGCGGCCGGGCCGGTCGACCACGGCCTGCTTGCCGCGCCAACGCCGCCGCAGGCCAGCGGCAGCGCCCGCTTCCGCTCGCGCGACACCGAGCAGTACCACGTGACGATCGGCGCGACCGGCCTCGCGCGCGATGACCCGCGCCGCTTCGCCCTGCGCGTGCTCGACAGCATCCTCGGCGGCACCTCCTCCTCGCGACTGTTCCAGGCGGTGCGCGAGCAGCGAGGCCTCGCCTATGCCGTCTTCAGCTTCCAGAGCCTCTACCGCGACACCGGCCAGATCGGCCTCTATGTCGGCACCCGCCCGGAGAACCTCGCCGAGGTCTGCGAGGTGCTCGGCGGCGAGCTCGAGCGGATCCGCGAGGAGCCGGTGAGCGCCGAGGAGCTCGAGCGCGCCAAGGACAACGTGAAGGGGCGGATCGTGCTCGCGCTCGAATCGACCGGCGCGCGGATGGACCGGATCGGCTCGTCGGTGCTCGCCGGGATGCCGATCCTCGAGCTCGACGAGACGCTCGAGCGGATCGAGGCGGTCGACGCCGAGACGGTCGCCGCGCTGGCCGCCGAGCTGCTCGCCCCCGAACGGCTCTGCGCCGCGGCGATCGGCCCCGACGAGGAAGCCTTCAGCGCCGCGATCGTCCCGCTGACGCCGGCGGTGCTCGCGGAGGCGCAGTGATCCGGGTCGGCGTCGCCGGCGCCGCCGGGCGGATGGGGATAGCGGCCTGCGACGCCATCGCAGCCGCGGAGGACATGGAGCTGTGCGGGCGCGCGGACCCGGCGCTCGGCGTGGAGCTCGCTTCGATCCTCGGCGACTGCGACGTGGTGGTCGACTTCACGCAGCCGGATGTCGCGCTGGGTAACGCTCTGGCCTGTCTGGGCGCCGGCGTGCACGTCGTGATCGGGACGACCGGCTTCGACGTCTCGGCGCTCGAGGGTGTCGGTGGCGCCAACGCGTTCGTGGCGCCGAACTTCGCGATCGGGGCGGTGCTGATGATGCGCTTTGCGGCCGAGGCGTCACGGCACATGGCGGCGGCCGAGATCATCGAGCTGCACCACGACGGCAAGCTCGACGCCCCCAGTGGCACCGCCGCGCGCACCGCTGAGCTGATGGCGCAGGCGTCCGGGCGCCCCGCGCCGCCGATCCACTCGGTTCGCCTGCCGGGGCTGCTCGCCAACCAGGAGGTGATCCTCGGCGACCTCGGCCAGACGCTGACGATCCGCCACGACACGATCTCGCGCGAGTCGTTCATGCCCGGTGTGCTGCTCGCGGTGCGCCGCGTCGCCACGCTGCCCCGCTCGCCGGTGGTTGGCCTCGAGGCGCTGCTGTTCGATGATTGAGCGCGGCTGCGCCTGGCGGGCGCGCGCCCGCCGCCGCCGCGGCAGCCTGGGATACTGATTCGAGATGCCCGATCTAGGCGCCGTCATCACCGCCATCGTCACCCCGTTCGACGAGCAGCTTCGCGTCGACGAGGACGCGTTCGTCTCGCTGATGCACCATCTGGCCGCCAACGGCTCCGACGGCTTCGTCGTCGCCGGCACGACGGGGGAGGCCTCGACGCTCACCGACCGTGAGCACCTCGGCCTGGTCGAGCTCGCCGTGCGCGAGCGACCCGAGGGGGTCACGATCATCGCCGGCGCCGGATCCAACGACACGCGACACGCGGTCGAGCTGACGCAGCGCGCCTGCGAGCTCGGCATCGACGCGGTGCTCTCGGTGACGCCCTACTACAACCGCCCGAACCGGCGCGGGATCCTCGCGCACTTCGAGGCCGTCGCGGCGGCGAGCAGCGTCCCGGTCGTGCTCTACAACATCCCCTCGCGCACCGGCACCGACATGCCCAACGACCTGCTCGCCCGCCTCGCCCAGATCGAGCGGATCGACTTCGTCAAGCAGAGCAACGGCGCGAACCTGGCACCGGTCGAGGGCCTTCGCATCTACGCCGGCGACGACACCCTGTTCGCTCGCACGCTCGACTTCGGCGAACCCGGCGGCATCCTCGTCGCCAGCCACATCGTCGGCCCGCAGATGCGGCGGATGGTCGATGAGCCCGAGAACCGCGCCGAGCTCGACGCCTCGCTCCAGGACGTCTACGCGACGCTGTTCCTCACCGCGAACCCGACCTGCACGAAGGCCGCGCTCGAACTGCTCGGACACCGCGTCGGCGGCCTGCGCCTGCCGATGGTCGAGGCCGACGACGCCGAGCGTGAGGCCGTGCGCGCGATGCTCGACCGCCACGGCCTGCTGGGGCATGTGACCGCGTGAGCACCCTGCGCGTGCTGCCGCTCGGCGGCCTGGGGGAGATCGGCAAGAACATGACGGTCTTCGAGTACGAGGGCCGGATCGTCGTGGTCGATGTCGGCCTGCGCTTCCCGACCCCGGAGATGCTCGGCATCGACCTCGTCCTGCCCGACTTCGGCTACCTGCGCGGCCGCGTGCGCGACATCGAGGCGATCGTCGTCACGCATGGCCACGAGGACCATCTCGGCGCTCTGCCATGGGTCCTGCGCGAGCTGGGGGCGGCCGACGCGCCGCCGGTCTACGGCCGGCCGCTGACGATGGCGATGGCGCGCTCCAAGCTCGAGGAGCACAAGCTGCGCGACGTCCGCCTGACCGATCTGGACGACGGCGAGCCCGTCGAGCTCGGCCCGTTCTCGTTCGAGCTGGTGCACATGACCCATTCGATTCCCGACGCCAGCGCCGTCGCGCTGAGCTGCGAGCTCGGCACCGTCCTGATCACCGGCGACTACAAGTTCGACCAGACGCCGGTGGACGGCGAGGCCGCCGACGTGTCGCGCCTCGCCCAGCTCGGAGCCGAGGGGATCCTGCTGCTCTGCGGCGACTCGACGAACGCCGACCGCAAGGGCTTCTCGCCGTCGGAGTCGGTCGTCGGACCGCATCTCGAGGAGGTCTTCGCGCGCGCCCCCGGACGGGTGATCGTGACCAGCTTCGCGTCCAACATCCACCGCGTCCAGCAGGTCGTCGACGCCGCCGCCGCGCTCGATCGCAAGGTCGCGCTGGTCGGTCGCTCGATGCGCAAGAACGTCGCGATCGGCGGCAGCCTCGGGCACATCGAGATCCCCGACGGCCTGATCGTCACGCCGCGCGAGATCGACGACTTCCCCGACGATCGCATGATCATCGTCTCGACCGGCTCCCAGGGCGAGCCGCTGTCGGCGCTGCGGCGCATGGCCTACCGCGACCACCCGCAGGTCAAGCTGCACGAAGGCGACACGGTCGTCTTCTCAGCCACCCCGGTGCCCGGCAACGAGCGCGCCGTCAACGACACGATCGACCGGCTCTACCACATCGGCTGCGAGGTGATCACGACAGCCGATGCCCAGATCCACGCCTCCGGCCACGGCTACGAGGAGGAGATCAAGCTGATGCTCAACCTCACCAAGCCGCGCTACGTGATGCCGTTCCACGGCGACTACAAGCGCCTTCACCTCCACGGCCTGCTCGCCGAGGCCGTCGGCATCGACGCCGAGTCGATCTTCCTGGGCGAGAACGGAGACGTGCTCGAACTGGATGCGCGCGGCGCCCGCTTCGGCAAGCCGGAGGGTGCGGGCATGATCTTCGTCGACGGCGTCGACATCGGCGACGCCGCCGACGCCGCGCTGCGCGACCGCCGCATGCTCTCCGCCGACGGCATCTTCATCGTCGTCGCGACGATCTCCGAGCAGGACGGCGGCTCGGTCGCCGATCCCGAGGTCATCTTCCGCGGCGTCGCCTTCATGGACGAGGCCGGCCAGCTGGTCGACGAGATCAAGGACACCGTCGAGGACTCACTCGAGCGGGCCGCGAAGGAGGGCGTGCGCGACGTCGAGCACCTCCAGCAGCTGCTGCACGACCACCTGGGTGCGCTGGTGTATGAGCGGCTGCGTCGGCGCCCCATGGTCCTTCCGGTTGTCGTCGAGGTCTGACGACCTCGACGACAATCCTCAGGGACTTCCGGGACCGGTGGTGGCGCTGCTGGGGCCGCATTCTCGACGCGGGCGTTTTGCGGCCGGCCTTTGGCCGGCCTGGCGGCTTCGCTGGTTTACGGCGTGGGTGATTGGGCGACGGGGACGACGGTGCCGGTGCCTGCGGGGGGCTGCGGCTGAGCTGCCTCGGCCGTGGGGGGCGGGAGGTGCACGGTGAACCTTGCGCCTCCGTGGGGGGAGGCGTCGGCTTCGACGGTCCCGCCGTGGGCCTGGGTCACGGCGGCTACGATCGCGAGGCCGAGGCCGAATGAGCCGCCGCGGTCGCCGGAGCCGCGGACGAAGCGGGCGAACAGCTTGGGGCGCATCTCTGCGGCGATCCCGGGGCCGTCGTCGGCCACGACCAACTCCGCCGAGCCGTCCGGAAGCGGCCGGGTGCTCGCCGTGATGTGGGTGCCCGGCGGCGTGTGGCGCAGGGCGTTCTCGAGCAGGTTGGTGGCGACGCGGACGAGGTCGTCGCGGTTGCCGATCGCCGGCGTCGGGCGAGTGTCGAGCTCGACGACATGCTCCCGGCTGACCGACTCGAGCTCGCTGGCCGCCTCGAGCACGGTGTCGGCGAGGTCGAGCGGCTGACGTGGAGGCGGCTGCCCGGCGTCGGTCCGGGCGAGCAGCAGCAGGTCCGCGACGAGGCGGCGCATCCGCTGGGTGGAGCGCAGCGCCGACTCGGCCGCCTCGCGGTCCGCGCCCTTCAGCGAGTCGACCAGCAGCTCCAGGTTCGCGAGCACGCTGGTCAGTGGCGTGCGCAGCTCGTGCGAGGCGTCGGCGACGAACGCGCGCTGGCGCTCGAGCGTCGCCTCGGTCTCGTCGCGCGCCTCGCCGAGTGAGGTGAGCATGCCGCTCAGCGTGCGCGACAGCTCAGCGACCTCGTCGTCGGCAGTCGAAGCGGGGAGCGTGGCGTCGGGGTCGCGCGTGCGCGCGATCTCGCCCGCGGCGGCCGTCAGCCCGGCGATCGGCGCCATCGCGCGCCGCGCCACGAGAGAACCGGCGGCGAACGCGATCACGGTGCCGATCAGCGCGCCGAGGAAGAGGATCAGCTGGAGCCCGGCGATCTCGCCGTCGACACCGCTCAGGGGCTGCCCGTACTGCAGAAAGCCGGTGGCGCCGTCATCACCGAGAGGAACCACGAAGGTCACGACCCGGTATCCGTTGACGTCGGTCGTCGCGGTCTGCTCGTTGTTGGCTGCCAGATACAGAGGGCTGCCGAGATTTGGGGCGCCGGAGCGCGGCGCCAGCACGTTCCCAGCTTCCCCCAGCACGCGGATCACGGCGCCAACGTTGGGGACCAGCTGCGAGATCGACGGCTCGATCGTGCCGTTGGTCGGGTTTAGGAAGAAGCGAACGTGATCGAGCTGATTGGCGTTCGACTGCACCTCCGCGTTGAAGTCCGACCGAAGGCGGTGCGCGTTGATCCGCCCGACCACGACCGCGAACGCCACGAGGATCACGAACGCGACAGCGGCCACGCTGGTCGCCAGGCGCAGGCGGATCGGCAGCCGCGCCAGTGGCCGGCTCAGGCGGTCCCTAAGCGCGGAGAACGTAGCCGGCTCCGCGGATCGTGTGCAGAAGCCGCGGCTCGCCGCCCGACTCGAGCTTGCGCCGCACGTTCGAAACGAAGACCTCGATCGTGTTGGTCGTCGAGAACGGGTCGTAGCCCCAGACCTCGTCGAGCAGACGCTGGCGCGAGATCACGATGCGCTCGTTGCGGAGCAGATACTCGAGCAGCTCGAACTCCCGCTGCGTCAGCTCGATGTCGCGCTCGCCTCGCTGGACCTCGTGGGTGTCCGGGTTGAGCGTCAGATCGCCGGCCCGCAGCGGCGCGCTACCGCGCGGCGGCGTGCGCCGCAGGAGCGCGCGGATCCGCGCCAAAAGCTCCTGGCGCTCGAACGGCTTGACGAGGTAATCGTCGGCGCCCGCGTCGAGGCCCGTCACGCGCGCCTCGACGCTGTCGCGAGCGGTCAGCATCAGGATCGGGACCGTGTCGTCGCGGCGGAGCTCACGGGCGACCTCGACGCCGTCGATCTTCGGCAGCCCCAGATCGAGGATCACGACGTCCGGCAGGAAGGCGTTGGCCTCATCGAGCGCGACCTGGCCGTCGCCGGCGATCCGCACCTCGTAGCCCTCGAGCCGCAGCGAGCGCTGGAGCACGTCGGCGATGTCGCCGTCGTCCTCGACGACCAGAACCCTGGGTGAACGCTCGAAATCCGCCATTTCCGGCGATGTTAGGGCAGCCCGGGGCGGATCGTGCCGATTTTTAGGCCGCGTTGAGGCCATCCGCACAACGGGCTCACAGCAGGGCGTGGCAGGCAAACGCCGCGCGGCGTCGAAAGGGCGGGCGATGGCAGCGATTCGAAAGACGAGCGCCCGTCGCCCGGCGCGGCGAAAGCGTGCTGTGGCGCCCCGCGCGAGGCGGCGGCCGGCGCGCCGGCGGCGCCGGCAGCCGATCCGCCTGCAGCAGCACCACTACGACGTCCTCGGCCTCGCGCTGCTGGCGATCGCTGTTCTGCTCGGCTTTGTGCTCTACGCGCACTGGGACGGCGGCAGTGTGGGCGACTCCCTTGCCAGGGCTTTCGCCTGGCTGATCGGCGAGGCCAGGCTGGGCGTGCCGGTTGCGCTCGCCGGCACCGGGGCGCTGTTCTGGATGCGCCCGCTGCTGCCAACGCTCAAGCCGTTTCGCGCCGGCGCACTGCTGCTGTTCGGCGCCGGCGCCCTCGCGCTGGCGGGCAACGGGCCGGATCACGGCTTCTGGTCGGCGAGCTACTTCCGCGGCCACGGGGGCATCCTCGGACAGGGCGAGCTGTGGCTCGCCGCACGCCTGCTCGGCACGACCGGCGCCCACATCCTCGCGGTGTTCCTGGCGCTCGCCGGGATCGTGCTGCTCTCGGGAGGCTCGCTGGCGGCCTGGATCCGCCACGGCGGCCTGCTCGTCGCCCGCGCCTCTCGCAGGCGCCGCGACGCCGCCGCGGCGGCCCGGGGGGCCGAGCGTGTGATGCCGCCGGAACCCGAGGGGCGCGAGCTGATCGTTCGCGCCACGCATGTCGAGGCACCCGCCGTCGAGGTGCCCGAGTTCGGTGAGATCGAGATCGACCACGGCCACGGCGAGCCCGACTACGAGCCGGTTTTTCACGTGCCCGAAGAGGAGCCGGAGGTGGTGCATCCACCGCACGCGCCGGCGGATCTCACCCCACAGGGTCGCTTCCGTGCCGCCGTCACCGACGATCCGAGCTTTCAATGGCGGCTGCCGAAGCCGAAGCTGCTGACGCGCTCGAGCATCGATCAGGTGCGACCGGATACGGCTGGGCAGGAGAAGGTCGCAGCCGGTCTGCTCGAGGCGCTCGGACACTTCGGTGTCGCCGCGAAGGTGATCGGCACGGTCACGGGCCCCCACATCACGCGTTACGAGCTGCGCCTCGCACCCGGGATCAAGGTCTCCAAGGTCGCGAACCTCAAGGACGACCTCGCCTACGCGCTGGCGGCGACCGACGTGCGGATCCTCGCCCCGATCCCCGGCAAGCAGGCGGTGGGCGTCGAGGTGCCCAACGCGAGGCGGCGAATCGTGCGCCTCGGCGACGTCTACCAGGACCCGCCCGTCGACTGGTCGCCACTGGCCGTCTGGCTCGGCAAGGACGTCTCGGGGCACGCGATCGGCGCCGACCTGGCGAAGATGCCCCACCTGCTGGTCGCGGGCACCACCGGCTCCGGCAAGTCCGGGTCGGTCAACGCGATGCTCGCGAGCATCCTGTTGCGTGCGACACCGCATGACGTGAGGCTGGTCCTGATCGACCCCAAGCAGGTCGAGCTGAACCACTACGAGTCGATCCCGCACCTGCTGACGCCGGTGATCACCAACCCCCGGATGGCCGCCAACGCGCTCGGCAACCTCGTCCGCGAGATGGAGCAGCGCTACGGCATGATGTCGATCGCGCGCACCCGCTCGCTGGTCGAGCTGAACCGCCACCGGATCGCGCGCGGCGACCCGCCGATCCCGTTCATCCTCTGCGTGATCGACGAGCTGGCGGATCTGATGATGGTCGCCCCGGCCGATGTGGAGACCGCGATCATCCGCCTCGCGCAGAAGGCCCGCGCGGTCGGCATCCACCTCGTGCTGGCCACGCAGTCGCCGCGGGTCGACGTGATCACCGGCCTGATCAAGGCCAACGTGCCGTCGCGGATCGCCTTCGCCGTTTCCTCGCAGACCGACTCGCGCGTGATCCTTGACCAGAACGGAGCCGAGTCGTTGCTCGGGGCGGGGGACATGCTGTTCGCGCCGATCGGCTCATCGGCGCCCCAGCGCATCCAGGGCGCCTACATCGACGAGGCGCAGATTGCGTCGCTGACCGAGTTCTGGCGCCGTCAGGGCGAGCCGGAGTTCCGCGCGGAGCTGCTCGCCGAGCTCGAGAACGCGCCGGCGGAGGACTCCGACGAGGACGGCTTCGATCCCGACGAGGATCCGCTGCTCGAGGACGCGATCGCCCTGGTGGTCGAAATGGGAACCGCGTCGACGTCGATGCTCCAGCGCCGCCTGCGGCTCGGTTACACGCGCGCCGGTCGTGTGATCGACATGCTGGAGCGCCGCGGCATCATCTCGGGTTACGAGGGCTCCAAGCCGCGCCAGGTGCTGGTCTCCGAGGCTGATCTTCCGCAGGTCATCGCGGCCCTGGGCGGGCGCGCGCGTGCCGCGGTGGACCCCGGGCCTGTCGAGCCCGGGTAGCTCTATACGCTTCGCGTCGAGATGACCGATATAGGCGCGATGTTGAGGGAAGCCCGGATGCGCGAGCACCGCGACATCGCCGAGTTCGAGGCGCGCACGAAGATCCGTGCCAAGTACCTGCGAGCGCTCGAGGACGAGGAGTGGGCGCTGCTGCCGGGGTACACCTTCGCCAAGGCGTTCCTGCGCACCTACGCCGACATGTTGGGGCTCGACGGGCGGATGCTCGTCGACGAGTTCAAGCGCCAGTACCAGGATCCGTCGGAGCTCGAGCTGGCGCCGGTGCTGCCGGCCCGAGGCGATGCCCGGCGCAGCCGCGAGCGCCCCGCCGATCACCCGCGCGACCGCGACCGCGACCGCCGGCGCCGGCCCGCGGGCCCTTCCACGCGCGTACTGGCCGTGGCGCTCCTGGTCGTCCTGATCGCGGCGGCGCTGTTCATAGTGCACGAGCTGCGCAAGAAGAGCCCGGCCCCGGCCCACACCACGACCACTCAGACCACGACGACGAAGACCACGACACACCACGCCCCCGCAGCCCCGCACAAGGTGGCGCTGGCGCTGGTGGCCAGTGCTCCCGTGCGAATCTGCCTGATCGGCTACAGGACGCGCACCGGCGGCGCTGACGAGCGCGTGAACGCCGTGCTCGACCCCGGTGCCGTGCGACCGGTCTACCACGCCGACAACCACTTCCTCGTCAGCTTCGACGGCGGCGCGGCGCGCATGGTCATCGACGGGCGCTCGATCAGCGTCGCCGCCAGCACCGCGCCGGTCTCCTTCGAGATCTTTCTCAGCGGGCACTTCCTCGAGCTGCCGGCCGGGTCGGGACCGCACTGCACGTGAGCGCCCGCGCGGCGATCGTCGTCACCGGCACCGAGCTGGTCAGCGGACGCGTCAGCGATCGCAACGGCCCGTGGCTGGCAGCTCGACTGGGCGAGCTCGGGATCGATCCGACGCACACGACGATCGTCGGTGACCGCCCGGCCGACATGCTCGCCGCACTTCAGTGGTCGGCGTCGTTGGGGGTCTCGCTGATCGTCACCAGCGGAGGGCTGGGGCCGACCGCCGACGATCTCACGGCAACCGTGGTGGGCGAGTTCTGCGGCCGCGAGATGGTGCTCGACGCCGCGCTGGAGGAGCGGATTGCCGCGATCCTGCTCGCCTCGCGCGGCCGCTGGCGGCAGTGGTCCGAGGAGGCGATTCGCGAGGCCAACCGCAAGCAGGCCGTCATTCCGGCGGGGGCGACGGTGCTCGAGCCGGTCGGCACCGCGCCGGGACTCGTCGTGGCGCCCGCGGAGGGCCGCGCCGGCCCGACCGTGGTCGTGCTGCCCGGACCGCCGCGCGAGCTGCAGCCGCTCTGGGAGCTTGCCACACGAACCCAGGCCTTCGCCGACGCGACGCGGGACGCGACCGTCTATGAGCAGCGCGTGCTGCGCCTGTTCGGCCTGCCGGAATCGGAGATCGCGACGACCCTGCGCGAGGCGCAGGCGGCAGGGGTCGAGCTCGAGCGGTTGGAGGTCACGACCTGCGTGCGTAGCGGGGAGCTCGAGATCGTCACGCGCTACGAGCCGCCGGAGCGCGAGATCGCCGCCGCGCTCGAGGCCGTCATCCGCGAGCGCCACGCGCGCGTCATCTACTCCGACGACGGCAGCGGAGTCGACGAGCAGGTGGCGGCCGCGCTGATCGAGCGGGGCCTGACCGTCGCCGTCGCCGAATCCTGCACCGGCGGCCTGATGCTGGCGCGCTTGACCGATCGCCCGGGATCATCGGCGTTTTTGCGCGGTGGCATCGTCGCCTACTCAGACCAGGTCAAGGTTGCGCTGGCTGGCGTGCCGGCCGAGCTGATCGAGCGCCACGGGGCGGTTTCACAGGAGGTGGCAGTCGCCCTCGCCGCGGGGGCGCGCGAGCACGTCGGCGCCGACATCGGGATCGGCATCACGGGCGTGGCCGGGCCTGGCGGCGGCACGTCCGAGAAGCCGGTGGGCCTGGTCTGGATCGCGCTCGCCGGGCCGGACGGCATGGCAATGGTGCGCCGGACCGAGCAGCGCGGGACGCGCGCCGATGTGCGCGAGCGGACCGTGATCACCGCCATGCACCTGCTCCGGCGCCTGCTGTCGGGTGCCGCCGGCGAGCCCGAGGCGTGACCGCGGCGCTGCGGCTGTTCGTCGCGGTCGAGCCGCCCGAGCAGGTCCGCGGCGAGCTTGCGAACTGGGCGCGGCGGGCGCTCGGACGCGGCTCCGGCGCGCGCCGGCTGGCTCCCGAGTCGCTGCACCTGACGATGTGCTTCCTCGGAGAGCAGCCGCCGGCGGTGGTCGAGGAGATCGCCGCCGTGCTCGCCGGGCAGATCAAAGCGTTCGCGGCGGTCGAGGAGCTGGCGGTCGGCGCCCCGGCATGGCTGCCGCCGCGGCGACCCCGCGTGCTCGCGGTCGAGGTGGGCGACCCCGAGCGGAACGCTTCGTGACCTGCACGGCGCGCTCAGCCGCGAGCTGGCCGCATGTCTCGCCTGGCAGCCTCCGCATGAGCGCTTCCGCCCGCACATCACGCTCGCGCGGATGCGCCCGGGCAGCGAGCGCGCGAGGGAGCTTGAGCCGACCCCGCCGCTGATCTTCGCGCCGACGGCGCTGACGCTGTTTCGCTCGAGCCTCGATCCCGGCGGCGCCATCTACGCTCCCCTGGCCTCGGTCCCACCGCCGTAGCGCTCGCGCGTCTTGGCTGATCGCCAGGCAGGTGAGGTCGCGCAGGCCCAGCTTCCCCGGCGGGCCCGGCGCCCGGGGCCGCCGCGTGAGCTGGTCGCCAGTTCTGTCCGCAGCAGGTCGTACGGTTGGCTACCCGAACCAGCGGCCGACAGGAGCCTACGATGAGCGTGACAGAAGAAGAAAAGGCCGCCAAGGCCCGTGCGGCGGCCCTTCAGGGCGCGCTTGCCCAGATCGACCGGGAGTTCGGCAAGGGCACGGTCATGCGGATGGGGGATGAGGGCGCGCAGGTTCGCGTTGCCGCGATCCCCACCGGCGCGCTCTCACTCGACCTCGCGCTCGGCATCGGCGGCGTGCCGCGCGGGCGCATCGTCGAGGTCTTCGGACCGGAGTCCTCAGGCAAGACGACGCTCATCTACCACGTGCTGGCGGAGGCCCAGAAGCTGGGGGGGACGTGCGCGTTCATCGACGCCGAACACGCGATGGACCCGCTGTACGCGAAGCAGATCGGTGTCGACATCGACGAGCTGCTGGTCTCCCAGCCCGACTACGGCGAGCAGGCGCTCGAGGTCGCCGACATGCTGGTGCGCTCCGGCGCGATCGATGTGGTCGCGATCGACTCGGTGGCGGCGCTGACGCCGCGCGCCGAGCTCGAGGGGCAGATGGGCGACCAGAGCGTCGGGCTGCAGGCGCGGATGATGTCGCAGGCGATGCGCAAGCTGGCCGGCAACCTCAACCGGACCCAGACGCTGTGCATCCTGACCAATCAGATCCGCGAAAAGATCGGCGTGATGTTCGGCTCGCCGGAGACCCAGCCGGGCGGGCGAGCGCTGAAGTTCTACGCCTCGCAGCGGCTCGACATCCGCCGCATCGAGACGCTCAAGGACGGCAATGAGGCGGTCGGCAACCGGGTTCGCGTCAAGGTGGTCAAGAACAAGGTCGCGGCGCCATTCCGCCAGGCCGAGTTCGACATCGAGTTCGGCAAGGGGATCTCGACCGCGGGCTGCCTGATCGACCTGGGGATCGAGCACAACATCGTCACCAAGTCCGGCTCGTTCTTCTCCTACGGCGAGGAGCGCCTCGGACAGGGGCGAAACAACGCCAAGACCTACCTCGAGGAGCACGCCGAGATGGCCAAGGAGATCGAGCAGCGCATCTACGAGGCGCTCGGGGTGTCCAAGTCGCTCGTCGTGCCGATCGATCGTCTCGACGAGGAGCTGACCGATGCGCCAATCGACTTCGAGCAGGAGGCAGCGGCGATCAGGATCGCCGACGAGCGAGCCGCCTGAGGACGTGCCGGCGCGCGCCAGCGGCGCAACGGCAGCTAGTTCGGCCCCGTGCGAGTCGACGGCGGCGGACGAGCTGGACGGGGCCCTCGCGCGCTCCTATCGATATCTCGGGAGCCGCGATCACAGCGTCGCCGAGCTGCGCGCGAGACTCGAGCGGGCGAAGGTCGGTGCCGAGGCGATCGACGCGGCCCTCGCAATCGTCGCCGAGCAGGGCTACCTCGACGACGCACGCTACGCGCGCCTGCTCGCCGAGGATCGTCGCAACCTCGACGGCTGGGGAGTCGACCGGATTCGTGCCCGGCTGCGGACGGCAGGGATCGAACCGGAGCTGATCGAACGGACGCTCGCCGGTCACGACATCCAGTCGGAGCTCGCGGCGGCTTGCGAACTGCTCGCGCGCCGCTGCGGTGGACCGCTTGACGACAACCGTTCGCGTCAGCGCGCCTTCGGCATCCTGATCCGCGCCGGCTACGACTCCGATGTCGCCTACGACGCGATCCGCGCCGCGCAGCGCGACGAGGACGGCTTGCCGCAGCTCCCCACGCCGCGCGATCGGCTGGCGCCGGAGGGTCCCCCAGCGCCGGCCTGCGGCTGATCGCCAACACACCCGTTGAACACCCGGAGCGGAGTGCGAGCGGCGATCGGCGGCGTGGCAAACTGGCGGCTTATGTTCGTGCTCGCCACCGATTGGCCCACGATCTCCTCGCTCGTCACGGGTGGCGGCACGCTTGTGCTCGCGGTCGCGACGTTCGCGGCGGTCCGCTCGGCCAACCGCTCGGCGCGCATCGCGGAGACGGCTCTGCAGGAGCAGCGCCGCCCGCTGCTCGCACCGTCCCGGCTCGACGATTCGATGCAGAAGCTGATGTTCGTCGACCGGCACTGGGTCAGCGCGGCAGGCGGTCGCGGGGTGGCGGACCATGTCGATGGCAACGTGTATCTCGCGATCAGCCTGCGAAACGTTGGTAGCGGAATCGGCGTCTGCCAGGGCTGGGTGGTCAGGGCGGGACTCAGCAGTTCCCGTGCCGCGCCGGCGCCCGCGCCGCTGGAGGACTTCCGCGCCCAGACGCGCGACCTCTACATCCCGGCCGGAGACATCGGCATGTGGCAGGGGGCGCTTCGCAACCCGGACGACCCCGCGCGCGCCGCAACGGCGGCGGCGATCGACGCCCGCGAGCCGCTGACGATCGAGCTGCTCTACACCGACCAGGTCGGCCTTCAGCGCACGATCACTCGCTTCAGCCTGATCCCCACGACGGAGTCCTGGCTGGCCAGCATGACCAGGCACTGGTACCTCGACTGGGACGGACCGCGCCCAGCGAACCAGGTCCGGGCCGCCGTCGATGTGGTCCTCGCCGATCTGGACGCCGCCGAGCGCCGCGTCGCTGCCGCCGGCGAGAACAACGAACCGCCAAGCGCGGACGGCGGAGCGAGGAGAACATGAGATGCAGATCACCCGCAGCTCGCTCGACACCACGGCCGGCCGCAACGACTGGTTCACCGGCACGGTGTACATCGACACGATCGCCGCGCCGGCACCCCCGTCGCGAACCGGCGCGGCCAGCGTCCATTTTGCCCCGGGCGCTCGCACCGCGTGGCACACGCACCCCCTGGGCCAGACGATCTATGTGACCGAGGGAGTTGGGCGCTGCCAGCGCCAGGGCGGACCGGTCGAGCTGATCCGCCCCGGCGACCGCATCTACTTCGAGCCGGGTGAGAACCACTGGCACGGGGCTGCGCCCAACCGGTTCATGACGCACGTCGCGATCCAGGAGGTGGACGACTCCGGCAGCCCCGTCGCCTGGGGTGAACACGTCGCGGACGCCGAATACAACCCGGCCGGGCTCTCATAGAGGTCGTGCGGCAAGGGCGCAAAGCCCAATCCGAAGCCGCGCGATAACGCGAGCGGCTGGCTCAGGCGCCGCCGGTGCGTTCGTGGCGGGGCGCGCGACGGCCGACGATCAGGCGCTCGCGGTCGAGCATCAGCGAGGCGCCCCAGGCGGCGAAGCAGTCGAGCACAACCAGGCCGAGGCCGATCGCGATAGCCGAGAGCACCGTCGGCGCGATCACCCGGAAGGTGAGCAGGATTGCCATCCCGAGTGGCGGCAGGCTGGCCAGCGTCGAGAGCTGCTGGGAGACACGCACGTCGCTCGAGCGCGCCGAAATCGCCATCCCGACGCAGACCGACCAGGTGGCGAGCAGGGGTGCGAACAGCACCTGGGCGAGGATCGGTCCGACCTGCCACACGTCGACGAACACGGCGTGGACTGCCCAGACGCGCACGGCGACCACGAAGAGCACGTAGAGCCCGTAGGTGACCGCGACCGCGGGCAGCACGGCGGCGAGCCCCTTGCCGAGCATCAGCTCGCCGCGGCGAACGGGGGTCGTCAGCAGCGGCTCCAGCGTGCCCTGGTCGCGTTCGCCCACGACGGAGTAGGCGGCGATGGCGGCGGGCAGGATCACCGGCACGACCAGCAACAGCAGCAGGACCGACCCGACGACGCTGTGGATGGTCGAGGTGCTCACGCTCGCGGTCAGCGAGAAGAGGTTGATCAGCGGGCCGGTGAGGAAGAGCACCGGCAGGATCCCCATCGTCACGACGATCGCCCGGTTGCGCCGGAACTGGCGCAGCTCCTTGCGGAAGACGGCCTTCACGCGGCCGGGATCGATGCTCACGAGCGCCTCGCCTCCACGTCCTCATCGATCAGTTCGAGGTAGACGTCTTCGAGCGAGCGCCGCCGCTCCCCGATCGAGACCACGTCGGCGCCCGCGGCGACGAGCGCCCTGGTCAGCTCAGGCGCGGTGGCGGTCGGGTCCGGCGCCGTCAGCTCGTAGCCGCCGTTGTCCGCCTGCCAGCCTTCGACGCCGGGCACGGCTGCGAACAGGCGCTCAGGATCTTCCAGCGGGGCCGCCGTCGTTACGGCCAGGGAGCGCGCGAACAGGCGCTCGCGCAGCTCGTCGGGACGGCCCACGGTTCGCAGAGAGGTGTTGAGAATCGCGACGCGGTCGCACATCCGCTCGGCCTCCTCGAGGCGGTGCGTCGTCAGGAAGATCGTCACGCCGCGCTCGCGCAGCGCCGCGATCAGGTCGTGCACCTCACGCGAGGCGACCGGGTCGAGACCGGAGGTCGGCTCGTCGAGGAAGAGGACCTTCGGGTCGCTCAGCAGCGCCCGCGCGATCGCGACGCGCTGTTTGAGGCCCTTGGACAGGCTGCCGCACGGATCGCCCGCCCGCTCGCCGAGGTTGACGGTGGCGAGCGCCTGCTCGATCTTCGGGCGGACGTCCGCGAGCCCATAGAGGCCGGCGAAGAACTCGAGGTTCTCCGCGACCGTGAGGCGCGGGTAGAGGCCCGGCGCCTCGGGCATGATCGCGATACGGCTGCGGATCGCGACGGCGTTCTGCGGTGTCAGCGCGAGCCCGGCCACGACGGCAGAGCCAGCCGACGGCGCGATCAGCGTGCCGAGCGTCCGCACGGCGGTCGTCTTGCCCGCGCCGTTGGGTCCGAGGAAGCCGAACACCTCGCCCCACCCGACGCTGAAGGAGACATCGGCGAGGGCCGTGCGCTCGCCGAAGCGCTTGGTGAGCCCCTCCACCCAGATCGCCTCGTCCCCGGCCGACGCGCGCGGGGGAACCGGCATGGACGCCTCGGCGCGCAGCTCGGCGATTGCCGCCACCTGCTGTGGCGTGCGCTCCACGGGCTCGCGCGCGACGACCGGCGCCGCCTCCACCGCCGCCGAGTCTGCGACGTCAGGCCGCTCGCCGGAGAGCCGCCAGCCGACCGCGGTGTAGGAGGCGACGAGCACCAACAGGACGGCGATCCGGGCGCCGGAGGCGTGAACCGACACGAGCACGACGATCGCGGCGGCCACCATAACGGCGGCGATCGCCCATCCCTGCCAGGCCAGCGGCCGGTAGCCCACGCCGAAGCGACGGCGGACGAACCATGGCTGCGGCCGCGGTCCGGAGTCCGGAAGCGGCATCGTCGCGCGACTATACGCCGGATCCCGGTGCGCGTTCGGCCTCGCTTTGATACGCACTGCTGGGCGCCGCGTGTGCGGTAGCCTGCTTCGTGGTGTGGCTTTTGCGAGACCCGCTGCGGTCCGGGGCGCGATCGCGGCCCCGTGTCCGACGCGCCGTCTGGCCGGCGGCTGTGTTCGCCGCCATTGTCCTGGTCGCTGCGGCTGGCCTCTGCGCGTCTGCGGGTGCGAGCGTCGGTGCGTCGAGCGGCGTCAGGGTCACGATCACCAGCTCCAGAATCACGTTCGCTCCGAGCTACGTGCCGACGGGTACCGTCGTATTCACGGTCTTCAACCGGACGACGGGTGCCCGCGACTTCGGAGCCAATGATCGGCGAACGGGAGCGATCGCGGCCGGCGGCTCGACGAGGCTGACCCTGAGCCTGCCGGCGAGCGGAAAGCGCACGTTCTCCTCGGTCGCCGCCCACAGTTTGCCCGTCAAGCGCCGGGCACCGCGTCTCACGGCGGCGCTCTATCTGTTCGCGCCATGCGTGAACCCTGCCACGACCACCGTGGCGGTGAACATTGCCGGCTCTCCCGGAGGGCTCACGCTCTCACAGACCACGGTCCCCTGTGGCACGGTCACATTCGCGGTCACCGATGTCGACGCACCGGGTGCCAGCCTCCTGGTCTCAACTGGCGTGCCGCCCGTGGCAGCGGACACCAGTCAGCTTGCTCCTGGTGGGACGGCCACGTTGACCGTCCGCTTCGCCGCGGAGGGCGTCGTCGACTGCGACGCCGTCGAGAACAACAGCGAGGGAGACGCGGTCGTCGTCGGCTACGGCTCTTTGACCCTCTCACCATGACGCCTCGCCGCTATCACGTGACGACGTTCGGCTGCCAGATGAACGAGCACGACTCCGAGCACATGCGCGGGATGCTCGAGTCGCTCGGGTACGAGGAGGCGCCGGAGCGCGCGCAGGCCGACCTGATCCTGTTCAACACCTGTTCGATCCGCGAGCGCGCCGACAACCGCCTGCTCTCCCACCTGGGGGAGGCGAGGCGGCTGAAGCGCGAGGATCCCGCTCGTGTCGTCGGCGTCGGCGGTTGCTGGGCGCAGTCGCTGAAGGACGAGGTGTTCGCGCGCTTCCCGTTCGTCGACGTGGCCTTCGGCCCCGGTCAGGTGCACAAGCTCGCGGAGTTCCTGACCAGCGACTCGCTCAGCGCGCAGGGGTACTTCGAGTTCGAGGGGTTCAGCGGCGAGCTGCCGGAGAAGCGGTCGCGCTCGTTCCAGGGGTGGCTTCAGATCAGCGTCGGCTGCAACTGCGCCTGTTCCTATTGCATCGTGCCGTCCACGCGCGGGCGCGAGGTCAGCCGTCCGCTCGCGGACCTGTTGGGGGCGGCTCGGCGGATGGTCGACGACGGCGTGCGGGAGATCACGCTGCTCGGCCAGAACGTCAACTCCTACGGACGCGACCTGCGCCCGGCGCGGGCGAGCTTCGCGGGGCTGCTGGCGGAGCTGGACGCGATCGACGGGCTCGAGCGGATCCGCTACACGAGCCCGCACCCCAAGGACATGCGCGAGGACGTCGTCCGCGCCCACGCCGAGCTGCGCTCGCTCTGCGAGCACATCCACCTGCCGCTTCAGTCGGGATCCTCGCGCGTGCTGCGCGCGATGCGGCGCACCTATGACCGCGAGCGCTACCTCGATCGCGTGGCGCTGATCCGCGAGCACGTCCCCGACGTCGCGCTGACGACCGACATCATCGTCGGCTTTCCGGGCGAGACCGAGGAGGACTTCGAAGCCACCCTGTCGCTGGTCGAGCAGGTCGGCTACGACGGCGCGTTCACTTTCGTCTTCTCGCCCCGCCGGGGAACCGAGGCGGCCGGTCTGACGGCGGAGCTCGTGCCACACGACGTGAAGGTGGCGCGCATGGGGCGGCTTGTCGAGCTGGTGCAGCGCGGTGCGCGCGAGCGCTCGCAGCGGTTCGTCGGGCGCACCGTCGAGGTGCTTGTCGAGGGGGCGAGCCGCACCGATCCCGACCGGCTGCGCGGGCGCACGCGCCACAACAAGGTGGTCAACTTCTCCGGCCTCGCCGCGGCGGGGGAGCTGACGATGGTGGAGGTGCACAGCGCCACCAGCCAGACGCTCGCCGGAGAGGAGCGGCTGCTTGCTCGCGCCGGCTGAACCGGCCGAGGGCTCGGCGACGGAGCTCGCCAACGAGCTGCGGCCGATCCTCGTGCGTCTTGCGCGCGAGCTTCGCAAGGAGACGACCCACCTCGGCATCACCGGCGGGCAGGCGACGCTGCTGTGGCAGATTTCGGAGCATCCGGGGATCGGGCTGCGGGCGCTCGCGGAGCTCGAGGGCATCAGGACGCCGACGGTCTCGGGACTCGTCGACCGGCTCGAGCGCGCCGGGCTGCTCGAGCGGCTGCGCTCGGAAACTGACCGCCGCCGCGTCGGGCTGACGATCACGCCGGACGGCGGGCGGCTGCTCGTCGCGGTGCGCGAGCGGCGCACGGTGTGGCTGGCTGAGCGGCTCGAGTTGCTCGCGCCGTCCGAGCGCGCGGCGATCGAGGCCGCGCTGCGCCCGCTCGCGGGCCTGATCGCCGACGCCTGAGCGCTCGCCGGGCGCCGGCGTCAGTCCGCGACCGGGAAGAAGATCGCCTCGAGCTCGGCGATCGCCCGCTCGTCCATCGGCGAGAGCGGGCCGAGCGCGCGGGCGTTGATCAGCGCCTCGGCAGTGGACTCGAGCACCTCCAGGCGGTCGAACGCCTCGAGCACGCTCTCGCCGGTCACCAGCACACCGTCGTTCTCGAGGATTGCGATCGGGCGCTCCGCCGGCACCAGCTCGGCGAGGCCGTCGGGATCCTCGAACTGCAGGCGGAAATGGGCGAGCGTGGGGCTGCGAACGACGAGACGGCACTCCGGGATCGTGCGGGTGTCCGGCACGGCGTTGGTGATGCTGAACGCCGTCGCGTTGACGGGCGCGGCGTTGATGATCGCGCCGACGTGGGGGTGGCGGCGGTAAATCGCCTCGTGCAGGCGTGTGGCGTGGCTCGGACTCGATCCGGCCGCAGTGCGGCCGGCGTCAACCAGAACGAGATCCGAGCGCTCCAGCGCGCCGCGGTCGCTGTCGTGCGGCGTGATGACGAAGGACTCCGTGTCGACGCGTGCCGAGAACGTCCCGTGCGTGCTGATGAACAGCCGCTGGCGGTAGCCGCGGCGGACGAAGTCCTGGAGAGTCGTGCGGACCTCCTGCTCGGCGGTCGACGGCGCCTGTGGCGTGAAAGCGTCGGGCTCCGGCAGGTGCTCGGCCGCCACCTCGAGGTCCTCGTCGGAGAGCTCGCGGACCGTCCCGCCGAGCAGGTGCGCCTTGATGATGCTCTTGCCGGCGAACTCGAAGGTCTCGAAACGCTGGAAGGCCTCGGCGAGGTCGCCGCCGACCGCGACGACGCCGTGGTTCTCGAGGATCACGCAGCTGTGGGCCGCGCCGAGCGCCGCCGCGATCGCCTCGCCCAGCTCGGCGCTGCCGGGGAGCCGGTAGGGGGCGAAGGCGCCGCTGCCGCAGATCCTCCAAGCCTGGTGGAAGACGCGGGTCGAGGGGACCTGGTCGACGATGCTGAAGGCGACCAGCGCGACCGGATGGGCGTGGACGATCGCGCGCACGTCCGGGCGGGCCCGGTAGATGATCTGATGCAGCGGCAGCTCCGAGGACGGCGGCGCATCGCTCTCCCAGCTGCCATCGGGCTTCACCAGGACGATGTCCGAGCGACCCAGCCGGCCCTTGTCGATCTTCGCCGGCGTGATCCAGATCTCGCCGCTCGCCGGATCCCGGATCGAGAGGTTGCCGCCCGAGGTCGTCGTCATCCGGTAGCCGTAGATGCGCGCCATGTACTGGCAGAGGACGTCGCGCGGGTGCAGGTAGGGGTCGTTGGCCATCGGAGACCCAGCGTAGTCCTCGCACGCGGTGAGGGGCGTCGCGGCGCGCGGCCGCTCAGTGGAGGTGCGCCGTCAGCTGCTGCGCGAGCGGTCCGAGGGGAGCAGGCGGTCGGGTCCGCGCCCTGGAGAGGAGGCTCGCGGCGAAAGGGGTGGTGGCCGACGACACTCCGGCGCTCGCGCGCTACGCGAAATGGCCGAGCAGCCAGGCATGGATCGCCTCGAGATGGTGCCGCAGCAGCGTCAGGTGGCCGTCCTCGTCGGTGAGCACCGCCTCGACCCCGGGGATGTGCCGGGCGAACCATTCACCGTGGCCGAACGGCACGAAGCGATCGTCGCGCCCGTGGTGAAGCCGAACCGGCGTCGCGATCGAGTCGACCTCGAAGCCCCAGGGCTCGATCAGCGCGACGCCGTCGTCCCACCATCCGTCGGCGCTCGGCGCCAGACCCCAGCGCACCGACTCGACCAGGTACTCGCCGAGCTCACCGCTGAAAGCCGCCTGGTCGGCCGGACCGAGCAGCGTGTGCATCAACCCGGCCAGCGTGGCGACGTCGGCGGCGAGGTAATCCTCGCGCTCGCGCTCCCCCTTGGCACGCGCCGCCGCGGGATCCGCGAGCTCCAGTTTGATGTCCTCCACGTTCTGCTCACCCATGCCGGCGAAGAAGTCGAGGTCGGGCGCACCGAACGGGGCCAGCGGCGCCAGCGCGGCCACCGCGACGACGAGGTCGGGAAGCAGCGCGGCGCAGGCCAGCGCGTGGGGGCCGCCACCGGAGATGCCCCAGACCGCGAGCTGATCGATCTCGAGCGCGGCGGCGATCGCGCGGACGTCCTTGACGCAGTCGGCGACGGACCGTCCGGGGCTGGCCGTCGACTCTCCGTAACCGGGGCGGTCGTAGGAGATCAGGCGGATTCCGTCGCGCGCGCAGAGCGCTGCGTCTGGAGCGAACAGCAGCCGCGAGCCCGGGGTTCCGTGAAAGCTCAGCACCGGCCGTCCGGCGGGGTCGCCGCCCTCGAGCGCCGCGAGAACGCGACCATCCGGGGTCTCGATCCTGTGCTCGACGGTCGGGTTCATGCTCGCGCCCCCCGGCCGGTGGCGGGCTCACAGACCTCCGCGGTCGTGACGGCGGCGCCGGCGTTGGGGTCGGTTGCCGCCGCGAGCGCTGCCTGCGGGGTGAAGAAGCCCCTGATTTCGGTCACGCAGTGCATGGCGTCAGAGAGTAGGCAATCACACGGGCGACCGAGCGGTTGCGGTCGGGTGGAGTTGTCCGACTGCCCTGTATGCGAACATACGTTCGTGCGCTGGACGAATCTGACGCTCGCCGACGAGGAGCAGCGCAGGCTGCCCGGCTATCGCGATGAGGCGATCGTGCGCCGCTTCGACGCGCCCGAGGCGCTCGACATCCGCTTCTACGAGGTGCGCGCGCGCTCGGTCCTGAACCGCGTGCCGGAGCGCTCGCGAATGCCGTTCCGCTGGACGGTCAATCCCTACCGCGGCTGCACCCATGCCTGCGTCTACTGCTTCGCGCGCCCGACCCACCGCTTCCTGGACTTCGACGCCGGGCGCGACTTCGAACGCGAGATCGTCGTCAAGGTCAACGCCCCGGAGGTCCTGCGCGGCGAGCTGGCCCGCGCCGGCTGGAAGCGCGAGCACGTGGCGCTGGGCACCAACACCGATCCCTACCAGTGGGTCGAGGCTCGCTACCGCCTGATGCCGGGAATCTGGAAGGCGCTGCTGGAGGCGCGAACGCCCTGCTCGGTGCTGACCAAGTCGCCGCTTCTGTTGCGCGACCTGCCGCTGATGGCGGAGCTCGCTGCTGAGGGCCTGTTCAGCGCCGCGCTATCGATTCCGACGCTCGACGAGCGGGCGTGGCGTGCGACCGAGCCGCACACGCCGCACCCCACCGCACGGTTGGAGGCCGTGGCGGCGCTGACGCGTGCCGGCATACCGACCAGCGTGCTCGTCGCGCCGCTGATGCCGGGGATCAACGACGACCCTCGCCAGGTGCGCGAGATCGTCGCACGGGCCCGCGCTGCCGGGGCGCGCAACGTGACGCCCCTGGCGCTTCACCTGCGGCCCGGCGTGCGGGAGGTCTTCATGGATTGGCTGGAGAGCTCGCGCCCCGAGCTGGTCGACGACTACGCGGCGCTCTACGCCCGCGGCAGCTATCTTCCGGCCGCCGAGCGGGCGCGGCTGCACGAGCTGGTTCGCCCGGAGCCTCGCCGGCGTGGCGGCGGAGGCCGCTTCGAGCGGCCTCGCGCCCAGGCACGCGAGGATCGCGTAGCGCAGCACTCCCTGGTGCAGCCTCGCCTCTTCTGAGCACGCGTGGGCGGCGGGCGCCCGCGTCGCGCCGCGGCGGTGCGAGCGCGCTGATTCGCCGTCAGGCGCCGCCGGAGCGGCGCTGTCGTTCCAGCTCGAGCGCGAGCCGCTCGCCGCCGATCACCCGGGACGCCCGAGCCGCGAGCCCGGGGGCGAGGTTGGCGATGTCGGCACCGAGCCGCATCGTGAGCGCTGCGACCTCGATCTCGCCGCGGTCCTCGAGGATCGCACGCACAACGGCGTCGGCGACCTGCTCAGGTGTGCGCGTGCTGAGACCCCGGGGGAGCTTGACGCCCGTTTCGGCGAACATGCCGGCCTGGCTGACGAAGCCTGGAGCGACGAGCGACACACCGATGCCGGCGGGGGCGAGCTCGTCGCGCAGCGCGAGTGCGAAGCCGCGCAGCCCGAACTTGGTCGCGTTGTAGACCGACGATCCGGCGTTGGCCGCCTTGCCCGACAGCGAGCCGATGAACACGAGGTGCCCACTGCCGCGCGCCGCCATCCCGGCGGCCAGGCCGCGAGCCAGCGCCGCCGGAGCGCGGAGATTGACCTCGATCGCCCGGTCGATGCGGTCCTGGTCGAGCGACTGGAGCCGTCCCGTGGCGGGCGTGGCGGCGTTGGCGATCAGGACGTCGATCTCACCCGCCGCCTCCAGCAGGCGGTCCACCTCCTCGCGGCGTGAGAGATCGGCCGTCACCGCCCGCGCCTCGAGTTCCGCGGCGAGCGTGTCGAGGATGTCGGTACGGCGGCCCGTCAGCACCAGCTGTGCGCCTTCGCGGGAGAGCCGGCGGGCGGTCACCTGGCCGATCCCGCCGCTGGCGCCCGTGAGCAGGACACGAGCGCCGCGGAGTGTTGCGATCGTCATCGTGCATCGACGCGGGTTGGCACGCGCGTCACGATACTTGGGCCTTGCCCGAGCGCCTGATCGCACTGTTCGGCCCGACCGCCGTCGGAAAGACCGACGTCGCGCTGGCGCTGGGCGAGCGGCTGCGCAAGCAGGGGGAGAGGCCGGTGGCGGTCTCGGCCGATGCGCTCCAGGTCTACGCCGGACTGGAGATCCTCACGGGCGTGGCAACCGCGGCGGAGCAGGCCCGGCTCGAGCATCGGCTCGTGTCGTTCCTGCCGGTCGATGCGCGCTTCAGCGTCGCCGAATATGCCGCCCTCGCACACGCACAGATCGACGAGCTGCTCGACGACGGCGCCACGCCGATCGTGCTCGGAGGCACCGGCCTGTACCTGCGGGCCGCCCTGACCGAGCTGGCGCTGCGCCCGCCGCCGCCGCCGGGGGCCCGCGAGCGCTGGAACGCGGCGCTCGAACAGCGTGGCCCGGAGGCGCTGCACGCGCTTCTGGCGCAGCGCGCGCCGTGGGCGGCGGCGGGTATCGAGCCGGGCGACCGCCACCGCATCGTGCGCGCCCTGGAGCTCGAGGAAATCGGTGCGCTCGAGCCGCCACAGGGGGAGTCACAGCTGTGGAGCGAGCAGGTCCGCCGGCCCACCCGGCTGGTCGGGCTGACGATGGAGCGGGCGGAGCTCTACGAGCGCATCGACCGCCGCGTCGACGCGATGGTCGCGGCGGGGGCGATCGAGGAGGTGCGGGCGGCACATCGCGCGGGTGCGTCTTCGACGGCCCGGGCGGCGCTCGGCTTCGAGGAGCTGCTGGCCGGAGACGTCGAGGCGATGAAGCGCCGCACCCGTAACTACGCCAAGCGCCAGCTCACCTGGATGCGCAAGCTTGCCGGCGTCGAGTTGCTCGACGCGACCGGACGTTCGCCCGACGAGCTGGCGGATGCGCTGCGATGATCGCCGCTGCATGCGCTTCGAGAAGTGGCAGGCCCTCGGCAACGACTACCTGATCGTCGAATCGGACGAGCTCCCATGGGCGCTCACCCCCGCGCGGGTGCGCAAGCTCTGCGACCCCCATCGCGGAATCGGCTCGGACGGCGTCCTGCTGCTTGAGCCGAGCGGCGACCCGGCCCACGTTGCTGCGCTGCGAATCTTCAACCCCGACGGTTCGGAGGCCGAGCTGTCGGGCAACGGCTCGCGCCAGGCGATGATCTATCTTCGCCGGCGCGGCCGGGTGGAGCGCGACGAGTTCTCGATCCTCACCGCCGCCGGACCGATCAGCGCCACGATCACCGGGCCGGCGAGCGCAGCGATCGAGATGGGTCACGCAACGACACGCTCCAAGGACTACCCCACGGGGCCGCAGGACGGGCGCGGAGAGCTCGAGGCGGATGGACGCGCGTGGCGCTTTCAGCATGTTTCGATCGGCAACCCGCAGTGTGCGATCGCGTGTGAGGAGCTGGAGGAGCTCGACCTGCCGTTGATCGGACCGGCGATCGAGCATCACCCGCTGTTCCCGAACCGCACGAACGTGTCGTGGTACCGCGAGCTCGAGCCGGGCGTGATCCGCGCCCGCATCTTCGAGCGAGGCGCCGGCGAGACCCTCTCCTCCGGGACCGGCGCCTGCGGCGCGGCGGTCGCGCACCACCTCGCCGGCGGGCCGCGCCAGATCGTGGTGGTGCTCGACGGTGGCGAGCTCGACGTCGAGCTGGACGGGGAGCTGGGCGTGACGCTGACGGGCTGGGCCGTGCCGATCTGCGCAGGTACGCTCTCGGAGGATTTCAGCAAGGAGCTCAATGAGACACAGTGACCGCCTCGAGCGCATACCGCCGTACCTGTTCGCCCAACTCGAACGCAAGATCGCCGACAAGCGCGCCGCCGGGATCGACGTCATCACGCTCGGGATCGGGGACCCGGACGTCCCGACCTTTCCCCCGATCGTGGAGGCCGCGCAGCGCGCCCTGGCCAACCCCTCGACACACACCTACCCGAGCAACCGTGGGCGCGAGGAGTTTCGCGAGGCCGTCGCGAGCTTCTACGGACGCCGCTTCGCCGTCACCTTGGACCACGACAGCGAGGTGATGCCGGCGATCGGCGCCAAGGAGTGCATCTTCAATCTCAACCTTGCGTTCCTCGACCCCGGTGACGCCGCGCTGGCGGCCGATCCGGGCTATCCGGTGTACACCGGGGGGCCGTTGCTCGCCGGCGCAGAACCGGTTCTGATGCCGCTGGTCCCGGAGCTCGGCTTCGTCCCCGACCTGGACGCGATCGATGCGGCGACGCGCGCGCGAGCCCGGCTGCTGTTCGTCAACTACCCCAACAACCCGACCGGGGCGGTCGTGCCGGAGGGCTTCTTCGAGCGCCTGGTGCGCTTCGGCGCCGACAACGACATCCTGATCGTGCATGACAACGCCTACTCCGAGACGACCTACGGCGACTACGTCGCGCCGTCGTTCCTGGCGACGCCGGGCGCCAAGGACGTGGGTGTCGAGGTGTTCTCGCTCTCCAAGGGCTACAACATGACCGGCTGGCGGTGCGCCGCGATCGTCGGCAACCCGCAGGCGATCGCCTCCTACTGGAGGCTCAAGACGAACGTCGACTCCGGGCTGTTCGAGGCGGTTCAGCTGGCCGGCGCGGCAGCGCTCTCGCCGCAGCTGGACCATTACAAGGCCGAGATGAACCGGATCTATGAGCGCCGCCGCGACCTCGTCTGCGACGCGCTGGCCGCAATCGGCGTCGACGTCAAGCCGCCGCGGGGGACGATCTACATCTGGGCGCCGGTGCCCGACGGATTCGCCAGCGCCGCGGCCTACTGTGAGCACGTGCTCGAGCAGGCGGCTGTCGTGCTCTCGCCCGGCGGCGCCTATGGCCCCAACGGCGAGGGGTTCTTCCGCATCTCGCTGACGACGCCCGACGATCGTCTCGCGGAGGCGGTCGAACGGCTCGGCAAGCTCGCCGCTTGAATCGTGGTCCGCTCGATCGCGCGCGAGCCCGGCACCTGGGCACCCCCGTGATCGAACGAGCGCCCTCAAACAGCCAAACGCGCACCGGCCGAGGGCTCGCGCCGTCCGTGCGCGATGATTGATCGACAGTGGCACAGCACCCACGGTCGCGCAGCAGCTCCGGCGAGTACGCCCCGCGTGAGGGTCGCGCGCGCCAGCGCGCGATCTGCATCGCCTCCCAGCCGGCCGCCGAGGACCTCGCCGAGCTGCGCGAGCTGCTGCGGACGGCGGGTGTCGCGGTCGTCGGCGAGCTGATCCAGCAGCGCGAACAGCCGCACCCCAACAGCTACCTCGGCTCGGGCAAGCTCGAGGAGCTGAAGGCCCTCGCCGCCGAGCTTGATGCGAACGTGATCGCCTGCGACGACGAGCTCTCCCCGCGCCAGGAGCGCACGCTCGAGGGGGCGCTCGGGATCGCCGTCGTCGACCGAACGGCGATCATTCTCGACATCTTCGCCCGTCACGCCGGCAGCGCCGAGGGCAAGCTGCAGGTCGAGCTGGCCCAGCTCGAGTACAACCTCGCGCGCATGCGTGGCCTGTGGTCGCACCTCGAGCGACTCGGCGGCGGCGTCGGCACCCGCGGGCCGGGCGAGACGCAGATCGAGACCGACCGTCGGCTCGCCCGCAACCGCATCGCGGTGCTGCGCCGGCGCCTGCGCGACGTGCACGCCTCGCGGCAGGTGATGCGCAGCGAACGCGAGCGCTCGGCGCTGCCGCAGATCGCGCTCGCCGGCTACACCAACGCCGGAAAGTCGACGCTGCTGAACGCGCTGACCGGCTCGGAGGTGGCGGTCGCGGACCGGCTCTTCCAGACGCTCGACCCGACCACGCGCGCGCTTGAAATCAACGGGCGCACGTACCTGCTCAGCGACACGGTCGGTTTCATCCGCAAGCTGCCCCACCAGCTGGTCGACGCCTTCGCGGCCACACTGGAGGAGACCAGCCGCGCCGCCCTGATCCTGCACGTCGTCGACTCGAGCGCCGACGAGCGGGACGTCGCGGCAATGACCCGCGCCGTGGAGGACGTGCTCGAGGAGATCGGGGCGGGCGAGCGTCCACGCCTGCTGGTCCTCAACAAGGCCGACCTGCTTGACGAGCTCGGGCGGACGCGCGCAGTCAATGGCCACCGTGACGCCCTGCTCGTGTCCGCCGAGACCGGCGCGGGGCTCGATGCGCTGCGCGCGCGGATCGATGAGATCTTCGTCAGCTCGCTGGCCACCGTCGATCTGGTGCTCCCTTACGCCGAGGGCGCGCGGCTCGCAGAGCTGCACGAGCTCGCCGGCGAGCTCGACCGCGAGGACATGCCCGACGGCGTCCACGTCCGCGCGCTGCTGCCCGCCGCGAGCGCGGCGCGCTTCGCTCGCTTCGCCGCTCCGCGCCCGAGCTCATGACGCTCCACGTCGCCCGCCTGGCGCCCGACGCGGTGCTGCCGACGCGTGCCTACGACGGCGACGCCGGGCTCGATCTCTACGCCGCGCATGCCGCGCGCATCGGACCGGGTCAACGCGAGAGCGTCGGCACGGGCCTGGCGGTCGCGATCCCCGAAGGTCACGCGGGGCTCGTGCTGCCGCGCTCGGGACTGGCGCTGCGACACGGGATCGCGCTCGTCAACGCGCCGGGCCTGATCGACGCCGGCTACCGCGGCGAGCTGCGCGTCCTGCTCCTGAACACCGACACCGATGCTGCCTTCGAACTCGCAGCCGGGGACCGCATCGCCCAATTGCTGGTCGTCGCCTTCGCGGCCGTGGCGGTCGTCGAAGTCGATGCGCTTCAGTCAAGCGAGCGCGACGCGCGCGGCTTCGGCTCGAGCGGCTGATTCGTCGGTTTCGGGCCGCGGACGCTCGCGCGCAACCGGCGCGGGTCCCACGGCTCCCGGCGCCCTGCTGAGCTTCTCAGGCGCTGACGCCCGCGGCACGCAGAGCGGCAGCGTGCGCGGCGCGCTCGAGGGCGTCATCGAGCGGGGCCAGCGACTCCGGCTCGACGCGCAGCGCACGCGCCGTCAGCCAGTCGCAGAACCAGGCGTTCTTGGGCAGCAGCGGGCCGTGCACGTAGGTGCCGATCACGCTCCCACGACGCGCGCCCTCAAAGCCGCTGCGGCCGTCGTTGCCGTGGCCGCGCAGCACGCGGCCGAGCGGTTCCTGGCCGGCGGCAAGCTGCGTGCGGCCGCCGTGGTTCTCGAAGCCGGCGAGCGTGCCCTCGGCGAGGCGCAGCGCGACGTTCCCGATCAAGCGCGGCTGGTCGGAGCGGACTGTGTGCAGGTCGAGCAGGCCGACGCCCGGGATCGTCTCCTCGCCGAGCTGGTAGGAGTGCCCGAGCAGCTGGTAGCCGCCGCAGACGCCGAGCACGACCGCCTCGCGGGCGGCGGCGGCGCGTAGCGCGTCGGCCTTGCGTTCGAGCAGGTCGGCAGCGCAGCGGCGCTGGTCGGCGTCCTGACCGCCGCCGATGTAGTAGAGGTCGTGCTCGTCGCGGAGCGTCGCGCCGAGCGTGCTCTCGTGCAGCTGCCAGCCGATGCCGCGCCACGCGCAGCGGCGCTCGAGCATCAGCAGGTTGCCGCGGTCGGCATAGATGTTCATCAGGTCCGGGTAGAGCGCGCACACGCGGAGGATCACGCCGGCACCCCCAGGCACACGATCTCGCTGCCGACGTGCTCGACTGTCGGTTCGATCACGATGCTCTCGAGCGGCTCGAAGCCTGCCGCTCGGGCCTGCGCGGCGAGCGTCGCGCCGTCACAGGGCTCAAGCCGCGTCACGTCGATTGCGGCAAAGCGCGCACCGCCGGCGGCGATTCGCGTGCGGCGCCGTTCGAGCAGCACGGCGCCGCCGTCGCGTCGCAGCGCCGTTGGGGTGCTCTCGTAGCGCAGCGCATGGATCTGGACGACATCCGGCTCGAGTTCGAGCTCGAACGGCTCAACGCCCTCGCCGAGCAGCGCCACCGCGAGCAGGCCCCCCGGCGCAAGCGAGCGACGGGCGCAGCGCAGGAACGCGTCGCGGTCGGCGAACAGGTGAATCGTCTGCATCGGCACGATCGCCAGCGCGACCGGGGCTGCCAGCGTGAACGAGCAGGCATCCGCACGAATCACCTCGACCGCAAGGCCCTCGGCGCGACGCGCGAGCTCGCCGGCGAGCGCCGCGTCGCGCTCGAGCGCCAGCACGCTGTGGCCGGCGCGGGCTAGCGCGAGCGCGACCCGGCCGGTGCCGGCGCCGACGTCCAGAACCGCACCCGCGTGGCGTTCGGCGAGGGCGAGCCAGTGGGGGAGGTCGGCGCGGTAGCCGCCGCACTCGAGGTCGTGCCAGATGACCGCATCGGCGGCGCTCATCAGCGCGACCACGAGCTCCCGGCCAGGCCGCCGCGCGCGAGCAGCTCGCGCAGGGCAAGCATCGCCGTGTAGGTGGGCAGCGCGTACAGCTCTCCCTCGGACCGCGCAAGCGCGTCTCGCAAGGCGGCCGCGAGGTCGGGCTCGACGCTGATCCGCTCGGTGGGCACCCCGGCGTACTTCAGCCGCAGCGCCAGCTCCTGCGCGCGCGTCCCCGAGCAGGTCGCGTGGCGCACACGCGGAGCCAGGGTCTCGAAGTCGGCGTCCCAGATCCAGGAGACGTCACGGCCGTCGGCGATCCGGTCGTTGAGGATGGGAAGGATGTCGTGCATCCCGTCCTGCGAGCCGAGCAGCCGCAGCACCTCGTTCGCGCCGGCGGGATTCTTGATCAGCAGGATCGACAGCTCGCGGTCGCCGACCGACACGCGCTCGCCTCGGCCGAACACCGCGGTGGCCGATTCGAGGCCGCGGGCGATCGTCTCCGGGTCGATCTCGAGGGCGACGGCCAGAGCCGCGGCGGCGAGTGCGTTGTAGACGTTGTAGAGGCCGGGAAGCGCGATCTTCACCGTCCTCGTGGCGGACGGAGTGCGCAGCTCGAACGACGCCCCAGCCAGCCCATCGAGCGTGACCCGCTGGGCGCTGACCGCCGGCTGCGGCCGGCTCGCTCCACAGCCCGGGCAGCTGTAGACGCCGAGGTGAGCGATGTAGACCTGCGCGTAGGCGTAGGCGGTGCCGCAGCGCCGGCAGTACTTCGAATCGGAGGCGTGGGCGAGGCCCGCCCCGCTTGCCGCGGAGGGATCGTCGATGCCGAAGTAGATCGTGCCCTCGCGTCCGCGCCCGAGGTCCGCGATCAGCGGGTCGTCGGCATTGAGGACGAGCGTCGCTGCCAGCGTCGTCACGAGCGCCGCCCAGCGCTCGCCGATCGTCTCGAGCTCGCCGTAGCGGTCGAGCTGGTCGCGGAACAGGTTGGCCAAGACCAGTGCGCGCGGCGCCAGCGTGCTCGCCACCGAGTCGAGCCAGAACTCATCGACCTCGAACAGGCCGAGCTGGTCAGCCGGCTGGCGCTCGAGCAGCGCGGAAACCACGCCGCCGGACATGTTCGCGCCGGCCATGTTGTGCACGATCGGGATGCCGGCCGCTGCGAGGATCGATGACGCGAAGCCGGCGGTCGTGGTCTTGCCGTTGGTCGCCGACACGACGACGCTTCCGAGCGCGAGTGGTTTCGCGAGCCGCGCGATCGCCTGCGGATCCATCGCCAGCATCAGCTTGCCGGGCAGGCTCGTGCCGCCCCGGCCGCGGGCGCGCAGGACGCGGCCGGCGGTGCGCGCGAGCGTCGCCCGGGGGTCGGGGCTCACGTCTGCGTCCAGCCCTGCTCGGCCATGAAGGCGGCCACCTCATCGGGCTGATCGGTGATCACGTAGGCATCGATGATCGCGCCGGCCATGTTGATCGTGATCGACAGGCCGGAGGCCACCGGGCGAACCTTCGAGATCAGCGCGACGGGGCGTCCCGCGCCCATGCGCGGCGTCACGCGCCCGGTTGCGACGCGGTGGACCGCCGGATGGTCGGCGAGGCGGTCCAGGACGCGGCGATAGCCCTTGGTCGAGGAGTGCTTGTGGTGTGTGCGCTTGGGAGGCATTTCGTCGATCTCCCGACACACGGCTCGTGCGCACACGCGGGCCGAGGGCGACGGTGGCGCCGCCCGGCAGCTCAGGATCCGCCGGCCGCCTTGGCGCGCGCGGCCTTCTGCCGGCGGCGGCCAAACGCGGCGAGGATCGCGAGCACGACGGCATCGAGGATGACGCCGAGCAGGACCGCGGGCGGCAGGCTCAGCCGGCCCGAGGGGAGCGAGATCAGCTCGACGATGCCCGTGCCGATCGCGATGATCACGATCACCGCGGCGAGCGCGATCAGGATGCCGCGCAGGCGGGCAACGATGCCCATCGACTTTGGTGGGGCGATCAGTCCCATGACCCGCAGGCCGAACAGCGCGCGCGCAGAAGGCGCCTCCTGGCCGAGTTTCTCGACCGCCGTCTTGAGGTCGCCGGCGCGGCGCTCGGCCAGTGCGAGCGAGGCGTCGGCCATGCGCCTGATCTGCATCCGCTCCTGCGGGTGCGTCGAGGCGACCATCGCCTTCTGGAACCAGCCACGAGCGGTCTCCGCGTCGTAGCGCTCGGCGGCGCGCGCCCCGAGAATCGCGTAGGCGACGGAACGATGCTTGCGCTCGGCCTCGAGCTGCTCGTTCGTGCGGGTCTGCATCTGCTCCATGACATCCGGGCCGATGCGCTGCTCGAGGCGGATCTGACGCTGCTTGGGAGGCACTGCCTCGTAGTCTAGGGACCGGCGGCGGATATATTGGGCGCGATGAACCTTCGAAACTCCGGCGTCCGCGCAGCGACCGTTGTGGCGGCCGCTTGTGCCGCGCTCGCGCTGCCGGCCGGTGCGCTCGCCAGCGGGCTTGGCAGCGCGGCGAGCACGACCAGCAGCACGACGACTTCATCACTGACGACGGCGCCGCCCGTCACGCTGCCGTCCAGCTCCAGCGGCGGGCTTTCGGCCCTCCAGGAGGCAGGCATCGGGATCGTGGCGCTCGCCGTGTTCGGCACCATCATCTACGTCATCCGCAGGGATGCGCGCGTCCACGCGCCGCGCCACGCGGCGCGCGAGATCGACCGCGAGCGCGGCACGGCCGCGCCGCGGACCGAGCGCATCAAGCGCTCCCGTGCAAAGGCGAAGGCTGCTCGCCGGGCGCGCCGGCGCTCCGGCCGCTAGATCGGGCAGCGGCTAGGCGCGCGCGCGGCGCGCGACCCTGACCCGGTCGACCCGCGTGAGCACGACCTTGCGCAGGCGGACGGCGTCCGGGGTCACCTCGGCGCACTCGTCGCTGCGCAGCAACTCGAGCGCCTGGTCGAGCGAGAGCTGGCGATGGGGCACCAGGCGCACGAGCACGTCCGCCGTCGAGGAGCGGATGTTCGTCAGATGCTTCTCCTTCGAGGCGTTCACATCGAGATCCTCGGCGCGGGCGTTCTCGCCGACGATCATCCCCTCATAGAGCGGATCGCCGGGGCCGACGAACAGGCTGCCGCGCTCCTGGAGGTTCATCAGCGCGAACTGCGCCGCAACGCCATCGCGGTCGGCGACCAGGGCTCCCGTCGGGCGCATCCGCAGCTCGCCCGCCCATGGCTCCCAGCGGTCGAAGACGTGGTGCAGGAGGCCGGTGCCGCGCGTCTCGGTGAGGAACTCGGTGCGGAAGCCGATCAGCCCGCGTGCCGGCACGAGGTACTCCATGCGCACCCAGCCGGTGCCGTGGTTGACCATCTGCTCGAGCCGGCCCTTGCGGAGCGCGACGAGCTGGGTGACGACGCCCACGTAGTCCTCCGGCACGTCGATCGCCAGCAGCTCAACCGGCTCGTGCACGCGCCCGTCGACCTCGCGGGTCAGCACCTGGGGTTGGCCGACGGTCAGCTCGAAGCCCTCGCGGCGCATGATCTCGACGAGCACGGCGAGCTGAAGCTCTCCGCGGCCCTGAACCTCCCAGGCGTCGGGCCGCTCGGTGTCGCGAACGCGCAGCGAGACGTTGCCGACGAGCTCCGCGTCGAGGCGGTTCTTGATCTGGCGGGCGGTGAGCTTCGTGCCGCTGCGGCCGGCCAGCGGGGAGGTGTTGATCCCGATCGTCACCGACAACGACGGCTCATCGACCGTGATCACCGGCAGCGGGCGGGGATCGTCGGGGTCAGCGAGCGTCTCGCCGATCGTCACCTCGGCGATCCCGGCCACGGCGATGATCTCGCCGGGGCCGGCCTCGTCGGTCTCGACGCGATCGAGTGCGTCGGTCACATAGAGCTCGCCGATCGAGGCACGCTCGATCGTGCCGTCGGCGCGGCACCAGGCGACCGGCTGGCCGCGGCGGACGGTTCCGTGGCGTACGCGGCAGAGCGCGAGGCGACCGACGTACGGCGACGCGTCGAGGTTGGTGACGAGCGCCTGGAACGGGTGCTCGGTGTCGTAGGTCGGCGCCGGGATGTGCTCCAGCAGGAGGTCCATCAACGGACCGAGATCGGTGCCGACAGCGCCCTCCTCGAGCGCCGCCCAACCCGCCCTGGCGTTCGTGTAGACGATCGGGAACTCGATCTGGCGCTCCGTGGCGTCGAGGTCCAGGAACAACTCGTAGACCTCGTTGACGACATCGCCGATCCGCGCGTCGGGGCGGTCCACCTTGTTGACGACGAGGATCACGGGCAGGTCCGCGTCGAGCGCCTTGCGCAGCACGAAGCGCGTCTGGGGCAGCGGCCCCTCGCTCGCGTCGACGAGCAGGAGAACGCCGTCCACCATCGTCAGACCGCGCTCCACCTCGCCGCCGAAATCGGAGTGGCCGGGCGTGTCGATGATGTTGAGCTTGACCCCGCGGTAGCGGACCGAGGTGTTCTTGGCGAGGATCGTGATGCCCTTCTCGCGCTCCAGGTCCATCGAGTCCATGACCCGCGAGGCCACCTCCTGGTTCGCGCGGAACGCCCCTGACTGCCAGAGCATGGCGTCGACCAGCGTCGTCTTTCCATGGTCGACGTGGGCGACGATTGCGACGTTGCGGATGTCTGTGCGTTCGGTCAACACCACAGACGAGCCTAGGCCATCGGTGCGCCGGGGGCGCTCGGGAGCCCACCGCCGGCCGCCGAGCGCCTAGGATTCGCCCGCCGCGCCCGCCCTAGGGAACCGGAGCCCCTTGTGACCCTGATCGCCCTGATCGACCCGAATGCCTGTATCGCGCACGGCGACTGCGAGGAGGTCGCCCCGGAGCTCTTTCGCGTCGAGGACGGGCTGTCCACCGTGATCGGCGAGGGACCCGCCGAGCTGATGCTGGCGGCCGCGGAGAGCTGCCCGACGAGCGCGATCCGGATCGTCGAACGCGAGAGTCGCCGCCAGCTGCACCCCTGAGGTGGCGGAGCGGCGCGCGTCTCGCGCGCGCCCGCTTGGGCCACTCGACCCGCCAGCTATTCTTGCCCGCTACGGGAGATCCGCGACCAGCAGCGGGGCAAGCATCGATGGCAACCACGCCGCAAGCAGTCGAGGACCACGCCGAGCCCGCCGGCGCCGGCGGTGGCGGCGTCGAGATGATTCGCACGGTCGACCTGACCAAGGTCTACGCGGGAACCGACTTCGCGGCCGTCGATCGGCTCAATCTGAGCATCCGCGCAGGCGAGGTCTTCGGCCTGCTCGGGCCGAACGGCGCCGGCAAGACGACGACGGCCGGAATGCTGACGACGCGTGTCGTACCCACATCCGGGTCTGCCTTCGTGGGGGCGATCGACGTCGTCTCGCATCCGACGCTGGCCAAGCAGCTGATCGGCATCGTGTCGCAGCAGAACACCCTCGACCGGCAACTGACGGTGCGCGAGAACCTCTACTTCCACGGACGTCTGTTCGGCATCGCGGCCCACGAGTCGGGGCAGATCGCCGACCGGCTGCTCGAGCAGTTCCAGCTCTCGCGATGGGCGAAGGCGTCGGTCTACGCGCTGTCGGGCGGCATGGCCCAGCGCCTGATGGTTGCGCGCGCGATATTCCATCGCCCGGCGGTGCTGTTCCTCGACGAGCCGACGGCCGGACTTGACCCGCAGAGCCGCCTGGCTCTGTGGGAGATCCTCGGCGAGCTGAATCGCGACGGGCAGACGATCATGCTCACGACGCACTACATGGAGGAGGCCGACCAACTATGCGGCCGCGTCGCGATCATGGATCACGGCAGGATCCTTGCGCTCGACACCCCACAGGCGCTCAAGCAGTCGGTTGGCGTCGACACGATCGTGACGTTGAAGGCGAGGGGGGACAGCGCGGCGCTGGCTGCCGCGCTGAGCGCGGAGCTCCCCTGGGTGCGCCGCACGCGCGAGATCGAGAGCGGCGTCGAGCTGCACGTTCGCGATGCCGAGCGCCTGGTGCCGAGCGTCGTCAACGCGGCTGAGGGCGCCGGCTTCGAAATCGCCGACCTCGCGGTCTCCGAGCCGAGCCTCGAGACCGTGTTCATCAACCTGACCGGCAAGGATCTGCGCGAATGACGGCCGGCTCGAACGTCGCCGATCCGCCGGCGGTTTCGCACCGGATCCTCGCAACCCCGGCGCGCAGCGCCGCGGCCGCCAGCCGTGTCGCACTGCGGGCGCTGATCGTGCGCGACCTCGTGGTGCTGCGCAAGCACTCCGTCGAGTTCGTGATTCGCACCGTGATCCAGCCGTTCCTGTTGGTGTTCGTCTTCCTCTACGTCTTCCCGAGCATCGGTCAGGGCGTGGGGGCCGGCCACGGCGCCGTAGCGGAGTCGGGTTTCGCGACCGTGCTCGTTCCCGGCGTGGTCGGCATCTCGATCATGTTCCAGGGCATCCAGGCGGTGGCCCTCGCGCTCGCTACCGAGTTCGGCTACACCCGCGAGATCGAGGACCGCGTGCAGGCGCCGTGCCCGATCTGGCTGGTCGCGGTTTCGAAGGTCCTGTCCGGGGCGGCCCAGGGCCTGCTGGCAGCGCTGATCGTCTTCCCGATCGCGGCGGTTGTGCACGCGCCAGGGGTGCACGCGCACCTCGCCGCGCACTGGGCCATCGTCGTGACCGTGATCCCGCTCGCCTGCGTGATGATGACCTCGCTCGGCCTGCTGCTCGGCACGGCGTTCGAGCCGCGCAACATCGGGCTGATGTTCGGTTTCGTGGTGCTGCCGATCACGTTCCTCGGCGGCACGTACTACCAGTGGAGCCGTCTGGCGCCGCTGACCGTCGGAGGCGTCCACTGGCTGCAGATCATCGTGCTGTTCAATCCGCTGATCTATGTCAACGAGGGCCTGCGCGCCGGCCTCACCGCAAACTCGCACAACATGCACCTGTACGTCGTCTATCCGGCGCTGCTGGGCTTCTGCGCGCTTTTCCTGACGCTCGGGCTTCGCAACTTCCGACGGCGCGTGCTGAGCTGAGCAGCCGCACCGAGCGGCACGCACACCGCAGGGCGGACACCGTCGCTCGCGAGGAGGAAGATTGGTGACGCCGATGCGCACGCGCTCAATCTCGCCGCTGATCCTTCGCAGCGCACGACCGTCGCTTGCGATCGGCGTCGCGCTGGCGTTCGCCGGCACCGCACTCGAAACGCTCGCGATCTACCCGCTGGCGCACGTCGCACCGGTCGTCTCGCTCGGTGTCGTCTACCTGATCGGCGTCGTCGTCGTCTCGACCTACTGGGGGATCCGCCTCGGCTTCGCCACCGCGCTGCTCAGTGCGGTGGCCTACAACTACTTCCACCTCCCGCCGATCGGGCGGCTGACACTCGCCGACCATCGAAACTGGGTCGCGCTGGCGTCGTTCCTCGTGGTCGCTGCCGCCACGGGCCTGGTCGCCGATCTCGCCCGGGCGCGCGCCGACGAGGCCGACCGCCGCCGGCGGGAAGCCGACCTGGCGACGGAGATGGCGCACACGCTGCTCGCCGGAGCCGACCTCACAGGCTCGCTGGCCGTGACAGCACAGCGCATCGCCTCGGCGATCGGTGCGTCGTCGGCCGCGATCGAGCTCGGTGAGGTCGAGAGCGACGAGCGGCGCTCCACCTTCGCCCTGCGCGAGGGCGATCGCATGATCGGCACACTCGTGCTCCCGGCGGCCTTTGCCACCGCCGACCGCGAGCGCATCGTCGAACGGATCGTCCCCGCGCTCCAATCGGTTCTGGCCGCCGCGCTTCACCGCGCCGACCTTCAGGCCGAGGTCATCGAGACGGCCGCGCTGCGCCGCAACGACGAGATGAAGACGGCGCTGCTGCGCGCGGTCTCCCACGACCTGCGCACGCCGCTGACGGCGATCCTCTCGGCCGCGGCTGCGCTCGATCCCCGCGACCCCAAGGCCGAGGAGGTCGGGGAGGTCCGCGACGTCGTGCTGGAGTCTGCGACGCGCCTCGCGGCATTGGTGGAGAAACTGTTGGACCTGTCGCGACTCGAGTCCGGCGCGGCGGAGCAGCGGGTCGAGGCCTACTCGCTGGACGAGGTGATCGGCGAGGCCGTCGAGCACGTCGCGAGCGATCCCCGGCTGGTGAGGCTGTCGATCGACGACGATCTCCCGCTGCTCGAAGGCGACTCGAGCCAGCTGGAGCGAGCCTTTGCCAACCTGATCGAGAACGCGGTGCGCTACTCCGGCGGCAAGCCGGTGTCGATTCGCGCGCGGGTGGTCGGCGAGCGCGTGCGCGTACGGATCGTTGACCAGGGGCCGGGGATCCGGCCGGGGGAACTGGAACGGATCTTCATGCCGTTCTATCGCTCGCCTGGCCAACCGCCGACCCACCAGGGGTCCGGGCTGGGCCTGGCGATCGCGAAGGGCTTCATCGAGGTCAATGGGGGGCGCATCTCGGTCGAGTCGCTGCCTGGCCAGGGCACGAGCTTCGTCGTCGAGTTCCCGGTCGGGGTCAACGGCTTACGCGAGAGCGCGGCGGCAGCCTGATGGCCGGTGAACGGATCCTGGTGTGCGATGACGACCCGCAGATCCTGCGGGCGCTGCGGCTGGTGTTGCGGGGCGCGGGCTACGAGGTGTTGACGAGTACGACGGCCGAGGAGGCGCTGGACCGTGCCGCGGTTGGCGGGCCGCATGCCGCGATCATCGACCTGATGCTGCCCGATCGACCGGGCATCGAGGTCTGCCGCGAGCTGCGCAGCTGGAGCGAGCTGCCGATCATCGTGCTCTCGGCGGTCACGGACGAGGACATGAAGGTGCGAGCGCTGCAGAGTGGGGCGGACGACTACGTGACGAAGCCGTTCGCTCCGGCCGAACTGGTGGCAAGGGTGCAGGCGGTTCTGCGGCGCGCGGGGCGCGCCGCGACCGAACCTACGATCGAGGCCGACGGGCTCGTGGTCGACCTGGCCGGCCATGCCGTGATCCTCGACGGGGAGGAGGTGCACCTGACGCCGCTGGAGTTCGCCCTGCTGCGTGCGCTGGCCCTGAACCGAGGCCTGCTGATGACGCACCGAAAGCTTCTGACCGAAGTCTGGGGCCCCGAGTACGCGGACGCCACGCCGTTGCTGCGCACGCACATCGCGAACCTGCGGCGCAAGCTCCAGGGCGGCGCTGACCGCCCGCGCTTCATCCGCACGGATTCAGGGATCGGCTACCGCTTCGCGGCCTGAGCGCCCCAGGGCCGTGCACCGCGCTCCGTGCCGACAGCGTCGCCGGCGCGGACTACCAGCTGCCGCCGGAGGCGGTCCCCACGCAGCCGCCGACCACCGTGGCGTTGGCGACGGTGGCGCCATTGGGGCCGGTGCAGCTGCGCGTCAGCGCACCGTTCGGCGAGCGCGTGATGCTGTAGCGGTCGCCGGTGGTCGCCTGCGTCGTCACCGTGTAGCCACCGGTTGTCGGCGCGGCGACGCTGTAGAGAAAGGCGTTGCCGCTGCCGGAGATGATCTGGATCGTCGATTCGTAGGCGGCGAGCGCCGCGGGGTTGCCGTTGGCCGTCAGGTAGCTGCCGTTGTTGTCGGTGGCGAGCGTCTCCATCGCGACCTGAGCGGTGTGGGCCAGTTCCTTGGCCGCGGCATCGGAGGCCTTGCTCTTCTGGTTGAGGAACGACGGGATCGCGATCGCGGCGAGGATGCCGATGATCAGGATCACCACGAGCAGCTCGATGAGCGTGAATCCGCGTTCGCCGGTCGGCGGCTCGGTTTGGGCCGTCATTGTTAGCCCATCGGCGCAACGCGGGCACTACTTTAGGCCGGTCCGTAAGAGCTGCGTAAGCGACCGGTCTCGGACGGTCGAGCGTTCTAGCGCTTGAGCTCCTTGCGCCGCCCGCGCCGGCGTGGTCGAAGCGCTTCCAGGTCGATCTGCGTGCCGGGCCGGATGACGATGATCTCGCCCGGCACGTTCTCGAGCAGCCAGCTGATCTCGTCCGGTAGCAGTCCCGACGAGCCGCTGTCGGCGGCCGTGACGACCGTCGTGTCGAAGGTCTCGTGGAGGGTCATCTCGCGCATCGCGTGGCGGTAGCTGCGGCCTCGCTCGATCCGCGAGTCGACCGTGACGCCCGAGCGCGCCGCCCGCTGCTCGATCGCCTCCAGCAGCGGCAGGGCGCTGTCGCACTGGATCGGCAGCGGCGTGTCGAGCGGCAGGTGCATCGGCACGCGCGCCAGGTAGACCGGGACGAGCGTGGCGCCGTCGATCTGCGCGATCCGCAGCGCGGCATCGAGACCGCGCTGGGAGAGCTCCGTACCGAGGAACGGGAAGAGGATCCGGGCCCGCGAGGCGCTCGCCGGCGTGGCGCCGCCGCGGCGGCGCTCGCGCAGCGCGACGACACCGAGCACGAGCGACGGCGAGCGCGAGGATCACGACGACGACGGTCACACGCCCCCGTTCGGTCGCTGTGTGCGATCGGCGACGATCCTCAGGTCGACGCCCGGCAGGGCGTGCAGGATCTGAAACAGCAGCGAGGGCTGCGTCAGACGCTGCCAGCCGTTGCGGTGCGGGGGGGTGCCCATCAGGATGTAGGTCGTGCCGCGCTCCTCGGCGACGCGCGTGATCACGTCGATCATCACATCACCCTCCTCGACGAGCAGGTGCGCCCCGAGCACCGAGGCCAGGCGGCGCACCGCGGCGAGTTCACCGCTGGACTCCTCGCGGACCAGGCGCCCGGGTTTGACGATCCAGAGCAGGTCGAGCTCCGCGCCGAGCCGCTGCGCCGAGCGCCAGGCCCGGCGCACGACGCGCTGGGACTGCGGCGAGAGCGTGATCAGGGCAAGCAGGCGTTCGCCGACGGCCTGCGGCGCGGCGGTCTTGGCGAGACGGTCGTCGCGCACCACGGCGCTCGGAACGAGCCGCTTGGCCTCGACCTCCTGCGCGACCTGACGCAGGGCCACCTCGCGCAGCGCCGCGAGGTTCTCGATGCGGAAGAAGTTGTTGAGCGCCGCCTCGACGCGGTCGGGGCGATAGATCTTGCCGGCGCGCAGGCGCTCGATCAGCGCCTCCGGGGGGATGTCGACGAGCACGAGCTCGTCGGCGTGCGCCAGCACCGAGTCGGGAATCGTCTCGCGCACGCGCGTCGAGGTCAGCTCGGCAACCTGGTCGTTGAGGCTCTCCAGGTGCTGCACGTTGACCGTCGAATAGACGTCGATGCCGGCTTCGAGCACCGTATCGACGTCCTGGTAGCGCTTCTCGTGCTCGACGCCGGCGGCGTTGGTGTGCGCCAGCTCGTCGATCAGGCAGAGCTCGGGCGCCCGCGCCAGGATCGCCGGCAGGTCCATCTCCTCGACCGGCGTGTCACGGTAGATCACGCGCCGGCGGGGGACGATCTCGAGGTCGCGTGCCAGATCCTCGGTCTCGCGGCGGCCATGGGCCTCCAGGTAGCCGATCACGACGTCGCGTCCGTTCTCGGCTTCGGCCAGCCCTTCCTGGAGCATCCGGTAGGTCTTGCCGACCCCCGCGGCCATGCCGAGGAAGACGCGGTGCGTTCCTCGGCGGGGCGCGACGCTCACGGCCGGGCGGGGACTAGCCGCCGAGGAGGTTGTGAACGACGAGGTCGATCAGCTTGATCCCGATGAACGGGGCGATGATGCCACCCAGTCCGTAGATCCACAGGTTGCGCCGCAGCAGCGCGCTGGCGCCGATCGGGCGGTAGCGCACGCCGCGCAGCGAGAGTGGGATCAGCGCCGGGATCACGATCGCGTTGAAGATGATCGCCGACAGAATGGCGGAATTCGGCGTGCCGAGCGACATGATGTTGAGCACGTGGAGCGGACCCTTGGCGCTGCCGGCGGCGTAGGTCGAGATGAAGATCGCCGGGAGGATCGCGAAGTACTTGGCGACATCGTTGGCGATCGAGAACGTCGTGAGCGCACCACGCGTGATCAGCAGCTGCTTGCCGACCTCGACGATCTCGATCAGCTTGGTCGGGTTGGAATCGAGGTCGACCATGTTCCCCGCCTCCCGCGCCGCCTGGGTGCCCGTGTTCATCGCCACGCCGACGTCGGCCTGAGCGAGCGCGGGAGCGTCGTTGGTGCCGTCCCCGGTCATCGCGACGAGTCTGCCGCTGGCCTGCTGCTCCTTGATCAGCGCCAGCTTCGCCTCGGGGGTGGCCTCGGCGAGGAAGTCGTCGACACCGGACTCCTCGGCGATCTTCGCGGCGGTCAGGCGGTTGTCACCGGTCACCATGACCGTGCGGATGCCCATCGCGCGCAGCTGGTCGAAACGCTCGCGCATGCCCTCCTTGATCGTGTCCTTGAGGTAGACGACCCCGAGCACCTGGCTGTCGCGGGCGACGGCGAGCGGCGTGCCGCCTTCGCGACCGATCCGATCGAGCTGAGCCTGGAGTTCGGGGGGCGCCTCGCCGCCCTCCTTGCGGGCGAACTCGATCACGGCGTCACCGGCGCCCTTGCGCAGCTGCTGGCCGTGCCAGTCCACACCGCTCATGCGGGTCTGCGCGGTGAACGGGACGAAGGTGACGTCGGTGCCGGTCATGTCGTGCTCGCGAATGCCGTACTGCTTGGCGAGCACGACGATCGAGCGCCCTTCGGGGGTCTCGTCGGCGAGCGAGGCGAGCTGCGCGACCTCCGCCAACTCGGCCTCGGTGACGCCCGGCATCGGGATGAACTCGGACGCCTGGCGGTTGCCGAGCGTGATCGTCCCGGTCTTGTCCAGCAGCAGCACGTCGACGTCGCCGGAGGCTTCGACGGCGCGGCCCGATAGCGCGAGCACGTTGCGGCGCACGAGGCGGTCCATGCCGGCGATCCCGATCGCCGACAGCAGCGCGCCGATCGTGGTCGGGATCAGCGCGACGAGCAGCGCGATCAACGTCGTCTCGGAGATCGCCGTGTGCGCGAAGAGGCCGAACGGGCGCAGCGTGGCGACGACGATCATGAAGATCAGCGTGAGCCCGGCCAGCAGGATGTTCAGCGCGATCTCGTTCGGCGTCTTGCGCCGCTCGGCGCCCTCGACGAGCGCGATCATCCGGTCGAGGAACGACTTGCCGGGCTCCTGGGTGATTTCGACAAGGATCCGGTCGGAGGTGACGCGGGTGCCGCCGGTGACGGCGCTGCGGTCGCCGCCCGACTCGCGGATCACGGGGGCGGACTCGCCGGTGATCGCAGACTCGTCAACCGTCGCGATCCCCTCGATCACCGTGCCGTCACCGGGAATCACCTCGCCCGCGACGACGACGACGATATCGCCGCGCGAGAGCTCCGCGGCGGGCCGCGTGCTGCCGTCCTGCATCGTCGCGACCGTCTCCTTGCGCATCGAGCGCAGCGTGTCGGCCTGAGCGCGGCCGCGACCCTCGGCGAACGCCTCGGCCATGTTCGCGAAGACGACCGTCAACCAGAGCCAGACCGAGATCGCGAAGGTGAACCACGAGGGCTCGTAGCCGCCGAGCGACTTTCCTCCGCCGAGCTGGATGAACCAGGTCACCGTGGTGATCACGGCGCCGATCTCGACGACGAACATCACCGGGTTGCGGATCTGCACGCGCGGGTCGAGCTTGGCGAAGCTGTCGAGCAGCGCGCGCGTGACGATGTCACGGCGGAAGAGCGAGATCGCGCGCCGTTCGGAGGTGGCTGGTTGCGTCGACATCTGCTACTTGCTCCCTGAGAGACGATCGAGGGCGAGGTTCAGTTCGAGCACGTCCACGCCGGGCTCGCCGAGAAAGCCGAGGCTGCGGCCCGTCGTGTATTTGGCGACCAGGCTGTCGACCGTGCTCAGCGGAAGGCCGCGCACCGTGGCGATGCGATAGGCCTGGATCCTGGCGTTGGCCACCGAGATGTCGGGGTCGATCGACGAGGCCGAGTCGTCCACCGCGTCGACCGGGATCTCCGAGGCCTTCGTCACCGCCGGGTCGTAGAGCTTGCCGTCCGGTGCCTTGTTGAGCGCCAGATAGGTGGCGATGTAGCCCTGGAAGGCGACGAGCGTCGTCTCGTTGTTGGGGCCGAGGTTCGAGAAGCCCGTGCCGGCGGCGTTGTCGTCGGTGCCTGACGGGCGCGTCTGGAAGTAGCGCGGATCGGGCTGCGTCTGCGCCACGCCCTTGACCACGACCTGCTTGCCGTTCTTGCCGATCACCGGCTCGTAGAACTGCTGGCCGATCAGGGCTGATCCGACAACCACGCCGTCGCGCTTGATCAGCGAGCCGTTGGCCTTGCCGGGGAAGATGCCCTGGGCGAGCCCGGTCACCAGCAGCGGGTAGCCGAGCCCGAGCAGGACCGTGAAGACGATCATCGAGAGAAAGGCGGTGCGAAGGTCGCGGCGCATCAGTTGTAGAGGTGTCCGGTCAGTGCCTGGACGATCGGTCCGAGCAGGAGGGCAGGGAAGAAGGTGAGCGCGCCGACCAGGACGATCACGCCGATCAGCAGCACGACGAAGGTCCCGTTGTCGGTTCGCATCGTGCCGAGCCCGACCGGGCTGACGCGCTTGCCGGCCAGCGCGCCGGCGATCGCGAGCGCGAAGACGATCGGCGCGTAGCGCGCGAACATCGCGGTGAAGCCGCCGAGCAGGTCGGCGAAGAGCACGCCGTGCGAGCCGGCGTTACCGGCGGCCGGCTGGATGAAGCCGGTGTAGCCGGCGAACGCGGAGCCGTTGTTGTTGGCCTGGGAGAGGTAGGCGTAGAAGGTCTCCGAGAAGCCCTGCGGCCCGCCGTTGAAGATCGAGAACCGTCCCGCGGCAGCTGGCGGTCGCGAGCGCGGTCGAGAAGAGCGCCGCCAGCGGCGTGATCAGGATCCCGATCGCGACGAGCTTGATCTCCTTCGCCTCGACCTTCTTGCCCAGGTACTCGGGCGTTCGCCCGACCATCAGGCCGCCGATGAAGACCGCGAGCAGGACGTACTCGAGCATCGAGTACAGGCCGGTGCCGACGCCGCCGAAGATCACCTCACTGGCCGAGAGGTTGGCGAACGGGATCGCGCCGCCCAGGCCGGTGTATGACTCGATCGAGCTGTTGACGGCGCCGCACGAGGTGACGGTCGTGACGACGTCGAAGATCGCTGAGCCGGCGATGCCGAAGCGCTGCTCCTTGCCCTCGAGGTTGCCGCCGGTCGAGTCGGCGATCACCTGCGTATGGATCCCCGCGGCGTGCTGCGCCGGCGAGCCGTGGGCCTCGGCGGCGTAGGCGACGGTGACGCCGCCGATGAACATCACGAACATCGTCGCGAAGATCGCCATCGCCTGGCGGCGCGAGCCGACCATGCGACCGTACATCCAGACCAGAGCCGGCCGGGATGATCAGCACGATGAACATCTCGTAGAAGTTCGTGAAGCCGTTCGGGTTCTCGAACGGGTGCGCCGAGTTGACGTTGAAGAAGCCGCCGCCGTTGGTGCCGAGCATCTTGATCGCCTCCTGCGAGGCGACGGGGCCCATCGCGATCGTCTGCGCGACGCCGCTGATGCCATGCGCCGAGACGTAGTGCGCGATGTTCTGGATCGAGCCCTGGGAGATCAGGACCAGCGCGCTGACGAAGGCGATCGGCAGCAGGACGTAGAGGATCGTCTTGACGAGATCCGAGTAGAAGTTGCCCAGGCTCTTGCCGCTGCGCCCGGCGATGCCGCGGACCAGCGCGACGGCAACGACGATGCCGACGGCCGCGGAGGCGAAGTTCTGCACCGTCAGGCCGATCATCTGGCTGAAGTAGGTCAGCGTCGTCTCGCCGCCGTAGTACTGCCAGTTGGTGTTCGTCAGGAACGACGAGACCGTGTTGAACGTCACATCCCACGGGGCGGCGTGGAAGGCGACGCCGCCGTAGTTGTTCCACGGCTGGATGCTCGCCGTGCGCAGGACCACGTAGAGGATGATCCAGCCGGCGAGCGAGAAGAAGATCAGGCTGCGGGCGTAGCGCTTCCAGTCCTGCTCCTGTTTGGGATCGATCAGGAAGCAGCGGTAGAGCAGACGCTCGAAGCCACCGAAGACCGGCGTGAGGAAGACGCGCTCGCCGGTGTAGACCTTGGCCATGTAGCGGCCGAGGAACGGTGAGACGATGATCAGCGCGGCGCAGAAGACGACGATCTGCAGCCAGCCGTTGACCGTCATGGCCTAGAACTTCTCCCCGCGCACCAAGGCGTAGGCCAGGTAGATGCAGATCAGCACCGAGACGACCAGGCCGAAGAAATCGGCGGCGCTCATGTGCGCCACGAAGTAGGCGAGCGTCGTCATACGCGGTCGGCTGCTTCGATCATCAACAGGAGCACGCCGAAGGCGACGATTCCGAGGATGATCGCGAGGAGGTCGTTCATGCCGGCGAGCGTAGGTCCGCCGGCGTCAAGGCCGCATCAAGATGTGCAGTGCCGCCATGGAGATTTCGTCAAGATCATGCGATGGCCACGATCCAGGAGCTCAGGATCAGCGGTGAGACGATCCGTCTCGGCCAGCTGCTCAAGCTCAGCGGCATCGCCGAATCGGGCGGCGACGGCAAGGCGCTGCTGCTCGCCGAGGGCGTACGCGTGAACGGTGTCCAGGAGACCCGCCGCGGCCGCCAACTGCACGACGGCGACCTTGTGGAGGCCCGCGGCGAGGGCGTCAGGGTGCTCGCCGGATGAGGCGCGGAGCTGCAGCAGCGGTCGTGCTCGTGTGTGTCGCGGTCCTCGCCGTCGCGGCGCTCGCCGGCGCCGACCCGCCCACGGGGACGGTCGCGAGCTATGCGATTCCGCCGCTCAGCGGGCCGAGCGGCGTCACCGGCGGCCCGCAGGACCTCGCGACCGGCTCGGACGGCAGCGTCTGGTTTACCGAATCGGCGACCAACTACGAGATCGGCCAGCTCGGCACGATCTCGGGTTCTGGGGTGGTGGAGGAGCCGACGGGCGCGACCGGCCTGGCCGGCGCACAGGTCATCGCGCCCGGCAGCGACGGCACGATGTGGTTCACGCAGGCCCCCAGAGTCCATGCGATCGGCGAGCTGGCGCTCGCGACGCAAACCGTCACGCCGTCGCCGGTCCTTGACGAAGACGAGGACATCTACGGTTTCGCGGGCCTCGCGGCCGACCCGCTGGGCGACGTCTGGGCCACAGTCAGCGGCGACCGCGGCTCGATCGTCGAGCTCGCACCGCCGTACGACGCCTGGACCAAGCCGACGGGACCCACCGCGCAGGCGGGACCGTCCGGGTTCGACGACCTGCTCGACAACGATGGTCTCAGCGTCCAACCCGGCTCGATCGTGCTGGGCCCCGACGCCAACATGTGGTTCACCGAAAACGGACCGGACGAGGACGGAACGGACCAGATCGCCACGTTCAGCCCGACCGCGTCACCCAGCGCGCTGACGCTCTATCCGTCCGCTGACTCGCCGCTTCCAGCGGGCCGGCTCGGCAACATCGTCGTCGGTCCGGACGGCAACCTCTGGGTCGGCCTGGTCTACCAGCCGCCGCTGGAGGTGGACGGCCCGCTCGAAGCGGCGGTGACCGTCGCCGCCTCCTACGTGCTGCGGATCACCCCCTCGGGCACGATCACCGATTACGAGCTGACGAAGGAGTACCCCGACGCCGACCCCGATGTGCTCGCCGTCGGGCCCGACGGCCGGCTGTGGATGCCCGACACTCCCGGCACCGACGGTGGGCTCACCGCGATCAGCACCACCGGCACGGTCACGCCGTACGCGGGGCTGCTGCCAACCGACGCCGACATCACCGCGATGGTCGCTGACCCTGGCGGGGCCGACGCGCTGTGGCTCACCGACCAGACGAGCAACTCGATCTACCGCGTGGCGCTCCAGCCGCCGGCGACGAACACGCCGCCGGCGACCACGACGACTTCCACCACCACCACCACCACCACCACCACGACATCCACCACGGCCGTGAGCCCTCCGGCGACGGTGCTGAACGTCACGCTCGCGGCGATCTCCGCAGTCACGAAGTCCGGCGCGACGCTGACGGGCACGATCGCCGCGCTGCCAGGCCCCCAGGCTCCGGTGAGCTACGACTTCCAGTACGGCACGAGCGCCGCCTACGGCTCGCAGACGGCGCCGGCAACGGCCGTCGCCACACCGGCCGGCGCGAGCGTCAGCGCCACGCTGAGCGGACTTGAGCCCTACACGACCTACCACTACCGGCTCGTCGCGAGCGACTGTGCGGCGGCTGACTGCCAGCAGGCTTCGCCCGACCAGACATTCACCACTGGCTCAACGCTGCAACCGCAGCTGAACACGACGGTCGGAGCGACCGCCACTGAAGGCGAGATCCTCATAAAGCTGCCGGGCAAGCACGGCTTCGTGCGACTGCGCAGCGGCCAGCTGCTGCCGCTCGGCGCGACGATCGACGCCCGGCACGGCACCGTGCTGATCCAGAGCGCCACGGCGCCGGGAGCGGCGGAGGGGGCCAGCGGCCTGTTCTCGGGCGGCATCTTCGTCGTCACCCAGCCCCCCGGCAGCGCGGTCACGGTGCTGGACCTCGTCAGCAGCTTCACCAGCTGTCCGGGTCGCCGGGTGATGGCGCGGCTCGCGGCGGTCGAAGCCACGAACGCGAAGAAGAAGAAAAAGAAGCACGCGCCCGCATCCAAGAAGGTCGTGAACGAGGTGTTCGGCAACGCGCACGGCGACTTCTCGACGCGCGGGCACTACGCGACGGCGGCCGACCAGGGGACGCGTTGGAGCACAGCCGACCGCTGCGACGGCACGCTGATCGCCGTGACGCTGGGACAGGTGACGGTCACCGATCACCTGCGCCACCGCACGTTCGTCGTGCGCGCGGGCCATCACTACCTCGCCAACCACGCCTGAGCGACGCGCCGGGTCGCCCGCGACCTGACTACACTCGCTGGCGTCGTGAACGCGTCAGCGCGCAACAGCGACGCCCCGGAGTCGCCCGTGGTCCGGTCCGGGGGTGAGGTGAAGGAGCGACTGTCCGCCGAACGTACGGGGCGGGCCTTCCTGGTGCTGCGCGACGGCGAGGAGCGCCAGCGGATCGTTCCGCTCGACAACGACGCGCGCCCGCGCGTCACGCTCGGGCGCAGCGAGCGCGCGGACGTCGCGATCTCCTGGGACGGTGAGGTCTCGCGGCTGCATGCCGAGATCGAGAGCGTCGCGGGGGAGTGGATCGTGGTCGACGACGGCCTCTCGAGCAACGGCACGTTCGTCAACGGCGGGCGGATCGCCGGGCGGCGGCGGCTGAGCGACGGCGACGCGATTCGCGTCGGCGCCACGGTGATCCTGTTTCGCAACCCGCAGTCGGCGCCGCAGCCGACCCTGCGCGGCTCGGTCGGCGTGACGATCGATCAGCTGAGCGACTCGCAGCGGCGGGTGCTGGTCGCGCTGTGCCGTCCCTACGCCGGCTCGCAGCACCTCGCCTCGCCGGCCAGCAACCAGCAGATCAGCGAGGAGCTGCACCTCAGCGTCGACGCGGTCAAGGCGAACCTCCGCTCGATGTACCAGCGTTTTGGCGTGTCGCGCCTGCCGCAGAACCAGAAGCGGGCGCAGCTCGCCGAACGGGCGATCGCGTGGGGCCTGGTCGGCGCCGACCGCTAGGGCGGCGGGCTGCTGCGCTCGCTCCCCGCCTCGGGCTCCCGGCCGCGATGCTTGCCGTCGCGGTCGTGGCGGCGGCTGCCGGATACGGAACCTGGCACACCGCGTTCGGGAACCGGCTGGAGCTGCAGACGGTCGATGCACGCTTCAGCGTCCGCGGCAGCGAGCGAGCCTGGCCGGGCGTCGTGATCGTCGGCATCGACGTCAAGACGCTCGAGAGCTCGCAGTACGGCCGCTTCCCGTTCGCCCGACGCTGGGACGCGGCGATGATCGACCGCCTGCGCGAGGACGGCGCGCGCACGATCGCCTACGACCTCGTGTTCGACAGCGCCAGCGATCCGACCGACGATCTCGATCTCTACCAGGCCGCAGCGCGGGCGCGCGGGCGCCTGGTGCTCGCGTCGACCGCAGCGGCGGTCAACGGCAACGGCACCACGAATGTGCTCGGCGGCGTCGCGCATCAGCGGGCCGCCGGAATCGGCGTCGGCAGCGCCGACTTCGAGGAGGCGAGCGACGGCGCGGTCCGCCGCGTCCCGGCGGAGATCGAGGGCGTACAGAGCTTCGCCGCGGCGACCGCCCGCGCCTCAGGCGTGCCGGCCGCGACGCTCGCGTCGGAGTTCGACGACGGCTCGCAGTGGATCGACTTCCCGGGCCCCGCCGGCACGATTCCCGCCTACTCGTTCTCGGACGTGCTCTCGCGCGCCTTCAATCCGGCGCTGGTGCGCGGGCGGATCGTCGTCGTGGGCGCCACCGCGGGAGACCTCCAGGACGAGCACACGGTGGGGGGGTGGGCGTCGCAGCCGATGACAGGGCCCGAGATCGAGGCTGACGCGATCGCGACGCTGATGACCGGCGCGCGACTGCGCTCGGCGCCGGCCCTGACCGACTGGCTGCTGCTGCTCGTCGCGGCGCTGGCCCTGCCGCTGCTGGCACTGCGGCGGATCCGCTGGCCGCGTCTGGTCTGGACCGGGCTCGCGCTCGCCGCGGCGCTGCTCGTCGGCACGCAGATCGCCTTCGACAGCGGCACGATCAGCCTGTTCGTGCCCGTGCTCGTGAGCCTGCTGCTCAGCGGGGCGGGGGCGGTGCTCGTCCCACTCGCGCTGGAGCGCCGCGAGCTCGCCGTCCTGCGCGACCGCTTCGCGCGCTTTGACCCGCGCGTCGTCGACGCCGTGCTCGCGGACCCGGGCATCGCGCTGCGCGTCCGCGCGTTCGGGATCGGCCCGGAGTCGGTGATCGCCGGCTACCGTCTGGTCTCGCTGATCGGGCGTGGGGGAATGGGCGTCGTCTACGAGGCGGTGCAGCTGACGCTCGACCGGCCGGTCGCGCTGAAGCTGGTCGACCCGGCGCGCGCCGACGACGACGAGTTTCGTGCCCGCTTCGTGCGCGAGTCCCGCGTCGCCGCTTCGCTCGAGCACCCGCACGTGATCCCCGTGTACGAGGCCCGCGAGGATGGCGGCCTGCTGTTCATCGCGATGCGACTGGTGCGCGGGCCGAGCCTCGCCGAGCTGCTGGCCGCGGAGGCGCCGCTGGACCCGCGTCGCGCCGTGCGGCTGGTCAGCCAGATCGCGGGCGCCCTCGGCGCGGCGCACGAGCGCGGTCTCGTGCACCGCGACGTGAAGCCCGCAAACGTCCTGCTGCACGAGGTCGAGCACGCCTACCTGTCCGACTTCGGCGTCACCCGCGAGCTCGACTCGGAGGGGCTGACCGGCGTGGGCGAGCGGCTCGGGACCGTTGACTACATGGCGCCCGAGCAGAGCCGCGGCGAGCGCGTCGGGCCGGCCGCCGACATCTACTCGCTGGGCTGCGTGCTCTACGAGGCGCTGACCGCGCGCGTGCCCTACCCGGGCGGCTCGGAGGCTGAGCGGATCGCGGCGCACCTGCACGATGAGCCGCCGCTGGCGAGCGAGCACTGGCCGTCGGTGCCGGTCGCCCTGGACGCGGTGATCGTCCAGGCGCTCGACAAGGATCCCGCGCGGCGCTTTCCCTCGGCCGCCGCGCTCGCATTCGCCGCGTCCGCGGCGGTGGGCCTCGAGCTGGTGGACGAGCGTCCGCCGCCGCGCCCGGCCGCGCCCGGGGGCACCGAGAGCCACACCATCTCCTCGGGCTGACCGTGCGCGCGCGAACGTGCCGGCGTTCAGGCGCGCGCCCGCGGCCGAGCGCGCCACGGGCCCCTGCGTGCGCGAGCCCTCATACCGGCTCCGCGGTCACTAGGGTGGCCTCGGATGGTTAGACAGCGCGTCGTGATCGTCACGGTGGGCGTCGCCGGGTTGGCGGGGTTCGTCCTGCTGGCGCTTCCGGGGGGCGGCGCTCAGCAGGTGATCGGCACGTTCCTGCTCGCGCTCATGCTGGTCGTCGTGCTTGGCGTGGTCGCCGTACGCCTCGGCCCGCAGAGCCAGTCGGACCGCGAGCGCGAGGTCCACGCACGCGAGGAGTTCGACCGCACCGGCGAGTGGCCCGCCGACTAGTGGTGGGCCCTCCGGCAATGGCCGCCGCCACGATCGAGGTCGAGGGGGTCGTCAAGCGCTTCGGCTCGACCGTCGCACTCGACGGCGTCGACGTGTTCGCGCCGGCCGGCCGCGTGCTCGCGCTGCTGGGACCCAACGGCGCCGGCAAGACGACGCTGGTCCGCATCCTCACCACGTTGCTGCGACCCGATGGCGGCAGCGCGCGCGTGGCGGGCTGCGATGTGGTCGCCGATGCCCGCGCGCTGCGCCCTCTGATCGGCCTGGCGGGACAGTACGCGGCGGTCGACGAGCTGCTGAGCGGACGCGAGAACCTGGAGCTGGTCGGCCTCTGGTATCACCTCGAAAGGCGCGAGTACCGCCGCCGGGCGCAGGAGGTGCTGGAGCGCTTCGGCCTGCTCGAGGCGGGGGATCGACTGGTCAAGACCTACTCGGGCGGGATGCGGCGGCGCCTCGACATCGGCGCGAGCCTGATCGCGCGCCCGGCCGTGCTGTTCCTGGACGAGCCGACGACGGGCCTCGACCCGCACACGCGCAACGACGTCTGGATCTTCATCGAGGAGCTCGTGGCCGCCGGCACGACGGTGCTGCTGACGACGCAGTACATGGAGGAGGCCGACCGGCTCGCGCACGAGATCGTGGTGATCGACGTCGGTCGGGTGATCGCCGCGGGAACCTCGCAGGAGCTGAAGGCGCGGCTCGGCGGCGCGACGCTCGAGGCGCGGGTCGCCGATCCGGCACAGCTCGAGCCCGCCGCGGCCCTGCTGGCGACGCTCGGCGGCGGACGTCCGAGGATCGACCCCGATCGCAAGCTCGTAACGATCTCGGCCGGGGAGGGCACGGCGGTGCTGCTCGCGGCAGGCCGGCGCTTGGAGCAGGAGGGGATCGCGCTCGACGATCTGGGAGTGCGGCGTCCCTCACTCGACGACGTCTTCCTCGCGCTCACCGGCGCGAGCTCGGCGGACCGCGACGGGCGAGCGCAGGAGGCTTCGTGATCGAGGCGGCCATGTCTCCACCGCCCCGGCCCGCGCGGCGCAGCGCCGTCCGCGACGCCCTGCGCGACACCGGCGGCGTCGCCAAGCGCAACCTCCTGCGGATCGCCCGCACACCGCGGCTGCTGGTGATCGGCGCCGTGCAGCCGGCCCTGCTGCTCGTCCTCTTCCGCTACGTGCTGGGCGGCGCGATCCAGGTCCCGGGCGGCAGCTACGTCGACTACGTGGTGCCGGCGATCTTCATCGAAGCCGTGCTGATCGGCGGTCTGACGACCTCGATCGGGCTGGCCGACGACCTCAAGAGCGGCATCATCGACCGCTTCCGCAGCCTGCCGATGGCGCGCTTCGCCGTGCTCGCGGGCCGCACCATCGCCGATCTCAGCCGAAGCCTGCTGTCGCTGGCGATCATGGTCGGCCTCGGACTGCTCGTCGGCTTCCAGTTTCACGCGGACGCCGGCTCGATCATCGCCGGCATGGCGGTGATCCTCGCCTTCGGCTACGCGTTCTCGTGGCTCTACGCGGCGATCGGCCTGGCCACCCGCGACCCCGAAACCGCCCAGATCGCGGGCATCCTGCCGTTCTTCGTGCTGATGTTCGCGAGCAACGCGATAGTCCCGGTGGCGACGATGCCCGGCTGGCTGCAGGGGTTCGCGCGCAACCAGCCGTTGAGCGTCACCGTCAGCGCTGTGCGCGCGCTGCTGGAGGGCGGCCCGGCGGGCCAGTGGGTCTGGCAGTCGCTCGCCTGGTCGGCCGGCATCCTGATCGTGTTCTTCGTGATCTCGCTGAAGCTCTACCGCGACAGCTCGGGCTGATGGAGGCGCGACGCCGGTGGCCACCGGGCCGGCGGTCGCTCGTGCGATGCTGCAGCGATGAACGCCGGCGTGTCGCTCGGGGCTCGCGTGAACGCGGTTCTCAGGCGCTTTGGCGTGAGGCTCGTTCGCGTCGATGTACCGCGTCGCGCGCGCGAGGCGGGCGCCGGCGGCCAGCAGGCCGCGCCAGCCGCGGGTGAGCCGCCGGCATCCGAGCCGTCGGCCACCCTCGCCGACAACCCCGCGGCCGGGCCCGATCGCGCCGCCGCTCGCCCGACCTTCGAGGCGCCGGAGGCGGTGCGCGAGGCACTTGCCGAAGATCACCCACGGCTGCTCGAGCTGCGACGCCGCTACGCCGGACACCCGGCCTCCGGGTCATCCGTCTGGAGCGATGCGCGCCTGGCCGGCGAGCTCAGCCTCCCGTGGTTTCGGCGTGACAACGCCTATCTGTGGCAGTCGCGCGACTTCACGGCCTCGACAGCCGCCGGCGAGCCGCTCCAGGCGGGCGCGGGCGAGGTCAACTACCTGCTGAGCGCCTTTTACGTCCGCTCGATCGACCGGCTCGGACTGCTCGAGCGTCTCGACGAGGACGGTGCCTTCGGGGCCCACACGGTGGCCACCGGCGACGGTGCGATCGTCTCCCGAGACCTGCTGGACTCGGTGCTCGAGCTCGATTTCCTGGATCGCCACCTGAGGATCGCCACGCGCGAGCGGCTGCAGGTGCTCGACATCGGAGCCGGCTACGGCAGGCTCGCTCATCGCCTGGCCCAGGCGATGCCAAGCACCGCGCACGTCCTCTGCACCGACGCGATCGCGGAATCGACGTTTCTCTCCGAGTTCTATCTGCGTTTCCGGGGGGTGGCAGACCGCGCCGAGGTCGTCGCATTGGACGAGATCGAGACGCGCCTCGCGACGGCCGACATCACCGTGGCCGTGAACATCCACAGCTTCCCCGAGTGCCCGCTGGACTCCGTCGCATGGTGGCTGGCGCTGCTCGCTCGCAACCGGGTGCCACACCTCTTCATCGTGGCCAACGACACGTCGCTGCGCAGCAGCGAGCCCGACGGACGGCGGCTGAGCATCGAGCCGCTGCTCGCCCGCCACAGCTATGAGCGGATCGTGCTCGAGCCAAAGTACCGGCTCTACGAGGGAGTGCAGCGACACGGCATCTACCCGGCCTACTACCACCTCTTCCAGCTCCGTCAGTGACGTGCTGGGCCGCCGCCCGGCCGTGCGCGCGTCGTCGCCGACGCGGCTCTGATCAGCCGAGCGCGGCCCGCGCCGCCCGTGCGAGCGCGCCGGCCGCCGGTTCGGAGCTGTAGCCGAGCTCCGCGCGCGCCAGCGAGTCGTCGAAGCGCATCGGCCAGCGCGCCACGCGAACCTCGTCGAGGACGAGCAACCCCGGGTCGCGTTTCACGTGAGTGGCGAGCCATGCCGCCGCGTAGGCGGCACTCCAGGGCACCGCGATCCTCGGCACCGGGCGCCCCACGGCGTCGCAGATCGCCGCGAACACCTCGCGCATCGTCAGGTTCTCGCCACCCAGCAGGTATCGCCGCCCGGACCGGCCGTGCTCGTGGGCCAGCAGGTGCCCGCGGGCGACGTCCTCGACCGCGACGATGTTCAGGGCGCTGCGCGCGAGATATGCGCGCGCTCGGCCGCTGGCGACGTCCGCCACCATCCGGCCGGTCGGCGTCGGGCCGCGGTCGCCGGGCCCGACAGGCGTCGTCGGGTTGACGACCACGACGTCGGCGCCGCTTGCCGCCGCCTCGAGCGCCAGCCGCTCGCCCGCGATCTTCGTGCGCTTGTACGGCACGCGGAGCTCCCAGCGCGCCGGCGCGTCGGACTCGCTCGCGGCCCGCCCGGCGCACCGGGCCGCAGGTGGCGCAGGACGCCGTATGCACGATCCGGCGCCCCCGCGCCTCCTCGAGCACGATCCGCGTGCCCTCGACGTTGACGCGCTCCATCGCCGCGGCGTCGGCGCGCGCGTAGCTGTAGAGCGCCGCCAGATGGAACACGGCGTCGCAGCCGGAGACCGCGCGAGCCACGGCGCCTCGGTCCAGCAGGTCACCCTGCATGAATTCGACGCCCGGTGGAAGCTCGCCGGGGGCACGCAGGTCAAAGGCGAGCACCTGCGCGCCGGAGGCCGCCAGCGCGGCGGCGACGTGCGATCCGATGAAGCCCGCGGCTCCGGTGACGAGCGCCCTCACCGGCGCAGCGCGCGAGCGCTGCCGCGCGCAAGGTCCCAGCCGAGCCGTCCGACCGCCGAGCCCATGCGGTCGGCGCGCGCAACAACATCCTCGAGCGCCTCCGCGAAGCGGCGGATCTCCTGCTCCTCGATGACCAGCGCGGGCAATGCCTTGACGACGTTCATGCGGTGGCCGGCGACCTGGCAGAAGATGCGGTGGCGCTGGAACAGCGGCACGACCAGCAGCTGTGCCGCGAGGCCGCTCTGCGCGCGCTCCACGAGGTTCCACACCGCACGGCGGCGGCGCCGCTCCGGCGTGCCGAGCTCGATCGCCCACATCAGCCCCAGGCCGCGCACGTCGCGGACGATCTCGTAGCGATCGACCAGCGGCCGGGTCAGCTCGAGCAGCAGGTCGCCGAGCGCCGCCGCGCGCGCCACGAGACCCTCGCGCTCGATCACCCCGAGCGTCGCGAGGCCCGCGGCGGCCGCCATGTCGTTGCCGCCGAAGGTCGAACCGTGGCGCACGCCGCGCTCCATCCCGTCGAACACGCGGTCGCGCACGTGAGCGGAGACAAGCACGCCGCCGACCGGCACGAAGCCGCCCGACAGGGCCTTGGCGACGCAGATCATGTCCGGGTCAAGGCCCCAGTGCTCGAGCGCGAAGAACCGCCCGGTGCGCCCGAGGCCGGTCTGAACCTCGTCACAGACGAACATCGCTCCGTGCTCGCGGCAGAGCGCCTGCGCCCCGGCGAGGTAGCCCTCAGGCGGCAGGTTGACGCCCTTGCCCTGGACCGGCTCGATTATGAAGGCGGCGACTTCGTCGCCCGAAAACTCTCGTCTGCAGAGCATCGAGATCGCCCCAGGGGACACGATCGCAGCCCGGAACGAGCGGTCCGAAACCCTCGCGAAACTGCTCGTCGCCGTTCAGCGAGAGCGAGCCCAGGGTCAGCCCATGGAAGGCGTGGCTGGCGTAGAGGATCCGCCCGCGCCCCGTCGTCGCGCGGGCCAGCTTGATCGCCGCCTCGACGGCCTCGGTACCCGTGTTCGCCGGGACCATCGCCACGATCCGCTCGGGCGCCCGCGCGACCAGCTGCTCGGCGAGCAGGCCCGGGAGCACGCTGACGCCGAGCTGCGGCAGGTTGGCGCTGTGGGCGTCCAGCAGCTCATGCAGGGCGGCGATCACGTCGGGGTTGTTGCGCCCGACGGCGAAGGTGCCGTAGCCCGACAGCAGGTCGAGGTAGCGGTTGCCCTGCGCGTCGATCAGGTGCGCGCCCTCGCCGCGCGTCCAGGTGCGGTCGAAGCCGAGCGTGCGCACGATCCGCCCGAGCTGGGGGTTCAGGTAGCGGTCGTTGAGCGCCATCGCATCGCCGGCGCGGGTGGCGAGCGCCTGCGCGATCGAGCCGGGGAGCGGTGCGGGGGTGGGATCGGCGGCCATGCCGACAGCCTACGCGTGCCGTCGAGATCGCGAAGTGCACGTGCTACACTTACTTCTCATTCGTAAGTAGATAGGGAGTTGATATTTGTGAGCACGCTGCGACTGATTCCACTCGACGACACCGTGGTCTTCCCGGGCATGAGCATCACGCTGACGATCGCCGTCAACGACGATGAGCGTGTCGTGCTGGTCCCGCGCCACGAGGGCGAGTACGCCGACGTGGGGGTCGTCGCATCGATCGCCGAGCGCGTCCGCCTTCCCGGCGGCGGTCACGCCGTCAACGTCGAGGCCGAGCATCGCGCGCTGATCGGCGCCGCCCAGACAGGCTCCGACGGAGCCCTGTTCGTCGAGGTCGACGAGCGACGCGACGACGTCCCGGTCGACGCTCGTACCCGCTCGCTCTCGCGCGAGTACCGCGCCGTGGTCGAGGAGATCCTCGAGCTGCGTGGCGTCGACGCTCGGATCACGGGCTGGCTGCGCTCGATCAGCGAGCCGGGAATGCTCGCGGACTCCTGCGGCTACAGCCCCGACCTCAACTACGAGCAGCGCCTAGAGCTGCTGGGGACGATCGACGTCACCGACCGCCTCGAGCTGGCGCTGAAGTTCCAGCGCGAGCGCTTCGAGGAGCTCCAGATTCGCAAGCGGATCCGCGACGACGTCCAGGAGGGCGCCGACAAGCAGCAGCGCGACTACTTCCTGCGCAAGCAGATGGACTCGATCCGCAAGGAGCTCGGCGACGACGACGCGTCGATCGTCGAGGAGTACCGCACGAAGATCGAGGCCGCCGGGATGCCGGAGAAGGCCAGCGAACAGGCGCTGAAGGAGCTCGGCCGCCTCGAGCGGATGGGCGAGCAGTCGGGCGAGGCGAGCATGATCCGCACCTACCTCGACTGGATGATCGCGCTGCCCTGGAGCAAGCGCTCGGAGGAGCGCCTGGACCCGATCGCCGCGCGCGAGGTGCTGGACGCCGATCACGCCGGCCTCGAGGACGTCAAGGACCGCATCACCGAGTACCTGGCGGTGCGCAAGCTGCGCCAGGAGCGCGGCATCGAAGCCGATCCGCGTTCGGGCGCGATCCTGACCCTGATCGGGCCGCCCGGCACCGGCAAGACCTCGATCGGCGAGTCGATCGCCCGCGCCACCGGACGCGAGTTCGTCCGCATGTCGCTCGGCGGCGTGCGCGACGAGGCCGAGATCCGCGGCCACCGCCGCACCTACATCGGCGCTCTGCCGGGACGGCTGGTGCGCGCGCTGCGCGACGCCGGCACGATGAACCCCGTGATCCTGCTGGACGAGGTCGACAAGGTCGGCGCGGACTGGCGTGGCGACCCGAGCGCGGCATTGCTCGAGGTGCTTGACCCGGCGCAGAACCACAGTTTCCGCGACCACTACCTGGACGTCGAGCTCGACCTCAGCCAGGTGCTGTTCCTGGCCACCGCCAACCAGGCCGACACGATCCCCGGCCCGCTGCTTGACCGCATGGAGGTGATCTCCTTCGACGGCTACAGCGGCGAGGAGAAGCTCGCGATCGCGAAGGGCTACCTGTGGCCGCGCCAGCGCGACCGAAACGGCCTGCTCGAGGGCGAGGCCGTGATCTCCGACGAGCTGATCGCGACGGTGATCGCCGAGTACACCCGTGAGGCGGGCGTGCGCAACCTCGAACGCGAGCTCGGCAAGCTGCTGCGAAAGACCGCCACGCGAATCGCCTCGGGCAAGGCGCAGGCGCCGGTCGAGATCGACAGCGCCGCGATTCGCGACGCGCTCGGCCGCCAGCGCTTCTTCCAGGAGTCCGCGGCGCGCACCGCGGTTCCCGGCGTCGCGACCGGCCTCGCCGTGACCGGCACCGGTGGCGACGTGCTGTTCGTCGAGGCGACCACGATGAAGTCGCACGGCTCCGCCGCCGGACTGGTCCTGACCGGTCAGTTGGGCGACGTGATGAAGGAGTCCGCCAAGATCGCGCTCTCCTACGTCCGCGGCCACGCAGCCGAGCTGGGGATTGCAGACGACGCCTTCGAGGAGCGCGAGTTCCACATCCATGTTCCCGCGGGCGCGATTCCCAAGGACGGCCCGAGCGCGGGCGTGACGATGGTCACAGCGCTTGCGTCGCTTCTGTCCGGGCGCCCGGTCAAGCACACCGTCGGCATGACCGGCGAGGTCACGCTGCAGGGACGCGTGCTGCCGATCGGCGGCCTCAAGCAGAAAGCGCTCGCGGCCAGCGCGGCCGGGCTGACCGACGTGGTGATCCCGGAGCGAAACCGCGGCGACCTCGACGAGATTCCCAGCGAGGTGCGCGAAGCCGTGCGCTTCCACCCGGTGATGACCGTGGGGGAGGTGCTCGAGCTGGCGCTCGAGCCGGTGCGCGATGTCGCGCTGTCGTAACTGCGAGCCCGTCAACGCCGAGGTCCGGGTGGCGGCCGACCTCCTGGAGCGCCGCTGGCTGATCCAGGTGGTCGTCGCCGCGCACTCGGGCGCGGTGCGCTTCAACGAGTTCGGCTCCTCGGTGGTCGGGATCTCACCGCGAATGCTCTCCTCGCGCCTGCGCGACCTCGAGCGCGCCGGGCTGCTCGAGCGCGTCGTGATCCCGGACAGCCCGCCCGGCGTCGAGTACCGCCTCACCGACCGAGGCCGTGCGCTCGGTCCGCTGGTCGAGGCTCTGCGGCGCTACGCGGCAGCCTGAGCGCTCGCCGCGGCGGCGCGGCGAGCGGTCATTCCGTCTCGCGCAGCGCCGCGCGCTCGTCGACGAACTCGAGCACGCCGAGCAGCTCGCCCACGCGGCAGACCAGCAGGCGCTCCTCCTCGATCTCGACCCAGGCGCCGGCCGAGTACGGGAAGACGACATGATCGCCGGGCGCGACCGGCATCTCGACGCCGGCGCCAGCCCACCAGTCAAGGCCCGTGCCGACGGCGAGCACGATCCCGTGCTGCGGCGGTGGTTCGTTCGTGCCGGGGGGGACGACGAGGCCCGACTGCCGAATCCGGTCGGGCTCGAGCTCCTTGATCACGACACGGTCAAAAAGGGGCCGAAGCTGCTGTCGCATCAGCGGAAGGTTAGACACCGCGCGCGACGCTGGTAGCGTCCGCGGCGATGATCGATCCGCTGACGCGCTGGGCCCAATACGGCGAGAAGCCCGACTTCACCGGCCTGCTCAGCTTTGCCGGACAGCGCTACAGCGAGGATCCGGGCGATCTGGAGGGGGTCGATGTCGCGATCGTCGGCGCAGCCACCGACGACCTCGTTTCCGACCGCCCCGGAACCCGCTTCGGCCCGCGCGCGATCCGCGCCGCCGGCTGCCCGCCGGGGCGCCACCTAACCACCGGGATCGACGCCTTCGCGGCGCTGCGCGTGATCGACTACGGCGACGCCGCGGTGCTGCCCGGCGACGCGCTCGCCAGCCATGCCGCGATCGAGCGCACGGTCGGCGAGGTCGTCGCTGCCGGCGCGATTCCCGTCGTGCTCGGCGGTGACCACTCGATCGCCGAGCCGGACATCCGGGCCGTCGCCGCCCGCCACGGCCCGGTCGGCCTGGTCCACTTCGACGCCCACGCCGACACCGCGGCGACGGTCTTCGGCGCCGAGCGCTCGCACGGCACGCCGATGTATCGCCTGGTCGAGCAGGGGATCGTCGATCCCGCCCGCTACGTGCAGATCGGCCTGCGCGGATACTGGCCGGGCGAGCACGAGTTCGCCTGGCAGCGCGAGCACGGCATCACCTCGCTCTTCATGCACGACATCCGCGCGCTTTCGATCGAGGAGGTCGTGGGGAGGACCGTGGGCGTGGTCGGCAGCGGCCCCGCCTTCCTCTCGATCGACATCGACGTGCTCGATCCGTCCTTCGCGCCCGGCACCGGCACGCCCGAACCGGGCGGCATGGACGTCGCCGAGCTGATGTGGGCTGTGCGGACGCTCGCGAGCGAGCTCGAGCTGGTCGGGGCCGAACTGGTCGAGGTGATCCCGACCGCGATCGGATCGGCCGATATCACGGCGCTTGCCGCCGACCGGATAGTGCGCGAGCTGCTGAGCGGCATTGCCCTGCGACGAGAGGGAGGCGAGCGGTGAACGAGCAGGCCGACGTGCTGGTGATCTTCGGGATCACCGGCGATCTGGCGAAGAAGATGACGCTGCTGTCGCTGTACCGCCTGGAGGCGCGCGGCCTCCTGAACTGCCCGATCGTCGGCGTCGCGGCCGACAAATGGACCGTCGATCACCTGCGCGAACACGCCGACGACGCGATCGCCGCGACCGGCGAGCACGTCGACCCGAAGATCTTCGCGCGCTTCGCCGCGCGCCTCTCCTATGTCAGCGGCGATTTCGCCGACGAGGCCACCTTCGAACACGTCGCGAAGGCGGTCGGGCGCGCCCGCCTGCCGGTCTACTACCTGGAGATCCCGCCGTCGCTGTTCGCCACGGTGGTGGCCGGGCTGTCGAAGGCGGGCGCACTGCCCGCGGCCGCCCGCGTGGTGGTCGAGAAGCCGTTCGGACACGACCTCGCATCCGCGAAGGAACTGGCCGCCCAACTGCACGAGTACGTGGCCGAAAGCCAGCTGTACCGGATCGACCACTTCCTCGGCAAGATGGGCCTGCAGCAGTTTCTCTACCTGCGCTTCGCCAACACGATGCTCGAGCCGGTGTGGAGCCGCAGCCATGTCTCGAGCGTGCAGATCACGATGGCGGAATCCTTCGGTGTCGAGGACCGCGGCCATTTCTACGACCCGGTGGGTGCGCTGCGTGACGTCGTCGTCAACCACCTGCTCCAGCTGATGGCCGCCGTCGCGCAGGAGCCACCCGCCGCCGCCGACGCGGCGACGCTGAAGGACGCCAAATACGCGGTCCTGCGCTCGACCGTCGACGCGGAGCCCGCGCACTACGTGCGGGGCCAGTACGCCGGGTATCGCGAGATCGACGGCGTCGCTGCGCGCTCGCGTACCGAGACCTACGCGGCGCTGCGTTTGGAGATCGAGAACTGGCGCTGGGCGGGGGTGCCCTTCTTCATTCGCACAGGCAAGCGGATGCCGGTGACCCAGACCGAGGTTCGCCTGGTCTTCCGCCATCCGCCGCGACTCGGCTTCGTCGCGGGCGGTCATCGCCGTGCCGAGCCCGACCAGCTCGTCGTGCGACTGGATCCGCGGATCGGCATGCAGCTGACCCTCGACGGGCTGCGAGCCGACCACGCGGGTCCGGCCCCGATCACGCTCGCCGCGGACCTCGTCGAGGAGGGCGGCGTCCCCCCGACGCCGTACGAGCTGCTGATCAAGGCCGCGCTCGAAGGCGACGCAGCGCGCTTCACGCGCCAGGACTCAGTCGAGGAAAGCTGGCGGATCGTCGCCCCGCTGCTGAAGAAGCCCGGTCCCGTCGAGATCTACGCACCCGGGTCGTGGGGCCCGAAGGCTGCGCAGAAGCTGGTCCACGGCCTCGGCCGCTGGCACGCTCCGTGGGTCAGCTGATGGCGGTCGCTCCGTCGGGGGAGCAGTTCGAGCTGCGCCACGGCGAGCAGCGCGCCGTCGTGACCGAGGTCGGCGCGACCCTCCGCAACTACACCGCCGGCGATCGCGACGTGCTTGACGGCTTCGCCCTCGACGAGCGCTCCGACGGCGGGCGCGGCCAGGTGCTCATCCCATGGCCCAACCGGCTGCGCGACGGCCGCTACGTCTGGGACGGCAAGACGCTCTGCGTCGCGCTGAGCGACGCAAAGCTCGGCAACGCGATCCACGGCGTGGTGCGCTGGCGCAACTGGCAGTTGCTCGCCTGGGAGCCCGCGCGTCTGATCCTCGGCCTGCGCCTGTTTCCGATGTCCGGCTATCCGTTCGCACTGGGCCTGACTGTCGAATACGAGCTGAGCCACGCCGGCCTGGCGGTCCGCACCAGCGCGGAGAACCTCGGTTCCCGGGCAGCTCCGTATGGCGTGGGCCACCATCCCTACCTCTCGACCGGTGCGTCGATCGACAAGGCGCGCCTTACTCTCCCGGCGCAGCTGCGGTTGACCACCGACGAACGGCAGATCCCCACCGGCACCGAGCCCGTCGCCGGCACCGCTTATGACTTCCGTGCGCAGCGCGAGATCGGCACGCTCGCATTGGATGCGTGTTTCGGCGACCTGACGCGCGACGCCGACGGCCGCGCGCGCGTGCACCTGGCCGGCGAGGAGTCGGCGGTCGCACTCTGGCTGGGGGAGGCCTACCGGTTCGTGATGGTCTACACCGGCGACACGCTCGCCGCCGAGCGCCGCCGCCGCGGGCTCGCGGTCGAGCCAATGTCGTGTGCGCCGAACGCGTTCGAGAGCGGTGAGGGTCTGATCCGGCTCGAGCCGGGCCACACGCACACGGCGGAGTGGGGGATCGAGATCTAAGCCGTAAGCCGAGGCGGCGCCCATGCGCCGGCGCTTGCCGTGGGATCGAAACGCAGCCGTGCGAGCGCGCCGCCGTCCACCGCGTTGCAGAGCTGCAGTTCCGCGCCGAGCAGGGCCGCCTGGCGCGCGGCGATCGCAAGGCCCAGGCCGACCCCGCGCCCCCGGGCGCTGCGGCCGGCGACGAATGGCTCGGTGGCGCGCGCCAGCACCTTGGGCTCAAGCCCCGGGCCGCTGTCGGCGACGACGATCTCGCAGGCGTCGTAGCGGACGGCGACGGGCGGCGCTCCATGCAGGCACGCGTTGTCCAGCAGCAGCGTCAGTACGCGCGCGAGCCGCCGCGAATCGGTATGCAGCGGGAACGGATCGACGCCGGCGATCTCGACCTTCGGGTAATGGACGCAGATCTCGCGAAGCAATCGGGCCAGGTCGATCGGCGCGTCGACAACCCGTTCGCCACCGCCCTGAAGCCGCGAGAGCTCGACAAGGTCACGCGCGATCCGCCGTCCGCGGGCGGCACGGCGCGCCGCGGGTCCGTCGTCCCAGGCCTCGTCGGCCAGGCGCAGCGCCACCGCGCGCTCCGGCTGCGCTGCGATCGCATCTGACAGTTCGGCCATCTAAACCAAGTCTCCTCATCGCCGTATCGGACGCTGATGCCCGCGCCTGAAGCGGAATCGGATCGGCATGACTCTTATTTGGCCTTCGAAACCCATTCTGTGACGGCGCGTTGCGGTTTTTCCGCGGTCGTGCGGCCCGCGCCGCGCATTTCACGGGAACGGTTTTGCGCAGCGCCGGATACGCTGCGGCCGTGGCTGACCCGAGTGATCGCAGTGGGGAGCCGGCGGCGAGCGCCGCCGAGGGAGATCAGCCGCCGCCGATCGCCGCGCGGATCATGTTCGCGCCCGTGAGGATCGCCGAGAAGCGCATCGCACCGCGCCTCTCCCGGCGCCTTTTCGCGCGCATCTGGAGCGTCATCGACTCGGACGATCCACCGCCGCGGCCAGAGGACCGGCAGGCGTCGGTCGGCAAGCTCGCGCTTGCACTGGCGCTCGAGGGCGCCTGCGCGGCGATCGTCAGCGGCCTGCTCGACCAGGCGGCGCGGCGGCGGTTCGCACGTCTGACAGGGCGCTGGCCGAGCCGCAAGCCCAAGTCCTAGCCGCTGCCGCGGACCGCGCGAGTTCGTCGCGGCGAGCAACCGACGCATCGCGTAGTCTTGCGCCCGTGGATCACGACGACTCGACATTCGGCGGGCTCAGCCCGCTCACCGCAATCCTCATCGTGCTCGCACTCGCGACGCTCGGAGGGCTCCTGTACGGAGCCGCCGGGACGCGGCGCCACCGGGACCCGGAGCCCGCCGCGGGCGCACCGGCACCGGCGACGCCGACCAAGACGCGCCGCCCGCTCGGCCGCCGTGTTGCGATGTGGACGCTGCGCCGCCTCATCCGCCAGTTCACATAACTCGCGAGAAGACGGGGCAGGAGGGGAACGCGGTGGGGCCCAACCGGCCCCAGGGCCGGCGTGGTCGCTCTGCGCCCTGATCGCAGCGCGCCGCGCCAAGCTCGCCCGCAGCTGAGGCCGGAGGCAAGGCCTGCGCTCGCGACGCGCCAAGCCCAGCGCACCGACTCGCTCACTCCGCGTCAGAACGCTGGCGAGACCGACCCTGATCTCGGCCAGAAACCGCGCAGAACGCCGTCACGCACCGCGAAATGGCCCTCAGAGCCCGTTTCCCAGGCCATCTCCGGGCGCCCGTCGCTCCAGGGCGCTCATCGGACCCTCAACGTTTCCGGATCCGTATACATAAGATAGATTATCGAGCATTCCAAGCGCGAGATTCCGGCTCGCCCCGCTGTCGCAATCACGCGGATGCGGCACTCTTGAGCGCCTTGCTCGCGGCTCGATGGCGCGCGCTTGGGCGATAGGCCGGTTACAGTTGCTCGGCTCGTGCGTCTTAACGGGTGTGGGGCGAGACTTGGACCTGCGTAGCGATCGCGAGCTTCTTGCGGCGAGCCGCGCTGATGGCACCGGATTCGATGCGTTCTATCGGCGCCATCGCGACGCCGTCCTCGCCTATCACGCCGGACGTGCGGCGCAGCCGGAACTCGCCGCGGACCTGACGGCCGAGACGTTCGCCGCGGCGTTGCTGGCGGTGCACGATCGGCGCCGTGAGCTGCCGCGAGAGCCGGTCGCGTGGCTGTTCTCGATCGCGCAGCGCAAGTTCTTCGACAGCATCCGGCGCGGCCGCGTGGAGCATGAGGCGCGGAAACGTCTCGCGATGGACCGCTTGGAATTGGACGACGCGGACATCGAGCGGATCAGCGAGATCGCCGAGGCGACTGACCTGCTCGCGCACCTCGCCGAGCGCCTGCCGGCCGACCAGTTGTTCGCGCTCACCGCGCGGGTCGTCGAGGAGCGCGAGTACGCGGACATCGCGAACGAGCTTCGCTGTTCGCCGGTCGTCGTGCGGATGCGCGTCAGCCGCGCCCTCAGCACACTTCGCCACGCCGCTATGGAGGATCACCATGCCTGACGTTCTCGACCGCATCGGCTCACAGCTCATCGCCGCCGAATCCGCACTACATCGCGCGGCCACCTCGCCTGCGCCTCGCGCTCGCTGGTCCCGTCCTCGTCTGCGCTCGCTGGCACGCCGGCATCTCGCGGTCGTTGCGCTGCTCGTCGCTGCCTCGGGGAGCGCGGGCGCCCTGGCGATCGCGGACTCCCTCGGAGGCGGCACCGTAACCGATCGCCAATATCTCTACGAGGGGCAGGCGGCCGTACCGGTCGCGACGATGACCCCCGACCAGACGGCTGACCTGGCCATCCTGCGACGGGCGCGCACGTCGGCCGATGTGATCCCGCTTGGCTCGATCACATCAAGTCCGCGGATCGCGGTCGATGTGGGTGAGGACGGTGTCAACCTCGAACTTTCAAGGCTCGCCCAGGTATCCGACGGCATCGGAGCATGGGTGATCCCCGCCAACGACGGCCTCGTCTGCATTGCCCTCGGACCCGTCGACCCCACCAGTGGTACGACCGGCGGCGGCCCAATTTGTCGTCCCGTCAGCCCGAGCAGCCCAGCCGCTACGAGCGCATGCGACGGGCCCGACTGCAACGACGCGGTTCCTCCCGGACAGACGATTACGCAGGGCAGGCTCGCCGATGATTACGCGGCGACCATCAACAGCGTCAATTTCGTCGCCGGTGTGGTCCCCGACGGCGTCAGCAGCGTTACAGTCAACCTTGACGGAGTCGGGTCGGAATCGGTGCCCGTACGCAATAACGTCTATATAGTTGCCCTTCAGCCCACCGGCTCGCTGCCCGAGTACGCCGGCCTCGGCGAGTCGGCGCCTCCGCCCTCCGCCCCCAAGCCCCTGACCATCACCTTTGCGGGCGCAGACGGCACAGTAACCGCCACCCCGCTCGGACCACGCGGCACCACCTACACGTTCGCCGGCTAACCGCCGGAGCCCCGCCTCACAGCCAGCCTCGCCGTTGTCGGTTTGCGCGATTAGGGGCACTCGCCCGCGCGTGATTTCGCGCGACGTGGACGGCGGTTACGGCCGCGGATCCGCCTCTGTCGGGTTGGCCGCGCGCCACTCTGCGAGTCGCTCGTTCAGTTGCTCGATCTGCTGCTGCGCACGGTCAACGGGATCTCTCCCCCACCACGATCCTGGATTGATCGCGAAGATTGGGATGGGCCGATGGGCGCCCTTGCGGATCACGTGCCCGACCGTCTTGTAACGCCCGGCGGGTAACACCGCAAAGCTCTCGACCTGAGCCCACGGAATGCGGCGGCTGGCCACAAACCCGACGACCTTGACGTCAGCGCTCTCCGCGTAGGCGCCGAGGCGAAGGGAGCGCCAAGTCAGCAGACACCACACGACGGCGAAGATCAACCCGGCGACGCGCGCGGAACTGGTGTGGCTCAGGATCGCCAACAGCGCGAACCCGACCGTCGCAGTTGCGTTCATCGCAACGCCCACGAACACCTCGCGCGTACGGTAAACGCGAGGCCGGCTCCGTCTCGACCCTTGATCGGTCATGGGGCGACGCGGACTGTAGCCCAGGTGACCACGCGATCGTGAGACTCCGCGTTGTCGGTTAGCGCGACACGCAGCAGCCGCGGTAGGCGGTAGCGCTTGCCCTCAGGCGTCGATTGCCGTAGAACAAGTGGGGTATGTCCGTGCGTCCCCGATATCGACGGAACCTCGCTTGGTCGTTCGAGGCGTATGTGCGTCCTGATCTGCCTGAGCGTGAGGTCCACGCGCGTCTTGAGGAGCTCCTCCCGGAAGGCCTTTTGCGCGGTCATATAGCGGGCTTCGCGAAGAAGAACCACCGCCCGGCGAGCTTTGTGATGGGCTTCTCGGCCGATGACTGCTCGACCTACGAGAACCCGGCCTACCTGCTGGTCAGCGCCCGTTGTGAGTCGGGCGCGATGTCAAAGGAGGAACTGCAGCAGACCTGCGGGCGGGCGTTGCAAGAGATCGGGCTTCGCCTCTGGCTGCCTGCTGAGGTCACGGCGTTTCCCGGGCCGCTGTCATTCGCACGGGGATCGCGGCGGCGGGTGACGAAGTGGAACTGGAACAAGGCATTCACTAACGGCCCCCACCACGCGTCCCATTACCGGCGGATAGGCAAGCAGCAGGACCGACGCAGGGCGCGACACGCCATCGACCAAGCGCTGAGAAGCGGGCGCTATACGGAGCCGGTGAGCTACGGACCGCTGGCACGCCAGGTCCTCGTCCCGCCGCGCGGACTGGAGGACATCCGTGCAGCACCCGCCGACCGCCAGCCCGACGCCAGCGGTACCTAACGCCACGCGCTGTCGCTCGGCGCGAATCGGAGCAGCGTAAATGCATCGCGCGCCGTCGTCGGATATCGACCGGGGTCGTCGGGATGATCTGAGCATGCCGACGATCAGCCGCTTCTTGGGGATCGTCATCGCAATGTTCTTCGACGACCACGAGCCCGCACACTTCCACGCCCGCGCAGCCGACGGTGCGGCGAAGGTTCGGATCGACACCCTGGAGGTGATCGAGAGCACGCTCGGGCGCCGGCAACTGCGGTTTGTGCTGGCCTGGGCGGAGCTGCACCAGGAGGAGCTTCTCGAGAACTGGCGCCTGGCCCGTGCCGGTGAGACACTTCAGCAGATCGAACCGCTTCGATGACCGGACTGACCCCCGATATCACCGCCGTGGCCGTCGTGGAACACGGCGTGCTGCGCCTTACGTTCGCCGATGGCACCACCGGCGAGGTCAGCGTGCTTGAGCGCATGCACGGGCCAGTTTTTCTCGAAGCGCGCACGCCGACGGGCTTCGCCAGCGCAGCTGTCGACGGCGAAACCGGAACCGTGGTCTGGCCCGGCGGCGCCGACCTCGCCCCGGACACGCTCTACGAACGGATCCGCACCGGCACTTGGCCCGATCAGAGCCTCGCAGCCTGATCGCGGCGCCAGCCTCACAACCCAAACGCGCCGAGTGTCGGATTGCGCAAGAAGGAGCAGCCCGGCGTGGTCGGATTCACCGCGGGAGCGCTCGCCGCTTCGAGCGTGGTCGGCCTGTCGCGTTGCTCCAGAGCGATGCCGCGGGACGGCTTCCGCACCGGGATCGGTGGCCTCGCGGTTAGTCGCTGGTGGCGCCGGGGTGCAGGAGTTCGTCGAGCCACGCGAACGAGCGCGCGTGGTAGAGAGAGCGGGCACCCTGTTCGCAATGGTCGCCTGCTCCCTCGGCGGCGGTGAAGTGGACGTAGGTCTTCTCGCATGTCAGCGCGTCCACCAGTTGCGGCGCCGACGCGCTGATGTCATCGCCCTCGGCGTCGCAGACCCAAGTCGGACAGCTGATGCTGGCGGCGCGCCCGGCGAGCGTGAATTCGCGCAACGCGTCAACGAAGTCGAGCGGGTCGTCCACTCCGTGGACGAGGAGGCCGCGGCGCACCCCCCACCCCCCGGTTGGTTTGCTTGCGAGGAGCTGAAGGAGCTTGGCCACGGCTTTTCTGGCCCACGGACGCCCACTGTCGAACGGGCCAGCCAGTGGGCCGGGCACACGCTCAAGGAACGCGGCATAGAGGTCGTAGGCGCCGCAGTCGGCGATGCACGCGGCAAGGCGATGCTCGGCGCTTGCTGCGCGGGGCGCCAGGTGCGCACCGAGGCTCAAGCCGATCAGTGCCACCCTGGTGGGGTCGACATCGGGTCGTGCGAGTGTGTAGTCGAGTACCGGCGTGATGACGCTCTCCCAATCCGCGCGCATAGCGAGTCCGCGCTCGATCAGAGCGGCGCCCTGGCCGGGCCCATCGAACGCCATCACGTTGTAGCCGCGCGCCAAGGCCGCGGCGCCGTTGGCGAGGTACAGCTCTTCGGCCGTCCCGTCGTAGCCGCCAGTCAGAACGACCGTCGCTCGCGTCCGTGGCTCGCCGGCCGGGCGCAGGAAATAGCCAGGCAGGGTCGTGCGCTCGAACGGGATCTCGACGATCTCGCCGGCCGGCCGCATCAGAGCAGCGGCACACCGGAACATCTCCGTCTGGCGGGCATACGCCTCCACCAGTCGCGGATCGACCGGAACACCCATCAGCATCACACCCGCCGTACGAAAGTAACTGGAAGCACGCAGGTAAGCGAGACGTGCCGTCTCGACGTGCCCCGCGTCCGCCGCTGTCTGCGCGAGTGCGGCCACGCGCTCGGCGGCCACGGACCACTCGCGATACCAACCATCCAAATCGGTGCCACGGACGAGTCGTGCGACCGCGAGGCATTCGCCAACATCCGACCCGCCATACGGCGAGGCCCCGATAGCTCGCAGCAACTGCGCATCGAGCAACTCGTCTTTCAACGCGACCCGAGTCACGACCACCACCTCCGGCAACGATCAGCGCCCGCAGGCTAGACGAACCGGCCCAACCCCGCGTCCAGATTGCCGGACCCAGCGGACCACCCCGAGACCGGCCGACGGCAGCGCCGCATACGCTGCCGCTCAGCCGGAAAGCAGCACTCGCCCGCGGGTCGGGGCGCGCGGCTGCTCTGCGCCGGACGCGGCACTCTGCCGGGCCCACGGGAACAGGCGGATGATTGTCGACGCCGACGCGACCTACAACCGAAGGAGACGCTCATGGCCACTGCCGACGCCGAGACGGGGATCGTGACGAAGCTAGACCCGCTTCGCCACCACAAGCACTACCAGCCCGACGCGAGCGGGAAGACCTCGCCCTACGCCGGCGGCAGCAGCTTCATGGAGCGCGTCGCGGAGGGTGTGGCAAGCGGCATGGGCACCGTCGCGTTCGTCGTGATCGGCTCTCTGATCATCCTCGGTTGGGTGCTCATCAACGGGGCGATCCCCTACTTCGAGCACACCTTTACCGCGCTCACCAAAGGCGGCCAGTTCGACCGCGAGCCGTGGATCCTGCTCAACCTGATCTTCTCGGGGGTCGCCTTCTACACCGGCGCACTCGTGATCATCGCCCAGAAAGCACAGACGCGAACCGACGTCGCCAACGAGGCCGCGGCGGCCGCCCACCGTGACGAACTGGCGCAGTTCCAGACGGATCTGCTGCAGAAGAACACCGACCTCACGAGCCAGATCCACGAGCTCTCAGAGCGGGTGCACGTTCTCCTCGAGGAGGTCCACACGGCAACGTGCAAGGGGCGGCCCGCGACCAGCTGACGATCGTCCTCCTCGAGGGCGCGCTGCGGGGCTCAGCGGTATTCGGGGTTTGGGTGATCGGGCTGCTCGAGGTTCCAGTCGTAGGTCGAGTTGCCGTAGGCGGGGATCCCCCCCAGGTCCTTGAGCATCCGCGCCAGGTGCAGCATGTTCCAGGTCATGAAGACCGTGTTCCGCGTGGTCCAGGCGTTCTGTGGTCCGCCGCTTCCTTCGTCGAGGTAGGACGGCCCCGGGCCTGCCTCCCCCGTCCAGTAGCTGTCCGATTGCGGGGGGACCGTCAGGCCGATGTGCTGTAACGCGTAGAGGACCTGGGCGCTGACGTGCTTGCCGCCATCTTCGTTGCCGGTCGTGACGACGCCTCCGACCTTGCCGTAGTAGGCCCACTGGCCGTGGTCGTTGACCTCGCTCGAGTACGCATACAGCCGCTCGATGATCTTTCGTGTCTGAGAACTCTGGTCCCCGAGCCAGATCGGGCCGGCGAGCAAAAGGATGTCGGCGGGTTCGACAAGCGAGCGGTAGATCTCGGGGAAGTCGTCTTCGTCGTAGCCGTGCTCGCGCATATCGGGCCACAGCCCCGGGGGGATCGTGCGGTCGACCGTGCGCACCTCGTCGCAGCGCACCCCGAGCGTGTCGAAGATCGCGCGAGAGATTGCAAGCAGCCCGTCGGTGTTGCTCGGCTCAGGCGAGCGCTTGGTCGTTCCGTTGAAGATGACGACGCGCAGGTCTTGATACTGCACGGGCGCGCGCTTGGCCTGAGCTTCGATGAAGGCGGCGATCGATTCGGGGATCGGCATCGGGTGTCTGGCTCCTCTCGTGGTTGTCAGACGAGCTCGGGGTCGGTGATGACCTCGACGAGCGCGGGGCCGGCGTGTGCGATCGCCGCGGCGATCGCATCATCCAGCTCGGCGCGGCTCTCCACCCGCACGCCGAAGGCACCGCAGATTTTCGCGTACTGGGCGAAGCTTGGGTTGTGCAGCGATGTCTGCCACACGTCCAAGTCTCCGGCGCGTTGCTCCTTGGCTATCTTGCCGAGCTGGCCGTTGTTCAGCAGTAGGTGGGTGATGTTCATGTTGTGCTGGACGGCGGTCAGCAGCTCCGCCATGTACTGAGCGAATCCGCCGTCGCCGGTGACGGCGAAGATTGGCCGCTCGGGCGCTGCGGCCCATGCGCCGATCGCCGCCGGGTAGCCGAACCCGATCGAGCCCAGGTAGCCCGACATCAGGACCGTCTGGTCCTTCTTGCACTCGAAGTAGCGGCCGAATGAGTAGGCGTTGTTGCCGACGTCCACCGCGATGACCGACCGCTCCGGGACCTGGCGCTGCATCGCGGCAAAAACGGCGGCCGAGTTGACTCCCTGGCCACGGTCGTCCTCGGCGCGACTGGCCTTCTCGGCCCGCCAGATCGCCCAGCGCTCGACGAGCTCGGGCCGCTGGTCGGCACGAGCGCGACCCGCCGCGGGCAGGCCCTTGGCGAGCAGCTCGACCGTCACAGCGATCTCGCCCCAGACCGGCACTGTGACCGGGTGGAACTTGCCCAGCGCCAGCGGGTCGAAGTCGACCTGGACGATCGGCTTGCCGGGGTAGATGCCGGTATGGTTGGAGAAGGAGGCTCCGAGCACCAGCAGGGCGTCGCTCTCGTTCATGAACCAGCTGGCGATCGGCGTTCCGCTCCGCCCGAGCACGCCGCAAGCGAGTGGGTGGTCGTCTGCGATCTGGCCCTTGGCCTTGAACGTCGTGATCACCGGCGTGCCGAGTTGCTCGGCCAGGGCAGTGATCGCCTGCATGTCAAAGCGTGCGCCGTGCCCGACGATCATCACGGGCCGCTTGGCGTGCGCGAGCAGTTCGACGGCCGCGTGCAGAGACTCCTGCGGCGGGCTGATCTGCAGGGGTGTGAGGCGGCCCGCGGGGCCGGAGGCCTCCTCCTCACCGGCCGGGAGCGTTTGCACCTCGTCGGGGAAGATCAGGTGAGCGACGTCGCGTCGCAGGATCGCGTTCTTGGCGGCCAGGTTGGCGAGCTCGGCGTGGCGGCTCGTCGGCAGCACCGTCTGACTGAAGGCTGCCACCGAGCCGAACGCCGCATGCAGGTCGACCTCTTGAAACGCGCCGGGTCCCAGGACCTGGGTGTCGACCTGCCCCGTCAGTGCGATCACGGGTGAACGGTCGACCTTCGCGTCCCATAACCCGGTCAGCAGGTTCGTCGCGCCGGGGCCGGCGATCGTCAGACAGGCAGCCGGCTTGCCGGTGAGCTTGCCGTAGGCTGACGCGGCGAACGCCGCCGCGCCCTCGTGGCGGATGCCTATGTAGCTCAGGTTGCCTTGCGCTTGCTGTCGCCGCAGCGCGTCGGCCAGACCGAGATTTGAGTGGCCCACCATGCCGAACACGTGACGCACGCCCCAGTTGACAAGCGTCTGCGCGATCACATCGCTCACCGTGGTGACATGCGGCGGATCGGGCGCCACGCCGACATAGATCCCATCGAAGCGCCGCTCGGTCGGGAACGTCGCAACCGAGTCACCGAACGCTGATTCGCCACTCAGCGGGCAGTAGTCGTAACCGTGCCACGGGCAGCGAAGCATGCCCTTCTCGATCGTGCCCTCGCCCAGCGGGCCGCCCTGGTGCGGGCAGCGATTGGAAAGGGCGGCGAACTGACCATCGAAATGGGTCAGTGCCAGGGTGTGCCGGCCAGCGGTAACCGTCGTGACTCGACCCTCGGGAAGATCGGTCAAACCGGCTACACGGTGCCACGTGAGTGCAACACGATCGGCGGACTTGGTCATGGCGATCCCCGGGGGTCGAGCGCGCGACTTCTTTGACAGCTGCGGTCCACGCGACGATATCGGCACCGCGGCCACCCCGTGCGGCGGGGCTTGCGCCTGTGGGCGTCGCTCCGTAGCGCGTCGATCGCCCGACGGCTCGCGACATGGCGGCACCAAGCTCGGCTCCGCGGGCGCGGTTAGCCTTACGTGGATGACCCGCGCCGGGATCGCCCATGTCGACCTCGTCGTCGGCTCGCTCCAGCGGAGCCTGCCGTTCTACCGCGAGCTGCTGGCGCCGCTTGGCTATACGGGCGCCGACGACATCGTCGGCGAGCGAGGCGAAACGGTCTGGTATCTGTCGATCCCCGGGCGCTTCGAGGGGTCGCTGGGGCTTCGTGAGGCCTCCAGCCGGGTCGACGGAGCACCGCATGACCGCTACGGCGTCGGCATTCATCACGTCTGCTTCTACGCCGGCTCGCGCGACGTCGTGGACGAGCGCTTCGGTTGGCTGCGCGAGCGGGGCGCCGTGATCGAGAGCGAGCCGCGCGAATACGCCTATACGCCGGGCTACTACGCGGTCTTCTTCTACGACCCTGATGGGATCAAGCTGGAGATCGTGCACCGCCCCTGAGCGGCCGGCGGCGCGAGCGGCGGCGTTTGAAACGACCGCCATGGGGTGCAATCCTTAACGGCATGCTTCGCGCTCGACTCGTCGGAATGGTGCCGTTTCTCTCGCGCTGGGTCGCCGCGTCGTCGGTGACCGGATGCTGCGGCGCGTGCCCGACCTGCATCGCCGCGACCGCCGGAAGCCTGCTGTTGCCGGTGCTGATCCGGGAACGGCGGGCGCGGAGCGACGCAGCCGCCTGACGGTCCTCCGGCCGGTCCCCCTCGGTCACTCAGCGGCACGCAGCCGCATTACGATGGCGCTGATGGCGGCGTCACGACCGGACACGCGCGCGATCGCATGGCTTCGAGCCCACGATCCGGGCCTGCGCGCGCTGCGGCGGGCGGGCCGCACGGCGATCGTCATGCCGGCGGTGTTCGCGCTCGGCGATCGCGTGATCGGCAACCCGATCGTCGCGACGTTCGCTGCCTTCGGTTCGTTCGCGATGCTCCTCTTGGTCGATTTCAGCGGGCCGATGCGCGGCCGTTTGCAGGCCCAGGCGGCGCTCTCGGTCGTCTGCGGCGCGTTCGTGTGCCTCGGCACGCTGGCGTCGAACTCGGACGTGATCGGGGCCGTCTCGATGGCGCTCGTCGGCTTCGCCGTGCTGTTCGCGGGTGTCGTCAGCTCCGTCCTCGCCTCGGCCACGACGTCGTTACTGCTGGCGTTCATCCTGCCGGTCTCGCTCGCCGGACCAGCATCATCGATCCCCGACCGTCTGGCGGGCTGGGGCCTCGCGGCGGGCGCGGCGCTGCTGGCCGTCGGCCTGCTGTGGCCGGCGCCGGCACGCGAGCCGCTGCGGCCCGGGGCGATCGAGGCCTGCCGGGCGCTGGCGGCACGGCTGCGGGCCGACGTCTCGCGGGCACTCGGGTCCGACCATGACCCGGTCGAACACGCTGCCGTCGTGGCGCGCGCCGACGCGGCGGTCGATGCGCTGCACGCGGAGTTCTTTGCGACGCCGAACCGCCCGACCGGGCTGAGTACGACGGCGCGCGCGATCGTGCGCCTGGTCGATGAGCTGCGCTGGCTGAGAGCGGTGGTCGTCGAGTCCGCCCCGCGCGAAAACGACAAATCGCCGGGCGACCGGGCGGCCTGCGCGGTGAGGTCGGCGTCCGCGTCGGTGCTCGAACGTGCCGCCGACCTGCTCGACATGCCGCGCTGGCGCCGCGGTGATCTAGCCGACGCGCTGTCGACGCTGCGCGAGACGCTGCTCGAGCTCGAGCGAAACGCCACGCGGCGCCTTCCCCCACGCGCTGCGTCGAGCGGAGCGCTCGCCCCGGCGGCGGATGTGCACGCCTTCGTCGCCTCGCTGGATCCGAGCTTTCGCGCCCAGGAGCTCAGCTTCGTCGTCGCGCAGATAGCCGCCAACGCCGACCTCGCCGCCGCTGCCGAGCGTCGCCCCTGGTTGGCGCGCCTGCTGGGCCGCCAGCCCGCCGGACTCGCGGGTCCGCTGACCGCAACGCGCCAGCGGGCCGGCTCCCACGTCGAGCGCCACTCCGTCTGGCTTCACAACAGCGTGCGCGGCGCGATCGCGCTGGGGCTCGCGGTGCTCGTCGCCAAGCTCACGGGCGTGCAGCATGCGTTCTGGGTCGTCTTCGGCACGCTCTCGGTGCTGCGCTCGAACGCGCTGAGCATCGGGCAGAACGCGCTGCGCGGGCTGGCCGGCACGCTCGTCGGGTTCATCGTCGGGGCGGCGATCGTCGTCGCGATCGGCACCAACACAACGGTCCTCTGGCTGCTCCTCCCCCCCGCGATCCTGCTCGCCGGACTCGCCCCGGCGGCGGTCTCCTACGCGGCCGGGCAGGGCGCCTTCACGCTAACGCTGCTGATCCTGTTCAACATCGTCGCGCCCGCCGGCTGGCGGCTCGGCCTGGTCAGGGTCGAGGATGTCGCGCTGGGAAGCGGCGTCAGCCTGCTCGTCGGCCTGCTGTTCTGGCCACGCGGCGCGGCGGCGGCGCTCGGCACGGCCCTGTCGGAGGCCTACGCCGACGCCGCGCGCTACCTCGCCGGCGCCGTCCAATTCGGGATGGGCCGCTGCGACTCGGCCTCCCCGGCGGCGGCCATGCCCGACGATCAGGCGTTGCGCGCCGCGGCGGCCGCCAGACGGCTCGATGACGCCTTCCGGGGCTACCTCGCGGAGCGCGGGGCCAAGCCGACGCCGTTGCCGGCGGTGACAAGCCTCGTCACGGGCGCGGCCGGGCTGCGACTGGCGGGCGACGCGGTGCTCGATCTGTGGCGCCGCGACGACCCGGCGCCGGGCGATCGGGCCGCGGCGCGGCGCGAGCTCGTCGCGGCGGCCCAATCGATGACTGCGTGGTATGAGCGCTTCGGCGCGGCATTGACCGGCGACGGCGACGTTCCCGTCGCGCAGCGGCGCGACGGCGCCGCCGACGCGCGTCTGGTCGACGCCGTCAGCATGGACCTGCGCCGCGATGACGGCAGCGCGACGGCCACGGCGGTGCGGATGATCTGGACCCGCGACCATCTCGACGCCGCTCGCCGGCTCGCCGGATCGATCGTGGAGCCGGCGCGCGAGGCCGTCGGGGCGCTCACGCCGCTGCCGCTGATGCTGCCGGCTCACCTGCAGGCAATCACGCGTCGCGCCAACGCGCGGCTGTCGCCGCCGGGCGCCGAAGGCGCCTCATCCCCCGCTCCCGCGCAAGGCGATTGAAGTACGCTCATGGTGTGAGTCAGGAGCTCTCCGATCCGCGTGATGATCCCGGTTCGGCGCTCGATCTCGCGGCCGCCGAGGTGCGGCTGGACAGCACCGACACGCACGCGCTGATCGAGGCGCTGGCGGCGCGACTCGAGGAGTCCCTCCCCCGCCTTGCTGCCGTCAGGCGCCGACGGGTCGGCGGCTTCCGTTCCAAGCAGACGGAGGTCGAGCGGATCGAGGTCTCGCTGGGTGAGGAGCGCTTCGAGCTCGTGCAGGAGCGTGGCGGCTTTCAGTGCCTGCGCCACCGCGTCGTGCGCGGGATCACGCTGAAGCGCGAGGAGCTGCCGGTGGCGCAGTGGATCGTCGAGCTCGTCGGCGAGGTCACCCGCACCGCGGCGGTTGGCGAACAGGCGCGGACGGCGCTCGAGGGTCTGTTGACATGAGCCCGCTGTTCGGCCGCTCGCGAGGAGGTGGCCAGCAGCTTGACCCGGCGGCCCAGCAGGCGCAGGCACAGCGCGACCAGGACTCGCTCGAGCGGCTCGCGGCGGGGCGGATCCCGCTGAACGCCGCCGAGCGGCTCGCCACGCTCGCCGCCACCGCCCCCTCCGACCTTGCCTTCGCGAGCGACCTGTCCGTGCAGGAGTACGCGCTGCTGCACAGCCTGGACATCGTGCCGGTGACGCTGGTGATGGGATCCTCGATCTACCAGGTCGGCTGGCAGGGCAACTTCTACATGGTTCCGACCGAGATCCAGAGCCTTTCGCACGCCTACAACGAGAGCCGCCGGCTGGCGCTGAACCGCCTGCTCGAGGAGACGACGCTGGTCGGAGCCGATGCGGTCGTCGGCGTACGGATCGAGCAGGGCAGTCACGACTTCGCGGCCGGCTCGGTCGAGTTCGTCGCCGTGGGCACCGCGGTGCGGCTGCCGCCGGCGCTCCGCAACCCCGAGGGCCCGGTGCTGACCGACCTCGAGGGACAGGAGTTCTGGCAGCTGTGCGCCGCCGGCATCCGCCCGGTCGGAATCGCGGCGCACACCAGCGTCCACTACGTCCCCGCCACCTGGCAGACGGCGCGCGCGATGGGCGGCGGGATGTTCGGTGGCTCGTGGTACAACCAGGAGCTCGGCGACTTCACCCAGGGCGTCTACGACGCCCGCGAGAAGGCGATGACCTACGTCACCCAGCAGGCCGCGGCGCTGGGCGCCGACGGGATCATCGGCGTCAGGCTCGACGAGCACGCCAGCGGCCGTCGGGTCTCGCGCGGCGGCATGGAGTGCGACGACATGATCATCACCTTCCACGTAATCGGCACCGCCGTCCGCGAGGATCCATCGCTCGCGACCGACGCCAGGGTGCCACGCACGGTCCTCTCACTCGCGTGATCCAACGGCGCGCGCGGCGAACCCTCCGAAAGGAACCACACCATGGCCTATGACCCGAGCAGCACCGAGGGAGTCCCGGAGGCCGGCCGCGCCCGTCTGCAGCAGAACCGCGCCGGGCTCTTCACCAGCGACCTGTCGGTCAACGAGTTCCTGCTGGTGCGCCAGGCGGGCTTTCGCCCGCTCGGCCTGGTGATCGGCTCGAGCATCTACCACATCGGCTTCCAGCAGGCCAACTACCGCCAGAACCAGGAGATGACGGTGCTCTCCCAGGCCATGTACCACGCCCGCGAGCTGGCGATGACGCGCATGGAGGAGGAGGCCGACCAGCTCGGCGCCGATGGCGTCGTCGGCGTGCGACTCGACATCGGACGCTATGAGTGGGGCGAGAACCTGGCCGAGTTCATCGCCGTCGGCACCGCCGTCAAGCACAGCGGCGGCGAGCTGCACCGCGCCCCGTCGGGGCGCCCGTTCACCAGCGACCTGAGCGGACAGGAGTTCTGGACCCTGCTTCAGACCGGCCACCGGCCGGTTGGGATGGTGATGGGCTCCTGCGTCTACCACGTCGCCCATCAGTCGATGCGCCAGAGCCTGCGCAACGTCGGCCAGAACGTCGAGCTGGCCAACTACACGCAGGCGCTCTACGACGCGCGCGAGCTGGCGATGGAGCGGATGCAGGCCGAGGCGCTCGAGGCCAAGGCCGAGGGGATCGTCGGCGTCGACCTGCACGAGCGCTCGCACGGCTGGGGCAGCCACGTGATCGAGTTCTTCGCGATCGGCACCGCGATCATCCCGGCCGAGGGCAGCGAGGACCACGTGATACCCGCGCCGCAGCCGGTGCTCGACCTGTCGTGAGAAGGACCGTTGCGGCGCTCTGCGCGGCGACGCTGATCGCCCTGGCGGCGGCCGCCGCAGTCCCGGCCGCCGCGGCCAAACATCGCCGCACCCCGCCCGCTGGGCCGTTCGTGAGCCCGGCCATGCGCGCGTTCCTCGCGTCTCGCTCCGGCGTGGTCACCGCCGGCGTCTACAACGTCAAGACGAAGCGGCTCTTCCTCTACCGCCCGGCCGTGCACGGCGACGACGCGAGCATCGCCAAGGTCGACATCCTCGCCACGGCGCTGTATGAGGCGCAAGAGCAGGGCACGACGCTGACTGCCACGCAACAGCAGCTGGCGACCGCGGCGATCGAGGAGAGCGACAACGACGCGGCGGAGGACCTCTGGGAGGACGACGGCGGCAACCCGGGAATCGCCGCGTTCAACGCGAAGGTTGGGATGACGCAGACGATCCTCGACCCGCAGGGCGCGTGGGGTCTCTACGAGAGCACGGCACGCGACCAGATCCGATTGCTCCAGCACGTGGTGCTGCCCAATCGCGTGCTCTCGACCGCGCAGCGCTCGTATGAGCTGAAGCTGATGCACAACGTCGACCCGGCGCAGGCCTGGGGCGTCAGCGCCGGCGTGCTGCCCCCCGCGACCGTGGCTCTGAAGAACGGCTGGCTGCCGGTCGGTCCGGGATGGGAGATCAACAGCATCGGCGCCGTCACCGGGCGCTACCGCGACTACCTGATCGCCGTGCTGACCAGCGATGACCCGGACATGGCCTACGGCGTCCAGACGATCGAGGGGATCTCCCGGCTGGTCTGGGAGTACATGCTGCCGGCTCGCTTCAGACCCCGGCCGGCGTCGCGCCGGGCTGTGGATCAGAGCCGAAACTCGCCGTCGCTGTAGATCACCAGCTCGCCGCCGCCGCGCAGCGTGGCCGTCACCACGCGGTCGGTCGTCGAGACGATGTCGGTGTGGACCGTGGACTCGTTGAAGCCGAGCCTCGCCCACTCCTCCGGAGCGACCGCCGCCGGGTCGCCGGCGTAGCAGTCCTGGTAGGAGTTGCCGAGCGCGATGTGCGTGTTGCCGAACGGGCCGCCGACGTTCTCGTCGTAGAGCGTCTCCGCCATGAACCTGGTGATGCGCGAGAAGCGCCGGTCGGTCAGCGAGAACTCCCCCAGCTTGTCGGCGTTCTCGGTCGCGATCATCTCGCGTGATGACCGCCTCGTTCTCCTCCGCCGAGGCCTTCACGACGCGGCCCCGCTCGAACTCGAGGCGAATCCCGCGAACGAGGTTGCCGTAGCGATAGAGCGGCTGGTTGAACGCGATCCAGCCCTCGGTTCCGCGCCAGTCGGGGCTCGTGAAGATCTCGAAGCTCGGAATGTTGCGCCCGCTCCCCCCCATCCACTGCCGGCGCTCGCCGATCGTGATGTGCAGGTCTACGTCGGCTCCGACGACGTGCAGACGCTCGATCTCCAGCGCGTTGAGGCGGTCCACGTAGTCGTGCAGCTGGGCGCTGACCTCGCGCCAGCGGCCGATCGGATCCTCCTCCGTCAGGAAGCACGCGTCGGTGATCTGCTGCCAGTACTCCTCCTCCGTGAGACCGGCCTCGGCCGCCATTGCCGCCGTGCCGTAGAGGCCCAGCGTCCAGGTGAAGCGTCCGGCGTTCTCCTTCTCGGTGCGCCAGTCCATCGCCGGCTTCATCGCCCGGCCGGCGCGCATGATCAGCGCGGGATCGACCCCCTCGAGCGCGTGCAGGTCGGTCTCGCTGAGGACGCTGACCTGGTGGTCGACCTGATCGATCAGCCCGCGCCAGTAGGTGGCCGCGAAGAAGTCGAGCTGCTCGTCCGCTGCCAGCTCGTAGAAGTCGCGCGCCAGGTTGGCGCCGGCGTCCTCGTCGGTCAGGTAATGGCCGATCGTGTGGCCGCCCGCGCGCCACACGGCTCGGTGCAACTCGACGTAGAGCGGCCTCGCCACCTCGTGCGCGGAGATCCGCACCACCTCGCCCGGCCTGATCCCCATCCCACCGCCGAGCGCGAAGTTCACAAGCACGTCGGCGTAGCGCTCGAGCACCTTCTGCGGCGGGCGAAACGGCACGGACGCGACCCTACCCGATCGGCCTGCGGATCGGCCGGGAGGTCAATTTCCTCGGAGAATGCGGGATCTTCGCCGGAGGGGTCTTGCACTGCGGCGGGGCTGCTCGTATGTTCCCCCCAGGACGCGGGACGAGCCGCAAAGAGCGAGGCCACCGAGGTGTGAGGCCGCGCCACCCAGAGACCGGAATGCCCCCTCGGGAGCGATCCGGAGGAGGGTTCCTCAAACGGCTCGCTTCCGCGTCTGAATTATTTAACGGTTCGAGGGGCAGCCGTCGCCGTCGCCCTCGCCGTTCGCCGGCCGCCGGGCAGCACGCGGGCGGCGAGGATCCCACCGAGACCGCCGAACAGGTGGTCCTCCCAGGAGATTCCGGCCTGTGGCACGAGGTCTGAGGCCAGCGCGGCGCCGAACAGCAGTGCCACCACGACGCCGATCGCCAGCGAACCGACGTTGCGCGTGAAGAAACCACGGGCGATCAGGTACCCCGCGTAGCCGAAGACGACACCGCTGGCGCCGATCGTGTCCGTGCCGCTGCCCGCGACCAGCCAGGTCCCCAGGCCGGCGATCAGGATCACGATCACCGTGACCTCGATCAGGCGCCGCGCGCCCGCCGCGCCGATGACGAGTCCCAGCACGACGAAGGGGATCGTGTTCCCCAGCAGATGTCCGAAGCCGGCGTGCAGGAACGGTGCCGAGATGATGCCCGGCAGCCCCGAGAGGCTGCGCGGATAGATCCCGTCGCTGCTGAGCCGCTGGTCGTCGATCTTGTTGACGATCTCGACGACCCACATGAAGCCGACGAGCAGACCGACGACGGCCGCACCCTCGAACAGCGCGTCCCCGCGAGCGGTCTTCACGGCTTCAGTGTGACGCATGGCCCGGCGTCCTACGATCCAGCCATGCGCACCGCGCCGATCATGCTCGCAGTTCTCATCGCCACCGCAGTGGCGGGCTGCGGCGGCAGCCAGAAGAGCACGCTGCCGCCCTCGCCCGGCAAGTCCGGAGCGGTCGCGTTGCGCTATCTCACCCACGATCCCGAGGTCTACGCCGACGCGCAGATCGAGACGCTCGGAACCGTCGCCCGGGTGCGCGACGGGCACACCGCGCTCTACGTCCTGGAGGGCGGCGGCGGCAAGCGGATCGTGCTCGAGCCAGACTCCGCGGCCGCTGGCGACCTCGGCAGGCGCGTCCGCGTGAGCGGCACCTTCACGGTCACCTTCCAGCTCGGCTACGAGATCCTTATCTCGCGGATAGAGCCGGCCGCTACGCTCTGAGCGCGATGGTGGAGCAGAGCGAACCGGGCTCCCCCGCTCCTCGGCTGGGACTCTCGATGCGCCGACGCGACCTCATCGGCCTGCTCGTCGGGCTGGCGGTGCTCGGCGTGGTGCTCGCGCTCGTGTTTCGCGCTCCGGCGAGCGTGCGGGCGCCCGGCGGCGTCGCGACCGCGGCCAACGGGGGACGATACGAAGGCCTCGCGCTCTCGCACGAGGAGGCGGCGCCGCCCCTCGCGCTCGACAACTACCTGGGAACGCCGGTCAACCTCGCCGAATACCGCGGCAAGGCCGTGCTGGTCACGTTCCTCTACACGCACTGCCCGGACGTCTGTCCGCTGATCGCCTCGCATCTGCACACGGCCCTCGCGGAGATGGGGGCCCCGGAGCGTCGGAAGCTCCAGATCATCGCCGTGTCCGTCGATCCCCGCGGCGACACGCCGAGCACGGTCGCGGAGTTTCTCGCGGCGCACCGGATGACCGGCCAGATGCAGTACCTGATCGGCTCGGCCGCGGCGCTGCGACCGGTCTGGAAGCGCTGGGGAATCGCCGACGCCGCAACGGCGAGCGCGGCGAACCCGGACCTCATCGCGCACACCGCGCTCGTGTACGGGATCACGGGCCGCGGCAGGATCGCCGTGATCTACGCGTCGAACTTCACCCCTGGCGAGATCGTCCACGACGCCCGCGTGCTCGCGGGCGCCTGAGCACGATGATCAGGCGCCTGCTCACGCACCGGTTCGCGCTGCGGATCGCCGTGGGCTCGCTCGTGCTCGCCGGACTCGCCTACGGAGTCCTGGCGCATCCCTCGAGCGCCCGCCGCCTGGCCCCGCCGCTGCCGAGCCGTGCGCTGAGCGGCAATGCGACGACGCTCGCCGACCTGCGCGGACACGCCGCGGTCGTCGTCTTCTTCGCCAGCTGGTGCACCGGCTGCAGGCACGAGGCTCCCGCGGTCGCCCGTTTCGCCAGCTCTCCCTCAGGCCGCGGCCGCGTCGTCGCCGTCGATTACGACGACGGGGCGGATTGGCGGGCGTTCGTGCGCCAGTACCGCTGGCGCTTCCCGGTGCTCGACGACTCGAGCGGGGAGACCGGAGCGGCCTTCCGGATTCCGTTCCTGCCGACGGTGGTGTTCCTTGACCCCCGGGGGCGCATCGTCTCGACCAGCTCGGTGCCCCAGACCGTGGCCTCGCTGGCGCGGGGCCTCTCAGCCGCCGCCTGAGCCCCGGCGTCAGCGCCTCAGCGATCGAGTGCCGCGCCGTGGTCGAAGCTGGCCAGATCGGCGAGCACCGTTGCGCTCGGTATCGCGAAGCCGATGCCGCTGTTCGATCCCTGCTGCGCAAAGGCTGTCGCGTCGGTGGCGATCTGCGAGTTCACACCGATCACGCGACCCGCCGCGTCCAGCAGCGGGCCACCCGAGTTGCCGGGGTTCAGCGCGGCGTCGGTCTGGATCACGCCCGTGATGCTCGCCCCGTTGGGCGAGGTGATCGTGCGGTTCAGGGCCGAGATCACGCCGACCGTCAGCGTCTGGTCGAAGGTGTACGGGTTGCCGATCGCAAACGCCGGATCGCCGACGCGCACGGCGGCGGAGCTTCCGAAGCGGAGCGGCGTGAGGGTCAGGCCGGCCGGCGCCACCGACAGCAGCGCGAGGTCGTTGGACGCATCAACGCCGACGATCCTCGCAACCCTCGTCGGTCCGCCGCTGCCGCCGAACTGGACGGTGATCCGGGTCGCGCCGGCGACCACATGGTTGTTGGTGAGGATCAGCCCGCGGGCGCTGACGACGATCCCCGAGCCGCTGTCGCTCTGCGTCCCCCCGCCGAAAAGGCCGCTGCTGGGGGCGGTGGCGAGGATTGCCACGACGCTTGGAGCCGCGCGCTCATAGATTGCGTGCGCGAGCGTCTCGTGGGTCAGCTCGTCGGAGGCGAGGGCGTTGGCGGCGACACCGGTGGACGCCGAGACCGTGCGCGTGGTGGTGCTGCCAGAAGGGGCGATCGCGACCACGGCGAAGGCCGCGACAAGGCCGCCCAGGGCGGCGGAGAGAAGCGAGGTGGCGCCACGTTTCCTCATCGCCTGCGGGATGTTTGCCGCGCAGTCTGAATCCGGACTAAAGCCCGGTGGCCCCTCGCACCGGGCCGATGCCCGCGTTGTGGGGTCTTGGCGCCCCCGCCGCGGGACGCGATGAGGCACGCAGCCAGGGCAGCGACGGCGCTCAGATCCCGACCCGCAGCACGACGCGCCCGGCGCGTTTGGCGCGCAGCTCGAGCCAGCCCCCCCGCGAGGGTCCGAGGACGCCCTGCCCGCTCGCCACCGCCCAGGCGTCGACGTAGCGCTCGCGCACGACGACGGTGCCGGCGCGAGCGACCTGAAGCTGGAGCTCGGCTCCGCTCGAGCTGAGCAGCCGCGCGGGACCGCTGACGAGACCCGGTGCGCCGAGCACCGCGTACACGCGCCAGTGGGCGTCGTGCCAGACCTCGCGCAAGCCCGGCACGCCGCGACGCACCAGACGCGCCTCGGCCAGTGCGGCGTAGTCGAGCGGCACGTCGGGAAGGGCGACGAAGCGCACGCCGTTCGCGAACAGCCAGGCGTGATAGGAGGCCGAGGTCAACGCACCGGGCGTGTAGAAGATCGGGTTGTCGCCGGTGTCGAGCTGGCGCTCCCAACCGCGCGCGAGCGGGAAGTAGGGCGCCACGTAGGCAGCCTCCCAGTGAAGCGCCGTTGGCACGACCTCCACGCGTCCGAGCGGGTCGTCCGCCCGTTCCAGGAACCCGAGCAGCGGCTGGAAGTAGGCCGCGTGGGTCGACGGGTTGCCGTCCCCGAGCAGCGCGTTGCCCGCTGGGATCCACTGGGACAGGGCGATCGGCACGGCCGCCGCGATCAGCAGCAGGCGCAGGTGGCGCCGCTGGTCCCAGGCGAGCGTGACGACGAGCGCGACGCCGAACGACACGCCCAGCCGCGTCGCGTTGTTGCCGATCTGGCTCGGCACGGCGAAGGCGCCGGCCAGCACCACCGCGTAGAGCGCCAGGCCCACCGCGAGTGTGCGATCGCGACGCACCACGGCGACCCCGACCGCCACGGCGGCGACGAACATGCCCAGGAAGTTGATCAGTGGGAACGGCATCGTCCCGAACCCGGGAAAGAGCACCTGGAGCCCGAGCACGGGCAACCCGGCCGCGGCGACGAGCGTTCCGGCCGCGAAGCGCCGCTGCGGCCATGTGCCGACGAGCCAGGCGATCGCGGCCATCGCCAGGAAGGCGCCGGCCAGCGGGCTCGCCAGCGAGGTCGCCACGGCGAGCGCGACGGCGAGCGGCCACACCCGGTTGCGCGCCGCGAGCAGCGACACGAGTGCCAGCGTTTCGCCGAGCAGATAGGGCTCCTGGCCGATCGCGACCTGGACCACCGTGCCGACCGCGAAGACCACGGCTCCGGCACGGCCGGCACGGCCGAAGCGGGCAACGACGAGCCTGTCGAATGCCCACGCGGAGAGCGCGACGCAGCCGATCTCCATCAGCGGAATGCCGGTCAGCCATCCAACCGGTGCGAACAGCACCGAGTAGTCGAACGTCCAGTGGCCGCCATACCAGCCGCTGTCCCACAGGGTCAGACCGCTGCGGGCGAACAGCTCGACGCGGTAGGTCGCCGCGGCGAGATCCACACCCTGAGCGCCGGTCAGCACCGCGACCAGCGCCAGAAGCGCAGCCAGCGCCGGCACGACGAAGCGTGACTGCGCGCGCAGCACCATGCAGCGATCTTAGCCACCCCACCGTACGGGCTGGACTCAAGGACTACTCGATTGCGGGAACGCTCAAGTTCGGTCGCGTTTGTGTCGATGAGCCAGTGCGCGCGTCGAACGGCGTCGACCGCGCCCACCCGCAGCACGCCCGCTCGATTTGACGCTCAGGCTGATCACCGACAGCTCCGGGGTGCCGCTCCCGGCACCGGTCAGGGCACGCGGCGATCTCGGCCTGGAGGCCTTCGAGCAGCTCTTCAACAACGCCGGCTGCATGCTCGCGATCTTCGACGGACAGGCGCGCTTCGTCGCGGTCAACGACGCCTGCGCCCGAGTGCTCGGCTGTCCCCCCAGCGAGTTGGTCGGCCAGTGCCTGCTCGACCACCTGCATCCTCACGACCCCGCCTCGGCTTCGCGCAAGGCGAACGCCGCCGACGGCTGGCCGGGCGGCTTCGTCGAACTGCTCGCCCGCCACCGTCACAGCGACGGAAGCTGGCGCTCGCTGCTGTGGAGCGGCAGCGCGCACGGCGAGTACTGGTACGCCGCCGCCAAGGATGTGACGGAGTGGCTCCGGCTCGAGCACCGAGTCGCGCGTGACCCGCTGACATCGCTGCCGAATCGCGAGGTGTTCAGCGACGAGCTGACCCGCGCGATCGCGCGCCACGGGCTATCCGGCCTGGACCTCGGTGTGCTGTTCATCGACATCGACGCGTTCAAGCAGGTCAACGACAGCATCGGCCACGAGGCAGGCGACCGCCTGCTCGCCGAGGCGGCGGACCGGCTGCGGGAGGCCGTGCGCGTGGGCGACCTCGTCGGGCGTCTCGGCGGCGACGAGTTCGCGATCATGCTCGAGCTGCTCGAGAACGATTTCGAGGCGGTCGCCGTCGCCAGGCGCGTGCTGAAGGCTTTCAGCGAGCCGTTCGAGGTCGGCAGCGGGCCGGTGCACGTCTCGGCGAGTGTCGGCCTCGCGGTTGCCAAGGATGGCGAGAAGACGGCCGACCGGCTGATTCACGAGGCTGACATCGCGATGTATCGCGCCAAGGCGGTCGGACGCAACCGCTTCGCGATCTTCGACGCCGACCTGCGCATCGAGGTGGACCGCCGGCTCCGTATCGAGCGGGACCTCCGCCACGCACTCGAGCGAAACGAGTTCGAGCTCTTCTACCAGCCCGTCGTGTCGATCGCCGACGGGAGCGTGGCCTCGTGCGAGGCGCTGCTGCGCTGGAGCCACGGCGAGTGTGGGCTGATCTCACCCGACGAGTTCATCCCACTGGCCGAGGAGAACGGGCTGATCGTGCCGATCGGAGCCTGGGTCCTCGGCACGGCGCTGCGCCAGCTCGCCGCGTGGCGAGCCCAGGGCAGCGAGATCGGCGTGTCGGTGAACATCTCGCCGCGACAGCTGACCGACGAGAGCGTGAGCCTGATGGTCGCGGCGCTGCTGGCCGAGACCGGCGTCCCGGCGAGCGCCCTGTGCCTGGAGGTCACCGAGACCGCCGTGCTCTCCGATCCGATCCGAGCAGCCGCTCGCCTGTCGGATCTTCGGGCGCTCGGGGTGCGGATCGCATTTGACGATTTCGGCACGGGCTACTCCTCGCTGTGGCATCTCAGTCAGCTGCCGGTCGACGTGATCAAGCTCGACCGTACCTTCGTCAGTGCCCTGAACCGGCCCGAGGCGCGTCGCGACCGAGCAATCCTGATTGCGGTCACCACCGCCGCGCGGGAGCTCGGCATCAGCGTCGTCGCGGAGGGCGTCGAGGACAGCGCGCAGCTCGCCGAGCTGCATCGCGCCGGCTGCGACTACGCGCAGGGATACCTCTTCTCCGAAGCCCGCCCGCCGGGGCCCGCCCCGCCGCCCGGCATTCCCGAGCCCGTCGCGCTCGAGCCGGACGACTGTTCAGGGTCGGCGGCCGAGATCCCGGATGCCGGCTCCTCGCAGGCCGGGTCCGCGCCTCGGCCGCACGTGGCGCTCTGAGCTACGCTGGAGCCGTGCGCATCCTCGTAGCCGAGGACGAGGCGGCGATAGCCGACTTCATCGACCACGGCCTGACTGCCGAGGGCTATGCGGTGACCGTCGTTTCGAGCGGTGAGGACGCGCTGGCGCTGGCGCTATCGGAGGACTTCGGGCTGGTCGTGCTCGACCGCATGCTTCCGGGGCTCGATGGCATCGATGTGCTGCGGGCGCTGTGCAGCGCCAAGCCGAACCTGCGGGTGATCATGCTGACTGCCCGCACCGCGATCGACGACCGCGTGGCCGGTCTTGATGCCGGGGCCGTCGACTACATGACGAAGCCGTTCGCGTTCGACGAGCTCGCGGCGCGCGTGCGAGCCCAGCTGCGGGGCCCGTCGCAGACGCAGCCGACACGCCTCGAGGCGCTCGGCATCGAGCTCGACCTGCTGAGCCGGCGAGTCACACGAGACGGGATCGAGGTCGTGCTCTCGACGAAGGAGTTCGAGCTCCTGACTTACTTCCTGCGCCACCCGTCGAACGTGCTCTCGCGCGAGCAGATCCTCAGCGCGGTCTGGGGCTATTCGCATGACCCGGGCACGAACATCGTCGAGGTTTACGTCAGCTACCTGCGCCGCAAGCTCGGCCGTCCCGGCTCGCCCGCACCGATCGTGACCGTGCGCTCGGTCGGCTACCGGCTCGCGGCGGCCCGTGCCTAACGGCTTGCCGGCCGCCGTGAGCTCATTGCGGTGGCGGCTCACACTCGCGCTGAGCGTGGTCCTGATCCTCGCCTTCCTCGGGACCTTCTACATCGTCTACCACGACACCGGCTCGCGCCTGCGCGCCCAGGTCGACGCCGACCTGCTCAAGGCGGGCTCCGCCTTCGCGCTCGCGGTCGATCGGCCCGCTGGTCCCACCCCCACGCCGGCCGAAGCTGCGGCAAGGGCTCGCGCCTACGTGGCCGATCAGCCGTTCGCCGCATCCTCGCACCTGCTCTACGCGATCGTGCCCGGCGAGCGGATCGCCACCAACTACCCCGAGCTGCTCGGCCAGCGCGGGCACGACGTCGATGACACCCCGGCGCAGCGCGCGGCCGAAGCGCGCTTGACCGCGGCGCTGCGCGCGCAGCGACCGGGGTTCTCGATCCAGGTCGCGCCGGATGCCGGGAACGTGCGGCTCTATGTCGAGGCGATCGACGGGCCAGATGGCCGGCTGGCTCGGATCGGCGTGGCCGAGCCGCTGCAGGCGGTCGATCAGGCGCTCGCGGGGATCACTCGCGCGTTCGCGGTCGGCGGCACGTTGACGCTCGCCGCGGCACTGCTTGTCGGGTTCCTGCTGGCCGCGCGCTTCGCTCGGCCACTGAGGCGGATGGCGCGCGTCGCGGCGCGCGTCGATGCTGGCGATCTGACGCCGCGGATGAACCACCGCGGCCCGCGCGACGAAACGGCGGTCCTCAGCGACGCCTTCGATCACATGCTGGATCGCCTCGAGGAGGCGTTCGCCCGCCAGCAGGAGTTCGTTTCGAACGCCTCGCACGAGCTGCGCACGCCGCTCACGGCGATCCGCGGACAGCTCGAGGTCCTGGCGCGCCAGCAGCATCCCGACGCGGCGGAGATACGGCGCGTGCAGAGCCTCGTCCAGGCGGAGGTGGACCGGATGACGCGACTGACGGAGGATCTGCTGCTGCTCGCGCACACCGACGAGTCACGCTTCATCAGGCGCGAGCCGATCGAGCTCGCGCCGTTTCTGGAGGATCTGGTGGCAAGCGCCGAACCGACGACGGATCGCCGGCTGAGCACGATCGTCGATCTCCCCGGGATTCTCAACGCCGATCGCGACCGTCTCGCACAGGCCCTTCGCAACCTGCTCCGTAACGCCGTCGAGCACACCCAGGCGGGCGGCACGGTTGAGCTCGGCGCGCGCGAGATCGCCAACGGACGCGTCGAGATCTGGGTTGACGACGACGGCCCCGGCATTGCGCCGGCGCAGCGCGAGCGGGTCTTCGAACGCTTCCACCGCGCCGACTCCGCGCGGACACGCAGCGCCGGCGGCACAGGCCTCGGCCTTGCGATCGTGCGGGCGATCGTCGACGCCCAGGGCGGGCGCGTGTGGGCCGGCGACTCGCCGCTCGGCGGAGCCCGGGTGACGATCGAGCTGCCCGGCTACCGGGTGCCTCGCGGCGTCTGATGCGCGGCAGGCCGCCGCGATTCGGCGCGTGGCGCCGCTAAAGCCCGATGAAGTTGATGCCGAGCGAGTGCAGGCCGCTCTGTGCCTGGCTGTTCAGCACGCTCAGCTCGCCGGTCCAGATCAGCACACCCATCGCGATCAGCACGGCGCCGCCGGTGAAGACGATCACGCCGTAGTGGCGCTTGACCCAGCCGAACAGCCGCGTCATGCGATCAAACGCGAGCGAGGTCGCGATGAAGGGGATCGCAAGGCCGGCGGAGTAGAACGCCAGCAGGAGGGCGCCGTGGCCCTCTGAGCGGGTCGTTCCGGCGGCCGCGAGGATCGCACCGAGCGTCGGCCCCGAGCACGGCGTCCAGGCGATCGAGAGCGCGGCTCCGGCGGCCACCGGCCCGCCGCGCCCTGCACGGGCTATCAGCCGCTCGACGTGCCACTCGCGTCCGAGCACCGGCATCAACGCGGAGAGCACGAACAGCACGCCGAGGGCGACAATCAGGCCGGCCGCGACCCGGTCGAGCGTCACCTTGTTTTCGATCAGGGCCGCCCCGATCGCCGTCGCGCCCAATCCGAGGAGGATGAAGATGACCGAGAAACTCGCGATGAACAGCAGGCTCGGGACCAGCACACGCCGCACGCCGGCGCTCGAGAGCTCACTCGGCGAGACGCCGACGACCGTCGAGAGATAGGCCGGCACGAGCGGAAGGACGCACGGCGAGAGGAACGACACGGCGCCCGCCGCGATCGCGGCGAAGACCCCGACACCTGCTACGCCTGTGGCGGACGACGTCACTTGACTACAAGTCTAGAAGCAGGTGCGAGAGCTGGCCGCCCTGCCAGGCGATCGGCGAGCGGCCCTCCTCCTCCACCACCAGCCTCGCTCCCGCGATCGACTCGGCGTAGCGCCGCGCCGTCGCCAGTGGGTGGCCCTGGTCGGCCTCATCACGGCTGCCGACGACAAGCGTCGGCGCGCTGATCGAGCGCAGCGCCGACCACGATTCGAACGGCCGCGAGCGCGGCACGGCCGACAGCGCGTCGGCGACGGCCTCAGGATGCGCGTGCGCCGCGAGGCGCTGGCGCACCGCCCGCTCGACGGTCCCGCGCCAGGCCTCGGGCACGCTGCGCAAATCGGACGCCGCAAGGAAGCCCTCCACACCGCCGTCGCGCAGCCCGCGGGCGAGCGCGTCCCAGTGGACGAAGTCGCTGCGGCGCTCCGGGTCGAAGGCGGGCGTCACGAGCGCCAGCGCGGCCACGCGGCGAGGTCGTTCGAGAGCGAAGCGAACCGCCGTGTGCGCGCCCATCGAGATGCCCGCAACCAGCGCGCGATCGATGCCCGTGTGATCCATCACCGCCTCGAGATCGTCCGCCAGCGCGGCGTAGGAGTAGTCGCCGTCGGCCGCGGGCGAGGAGGCCCCGTGACCGCGGGCGTCGTAGAGCACGAGCCGGCGGCCCGAGCGGGCGAGCGTGCGCGAGCCCATCACCACGTAGCGTCGCGTGGCCGTCAGGCCGTGCAGCCCGATGACGGCGGGTCCTTCCCCGTGCTGCTCGTAGGCGAGCTCCTGCGGACCCCTGCTGATCACGTGCGTCATGCCTGATGTCTAGCGCAGGAGAGGATCTGGCACGCTTTGTGGGTGACCGTGATCGACGTAACCGAGGCGGGCTTCGATGCCGAGGTCGTCGAACGCTCGCGCACCACGCCCGTGGTGGTCGATTTCTGGGCCGCGTGGTGCGGCCCTTGCCGTGCGCTCACACCGCTGCTCGAGAGCGCTGCGGCCGCGCGCGAGGGCGCGGTCGTGCTGGCGAAGGTCGACACCGACGCAAACCCGCGCCTCGCTCAGGCGTTTGGGATCCAGGGCATCCCGGCGGTCAAGGCATTTCGCGACGGCACGGTGGTGGCCGAGTTCGTCGGGGCGCAGCCGCGAGCCGCCGTGGAGAGCTTCTTCGACCAAATCGCCCCGGGCGAGGCCGAGCTGCTCACCGCAGCGGGCGACGAGCAGTCGCTGCGCCGCGCTCTGGAGCTCGAACCGGCGCGCGCCGATGCGGCGGTCGCGCTGGCGCGGATCATGGCCTCGCGGGGCGAGCTCGAGGAGGCCCTCAGAGTGCTCGAGCCGGTCGCCGGCGACTTCCAGGTCGACGGTCTCCGGGCTCGCCTGCGGCTCGCGGCAGCGGGTCGCTGTGCCGACGCACTCGCGGCGCTCGACGCCGGGGATGACGAGCGGGCCTTCGATCTGCTGCTCGAGGCGCTACCGGACGAGGACGTGCGAATGGTGATCGTCGGCGAGCTCGATCGCCGCGGAGCGCAGGACCCGCTCGTGCGCGCAACGCGGCGTCGCCTCGCCGCCGCGCTCTACTGACGGCGAGGAGCCGGAAGGGCGGCGAGCGATCCAAGCGCCCGGCCCAGAACCGCATTTCGTCTGGCGCGCGGCGGAGAATTGCTGGCGATGAGTCCGACTCCGCGAAGGGTCATCGCGCACCTCGACATCGATGCGTTCTACGCGTCGGTCGAACTGCGACGGCGGCCCGAGCTGCGCGGGCTGCCCCTGATCGTCGCCGGTTCGGGACCGCGAGCGGTCGTCACGACGGCGAGCTACGAGGCGCGGCGGTTCGGCGTCGACTCGGCGATGCCGGCGGCACGGGCTCGCGCGCTTTGCCCGGACGCCGTCGTCATCGCTCCCGACTTCGAGGCCTATCGCCGCACGAGCGGGGAGGTCTGGGGAATCGTCCGCGAGCAGGTCCCCACCATCCAGAGCGCCGGGATCGACGAGGCCTATCTGGATCTGAGCGAGGAGCCGTTCCCGGTGGCGCTTCTTCGGCGCCTGGTGGCGGACGTGCACGAGCGCACCGGGATGACCCTGTCGGTCGGCATCGGCCCGTCGCGTCTGGTCGCCAAGACGGCGAGCGCGCATTTCAAGCCGGCCGCGTTCGTGGCGATGAGCCGAGAGCAGGCCGTCGCGCACTTCGCGGCACATCCCACGCGCGTGCTTCAGGGCATCGGACCGAAGACGGCCGACCGCCTGAGCGCGCTGGGCATCCGGACGGTCGGGGAGCTTCAGGGCGCCCCGGCCGAGCTGTTGGCACAGCGCTTCGGCGAACGCATGGCCGAGGAGCTGCGCGCGCGGGCGCATTTCCTCGACGACAGTCCGGTGGAACCGGTGCGCATCGCCAAGTCGCGCTCCAGCGAGGTGACCTTCCCGACCGACGTCGCCGACGCGGCCGCGCTCGAGCGCGCGCTCGTCGGGATGGCGAACGAGCTCGCCGAGGGCCTGCGCACGCGCGCTCGCCGGGCCCGGACGATCGCAATAAAGGTGCGGCTGGACGACTGGACGACGGTCACGCGGGCCCGCACGATCGAACGGTTCACCGACGAGGCTGCGGTCATCGCGGGGATCTCGCTCGAACTGCTGCGGGCCTACGCGCCGACGCGACCGGTGCGGCTGCTCGGCGTTCGTGTCGCATCCTTCGAGGATGAGACCGGGGTGCCGCCACCGCCCTCGCCCTCGACGGTGCAGCTGGTGCTTCCCCTCTGAGCGGCTGCCGCGGCGCGGTGGCGAGGACGCATGTGCTGCGGGCGTGCTGTGCGTGCCGGCGGGCGGGGCCGGCGCGCACAGCACAGCCACCCACTACGCGCTCGCCCAGACCTCCGAGACGTCGCCCGCGCCGAGCGCCAGCCGCGTGGCATAGGTGAGGTCGTAGTCGCGGCCCGGGACGAACGGTCCGCGGTCGATCACCGGGACGCGCACCGTGCGGCCGCGAAAGCGCAGCGTGACCATGGTCCCGCACGGCAGCGTCTTGTTCGCCACACCCATCGTCGAGGCGCCAAGCGGCTCGCCGCAGGCGGTGATGCCCCCGGGGCCGTACCACGACGCGATCACCTCGTGGAAGACCGTTGCCGTGCCACCGCGCAGCAGAGTGCGGGCCGCGGTGACGCCGCTCGCGCGGACACGAAGCGCCAGGCGGCCGAGGCGCCGGGGCCAGAAGCGCTCGACGAAGATCCCACGCCGGCCGGTGTACGCGTGTGCCACCGCCACCCAACGCGAATCCTGGAGCGCCTGGACGATCACCGCGCGGCGCCCGGCGCGCGGCGTGACGACGCCGACCAGGGCGACGTCCTGCCCGAGCAGCACGTTGGGGTGCACGAGCAGCGCCTGCAGGCGGGGCGGCCTCGCGCGCCTGTGCTGGCGGCGGGCCGCGCGGACGCGGGGCGGCGGCGTCGAGCTGGACGCGTTCGCGATACCACCGAACGCGCCTGCGGCGAGCACGATCGCGCCCGCGGCGGCAGCGGCGCGCGGTGCGCGCCGAAGTGACTGCGGCCTCATCAGAGGTCCTCCTTGCTTTCGCTGCCTACGGGGTTAGCTGTCGGGCTCGCGGCGCGGTCTGCGGCTCAACGGCGAGCCGCCCCTTCGTCGCTACGGCCACATGCACGCGGCCGATTCGCCCCAACCGGTACCGGGCACCAGGTGCGCCGCGGCTCCAGCAATTGGGTCCCCCGCTCGCGCCGCTTGATGCGGCGTGACTCGGCAGATAGAACAACTGTTCGTATTCTAGCCAGGACCGCGGACATGACCACTCCAGTTCCAAGCGCCGATCCGCACGATCTCGTGCGCCTGACCGCCACCGAAGCCCGCCTGCTCGAACTCGAGGATCGCCGTGCACTTCACATGCACGCCGGCTGCGTTCTGCTGTTCGAGGGTGCGCCACCCCGCATCGAGGAACTCGGCGACCACGTGCGCTCGCGCCTGGATCTCGTGCCGCGCTACCGCCAGCTGGTCATGGCGACCCCCTTCTGCCTGGGCCCACCGGTGTGGGTCGACGATCCCCACTTCCAACTCGACTACCACGTGCGCCAAACGTCGCTGCCCGGCGCCGGCGACGAAATCGAGCTGGCCCGGCTGACCGGCGAGTTGCTCTCCCGGCGGCTTGACCGCGGCAAGCCGCTCTGGGAGCTCTGGCTCGTCGCGCCCGTCGACGGCGCACGCTTCGCGCTGATCGCAAAGAGTCACGCGGCGCTGATCGACGGACGGGCGAACCTGGACCTGCTGTCGGTCCTGCTCGATGAGGCATCCGCCGGTCCATCCGGGGCCGACGGCGCGCGAGTCTGGAGTGCACGGCCATCACCCAGCCGGGCGGCCCTGTTGAGCGCGACGCTGGCGAAGCAGGCCCGCGACCCGCGCACGGGGCTGCGAGTGCTGCGGACGCTGGCGGCACGAGCGAGGGATCAGCTTGACTGGACGCCGCCGCCCGCGGCGCACCCCGGCGCGGCATCGGCGCTGAAACGCCCAGTCGGCCTGCAGCGCGACTACGCGCACGTCAGCGTCGGCCTCGGCCGCCTGCGCAAGGAACGCGCGCGCCTCGGCGGCACGGTCAACGACGCGGTGCTCACGGCGGTCGCCGGTGCGGTCGGCGAGCAGCTGCGACTGCTCGGCGAGGACACCGACGGGCTGGCGCTGCGGGCGCTGGTCCCGCTCGCCGACGCGGACTCCTCGCGGCTCCTGGCCAGCCACGTTTCACTACCGGTCGGCACGGAGGACTCCCGCCGCCGCCACGCGGATATCAGCCGGGCCCTGGACGGCCTTCGCAGCGCCGGCCACGCTCGCCCGGCACGCGAGTTGGTCGAGGCGCGGGGCTTCGCCCCACCGACGACCCTGGGTCAGGCGGTCAGGCTGCAGAGCGCCGAGCGAGGGTTCGACCTCGTGGTGACGAACGTTCCGGGTCCGCATGGCGCCCACCGGCTCCTGGGCCACGAGTTGCGCGAGGTCTGGCCGGCGATGCCGCTCGCGCGCGACCAGACGCTGTCGGTTGCGCTGATCAGCTACGCCGGCCGGCTGCATTTTGGTCTGCTTGCCGACCGCGGCGCGCTCGGCGATCCAACCCGACTGGCCGATCTACTCGAACGCTCGACCGCCGACCTGCGCAAGGGCGGGCGGTCCAAGCGCGCCGCCCGCGAGTCGGATGCCGAGACGCCCGGCGGGCGCGCCTGAGCGCCGCGCCGTCAGCGCTCGCCGCCGGGACGGGCCGTTTGATGCTCGATAATCGCTCCATGGCCACAGTTCGGCTGGCCCTCTGCCAGCTCAACCCGACGGTTGGGGACATCGCCGCCAACGAGTCGGCGATCGCGGCCTCAATCGACGCTGCGCGCGAGCGCGGAGCGCAGCTCGTCGTCTTCGGTGAGCTGGCGGTCACGGGCTACCCCCCGGAGGACCTCCTCTACCGAGGACACTTCCTGCGCGACGCGCGCGCGGCGGTCGAGCGGCTGGCCAGGGAAAGCGTGGGGATCGTGGCGGTCGTCGGCTTTCCGGAGGGCGGCGCCGCCGTCCACAACTCCGCGGCGGTGCTCGCCGACGGAGCAACTCACCGCGGTCTATCGCAAGATCCGCCTGCCGAACTACGGGGTCTTCGATGAGCAGCGCTACTTCAGGGCAGGCGACGCGGCCGGCCTGATCGAGCTCGGGGAGCACCGCATCGGCATCACGATCTGCGAGGACATCTGGCAACCGGGCTCTCCGTGCTCCGATCTCGCGCTGGCCGGAGCGACGCTGGTCGTCAACCTGTCGGCCTCTCCGTACCACGCCGGCAAGGGGCTCGAGCGGGAGCTGATGGTGACCCAGCGAGCACGCGAGAACGTCGCCGCGTTCGCCTTCTGCGCGCTGGTCGGTGGCCAGGACGAGCTGGTCTTCGACGGCCATTCGTTCGTCGTCGACCACACCGGTGCGCTGCTCGCCCGAGCCGCGCAGTTCGAGGAGGAGCTGCTGATCTGCGACGTCGACCTGGCTGCGCCGGACGCCGAACGACGCCGCCGCGCCGCAAATCGCGTCGTCGCTCCCGGCGAGGGATCCGCGCGGACCGAACTGCTTGCCACCCTCGCCATGCCCGGCGGCGGCCCGACGCCCGACGCGGGGCTGCCGGCACGGATCGCCACGCTGCTCGAGCCGGTCGAGGCGGAGATCTATGCGGCGCTGTGCTGCGGCCTGCGTGACTACGTGCGCAAGAACGGCTTCACCCACGTGGTGCTTGGCCTGTCGGGCGGAATCGACTCCGCGCTGGTGGCGACGATCGCCGTCGACGCCCTCGGCGCTCCCCAGGTCAGCGTCGTTGTGATGCCGTCGCGCTTCTCGTCAGCGCTGACGCAGGAGGACGCCCGCACGCTCGGTCGACGCCTGGGCGTGGCGGTGCTCGAGCTGCCGATCGGCGAGGTGATGTCCGCCTACGAGGCGCTGCTGGCCGAGACGTTCGCCGGACGCCCGGCCGATCTGACGGAGGAGAACCTGCAGGCGCGGATCCGCGGCAACCTGCTGATGGCACTCTCGAACAAGTTCGGCTGGATGGTGCTCACGACCGGCAACAAGTCGGAGATGTCGGTGGGCTACTCGACCCTCTACGGCGACTCCGCGGGCGGCTTCGCGGTCATCAAGGACATCTTCAAGACGCTGGTCTACGACCTTGCGCTCTGGCGCAACCTCGGCGAGGACCACCCGATTCCGGCTTCGGTGATCGAGCGGGCGCCGTCGGCCGAGTTGCGCGAGGACCAGCGCGACGACCAGTCCCTGCCGCCGTACGAGACGCTCGATGCGATCCTGCGCGGCTACGTGGAGGAGGACCTCGGCCGCGAGGAGCTGGTCGCCCGGGGCCTGCCGGGCGTCGCCGTGGACCGCGTGCTGGCCCTGGTCGACCAGGCCGAGTACAAGCGCCGCCAGGCGCCGCCGGGGATCAAGATCACCGAACGCGCCTTCGGGCGCGACCGGCGCATGCCGATCACCAACCGCTACCGCGGCTGAGGACCCACGCGGGCGGGCCAGACGAGGCCGCGGCCTGCCGCGGTCGCCACAGCCCCCCCGCGATCGCGTGTGGCGCTACGCGCCCTCGGAGGCCGGCAGCGGGCGTACGGCGATCGTCACGCGCGAGGTCGCGCAGAGGCGACCCTCATCGTCGGTCATGTCGACGTCCCAGACCCACGTCGTGCGCCCGCGGTGGCGGCGCGTCGCCAGACCGTGGATCGTCCCCCCGCTGACGGGGCGCAGGAACGATGTGTTGTTGGCGAGTCCCAATGCCCCCTGCCCCTCCGGCGCCACGCTGGTCGCCGTCGCCCACGAGGCGAGAGACTCGGCGATCATCGCGAACACGCCGCCGTGGACGATCGCCCAGGGCTGCATGAGCTCGCGGCGCACGGCGACCGAACCCCGCGCGTGCTGCTCGTCGAAGTCCTCTACGACGAGTCCGACGAGACCCTCGAAGCCCTGCTCGGGCGCGACGACGATTCCCGGGATCACGGCCGCCACGATAGCGGTCAGATCGCCGCGATCAGCTTGCCCGGGTTCATCACGCCGATCGGGTCGAGCTGAGCCTTCAACGCGCGCAGCGATGAGACGCCCAGGGGGCCAAGCTCGGCCGCCGCCCAGCCGGCGTTGTCGCGACCGATGCCCTGGTGATGGGAGATCGGCGCGCCGGCGCCGGTGATCGCGGCGCTGGCCGCGTCCTTCGCCGTCCGCCACTGGAACGCCTCGCGCCCGTCGAGCGCGCGCGCGAGCACGCTGAACGTCAGCGAGACGCCGGTGTCGTAGACGTGGGAGATCTGGCAGCCGACGAGCGGCGGCGTGCCGAGCGCGGCGAGCGAGTCCACCAGCGCCGCGGTCACCGCCGCACGAAGTGATGGAAGCGCCGTCCAGGTGCAGGCGGTTTCAAGCGAGTCGACCAGCACGCCGCGTGCCAGCAGCTCGTCGCGGAGGTAGGGCATGGTGAAGCGGGACGCGGCCCAGGCTCGGCCGGCGGCCTCGCCGAGCGGCGCGCCTCCGCCTCGGCGAAGCAGGGTCATCGTGTGCAGGCGGCGGCGCGCCGTGCCTTCGCGCTGCCCCTGCCAGCCGACGATCGCGAGCACCCCCTCGCGGCTGCGCAGGCCGTGGCGCCCGAGTGGTGCGCGGCGTCCGCCGGCCTCGCCCGCGGCGAGCAGCAGGCGCGTCTGCCACTCGTCGCTCAGGCGCACGATGTCGGGGTCGGCACCCTCCAGCTGCACCGCCACGCGCAGCGCCTCCGTCGCCGCGTCGAAGCTCTCGAAGACCAGGCCCTCGCAGATCTGCGCGGAGGGGCGCGGACGAACCCGCAGCAGCAAGCCGGTGATGACCCCGAGGACGCCCTCGGATCCCACAAACAGCTCGCGCAACGCGGGGCCGGCCGCGCCGGAGGGCAACGCCGCGGGCGCGAGCTCGCCGACCGGCGTCGCCAGCCGCAGGCCCTGGATCGCCTCGTCGATGCGGCTGTAACCGCTCGTGGCTTGGCCGACCGAGCGGGTTGCCGCGCAGCCGCCGATGGATACGAGCTCGAAGCTGTCCGGATAGTGGCCGAGCGTCAGGTCGTGCTCGGCGAGCGCGGCTTCAAGCGCCATCGCCCGCGTTCCGGCCGCAACGGAGATCGTCAGCGAGCGGCCGTCGATTGCGAGCAGGCCGGCGAGCCGCGCGAGATCGAGCGAGATCACCGCCTGCTGGGCGCCGGCGAGCGGCTCCAGGCCGCCCACGGCGCTCGTGCCGCCGCCGTAGGGCACGACCGCGATGCGCTCGGCCGCGCAGGCCGCCAGAACCGCCAGCACCGCCTCATGGCTGTCCGGATAGACGACGGCGTCGGGCATCGCGCCGGGCCTGCCCGCGCGCAGCGCCACGAGGTCGAGGTAGCCCCTGCCGGCGCTGTGCAGCAGGCGCGTGAGCGGATCGTCGCGCACCCACGCCCCGCCGCCCACGCTCGCCTCGAGCGCCTCCCGCGCGCGCGGCGGGAGCGCCGGCGGCGCGATCGAGACCTCTGTGAGATCGACCGGGCCGCGCGTTGAGCCGTCAAGCCCAAGGGCACCGTCGAGCAGCGTCGCCAGCTCAGCGCTGATCAGGACGCGGCGGTCCTCGCGTCCCCAGCCCCACCACCGCATCGGCGGCGGTCCGCTCTCTGGATTCGCGGTGCTAATTGGCGATCTTACGAAGGTCACGGACCAGCAGCAGGTGCTTGAGGTGCGTGGCTACCGCCGCCAGATTCTCGAGCGCTTCCACCGCCTCCTTGCGCCGTTGCGGGTTTCGCGAGCGCAGCGCCGGCGCGAGGATCTGCTGCAGCAGGTTGGCCTCGCGGTCGGCCGAGGAGCGAAAGACCCGCAGGTTGCGCCCGCCGACGCCGTAGCGGGCCAGCTCGGTGACCGCGCGGATGATCTCGCGCTCGGTGTCGTCGTAGTAGCGGCGGCCGTTGCGCAGCTCCCCCTTGATCACGCCGTAGTCCTCGAGCTCGGCGACCAGCTTGGGATCGGCTTTGGTCTCCTCCAGGACGTCTTCGAGCGTGAAGTACGAGTTCGCCTCCGTCACGCTGACGTTCGGACGCCAGCGACGGCGCGACTCGCCGGCGGTGGTCGATACATCGGCGGTCTCGGGCGACCCGGCCGCGAGCTCCTGGCGGATCACCCGCAGCGGCAGGAACTCGTCGCGCTGAAGGCGCAGAATCGTGCGCAGGCGCGAGACGTCGCCGGCGCTGTAGAGCCGGTAGCCCCCCGGGGTGCGCCGAGGCGTCAGCAGACGCTGATCCTCGAGGTAGCGGATCTTCGAGATCGAGATGTCGGGGAACTCGGCCGACAGCGCCTTGCAGACGGCGCCGATCGTCAGCGCCTTCGACGCGGGGCGCTTGGGGCCCGACTCCTCGACGGCCGGAGCGGTGCTCATCGTCCCCGGAAGGTGAGCTTGTATTTGCCGACCTGCAACTCGTCGCCGTCGGCCAGCCGCTGCGAGTCGATCCGCTCCCGATTGACGTAGGTGCCATTGAGCGAGCCGCAGTCGTCGATGTACCAGTCGCTGCCGCGGTGCACGAGCAGCGCGTGGTCGCGAGAGACGGTGATGTCGTCGAGGAAGATCTCGGAGTCGGGGCGGCGCCCGATCGTCATCCGCTCGCCGTCGACGGCGAAGCTCTCGCCCGCGCGGCCGCCGCCGGCGCGGATCACCAGCGCGGCGGAGTTGGTGACCACGGCGCCGATGTCGATCGGGATGAAGTCGCCGGTCTCGCCAATGCGGTAGGTGGCCGTCGCCGGCTCACCGGTGCCGTCGAGCTCGAGCAGCGCACCGCACTTCTGGCAGTAGTTTGCGCCCTCGGGGTTGACGAAGCCGCACTCGGAGCAGTGCAGAGCCACCGCGTGTCCGCCGCTACTCCGCGTCTGACGCGGGCGGGGGTGTGGCGTGGCCCGCCAGGATCTGGGTCAGCCGCTCGACGTCGGAGCCGCTGAAGATCTCCTGCCCGCCGGTGTGCTTGACGCGCAGGCGGTTGACCAGCTCGGCCCGCAGGATGTCGATCTTGCCGTGCAGCATGCGCCGCCGGTAGGAGACCTCCTCCTCTTCCTGGCTGAGCGTCTGGATCAGCTCCTTGAGCTCCTGGTCGCTGAGTGTGCCTAGATCGGGGAAGGTGGTTTCATCCATAGCGGTCTTTCCTTACGGGGCCGAGGGTTGTGCGAGTATAGCGGCGTAGGTCCGAGGGTCAAGCTGAGCTTGAGACTCTGTTCGTGCGACCGACGCCTGCGGCGTCTACACGCGCCCGCTGCCCAGCTGGCGCAGCCCGTCACGCAGGTAGTACCCGGTTGCGATCAGGGCAAGCGTGATACCGACGTAGAGGAACCCCTCGGCGACGCCCCGCACGCCGAGCAACGCCAGCCAGATGCCGAACAGCGTCGGCCCCACCGCGACGCGCCCCGGCCAGTTGATCGCCAGCGCAAGTCCGCGGCGAAGCCAGGCCTGCCCGAGCACCAGCATCAGCCCCTCGCGTGCGACCACGACGGCGATCAACCAGCGCGGCAGAAGCTCGAACGACCAGCAGATCGAGAGGCCCGACAACGCCAGCAGGCGATCGAGCACGGGGTCCAGGATCGCCCCCATGCGGCTGTACTGACCGGTGATCCGAGCCGTGATGCCGTCGGCGTAGTCGCCCGCGCCGGCGAGGAAGAAGCAGATCCCGGTGCCCGCGGCGGTACCGTCGCCCGAGGCGTAGGCGAAGATCAGGATCGCCGGGATCAGCGCCGCACGCGCATAGCCGATCGCATTGGGGATCGTCCACGGGCGAAGCGGCGCGTCGGGCGCGGTCTCGGGCGGCGGCGGACCGGAACGGTCGAACCCGAGCAGGCGGCGGACGCTCAGGGCAGGCCGCGGCACAGCTCCTCCACCGCGGCGAGCACGTCGGCGGGAGCGATCCCCGCCAGCGCCTCGCTGCCACGGCGGAGCTGCGCCTCGATCTCGCCCGATTCGAGCGTTCGGCGACCGATCGTCAGACGCAGCGGGGCGCCGAGCAGTTCGGCGTCCGCGAACTTCTCGCCGGCACCCGCCTCGCGGTCGTCGTAGAGCACGTCGACGCCCCCCGCGCGCAGCGTCTCGTAAACCTGCTCGGCCAGCTCCCGCTCGTCGCTGCCGGGCTTTCCGACCGCCACAAGATGGACCTTGAAGGGGGCGATCGCGGCAGGCCAGGAGATCCCGCGCTCGTCGGCGAACTGCTCGACGGCGGCCGCGGCGATCCGCGCCATGCCGATCCCGTAGGAACCCATCCAGATCGGCTGCTCGCTGCCCTGCTCGTCCAAATAGCTCGCCCCGAGCGCCTCCGAGTAGCGGGTGCCGAGCTGGAAGATGTTCGCCACCTCGATCGCCGGCTCGATCGTGATCGCCGCTCCGCCGACCAGGTCACCGGCCTCGACGATCCGCACGTCGGCGCGCTCATAGTTGAAGTCGCGGCCGGGCTCGACGCCGCGCAGGTGCGTGTCGGCGCGGTTGGCGCCAACGACGTAGGGCCCGTCGGCGACGCCGTCATCCAGCAGCACCGGCAGTTGCGCGCCGACAGGCCCGATGAAGCCCGCGGGCCCGATCGTGGCGGCGATCTCCTCGACGCTGGCCGCTCGCCAGGGCGAGCCCAGCGCAGCCGCGAGCTTGATCTCGTTGACGCGGTGGTCGCCGCGCAGCATCACCATCACCAGGCCACGATCCTCGACGTGCACAGGGAAGGCCTTCAGCATCGCGCCGGCCGGCAGCCCGAGAAGCCCGCCGACCTCGGCGATCGTCGCCGCACCGGGGGTGTCCACGTCCTCGGGCGCCGCAAGCGGCGCCGGCAGCTCGACCGGCTGTGCCTGCGCGCTGGCGACCTCGATGTTGGCGGCGTAGCCCGGCGCGAGCGCCACCTCGTTCTCCCCGGCGGCGCACGGCGCCATGTACTCGTGCGCCCCGGTCCCGCCCATCAGCCCGACGTCGCCGACGACTCGATACCAGCGCAGGCCGGTGCGCTCGAAGATCCGGTCGTACGCCTCGACGTGGAGCTCGTAGGAGCGCTCGAGCCCCTCCCGGTCACGGTCGAAGCTGTAGGAGTCCTTCATCACGAACTCGCGCGTGCGCAGCACGCCGGCGCGCGGGCGCTGCTCATCGCGGCCCTTGACCTGGAAGTGGTAGAGGATCAGCGGCAGATCGCGATAGGAGCGCACGATCTGGGCGACGTGGGAGGTGACGACCTCCTCGTGCGTCAGGGCCAGCACGAGTTCGGCTCCGCGGCGGTCGTTCAGCTTGAACAGCTCCTCGATCGAGTAGCGACCGGTTCGCTTCCACAGCTCCGCCGGCTGGATCACCGGCATCAGCATCTCCTGGGCGCCGATCGCATCGAGCTCTTCGCGCACGATCGCCGAGATGCGCTGGTGGACGCGCCACCCGGCCGGCAGCCAGCTCCACAGCCCGGATCCGACCTGGCGCACGAGCCCGGCGCGGACCATCAGGCGGTGCGAGATCGCCTCCGCCTCGGCGGGCGCCTCCTTCTCGGTGGGCAGCAGGTAACGCGACAGGCGGGTCACGCGCGCAAGCCTACAAGGGGCGAGCGCGGCGGCTGGCTATTGTCTGAGCGACGTCCACTTCGCAAGGAGAACCATGGCCTACACACTTCCCGATCTCCCCTACGCGTTCGACGCGCTCGAGCCCCACATCGACGCGCAGACGATGGAGATCCACCACGACAAGCATCACGCCGCCTACGTCAACAACCTCAACGCGGCGCTCGAGTCCACCGACCTCGCCGACCTGCCGATCGAGGAGCTGCTGACCTCGCTCGACCGCGTTCCCGAGGACAAGCGCAACGCGGTCCGCAACAACGGCGGCGGGCACTACAACCACTCGCTGTTCTGGACCAGCCTCTCGGGCTCCGGCGGCGGCGAGCCCGGCGGCGCGCTGGGCGAAGCGATCTCCGCCGCGTTCGGTTCCTTCAGCGACTTCCAGGCCAAGCTCAAGGCTGCCGGCATCGGCCAGTTCGGCTCCGGCTGGGCCTGGCTCGTGCACGACGGCTCAGGCCTCGCGGTGGTGCCCACACCGAACCAGGACAACCCGATCTCGGCCGGCAAGACGCCGCTCGTCGGCGTGGATGTCTGGGAGCACGCCTACTACCTGCGCTACCAGAACCGCCGGCCCGACTACATCGACGCCTGGTGGAACGTCGTCGACTGGGACGCGGTCGCGCAGCGCTTCGACGCCGTCGCCTGAGCATCGGATTCGCCATGGGTCGGCGCATGCCCGCGCCCCGGACGGGGTGCCTGCCTGCGCCCCGGACGGGGGGTGTGCCCGGAACGGGGTGCGCCGACCCCCGGGCGCCGCGTGCCGGCTGGTGCGCGAACCGGGACGTGATCCCCTGAGCCGCCGAGGTGCAGCAGATGCCGCCTGACGTCGGGCGCTGGAACCACAACCTGCACTACCTGCCGACGTTGCTTGCCGCTTTGCCGCCCGGCGCCCGGCGCGCGCTCGATGTCGGCTGCGGTGAGGGCACGCTGACGCGGGAGCTACGCCGGCGGGTGGCCGCGGCCACGGGAATCGACCGCGACGCTGGTGTGATCGAGCTCGCGGAGCGCCAGGGCGGGCCGGGTGCAATCGAGTACGTCCACGGCGACTTCATGACCCACGCGTTCGAGCCGGCCTCGTTCGACTTCATCGCGAGCGTCGCGGCGCTGCACCACATGGACGAGGCGGCGGCGCTGGCACGAATGGCAGGGCTTCTGACGCCGGGCGGCCGCCTCGCAGTGCTGGGGATCCCCCGTCGCAGCCTGCCTCGCGAGCTGCCGCGGGAACTGGCCGCCGGCGTGGCTGATCGCTTGATCGCGCTTCGGCGCGGCAGGTGGGAGTCGATCGCGCCGATCGTCGAGCCGCGGCGCACCTACCCCGAGCTTCGCCGCCTGTTTGCCGCCGCGCTGCCGCAGGCCAGCGTGCGCCGCCACCTGATGTGGCGCTACTCCCTGATCTGGACCAGGCCAGCCGAGTCTTAGGCGAGTCCCCAGGATCCGTCTGCGCCGAGCACCTCGACGTCGCGGCCGTCCCGGGTGCGGCCGGTCACCCGGACGCCGGGGCCGCCGATCATGAAGTCGACGTGTACGGCGCTGATGTTGGCGCGCTCGACGGATGCCGGGTCGTCGTCAGGGCCCGGGATCGCGCGTCCGATCGCGATGTGGCTCGCGGCGTTCTCGTCAAGCAGCGTATGGCGGAAGATCGTGTCGAGCGCGCCGATGCGCCCGCTGCCGTCGACCAGCGCGACCTCGCCTAGACGCGCGGCGTTCTCATCGCGCGCGGCGACCTCGCGCATCAGCTCGGCGCCGCTGTCGGCGTCGATCTCGACGGCCCGGCCGGCCTCGAAGCGCATCCTCAGGCCGCTCACGGCCCGGCCGTCGACGAGCAGCGGCTTGGTGGAGCGCACGATGCCCTCGGTCCGCTCCGGGTCCGGGCTGGTGAAGACCTCCTCGGTTGGGAGGTTGGGCATGTGCCGGCGGCCCCAGACCGTCTCGAACAGCGCGCTCTGCCAGCGCACGCCCGGGAGCAGCCCGATGTGCAGGTCGGTGCCCTCGCCCTCGAAATGAAGCGAATCGAGCTCGGCGAGGTTGAGTCGCTCGGCCGAGGCCCGCAGATCGGCGGAACGGGCCTGCCAGGCGGCGACCGGATCCGGCTCGTCGAGGCGGCACACGCGGTCGATCTCGCGCCACAGCAGCTCGAGCGCCGCATCACCGTCGAGCTCCGGGTGGATGCTGGCCGCCCAACCGGGCGTCGGCGACGGGATCACCGTCCAGTTGATCTTTCGCTCCGCGATCGCCTGACCCCACTCGGGGATGAACACGGCATCGCGCCCGAGCCGCTCAGCGTCGATGTGGTCGAGCAGCCCCGGCGCCGGTTCGCCAACCAGCGAGATCGCGGCGCCGTGCAGCGCTCCGAGGTGCGTGGGCAGCTCGTGCGCCCACGGCGGGATCTGGCCGATCGCCGCGTCGTCGGCCTCCTCGAGCCGGATCAAGCGCACCACCGGGTCTTCCCAGCGGACCTCGACCCGGTGGGCGCCACGCCGGTAGGCGGCACGAACCACCTCATGCACGAGCGGCGCGTCGGCGGCCGTGGCGGACACGAGCACGGTCTGGCCCTCGGCGACGTTCGCGCCAACCTCGACCGCGAGCTTGGCCAGGGCCTGTACGCGCGCGTTGTCGAGATCCGCCATGGCGGCAGTGTACGCGCCGGCGCCAGCGGCGGAACTCTAGGCGCGGCTGAAGCGACGGCCGTCGACGGGGGATTCCTCCTCGTCGATCTGGGCCCGTGCAGCCTCGGCCTCGAGCGCCGCCATGCGCTCGGGCGTCATCGCGTCGGGGTCCTCGTTTTCGGCGAGCCAGACCCGCGCTTCGGCGGCCAGCTGTTCGTCGGTGACGACCGTCTTGCCGGCGGCGTAGTAGCGGTCGATCTCGGCGAACAGCTCATCGACCAGGCGTTCGGTCGGGACCTTCTTGAGCGGCTCGCCCTTGGAGTAGATCATCCCCATGTCCTTGGCACCGGTGATGCCAAAGTCGGCGTGGCGGGCTTCGCCGATGCCGTTGACGGCGCAGCCGAGGATCGAGACCTCGATCGGATCGTCGTAGGCCTCCAGGCGCCGCTCGACCTCGGCGACGACCGAATCCATGTCGAACTGGAGCCGCCCGCAGGTCGGGCAGGCGATCAGCACCGGCCCACGCTCGCGCAGCTTCAGTGCCTTGAGGATCTCCCAGGCGACCTTGACCTCCTCCTCCGCGTGGAAGGTCGAGAGCGAGATCCGAATCGTGTCGCCGATCCCGTCGGCCAGCAGCGTGCCGAGGCCGACCGCCGACTTCAGCGAGCCCGACCATTTCGTGCCGGCCTCCGTGATGCCGAGGTGCAGCGGGTAGTCGATCCGCGCCGCGAGCTCGCGGTTGGAGGCGATCGTGTTGGGCACCGAGGTCGACTTCATCGAGACCTTGAAGTTGTCGAAGTCGAGGCTCTCCATCAGCTCGACCGTCTCGACCGCCGCGGTGACCAGCGCCTCGACCGGGTTTGAGAACTCGAGCTCCAGCAGGTGCTTGGGCAGCGAGCCCGAGTTGACGCCGACGCGCAGCGGCGTGCCGGTCTGCTTGGCGCGCTCCACGACCAGCTTGACCTTGTCGCGGCCGCCGATGTTGCCCGGGTTCAGCCGCACGCAGTGTGCTCCCGCGTCGATCGCCTTCAGCGCGAGGGTGTAGTTGAAGTGGATGTCGGCGATGATCGGGATCGGCGACTGCTTGACGATCTCGACGAGCGCCTCGGCGTCCTGCTCGCGCGGCACCGCGACGCGCACGATGTCGGCGCCGGCCGCCGCGACGGTGTGGATCTGCGCCATCGTCGCGGCGAGGTTCGCGGTCTCCGTCTTGGTCATCGTCTGCACGGCGACCGGCGCGCCGCCGCCGATCGGCACGTCGCCAACCATGATCTGCCGGGCTGAGGCCATGGCTTCAGTCTAACCGGCGGCGCTGGTGGACCCGGACGACCCACTAGGCTCTGCGTGCGTGGCCGCTCCCGAGGTCTACCCGACCGCCCGTGGGCCGCTGCCGCGGCTGGCCGAGCCGTTCGCGAGCCGCGCGCGGGCGCGCCGCCACGCCCGCTTCACCGAGCTCCTCGCCCCGGGCCCGGGGACGCGAATCATCGACATCGGCTGCGGCTCGCTGGGCCTGCGCGGGCTGGCGCCCGAGCTCGACATCACGGGCGTCGATCTCGAGCCGCGGCTCGGCTACCCCGGCCCGCTGGTGGTCGCGGACGCCGCGGAGGGCCTGCCGTTCGCCGACGGCGAATTCGACCTCGCCTACTGCAACAGCGTGATCGAGCACGTGCCGCCGGCGCGGCGCGGGGCGTTCGCCGCGGAGCTCCGGCGCGTCGCGCGCGGCTGGTATGTGCAGACGCCGGCGCGCTCGTTCCCGATCGAGCCGCATTCGCTGCTGCCCGCCGCGCACTGGCTGCCGCCGGCGCTGCGGCGGCGATACTGGCGGCTGGGAGCCGACGGCGACTGGGAGCATGTCCGGCTGCTGCGCCGTCGCGAGCTCGAGGCGCTGTTCGGCCCGGCCGAGCGCGAGCGCTTCGGGCCGTTCACGAAGAGCTGGATCAGCGTGCGGCCGCCGCCCGCGCCCGGGCCTGGCTGAGCAGGCCTCAGCCGCCGAGCCGGCTGACGTCGTTGCTGATGCCGTTGAGCACGAGGAAGGCGAGCAGCACGATGCCGACCGAGCTGAAGCGCCACATCGCCGCGAGCGACACGCGACGGCCGCGGAAGCGCTCGGCCAGCGACCAGACGACGTGGCCACCGTCCAGCGGCAGGAACGGGAACAGGTTGACCACCGCGAGCACCAGCGAGACGAGCGCCAGCACGACCAGCGCGTAGCCGGGGCCCCGCGCGACGGCCTCCTGCGTGTCCTGCGTGATGCCGACGACGCTCTGGAGCTGCTTGCGGTCCTTGGAGTGAACGAGCGCGTCGAAGTAATGCGTGATCGTCGAGGTGCCGAGGTCCCACATCGCGCCGGCGGAGGTGCCGAGGGCGCCGAAGACGCCGAAGTGAAGCGGCACGATGCGCACGTTGAGCCCGACGCCCAGCACCATGCGCTTCAGCGCGGCGTCGTAGTGCGGCGTGATCGTGAAGTTGCGCGTCGCGTTGCCGCGCAGCACCGTGACCGACACCGGCGTCGTTGCCGCGCAGCCGTTCTTCGGCGCCGCCGCGCAGTGCTCGCTCGCCAGCGCATGGTCCACGTTGCTCGCGGTCACCGATGTGCCGGCGATCGACACGATTCGGTCGCCCGGCCTGAGCAGGCCGGCGGCGCCGCTGTTCTTGACGACCGCGCCAACCGTCGTCGTCGGCACGTCGCTGACGGTCGTCTGCGAGGGCGCGAGGCTGCCGATCGCGTAGTCGCCGTCGATGTGGCCCGAGAGCAGCACCGCGGCGAACAGGATGAACGCCAGCAGCAGGTTGACGGCCGGTCCGGCGAGGATCACGACGATCCGCTTCCAGGGCTCCTTCATGTAGTAGCTGCGCTCGGCCACGCGCAGGTCGACGCTCGCCAGCTCATCCGGCGTCATGCCGGTGATCTTCACGTAGCCCCCGAGCGGCAGCATGCCGATCTGGTAGTCCGTCTCGCCGCGGCGAAAGCCGACGAGGCGCGGCGGGAAGAACAGCGAGAAGCGCTCGACGCGCATGCCGACCGCCTTGGCGGCGACGAAGTGGCCGGCCTCGTGCGCCACGATCAGCGCACAGAAGCCGGCGATCGCGATCACCCACGTCACGAACGTAGTCTCGCAGGCCCGATCAAGCGGGCCTAAGGCGCCGGCAGCGTGCGCGAGAGGATCGCCTCGAGCTCGTCGCGCAGGTTGCCGAGGATCAAGCGCTGGCTGCCGTGGCCCGGCACCGTGACGAGGAGATCCTCCGGGCAGGCCTGCGTGGACGCCGTCGCGACCGTGGCACCTGAAGCGGCGGCGAAGGTCAGGCCGAACCCCGGGACCTGCCCGGCCGGCTGTTCGGGGCACGGGTAGATGGCATGAACCGCGTCATCGACGTCGAGGCCGTCGACGGCTGCGACGATCCGCGCGACGGTCTTCGCATCCGTCACGCTCGCCAGCCGCGCGCCGCCGCCGAGCGCGCGCACGCTCACCGACGCCACGCCGGCCGGCAGCTCCAGGCGCCGCGGCGTCCAGACGACCACGGCCGTGGCCACGAGGAGCCAGCGGGACCCGTCCGCGTGATCGGCGATCGCGCCGACCGCGAGCAGCCGCGGCCCGATCCAGCTCTCATCCAGCGGCAGCGTCCACTCCACGCCGCGCCCGGCGGCCGGCCCGGTGCCCCAGCTCGACGTACCGCCACCCGCGCCCGCCGGCGTCTGTGCGAGCACGCTCGCCGCCGCGGCGGCGCTCGGCACCGTCCAGTAGCCGCTGACGCGCTCGAAGCTCGCATACGGATATGTCAGGTTCGGCTCCGAAAGAGCTGCGAGCAGCCCGCGCGGGGCCTGCGCCAGCCGCTCCGCGCCCGCCGGCAGCCGGATCTCCCCCAGCGCGGCCGCCGCCAGGTCGCTCGCGCGCGCCGCCGTGCCAGCCGGCGCCGACACCCACGGCGACGGAGCGCCCGCCGCCGCGATTGACGCGGCGGCCGCGAGCACCGCGGCAAATCCCGCCACGGCGGACACCGAAGGTGGGAGCCGCCTCATGACGTTGATACGCCGCAGCGCGCCCGCCGTCACGCCAACGCCGCCGTCGCCACCTCGCGCGCGCGACGGTCGGCCTCGAACAGCGCGTCGAACTCGCGCACCGGGGCCGCGCCCAGTTCGTCGAGCGTTGCCTCGATCACCTCGGCGATCGCGGTGAAGGCGATCCGCCCGCGCAGGAATGCGTGCACCGCAACCTCGTTGGCGGCGTTCAGCACGCACGGGGCGGTGCCGCCGGCGATCGCGGCCTCGCGCGCCACGCGCAGCGCGGGAAAGGCGTCCAGATCGGGCGGCTCGAAGGTCAGGCTCGCGACCGCGGCGAGATCGAGCCGCGCCACGCCCGCCAGCTCGGTCCGCTCGGGGTGGTGCAGCGCGTAGGCGATCGGGACGCGCATGTCGGGGCAGCCGAGGTGGGCGAGCACCGCGCCGTCGCAGAGCGCGACCAACGCGTGAACGATCGACTGGGGGTGCACGAGCACGTCGATGCGCTCGTAGGGCAGCCCGAACAGGTGGTGGGCCTCGATCACCTCGAGTCCCTTGTTCATCAGCGTGGCCGAGTCGATCGTGATCTTGTCGCCCATCGACCAGGTCGGGTGCGCGAGCGCCTGCTCGACGGTCACGCTCGCGAGCTCGGCGCGTCCCAGACCGCGGAACGGGCCGCCGGACGCGGTCACCGTGAGACGCTCGATCGTGCCGGGCCCGGCGTTGCGCTCCGCCGCGATCAGCTGGTGCAGCGCCGCGTGCTCGGAGTCGACCGGCAGGATCCGGGCGCCCGTGGCCTCGGCGAGCGCGGTGACGAGCTCGCCGCCGACGACCAGCGACTCCTTGTTGGCGAGCGCCAGGTCGATTCCCTCGCCGAGCGCCACGATCGTCGGGCCGAGGCCGGCCGAGCCGACTATCGCGTTCAGCACGAGGTCGGGCGCGGTCTCGAGCACCAGCTCGACGAGGCCCTGCGCCCCGGCGTGCACGCTGCCCGCCGGCCACGCCTTCGCCGCCAGCTCCGCGCTGCGCTCGTCGGTCAGGGCGATCTGAGTGACGGCGTGCGCGCGCGCCTGCTCGACGAGCGCCTCCCAGGAGGAGCGCGCGGAGAGACCGACCAGCTCGAGCTCGTCGGAGGCGTCGATCACCTCCAGCGCCTGCACGCCGATCGATCCGGTCGCCCCGAGTACGAGGATCCGCTTGGCGCTCATCTGGGCCCGCCCGCCGTCATCTGGCTGACAGGATCGCAAGCCAGGCGTAGTAGCCGACGACCACGCTGAACAAAACGGCATCCAGGCGGTCCAGCGCGCCGCCGTGGGCGCCGAACAGCCGGCCCGAGTCCTTCACGCCGGACTGGCGCTTGATGTAGCTCTCGAAGAGGTCGCCGATCGGCGCGGCGATCGCCACGCCAAGGCCGAGCAGCAGCGCGTCGTCCTTGTGGAACCAGGGCTGGTAGAGCGAGGCGAACCAGACGCCGGCGACCGCGCAGACGATCCCGATCACCAGCCCCTCGACGGTCTTGTTGGGCGAGACGACCGGCGCGAGCGCCCGCCGGCCGAAACTGCGCCCGCCGAAGTAGGCGCCGGTGTCGCCGACGAAGGTGCCGATCACGACATCGGTCAGCACCCCTCCCCCGTGCTGGAGATCGCGCAGCATCACCGCGTGGGCGAGCGCGATCCCGATCCACCAGACGCCGAGCAGCGTCACCGCGATCCCGAACAGGCTGCCCGACGGCGCGACGAGCGTCAGCACGAACGCCGCCGGCAGCGCCGCGACGGCGATCAGCAGCACCTGGTCGCGGGTTCCGTAGTGGGCGGCGACCAGCAGCGCGAACAGCGCAACGAAGCCGGCCAGCTTCGCGGGGTGGGTGCGCGCGGTCATCCGGTAGAGCTCGTCGAGGCAGACCCAGCCGAGGATCAGCAGCGCGCCGGCGAACAGCAGCCCCCCCTTGGCGATCACCAGGGCCGCGACGGCGAGCGCCGGGATCGCCACGATCACGCGAGCGCGCAGCTCCGAGCGCCGGCCGCTGGCGGACGGGCGCGACCGGCGCGGTCGCGACGTGGGCGGGCGTCTGCGCAGCTGACCGGACGCCATCGCGCGCGCTACCTGCCGCCGTAGCGGCGCCGGCGTCCGGCGTACTGAGCGAGCGACTCCTCGAACGCCTCGCGCGTGAAGTCCGGCCAGAGCTCGTCGCGGAAGACCAGCTCCGAGTAGGCGGACTGCCACAGCAGGTAGTTCGACAGCCGCTGCTCGCCGCTGGTGCGGATGATCAGGTCGGGGTCGTGCATCTCGGGCGCGTAGAGCAGGGCGCGGAACTCGTCCTCGCCACCGCCCTCGTAGCGGCTCGCCGCGTCGAGGATCTCCGCCCGCCCGCCGTAGTTGAAGGCGACATACAGCGTGATCCGCTCGTTCGTCGCGGTCTGCTCCTCGGCCCAGTCCATCTGGCGCGCGAGCGCCGCCGAGATGCCCTCTCGGCGGCCGATGAAGCGCATCCTCACGCCCTCCTCGCGCAGCTCCGGCGTCTCGCTCTTGATCCGGCGGTTGAACATCCGCATCAGGGCGTTCACCTCGCTCGCCGGCCGCGACCAGTTCTCGGTCGAGAAGGAGTAGACGGTGAGCTCGCGCACGCCGAGCTCGACGGCGTCGCGCAGGCGCGCCTTGACGGTGTCGGCGCCGGCGTTGTGCCCGGCCGCGACCGACACGCCGTTTCGCCTCGCCCAGCGCCCGTTTCCGTCGGTGATGATCGCGACGTACCGCGGCCTGCCCGCGTCGGCGCTCATCAGACCTCGAGGATCTCTGCTTCCTTGCCCTTCAGCAGCGCGTCGAGCTCGGCGATCCTCTCGTCGGTCAGCTTCTGCAGCAGGCCCTCCGCGCGGCGCTCATCGTCGGTGCCCGTCTCGCCCGCCTCCTTCAGCTCGCGCAGGTCGTGCATCACGTCGCGGCGGATGTTGCGAACCGCGACCCGCCCCTCCTCGACGATGTGGCGGGCGACCTTGACCAGCTCGCGGCGGCGCTCCTCGTTGAACTCGGGGATCACCAGGCGCACCAGCTTGCCGTCGTTGGAGGGGTTCAGACCGAGGTCGGAGGTGTTGATCGCCTTCTCGATCGCCTTGATCGTCGAGGCGTCGAACGGCTGGATCGTCAGCAGGCGCGCCTCGGGCGCGGAGATCGTCGCGAGCTGGCGAAGCGGGGTCGCGGTCCCGTAGTAGTCGACCTGGATGCGGTCGAGCAGCGCCGGGCTGGCGCGCCCGGTGCGCACCGAACCGAGCTCGTGCCCGGTCGCCTCGACCGACTTCGCCATGCGCCCGCGCGCGTCCTCGAGCAGGTCGTCGATCATCGGAGTTGCAGGCAAATCGTGACCATGGCCGGGGGGAGGATAACGGGTCGCGGCGTGCGTGCGCGGGCTCCGCGGCGGGCTTGCGGGCGCGGCTGCGACGGCTCGCTGGGCGGGCGGGCGCGCGGGCGCTCAGGCGGGCGTGGATACGAGCGTGCCGACCTGCTCGCCGGCGAGGATGCGGCCGATGTTGCGATCGTCGTCGACGTTGAACACGCGGATCGGCAGGCGGCTCTCCATGCACAGCGTGAGCGCCGTCGCATCCATCACCGCGAGACGGCGCTGGATCGCCTCCATGTGCGTTATCTGCGGGATGAACACGGCGGTCGGGTCAAGCGCCGGATCGGCGCTGTAGACGCCCTCGACGCCGTTCTTGGCCATCAGGATCACCTCGGCGAGGATCTCGCTGGCACGCAGCGCCGCTGCCGTGTCGGTCGTGAAGAACGGATTGCCGGTGCCGGCGGCGAAGATCACCACACGGCCCTTCTCGAGGTGTCGCATCGCGCGGCGGCGGATGTAGGGCTCGGCGACCTCCTGAACGGTGATCGCCGACTGCACGCGCGTGTGGACGCCCTGCTTCTCGCACGCATCCTGGAGCGCGAGCGCGTTGAGCACCGTCGCGAGCATCCCCATGTAGTCGCCGGTCGCCCGGTCCATCCCCTCGGCGGCTCCGCGCAGCCCGCGGTAGATGTTGCCGCCGCCGGGGACGATCGCCAGCTGCACCCCGGATTCGACGACGCCCCGCACGGCGCTCGCGATCGCCACGACCCGCTGCGGGTCGATGCCGTAGTCGAGCCGCCCCATCAGCGCCTCGCCGGAGAGCTTGAGCAGCACGCGCTTGAAGATCGGCTTCGGCTCGCTCATCGGCGTCGACGCGGGGCGGGAGAGATCCGGCTCCGGGACGTCCTAGTCCCCGATCGCGAAGCGCGCGAAACGCCGGATCACGACGTTCTCGCCGGTCTGGGCAGCGATCTGATGCAGCAGGCCGGCGATCGTGGCCCCCTCGTGCTTGTCGGCGTTGACGTGCGGCTGATCGAGCAGCACGACCTCGCCGTACCACTTGGCGAGCTTGCCCTCGGCGATCTTGGCGCGGATCTCCTGCGGCTTGTCCGCCGCCTCCTGCTCGAAGATACGCAGCTCGGCCTCGCGGAGCTCGGCGGGCACCTCGTCCTCGCTGACCCAGCGCGTCGCGGGCGAGGCGGCGATGTGCGAGGCGACCTCGCGCGCGAACGCGACGAAATCGCTGTTCTTCGCGACGAAGTCCGTCTCGCAGTCGACCTCGACCAGCACGCCGATCTTGGCGTTGTGGTGCAGATAGGTCTGGATCGTGCCCTCGGACGCGACCCGCTCACCGCGATCCTCGATCCGCTTGCCCGCCTTCACGCGCAGCAGCTCGATCGCCTTGTCGACGTCGCCCGCGGACTCCGTCAGCGCCTTCTTGCAGTCCATCATCCCGGCGCCTGTGCGCTCACGCAGCGCCTTGACGTCGCTCGCTGAGATCTCAGGCACTTGGTGCTTCCTCCTCTTCAGGGGAGACGTCGGCCTTCGGCCCCGTCTCCGGGTCGTCGGACTCGGCGGCGGCCGGCGCGGGAGCGCTCGACTCCGCATCGGCGTCGGCAGGCGCGGGCGCCTCCTCCGCAGGCGCAGCCGCGTCAGCGGCCGGCTTGCGCCGGCCGAGCCGGCGCGTGCGCTTCGGCGGAGCCTCGGCGGGCGCGGCCCGCGGTTCGGCGGGAGCGGCGGCTTCCGCGGGTTCGGGCGCCGTCTCGGGGGCGGCGGCTTCCGGCGCAGTCGCGGGGGCGGCCGGTTCCGGCGCCGCCTCGGAAGCCTCGGGTGCGGGTGGCTCCGGCGCTGCCGCGGGAGCCTCTGGCGCGGGTGGCTCGGCCGGGGCTGCCGGGGCCGGGGCCTCGGCGGCGGCCGGCTCTGCCTCCGGCGTGGAGGGCTCCGCGGCGGGGGCCTCAGCCTGCGGCGCAGGCGTCGGCTCGGGCGCGGGCGCGGGCGCGGGCGTCGGCTCTGGCTCTGGCGCGGGCGCGGCTGGAGCAGCGGGGGCCTGCGCGGCCGCCGGCGCCTGCTCCGGGGCGGCGGCCCCGCTCGCCCCGGCCGCGGCGGCAGCCTCAGCGGCAGCCGCGCTCGCCGCCGCCGCTGCTGCGGCCTCAGCCTCCTGGGCGGCTGCGATCTCCGCTTCACGCTTCGCCCGCTCCTCGGCGTCGCGGCGCGCGCGCTCCTCGGCTTCGGCGCGCAGCCGCTCCTGCTCGGCGCGGTAGATGCCGGCGCCCTCGCCGACGCGCTCGCCGATCGCCCGCGTGATGACCGCGCACGAGCGGATCGCGTCGTCGTTGCCCGGGATCACGAAGTCGATGCCGTCGGGGTCGCAGTTGGTGTCGACCAGCCCGATGATCGGGATCCGCAGCCGCTGCGCCTCGCGGACCGCGATCGCCTCGGTCTTGAGGTCGATGATGAAGATCGCCGCAGGCGTCCCCTTCATGTTCTTGACCCCGCCGAGGTTCGCGCGAAGCTTCGCCAAATCGGCGAGGGCGGCGAGGCGCTCTCGCGTCGGCAGCAGGGCGAGCTGTCCCTCGGCCTCGTAGCGCTCGAGGTCGTGGAGCCTGCGGATTCGCTCGCTCATCGTCTGGAAGTTGGTCAGCAGGCCACCGAGCCAGCGGTGGTTGACGTACGGCATGCCGGTCGCCTCGGCGACCTCGCGCACGGCGTCGCGCGCCTGCTTCTTCGTGCCGACGAACAGCACGGTGCCGCCGCGGTGCGCGACGGTGCCCGCAAACTCGCTCGCCTGGTCGAGCAGCCGCTTCGTCTTCAGCAGGTCGATGATGTAGATGCCGTCGCGCTCCCCATGCAGGAAGCGGCGCATCTTGGGGTTCCAGCGGCGCGTCTGATGGCCGAAATGGACTCCGGCCTCCAGCAGCTCCTTGATTCCCGGCTGGGCCACGGTAGAGCTCCTTGTTGTGAGATCAGCTGCCGCGCGGCGGGCCGGACGGACCTGGAGTGACAGTGCTCCAGGCAGGACGCCGACCCTCGACGCCGTGCGGGTCGAGTGGATGGAGGAGACATCTTAGTCGCCGAAGGCCCTCGGCGAGCCTCAGCCGAGCCGGGCCAGCGCCAGCGCCCGTTCCAGATCCGCCGGCAGCGCGGACTCGAACGCCAGCGCCGCCCCGGTGAACGGCTGCGCGAGCTCGAGGCGCGCCGCGTGCAGGAACTGACGGTGCAGTCCGTAGCGGTCCGGCGCGCCGTACTGGCGGTCGCCGCAAACCGGGTGCCCGATCGCCTGGAAATGCACGCGGATCTGGTGGGTTCGCCCCGTCTCCAGGCGCACTCGCAGCAGCGTTGTGCTCGGCAGCGCCTGCTCGAGCTCGAAGTGGGTCCGGGCGGCGCGCGGGCGGTCGCTGTCGATCGACATCCGCGTGCGGGAGCGGCGATCGCGGCCGAGCGGCGCGTCGATCGTGCCGCTGCGCGAGGGCGGGCGGCCCTCGACCAGCGCCAGATACTCGCGCACGATCCGCCGCGCCGCCAGCGCCGATTTCAGGCGCCGATGCGCCTCCTCGCTCTTGGCGACCACGAGCAGCCCGGAGGTGTCCCGATCGAGACGGTGCACGATCCCGGGGCGCCAGGGCTCTCCGCCGGCGGCGCCGCGAAGCGCGAGCGCCTCCGAGAGCGTGCCGCCGCGGTGCGGTCCGGCGGGATGGACGACGACGCCCGCCGGCTTCTCGACCACGAGCAGGTCGGCGTCCTCATAGACGATCGCGATGTCCGCGAGCTCGGCGTCGGACTCCGGCTGCGCAACCCCGACCGAAGCGACGACGATCGTCTCGCCGCCCCGCAGGCGGTCGTTCTTGCGCGCCGCGACGCCGTCGAGCGTGACCGCCCCCGCCTCGATGCGCCGCTGGGCCTGCGCCCGCGAGCCGACGCTTGCGGCGAGGAACTGATCGAGGCGCTCGCCGGCGGCCTCAGGCGGGACGTGCAGCAGCTCCACCACGACTCGCCACCCACACCAGCGCCAGCACGCCGATCGTGATCGATGCGTCGGCGACGTTGAACGCGGGCCAGTCCGGCAGTTTGATGAAGTCCGTGACCACCCCTTCGCGCAAGCGGTCCAGCAGGTTGCCGAGCGCGCCGCCGATGATCAGGCCGCACGGGAGCCACATCAGGCGGCGCTCGCGATGGCGCGCGAAGTAGGCGAGCACGGCCGCGATGACGACCGCCGCGACGACGATCACGGCGGCCTCGCTGCCCGTGAACAGGCTGAACGCTATGCCGCTGTTCTGCGCGTGCACGAGCGTGACTCCCGGCAGCAGGTGGCGGCTCTCGCCAAGCGCGATCGAGCTGCGCACGAGCTGCTTGGTCAGCTGGTCGGCCACCAGCACGCCGGCCGCGACGGCCGCGGCGCGCCTGGATGCCCGGCCGGAGCCGCCGCCCATCAGCGGATCGCGTTGACGATCAGCGTGCCGGCGACCTGCAGCACGATGATGCCGACGATCGGACTGAAGTCGAGACCGCCGAACGACGGCAGGATCCGGCGGAAGATCCGCAGGTAGGGCTCGCAGACGTCGCGCAGGAAGCCCAGGATCGCGCTGCTGGTGCGCGAGTACGGGATCCGAAGCCCCGCCGTGAACGCGAGGTTCGTGAGGATGTAGGCGAAGATCACCAGCGTGTAGACCCACACGAGCGCGGACACGAAGTCGGCGATCGTCCCGCGCACGTTGGTGAGCGCCAGGATCACGTCGAGCTGGGCCCGGCCACCGCCGCAGCGGCGTCCGCGAACGCGCTGCGCAGACCGGCCTGCTCGAGCACGCGAAGGCCGCGCGCGGTCATCCCTCCGGGCGAGGTGACCTCCCGGCGAACGCCCAGCGTGTCCATCTCGCGCGACTGGAGCAGCGCCGCCGCGCCGGCGAGCGAGTCGCCGACCAGCAGCGCCGCCTGCGCCGCGGGGATGCCCTGCGCGACAGCCGCGTCGATCCAGGCCTCGGCGATCAGCGCAACGTAGGCCGGTGCGACGCCGCTGACCGCGGTCGCCGCGTCCATCAAGCGCTCCTCCAGACGCACGACCGCGCCCACGCGCCCCAGCAGCTCCTCGACCTCCGCCAGCTCGGCGCCGCAGACGCAGGTGACGCCCTGACGGATCGCCGACGCCGTGTTGGGCATCGCTCGCACCACTGTCGCATTCGGATGGGCCGCCTGCAGCTGCTCGACAGTCGTGCGGCCCAGCAGCGAGAGGACGACCGACGATGTGCCCCCCAGTTCGCGCGCGACCGCCTCGAGCTGGGCCGGCTTGTGTGCCAGAACCACCAGGTCCGCTCGCTCCGCGAGCTCCGCGTTCGTGGCGACCGCCTCGCCTCCGACGAGCGCGGCCAGCTCGGCCGCCCGCCCCGACCCGTGGTCGGTGAACAGGGCCGGCTCGCCGAACCCGATTGCCAGGGCCCGCGCCATGTTGCCTGAACCAACGAATCCGATCACCATCGCAGCAAGGCTACCGGCAGCTCGGGCGATCCACCCCTACGCAGGCCGCAGGCCGCCCCGGGGAGGGAGCGCTCACGTGGCGGCATGCGCCTCGAATGCGACACCGATCCGACGGAAGCCGAGCCGTTCGTAGAGCCTGGCCACGTCATCGTCGGTCGCCGACAGCAGCAGCGTCTCGACGCCCCGGCCCAGCGCGTCTCGCGCCAGCGCCGCCGTGAGCGCGGCCGCGATCCCGCGCCGGCGCGCGCACGGCAGCGTGGCGACCGAGACCACCTCGGCGGTCGTCTCGATCGGCTGGTAGGAGCCGGTCGCGACGACGCCCTCCAGCTGAGTCTCGGCAAGCGCAGTTACGTTTAGGCCAAGCTCGGCGCGCCGCCGCAGGTGGGCGATGAGCTCCGGGGCGAGGCTCGCGCCGACCTCATCGCGCTCGGCCACCCCCGCGGTGCCGGCGGCTGTGCCACCGAAGCCGAAGGACACCTCCGCGACCGCCCGCGCAGACGGCAGCCCCGGATCGTCGTGCCCGGCGATCCGGATCGTCACACCTTCGGCGGCGACGGCGTGGATCCGCGCGGGCGCGGCGGCGAGCAGCGCTCGCGCCTGGACGAGCAGCCCGTACTCGCGGGCGAGCAGTTCGAGCTCGGGCCGCGTCTCGCGCACCCATTCGATGTCGAGTCCGACGCCTCGCTCCGCGCACGTCGCGGCGAGGATCGCCAGGTCGGCGCCGGTGATCGGCCGGCCGGATCCCAAGCTCGGGCGGGCGTAGTAGCTCCACGCGGTGCGGCTGACGAACAGCGTGAACGCCCCGGCATCCACAGCATCGGCGCTGAAACGTGGCGCCGCATCCAGGTGGCGCTCGGCGATCTCGATCAGTGCGGAGCCGGTCACCCGCTCAGGCACGGTTGGGTTCTCGCGCGGGCGTCGACCCAGCGACGCGCCGCCGGCCGGCGTGCGCCGCCACGCGGGCGCGGCCCGCGACGGCGCCGGTCAGGCCTGGTTGAAGAAGCCCTTCTCGATCAGGCGGGCCCGCTCCTCGGCCGACAGCTCGACGTTGCGGGGCGTCAGCATGAAGACCTTGTCGGCGATCCGCTGCATGCCCCCGTCGAGCGCGTAGGTGAGGCCGCTCGCGAAATCGATCAGTCGCATCACGAGGGGCGTGTCGATGCCCTGGAGGTTGAGGATCACCGGGATCCCCTCGCGGAACTTGTCGGCGACCTGCTGAGCGTCGTTGAACGACTTCGGGATCACCAGATGAACGCCGAAATCGCCCGCCGTTGCCCCGCGGTTGGTGCCTCCACCGGCCCGCCCACCGGTCACCGAGCGCAGTACGGCGCCGCCGCGCGACGGCGGTGGCGGCGCGGCGTCGTCGTCGGCGAAGATGTCGTCGAATTCGTCGCGGCGCCGACGGCCCTGGAGCCGGCGCACATTCGGACGCTCGCGGTAGCGGTCGGCCAGCGCCGCCTCGGGGTGCTCGCGCACCGCCTCGGTCTGCTCGTAATCGTCGTATTCGTCGGCCTCCTCGGCCAGGCCGAAGTACACGAGCGTGCGATGCCAGGAGTCTCGGAGCGGCATGGCTGGATGTTTCGCTGATCGAACGCGATTCCCTGCAATCAGGACTCTACCGAACGCTCCCGCCCCTCCACCGCCGCGGGGCCGCCGTAGAGGATCGTGCCTATCCGCACGATCGTCGCCCCCTCCTCGACCGCGACCTCGAAATCCTGGCTCGTGCCCATCGACAGCGTCGCCAGGCCGCGGTCGCGCGCGAGCGCGGCGAGCGCCGCGAAATGCGGGCGGCTGCGCTCCGGGTCCGCCGTCTGTGGCGGCATCGTCATCAGGCCGACGACCGCCACCGGCGCGCGCTCGATGAAGCTGTCCAGATCGCCCGGGGCGATCCCGGCCTTGGCCGGTTCGCCGCTGACGTTGACCTCGACGAGGATGCGAAAGTCGGGCGCCGCGTGGCGTCCGAGCTCCCGCAGCACCGACTCGCTCGCGACGGAATGAATCAGCTCGACGTGCGCCACGACCTGCTTGACCTTGCGCGACTGGAGCGCGCCGATGAAGTGCCAGTGCAGCTCGCTCGGCGAGCGGGCGATTTTGGCGAGCAGATCCTGCGCGCGATTCTCGCCGACCAGCGTCACGCCCGCTCGAGCCAGCGTCCCCATGTCGTCGGGGGCGAGGTACTTGACCGCCGCCAGGATCTCGACCGCTCCCGGCTCGCGTCCGGCGCGTCTGGCGGCGGCGTCGATCCGCGCGCCCACCGCGGCGAGGTTCGCGCGCACAGCGTCGGCGTTCAGGTCAGCCACGCAAACCCGCCCTGGCGCCCGGTCGACGCGCCGTCGCGGCGATGTGAGAAGAAGCGGTGCTCCGGCGCGCAGATCGTGCACAGCCCGATGTCGTGCACCGTGCCCACGCCGGCCTCGCGCAGCTGCGCGGCGGCCACGGCCTTCAGGTCGAGCAGGCGCCCGGGGCTCGCCTCCCACGCGGCGAAGCGCTCGCGCACCTCGTCGCCGGTCTCGTAGCAGCAGCCGCCCGCGCCGGGGCCGATCACCGCCTCCAGCTGCCCCCCGACGCCGAGCGCGCGAAGCGCCCGCACGCCGTGGGCGACGATGCCCGCGTCCAAGCCCCGCCAGCCTCCGTGCAGCATCGCCACGCCGCCGTCGCCCCCGATCGCGATCGGCAGGCAGTCGGCGACGTGAACCGCCACCGCAACGCTGCGAACGGCCGTGGCGACGCCGTCAGCCGGCTCAAAACCCGCCCGGTACCCCGACACTGGCCGCTCGAGCACCGCGACGTCGGCGCCGTGCAGCTGCGCCGGAACGGCCGCGCCGGCGACCTCGAGCGCTGCCAGCACGCGCCGCACGACGACTTCGCGCGGCTCCCCCGGGGTGCGCCCGCTCACCCGCAGGTCGCCGTCGGCGCGCTCGCTGAACGCCGCGCTCCAGCCGGCCGCGGCCACCCGGATCATCGCTGCTCGCCGGCCAGCGCGTAGGCCAGCTCCGCCGCGCGCCCGCCGGACAGCTCGCCGTCGAGTTTCGCCGCGAGCGCGCGCTCGAGCGCCCGCCCGATCTGGGGCCCCTGCGCCACGCCGGCGGCGAGCAGGTCGTCGCCACCGATCTCGAGCTTCACGTGGCGGAGCTCCTCGATCCAGCGGCGCGCGGCCGGCGCGTCCCCCCGGGCGCCGGCGAGCGCCACCGCCTCGATCGGGACGTCGCGCCACGCCCGCCACAGCGCACTCGGCGTCACGTCGGCGGGGGGACGGGCGCGGTGGCAGGCGAGCGCGATCGCGTGCTCGCGCGCCGTCAGCTCGAGCTCCCCCAACCACGGCTCATCGCGCGCGAGCGCTCCGAGCACGAGCATCGCCCGGTCGCTGCCGGGCGGCGCCAGTCCGATCGCCGTCTCGACCAGCGTCCGCTCGATCGAGATCGGCAGCTGATCGGCGAGGTGGGCCAGCACCGCCACCGGGTCGGGTTCGGCGAGCGCCAGCCGCAGTTCGCCCCCGAGCCGGCCGCCGCTCAGCGTCGCGAACCCCGCCGCGCGGGCCAGCGCAGCCGTGTGGGGATCGATCCCGAAGGAAAGCCGCTCGGCGTAGCGCGCCAGCCGGATCAGACGCGTCGGATCGTCGACGAAGCTGCCGTCGTGCAGCACCCGCAGCGTGCCGGCCGCAAGGTCCTCGAGCGCGCCCGGCGCAGCGATCAGCTCGCCGCCGGCGAGCGTCACGGCCAGCGCGTTGACGGTGAAGTCACGGCGCTCGAGATCCTCCTCGAGGCTTGCCGGCTCGACCTCCGGCAGCGCGCCGGGCGCCGGATAGCGCTCGCGGCGCGCCATCGCCAGATCGATCCGCCAGCCGTCACCGACCGCCGTGGCGGTCCCGAACGGCTCGTGCACGACGTGCTCGCCGCCGATCGCCGCCGCGAACGCCGCGACGTCTCCCTCGACGACGAGGTCGAGCTCGCGCGGTTCCCGGCCGAGCCAGACGTCGCGCACGAAGCCGCCGACGACCGCGGCGCGAACCCCGTCGAGCGGCAGCGCCGGATAGGCGGCAAGCGCCGCGAGCACGGCTTCGGGCTCGAACGACCTGGTGCCCATCAGCGGCGAACGGCGATTCCGGCGGCTGCGAGATGGTCCTTGGCCTGCGCGACCGTGAACTGGTCGTAGTGGAAGATCGAGGCGCACAGCACGGCGTCGGCCCCCACCCGTAGCGCCTCGACGAGGTGCTCGAGTTGCCCTGCGCCGCCGGAGGCGATCACCGGCACGGCCACGGCGTCCGAGACCGCGTGCGTGAGCGCCAGGTCGTAGCCCTCGGTGGTGCCGTCGCGGTCCATGCTGGTCAGCAGGATCTCGCCGGCTCCCCGCTCGACGCCCTCGCGCGCCCAGCTGACGGCGTTGTGGGCGGTCTCGGTCCGCCCGCCGCGCACGTGCACACCCCAGCTTCCGTCCTCGCGCCCCTTCGCGTCGATCGCCAGCACCACGCACTGCGCGCCGAACTGCGCCGCGAGCTCGTCGAGCAGGCCGGGCCGCGCGACCGCGGCGCTGTTGACGGCCACCTTGTCGGCGCCGGCGTCAAGCACAGCCTGGGCGTCCGCCACCGAGCGGATGCCGCCGCCGATCGTGAACGGGATGAACACCTCGTTCGCCGTGCGACGCGCCAGCTCGACGATCGTGTCGCGCCGCTCATGCGTGGCCGTGATGTCGAGGAACACCAGCTCGTCCGCCCCGGCACGGTCGTAGAACGCCGCGAGCTCGACCGGGTCGCCGGCATCGCGGATGTCGACGAACCGAGTCCCCTTCACGACCCGCCCGGCGTCGACGTCCAGGCACGGGATCACGCGCTTCAGGTGCACAGCGCCGCCTGCCCCTCCGCCACGCTGAAGCGGTGCTCATACAGCGCCTTGCCGGCGATCACGCCCGCCAACCGCGGGTGGCGCAGGCCGCGCAGCGCCTCGAGGTCGGCGAGCGAGCCGATCCCCCCGGAGTAGAGGAGCTCCCCCTCCACGGCATCGGCCACCGCGCCCACGGCGGCCACGTCGGGGCCCTCCAGCATGCCGTCGCGGTCGACGTCGGTGAACACGAAGGCGCGCACGCCGCGATCGACCAGCGCCCTCACGGCCGCAACAGCGTCGAGCGAGCCGGTGGCCGTCCAGCCGTCCGTCGAGACGATCCCTCCGCGCACGTCGACCGATACCACGACACGTTCGCCGTACTCGGCGAGCGCGTCGGCGAGCAACCCGCCGTCGGCGAATGCGGCGGTCCCGAGCACGACCCGATCGACGCCCGCCGCAAAGGCGGCGGAGATCGCTGCGCTAGAGCGCAGGCCTCCGCCGAGCTGAATCGGCAGCCCCGTCTCGTTGACGATCCGCGCGACGTGCGCGAGGTTGACCGGCACGCCGCTGCGGGCCCCGTCGAGGTCGACGACGTGCAGGCGCTCCGCACCGGCGTTCGCCCACGCGCGCGCCGCGTCGAGCGGGTCGGCCGCATATTCGGTGCGCCGCTCGAAGTCGCCCTGCACCAGTCGCACCGCGCGGGCGTCCAGAATGTCGATCGCCGGGTAGAGGATCACGCGCCACCGCCGCCGGCCGCGACCCAGTTCGCCAGCAGCCGTAGCCCGTCGTGTGATGACTTCTCAGGGTGGAACTGCACGCCGAGCAGCGAACCGTGCGAAACGACTGCGGCGAAGCGCTCGCCGTACTCGGCGCTGCCGAGCACGTCCGAGGGGTCCTCGGGCACGGCGACGAAGCTGTGCACGTGGTAGAAGGTCGCCGCGTCGCCGAGGCCCTCGAGCACCGGCGCGGGATGTTCCCAGCGGACCTCGTTCCAGCCGATCTGGGGCGACTTGAGCCCTCCGGTATCGAGCAGCCGCACGCTTCCTGCCACGACGCCGAGCCCCTCCGAGCCGCCCAGCTCGCTGGAGCCGTCGAAGAACAGGTGCATGCCCAGGCAGATCCCCAACAGCGGTACCCCTGCCGCGGCGCGCTCGATCAGGAAGCTGTCAAGCCCGAGCGCGCGAAGCCGCTCCATGGCCTTGGGAAAGGCGCCGACGCCTGGCAGCACGAGCGCGTCGGCGGCCGCCAGCGCGGCCGGGTCGGAGCTGACGAGCACGCTCGCGCCAACGTGTTCGAGCGCCTTCTCGACCGACCGCCGGTTGCCCATCCCATAGTCGACGAGCCCGATCACGATGAGCTGCGGCCGCAGCCGCCCACTACAGCACCCCCTTGGTGCTCGGCACGCCGGACTCGGTCGGGTCAATCGCGATCGCCGCACGCAGCGCGCGCGCGAACGCCTTGAAGGCGGCCTCGATCATGTGGTGCGCGTTGCCCGCCGCCTGGATTTCCAGGTGGACGGTCAGCTTCGCGTTGTTGGCCACGGCGCGGAAGAACTCCTCGAGCAGCTCGTGATCGAAGCCCCCGGTCGAGCCGGCGGGCAACGCGGCCGCCAGTCTCAGGTAGGGGCGCCCGGAGACGTCGATCGCGCACAGCGCCCGGGCCTCGTCCATCGGGACTATCGCGTCGCCGTAGCGATAGATCCCGGAGCGGTCGCCGAGCGCCTGGTCGAGGGCCTGCCCGAGCACGATGCCGGTGTCCTCGACCGTGTGGTGGCCGCCCGTCTCGAGATCGCCGCTGACCTTGACGTCGAGGTCCAGGCGCCCGTGACGGGCCAGCAGGTCGAGCATGTGGTCGAGGAAGCCGACGCCTGTCTCTCGCGTGCCGCCGCCGCTGCCGTCGAGCCGCAGGCGCATCGAGACGCTCGTCTCGCGCGTCGCGCGCGTGATCTCCGCTTCACGTGTCACGGTGATGGATTCTCCACGAAGTCCGGCGTGCGGGCCTGCATCGATTCGGCGTGGGCAACGAAGCCCTCGGCGCGGGCGATCGGCACACCCCCGCGAACCAGCGGCTCGAGCGCCGTGTGCGGGATCCGCAGCTCCGCCATCTGGCGGCGAAAGTGGCGTGGCCCGAGGGCCGACGCGAAGCGCGCCGAGCCGGCTGTCGGGAGGATGTGGTTGGTTCCGGCGATGTAGTCGCCGAAGGCCGTCGCCCCCGGCCAGCCCACGAACAGGCAGCCCGCCGTCTGAACCCGCCGCGCGAGCAGCTCGGCGCCGGCGCCGATCAGCTCGAGGTGCTCCGGAGCGAAGGCGTTGACGAAGTCGAGGCCCTGGTCGAGCGAGGCCGCGTGCACGAGCACGAACGGCGCGCTCTGTCCGCTCCAGAGGCCGCGCAGGTCGGTTTCCAGCGCGTCGAGCAGCGAGCTCTCCGGCGCGACCGCCACCACGATGCTCGCCTCGCCGTGCTCGGCCTGGGCGAGCAGGTCATGCGCGATCAGCCGAATCGAGCCGGCGTCGTCGGCGTCGAACAGCACGACAAGGTCGCTCGGACCGGCGAAGCCGTCGATGCCGACCTGGCCCGACAGCTGCCGCTTGGCCTCCTGGACGTAAAGATTGCCGGGGCCGACGATCACATCGACGGGGGCGAGCGACTGCGTGCCGTGGGCGAGCGCCGCGATCGCCTGAGCGCCGCCCATCCGGTGCACCTCGGCCACGCCGACCAGCTCGCAGGCGGCGAGCGTCACCGGATCGACCGGCGGCGGCGTCGCGATGACGACGTCGGCCACGCCGGCCGCCCGAGCGGTGACCGCGCCCATCACCACGGTGCTCGGATACGGCGCGCGGCCGCCCGGGACGTAGACGGCGGCGCGCGCCACCGCCACCTCGCGCAGCAGGACGTGCTGGCCCTGCGCGAGCGTCAACTCGCGATCGTCGTCGGTGGCCGCCCACGCCACCTCGGCGACGTTGGCGATCGCGAGCTCGAGCCCGGCCCGCACGACGGGATCGAGCACCGCCAGGGCGTGTTCGAGCTCCTCGGCGCCGACCCGTTGGGGCGGCGGCGGATCCTCGTCGTAGCGCGCGGTGTAGCGAGCGACGGCGGCGTCGCCCTCGCTCGCGACCGCCGCGATTATCTCCGCCACGGCGCCGGCGACCGACGGCGGCGCCGGCACCAGCGCGCGGATCTCGGCGACCAGCGCGGCCGGCGTGCCGAGGTCGCGGCGCTCAAGTCGCACGCGAGCGCTCCAGCAGCTCGTCGATGGCCGCGGCCTTCAGCTTGTGGGCGACGGGGTTGGCGATCAGCCGGGCCGTGCACACCGCGAGCGTCTCGCGGATCACGAGGTTGTTTTCTCGCAGCGTGGTCCCGGTCGCGGTCAGGTCGACGATCGCCTCGACCAGTCCGGTCAGCGGCGCCAGCTCGACCGAGCCCTTCACCTCGATGATCTCGGCCTGGCGCCCGGTGCGCTCGAAGTGCGCGGCGGCGACGCGCGGGTACTTCGTGGCAACGCGGATCACACCCAACCGCCTCAAAGCCTCCGCCGCCCTGTCGGGGCCGGCGACCGAGGCGACGACCATCGTGCAGCGACCGAAGCCGAGATCGCGCAGCTCGTAGACGTCGCGACCCGAGCCGCTTGAGGCCGCGTCGCCCTGCTCCATCAGCACGTCCTTGCCGGTGATGCCGATGTCGGCAGCGCCGGCGGCCACATAGGTGGGCACGTCGGAGGGTCGCATCGTGATCAGTCCGACGTCCTCGAACAGCAGGCGGCGATCGTTCGTGCGCACCTCGCCGGTCGCCACGCCGAGCCGCTCGAGCCAGGCCAGCGTCTCCTCGAAGAGGGCCCCGCGCGGAACCGCGATCACCAGGCCGGTCGGGCTCACCTCGCCACCTCGGGCAGGCGCTCCTCCGCGGCCAGCGCCTGATGCAGCTTCTCGACCTCGAGCGCGAAGCCGACGGCCGGAAGTTCCCGGCCGAACTGGCCCAGCAGGTGGTCGTAGCGGCCGCCTCCGCCGATCGGCATGCCGACGGCCGGGTCGTAGACCTCGAACACAGCGCCCGTGTAGTAGCCGGGCGCGCGCGAGAGCCCGAGGTCGAAGATCACCCGCTCAGCCACATCGGCGTCGAGCAGGGCGTGGATCGCGCGCAGTCCCGCGACGGCGTCGGCGACCGGCCCCGACGGACCGTGCAGCACGTCAGGACCGCCGCGCAGCTGCGGCACGCTCATCAGCAGCTCGCGCGAGCGCTCGTCGATCGAGAGCTCCGCGAGCGCGTTCTCCAGGCCGACGAAGTCGCCGTTGCCGAGATCTCCGAGCAGCCGCGGTCGCAACTCCGCCGGGACGGCGAGCGCCTCCATCAGCGCCGGGTACAGCGAGGCGTCGCCCAGCCCCACGCGGTATCGGCGCAGTCCGGCGCGCTCGAGCGCGCGGCACAGCACGGTCACCGCCTCGGCGGTGCCGGCCGGGGCGGCGGAGCCGATCAGCTCGATGCCGGCCTGGAGGAACTCGCGCGGCTGGCCGCGCTGCGGGCGCACGCCCCGGTAGCAGTGGGCGAAGTAGGCGAACCGCAGCGGCGGCTCGCTGCCCTGGTAGCGCGACGCCACCAGCCGTGCGATCGGCACGGTCATGTCCGATCGCAGCACCAGGACCTCGCCGTTCTCGTCGAAGACCCGGTAGGCGGGTCGGGCGCCGCCGAGCGCACCGCGAGTGATCACCGCCTCGTACTCGAGCGCGGGCGTGTAGACCTCGCCGTAGCCGGCCGCGCTGAAGACCGCCCGCAGACGCTCGGTCAGCGTGCGCAGCTCGCCCATCTCGTCTGGAAGCACGTCGCGCGTGCCGCTCGGGATCGGGAGGATCATCGCCCCGGGACGGTAGCGGACTCCTGCGAATCTAAATCGGCGCGCTGGCGAACGGGTGGCTCACGGCCACGTCCGCGGGGCGCTCGGGCGGCTCCTGCGCGCGCTGCGCGACCTGCTGGCCACGCCGGCGCGGGCGCCAGACCCGGATGTACTGGGCCGCGACGTAGGAGCCGAGGACCAGGAACAGGGCGATCGCCTGCCCGATGAAGGTCTCCCAGTTGTTGAACAGCGAGAACCAGGTGCCCATCCACCCCGGGATCGCGAGCCAGTGGATCGTGCTCGTTCCGATCCAGCCGGCCAGCTGCATCTCGTTGACCTCCTCCCCGACCGAGACGACCAGCACGAACAGCAGCATCGCGCCAGTGATGATCAACAGCCGGCGGTAGGGCAGCCGCTGGTGCAGCGCGAAGGTCAGGACCCCCGCCGCGGTCGTGAACAGCGCACCGATCACGACGCCCTCGAGGACTGGGCTCGAGCCGTACAGCTCACGCAGGTTCTGAAGGAAGATCACGATCTCGAAGCACTCGCGATAGACAGACGTGAAGCCCAGGATGGCGAGCCCGAACAGCATCCGGCGCAGGTTCGCTTCGGGATCGCCGGCGAGCAGGCTGCGGCGGCGCCGATGGTGGCTGGAGATCCAGCCCGTCCAGTACATCTTGTGAAAGAACCAGTTCATCACGAGCAGCAGCACGAGCAGCGACGGCAGGCCGGTCGCGGCCTGGACGTCGAACTCGCCGCCGTGGAAGCGGCCAATCAGCCACACGACGCCGAACCAGGTCGCGATCCCGGCAAAGATCGCCGCCCCGCCGCCCGCCACGACAGGCTTGCGGTACACGCGGTTCGCACCAAGGAAGCTCGCCGTGATCGCGGCCAGCACGAGGATCGTCTCGAGTCCCTCGCGGAACACGAGGATCGCGCTGTTGATCACCACCGTCGTGTGACTCAGGCGGTCGCCGCGGGGCAGAGCCGTCGGATCGGTGGTGCCGCCCCGGGCACGCCAGCCGAGCACCACGATCGTCACCGCGATCGCGAGGATCAGCGCAGTCCACACGTAGAAGTAGACCCGCGAGCGGGCCGTCTGCCGTGTCGCGGGCGCTGCCGCCCGCTCTGTTGTCTGCCCGCTCACGGTCGCCGAGGTGTGGGATCCGCCTGGGGATGGGGATCCCGGGAGTTAGGGAACCCTAACACGCTTCGCGCGCGGCGCGAGCGAGCCCGGCAGCCCGGTGGCCCGCGGCTAGCTCAAGCCGAAGCGACCGACGGGTGCCGACTCGCGCTCGGCCTGCGCGGGTGTCGACTCGCGCTCGATCTGTGCGCCCAGCGCCCGCAGCCGCTCGTCGATCCGCTCGTAGCCGCGATCGATCTGCGACACGTTGCCGATCTCGCTGCGTCCCTCGGCGCACAGCGCGGCGATCAGCATCGCCATGCCGGCGCGAATGTCCGGGGACTCGAGGCGCTCGCCGTGCAGGCGGCGCGGACCGGTGACGATCGCGCGATGTGGGTCGCACAGCACGATGTCCGCACCCATCGTCGCTAGCTTGTCGGTGAAGACCAGCCGGCTCTCGAACATCCACTCGTGGATCAGCACGGACCCCTCCGACTGGGTCGCCAGCGCGACCGCGACGCTCGTCAGGTCGGCCGGGAACGCCGGCCACGGCCCATCCATCACCTTGCGCTTGTAGCCGCCGAAGTCGGATTTGACGACCAGGCGCTGGCCGCCGGGGATCACGATGTCGTTGCCGTCGAACTCGCTGTGCAGGCCGAGCTGATCGAACACCAGGCAGATCATCCGCAGGTCGTCGGGGATCGTGTCGGTGATCCGCAGCTCGCCGCCGGTGACGCCGGCGAGCGCCATGAAGCTGCCGATCTCGATGTGGTCGGGGCCGATCTCGTGCGTCGCTCCCCCGAGCCGCTCGGCGCCTTCGACGGTCAGCAGGTTCGAGCCGATGCCCCCGATCCGCGCTCCCATCTTCACAAGCAGGCGCGCGAGGTCCTGCACGTGCGGTTCGCAGGCGGCGTTGTGCACGACGGTCGTCCCCGGCGTCAGCGCCGCCGCCATCAGCACGTTCTCCGTCGCCATCACGGATGGCTCGTCCATGAACACGTCGGCGGCCCGCAGGCCGTGCTCGGCGTGCAGCACGAAGGCGCGATCGTGGTCGCACACGGCGCCCAGCGCCTCGAATGCGTCGATGTGGGGATCCAGCCGCCGGCGGCCGATGAAGTCGCCGCCCGGAGGCGGCATCTCGGCCCGGCCGAAGCGCGCGAGCAGCGGCCCGGCGAGCAGGAACGACGCCCTGATCTGCTCACCGAGGACCGGGTCGACGATGCTCGCGTCGACGTCGGCGCCACACAACGTCAGCTCGTTGTCGACGCCCCAGTTGACGTCGACGCCCAGCCCGTCGAGGATCTCGAGCATCGCGTCGACGTCGCGGATCCGCGGCACGTTGCGGAGCGTGAGCTCGGCGTCCGTCAGCACGGACGCGGCCAGGATCGCGAGCGCACCGTTCTTGTTGCCGGCCGGCACGACAGTCCCGCTGAGCGGCGCGCCGCCGTGAATGACGAACTTCTCCATCGCAGGTGCCAGCGGTCAAGCCTACACCGAACCCAGCCGCCGGCCCGATCGGGCGCCGCCGGCCCCCGCATACGAACGTGTGTTCTGCAAGTGCCGTTGCAACTTTCCGCCCCCCAACTGGCTCTATAGGGCCGTTTCACGGCCCCGAAACGTTCGAGCGCGCCCGCTGCGACGCGTTCCATCCGAGGCCCCGCGCACCATACGAACACATGTTCTGGCGCACCTCACACCCCAAGTCCCCGCTCGGCGCCGCACATCGCGTCCGCGACCTCGCCCGTGCCGCTCTGCTCCTCGAGCCGTCGCTCGAAGACGCCCACGGTCGCGTCGCGTCGCGCGCGTCCCACCCGCACCACGCGCAGCTGCGCCGCCCACGGGCGCGACGCCGCGCGGGAGCGGTGCTGGCACGTCCGCAGCACTGCATCACACCGCTGGTCCGGTCGGCGTACTGCAGCCGCGAGCTGTCGGGCCGCCACTGACGCTGGGAGGCAGACCGGCAACTCACGCACCCCGCCGGGGCTCTGCAGGAACGGGAGTCCCGGCGCCAGGGGTGCGGGCGGCAAGCGCCTCGGTGAGCACGCGGACCGAGCGCCGCCCGCGGCGTTAGAGTCACGCCATGAGCGGTCCGCGCCAGGCCAAGCCCTGGTGGTGGCCGTTCTTGGCGATCCTCCTGCTCGCGGCTGCGGTCCGCCTGCCGACCCTCTCGCTCCAGAGCTTCTGGTACGACGAGGCCTACACGCCGGTGCACGACCTGCACGCAAGCCTGGCGGCGACGCTCAGCTCCGTCGGCGCAAACGAGAACACCCCGCCCCTCTGGTACGTGCTCGTCTGGGCGGTCTCGCGCGCGCTTGGAACCGGCGTCGTCGCGCTGCGCCTGCTTTCGGCTCTTGCGGGCGTCGCGCTCGTCGGCGTCGGCTGGGCGATCGGCGAGGAGCTCGACTCGCGCCGCACGGCAGCGATCCTGGCGGCGATCCTCGCGCTCAACCCACTGATGGTCTGGTACTCCCAGGAGGCGCGCGCATACGAGCTCTACGCCCTGCTTGGCGCGCTCTCGCTGCTCTGCTTCCTGCGCGCCTATCGACGGCCGCGAGCCGGCTCGCTGGCGCTCTGGTCGCTCAGCTCCGTCCTGGCCCTGCTCACGCACTACTTCGCGGTGTTCCTGCTCGGTCCGGAGGCGCTGCTGCTGCTGGCTGCAGCCTGGACGCCGCGGAGGGCAACCTGGGCACGCGCACGCGCAGCGGCGCCCGGAGGCGCCGCCGCGCCGCCGGCGCCTTTGCGCCCGACGCTGCTCGCGCTCGCCGCGGTGCTCGCCTGCGCCGCGGCGCTCGTTCCTCTGGTGAACGAGCAGGCGGGTCGGGGGACGCAGTGGATCGGCGCGTGGGCGCTGTCGGACCGGCTCGTCCAGATCCCGGGCTACTTCCTGCTCGGCGCGAACGGCTCGGTGCTGGGCCACGGGCTGCTCGCACTGGCCGCGCTGCCGCTGCTCGCCGCGATCGTCCTCGCGTGCGTTCTGCTGCGACGCGGTGCGCTCAGCGCGGCGCAGATTGAGGGCGGTGCACTCGTGCTCGGACTCGGGGTCGTCGCGATCCTGATTCCGCTCGGGCTGGCGCTCGCCGGCGCCGACTACCTCGCGCCGCGCAACCTGATCGCCGACTGGGTCCCGCTCTCGGCAGCGCTCGCACTGGTGCTGGCCGCCGCCGGGAGGGCCGGGCTCCTGCTGGCCGTCGTCGTGTGCCTGGCCGGCGCCACCGTGCTCGTCGCGACCGATCTCGACCCCCGCCTGGAGCGCCCCGCGTGGAGCACGGTCGCGCAGCAGCTGACCCCGGGGGTTCGCGACCGCGCGATCGTCACGGTCGAGCTCGGCGCGGCGCCGCTCGAGTACTACCTCCCCCACCTGCGGCTGCGCTACCTGTCGCGGCGGCTCTCCGTGCCGGTGCGCGAGATCGACCTCGTCGGCTACGCCCCGCTTCGCGCGGGTGCCCTGCGACCGCCGACTCCTGCCTTCGCGCTGATTTCCCGCAGCGACACGCACGGCCTGCTCGCCTACCGCTACCTCGCGCCGACACCCCAGCGTTTGAGCGGCCGCTTCCTGCGAGCTCTGACGATCACGGTCGGGGACCTCTCCACGAGCGAGGTTCTGCTGCCGGCGGCGATCCCCGCTTCGCGCGGCTGAGCGGCCGGCCTCAGCCGACGCGGAGGTTGGCGCGAAAGACTGTGGAGACCCGCCGTGTGCCGCCGGCCGCCCGGTCGGCGGTCGCGTAGGCGGTCAGGGTGTAGCTCCCCGGCGCGACGGTCCGGCCCTCGAACAGCGCACCGAGCGCGAGGTGGTTCTCGCCCGCGGCCGCCGTGACGGTCGTCGTGGCGACGAGACGGCGTGCACCGTTGGTTTCGCGGTACAGACCGACCGTGACGCGCGCCTTTTCGGCGAGGTCGAACCGCAGCGCAGCGCGCAGCACCGTGCACCCGCTGGCGCGGGCCGCGCACGCGGAGGAGCTGAGCGGCACGACGCTGACCTGCGTCCAGACGGCTGCGACCGGCGTCGTGATGAGCGTGCCACCGAGAATCGGGGCCGGTGTCGCAGGATCGGACGGGGACGCCACGGGCTGTGAGGGTGCCGGCGCGGCGGCGACCGAGAACGTCGCGCTGGCCGTGCCGGTCCCGCCGGGGCCGATCACCTCGACGGTGAAGGTGTGCGCGCCCACGGTGAGGTTGGTCAGGCTGGCGCTTGAGGCGGTGCATGCTGAAACTGCGGTCCCGTCGAGCGTGCATGCGGTCGAGGTCGTCGCGCCGCTCTCCGCGTAGCTGACCGTCGCCTGCGTGCTCGTCGAGCCATCCGCCGGCGCGACGGTGATCGTGACCGTCGGGGCTGGTGGGGCGACGACGTCAAAGCTCGCGGTCGCCGACCCGGTGCCGCCGGCTCCCGTCACGCTCACCACGAACGTGTGCGCGCCGACGCTCAGGTCCGTCAGGGTCGCCGAGCTGGTCGAGCAGGGAATCGCCGCGCCGTCGAGCGTGCACGCGGTCGAGCTCACACCGGCGCTCTCGGCGTAGTCGACGGCGCCGCTCGTGGCGGTCGAACTGGCCGGCGGCTGACTCGTGATCGTGACGATCGGCGCTCCGCCCACGATCGTCTCGTCATAGCCATAGGTCGTGCCAAGGGCGTTCACGGCCACCAGCCGGTAGTGGTAGTCGGTCCCGGGCACCAGGCCGCTCAACGTGGCGCTGACGTTGACCACGCCGGGTCCGGAGCCGGCGCTGCTGCTCGCGCTGGTCTGGCCGTAGCCGGTTGTGGTGCCGTACTCGACGTAATAGCTGGTGGCCTCGTCGTTGGGCCAGATGCCCGCGCTGAGCGTCGCCGTCGTTGCGCTCTGCGCCGACAGGTAACCGTCGTCGCCGGTCGGGCCGCCGATCCCGGGCGCTCCGGCGACCACGTCCCCGGCGATGCTGCCGGTCCCGGTGGGCCCGTCATAGCCGAGACCGGCGGCGCAGATGTAGGTCGGCGTGCACGCGGCCCCGCCGTCGTTGCTGCCCGAGCTCGGGTCGTTCAGCAGCGAGCTGTGCGCGTAGTCCCACGCGGCGTTGCCCTGCCCGGCATCGTTGCCCACGAGCGCGTAGAAGGCAGCCGTCAACGGCGTCGCGAGGCTCGTGCCGCCCCAGACGCTCCAGCCGCCGCCGGCGGAGTCATAGACCGCGAGGCCGCTTTCGGGGTCGGCGTCGGCGCTGATGTCGGTGTAGGAGCGCCCCGCGCAGCCGCTGTCGGTCTGGTAGCTCGGCTTGGCTTCGGCGGAGCAGCCGCTGCCGGCGCCCGACCATGCGGTCTCGGTGAACCCGCGGGCGGTATCGCTCGCGTTCAGCGTGGTGCCGCCCACGGCCGTGACGCTCGCCAGCGCAGCCGGCCAGGCGGTGTTGTCGTCGCCCCCATCCCAGCCGTAGTCCCCGCTCGCGGCGACTATCGCCACGCCCGGGTAGGAGTAGTCGCTCGGCGCCGGGACCGTCGATAGCGGGCCGTTGCCCGCCCAGCTGTCGGAGACGATCGTCGCACCGGCGCTGACCGCCGCAGCCTCGGCCTGGTCGAGGTCCGACCATGTTGGGCTGTTGGCCTCAACGAGCAGCAGGCGGCAGTTCGGGCACAGCGCCGAAACCGCGTCCAGGTCAAGGCTCTCCTCCGTCTGCCAACTGCTGTTGATCTCGCCGGGTAGCGTCGAGCTGCCGTTCTCGCCCACGATGCGCAGGCAACCGCTCGCGACCGTGCAGGCCGGAAGGCCGTAATAGCTCCGGTAGTAGGCCAGGTCGGCGGCCGCCGAGGGGTCGTTGTAGGCGTCCACGATCGCGACGGTCGTGCCCGAGCCGGCGCTCGCCGAGAGCGCCGTGAGGTCGTAGGCCTGCTGGAGGTAGAGCGGCGTGCCGGGACCCGGCGCGGGAGTCGCCGCAGGCTCCGACGCCGGTCCGAGCAGTTGCGACGGCGACGCCTCGGAATTGAGCCCGGGCGGCGCGCCCTCCAGGCGGCCGGTCACCACGAGCGGAGCGCCGCTGCTGCGCTGCGGGCTCACACTCAGCAGCGCACCGGTCCGCGCGGACACGACACCGACCGCCATGCACGAGGCCTGTCCGGGGACGGGCGCGGCGCACTCGTCGCGGGTGGCGACGGAGGAGCCGCCGGGCATGCCGGCGAGGACGTCGATGCCGGTGGGCTGCTGCCCGGCAACCCCGGCCGCCAGGACGGGGTGCGCCGTGGCGAGGGCCACGAGCACAGGGGCCGCGGCGAGCGCCGCTATCGCAAGCGTTCGCGCACGTCGAAGCGGGATCTGGACGATGGACATGACGGTGGCGGCCTTACATCCAGCAACGGCGGGCGCGTGCGCCCGCGGGACCCATCCCACGGGGCCTACGACAGCCACCTAGAACGACTGCCTAGTCCAATGCCCGCGGCGATCGACCGTTCGCCGGAGCGCGCAGCACGACGTCCCTCGTTCGAGAACCGCCGTGCGGTTGGTTCAGCCGGTCTCCTGGGCCGGGGCTCACCGCCCTCCGGCGGCTTGCGAACGGCGAGTCGCGCGCGGCCCATGAAGCGCTGCGAGCCCCGCCACATGGCGGGGCTCGGCGCTAAGTAAACCGGCGGCGACCTACTCTCCCGGGCCCTTGCGGGCCAAGTACCATCGGCGCTGAGGGGCTTAACTGCTCTGTTCGGAATGGGAAGAGGTGTTTCCCCCTCGCCATAGCCACCGGAAATGGCGAGAGACACCGCCTCGGCGATCCTTCAAAACTGCACAGCGCCACACAAAGGGCATCACAAAGTTATCCGTCAAGCCCTCGACCCATTAGTACCAGTCTCCTCCGTGCGTTACCGCGCTTCCAGAGCTGGCCTATCAACCTGGTGGTCTACCAGGGGTCTTACTCCCTCATGGGGATGGGAGAGCTCATCTCGAGGTTGGCTTCCCGCTTAGATGCTTTCAGCGGTTATCCAATCCAGACGTAGCTAATCTGCGATGCCGTTGGCACGACAACAGATACACCAGAGGTCTGTTCATCCCGGTCCTCTCGTACTAGGGACAACTCCTCTCAACTCTCCAACGCCCACGGCAGATAGGGACCGAACTGTCTTGCGACGTTCTGAACCCAGCTCGCGTACCGCTTTAATGGGCGAACAGCCCAACCCTTGGGACCTACTCCAGCCCCAGGATGCGACGAGCCGACATCGAGGTGCCAAACCGGGCCGTCGATGTGAACTCTTGGGCCCGATAAGCCTGTTATCCCCGGAGTACCTTTTATCCGTTGAGCGACGGCACTTCCACTTGCTACCGCCGGATCACTAAGACCTGCTTTCGCACCTGCTCGACCTGTCGGTCTCGCAGTCAAGCTCCCTTGCTGCCTTTACACTCTACGCACGATTTCCAACCGTGCTGAGGGAACCTTTGTGCGCCTCCGTTACATTTTGGGAGGCGACCGCCCCAGTCAAACTACCCGCCTGGCACTGTTCACTGCCCGGATTCACGGCGCAGTGTTAGAAATCCAATACACCAAGGGTGGTATCTCAAAGTTGGCTCCACCCCAGCCGCAACCGGGGCTTCAAAGCCTCCCACCTATTCTGAGCGAAGTGCACCGAATCCCAATACCAAGTTGTAGTAAAGGTTCACGGGGTCTTTCCGTCTAGCCGCGGGTACTCGGCATCTTCACCGAGACTGCAATTTCACCGAGCCCATCGTTGAGACAGCGCTGAAGTCGTTACGCCATTCGTGCAGGTCGGAACTTACCCGACAAGGAATTTCGCTACCTTAGGACCGTTCCTGACTGTTACTACCCAGGCGCGTCTGCACCTGAGCGGTCCGCTCATTTCTGACGGACTCTCACGGTCGCCCGTGAGAGCGGACTATCTCATCCCACAACCGCTCTAGGCTTGTGGGCTCGGCGTATAGTCTCTGAGGATTCCGTGCATCCGGTAACGCCTTTTCCCGCCGCGGTTCATCCGTTCCCGGAGAGCTAGAACCTTGGCGTAGTCCTGGTCGCTGAGGGGCCTGGCGAAGAGAAGTCCAACTGCGCTTCTCCAGAGCCGGCAGTCCGGCGATCGGACAAGAAGTTACCGAGCGAGCTCGATATGACCTCCATGCACGGTCTTTCCTGCTGATTGTCCGCACCCGACGCGTTGTCACGGCACCGCCCACTGCGGACGGAACTCGTAGCGCGGGATACACGGATGTTCCAGCATATAGCCGAGTTTTACAACTACCTCGGTCAACTGATAGTTACGGCCGCCGTTTACCGGGGCTTAGCTTCAATGCTTCGGGTCAAGCCCTAACATCTCCACGTAACCTTCCGGCACCGGGCAGGCGTCAGCCCCTATACGTCGTCTTTCGACTTAGCAGAGACCTGTGTTTTTGGTAAACAGTCGCTCCAGCCATTTCACTGCGGCCCCCTCGGGTTCCGTCAGCAAGTGACTTCGCCCTACTGGGGCGCCCCTTATCCCGAAGTTACGGGGCAATTTTGCCGAGTTCCTTAACGATGGTTATCTCGATCACCTTAGTATTCTCTACTTGTCCACCTGTGTCGGTTTTGGTACGGGCACGCGAGTCCTCCCTAGGAGCTTTTCTTGGAGGCATGGCGTCAGGGACTCGCCGGCTCTAAAGCCAGCTGGCATCGCGCCTCAGGTTATGCGGTCCCGGATTTGCCTAGGACCACCCCTACACGCTTACCCCAGGGCGACCATCGCCTGGGTTCCCTTAGCCGTCCTCGTCCCTCCATCGGTCAAACGGACTCGACGTGGTACAGGAATATCAACCTGTTGGCCATCGACTACGCCTTTCGGCCTCGCCTTAGGACCCGACTAACCCTGGGAAGACGAACTTTACCCAGGAATCCTTGGACAATCGGTGGAGGGGATTCTCACCCCTCTTTCGTTACTCATGCCGGCATTCTCACTTCCCAAGCCTCCACGACTGGCTTCCGCCGCCGCTTCGCTGGCTTGGGAACGCTCTCCTACCGCGCGATCGGCCCGAAGGCCTCACGCACCCGCAGCTTCGGTGTCTAGCTTGAGCCCCGTTACATTATCCGCGCCCGAACACTTGACCAGTGAGCTGTTACGCACTCTTTCAAGGGTGGCTGCCTCTAAGCCAACCTCCTGGTTGTCTATGCATCCAGACATCGTTTACCACTTAGCTAGAACTTGGGGACCTTAGCTGGCGGTCTGGGCTGTTTCCCTTTTGACGCTGAAGTTTATCCCCCAGCAACTGACTCCCGGAGTAGACGTCGTGGTCTTCGGAGTTTGCATGAAGTCGGTAACCTGGTAGGGCCCCTAGTCCAAACAGTGCTCTACGGCCACGACGTAATTTATCCGAGGCTATACCTAAATATATTTCGGAGAGAACCAGATATCACTGAGCTTGATTAGCCTTTCACTCCGACCCACAGGTCATCCGCCCAGTTTTCAACCTAGGTCGGTTCGGCCCTCCACGAGGTCTTACCCCCGCTTCAGCCTGCCCATGGGTAGCTCGCTCAGTTTCGGGTCTACCGCCTACGACTGTGTCGCCCTATTAGGACTCGCTTTCGCTACGGCTCCGCTCATCGCTTAACCTTGCCGCAGACGAGTAACTCGCCGGCTCGTTATGCAAAAAGCACGCGGTCACAGGACAAGCCTGCTCCCACCGCTTGTAGGCACGCGGTTTCAGGTACTATTTCACTCCCCTTCCGGGGTACTTTTCACCTTTCCCTCACGGTACTAGTCCGCTATCGGTCACTAAGGAGTACTTAGCCTTGGAGGGTGGTCCCCCCAGATTCAGTCCGCGTTTCACGTGTGCGGACCTACTCAGGAACGCTTGACGGAAGATCGTGCAGTTTCGCCTACGGGACGATTGCCCTCTGTGGTGCGCGGTTCCACACGCTTCGACTACCACACGATTTTGTAACTTCCGCCGGGTCGGCCACGACCCGGAACAAGCGCCCTACAACCCCTGACGCGCAACGCGTGGCCGCTTGCACGCGCCAGGTTTGGGCTGATCCCTTTTCGCTCGCCACTACTCAGGGAGTCTCGGTTGATTTCCTTTCCTCGGGGTACTGAGATGTTTCACTTCCCCCGCTTGCCTTCCACCGGCCTATGTGTTCAGCCGGGGATGACGCCGCATTACCGGCGCCGGGTTTCCCCATTCGGGAATCCGCGGGTCATAGGCTGTTCAGCGCCTCACCGCGGCTTATCGCAGCCGTCCACGCCCTTCATCGACTCTTAGTGCCAAGGCATCCACCACGTGCCCTTACTATCTTGACGGTGATCGAACCAAATGGTTCGGTGATACCCGTTGTTGATGCGCTCGCGATTGCTCGCGAACGCTGTGGCTACTGTGCAGTTTTCAAGGATCGCCGGAGGCGCACGCTCGCCGCCTGCGGCACTCGTCCCGCGGCATGCGCGGCGAGTGCCCGGCTCGCGCCGGTCTCTCAAAGCTCAACAGCATGCCGGCGCGGCGACGCCACGCCTCAAGAGGGGCGGACGGCACCGGAAAGCCGGCCAGGTTCGGTCGACGTGCTAGGCCCGACGGTCGCTCGAGCGGCCCGGAATGGGACGCTGGCTCCGCCGGGGCGCCATTACGGCGCTCCCTAGAAAGGAGGTGATCCAGCCGCAGCTTCCGCTACGGCTACCTTGTTACGACTTCACCCCAGTCACGAGCCCCACCGTCGACGGCTCCCTCCCTTGCGGGTTAGGCCACCGGCTTCGGGTGTTGCTCACTCCCGTGGTGTGACGGGCGGTGTGTACAAGGCCCGGGAACGTATTCACCGTGGCAATGCTGATCCACGATTACTAGCAACTCCGCCTTCATGCAGGCGAGTTTCAGCCTGCAATCCGAACCGAGACGCGCTTTAAGGGATTCGCTCCACCTCGCGGTATCGCAACCCTTTGTACGCGCCAATGTAGCACGTGTGTAGCCCTGGACATAAGGGGCATGATGACTTGACCTCATCCCCGCCTTCCTCCGGTTTGTCACCGGCAGTCTCGCATGAGTCCCCAACTGAATGCTGGCAACATGCGACGGGGGTTGCGCTCGTTGCGGGACTTAACCCAACATCTCACGACACGAGCTGACGACAGCCATGCACCACCTGTGAAAGTGCCCCGAAGGGAAACCGTGTTTCCACGGCGGTCACTCACATGTCAAGCCCAGGTAAGGTTCTTCGCGTTGCGTCGAATTAAACCACATGCTCCGCTGCTTGTGCGGGCCCCCGTCAATTCCTTTGAGTTTTAGCCTTGCGGCCGTACTCCCCAGGCGGGGCACTTAATGCGTTAGCTTCGGCACGGGAGGAGTCGACACCTCCCGCACCTAGTGCCCATCGTTTACAGCGTGGACTACCAGGGTATCTAATCCTGTTTGCTCCCCACGCTTTCGCGTCTCAGCGTCAGTACCGTCCCAGCGAGCTGCCTTCGCCATTGGTGTTCCTCCTGATATCTGCGCATTTCACCGCTACACCAGGAATTCCACTCGCCTCTTCCGGACTCTAGCCCGACAGTATCCACCGGCCTCCCAGGGTTGAGCCCTGGACTTTTACAGCGGACTGATCGAACCGCCTACACGCTCTTTACGCCCAATGATTCCGGACAACGCTTGCACCCTACGTATTACCGCGGCTGCTGGCACGTAGTTAGCCGGTGCTTCTTGTGAAGGTACCGTCACTCCAGCCGGCTATTAACCGACGGAGCTTCGTCCCAACTGAAAGGGGTTTACAACCCGAAAGCCTTCTTCCCCCACGCGGCGTTGCTGCGTCACGCTTTCGCGCATTGCGCAAGATTCCCTACTGCTGCCTCCCGTAGGAGTCTGGGCCGTGTCTCAGTCCCAGTGTGGCTGATCGTCCTCTCAGACCAGCTACCCATCGTCGCCTTGGTAGGCCATTACCCCACCAACTAGCTAATGGGCCGCGGGCCCATCCCGATGCGGAGGCCGAAGCTTCCTTTCCACCTGGCCATCACGACCAGGAGCACATTTGGTATTAGCCCGAGTTTCCTCGGGTTGTCCCAATCATCGGGGCAGGTAACCCACGTGTTACTCACCCGTTCGCGGCTTTGCCCCAGGCCGAAGCCTGGTTCGTCGCTCCACTTGCATGTATGAGGCACGCCGCCAGCGTTCGTCCTGAGCCAGGATCAAACTCTCCGTGAAGAGAGTCGTCATGGTGGTTCGAGGCCTATACACAAGGGCGCTCGACCATGACAGGGGTACTTCTATTCTTGACTCGTGCCGCGGCCGGCGCGCAAAAGCGCGGTCGACCGCGGGTCGAACCTGGACGCACACCAGATCGGCCGAAGCCGGTCTCGGTGCGCATGCTGTTGAGTTTTCAAAGACCGCCGCGCCATCCACCGCCGGGGGATTCCCGGCGCAGCACGCGAGGCAGGCGCATACGGCGCCCACCGGACGAACGAAGGACTATAGCGCCCTGGCGCAGCCGATGTCAGCCGGCGGCGCGCCGCAGCCGCCGGAAACGCCGTTTGCCGACCCGCAGAACGGCCCCGTCGAGACGCTCGGCCTCGACGTCGAGATCATCCACACGAACCTCGTCGAGCGAGACCGCTCCCTGCTCGATCAGCCGCCTGCCCTCGGAGCTTGAGAGCCCGAAGATCTCGCCGATCAGCGCCGGCAGGTGCACGGGTACGCCGACCGCGGCCGCGAACACGGCTTCCTCGATCTCGCTGGGCAGTCCGCCGCCACGCTGCACGCGATCCCATTCGGCGACCTCGTGGTCGGCGGCGGCCGCGCCGTGGTAGATCGCGGTCAGCTCGTACGCGAGCGTGCGCTTGGCCGCCAGCGGATCGGCGCCGGCGGGCAGCGCGCGTCCGAGCAGCAGCAGGTACCACTGCGCCAGCGCGCTGTCGGGGATCGACATCGTGCGCCCATAGATCTCCGCGGGCGGGTCGGTGACGCCGATCTGGTTGCCCAGCGACTTCGACATCTTCTCCTTGCCGTCGACGCCGACCAGCAGCGGCATCGTCAACACCGCCTGCTCGGCCTGGCCGTAGGCACGTTGGATGTCGCGGCCGAGCAGGAGGTTGAAGGTCTGATCGGTCCCGCCGAGCTCGATGTCGGCACGCACCGCGACCGAGTCGTAGCCCTGCATCAGCGGGTAGAGCAGCTCCAGCACCGAGACCGGATCCCCGCGCGCCGTCCGCTTGGCGAAATCGTCGCGTTCCATCAGCTGTCCGACGGTGGTCGTGCGCACGAGCGCGAGCAGCTCGTCCATGCCCATGTCGAGCCACTCGCTGTTGCGCCGAAGCTCGAGCCGCCCCGGTGCGTCGTCGAGCACGCGGAACGCCTGCTCCTGATACGTGCGCGCGTTGGCCTCGATCTGCTCCACGCTGAGCATCGGACGTTGCTCGGAGCGCCCGCTCGGGTCCCCGACTCGCGCGGTGAAGTCGCCGACGATCAGTACGACGAGATGTCCGGCGTCCTGGAACTCGCGCAGCTTGCGCAGCACCACCGTGTGCCCGAGGTGGATGTCCGGGGCCGTCGGGTCGATCCCGAGCTTTACGCGCAGCGCCCGTCCGAGCGCGAGCTTGCGCTGCAGTTCGCCCGCCGGGAGCACCTGCGCGGCGCCGCGCGCGAGCTCCTCGGCGCCTGATCCCCTCATCGGTGCAATGCTAGACTGCGCCGGGTCCATGGGGCGGCTTGCCGCCGCGCCCCGCCTACGAGATGCGTGAGTCGCCGCACTCCGAGGGCACACAAGCCTGCCTCTGCGGCACCGAGCAGATGACTGAGGACGACCGAACCGGAAACTCCAGCGCTGCCACCGCCGAGCGCGTCGCCTCGGTGCTTTCTCCGGTGGCGCCGCGCGAGCGCGGGCGAAGAGGCCTGTTTCGACGGCGCCGCAAGCGGAGCCGCCGGATCCGTTGGCTGCGCCTGCTCGCGATCCTCGTCCCAGTCGCGTTCCTGGCCGTCATCTCGTTCGTATTCGGCATCGTGCTGGCCTTCGAGCCGCAGCTGTCGCCGCTGCTCAACCAGCTGAAGGCCACCTACAGCACGGGCCGCAACTCCGAGATCCTGGCGGCGCCGCCCGGCTACCACGTGATCGGGATCCTGACCAACCACAACCAGTACTTCCTGCCCGACACCGACATCCCGCCGATCATGGACCACGCGATCGTGGCGATCGAGGACAAGCGCTTCTACACGGAGTCGGGCGTCGACATCCGCGGCATCGCCCGCGCCTTCATCGCCGACGTCTTCCACACCGGCAACGGCACACAGGGCGCCTCCACCATCACGGAGCAGTTCGTCAAGAACGCGCTGAGCCAAGCGGGCCACCGCACGCTGTTCGAGAAGCTCAAGGAGGCGGCCCTCGCATTTCAGCTGAGCCATCTGTGGCCGAAGAACCAGATCCTCGCCGAGTACCTCAACACCGCCTATTTCGGCAACGGCGCGCATGGCATCGAGGCGGCGGCGCGCGCCTACTTCGGCAACGACCCGGCGTCGCCGCTTGACGGCTGCGGCAAGGTCCCCAACTACAACAATCCGGCAAGCCTGTGCGTGACATACCTGACGGCGGACGAGGCGGCGCTGCTGGCCGGGATGGTCGCCTCGCCGACCACGCTCGGGAACGACCTCTTCTACAACGTGCGGCCGGTCGAGCAGCGCCGCAACCTCGTACTCCGCGACATGTACGAGCAGGGCTACCTGACGCTGTCGGAGTATCAGACCGACAGCGCCCTGTCACTGCCGCCCGCTGCCGACATCCAATCGCCGTCGGAGGAGGACGTCGATCCGAGCGCCGGCTACTTCGTCAACTGGATCGACAACCAGCTCACGCTGAACAAGGGGCAGCCGCTCTACTACGGCTCGAAGGTCTACTCCGCGGGCTACACGATCCACACGACGCTCGACTGGGATCTCCAGAAGGAGGCGCAGAGCGTCGTCGACCACGTCCTGCCGGCCGACATCGGCGGACCTGCGGCAGCGCTTGTCGCGATCGACAACGAAACCGGCGAGGTCAAGGCGATGGTCGGCGGCTACGACTTCACGAACAACGCCTTCAACCTCGCCACCCAGGCCGAGCGTCAGCCGGGCTCGGCGTTCAAGGTCTTCGACCTCGCGGTGGCGCTGAACGACGGCTATACCGCCAACTCGACGGAGTACTCCGGACCGTTCACCTACACCGCGCAGGCGATCCCGTTCGGCAACTTCTCCGTGCACAACGACGAAGGCGGCTATGCCTTCGCCAAGATCCCGCTCTACGAGGCGCTCGAGCTCTCAGATAACACGGTCTTCTCGCGTCTCGGCCTCTCGGTGGGCGAGTCAAACATCGCGCAGCTGGCCCACAACTTCGGCATCTCGACGACGATCTCGGTCAACCCGTCGATGGTCATCGGCGGCCTGCAGATCGGCGTCACGCCGCTGGACATGGCGCACGCCTACGAGACGATCGCCAACAACGGCCTGCTGACCTACGGCACGCTGTCCTCAGACGTCTGCGCCGGCGGCAGCATGCCGAGCTGGCTGGGCAAGCCGCCGCCGGCGGACAGCTGCCCCGGGCCGGTCGGCGTAGATCTGATCACGCAGAACGGTCATGTCGTCGCACACAACGAGCTGCAGACCGAGCGGGTCTTCTCCTACGCGAACGATCAGAAGGAGATCGACATGATGAAGGACGTGCTGAACCCGATCGGCACGGGCGCGGCGGCGGCGATTCCGGGCGTCACGGCATGGGGCAAGACCGGCACGACCTCCAACTACGCCGACGCCTGGTTCGTCGGCTCGACCGCCGCCAGCGGCTCGGTGCCGTCGATGACCGTCGCGGTCTGGGTCGGCTATCCCAACAGCGACAAATCGATGGCCAAGGACTACGGCGGCAAGCCGGTCTATGGCGGCACCTATCCGGCGCTGATCTGGAAGCAGTACGTCGAGCAGGCGATCCAGCAGTACCACCTCGAGGCGGCCGAGCGCGCGGCAGCGCGCGTGCACAGGCCCGCGTCTTCGAGCACCGGTGCCGCGGGCGTGAGCCCGGCTGGATCGACCGCCACAACCGGCGGCGCAGCGCCCAACATCCCGGCCACCGGGACGACCTCTCCGGCGAGCGGAACGGTGACCAGCGGCGGCGGCAGCAGCGCGCCGGCGACGACCAGCCCGGGCGTCGGGACGACGGCGCCGGCGGGAGGACCGGTCGCGCCGGCCGGCGGCTCGACGGCGGGCTCTGGGCCGCCGCCGGTGACGACCCCGGGCGGTGGCACAGCGGCGCCCGGCGGAGGCGCCTCGGCCCCACCCGGGTGAGCCGCCGCGCCACGTGGCGCAGCGGCCCCACAGATGTCAGCCGCCGCGCGAGACGAAGCGGCTGCCTGCCACGCTGAAGCGCCAGGGCAGCTCAATGGCCTTTGTGATCCCGATGCGCCGCGAGCTGACGATCGCCAGCGGCGAGCCGCTCCCCGGCGTGATCGTCACGGGCCCTTCGCGCAGGTCGCCGCCGTTGTGCGAGAGCTCGATGCCGAGCGCCTGGGTCAGCTTGCCCGGGCCCGAACAGAGCTCTTCGACGCGCACGCGTCCGCGACGCTCCGCCATCAGTTCGACGCCCTCCAGCGGCTCCAGTGCGCGGATCAGCACGCCGGCCCCGATGCCTTCGGGCTCGGCCACAGCGTTCAGCATCGTGTGGACGCCGTAGGAGCGGTAGACGTAGGCGACTCCGGGAGGGCCGAACAGCGTCGCGGTCCGCCCGGTGAGCCCGACGAACGCGTGGCAGGCCGGCTCGGACTCGTGGTAGGCCTCTGTCTCGACGATCACCCCGGCGGTCTCGCCGTGTCGCACGACACAGCCGATCAGCGCGCGAGCGACCGCGCAGACCTCGCCGGCGTAGAACTCGGCTGGAATCGCTCCGCAACCGGGTCGCTCACGATCGAGCAGTTCGCTCACCCCGCTCACCCCGCGGCCAAAGCTGCCCGCGCGGCGGCGAGCTGCTCGCGCAGCCGCACGAGCGCGGTACCTCCCACCGAGACCTTCGACTCGAGCCACGAGCGCTGCTGAAGCAGCGCCACCAGCGCCTCACGATCGAGCGTCGGCGCGAGCGCCGCCAACTCGTCCTCGCCGAAGCTCGACACCGGCCTACCCTCGTCGATCGCGGCGCGCACGAGACCGGCGACCACGCCGTGTGCCTCCCGGAACGGCAGGCCGCCGCGCACGAGCAGGTCGGCGATGTCGACCGCGGCGATCATCTCATCCGAGGCCGCCTGTTCGAGCCGCTCGCGGTTGAAGGTGACCGTCGCGAGCATGCCGCGGGCGGCTGCCAGCGTCAGCGCGAGCGTGTCGGCGGTGTCGAACAGGTGCTCCTTGTCCTCCTGCATGTCCTTGTTGTAGGTGAGCGGCAGGCCGTGCAGGACACCGTGCAGGGCGCTGTGATGAGCGACGATCCGCGGCGCCTTGGCTCGCAAGAGCTCGGCGGCGTCAGGGTTCTTCTTCTGCGGCATGATCGAGGAGCCCGAGCTCCAGGCGTCGCTGAGGGTCGCGAAGCCGAACTCCTCGCTGCTCCACAGCACGAGCTCGGCGCCAAGGCGCGAGAGGTGGGTTGCGGTGGTCGCAGCAGCCGCCAGGTAGTCGAGCGCGAAGTCGCGGTTGGAGACCGCGTCGATCGAGTTCGGTGCGACCGTCTCGAAGCCGAGCTGCGCCGCGACCAGGGCGCGGTCCGTTGGGAAGTTCACGCCGGCCAGCGCACCCGCTCCGAGCGGCAGCACGGCGCAGGCCCGCGTGACCGCGTCGAAGCGCAACCGGTCGCGTAGGAACATCCAGACGTAGGCCAGCAGGTGATGGCCGAGGTAGACCGGCTGCGCGCGCTGGAGGTGGGTGTAGCCGGGCATCGGCCAGTCGAGGTGGCGCTCGGCCCGCACGAGCAGCGTCTCGATCAATGCCGCGAGCGCGGCTCGCGCCGTCTCGGAGGCCTCGCGCACGAACAGCACGACATCGGTCGCGACCTGGTCGTTGCGCGAGCGCGCCGTGTGCAGCTTCCCGCCGACGCGTCCGGCCAGCTCGATCAGACGGCGCTCTATTGCCATGTGAATGTCCTCGTCGTCCGGCGAGAACGGGAAGCTGCCGGCCTCCAGCTCCTCCGCCACGGCGTCCAGCCCGGCCAGCAGCTCGTCGCGTTCGGAGTCCGTGATCACGCCGATCGACGCGAGCATCGCGGCGTGGGCGCGCGACTGCGCGACATCGTGGCGCCACAGCCGCCAGTCGAAGTCCAGCGACGCGTTGATCGCCTGAAAATCTGGATCCTGCGGCTGCGAGAAGCGCGACATCGCCGTGGCTGAGTCTATGCCCGCGCGAGCGCCGCAGTCAGCGCCTGCGTCACCGCCGCGACGTCGCCCTCGCTCAGACGCGGATGAAACGGCAGTGCGATCGAGCGCGCGGCGACGTCCTCGCACACCGGAAACTCGCCTTCGCGGTGTCCGAAGCGCTCGCGGTAGTAGCTCATCAGGTGGATCGCCGGCAGATAGGGCTTGCTCTGCACACCGCGCATGCGCAGGGCGCGGATCGTCTCGTCGCGGTCCACCCCGTGCGGTACCGAGACGGTGTAGACGAACCAGCCGCGAACGCTTCCCCCCTCGTCCGGGCACGGCAGCTCGAGTCCCTCGATGCCGGCGAGCGCCTCGTTGTAGGCGGCCGCGACGCGGGCTCGCGCGGCGAGCATCTCGTCGAGGCGATCGAGCTGCGCCAGGCCGATCGCGCAGGCGATCTCGGAAAGGCGGTAGTTGAATCCCAGCCGGTCGTGATCCAGCCAGTCCATGTCGGGCGCGCGCCCCTGGTTGCGCTCGCTGTCGATCCGCTCCTTCTGATCCGCCTGCGCGAGCGTGACCATCCCGCCCTCGCCGGTCGTCAACTGCTTGTTGGCGTAGAACGCGAACACCGCCGGGTGCCCGCGCGCGCCGACCGCCACGCCATCCGGGTGCACGGCGCCCAGCGCTTCGCACGCGTCCTCGACGATCGGCAGACCGAGCCGCTCGAGCGCGGCGATGTCGGCGGGCCAGCCGAAGATGTGCACCGGCAGGAGCGCCCTGGTGCGCGGCCCAACCGCCGCCGCCACCGCGGCGGGGTCGATCGTCAGCGTGCGCGGGTCGATGTCGACGAAGACGGGCCGCGCGCGCTCGTAGACGATCACGTTCGCGGACGCGACGAACGAGAACGGCGTGGTTATGACCTCGTCGCCGTCGCCGACGCCGACGGCGCGCAGCGCCAGGTGCAGGCCGGCGGTGCCGCTGGAGACGGCGCTCGCATGCGGCGCGCCGATTCGCTTCGCGAAGCGCCGCTCGAACTCGCCAAGCAGCGGCCCGAGCGACAGGCGGCCTGAACGCAGGACCTCCAGCACGGCGTGCTCCTCGGCCTCGCCGAGCACCGGCCGCGCGAGCGGGATCTCGGCGTCGCTCACTCCGGCGGCCCCGCCAGCATGCCCCGCTCGAGCGAGTCCACGAGCGCCTCCCACGAGGCGGCGACGACGTTCTCCGAGACGCCGATCGAGCCCCACACCCGGGTGCCGTCGGAGGAGTCGAGCAGGACGCGCGTGACGGCGTCCGTGCCCTTGTCCTCGTCGAGGATCCGCACCTTGAAGTTCACCAGCTCGATGTCGGCCAGGTGCGGGTGGACCTCGCCGATCGCCGCGCGCAGCGCCGCGTCGAGCGCGTTGACCGGCCCGTTGCCCTCGGCGGTGTGCACGCGGCGCTCGCCGTCGATCCAGATCTTGATCGTGGCCTCGGTCTGAGCCTCGCCCTCGGCCAGCTGCTCGACGATGACCCGCCAGGACTCGAGCTTGAAAAGCGGCTGATAGCCCCCGGTCTCGCGCCGCAGCAGCAGCTCGAGCGAGCCGTCGGCCGCCTCGAACTGGTAGCCGCGGTGCTCGAGCTCCTTGATCCGCTCGAGCACGCGCCGGGTTGTCACCTCGTCCAGCTCGATGCCGATCGCGGCCGCCTTCTCGCTCACGCTGGCGCGGCCCGCGAGCTCCGAGACCAGCAGCTCGCGCTGGTTGCCGACCAGCGCCGGAGAGACGTGCTCGAACGTCGCGGCGTCCGCGCTCACGCCGGCGACATGCATGCCGCCCTTGTGGGCGAAGGCGTTGCGCCCGACGTAGGGCTGATTGGGATCCGGCGTGATGTTGAGGAGCTCGTCGACGAAGTGGGCGGTCTCGGTCAGCCGCGCGAGCTGCTCGTCGGTGAGGCAGCGAAAGCCGAGCTTGAGCTGGAGGTTGGCGATGATCGAAACGAGGTTGGCGTTCCCGGTCCGTTCGCCGCAGCCGTTCATCGTGCCCTGAACCTGGCGCGCTCCGACCTCGACGGCGGCGAGCGTGTTCGCGACGCCGCATTCGGCGTCGTTGTGGCAGTGGATGCCGACGCGGACGTCTGCGCCGAGCGCCGCGATCGCGGCGGCCGTCGCGGCGGCGATCTGCGACGGCAGCGACGACCCGTTGGTGTCGCACAGGGTGACGGTCTCCGCGCCCGCCTCGGCGGCCGCGCGGACGCAGCGCAGCGCGTACTCCGGCTCGGCACGGTAGCCGTCGAAGAAGTGCTCGGCGTCATAGACCACCCGCTTGCCCCTGGCGCGCAGGAAGGCGATCGAGGAGTCGATCATCCGCAGGTTCTCCTCGCGGTCCACCTTGACCAGCTTTTCCAGATGAAGCGTCCAGGTCTTGCCAACCAGCGTGCAGACGGGCGCGACGCTCTCGGCCAGCTCGATCAGCGCGGGATCAAGGGAGGCCTCGACGTCTCGACGGCGCGTCATGCCGAACGCCGCGATTGCGGCGTGGCGGAAGCTCTCGCGTTCCAGCAGCGCGAACAGCTCGCGGTCCTTGGGGTTCGAGCCGGGAAAGCCGGCCTCGATCAGGTCGATTCCGAGCTCATCGAGCTTGTGGGCGACGCGGAGCTTCTCCTCGGCCGAGAGCACCATCCCCTCGCCCTGCATGCCGTCGCGCAAGGTTGCGTCATACAACTGGATCTCGGTCACGTTGGTGGTTCCTTTCGAAGAGGTCGGGCGAGAGCGGGCAGCGACCGTGCGCGCGGTGGCGCTAGCCGGCCGCCCGCGTAATTCGCACCACGACCAACGAGAGGATCGCCACGCTCATGCCGTGGCACGCTCCCCGGCCGCCGGCGCGGCGACCTCCGCCGCCGGCGGCATCGAGACCACGTCGAGCCATTCGAGGTAGCGCTCGTTGCGTCCGTAGAGAACCTCCTGGAAGGCGTCCTGGAGGACGCGGGTGACCTCCCCCGGGCTGCCGGATCCGATCGGGTGGTCGTCGATCTCGCGAACCGGCACGAGCTCCGCGGCGGTGCCCGTGAGGAAGACCTCGTCAGCGAGGTAGAGCTCGGCCCTGGTGATGTCGCGTTCGACCACGACGTAGCCGAGGTCGCGGGCGATCTGGACGACCGAGCGGCGGTTTATCCCGTCGAGGATCGACGCCGTCTGCGGCGGCGTCACGATCGCGCCGTCACGCACCGTGTAGACGTTCTCGCCCGACCCCTCGCAGAGGTGGCCGTGGGCGTCGAGCAGGATCGCCTCGTCGTAGCCGGCCTTCAGCGACTCGATCTTGGCGAGCACGCTGTTGAGGTACTGGCCGGACGCCTTGGCCGCCGGGATCAGCGAGCGCGGGCTGATGCGCTCCCAGGAGGAGATCTTCGCGCGGATCCCGTTGCGGGTGCCCTCCTCGCCGAGGTAGCTCCCCCACGGCCACAGGGCGATCGAGACCTCGACCGGCACCTCGAGCGGGTTCAGCCCCATCTGCCCGTAGCCGCGGTAGGCGATCGGGCGGATGTAGCAGGACGCCAGGCCGTTGCGCACGACCAGCTCGTGGGTGGCGGCGCGCAACTCGTCGAGCGAGTAGGGCAGGTCCATGTAGTAGAGCCTGGCGGAGCGCTCGAGGCGGTCCAGATGATCCTGGTGGCGGAAGATCGCCGGGCCGTGCTGGGTCTCATAGCAGCGGATCCCCTCGAAGACACCGGTGCCGTAGTGCAGCCCATGCGTCAGGACGTGGACCTTGGCGTCCTCCCAGGCGACGAACTCGCCGTTGTGCCAGATGACGTCCGTTTCGATCACAGCGCCCAGCTTCCCTTCGCTATAGGTATCCGAGCACAGCCGCCGTGGCCTGCGCCGTGCTCGCCGCCCCACCGAGATCCCGCGTCCGCAACCCATCGGCGAGCGCACGATCGACGGCTGATTCTACAGCGGACGCCTCCTCCTCCAGGCCGAGTCCGCGCCGCAGCATCAGCGCCACCGAGAGGAACATCGCGAGCGGGTTCGCAACGCCCCTGCCGGCGATGTCCGGCGCCGAGCCGTGTACCGGCTCGAACAGTCCGGGGCCGCCATCGCCGAGCGAGGCGCTTGGCAGCATGCCGATCGAGCCCGTGATCATCGCCGCCTCGTCGCTGAGGATGTCGCCGAACATGTTTTCGGTGACGATCACGTCGAAGCGGTTGGGCGCGCTGATCAGCGCCATCGCGGCGTTGTCGACCAGCAGGTGGGACAACTCGACGCCGGGAAACTCCTCGCTGTGCACGCGCGTCACGACCTCGCGCCACAGCCGCGAGGTCTCCAGCACGTTGGCCTTGTCGACGCTGGTCACGTGCGTGCGCGCGGCGGCGAAGGCAACCCGGGCGATCCGCTCGACCTCCGCCACGCTGTACTCGCAGACGTCGCTGGCGCCGAGGGGCGTGCGCGTCTTGGCGCCGAAGTAGATGCCCCCGGTCAGCTCGCGGACGACCAGCAGGTCGGTGCCGGCGATCCGCTCTTCACGCAGCGGACTGGCTCCGTAGAGAGCCTCGATCGCCCGTACGGGCCGCAGGTTCGCGAACAGGCCGAGTCCCTTGCGCACGCCGAGCAGTCCCTGCTCGGGGCGGGGTCGTTGCGGATCGGTGGTGTCCCATTTCGGACCGCCGACGGCTCCAAGCAGAACCGCATCGGCGGCGCGACACGCGGCGAGCACCTCATCGGTCAGAGCCACGCCGAACGCGTCGATCGAGGCGCCGCCGAAGCAATGCTCCTCGATCTCGGCCGGCGTCACCGCGGCGAGCACCTCAAGCCCGGCCGCCATCACCTCGGGCCCGATGCCATCGCCGGGCAGCGTCACGATCCGCGTCATCCAGAAGGACCGTAGCAGCGCAAATGTGGGCGCGCTCGCGCGCGCCCACACTCTCAGGCGAGGCCCGCCGCGCGGGCCGCGCGGCTCAGCGCAGCGCGCTGATCGTGCTCCAGAACGTGACCCGGTTGGCCTCGATCGCCGTTTTGTAGGCGGTGACGGCGGTCTGCTCGGTCGTTTTGGCGGCGGCGATCGTGGACTTCGCGGTGCCACGCGCGGTCGCACAGGCAGCGTGGTTGGTGACGGGCTTCGGGCATGCAGCCGTGACCAGGCCCTTCTGCGTCGAGACGACGGTCAGATAGGTCCCCTCGGCCGCATCGACCGTTGAGACGAGCGGCCCGAACGCGTTCTGCAGCGTGTCGCAGGCGGTGACGACAGCTGCGGCCTGCGGCTGGAGCTTCGGTCCCAGGGTGCCGGCATGAGCCTTGACGCACAGCGTGCTGGCGACGGGGTAGGTGTCGGCGAACGTGCGGTCGCCGGCCCGGGCGAACGCGCTCGCCGTCGCCGTGAGCGTCAGGGCCAGAACGGCGCCCGCGATTCCCAACGTCTTCAGATGCATCAGGGTCTCCTGTCGATGTGAACTCGGTGAACCTTCTTGCACCGAAAAACACTTACTCGAGCGGTGAGTTGCGCGCGCAATGCGAAGCTCGCGTTAACGCGCGGCGTGGCGCGGGCGAGCCGGTGAGCCCCGCGGCGGGGTCTCAGAGCGCTGTGGTCACGGGGCCGGAGCGCTCGCGCTCGGCCTCGAAGGCGGCGATCGCCTCCCCCTGCTGCAGGGTCAGCGCGATGTCGTCAAGGCCGCCGAGCAGGCGCCGGCGGCTCTCGGCGTCGATCTCGAAGCCGACGCTGCGTCCGCCGAAGCGGACCTCCTGTGCCTCGAGGTCGATCTCGCCCGCTCCGCTGGCGGCGAGCGCGCGCACGTCGGCCTCCGGCAGGACGACCGCGAGCAGCCCGATCTTCATGCAGTTGTTGTAGAAGATGTCGCCGAAGCTCGGCGCGACCACGGCGCGGAAGCCGTAGTCCTCGATCGCCCATGGCGCGTGCTCGCGCGAGGAGCCGCAGCCGAAGTTCCGGCCGCTGGTCAGGATCGGGTTGCGAGCCAGCTCCCAGCCGGGCTGTTTTGCCCAGTCGTAGAAGAGGAACTCGCCGAAGCCCGTCCGCTCGATCCGCTTGAGGAACTGCTTGGGGATGATCTGGTCGGTGTCGACGTCGCTGCGGTCCAGATCGCTGACCGCGCCGGCGATGACGGTGATCGGCTCCATGTTTCAGCTCCAGTCGCGGATGTCGACGAAATGGCCTTCGATCGCTGCGGCGGCCGCCATCTCCGGCGAGACGAGGTGGGTGCGCCCGCCGCGCCCCTGGCGGCCCTCGAAGTTGCGGTTGGAGGTCGACGCGCAGCGCTCGCCCGGAGCGAGGATGTCGGGATTCATGCCCAGGCACATCGAACAGCCGGCGGTGCGCCAGTCGAAGCCGGCCGCGCGGAACACCTCGTCGAGGCCCTCCGCCTCGGCCTGGGCGCTGACCGCCGCGGATCCCGGCACGACCATCGCGTTCACGTGCTCGGCGACGCGGCGGCCGCGGATCACCGACGCCGCGGCCCGCAGGTCGCCGATCCGCGAGTTGGTGCAGGACCCGATGAACACGCGGTCCAGGCGGATGTCGGCGATCGGAGTCCCCGGTTCGAGGTCCATGTAAGCCAGCGCGCGCTCGGCCGCGTCGCGATCGCCGGACCCGGCGAAGTCATCAGGTGAGGGCACGCGGTCGGCGACGCCGACCACCATGCCCGGGTTGGTGCCCCAGGTCACCTGGGGCGAGATCTTTGCCACGTCGACCACCACCTCGCGGTCGAACGTCGCGTCGGCGTCGCTGCGAAGCTCGCGCCAACCATCGATCGCGCGCTCGAGCTCCGCGCCCGAGCCCGAGCCCGGCCGCTCGACGCGCTCGAACCATTCGAAGGTGACGTCATCGGGCGCCACCATGCCGGCGCGCCCGCCAGCCTCGATCGTCATGTTGCAGACCGTCATCCGCCCCTCCATCGACAGCTCGTCGATCGCCGGGCCGGCGTACTCCACGACGTGCCCGACCGCGCCGTCGACGCCGATCTGGCCGATCGTCGCGAGAATCAGGTCCTTGGCGGTGACGCCGAACCCCCGCTCGCCCTCGTAGCGGACCCGCATCGAGCGCGGCTTGGTCTGCACGAGACACTGGGTCGCCAGCACGTGCTCGACCTCGCTCGTCCCGATCCCGAAGGCGAGCGCACCGAAGGCGCCGTGCGTGGCGGTGTGGGAGTCGCCGCAGACGATCGTCATGCCGGGTTGGGTGACGCCGAGCTCCGGGCCGATCACGTGCACGATCCCCTGGCGCTCAGAACCCACCGAGTAGACGGGAACGCCGAACTGCGCGCAGTTGCGCTCGAGCGTCTGCACCTGGACGCGTGAGAGCTCGTCGATGATCGCGGCCGCGCGCGGCGTGCCGTCGGTCGGCACGTTGTGGTCGGCGGTCGCGAGCGTGCGGTCCGGCCGGCGGACGCTGCGACCGGCGAGCCGCAGGCCCTCGAAGGCCTGCGGGCTTGTGACCTCGTGGACGAGGTGCAGGTCGATGTAGATCAGCCCGGGAGCCACCTCGTGGGCGCCCCAGATCCTGTCCAACAGGGTGCTCGGCATTCTTGGGCCTCCGATCGCGGCGCGCCGTCTCAGCTGCGCCGCAGGCCGGCTGAGACGACCGCAAGCAGCCGCGCCTCGCCGGGTCCGGGATTCTCGAAATGGTGAGGCAGGTCGGCGTCGAAGGTCACGCAGTCGCCGGCGCCGAGCTGGTAGGGGCGCCCGTCACAGAGCAGCACCACCTCGCCGCTGGCGACCAGCGCGGTCTCGCGGCTCCCGGGCTCGTGCATCGGCGGGTCGTCGGAGCCGCCCGTGACCGCGCCGGCGGCCAGCGTGTGCAGCGAGAGCTCGGCGCGCTGGCCGGGAATCGGCGGGGTCAGCACCTCGGCGCGGTGCCCGCGCCGCGAGTTGCCGCCGACGCGGCGCTCGTTGGAGCGCACGATCGTGACCGAGTCGCTCTCGTCCAGCCGAAGCAGTTGCGACAGCCGCAGTTCGAGCCCCGCCGCGATCCGCGAGGCGACCTGCAACGTCGGGCTGGTTTCGCCCCGCTCGACCTGTGAGAGCATCGCCGAGCTGACGCCGCAGCGCAGCGCCAGCTCGCGCAGCGAGAGCCCCATCGCCTCGCGCAGGGCGCGCACGCGCGGACCGACGGCGGTCGGATCGTAGAGGTCGCGATCGGTGGCGGCAGTCATCCGCGCGTATGCTATCACGGACGAATGTCCGCAGGCTGGTGGGCTGGAGCTCAGGGGGCGGGTGCCAGGTCGGCCTCCGCCGAGGCCGTCTCCTCGCCGCGCGCGAGCGTCGTCAGCGCCCGCAGGTACGCGCGCGCGGCAGCCTCGATCACGTCGGTTGCAACGCCCTGACCGGACGCCGAGCGCTCCCCCAGCGTGACCACGACCGACACCTCCCCGAGAGCATCCTGACCCTCGGTCACGGCGTCGATGCGAAACTCGCGCAACTTGGCGTCGACTCCGGTCGCGACGTTGATCGCGCCGAAGACCGAGTCGACCGAGCCATCGCCGCCGTACTCCCCCACGACGACCTCGCCCGCGGGCGTCCTCACGCTGACGCTCGCGCGCGGCTCGCGGTTGCTGGCGGCGCTGACCTCGTAGCCCTCGAGCGCGAAGCCGGCGATGTTCTCACGCAGCTCGTCGGTCACCAGCGCCTCGAGGTCCATCGCGGTGACCGTCTTCTTGCGGTCGGCGATCTCCTTGAAGCGCTTGAAGGCCACGTTCAGCGCCTGCCCCTGCACCTCGATGCCGAGGTTCTCCAGCGCCTGGCGCAGCGCGTGGCGCCCGGAGTGCTTGCCGAGCACGAGCGAGTTGGCGGCGAGGCCGACGCTCGTGGCCTCCATGATCTCGTACGTCGTGCGCTCCTTGAGCACCCCGTCCTGGTGGATGCCGGACTCGTGCGCAAAGGCGTTGCGCCCGACGACCGCCTTGTTCGGCGGCACCGCGTAGCCGGTCAGCCGCGACACCAGGCGGCTCGTGCGGGCGATCTCGCGCGTGTTGATCGCGGTGTGCAGCCCGATGTCGTCGGCGCGGGTGTGCAGCAGCATCACGATCTCCTCGAGCGATGCGTTTCCGGCGCGCTCGCCGATGCCGTTGATCGCGCACTCGACCTGGCGGGCGCCGGCGCGCACGCCGGCGAACGAGTTCGCCACGGCGAGCCCGAGGTCGTCGTGGCAGTGAACCGAGAGGACGACGTCGTGCAGCGCCGGGACCAGCGCGTAGAGCCGTTCGAGCCACTGCGCGTACTCGTGCGGCATGGCATAGCCGACCGTGTCGGGGATGTTGATCGTCGTCGCACCCTCCTCGATCGCCGCCGCCACGACCTCGGCGGTGAACTCGAGCTCGGAGCGCGTCGCGTCCATCGGCGAGAACTCGACGTCCTCGACGAACTCGCGGGCATGGGCGACCGCAGCGCGGGCCTGCCCGAGCACGTCCTCGCGCGTCGACGCCAGCTGGTGGGTGATGTGGATGTCGGAGGTCGAGATGAAGGTGTGGATCCGCGGGCGCTCGGCGTCCGCGACGGCACTGGCGGCCGACTCGATGTCGGCGAAGTGGGTGCGCGCGAGTCCGGCGATCACCGGGCCCTCGACCTGGCGCGCGATCTGCGACACGGCCTCGTGGTCTCCGGGTGAGGCGATCGGGAAGCCGGCCTCGATCACGTCGACGCCAAGGCGTGCAAGCTGCTGGGCGATCTCCAGCTTCTCCGCCGGGTTCAGCGAGATGCCCGGCGACTGCTCGCCGTCTCGCAGCGTCGTGTCGAAGATCAGTACTCGATCGTTCTGTGAGGCCATGATGCTCGTTCTCCTTTTCGGGCTTCTCCTACGGCTTCTTCTCGGCTGGGTTTGCGGCTACGCGGCCGCCACGCGCTATTCCCCCCGAGGGGGGAGGAGAAGAAGCAGGAGAGAGCCGGGGAACATCATTCGCGCAGAAGCTTAGTGGTTGACGCCTCGCGGCGCGCCCGCGAGGCCGTGTCGCGGCGCGCCCGCGAAGCCGTGTCGCTGCACGCCCGCGCACCCGCGTCGCGGCGCGCTCACTGGATGATGTTGACGGCGCGTGCGACGACCATCCCGATCGTCACCAGCGAGGCCGCCGACTGCACCGCCATCAGCATCTTCGCCATCGGGCTGAGCGGCATCGTGTCGGTGGGGCTGAAGGCCGTCGCGTTGGTGAACGACGTGTAGAGGTAGTCGATGTAGCCGGCTCGCCAGTCGATTCCGCCAAGCCGCGGATCGGTCATCTGCGGAAACAGGAAGTCCGGCGCGCGAAGTTCGTCGGCGCGGCGAGCGAGCGGTCCGCCGCGGTCGAGCTCCCAGAACCAGACAGCGAAGAGCAGCACGTTGGTGATCCAGATCTCGACGCCCGCGAGGATCAGGGCGTGGCCGAACGAGTTGGTGCTCGCGCCGTGCAGCAGGCGGTGGGTGAGCAGCACCAGGTTGAGCAGGTTGCTGGCGCTGACCAGCCCGATCAGCACCAGCGCGAGACCACGCCGCTTCTGGGCCTGTTGCTGCACGCGGGGGGTCATCGACGACCAGGGCCACCAGCAGCACGCCCTCGATCGCCGGGATCAGCCAGATCGGCCGGATCGTCAGCTCGCTCGGCAGGTCGAGACTCAGCAGCACGGCGGCCAGCACGGTGAGCTGCGCCGGCCAGAAGGGATCGTGGCGGGCGAACGCGGCAGCGTCGCGCTGAGCTGCCGGACCGAGCTTGCTCACTCGAGCGTGACGCTCCGGCCGCTGACGAACTCGCTGGCGGCGAGCACCTCCGCGACGACCGCGTCGGGCACCGGCTCGTGAGACGTCACGACCATCGCCGCCAGACCGCTGCCGTCGGCGTCGTGCCCGTTCACCTGGCGCCCGACCGCCGCCGAGGAGATGTTGATCGCGTTGCGGCCGAAGACCGTCCCGACGTGGCCGATCATGCCGGGGACGTCGCGGTAGCGGAACACCGACACGTGCTGCTCCAACTCGATCATGAAACGGTGATTCCAGACCTCGGCCAGATGCGGAACCTGGCTCGGGCCGACTCCGGTTCCCGCCACCGCGACGCGCTCGCCACCGGCGACCACGGTCACGCGGATCAGTTCGTTGAAGTCTTCGGCCTCGCGGCTCGTCTTCTCCTCGATCACGATCCCGCGCTCCTGCGCGAAGGACCCGGCGTTGACGTAGTTGACCTCCTGCTCCGTGCGTCCGCGCATCGCGCCGGTGACGACCGCGAGGGTCAGGAGCCTCGTGTCGAGGTCTGCGATCCGTCCGAGGAAGGCTGCCTCGATCCGCTCGACCGAACTGCCCGCCGCGAGTCCCATCGCGAGCTGCCCGAGGTGCTCGGCGAGCGGCAGGAACGGCGTCAGCTGGGCCAGCGCCTCCGCGCCGACGGAGGGGATGTTGACCGCCGTCGTGACCGCCCCGCCGGTCAGCGCGAGCACGATCTGCTCCGCGCTCTGGAAGCCCGCGCGGTCGGTCGCCTCCGCCGTCGAGGCCCCCAGGTGCGGCGTCACGACGACGTTGTCGTAGCCGTGGAACAGCGGGTAGTCGGTGATCGGCTCGCTCGGGAACACGTCCAGCGCGGCCCCCGCGACCTTGCCGCTGTCGAGCCCAGCCTGGAGCGCCGCGTCGTCGACCAGCTTGCCGCGCGCGACATTGAGGATTCGCACGCCGTCGCGCATCTTCGCGATCGCCTTGGCGTCGATTATTCCCCGGGTCTCGTCGGTCACCGGAAGATGGATCGTGAGGAACTCGGCCCGCGCGTAGACGTCGTCGACGCTCGCCGCCTTCTCGACGCCCAGTTCGCGGTAGCGCTCGGCGGAGACGAGCGGGTCGAAGGCGATCACGCGCATGCCGAAGCCGCGTGCGCGCGTTGCCACCAGCTGGCCGATCCGCCCGAAGCCGATGATGCCGAGCTGTTTGTCGCACAGCTCGACGCCGGAGAACTTCGAACGCTCCCAGCGCCCGGCCGTCAGCGAGGCGTGGGCCTGGGGGATGTTGCGGGCGAGCGCGAGCAGCAGCGCGAGCGTGTGCTCGGCCGCCGTCACCACGTTTGACTGCGGTGCGTTGGCGACCACGATCCCCCGCCGGGTCGCCGCCTCGACGTCGACGTTGTCGACACCGACGCCGGCGCGGCCGATCACGCGCAGCCGATCCCCGCGCTCGATCAGATCCGCGGTCAGCTTGGTGGCCGAGCGGATCAGGATCGCGTCGAACTCGCCGATCCGCTCCGTCAGTTCCTCGACCGACCAGTCGAAGCCGGTCTCCACCTCGAAGTGCTCGCGCAGCAGCGCCAGGCCCGACTCGCCGACATCTTCGCGGACGAGCACCCGGGCGCTCATGCGACACGCTCCAGCAGATAGTCGATGCAGGCCGTCAGCGCGCGCACGTCGTCGGGCTCGACGGCAGGGTAGGTGGCGATGCGCAGCTGATTGCGGCCAAGCTTGCGGTAGGGCTCGACGTCCACGATCCCGTTGGCACGCAGCGTCGCCGCGAGCGCGGCGGCATCGATCGACTCGTCGAAGTCGATCGTCGCGACGACGGCCGAACGCGACGCCGGGTCTGAGACGAACGGCGTCGTCGCCGCTCCCCGCTCGGCCCACTCGTAGACGTGCCCCGACGACTCGCTGGTCCGCGCGACGCACCAGTCGAGACCGCCGGCGGCGAGCATCCAGTCGAGCTGCTCGGCCATCAGATAGAGCGTCGCGATCGCCGGCGTGTTGACCGTCTGGTTCCTGGCCGACTCGGCCAGCGCCAGCGGGAGCGACAGCGCGGCGGGGACGAAGCGGCCGGACGCGTCGATCTGCTCAACGCGCTCGAGCGCCGCGGGGCTGAGCAGCGCCAGCCACAGGCCGCCGTCGGAGGCGAAGCTCTTCTGCGGGGCGAAGTAGTAAGCGTCGGCCTGGAGCGGATCGAGCGGCAGCCCACCGGCGCCCGAGGTGCCGTCGATCAGGACCAGCGCGTCTCCCGCGTCGGCCGGGCGGCGAACCTCGATCATCACGCCGGTCGAGGTCTCGTTGTGGGCCCAGGCGATGACGTCGGCGTCGGCGGACCCGACCGGGATCGGAGCGCTGCCGGGTTCGGCGGAGACGACGATCGGGTCGGCGAGGAACGGCGCGAGCCGTGTCGCGGCTGCGAACTTGCCGGAGAACTCGCCGTTGACGAGGTGAAGCGCGCGCTCACGCACGAGCCCGAACGCGGCGATGTCCCAGAACGCGCTGGCGCCGCCGTTGCCGAGGGCGACGACGTAGTCCTCCGGCAGCGCGAAGAGGTCGCGCAGGCCGGCGCGGACGCGCCCGACCAGGCCGCGAACTGGCGCCTGGCGGTGCGAGGTGCCCAGGAGTGCCGCGCCGTCGCTGGCGAGACGCGCCAGCGCTGCAGGGCGAACCTTCGACGGTCCGCTGCCGAAGCGGCCGTCCGCCGGCTTCAGCGCCTGCGGAATCTCGATCGTCGCTGCTTGCTCGGTGTCGCTGGGTGGCGTCATGGGAATTCCTCGCTGTCGAACGATTGCGGAGGTGCCCAGGCGCGCGGCTGTGATCGCCGCCGCTCCCCGTGGGTTGTTCCCACCAGAACGCCAGTCACGACGGCTGCCCAAAATTGTAGTCACTCGCGCAGGCGGATGCGCGTGGCGAAGCCGCGGCGCGGGCGCACCAACCGCTCACAGCAGATGGCGCTGCGCGATCGTCGCGCTCCAGCCCCGCCCGAGCCGGGTGGCGTGAACGCCGCTCGGCGGCTCGGCGGCGAGGATGCAGTACTCGGGCGCCGGCCCGAGGGCGAGCTGGCGCTGCCAGAGGCCGGCGTGGGCGCCATCCATGCCGTCGCCGAGCAGCGCGGCGAACAGCGGCATCTCGACGCCGCGCGGCTTCTCGATCCAGACAGCGACCCGCGCCTGCGCCAGATCCGGAGAGCCCTCGAGCAACCGGTAGATGCTGCCGGTGCCCGGGCCGGCGAGGCGCGCGATCGCGTCATGGGAGTGCAGGTGGCCGCGGCCCACGGCTGCGGCGTTCAGTACGCCGAGCGCCGCGAAGTCCTCGACGACATACCAGTCCTCAAAGGCCGGCTCCGCGCCGAGCCAGTTTGGCGCGGGCGCTGCGAAGGTCGCCGAGCGCAGGAAGCCGGCCGGCGGGCGCGCGGCGAGCGAGCGGTGAAAGTGGGCGATCGACGCGCCGTAGGTCTCCGGCGCGACCCCGTCGGCGGGCCGGTGCCAGAAGACGTAGGCGAGCATCAGAAGCTCGGCTTGATCCAACCCATGTGCGAGCGCAGCTCCCGACCGACGTCCTCGACCTGCGTCGCTGCCTGCTCGGCCCGCATGCGCTTGAAGTTCTCCTGGCCGGCGCGGTTCTCGGCGATCCACTCGCGCGCAAACGCGCCGGACTGGATCTCTTCGAGGATCTCGCGCATGTGGCGGCGCGTCTCGTCGGTGATCACGCGACTGCCGCGCGTGTAGTCGCCGTACTCGGCGGTGTTGGAGATCGAGAACCTCATGCCGGCCAGCCCCTTCTCATACATCAGATCGACGATCAGCTTCAGCTCGTGGAGGCACTCGAAGTAGGCCATCTCCGGGTCATACCCAGCCTGCACCAGCGTCTCGAAACCGGCCTGGACGAGCGCCGACGCGCCGCCGCACAGGACCGCCTGCTCGCCGAACAGATCCGTTTCGGTCTCGTCCTTGAAGGTCGTCTCGATCACGCCCCCGCGCGTGCAGCCGATCCCCTTGGCGTAGGCCAGGGCCAGTTCCCGCGCGTGACCCGTGGCGTCCTGCTCGATCGCGACGAGGCCCGGCACGCCCGATCCCTCGACGAACTCGCGGCGCACCAGATGCCCCGGGCCCTTCGGCGCAACGAGCGCCACGTCGACGCCGGCCGGCGCAACGATCTCACCGTAGTGGATCGAGAAGCCGTGCCCGAAAAGCAGCATGTTGCCCTCGGCGATGCCGTCGCGGAGCTCCTCCCAGACCTGGTGGTGGAGCTCGTCGGGGGCGAGGATCATGACCAGGTCGCCGCGGCTCGCGGCCTCGACCACGCCGAGCACCTCGAGGCCCGCCTCGCGCGCTGCGGCGATCGAGCCGGATCCCTCGCGCAGTCCCACGACCACCGAGACGCCGGAGTCCTTCAGGTTCAGCGCGTGGGCATGGCCCTGCGAGCCGTAGCCGATGATCGCGACGGTCTTGCCGTCGAGCTTGCGGAGGTCCGCGTCGTCGTCATAGATCATGGGCGGCAGGCTAGCGGGTCGCGGCGCCCGGCCGCCGTCACGCCTCGGCGGCGGCGAGGAGCGCACGGCCCGGCACCGACAACGCGCCCCCGGCGGCCGTGTAGGGCGCAAGGCGCGCGGCTAGCTCGGATTCGATCGACTCGGTCTGCGCTTCGTCAGCCGCTTCGAATGCCGTGCGGGTGCTCCAGGACAGATCGAGGTGGGTGGCCCACCAGCTGTCGAAGTCGGGCGCGTCGCGCGAGATCTCGACCGCGTCGAGCTCGATCTCGGTGAATCCCGCTTCCTCGAGCATCGAGCGAAGCAGCTGGCGGTCCGACAGCGCAAGCGGTCCCGGCGAGCCCTCTGGCGCCGGTCCCCACAGCCCGTGCTCGCCCAGGACCTCCAGCGGTACCGTCAGCCAGGGGTTTGACTCGGCGACGTCCCAGACCGCCAGCGCCAGACGTCCGCCGCTGCGCAGCACGCGCCTGGTTTCGCGCAGCGCGGCCGCCGGGTCGACCATCAGCATGTAACCCCAGCGACAGAGCACGGCATCGACGCTCGCCAGCTCCAGGTCGATCCACTCGCCGCCGAGCACGCGGTAGGTCACATTCGTCAGGCCGAGCGCCGTGCCGCGCGCCCGCGCCAGCTCGACCATCGCCTCCGACTGGTCGCTGCAGATCAGCTCGCCGCCTGGCTCGATCAGGCGCGCCGCCGCGAACCCAACCTCCCCCGGTCCGGCCGCGAGGTCGAGCACGCGGAGGCCCGGGCGCAGCCGCGCGGCGGCGAGCAGCCACGTCGTGACCGGGCTGGTCTGCTCGCTCCAGACGTCGCGCTGGCGGCCCCAGCCGGCCGCCGACGCCTCCCAGCGCTCGAGGATCTCGCGGCGCTCGGCGTCGTGATCGCGCTCGCCCGGTGGGTCTAGTTCGCCAGCGGGCAGAAGAGCACCAGCGGAGGGGTCTTGGCGGGCGTATCGGGAGGCCGCGCACTGGATCTGTAGGTCACGTCGAGCAAACGGTAGTCGTCATGGCCGTCGGGACAGCGCCGTGCCTGGGAGGCGACCACCACGACAGGGTAGTCCCGCACCGCGTGGGGGTCGCACGCGGATGGGCAGCTCTCCAGGCGGATGACGCCGACGGCGCGCGCCGTCGGTCCCCCGAACGCGCTCCAGCGGAGCTTCATGAACGAAAGGCTCGGGTTGTTGCAGGAGATCCAGATCGTCGAGGGACGAATCTGCGAGTGGTCGCAGTTGCCGACCACGCGCCGTGGACCACCGAGCGGCGCCGCCACCGCGACTCCCGCGCAGGCGAGCGCCAGCACGGCCGACGCACACAGCGCGCGCACCTAACCCGGCAGGGGGCAGAACAGCGCGTAGCTCGAGGCCGCGCCGCGGGGCTTCGTCGCGAGGAAGGTGAACGCGGCCTCGCGGTAGTCGTTGTGGCCGTCGGGGCACTCCCGCGCAGCCGACAGCGTCAGCTTGATCGGGTAGGAGCGGAACTTCCCGGCGGCGCAGTCGGGGGTGCAACCGTTGACGTAGTAATCCCCGCTCGCCTTCGCTTCGGAGGCGCCAAACGAGCTCCACTGCAGGTGGGTCAGTACGAGGTTGTCGTCAGCGCAGGCGAGCACGATGCTCGACGGGCGCACCTGCGACTTCGTGCAGTCGCCGACGACACGCCGCGCGTTGCCCGACGCGAGCGCCGAGACCGCGACGGCACCGACCAGCAGGACCGTCACGAACGCCATCTGGTACCGCCAACGCATGCCGCGACCCTACGACGCCGGCGGCGGCCCGTCAACAGGCAACATGGCGCGCTGCAGCTTGCCCGAGGCGGTGCGCGGAAGCGACGGCACGCAGACGATCGACTTCGGGACCTTGAATGCGGCAAGGCGGCCGCGGCAGTGCTCGCGGAGCTCCGCCTCGCCGACCGGGCGGCGGGTGACGACGAGCGCGCGAACCGCCTCCCCCCAGGTCTCGTCGGCGACGCCGTGAACGGCGGCCTCGACGACCGCCGGGTGCTCCTCGAGCACGGCCTCGACCTCGCTCGGGGCGACGTTCTCGCCGCCGGTGACGATCGTGTCTGAGCTTCGCCCGATCACGCGCAGCGAACCGTCGGCGCCGATCTCGCCGAGGTCGCCGGTCGCCAGCACGCCGCCGCCAACGGCCGGGCTGACGGTCGGGCCGGCGACCAGGATCTCGCCGTCGCCGGCGAGCGACACGCGCGTGCAGAAGAGCGGCGGGCCGGCGTCGACCCCCTCCTCCCCCGGCGTCTGCGTGGCGACCTGCGAGCACGCCTCGGTCAGTCCATAGGTCTGGCTGACCACGACCCCGGCGGCGCGCGCGCGGGCCAGCAGCGCCGCCGGCACGGGGCCGCCGCCGGCGAGCGCGCAGCGCAGCGCCGGCGGATCCGCGAGCCCCGCGTCGAGCAGCCGCTGCAGCGTCGTCGCGACGACGCTGACGAGCGTTATGTCGCGCTCCATCAACGCCGCGAGCACATCCTCCGCGGCGAAGCGCTCGTGGATCACGGCGGTGGTCCCGTAGATCGCGCTGCGAAGGACGATTGACAGCCCGCCAACGTGCACGAGCGGCAGCGTGCAGAGCCAGCGCTCCCCGGGCGCGATCCCCAGCGCGACGGCGGAGCCGATCGCGCTCCATAGAAAGTTGCCGTAGGTCAGCGGAACCTCGCGCGGCTGCCCGGTCGTTCCCGACGTGCGCACGATGAGTGCGGTCGCGGCGAGGTCGTGTGGCACCGCCGGAAGCGGTGGGCCGGCGCAGGACAGCGGCGCATCGATCAGCGCGTCGCAGGCCGGCGCGCCGCGGCCCGGGTCACGCAGATCGAGCGGGACCGCCACGGCGCCGGCGCGCAGGCAGGCGTGCAGCGCCACCGCGAAGTCGGCGCCGGGCGGGAGCGCGATCGCCACGCGGGAGCCAGCGGCCACGCCCAGCTCGCGCGCGCCGGCGCCGGCGAGGAGCTCGAGTTCGCGGTAGCTGATCGAGCCCGCCGGCGTCTCCACCGCGATCCGATCCGGCCGGCGCCTCGCGGCCCGGGTCAGCCACGGCTCGACATGCACGCCTGAAAGGCTAGCCTTGCGGACGTGTCAGACGACGGGAGCGCCACCACGGCGGTCGAGTGGCTGGCGGAGGGCGAGTACGCCGACATCCGCTACGAGCTCTCGCGCGAGCCGGGGATCGCCAAGATCACGATCAACAGGCCGGAGGTCCGCAACGCGTTCCGGCCGCAGACCGTCGTCGAGCTGTCGCACGCCTTCACGCGCGCCCGTGAGGACACCGCGGTCGGCGTGATCGTGCTGACCGGGGCCGGCGGCGAGGCGTTCTGCTCCGGCGGCGACCAGCGCGTGCGCGGCGACAGCGGCTACGAATCGGAGCCCGGCGGCGTCGGGCGTTTTCACGTGACCGACCTGCACCTGCAGATCCGGCGGACGCCGAAGCCGGTCGTCGCAATGGTCGCCGGCTACGCGATCGGCGGCGGGCACGTGCTGAGCGTGGTCTGCGACCTGACGATCGCCGCGGAGAACGCGCGCTTCGGCCAGACGGGCCCGCGCGTGGGGTCCTTCGACGGCGGCTACGGCGCGAGCCTGCTGGCGGCCCAGGTCGGGCAGAAGCGAGCGAAGGAGATCTGGTTCCTGTGCCGCCAGTACGACGCGCGCCAGGCGCTCGATTGGGGGCTCGTCAACGCGGTGGTGCCGCTCGAGCGGCTCGAATCCGAGACGGTCGCCTGGTGCCGCGAGATGCTGGCCAACTCGCCGTTCGCGCTGCGGCTGCTGAAGGCGAGCTTCAACGCCTCCGAGGACGGGCTGGCCGGCCTGCAGCAGCTGGCCCACGACGCGAACCTGTTGTTCTACGGCTCGGAGGAGGCTCGCGAGGGCCGCACCGCCTACACGCAGAAGCGCCCGCCCGACTTCTCGCAGTTCCCGCACCGCCCGTGAGGATCTGGCTGATGGCCGCGCGGCCGAAGACGCTGCCGGCCGCAGTCGCGCCGGTGCTGGTCGGCACCTCGCTGGCGATCCGCTACGGAACGTTCCACCCGCTCGCCTTCGCTGCCGCGCTGCTGGGCGCGATGCTGATCCAGATCGGCACCAACCTCTCCAACGATTACTCCGATGCGCGGCGCGGCGCCGACAGCGACGAGCGGATCGGACCGGTGCGGGTGACGGCGGGAGGGCTCGTTCCTCCTCGCCAGGTGCTTGTCGCGACCTACCTGACGTTCGGCGCCGCGGTGCTCTGCGGCGTGTACCTGATAGCGGTTGCCGGCTGGGCGCTGCTCGCGGTCGGCGCCGCCTCGATCCTCGCCGGCGTGCTCTACACCGGCGGACCGCGGCCCTACGGCTACGAGGGGCTCGGTGAGGTCTTCGTCTTCCTCTTCTTCGGGATCGTGGCCGTGGCGGGCTCCTACTTCGTGCAGCGTCGCGGCCTGCCGTGGGAGGCGTTCGTGCTGGCGGTCCCGGTCGGACTGCTGATCAGCGCGATCCTCGTCGTCAACAACGTTCGCGACATCGACACCGACCGCCGGGCCGGCAAGCGCACGCTCGCGGTGCGACTCGGGCGCGAGCGGGCGCGCTGGCTGTTCGCCGTGATCGTCGCCGTCGCTTTCCTCACCTCGTGGGTGCCGTGGTTCGCCGGCGCGCTCTCGCCGTGGTTGTTCGTCACGGCGGCGGCGGCGCCGCTGGCGCTCGGTGTCGTGCAGACCGTGCGCACGCATACGGACGGCCCGTCGCTGAACGCCGCGCTGGCGCAGACCGCCAGGCTCGCGCTCGTCTTCTGCCTGCTGCTCTGCGCCGGCATCCTGGCCTGAGCGTGGAGTTTTCGCTCCATCGCGCGGTCCTTCGTTTCGCGCAGCCGCTCGTGACCGCCCACGGCACGCTGGAGCGGCGGGAGCTGATCGAGGTCCGCCTGACCGACGCCGGCGGCCTCGTCGGCCGCGGCGAGGCGGCGCCGCTCGAGCCCTACGACGGCGTCTCGATCGAGCGCACGATGGCGGCGCTGGAGGCCTACCGGGCGGTGATCGAGGCGCCGGCCGGAGCGGGCGCGGGCGGTGGCGGCAGCACGCTGCTTGACCGCTGCCGCGATGTCGACGAGCTTCCCCAGGCGATTGCGGCCGTCGACATGGCGTTGTGGGACATGGCCGGCAGGCGCGCCGGTCGCCCCGTCTGCGAGCTGCTGAGCGACACGCCGGCCCGGGCGATCGCGGTCAACGCGAGCGTCGCGGCCGACGCCCCCGAGATCGCGGCGCGCACCGCAGCTGCCGCGGTGTCCGCCGGCTACTCATGTGTGAAGCTCAAGGTCGGGACGGCCGGAGACGCCGAGCGGGTGGCGGCCGTGCGCGGGGCGATCGGCCCGCAGACGACGCTCCGCCTGGATGCCAACGGAGCGTGGTCGCTCGAGGAAGCCGAACGCCAACTGGGGCTCCTCGCCCGCCACGGGCTGGAACTGATCGAGGAGCCGGTGCACGGCCTGGCCGACACCCGGGCACTGCGCGAGCGCGTCGCGGTGCGGATCGCGATCGACGAGACGGCGGCGATCCCCGGCGCGCTGACGGCCCGCATCGCGGACGCCGTCTGCCTGAAGATCTCGCGCTGCGGCGGGATCGGCGGCCTGCTTGCGGCGGCGTCGCTGGTTCGCGCGAGCGGTGCCGAGGTGTATGTGGCCTCGACCTACGACGGCCCGCTCGGCATCGCCGCAGCGCTGCACGCCGCGGCGGCGCTGGCGCCGCTGCCCGCCTGCGGCCTCGCCACGCTTGGCCTGTTCGCCGGCCCCGCGGCGGCGCTGCGCGTGGTCGCGGGTGAGATGGCGGTCCCGCGCGAGCCGGGCCTCGGCGTCGACGGCGTCCGCTGATCCGGCCTCCGCGTCGGCGTCACTCGGCTCCGAGCGCTCGTGCGACCGCCTCCGGCGCCTCGAGCGCGACGCGATGACCGACGCCGTCGAGCAGGCTGAAGCTGGAGTCTGAAATCGCCTCGGCGAGGCGCCGGCCGGCGTCCGCATAGGCGAGATCGCGCGCGCCCGCCAGCAGCGCGACCGGCATGCGCAGCTCGCCGAGGCGCTCCCACAGCGGGGGCATCGCCCCGGCGCCCACGCCGCGCAGGCAGGCGGCGAGCGTCGCCGGGGCGCAGCGGCGCTCGTCGCGCGCGACCTCCGCCTGGACCCATTGCGGGTCCTCCGCGAACAGCGCGATCGCGCGCCAGCGTTCGATGAAGGACTCGATCGGAGCGTTCTCGATCTGCGCCGCGAGAGCCTCGTCGGCGGCGGCGCGAGCAGCGCGATCGGCGCCGTCCTCGATTCCGGCGCTGGTCGAGATCAGCACCAGCCGCTGCACCCGCTCGGGCATCGTCAGCGCCGTGTGCAGGGCCAGGCGGCCCCCCATCGAGTAGCCGGCCAGCACGAAGCTGCCGTCGGTCGCGGCCCCCACGAGCGCGCAGACACCCGCCGGCGTGATCGGCTCCGCGTCGGCGAGGTGCAGCGCCAGCGGCTCGAAGCGCCCGGCCGGCAGCTCGGCGACGACGCGGTCCCAGTGGCGCGGGGTGGCGGCGAAGCCGTGCAGGAGGACGAGCGGAGTGGGCATGTCCGCCAGTCTCGCAAGCCGAGCCGGCCGGCCCTGGTCAGGTCGCGCCCGCCCGCTCCCTCGCGCCGCTACGGTTCGCCTCGTGACCGGGGAGCCGCTCGACGCCCACGATCTGATCGCCGCCTTCGTCGATGAGCTGGCGCGGTGCGGGATGACCGACGCCTGCACCTCCCCCGGCTCGCGCTCGACGCCCCTCGTGCTCGCGCTCGCCCGCCACCCGAGCTTGCACGCGCACTCACATATTGACGAGCGCGCCGCCGGCTTCTTCGCGCTCGGGGCCGCCAAGGCGAGCGGCCGCGCGGTCGCGATCGCCTGCACCTCGGGGACGGCGGCGGCGAACCTCGCCCCGGCGGTGATCGAGGCCTCGCACGCCCGCGTGCCGCTGATCGTGCTGACCGCCGACCGTCCGCCGGAGCTCCGCGAGAACGGCGCCGGCCAGACGATCGACCAGATCAAGCTCTACGGCGACGCCGTCCGCTGGTTCTTCGAGGTCGGAAACCACGAGGTGACGGCGGAGCGGATCGCCTGGGCGCGCGCGCTCGCCTGCCGCGCCCACGCCGCGGCGACCGGCGAGCGTCCCGGTCCGGTGCACCTCAACTGGCCGTTGCGCGAGCCGCTCGTCCCGGCGACCGTGCGCCCCCCTGCGGGCGGGCGCGCGGACGGGCGGCCGTGGTTCGCGGTGGCGGCACGCGAGCGCTCAGCCGCTCGGCTCGCCGATCACATCGGGGCGCCCGCGCGCGGGCTGATCGTCGCCGGCCGCGACGACGCCGGGCTCGCACCGCAGCTGCCGGCCCTCGCGCTGGCGGCCGGCTACCCCCTGCTCGCGGATCCGCTGTCGGGGGCGCGGCGTGGCGCGGCGGCGATCGCGCACTACGACCTGCTGCTGCGCGACGGCGACTTTGCCGGCCGCCACGCCCCGGAGGTGATCGTCCGCGTCGGCGATCTGCCTACCTCAAAGCCGCTGCGCGGCTGGCTCGGCGGCCTTCGCGGCGTCCACCAGATCCTCGTGGATCCAGAGCTTGCCTGGCAGGATCCGGCCGCCGTCGTCGAGCTCGTGCTGCGCGCCGATCCGCGCGCGCTCGAGCCGCCCCCACCAGCCCCGCCGGACTGGCTGCAACGCTGGCGCAGCGCCGACGCCGCCGCCGCGGAGGCGATCGAGCGCACGCTCGGCGCGGAGCTCAGCGAGCCCAACGTCGCGCGCGCGCTCGCCACGACGCTGCCCTCCGATGCGACGCTGTTCGTTGCCGCGTCGATGCCGGTGCGCGAACTCGAGTCGTTCTGGCCCGTGCGCGACGACGCCCCCCGCGTGCTCTCGAACCGCGGCGCGAACGGGATCGACGGAACGCTCTCGAGCGCGTTCGGCGTCGCCGCGGTGACCGGCGGTCCGGTCGTCGCGCTGATCGGCGACGTCGCCTTCGCACACGACATCGGCGGCCTGCTCGCCGCGTCCCGGCTCGGGCTCTCGCTGACCGTCGTGGTGATCAACAACGGTGGCGCCGCCGTCTTCGATCGGCTGGCGATCGCGGGCGAGCACGACGTCTACGAACAGCACATCGCGACGCCGCCCGGCCTCGACATCGAGCGCGCGGCCGCGCTCTACGGGCTGCGCCACGAGCGCCCGGCGACCCTCGCGGAGCTGCGCGAGTCGATCGCGGCGCCGGCGGGCCGGACGCTGATCGAGGTCCGAACCGACCGTGCCGAGGGCCTCGCGCTGCACGAGCGCGTCGCGGCCGCGGTGCGCGGCGCCTGAGCGGGTTTTGACGCCGGCGCCACAGGCGCCGGATCGTCTACGCAGCGAGCACCGGGAGCAGGGCGCCGAGCTTGATCTCGGTCTCCGCCAGCTCGGCCGCCGGATCGGAGTCGGCCACGACCCCGTCGCCGGCGTAGCAGCGCGCCAGCGCGCCCTCGATCAGCGCGCAGCGCAGCGCGACGCAGAACTCGCCGTCCTCGTTGGCGTCGGTCCAGCCGAGCGGTCCGGCATACCAGCCGCGGTCAATGCCCTCCAGCGCGCGGATCAGCGGCAGCGCGACTGCGGCGGGCTCGCCACCGACGGCGGGGGTCGGGTGCAGCAGGCCGGCGAGCTCGATCGCCGCGACCGGTGCTGCGAGCTGCGCGCGGATCGCCGTCGCCAGATGCTGGATGTTGGCGACCCGCACGACCTCCGGCTCCTCGGCCATCGTCACCCAGACGGCGTGCGGGCGCAGCGCGCGCTCGATCCTGCGCGCCACGATCGCGTGCTCCTCGCGCTCCTTGTCCGAGCGCAGCAGCCGCTCGCCGAGGTGGTCGTCGACCGCAGGGTCGGCGCTGCGGCCGGTCGATCCGGCCAGCGCGACCGTGCTGAGGCGCAACCCCTCGCGGCGCATCAGGAGCTCCGGCGTGGCGCCGAGGAAGGTCGCCTCGCCGCGCCCGACGGCGTAGACGAAGCAGCCGCCGAAGGCCTCGCGCAGCACACCGAAGACGGCCGCCTCGTCGTGGCGCACCGGCCCGTGCACGTCGACCTCGCGGGCGAGCACGATCTTTTCGAGCCGTCCCGCGGCGATCATCTCGACAGCTCGCGCCACAGCCGCCTCGTAATGCTCGGGCGCCATTGCCGTGGAGATCGTGTGGCGCTCCGTCGGGTGGGGATCGAGCAGCGGCAGCGGCCGGTCGCGCATCGTCGCCAGGCGCGCGGTCAGACGGGCCTGTGCCTGAGCGGGCTCCTCGCCCGCGCGCATGAGCGCGGCCACCGTGCACCAGACCTCCTCGCCGCGCCGCAGCAGCGCGATCTCGGGCACGACGAGGGACGCCGGCGCGAACGCCGACCAGTGGGGCGAGCCGCCGCCGTCAGGCGCGAAGGCGAAGCCGCCGCAGGCGATCAGGCCGCCGCCGACGGGACCGCCGGAGGGCTCGAGGCAGGCGTGCGCGACCAGCTCGCGCCAGCGCGCCGCCGTACGCTCGAAGCGCTGGTGGCCGCGGTCCTCCAGCGTCACCACCGCGCCGAGCGCGGCGAGCGCGGAGCGCTCGCGCTCGGGCTGCTCGAAGCACATCCATGGTTCCCCGGGCCGGCGCGAGGCGAGCACCGTCGCGCTCGGGTCGACGTCGTCGGCTAGCCGCCAGCTGACGGCGGCGACGCAGTCGCCGTGGCGTCGCGCGGCGCGCTCGGCGCGGGCGAGCGCCACCGCGAGTCGGGCACGCTGGCGCTCGGGTAGCGCGAACGGCGAATCGCTTCGGTCCCTTCGCGCTACCGCCACGCGTCTAGATGGTTGATTCCACGGCCGCTGTGTCCGGGCCGGCGATCACGTCTCCGAACGACCTCGCGACATCGCGATCTCGCCGGTCCGCATCATCTCGATCAGCCCGTAGGGGCGCACAACGCGCTCGAAGGCGTCGATCTTCTCGCTGTCGCCCGTCACCTCGACGGTGACCGACCGCTTCGTCGTGTCGACGACGCGGGCGCGGAAGATCTGCGCGAACTCGAGGATCTCGCTGCGCGCCTGCGCCTCCGCGGCGACCTTGAACAGCGCCAGCTCGCGGGTCACGGTGCCGGACGGCTCGAGATCGCGAATCTTCAGGACGTTGATCAGCTTGTGCAGCTGCTTGGTGACCTGATCGATCGGGTGCAGCGCTCCGTCCACGGTCAGCGTGATACGCGAGAACTGCTCGTCGTCGGTCGGGCCGACCGTCAGCGTCTCGATGTTGAAGCCGCGCCGCGCGAACAGGCCGGCGATCCGCGTCAGTACGCCGGGGCGGTTCTCGACCAGGATCGAGAGCACATGCTTGCGGCCGGTGCGCAGGCCGACCGCGGCGTCGAGCTCCTCGAGGCTGAGCGGTGCCTTGGTTCCAGGTTCGCCCATCTCGATCACCCCACCATGTCGCGCGCGGCCGAGCCGGGCGCGATCATCGGGTAGGTGTTCTCCTCACGCGTCACGCGCACGTCCGCGACGACGACGCCGGGCGTCGCGATCGCCGCACGGATGTCTTCGACCAGCGAGGTCTTGTCCGTGAAGCGCAGGCCGGTTGCCCCATAGGCCTCGGCGAGCTTTACGAAGTCCGGATGCTCGCCCATCTCGACCTGGCTGTAGCGGTGGTCCCAGAAGAGCTCCTGCCACTGGCGCACCATGCCGAGGTAGCCGTTGTTCATGATGAACACCTTCACGGCGATCTCCTCCTGCACGCAGGTGGCGAGCTCCTGGATGTTCATCTGGATCGAGCCGTCGCCGGCGATCACGCAGACCACGTCGTCAGGCGAGCCGACCTTGGCGCCCATCGCCGCCGGCAGGCCGAAGCCCATCGTGCCGAGGCCGCCCGAGTTGATCCACTGGCGGGGCCGCGTGAAGTGGTAGTACTGCGCCGCCCACATCTGGTGCTGACCGACGTCGGAGACGACGATCGCCTCGCCGCCGGTCGCCTCATACAGCGCCTGGATCAGGTACTGCGGCTTGATCTCGGTGTCGGTGCTGTCGTCGTAGCGCAGCGGATGCTCGGCCCGCCAGCCCTCGATCTTGGCCCACCAGTCGGCGAGCCGCGCCGGATCCGGCTCGAGCGCGCGGTACTCCTCGACGAGCTTGCGCAGGACGTGGCGGGCGTCGCCGACGATCGGGATGTGCGCCGGCACGTTCTTGGAGATCTCGGCCGGGTCGATGTCGATGTGGATGAACTTCGCGTGCGGCGCGAACTCCGCCAGCTTGCCGGTGATGCGATCGTCAAACCGCGCGCCGACGGCGCAGATCAGGTCCGCCTCGTCCATCGCGTAGTTGGCGGTCCGCGTGCCGTGCATCCCGAGCATCCCGAGCCACTGCTCGTGCGTGCCCGGGAAGGCACCGAGCCCCATCAGCGTGCACGTGACGGGGAAGCGGTCGGAGGTGGCGAACTCGACCAACTCCGCCGAGGCGCCTGAGTTGACGACGCCGCCGCCGGCGTAGATCACCGGACGCCGTGCGCTGGCGAGCGCGTTGGCGGCCTGGCGGATCTGCTTCTGGTTGCCCTCGATCGTCGGCTGGTAGCCGGGCAGCGAGAGCTCGACCACCGGCTCGTAGGGAATCTCGGCCCGCGAGAGGTCCTGCGGCACGTCGATCACGACGGGGCCCGGCCGGCCGCTGCGGGCGATGTGGAAGGCCTCGTGGATCACCTGCGGGATCTCCAGCGGGTGCTGGATCATGAACGAGTGCTTGACGATCGGGATCGTGATCCCGAGCGTGTCGGCCTCCTGGAAGCCGTCGGTGCCGAGCAGCTCGGTGCGCACCTGGCCCGTGATGAAGACCACGGGCACGGAGTCCATCATCGCGTCGGCGATCGGCGTCACCAGGTTGGTCGCACCGGGGCCGGACGTCGCGAGCGCGACGCCGACCCTGCCGGTCGCCTTGGCGTAGCCCTCGGCGGCGTGCCCGCCGCCGGCCTCGTGGCGCACCAGCACGTGGCGGATGCCGGCGTCGTAGAAGGCGTCGTAGGTGGGCAGGTTCGCGCCACCGGGGAGGCCGAATACGACGTCGACGCCCTCGGCTTTAAGGCACTCCATCACGGCATCGACTGCACGCATCGCGCTGACCTCCTTTCGCTGACTCGGTAACGCAGAATGGCCTGCGCAGCAGGCCCGAAGTTGAGGATAGCGTGCCTGCACGGCCCCGAGGGGCACCGCGACGCGGCGCGCAGCGGTCTGTGCAAGCGGGCGGCGGGCGCTTCGCCGATGGCGGGCGCTACAGGCGCGCGCGCACGCGGATCGACGGGTCCGGCTCGATCAGCTCAGACTCGTCGGGGTATTCGAGATCCGTGCCGCAGCGCATGCACATCGCGTCGTAGTGGCGCACCGCGGCGTGACAGCCCGGACAGATCCGCAGCGCCTCCTCGGTCTCGCGGCGGTAGAGGGCTGCCGCAAGCGGCCCGAGGATCGGGATCAGCCCCGAGATGATGAACCACACGAACAGCGAGGACCCCTTGCGCATGCCGATGTATCCCCCGGCCAGCGCCGAGATCAGGCAGACGCCCAGGTAGACCTCGCTGCCGTTCAGAATAGGACGCGAACCGCCCAGACGGCGCCGATGATCGCGACGATCACCGCGGCAATCGTCGCGATCACGACGACGACGTGGAAGAGCAGGTGCAGGAGCAGCCACGCACAGACGAGCAGCACCAGCGCAGCGAGCGCGTGGCGACCGAACGAGTGCATGCGGCTCGGGCTTTCAGTGTGTTCTTCGTTCATACGGAAGAGCTTACGCCCAACCGCGCAGGACTACCGCGAATGGGCGCCCACTCCCCGTCGGGACGCTATTGCTGTGGCTGGGGTTGGTAGGGCCGCTGCTCGGGTCGCGCGGGTGCGGAGGCTGCCAGGCGAGCAAGGCTGTAGCGCCGCAGCACGGCCGGCGCCTTCACCATCGTGGACGCCTCATCCACCTGCGGGAGAAGCAGGAACCTGGATCGGGCGTTCGGTGTGTTCATGGCCGAGATGATCGAGCAGACACCCTCAAACGTCCTTGGCCGTGTGTCCAAGATCCGCGCCGGCGGCTTCGACGCGCCGTTGGCGGCCGTCAGTCCACAACGGTGCGCGCCGGTGATCAATCCGTCGCGTCGACACCGAGCGCTTCGTGGATCAGGCGCGTGACCTCGGCGCCGTCGGCGCGTCCGCGGGTCTCGCGCATGATCGGCCCGACCAGCGCGCCGATCGCCTTCTCGTTTCCCGCGCGCACCTGCTCGGCGGCGGCGGGGTCGGCCGCGATCGCGCGGGCGACGATGTCCGCGAGGCCCGCCTCGTCCTCGATGGCCCCCAGCCCGCGCTCTGTGACGATCGCCGCCGGATCGCCGCCCTGCTCGACCAGCACGCCGAGCACCTCGCGCGCAGCGGTCACGCTCAGGCGCCGCTGCGCGACCATCGCCACCAGCGCCGCAAGTGCGGCCGGCTCGACGCGGCCGGCCGCCGGATCGCCCTCGCCGATCCGGGCCACCAGCTCGCCGCCCACCCAGTTGGCGAGCGCGACTGCGTGCGCGCCGTCGGCGGCAAGCGCGCGCTCGTAGAAGTCGCCGAGCTCGCCTCGGAAGGCGAGCTGGTGCGCGCGGTCGGCGTTCAGCCCGAGTTCGCGCTCGAAGCGCTCGGCTCGGGCTGCCGGCAGCTCGGCCATCGCCGCGCGGGCCGCCTCGAGCATCGCCTCGGTGGTCGCGATCGGCACGAGGTCGGGCTCGGGGAAGTAGCGGTAGTCCTGCGCCTCCTCCTTCGAGCGAAGCGATGTGATCGCGCCGGAGGCCGGGTCGAAGTGCAGCGTCTCCTGCACGACCTCCTCCCCCGCCTCGATCAGCGCTCGCTGGCGTTCGATCTCAGCTTCCACTCCACGCTCGAGGTAGCGGAAGGAGTTCATGTTCTTCAGCTCGGTCTTGGTACCGAGCTGGTCGCTGCCGAGCGGCCGCAGCGAGACGTTCGCGTCGGCGCGCAGCGACCCCTCCTCCATGTTCACGTCGCTGACGCCGAGCGCGCGGAGCGTCGCGCGCAACAGCTCGAGCCACTCGCGCGCCTGCGCCGGGGAGTGCAGATCGGGCTCGGTGACGATCTCGACCAGCGGCGTGCCGCCGCGGTTGAAGTCGACGACCGAGGTCTCGGAGCCGTGGATGCGCCCGCTCGAGCCGAGGTGGATCAGCTTCGCGGCGTCCTCCTCCAGGTGGACGCGGTGGATCCGCACGCCGGCGAGCTCGCCGCCGCGGCACAGCGGCTCGTCGTACTGGGAGATCTGGTAGCCCTTGGGCAGGTCGGGATAGAAGTAGTTCTTGCGGTGGAAGATCGAGCGCGGCGCGAGCTCGCAGCCGAGTGCGAGGCCGATCATCAGGCCGAAGTGGATCGCCCGCTCGTTGACGACCGGCAGCGCGCCGGGGAGACCGAGGCAGACCGGACAGGTGCGCGTGTTGGGCGGTTCGCCGAAGCTCAACTCGCAGCCGCAGAACATCTTCGTCGTGGTCGCGAGCTGGACATGGATCTCGAGGCCGATGACCGGTTCCAGTTCGCCGCTCATCGCAGCGCCCCCGCCAGATCGTGAGGTGCGCTGCCGTCGAAGCCAATCGCCTGCTCGAGCGCGAAGGACGCCTCGAGCAGCGCGCTCTCGCCGAACGCGGGCGCGGCGAGCTGGAAGCCGACCGGCAGCGGCCGCCCACCGCCCGGCGGCTCGGCGAGGCCGCAGGGGATCGAGATCGCGGGAATGCCGGCGAGCGACATCGGCACGGTGCAGAAGTCATTGAGGTACATCGCGAGCGGGTCCGCGGTCTTGGCGCCGAGCTCGAAGGCGACGCCCGGCGCCGTCGGGGTGGCGATGAAATCGAAGCGCTCGAACGCCGCGCGGAAATCCTCGGCGATCTTCGTGCGGACCCGCTGAGCGCGACCGTAGAAGGCGTCGTAGTAGCCGCTCGAGAGGGCGTAGGTTCCAAGCATGATGCGCCGCTTCACCTCGGGGCCGAAGCCGTCGTGGCGGGTCCGCGTATACATGTCAAGGAGCTCGGTGGCGCCGCTCGCGCGATAGCCGTAGCGGACGCCGTCGAAGCGCGCGAGGTTGGAGGACGCCTCGGCCGGCGCGAGCACGTAGTAGGCGGCGAGCGCGTGGGGCGCGTGCGGCAGCGCGCAGCTTTCGACGCTGGCGCCCAGCGTGCGCAGCAGCTCGAGCGTCGCCTCGAAGGCCGCGAGGACGCCCGGCTCGATTCCCTCCCCGCTCAGCTCGGCGGGCACGCCGACGCGCACACCGGTCAGCTCGGTGCGGCCTGGCAGCGCGATCTCGCCCGGATAGCGAAGCGAGGTCGAGTCGAGCTCGTCGCGCTCCCCCACCATGTGGCGCAGGAGCAGCGCCGCGTCGGTGACGTCGCGCGTCAGCGGCCCCGCCTGGTCAAGCGATGACGCGAAGGCGATCATGCCGTAGCGGGAGACGGCGCCGTAGGTCGGTTTCAGGCCGACGATTCCGCACAGCGCGGCGGGCTGGCGGATCGAGCCGCCGGTGTCGGTGCCCAGCGCCCACGGCGCGAGCCGCGCGGCGACGGCAGCCGCGCTGCCGCCGGAGGACCCTCCCGGCACGCGTCCGGTGTCCCACGGGTTGAGCGTCGGGCCGAAGCCGGAGTTCTCGGTCGATGATCCCATCGCGAACTCGTCCTGGTTTGTCTTGCCGAGCAGCGGCGCGCCGGCTCTCTCGAGCCGCGCGACGACCGTGGCGGTGTAGGGCGGTCGGTAGCCCTCGAGGATCCGCGAGCCGGACTGGCTCGGCACGCCATCGGTGCAGAAGAGGTCCTTGACCGCGAGCGGCACGCCGCCGAGCGGCCCGTCGGGCGCCGACGGGACCTGCTCGTCGACCCACAGGAAGGCGTTCAGCGCGTCGCGGGCTGCACGCTCCCGGTAGAGCTCGAACAACTCACCGGCGTCCAGCTCGCCGGCCGCCACGGCGCTCGCCGCCTGAGCGGCCGAGAGATCGAGGATCTCGCTCATGCCTGCGGGCTCGGCACGGCAAAGCCGCCGTCAGCCACGGAGGGGGCGCTCTCGAGCGCACGCTCGCGGGGCAGCGACGGCCGCGGCCGATCGGCGCGCAGGGCGTTCTCGACGGCGACGACGTGGGAGGTCGGCTCGACGTCGTCAAGGTCGAGCTGCTCGATCGTCGCGATGTGGTCGAGCACGCTCGCCAGCTCGACGGCCATGCGGTCGACCTCCTCGTCGCTCAGCTGCAGCCGCGCGAGGCGCGCCACGTGGCGGACCTCCTCGCGCTCGATCATCCCGACACCGCCACGCCGCGGAACGGGCGCTCGTCGCGCAGCGACCACCACGCCGCCGCGAGCACGCCGACGCACGCGACGAGCGCGAGCCAGACGCCGTAGCAGTGGCCGCTCGCGCCGGCCGGCGGCGAGGCGGCGTAGGCCGCGACCAGCGCCGTCGCGAGCAGGCCGAGCAGCGTCGCGGCGACCGCGCAGGCGAGCGGCAGGGCCGGCGAGCGCTGCAGCGCGGTCAGCGCGACCAGCAGCAGGGCGGCGGCGGCGGCCAGCGCCGCGGGCACGGCCGCCGCGACCGCGGTGTTCCAGGCGTCCCCGCGCACGCCGGCCAGCTCGAACCAGGGCAGGAACAGCGAGACGGCGAGCAGCGCGCCGGCGGGCAGCGCGAGAAGTTCGGCCGGGCGGAGCCTGCGCAGGTCGATCGTCACGGCGCGAAAGCCTATCCCCCAGGGAGCCGCCGGTCGGTGGCCGGCGACCTCCGACCGGCGCCGGCGCCGACGTGGGGCGCTCGTCGGGGCGGGCGCTCGCGCACGGTCCGCGCGAAGCGCGGTCTTAGATCTCGGTCCCCTCGGCCGCCGCCCGCGCCGCGAGCACCGTGTTGCGCAGCAGGCAGGCGATCGTCATCGGGCCGACGCCGCCCGGGACCGGCGTGATCGCGCTGGCCCGTTCGCTGACCGCGTCGAAGTCGACGTCGCCGACCAGCCCGCCGTCGAGACGGTTGACGCCGACGTCAATCACGACCGCGCCCGGCTTGACCCAGTCGGCGCCGACCATCCGCGGCCGTCCGACCGCCGCGATCAGGACGTCGGCGCGGGCGCAGACGGCCGGCAGCTCGCGCGTGCGCGAGTGGCACATCGTGACCGTCGCGTTGGCCGCGAGGAGCAGCTGCGCCATCGGCTTGCCGAACAGGTTGGAGCGACCGACGACGACCGCTTCGGCGCCCTCGAGCTCGACATCCGCGCTCGCCAGCAGCGCCATCACGCCGCTTGGGGTGCACGGCCGAAGCCCCGGCCGGCCGAGCGCCAGAAGCCCCGCCGAGAGCGTCGTCAGCCCGTCGACGTCCTTGGCCGCGTCGACCAGGCCGGTCAGCTCGACGCCGTCCAGATGCGCCGGCAGCGGCAGCTGGACGAGCACGCCGCTGACCAGCGGGTCGGCGTTCAGGCGCTCGATCAGTTCGACCACCTCGGCCCTTGTCGCGTCGGCCGCCAGGCGGTGGTCGTAGGAGCGAATGCCGATCGCCTCGCTCTCGCGATGCTTCATGCCGACGTAGACCAGGCTGCCGGGATCCTCGCCGACCAGCACCGTGGCGAGCCCGGGCGGGTCGCCGTGGCGCTGCGTGAACGCCGCAACCTCGCCGGCGAGCTCGGCCCGCAGCGCCGCCGCGACGGCCCGCCCGTCGATCACGCGCGCGCTCACCGGCGCGTCACCGGCGCGAGCTCGGCGAGCAGCCGTCGCTCGGAGCCATCGGCGGCGAAGCGGATGATCACGATGCCGTCGCGGTCAAGCCCGGTGACGACGCCCTCGCCGAAGGCGGCGTGCACGACGTCCTCGCCGATCCGGTAGGCGGGCGCGGGGGCGCGGCCGGAGGCGCTCGAGGCTCCCGCAGCCGAAGCCGCTGCCCAGATCCCCGGCCCGCCGCCGCCGATGCCGGACGCCCCGATCCCCCCACCGCTCGCGCCGGAGCCGATCGGGTCCTCGGCGGCGTCGGTCAGCGCCGGGGGAATCTCGTCAAGGAAGCGGCTGCGCAGGCCGTAGCTCTCGGCCCCGAACAGCGTCCGGCGGCGGGCGTAGGTCAGCGTCAGGTCGCGCATCGCCCGCGTGATGCCGACGTAGCAGAGCCGGCGCTCCTCCTCGAGCGAGCCCTCGTCGAGCGAGCGCGAGTGGGGGAAGACGCCCTCCTCGCAGCCGATGATGAAGACGATCGGGTACTCGAGGCCCTTCGCGTTGTGCAGCGTCATCAGCGTCACGAGCCCGCGATCGTCGCTGCGGGCGTCGGCGTCGCTGACCAGCGCAATCTGGCCGAGAAAGGCGTCGAGGCCCTCGAGCCCCGGCTCACCCTCGCCGCTCGGAACCGGCTGGTCGGAGGCGTCGAACTCGCGCGCCACCCCCACGAGCTCCTCGAGGTTCTCGATCCGCCCCTGCGCCTCGAAGGTCCGCTCGGCCTCGAGCGCCTCGACGTAGCCGCTGCGCGAGAGCACCGCCTCGAGCAGCTCGGAGACCGGCGCGCCGCCGCGGGCGAGCGCCCGCAGCTCCTCCATCGTCTCCATGAAGCGGCCGATCGCGCTGATCGCCGCCCGCCCCAGGCCGGGAACCCGCTCCGGGTCGCGCGCGACGTCCCAGACCGGCTCCTCGAGCATGGCGGCGTGGGCGATCACCCGCGAGAGCGACGTCTGGCCGATCCCGCGCCGGGGGCTGTTGGCGACGCGCGTGAAGCTCACCTGGTCGGCCGGGTTGGCGAGCAGCGAGAGGTAGGCGATCGCGTCCTTGATCTCCGCGCGCTCGTAGAACTTGGTGCCGCCGATCACCTGGTAGGGGATCTCGGCCCGCACCAGCGCGTCCTCGAGCACCCGCGACTGCGCGTTGGTGCGGTAGAAGACCGCCACCTCGGAGCGTGACACGCCGTCGTCGACGAAGCCCTCGATCGCGCTCAGCACGTAGCGCGCCTCGGCGTGCTCGTCGGCCAGCATCCGGACCTTGATCGGGTCGCCCTCCCCCAGATCGGTCCACAGATCCTTCGCGACCTGGCCGCGATTGTTGGCGATCACGGCGTTGGCCGCCGAAAGGATCGTCTGCGTCGAGCGGTAGTTCTGTTCGAGCTTGACGATGCGGGCGTCCGGGAAGTCGTCGCCGAAGTCGAGGATGTTGCGGATGTCGGCGCCGCGGAAGCCGTAGATCGACTGCGCGTCGTCGCCGACCACCGCGAGGTTGCGCCGCTCGCCGCTGAGCAGCGTCAGCCAGCGGTACTGCGCGTGGTTGGTGTCCTGGTACTCGTCCACGAGCACGTGGCGAAACGCCTCCTGGTATCGCTCGCGGACCTCGGCGAACAGCTCGAGCACGTTGACGGCGCGCACCAGCAGGTCGTCGAAGTCCATCGCGTTGAAGCGCAGCAGCTCGTGCTCGTAGAGCTCGTAGGCGTCGGCGACGGTCTGCTCGAAGTAGGAGCCGACCATCGAGCGATACTCGGCGGCGTCGCGCAGGCGGTTCTTGGCGTCGGAGATCTGGGAGTGCACCGCAGCCGTCGGGAAACGCTTGGGGTCGGCCCCGACGCGGTCCAGGCAGGCTTTGAGCAGGCGCCGCGCGTCGGCCTGGTCATAGATCGTGAACTGCCGCGTGTAGCCGAGCCGCGGCGCCTCGACCCGCAGCATCCGCGTGCACGCGGCGTGGAAGGTCATCACCCACATGCCCCGCGTGCTGCGGCCGAGCAGCAGCTCGACCCGCTCGCGCATCTCCTGCGCCGCCTTGTTGGTGAAGGTGATCGCCAGCAGCTCGTCGGCGCGCGCCTCGCCGCTGTGCACCAGGTAGGCGATCCGGTGCGTCAGCACGCGCGTCTTGCCGCTGCCGGCTCCGGCGAGGATCAGCAGCGGCCCGTCGCCGTGGGTGACGGCGTCGCGCTGGGGTGCGTTGAGGCCTTCGAGCAGCGACTCGATGCGCTGGTCGGCAACTGTCTGATCGGGCACCCATCCAGCATAGATGCGCGGGCGGCCGTGCTTGGTCCGGGAATTTCTCGGCGGGCCACTAGCCTCTGGGGGACCTTGACGCAGAGCATTCGTCGATCGCGGCGCGGCCCATCGCTGTGCGACGGCGTGCGCGAGCACTGCGCCGCCGTCGCGGCTGCCGCGCGCTCGGTGGCGATCGACCTCGACGCGCTCGAGGCGCTCGCCGCGGCCTCCGCCGAGCCGCTGGCGACACTCGATCCGGGCATCCACCACCTGGACGCGGCGCCGGAGGAGGTGGCGCGCTACCTGATGACACTCGACACGATCAATTTCGGCTCCGGCTGGTTCCCGACGCTGCGCAAGCGAGCCGGCCGCTCGGGCTATGAGACCGTCGCGAGCGCCCTGCGCGAGCGCTTCCGAGCCGAGGGACCCTGGAGCAACGCGCAGCTGCGAGCGCTCGACACCGCAACGGTCGCGGCGACGCTCGGGCAGAGCCCCGACCACGAGCTGATGGCGCTTTACGCGCAGGCGCTGCGGGCGCTCGGCGGCTGGCTCGGGGAGCGGGCCGCGCTGGACGCGGTGATGGCGGCCGGCGGCTCGGCGCAGGGACTCGCGCAGGCGCTCGCCTCGCTCGATGGCGATGTACGACGATCGCGGCTTCTACAAGCGGGCCCAGATCGTCCCGGCGAACCTGGCGCTGGCCGGGATCGCGCAGTTCGACGACATCGACCGCCTGACGATCTTCGCCGACAACCTCGTCCCCCACGTGCTGCGCTGCGACGGCGTGCTGATCTATGACCCGCGGCTGGCCGCCCACATCGACGCAGGGCGGCTGCTGCGCCCCGGCCCGCAGGAGCATGAGATCCGCGCCTGCGCGGTGCACGCGTGCGAACTGCTCGCCGCGCGCCTGGCGGTCGCACCCCGGGTGCTCGACAACTGGCTGTGGAACCGCGGCCAGTCGGCTGCCTACAAGGCGCTGCCCCGCCACCGCTGCCGCTGCGTCTTCTATTGAGGTGACCGGAGGGTGCATGCCTGCCTGCCCCCCAACCGGGGGGTGCCCCGAACGGGGTGCACCGATTCCCGGTTCGGTGTCGGTGCATGCACCGAACCGCCTGAGTCGACGATCTAGCCCCCGGCGGGGTTGCGACCGCGCACCGGCCGCAGCGGATGCACGTTCTCGGGCTCGACGGCCGGCGGTGTCCCGCCCAGTTCGGTGACCATCCGTTCGAGCTCCGCCACGCGTGAGGAGAGCGCGCGCATCGCGTCGGCGACCGGGTCGGGCAGGTGGATCCAATCGGTGTCGGGACCCTCGATGCGGCGCCCGTCGATCCGGACCGGGTGCCCCGGGACGCCGACGACTGTGGAGTTGGGCGGCACGTCGCGGACGACGACGCTGTTGGCACCGATCTTCGCGCCGTGGCCGATCTCGATCGGGCCGAGCAGCTTGGCGCCCGATCCGATCGTCACGTTGTCCTGGACCGTCGGGTGGCGCTTGCCGGTCTCGAAGCCGGTGCCGCCGAGCGTCACGCCCTGGTAGAGCGTTACGCCATCGCCGATCACCGCCGTCTCGCCGACGACCACCCCGGCGCCGTGGTCGATGAACAGACCCTGGCCGATCTGCGCCGCATGGTGGATCTCGATCCCCGTCAGCGCCCGTGCCGCGTAGGCGATCGCGCGCGGAAGCATCGGCACGCCACGGCCGTGCAGGGCGTGCGCCACGCGATGCGCGAGCAGAGCCTGGATTCCGGGCCAGCCGGCCACCATCTCGACCGGGCCGACGCCGAGCGCCGAGGGGTCGCGCTGGCGCGCGGCCTCGATGTCGCAGCGCAGCTCGCGCGCCAGGCGCGCCAGTGAGGGAAGCCCGGCCATCGTGCTCACAGAGTAGCGAGCGCGGTGGTCCGCTCCGACACCGGCGGACCCACACCGGGCCTGTGGCGCACCCCCACGCCGGGCCCGTGGCGCACCGCTACGGGGCGAAGAACGGCGCCGACATGTAGCGCTCGCCCGAGTCCGGCAGGATCACGACGATCCGCTTGCCGGCGAACTCCTCGCGCGCGGCGAGCTCGAGCGCTCCCGCCAGCGCGGCGCCGCACGAGATGCCCGCGAGCACGCCCTCCTCGCGCGCGGCGCGGCGGGCCAGCTCGATCGCCCGCTCGTCGGTCACGGTGATCACCTCGTCGATCAGCTCGCGGTTCAGCACCGCCGGCACGAATCCGGCGCCGATGCCCTGGATCCGGTGCGGACCGGCGGGCCTCCCGCTCAGCACCGCCGATGCAGCCGGTTCGACGGCGACGATCCGGCAGCGCGGGTTGCGCGCGCGCAGCACCTCGCCGACCCCGGTGATCGTTCCGCCCGTGCCGACGCCCGCGACGAGCGCGTCGACGCGGCCGTCGAGCGCCTCGACGATCTCCGGGCCGGTCGTGCGGCGGTGGATCTCGGGGTTGGCCGGGTTTGAGAACTGGTCCGGCAGGAAGACGTCGGCCTCGCGCGCCAGCTCGCGCGCCGCGGCGACGGCCTCGCTCATGCCGCCCATCGACTCGACGATCTCGACGCGCACGCCGTACTGGCGCAGCAGCGCGGTGCGCTCGCGACTCATCCCCTGGGGCAGCGTCAGCACCAGCTCGTAGCCGCGAGCGGCACAGACCAGCGCGAGCGCGATCCCCGTGTTTCCGCTCGTCGCCTCGACGATCGTCGTACGCCCCGGCTCGATCCGCCCCTCACGCTCGGCCGTCTCGATCATCGCCAGGCCGATGCGGTCCTTCACGCTGCCGCCCGGGTTGGCGGCCTCCAGCTTGCCGTAGAGCTCGACCGTCGGCGCGATCCGGCTCAGGCGCACGAGGCGGGTCCCACCGATGCACTCCGTAATGTCGGCCGGAATTCGCCCCATTGGGCGCCAATCTAGCGCGACGGCCCGCTGAGACGATCAGCGGGCCGGCTGCGCGGACTCCGCGAGCGCGAACATCTGGCGCGCGGTCAGGCTTCCGAAGATCGTGTTGCTGACCCAGTAGAGGTCGTTGCCGACGATCCAGCCGACATCCTGGACGGCGCTGCCGGTGTCCACATAGAGGTAGCGGCGTCCGTAGCGCTCGACCGTGTCGGCATGCACGAACAACGGCGGGTCGGTCCAATCCATGCCCTCGATGCCGTAGTAGGCGCCGACGGAGCCGGTCGAGAAGTCGATCCGGTAGCCGCTGTGCGTGTGCCCCTGCGGATCCTTGACCGTGTAGGTCGAGAACGGTTCGTAGGGGTCTGGCGATGCGGATGCGAGCGTCAGCGACGGCACGTACACCGGGAAGGCGACGTCGACGCCGAGCGCAAGGGCGCTCGCGACGACGGTGGACGGGGTGGCGGTGAGGCCCGGCGCGCTTGGCGTCGCCACGCCCGCCCCGGAGCGCCGGCCCGCGCCGTGCCCACCGGCCGTTCGCCTCGGGCCGGTGATCGAGTGGATCACCGGCGCGGAGACCGTTGGTGCAAGGAACTGCTGGACCGTCGCACGGATCTGCGCGGGACTCGCGGTCTGGTCGTCCTGGCCGTCGACGACGAGCGGGACGTTGGGGAACTGGACCTGGTGGACCGGCCCGTTGACCGAGTCGATCACCGTCTCGAGCAGGCCCGCGACCGTCGCGCCGCCGCGGATGTTGGACGAGATCGACTTCGAGAGGGCGTCGACGATCGGGCCCGAGTGCGACAGCAGGCCGCTCAGCCCGAGCTGCTCCTTCGCGTCGCGCAGGAAGTCCTGCTCGCGCGCGTCGCGCGCAAAGGTGTCGTCGAAGTGGCGCACGCGCACGTAGTCGAGCGCGTGCTCACCACACAGCTGCTGATAGCCGGGCCTGACGTTGATCGGCGCCCAGCCGTCGGCGGCCGACTCGGCGGGGGTGTTCAGGTACTGGTGGTCGACGTCCACGTAGACGCAGCCGAGGTCGTCGACGACCTTGTCGAAGGTCAGGAAGTTGAGGTCGATGACGTAGTTGATCGGGATCCCCAGCAGCGCCTTGACGACGTGCAACGAGAGCGACGCGCCGCCGAGGGTGTAGGCGTAGTTGATCTTGCTGGCGTACTGGGAGCCGTGGTAGCTGAACTGCACGTAGTAGTCGCGCGGAATGGAGAGCTCCGACCACAACCCCGTGCGCGGGTCGAGGTGGAGCAGCAGGATCGTGTCGCTGTGCGGCGGGTTGCTGGCATCCACGGCGCCCTTCGCGCGCCCGTCGGAGCCGAGGATCAGGAACGTCGTGGGCGTGTCGCCGCCGGTCGGCGTGAGGTCGGCCGACTTGATGAACCCGCCCTTGGCGAGAGCGTCGGCGATCGAGCTGACGCCCTCGAAGACCGCGGTCGAAATCACGACTGTGGTGAGCAGGGCGATCAGCGCTCCGGCGCCCAGGAAGCGCCGCAACCAGTTGCCGCCGGAGCGCGACGGCGCCTCCTCGCGTGAGGGCAGCACGCTGTGTATTTCAGCACGCCGTCACGAGGTCCTCCGCAGCTCGGAGCCGGCGGCGGCCCCGGCGGCGCCCCCGACGCGCTTGCGTTAGGTTGCGCCGAGCACGGATCTTGAGCAGTTCGGCGCCGGCCGGGCGCTCATCCCCACAGAGGAGGCGCCATGACGACGCAGCGCAGCAACACGATCCAGATCTCCCGCGGCACGTTCGCCGCGTCGCTGCTGGCCACCGCGGTGATCGGCATCGGAATCGGCGAGGTGGCCTCGCCGCTCGCCTCCTCCCAGGCCCATCCGATCGCTCGGGCGGCGGGCGCACCGAAAGCCTGCGACGCCTTCGCGATCAGCGTCGGCAACGCATTCCAGATCCTCGGCACGCTGCTCGAGGACGCCTCGAAGTATCCACCGCTGATCCCCGAGGCGGTGACGGCCGGGCAGCACAAGAGCACCAGCGAGGTCGACGCGATCACCTCGAAGGTGAGCGCCGTCAACGCGCTGGTCCAGTCTGAGGCCGCGCGCTTCGCGGCGCTGAAGGGGCCGATTCTCACTCAGGAGAAGCAGTGCCTCGGCTAGCGGCTCGGGCTCAGGTGCCCGAGATCGGCGAGGCCGCGATCGCGCTGGTGCGCGTGGGGCTCGGGTCGCGCTTGAGGTAGAGCTCGAGCGACTCCGGCGTCAGCGGTCGCGCGAACAGGTACCCCTGGGCGAGCTCGCAGCCCTCGACCTGCAGCTGGCAGAGCTGGGTGTAGGCCTCGACGCCCTCGGCGACTGTGCGAAGCCCGAGCGTCTTGCCCAGCTGGATCAGCGTGTGCGCGAGTGCGTTCGCCTCACCGGAACGAGCCAGTCCGGTGATGAAGCTGCGATCGAGCTTCAGCAGATCGATCGGGAACTGGCGCAGGTATCCGAGCGAGCTGTAACCGGTGCCGAAGTCGTCGACCGCGATCTGCACGCCGAGCGCCTTCAGCTCGAGCAGCAGCTCCTCGGTCGCGACCGGGCGGTTCATCAGCGCCGTCTCGGTGATCTCGAGCGTGAGCCAGGTCGCGTCGAGCGCGTTCTCGGCCAGCGCCGCGCGCACCTCGTCGACGAACTCGGGGCGCTCGAACTGCCGCGCGGAGACGTTGACCGAGACGCCGAGCGAATGCCCCTTGCGGTGCCACGCGGCGCACTGCGCACAGGCCTGGTTGAGCACCCAGCGGCCGATCGGGATGATCAGGCCGCTCGACTCCGCGATCGGAATGAAGACGTCGGGCGAGGTGTCACCACGGGTCGGGTGGCGCCAGCGCAGCAGGGCCTCGGCGCCCGCGACTCGCTGCGTGTCGAGTTCGACGATCGGCTGGTAGAGGAGCGAGAACTGCCCCGCGTCGAGCGCGTCGGCGAGGCCCATCTCGAGCTCGGTGCGGTCCTGGGCCGCGGCCTGCATGGCGGACTCGAACACGACGTAGCCGCCCTTGCCCATCGCCTTGGCCTGATACATCGCGAGGTCCGCGTCACGCAGCAGGTCCTCGGCCGAGTTCGGCAGGCCGGTCGCGATGCCGATGCTCGCCGTGACCGACACCGGCGAGTGCGCCGGCTCGGGCAGCTCGATCGGGCGCGACAGCACCCGCAGGATGCGGTTCGCCACGCGTTCGGCCGCGACGCGGTCGACGGGATCGATCAGCATCACGAACTCGTCGCCGCCGAGCCGGCCGACCGTGTCGCTGTCGCGCAGCACGCCCCGCAGTCGCTCGCCGATCTGGCGCAGCGCTTCGTCCCCGAGCTGGTGCCCGTAGACGTCGTTGATCTGCTTGAAGCCGTCGATGTCCATGAACAGCGCGCTGACGGGGCTGTCGATCCGCCGGCCGCGGGCCAGCAGCTGCTGGGCACGGTCGAGCACCAGGCTGCGGTTCGGCAGGCCGGTGAGGTGATCGTGCAGGGCCAGGAAGGCGAGCTCGTCGGTCTTCTGCGCCACCAGCCCCCAGGCCCGCTGGCGTGAGCGCACCAGCGACACGTAGAGCAGGAACACGAGCAGCGTTACGAGCATCCCGCCGCCGAGCACCACGAACCCCTGCGCGTCGGCGGAGGCGCTGTTGACGCTGCCGGCGGTGAGCACGTACCAGCCGCCGCCGAGCGCGCTGCGGGTGCGGTAGGCGGATCGCGTCGAGCTGGCGCTCGCGCCCGCGCTGGCGATCAGCTCTGGGGAGCCCCCCATGTTCACGTGGTAGAGCGTCATCGACAGCGAGCGTGTGTGCGCGAGCAGCCCGCTCAGCAGGGTGACCGGGTCAAACGTCGTCGCGATGAAGCCGGTGGTCGCGGCGCGGCGCTCGGCCAGCGTCACGAGCGGCGCTCCACGCCGGTAGACGGCCATCGCCACCGCCGCCAGCGGCTGGCCGGCGACGCCGCTGAGGCCGAGCACGACCGCCGATTCGCTGTCGGTGGCGGTGCGCATCAGGCCCGGGAATGGAGATGTTCCGAACACCGGCAGCACCGGGGCGCAGTAGTCCAGCAGCAGCGGGTAGACGCTGTGGGCGACGCCGGCCGCCGACGTAGGCGCGGGTCAGGCAGTAGGACGAACGCTGTCCGGTCGGAACGATCTGGAAGTGGTCGTCGATCAGCGCTCGGTAGGCGGGGTCGGCTTCGGCTGAGCGTTCGAAGGCCGGTAGCTGGGCCGCCGTGACCGGTTCGATCAGTGCCGCCGACACGTTCGGTGAGACCGGCGTGCCGCCGTGCTCCAACTGCCCGTACCACTCGAGGAAGCGGCTCTCGCCTGCGTTCGGCTCGATCGTCGCGATCGCCTTCATCGTTCGCGTCAGCGAGACGTTGGCGTCCAGCTTCGACGCCAGGTTGCCGGCGAGATCCGCGGTCGCGGTCTGGAACGAGCGGCGGTTGGCCGCCTTCAGGCTCGAGTGCCACTCATCGGCCAGGAAGACCGAGGTGACGACGCCGAGGATCAGGATCAGGGCGCCGAACGCGGCCGCATGGGTACGACCCAGTCGGCGCCGCGTGTGGCCGGCGCTCGGTTCCGGGGAATGCTGCGCCGCAGATCCCGGCGCCGTCATCGCCTAGAGAACTCCCATGGCTTCTAGCGGTATCGACCATCCGTCGATGCGCCTTTAGGTGGCGCGTCGTCCTCTTGGAGGGACAAACGGGCTTGCGAAGCCCGGCCGCAGACCCGCGCGAACGACCCTCCGAGGCGGGGCCGAAACCGCGCGGCGCGGCTCGCGTACCGCTACTCTGCCGGGCGCTTGAAGATCTGCGTCGTGGCGATCGGAACGCCCGCGGTCTGGTAGCCCTGTGCAGGGGCGACCGCGGTCCGCTCGACGACGTTGCTGACCATCTCCCAGCCCTCGGCGCCCAACTCGTTCAGCAGCTCGAAGCCAAGCGTCGACGGCTGGGTGCCGTCATAGGTGCGCGTCTCTGCCGACAGCGCGCCCGGGCGGAAGATATGGAAGGAGGCCTCCAGCCGCCATTCGTTGGACACGGCGTCCGGCGGCGTGGCGGTCATCGCCCACGACAGAACCAGGTACTCCCAGCGCACGCTCACGGTCGCAGCAGCAGCAGGTGGGCGTGGGTGGGATCGAGCTCGTGCGCGGCGGGCTCGGCGATCGGCGTCGCGATCAGCGGCGTTGCCGGCACGGGAACGGGGTGCGCGCTGACCGCGGGCAGCTGTGCCGCCGTGGCGCTCGGCGCCGCCTGCGGCTGCTCGTCGATGAGCTGTGCCTTGATCGTGCCCACGGGGTCCTTGCTCCCCTTCCAGGCCGCGCGTGCGATCCGCAGTGTCGGTATCCACGACATCGCGCGCAGCCTACTGCACCGCGCTCGGCGCGGCGGCCGCGGCTTTGCGGATCGCGCGGGCGTCGGGAGTCGCGCGTGGGCCGTTCGCGCGGGCGCCGCGACCCGCAAGCCCCGTCGCCGGCGGCAGCTGCGGGCCGGATCAGTAGCGCATCGCGCGCGTCAGCTCCCGCTCGTCCGGTTGGGACCGGCGGGAATCGGGCGCGCGAAGCGGCGGCCGGCGCGTCGAGTCGCGCGCGACGGGCGCGCGGGCGCCGCGACGGACCTGCCTCAGGGGATGGCGCAGAGCCCGCGGGAGCACGTCACACGCCCTCCACCAGCGGCTCGGGCATGAACGCGGTGTCGCATTTGGGACATACCAGCGCGAGCGGCTGCGTGGGGAAGTCGGCGAGCCCGTCGTCGACCGCCTGACGATCGAACCAGGGGAAGAAGATCCCGCAAACGGGGCATTCCGCGTAGACGCGAGCGATCTGTGCGTTCTCGGTCATCACGCGATCAACGACCGGCCGACCGGCTTCTTTTCAGCCAGGCGTATGCGCCTGGACGTCCGTACGGTCAGCCGGTCGAGGCGCGAACGGCGGTGGGCGCTCCTCAAGGCGAGCCGCCGGTCGCGTCGCCGATCGGGGGGCGCCCGGCGACACGCGGGCGTCGAACGCGCCTAGGCGACGTCCGCCCAGCCAAGCCTCAGATGTAGTACATGACCCCGCCCTCGCGCGCCTCGCGCTCGATCACCTCGGCGATCGTCGTGGCGGCGAGAACGGCACGAGCGGCGTCGGCGGCCTGCGCGAAGACCCCCGTAGCGCCGGACCCCAGCGGGCCGTCGAGCAGCTCGACGACCTCGAGCACCGAGATCGTCCCGGGCTCGCGCGCGAAGCTGTAGCCGCCCTTCACGCCGCGGTAGGAGCGCAGCATGCCGGCGCGGCGAAGGCTGGCAAACAGCTGCTCGAGGAACTGCACCGGGATATCGCGCCGCCGCGCGAGCTCCCCGATCGGGATCGGGCCCTGGTCGCCGCCGCGGCCGAGCTCTGCGAGCGCGGCGATCGCGTAGGGCGACTTGGTCGTGATCGACAGCACTGGCGCCCGATCCTAACGTCGCCGGAGCGGCCGCGAAGCGCAACGGCGTCCAGGGTGAGGAACGCCGACGCCGGGACCGGCGCGGCGCGGACCGTCTAGAGCCAGCCGCGCTCGGTGGCGATCAGCACGGCCTGGGCGCGATCGACGGCGCCCAGCTTGCCGTAGACGTTGTGCAGGTGCGTGCGCACCGTGCTCGTCGAGAGCGTGAGATCGGAGGCGATCTGCTTGTAGACCTTGCCCTCGGCCAGCAGGCGCAGGACGTCGCGCTCGCGCACCGACAGCGGGCACGCCTCGACGACGCGGCGCCGACCGACGCCCGAGGCCTGCGGCAGGGCGTAGAGCACCGCTCGCAGCTCACCGGAGCCGACGCCGGCGCTGCGCGCGACGCGCAACATGTCAGCCGGCGAGACGGCGGCGCCGTGCGCGTAGTGGGCGAGGATGTCGGCCAGCCGGACGAGAGCGGCGTCGCCGTCGATCTCATCGGAGTGGTGGCGCTCGATCGAGTTGGCGATCAGCTTCGGCAGTCCCCAGCGGCGGGCCAGAACTCCGCCGACGACCGCGTGGTCGACGCCGAGCTCGCGCCGCTCGCGCTGGATCCGCTCCTCCGGTGTGCGCGCGTCGCGGTGGACGGATTCGGGGTAGCCGGGGTAGGCGTGCATCAGCACGAGCTTGCCGACGTCGTGCAGCAATGCGGCGACAATCAGGCGGTCGCGATCCGGATAGCCGATCTCGCTGGCGAGCAGGTCGGCCGCGGCGCGGGTGGCCAGGGCGTGCAGGCGGAAGCGGTCGGGCATCGAGTCCCAGACGGCGCTGCGCTCGAAGAAGTCGAAGGTGCGGACGCGCTCGGCGAGCTGCTGGACCGCCTCGGGGCTGAGAATGCGGACCGCGTCGACGATGTTTTCGACCTTGGCGACACCGCGCGTCGGCACGTCGTTGGCGAGACGCATGACGGCGACGGTCAAGGCGATGTCTGACTCGACGGCCTCGACGACCTCGGCGATCGCAACGCGGTGCCCGCCGACCAGCGCGAGCAGGCGGTTGCGCGATTCGGCGAGTGCCGGGAACCCTTCGAGCGCCTCGAACGCCGCCGTGAGCCTGCGGCCGTGTCCCTCGCCGGGACGAAGCTGTTCTAGCCCGGAGGCGCCGGTGGCCGGGCTAACCGCGGAGATTGCTGGGGTCGCAGGCATCGGTTCCGTGTTCATCCTTGTGTGTTTTCATGCGGCCGCCGTGCCGCATGTCGAGTCCGCGAAGGGCCGCGGTCCTGTTCGGGGTACCTATCGGCAGAAGCCGGCTAGGGATTGAGCGCGTGGTCGATGCGAGCGAGCGTCTCGTCGCGGCCGAGCACGGCGACCGTCTCGAAGATGCCCGGCGAGACGGGGCGTCCGGCGAGCGCCACGCGCAGCGGCTGGTACACCTCGCGCGGTTTGCAGCCGCAGCGCTCGACCACGGCGGTGAGCGCCGCCTCGATCGTCGCCAGCTCGAACGGTTCGATCTCGGCCAGCGCCGCGCGAACCTGCGCCAGCGTCGCAAGGCCGGTCTCCGAAAGCCACTGCTCTCGCGCTCCGGGGTCATCGGCGGGCCCGTCGTAGATGAATCCGCAAAGCGGCCAGAAGTCGGCGAGCGTCTGGAGCTTCTCGGCGCTGATCGCCGCGGCCGGGCCGAGGCCGTCGCGGCCGTAGAAGTCCTCGAGCGCAGCGGTCAACTCGGCCAGGCTCAGCTCGCGCATGTAGCGGCCGTTCATCCAGCGCAGCTTGGTCTCGTCGAACTGCGCCGGGTTGCGCTGAACGCGCGCGATGTCGAAACGGCGAACCAGCTCCTGCGTCGAGAGGATCGTCTCGTCGTCGCCGGCGCCCCAGCCGAGCAGCGCGACGTAGTTTCGGACCGCCGCCGGCAGGTAGCCCGCCTCGCGGAGCTCCTGGACGGAGGCGGCGCCGTGGCGCTTGGAGAGCTTCTTGCCGTCGGGCCCGTGCAGCAGCGGCAGGTGGGCGTAACGCGGCGGTTCGGCGCCGAGCGCGCGGATGATCAGCAGCTGCTTGGCGGTGTTGGTCAGATGGTCGTTGCCGCGGATCACCTCGGTGATCTCGAGGTCGACGTCGTCCACTGCGACGGCCAGGTTGTAGAGCGGCGTGCCGTCCGCGCGAGCGATCACGAGATCGTCCATCGAGCGGTTGGGCGATCGCACCTCGCCGATCACGAGGTCGTCGAAAGCGGTGTCGCCCTCGTCGGGGACCCGCAGGCGCACGGCGCCGTCGGTGTGCGGCTCGCCGCGGAAGCCGCGGTCGTCGCCGTGGATCGCCTTCCACGCCTTGACGTCATCGGCGGTCGCCCGGGAGTGGTAGGCGCTCCCGGCGGCGAGCAGCTGCGCCACCGCCTCGCGGTGGCGTCCCTCGCGCTCGCTCTGAAAGATCGGGCCCTCGTCCCAGTCGAGCTCGAGCCAGCGCAGGGCGTCGAGGATCTGCTCGACGTTCTCCGGCGTCGAGCGCTCGCGGTCGGTATCTTCGATGCGCAGCACGAAGCGCCCTGAGGCGCCGCGCGCCGCCAGCCAGTTGAACAACGCCGTGCGCGCGCCGCCGATGTGCAGGGCGCCGGTCGGGGAAGGAGCAAAGCGAACTTTCATGGGCGGTGCCGGATGCTAGTGGGCGCCCACGTCTCACCCGCCGGCGGCCTGTACCGCGCCGTCGAGCGCGGCAGCGAGCTGGGCGCGCGCTCGATCCAGATCTTCAACCAGTCCCCGCGTGCCTGGCGCCCGACCGCCTACGGCGAGGAGGACTTCGCGCGCTTCCGCGAGGCGCAGGCGGCGAGCGCGATCGGCGCCGTCCTGATCCATGCCGTCTACCTCGTCAACTGCGCCTCCGAGGACCCCGAGATCGCCGCCAAGTCACTCGCGTCGCTGACCCACTCGCTGCGCGTCGGCGATGGCATCGGCGCCACCGCCGTCGTCGTGCATCCGGGATCCGCCCTGACCGGACCGGTCGGACCCGCGATCGAGCGGGCCGGCAGGGTGTTCGCGGCGGCGCTCGCGGATTCGGAGCGCTGCCCGCTGCACCTCGAGAACACGGCCGGCGCCGGCGGCACGCTCGGCCGCTCCTTCGAGGAGCTCGCGGCGCTGCTGGAAGCCGGCGGCGGCCACGACCGCCTCGGCCTGTGCCTGGACTCCTGCCACCTGCTGGCCTCCGGCTACGAGATCCGCACGCCGCCGTCGCTCGCCGCCGTGCTGGACGAGGGCGAGCGGATCGTCGGGCGCGGCCGTGTGGGCTCGCTGCACCTGAACGACTCCCAGACTCCGCTCGGCTCAAACCGCGACCGTCATGCGAACATCGGCGAGGGCGAGCTCGGGATCGAGGGTGCCCGCGCGTTCGTCAACGAGCCGCGCTTCCACAGCCTCGCGTGCGTGCTCGAAACGCCCGGACCGGACCGCAGCGGACCGACCGCCGAGGAGGTCGCGCTCGTGGTCAGCCTGCTCGACTACTGAGCCGCGGACGCGACCCGGCGCACGCCTGCTCGCACGCAAACCTCGCCGGCACAGCGCGTGCATCGCACGACCCGCGACCCGCGACCACGCCCTCCCGCTCCCCCCGCTCCTACGCGACGAGGCGCGCCGGTCCGCCGAGCAGGTGTTCGAGCTCGGCCCGAAGGCCCGGGCTCGGCTCGACGCGAAACTCGCTCCCGAGCCGCACCCGCCGCTCATCGGAGAGCTCGATCACGACCTCCGATGCACCCGGGAACGTCCCGAGCACGCTCTTGAGATCGTCGATCACCGCGTCGAGGCGGCAGGCGTCGCCGACGCGGACGTGCAGCGGCTTGGCCTGCGCGGCCTCAAGCACGACGGCCTGGGCGCGGGCCACCTCCTCGGCGTCGGGGCGGAACGCCTCCACGGACTGGGCGACGACCGAGGTGCGGCCCTCCTCCTTCTGGTCGACGCGGCCCCTCACGACCACGATCGAATCGACCGCGAGGCTGCCTTCGAACTTCTCAAGCGCCGAGCCGAAGACGATGATCTCGACCTGCCCCTCCAGGTCGTCGAGCGTCGCGAACATCATGTCGGCGCCGGCCCGCGTGCGGATCTTTCGCGCCTGCGTGACGATCCCCCCGATCGTCACGGTCGCCTTGTCGGGACGCTCGGCGACAGCCGAGAGCGGGCAGTCGACGGCGAGCGTCAGGGCCTCGCGCACGGCCTTCAACGGGTGCGCTGAGATGAACAGGCCGATTGCCTCCTTCTCGACCGCGAGCAACTCCCGCTGGTCGAACTCGACGCTCGAGATCGGCGGGCGCACGGCGGCATGTCCGTTCACCGGCGCGCCGAGGTCGCCGAGGTCGAAGATCGAGCCCTGCCCGATCAGCGCGTCCTGCTGCGCCTTCTGGCCGGCGCCCTGCGCCTGTTCGAGCACTTCGAGCATGCCCCGCCGGGTCGCCCCGGTCGAGCCGAGCGCGCCGCACTTGATCAGCGCCTCGATCGCCTTCTTGTTCACCGACCGCCCGTCGACCCGCTCGCAGAAGTCCCACAGCGAGGTGAACGAGCCGCCCTCCTCGCGGGCGCGGATGATCGCCTCGACGGCCTGGTAGCCGACGCCCTTGACGGCGTCCAGGCCGAAGCGGATCCGCCGCTGCACGACCGTGAACTCGTGGCCTGAGAGGTTGACGTCGGGGGGCAGGATCTCGATCCCCATCTCCTCGCAGCGGGCCACGAAGAACGGCACCCGGTCCTTGGTCGACATCACCGAGGAGATCAGCGCCGCCATGTACTCGGCGGGATGGTTGGCCTTCAGCCATGCCGTGCGGTAGGCGATCAGGCCGTAGCAGGCGGCGTGGCTGCGGTTGAACGAGTAGTCGGCGGACTTCTCGTTGGTCGACCAAAGCAGGTCGATCACCGCGTCGGAGGTGCCGCTGGCGCGCGCGCCCGCCACGAACTCGGGCTTCAGCTTGGCCATCGCCGCGCGGTTCTTCTTGCCGATCGCCTTGCGCAGGTCGTCGGCCTTGGCGCCCGAGAAGCCGGCGATCTCCTTGGCGATCCGCATCGCCTGTTCCTGGTAGAGGATCACGCCCATCGAGGAGTCGAGGATCGGGCGCAGCCGCTCGTCGGCGTAGACGATCGACTCCGGGTTGCGCTTGCCGCGCGCGTAGGTCGGGATCTGGTCGAGCGCGCCCGGGCGGTAGAGCGCGTTGAGCGCGACGAGGTCGTCGAAGCGGTCCGGGCGGACCTTCTTCAGCGCCTCGCGCATGCCCTCGGACTCGAACTGGAAGACGCCGACGCTGTCGCCGGCGGCGAGCATCTCATAGGTGGCAGGGTCATCGAGCGGCAGCGTCGCCATGTCCGGGCGCATCCCGCTGGAGCGCTCGATGATGTCCAGCGCGTCCTCGATCACGTCGAGGTTGCGAAGCCCCAGGAAGTCCATCTTCAGCAGCCCGATCTCCTCGATCGGCTTCATCGAGAACTGCGTCACCGTGCGGAACTGGCGCTCACCGCCCTCGTCAAGGCCGGCGTCGGCGAGCTGGAGCGGGACGATGTCGGTCAGCGGGCGATCCGCGATCACGACCGCGGCGGCATGGATCGAGGAGTTGCGCACGACGCCCTCCAGGCCGCGCGCGGTGTCGATGATCTCGCGCGCCACCGGATCGCTGTCGTAGGTCGCGCGCAGCGGCTCGCCATCGGCCAGGCACTCCGCGAACGACGGCGCGCGCCCCTGCTGGGGATCGGGGATCAGCTTCGCGAGGCGGTCGCCGACGCCGTAGTCGTGCCCGAGCACGCGCGCCGCATCACGCGTGGCCTGCCGCGGCGCCATCTTGCCGAACGTGATGATCTGCGCGACCGACTCGCGCCCGTACTTCTCGACCACGTAGCGCAGCACCCGCTCGCGGCCGCGGACGGAGAAGTCGATGTCGATGTCCGGCATCGACACGCGTTCGGGGTTCAGGAAGCGCTCGAACAGCAGGTCGTAGGCGAGCGGGTCGACGTCGGTGATCTTGAGGCTGTAGGCGACGATCGAGCCGGCGGCCGAGCCGCGGCCCGGTCCGACCGCGATCCCGTTGCGCTTGGCGAAATCGACGAAGTCCCAGACGATCAGGAAGTAGGCGTTGAAGCCCATCCGGTCGATCACCTCGAGCTCGGACTCCATCCGCTCGAGCGTCGCCGCGGGCGGCGGGTCGCCGTAGCGCTCGCGCAGGCCCTTCTCCACCAGCTCCCGCAGGTAGCTGCGATCGGTCTCGCCCTCGGGGACCGGGTAGGCGGGGATCAGCTGGCGGTCCAGCTCGAGCTCGACGTTGCAGCGCTCGGCGATCTCGATCGTCGACGCGATCGCCTGCGGCCACTGCGCGAAGGCCTCCGCCATCTCGGCCGAGTCCTTGAGGTAGAACTCGTTGGTCTCGAAGCGGATCTTCGGCTCGGCCAGCGTGCTCTTGGTCTGCACGCACAGGAGCGCCGCGTGGTGGTGATAGTCCTCGCGGCGCAGGTAGTGGACGTCGCCGGTCCCGACCAGCGAGCCGCCCATCTCGCCGGCGAGGCGCACGATCTCCTCGTTGCAGCGATCCTGCAGCGCCAAGCCGTTCTTCTGAACCTCGAAGTACACGTTCTCGCGCCCGAGCGCCCCGATCAGCGCGTCGACGTGCTCGCGGCCCTCGGCGATCCGCCCATCGGCGATCCGCGAGCACAGCCGCGAGGCGAGGCAGCCGGTCAGCGCGATCACCCCGTCGCCGTAGCGCGCGATCTGCTCCATGTCGACGGTCGGCTTGCCCCGCTGGAGCCCCTCGAGGAAGCCGGCTGACGACAGCTGCACCAGGTTGCGGTAGCCGGCGTCGCTGCGCGCGAGCAGCGTCAGGTGGTTGTGCTCGAGCCGATGACCGGGCGTCGCGACGGCGCGATGGTCGTCGACGAAATACACCTCGCAGCCAACGATCGGCTTGATCCCCACCTTCCGCGCGGCCTGATAGAGCTCGACCGCGCCATTCATCACGCCGTGGTCGGTCAGCCCAAGCGCCGGCTGGCCGAACGACGCCGCACGCTCCACGAGGCCCGCGATCTTCGACGCTCCATCGAGCAGCGAGTACTCCGAGTGCACATGGAGGTGGGCGCAGGCGGTCTCGGTCATCCGGCTTCTGATCCTAATGGGGCGGCCCGACGCCTCCGGCGTCCGCCGCCGTCGTTGACGCGGTCGCTGACGGACGCCCGCGCAGCATTGTGCGCACGTTGCGCGAAAGGACGCCGGGAGGGACTCTCAGCCGTTCCGCAGCCGCCACGCCATGCGCGACTGGAGCGTCCACAGCTCGATGAAACCGGGCGAGGCGGTCTGCGAGAAGAGCCCGCCGGATTCGGCGAACGACGCCAGCGACTGGTCATAGACGGCATTCGGGGAGGCGCGCGTGATGACCCGCGCGGTGCCCTTGTAGAGCTCGAGCCCGATCGTGCCGCTGACCTGCGCGTTGACCGACTCCATGTAGGCGTCGAGGTCGCCACGCAGCGGCTCCCACCACAGGCCGGCGTAGACCAGGTAGGCCCACTGGCGGTCGAGGCCCGCCTTGAACTGGTTCTGGTGGATCGTGCAGACCAGCTTCTCGAGCTCGGCGTGCGCCGCCAGGATGATCGCCGCGGCCGGCGCCTCGTAGATGTCGCGCACCTTGAGGCCGACGATCCGGTCCTCGATGTGGTCGATGATCCCGACGCCGTGGCGGGCGCCGATCTCCCCGACCCGCTCGATCAGCTCGGCCAGCGCCAGCTGCTCGCCGTCGAGCGCCACCGGCAGCCCGCGTTCGAACCGCAGGTCGATCCGCGCCGGCTGATCGGGCGCGAGGCGCGGCGGCGTGACGAGCTGGAAGACGTCCTCCTCGGGCGCGCGCGCGAGGTCCTCGATCCAGCGGCCCTCCGACGAGCGTCCCCAGAGGTTGTCGTCGATCGAGTACGGCACGACCTCGACGCCGCCCTTGACCGGGATCCCATGCTCGCGCGCGTAGGCGATCTCCTCCTCCCGCCCCATCGCCCACTCGCGCACCGGCGCGATCACCTTCAGCTCCGGCGCGAGCGTCGCGATCGTGCCGTCGATGCGAACCTGGTCGTTGCCCTTGCCGGTGCAGCCGTGCGCGATCGTGTCGCAGCCGCTGCGCCGCGCATACTCGACCGCGAGCTTCGCGATCAGCGGCCGCCCGAGCGCCGTGAACAGCGGATAGCCGCCGCCGTAGAGCGCGTTCGCCTTGATCGCCGGCGCCAGATACTCGTTCGCGAACTCATCACGCGCATCCACGATGTGGCACTCGACCGCGCCGATCTGGCGCGCCTTGCCCTCGATCACCGCGTAGTCCTCCCCCGGCTGCCCGAGGTTGACGGTCAGCGTCACGACCTCCGCCTCGTAGCGCTCCTGGATCCAGCGCAGCATCACGCTGGTGTCCAGGCCGCCGCTGTAGAGCAGCAGCACCCGATGAACCTCGGCCGGATCGGCCTGGTAGGCGGCGGTGCGCGGCGCGAACTCGTGGTCGCTCATCGGTGCGCAAGCCTACCGGCGCGCCGCCGCCCGGCGGGTCCCGCGCCCGTGCGTTCGGGCGCTCGGTCCATTTACGCTCCGCCTGTGACCGCGATCGCCATCCGCCGGGCCGTGATCGCCGATGCAGCCGCGATCGCGGGCGTGCACGTGAGCGCCTGGCGGGTCGCCTACCGCGGCATCGTGCCCGACGACGTGCTCGCCGCGCAGTCGGTCGCCGCGCGGACAGTCCAGTGGGAGGGCTGGCTCACCAGCGGAAACATCCGCGGGGAGTCCAGGACGCTGGTGGCGCAGGCCGGCGCGACGGTCGTCGGCTTCGCGACGGTCGTGACGACCAGCCCGGACGGCGACCTCGACGAGCACACGTGTGAGCTCGCCGCCCTGTACATCGACCCGGGCTGCTGGCGCCAGGGAATCGGGCGGGCGCTGATGGATTCGGCGAGAGATCTCGGCCGGTCCCAGGGGTCGGACGAGATGTCGCTCTGGGTGCTGACCGAGAACTCGGCGGCGCAAGCGTTCTATGCGCATCTCGGCTTCGCCGCCGACGGCGCGACCAACACGCACGAGCGAAGCGGTGAGCCCACGCTGCGGATGCGCGCGTCGCTGCGCGTCTGAGCGTCGCGCGTCAGTCGCCCCGCCGCGCCCCGCGCTCCATGTGCACCGGCGGCGCGACGCGCTCGCGAAAGCCGAACTTCACGTACAGCTCCATCGCGTCGCTGGTGTCCAGGCGCCAACTGAGGTCGCGCTGGGGGCCGCCGTCGACAGCCTCGCGGACCAGCTCGACGCCGAGGCCGCGGCCGCGGTGGGCGGGATCGACGAACACGTCGCCGAGGTAGGCGAGCACCGCGCCGTCGGAGATCACGCGCGCGAAGCCGACCTGCTGATCGTCGAGGTAGACGCCGATCACGCGCGCGGACCCGGCGATCGACCCCTCGACCACCTCGCGCGTGCGCCCCCGCGCCCAGTAGGACTCAAGCGAGAGGTAGTTGAACACGAAGTCGACGTCGATCCGCGCGCGGTCGTCGTCGAGCTCGTAGCCGTCGCCGAGCGCGCGGCGCATCTCAGGCGAGCACCGCCGCCAGGCGCGCCATGGCGTCCTCGACCTCCGCCTCGCCGATCACCAGCGGCGGCAGCAGCCGCACGGTGACCGGCCCGGTCGCGTTGATCACCAGGTGTTGCTCGAGCAGCGCGCGCCGCACGATCTCGGGCGCGTCGATGTCCAGGTCAAAGCCGATCATCAGCCCGCGGCCGCGCACCTCGACGACGTGCGGCAGCGTCGCCAGCCGCTCGCGCGCGAGCTCGCCGAGCTCGCGCACACGCGCCAGCAGCGCCTCGTCGAGCAGCACGTCGAGCGCCGCGAGCGCCGCCGCGCTGACGACCGGGCCGCCGGCGAAGGTCGAGCCGTGGTCGCCGGGGGCGAACGTGTCGGCGTGGCGGGCGCCGGTGATCAGCGCGCCCATCGGCAGGCCGCCGGCGAGCGCCTTCGCGGTCACCAGCAGGTCGGGCGTGACGTCGCCGTGCTGATACGCCCACGCCGTGCCGGTGCGCCCGAGGCCGGTCTGGATCTCGTCGAAGATCAGCGTCGCGCCGACCTCGTCGCAGCGCGCCCGGGCGAAGCGCAGCAGCTCGTCGCCCAGCACGTGCACGCCGGTCTCCCCCTGGATCGGCTCGAGGATCAGCGCCGCGGTGCCCTCGTCGAGCGCCGCGGCGATCGCCTCGATCGTCGGATCGACGCTGATGAAGCCGCCCACCAGCGGCGCGAACGGCGCCTGCTTGGACTCCTGCGGCGTCGCCGAGAGCGCGCCGTAGGTGCGCCCGTGAAAGGCGCCGTGGAGCGACACGATCGTCCCCCCCTGCCGCGCCTTGCGCGCGCACTTCAGGGCCGCCTCGACGGCCTCGGTGCCCGAGTTGGTGAAGAACACCTTGCCGCCCAGCGAGCACTCGGCGAGCCGGCCCGCGAGCGTCGCCATCGGCTCGGTGTAGTAGAGGTTGCCCACGTGCAGCAGCCGCCCCGCCTGCTCGCGGATCGCGGCGACGACGGCGGGGTGGCAGTGGCCGACGCTCGAGACCGAGATGCCGGCGAGGAAGTCCAGGTACTCGACGCCGCCGCAGTCCCACAGGCGCGCGCCCTCCCCGCGCGCGAACTCGACCGGGTAGCGCGCGTAGTTCGGCGTCAGGTGGGCGTCGGCGGACCGGACGGCGCTCACGCGGTCACCTTCGTGCCGATCCCGGCGTCGGTGAAGAGCTCGAGCAGCAGCGAGTGCTCGAGGCGCCCGTCGATGATCTGCGCCGCGCCGACGCCGCCGCGAACCGCGTCCACGCACGCCTGGAGCTTCGGCCGCATGCCGCCCTCGATCCCCTCCAGCGCGTCGCCGACCTCGGCCACCGTGGCCTGCGCGATCAGGCTGTCGGGGTCGGTCGGGTCGCGCAGCCAGCCGCGCACGTCGGTCAGGAAGATCGCCGTGCGGGCTCCCATCGCGACGGCGATCGCGGCGGCCGCCTCATCCGCGTTGATGTTGTAGGAGTTGCCCTCCTCGTCCGCGCCGACCGAGGCGACGACCGGGATGTAGTCACGCGCGATGTGGTTGATCACATCCGCGTCGACCTGGTCGATCTGGCCGACGAAGCCGATGTCCTCGCCGCCCGGCGCGCTGCGGCGCGAGCAGCGCAGCAGGCGGCCGTCGTCGCCGGAGAGGCCGACCGCCGGCTGGCCGTGGCGGCCGATCCGCAGCACGATGTCGGTGTTCAGCTTGCCGACCAGCACCATCTTGACGATCTCGACCGTCGCCTCGTCGGACACGCGCAGGCCGCCGACGAACTCGACGGGCATGTCGAGGCGCTTCATGTAAGCCGTGATATCGGGGCCGCCGCCGTGCACGACGACGGGCCTGATGCCGACGTACTTGAGCAGCACGACATCGCGCGCGAACTCCTCGCGCAGCAGCGGGTCATCCATCGCCGCGCCGCCGTACTTGATCACCACGGTCGAGCCGTGGAACTCGCGGATGTAGGGGAGCGCCTCGAGCAGGGTTGCGACGTCGCGCATCAGCGGCCGGCCATTTCGTTGGGGGAGTTGGGGCTCATGTCGTGTACTCGGCGTTGATCTTCACGTAGTCGTAGCCGAGATCGGAGAAGAACAGCTCGGCCTCGCAGCCCTCGCCCGGCAGGCCGATCTCATACAGCACCTCATCCCGCGCCACCGCGGCGGCGAGGACGGCGGGGTCGAACCGGGCGAGCGCGCCGTCACGAGCGACGGTGATCCCCTCGATCGCGATCTCGAAGCGAAGCGGCGCGCTGCCCGGCATCGCGGCGCCGATCGCCTGCGCGATCCGGCCCCAGTTGGGGTCACCGCCGAACAGCGCGGTCTTGACGAGCGGCGAGTCGGCCACCCCGCGCGCCACGCGCTCGGCCGCCAGCGCATCGCCGCCGCGCACGAGCACGCGCCCGATCCGCCTGGCGCCCTCGCCGTCGGCGACCATCGCGAGCGCCAGCGCGCGCAGCAGCGCGTCGAGCGCCTGGCCGAACGCCGCCTCGTCATCGCTGCCGGGCGCGACCGTCACGCCGCTCTCACCGCTCGCCATCAGGATCACCGTGTCGTTGGTGGACAGCTGCCCGTCGACGCTGATCCGGTCGAACGACCGCTTCACGGCGTCGCCGAGCAGCCGCTCCGCGCTCTGGCGCTCGAGCGCCGCGTCGGTCTGCACGAAGCACAGCATCGTCGCGAAGCGCGGCGAGATCATCCCCGCCCCCTTCGCCTGCGCGGCGAGATTTATGCTGCCTGCCGGCAGATCGGCCCTCAGCGCCCCGTGCTTGTCGATCGCGTCGGTGGTTCGGATCGCGTGCGCGAAACCGGTCGGGTCGGTGCCGAGCGCCGCGACCAGCGCCGGCAGCGCCGCCGCGATTCGCTGATCGGGCAGCGGCACGCCGATCACCCCGGTCGAGGCGACCGCGACCTCGCCGGCAGCGAGTCCGAGCGCCGCCGCGGCGGCCTCCTGGACGCGGGCGGCCGCCTCGATCCCGGCCTCCCCGGTCGCTGCGTTGGCGTTACCGGAGTTCGCGACGACCGCGCGGATCGCGCCGCGCTCGCAGCGGTCGCGGGTCACGAGCACGGGCGCGGCGAGCACGCCGGAATCGCAGAAGCGGGCGGCGCTGACGGTGGCGGGCGCGTCGGCGACGATCAGGCCGAGGTCGAGCTCCGCCGAGCCGGGAGACCTGACGCCGCAGGCGATCCCGGCGTGGCGAAAGCCCGACGGCATGGCGTCGCCGTCGCGCAGCCCGGCGGGCCGCTGTGCCCAGCGCGAGTGAAACAGCCCTACGCTCACCGAAGCCCCATTCCCTCGTCGAAGCCGAACATCAGGTTGAGGTTGGCGATCGCCTGCGACGCGGTCCCCTTCCAGAGGTTGTCGATCGCCGCGAACACGAACGCCTTTCCGGTGCGCTCGTCGGCGTGGACGTTGATCGCGCAGACGTTGGTCTCGCGCACGTCGCGCACGCCCGGGGGCACCGCGACCAGCTCGACGAACGGCTCATCGCCGTAGCGGCGCTCGTAGATCTGGACGAGCTCCGCCTGCCCGAGCGGCCGCGTCGTGGTGACGTAGCAGGACAGCAGCTCGCCCTGATCGATCGGCAGCAGGTGCGGCACGAAGACGATCGGCACGGGCGCCCCGAGCGCCGCCAGCTCCTGGTCGATCTCCGGCATGTGGCGGTGCGCGCCGACACCGTAGGGGCGCACATTCTCGGTCACGGCGACGAAGTGGTTGGCCTCGCGCGGCTGCTTGCCCATCCCGGAGACGCCGGTCTTGGCGTCGATCACGACGTCGGCGATCAGGCCCGCCTGCGCGAGCGGCCCGAGCGCGAGGATCGCGGCGGTCGGGAAGCAGCCGGGGCAGGCGACCAGCGCCGCCCCGGCGATCGCCTCGCGGTTGTACTCGGTCAGCCCGTATACGGCGCGCGAGATCAGCTCCGGATGCGGGTGCGGCACATACCAGTCCTCGTAGGCCTCGACCGAGCGCAGGCGGAAGTCGGCGGAGAGGTCGACGACCCGCAGCCCGCGCTCGAGCAGGCCGGCGACGACCGGCGCGGCGCTGCCGTGCGGGTAGGCGACGATCGCGGCGTCGCAGGCCGCCGCGCGGTCGAGCTCGAGCGCCTCGAGCTTCAGCGGCACGCGGTGCTGCGGGTAGAGCTCGTGCAGCGCCCGGCCGGCGTCCTCGCGCGCGGTGATCGCCGCCAGCTCAAAGCGCGGGTGGCGCCACAGCAGGTCTGCGGCTATCGCGCCGGCGTAGCCGGACGCGCCGACGACGAGTACGGAGGGGTGCTCAGGCACGCAGCTCACCGCCCAGCCGCTCGGCGAGCGCCGCGGCGATCTGCGCCCGAAGCGCCGCCACGTCCTCGTCGAGCAGCGTGCGGTCGGCGGCGCGGAACTCGAGGTGCAGGGCGAGCGACACGCGCCCCTCCCCCACCTGCGCGCCGCGATAGACGTCGAACACCTCGACGCCCGCCAGCGCAGCGCCGCCCGCCTCGCGCACGACCGCGATCAGCTCGGCGGCCGTGACGGCGTCGGGCACCACCACGGCGAGGTCCTCGCGCAGCGGCGGGTACTCGGCGAACGGCTGGTAGGCGGCGAGCTCCGGCGCGAGCTCGGCGGCCGCGCCCAGATCGATCGCCCAGACCGCGGCGCGCTCGAGGTCCCACTGCGCGGCGACGAGCGGATGCAGCTCGCCCAGGAAGCCGAGCCGGCGCTCGCCGGCGAGCACGACGGCGGCGCGACCGGGGTGCAGGAACGGCCGCTGCTCCGCGGCGACGCTCCAGTCGACGCCGAGCGTGTCGAGCACGGCGGCGAGCAGACCCTTGGCCGCGAAGAAGTCCGCGGGCACCGCGGGCTCTCCGCGCCAGCCGGCCGGAGCCAGCTCGCCGGCGATCAGCACGGCAAGCGCATGGTGCTCGTCGGCGAGTGGACCGTCGGCGGCCGCGCGGTAGACGGTGCCTGACTCGAACAGCGCCAGGTCGCGAAAGCCGCGCGACACGTTCCGCTCGGCGGCCTCGAGCAGCGATCCGAGCAGCGTCGGGCGCAGGATCGACCAGGTCTCAGACATCGGGTTCTCGAGCTCGACCACGCGGCTCAACGGATCCTCCGCGGGGATCCGCAGCCGCTCCAGCAGGCGCGGCTCGGTGAAGCTCCAGCCGACGATCTCCGAGAGCCCGCGCGCGGCGAGAGCGTCCTCGGCGCGCCGGCGCAGAAGCTGCGGGTGCGTCAGGCGGCCGGCGGCGGCGCGGCGCGGTGGCAGCGTGGCGGGCAGCCGCTCGAGTCCGTCGATCCGCGCGACCTCCTCGATCAGGTCGATCTCGCGCGTGACGTCGCGGCGGCGTTGGTGGGGGACGTGGACGCGCAGCGGCGTGCCGTCCTGCACGCCGAAGTCGAGCGCGGTGAGGATCTCCACGCAGCGCGCCGGCGGGATCTCCGCGCCCAGCAGCGCGTTGACGCGCGCCGGCCGCAGCTCGATCGCCGGCCCCTCGGCTCCGGGTCCGCCGACGTCGATCGTGCCGGGCAGCAGGCGCGCGCCGCACAGCTCGACCAGCAATGCCGAAGCGATCGCCTGCGCCTCGAGCGTCGAGCCGGGCGAGAGGCCCTTCTCGAAGCGCGCCGAGGCCTCGCTGCGCAGCCCGAGGCGGACCGCGCTGCGCTGGATGTTTGCGCCGTTCCAGCTCGCCGCCTCGAGCAGCACCCGCGTCGTCTCCGCTGCGACCTCGGAGCGCTCGCCGCCCATGATCCCGGCGATCGACGTCGGGCCGTCGGCGTCGCAGATCACGACCATCTCGGAGTCAAGCGTCCGTGTCGTTGCGTCGAGCGTCACGACCGTCTCGCCGTCGAGCGCCCGGCGAACGATCAGCCGCCCGCCGGCGACGGCGTCGAGGTCGAACGCGTGCAGCGGCTGGCCGCTCAGCAGCATCGCGTAGTTGGTGATGTCGACGACGTTTGAGATCGGGCGCATCCCGGCGGCGAGCAGGCGGGCCGCGAGCCACAGCGGCGACGGTCCGATCGTCACCTCCTCGAACACGCGCGCGGTGAACCGGGGGCACAGCTCGGGGCATTCGACGACGATCGCGATGCCGGGCGGGTCGCCCTCGAAGCTCCCCGGATCCTCGCTCCAGGGCGGCGGCTCGAGCGCTGCCCCGGTGGCCGCGGCGGCCTCGCGCGCGACACCGTAGATCGCCAGGCAGTCCGGGCGGTTGGGCGTGATCTCGAGCTCGATCACGTCGCTGCCGAGCGGCAGGATCTCGCCCAGCGGCGTGCCCGGCGCGGGACCGGCGTCCAGCACGAGGATGCCGGCGTGATCGCCGCCGAGCGCGATCTCGTCGGTCGCGAGGATCATCCCCTCGCTGACGATGCCGCGCAGCTTCGCGGCACCCAGGGTGCGCCCGTCAGGGAGGACCGCGCCGGGGCGCGCGACGGCGACCGTCTGCCCGGCGGCGACGTTGGGCGCGCCGCAGACGATCGTCGCCGGCTCGCCATCGCCGAGATCGACGCGGCACACCCGCAGGCGGTCGGCGTCGGGGTGCGCGGCGGCCTCGAGCACGACGCCGACGACGTATCCCTCACCCGAGCCGACGCCGTAGCGGAACCAGCGCTCGGCCTTGGTGCCGGTCAGCGTCAGACGCTCCGCGAGCTGCTCCGTGGAGAGCGGCGGGTCGCAGTACTCGCGCAGCCATTCGAGCGGGACGAGCATCGGCTCTACCTCGCCCCGAACTGCTCGAGGAAGCGCAGGTCGTTCTCGAAGTACAGCCGCAGGTCGGGGATCCCGTGACGCAGCATCGCGATCCGCTCGATCCCCATGCCGAAAGCGAAGCCGGTGACTGCGTCCGGGTCGTAGCCGTGGTCGCGGACGTACTCGAACACGTTCGGGTCGACCATCCCGGCGCCGAGGATCTCCAGCCAGCCCGAGCCCTTGCACAGCGGGCAGCGCGAGCCGTCGGGCAGCTGGCCGTGCGCGCAGTTGAAGCAGGACACGTCGACCTCGACGCTCGGCTCGGTGAACGGGAAGAAGTGCGGGCGCAGCTGCACCTCGCGCTGCTCGCCGAAGATCGCTCGCGCGAATGCCAGCAGCGTGCCCTTGAGGTCGGCGAGCGTGATGCCCTCGTCGACCGCCAGCCCCTCGAGCTGGTGAAACTGCGGCGTGTGGGTGGCGTCGTGGTCCAGGCGGAAGACGCGGCCGGGCGCGACGACGTAGAGCGGCGGCGGCGCGGCCATCATCGAGCGCACCTGGACCGGCGAGGTGTGCGTGCGAAGGACCGCCTCGTCGCTGATGTAGAACGTGTCGCTGCGGGCGCGCGAGGGATGCGTCGCGTCGGTGTTGAGGGCGTCGAAGTTGTAGGCCGCCAGCTCGATCTCGGGCCCCTCGGCGATCGCGAAGCCGAGGCCGACGAAGACGTCCTCGAGATCGCGCCGCGTCTGGGTCAGCAGGTGCAGGTGACCGGGCGCGAAGGCCGGAACCGCCGGCAGCGTGACGTCGACGCGGTCCCCCGCAAGCCGCGCGTCGAGCTCGGCGGCAGCGAGCTGCGCCTCGCGCGCGGCGATCAGCTCGCCAAGCGCCTGGCGCGCCGCGTTGGCGGCGGCGCCGACCGCGGAGCGCTCCGCCGGTGCCAGCTCGGCCACGCCGCGCAGCAGCTGCGGCAGCTCGGCCTTGCGGCCGAGATAGGCGACCCGCAGCTGCTCGAGCGCCGCCGTGTCGGTGGCGCCCGCAACCGCAGCCTCCGCCTGCGCACGCAGGGCCGCGATCCGCTCCAGAGCGCTCATCCGGCGGCCATCCTAGTCGTCTCATACAGCGCCACCGTCGCGGCCATCGCGGCGTTCAGCGAGTCTCCTGCGACCTGTCGAATGTGGCGCACCTCATGGCACTGTTTCACCAGTTCTTCAGGAAGACCTTCGCGTTCGCCTCCGAGCAGCAGCGTCGTGGTCTGCTCGAACGGTCCCTCCAGCGGCTCGCCGGCGCCCGGTACGAGCGCGACGAGCTGGCCGGGCAGCTCGGCCAGCCCGCCGACGCGGGCGAGGGTCGTGCCGAAGATCGCGCCCATCGACGCGCGGACGGCCTTGCGCCCGTGGGGGTCGGCGGTGCCCGGACCGAGCGCCACGCAGGACGCGCCGAAGGCCTGGGCCGAGCGCACGATCGTGCCGACGTTGCCCGGGTCGCCGAGCCCCCACAGTGCCACCGCGAGCGGCCCGGCCGGCGAGCCCCACCGCTCCTCGAAAACGGCGATCACCCGAGACGAGGACCCCAGCTCGGAGACCTTGGCCAGCAGCGCCGGCGCCACCTCCAACCAGCCGTTGCGTGCGGCGGATCTGTCGCCCTGCGCGCAGAGCACATAGAGCGGTGAGACTCCGGCGGCGGCAGCCGCTTCCAAGAAATCCTCTCCCTCGACGACGAAGCGACCCATCCGCGCGCGTGTCGCGGCGCGTGAGAGCTTGCGAATTTCGGTGAGATGCTGGTTTGTCGCTGATGTGATCGTCATTGCACAAAAAAAGGCGCCGTCCTGTCAGGAGCGGCGCCCGGGAGGTGTTGCTTTCGGCGTGGTGCGTCAGGCAGCCGAAGCCTCGCGGGCGGCGTCGGCAAATCGGCGGAAGGTCTCGGGATCGCGCACGGCGATATCGGACAGCACCTTGCGGTCGAGCGTGATGCCGGCCAGCGTCAGCCCGTGGATCAGCTGCGAGTAGCTCATGCCGCACTCGCGCGCGGCCGCGTTGATGCGCGTGATCCACAGCCGCCTGAAGTCGCGCTTGCGGTTGCGCCGGTCGCGGTAGGCGTAGGCGTCCGCCTTCATCAGCGCTTCCTTGGCGCGCTTGTAGTTCGAGTTGGCCTCGCCGCGGAAGCCCTTCGTCAACTCGAGCGTCGCGCGACGCTTCTTCTTGGCGTGCAGTGAGCGCTTGACGCGGGTCATGAGCCGATCCCCAGCATCTTTTTGATGCGCGGCGCGTCGTGGTCGGAGATGATCGCGTCCTGCCCGAGGCGCCGCCTGCGCTTGGGCGACTTCTTCTCGAGGATGTGGCTCGTGAAGGCGTGCCGGCCCTTGACCTTGCCCGTGGCGGTCGTCTTGAAGCGCTTCTTGGCGCCGGAGTGGGTCTTCATCTTTGGCATCGCGAGCGTCTGAGTATGGCAGACGAGGGCTGGGCGCCGGCGGCTCGGGGCCGACTCGTCCGCCGGGGGCTGCCGCCTGGGCACTGGCGCCGGCGAACAACCAGCTCGACCGCCAGATCGTCTCGAGCTCGCAGCCGTAGATCTCGCAATCAGTGTGGAAGGCGCGCGCGAGCGCGTGTCCCGGCCGATGATCAGCGAGCGCTCGCGCCAACACGCCCGGCGCCTCGCACTGCCCGGCGAGGGTGGCGCCGGAGCTGCTCACGCCGTCGTGGCTCCCGCCCTCTCGACCACCCGCATGAGCATGCCGCGGTAGGTCTCGACTGCCGGAACCTCGAGCCCGACGATCTTGCCGCGGTCGTCGATCCGCCGCAACGCCACCGCCTGCGCCCAATCCGCGTTGCCGCGAAAGCGTTCGACCTCAGCGGGGCTCATCGCTCCACCCTGCGCCCGCAGCGTGCGCGCCGAGACCTCACTCAGCTGCCCACGGTAGGAGGGATCGGTGGCGACCAGGAAGCGCTTGGCCGCCACGTGTTGCTCGGCCAGCCACGCGACGCGTGCTCCAACGCGCGGCTCAAGCCAGCGCGCCGCCGCCTCGCCATGGTGCTCCTGCGGACCGTCGTACGCGATCCCGGCGACCGCCGGCGCCCGCGAGATGTCATGCAGCAAGCAGGCGATGACGAACTCGTCGTCGTCGTCGCGCTCGGCTTGCGCGAGCCAGGCGCACTGCAGCGCGTGCTGGAGCTGATCGACCGGCTCGCCGTCGTAGGGCAGCCCCTCCATCGAGTGGCAGGCGACGATGATCTCGTCGACGGTCGCGGCGGCGTCGCTCACGACCAGGGAAGCGTGTAGAGCTTGGTGAAGGACATCGCGCGGATTGCCTCGCGCACCCCCTCCTTGACGCCGAGGCCGCTGTCGCCGACACCGCCGAACGGTGTCAGTTCGGTGCGCCAGCCGGGCACCTCGCGGACGTTCACCGTGCCGGCGCGGACCTCTCGGATGCAGCGCGCTATCGCGCGCCAGTCGAAGGTGCAGACGGCGCTCGAGAGCGCGTAAGGCGTCGAGTTGGCGGCCGCGATCGCCCCGTCGAGGTCAGCGACGCGAATGATCGGCGCGACCGGACCGAAGGTCTCCCGAGCGACGAGCTCGACATCAGCCGGCACGTGGTCGAGAACCGCCGGCGTCAGCAGAGCCCCGTCCCGCTCGCCGCCGTAGAGGAGCTCGGAGCCTGCGGCCACGGCGGCGCGAACGCGCCCCTCGATCGTCCTCGCCGCGGCTTCGTCGATCACCGTGCCGACATCGGTGCTCTCGTCCATCGGATCCCCGGCACGCAGCGCTGCCGCGGACTCCGTGATGCGAGCAGCCAGCGCGTCGGCAATGGCCTCGACGGCAATGATCCGCTTGACCGCGGTGCAGCGCTGGCCTGAATTCTGGAAGGCGCCGCGCACCGCGAGCTCCGCTGCCTCCTGGAGATCGGCGTCGTCGAGGACGATCAGCGGATCGTTGCCGCCCAGCTCGAGCACGGCACGCCGGAAGCCGAGGCGGGCGGCGATGGACTTGCCCACGGCAACGCCGCCCGTGAAGGAAATGACCTCGACCGCCTCGTGGGCGAGGAACGCCTCGAGGATCTCGCCGGGGTCGCCACAGACAACCTGCGCCGCCCGCTCGGGCAGCCCGGCGCCGCGGATCAACTCGACCAGGGCAAACGCGCTCAGAGGCGTCTTCTCCGAGGGTTTCAGGACGATCGGCGCGCCGGCGGCAATCGCCGGCGCGAGCTTGTGCGCCACCTGGTTGAGCGGATGGTTGAACGGCGTGATCGCCGCCACCAGGCGAACGGGAACCCTCAGCGTATGGGCACGACGGTCGCGGCCGTGGGGCGAGATGTCGCCCGCGAACGTCTCGCCGTCGTCGCGTAGAGCCTCGATGGCGGCAAAGCGAAAGACGTCGACGGCGCGCGCGACCTCGTGGCGCGTGTCCTTGAGGCAGAGCCCCGACTCGGCGCTGATCAGCTCCGCGAGCTCGGGTAGGCGCCCGGTTAGGGCGTCGGCCACCGCGAACAGGATTCGCGAGCGCTCGTGGCGAGGAAGCTCGTCCACGTAGGACGCGCCCGCGTCGAGCATCGCGCGCGTCCGCGCGAGGTCGGCCAGCGGCGCCTCGCCCACCAGCTCGCCGCTGTAGGGGGAGTGCACCGGGAGGGTGGCGACGCCGATCATCGTCGCGGCTCAGGCGAGCTCGTTGAGGAGCAGGTCGTGGAGGTCGCGGCCGTACAACTCGCGCCCGCGCAGCGCGCCGTCGCGCAGCGGATGGCTGAAGATCATCGGCACGTCCCGCTCGTGTAGGCCGCCGTGCGAGCGGAGCGCTCCGTGCAGCGCGCTGAGGTCGTGGGCCGCGCGCGACTTGCCCAGCACGGTTGTCGCGTCGCCCAGCACGATCAGGTCGCCGATCCGGTCAGCCGGCAGATCGAAAGCGGCGGCGGCGGCGAAGCGGTCAAGTACCGCCTCGACACCCGACAGCGCCGCGAGTGCCCCCCGGGCCCGGTCCAGCTCGTCGAGGTCGTCGAGGTGGACCCAGGCGAGCGACCCGAGCGCCGCGTGGTGGGCGACGTATGGGTCGGTGATCGGGCACAGCGTGTGCCCACCCTGAACGCCGGCGTCGGCCAGCGCGTCGTCGAGGTAGCGGACGTTGGGGCTGCCGTCCGGAAGGGTCTTGGATCGCATGCCGTGGTCGGCGACGAGGCCGACGACGAACCCGGCGTCGAGTGCGCCGCCGATCGAAGCATCGACGGCAGCGTAGAACTCGTCGGCCATCGCCTCGCCGGGCGCCGCCGCGTGCTGGACGAAGTCGGTCAGCGAGGCGTAGACGAGCGTAGCCTCGAGCCGGGCCGCCAGCGCGACGGCGAGGTCGATCGTGTAGGGCGAGAGTCGCCAGTCGTAGATACCCGGGTTCGGTGCGCCGAGCAGCTCCGTCAGCGGCGTTCCGTCGGCGCTGCTCTGCTCATGGGCGAGCTCGGCGCTGAAGGCCGGGACCCCGCCGGAGGCGAGCAGCGCCCGCAGCTTGTCCTTGGCGGTCACACAGAGGACGCTGATCCCGGCCGCGTGGGCCGCGGCGTGGATCGTGGTCGCGCGCAGGAAGCTCGGATCGGTCAGCTGGACCTCCTCACCACGCTCGTCTCGGAAGTGGTTTCCGGCAATGCCGTTGCGCGCGGCGCTCACCCCGGTCACGATCGCGACGTTGTTGGGGTTGGTGAACGTCGGCACCTGGGCGCGGGCCAGAACGTACCTGCCGCCGCCGGCGAGGGTCTCGGCCAGTCGCGGCATCAGCGAGCGCTCGAGCGCGTCATCCATGTACTCGGGGTCCCAGCCGTCGGCGCAGATCGCGAGCACCGGGCGCACTGGAATGCGGTAGCCGCGGTCGTTGGCGGCGAACATCGAAGGCATCCGGTCGACTCTAGTGGTGCCTCGATCCAGCGCCAACGTGGACAGCCGAGCGGTCACTCGATGGCAACATCCGCGGTGCGTCGCATCGACTTGCATCTGCAACATGGCGTCACCCCCGACGCGCGAGACGATCCAAGCCGACCTCTGCGTCGTGGGGGCGGGCATCGTCGGCCTCGCCCACGCGCTGGAGGGGCGCGACCGGGGATGGCGCGTGGCGCTGCTCGAGCGCGACCACCGCGCTGTCGGGGCGAGTGTGCGCAACTTCGGGCATGCCTTCATCACCGGCATCGGCGACGGCGAGGACCTGGCATGCGCGCTTCGCGCGCGCGCGCGATGGGTCGAGCTCGGGGCCCGCGCAGGGATTGTCGTGCGCGACGCCGGCACGCTGGTCGTGGCCCGCGCGCACGACGAGCTGGCCGTCCTCGAGGGCGCCGCCGCCAACCCGCTGCGCGCGGCGCGCATGGTGACCGAGCGCGAGGCGGCGCGCCTGGCGCCGATCCCGACCGGGGAGGTGCTCGGCGCGATGCACGGCACGCTCGATCTGCGGGTCGATCCGCGCGCCGCTGTCGGCGGCCTCGCGCGCCTGCTCGAGGACGACGATGGCGCGCGCGTCGAGTGGGGCGCAGCCGTCCACGAGATCGAGCCCGGGGTGGTGCACTGCACGAGGTTGAGCGTGCGAGCGCCCAGGATCGTGATCTGCCCGGGCCCCGATTACGCCGCGCTCCCGCCGGGTCCGCACGAGGGCCTCTCGCAGCTCACGCTGTGCAAGCTCCAGATGTTGCGGATCGCGGCGCCCGAGGACCGCGTCTACGCCCCCGCGCTGATGACCGGATTGAGCATGATCCGCTACCCAGCGTTCACTGCGCAGCCCGCCGCCGAAAGGGTGCGCGAGCGCCTTCGCGCGGACCGGCCGGAGCTGCTCGAGGCGGGAATCCACCTGATCGTCGCGCAACTTCCGCAGGGGGATCTGATCGTCGGCGACACCCACGCCTACGGCGACACCCCCACGCCGTTCCGCGAGGAGCGCCTCGACGATCTGCTGCTCGGCGAAGCGCGACGGTTGCTCGGCGCCACGGCGCTCGAGGTACGTGAGCGCTGGATCGGCATCTACCCGACCGCCACCGACGGGCGGCTCGCCACCGCCGGCAACCATTTCGTCGTGACCTCCCCGTTCGCCGGCGCAAGAGTCGTGGAGGTGACTTCGGGCCTCGGGATGACGATGGCGCTCGGGCACGCCGCCGCCGTTCTCGACGGCCTCGAGTGAGGCGGTCGCTCGCGCAGCCGCGGGATTCTGGCTGGCCCGTGAAACGTCGCACAGCGTGAGCGTGACGGCGCTCGCGGCAGCTCCATGCGGGACCGGATCGTGATCGCGACGGCCGTGCGGTGCCTGCGGCTCGTCGGGCTCGGATCAGAGCTCCGGCGAGACCGCCAGCGCGGGGGCTCCGCGCGCGGTGACCGCCACCCGGTCTGCGACCACCTTCAATGCCACGCGGGCGCCGAGTTGCAAGACGGCGCCGTGGCTCGATGCCTCCACCACGAGGTCCTCGCCATCTTCGAGGCTCACCCGCAGGCGCACCGCCGAACCGAGAAACGTACGCTCGACGATCTCCCCGGGCCCGCCGGAGTCGAGCGACACCTGGAGGGCCTCCGGTCGCAGGAGAACCTCCACCGCGGTGGCGGGTGCGTAGGCGTCAGGTATGGTCGGCGGCACGCGCTGGCCGAGCACGACGACCTCGCCGTCGTCGGCGATCCGACCGTTTACACGGTTCATCGCGCCGACGAACTCCGCTACGAACGGGGTTGCCGGGTAGCGGTAGACGTTCTCGGGAGTGTCGATCTGCTCGAGTCGGCCGGAGCTCATGACGCCAACGCGGTCGGCCAGTGACAGCGCCTCCGATTGGTCGTGGGTGACAAACAGCGCGGTGATCCCGAGCCGCTGCTGGACCTGGCGGATCTCGGCGCGCAGCTGGTGGCGGACGCGCGCATCGAGCGCCGACAGTGGCTCGTCGAGCAGGAGTACGGTCGGCTCGATCGCCAGCGCGCGGGCGATGGCGACCCGCTGCTGCTGGCCACCGGACAGCTGATAGGGGTAGCGGTCACCGGCGTCGCCGAGGCCCACCAGCTCGAGCAGCTCATCGGCGCGCGTCAGCCGGTCCCCCTTCGCCCGGCCCCGCATCCGCAGCCCGAACGCGACGTTCTGGCGCACCGACATGTTCGGGAACAGGCTGTAGGCCTGGAAGACCATGCCCATGTCCCGCTTGTGCGCTGGAACCTTGGTGACGTCGCGCCCGCCGACGGTGATCGCTCCGGCATCCGGCCGGTCGAAGCCGGCCAGCAGCCGGAGCGCGGTGGTCTTGCCGCAACCCGACGGGCCCAGCAGCGCGACCAGCTCACCGGGGTGTATCTCCATGTCGAGGCCCTGTAGCGCCGTGACCGCGCCGAAGTGGCGCTGGACACCCTTGAACTCGACCCCCACGCGGCTGGCCGCCGGGGTCACCGGGGCCGGCGCGGCCAACTGGGAACCGACAGGCTGCGAGAAGCTTTCGGTGGTCATCAGGTCACCCGCGCCTTTCTGCCCGCGCGACGGCCCGCGAGGAACGAAAGCATGAATAGCAGCAGAAAGGTGAAGAGCAGGGCCACCAGCGCCATCGCCACGGAGATGCCGGGCGCATTGTCCTGGGAGGCGAACTGGATCATCTCCAGCGGGAAGGTGAGGCTGCTCTGGTCCAGCTGGTTGGCGATCACCACCTCGCCGAGGCACAAGGCGATCGTCAGGAACATGCCGCCCAGCACGGCGGTCTGAACGTTCGGCAGCACAACGCGCCACAGCGTCGTCGGCCAACCGGCACCGAGGCTGCGGGACGCATCGACCAGCGTGTGCAGATCGATCGCCCGCAGGCCGGTGTCAACCGCCCGGTACATCAACGGCATCGCCAGGACCACGTACAGCGGCGTCAGGATCGTCAGCGGATGGTTGAAGAACGCGTTGACGACCCACAGTGGCGCCGTCTCCTTCATCTGCAGCAACCCGGCTGCCAGGACGATCGGTGGCACCACGATCGGCAGGATCGTGATCGCCTCCATCACGATCGTCAGCTTCGGCAGTTTGAGACGCACCAGCACGGTGGTCGGGAACACGAGCAGCACGGCGACGGCCGCGGTGATCGCGGCGATCTCGAGCGACAGGATCAGCGCGTCGCTCAGCGCGCCGTTGTTGACGATCGCCGTGTAGTTCTGTGGCCCGTAGGTGCCCTTCTGGTTGATCAGGCTGAACTTCACCGCGCAAACGAGCGGCAGCACGTAGAAGACCGCCATCACGACCAGGATGAGGACGCGCCAGGTCCGTGGCCGGGGACGGGCGGCCGTCCGTGGCTGCAGCGGCGCCTCCAGGCGCGGCGCGATGGCCTCGAACTCGATGGCGCTCATCGCAGCCACCGTCCGGCGCGCCGCTGCACCCACCAGTAGACGACCATGACGATCCCAACCACGGCGATCATTTCGGTTCCAAGCGCGAGCCCGAACGGGATCGAGTTCGTCAGAACGTTGTTGGACATCTCGAAGTAGATCTTGCAGGGGACGACCACCTGGGTGCAGCCGTCCAGCGCGAGCATCGTCGCGAAGGCAGAGAACGCGGAGCCGAACAGGATCAACCAGGCGGCGATGAAGGACGGCGCCAGAACCGGTGCCGCGACGTGGCGTACGTAGGAGCGGCGCGTGGCGCCGAGGTTCCTGGCGGCCTCCTCCCACTCGGGTTTGAGGCCCTCCAGCGCCGGCGTCATGAAGATCACCATCAGCGGGATCTGGAAGTAGAAGTAACAGATGCCGACACCGAGCTGCGAGGAGATGTCGAAATGTTTGGCGAGGTCATAGCCGAGCGTGCTCTTGAAGAAGACCGTGATCACGCCGAGCGTCCCGAGCGAGGCGAACCAGACGAACGCCAGGGGCGCTCCCGCAAAGTAAGCGAAGACTCCAGAGGCGCTCGAGACAGCTCGGCGCAGCACGCCGTCGCGCGGGCCTGCCACCACGGCCGCTGCGAGCGCGAGCCCGAGAATCGCCGGGCCGAGCGACGTCCACAGCGAAAGGATCACGCTGTTCTTCAGCGGGATCAGGTACTGCGCCTGGGTGAAGATCGCGGAGAAGTTCGACAGCGTGAAGTGGCCATTCGCCGTCAGCGCGCCGTGGATCACGACATACAGCGGCGCTCCCAGGAACACCAGCACGTAGAGCAGGAACGGCAGCATCCCGAACCACGTGACCGGGATGCGCCGAGCCCCGCGGCGCCGGGGCGCCGCGGGGCTGGTAACTGTTGTCATTACAGGCGGCGCCCCTGTACCCCGATGGCTAGGAGCTCCAGCCGGCCGCGATCAGCGTCGCCGCCGCCGTGGTCTGAGCCGGGGTCGGCAGCACGGGATTGCCGGGGACGGGCGGCAGTGCGGCGTAGGCCGCCTTGTCAATCGTTCCGTTCTTGACCAGCGCCGCCTGCTCGACCGGGCGCGCGAAGCCCTTCAGGAAGTTGTTCTGACCCTTGGTCGAGTACAGGAACTCCTCCCACAGACGGGCGGCGGCGGGGTCGGGCGCGGTCTTGGAGATCGCCTGGGCGTAGAACTCGCCAAGCGGCGTGCCCTGCGGGACGACGACCTGCCACTTCGCGGTCGACGGAAGACCCCACGCGCCGGCGACGTTGAGGAAGTCCCAGTTGACGATGATCGGGCACTGTCCGGCTTCGATCAGGGACGAGGAGTCGCAGTCGGTCGCGTTGAAGTTGCCATCCGACTTCAGCGTGTCGAAGAACGTCAGACCGGGCTGCGCGTTGCTGAGACTGCCGCCATTGTTGATCGCCGCGGCAAATACGGCGCCGGTCGCCGCACCGGCCTGTCCCGGAACGCCGTTGAGGGCGACGGAGTTCTTGTAGGCCGGCGCCTCGAGACCTGCCCAGGTGGTCGGGCAGCTCGGGACGACCGCCAGGTCACAGCCGAAGGAGACGTATCCGCCGTAGTCGTTGTACCAGTCGCCGTTGGCGGCCTTGTTGCCGGCGGGGATGTCGTTCCAGGTCGCGACCTTGTACGGCGCGAACAGGTTGGCGTCGGCAACCGCAAAGCTCTCGCCGACGTCGACGACGTCCGGGGCCGTGGAGCTGCCGCGGCCGCTCTGAATCGCCTGGATCTCCTGAGCGCTCGAGCCCTCGGGGATCGCGTCGTTGACCGTGATCCCGTACTCGGCCTTGAACTCCTTGATCTGGGTCCCGTAGTTGGCCCAGTTGTCCGGCAGCGTGATGGTGTTCAGCTTGCCTTCCTTCTTGGCGGCGGCGACCAGCGCCGCCATTCCGCCGCCGGCCTTCACCGAGGTGACGGTTGCCCAGTTGACGCTGGCCGAATGGCCGGTGGCGGCCGAGCTCGGGCTGCCACCCCAGGCGCCGAAGCCCACCGCGACACCGGCGGAAGCCATGACGGCCGCATAGCGGCGGATCGTCCGTCTCCCGAAGCGCCTGTGCGCGCGAGAATTGTTAATGCTCATTGTTCTCCCTCCAGGGGCTCGAGATGTAACCCGGACACCGCGCGTGCCCCCAGAGGGCGCACCGTCCAGACCCGGGGAGCCGCAAACGTATTGCTAGCTCAAGAGCCTCTTGTTACCGGACGGTAGACCTCGTGTTACCGAAAAGTAAATCCTCGGCTCAACGGGTTTCGGGCACACAGACGAGTGACGCGCCCACCCGATCCGGCGTGAGTGGAGCGCGCGGCGTGGTCGCCAGCCGGTGGCTCCCGCGGACCCGGATCCGGGCACGCGTCGTGACCGTGGATCACCGACGACACAGGCTCATCCGCCGGAATCAACGGACGCTGCGGCAGTGTGCGCGTGCGATCGCGACGCACTGGCCCGGCCCACCGAGAGCACGCCGGCGATCGGTCCTGACCCGCCGCGCATCAGGCTAGACTTCGCCTCTGGCGATCTTGTTGTGCAGCGGTGAATAACTTGTTGTCCAGTGGTGAACAGGCTGTCGTCCAGTGGCAAAGGAGTTGTTGTCCACTGGTGAATGTGCTTTTCTCCGGTCGCCCCCATGCTGTTGTGTAGCCTCGGTGAAATATTCGTGAATAACACTCAGGCAGCCGGTCTCCCACCGGACCGCCTGTGATCGTTCGACGGCTGCCCCGACACGGGCCGGCATCGGCCCTCGCGTCACGGCTCACGTCCGCGGGTGCCGACCGCCTCGGTGCCACGAGCGCTTGTCCCACGCCAGCAACGCGGCGGCCCTCCCCGCCCGATCTGATCGGACCTTTCCTGGCCCGCGGCCGGGACGCGAACGCCGAGACGCGTTGGTCACCCCTCAGGGCACCCGCGGCGGCGACCGCAGCTGGGCTCCGCCTCGGCGATGCTCGCTGACGACGGCGCCCTCTGCCTCGAGCAACGGCGCCGTGCATTGGCGCGGATGGCCGACGAGGTGTTCGACGTCGCGATCATCGGCGGCGGCGTGGTCGGCTGCGGCGCTGCGCTCGACGCGGCCACGCGCGGTCTGCGGGTCGCGCTGATCGAGGCGCGCGACCTGGCCTCGGGAACCTCGAGCCGCTCGAGCAAGCTGATCCACGGCGGTCTGCGCTACCTGGAACATCTGGAGTTCGGTCTCGTCAGCGAGGCCCTGCACGAGCGGGCCGGCATGCTCGATCGCCTCGCGCCCCATCTGGTTCGCCCGCTCCCCTTCCTGCTGCTGCTGTCGCGGCGTGCGTGGGAACGCCCCTACGTCGGCGCCGGCCTCCTGCTCTACGACACGATGGGCACCACCCTCGGCCGCGCCCGCGGCGTGCCCGGACAGCGGCATTACACGAAACGAGCGACGCTCAGGCGGTTCCCGGGGCTGCGCGAGGACGCCTTCACCGGGTCGATCCAGTACTTCGACGCACAGGTCGACGACGCGCGCTACACCCTGTTCCTCGCGCGCACCGCGGCGGCCCACGGCACGCAGATCGCCAGCCGCGCCCAGGCGGTGAGCCTGCTGCGAGAGGAAGGCGGCGTCGTCGGCGTCGGCGTCGTCGACCTCGAGGCGCCGCGGCGCCCGCTGATCGAGCTGCGCGCTAGGCGGACGATCAACGCGGCGGGCGTTTGGGCCGACGAGATCCAGGCGCTCGCCGGAGCACACGATCAACTCCGACTGCAGCGATCGAAGGGCGTGCACCTCGTGGTGCCGCGCGATCGCATCGACGGCTCGACGGCGCTGACGATCCGCACCGAGAAGAGCGTGCTCTTCGTGATCCCGTGGGGCGCGCACTGGATCGTCGGCACCACCGATACGAGCTGGGAGCTCGACCGGGCGCATCCCGCCGCGTCCCGCAGGGATCTCGACTACCTCCTGGAGCAGGCCAACCGCTATCTCGCAACGCCGCTGCGCCACGACGACATCGAGAGCGTTTACGCGGGCCTGCGCCCGCTGCTGGTCGGGGACGCCGCGGACACCAGCTCACTGAGCCGCGAACACGTCGTCACCCGGCCTCTCCCGGGGCTTGTCAGCGTCGCCGGCGGCAAGTACACGACCTATCGCCTGATGGCACGCGACGCGGTCGATGCCGCCGTCGAAGACCTTCCCGAGGCCGTGCCGGCCTCGGTCAGCGATCGGGTCCAGCTGCTCGGTGCGGACGGCTACCTGCCCCGCCTCAACGCGAGCGCGCGGATCGCCGAGACAAGCGGCCTCGACGTCGCAGCGGTTCACCACCTGCTCGATCGCTACGGCGGCCTGATCGACGACCTGCTGAGGCTGGTCGAGAAGGAACCGGCGCTCGGCCGGCCGCTCGAGGGCGCCGAGGGGTACCTGGCCGCCGAGGTCGTGTACGCCGCGACGCGCGAGGGAGCCATGCACCTGGAGGATCTGTTGACCCGGCGGACCAGGATCTCGATCGAGACCTTCGATCGGGGAACGGCCGCCGCGGGGCCGGCCGCGAAGCTGATGGCACGATCACTCGGGTGGTCGAGGAGGCAGACGGCGAGCGAGGTCGAGCACTACCGCCTGCGCGTCGAGGCCGAGCGAAATTCGCAGCTCGAGGATGACGACACGGGCGCAAACGAGGTGCGTCTCAGCGCACCCGACATCGTCGCCACGATCCCGCTCGCGCCTCCGCCGAGCTGACCTTCACGGCGCTGACGCGACGCCTTCGCAACTCGCGCGCGGGGCGCTGGCGCTACTCGAGCGTTTCGACCGGCTCGGCGGCGGCGGCTGCCTTGACCGCCCTGGCAGGCTTGGCCGCCTTGGTGGTCTTGGCCGGCTTTGGCGACGTTGCCGCCTTCGCCGTTCGCGCGGGCTTGGTCGCCTTCGCGGGCGCGGCGCCCTGGGCGGCGGGAACCGGCTCGACGTCGGTGGGTTCGGGCATCTCCGCCGCCGGCGCGGCAACTGCCTCGACGGGCTCGGACGCCGGCGGGGCAGCACCCTCAGGCTCCTCCGCGGCCTCGGGCGCCGGCGGTGTAGCAGCTTCAGGCTCCTCCGCGGCCTCGGGCGCCGGCGGTGCAGCAGCTTCAGGCCCTCGCGGCCTCGGGCGCCGGCGCGGCAGCAGCTTCAGGCTCCTCCGCTGCCTCGGGCGCCGGCGCGGCAACGGCTTCAGGCGGCTCGACGGTCTCGGGCGCCGGCGCGGCTGTGTCCGCGGGCGGCTCGGCCGCGGCGGCAGCGACGTCACCGTTGGGCGAGGGTGGCGCGGCGGCCTGAGCGCCGTCGGCCTCGGTGAGGGTGGCGGGCGCGGCACCGTTGGTGAGCTTGTCGAACTGGCCGGCGAGCACGGCCTTTGACGGGCCGAGCATCATCGTCATGTTGCGGCCGTCCTGGAGCGGGCGCTGTTCGACGACAGCGAACTCGGCGAGCTCCTCGGCCAGTCGGTCGAGGATCGCGACGCCGCGCTCGGGATGGGTCACCTCGCGCCCGCGGAACATGATCGTCACCTTGACCTTGTCCTTGTGACGAAGGAACCGCTCGACGTGACCCTTCTTGGTGTCGTAGTCGTGCTGGGCGATCTTCGGGCGGAACTTGATCTCGCGGATCGTGATCTGCTGCTGGTGCTTTCGCGCCGCCTTGAGCTTCTGCGCCTGCTCGTACTTGTACTTCGAATAATCGAGCACACGGCAGACCGGAGGCTTGGCCTCGGGAGCCACCTCGACCAGGTCGAGATCGCGCTCCGCGGCATAGCGCAGCGCGTCGTCGATCTTCATCAGCCCGATCTGCTCCCCGTCCTCGCCGATCAGGCGAACCTCGGGGACCCGGATGCGTTCGTTGATCCTGGTCGGATCGCGCTCTGGCGGGCGCCGGTCGAACCTACGCGGGACCGGCACTAATGATCACGAGCGCGCGTCAAGCGGGGTGCGTGCGCGGCATGGTGGATGTTGCGATTGCCAAGAGGCGCGAGTATAGCGGCACGGGGGTCGGCTGGCGAGGAGTTGTTGGCGGGCGGTGAAGTCCGCTGCGTAAGCTTCCCCGCCGCGGGCTGGAGCTAACGCGAACGCTCGGCGGTCTCGGTGCGCAACCGCTCGACGAACTCGCCGGCCGCGACGACGCCGGTGTCGCCCTCGCCGCGCTCGCGCACGGCGACGGTCCCGGCTTCGGCCTCGCGCTCCCCGACCACCAGCATGTAGGGGATCTTGCGCAGCTCGGCGTCACGGATCTTGCGCGCCACCGACTCCGAGCGGTCGTCGAGCTCGCCGCGCAGACCGGCGTCGCGCAGCGCGTCGAGCACGCCGCCCGCCGCCTCGTTCTGACGGTCGGTGATCGGCAGCACGATCGCCTGCACCGGCGCGAGCCAGACCGGCAGCACGCCGCCGCGATCCTCGATCAGGATGCCGATGAAGCGCTCCAGCGAGCCGAGGATCGCGCGGTGGATCATCACCGGCCGGTGTTCGGCGTTGTCGGCTCCGGTGTAGGCGAGGTCGAAGCGTTCGGGCGCGTTGTAGTCGAGCTGGACGGTCCCGAGCTGCCAGGAGCGTCCGAGCGAGTCGGTCATGTGCATGTCGATCTTCGGCCCGTAGAACGCGCCGTCGCCTGGGTTGAGCTGGTAATCGATGCCGGCCCGGCCGAGCACGTCGGTCAGCACCGCCTCGGCGCGGTCCCACAGCGCGTCGTCGCCGATCCGCACCGGTGGGCGTGTCGAGAGCTCGAAGCGGGTCTCGAGCTCGAACAGCTCATACACCTCCCGGGCGAAGGCGATGAAATCCGTTACCTCGCTCTCGATCTGCTCCTCGGTGCAGAAGATGTGGCCGTCGTCGGTCGCGAACTGGCGCACCCGCAGCAGCCCGTGCAGGGTGCCGGAGGGCTCGTTGCGGTGGAGCAGCCCCGGCTCCGAGAAGCGCACCGGCAGCTCGCGGTAGGAGTGGCGCTCCATCGAGTAGAGCGCGCAGTGGCCGGGGCAGTTCATCGGCTTGAGGCCGAGCGGATGCTCGGCGTCGTTGGTCACGAACATGTTGGTGCGGTACTTGTCCCAGTGGCCCGAGATCCGCCACAGCTCGGCGTCGTAGAGCTGGGGCGTCTTGACCTCGGTGTAGCCGTGGGCGGCCGTCAGCTCGCTCATCAGGTCACGCAGCGTGTTCCACAGCGTCGTGCCCTGGGGCGTCCAGAAGGCGCTGCCGGCGGCCCAGTCGGAGAAATGGAAGAGGCCGAGCTCGCGGCCCAGGCGGCGGTGGTCGCGCGCGCGGGCCAGTTCGAGCTGTTCGAGATGGGCCTCGAGGTCCTCCTTCGAGAAGAAGGCGGTGCCGTAGATGCGCGTCAGCATCGGGCGCGTGGAGTCCCCGCGCCAGTACGCGCCCGCCACCGACTGGAGCGCGAAGGCCTTGACCGTCGCGGTGCTCGGCGCGTGCGGGCCCAGGCAGAGGTCGGTGAACGGGCCGTTGGTGTAGAGCGAGACGGTCTGCACCTGACGGTCGCGCACGAGGTCGTCGATCAGCTCGACCTTGTAATCCTGGCGCTCCGCGACGAAGCGCTCCCGGGCGACCGTGACCGGCACCTCCTCGCGCACGAATGGCTCGGCTGCCCGGATGTGCTCGCGCATCAGAGCCTCGAACGCCGGCAGGTCGTCCTCGGAGATCGAGGTGCCGTCCGGGAAGTCGAAGTCGTAATAGAAGCCGTTCTCGATCGCCGGGCCGATCGCGATCTTCACGCCCGGGTGGAGCTCCATCGCCGCGGTTGCGAGCACGTGCGCCGCGTCGTGGCGGATCAGCGCCAGCGCGCGGTCGCTCTTCGAAGTGAGGATCGAGACCCTCGCGCCGTCCTCGACCGCTCGCGCGAGGTCGCGCAGCTCGCCGTCGACCTCGATCGCGAGCGCCGCCCGCGCGAGGCCGGGGCCGATCGCGGCGGCGACGTCGGCGCCGCTCGAGCCGTCGGGCAGCTCGAGCGCGTTTCCGTCGGGCAGCGTCACGTGGATGCTCATCGCGTGGACGATCCTACGTCAACGCGGATGGAGGCCCTGCGGCGGCGGGAGGCGCCGGCCGGGGTAGGCTGAGCGGGATGGAATCGCTGCGCGGCAAGCTGCTGATCGCGCCCCCGACGCTGGCGGACCCGAACTTCGCCCGCACGGTCGTGCTGATCGCGGCCCACGACGAGGAGGGCGCACTCGGGCTCGTGCTCAACCGCCCGCTCGAGACGCCGCTGGCGGAGATCTCGCCGGTGCTGGACTCGCTGGCCGAGCCCGGCTCGACACTCCATCGCGGCGGGCCGGTCGCGCCGGACTCCGCCGTGGTGCTGGCCGACTTCCGCGACCCGACGCTCGCGGCGCTGATGATCTTCGGCAGCGTCGGCTTCCCGAGCTCCGACTGCGAGCTCGACGACCTGGCAACCGGCGCGAGGCGCGCGCGCGTGTTCGCCGGCCACTCCGGCTGGGGCCCCGGGCAGCTGGACGGCGAGCTCACCGACGACGGCTGGATCGTCGGGCAGCTCGCCCCGGATGAGCTGTGGCAGGCCGACAGCTCTCAGCTGTGGTCGACGGCGCTGCGACGCAAGGGCGGCAGCTACGCGCTGCTGGCCCGCATGCCCGAGGACCCCTCGGTCAACTGACCGTCGCGGCCCGCGGGCCGCTGCGGCAGGGCTCAGGCGGCGCGCCAGATCGCGTCGTCGCCGAGCGGCCTGCGCTCGGCCCGCCCGTCCGCTACCAGCGCCAGCAGCGCATCCTCGGCGCCGGGGCGGTCGACGTCGACGAGGTTGTCGGCGAGCAGCACGGCGACCTCCTGGGTGCACAGCCCGTCGGGAAAGTGCTCGAGCAGCGCGAACGGGTCCTCCGGTGGGCCGAAGCGCTCAAGCGTCGTGTCGAGGTTCGCGATCAGCACGTCGTAGGCCTCCAGCGGCTGGAAGCCGCCGGCTTCGAGGCGGCGGCCGTCCGCTGTCTCGAACAGCACCGAGGGGGCGGTATAGCGGACCAGCCCGTCGCTGACCGCGGCCTTGCCCTGGAACTCGGTCGCCCCGCCGGCGGCGCTGCGGGCGCGCGCGCGGTCACTCGCGTAGGCCTCCGCGACGGCGTCCGAGTCGAGTGCGGCGATGACGCCGGCGACATCCAGGCCGTCGACGCCCTCGAGCGCCGCGGCGATGCCGTCGTCCTCATCGAGCAGCAGCGGCGTGTTGAACCAGGCGAAGGCGAGCGCGCGCTGGGCCGCGAACTCGCGACCCGGGTGCGCGAGGCGCGCCGCGACGACGGCGCGGCAGGCGCGCCCGGTCGCCGCCGAGCGCGAGCGCGGCGACGCCGCGACCGGCATGCCGTAGCGGTCGCGGAAGGCGCGCGCCGAGGCGGCCTGGCGCGCCGGCGTGTAGCCGTTGGCGCTGACCTCGTCGCGCAGGCCGATCGTGACCATCTCCCAGTCCAGTTGATCGCGGTAGCGCCAGCGCAGGGTGGTCAGCGCCGGCGTCGCCGAATAGGCCCACGGGCAGGCGGGGTCGGTGTAGAGCGTGGCGCGGATCGCCATGCGCCAACTCTAATGGAGGCGCATCGCGGGCCCGGGCGGGCCCGCCGCCGACCGCTTGGCCCTGGTGGCGGGGCGGCGAGGCGCAGCCCCGTCCACATGTACAAAGGTGGGGCGGGGATTTGCTCCGACGGGAGGTATGGGCTCGACGGCGGGCTGCGTAGAACTCCGGGCGAGGCCGCAGCAGCGGCCACTGGTCATACCCCCGCCCCAGGAGGAGCGCATGCTCGCAACCACATTATTGCCGTACCCAAGCTGGCTCTACTCAGGCGACAACGCGTGGCAGTTGACCGCCGCCACGTTCGTCGGCCTGATGAGCGTCCCCGGTCTCGTCGTGCTCTACGGCGGCGTGATGCAGAAGCGCTGGTCGGTCAACAGCATGATGCTGACCTTCATCACCTTCGGCGTGGTGCTGATCGCGTGGGTGCTGTGGGCGTTCAAGATGGGCTTCGGCAGCCCGATCCACCTGTTCGGGTCGAGCAGCACCTCGTCGTTCTTCGACACGATGGTCGGGAACCCGTCGAGCGTGCTGGGGCATGTCGGTCTCCAGGCCCAGGCGAACATACCCCTGCTGGACGGGTTCATACCGAAATTCCGCTTCCCCGAAGCGTCGCTCGTGTACTTCCAGTTCGTGTTCGCGGCGATCACGCCGATCCTCGCACTGGGTAGCGTGCTCGGACGCGTCAACTACAAGGCGTGGATTCCGTTCACGCTGCTGTGGATCACGTTCGTCTACGCGATCGACGCGTTCCTGATCTGGGGCGGCGGCTATTTCGGTGCACACGGAGCACTGGACTTCTCCGGTGGTTACGTGATTCACCTCTCCGCCGGCGTCACCGGCTTCGTCGCGGCATGGGTGATAGGTCCACGTCTCACACGTGACAGGGAGATCGACGCACCGAACAACCTGCTGATGGTGGCGACCGGAGCGGGCCTCCTTTGGCTCGGCTGGAACGGCTTCAACGGCGGCGATCCGTACTTCGCCGGCGCGAGCGCCTCGGCAGCCGTGCTGAACACGAACCTCTGCACCGCTGTCGCGATGCTGGTGTGGATCGCCTGGGACCTGATCTACAAGGACAAGCCAGGGATCATCGGCTCGGTCAACGGAATGATCACGGGCCTTGTGGCGATAACCCCGGCCGCCGGTTTCGTCAACGGCTACGGCGCGATCATCCTCGGCGTCGTCGCGTCGACGCTCGTCTGGATGTCGATCCGCTACCTCAGCCGGGTGTGGCCGTTCCGCAAGGTGGACGACACCCTGGGGGTCATCTACACCCACGGGATAGCCGGTCTGGCGGGCGGGTTGATGGTTGGCCTGCTTGCCGATCCGAACGTCTACGAATATGTCAACGGGAGCTTCCTGTCCGGCCTGATCATCAACGGCAGCGGGACGCTGCTGCGCTGGCAGGCTGAGACGGCGTTGTGGGTGATCCTCTGGTCGGGGATCGTCACCTTCGTCCTGTTGAAACTCGTGAGTCTGCTGATACCGCTGCGAGCCACGGACGAGGAGCTCGAGATCGGCGACCACGCAATCCACGGACACGAGGTCTATCCGGCCGACGTCGCCACGCTGGGCAGCTTCGGCTCGGCAACGCTTCAGCCGGCCTCCGCCTCAGGCGGGTCGGATTGAGGACGCGCGTGGCCGCGGACCGCAGCAGCGAGCGCTGCGCGTCCGCGGCCACGAACGCGCCGTTGGATCGGCGCCGCGTGCAGGTCGCTCGCAGATATCGAATTCCCCGCGGCGGCTCGAGAAACCGCCGCGGGTAGGGCCTGCCGGCCACATATCCTGCCGGCGGGGAGGAACGTTCCTCTCCCCCTCTCACGCTTCCGGGGCGTCCGCAAGGGCGCCTCGGAGGCGTTTAAGCGGCGGTGCCGTGCGGTGCGGTCGGCCTGCGCGGCGCGAGGTGGGGCGAGTGGGCGCGCGGTGCCGTGCGGTGCGGTTGGCCTGCGCGGCGGGAATTGGGGCGAGCCGGGGCGCGGTGGCGTGCGGTGCGCGGCCTTGCCGGCGGCGAAGGCTTGCGTGCGGCGCGCTCACTCCGTCGACTGCGGCCCGCCGGAGGCGTGGCCGCCCCTCCAAAGCCGCCTACTCGACGATCACGAGATCGCCGACCTGGAGCATGCCGTAGACGACCTCGGCGGTCGCGATCGGCAGCTCGACGCAGCCGTTTGACTGCGGCACGCCGTAGGTCGGACGGATGTAGCCGTGGACCGCGTCGCCGCCGTTGAAGTAGTTGACCCACGGCACGCCCGGATCGTCGTAGTGGCTGCCGTCGACGTTGGTGCCGATCATCGTCGTCGCGACGTAGCGAACGTAGATCGGGAAGATGCCCTGCTGCGTCGCGGCCCCCGGCACGCCGGTGTTGGCCAGGCTCTTCAGGGCGATGCGGTTGTTCTCGTGAACCTCGAGCGTCTCGGGGATCGTCTCGGTGACCGTCACCCACGTGTAGGGGCGCGGATCCTTCTTCGCGAGCGTCTCGTCGGCCAGCAGCTCGGTCCACAGCTGCTGCGTCGGGGTCGTGCCGAGCGGCAGGCCGTGGTCCTCCTCGAACACCTCCAGCGCGCCGGTCGTGGTCGCGTCGACCTTGCCGATCTGCAGCGGCGGCGCCGCCGGGGCGTTGGCGAGCAGCACGCCGTCGGGCAGATCGAAGGCGCGCCTGGCGGCCTGGGCGCGGGTCAGCGGCGCGACGCTCGAGGCGCCGACGTAGCCGTGCAGGCTGTAGGGCAGGTAGTTGAGGCGGGCGAGCGCCTCCTGCACCGCCGTGATCCCCGGGCAGGCGACGTTGAAGCTGACGGTGCGGCTGTGGCCGAGCTTGCGGTGGCCGGCGGCGGCGGTACCCGCCGGGATCGTCAGCTTGTAGGTCGCGCAGGGCTCGAGCGTAGAGGCCGGGCGGAAGAACTCGTAGTCGCCGAGATCGGTCCAGCGACCGGCCGTGGCAGGGCTGAGGATCGGGCGCGGCGTGTCGAGCGCGGGCGCCGCGTTCAGCCGTACCGCGACACCGCGCGTGCCGTCGGAGACGCCGCTGACCGGCAGGTGCGTGAGCTTCGTGCGCCGCCCGGTCGGCGAGGCCTGCTCGGCCAGCGCCAGCTGCGCCGCCGACCGCGCGTGCGTCGCCACCGCGAACGCGGCGCGGAAGGCCGGCGTGTCGGTGACGGGCGTGCGGAGCGCGCCCGAGGCGCTCGCGACGAGCACCCCGGCGGCGGCGGCGAGCACCAGTGTCAGCGCAGCGGCGGTCGCCGTCACCAGGCGTCCCGTTCCGTGCCACTTGGAGCTCATCGGCGATTCACTCTCCCTCTCCCCTGGATCGAGCGATCATCTTATTGACACGCGCGCGCGTGCGTGACCGCTTTCTTGCATCTGCGGGCAATCGGCGCCCGGCGGCCGGGCCGCGAGATCTGGGCGGCTGCTGGCGGCGCGCGGCGCGTTCCGCGGCGCGTCGTCAGTGCGCGACTGCGAGTTGCGCCGTCCGCCCCGCGCAGTCGTAGAGGATCAGGTTCCAGCCGCCCTCCAGGTAAACGTAATCGGGATGCGCCGCGGTGCCGAGGTTCTGCGGGCTTCGCCAGCGCGAAGGCGGGATCTTGATGCAGGTGTGCGCCACCGCCGTCGAGGCGGCGTTGCCGCCGCGCATCGCATAGCCGCCGCCGAGCGCCACGAAGCGGACCTCGCCACGCTCGACCAGGGCCGCCAGTCCCCGCGGCTCGAGCACCGGATCGATCGTCCCGTAGCCGCCGAGCGCGGCGACCCTTCCACCGAGCAGCGTCAGCGGCGCCGCCGTCGTGGCGCCCTGGGTCAGCAGGTCCCAGCGGCTCGGGGGCTGGTGCGCGCGCACGTAGGTGAGCAACTGCCGATAGAAGGGAACGTCGTCCGTGGGGATGCCGAGGTTCTCGGTGTCGTCCTCGATGTAGGGGCCGGCGGCGGGGAAGGTGCCGTTGACCGGCACCTGCCAGACGGTCGCCGAGTAGACGGCGGGGACGATCATCAACGAGCCGAGCGCAGCGACGATCGCGGCGCGTGCCGTGCGCGGCTGCCAGAGCATCATCACGATCGCCGCCCCGACCACTCCCACCAGGATCGGCCAAAGCCAGTGGAGGTAATCGTGCTCGCGGCGCAGCAGCATCAGCGTCACCGCGAGCGTCGCCAGCAGGCCCGCCGCCGCGAGCAGCAGATGGGCGCGCCTGCGCGTTCCCAGCGAGATCAGCGCCGCCGCTCCGCCACCGGTCATCGCCGCCGTCCCCGGTCCGAGCGCGGAGACGTAGTAGGGGTGAACGATGCCCGAGGAGAAGCTGAGGACCACGGCCTCGGCCGCGAACCAGCCGCCCAGCACGAAGGCCAGCGCCAGGCGCGGGTTGCGCCTGCCGCCGCCGCGCGCCTGGAGTGCGATCGCGACGAGCCCGGCGAGCGCGAACAGCAGCAGCCAGGCACCCTGGTCGCCGTCGGGAAGATCGAACATGCGCAGCGGACCCGGCGCACCGCTCGAGGAGATCGCGCCGGCGAGACGCAGGCTGCCCGGAGCCGGTGGCACCCGCACGTCCGGCGTGGGCGAGTTGCGTTCGCCGAGCACCCGTCCGAGCCCGTTGTGGCCGAAGCTGAGTGAGAGCTCCGAATTGTCGACGGTGCCTCCGACGTAGGGTCGCTGCGATGCTGGTGTCGCGTCGACGGCGAGCACCCATACAAGTGAAATTGCGGCCAGCACGACGGTAGCGCCGGCCAGCAGCGCAGACCGGCGCGAGAGGCTTCCGGGCGCGCACACCATCCAGGCGAGCGCGAGGCCGGGCAGCACGAGGTAGGCAGCGAGCGTCTTGGTGTTGAACGCAAGTCCGACGAGCACCGCGGTCAGCGCCAGCCAGCGCCAGGCTCCCGTCTCGACGGCTCGCAGCCCGGCGAGGCAGGCGAGCGCCATCAGCAGGATCAGCAGGGCGTCGAGGTTGTTATCGCGGCCCGAGGCGACGAAGGACGGGAAGACGGCGAGCGCCGCTGCCGCCGCCACCCCCGCCCAGACGCCGAAGCGGGGAGCGACGATCAAATAGAGCACGCCGACCGCCGCGATCGCGCACAGCGCTTCGGGGACGAGCAGGCTCAGCGGGTGAAAGCCGAAGAGCGCCGCGCTCAGAGTCTGGAGCCACAGGCCGATCGGCGGCTTGTCGACGCTGACGAGCCCGCCCGGGTCCGAGGAGACGAAGAAGAAGTTGTGCAGCGAACCGAGCATCGACTTGACGGCGGCCGAATAGAAGGCGTTCGCCCAGCTGTTCTGCCCGAGGCGGTAGAGCTCGAGCAGCGCCGAGAAGGCGAGCACGAGCGCGAGCGCGAGGTGGTGCGTGCGGAGTCTGGTCATCTGGCGGCTGCGGGCGCGCCGACCCTACACGGCCCGCCCGTTACACACCGCCGTCAGGTTGCCGGGTATTCCCAGGCGCCGTCTGCGAGCAGGAACTCCGGCGAGACGATCCCGGCCCGTGGCAGGGCGCCGTACTCGAGCAGCACCCAGCAGAGCGTCGCCGCCACCGTGATCGCGACGAGGTAGTCCTGCTCGGCGCGCCAACCGCTGGCCGCGGCGACAAGCGTCCGTGAGGAGCCGCCGGGTGTCATCTGTTCGAAGCGGTGACTGCCGTATGAGCGGGTGGCCCCGTCGAACTTGCGCTGCGCGAGAATCGCCTCGTAGGCGTCGACGCCGCTGCTGACGCACTCGAACGCCTTGAAGCGCGTGATCTGGCGCTTCGACAATCCCACCTCGTCGATCACCGTGTCGGTCCCGGAGCCATGGTCAGCGATCAGGCGCCCCTCCATGTAGGAGAGCACCGCCTGAGCGTCGCGCGGATCGGGCAGGGCGTCATCATCGGCCTCCGCCGTGGCGTCGAACAGCGCGATGTGCAGTTCGCCGACCGGGCAGTCGCCGCGCAGATCGAGCACATGGCGCGCCGCCGACTCGGCCAGCAGCAGCGCGTGCGCAGCTGCCTGCGGATCGACTACGAATGGCTCGGCGGGGTCTGGCACGCGCGCTCGGGCCCCATCTTAGGCAAGATGCCGGGCGCGTCGGCGCGTCAGTGCGAGGCGCGGCCGGGCACGCGGCAGGCGTGCACCACACGAAGGCCGGGGGTCCGTGCCCAACAGGGCGGATCGGCCGCCACACGAAGGCCGAGGCACGAAGCCACACCAAGGACGAGGGTCGGCGACGTGGACGTCGAACAGGCGTCTGGTTTGTCCGCAGGGTTGCGATAGCGACACCAAGGAGCCTTTGACGCCGACCGCCTGAGTTCGCCATAGTGATGGGGTGTTCGAAGGCGGGCGACCCCCAGCGCCCACGTCGTTTCGGCCGAAGGATCGGCGAAAGCGGCGCCGCATCTCCCTGTTCTGGCGCGCCTGCCTGCTGCTGACGGGCGCCGTTCTCGCTGGCGGCGTCGCACTCGCGCTGCTGACCGGCTCACCCGGCAATCGCCCCGGACTGGCTGGCTCCGCAGCCGGATACGCGACCGCGAGCGCCGCGCCGGCAAGCGCTTCGACAGGCGCCGGCGGCAGCGCGATCGCGCGAAACGGCGCTCCCGCGACCCCGATCGCCGCGGTGTCCAGGCGTCCAGCGGCGTCGAGGCCGCTCGAACATTCGTCCAGGGATTCGGAGGCGGCGTCGTCGCCCGGGTCCCTGGCGTTGTCCCCGCTCGTCGCCGACGCGCTCGTCCCGCCGAGCGGAGGTCAAGACTCGTCACACGCGGGGCTGCGCGACGACTCGCTGACCAGCTTCGACGACCCCGCGATCACCGTGACGATCGTCGGCAGCGGCTCCTGGTCGCTGACTGACGACACCACGCCCGCCGATGGCTGCTCGGACGTGGTGAGCGGAGGATCGTGCGACGTCGCCGACGACGACTCGGTCCAGCTTTTCGCAGCCGCGAATGGGAGCCCGAGCACGATCAGTTGGGGCGGTGACTCGTGTAACACCACCGGCGACGAGTGCGACTTCCAGATCGGCTCGAGCGACGACTACGAGACCGTCGCCTTCACCGACACGATCACCACGGCGACGAGCGGCACCGGAACCGTCGCGGTCGCTGACAGTCCCAACTCGTCTTATGGCTGCGGTGCGTCGTCGGGCGCGCCGTGCAAGGTGGTGGACGGCGATCAGATCACGCTGACTGCCGCGGCCGGCGCCGGCTACAGGTTCACGAAGTGGTCGGGCGGCAGCTGCAACGGAAACCAGTCGACTCAGTGCCCGACTTTCCAGGCGAGCGGTGACGAGAGTGACACGGCGAATTTTGCTCAGACAGTCGTGATCACCACCCAGACCAGCGGCACCGGCACGGGGACCGCCACGATCACCGATGCAAACGCAGCCGCGGGCTGCAGCGGTGTCACGACCTGCGTCGCCGATGTCGGCGACCCGATCACGATCACCCCCGCCGCCGGCTCGAGCAGCCGCTTCACCGGCTGGTCAGGCGGCACCTGCAGCGGCACGACGAACCCCTGCACGTTCTACGCGGGCAGCAACGGCGAGACCGATACGGCCAATTTCGCACATACGGTGACTATCACCACGGCAACGAGCGGGGCCGGCAGCGGCAGCGCCAAGATCAGCGACGCGGCCGCCGGCTGCAGCGGCGTCACGAGCTGCCTCGCCAACGAGAACGACTCGATCACGATCACCGCCGCCGCCGGATCCGGCAGCAGCTTCACGGGCTTCACCAGCGGCAGCTGCAGCGGCACGACGAACCCATGCACGTTCGAGGCGGGCAGCAACGGCGAGACCGATACGGCCAACTTCGCCCAGACCGTCACGATCAACACCAGCACGAGCGGCAGCGGCAGCGGCAGCGCAACGATCAGCGACAGCGCCGCCGGCTGCAGCGGCGTCACGACCTGCGTCGCCGACGTCGGCGACTCGGTCACGATCACCGCGACCGCCGGACTCAACAGCGGCTTCACGGGCTTCAACAGCGGGACCTGCGAAGGCAAGCCGAGCCCGTGCACCTTCTCCGCCTCCAGCGGCGAGACCGATACCGCCAACTTCGCCCACACCGTGACGATCAGCACCGCGACCAGCGGCGCGGGCGCCGGCAGCGCCACGATCAGCGACCCGGCTGCCGGGTGCAGCGGCGGTCCGACCTGCCTCGCCTACGAGGGCGACTCGGTCACGATCACGGCCGCCGCCGGCTCCAGCAGCCGCTTCACCGGCTTCACCAGCGGCAGCTGCAACGGCAAGGCCAACCCCTGCACCTTCTCCGCCGGCTACAGCAGCGAGACCGACACCGCCAACTTCGCCCAGACCGTCACGATCACGACGGCCACGAGCGGCGCCGGCAGCGGCACCGCCATGATCAGCGACGCCGCCGCCGGCTGTAGCGGCGTCACGACGTGCGTCGCCGACGTCGGCGACCAGGTCACGATCACCGCCGCCGCCGGATCCAGCAGCCGCTTCACCGGCTTCACCAGCGGCAGCTGCAGCGGCAAGGGCAACCCGTGCGAGTTCTACGCCGGATCCACGGATGAGACCGACACCGCAAACTTCGCCCAGACCGTCACGATCAGCACCGCGACGACCGGGACGGGCAGCGGCAGCGCCACGATCACCGACACCGACTCACTCGCCGGCTGCATCGGCGCGACGTCCTGCGTGGCCGACGTTGGCGATTCGATCACGATCTCCGCCACCAACGGCTCGGGCAGCCGCTTCACCGCCTTCACGACCGGCACGTGCGCGGGCAAGAGCAACCCGTGCAACTTCTCGGCCTCCAGCAGCGAGACCGACACCGCCAGCTTCGCTGCGACGGTCACGATCAGCACCACGACGAGCGGCGCCGGCAGCGGCACCGCGACACTCACCGACGCGGCCGCCGGCTGCACCAACGTGACCAGCTGCCTCGCCGACGAGGGCGACTCGGTCACGATCACGGCCGCGGCCGGATCGAACAGCCGCTTCACGGGCTTCACCAGCGGCAGCTGCAACGGCAAGGCCAGCCCGTGCACCTTCTCCGCCGGCTCGAGCAGCGAGACCGACACCGCCAACTTCGCCCAGACGGTCACGATCGCCACGGCGACCACCGGGGCCGGGAGCGGGACGGCGACGATCACCGACAGCGACGCGCTGGCGGGATGCACGGGCACCACCTCCTGCGTGGCCGACGTCGGCGACCACATCACGATCACCGCGACCAACGGTGCCAACAGCCGCTTCACGGCGTGGACCACCGGCAGCTGCGCGAGCCAGTCCAACCCGTGCAGCTTCTACGCGGGCTCCAACGAGACCGACACCGCGAGCTTCGCCCAGACGTTCACGATCAGTACGGCGACGGGCGGCGCCGGCACCGGCACCGCGACGCTCACCGACAGCGCCGCCGGCTGCACCAACGTCACGACGTGCGTCGCCGACTCTGGCGACTCGATCGCGATCACCGCGACGGCCGGATCGAACAGCCGCTTCACGGGCTGGACCGGCGGCACCTGCTCCGGTACGACGACGCCATGCACCTTCGCGGCGGCCGGCAACGAGACGGACACGGCCAACTTCGCCAAGACGGTGACGATCAGCACCGCCACGGCCGGCGCCGGCAGCGGCACCGCGACGATCAGCGACAGCGACGCGCTCGCCGGCTGCGCCAACGTCACCTCGTGCGTGGCGGACGTCAGTGACTCGATCACGATCACCGCGACCGCCGGGTCGAACAGCCGCTTCACCGGCTGGTCCGGTGGCACCTGCACCGGCTCGACGAGCCCCTGCGCCTTCTCCGCCAGCACCGGCGAGACCGACACCGCCACGTTCATCACGACCTATCAGGTGACGGCGACCGCCTCGCCCGTCGCCGGCGGCAGCATCGCGATCACCGACACGCTCGGGCGTTGCAGCGGCACGTCAACCTGCACCGCGGACGCCGGCGACACGGTGACGCTGACCGCCACGCCGTCCTCGTCCGGCTACAACTTCGCCGGATGGTCCGGCGGCACGTGCCCGACCGCGACGACGAACAACCCGAGCCCCGTCTGCAAGATCACGAACATCGCCGCGGCCGACAGCGAAACCGCGAACTTCGATGTCGCCTACAACATCGACGCGGGGGTCGCGTCCGGAAGTGGTTCCGTAACCGCCGCGGACACGACCAACCCCGCGGACTGCACGAGCGACGTCTGCACCCCAAGCGCGGGCGACGTGATGCAGTTCACGGCCAACCCGGCCACCGGTTGGAGCTTCAACCGTTGGACCGGGGTCGCGCCATACGGCTGTGACGGGCTCGATGCGACCTGCACCTTCGCGGCCAGCGACAGCGAGTCCGACGAGGCCAACTTCATGATCGACACCGAGGAGATCGACGCGGTGGTGGCCACCGGCGAGGGAACGGAAGGGACAGTGTCGGTCAGTGACAGCAATGCGGCCTCCACATGCAGTCCCGCGCCCAGCGCCACGCGCGTCGGCTGCACCGCCGACTATGGCGACCACGTCGTCCTCACCGCGACCCCCGCAGCCGACTATCACCTGATCGGCTGGACCGGCGGCACCTGTGCGCCGGCCACCAGCGACAGCTGCACCGTGACCGCGGATGCTCCGGAGACGGACACGGCCAGCTTCGGCCCCAACTCGTTCACGATCACGGCGACGACCAGCCCGAGCAGTGAGGGCAGGCTGACGCTCTACGACAACAACCCCAACGCCAACTGCCCGGGTACGACGCAGAGCAGTTCGGTGAGCTGCACGGTCTCCTACCAGGACGACATCGTGATCGTCGCCTACCCCGTCATCTACAACCACTTCGTCTCGTGGGCGCCGGGAGGCAGCTGCGCCAGCTTCACCGGAGACAGAACCTGTGCCTTCGAAGCGACACAGGCCGAAACCGACACCGGCGACTTCGCCCCCGGGACCGAGGTCACCGTGACGGCGGCCTCGAGCGCGGGTGGCTCGGCGATGGTCACGGACCCCAAGGCGTCCTTCTGCAGCGCGTCCGGCAGCTACTGCGACGTCGGCGTTGACGACAAGGTCACGCTGACGGCGTTCCCCGACACGGGGTATTCGCTGCTCGGCTGGTCGGGCGGAAGCTGCACCGGCGTCACGAACCCGTGCGTGATCGACCCGGGCGCCGACATCGCGCTCAACGCCGACGAGACCGACAACGCGGGATTCGCGCTGGCGGTGCCGGGAGACGGCAGTCCGGCGGTGCCGGGGAACGGCAGCCCCGTGTACGTGTCGCCGAACGGAAACGACGGCAATCCAGGAACGCAGGCGCAGCCGGTCGCCACCCCGCAGCGTGGCCTGGCGATCATCGAGGGCTCCGGCGGGACCTACAACCAGTTGCGGATCGCGCAGGGCAGCTACGGAGGCGGCCTGTCGCTGACCTCCAAGGACGACGGCATCGGCATCTACGGCGGCTATGACCCAAGCAGCTGGAGCCGCACGCTGAGCCCGAACACGCCGACCACGATCTCCGGCTCTCCGGCCGCCGTGATCGCCAACGGTGCGACCGGCGTCACGCTGCAGGAGCTCAGCCTCGTCGGTGTGTCATCGAGCAGCCCCTCCGCATCGACCTACGGGATCCTGGCGTTCAACGGATCGAGCCTGACCCTCAACCAGGTCGCCGTGTCTGCCGGCAATGGAACCGCGGGGGCGGCGGGCTCGAGCGGCTCGAGTGGCGCGGCGGGTCACGCCGGATCCGGTGGCGGATCCGGTGAGACGCCGGCGCAGGTCGTCGCGGCGTGCCTGGCCTCGTCGGCACATTGCGCGCCGGTGGACCCCGCCGGCGGCGCCGGGGGTGGCGGCGCGAGCAGCGGCGGCGCGGGCGGCAGCGGCAACAGCGGCTCGCCATCGGCCACGCAGGGCGCCAAGAAGCTTGCCCGCAGGCTGTCCGCCCGCAAGACGGGCACGCTCGGCGCATCCGCCGGCGCGTCCGGTTCCGACGGCAGCGGGGTCTCCGGAGGCGGCGGCGGCTCGCTGGGCGCCTCCAACCCGACCGGCAACGGCCATTCGGGCACCAATGGCGCCGACGGATCCGACGGCCATCCGGGAACGCCCGGAGCCGCCGGTCCGACGACATCGCCGGCGGGACCGGGATGGACGGTGGGCAACGGCTCGGCGGGCGCGGCCGGCGGCTCCGGCGCCGGTGGCGGCGGCGGCGGAGGCGGAGGCGGTAACGAGCAGTCGGAGCCCGGCGGGACCGTTTATGGCTCGGGCAACGGCGGTGGTGGCGGCGGCGGCGGCGGCGCCGGGGGTAGTGGCGGCACCGGCGGCGGTGGCGGCGGCGGATCGTTTGGAGTGTTCCTCGACGGCTCCTCGACGGTCACAGCTCAGCTCGGCAGCTCGATCAGCTCAGGCAACGGCGGCAACGGCGGCAACGGCGGGGCCGGCGGCAGCGGTGGGGCCGGCGGGAGCGGCGGCGCCGGCGGCACGGCGGGAGTCCCGCTGCTCGGCGCCGGCGGACTCGGAGGCCAGGGCGGCTCCGGCGGCGGCGGTGGTGGGGGCGGCGGCGGCGCCGGCGGCCCGTCCTTCGCGATCTACGTGGCTGACTCCGGATCCGCGCTCGACTCGACTTCAGTCGGCGCCAGCACCTCGCTGATCGTTGGCGCCCCCGGCAGCGGCGGCGTCTCCGGATCGGGCGGCGGCTCTCCCAACCACGCTCCCCCGGGAGCATCCGGCGCCTGCAGCGGCACCAGCGGCTGCCCGGGCCTGCCGATCGTCGTGCCGGCCGTGGCGTTGCTCAGCGGCCACCACATCAACGCACAGTTCCAGTGCCGCTCAGCCTGCCATGGCACCGTGTCGCTGCACTTCATGGCAACCAGCTCGGCCAAGTCCGCCGGCGCGTTGCTGGCAAAGCTGTCCTTCTCGCTGCGCAACAAGGCGGTCAGCACGCTGGTGATCAACCCGACCGCCAGCGTGCTCGCCAAGCTCGCGCATTCGCAGGCCCTGGCCGTCCAATTGACCGTCGTCGTGGCCGCCGGGCACGCCCAGTCGACCACGATCGTCAGCACGCTCGAGCTGACGCGCAAGCTTCCCGCGAAGGCGCAGAAGACGAAGTCGGCGCTGGCGTCGGCTCTGCATCGGGCGTGAGCCCGTACGGCGCCTGGCCGTTCCTATCGGACGCCAACCACCCGTTCCTGTCAGCCGTCTGGGCCGTGCTGATCCACGGCGTGCTGGGGATTTTCGTCGTCGCGCCGCTCATCTGGCGCAGCGATCACCGCGTCCGCTACGCGTTGCTCGCCTTCATCGGCGGCTCCGCGCTTGACGTCGACCACTTCATCGCCGCCGGGAGCCTGAACCTCCACACGATCGAAACCCTCTCCGGACGACCGGCGACGCACTCGCTCGGCTTCATCGTCCTGCTCGGACTTGCCGCATTCGCCCTGACCCGAAGCCGGCTGGCCGCGTGGGCCGTGTTCGCCGTCAACCTCTCCCACCTGCTGTTCGACGCCGCCGGCGGCGGCGTGCGGGTGCTCTACCCCCTCGGGCACCCCGACGGCCTGCCCTGGCTCGCCTGCCCACTCGGTGCGCTCGCCCTGCTGGGCGTGAGCACCTGGCTCGCGGGTGGGCTGGTACGTCCGAGCGGGCGCGCGCTCGACCGCGACCACCGCGACGCGCTGCCGGTGGGCTGAGCCCGTGCGCGCGGTCCAGATCATCGAACCCGGGCACATCGAGCGAGTCGAGCTGGAGCCGCCGATCCCCTCGCCCGGACAGCTGCTTGTGGCGGTTCGCGCGTGCGGAGTGTGCCGAACCGACCTTCACCTGCTCGACGGCGAGGTGGCGATCCCGCGGCCGCCGATCGTCCCCGGACATCAGATCGTCGGAACCATCCTGGCGGCCGGTGACCCGCTCGATCAGGACGGACCGCTCGCGCAGGGCGCACGGGTCGGCGTGCCGTGGCTTGGCTGGACCTGCGGCGAATGCCGCTACTGCCGCAGCGGCCGCGAGAACCTATGCGACTTCGCGCGCTTCACCGGTTGCGACATCGACGGCGGGTTTGCCGAGCTCGCTGTCGTGGACCGGCGCTTCTGCCTCGAGCTGCCGGAGTCCTACGGCGACGTCGAGGTCGCGCCGCTCCTGTGTGCCGGTCTGATCGGCTACCGCGCCCTTCGGCTCGCCGGCGACGGGCGGCGGCTGGGCCTCTATGGCTTTGGCGCGTCGGCTCACATCGTCGCCCAGGTGGCGCGGGCCGAGGGAAGGACGGTGTTCGCGTTCACACGGCCCGGCGACACGCGAACCCAGCAGTTCGCCCTGGGGGTCGGGGCCGACTGGGCGGGCGGTTCGCTCGATCGCCCGCCGGAGGAGCTCGACTGCGCGATCATCTTCGCCGCCGTCGGCGAGCTGGTCCCGGCGGCGCTGGCCGCAGTGGGGAAGGGCGGGATCGTCGTCTGCGCCGGCATCCACATGTCGGACATCCCGGCGTTCCCCTACGAGCTGCTGTGGGGCGAACGCGTCGTGCGCTCGGTGGCGAATCTGACGCGCGCCGACGGCCGCGACTTCTTCGCGGTGGCTGCACGCACGCCGATTCACACCGATGTCACGCGCTACGACCTCGACGACGCCGCGCGTGCACTCGAGGACCTCCGCCACGGACGCTTCGAGGGCGCCGCGGTGATCGATCTGGTCGAGACGGTTCAGGCGGCTCCGGCCGTCTGAGCGGTGCGCGCCGGCGGGCCTGCGGCGGTCGAGCGGAAAACCCCCGCGGCCGCCTCGCAGACGCGCTACGCTAGACGCTGTCGTACGTTCGGTTTGTCTGCCGACTCTCCCCTGCGCGCGGCCTTGGATTTGTGAGAGCGGCAGAGAGGCACAGATGCCCGGCATCGGCGAAGGAAGCGCAGGGCACGGTCTGCTCGCGGCGGCGATATCGAACGGGATGGTCTCGCTGATGCACCGCTACACCGGACGCGGCCCCGTTCGCGCGCGCACGACGATCGACGAGAACCTTGTCGTGTGCGTGCTCGGCGACACGCTGACGAAGGCCGAGCAGCATCTCGTGGACGCCGGCAGGACGAAGATGGTGCTGCGCGGACGCCGCGCGATGCAGGACACGCTGGCCGCCGACGCGGTAGCGCTCGTGTCGGAACTCACCAAACGCGAAGTCGTGGCGTTCATGAGCAACAACCACATAGCGCCCGACCTGGCGGTCGAGACCTTCGTGCTCGCGCCGGTCACACCCGTCTGACGCGGGACCAGAAGAGATTCGCGCGCCGCAGCCGCGCTTGGGTCGGCGCGGCCGTAGCCGTCCACTCGGCGGGCAGCGAAAGGCGGCGCTGCCCGCCGGGTCCCGGGCGCGCCTTACCAGGTGCCGTTGACGCAGGGGCCCTGGGAGACCCCGACCGGCGTGCAGGTTCTGGTGACGAGCCCGTTGGTGCGGTTGATGCTGAAGGTCTGGTTGCCGTTCGCGGGAGTCGTGGTGACCGTATAGCTGGTGGCAGTCGCGTTGGTCACGCTGGAGACCCACGCGTTGCCGTTGCCGGAAGTCGTCTGGATCGTGGCGTCATAAGCGCTCAGCGCCGAGGTCGTCAGCCCGGCGTAGCTACCGTTGTGGTCGGTCGCGTAGGTCTCGGCGGCGATCTGCGCGGTGTGCGCGAGCTCCTCCGCGGAGGCGCCTGCGGCCTTCGAGCTCTGATTGAGGAACGAGGGGATCGCGATGGTCGCGAGGATGCCGATGATCAGTACGACGACCAGCACTTCGAGGAGCGTGTAGCCGTCCTCGCCGCCGATTCGCTTCAGTCGTTCCCGCACGTGGAGTCCTTTCCGTTGGTCGTCCGGGCCCGAGTGCCGTGCCCTCCTCGAGCGGCCTGTAAACGCAGGCCCGCCCAGCGCCGCGGCAAGGCCTGCCGCACGCGCTCACTCAGCTCATCAACGGCGTTTGCGTCGCCGTTTTTGCAGACCGAAGAACGAACTTGAATGCTGCAACAAATCTTGCGTTCAGCTGCTCGCGTTCCAGCGGTCGCTGAAGGAGTTCCCCGAGCCGCCGAGCGCGCTCGGAGTGGCGAGCACGGTGCTGCCGTCGCTGCTCACCATCTCGAGCGGCACGGCGCCCACCGAGGCGATCGTGTCGCTCTGGCCGCCGACCGTCGCGGACGCCCCGCTGAACGTGACCGTTCCGAAGTCCGTCAGCACGGCGTACTCCCCATTGACGGTCGGACGCTCCGCAATCCATTCGACCGATGCCTCCTGGAGTCCGCTGCGCGTGATCGACTCGGTGTAGGACCAGGCTCGTGTCACGTCTTCGACCGTGAGCGTCCACTGCGCGCCCGCCACGCTGACCGACGCGGTCATCTCGTCGCCCGCGGAGACCGGGTGACCGCTGGGCAGGTCCGTCGTCGGGTCCGGGAACATCTCATACCACCCGTAATAGTTCGGTGTGCCGTTGACGCAGTCCGAGTCCGTGCCGTCCTGCTCGACCGTGCCGTCGGTACCCGGGTAGCCGTCGATGCCCACCCAGTCGGAGGAATACGTGTCGCCGCCACCGGTGCACGTGGCGGTGGGAACCGTCCAGCTCGCCGACACGGCGCTCGCCTGGCCGGCGGCAATTGTGGCCACGTAGCCGGACCAGTTGTAGCTGGCCGCGGTCGCGACGCCGATCGTCACGGTGGCGGCGTTCGTCGTAGCACTACCCGCGACGTTCGTGAACACGGCCTGATACTCGTATCCGCTTTCGGCGGAGGTCACGTCGGTGACGGTGTAGCTGGTCGAGTTGGCGCCGTAAATGTTTCCCCAGCCCTGGCCGTTGTTCATGTTCACCTGCCATTGCACGCTCGGCACCGGATCGCCGGAGGCTGCGGCCGTGAAGGTGGCCGCCGACCCGGATGCCACCACCTGGTTGACCGGCTGTGTCGTGACCTGCGGCGCGAGCGGTGCGACGGAGAGTCCTGCCGCCACGCTCACGGCTGACCCCACGGAGTTCACGAACACCGCCTCATACTCGTACCCGCTCTCGGCGGTGGTCGCGGTGAACGAATAGGTGGTCTTGTCAGCCGACGGGCCGGGCGCGGCGTTCCAGCTCCCGCCATTATTGGTCGAGACCTCCCACACGACGGCAGGGGTCGGGCTCCCGGACGCGGTCGCGGTGAAGCTGGCGGTGTTCCCGGACGTCAAATTGAGTGAATAGGGCTGAGTCACGACCACCGGCGCCGCGGCGGCCGCAATGACGGTCAGGATCGCGCTATTGCTTGTTGCCGGGCTGCCGACGCCGTTGCTGAACACCGCCTCGACGTAGTCACCGTTCTCGCTGGTGTTGGAAGTGAAGGAGCACGATTCGGTGTTCTGGCACAGCGGGCTCCAGGTGTCGCCGCCGTCGCTCGAGATCTCCCATTGGACAGTCGGGGTCGGGACGCCGGAAGCCGTTGCCGTGAACGTCGCGGTCGATCCGGCCGTGACCGTCACGTTCGCAGGCTGGGTGATGACCTGGGGAGCGCTATCGGCCTCCGCCACGGTCAGCGTGGCCGGCGTCGTCGTCTGCGAGCCGGAGCCGTTGGTGAACACGGCCTCGTACTCGTAGCCGTTCTCCAGCAGGGTCAGGCCGCCGAGCGTGTAGCTCGTCGAGGTGGCGCCGGCGATCGGCGCCCATGTATTCCCGCCGTCCGTCGAGAACTGCCACTGCACGGTCGGGGTCGGCACGCCGCTCGCCGTGGCGGTGAACGTCGCCGATTTTCCCACGGTCTCCCCCTGGTCCCGCGGCTGAAGCGTGATCTGGGGCGCCGAGTCGGCGGCCGCGGTTGCGCTTGGGGCGACTGGCTGTGAAGCCGCCTGGGGTGTTGACGACGGAGCGACGACGACAGGCGCCGTGACCGTCAGCGTCGCCGCGAGCGTCGTCGCCGAGCGCCCGTGACTGGTGAACACGGCGCGGTAGCGGTAGCCGCTCTGCGCCGCGGCGGCCGTGAGCGAATAGCTCGGCGCATCGGCGCCGGCGATCGGGTTCCACAGGATTCCGCCGTCGGCCGAGACCTGCCACTGGACTGTGAGCGAGGATCCGGCGGCGGCTGCGTTGAAGGTCGCGCTCGATCCGGCGGTCACGCTGGCGTCGGCGGGATCGAGCGTGATTCGCGGCGCCGCCGCCGCCTGAACCGGCGCCGCCTGGACGACCGTCACCGGACCGGCGCTGCTCGGACCGTTCGGACCACGCGCCGCAATTTGGAAGTGGAAGGTTCGAGCCGCCCCGGTTGTGTTCCGCGGCAGCGTCAACGAGACCGAGACGCTGCCGGACGCACAGCTCCTGGTCGCCGGAAGCGACGCGAGCGGCTTGGTGGAGCTGAAAGTGCAGTGGCTGGCCCGCTGCACGATCGCGAACAGGTGGACGGCGCCACCGGCCGCGGGAAGCCTCGCCGGCGTGGCCGTGAAGAGGTTGATGTTCGGCGTGCGAGCGTGACGGGTTCCCCTGGGCGCCGTCGCCGCGACCGTCGGGCCGACCGGCGGCGGCATATGGGCGACAGCCGCGGGCGCGGCAGCGACCGGGCTCGCGGCGACCGCCGCCGGAGCCGGCGTCGCGCCGCCGGGCAGCACGAACGCCAGCCCCACGAACAGCCCGGCACTGGCCGTCGCGAGCGCGAGCCGGATCGAGCGACGGCGGCGCCCGGTCGAGGGACGTGCGGCAGCAACACGCCGCGCAGGCGCCGTCTCGGTTGCCATCGTGGTCCCGCGAGCCGGATGCATCGTCTACCTCATCTGCGCCGAAGTCCATTCGGACCTGATCGCGGCATGATAGCGGCGCAGGCCCGCCGCTTCTGTGAATAAACACCCCATGTTGGGCGCAGAAAACGGCTGCGCGGAACGCCGGCAGGGCGAGTCGGGCGGCGCGCCGGCGGCGGCGCGAGGATCCGGCCTGGGATGGGCGATACTGGGCTCGAACCAGTGACCTCCGCCTTGTCGAGGCGGCGCTCTCCCAGCTGAGCTAATCGCCCTGGGAGCGAGAAAGCCTAGACGATCGAACGCGCTCGTCGCGACGAGCGCGAGGCGGTTGGCCGCGCACCTCGTTCGGCGGTCCGCGCCACCGCGAGATACGCTAGAGCGCGCTGGCGACGTGGCGGAGTGGCTACGCAGCGGCCTGCAAAGCCGTCTACGCCGGTTCGATTCCGGCCGTCGCCTGTGAGCTCCTGAGCCGCCGTTATCGCGCCGTGCCGGCGTTGCCGTGATTCCCGGGCTGCCGGGGCCCGCGCCGAACTCGAAGCTGTGGCCGTCCGGAGCGCTGAAGCTGTTGCCGGGCAGCCGTCACGGGGTCGAGCAAGGGATTCGCGCTTTAGCGCTCCTTTCGATGCCCGTAATCCCCTGCATATCGCGATGTTGTTTGATTAACGCATGCAAGCGACCGGGCCACACGTCTGCCCCCGCTGCGGGGAGCGCGTGAGCGCGTTCGCCGCCGGCTGCGCGCTCTGCGGCGCCGATCTGGACCCGCGCCGGGCGCAGGGCCCGCCCACGCTCGGCGATCGCCTGCGTCGCCGCCTGGAGGCGCTCCCCAGGCGATCGCGCAAGGCGTCCGCAGTCCAGCGCTGAAAAACATGCGCAAGGGGCCCACCTACGTCGGCGGCTTCGTCGGCAGCTTTGGCGGCAGCTTCATTCCGAGCATCTGGGGTGCCGGACAGCTGTCGGCTTCGTCGATTGCGCTGTTCGTGATCGGCGGCATCGCCGGCGTCTGGCTCGCGTACCGCCTGTTCGCCTGATCGCCGCCGAGATCGAAGTCGCCGCTCGCGTCTCACCTCGCCGGTTCGGCCGCCCGCAGGACGCGGCGGCACCGCGCGCTGCGAGCAGCGCGTTGGTGCCACGATGCCGAACCGTGGCACGCGATCTCGAAACGACGGTCTGGCGCGAGGAGCGCCCCCGGACAGGCGCGCCCGCCACCTGGCTTGCGCTCGCCGCGATCACCGCGGTTGGGATCGCGCTGCGCGCGGTTTTCGTCGGCGACCAGAGCCTCGGCTACGAGGAGATCTTCACCCTGCACATCGCGCAGGCGTCGAGCTTCAGCGCGCTGTGGCACGGCGTCAAGGCGACCGAGTCGACGCCGCCGCTGTATTACGTGCTCACCTGGCTGTGGGTCAAGCTCGGCGGCAGCGACGGCGCGGTGGCGCTGAGAATGATCTCGCTGCTGGCGGGCGCGCTCACGGTCCCGGTGTCGTTCCTGGCGGCGCGCCGGTTCGTCGCCACGCGCCTCGCACTGATCGTCGCCTGGCTGTGCGCGGTCAGCCCGGTGCTCGTTTCGTACGCGATCTACGCGCGCTCCTATGCCCTGCTGGTGCTCGTCTCGGCGCTGTCGGTGTGGGCGCTCGGCGCGCTGCTCGAGCGGCCCTCGCCGCGAAGCTTCGCGATCTGGGCGCTGGCGGCGGCTGTCTGCCTGTGGACCCACTACTTCACGGCCTTCCTGCTGGCCGCCGAGGTCGTCGTGCTGTTCGTGCGCCTGCCGGGAGAGCGCCGGCGGCTGCTGCTGAGCCTGGCCGGTGTCGCGGCCGCCACCGCGCCGCTGTGGTCGGTCTTCCTCGCCCAGAACGACGCGTCGGAGCGGACCGCCTACATCGCGTCGGAGCCGCTCAGCGGTCGCCTGGAGGGCGTCGTGCGCCAGTTCGCGATGGGCACCAACGTGCCGACCGCGTGGCTCGAGGGCGCAGGCATCGCAGTGGTCGCGGCCGCCGGCCTCTACGCGCTCCTGCGGGCCTGGCGCGAACCGTCGGCCCGGGTGCTCGGGGCGCTCGCGCTGCTCGGCGCCGGCCTGCCGATCCTCTCGGCGCTCACCGGGATCGACGACAAGCTGCTCGCGCGCAACCTGCTCGGCATCTGGATCGCCGTCGCGCCGTTCGCCGCCTACGGCCTGACGCGCCTGCGGGGCGCGCCGCTGCTGCTCTACAGCGTGATCTGCGTCGCCACGGTGATCGCCGTCGAGAGCAACTGGCGCTACCAGGGCCAGACCGACTGGGGTGGTGCGAGCGCGCTGATCCGGGCGCAGGCGCGCGGCGAGCCGGTGGCGGTCGAGCCGGGCCTCGAGCTCCAGGTCGCTTCGCTCTACATGCATCGCCCGCCGCTCGCGAGCGCGGTTGCGGCCCGCGATCTGTGGGTCATGGTCCAGCCGGAGCGCGGCGCCGGCGAGCGCGCGCTCACGCCGGTCGCCAACCCCCCGCTCACCGCGCTGTTCGGAACGGCGTTCCGAACCGTCGGCGAGCTGGACTACCGCGGCTTCCGCCTGATCCACCTGCAGGCGGCGGCGCCGACGACGGTGCTGCCCGCACCGGCCGAGAACGGCCCGCCGACCACGCCGCTCACCTTCGTCCTGGCCCCCTGACTGCTCGTCCGGACCGGACGCCGGGCGCGACACGCGAAATCCCTCGGCGCAGCGACCGCGGATGCGGTCGCGAGCAGATCAGCCGTCGTCCCCCTCGTCGGGGTGCTCGCCGTTGCCGCGCAGCCAGTCGCTCAACTGCTTGCCGACGTCGTTGATCGATTCCCCGGCGTCGCGGAAGATCGTCTTGAAGCGCTCGGCGTAGTGGGCGACCGCATCGCCCGCCTCGGCGCGCGGCCGCGCCGGCTCGTCGCGCGTGACGTAGGAGCCGCCGACGATCCGGTCGTACTCGCCGCTCGAGACCCAGTCCATCAGCTCGTGGATGCGGCGCACCGGCATCGGGTGGGTGACGTTGAGATCGAGCAGCAGGCGCGAGAGCCGCTCCAGGCCGCTGCCCTTCTCGCGGTACTCCTGGCCCTGCTTCATGAACACGTCGAGGTCGAGCCGCTTGGCCTCGGCGCCGGCGGCGATCACCATCAGCACGCGGCAGACGGCCAGCGGATCGCGCGTCACGAGCGCCGCCGCACGGTCGCAGCTGAGCTCGGCCGAGCGATACCACTCCATCAGCGCCGCGCGCAGCGGCATCAGCGGCAGCGGGATTCCGGGCAGCCGGCTGAGGCTCGTGAGGATCGTCAGCGCGGTGCCGTAGAGGACGTGGTCGGAGAGGACGTGTCCCGCCTCGTGCGCGAAGACGGCGTAGAGCTGATCGTCGTCGAGCAGCTTGACGAGCCCGGATTGCAGCACGACGAGCGGGCGCCCGGCGCCGATCGTCGAGGCGTTGGCGATCGGGAACTGCGTCAGGTAGAGGTCGGGGATCGGCTCGAGGTCGAGTGTCTTGTAGGCGCGCGCGTGCAGCCGCCAGACCTTCGGCAGCTGGTCCTCGCCGAGCCGCACGGAGGAACCGAGGTAGGCCTGGCGCAGCGCGCGCTCGTAGCCGAGCTCGATCAGCTTGCGCACCACCCGGTCGAGGTAGGGGATCGACTGCAGCGAGGCGGTCGCGGCGCGGTCGGCGGGATGCTCGTAGGCCTTCGACGAGATGCCCTTCAGCTGGTAGCCCTCGACTGGCAGCGTCATCGTCGCCCCTCCCGTTCGCGCGTATGTCCGACGAACGGTAGCGGTGCGGCGGGGCCGGCGGGTTTAGCCGCAGGCTTCCTTCTTAGGCGGCGCCTGGCTACCGCCTGGCGCCGATCGCACGCCCGAGGACGACGAAGCCGATGCTCATCGCCACGACCTCGAACGCGCCACGCTCCAGACCCTCGGCGAGCGAGCGCTCGGCGTGCCACTCCAGCAGCGTCACGGCGCCGCCACAGGCGAGTGCCCCCGACAGCCAGAGCGCCAGCGGGTGGTCGCGCAGGCGCCGAAGCGCCGCGATGTCGTCGAACAGGTCGCCCGCCTCGCCTCCGGCCGCCACGACGGTCGCCGCGCCGCGGGCAAGGCCGCGCCACGCGAGCGCCAGGGCGGCGAGCGCGCCGGCCGCGAGGGCGCCGCTGAGCGCCAGCCACCAGACGGGCAGCACGTCGGCGAAGTCGGCCACATAGAGGAGCTGTCCAGCCATCGTGGCGATCCCGGCGGCCAGGCCGATCCTCGCGCGGCGGCCGACCAGGGCGACCTCCTCGCGCGGCAGCACCGCGGCGCGGCGGCGGCGCAGCGCTCGCCAGGCCGCGAGCGTCCCCGCGACCAGCGCGACCTGCGGCCCGACCAGGAGAGCGAAGATCGCCGGCAGCGAGAGCGCGGTGCTGAAGCCGCGGTCGAAGCCCGGGTAGCGGCCCATCCCGCCGATCCGCGTGAGCGCCAGCTGCGAGGCGAGCAGCGCGACGGCGGTGCATGCGAGCGCGCCAAAGGTCCGCATCGCCCCGGCGCGCACCTCGTGGGCGCCGAGCTCGTCGGCGTACTGGCCGGCGATCTCGCGCGGAGCGCCGAGCCGCGTGGGTGCGCCCTGTTCGCACGCGATGTGGTCGCGCAGTTCGGCCACGATCCGCTCGCGCGCCGGCGGGCGGACGTGACGCGCGGTCAGCTCGTCCTCGAACTCGCGCAGCCAGCTCACGCCATCACCGCCTCGACCGCCGTGGCGAACAGGCGCCACTCGCCGCGGCGCTCGCGCAGACCGCGCTCACCCGAGCGCGTCAGGCTGTAGGTGCGCCGCCGCCGGCCCGCCTGCGTCGACCAGTCCCCGGCGATCAGGCCGGCCCGCTCGAGCCTGTGCAGCGCCGGGTACAGCGTGCCCTCCGGGAGGTCGAACGTCCCGTTGCTGCGCGCCCGAAGCCGCTGCGCGATCGCATAGCCGTGCGCCGGGCCCTCCGCCAGCGTGGCGAGGATCAGCCCGTCGAGGTGTCCCTTCAGCGCCTCCGCCTTCATACGGAGCGATGCTATACATCGTATTGCTAGGTGTCAAGTGCCGATGCCGGCCGCGGCGCCCACGCGGCGCAACGGGCTCAGGCGCGGCTGAGCTTCTTGCCCGGATTGAGGATCCCGCGCGGGTCGAAGGCGCGCTTCACGGCGTCGTGGAGGTCGAGCGCCGCGGGCTGCCACTGGCGGGCCAGCTGGCCGCGCTTGACCCAGCCGACGCCGTGCTCGCCGCTGACCGCGCCACCGAGCGTCACCGCCAGCGCGAACAGCTCCTCCGCCGCGGCTTGCGCGCTCTGCAGCGCCTGCGCGTCGCCGGGCGCGACCAGGAAGGTGGCGTGCAGGTTGCCGTCACCGGCGTGGCCCCAGCTGCAGGCCTCGAGACCGTGGCGCCCGCCGATCTCGACGACCGCCGCGACCGCCTCCCCCAGACGCTCGAACGGAACGACGATGTCCTCGCTGAGCTTGCCCCCGCGCCGCGCGCTGACGGCGAGCGAGACGCCGTCGCGCCAGCGCCAGAGCGCCTCGGTCTCAGAACGCCCGCGAGGCTCGAGCAGCTCGCTCGCCCCCTCCCCCAGCGCCTGCGCGACCTCACCGGCGAGCCGCTGCGCCTCGGCCTGCGAGCCGTCGGCCTCGGCGATCACCATGAACGCCCCGCTCGCCGGCAGAGTCCCGGGAAAGCCGTGCGCCGCGAGCGCCGTCGCGGGCGCGTCCAAATACTCGAGCGCCGCGACCGCGAGGCCGCTGCCGATCACCCGCTCGATCGCGTCTGTGCCGGCCGCCGCGTCGGCGTACAGCGCGACCACGGGCAGGGCGGCCTGCGGCGCCGGGATCAGCCGCAGCCAGGCCGCGGTGATGATCGCGAGCGTTCCCTCCGAACCGATCAGCAGGTGCATCAGGTCGTAGCCGGCGACGTCCTTGCTGAATGCGCCGCCGAGCGTGATCACCTCGCCGTCGGCCAGCACCGCCTCCAGGCCGCTGACCCAGGCCCCCGTCACGCCGTACTTCAGCGCGTGGGGCCCGCCGGCGTTGGTCGCGATGTTGCCGCCGATCTGCGACTGCTCGGCGGCCCCGGGGTCGGGCGGAAAGAGCAGGCCGTTCTCGCGCGCCAGCCGCCGCACGTGCGCCGTGGAGAGGCCCGCCTCGACGCACATCCGCCAGCGCAGCGGCTCGAGCGCCCGCACCGACGTCATCCGCTCCAGGCCAAGCACCACCCCGCCGTGCAGCGGCACGGCGCCGCCGGCAAAGCCCGTCCCACCCCCGCGCGCGGTGACCGGGACCTCGTGCTCGTTGCACCAGGCGAGCACACGCGCGACCTGCTGGGTGTCGCTCGGCCTCACGTAGGCCTCGGCGCGGGCGACGGCGCCGCGGACCTCGGTGCTGTCCTGGAGTTGGGCGGGCGTCGGGACGCTGACGGCGCCGTCGTCGTCCAGCAGTCGCGCCAGCGCCGCGATCAGCGGTTGCATGCCGCGGCGCGCGTCGGCGGCTGCGCCACCATCCCTACTAACCGAAGAAGACCGAGGCGATCTCGAACAGCCGCGGGTCGAGCAGCTTGTGCGCCTTGGTCGCATCGCCGATCGGCAGCAGCACGATCTCATCGGCCTGGAGCGCCACCATCTCGCCGGAGCGTCCGGCGAACACCGCGTCCATCGCCGCCACACCGAAGCGGGTGGCGAGCACGCGGTCGAACGCGGTCGGCGTGCCGCCGCGCTGGACGTGGCCGAGGATCGTGTAGCGCGTCTCGTATCCGGTGCGCTCCTCGATCTCGGCGCTGAGCGAAACCGCGACGCCGCCCAGGCGCGCGTGACCGAACGCGTCGAGCTGCTCGTGCGTCACGTGCTCGCCGCCGTCCTTCGGCTTCGCCCCCTCGGCGACGACGACGATCGAGTACGTCGTGCCGTTGGCGTGGCGCGCCCACAGCAGCTTGCAGACCTCGTCGACGTCGTAGGGCCACTCGGGCACGAGGATCGCGTCGGCGCCGGCGGCGATCCCGGCGTAGGTCGCGATCCAGCCGGCCTCGCGACCCATCACCTCGACGACTATCACGCGGTCGTGGGACTCGGCCGTGGTTCGCAGCCGGTCGATTGCGTCGGTCGCGATCTGCACCGCCGTGTGAAAGCCGAACGTCAGCTCCGTCCCGCCGAGGTCGTTGTCGATCGTCTTCGGCACGCCGATCACCGGCACTCCCTCCGCCGCCAGCCTCGCTGCGACACCGAGCGTGTCATCGCCGCCGATCGCGATCAGCGCATCTACGCCCTGCGCTTCGAGCGTGGCGCGAACGGCGGCGGTGCCGTCGGCGCCGTCAGCGTAGGGGTTGGTCCGGGAGGTGCCCAGAATCGTCCCGCCGCGGCCGAGGATCCCAGCGGTCACGGCACGCGTCAGTTCGAAGGAGTTGCCCTTGATCACACCCGCCCAGCCGTGGCGGAAACCGACACAGCTCGTGTCGGGATCGTCGAGGCCGCGTCGCACGACGGCGCGGATCACGGCGTTGAGGCCCGGACAGTCGCCGCCGCCCGTGAGGATTCCGACCCGTGGCATCTACCGGCAGCATACGAGAACACGGCCGACGGGTTGTGAATCGAGCGTTGCGCACGCGGCGTTGGCGTGTAACAAACGCCCGGGCGAGTTACACAATTTGCGCGGACGCATAGACTTGTCGGTATGCAATACAGGTTGACTAGCTCGACGCCGGCTGGGTGAGCGCGATGATCCTTTTGACCTACGACGGCTCGGCCAGCGCGACGCACGCGATCGCGACCGCCCACGAGTTGCTGGGCGACGTTCCCGCGACCGTGGTCCATGTGTGGGACCCGCCCGTCGACTTCCTGCCGACCGACCCCTTCGGAGGGCTTCAGACCTGGAGCCCGACGCAGGTCGCGGAGCTCGAATCGATGATCCTCGAGCGCGCGAACCGGATCCTCGAAGAGGGCGTGACGCTCGCCCGCCAGGCCGGCTTCGACGCCGAGGGCCGCCTCGAGCGCACCAGCGACGCGCCGTGGAAGGGCATCCTGGAGGCGGCGGAGACGCTTGACGCGAAGCTGATCGTCGTCGGCGCCCGCGGCCACTCGACCGTCGAGTCGCTGGTGCTGGGAGCCGTGTCGAACGCCGTCGTGCACCACTCCAAGCGGTCGGTGCTGGTGATCCCGAGGGTCAGCTGACGGCGCGCAGTTTGGCGGCGTCGCCGCCGCAGTCGTAGAGGTCGGAGACGCTCGCCACGGGTTTGCACGCCACGGCTACCGCGTCGAGCGCGGGGCCCGCGCCCGCACGCACGCCGACCCCGGTGGTCGGGATCCCGCTGGAGAGCACCCACCGGATCTGTCCGCGCGCGACCTCCCCGGCCAGCCAGGCGACGGTTGGATCGCTCTCCTGTCCGCTGAAGCCGCCGATGCCGGCGACGGCGGCGTTGCTCTGGATGATCGCGTTGGCGGCGTCCTCCTGACTCGCCACGGCGATCGTGCCGCCGCCGTGGGAGCGAGCGTAGCTCTCGGCCGCGGGAAGCTCGAGGATGCCACCGAACGCGCCGCCGCCCGGGCCACCGCTGAACCCGGTGCCGCCGCCGATCGTGCCGCCGGGCGCGCCCGGGACCGGCACGGCTCCCTGGCCACCGCCGCCGAACAACCCCGGCAGGGGGCCGGCACGACCGGCGAAGGAGCGGCGCCCCGGGAATCCGCCGCCACCCACCGGGCCGGTCGCGGCGTTGTCGGCCTGCGGGCCGCCGGCCGGGAAGGTCGAGTTGGTCGCGTAGCCGAGCGTGTCAACAGACCAGATTGCCGGTCCGATCATCAGCGCCGCCGCCGCGATCGACATCGCCCAGACCCGCGCTTCGCGGCTGCGGAAGACGAACAGCGACCCGGCCGCCCCACCGCAGACCATCGGCACGACGACCCGCAGCCAGCTGAGCTGGCCCGCGTAGTTGTGGAGGACGTCGAGCTCGCCGACGACCGCGAGCGTCAGCGCCGCGGCGCCGGCGAACGCGTAAGCCCGGCTGCCGCCGGTCAAGCTCGACACCCCGGCGCCGACGAGCGCCGCAGTGAACGGCGCGAGCAGCACGACGTAGTAGGGATGAAAGATGCCCTGGGCGAGACTGAACAGCGCCGCGGTCACGACGAAGGCGCCGCCGACGGCGATCAGCCACGCGCTGCGGGCGTCACGCCGGCGCATCCGGCAGGCCAGCGCCACGATCAGCGCGCCGGCGAGCGCGAAGCAGAGCAGCCAGCCGTCCTGGCCGCCCAGCGCGACGTTCAGCAGCCGAAACGGCCCGGTCCCCTCGCCGAAGGTACCGCCGCCGCCGCCGCCCGGGCCGCCGCTCTGGCCGGTGACGCGCCCGAGGCCGTTGTAGCCGAAGATCAGCGACAGGACACTGTTGTCGGACGTGCCCGAGATCCAGGGCCGGTCCCTGGCCGGCGTGAGGATAACGAGCAGCGGCCAAGCCGCGGCCACAGCGAGCATCGCGGCGCCACCGCAGAGCAGCTGGCGAACCGCGGCCAGGCGGCCGCGCGGCGCGAACCACAGCCACGCGAGCGCGATCCCCGGAATGACCACCAGCGCGACGAGCATCTTGGTCTCGAAGCCGAGGCCGACCGCGACGCCCGCGAGAACGAGCCAGCGCGTACGCCCGTCCTCGAACGCGCGCACGGTGAACCAGACGGCTGCGAGGCACAGCAGCGTCAGCAGCGCGTCCGGGTTGTTGTCGCGCGACATCGCCACGGCGATCGGCGTGGTCGCGAGCGCGAGGCCCGCGACGAAGCCGCCGACTCGCCCGAACCGCCGGCGCACGAGGTCGTAGACGAGCAGCACGCTGGCGATCCCCATCAGCGCCTGCGGCACGAGGATCGCGAGCGGGTGGTAGCCGAACAGGCGAACCGAGAGCGACTGCACCCAGAGCGACAGCGGCGGCTTGTCGACGGTCATCACGCCGCTGCGATCGAGTGAGGCGTAGAGGAAGTCGTGCCAGCTCGCGGCCATCGAGCGCACCGCCGCGGAGTAGTAGACGTTGGCCCAGCCGTTGCGTCCGAGCGCCCACAGATCGAGCAGCGCCGCGACCGTGATCAGCGGGACGACCTCCGGTGTGCGGCGGATCCCCGCGAGCGCCCAGGCGAGCCCCGCCCGGGGCGTGCGCGTGCCGGCGCGGAGCTCACCGGACACCGGCCCGACGGGCTGGGGCTCGAGGACGCGTCGGAGGAACGCCATCGTCCCTAAAGCCTGTCCCCGCGGCCTATCGCGAAGCTATGGAGAAGCTGAGAATCGCGTGTGCCCATCGTGCCGCGATCATCCCAGTCGAGTCTCAGGCCGGCGTGACTGTCGCTTTAGCCCCGCCGCGTTGACTGGTGGCAACCAACAACGCAAAGGAGCATCCAATGATGCGACCACGCATGATGAGCGCCCTGGCAGTGCTCGGCGCAGCGGGAGCGATCGGTGGAGCGACGATAGCCCACGCCGCGTCGACGTCGACCAGCACGACCACCACCCCGGCGGCGAGCACGACGGCGAGCAACAGTTCGCCCCCGACGAACGCCAGCACCGGTTCGACCGGCTCCGCCGGGTACGCGCCGCCGGGCGCGGCGGCCGGGAAGCACTGTCCGAACATGTCCGGCTCGAGCTCGTCCAGCACGGCCCCGCCGAACACGACGGGCAGCTAGACACGCGGCGTGGTCCCCGGCCAAGCGCCGGGGACCACGCCCGGGGCGACGGGCGCTCGGCACGTCTCGCCGCGAGTCCGGCCCTCGCGCGACCGCGGTGGCGCCCCGACTACCCCGCGGCCAACGGCTCGCGCGATGCGCCGGCGGCCCGGCGCCATCGCCCCGCAACGCTCGCGCGATCGCGCTGGCCGATCTATACTGGCCGTCCCGCGGATGTAGCTCAGTTGGCTAGAGCGTCTGCTTGCCATGCAGAAGGTCGAGGGTTCGAGTCCCTTCATCCGCTTTCAAAAGCCCCGTAAATCGGGGCTTT
>CAVPVM010000005.1:0-970569 GCA_963709225.1 uncultured Solirubrobacterales bacterium
TGCACACAACTCCCGCCAGGACGCCGAGTGCCAGCAGCGTCTGGAAGGTGGTCGCCGTCACGCTCCAGGCGAGCATCGCCGTCACCAGGCCCATCACCAGGAGGATCGCCGGCACGGGTGAGTGGAAGCGCTCGTTGACGTCGGCGAGCTTCTCCGGCAGCAGGCGGTCGAACGCCCAGGCGAAGACGCTGCGAATCGGCATGAAGGTGTTGCCGACCATCGCGGGCAGGCTCCAGAAGAGGAACGACGCCACGATGATCGTCGTGAGCACGTTGTTGTTCACCGCGATTCCGGCGAAGAAGTGGTAGAAGGGCCCACTCGGCAGGACATATGCGGCGTTCGGCGTGGTGTTGGCGCCGACCAGGAACTGGTAGCCGACGGTCTTGTAGACCAGCAGGACGCCGATGATCAGGCCGACGACGTCCCAGCTGAGGGCGCCGAACATGATCGACATCTGGCGGTTGCGGTTGGAGGCGCTCTTCAGCTCACCGGAGAGATAGACGCTCCACCAGTTCCACACCATGAAGGTCATGATCACGAAGATCGCCGGGATCGTGGCGCTGCCGAAAGCGTGCGGGTGCGAGTTGCCCGCCTTGGCTGTCGTGATCACGCTCTTGTAGTCGTTGCCCTTCGCGCCGTAGTGGTGCGAGATCGAGTTGAAGTGGCTGACGAAGTCGCTCTTGGAGGCGAACAGCAGCACGATGAACGCGAGCAGCGTGCCGAGCGTCGCGATGATCCAGAACGTGTTCTGCCAGCGGAAGGTGGCCTTCGTGCCGGCGATCAGGATCGCCGTCATCCAGGCGATCATCACGAAGCCGAGCAGGAAGATCCAGCCCTTGTCGTTCTCGACATTGGTGGCCGCCGTGACCAGTCCGTGGCTGTGGAAGATCGTGCCCAGCGTGGCCAGCACGGGCCCGACCGCGAAGACCGGGAAGTATCGGGCCCAGAACGTGGCGCCGATGACCGCCGAGAAGGCCGCGCCGAGGTTGGAGACGAGCGCCGCGGGCGGTGAGAGGATGCGGCTCACCCAGACGTAGTCCCCGCCGGTCTTGGGCATCGACGAGGCAAGCAGCGACATCATGATCAGGATCGGGATGTTCAGGACGAGCGACCACAGCACCGCCGCGACCAGATCGGCGCCCGGGAACGCCGTCAGCGCGAAGAACACGCCCCAGGCCAGCGTCGCGCCAACCGGCGCGGAGAAGACCGCGTTGAAGATCGTGGCGTCCAGCCACGACGCTTCGCGCACCAGACCGGTGCTTCGACGCACGAACAGCTGACTGGGCGGACGGCCGGGTGGCTCCTCGGCGACGGTCACGTTGGACATCGATTTCTCTCCCTCTTCGCTCGCGAGGCTGCTTACGTCTGGCGGCGTTATAACAGGATCGAACACATTCGGCAACAAAATTTCGATTGAATTACGCTCGATCGCGTGAGATGCTGCGAAACCTCGAAACAGCGGGGACCGTCAAACGGATAGGCTGCGCACCGCCGGCCGCACAGGAGGGGACGATTCGTGCTTGCAGTTGATCGCCGCCACCGCATCCTGGAGCGGGTGGCCGAGCAGCAGACGATCCACATCGCGGAGCTCGCGGCGGAGCTCGGCGTCTCGGAGATGACGATCCGCCGCGACATCGTGCGGCTCGAGCGCAACGGCTTCCTGCGCCGGACATACGGCGGCGCCACCGCGCACATCACGCGCTCGATGGAGCTGCTCTTCAACGCGCGCGCACTGCAGAACGCCGGCGCCAAGCGCCTGATCGGCATGGCCGCCGCAGAGTCACTGCAGTCGGCGCACACCGTCTTCATCGGGATCGGCTCAACCACCGAGCAGTTTGCGATGTTCCTGCCGGCGCGCGAGGAGCTCACGGTGATCACGGGCTCGCTGCCGGTCGCGAGCCTGCTCGGAACGCGCAAGGGCCGCGTCGTGGTGCTCGGCGGCTCGGTGCTGACCGACGAGCTCGCCTGCGTCGGACCTGTGGCCAGCTCGACCGTGCGACGCTATCGCGCCGACCTGGCGGTGCTCGGCGCGGCCGCGCTTTCAGCGCGCGACGGAATCACCGAACTCGATGACGAGGCCGCCGAGGTTCATCGCCTGATGATCGAGCAGAGCGACAGCCTCACGGTGCTCGCCGACGGCTCCAAGCTTGGCCACGCGGCGATGGCCGCCGTCAGCCCGGCCGAACCGCATCGACCTGTTGATCACCGACTCGAGCGCGCCCGCGCAGGAGCTGATCGAGCTGGAGGCGCTCGGTATCAGAATCGTGGTTGTGAACCGCCAAGCCGGGGCGCGACCGGAGCTATCCACGCCCGAACGCACGGCCGCTCCGCAGGCGCCGTGAACCCCATCGACTCGCAAGGGAGACCGCAATGCACGTGCTGATGGACCTCTTCAGCGTCGAGAAGCCGCTGATCGCCATGTGCCATCTCGACGGCCTGCCGGGCCGACCCCGTTACGACGCGCTCGGCGGGCTCGACGCCATCACGGAGTCAGCGGCCGCGCGACCTCGCAGCGCTCCAGGACGGCGGCGTTGACGGGATCCTCTTCTGCAACGAGAACGATATTCCCTACTCGACGCACGTCGGCGTCGAGGTCGCCGCCGCGATGGCAGCCGTGATCGGCCGCCTGCGTTCGCAGATCTCGCGTGCCGTTCGGAGCCAACCTGCTTTGGGATCCAGCGGCGAGCATCGCCGTCGCCCTGGCGACCGGCGGGACGTTCGTGCGCGAGGTGTTCACCGGCGTGTTCGATAGCGACATGGGCCTCCTGGCGCCGGACTATGGCGAGATCGCCGGCTACCGCCACGCGATCGGCGCCGGCCACGTCGAGCTGTTCGCGAACATCACGCCGGAGTTCAGCCGCTCGGTCGGCGGGCGATCGGTCGCAGAGCGCGCCGCCAGCGCGGCCTACCTCGGCGTCGACGCGCTGCTGATCTCCGGGCCGGCGGCCGGCGTGCGCCGCCGCCACCTCCGATCTGCGCGAGGCGAAGGCCGCCTCTGGAGGCGTTCCCGTGCTGGCCAACACCGGCGTCAACCACGACAACGTCGAGGACATCCTCGCGGTTGCGGACGGGGCGATCGTCGGCACCAGCCTGAAGGTCGACGGCGACACCTGGAACCAGGTCGATCCGACGCGCGTCGTCGACATGGTGGCGCGCGTGCGTGAGGCCCGGGCAACGACCGTCGGCGCGCTGACGGTGGCGCGCCGAGACCAAGCTGTTCTTCGCGACCGACGTCCACGGCTCGGAGAAGTGCTTTCGCAAGTTTCTGAACGCCGGCGCGGCGCTACAGGCCCGATGTTCTGGTGCTCGGCGGCGATGTCGGCGGGAAGGCGATCCAGGCGATCGAGCGGGTCGCGCCGGGGCGCTACACCACGACCTTCCGCGGTCACCGCTACGACGTCGAGGAGGGGTCAGCGCTGGAGCGAGGTCGAGCGGCTGATCACCGACCTCGGCTACTACCCGTGGCGCGCGGAGCCCGGGGAGCTCGACCAGCGGATCAAGCGACGGCACGGTCGACGAGCTGCTGCTCGAGCTGATGCACGAAACGGCTGCGAGCACTGGATGGAGTTGGCCGACGAGCGGCTGCGCCCCCTGGGCAAGCCGGCGTTCTGGATGCTCGGCAACGACGATCCACCGATCCTCGCGCAGGCCTTCGAGCAACGCGCCGTGGGGCACGCACGCCGAGGGACGCGTGCTCGCCGATCGACGAAGACCACGTGCTCCTGTCCTGGGGCTGGTCGAATCCCACGCCGTGGGACAGCTTCCGCGAGATGAGCGAGGAGCAGCTGACCGAGCAGTTCGACGCGATGTTCGCGCAGGCGCCGGACACCCACCGCGTGGTCTTCAACGCCCACGTACCGCCGTACGAGAGCGGGCTCGACGAGGCGCCGATGCTCGACGCGAACCTGACCGTCCAGCAGCAGGCGGGCAGGTCAAGCTCGGGACCGGTCGGAAGCACCGCGGTGCGCCAGGCGATCGAGACCTATCAGCCCGTTGTCAGCCTGCACGGGCACGTTCACGAGTCGGCCGGCTTTCGCCGCATCGGCGCCACGCTCGCCGTCAATCCCGGCAGCGACTACGGCACCGGCGCACTCAACGGCGTGCTCGTCACGCTCGCCAAGGACAAGCTGAAGTCCCACCAGCTGGTCCGGGGATGAGCGCCGGTGATGGTCCGCTGTTCGTTGCCGTCGACGTCGGCACGACCGGCGCGCGGGCGTCGGCGGTCGATCTGGAGGGGCGCACTGATCAGCGAAGCCCGCGCAGGCTTATGACACAGCCACCCCGCAGCCGGGCTGGGCCGAGCAGGATCCGCGCGACTGGCAGCGCTGCTCGCTTGATGCGCTGGCGCAGTTCGAGCGGCGCGATCGCCGGCCGACCGGTCGCCGCCGTCGGACTGACCGGCCAATGCCCGACGGTTGCGCCGATGGACGCCAAGCGCCAGCCGGTCGGCCCCGGCCTTCTCTACCGCGACAACCGCGCCGGGCCGCAGGCCGCTCAGATGCGCCTGCGCATCGGCGAGGAGCGAATGCACGAACGGACGGGGCACCTGGCGGAGGCCTTCCATGTTGGGCCGAAGGTGCTCTGGCTGCGCGACCACGAGCCGGCCGTCTTCGCCGTCACCGACTGCTTCATGCAGCCGCGCGACGTCGCGCTGCACGCCCTGACTGCGGTCAGCGCGACTGACGAGACGCACGCCAACTCGACCGTCCTGTTCGATCTCGTCGCGCGCGACTGGTCCGCCGAGCTGCTCGAGGAGTTCTCGCTCTCAAGCTCGCAGTTCCCGGCGGTCCACGCGGCATGGACCGTGATCGGCGAGATCGGCGGCGAGTTGGTGCACGCAGCGCCGGGGTTTCGCGACTGTCCGGTGATCCTCGGGGCGGCGGACAGCCAGTGCGCGCAGTACGGCAGTGGCGTAGATCAGCCGGGGCCGATCAGCGAGATGGCCGGCGCCTCCTCGTGCCTGAACGCGGTCGTGCTGACGCCGGTCGCCGACCTTCGCATCACTCACTACAGCTACCTACTGGCGGACGTCTACTCGACGGAGCTGGGTGTCAACACGACCGGTACGGCGCTCGGCTGGGCGGTCGCGCAGCTCGGGATCGATGGCTTCGAAGCACTCGATGCGGCCGCAGCGCGGGGTCGGGTAAACGTCCTTCGAAGCGGCGACCCGCGTGAGCTGGCGCCTCTGTTCCTGCCCTACTTCGGGCGACGGCGAGCGCGACGACGTGGCGCTTCGCGGCGCCTTCGTCGGCCTCTCGGACCGCCACTCACGCGACGAGCTTGCCTACGCCGTGCTCGAGGGCGTGGCCTTCGCGGTGGCCGAGACGATCGGCATCCTCGCGCAGGTGGGCCTGCCGGTGAACGAGCTGCGCGTCGCCGGCGGCCTCACTCGAATTGGCACACTGGGATTGATCAAGGCCGACGTGCTCGGCGTTCCGGTCCGCCACCTGGCCCACGACTCGGCGCCGGTCGGCGTCGCCATGCTCGCAGCGGCGCAGGTCGGCTACGCCGCCGAATCCGCGGCCGCGCTCGCAGCGAACCTTCAGGCCGCGCGATGCTTCGAGCCGGAAGCGGCGGCCCAGGCCGCGATCGGCGCGCGCTACCGGTGGTTCCAGGACGTGCGCTCCTCGGCCGCCGTGCGGGTCCCGTCGTGAAGTCTGGTCCTCGGGATCAACAACTGCTTTGCCGTCAAGCGCTGGCCGCTCCCGGACGAGTGGGCGCAGATCGTCGGCGGCGAGCTCGACCTGCGGATCGTCCAGCACAGCCTCGATCTCGCCGACCTCGGTGGGGAGGACGCGGCGATCGAGCGCCAGGCTCGCGACGTGCTCGAGGCCTGCGCGCGGGTCACGGTGAGCGTCGACTCGGTGTTCACAGGGCTCGCCGCCTACTCGACGAGCATGATGCTCGCACCGGGACCGGCCGAGCGCCGCCGCGGCGTCGACTACTGGACGCGGGCGATCGCCCTCGCCGCCGCGCTCGGCGCGACAGCGGTCGGCGGCCACGTCGGCAGCCTGTCGCGGGCCGACGCCGACGACCCGGCCAGGAGCGCCGCGCGTTGGGAGGAGCTCGAGCGCGAGCTCGAAGGCCTGAGGGAGATCGCCGCCACGCGCCGCGTGCCGGCCCTGCTGGTCGAGAACATGGCCTGCGACCGCGAGCCGTCGCGGATGGCCCAGCTTCGCGGACTGATGCGTGACGCCGACCCCCGCCACTCCGCGGTTCGGCTCTGCCTGGATGTCGGCCACCAATGCGTGCCGGGCACGAGCGGCGACGAGCGCGACCCCTACGCCTGGCTGCGCCGGCTCGGGAACCAGTCCGCTGTCGTGCACCTCCAGCAGACGAGCGCCGACGGCGACGGCCACTGGCCGTTCACCGCGGAGCGCAACCGAGCCGGGCGGATCGACGCCCCGCGCGTGCTCGAAGCGCTCGCGGAATCGGGTGCGGGTGACGTCTCGTTGATCCTCGAGGTGATCCCGGCGTTCGAGGCGGATGACCGCGTCGTGTTGAGCGAGCTGAGCGAGACGGTCGACTACTGGAGGCAGGCGCTGGCGGCCTTTCGGGGCACCGACACGGTGTCGTAGGCTCCAGACATGAGTGAGACGAGCCAGAGCCCGACGCTGGAGGACATCGCGCTCGAGGCGCAGCGGCTGGCCGTCGCGGCGCGCGAGGCCTCGCTCGCCCTGCGCCTGATCGGCGGCGTCGCAGTCTGGGTGAGCTGCCCGAGCGCCCGCGTGCCGCCGCTGGCCCGCGCGTATGGCGACGCCGATTTCGTTGGTCGTGCGAGCGAGCGCAAGCGGATCACCTCGTTCCTCGAAGCCGAGGGCTACGAGGCGGACCGCATGTTCAACGCGATCCACGGCGCGACCAGGCTGAACTTCCACGATCCGCTGCGCGACCGGCCGCTCGACATCCTGCTCGACCGCTTCGTGATGGCCCACGAGCTCGACCTGCGCGACTCCTCCTCGCCGGACGGCCTGACGATCTCACTCGCCGACCTGCTGCTCACCAAGCTCCAGGTGGTGAGCGTCAACGAGAAGGACCTGCGCGACCTGATTGCGCTGCTGCTCGACCACGAACTCGAGCCGCAGGACATCGCGCCCGAGCGGATCGTCGCCGTCACACGAAACGACTGGGGCTTCGAACACACAGCCCGGAGGACGCTCGCGAGGATCCGCGAGATGCTCGGTGACTTCGGGCTCAGCGACGATCTCCAGCTGCGCGCCAGGACGCGCAGCCAGGAGCTCGACGCGCTGATGGAAGCCGCCCCCAAGGACAGTGCGCTGGAAGGCTCGCGCGAGGATCGGCGAACGCGTGAAGTGGTACGAGGAGCCCGAAGAGGCACGCTGATCGCCCGCGGCCGCGCGGCGCCCCCTCTACCCGAACAGCGTCAGCTCCGGCTCGCGCTCGCCGCGCAGGACCGCCAGGTCCACCTGCACGCAGGCGATCCCGCGCGCGGCGGCCAGCACGCTCGCCTGCGGCTTGATCTGCTGGGCCGCGAGCACGCCGCGGCAGGCGCTCATCGCCGGGTCGAGCCGGATCCGCTCGAGGTAGCGGCTGAGCTGCTCGACCGCGTCGATCGTCCCGACCCGCTTGATCTCGACCGCCACCCAGCCGTCGCCCTCGTCGCGGCACATCAGATCGACTGGGCCGATGTCGGTGGGCCACTCGCGGCGGACCAGCCGGAAGCCCTCGCCGCAGCGCTGTGGCGTCGCCGCCAGCAGCTCCTGAAGGTCGCGCTCGACGCCGTCCTTCTCGAGCCCGGCCGCCTCGCCCATGTCGTGCGTCATGTCGAGGAGGACCTCGTCGATCACGATCTCGATTCGCTCCTCGCCCTTGAGCTTGCGCACCTCGATCCGCGTCGGCGGGTCACCCTGGACGTCGATCGCGGTTGGCGCCGTCATCCAGTTCTGCGGCTTGTAGCCGCCGCTGTCGGCGTGCACCATCATCGACCCGTCCGACTTCAGCACGAGCAGGCGCACGGCCATCGGCAGGACCGTGGACAGCCGACCGGCGTAGGCGACCTCGCAGCGGGCGACGATCAGGCGCACGAGGGTACGCTACCGCCCCGCGCCGACCGCTTCAGTGCGGCTGCGCGAGCGCGCGAGCGACCATCAGCGAGAGCAGGTGCGCCTCCGAGCTGATCAGCACCGGCTGCACCGTCGCGAAGGTGTACAGGTCGAGTTCCTCACCGCCGACCCTGACCAGGTAGAGGTCCAGGTACACCGGCAGGCTCACGCCGCGCACGGTCCAGGTGAAGCTCGCGCGCATCCCGAGCAGCGTTTGCACGTCCGCCGTTGTGCGGATCTGGTTGGGGAGCTCGACCCCCCGCGGCCGGCTCCCGGTGATCTTGACTCCCTCGGCCTTTAGGGTCAGTGCGGCGAACGCATCGGCAACGCACTGGGGGAACCGCGGATTGCCGGCGTAGCCGGTGTCGCGCGCGAGCTGGTCGCGCGAGGGAAACGCGACACCGGATCCGACCGCCACCGACTCCCCGTCGGCAGCGTTCTTGCTGAAGCTCGGCGAGCTCACGTTCGGGCTGTTCCCGCCCGGTTCGGTCGCGCCCGGGCCATAGCAGCTCTTGAATCGCGTGGCGGGGTCGCCGCCGTAGCTGACACCGGAGTTCGGCTCGACACTGAAACCGGCGGGCAGATCGGCACGGCGGATGTTGATCGCCGCCGCGATCGCCCTCTCCGCCGCCGTGAGCTTCCCGGCCGACGACGCGGTCGACGCTCCGGCGGCGGGCAGTTGAATCATCAGCGCCATGGCCGCGACGCTCGCCGCGGCGGCGGCGAACGGGCGCCACGGCGCGCGACGGCGGCGCCGCGAGCGGGCGGCCGGCGGGCCGATGCGGCGCGACGGCAAAGCTGGCACGGGATCCCTATCGGCCGCGCCGAGGCGCGGCATTACAGCCCGCGCTAGGAGTACGGCCCGGCCGGGGCGGGCGCCGCGCCCTCCGCGTCAGCCGTCCCGGCGCCGTCAGTGAGCGATCCGTGTCCGATCTCCCCGTTCAGCGCGTCGCGAAACACGCGCATCCCGCTGCCGATGCTGCGCGCGACCTCGGGCAGGCGCCTGGGACCGATGAAGATCAGCGCGAACGCCGCGATGAAGAGCAGGTGGACGGGGCTGATCAGGTTCATGCGTTCTCTTACGCCGGCCGGTGTCCGGCCGGATCGTCTCAGAGCCTACGCCGCGGGCAGCACGCGTGGCTCGAGGCTGGCCACCCGCTCGCGCAGATCCGCCACCTCGGCGCCGCCGCCGAGCTCGAGGGCGCGCTCGCAGGCCTCCAGGCACTCGGCGATGCGATCGGTGCGTGCGAGCGCGTGCGCCAGCCGCGACCACGCGGGCAGCGACTCGCCGTCAAGCTCGACGGCCTGCTCGCAGGCCGACACCTCGCCGCCGACGTCACCGGCGAGCTGAAGCGCCAGGGCGAGGTCGAGCAGCGCCTCGACGCTCGGCTCGATCGCCCGCGCCCGCCGCAGCGCCTCGATCGCGCCGGCGCGGTCCATCAGGCGCAGGCGCAGGCGGCCGAGCCGCGCCCACTCGCCGGCGTCGCCGGGTGCGCGCCGGGCCGCCCGCTCGGCTGCCTCGACGGCGAGATCGATCGCCCCCATGTCCTCGTAGATCCGGGCGGCGAAGCGGTGCGCCGCGGGCCGGTCGCCGTCCACCCGCGCCCAGTCGCGCACCGCGCGCGCGGCCGCCGGCAGGTTGCCGGCCTGCCAGAAGGCGAGCGTCATCATGCGCAGCACCGGCACGTTGACCGGGTCCGCGTCGCGGGCGTAGATGAGTCGCTGCGCGGCGAGCGCGTAGTCGCCGTCCGACAGCGCGTTCTGCGCCGCCGTCATGAACCGCTCGACACGGTCGGCAGCCGGGTCGGGCGTCGAGAAGTCGACGAAGCTCAGGCTGCCGGCGGGCACCGTGCGGATCCCCTGGTGAAACAGCACGCGCGCCCACTGGCGCACGTCGTCCTCGCCGCCGGTGAAGTAGATGCCGGTCACGCTGCCGACGCCCCACTCCGGGTAGCTGGAGCAGCGAGCGTAGCGGTGGACGACCGAATGATCCGGCACGCGGCTGCCGAACGGGTCGTGGTGCGTGCGCTCCGCGGCGGCGGCGCGCGCGCGCTGCTCGGCCTCGTAGGCGCGCTGCCCCTCCTCGGCGCGCGCCTGCCGGGCGGCCGCGGCCGATGCGCGTGCCGCGTTGCGCGAGATCTTGCCGCCGCGCGAACCCTCCGCCAGCCGCTCGAGCTCGTCCGCCATGTCGTTGATCGCCTGGAGGTGGCGCTGGTGCTCGTGCTGCTTGCCGGGCGGCGCGATGTCGGGGTGCCAGCGCTTCGCCATCCGCCGGCGGGCCAGCTGGACGTCGCGCACGTCGAAGGGCGGCTCCAGCTCCAGGAGCGCCATTGCCTGCTCGAGATCGAAGACCGTCGCCATCGTCCATTCACGTTATCGGACGCCCACCCCATATCCTGCTGCTGCGATGGCCGGCGAACCGATCTTCCAGATGTACAAGCTGTCGAAGGTCCACCCGCCGGACCGCGAGGTCCTGAAGGACATCTCGCTGTCGTTCCTGCCGGGAGCCAAGATCGGCGTGCTTGGCTACAACGGCTCGGGCAAGTCGTCGCTGCTGGCGATCATGGCCGGGCGCGACCACGAGTTCCGCGGCGACGCCACGCTCGCGCCGGGCGTCACCGTCGGACTGCTGGAACAGGAGCCGCACCTGGACGAGTCCAAGGACGTGCGCGCAAACGTGCTCGAGGGGGTGGCCGGCGTCGCCGCGCTCGTCGAGCGCTTCAACGAGCTTGCGGCCAACTACTCGGACGAGACGGCCGCCGAGTTCGCGCGCCTGCAGGACGAGATCGACGCCGCCGACGCCTGGAACCTCGACGGCATGATCGAGCACGCGATGGACGCGCTGCGCTGCCCGCCGGGCGACGCGGCGGTCGGCCCGCTGTCGGGCGGCGAGCGCCGCCGGGTCGCGCTGTGCCGCCTGCTGCTCTCCCAACCCGACCTGCTGCTCCTGGACGAGCCGACGAACCACCTCGACGCGGAGTCGGTCGAGTGGCTGGAGCACCACCTCGCCGAGTACAAGGGCACCGTCGTCGCGGTCACCCACGACCGCTACTTCCTCGACAACGTCGCCGGCTGGATCCTCGAGCTCGACCGCGGTCGCGGGATCCCCTACCGCGGCAACTACTCGGGCTGGCTCGAGCAGAAGCAGGCGCGTCTCGCCCAGAACGAGAAGCAGGAGATCGCGCGCCAGCGAACGATCGCCGCCGAGCTCGAATGGGTTCGTACGAACCCCAAGGGCAGGCGCACCAAGTCCAAGGCGCGCCTCGCCAACTACGAGGCGCTGCTCGCGGCCGAGGGCGAGGTCAAGCTCGACCAGGTCCAGATCCACATCCCCGCCGGCCCGCGCCTCGGCGACGTCGTGATCGAGGCGCGCGACCTGCGCAAGGGCTACGGCGAGCGCCTGCTGATCGAGGACCTGTCGTTCTCGCTCCCGCGCGGCGGCATCGTCGGCGTGATCGGCCCCAACGGCGCCGGCAAGACGACGCTGTTTCGGATGATCGTCGGCCAGGAGCAGCCCGACGGCGGCACACTGCGGATCGGCGACACGGTCGAGCTCGCCTACGTGGACCAGTCCCGCGACGCGCTCGACGATTCGAAGGGCGTCTGGGAGGAGATCTCGGGCGGCCTCGATCAGATCAAGGTCGGCGACCGCTGGGTCAACTCGCGCGAGTACACGGCGTCGTTCAACTTTCGCGGCTCCGACCAGCAGAAGAAGGTCGCCAAGCTCTCCGGCGGCGAGCGCAACCGCCTGCACCTGGCGAAGCTGCTGCGCGGTGGCGGCAACCTGCTGCTGCTCGACGAGCCGACCAACGACCTCGACGTCGACACGCTGCGCGCGCTGGAGGAGGCGCTGCTCTCCTTCGCCGGGTGCGCCGTCGTGATCTCCCACGACCGCTGGTTCCTCGACCGTGTCGCGACCCACGTCCTGGCCTTCGAGGGCGACAGCCAGGTGACGTGGTTCGAGGGCAACTTCGAGGCCTACGAGGAGCACCGCCGCGAGCTGCTCGGCGCCGAGGCCGACCGGCCGAAGCGGATCAGCTACAAGCGGCTCGTTCGCTGAGCGCCAGCTCGGCCGCGAGCAGCTCCGCCAGCTCCCAGCCGTCCGCGGCGACACCGTCCGCGCCGCCGAGCTCAGACGCCGGGTACGGCCCGGTCGCGACCGCCAGCACGCGCAGGCCGTCGGCCCGCGCGCAGGCGATGTCAAGCGGCGTGTCGCCGACGACGACCGTGCGCTCGCGCGGGTAGCCGCCGGCGCGAGCACGAGCGATCGGCGGCAGCTCGTTGCGCATCTCGGCATCGGAGCCGAACGCGCCCTGACCCGGCGCGAAGTAGGTGCTGATCCCCGCGCGCTGGAGCTTCAGGCGCGCAACCCGCTCGTAGTTGCCGGTGACCAGCGAGAGGCGGACGTCAGCCCGCGGCGCCAGCCCGGCGAGCAGCTCGCGCATCCCCGGCGCGACGCGCTCGGCGAGGTTCAGCGGGCAGCGCTCGGCGAATCCGGCGGCGCACGCCGCCCTGAGGCGCTCGAGACCCGTGTCGAAGCGCTCGGCGTCGACGCCTGCGAGGGCCGCCAGCTCGCGCGCGATCGCGGTGTCGGTTCGGCCGGCGGCGCTGACGCGCTCCGTCGGCGGGTCGATCCCGTAGACGCCCGCGAGAGCCTCGCGCAGTGCAGCCGCGTGCTCCGTGCTGGCGTTCAGCAGGAGCGTTCCGTCGATGTCGAACAGCAGCAGCATCCAAGCATTGTCGCGTGACGGCGCCGTGTGGTCCCTCGCAGCCGGCGATCACGCTCACCAAACCGCCGTGTTATGTCGACAGGAGAACAGACGATGAACATCCTTCGCGCCCGCGAGTCTCGTGCACGGCTGCGTGTACGCCTCGCGTCACGTGCGCGTTGCGACGCCGGCGACACGCTGATCGAGGTGCTGATCGCCGCCGTGCTGGTCGCGTTGATCTCGGTCGGAATCTTCACGGCCTACAGCGCGATCGCGCTCATCGTGGGTGGGCAGAACAACCGCGCGCAGGCGACGACGCTGGCCGAGGCAGACCAGGCCCGCCTGCACGGCCTGACGCTTGACAACCTCGCCGGCTCCACAGGCTCGACCGGCTCCACAGGCTCCACGGGCCCCGCAGGCGCCGTTGGCAACACGTCCTACACCGAGACCGTAGACAACACCGTCTACACCGTCGCGTCGTCGACCCGGTTCGTGTCCGGCGCCGGCGCGCCGTCCTGCACCACCAGCGGCATCAGCACCGCCGACGAGGTGCAGACCACATCAACCGTGACCTGGCCGGCCGATGCCGCCGGCGGCGGGCCGGTGGAGCTGCACGGCCTGGTCACGCCCGCCGAGGGCGGAGCGTTGATCGTCAGGGTCGTCAACTCGAGCGGGAACGCGATCAGCGGCGCCGCCGTGACGCTGACCGGCGGCCCGACCTACACCTCTGGGCTGACGACCGATGCCAGCGGCTGCGTCGAGTTCGCCGGGCTCGCCGGCGGGACGTACACCGCCGCGACCACCTACGGCGGCGGCACGAGCGCGGTGGCGCCCACCGTGGTGGCGACCCAGACCTCGAACATAACGCTCACGCCCGGAGGCGACGGCACCATCGCGGCGACGTTCACCACAACCTACAACGGCTCGAGCCACGCCTCGAGCGCGGATCAGGTCGTCGCGTGGAACTCGTTCTACCCGGCCGTGTACAACGTCTTCGGGAGCGCCAGCACGCTCGGCGGCAACACCTACAAGGCGACGGTCAACTCCGGGGCCGTTTTCGGCCCGGGGAACTACACGGTCTACGCGGGCAGCTGCTCCGGCGACTATTCCAACGGGGGCTATGCAACCGCGAGCGTGACGTCCGGCACCACCCAGACGGCGAGCGTTCCGCAGCCGGCGCTGATCGTCAACGTCTACGGCCCCGGGGGCACGCAGACCGACGACCCCGCAAGCAGCTCGGTCGTCTACAGCGGGACCTGGACGCACGCGACCGGCGCCGGCGACCAGTACGACAACACCGACAGCTACAGCCAGACCGCCGGCTCCTACGTGAAGTTCACGTTCACCGGCACGAGCATCCAGTGGATCGGGCCCGAGGCCTCGAACCAGGGCTACGCCAACGTCCTGATCGACGGAACCCAGGTTGCCACCGACGTCAACACCTACAGCTCCACGTCGTCCTTCCAGAACGTGCTGTTCAGCGCGACGGGCCTGACCAACGCCTCGCACACGATCGAGATCTACGTCGTCGGCTCCTCGAATCTGCCGCCCGGCTCCACTGCCGCCTTTGCGGACGTGGACTCGTTCATCTCCGCGACCGGCACCAGCAGCGAGGTGGACGACCCCAACTCGGCGGTCACCTACAGCGGCACCTTCACCCACGCGACGGGCTATGCGTCGGACTACGACGGCACCGAGAGCTGGAGCAGCACCACAGGCAACACCGTGAGCTTCACGTTCACCGGAACCAGTGTCGAGTGGATCAGCTCGCTGGCCAGCAACCACGGCTACGCCAACATCTACCTCGACGGCACGCTGGTCCAGAGCAACGTCGACACCTACGCGGCCTCGAGCGTCGCGCAGCAAGCGCTCTACACGGTCGGCGGTCTGTCCAACGGCAGCCACACGGTCGAGATCTACGTCGACGGGACCAAGGATGCAGGCTCGGGCGGCGCCTATGTGACGACCGACGCATTCATCTACGGCACGACGACGCCGTCGCTGCTGAGCACCGCCCCCCTCGTCACGCTGACCGACAACAACAGCGGCTGCACGGGTGAGAACTACCCGGCCACGCAGGTGCCCACCGCAACGCAGGGAGCGCTCGTCGATCCCGGCCAGCCCTATGGCAGCTTCACCGTCTGCGCGAGCGCCAACGACGCCGAGAACACGGCGACCGTCGCCAATACGAGCTACACGGCGGGCAACCCGGTGAACCTGTACCTCGGCCCCGGCGCCAGCGGGCAGACGAACGGAAACTGCACGTGAGGCGCCTGCGGTTGCGGCCCGAAACCGGCTTCACGCTGATCGAGATGATGGTCGCGCTCCTGCTCGGGATCATCGTGTCGGCGGCGACGCTTGCGATCGTGATCACCTCCGTCCACCTCAGCTCCAACTACAACGACAGGGTGGACGCCACCCAGCAGGGGCGGGTCGCGATGCTGAAGATCACGCAGGCCCTCGAATCCAGCTGTGTCGCGGTGGGCGTGGCGCCGATCCTTGCCGCCAGCGACAGCAACGACGTGTGGTTCTACAGCGCGCTCAGCGACAGCCCGACGATCGCTCCCAACAAGCTGGAGATCTCATTGACCGGCGGCTCCCTGGTGATGAACACCTACGCCTACGTGAGCGGCGCGGCGCCCAACTGGGTCTTCGCGAGCACGCCGACGGCCTTCACGCTGGTCGTGAACGCGCAGCCCGTCAGCTCGACACCGGTTTTCCAGTACTACGGCTACGGCGCGAACGGCGTGCTGTCGGGCACGCCGTACACGATCACCACGAACCTGGGCTCGAACGCCGCGACGACGGACGAGGTGGCGATCAACTTCCAGGCAAATCCGACGGACAACTGGACCGCGCTCGGACGCGCCGCAAGCCTCAGCGACGCCGTCGTGCTGCGCCTCGCGTCGGCTTCGGGCGCGACCGGAGCGGCCAACCTGCCATGCACGTGAGAGCCGATTCCCCTTCCCGCCGACTGAGCCGCTCGCGCGACGAGCGCGGCTTCACGATGCTCCTTGCCCTCTATGTGCTGATCATCACCACGCTGCTGATCGGCGCCAGCTACATCGCCGTGCTGGGCGATTCGGGCCTTTCGCGCAACGACCTCGACCAGCATCGCGCCTATGCGGCGGCGCAGGCCGGCATCGCGCAGTACGGCTACGACCTCAACCAGAACCCCAACTACTGGGAGAGCTGCGCGACGCCGAGCGGGACCGTCGGCGCCAGCGACAGCGGGTCGACCGAGTCCTACTCGATCCGCCCGGTGCCGGCGAGCGGCTCCGGCTACTCGACCTGTAACGCCACCAACCCGATCGGCTCGATGATCCAGGGCAGCGGGGCGGCGGCGGCGGGAACCTTCCGGATCGCGTCGACCGGAACCTCGAACAACGTCTCGCGCACGGTCGTCGCGCAGTACAGCCGCGAGAACTTCCTCAGCTACGTGTATTTCACGAACTACGAGGACTCGGACCCGGAGTGGGCGCCCGACGGCGGCCTGAGCTGCGCGGTGTATGCGTGGGCCGGCCGCAGCGCCAGCTGCGCGGCCACCGCCTTCGGTGCCGGCGACGCCGTCAACGGGCCGCTGCACAGCAACGACAACGTCGGCGTCTGCACCGGATCGGGCAGCACGACCACGTTCGGCCGGCCCGGTGTGTCGCCGTCGGACGCGATCGAGACGCCAAACGTCCTTGCGGAAGGAACCAGCTGCGGCGCCAGCAGCGAAATCGTGATGAACGGCACCACGAGCAACAGCGTCGGAACGCTCCCGTTGCCACCCAACGACACCCAGTTGCTGTCGATCGCGGACGGCGGTGTCAGCGCGAACAACGACGGCTGCTACTCGGGGGCCGGCTGCGTGTTCACGGGGCCGACGACGATCGTGCTCGACGGACCGACGTCGGGGATCAACTACATGACCGTCACGAACGCCGGCTACAACAACGACACCGCGGCGACCCTCGTCTTTCCCTCCAACGGCGTGGTCTACGTCAACGCCACAACCACCTGCAGCTACGCGTACAGCCCGTTCGGTTCGGAGAATCAGCTCTACGGCGGCACCACACTGGACCCCAGCAGCACCGACACCGATAACGCGGGATGTGGCGACGCCGTCGTGGCGGCCGCCACATCGGCGTCCAGCTGCACCGCAACGACGCAGGTCAGCGGCGTGTGCCCCTACACCCAGTCGCTGACGATCGGAGCAGCGGACGACATCATCATCGCGAGCAGCCTGCCGACGACCACGACCACCACCGGTTGCGCGGGCGGAGAGTCGGCCGGCTGCCCGACCGGGACGGCGACGCTCGGCCTCGTCGCCGACCACAACGTCCGCATCGCTCACGCGCTCGGGAGCGCGCGCTGGTCGGGCGAGACCGAGCAGTCATGCCTGCAAAGCAGCGGTGGAACACCGGACGCCTACCTGAACACCAACGCCGCCCCCTCTGTGATCAACCCCGTGATCGACGCTGCGATTCTCGCGGTCAACGACTCGTTCATCGTCGACGACTTCGACTGCGGCTCGACGAGCAACAGCACGCCGGGGGCCGCTCCGAGTCAGCTCGGCACCCTGACCGTCAACGGCGCCATCGCGCAGAACTTCCGCGGGCGCGTCGCCGAGTACAACCCCCAGATCTCCGGCTACACGAAGAGCTACTGGTACGACCCGCGCCTCGTGTCGATCCCGCCACCGTACTTTCTGAACCCGGTGGGCACCACATGGGCCGCGGACCGCATCACCGAATGCGACAGCCTCGCGAGCTGTTGAGCCAGCCGGTCACCGGCGCCCGGACGCGACACCCGAGACCGCCGCAGCCGAGCGCGACAGCCGATCACCGGCGCCCGGATGCCACGCCCGAGACCGCCGCGGCCGAGCGCCACCTCATACCCCCGCCGAACCACGCTCAACAAAAGCCCGGATCGCGCCGACAACTGGAGATATGGCCAGCAAACGCACCCGCACGGGCCTCCGGCCGACCGTGAGGTTGCGCGTCGCCGCGCGCCTGCTCTCGGAGGCCGGCGACACGCTGATCGAGGTGACGATCGCGGCGCTGCTGGTGGCGCTGATCGCGATCGCCACCTTCACCGGCTACACCGCCGTCGCCCACGTCGCCTGCGGCGAGAACACCCGCGCGCAGGCCACGACGCTGGCCGAGACCGATCAGGCGCGCCTGCACGGCCTGACGCTCAACAACCTGTCGAGCTCGGGCTCGGTCAGCACGGGCAACTACAGCTACAACCAGACCGTCGACGGCACCGTCTACACCATCACCTCCTCGACCCAGTTCGTGTCCGGCAGCGGCGCCGCCTCCTGCACGGCCACCGGTACGACGACCGCCGACGAGGTGCAGACCACCTCCACGGTCACCTGGCCGGCCGACGCCTACGCCGGCGGACCTGTGGTGATCCACGGCCTGGTCACGCCACCGCAGGGCGGCGCGCTGATCGTCCGCGTCCTCACCTCGGGCGGAGCCGGCATCTCCGGCGTGTCGGTCGCACTCAGCGGCGGTCCGACCGCCGTCTCCCCGCTGACGACCGACGCCAACGGCTGCGTCGAGTTCGGCGGCCTGAGCGGCGGCACCTACACCGCCACCGCGACTCAGAACGGCACCAACACGACGGGGTCGGCGACCGTCGTCGCGACCCAGACGAAGACGATCACGATCACTCCGGGCGGCGGCACCGGGGGCATCTCCGCGACCTTCACGACGACCTACAACGGCACGAGCCACGCCTCGAGCGCGGACCAGGTGACCGCCTGGAACCCGACCAACCCGGCGGTGTACAACACCTTCGGCACCGCCAGCACGCTCACCAGCAACACCTACCAGAGCACGGTCAGCTCCGGCCAGCAGTTCGCTCCGGGCAACTACACCGTCTTTCCCGGCTCCTGCTCCGGCGACTACTCCAACAGCGGCTACCAGGTCGCGGCCGTGACGTCCGGCACGACCCAGTCGGTGAGCCTGCCGCTGCCGGCGATGATCGTCGACGTCTGGGGCTCGGGCGCCGGCACGACAACCGAGTACGACGACACCAACGCGGCGCTGACCTACAGCGGCACCTTCACCCACGCAACCGGCTACACGAACGACTACGACGGCACCGAGAGCTGGAGCAACACCGCCGGGAACTACGTGAGCTTCACGTTCACCGGCACGAGCGTGCAGTGGATCACGTCTCTGGTGAACAACCACGGCTACGCCAACATCTACCTCGACGGCACGCTCGTGCAGTCGAACGTCGACACCTACGCGGCCTCTACCGTCAACCAGTACGCCGCCTATTCGGCGAGCGGCCTGAGCTACGGCAGCCACACGCTGAAGATCGTCGTCGACGGCACCAAGGACGCGAACTCCTCAGGCGCCTACGTGACGACCGACGCGATGATCGTCGGCACCGGCACCACGACCGAGGTCGATGACGCCCCCAGCAGCTCGGTCGTCTACAGCGGCTCGCACTGGACGCACGGATCGACGGGCAGTTCGAACTACGACAGCACCGAGAGCTTCGACCTGACCGCCGGGGACTACGTCACTTTCACCTTCAACGGCACGGGCGTCGAGTGGATCGCACCCGTTTCCAACAACGGCGGCTACGCAAACATCTACATCGACGGCACGCTGGTGGCCAGCAACATCACCACCTACAACGCCAACACCAGCTACCAGCAGGTGATCTGGAGCGACTCGGGCCTCTCCAGCGGCACCCACACGATCAAGATCCTCGTCGACGGCACGAAACCGGCCGCTTCGACCGCCACCTACGTCCAGGTCGACGCCTTCATCTACACCTCGGGCGCCTCGCTGCTGTCCACCGCCCCGCTCGTCACCCTCACCGACGACAACGCCGCCTGCAACAGCGCGGAGAACTATCCGGCGACGCAGGTGCCGACGCTGACCCAGGGAGCGCTCGTCGATCCCGGACAGCCGTATGGCAACTGGACGGTCTGCGCGAGCAGCGGCGGCGTCAAGAACACGGCGGTGGTGTCGAACACGAGCTACACGAGCGGCAACGTCGTCAACGTATATCTCGGCGCCGGCTCCGCTGGGTTGACGAGTGGAAGCTGTACATGAACCACCTGGATATTCGCGGCGAAAGCGGCTTCACGCTGATCGAGCTGATGGTCGCGACGGTGTGCGGGATCATCGTCTCGACAGCGACGCTCGCGATCGTCATCACCTCGGTCCACCTGACCTCCAACTACAGCGACCGGGTCGACGCGACGCAGGAGGGACGCGAGGCGATGCAGCGCATCACGCAGCAGCTCAACTCGAGCTGCGTGGCATCGGGGATCGCGCCGATCCTCTCCAACAGCGACGCCAACGACGTCTGGTTCTACAGCGCACTGTCAGACAGCCCGACCGTCCAGCCCAACGAGGTCGAGATCTCCTACACCAACGGCTCGCTGGTGATGAACACCTACGCCTACTCATCCGGAACGAGCCCGACCTCATGGACCTTCTCCTCGACGGCGACCTCGTCCACACTGCTGCCGAACGCCGCGCAGTACAACTCGACGCCGATCTTCCAGTACTACGGCTACGGCTCCAACGGCGTGCTGTCGAGCACCCCGTACACACTCAGCTCGACGCTTGGCACCAACGCAGCGACGACCGCGGAGGTCGTGATCACGTTCCAGGCGGATCCGACCGATAACTGGACCGCGCTGGGTCGTCCAGCCAGCTTCACCGACGCGGTCGTGCTGCGCCTCTCGCCGGCGTCCGGCTCGACCACAAACCTGCCATGCAGCTGAGGACATCAACCAGAGGACGGACCCGGGCGCGCGACGAGCGCGGCTTCACGATGCTGCTCGCGCTCTACGTCCTGACGATCACGACGCTGCTGCTCGGCGCGGCGTACGTCGCGGTGCTCACGGACACGCATCTTTCGCGCAACGACCTCGACCAGAAGCGCGCCTACGCGGCGGCTCAGGCCGGCATCGCGCAGTACAACTACGACCTCAACCAGAACCCCAACTACTGGGAGAACTGCCCGTCGCCGAGCGGCTCGGTCGGAGCGGCCGCCAGCGGCTCGACCGAAACCTACGTCGACACGCCGATCGTCGCGAGCACGGCGCCGAGCGGCACGACCGCGTGCTCCACGAGCAACCCGATCGGGACGATGGTCGAGGCCGCCACACTCACCGGCGGTGGCACCAACCCCGCCGCCGGCACGTTCCGAATCGCATCGACCGGCACCTCGAACAACGTCTCTCGCACGATCGTCGCGCAGTACAAGCGCGACACCTTCCTGAACTTCGTCTACTACACCGACTACGAGACGCTCGACCCCGCCGCCCTACCGGGTGACCCGACCGACTGCGACCGCCACTACACCGACACCCCCGGACGTGGCAGCGACTGCGGCGGCGCGATCAACTTCATCACGGCTGACACGATCAACGGGCCGCTGCACAGCGAGGACACGCTGGCGATCTGCGGCAGCCCGACCTTCGGGCGCACGGCCGCGGACTCGATCCAGGCGGCCGGCTTCGCCGACGAGAGCAGCTGCGGCGGCAGCGCGCCCTACTACGGCGCGAACCTGGTCGGCACCTTCACCTCCGGCGCGCCGTCGTTGACGCCGCCGCCGACCAACGGGCAGCTGCTGAACGTCGCCCAGACGGGTGGCACCGTGTACACCGGGACGACGACGATCCAGCTCACCGGGACCACCGCGACCGTGACCAACGCCAACCTCAACGGCGGCTCGCCGACGTCCGTCAACCTCGCGAGCACCAACGGTGTGATCTACGTGCAGAGCGCGCAGACGCCGATCTGCGCCGAGAACTACACGCCCTTCACGGCCAACGGGACCTATGGGACGAACCTGGGCTGCGGCAACGTCTACGTCAGCGGCTACTACAACATGTCGCTGACGATCGCCTCCGACAACGACGTCATCGTCAACGGCAACATCTGGCCGGGCTCATCGGCAACCAACTACGCGACCTCGACGGGCGCGCTGGGCGGCACCCCAACGGGCAACGCGCTGCTCGGGCTGGTGGCGAACAACTTCGTGCGTGTCCAGCACCAGGTGAGCTCAGACCGCGGCACGACGGGCCAGTCGTGCGGCACGAACGCGAACATCACCACGGGCAGCTATCCGACGCTTTCGAACCCCTACATCTACGCCGCGATCCTCGCCGTCCAACACTCCTTCATCGTCGACAACTACGACTGCGGACCCTCGCCGGGGACGCTCACCGTGTGGGGCACGATCGCGCAGCTCTACCGCGGGCCCGTGGGCACCGGCTCCTCGTCGGTCTCGAGCGGCTACGCCAAGAGCTACAACTACGACAACCGGCTGGCCTACGCCGAGCCGCCGTACTTCCTCAACCCCGTCTCGGTCGCCTGGACGGTCCAGCACGAGACCGAGTGCTCCGCCAACGTGTCCGCCTGCAGCGTGCCGTAGGAGCCGTCCCGACACCCCTTGGGCACCGCTGGGCTCAGCCGCCCGCCGAAACCTCGACGTCCAGTTCCTCGAGCAGCGCCTGGAACGCCTCACGGGCGGACGTGACCGCCGCGGCGAAGGTCACGGCGAGTTGCTCGGCGCCCGGCGCGTCACCCGCGCCGGCGGTGGCCTCGAGCTGCGCGAGCAGCTCGGCGAGCTCGCTCGCGCCGAGCGTCGCGGCGCTCGACTTCATACGGTGCGCGTTGCGGGCGAGCGTCTCGAGCTCGCCGCCGCGCGCTTCGCGGTCGATCTGCTCCGCCTGGGGGTCGAGCTGCTCGAGGAACAGCCGCACGATCCGCAGCAGCGAGTCGGCGCCACCGAGGTCCTCGCGCAGCGAATCGAGCGCTGCGCGATCGATGGCTCCCTGCGCCGCGCCGCCCGAACCGGCCGCGGCCGGTTCGGTTTGCCCCCCGGCTGCGACCTCCACCGGCCCCGCCGCTCCCACCCGCTCCGCGCTCGCGTGCCCGCGCGCCGCGCGGCTCGTCTCGATCGAGTGCTCGATCGCGCCGGCGAGGGCCGCGAGCGTGACGGGCTTGGCGACGAACTCGTCCATGCCGGCGTCGCGGCAGCGGTCGAGGTCATCGCGCATGGCGTTGGCAGTGACCGCCACGATCGGCGTGCGCGCCCGCCCGTCCTGCTCGAGCACGCGGATCTCGCGCGCAGCCGTGTAGCCGTCCATCACGGGCATCTGGCAATCCATCAGGACCGCGTCGTAGGAGCGCTCGCGCAACGCGTCGAGCACCTCCTGCCCGTTGGCGACCGCGTCGGCCGCCAGGCCGAGCCTGCCCACCTGGCGCAACAGGACCTCCTGGTTGACCGGGTTGTCCTCGGCGATCAGGACGCGCAGCCCGGTCAGGTCGCCGGTCGCGGCGTGCTGCTCGGCAGGCTGAGCGGCAGGCTGCGTACGGACGCCGGCGAGGGCGTCGCGCAGGCGCGCCTGCTTGATCGGCGTGCCAACCACCGCGTCGAAGCTCTGCTCCCCGTCGCCTGCGGCGAGACGCTCGCCGATCTCGAGCAGTGCGATCAGGAACACGCCCTCGTCGCCCGCGTCGCGGCGCAGCTCGCGCGCCAGGTCGTGGGCGTCGTCGCCGTTGGAGGGCACCGCGACGATCACGACGTCGAAGCGCTCGGGGCCGGCGGCGGCGGCGAAGCGCTCGCGCCCCGCGGCGGCGTCCGAAACGCGCGTCGTGACGACCCCCCAGGCCCGCAGGTACCGCTCGACGGTGTCGCCCGAGGTGTCTGAGGGGTCGACGATCAGGACGCGCAGCGGGCGGCCGAGGCTGGACAGGGCGGGCGCCGGCGCGAGCGCTTCCTCCGGCAGCTCGAGCGGCAGGTCGAACGAGAAGATCGAGCCGCGGCCCACCTCGGTCTCGACCGCGAGTCGGCCGCCCATCAGCCGGACCAGGCGCGAGGAGATCGCCAAGCCCAGGCCGCTGCCGCCGCGCTCATGGCTCGCGCGCTGGTCGACCTGCGTGAACGGCTCAAACAGCGTCTCCACGGCGTCGGCGGGGATCCCCGAGCCGCTGTCACGCACGCTGAAGCGTACGAGCGCCTGCGCCGCCGGAGCCGGCTGGCGTTCGGCGCGAATGACAACCTCGCCCCTGTCGGTGAACTTGACGGCGTTGCCGACGAGGTTGACGAGAATCTGGCGCAGCAGGCGCGGGTCGCCGCGGACGGGCAGCGGGATGTCTGGATCGACGTAGGCCGCCAGCGCGATGCCCTTCTGCCGCGCGCTGACGGCGACGATGTCCGCGACGCTCTCGACTATCGCAACCAGATCGAAGTCCTCGCGGCGGCTCTCGAGCTTGTCGGCCTCGATCTTGGACAAATCGAGGATGTCGTCGATGATCCCGAGCAGGTCGTTTGCCGCAGTTCGGGCGATTTCTGCAAGTTCTGCAAGCTCCGGCGCAAGCTCGGAGTCAAGCATCAGGTCCAGACTGCCGATGACTCCGTTCATAGGAGTGCGTATCTCGTGACTCATCGTGGCAAGGAATTCGGACTTGACGACCGAGGCCCTCAGGGCCGCATCACGCGCGTCCGCCAGGCGGCGCTCGGCGGCCTTGCGATCGGAGATGTCGTGGACGAAGGTGACGAAGAACTGATGCTGACCAGCCTCAATAGAGAAGACCCTCGCCTCGAACGGGATCTCGGCGCCGTCGGCCCGACGGCCGACTCCCTCGATTCGGCCTCCGTCGAGTCGGTCGAGGTTCTCCCGCACGTGCTCGAGCAGCTGCTCCCAGACGGCTCCCTCGCCGGCGGCGAGGAGCTTCGTCGGCGCCCCCCCCTCGCCCGCATCGCCAACGGCCGGCTGCACAGCTCGTCGGGCCGCGAGCTCGGCGAACGGTATGCCCGTGATCTCGATCGCCCGCGCGTTGGCGACCACCGGGCGACCATCCGCGTCGAAGACGATCACCCCCTCTTCCATGACACCGATCAGCCGTCGTTGCAGCTCGTCGGCGCGCTCCAGCCCATCGGCCAGATGGAGGCCCGAAGCGGCCTCTGCGCGCGGGGCGTCTTCCGGCAGGCTCATCCGGCTCAGGATAGCCGCGCCGGCGGCGATCTCCGAGCGCACTGGCCGGACACCCGATCGGAAGGTTCGACTCGATGAACACCCAGCGCCGCCTACGAATCCTGCTGGTCGAGGACGACGCGATCTTCGCCGCCGTCACCGCCGAGGTGATGCGCGAGCGCGCGCTCGTGCGCTGGACGCCGACGGCGGAGTCGGCGCTCGCGGCGGCCGGTGAGAAGGACTGGGATCTGATCATCACCGACATCGAGCTGCCCGGTATGAGCGGACTCGAGCTGGTGATGAAGCTGAAGTCGGCGCAGCCGCATGTGGCGACCCTGATCCTGACCGGGCATCGCAGCTTCGACAACGCGGTCGAGGCGATCCGCGTCGGCGCGGATGACTTCCTGACCAAGCCGGTCGACCGCCGCACGCTGATCGAGAAGATCGACGAGCTGGTCGCCCTGAGCGCCCGCCGCAAGGCGGCGTCGAGCTCGGCCGTGCTGGCGATCGGCGCGCATCCCGACGACGTCGAGGTCGGCGCCGGCGGCACCCTGCTCAGCCACGTCGCCCAGGACCACGCGGTCTCGACGCTCGTACTGACCGGCGGCGAGACGGTGCCGGCCGACCGTGCCCGCGAGGCGTCGCGCGCCGCCGAGTTGATGGGCGTGCGTCTCTTCCACGTCAACCTCGCCGACTCGAGCGTCAGCGAGGGCGGCGCGACGATCGCCGAGATCACCCGCGTGATCGAGGAGCTCTCACCCGACACGATCTACGCGCCCAGCGCGCACGACCTCAATCCCGACCACCGCAACGTCCACCACGCGACGATGGTCGCGGCCCGCCGCGTGCCCCGCGTCTTCTGCTACCAGACGCCGTCCTCGACCGTCGAGTTCCGCCCGAGCCGCTTCGTGCCGGTCGACGAGTTCATGGACCGCAAGCTCGCGGTGATCCGCTCCTACACCTCACAGGTCAAGCAGCGCCGCTACCTCGACGCCGAGCTGCTGCGCGCGACCAGCCGCTACTGGAGCCGCTACGGCCACTCGCGCTTCGTCGAGCCGTTCGAGGTCGCGCGCGACACCGAGAGCGACGGCGCGCTGGAGACGGAAGCCGACAGCAACGTCAGCGAGTTGCTCGAGGCCTCCGATCAGCTGGCCAGCAGCTGACGCAGCACGTACTGGAGGATCCCTCCATGGCGGTAGTACTCGACCTCCATCGGGGTGTCGATGCGCACCCGTGCCTGGAAGCTGCGCCCGTCGGCGGTGACCGTCGCGAGAGCCGGGCGCTCACCCGCCCGCAGCGGCGCCGCGACACCATCGATCGAGATCGACTCCTCGCCGCTCAGGCCCAGTGACGCGGCGCTCTCGCCGGGCATGAACTGGAGCGGCAGGAGCCCCATGCCGACCAGGTTCGAGCGGTGGATGCGCTCGAAGCTCTCGGCGATCACCGCACGCACGCCGAGCAGGCGCGGCCCCTTGGCCGCCCAGTCGCGGGAGGAGCCGGCGCCGTAGTCGCGTCCGCCGAGCACGACCAGCGGTACCCCCTCCTGCGCGTAGCGCATCGCCGCGTCATAGATCGAGAGCACCTCGCCGTCGGGCAGATGGCGCGTGAAGCCGCCCTCCGGCAGCGGCTCGCGCCCGGCGGCGCCGAGCAGGTTGCGCAGCCGGATGTTCGCGAAGGTGCCGCGCACCATCACCTCGTGGTTGCCGCGCCGCGCGCCGTAGGAGTTGAACTCGGCCACCCCGACGCCGTTCTCCTGCAGGTAGCGCCCGGCGGGGCTGTCGCGCTTGATCGCGCCCGCCGGTGAGATGTGGTCGGTCGTCACCGAGTCGCCGAGCACCGCCAGCACGCGGGCGCCGGCGATGTCGGCGGGCGCCTGTGGCTGCGCCTCGAGGCCCTCGAAGAACGGCGGGCGCCGGACGTAGGTCGACTCGCGCCAGTCGTAGTGCTCCCCGGTCGGCACCTCGAGCGAATGCCAGTTCTCGTCGCCGTCGAAGACCTCGGCGTAGCTGCTCGCGAACATGTCCGACTGCAGCGCCCGCCCGACGGTCTCGGCGATCTCGGCGCTGGACGGCCAGATGTCGCGCAGGTGGACCGCCTCGCCGTCGGCGTCGGTGCCGAGCGCGTCGGTCGCCAGGTCGATGTCCATCGTGCCCGCGAGCGCGTAGGCGACGACGAGCGGCGGTGAGGCGAGGTAGTTCATCTTGACCTCGCTCTGGATGCGCCCCTCGAAGTTGCGGTTGCCCGACAGCACCGCGACGACGGCGAGGTCGCGCTCGGCGACCTCCCTTGAGACCTCCTCCGGCAGGGGGCCGGAGTTTCCGATGCAGGTGGTGCAGCCGTAGCCGACCAGGTTGAAGCCAAGCGCCTCCAGCGGCTCGGTCAGCCCGGCCCGGTCGAGATACTCGGTGACCACGCGCGAGCCCGGCGCAAGCGACGTCTTGACCCACGGCTTCGTGGTCATGCCGCGCGCCGCGGCGGCCCGCGCGAGCAGCCCCGCGGCGACCATCACCGAGGGGTTCGAGGTATTGGTGCAGCTGGTGATCGCGGCGATCACGACGGAGCCGTGGTCGAGTTGCTCAGCGAGTGCGACGGTGGCGCCGTTGGCCGCGGAGTCCCCGCACGAAACCGGCCAGCGACTCGTGGAAGCGCTCGCGCGCCGCGCGCAGCGGCACGCGATCCTGCGGCCGTCGCGGGCCCGCGATGCTCGGCTCGACCTCGCCCAGGTCGAGCTCGAGCGTGTCGCTGTAACGCGCGTCAGCGGAGCTCTCGTCGTGCCAGAGGCCCTGCTCGCGCGCATAGGCCTCGACCAGCTCGATGCGGTCCGCCGGGCGGCCGGTGAAGCGCAGGTAGCGCAGCGTCTCCGCGTCGATCGGGAAGACCGCCGCGGTCGAGCCGAACTCGGGCGACATGTTGCCGATCGTCGCGCGGTCGGCCAGCGGCAGGCCGGCGAGACCGGGCCCGAAGAACTCGACGATGCGCCCGACGACGCCCTTGGCGCGGAGCATCTCGGTCACGGTCAGCACGAGGTCGGTCGCCGTCGCCCCGTCGGGCAGCTCTCCCAGCAGGCGGAAGCCGACGACCTGCGGCAGGAGCATCGACATCGGCTGGCCCAGCATCGCCGCCTCCGCCTCGATGCCGCCCACACCCCAACCGAGCACGCCGAGGCCGTTGACCATCGTCGTGTGCGAGTCGGTGCCGACCAGCGTGTCGGGGTAGGCCAGCGGCAGCGCGCCCTCACGCTCGGCGACGAAGACGACGCGCGCCAGGTACTCCAGGTTGACCTGGTGCACGATGCCCGTGTCCGGCGGCACGACGGCGAAGCGCTCGAACGCGTTCTGTCCCCAGCGCAGGAACGCGTAGCGCTCGGCGTTGCGCTCGAACTCGCGGGCCGCGTTGCGCGCGAATGCGTCGCGGGTGCCGAAGACGTCAACCTGGACGGAGTGGTCGATCACCAGCTCGGCAGGCACGAGCGGGTCGATGCGGCCGGCGGAGCCGCCCAGCTCGACGATCGCATCGCGCATCGCCGCGAGGTCGACGACCGCCGGAACCCCGGTGAAGTCCTGCAGCAGCACGCGCGCCGGCGTGAAGGAGATCTCGACGCTCGGCTCAGCCGCCGCGTCCCAGCAGGCCAGGGCCTCGATATCGGCGGCCGTGACGGCTCCGTTGCCCTCGGTGCGCAGCACGTTCTCTAGCAGCACCTTCAGCGAGAACGGCAGGCTCGCGACGTCGAAGCGGGAGGCGAGCGCGTCGAGCCGGAAGATCTCGAAGGTCCGCCCGGCGACCTTCAGCTCGGCGCGCGCATCGAAGCTGTTGGCGGACATGCTGACCTCCTGGGACTCGGAAACGGCGGCGTGTGTGAGGGATTATCCCGCCTGCCAGGTGCGATGGCGGACGCGGCCCCGGGCGAAAGCGACGCACGCCCCGCCAGCCGGCCCTCGCGCGCCGCGCGATCGGCGCTAGCGTGTGCCTGCGTGAGCCTCGCCCGCGAGCGTACGCGACCTTGAGCCTGCTTCAGGCGCTCGCGATCCTCGCCGCCGGCGGCGCGGCGGGTGCGATCAACGCCGTGGTCGGCTCCGGCACGCTGATCACCTTCCCGGTGCTGCTCGCGTTCGGCTACGCACCGGTGGTCGCCAACGTCTCCAACACGATCGGCCTGGTGCCGGGATCGGTGGCGGGCGCGTTCGGCTACCGCCGCGAGCTGGTCGGCCAGGGCCGTCGGATCCGCACGCTGGCCAGCGCCACGGCGCTCGGCGCCGCGACCGGCGCAACGCTCCTGCTGACGCTGCCGGCGTCGGCGTTCAAGGCGATCGTGCCGGTGTTCATCGCCGCGGCACTGGTGCTGATCGTCGTCCAACCGCGCCTGGCCGGCGCGCTGCGCCGCCACCGCGGACATGCACACGCGGCGTACCGGCCCGGCGCTGTTATTCGCGGTGTATTTGACCGGCGTCTATGGCGGCTACTTCGGCGCCGCCCAGGGAATCATGCTGCTGGCGATCCTCGGGCTCGCCCTCGACGACGCCCTCCAGCGCATCAACGCGACCAAGAACGTCCTCGCCGGACTTGCGAACCTGCTGTCGGGAATCATCTTTGCGCTCGTCGCACACGTCTACTGGCCCGCGGTCGGCCTGATCGCGCTCGGCTCGATCTGCGGCGGCACGCTGGGCGCGCGCTACGGCCGCCGCCTGCCGCCCGCGCCGCTGCGCGCGCTGATCGTCGCCGTCGGGATCGTCGCGATCGTGCGGCTGCTGTAGCCGTCGCGCGCCGCGACCCGGCGGATCATCGCTGCGTCAACCGCCGCCAGCCGCCCGCGCGGTTGTTGGCGATGATCTCACGGAACATCGCGAGCAGGGCCGGAGCGTTGACCGGCTCCCCCTCGTGGATCGCCACCGTGCGGGCGGTCTTGTTCTCGTGCCCGCCGGTGATGATCCCCTCGGGGTCGGGGACGATGGTCCCGTCGTAGAGGAAGACGTTCACATGGTCGCGGGCTGCGAGCAGCGCGCAGATGTTGCCCGCCAGGACGAAGTAGGGTCGGTTCGAGCGCTTGATCGTCTCGGTCACCTCGGGGTCGGCCGCGTGGACGATCGCGCGGACCTCGCGGCAAATCTCGCGCTGCCATGCGGGGAGCGCGTCGATGTAGGCGTCCACGCGCGGGTCGATCGAGGACGGTGTCGCTGCGACCACTACGACAGCCGCTCCTCCAGGCGCCGGCGCAGCTCATCGCCGCGCCCGGCGGCGACCGCACGGGCGGCACGCGCGTCGTCGAGCTCGAGGTGGTTGGCGCGGGCGAAGTCGAGCAGCTGCTGGCGCTGCTCGGACTGGCTGGCGGCGCGCATGAAGAGCCATGCGAACAGCAGGATCGTGATGATGCTGCCCTCGACCATCATCACCGCACCGGCGTCGATCTGGTCCGCCAGCGGCGAGATGCCGTAGGCCGCCTCGTGCACGGCGTAGTAGGGGTAGAAGACGGTGTGGGACCACAGGAAGATGTTCCCGAGCACCCCCTCGATCAGGCGCACGGCGATGATGTAGCCGAGCTGTGCGAGGTTGCCGAACCAGGCGGGCTTCGGCAGTGGGCCGATCAGCGCCATCCACATCGCAATGCCGGCCAGCAGGAAGCAGGCGTGCTCGAGCGCGTGGACTCCCTCGTTGCGGAGCGCCGCCTGGTAGAGCACCGGGATGTGCCAGGCGTAGAGGTCGATCGCCCAGACCGGCAGCGCGACGAGCGGATGCGTGAAGACGCGCAGGCGCGCGAACAACCCGATCCGCAGCAGCGGCGCGAGCATCGGGCCGGTCAGGCCGAGCACGATCAGCAGCGCACCGATGTCGCCGATCAGGAGGTGCTCCACCATGTGGGCGACCAGCAGCTTCTCCGACAAAACGCCGAGTGGCGTGCTGAGCGCCGCAACCAGCACGAGCAGCCCGGCGGCGTAGCACCATTGGCGCCAGCGCGGGACGGCGTGACCCTCGCGGGCCAGACGCCCGGCGCGGCGGTGATAGGGCACCCAGTAGAGGACGGCCAACCCGACGACGAGGACGTCGGCGGTGAGGCCCGGACCCTTGACCGCCGGCGCGAGCGACGCCAGACCGGTGGCGGGGAGCACTAGGTGGTTGATTCCGCGGCCGGTGTGTTCGGGCCGGGGAGTGGCTCGCGAGGGTCGGGCGTCGCGGCCCGGTTGGGGACAGTGCGCGTGCACGGACCCGGCCCGGGCGTGGCGATCCGGCGCCGCGAGACGCCGCCGGACGGCGCGGCGGTCGTGGAATCAACCATCTAGCCCGAGAGTGCTTGGGGCGGTGCGCTCGGGGCGGGCGGGCCGCCGCCGTCACGCTTGTCGCGGCGACGATCGCGCTTGCTCGCGAAGAAGAGCCAGCCGCCGACCAGGATCACCGGCGAGGCGTAGAGGCCGGCGGTGTACCAGTGGTAGAAGCAGGCGACGATCATTCGCTGCCGGGAAGGGTACCGCAGGCGGGGGCGCGCTGCGACGGCAGGAGGCAGCAACGTCACATGCAGGCGGTGCCCTTGCAGTCCGGCGGAACACCCGTTGGTTTGATGCCGCTGGTGCCGGTGGTCGTCGTCGCCGAGACGAGCGCCTGGCTGGTGTAGGGCAGGGTGCCGGGCGCGCCGACGTCCGCGGTGAACCTGGTCGCGACGCCGCCCCGCGTGATCGACACGGGGCAACTGCTCGTCGCGCATTCGCCGACGAGGACGGGACCGGCCGCGGTCTGCTCGAACACGTTGACGACCTGGGAGTCGCTCTTCGGGAGGATCAGATCGGTTGTCGCCGTGACGGCGGCGTGCGTGCCTGCCGGTGCAGAGGTCGCTCCCGAGGAGGTCAGCTTCAGCGGCGCGCACTCGGTGGCGGGCAGGGGTGGGGAGGATTCCTCGAATTTGCTGAACACGGTCGGCATCGTGACGACATCGCTGGCGTAGACCTCGATGAAGCTCAGGTTCGCATCCAGGCCGAGGGTCAGCGCCGGCGCGAGCGGAGCATCCTTCGGCGGCACCTTGGTCTGGAGACCCGTGACGGCGGCGTCGCAGTTCGCCTTGACGATGTTGTAGCCGGGGTCGCTGCCGCTGCCGTTGCCCGCGAGGCCGTCCTCCTGGAGGATGAAGCTCGGCTGGTAGTTCGTCCGGCCTTCGGAGACGACGTCCATCCGGACCTGGGGGCCCTGGCTGAGGTTGACGGTCGAGTCATCGCCGATCGGCAGCGACGGGAACAGGGCGAGCGCCAGGTATTGGTCGCGGAAAATCTGGTGGTAGGTCGCAAACGCCTCGGTCCAGGCGCCGACGAGCTTGGCCGGTGTGTAGCCCGCCGCCTCCCACGCCGCGATGTCCGAGCCGTCCAGCTGCTTGCCGCCGTAGCTCGCGGGCAGGCCGCCGTCGACGATCTCCGGATAGCCCGCGATCTTCTGGGAGCCGGTGAGATCCGGCAGCGTCATCTCGGTCGAGACCGACGTCGGCCCGGCCGCCTCGATCGCGCGGAACGACCTGTCGTCGCCGTAGCGATCGGCCACCGCGCGCAGGAAGGTGAACCAGCGGCCGAGGTAGGTCGGGTCCCAGGGCAGCGGGAGCACCCTGGCGTCGGCGGCATTGGTGTCGTCGGGCGTGTTGTAGGAGAAGCTGGAGGTGAAGCCGTCGACGCCGGCGAGCGCCCAGGAGGGTGTCTCGAAGCCCGGTATCAGGGTCAGGATGACGAACTTGCCGCTCGCCTGCGCCTCCTGGAACACCGTGTCGAGCGGTGCCCAGTTGAAGACATCGGGGTGGGGTTCGAGGTTGCACCATTGGGCAAGGAAGTCGAGCCCCTTGATGAATGAGTCGGCGGGAGTGAACAGCGAGGCCGGGAACTGGGTCTTGGTCTGCGGGGTGTAGATCTTCACGGCGATCAGCCCGGTGGGCGCATGGCCGAGACCGCCGGGAGTCTCCCCGGTGCCCGTGGTACCCGCCCCCGGCTCGAGCGTTCCGGTGTTCACGGTGCAGTTCGACGCGGTGGGTCCCGTCGGTGCCAGCAGGCTGGACGGATCGCCCGCCGCCGAGTGAGAGCCGGCTCTCGAGCCGGCCGCCGCGCCGGAGGGCGAAAGCAGCGCCACGCAGGCCGCCGTCAACCCGACGGCGAACACCGCCACGGCGCAGTTCCGCCGCAGCCGCGCGAGCCCTCCGGCATCGCCGAGTGGCGGCCCAGAACGGCCATGACGGTCAGCGGACACGCTTACCTCTCCCCGAGTCGCGGCGCCCGCGCGAGGGGGTCGCCGTAGCTCGCGAGGATACAGCGCAGCTTCGCGCGACGCGGCCGCCGTAGCGTAGGCTGAAGCGCGATGTTGGAGGAGATCGCACCGCGCGACGCGAGAGCCGAGGCCCAGCGTGTGCTGGGTCCCCACGCGCGTGTGCTCGAGCCCTCGCCGCCGGCCGTCAACGCGCCGCCGTGGTTCGCCGACGATCCCACCGGAGGCGAGCCGCTCGACGACTCCACGCAGGCCGGCGACCCCGCCTGGCGCCGGCAGCGCTGGCTCGGGCCCTACGCTCGGCTCGAGCAGCTGCCGCCGACCTTCACGGCCACGCGCCTGGAGCTGCACCGGCTCGCCGAGCACACCGTGTCGCCGGCGCGTGCGGCGGTGAACGGAAAGATCGGCCTGCGCTGGACGCTCGGCGGCTTCGGCACGCCGTTCTTCGGCGCGGACGAGCAGCTGCGCGTCGAACACGGCCGGCTGATCCACCAGCGCGGCGCTCACGCGACGCGCGCGGACATCGAGGCGGGGGTCGACGAGCTGGCGGCGAGCGCGCTCGGCGACTACTACGGCTTCGCGACCTCGGTGCTCGAGGCCCTGCGCGCCGCCCACGCCGACCTCGACCCCTCGCGCGTGCAACTGTGGCCCGAGCACTTCGACGTCTCGCTCGAGCTCGGAGGAGAAAGCGAGGGCCGTCGCGCCGGCTACGGCGCCTCCCCGGGCGACGAGCAGCATCCCGAGCCCTACCTCTATGTCGCGCCGTGGGGTGAGGTGCCGGGCGGCCCGCGCTGGCAGGCGCACGGGTTCGCCGGCGCCGAGCTCGACTACCGCGAGCTGCTTGAGGCTGAGGACCAGCGCGCGCTCGCACTTGGGTTCTTCGACGCCTGCCTGGAGGAGCTGCACGCATGAGCGACACGCCGCCCCGGAGCAGACCGCAGCGCGTTGGGGTGCTCGGCGGCGGCCTGATGGGAAGCGGCATCGCCGAGGCGGTCGCGGCGGCCGGCCACGAGGTTCGACTGTACGAACCGATCGCCGCCGCGCGGGCCGGCTCGCGCGAGCGGATCGAGGCCTCCACGCAGCGCGCACTGCGCGCCGGCAAGCTCGACGAGCGGGCGCGCGACGCGCTGCTCGCGCGAATCAGCCACGTGGAGGAGCTCGCGGAGCTGGCGGACCGCGAGCTCGTGATCGAGGCGGTCGTCGAGAACCTCGAGGTCAAGCGCGACTGCTTCGCGCGGCTGGAGGGTCACGTCTCGGCGCAGACGCTGCTCGCTTCGAACACCTCGAGTATCCCGATCGCCGAGCTCGCCGCCGCCCTGGAGCTCCGGGAGCGGCTGATCGGCCTGCATTTCTTCTCGCCCGTCCCGGTGATGGGGCTGGTCGAGGTCGTGCCGGGCCTCGACACCAGCGCGCAGACGCTGGCCGCGGCAAGAGCCTTCGTCGAGAGCCTCGGCAAGTCGGCGATCACCAGCGCGGACCGCGCCGGCTTCATCGTCAACACGCTGCTGATCCCCTACCTGCTCTCCGCGATCCGGATGTTCGAGGAGGGCTTCGCCACGCGCGAGGACATAGACGCCGGCATGTCGCTGGGCTGCGGGCACCCGATGGGTCCCCTGACCCTGTGCGACTTCATCGGGCTCGACGTCGTCAGCGCGGTGTCCGACTCGCTGTTCGCCGAGTTCCGCCGGCCCGACCTGGCCGCGCCGCCGCTGTTGCGTCGAATGATCTCCGCGGGCCGCCTCGGCCGAAAGTCGGGACGCGGCTTCTACGAGTACTGAGGGCGAGAGCTCCTGGGGACGCCGCCACTCGGCCGACGCAGACGCTGTCCGCTGGGCCGGCGCCCCCCCCGAGTGGGCCCCTACGCGCTCTGCAGACGATCCCGCAGGGCGCCCAGGAACTGCGCGGCGACGACGCCGTCGAGCGCGCGGTGATCCCACGAGAGGCCGAGCACACAGACCGGGCGGATCGCGATCTGCTCGACACCGTCCACCTCCACGACCACCGGGCGGCGGACGATCGACTCGATGTCGAGGATCGCGACCTGGGGCTGGTTGATCACCGGCGTCGCCATGAAGGTGCCGAACTGGCCGGGGTTGGTGATCGTGAAGGTGCCGTCGCGGACGTCGTCGGGGGAGAGCGTGCCCGAGCGGGCGCGGGCGGCGAGCTCGGCGATCCCCTCCCCGAGCTCCGCCACGCCGAGCCGCTGCGCACCGCGCACGACGGGGACGATCAGCCCCTCGGCGCCGAGCGACACCGCGATGCCGAGGTTGACCTCGCTGTGCAGCGTGTGCTCATCGCCCTCCAGCCAGGCGTTCAGCTCGCCGAACTCCGCGAGCGTGCGCATCGTCGCCTCGGCCACGACCGGCAGGGCCGTGACGCCGAGCTCGCGGCGGCGCTCCTCGACCGCGCCGAAGTCCACCTCGATCCAGGAGGTCACGGTCGCCGCCTCGTTGAGCGAGCGCTTCATGTGCTCGCCGATCGTGCGGCGCATGCGCGAGAGCGGGCCGGCCGCGGGCGGCAAGTAGAGCGCCGCCTCCGCGCCGGCCGCCTCCCCGACGGCTGGCGCGCCGGCCGTCGCGCCCGCCTGACCGCCGGCCGCCGCCAGCACGTCCTCCTTGCGCACGCGCCCGTCGCGGCCGGTGCCGGCGATCTGATCGAGCGCCACGCCGAGCTCCGCCGCGAGGCGCGCCACGACCGGCGAGTGGCGTTCGCCGCCGGCCGACGGTCTGGGGCTCTGTGGCGAGGCCGTCACCCCCAGAACGCCCGCGCCCGACTCGGCGTCATCAACCGAGGAGGGAGCCCCGGCAGGGGCGGACTCCCCCTCAACCTCGATCGTCGCGATCACCGTGCCGACGTCGACGGTCGTGCCGACCTCGACCAGCAGCTCGAGGATCCGGCCCGCGGCGGGCGCCGGCACGTCGGAGTCGACCTTGTCGGTCGAGATGTCGCAGATCGCCTCGTCGGCCTCGACCTGCTCGCCCGGCTGCTTGCGCCACGCCACGACCGTCCCCTCGGCGACCGTGATGCCGAGCTGGGGCATCACGACCTCGAGCACCGCCGCGGGGCTCATGGCGTGCGACCGCGGCGCCGGACGGCACCCACGCCGCGCGGGCCTTCAGTAGGCGAGCAGCTCACGGCAGGCGTCGCGGATGCTCTGCGGACCGGGCAGGACGGCGCGCTCGAGCGCCGGCGCGAACGGGATCGGGGCGTCGGGGGCGGCCACCCGGACGACCGGCCCGTCCAGGTCGCCGTAGCCGTACTGGGCGATCAGCGAGGCGACCTGGGCGCCGGCGGCGCAGGTCTGGTTGGCCTCGTCGACCACGACCACCTTGGCGCAGTCGCGCACGGCGTCGAGGATCGCGCGCTCGTCGAGCGGCACAAGCGTGCGCAGGTCGAGCACGCGAATGCTCGCCTCCTCGATCGCGGCCGCGGCCTCAAGCGCCGCGTGCACCATCGCGCCGTAGGCGATGATCACGAGGTCGTCGCCGTCGCGCACCGTCGCGGCGCGCAGCGGCGTCTCGTAGGACCCCTCCGGCACCTCGCCGCGAATCCGCCGGTAGAGGTACTTGTGCTCGAGGAAGACGACCGGGTTGGGGTCGGCGATCGCCGCCAGCAGCAGCCCCTTGGCGTCGTGCGCGCTGGAGGGCGCGAAGACCTTCAGGCCCGGGGCGTGCATGAACCAGGCCTCCGGGTTCTGGGAGTGGAACGGGCCGCCGGAGACGCCGCCGCCGCAGGGCAGGCGCACGACGATCGGCGCCGCCAGGCCCAGGCGCCAGTGCAGCTTGCCCGCGACGTTGACGAGCTGGTCGAAGCCGCAGGCGACGAAATCGGCGAACTGCATCTCGCAGACCGGGCGCATGCCGACGATCGCCGCGCCGACCGCGCCGCCGATCATCGCCTCCTCGGAGATCGGCGTGTCGACCACGCGATCGGGGCCGAACTCCTGTTGCAGGCCGGCAGTCACCTTGAAAGCTCCGCCAAAGGCGCCGACGTCCTCGCCGAGCAGCAGCACGCGATCGTCCTCGCGCAGCGCGACCCGCAGGGCGTCGGAGATGGCCTCGAGGTAGGTGAGCTCCATCAGGCCCTCGCGAAGCCGCTCCACGGCGCCGCGCCGCGCCCGACGACGGGCGGCTCGCCCTCGCAGAAGACGTCCTCCATCGGGTCCCCGGGCACCGGCTCGGGCATCGCAAGCGCCTCGCGGGTGGCCGCGTCGACCTCGGCGCGCACCTCCGCGTCGATCGCGTCGACGTCCACCCCCAGCGCCACGAGCCGCGCGCGCTGGCGCTCGATCGGGTCGCGCGCCGCCCAGTGCTCGCGGACCTCCGGCGGCACGTAGGAGGCGTCGTCGTGCGCGCCGTGCCCGTGCATGCGCATCGTCGTCGCCGCGATCAGCGTGGGGCCGCCGCCGGCGAGCGCTCGCTCGCGCGCCTGGCGGGTGGCCTCGAACACCGCCTCGACATCGTTGCCGTCGACCGACACGCCCTCGATCGCGTAGACCGCGGCGCGCTCCAACGGGTCGACCGCGAACTGGCGGGCGCTCGGGGTCGAGTAGGCCCAGCCGTTGTGTTCGAGCACGAAGATCGCGGGCACGCGCCAGAGGCCGGCGAGGTTCATCGCCTCGTGCCAGTCGCCGACCGAGGTGGCGCCGTCGCCGAAGAAGCTGAGCGCGCAGCGCGGCTCGCCGCGCAGCTTGAACGCCCACGCCATGCCGACCGCGACGGCCATCATGTCGGGCAGCATCGAAACCATGCCGACGACGCCGCGCCGCGCGTCGCCGAAGTGGACGTTGCCGTCGCGACCGCGGTGCACGCCGCCGGCGCGGCCGAGGTAGTGGGCGAGCACGGCGGCCGCCGGTGTGCCCTTGACGAGGTGCGCGCCGAAGTCGCGGATCATCGGGCAGACCGGGTCCTCGGGGCCGAGCGCGAATGTCGCGCCGACGCAGGTCGCCTCCTGGCCGCGGCCGTCATAGAAGGAGCCGGGGACCTTGCCCTGCTTGTAGAGGCTCAGCCCGCGCTCCTCGATGGCGCGCTGGCGGGCCATCAGTGCGAGCAGGTCGATGCGATCCTCGAGCGTCAGGAAGCGCGCGACATCGGCTTGCGCGCCGCCGTCCCCGGCGGGCTGGTCCCCAACCCCGGGATGGGCGCTGGCGGTGTGAACGGTGCTCAGAGCGCTCTGACCTCGTCGAGTCGCGGATCGATCCAACGAACAGCCGTGATCCTACTCGGATGCCCGTTCGATCCGGCGTAAACGGCTCGCCGCGACGCGCCGCGCCATGCGCGCTCAGGCCGCTGCCGGGCTGCCGGCGGCCGCGCCGTCCAGCTCGTAGCGGCGCAGCATGCGGTAGAGCGTCGAGCGCTCGGCCGCGGGGCGCCCGGCGGCGTGGGCGGCGCCGACCAGCTGTTCGGGCTCCAGGCGCACCCCGTGGTAGGAGCCGGCCATGCGGCTGATCGACTCCTCCATCAGCGTGCCGCCGAGGTCGTTGACGCCCCAGCGCAGCGACTCGGTGGCCGCGTCCAGTCCCATCTTGACCCAGGAGCTCTGGAGGTTGACGATCGAGCGCCCCAGGGCCAGGCGGAAGACGGCGGTGTGCTTGAGCTTCTCCGGGGTCGAGATCTCCTCGACGCCGTGAGTGCGCCCGAGCAGCGTCTGGAAGGGGATGAAGGACAGCGGCACGAACTCCGTGAAGCCGCCGGTGCGCTCCGCCAGCTCGCGCACCACGCGCATGTGCTCGGCGAGCTCCCACGGCTCCTCGATGTGGCCGAACATGACGGTCGCAGTCGATCGCAGCCCCGCGTTGTGTGAGGCCTCGATGATCTCGACCCAGCGCGCCACGGGCAGCTTGTTGGGCGAGATGCGCTCGCGCACGCCGTCGTGGAGCACCTCGGCGGCCGTCCCGGGCGTCGAGTCCAGGCCGGCCTCGCGCAGGCGGGCGAAGACCTCGGCCGGCGGCAGGCCGGAGATGTCGCACATGTGCGCGATCTCCATCGGCGAGTAGGCGTGCAGGTGCAGCGCCGGCGCCGCGGCCTTGATCACGCGCAGCCACCCCTCGTAGTCCTCGAGCGTCCAGTCGGGGTGAATGCCGGACTGCATGCAGATCTCCGTCGCCCCGAACTCGACGGCCTCGGCGACCTTCGCCTCGAGCGCGGCGCGGTCGTACTCGTAGGCGTCCGGCGAGCGCTTGCCCTGGCCAAAGCCGCAGAACGCGCAGCCGACGATGCAGATGTTGGAGACGTTGATGTTGCGGCAGACGACGAAGGTCACGGTCTCGCCGGCCAGCTCGGCCCGCAGCTCGTCGGCGGCGGCGCGGATCTCCTCGATCGCCTCCGGACGCGTCTCCGCGAACAGCGCGGTCAGCTCCTCCTCGCCGAGCCACTCGCCGTCACGACCCCGCGCGATCGCGCCGGCCACCAGGTCGCGGCGGATCAGGCGCTCGGCGCGCCGCCCCGAGCCGCGCCGCGGGATGAACGACCAGTAGCGCGATGTGATCACGTCGAGCACGCTCTGGGAAACCCACTCGGGGTCGATGTAGCGCCCGTAGACGCAGAGGCGCTCGGTCAGTGCGAAGCCGTCGCGCGCGAGCCGGCGGCGGACGTGGAGCGGCGAGGGGAACGGATGCTCGGGCGAGATGTGGTCGCCGTTGGCGGACAGCCCGCCGAGATCGCTCGCCCCCGCGGCGACCAGCGCCGGCCAGGCGTCGGAGAGGTTGGGCGGCACCTGGATGCCGATGTCGGGGAGCAGCTCGCGCGCGTAGGCGACCAGCTCGCGGATCTCCTCGAGCCCCACCTCGCAGGCCCAGTCGGGCAGCGGCAGCGCGGGGTGGTGACCGAGGCCGGTGCGCCAGTACTCCTCCGCCGCGGCGGTCGCGACATCGGCCGGCTCCTCGCCGTAATAGCGCCGGTGGGGCACGAAGTTCTGGAGGATCAGCTCCTGGATGTGGCCGTACTCGCGGTGGCAGCGCGCCAGCTCATCGAGTGCCGCGAAGCGGTCCTCGCGGAGCTCGCCGATGCCGACGAGGATGCCGCTGGTGAACGGGATGCGCAGCTCCCCCGCGGCGCGGATCGTCTCCAGGCGAAGCGCCGGATCCTTGGTCGGCGAGCCGCGGTGGGCGACCAGGTCGTCACGCAGCGACTCGAGCATCAGACCCTGCGAGGCGGTCACCTCGCGCAGACGGGCGAGATCGTCTCGCGCGAGCGCGCCGAGGTTGGTGTGCGGCAGCAGGCCGCGCTCGAGCGCCTCGCGGCAGCACCACACGACGTAGTCGACGAAGTCCTCGAAGCCGAGCGCGTCGAGCCGCTCGCGCACCCCGGGGTGGTGGCCGGGGTCATCGCCGGTCAGGATCAGCAGCTCCTTGACGTTTCGCCGCGCGGCGTGGTCGAGCAGGCGGCGAACCTCGTCGGGCTCGTGCAGGTGGGGCTGATGCGTCGCGAAGGCGCAGTAGCGGCAGTGCGACACGCACGTGCGCGACAGCGACAGGGTCAGGTTGCGCGAGAAGGTGACCCTCCGGCGCGTGACTGCGTCCACGGAGCTCACGTGACCGCGAAGCATAGAGCGCGCGATCGCGCGGCCGGCTCAGTCGTTGGCCGAGAAGGACCCGTAGCGTCCGCGGAAGAAGACCAGCGGGTCGGCGTCCCCCTCGCGCTGTTCGAGTCGATCGACGGCCCCGACGACGATCCAGTGGTCGCCCGCCTCGTGCACCGCGTCGATCGTGCACTCGATCCACGCCACCGCGTCATCGAGCGCCGGGCCCGACGGCCGCGAGTGCCAGGCGACGCCGGCGAAGCGGTCGACGCCGCGCGCCGCGAAGCGCTCGGAGATCTCCTCGTGGTGGGCGGCGAAGACGTTGACGCAGAAGCGCCCGCTCTCGCGGATCTTCGGCCACGTGCTCGACGCCTTGGCGGGGCAGAAGAGGATCAGCGGCGGCTTCAGCGAGACAGACGTCACGGAGTTGGCCGACATCGCGACGGGGCCGCCGCGGTGGTGCGCGGTGACGACCGTGACCCCCGTCGGCAGATGCCCGAGCACCTCGCGAAACCGCTCGAGGCTCGACCTGCGGATCGATGTTGGCGCCCAACGGGTGCTCTCCTTGGCCGTGGTTCCCGGGGGTGCATGCACCCCCCGGCGGGACGGTTGGCGTGCCTGTGCCCCGAACGGGGTACACCGTCCCGCGGGTCGGCGCATGCGCCGACCCGAAAAGCTTAGGGGCCGGCGAGCCCGCGGCGTTGGCGCCGGCGCGCGCGGCGCGCAAGGATTCAGCAGATGCGGCTGTCCACGCGCGCGCTCGTCGCGCTGATCGGGGTCTGCGCGCTGGCCGGCTGCGGCGGCGGCGGCGGCGCGACGGCGCCACGCTCGCCCGCGGTCGCGGCGTTCATCGACCTGACGCCCGCGCTGCCCGTCAGCCTCGACCCGGCCGACGAGCAGGGCGCCGCCTTCGACGCTCTGGAGACCTCGCTGGCCGGCACGCTCGTGCGCCCGGTGGGCGGCGCGCTGGGCGCCGCCACGCTGCCCCCGCCGACGGCGGTGGTCGGCTTCCTCGCGACCTCGTGGCACGAGCTGGCCGACGGCGACTACACCTTCGTGCTGCGCCGGGGCGTGCGAAGCGCCTACGGCCACACGCTGAGCGGCGCCGACGTGAGCTTCAGCTTCGCGCGCGAGCTCGCACGCTCCGCCTTCGCCCGCTTCCTCGCGCGAGCCGGGGGGATCTCGCTGCGCGACCCGGTCAGCGTGCTCGGCGGCGGGCGCGTGCGCGTGAACGTGACGGCGCCCAGCCCGTTCACGCTCGCGGTGCTCGGCAACTTCCGCTTCGGCGTGCTCGACAGCCGCGCCGTGGCGGCGCACGAGAGCGCCGCGGACCCCGCCGCGGCGGGCTGGCTCGCGCGCCACCTGGCCTTCTACGGGCCCTACGAGCTGACCTCGTTCGAGCCGGGGCACGAGCTCTTCGCGCACGCGAACCCGGGCTTCTGGCGGCCGCTCGCGTTCGGCGACCTGGCGATCGAGGCGGTGCCCTCGTCGAGCCTTCGCCTATCGGACCTCGGCGCCGCCTCGGCCTCCCACACCGCCGCTCTGAGCTGGAGCGACTTCGAGGTCGCCGCACGCACCGCCGGCCTGCGTGCGTCGACGGTGACCTCGGGGGCGGTCAGCGTGCTGGTGCCGAACGAGCGGTTCCGGCCGTTCGCCTCCATCACGGTTCGCCGCGCCCTGTCGCTCGCGATCGACCGCGAGGCGATCGCGCGGGACGCCTTCGCGGGCCTCGCACCGCCGGCGCCGCTCCCGGCCCCCGCCACCCTCGCCGCCGTGGCGGGGACGCGCGGCCCGCTGCGCGCGCGGGTCGCGCTGGCAAGGTCGCTGCTGGCCGCCGCCGGCTACCGGCACGGTTTCTCGGTGGTGCTCGCGGCGAGCCTCGCCGACAGCCCGCAGGCCCCCGCCGAGCTCGCCGCGATCGCGCGCCAGCTCGGGGCGATCGGAGTGCGCGTCACGGTGCGCTACGCGGCGAGCGCCGACGCCGTGGCGGCGATGATGCGCGAGGGCGCCGTCGACGGAGCGCTCGAGACGCAGGTCACGCCCGTCGCCTCGGCCGCGTTCACGATCCTCGAGCAGGACGTGCGGGGCTCGCCGGGCGACCTCGGCGGGTATGACTCGCCGGCGCTCGACGAGCTCGCCGGGGCGCTCGAGACGACCGCGCCGGCGGCGCTCGCGGAGACCAGGCTCGTGCAGGCGCGCGCGACGGTCGCGGCGACCTTCCCGGCAATCGCGCTGGTCGAGGTTCCCGCGCAGCTCGTGACGCGAGCGGCGATCGGCGGCTACGCGGCCTACGCGGCGCCGACCGTCTACTACGACCAGCTGCACGGCTAGGAACGGCGGCGCGCCGCTACACTGGCGCCGTGGCCGGGGCAGCGCCTAGCGGCGATCTCGATACGCCCCTCGCCGGGTAGTTGCGGCGAGCGCCGAGCCGTAGCCTCAGGCGCGCCGCGGCGCTGGCGGCGCTGGCCGCGCTGTGCGCCGGGGCGATCGACGCCTGCGGTGGCAGCGGCGCCGGCACGCCGACGACGCCGAGCGTGGCGCTGACCGCGCACACCTTCGTCGACCTGGTCGGCGAGCTGCCAACCGACCTCGACGAGACCGGCACGCCGGACCCGGCCTCGGTTGCGATCCTGCCGAGCTGGTACAGCGAGCTGGTGCGCCCGGCGCCCGCCGCGCCCGGACCGGACGCCCGCCTGCCGCCCGACGACGCGGTGGTGCCCTACCTCGCAACCTCGTGGCAGCGCGCCGCCGACGGCAGCTACACCTTCGCGCTTCGCCGCGGCGTGCGTGGCGCCACCGGCGACCCTTTCACCGCCGCCGACGTCCGCTGGAGCCTCGAGCGCGCGGCGGCGCGCTCGCCGCTGGCGCCGTTCCTCTTCGCGCTCGGCCACATCGACGTCGCCGACCCGGTCACGATCATCGACAGCCACACGGTTCGAGTCAACGTCACCTCGCCGAGCCCGTTCACCCTGTCGGTTCTCGCAAGCTATGACATGGCGATCTACGACAGCACGCTGTACCGCTCGCACGCGACGGGCGGCGACCCTTGGGCGCAACAGTGGGGCGCGACGCACTCGGCGAGCTTCGGCGCCTACTTCGTCCAGACGTTCCTGCCGCGGCGCGAGATCGTGCTCGCGGCCAACCCCGGGTTCTGGAGGACTCCGTACTACACCCACGTGATCATCCGCCAGGTGCCGAGCTCGTCCGCGCGGGTCGCCGACGTGCTCGCGGGCAGCGCGACGCACACCAGCGGCCTTGACTGGGGCGACTACGACAACGCGGTCGACACCGGCAACACCGACGGCGCTCGCGCCAGCATCCTCCAGACGGGCCCGGCGGTCGTCGCGTGGCACCTCGACGTCCGCAGCGGCCCGCTCGCCAACCCGCAGGTGCGCCAGGCGATCAACCTCTCGATCAACCGCACGGAGCTCGCGAACGGGCTCTACGCCTCCGACGACCAGCCCACGGCGCTGACGATCCCGGCCGCCTTCGGGCAGGCGCAGCCGAGCGACTTCGACCCGGAGCAGGCGCGCACGCTGCTGCGCTCGGCCGGCTACCCGGTCCCGGCGGGTCTGGTGATCTACGTCTACACCAACAACGACGAGGCCGGCGGCTGGCTCGGGCCGATCCTCACCGACCTGTCCGAGGACCTGATCAACCAGCTCGGCGTCGTCCTGCGGCCGGTCTACGTCAACGACTCCGACCAGCTGCTGGCGCTCGAACAGTCGCCCGGGGTGCAGTCGAGCATCGATGTCGACACGCCGCTGCTCGGTGGCGCCGGCGTGCTGCTGGAGCAGGACGCGAACACGGTGCTCGACCCGGTCAGCCGGGCCGCCGAACAGCACTACTCGAGCTCGACGCTCCAGTCGCTGCTGGACCAGATTCTCAACAGCTCGGGCGGCTCCTCCACGGCGGCGCTGATCTCCCAGACGGCCGCGAGCATCGACGCCACGCTGCCGACGATCAACCTCGTCGCGATACCGGTGCAGAACGTGACCCGCGCGAACGTGACCGGCTACAGCGCCTACACGCAGCCGGTCACCTACTACGAGTACCTGCACCCGACCGGCTGAGACGGCCGCGATCGGCGTGTGAGGCGGCGTCGATCGACGCCGCCGTGGGGTGGCCGGCTGACCTACAATCGCGGGCGCTTGAGCCTCGCGCGACTCGTGATCTCCTGCCCAGACCGTCCGCGGATCGTCGCCGCAGTGTCGGCGACCATCTCCGACCACGGCGGCAACATCATCCAGTCCGACCAGTACTCGACCGATCCGCAGGGCGGCAGCTTCTTCATGCGCGTGGAGTTCGCCGTCGGCGAGGCCGAAGCGGGCCCCGACGCGCGCCGGCGCTTCGAGAGCTCCTTCGCCCCGGTCGCCGAGCGCTTCGACATGAGCTGGCGGCTGACCTACGCCGCTGAGCGCAAGCGCGTCGTCGTGATGAGCTCGCAGGCCGACCACTGCCTGATGGACCTGTTGTGGCGCTGGCGGCGCGGCGAGCTGGAGTGCGACATCCCGCTGGTCATCTCCAACCACGAGGACATGCGCGCCGACGTCGCCGCGTTCGGCGTGCGCTACGAGTGCCGGCCGGTCACCCCGGCGAGCAAGCGGGCGGCCGAAGCGGACGTGCTCGAGCTGCTGCGGGAGGGCTGCGACCTGGTTGTGCTCGCCCGCTACATGCAGATCCTCAGCCCCGACTTCCTGGCCGCCGCAGGAGTCCCGATCATCAACATCCACCACTCCTTCCTGCCGGCCTTCGCCGGCGCCGAGCCCTACGCGCAAGCCCGCCAGCGCGGCGTCAAGCTGATCGGCGCAACCGCCCACTACGTGACCGAGGAGCTCGACGCCGGGCCGATCATCGAGCAGGACACCGCGCGCGTGTCCCATCGCGACAGCGCCGAGCGGCTCGCGCACATCGGCCGCGACATCGAGCGCGTCGTGCTCGCGCGGGCGGTCCGCTGGCATCTCGAGGATCGTGTGATCATCAACCGAAACGCGACAGTCGTGTTCGCGTAGGCGGTTGGCCGAGCCCGCAGCGGTGAGCGGCCGCAGCGCCGGCGAGCCGGCCGCAGGGTGCGACCCTTCGGGGGGAGAGATGAGTCAAGAGGATCGGTCGGATGGAGCGGGACGGGGCGCCGGCGCGGCGCCGGCGCTCTCCGACGTGGCCGACTTCCTGCGCCGCCACGCCCCGTTCGACGCGCTCAGCGCGGCGGACGTCGAACTGGTCGCGGGCTCTGCCGAGATCGAGTTCCACCTCGCCGGCACGACGATCTTCGCCGAGGGCGCCGAGCCGGTGGAGGCCGTCCGCGTGGTTCGCAGCGGCGCCGTCGAGATCATCCACGCGGGCGCCGTGCTCGACCTGCTCGGCGTCGGTGAGATGTTCGGCCACGGCTCGATGCTGTCGGGCCTGCCGGCCGGCTTCACCGCCCGCGCCCACGAGGACACGCTCTGCTACCGGATCGGCGCCGAGGTCGCGCTGCGCGTGCTGGCGCGACCGGAGAGCGTCGGCTTCGTGGCCCGCTCGCTGCTGACCTCACGCGGGGACGCGGTCGGGGAGCCGCCGCGCTCAGGCGGACCGACTCCGGCCGGCGGTCGCGATCCGGCGCACCAGCCGGTCAGCGCGCTGATCCGCTCCGAGCCGGTGCTCGTCGCGCCGCAGACGACGATCCGCGAGGCCGCGCGGCTGATGAACGCGGCCGGCGCGAGCGCGGTGTGCGTCACGCTGCCGGGGTCGCTGGGGATCATGACCGACCGTGACCTGCGCTCGCGCGTGGTCGCCGCCGGGGTGTCGGGTGAGGAGGCGGTCAGTGCGGTGATGACGGCGCCGGCCTACACCGTGGCGCCGGACCGCCTCGGCGGCGGCGTGCTGCTCGAGATGCTCGACCGTGGAATCCGCCACTTCCCGGTGCTCTCGCCGCACGGCGAGCTGATCGGCGTGGTCGAGGATCTCGATCTCGTGGCGGTCGAGACCCGCAACTCCTTCTACGTCCGCCGCGCGATCGCCGCCGCGGCGTCCGCCGACGAGCTCGCGGCGATCTCCTCGCAGCTCAGCGAGATGGTCATCGCGCTGTTCGAGACGCGGCTCGCGGCGACGAGCATCTCCGCGATCTACTCGGTCGTGCTGGACGCGCTGACGCGGCGGATGGTGGAGCTGGTCGTCGCCGAGCTCGGCTCGCCGCAGGCGCCGTTCGCGTGGCTCGCGCTCGGCAGCCAGGCGCGCCGGGAGGCCGTGCCGAGCTCCGACGCCGACAGCGCGATCGTTTGGTACGGCGACGGCGACGAGCAGGTGATCCGCCCCCATCTGCACGAGATCGGCAAGCGCGTCGTGGCGGGCATGGCCGCCTGCGGGCTGCGCGCCGACGCCTACGGGGCGTCGGCCTCCGATCTGCTGTTCGTGCGCTCGGAGGAGTCATGGCGCCGCGTCGCCCGCAGCTGGCTCGAGGACCCCAGCCAGGAGAAGGCGCTGATCCTGACCTCGGTGCTGGTCGACAGCCGGCCGGTCTGGGGCATCCATGTCGGAACGCCGGTGGCCGAGGAGTTCTGCCTGGCGCCCGAGCACCCCGCGCTGCTTCGGTTGCTCGCACGCTTCGCGCTCTCCTACCGCCCGCCGACCGGATTTCTGCGCGGGCTGGTGGTCGAGCACAGCGGCGAGCGCCGGGGGCAGCTCGACCTCAAGCACGGGGGCACCGTGCCGATCGTCGACCTCGCGCGGTGGGCGGCGATGTCGGCCGGCGTCACCGCCACCTCGACGGCCGAGCGACTGCGCGTCGCCGGCGAGGCGGGCACGCTGCCATCGGACGATGCGCTGACGCTGCTCGAGGCGCACGAGCTGATCGTCGGGCTGCGCGTCGAGCACCAGGTCGAGCAGCTGCGAGCGGGCCTCCCGCCCGACGACTACATCGACCCGGCCGAGCTGAGCCCGCTGACCCGAAGCCACCTGAAGGAGGCGTTTCGCGCAGTCGCGGCGGTCCAGAAACGGGTCGCCGCCGAGCTCCAGGCACCGATCTGGTGAGGATCCCGCGCCGACGGCAGGCGGGCGGCGAGGGCGCCCTGGCGTACGCGCGCGCGTCGCTGCCGGCGTCCCGGGCGCCGTGGCGCGAGGCCGGCTACTGCGTGCTCGACCTCGAGCTCAGCTCACTTGACCGCCGTCAGGGCGAGATCGTGTCCTTCGGGGCGCTGCCCGTCGACGGCGGCCGCGTGCGGCTGAACGGGGCGACCGTGGGCCTGGCGCGGCCGACGCGGCCGCTGGCGCACGAGGCGATCCGGGTGCACGGCTTCCGCGCCGCCGATCTCGAACGCGCGCCGGCGCTGAACGAGGCGCTCGATCCGCTGCTCGCGGCGATGGCCGGGCGCGTGCTGGTCGCCCATCATGCCGTCGTCGAGCAGGCGTTCCTCGGCGCGGCGCTGCGCGCGATGGGCCTGCGGCTGCGCGGTCCGGTGATCGACACGGCGGTGCTCGCGCGCGTCTGGCTGGCGGAGCGCGACGGCCAGCTGCCGCCGCCGCGTCTGGGCCTCGGCGGGTTCGCCCGCCTGTGCGGGCTGCCGGTGCACTCGCCCCACACGGCGATCGGCGATGCGCTGACGACCGCCCAGCTGTTCGTCGCCGCCGCGAGCCAGCTCGACGCGCGCTCGCCGCAGACCGTCCGGCGCCTCGCTCGCGCCGATCAGCGGCTGGCCGACCTCGAGCGCTACTGGCCGCGGGACGGCGACGGGGCGTGAGCGTCGGGCGCTCGCGCGAGCGAGCGAGCGCGGCTCAGGGGATCGTGTGGCTTCGTTTGGGGACCAGGATCGCGTAGCCGCTCGAGCTCGCGGTGGTGCTGTACCCGCCACCCGGCAGCGGCGTGACGATCCGGTTCACCGCGGCGCCGTTGGCGCAGGCCTGACGCGGGATGGCGCCGAGCGGAGCGACGGGCGCGGTGTAAACGGTGGCGCCGGCGGCGTTTTGCAGCGTCACGTGCGCCTGCGTGCCGGCGGGGATCGTCGCGAAGAGCAGCGGCCCGGCCACGCCGAACGCCCGCGGCACGGAGGCTGCCGGCATGCGCGCGGCGCCACCGGAGATGTGCAGCCAGCCTGTCAGCCCCGGGCGCAGCACGACTCCGGCGATCACCTGCACGGTCGGCGTCGCGCAGATGTCGACGTAGTCACCGGCCCACCAGACCGGAGAATCGCCGATTCCCTGGTTGCTCCGAGGCCCGAGCGGATAGTTGGCGCAGGACTGGCTCTCGGACCCGTTCGCGACCCCTTCCCGCACGCAAAGGGAGACGTGGCCGACGTAGCGGATCCTGTGCATCTGGATCGCGACGAAGCCCTGCGGCGTCGGGACCTGCGCGAGCGTGACATAGCCCGGCGGCAGCTGCGTGACGGGATAGCCGGTCGCCGCGACAGCGTGCGCGGAGGGCGTGGCGGTCGTCTCGGTGCGGCCGGCCGGCTCGGTCCGCGTGGCCGTGCCGGCCGCCGTGGAGCCGCAGGCCGCGACCGCGGCTGAGCCGAGGACACAGGCGATCACCGTCAAGCGGCGCCGGCGCATCTGCTCACCGTAGCGACGCCGGCGGGCGAAGGACGGGCCCTCCGAGGGCGGGGTGGTTCGCATCGATGATCCGCTCGCCGCGCACCGACGTAGTCAAAGGCATCAACCAAAGGTTCGCGCTGACGCTGCACCGCCCGCGGACGCTAATCGCAAGGAGAATCATGGACACGCAGATCAGGATCGAAGACGTGGACGTTGATGGCGCCGTGCGCGAGGCCCACGCGGACGCGGTCGAGACGCTCGAGCGCAGCGGCGACACCCGCGCGAGCTTCATGCGCAAGGCGGGACTCGCGGGCGGCTCACTGCTCGCCGGCGGCACCCTGGTCGGGGCGCTGCTGCCCTCTACGGCGCTCGCCGCCGGGCGGCCGCCGAAGTCGTTCGGCTCCGGCGACGTCGGGATCCTCAACTACGCCCTGACGCTCGAGTACCTCGAGTCGACGTTCTACAACGAGGCCTACGCCAACCTCTACGCCTCCGCGCCGGCCAACGTGCAGCAGTTCCTGACGACCACCCGCACCGACGAGGCCGATCACGTCGCCGCCCTGAAGGGGACGCTGAAGTCCAAGGCGGTCGCCAAGCCGAGCTTCAACTTCGGCTCCGCGGTCACCGATCTCGCCACCTTCGAGGCCACCGCGTTCGTGCTCGAGAACACCGGCGTCGCAGCGTATTCGGGCCAGGCGTTCAACATCAAGTCTGCGACGGTGCTGGGGGTCGCGCTCTCGATCGTCACGGTCGAGGCGCGCCACGCCGGCGCGATCGCGTCGATCCTCGGCAAGCCGATCTCGCCGGACGGCCCGTTCGACGAGCCGGACACCGCAGCCCAGGTGCTCGCCGCGGTCGCCGGGACCAAGTTCATCACCAGCTAGCCCGGGCCCTCCTCCCCGAGCCCCCACCGGTGCGGCGCCGCCCTGGCGGCGCCGCACCGCCCGGGAGCCTGATCCGGCGCGTGGCCGGGCAACGACAGATCATCATCCCGCCCGGAGGGGCGGGCTTGAAAAAGTTGTCTGCCCCCCGTGACGCGGCTCAGTCGCTGCGGCGCGCCTCCTCGAGCAGCAGTTCGAAGTCGGGGTTCTCGAACTCCTCGACCGCGCGGTCGTACTTCTCAAGACCCCAGGACCAGAAGTCGAAGTCGATCCGCGAGACGCCGTCCTGGATCGAGGCCCACAGGGTCCAGCCGTACTTGGACATCAGCCCCCAGAGCCTCGCGCGCGCGACCTTGTGGCGGGCCGGCTGCCCGTAATAGGCGCCGATCAGTTGCTCGAGCTGCTCGAGTGACAGGTTCGACTCGCTCCAGATGTTGCCGAGCTCGAAACAAGGGTCGTTGTTGCCCGAATACTCGTAGTCGATCAGGCGAAGGCCCGCCGGCGTGAGCATGAAGTTCTCCGCCAGCAGGTCGTTGTTGCACGGCACGGTCCCCTCGTCGCGCACCGCGAGCGCCTCCCTGATCGCGGCGACGTGGGGCTCGAACTGGTCGTAGCGGTCGGGCAGCCGGAAGCCGCGGTCGCGCACGATCCCCAGGTAGCGGGGCTGGATCTCGAACATGTCGAAGTCGTCGCGGAAGCGCGCCGCGGCGTGCAGGCGCCGGCAGGCCGCGGCGACCTCGTCGAGCATCGTCCCGCGCCGCAACTCGGCGGCGCTCAGGGTCCGGCCGTCGATCCACTCCATCACCATCGTGTTGTGCTCCGGCAGGTAGGCGAGCACGCCCGCGCCGACGCCGGCCTGCGCCGCGCGAACCGAGTTGTGGTACTCGTTGTCGCGGTCGATCGCCAGCAGCCCCGTGTCGTCGCTCCAGCGGCGCACGTGGTAGCTGCCGCTGGAAGTGTCGACCCGGTAGTTGGAGTTCGTCAGCCCGCCCGCGAGCAGGCTGACCGTGCGCGACGGATCGGCGAGCAGCGGGATCTCGTCGAGGACCTGGTCGAGCTCCGGCATCGGGCGCGCCACGGATCGCCTAGAGACCGGCCGGCTCGAACTCGGCCGACTCGGGAATGTCGAGCGCCGCGCGGCGCTCGCGTCGCGACGGGGCGGACGCCGTCGAGGCCCGCGTGACGCCGCCGCCACCGGTCAGCCGCGCGGCGATGCTGACCGGGATCACCGTCAGCAGCAGCACGAATCCGACGACCACGTTGACCTCCGGCAGTTGCTGGCCGAGCCGGATCGCGCCGAAGATCCACAGCGGCAGCGTGTTCTGCGCGCCAGCCGTGAACGTCGTCACGATCACCTCGTCGAAGGACAGGCCGAAGGCGAGCAGCGCACCGGAGATGATCGCCGTCGAGAGCGTCGGCAGCGTGATCGTGCGGAAGGTGAAGAAGCCGTGGGCGCCGAGGTCGGCTGAGGCCTCATACAGCGACCCCGACACGCGGCGCAGCCGCGCCAGCACGTTGTTGTAGACGACGACGATGCAGAAGGTCGCGTGGCCGATCACGATCGTCAGCAGCGAGAGCTGGATCCCGACGTACTGGAACGCCGAGTTCAGCGCGATGCCGGTGATGATCCCCGGCAGCGCGAGCGGCAGGACCAGCAGCAGCGAGATTCCCTCGCGGCCGAAGAAGCGGAAGCGGTGCACGCCGAAGGCCGCCGCCGAGCCCAGCACGAGCGCGATCGCCGTCGCCAGCAGCCCCGCCTTGACCGACAGCCACAGTGCGGCGTGCACCTGCGGGTCGTTCCAGGCGACGGTGATCCACTTCGTGCTGAGGCCCTGGATCGGCCAGGCCTGGATGTTTGACTTGTTGAACGCGTAGAGGAAGATGATCGCGATCGGGACGAACAGGAACAGCAGGACCGCGACGGCCCAGATGCGCAGCCCGATCCGCGTCGCGCGCCCCTCCATCAGAGCGACTCGAAGGCCCCGAGCGCGCGCGCCCCGAGCAGGTAGATCGTCATGATCGCGATCGGCACGAAGGCGAGCATCGCCGCGAACGGCAGGTTGTTCGCCGTCCCGATATTCGAGTAGATCACGTTGCCGATGAACTGAGCGCTGGCGCCGCCGACCAGCAGCGGCGTGATGAAGTCCCCGAGCGTGAGCGAGAAGGTGAAGATCGAGCCGGCGATGATCCCGGGCAGCACCAGCGGCAGGACGACGGTGCGCAGCGTGCGCCAGGCGTGGGCGCCGAGGTCGCTGGAGGCCTCCAGCAGCGAGTCGGGGATCCGCTCGAGCGCGCCGTAGAGCGGCACGATCATGAACGGCAGCCAGATGTAGGAGAAGACGAGCCACATCGCGGTGTTCGTGTAGCCGATGTTGACCGCGCCGAGACCGAGGTGACTGGTGGTCCAGCTGAGCGTGCCGCCCTTCTGCAGGATCACGATCCAGGCGTAAACGCGTGCCAGATAGCTGGCCCACAGCGGCAGCAGGACCGCCGTGAAGAGCAGACGCCGCACGCGCGGCGAGGCGACGCGAGCCATGTAATAGGCGAACGGCAGCGCGATCACGGCGTCGGTCACCGTCACGATCGCGGCCATCTCGACCGTGCGCAGGATGATCGTCGGGTAGGGGGAGGTGAAGAGCTGGTTGAAGTTCGCGAGCGTCCAGCTGTGCTGCAGGACGTTCGTGAACGGGTTCACCGACCAGAACGCGGTCACCAGCATCAGCACCAGCGATGCGATGTAGATGACCAGGAACCACGCCAGCGGCGGGGTGAGGGTCAGGGTGGCCCGCAGCCATCCGCGGCGCCAGAGCGCCGCGGAGACGCGGGCCATCCCCTTGCTAGACCGGTCCTCGCGGATCGCGGTCGTCGACATGCTTCGTTCCCCCGGCTACCCGATTATCGACGTCCAGGCGGTGACCCAGTCCTGGAACGGCACGCAGTCGTTCTTGCCGTTGTCGCAGGTGGCCAGCGGTGTCTTCCAGAACTTGATCGACTGGAAGTACGACGAGGGCTCGTTCGCGTGGTAGGCCTCGCACGAGCCCTTCTGGAGCTTGTCCATGATCGGGCAGGCCAGCTTGTTGCCCGGCGTCTCGCCGAAGGAGATCGCGTCCTCGGCCTGGACCGTGGGCGTCGTCATCCACGCCATCCACTTGTAGGCGCAGTTCGGATCGGGCGCCTTTGTCGCCAGCATCCAGGTGTCGGCCCAGCCGGTCGCCCCTTCGCTGGGGATCGTCTCGGCGACAGCCACCTTGTCGGCTTGCAGCGTGTTGGTCTGATAGGGCCAGGCGGCTCCGACGACCGTGGTCCCGCTCTGGAACAGGCTGATCTCCTGGGAGGCGAGATCCCAGTACTTCTTGACCAGCGGGTGCTCCTGCTTGAGCAGGGCGACGGTGGCGTTGAACTGCGTCTGGGTCAACTCGTAGGGATCGGTGATGCCGAGCTTCGGATCGGCCTTCGAGAGGTACAGCGCGGCGTCCGCGATCTGAATCGGGTTGTCCGGCACGGTGATCTGGCCGGCGTACTTCTTGTCGTAGAGCACCGACCAGGAGGTCGGCGCGGTCTTGAAGGTCTTGGTCGAATAGAGCAGGACGTTGGGGCCGAACTCGAACGAGACCCCGTAGTGCTTGCCGCCAATCGTGTTGAAGGGCGGGCTCTGCAAGAACGACTGGAAGTCCTTCCACGACGGGATCAGGGAGATGTTCACCGGCCGCACGTCGCCGCCGTAGATCAGCCGCAGGTCCGCGTCGCCGGAGGCGGAGACCATGTCGTACTGGCCGCCACCGCCGTTGGCCATCAGCGAGACCATCTCGCTCGAGGAGCCGGCGTACTTCACGTTGACCTGGCAGCCGGTCTGGGTTTCGAACGGCTTCGTCCACTGCGGCTGGACGTAGCCCTCCCAGGCGATCAGGTTGAGCTTGCCCTCGCCCTTGCCGACCGACGACGGCACCGGGGCGTTCGCCTCAGGCGCGACAAGCCCTCCGTTGACGTGGTTGGCCGACGCCCCGCTGGGGATCAGCGCCACGACGAGCAGCGCCGTCGCGGCGGCGGCGATCAGCACGCCCGCCAGGCGACCTCTCCGGGGCTTCATGCGCTCACCGGAGCCCTTCGTTCCGTTTGCTCTCATCGACGTTCCCTCCTGTTGTTCTACTGTTGAACGGGCGGCGCGGCCGCATCGGGTCGGCTCGCCTGCCCCCCGGACGGGGGGTCGATTTCAAAGATCTGGTCGCTGCGCCAGGCGACGGTCACGTCGCGGCCCTTCGTCTCGAGCGCCTCGGCGGCCGCGGTCTCGACGTTCTGGCTGACCGCGGTGAGCGTGCCGCCGCCGCGCAGCTCGATCACGTAGCGCGTCAGGACGCCGAGGTAGATGACGTCGGCGATCCGCCCGGCCTCGCTGTGACTGCCGGGGGGGACGTCGTGCCCGGGGGCGAGCAGCCGGATCTTCTCGGGACGGATCGTGAAGCTGCGCCCGTCGCGCTCGAGCAGGTTGGAGACGCCGATGAACCCGGCGACGAACGCGGTGGCGGGACGCTCGTAGACCTCGACCGGCGTGCCGAGCTGTTCGATCTGTCCCTGGTTGATCACGACGAGGCGGTCGCTCATCGTCAGCGCCTCCTCCTGGTCGTGGGTGACGAAGATGAAGGTGATGCCGACCTCGCGCTGGATGCGCTTGAGCTCCAGCTGCATCTCCTGGCGCAGCTTGAGGTCGAGCGCGCCGAGCGGCTCGTCGAGCAGCAGCACCTCGGGCTCGTTGACGATCGCGCGGGCCAGCGCGACCCGCTGTCGCTGGCCGCCCGAGAGCTGCACGGGCTTGCGCTCGCCGAGCCCCGGCAGCCGCACCATCTCGAGCGCCGCCTGCGCGCGCCGGCGGCGCTCGGCCTTGGCGACTCGCCGCACGCGCAGGCCGTACTCGACGTTCTCGAGGATGTTCATGTGCGGAAACAGCGCGTAGTCCTGGAACACCGTGTTGACGTTGCGTCCGTATGGCGGCGTGCGCGTGACGTCGACGCCGCCGAGCTCGATCGAGCCCGCATCGGGCCGCTCGAAGCCGGCGATCATCCGCAGCAGCGTGGTCTTGCCCGAGCCGGAGGGACCGAGCATCGTGAAGAACTCGCCCTGCTCGATCTCCAGGTCGACGCCGTCGACGGCCGCGAGCGAGCCGTACTGCTTGCGCAGTCCGATCAGCCGCACGGCGAAGCCGCGGGCTTGCGAGCCGCCTCCCCCGGCGGCCGTCGCCTGCTCGGCCGCCACGTCCGTAGCCGTCTCGCCCACTCAGCGCCTTTCGTCAACCGCCAACGCGGCAAACATACTCGATTGAAACGGTCAAACGATCCGCTTTGCCGGCGTCGGCCGGCCGGGCGATCAATGTGCGCCCTGGGCCCGCACGGCATCCATCGTCGCCATGATCGAGATGCTCTCGTCCAGCGGCATCACGGGGCTCTCGAGCAGCCCCTCGCGCAGGCAGCGGGCCACCTCGTCGGCCTGATGGCGCAGCCCCCAGCCCTCGTGGCGCACGTCGTAGCGTGTCTCGACGCCCGAGCGCGTGATCAGGCTGAACGACGACGGTCGATAGAAGTCGCCGTCGATCTCGATCCGCGCGTCGGCGCCGACGATCGCGCCGCGTGTCGGGGTCTTGGCCGAGATCGTGGTGTTCAGCAGCGCCTGCGCGCCGCCCGCGTAGCCGAACACCATCGAGGTCGTCTCGTCACCGCCGTCGGGCGCCGGGTTGGTCAGGCTGACGATCCGCTCGGGCGTGCCGAGCACCATCGAGGCGAACGACACCGGGTAGACGCCGAGGTCGGCCAGCGCGCCGCTCGCCAGCTCACGCGCGTGCAGCCGGAAGGCGCTGTCGGGCGCGAACCACTGACCGTGGTCGGCGGTGACGAGCACGAGCTCGCCGAGCGCTCCCTGTGCCAGGAGCTCGCGGATCGCCACGATGTGGGGCAGCCAGCGCGTCCACATCGCCTCCATCAGGAAAAGGCCCTCGGCGCGCGCGAGCGCGACCAGCTCCTCGGCCTCCGCGGCGTTCACCGTGAACGGCTTCTCGACCAGCGCCGGCTTGCCTGCGCGCAGCGCGAGCTGGGCGCAGGGGCTGTGCAGCGGGTGCGGCGTCGCCACGTAGACCGCGTTCACGTCGGGATCCGCCACCAGCTCCTCGTAGCCGGCGTGGCGGTTCGGGATCCCCCAGCGGTCGGCGAAGCGCTCCGCCGTCTCGAGCCTGCGCGAACCGACGGCCACGACCAAACCCGAATCGGTCATCACCATGTCCTCCACCCAGGCAGCCGCGATCGCGCCCGTGCCGATCACGCCCCATCGCAACGGTTCGCTCATCGCATCCTCCCTTTCGTTGGGCCGCCACGGCGACGCCGCGGCGCTCGTGGCCTGCAGCGTCGCCGCGCAGTCTAGGCAGACGACGCCGGCTCGGACTCCTCGACCGTGACGTCGCGCGTCGCGATCGCGCGCTCCGCCCTGGCGCGCCCGACGAACGTGATCGCCCAGCGCACGACCGTGGTCACACGGTTCTTGAAGCCGGTGAGGAAGACCAGGTGCACGAACAGCCAGGCCGCCCAGCCGAGCCGGCCGCCGAACTCGAGCCCGCGAAACCTCGCCACCGCCGAGGTGCGCGACACGGCGGCCATCTCGCCGAGATCGCGGTAGCGAAACGGCCGCGGCTCGCGGCGGGACTCGACCCGCGCGCGAATCACCCTCGCGGCGTGCCTGCCCGATTGCATCGCCACCTCGGCGAGGCCCGGCAGGCCGTCGAGATCCATCATGTCGCCGACGACGAAGATCTCGGGATGGCCGGCGATCGAGCAGTCGCCGTTCACGGCGATGCGCCCGAGGCGATCGGCGGAGGCTCCGGTCGCCTGCGCGACCATCGCCGCCAGCGGCGCTGCGCGCACGCCGGCCGCCCAGATGGTCGTCATTGCCCGGATCGTCTGCTCCTCGCCCGAGGCGTGCCGCACCGAGATGCTGCCGGCCGCGACGGCGGTGACCGTCGTCTGCACGTGGATCTCGACGCCCAAGCGCTCGAGTGCCCGGGTCGCCTTGCCTGAGAGCCGTTCGCCGAAGGTCGGCAGGATCCGCTCGCCGGTGTCGAAGAGCAGGATCCTCGCCTGCGCCGGGTCGAAGTTGCGGAAGTTGCCCGTCAGCGAGTGGTGGGCCAGCTCGCCGATCTGGCCTGCCAGCTCGACGCCAGTCGGCCCGCCGCCGACGATCGCGAAGGTCAGCCAGCCCGCCCGCTGCTCGGCGTCGCTCTGCCACTCGGCCATCTCGAACGCGCCGAAGATCCGCCCGCGCAAGCGCAGCGCGTCCTGAAGGCTCTTCATCCCCGGAGCCCAGCGCGCGAAGCCGTCGTTGCCGAAGTAGGAGGTCGTGGCGCCGCCGGCGACGATCAGGCTGTCGTAGCCGACGGGGCGCACGCTGCCGTCCGGGCATCGCACGGTCAGGCGCCTTGCCGCGGCGTCGACCGCCGTGACCTCGCCCATTTCGACGGTCACGTTGCGATAGCGGCGCAGCACGTCCCGGGCCGCCGGCGCGATCTCACCGGAGGACAGGATGCCGGTCGCCACCTGGTAGAGCAGCGGCGCGAACAGATGGTGGTTGTTGCGCTCGAGCAGGGTGACGTCGACGTCGGCGCGCTTCAGTTCCTTGGCGGCGAACAGGCCGGCGAAGCCACAGCCGACGATCACCACGCGATGGCGGCCCGCCGGCGCCCCCGCTGCGCTCCCGCTCGAGCTCATACCCTCGTATCTAAGCGGACGGGAGCACCCGGCCGGGCACCGCGCGGGCCCGCGGGGGCCGCGTGCTTGTGGCGTGCGCGCGATCCGGTCGGGAACGTCAGCCGCTCCTGCGCCGGTCGGGAGCGTCAGACGATCCGGCGCGTAACCACACGGTCACCGCGCCGGCCGCGGCGGCGGTAGCCTGCTCGCACACGCCGGGCCCGCAAACGCGGACCGCCGGCCCACACGGAGAGGAGCACGATGCCGTCGCGCAGCTCATACGCCGAGGGAACCCCCTGCTGGGTGGACCTCCAGACCACGGACACGAATGCGGCGAAGGCGTTCTACGGCGCGCTGCTCGGGTGGGAGTTCGACGATCAGCCGATCCCGGGCGACGGCGTCTATTCGATGGCGCTCAAGCGGGGCGAGCAGGTCGCGGCGGTCTCGCGGCTGAGCGAGGACATGGTCGCGCAGGGGATGCCGCCGCTGTGGAACACCTACATCGCCGTCGACGACGTCGACGCCACCGCCGGGCGGGCCGCCGCCGCCGGCGGCCGCACGCTGATGGATCCCTTCGACGTCATGGACGCCGGGCGGATGGCGTGGGTGATCGATCCGAGCGGTGCCGCGGTCGGGCTGTGGCAGGCCGCCGGGCACATCGGCGCAACGCTCGTCAACGAGCCGGGCGCGCTCGTCTGGAACGAGCTGGTCAGCAGCGACCTGTCCGCCGCGCTGCCGTTCTATGAGTCGCTGGTCGGGCTGACCGCGCAGGACAGCCCGCTGGGCGACATGCCGTACACCACGCTGCACGTGGGAGAGGCGATGGTGGGTGGAGCGACGACGCCGCAGATGGAGGGGATCCCGAACCACTGGCACGTCTGGTTCGCCGTCGCCGATGCCGACGAGGCCGCTGCGATCGCCACGTCCGCCGGCGGGCGGGCTCTGCTCGACCCGCTCGACCTGCCGATCGGGCGCTTCGCGGCGCTCGCCGATCCGCAGGGCGCCGCCTTCAGTGTGATCGCGATGAACTCACAGCCGTAGGGCACGGCGCGCGTGACGCGGGTGAGCCGGCCGAGCGCCGGCGCCCGCTGCGGCGCGCGTGAGGCGCGTGACGCGGCGCGCGTGAGGTGCGTGACGCGGCGCGCGTGAGGCGGCGCGGCGCGGCGCGCGTGAGGCGGCGCGCCGCGATGCGCCGCCCCGCCGCCTCGCTCGTGACGCGCGCAATCCCCGCCCGCACCGAGACCCCGACGAGGAGTCCAACCAATGAGGCTGATCGACCTTCCGCCCAACCGGCCGCGCCAGTTCTACCGCGGCGGCTCGATGCTGGCGGAGTTTCGCGGCGTGGCGGCGACCGACGACCACCGGCCGGAGGACTGGATCGCCTCCACGACGGCACGCCACGGCGCCGAGCACGGAGAGGGCTTGACGACGCTGCCCGACGGCCGGTTGTTGCGTGACGCCCTGCTGGAGGATCCCGAGGGCTGGCTCGGCGCGGAGCACGCGGCAGCGCTCGGAGCCGACCCGGCCCTGCTCGTCAAACTGCTCGATGCGGGCGAGCGCCTACCGGTTCATGCTCACCCGACCCGGCCCTTTGCCCGGCAGCACCTCGGCTGCCGCAGCGGCAAGACCGAAGCCTGGGTCGTCATTGCCGTGCGCGGCGACGAGGCCGGCGTCCACCTCGGCTTCACGCGCGACATCGAGGCTGCCGAGCTCGATCGCTGGACGCAGACGCAGGACGCGCGCGCGATGCTCGCCTGCATGCACGAGCTGGAGGTCGAGCCGGGTGACGCCGTGCTCGTGCCGGCGGGGCTCCCGCACGCGATCGGCGCCGGAGTGTTCTGCCTCGAGCTGCAGGAGCCGACGGACTTCTCGCTGATACTCGAGTGGGACGGCTTCGATCTGGATCCTGCCGCGGCGTGGCTCGGCCTCGAGCCGGACGTCGCGCGCGAGTGCGTGCGGCGAACAGCGCTGCTTCCGGAGCGCCTCGAGGCCCTGCGGGTGCGCGCTGGCAGCGCGGGTTCGTCGCCGCACGAGCGCGCCCTGCCGCCGCACGCCGATCCGTTCTTTCGCGCCGAGCGCATTCGGCCGGGACCCTCGCCGGTCAGGCTGGACGCGGCGTTCTCCGTTCTGGTCGTGCTCTCCGGCGCCGGCCGGCTCGAGAGCGAGCACGGTGGCTCGCTCGCTCTCGAGCGTGGCACGACAGTGCTGATCCCTCACGGTGCCGGGATGACGGCCGTCAGCGGCGGACTCGACGCCGTGCGCTGTCGCCCCCCGAGCGTGGAGGCCGCGCTGCGCGACGGCCTGGCCGGCGTGCCGGCCGATCTGGGCTGATCGGGGCCGGGCCGCAGCGGGCGGGCCCGAGCGGTCTGCTGAAGCGCGCCGGCGCGGAAACGACCACCCGCCGCGTGCGAGCGCACACGGGTGTCCCGCTGTCGAGACACGCGCGGCTGATTTGGGACCTGCGTCGAAGGCGGCCAGGGAGCGCACGCGCCAGCATGGCGGCGAGCCAGCACGAGAAGGGATCGACAGCCATGCGGGGACATGAACAGCACGTCGAACGCAAGATCCGCCTTTGGGTGGTGCAACAGGAACGCAACCGTCTGTCCGACATCCAGACCGACCGGATCGACGCGAGCGGCGAAGAGCGCTCCGAGCAGGTTCCGAACGCCGACGCCCGCGCTCACGAGCAGCGCTGGCGCGTCGGCTAGCGCCCGGCTGCAGAGCGGCCGCGCCCAACGGTCATAGGCGCAGCCCGCGCGTCACGCCGGCGACCGCGCGCCTGAGCCGGCGCGCGCCTGAGCCGGCGCACGCCTGAGCCGGCGCCGGCGCACGGCGAGCGCGAGTCGCGCCTGCGGACCTTTCGAACAGGCGCTGGACACCCGTTGGCGTATGGGGATTCCCACTCAACGTTGACGGCCAGGCGGCCGATATCAGCGGTACGAAGCATGGAGTCCGGGCGTCGACGCGTGCACTACCTGCGACCTGATATCGAGTCGGGCATCTCTCTGGCGGAGGAGGTCGAACGCGCATGCGTTCGAAGCCTGCTCGAGAGTCCCGATGAACGGGTGTTCTTCAAGGACCGCGAAAGCCGGCTGCTGATGGTGAGCGCCGGATACCTGGAAGCCGTCGCTCCCGGCCGGACGCTCGAGGAGGTGATCGGCAAGACCGACTTCGATCTCTTCAGCCGCCCGCACGCGGTCGCCGCCTTCGAAGACGACCAGCGCGTGCTGGCCACCGGACAGCCGATCGTCGCCAAGGTCGAGCGTGAGACCTTCCATGACCGCCCCGACGCCTGGGCGTCCACAACCAAGCTGCCGCTGCGCGACGAGCACGGCGAGATCATCGGCACGTGGGGCATCGCCCGCGACGTGACGGCCCAGATCGAGGCCGAGCAGGCGCTGGCGGCGAGCCGCGAGCAGCTGCGCGCCAGCGAACGCCAGTACCGGCTGGTCTTCGAGCACAATCCGCAGCCGAGTTTCGTCTACGACCGTGAGACGCTGCGGATCGTGGTCGTCAGCAACGCGGCGATCGCCTGCTACGGCTACTCCCGCGAGGAGTTCCTCTCGATGACGATTCGCGACCTGACGCCGGAACAGGATCTCGACGAGCTCGACCATTACATCGAGAACGCGCCTCACGGGGGGCTGCATGGTCTCCTACGCCGGGCCTGGCTGCACCGCTATCGGGACGGCTCGCTTGTCGACGTCGAGGTTACGAGCGATGACATCGTGCTCGATGGGCGCGCCTGCCGGATCGTGCTCTGCCAGGACGTGACGGCCCGCAACCGCGCGATCGCCGAGCTTGCCGTCGCACGCGACCAGGCCGTCGAGGCGTCGAAGGTGAAGTCGGCGTTCCTGGCCAACGTCAGCCACGAGATCCGCACGCCGATGAACGGCGTGATCGGGATGAATGATCTGCTGCTGGACACCGACCTCGACGACGAGCAGCGCTCCTACGCGGAACAGGTCGCTCGCTCCGGCGAGCAGATGATGTCGATCATCAACGACATCCTCGATCTCTCGAAGATCGAGGCCGGGCAATTCGAGCTCGACATCGCGAACTTCGACCTGCGAGAGGCGATCGGACAGGCCTGCGCGGCCGCCAACTTCGAGGCTCACGCGAAGGGTCTGCTGCTGACCGTGCAGTACGACGACGACGTGCCAGCAAACGTGCGCGGCGACGGCCGGCGGCTGCACCAGGTTCTCCTCAACCTGGTCGCCAACGCGGTCAAGTTCACCGCTCAGGGTTCGGTCACCGTGTCGGTGACCAGCCGGCCGGACGCCGGCGACGGCCCGATGGTTCGCATCGAAGTGACGGACACCGGCATCGGCATCGACCCCCAGGCGCTGGATCGCATGTTCGAGCCCTTCACGCAGGCCGACGCCTCGACGACCCGCAACTACGGCGGCACCGGGCTCGGCCTTGCGATCGCCCGTGAGCTCGTCGAGCGCATGGGCGGGCGGATCGGGGCGAGCAGCGAGCCGGGTTGCGGAAGCTGCTTCTGGTTCGAGCTGCCGCTTGTGCCGCCCGCACAGACCTCGGACGGCAGCCGCGCAACGGCGCCGGCCGCGGCCGCGCAGGCTCACTGAGCGCGCTCGGCTCCGTCTGCGGCATTCGACCCACCGACACCGAAAACACCCGCGCCGCCGGAGCGTTAGCCGCAGCACGCCGACGGCAGCGCGTTAGCCGCGCCGCGCTCGCCGCGCCGCGCTCGCCGCGCCGCGCTCGCCGCGACACGCACGACCCGACCCGCAGCGCCAGGCGCAACACGACGGCGACCGACGAGCCGCGCGAGCAGAGAAGCTCCGCCCGACCCCCCGCTCCGGCGCTATCTCAGGCGCCGCGACGGCGGCTGACGAAGCGCACGAGCACCCCGCCGGCCAGCATGCCGCCGAGCGCCAAGAGCACGTACGCCCACCACGACCACGAGTTGGACGCGGTCGCCAGCGGTGCGCTTGGCGCCACTGTCTTCGACGAGTTGCTGGCGGCCGTCGCCGGCGTCGTCAGCGAGTAGGTGGCGACCGTGTGGATCGCCTCCTGCGGACCGCAGTCGGTGCCGGTGGCGCTGACGCCGTAGCTGCCCTGGGCGAGCGCTCCAGGCCATCTGAAGGGGTAGGCGATCGTGTCGCCGGGGAGGATCGTGCCGAGCTTCTGCGAGACGGTCGTGGTGCCGCTGCTGCCGGTGATCGCGACGGCCAGCTCGGGGTGGCAGAGCTTGTGCCCGTCATCCTCGAGCGTGACGACCGCAGACGGGACTGTCGTGCCCGGCAGGGGGGCCAGCGAGAGCGAGATCAGCCGCAGATGGCGTGTCGCGTGGCCGGGCACCTGGATCTCGATCCCGACGACCGTGCGGACCACCACGGTCACCGAGAAGTTCCCGCCCGAGCGCTTCGGATGGATCGCCTCGAAGGCGATCCCGGCGAGGTGATCGCCAGCGGCGGCGTGCGGCGGGATCCTGACCACGAAGCCGACGTGGATCGAGCTGTGGGCCGGCACCGTGACCTGGTTGAGCTCCGGCGTGACCCACGCGCCGGCGCCGCCGAGCGAAACACCGCGGTTGCCGTACACCACACCGGAGGTGACCCCTGTCAACCCGTCCACCGGGTTCACGTCGAGCACCAGCGGCGCGCTGTTGTCGTTCGAGACCACGACGGCCTCGCGTCGAAGGCTGCCTGCCGCGGCGTCGATGATGAAGTACGCGCGGGTGGCGAGGTTGGACGGGCTGAACGTCGCCGGGCGCACGCCGAATCCACCGATCGTCGCCGCCGATGCGCTCACCGGCCCGAAGGCCATGGTGAGCGCTGCGGCGGTGACGATCAGCGCGGCGAACCGCGTGGATCGGGCCCCCGGCATCCTCTACGGTCCGCTGACCAGCGAGAAGGTCCAGGTGGAGGTGTAGGCGGTGCCGCTCGCGACGGCGTTGGCCGGGATCGCGAGGGTCCACGTGGGTGTGAATGACTGGTCGCCCATGCCGGTGCTGGCAGCCGCCGAGAACAGCTTCGTCGCGGTCGGGGCGGTGGTGCCAGCGGGTAGCGTATACGGGAAGCTGACGCTATTGGTGGCGACGGTGCATCCGGACGCGCCGGCGTCGCAGGTCGCGGTCGGCGCGGTCTGCACTGTGGTGGATGTCGTCGGCAGCGTGTGGCTGCCGGAGGTGAACGTGGTCGACGTCGCGGTCACGTTCCAGCCCGAGCCGGATCCCGTCGCGTCGCCGATGTCGAACAGCAGCGTGCTCGTCACGTTCTGGTTGGTGCCGTTCAGCGTCGTCGTCGGGAAGGTGATCGTTCCCGCCGGCGTGCTGTTGATGAACGCGAGGCTGCCCGCGCTCAGGGTGACCGAGGCCGTCGTAGCCCCCTGCGAAACGGATGGAAGCGCCGCAACCCCGGCGCCGGCGAGCGCGCACATCACACCCAGCCATCTCCATCGCTTCCTTACGATAGTCAGCATGTCGAACTCCTGGATCTTCCGAATCGTTGGCGTTGTTGCGAACAGATGGCCACGCTCTCGACGTTTGATCGACTCCCCTTGACGGCTGCAAGGCCCGTGTCATAAGCGCGCGCTGAATTGGGGGCGCGGCGCGCGGCCGCCTTGCCGCAGACCCGGACGCGCAACCCGCGCCCCCAACGCCCCCGGCATCCCGCCACCCGCCCCGCACAGGGGGTTCCCGCCGCGTCCGACGCCCGCCCCGGGCCCCCAGGGCGAAGGCGCCGCGGGCTCGCACAGCGCATCGCAGCGACTGCGCCGCCTGTCAGAGTTCGCGGCGCCGCCGGCCCACCTCCACCTTTGAGCGACTCCCCCCGAGACCAGGCCCGACCAAGTGGCGCGGCAGCGTTTCGCTCGCTCGCAAACGCACGCCACGCATCCAAGCGCGGCACCCCGCCCGACCACGGCCGCCGCGCCGGCAAGCACGCCGACGAGGGCCATGAGCTGAGCCTCGCCGGCGGGCTCGCCGCGCTGAGCCTCGACGCCCTCTCGAGCGTCGCCTACGGACCCGAGGCGATGGTGCTCGTGCTCGTGGCCGCGGGCTCGGGGGCGTTGCGCTTCACCCTCCCGCTGACGCTCGTGATCACCGCGATGCTCGCGCTGCTGGTGATCTCCTACACGCAGGTGATCGCCGCTCATCCGGAGGGCGGCGGCGCCTACGCGGTGGCGAAGCTCAACCTCGGCCGCGTCCCGGCGCTGCTCGCCGCCGCCTCGCTGGTGGTCGACTACGTGCTGACCGTCGCGGTCAGCCTGACGGCGGGGGCGGCGAGCCTCGGCAGCGTGTTTCCGGGCCTCGCGCACCACCTGCTGGCGGTGTGCCTGATCGGCCTCGCGCTGCTGAGCGCCGTGAACATGTTCGGGATCGCCGAGTCGGCCCGGCTGCTGATGCTCCCGGCCGCCGTCTTCATCGTGAGCATCCTCGCCGTGATCGTCGCCGGAGCGTTCCATCCGCACGCGGTGGCAACGATCGGTACGAACCTCGGTCCGATCCGCCCGACGACCGCGCTCGGAATCGTCCTGGTGCTGAAGGCCTTCGCATCAGGCTGTTCGGCGGTCACCGGCGTCGAGGCGATCGCCAACGGCGTGCCGGCGTTCCGCGTTCCCCGGGTGCGAACGGCCCAGCGCACGGAGATCTCACTCGGCGTGCTGCTCGGCGTGATGCTGATCGGTCTCGCCCTGTTGATCCGCGCCCACCACGTGGTGCCGCGCGGCGGCGTGACGATCCTCGCGCAGGTGACGGCCGGGGCGTTCGGCACCGGCTGGATGTTCTATGTCTCCAACCTCGCGGTCACGCTCGTCCTGGCGCTGGCTGCGAACACGAGCTTTGGCGGACTGCCGGTGCTGATGAGCCTGCTGGCGAAGGATCACCGCCTGCCCCATCTCTTCTACCTGCGGGCCGAGCGGCCGGTGTACAGGTACGGAATCGTCGCCCTCGCGCTCGCCGCCGCGGCGCTCCTCGTCGCCGTCTCCGCCCAGACGGCCCGCCTGATCCCGCTCTTCACGATCGGTGTCTTCGTCGGCTTCACGATCAGCCAGATCGGCCTCGTCCGCCACTGGCTCGCGCTGCGCCCGCCGCGCTGGCGCCTGCGCGTCGCGGTGAACGGCGCCGGGGCGACGATGACCGCGATCGCCGTCGTCGTCTTCCTCGGGACCAAGTTCCTTGCCGGAGCCTGGGTGGTGACGATCGTGATCCCGCTGCTGATGTTCGTCTTCTGGCGCACCGAGCGCTACTACGCCGAGGTGGCGAGCGAGCTCCAACTCGGCGAGACGCCCGAGCTGCCGCTGCGCCGCAACAGCATCGTCGTCGTCCCCACCACGACGGTCACGCTGCTGACACAGCGCGCCCTCAGCGCCGCCCTCTCACTCGGCGACAGGGTGGTCGCCGTGGCGGTGGCGGGCGACGAGGCCGAGCGCGACGCGATCCAGCGCGACTGGCGCCGGTGGAACTGCGCCGTCCCGATCGAGATCCTGCTCGACCCGCACCGGTCTCTGGTCCGCAGCGTGCTGACCTACGTGGAAACGCTGAAGGATCAGGACGCGACGATCACGGTCCTGATCCCCGAGATCGTTCCGAACAAGCGCCGCCACGAGATCCTCCACAACCAGCGCGGCTGGCTGCTCGAGTCCGCGCTGAAGTCACGCACCGACGGCATCGTCGTGGCGACGCTCCCCTTCCACATCCACGACTGAGCGGAGCTCCCGCGCGCGACCGCGCTACCCCGAGGCAAGCGCCTCGAAGTTCTCGTACAGGCGCGGCTCTCCCATCGCCTCGCGCTGGCGCAGCGCCGCCGGTCCGACCCGCGCCCACAGTCCCTCGACCCAGATCCAGTCCTTGACCAGCTCCTCGTTGAGCAGGTCGTTCTTGGTCAGCGTCCCGATCGACTCGCCGAAGGTCAGCACCCTTCGCACCAGGGGGCTGCTCACCGTGTCCTCGGCGTTGGCGTCGAAGTCCGGCGAAAAGATCTCTGTGAGAGCCTCCTCGAGCCCCATCGAGGTGCCCCACTGGGCGATCTGGATCATCAGCTGCGCATCGACCTGCGTGGGTGGCGTCATCGGTCTGCCTCTCTCTCGAATCCGCTGCGCGGGATCGCGCGCGGGCCGGCTGAAGATACCGCGCGCCCACGTGCAATTCGACCCTTCGCAGCAACCCAAACTGGCGCTACAGTCACGCCGGGAGCCAGTCACCCCGAAGCCTCGAGTCCGACTACGAAAGGGATCACGGCCGTGCCGCCCACCTATCAAGCCTCCACCGCGTTTGGTGCCGAAACCGCCGTCGAGCGCGACTTCCTGCGCTCGGTGTTCGCCTGGATGTTCCTGGCGCTTGCGCTCACCACCGGCATCGCGATCTGGTTTCACCAGAGCGACGCGACGCTCAACTTCTTCGCCCGTCACACCGCGCTCTTCTACGTCGCGCTGTTCGGCCAACTCGGGCTGGTCGTCGTGCTGAGCGGCGTGCTCAACTCGCAGCGCATCTCCGTGCGCGTGGCGGCCCTGTTGTTCTTCCTCTACGCCGGCCTGACCGGCGTCGTCTTCTCGATCCTGCTCGACGTCTACACGACCGACTCGGTGGTCGGAGCGTTCGCCGGCGCGGCAGGCGTGTTCGGCGGCATGGCGGTCGTCGGCTACACGACCCGCACCGATCTCAGCCGCTTCCGCGGCCTGCTGTTCGGCGCGCTGATCGGCCTGATCGCCGCCTCGGTCGCGTTCATCTTCACCGGCGGCAGCACCTTCAACCTGATCATCGGCTACGCCGGCGTACTGATCTTCTCCGGGCTGACGGCCTACGACATCCAGCGGCTGAAGACGATGCAGGCGCAGGGCTTCGCCAACGCCGAGTCGGCCGAGAAGCTCGCGATCTTCGGCGCGCTGCGGCTCTATCTCGACTTCATCAACCTCTTCATCTCGCTGCTGCGCATCTTCGGCGGCGGCCGCCGGTAGGCAAAGACCTTTTATTGGCCGGCTCCGCCGGCGTCGCCCGCCCGCGGTGAACGCGGGGCGGCGGTCACTGCGTACTCGGTGGCGGCATCGGATGGCGGCCCGGACGCTCGTCCAGCTCGCGCGCGCGGAATACCCGCCACAGCCCGAGGCCGAGCGCCAGCAGCGCCACGACGACGAGGATCCCGACGACGGCGGCGGTGTGCGGCAGGATCAGCCACAGCACCGCCAGGATCACCGGCACCGCGATCATCACGATGATGAAGCGGAAGACGACCGGCAGCCCGTGCGGGAGCCCGTAGGTGTCCAGCAGCTCGTTCCTGCGGTCTCGCATGCTCATCGTTCGTCGATTACCCGCTCGAGCGCTCGGGAAACGCAAAGCCGTGGCCGACGGAGCTTTCAGGTGAACCGTCCCTCTCAGGTGAAGCGTCGAATTCCGATCGCGGCAGCGGTTCTGCTGCTCGCCGCGCTCCTCAGCGTCGCGGCGAGCACGAGCGCCCGCTCATCGGCGCCGGCGCTCGCGCCACTGCGCCCGGGGGTCCAGCCGCCGCCCAGCCTGTTCGGCATCAACACCGGCACCTACGACTCCAGCGAGTCGCGGCTCTCGCGCGATCTGCCGACCGCCGTCAGCCTGGGCGCCCGCTGGGTCCACTTCACCGGCGATTCGATCAAGTACGTGGACGGTCGACCCAGCTTCGCCCTGATGGACTCCGAGGTCAACCGGGCGCGGGCCCTCGGGCTCGGCGTGGTCATCTCACTCGGCGGCATCCGCGGCGCCTGCTCGCTCACGCCCGCGCCGGCCGACCCGACCGACTGCCCACCGACGACCCCCCACGATCTGGCCGTCTACGCGACCTACCTGCGCGCGCTGCTTCGCCACTTCTCCGGGCGCGTGCGCTACTACGAGTCCTGGGTCGAGCCCAACCACACCTCGATGTGGCCGCCGGGGCCGAACCCGGCGCAGTACGCGGCGCTGCTCGAAACCGAATACTCGGTGGTGCGCTCGATGCGCCCCCGCCCGCTGCTGATGTTCGCGGGTGTCGCCGACTTCGGCATCGAGAACGGCTCGCCCAACGGCATCGCCGTGCTCCCGTTCACCGACCAGGTCCTCACGGACCTTCACGGGCAGCCGGCCTTCGACCTCGTCGCGCTTCACGCCTACCGCTTCCCGCCGACCCTCGCGCCCGACGACCCGGGCTGGACGCACTACGCACAGAGCCCGGTGTGGCGCCAGGACACCTGGACCGCGCAGCTGCAGGCATACGAGCAGGAGTTCGCCAGCCACGGCTACGGCACGCCCCGGCTGTGGCTGACCGAGTTCGGCTGGCCGGGCAACACAACGGCCGCCGGCGACTACTTCCCGAGCCTCGCGGCCCAGGCGACCGACGTCGCGGAGGCCTACCAGGCGCTCGAGAGCCCGCAGCTCTCCTTCGTCCAGGCCGCCTTCTGGTTCAACCAGCGCGACTACGAACCGGGTGTGGCGAACCCCGACCCGGCCTTCTTCGCCCATTACGGCCTGCTCTTCCCCGACTTCTCCCCCAAGCCCGCGGCCGCCGTGTTCGAGCGCTACGCAGCCGCCGCGGCGGCCCGCGATCAGCAGGGCTGAGCGGCCCGCCGCGGGTCCTCCGGGGCGCCACGACAAGGACTCGAGCCACCTTTGTCGTAATGAAAAGCCGCATCGGCCGCCGGCCGCTGCAACCACGGTCAGCGGCCGCAGTCGGCCGTCCGGCCGGTCAAGTGGAGGAAGCGCGATGAGCGGCCCCAAGCGCGAGGACGACCAGGGCGAAGGCTCGCCTGCGGAAGGCCCCGCGCATGACGTCAGCGAGCTGATTGCCGGCGAGCCCCCGCGCCGAAAGGCACAGGATGCCGTCGACGACATCCACGCCGCCGCGAAGCTCGAGGCGGGCGCATCGGCCGAGCACGGCTTCGGCCAGCCCGGGCAGCCGTTCAATCGCGACTCGCCTTTCTTCATTGGCGTCGTTGGCGCGCTCGGAGTCGTCGTCGCCGTCGCCCTCGCGTGGCTCGTCGTCGAGATGGGCGAGGTCCTCGTGCTGCTCGGACTCGCCCTCTTCATCGCCGTCGGACTCGATCCCGCGGTTCATTGGCTGCACCACCGCCGGGTGCCGCGCTGGGTCGCGGTCTGCGTCGTGCTGTTCGCCACGCTCGCCCTGTTCCTGGGCTTCGTCGCGCTCGCCGTTCCCGTGCTGGTGACCCAGGCGAGCCATCTCGCACACGAGATCCCCCACTACCTGCGCAGCCTGAACAACCGCACGACCGCGCTCGGCAAGCTCAATCGCCGCTACCACATCGTCACGCGGCTTCAGCAGCTGGTCGACAAGGGCAGCACCTCGACCCTCGCGCACGGCGTCCTCGGCGTCGGCAAGGCGGTGTTCGACGTCGTCGCCGCGGCGATCGTCGTGATCATCCTCTCGGTCTACCTGCTCGCCGACCTGCCGCGAGTCAAGCGCGGCCTCTACCGCCTGGCGCCCCGCAGCCGTCGCCCGCGCATGGTGCTGCTGACCGACGAGATCCTCGCTCGCGTCGGCGGCTACGTCCTCGGCAATCTGCTGACGTCGTTCATCGCCGGTTTCGGAACCTGGGCCTGGGCCGAGATCTTCGGAATCCCCTACGCCCTGCTGCTCGGCATGCTGGTGGCCCTGCTCGACCTGATCCCGGTCGTCGGCTCAACGATCGGCGGCGTGATCGTCGCCCTGATCGCGCTCACCGTGTCACCCACGATCGCAATCGCCACCTTCGCGTTCTACCTCGTCTACCGCTTCCTCGAGGACTACCTCCTGACCCCCCGCGTCATGGCCAGAACCGTCGACGTCCCCGGCGTGCTGACGGTCATCGCCACGCTGATCGGCGGCACCCTGCTCGGCATCGTCGGCGCCCTGATCGCGATCCCCGTCGCGGCCGCGATCAAGCTGCTCGTCGAGGAGCTGGCGATCCCGACGCTCGACCGCACCTGACCGCCCGGGAGGCCCTCTGCCGGCCGCGGCTGCCGTGATCCCAGGCGTCAACCGGAGGCGTCGGCGCGGGGCCTGAGCCAGGCCCCGCCGCCGCTCGCCGGCTCAGCTGCGCCCGCGCGTCGGGTCCTCGTCGGGATTCGAGCCGACCTCGCGCCCCTGCGTCGGGTCCTCGTCGGGGTTCGACCCGACCTCGCGCCCCTGCGTCGGGTCCTCGTCGGGGTTCGACCCGACCTCGCGCCCCTGCGTGGGGTCCTCGTCGGGGTTCGACCCGACCTCGCGCCCCTCTGTCGGATCCTCGTAGGGCTCCGATCCGAATTCACGGCCCTGCGTCGGGTCCTCGCTCGCCGTCATCTCCTGCTCCTCTCGACTCATGATCACGCCATGACAGCTTCAGCTCGCGGCGCGTCCAGTCCCCCAGCTGGCAACGCGGCAAGTCACATCGCGTCGAACTGGTTCGGCCAGGCTAGATTACGCACAGCGGGCGCGCGTCGCAACGGGCGCCGCCGCGCCCCGGCCACGGCGTATGCGTGTCTCTCCGGTCTGCTCACCGGGAGCACGCCGTGAGCCGCCCCTCACGCGGTCGCAGGGTTGTACGCTCTGCTCGCGCGAGCCGGGGGCCGGGACGGTGAGCGGCGCGCTGACGGATGTCTTTACCCGGCGCCGAGCGCGGCGCGCTCAGCTGATGCCGTCCGCAACCTGGAGCCCTCATCGCAATGTCCACCGTGCGCTCACTGCTCGAGAAGCTCTTACGAGAGCTCGATGAGGCCGAGCGCGCCGGTGGCGCCGTTCCCGAACAGACGCCGCAGTGCGCGCCGCAGCGTATGTGCGTCGGAATGGCGACCTACGACGATTTCGATGGGGTGTGGTTCACGATCCAGGCGATCCGGCTGTTTCACCCGGAAATCGCATCTGAGCTCGCCTTCCTGATCGTCGACAACCATCCCGAGGGGGCGTCTGCGAATGACCTCAAGGCGCTCGAGAACTGGGTGCCCTACCTGCGCTACATCCCGTTTCGCGGCTACCGTGGCACCTCGGTCCGTGACCTCATCTTCCGGGAGGCCAACTCCGAGATCGTCTGCTGCGTTGACAGTCACGTCCTGCTTCAACCCGGCGCGCTGAGTGCGATCGTCGGCTGGTTCGACGAACATCCCGGGAGCCGTGACCTGCTCCAGGGCCCGTTGCTGAACGATGCGATCGACGGCCCGGCCGCGACTCACTTCGCGCCCAACTGGGGAGCCAACATGTTCGGGCAGTGGGCGCTCGACGAGCGCATCAAGCAACCCGACGCAGAGCCGTTCGACATCGACATGCAGGGTCTCGGGATGTTCGCGTGCCGGCGTGAGGCGTGGCCGGGGATCAATCCGCGGTTTCGCGGGTTCGGCGGCGAGGAGGGCTACCTACACGAGAAGGTGCGCAGAGCTGGGGGCCGCACCCTCTGCCACCCCGCTCTGGCGTGGGCACATCGCTTCACACGTTCGTCCGGCCCCCGGTACAGCGCGTCATGGGAAGCGGTCCTGCGCAACTACATGATCGGCTGGCGGGAGATCGGATGGGACACCTCCGAGGTCGAGGCTCACTTCCGAACAGAGTTCGAGGGGTTTGGCGCCGGCTCCCAGTTCGACGGAGTTCTCGCGACGGTCATGCGGGAGGTGACGAACCCGCTCAGCTACTTCGACGCGATCTTCTGCCTGAACCTCGACCGCGAAACCGAACGCTGGGAGCGGGCGCACCGCCGCCACGAACAGCTCGACATCGCCTGGCAGGTCGAGCGCTTCCCGGCGGTCGAGACCCCCGACAACCACCACCGCGGATGTGCGATGTCGTTCCGCTCGATGATCGCGGAGGCGAAGCGCCGCGGCTACGAGCACGTGCTGCTGCTCGAGGACGACGCGGTCTTCCTCGACGATGCCATCGCCGTCATGCGCGACGCCGTCGTCGAGCTGCCGCACCTCGATTGGGATCTCTGCTTCCTCGGCGCGTGCGTGTGGTCGCAGGAGTTCCCGTTCCTCCCGGGGAGTCACACGTTGCAGGAGTGCGGTCCGGTCAGCTGCAAGCACGCGGTCGCTGTGCACAGTCGCGCCTACGACCGCATACTCGATGAGATCCCTGACGATCCGGAGGATTTCGAGCGCTGGATCGGCGTCTGGCTGGCGAGCGACCAATACCTCAGTCGCCGCATCGCCGATGGCACGTTCCGGGCGATCATCACATCGCCCCGTGTGGCATCACAGCCGTCGCTGCTGTCGTTCGACTCGGGCGACCACGTGCTGGGAGCGCGCTACGTGATCTAGCGACGTCCCGCGGGCGTCAGTCGTGATGGTGGTGACGGTGCCCGTGCGGCGGGTGCGTGGTCCACGGCGGACGTGTGGTCTTGGGAGGACGCGTCGTCGTCGGTGCCCGGGTGGTCGGCGCCGGCGTGGTCGGCGCCGGCGTGGTTGCCGCCTTCGTCGTGATCGGCGCCGGCGTGGTGGACGGTGCCGGCGTCGTCTTCGGAGGACGAGTCGTCTTCGGAGCGCAGGTCGTCTTCGGAGGGCGAGTCGTCTTCGGAGGACAGGTCGTCTTTGGTGCCCGTGTGGTGGTCGGTGCTCGTGTCGTCGTCGGCGCCGGCGTGGTGGTCGTCGTCGGCGCCGCGGTGGTCGTCGGCGCCGGGGTCGTGGTCGTCGTCGGCGCCGCGGTGGTCGTCGGCGCCGGGGTCGTGGTCGTCGTCGGCGACGCGGTCGTCGTGGTCGGCGCCGGGGTGGTGGTCGTCGTCGGCGCGGCTGTCGTGGTCGTCGTCGGCGCCGCGGTCGTCGTCGTTGTCGTCGTGGTCGTCGTCGGCGCCGCCGTCGTGGTGGTGGTCGTCGTCGTCGTTGTCGTGAACCCGCCGGTCTGCGTCGGCGCAGCGATGACGGCCGCGGGATCCAGCAGTGTGACGACGGCGGGAACTGCAAACCCTGTCGCCGCCATGCGCCGGATGAACGTCCTGCGATCCAGGCTGGAGCTCACCTTCGCGTCGTCGTCCTCTGACCCGTTGCGCACGCGCGCCGTCCCTCTCGCGTAGAAATCAGGCGATCCGTCCCGGGTGAAGCTATCACGAATGATTCACCGTCACAACACGCCGCAACCCCTTGCGACGGGCTATGAGAGAACGCCCTTGGCCCGCAGTTCCATGACGCATTGCTCCGCGAGATCGGGCCGTACTTCGGCCAGCTCGAAGGCGAGCGCGAGCTGCGCGCTGATCTCGGGCACAGTGTGATTCCCGTCGCAGAGCTGGAACACCACGGCCGCGGTGTTGTTGAGGAAGTGAAGCCCATCCCGGCCGACCTGGTGAACGATCAGCCCGCTGGCCACCTCCTGGACGTCGAGGCCGCCAGCTTGCGTTGGCCGGTCGAGCGGCCGCGGTGCCGTAGAGCCGGCCGCGGCGGCTCCCGCGTGAGCCTCCGCCGCCAGGCACCGCTGCCGCCAGAGATCGCGCTCCTGCTCTGCCCGCTCGGCCCGGGCCAGCGCCGCGCCGATTGCGTCATCGCCCGCGGCCGGCTCCGGCACGAGCCGCTCCTGTCGCGCCGCCTCGGCCGCCGGGCCGGTTGACGGGTGCTCCCGCGCAAGTCGCGCGTTCGCCCTCAGGAGCTCCTCGTTGGCCGCCTCGAGATTCGTCACGTAGCGGCTGTGGATCGAAGCCGGCGCGAGGTCCCACCGACCCCGCGCGGCGCGCGCGGCATCGGCCGGCGAGAAGCCGATGCAGAAGATGAAATGGTCGGCGTGCTCGACGGCCAGCCGATTTCCGATCGAGGGCCCGAGGTCGATCGAAGCGGCGTCGGGCGGGCAGATGACCGACCCCTCGGTCAGGAACTGCGGTAGGACCAGCATCTGCGGGACGCCTGCGAACGCGGTTAGAGCCGCCTGATAGCCGGATCGTCGGCTGCCGTCCCGGGCGACCGTCAGCCCATCGTTTGCGACCGCGCAGACCAACCTGATCCCGGCGTTGGCGTGCCCGCGAAGCGCCGCCAGCACACGGTCGGGCTCGCGCAGCGCCAGCCATCCCTCGAGGCAGACGATCGCGTCGAAGCGTTCGCGCAACGGGCCATCGAGCGCGGCCGCCGGATCGCCAACCTCAAAGCTGACCCGGTCGCTCCCGGCGGTCGCCCGGGCCAAGCCGATCAGCGCCGTGTCCTCATCCACACCGACGACCCCGGTCGCGGTCCGGGCCAGCAGCTCGCAGCCCTCGCCGCTTCGGCAGCACAGCACGAGCACCCGCATCCCCCGGCAGAGCTCGCCGCCCAGTTCGTAGCGATGGCGGCGCTCGCGAAGGAACAGCCCGTGGACGCTGGCCGTGTCGAGAGCCGGATGGTTCATGAGTCCCACGGATCGATCTTTCCAGGAACCGGCCGCTCACACCGCCCGGACGCTCGAGGCGACCCGCCCGGAACGCTCAGGACGATTGGGGCCACGACACTGGATGGTCAAGCAACCCAAAGGTCGTTGCGGCCCAACGCACGCGACAACGAGCAGCGCAGCGCGCGGTTGAAGACATTTCACGTCGCGCGGAGCGCTTCGGTGGGGCTCAGCCGTGCGGCCTTCGTCGCGGGATAGAGGCCGGCGATCGCCCCGATCACCAGTCCGGCTGCGGGTGCGGCGATCAGCACGTAGAGCGGCACGACAAACGGCTCGCTCTTGGCGTGCGCGTAGATCAACGTCGCGCCGGCGCCGAGGATCAGCCCGGCGATCCCGCCGATCGTGGCGAGCAGCGCGGACTCGGTCAGAAACTGGAAGGTGATGTGGCGGCGGGTCGCTCCGAGCGCGCGGCGCAGTCCGATCTCTCCGCGCCGCTCGAGCACCGAGATGACCATGATGTTGGCGATTCCGATCGCGCCGACCAGCAGCGCGACCGCGCCGAGCCCGACCAGCAGAGTGGTGAACTGCCCCTTGGCGTCCGCGCGCGCCTCGAGCGCGTCCGAGGGCCGGCTGACCGCGACGCCCGACGGCTCCTGGGGGTCGGCGGTGGCGGCCAGCAGGTTGGCGACGCCGATCACGTGGCTCTGGTTGGCACGCACATAGATCTCGCTCGGATTCGGCGGCACGCCGAACAGGCGCTCGGCGACCGGCAGGCTGATGAACACCGCTGAGTCAAGCGAGGTATCAAGCGTCGCGGAGCTCATGATTCCGATCACGTTGAACCACCTGTCGCCGAGGTAGACGAGGACATTGCCGCCGGCCTGTGTGATCTGGAGCACCTGCGCGGCCTCGTAGCCGAGCACGGCCTCCGGGTAGCGCGTCGCGACCGCACCCAGGAAACGGCCTGAGAGCATGTGCGCGCCCATGACCTGCGGCAGGTTCTCTCCGGCGGCGTCGACGCCGATCCCGCCGGTCTGCTCTGCGGGTACGAGCGGCGTGCGGTACACATTTTTCGAGACCTGGTAGATCGCGGCGTCGTCTAGCACGTTGCCGATGCGGCCGATCATCGCGACCGCGGTGTCGGGCAGCACCTGCTCCTGGCCGAGGAAGTTCTGGCCGGGCGCGACGGTCAGCAGGTTGGTGCCGAGCGCGTCGATTTCGGCAAGCAGGTTGGCCTCGCTTGAGGCCGACACGCCGACGACGGCGACCATGGCGCCGATCCCGATCGCGATCCCAAGCGCCGACAGCGCGGCGCGCAGGCGGCGCGTTCCAAAGCCCTGCAACGCAGTGCCGAGCAGCTCACGCGCCGGCAGCCGCGGGCGGCTGATGTCGTCCCATCGCGGCTGCGCCTCCACGTGTTCGACGGCGGCGCTCATTGTCGCTCGTCGGCGACGATCTCCCCGTCGCGCATCCGCACCTGCCGGTGAAAGGTGGCTGCGATGGTCGGATCGTGGGTGATCAACACCAGCGTCGCGCCCTCGGACGCCAGTCCGTGCAGCAGCTCGATCACCTCGCGGCCGGAGGCCTGGTCGAGGTTGCCCGTCGGTTCGTCGGCGAGGATGATTCGGGGCCGCCCAGCGATCGCGCGCGCGATCGCCACACGCTGGCGCTCCCCGCCGGAGAGCTGCTTGGGCTTGAAGTCGAGCCGGTGCGCGAGCCCGACCCGTTCAAGCGCGGCACGAGCGGCCTCACGGCGCAGCTTGAGCGGCTGACCTGTGTAAAGCATCCCGAGCGCAACGTTGTCGGTCGAGCTCATCGCCTCCTGGAGGTGGAACTCCTGGAACACGAACCCGAGCTCGTGCGCGCGCAGCCCCGCCAGCTCGATGTCCGACGCGTCCTGGACATCGTGGCCGGCGACCCGCACCCGGCCGGCGGTCGCTCGCTCGAGCGTACCCATGATCGTCAGCAGCGTCGTCTTGCCCGACCCCGACGGGCCGACCACCGCCACCTGATCGCGGTCGGGGATCTCGACCGTGACACCGCGCAACGCAAGGACCTCGCCCGGGTACTCCTTGACCACGCCATCGAGCGCCAGCGCGAACCCGTCCGGCGCGGCGGCGACCCGGGCACCCGCGCTGTCGGTGGTTTCGTCGAGCTCGACGCTCATCACATCTCAACCCTGCGAGTCCGTCACCTGGAGGCCGCTGTAGATCCCAGCGCCGGAGACCTGCACATACCCGGCAGCAAAGAGCCCCGTGGTGACCGCGATCAGCCTGTGCGGAGCCCGAGCTTGCTGCACCACGAATCCACCGCCCGAGGTGGCCAGCAGGGCGGTGACCGGAACCGAAAGCACGTTGTTGGCGACCGCCGACGCGAAGCTCACGCTCACCGCCGACTGGTCCAACCCGGCCCCGCTGATATCCCCTCTCAGCTTGATCGTCACCGGAATCGTCGCCTGCGAGCCAGAAGATGACGAGCCGCCGCCGGCGCTCGAGCCGTTGGCGGCAACCGGACTGACGGCGGTGATCACGCCCGGGACGGTGTTTCCTGCCTGCATCTCGACTGACACCGGCGCGCCAACCCTCGCCTCGCTCTGCGAGCTCGGCGGAAGGTCGACCGTCACGATCAGATGCGCCGAAGTCGTCTGCAGAATCGGCGTCGCCCCGGCGCCGGCCCCGCCGGGCGAGCCGAGGTTGGCGTCGACCGCCGCAACGATCTCCTCGCCCGGAAGGAATACGACCTGCCCGAGCGGCAGGCTGCCGGTCGCGGTCTCTCCCAGCGACTTCTGGAACGCCTCGACACCAGCGCTCGTTGCCGGCTGCCAGGCATCGTTTGCGACGATCCGGTCCGGGTTGAACCCGAGGACCACCAGGCTGCGGTTGAGCTCCCGGATGTCCTGACCGTCGCTGTCGCCGGCCGTCAGATCGCGGTAGGCGGGCGTCGTCCCGTTCATCAAGACCACCTGCTGGTCGCCGACCTCGAACAGCCGCTGTCCGGGCTTGATCAGCTGGCCAACACTCGGCAGCCACGTGATCGTTCCGCCGATCTGGTCATAGACGCTCTGCGGGTTGGCGTAGCCGATCGTCCCCGACTCGGTATCGCTCTGCACCAGATTGCGCCGCTGGACCGTGACCGCGCCACTGACGGGCACCGTGGTCGTCGGCTTGGTCGACGACGTGCCCGTGACAAGCACCACCACGACCACCACGGCGACCACCAGCAGCACCGCCAGCAAGGCCGCCCCGCGTCGCCCACCCACCGCCCCGCGCGGCGGCGGCGGCGACCGCGGAGGCTCCGCCGCCCCACCCCGGCGCTCGCCCGGCGCGTCAACGCCCGCGCTCGCGCTGCCCTCGTCGCCGGCGCCATCTGCCTGGCCCGGCCCGGAGCCTGGGGGAAGCTCTGTCTCGTCGTTCGCCGTGGTCATCGTCGTGCTCGCGAGCGCAGCCTTCCGGAGCATGAGCCGCCGGTCAGGGGCCGTTCCCTCCACCGTAGGGCAATCGGCAGATCGGCGCTGCCTTCACGGACGCGGAAGCATCGAAGTTGATCGTGGCTGGGATCAGAAAGACGGCGCCATCGATCGAAACCACCGCGCTGAGGCCGACTGCCCCCGGGGTTCGCCGCGCGTCGCTTCACGCAGACTGTCGCAGCGTGTTGGCAGCCACTTCCCCCAACGGGAGCGACGGGACTCGAACCCGCGACCTCCGGCGTGACAGGCCGGAGGCTGCCTGCTGGTAAGCGCATTTTCGGGAGCGTTTGCGATGGCAAAAGGCCAGTAAAACCGGGCTGATTCAGGGTAGGTTGGTACTCAACGTGGTACTCGTGGAAGTGTGGTACTCAAGTGGTACTCTCTCCGATCGTGACCGATTCTGGGGAGCTTGGGGCGAGCGGAACGCTGGTCGTCGTCGAGCGCGGCGACGGGCCTGTGTTCGAGGCGAAGTGGCGACGCGCGGGCGTTCAGGTCAAGCGGCGCCTCGGCCCGGCGTGGCTCGAGCGCGATGCGAGCGGCGCGTGGCGGGCGCGCCGTGGGCGGCCGCCCGAGGGCTTCCTCGACGAGAAGCGTGCGGTCGTGCGGATGGCGCAGGCCGTCGCCGAGCACGACGCCCACGAGCGAAAGATCGAGCACGGCGAGCGCGAACGCAGGGAGCGAGGCGTCACGTTCCGCGAGCTGGCCGCGGCGTGGCTTACGCATCTGGAGCGCGAGTTCGGAGCGAAGCCCTCGACGCTCGAGGACTATCGCTACATGCTCGGTGAGCCCGGGCGACCGCACCGGCGCGGCGAGGGCGTGAGCCGGGGTTTCGTGATGGCGAAGCTCGGCGATCTGGCGGCGGCACGGATCACGACGCGACAGGTAGCGGAGCTGCTCGACGCGGTACAGGACAGCGGCGCCTCGCCGCGGACCGTCAACCGCTACCGCCAGACGGTCTTGGCGATCTTCAACTACGGGCGGCGGGAGGCCACGTTCGGTCTGCCGGCGAATCCGGCGACCGCGACGACCAAGCGCCGCGAGCCCCCGCCGACGGTGCTCGACTTCTACGAGCCCGAGGAGGTTGAGCAGCTGGCGAGCGCCGCCGGCGGCCGGCGCCCACCGCGGCCCGCAGCCGCCAGACCTCGAAGCCGACGAGATCGAGTGGCGGGCGCGCGAGGACGCGCAGGACGGCGAACTGTTTCGAATCGCCGCATTCACCGGACTGCGCCTCGGCGAGCTGCTCGCGCTGCGCTGGGAGGACGTCGACCTCGACCTGCGCCGCCTCGTCGTCCAGCGCGCCGTCTCAGCCGGAGTCGAGGGCCCGACCAAGAGCTGGCAGGCGCGCTTCCTCCCGCTAGCCGACCCGGCGGCCGAAGCTTTCCAGCGGCTGCTCGCGCGCGAGGACTACACGCAGCGCAACGACTACGTCTTCTGCTCGCGCCTCGGCCGGCGCCTGGACGCCTCGGCGGTACGGCGGCGCTTCAAGCGCGCCCAGCTGGCAGCCGGACTCCGGCCGCTTCGCTTCCACGCGCTCCGTCATGCCGCGGGCAGCCTTGTCGCACGCCACGCCGACGCCCACTTCGTGCAGGCGTTCCTCGGGCATTCGCGGATCACGACGACCGAGCGCTACATGCACGCGAAGGCCCGCCCGGAAGACGTGGACCTCGTCAACCGGGCATTTCAGGTGACCAAGCAGGCGGGCGCAAACGCCGCGCAGTAGACAGCACCGCCCCCGGCTACGACCATAGCCGGCGAATGTTGCCGTCGTAGACGCCGTAGATGTACGGGCCGGGCTGGGACGCCCGGCGGACGATGCGGTGGATGTTCTCGACAAAGCGCGCCGTCTGCTCGGGAGCACGGAGCTGCGCGTTCGTAAGGCAGAAAGCGCGCACCCCGGCCGCCGAGAGAGCGTCGCGCTCGGCCGGTCTGCGGCGGATCGCGTCGTCCTTCATCAGGACGACCCAGCCATGCTTGCCGACGTCGGTGAGCCACTGTTCGTCCTGGAGCTCTTGTGCCGCACGCTCGCCGTACACGGATGCCATCGTGTGAGCCGTGTAGCCGAGCTCGCGGAGCGCGTCGGCGAGGTGCTTGCGGCCGAGACTGCGATCGACGAAGAACTCGATCGGCTCCGTGCGGCGCCGCGACCGCTGCTCCCGACCGCCGCCGCGGTCAGGCAGCGGCGCGGGCGGCGACACGGACTACGTCCTCGACCTCGGCTTCGGGCACCCCGAAGTCCTCAGCGATGTCCGCAAGCGTGTCGCCGGCCACGAAGCGATCAACGAGATCCTCCACGCGCGCGCCACCATGAACGACGAGCGGCATTCCAAACGCGCGGAACGGGTCAACGACAACCTCAGCGTGCGCGTACGTCGGCAGCCGGACACGACTGGCCCAGCCATCACCGCCGTAGGTGATCCGCTTGAGGTAGTCGCGGACAACCTCGGCGAACTGCCTCTGCCCGGTGCGCACCACGGTCAGGCCGCCAAGCTCCTCATCGCCCTCGCTCGTCGCGAAGTCGTAGAGCACCTCCGCGCCATCGGTATAGAGCCGCTTGGAAGCCAGCGCATACTCGACGCCGATCCCGGAGGACAGCGCGTTGACCGCTGGGCGGATGCGCTGCATCGGCACCCCGGCTCGGCGGAAAGCGGACAGGACGTAGGCCTCGGCGAAGCCGATGAACGGGACCGTCGCCTCGCGGCCACGGCGCGGGAAGCAAGTGATGATCGGCGTCGCGCCGTCGGCCGGCCGGGCCCAGTGGTGCAGCGTGGAGTTCGGCACGTTGAGGTATGTCGCCGCCTCACGCAGCGTGAACGCCGCGCGCGCGACCCGCGGGTCACCGTCACCGATGCTGCGTTGCAGTCTGCTTGCCGTGGTCGTCTCCGATTCGCTTGAGTGGCCGTCACGATCGTAACGCCGCGCGCGGCGGTCGGAGGATCCTGAGAGCCGGATCGCATTCGACCCAACGTCTTGAGCTCGAGCCATAGCTACGGGCCATCGATCGGTAGCACGAGCTGCACGACTGGGACCCCTGCTCGCGCCGGCCCGGCGGCGACGACGGAAGGCTGCCGTGGTGGGGCAAACTGCGGAGCGGCGCGCAGCGCGGCTGCAACCTCGTCGTGGATGAAGACCCAGCGTCGGCCGAGGCGGTGTGCGGGCAGCACTCCCCGGCGCGCGAACTCCCGCACGGTCGAGGCGGGGAGGTGCAGCAGCTCCGCCACCTCGCGGCCGTTGAGAACATCGTCGCGCGTCAATTGCCGTCGCTCGGGCTCCATGAGCATGATTATGCCAACTGAACAAAGATATGTCGAAATAGCGCGATACAGCGATGGATAGCAACGGATCGGCGTGGCAGAATATTCCGTATGGCGGGGACCGAGCCGAACGACGAGCGGATTCAAGCCGAGTTCAGAGCCGTTCAGGAGCATTGGCGCTCAGCCGTCGACGCCCATCGAATGGCGCCGCCCGACAGTGGCTTCAGCGCACGCCTGGCGGGCCTCGCCGAAGCATCGCGCCTGGAGGCAGAGATCTGCCGCAAGGCACACGACGCGGGCTACGCTTGGCCGGCGGCGAAGTCCGCGGGCGAGCAGCCGTACGAACTGCGGCCAGGGACAGGACGACGGGGGCCGGATGTGCTGTGGCACGCGTTCGACGCGGCAGTCGCGCAGCTCACGAGGGCGGCGGCCACGGTCGACTTGCTCGCGGTCGCCGACGCCTATGACGCCTTCGCCAGCGCGTGTGATGCTCTCTCTGCGGCGGTCGACGCCGAGGAGGCCGCGGGCCGCGGCTCACTTGCCGCACGCGCCGGGTAGTCGTCTCGGATCGCGCTCAGCGCGATGCCTGCGAACGCGAATCGGCCGGACCATCCCACACGGTCGACGCCGGCACACTTTCGTCTCGGCGCGGAAGACGATCCGCCTCGGCGTTCCACAACTCGCGCTTGCTCGCGCGCAGCCCGCCCTCGGTTCGGCCGCGATCGAGCAGCGCGTCCACGTCGGCGCGACGCAGGCGAAACGCTCTACCCATGCGGATCGCGGGAAGGGTCCCGGCGTCGATCCAGTTGCGGATCGTCTGCGAGGTCACTTGGAACTCGTCAGCGACCTGTGGGACCGTGAGCAAGCGTTCGGCCATCACGAGCGGGAAACGATAGCCGCCGTCATCGATCAGGCTCTCGTTCATCCGCGAGGTTGATCGCGACAGCCCGGTCTTCGAAGACAGCACGCAGTTCGAGGCGTCCCCCGAGGCCCTGGAGGTAGCTGGCGATCGTCGCAACCCGGGGGTTTGTCTCGTGCTCTAGGTGCGACACTGCGCGCTGCGACGCGGTCAGCCTCTCCGCCAGCTGAACCTGTGTCAGGCCGATGTGCTGGCGCAGCTCGGCGAGCCGCTCACCGGTCACCCCCGCTTCGGCCACCGAAGACCCCGACGACTGGACACGTGGACGGTGCGAGCCTGGTTTGCGCTGTCGTCTCGACCTTGCCATCTCAGGCTAGATACTACTCCCTGTTCCGGCTAGCCGGAAAAGCGTCACCCTGGGTGATACTGTGTGATGCGAAGCGAAGCGAGCGTCTGAGAAGACCCTGCAGCTGTGCTGGCGTTGGACGGACCGTGCGATGCGTGGTCAGATCGGTGTGCGATCAGGAGCACTGGGATGAAGATTGATCGGGCTGGACGTCATGGCCGAAACGGCGGGGATGTGGCGCACGCGGAAGCACTGCCAGCCGCCCGGCGCCCGGCCGGGACGCCAAACGCCGACTACCCATCCGTGGTCCCACACCTCCCCGGTCGCGAGGCGACCGAGCACGAGTTCCACGAGCTGTTCGGCGACCTCGAGCCTGACGACGAGCCGTAGGCGGAAGCTCTAGGCGCGTCAGTCGTTGACGTAGACGCAGACGTGAGGTCTGGCGACGTCGCGCATCGGCTGGAAGGTGACGCTCGCGTGTTCGGTGCCGGGGGCCGGCTCTGCTGGCCCTGTCCAGATCGAGCGTGCGACGTCGAAGATCGCGGGGCAGGTACCGGAACCAGTCTGGCTGGCCTCACTGGACCAACGGCACGTCGGTCCGCTCGGTGAGCACTCGTAGTTCACGGTGATCTGCGCTCGCTGGCGGCTGGTGCCCGCGAGCCTGCTGACTGTCACGCTGGTAGACCATCTGGAAGTGGAAGAGCTTGACGACGTTGCTCCGACCTCTTGATAGGTCGTCGGCGCATACGCCGTGCCGGCGCTTAGCTTTTTGGCCGTGTGCGGCGCCGTCGACCCGCAGGCCGCAAGTGATACGACGGTCACGAAACCCGCGATCAACGTCGCAAGTGTGGAGCGTGGAAAACGCATCCAGTCGAGTATCGACCTTCAGCCCTCGCTGCGTGAACCAGCGCTGTTGCTGGTCGCGCGACCCATGCGGAACGGACTGTCGCTTTCATGGGAAGCAGCAGCGACGTCACGGAGTCAAGAATGCGCGCTGGTCGTCCCGAGCGTCGCCGTCCTCTCCAGGCCGGACGCCCGCCTTTTGCGCAGACCAGTGAAGCGGGCTCTGCGCCCGAGATGCTCGTGATGGACGCAGAGCAGGGCTATGAGACCGACTGGGCCCTGTCGCATCACGCCTGAGGCAATCACGCGGGCCTGCAGCGCAACGGGAGGGTCGAGAGTCTCATACAGAGGCGCCGACCGGAGCGTGCGCTTCGGGCCCCGGTCGGCGCCGTGCCCGGCTCAGCTGATCGTGATGATTCCCTTGGCCAGCGTGACGGGCGAGGAGTTCGGCAGCGAACTCGGCTGGGGCGAGACGGGTTTGTAGGTGATCGTGATCCCGAACGAGGCGGGGGTGGTTTTGGTGGCGGCGTTGGCTGTGGCCTTGTAGGCGACGCCCGAGGCGGCCAGTTGCCAGCCTCCGCGGCCCCTGTTGAGGCTCGAGTTCCACCAGTACAGGCTGCCGGTGCCACCGAGCAGCCCCTGGGTTCTGCTGGTCAACCCGAAGCTGGTCACGTTGGCCTGGAATAGCCACTTGCCCGGTGTGACCAGGCCAAGCTGCCCGGTGTAGGTGGTGGCGGTCCCCTTCTTGGTCTGGGAAACCACGAACCCGAAGCTCGTCGAACCCAGGCTCGCCGCGGGAGTGTAGGAGCCGTAGCCGAGCGCGAACTGGCCGGGGGCGGTGACGGCCAGCGGCGCCGTGCTCATTGACGCATCGCACGCGGTCGTGCCGGCATACGTGACGGTGATCGTGTAGACCCCGCTCGTCCAGCCGGAGGTGCTCACCCCCGCGAGGCTCACCGCCCCCGAGGCATTGGTGCTCGGGGTCCCGAGGCTCAGCGAGGACGAGGAAACGCCGGGCGTGAGCGGATCGGGCGACACGCTGAAATTGACCGGCTGCGAGCTCTCGCACGCCGACACCGGACTGCTCAACGTCGCGGCCGGGGTGAAGCTCGAGCTAATCGCAACCTGGCCAGGCCCGGTGTAGCTCAACGAGGTCGACGCCGTGCAGGACGTGTTCCCGGTCCCGGTGTTCGACGTCCCAACCGGGCACGCGGTCTCACTCGCCTGCCCCGCACTGGCCACGTAATAGTCGTTTGCAGCCGCCAGGCACGACGTCTGCCCGGTCTTCGGCTGGTAGGTCCCGGCCAGGCACTTTGACTCAGACGCCGACTCCGCATTCGCGACGAAGTTCCCGACATCAGCCGACAGGCACGACGTCTGCCCAGTCTGCGACTGATAGGTCCCGGCCAGGCACTTCGACTCAGACGCCGACCCCGCATTCGCGACGAAGTTCCCGACATCAGCCGACAGGCACGACGACTGCCCAGTCTGTCGGCTGGTAGGTGCCGGCCAGGCACTTCGACTCAGACGCCGACCCCGCATTCGCGACGAAGTTCCCGGCATCAGCCGACACGCACGACGACTGCCCGGTCTGCGACTGATAGGTGCCCGCCAGGCACTTCTGACTCGACGGCCGACCCCGCATTCGCGACGAAGTTCCCGACATCAGCCGACACGCATGACGACTGACCGGTCTTCGGCTGATAGGTCCCCGCCAGGCAGGCTGTCTCGGCGGTCGACCCGGCATTCGCGACGAAGCTCCCGACATCAGCCGACACGCATGACGACTGACCGGTCTTCGGCTGATAGGTCCCCGCCAGGCAGGCTGTCTCGGCGGTCGACCCGGCGTTCGCAACGAAGCTCCCGACATCAGCCGACACGCACGACGACTGACCGGTCTTCGGCTGATAGGTCCCCGCCAGGCAGGCTGTCTCGGCGGTCGACCCGGCGTTCGCAACGAAGCTCCCGGCATCAGCCGACACGCACGACGACTGACCGGTCTTCGGCTGATAGGTCCCCGCCAGGCAGGCTGTCTCGGCGGTCGACCCGGCGTTCGCAACGAAGCTCCCGGCATCAGCCGACACGCACGACGACTGACCGGTCTTCGGCTGATAGGTCCCCGCCAGGCAGGCTGTCTCGGCGGTCGAACCGGCGTTCGCAACGAAGCTCCCGGCATCAGCCGACACGCACGACGACTGACCCGTGTTCGGCTGATAGCTGCCCGCGAGGCAGGCTGTCTCGGCGGTCGCCCCGGTCCCGGACACGAAGTTGCCCGCGTCGGCCGCGGTGCAGGGAGCGTTGCCGGTCGTCGAATACGAGCCCGGACTGCACGGCGTCGCGGCCGTCCCGGGCGTGACCGTGAAGCTCTGGGTCACCGGCGCCGCGGCGTCGTAGAACCCACCACTGCCCTGGTTACCGGGCTGCGAGGCGGTGATGTTGCAGGTGCCCGTCCCCGTGAGCGTCACCTGCGCGCTGGTCCCGGTGATGTTGGTGCCCTGCGCGGTCGTCTGCGGCGTCGCCGTCTGCACGTCGCCGACGCTGCACGCGCCTCCTGCGGCCTGGAAGGTGACCGGCAGGCCGGACGTCGCACTCGCCGCGACCGTGAACGGCGCGATCCCGTACTGCACGCTCCCGCCGTTCTGCACCGGGCCGTTGCCGAGCTCCAGACCGAAGTCGATGTACTGGCCGTCAAACCCCAGCGAACACGCGACCTGATTGGTGTTGCTGCTCAACGACGCGTCCTGAGCGTTGCTCAACAAGGGATTGACCAGATAATCGTGCCCGTTGAGCACAACATCGTAACCCCCCGCCTCGCCAGGCCAGTCCTCGTATTGCTGGCAAACGTCGGCTATCTCATCGTTCTGGTTGTCGAAGACTATCCATGAGTTTTGGTCGGGATCAGTGATGCTTTCGAACAGCTCGTGCGACGCGTCCGCGATCGTCCAATCGAGCCACCCATCGCCGTTGGCCGTGCTGGTGGACTGCAGGGGAAACTGATCGTTGGCATTCCCGTCGGTGCTCACGCCGTACACACCGAACTGGGCCCCGGGCGCGAAACAACCCTGGGCGTCGACCGCACCGTTCAGGGTGCACAGGTAGCCGTGATAACCACCGAAGTTGGTGGTGTCGTCGATAGGGGTTTCGTCCGTACCGGCCTCGATCCCAGCCGGGAGGATCACCATCCAAATGTCGTGAGAGGCGACTGGGCCTGTCGTGCTATGCAGCGCCCACCCATCCGTGGACGCGTTGATATCCGAAACGATCTCGTCCTGCACCTCGGAATCACACAGAAAGCTATAGCCGAGATTGCCCTCCGCCGCCAGGCATGACGATGTGATCCCTCCGGCTCCGGGAAACGGGGTCGTGTCGGTGATCGCGTCAACCGAGAACGTGCTCGGGTAGTACGACGGGTCCGCGCCATCGATCGAGGCGGAGAGGCCGAAGCTTGGATCGCCGGAATACTGCGAGACGACGTTCGCGTACTCCGAGCCGCTCAGATCCCGGTAGAACTGCTCGAACCCGCTCTCGTAAGCCTGATCCCCAGCCGCGGTCGGGCTACCCGGGTCGTAGTGGTACCCACTCGGCAGCCAGAAGATCAGATGAACCGCAACCGAACTCATGACGGGGCCATCGCCGTACCCCGCAACACATTTCGAGGCCAAGGCGCCTTGACAATTCGGACTCGTCGACGGATACACCGTCGGAGCAGCCAGAGCGGCCGGCGCACCCACCTGAGCAGCCAGCAACGCCAGCCCGAGACACACGACGAGCAGCAGCCATCGCCTCCCGCCGCGCAACCATGCCACCGCGCCGTGGCGCTCTCCGACCAATCCAGCGAAACCCGCTTCCATGCTGCCCTCCGTCGTTGGTGTGGTCGCACGCGCCGAGCGCCAAGCGGGGCTCAGCTGGGGGTCAAACTCGCCCGAGCGCACACCCCCGGCACGCGCGAGCCTACTTGAGGGCGCGAGGCCCCGTCAACCACCCGCGCCGGTGGCATTCCTCCCCCAGGCTCCTCGTCAAGCATCCGGTGCAGCCACACGCCGCCACCGGGCGAGCCGCGGCTACGCGCCCGCGGGCGCTCAGGAACCCGGCCGCGCGTCGGCAGCCCCCCACTCTCGCCCAACCGCTGCCCACGGCGGTGAGACTCCGGCACGCTCCGAAATCACGGTACGAGTCGAACCCCTCGGTCGCCTCTCCGGCCCCGGCGCTCCCACGGCCAGCCGGGTCTCCCGCGCCGTGATCCCTGAGTCGGCGCGTTGGGTCGGCATCGGCCGTGGGTCCCGACCCCGACTGTTGCCTTACCAAGCGAAAGCGACAACACATCCCGCTCGGCCTGCGCGACCCCGTCCCGCGTGAAAGGGAGCGCGCGTGGCCCGGACGGCGCACGCTCTCAGCCATGCCCCTCAGCAAGCTGAGGTCGCTCAAAAGGCTTCCCCGACGCTCCGCTTCGCGTCGCATCAGACAGGCTTCCCCGACGCTCCGCTTCGCGTCGCATCAGACAGTATCACCTGAGGTGACGCCATTCCGGCTAGCCGCATAAACGGCTGCGAACACCGAGCAGATACTCGGCCTTGGGCTCTCTCGCGTCAGATTCAGCGCGACGAGGGCTCAACCTCCGGCTTTTATCGCCGGAGGCCGCCCGTTCTGGACGCGCTTTGAAACCCTCAAGTGGTACTCGACTGTGGTACTCAACGGCTGTTCTGACGTTGGCTCGGGCCCGTTCCAACGCCAAGACCCAACCCATTTGCAGCCACTTCTCGCTACGGGAGCGACGGGACTCGAACCCGCGACCTCCGGCGTGACAGGCCGGCGCTCTAACCGACTGAGCTACGCCCCCAGATACTGGGATTCGGGAGTATGGCAAGCGCGCGAGGGCGGCGCGGGGCGCTCGGCGGCCGCGCGGGACTGAGCGGCCCGCCGCCGGATGCTGCTGACGACGGGCCGCGGCCCTTCTACGGCGTCCATGCGCGGCTTGGCCGAGATCAGGTGTGGCAGTGTCACCGGACCTCGTGAGGCCACGGTAGCCGCGGCCGCTGCAGAGTGCGATACCCGAGAGGTGTCGAATGGCGCACCCGCGCCGCCCTCAGGGGTGGAGCCTTTCCCCGGCGGCGAGCATCGAGACGTAGCGGGCGATGCGCTGGGCGCGCGTCGCCGGCCGCTTGGCCTCCTCGATGCGGTAGAGGATCGCGTAGCGGTTGGCGCTGTCGAGGCCGTCGAAGAACTCGAGCGCTCGCGGGTCGGCGAGCAGTGCGACGCGGAGGTCGTCGGGCACTTCGGCGCTGCGCTGGCCGGCGTAGGCGGCCTCCCAGCGGCCGTCGGCCCTGGCGCGCTCGAGCTGCGCGGCGCCCGCTGGGCGCATGCGGCCGGAGCGCTCGAGCTCCTGCGCGCGGTCGCGGTTGATCCGCGACCAGCGGCTGCGGGCGCTGCGCGGCGTGAAGCGCTGGAGCCAGAGGTGTTCGTCGAGCGCGGCCTTCTGGCCGTCGATCCAGCCGAAGCAGAGCGCCCCGTCGAGCGCTTCGGCATAGGTCAGGGTCGTGTGGATGGAGCCACGCTTGGCGAGGGCGAGCCACACGCCCGGGGCGCTGTCGTGCCAGCGTTCGAGCCAGCGCTCCCACTCGGCGCGCGAGCCCAGTTGCAGCGTGGGGAGCTGATCGGCCAACTGCGAGACCCGCCGGCTCGACACGGACTCAGTCGAACAGCTGCCCTGCGCGCACGCGCGCGGCCATCTCGTCGGACTCGGCGCGGTAGGAGCGCCCGTCCTCGAACTCGATCACCGGCAGCCACTTCTGGCCGCTCAGCGCCCGCACGCGCGGCCGCTCGCCCTTGCCGAAGCCGTGCTTGACGATCTCGTAGTCGATCCCCTGCTCATCCAGCGCCCGCTGCACCTTCCAGCACGCGTCGAGGTCCGTGTGCAGGAACGTCCAGGAGCAGCGATGCAGCTTGACGGAGGCCATCCGCTGCGAGTCTAGCGAGCGGCCGAGCTCAGCCGGCCGGGGCGGACGGCAGGTCGCCGGCGGAGGCAGACAGCTGATCGCCGGCCGTGGCGGAGGGCAGGTCGTCGCCGGCGCTCAGCGGACTCGCCGGCGAGCGCTGGGCGGCGGCGATCTCCTCGGCGCTGACGGTGAGAGGGTGGTGGCAGGCGGCGAGGTGCCCGCCGGCGTACTCGACGAGCGGTGGCTCGGTGGTGCGGCAGAGCCCGGTGGCGGCCGGGCAGCGCGTGTGGAAGTGGCAGCCGCGCGGCGGCGAGATCGGGTTCGGCGGCTCGCCCTCGACCTTGGTTCGCGTGCGTTCGCGGTTCTGGACCGGGTCGGGGATCGGGATCGCCGAGAGCAGCGTCTGGGTGTAGTGGTGAATCGGCTTGTCGTAGAGCTCCTCGGCGGGCGAGAGCTCGACGATCTTGCCCAGGTACATCACGGCGATTCGGTTGGAGACGTGGCGCACCACCGAGAGGTCGTGGGCGACGAACACGAAGGTCAGCGACAGCTCCTTCTGGAGCGTGTCGAGCAGGTTGATGACCTGGGCCTGGATCGAGACGTCGAGGGCGGAGACCGGTTCGTCGAGCATCACGACGCGCGGTCCGAGCGCGAGCGCGCGGGCGATGCCGATCCGCTGGCGCTGGCCGCCTGAGAACTCGTGCGGGAATCGATCCAGGTGCTCGGGGTTCAGCCCGACGCGCTCCAGCAGCTCGCGCGAGCGCGCCTCCCACTCGTTGCGCGGCACGCCGGCGACGCGCAGCGGCGTGGCGAGGATCTGGCGGACCCGCTTGCGCGGGTTCAGCGACGCCTGCGGATCCTGGAAGACCATCTGCATCTCGCGCCGAAGCGGCGCCATCTTGCGGCGCGAGGCCTTGGTGATGTCGATGCCCCGGAAGCGCACGGAGCCGCCGGTCGGGTCGAGCAGGCGCACGAGACCGCGGATCAGCGTGGTCTTGCCGCACCCGGACTCGCCGACGATGCCGAGCGTCTCGCCCTCGTGCAGCTGGAAGGAGACGTCCGAGACCGCCTGCACGACCTCCGGCCGGCGGCGCAGCCCGCCGCTGCCGCGGACGGGAAAGTGGATCTGGAGGTGCTCGGCCTCGAGCAGCGGCACCGTCTCGCTCACGCTCACGCCGTCACCGTGCCGGACGAGGCGAGGCCGAACTGGCCGTCGACGAGGCGCCGGGCGGCCTTCTCCTCCGGATCGAGCCAGCAGCGATCGAGGTGCTCGGGAGCGTCCGGCAGCTGGGAGACGAGCGGTGGCACCTCGAGGCACCTCGCGAAGGCGTGCGGGCAGCGCGGGCGGAAGTGGCAGCCGGTCGGCGGGTTCATCAGCGAAGGCGGCGAGCCCGGAATCGCCGGCAGGTGGCGCGAGCGATCGCCGTCGATACGCGTGATCGAGCCGAGCAGCCCCCACGTGTAGGGGTGCTGGGGGTCGTAGAAGAGCTCGTCGAGCGTGCCGTGCTCGACCACCCGGCCGGCGTACATCACGACGACGCGGTCGGCGATGTCCGCGACGACGCCGAGATCGTGGGTGACGAGGATGATGCCCGTGTTGCTCTCGCGCCGCAGCAGGCGCAGCTCGTCGAGGATCTGCGCCTGGATCGTCACGTCGAGTGCCGTCGTCGGCTCGTCGGCGATCAGCAGGCTGGGCGAGCACGACAGCGCCATCGCGATCATCACCCGCTGGCGCATGCCGCCCGAGAACTCGTGCGGGTAGGAGCGTGCGCGGTCGCGCGCGCGCGGGATGCCGACGCGCTCCATCAGCTCGACCGCGCGGTCGAGCGCCGCCGCCTTGCTGACGTCGCGCTCGTGAACGAGGATCTGCTCGGCGATCTGCTTGCCGATCCGGTGGACCGGGTCGAGCGAGCTCATCGGGTCCTGGAAGATCATCGCTATGCGCGCGCCGCGGATCCGCCGCAGCTGGTCGTTGCTGGCGCGGATCAGCTCGGTGCCCTCGAAGTACGCGTTGCCCTCGAAAAAGGCGTTCGGCGAGCGCGTCAGGCCCATCATCGTCATCGACGTGACCGACTTGCCGGAGCCGGACTCCCCGACGATTGCCACGACCTCGCCGGGGTCGACGGTGAAAGAGACGCCGTCGACGGCGCGCACGAGCCCCTCCTCGGTGCGGAAGCTCACGCGGAGATCCTCCACTGAGAGCAGCGGCGCGGTCGAGCTCACGCCGACAGCCGAACCCTGGGATCGAGCGCCGCGTGGACGATGTCGACGACCGCGCCGAGCAGCACGACGAAGAAGGCGCCGAACATCGTGATCACCAGGACGGGCGGAACGTCGAGCAGCTGGATCGACTGGGCGGCGTACTCGCCGACGCCCTGCAGGTTGAAGACCGACTCGGTCAGGATCGCGCCGCCGCCGATCACCGAGGCGAAGTCGAGGCCCCACAGCGAAACGATCGGGATCAGGCTGTTACGGAGGACGTGGCGGATCATCACCTGGCGCTCGGTGAGGCCCTTCGCGCGCGCGGTGCGCACGAAATCGTCGTTGACCATGTCGAGGATCGTCGAGCGCAGCACGCGCGAGTAGACGCCGACGAAGACCGCCGACAGGGCGCACCACGGCAGGATCATGTGGTAGAGCCACTGGACCGGGTTGGTGGTTATGTTCACGTAGTCCCCGTTGGGGAAGAGCCCCGCCTTGAAGCCCAGGTAGAAGGCGAGCATCGCGCCGAGGAAGAAGACGGGCGTCGAGACGCCGACGAGTGAGAGGACGGTCAGCGCCCGGTCGAGCAGGCGCCCTGCCCGCACCGCCGCGAGCACGCCGAAGAGGACGCCGAAGAAGAACCAGATGATCCCGGCGCCGATCGCCAGGGAGAGCGTCGGCGGCAGGTCGGAGAGGATCTGCTTGTCGACGTTGATCCCCTGCGTGTAGGAGACCACGGTGCCGGTGAAGATCTTCTCCATCGTCTTGTAGTACTGGACGTAGATCGGCTTGTTGAAGCCCCACTCGCGCTCGACGGCGTTGATCTGGACCTGCGTCGCGGTGCGCCCGGCGAGGCGGAGCGCCGGGTTGCTGTTGGGCATCGCGACGAAGATCAGGAAGGTCAGAATCGAGATCGCGAAGAGCAGCGCGATGCAGGAGAAGAGACGTCGCAGCGCAAAGCGAATCATCAGCGAGGTTCTTCCGTGATCGTCGCAGCCGCCCGGCGGCGCCAGCGGCGCTTCTTGACCCGGCCAACGCGGACCTGGGCGCGCGGGTCGAGCGCGTCGCGCAGGCCGTCGCCGAAGACGTTGATGCCGAGCACCGCCAGCACGAGCATCACGCCCGGGACGATCGTCAGGTGGATCGCCGCCGGGATCAGCTTGATGCCGTCGCTGATCATCGTCCCCCACGACGCGTTCGGCGGCTGCACGCCGGCGCCGAGATAGGAGAGGCCCGCCTCGAGCAGGATCGCGTTGGCGAGGATCAGCGGGATGAAGACGATGATCGTCGAGGAGAGGTTGGGCAGGATCTCACCGACCATGATCCGCACCGGCCCGAGGCCCTGCTGGCGAGCGGCGTCGACGAACTCGCGCTCGCGCAGCGTCAGCACCTGAGCGCGGATCGGCTTGGCCACGTAGGGGATGTAGACGACGCCGATGACCAGCGCGGGCACGAACAGCGAGCTGCCGTGGAGCGTGAACAGGCCAAGGTCGAGGCCGCCGAGCTGGAGGCTGACGCCGAGGGCGATGCCCAGCAGCAGGGCCGGATAGGCCCACAGAAGCTCGAAGAAGCGTGACAGCAGGCCGTCGACGAAGCCGCGCGTGTAGCCCGCGATCGTGCCGAGGATCGTGGCCAGCGTCATCGTGATGAGCATCGCCACGGTGCCGATGAACAGCGACGTGCGCCCGCCGTAGAGCAGGCGCACCGCGACATCGCGGCCGTTGATGTCGGCGCCGAGCAGGAAGTGACTGGTCCAGGTCGGTCCGATCGGGATCCCGGTCGGACCGAGCACGTTGTAGATCTGCGATTCGTCGTTGGGCCCGATGTGGGCGATGTCGGCCGAGTAGACCGGCGCCAGCAGGCAGAGGATCACGATCAGCAGGAACAGGCCGCCGAACGCCAGCGAGACGTGGTTGCGCCGCAACCGCCGCCAGGCGATCCGGTAGGGACCGAGGCCAGGCGGGAGATCGGTCCCCGTGCTGCCGAACGGGTTGTCCGACGCGCCTTCGAGGGCCTGCTCGTCGAGTCGCTCGAGGGGATTGATCGGAGGGGTCGCCACGGTAGGTGGCCCGGGATGCTACGCCGACGGGCGGCCGGAGGGGCGCGCTAGGCGCCCCTCCGTGCCTCCCATCAGATCAACCGTTGAGATGGATCGACGTCCAGTCCCAGCCGTAGGACGGCTGGACGATCAACTTGGAGAAGTCGATCCGGGTGGAGGCGAACTCCGGCCACGTCTGGTAGCCGAAGACGATGTCGTACGCCTTCGCCGCGGTGTACTCGTCAAGCGCCGTCCAGTCCGACGCGTACTGGTTCAGCTGGCTCGACGGGATCGCGTCGAGCTTCTCGATCGCGTTCTGGATCTTCGGGTCATCGACCGCGCCGTAGTTCAGACCGTTGGTCGGCGTGATCGAGTTCTTGTCCAGCAGCAGGTAGAAGTCGCCGGGGTTCGGGAAGTCCTCGTCCCAGTCGGCGAATCCCGTCTGCGGGTGGAGCTTGAGCGTCCCGATCGTCGGGAAGTAGAGCGCGTCGGCCACGGGCTTGATCGTCGCCTTCAGGCCGATCGCGTTCAGCACGCTCGCGTAGTACTGGCAGAACTGCGTGCGCGGAACGCGCTCCTCGCTGTACACCGTCACTGCCGCGCCCGCGTCGCCCGACTGCTTGATCAGGGCCTTGGCCTTGGCCAGGTTCGGCGCCGCGTCCGGCACGATGCCGTACGGGCACGGGGCGGTCGGGTGACCGATCATGCCCGGCGGCAGCAGGTAGCAGCCCGGGGTGATCGTGCCGCTGGCCAGCTTCGAGAGCGCGCGACGGTCGATCGCGATGTCGACGGCCTCACGCACCAGCTGGTTGTTGAACGGCTTCTCCGTCACGTTGAGGAAGAAGTAGAACGACTGGACGACCGGGATCGTCTTGTAGCGGCTGGATGCCGTGCTCGTGATCTGAGGCAGCAACGACGGGGTGATCGAGTCACCCGTGTCGAACAGGTCGGCCGTGTTGTTGAGCACGTCCTCGGTCTCGGTCGCCGTGTTGCTCTCGACCCTGGCGTCGACGGTGACGCTGCCCTGCGGGATCCCCGGGATCGCCTCCTTGGCGTAGTACGGGTTGATCTCGCCGACCCACGACTTGTCCGGGACCACGTCGATCACGTGGTAGGGGCCGACTCCGGGCGGCGGGTCGTCGGTGAGGTCCTTCATCGCCGTCCCGGTCGGCACGAAGCCCGACGACGGGAACGCCAGCACGTTCAGGAACGCGCCGTAGGGCCCGAGCAGGTGAATCGTGATCTGGCCTGTCGCGTTGTTCGAGACGATGCCGGAGATCGTGCTCGCCTTGCCCGTCGAGTAGGCGGTGGCGCCGACGATGTTGCCGGTGTAGAAGCTGTCGCCGCCCCAGGTCAGCTTGATCGCGCGCTCGATGCTGTAGGCGAAGTCGCTGGCCTTGACGGCAACGCCGTTTGAGTAGACCAGGTTCTTGCGCAGCGTCATGGTGTAGGTCTTGCCGCCGTCGCTGACGACCGGCAGCGCCGTCGCGAGCGCCGGGATGACGACGCCGCCGGCCGTGCCGTTGGCGTGTGCATAGGTGTAGAGCCCCAGATAGCTGACCCACGTGGACTCGCCACCCTGAGTCGTGTAGCTGTGCTGCGGGTCGAGATAGTCCGGCGCGGTCCCGTAAAGGATCGTGACGGTCGGCGCGGTCGCCACATGCGCCGCACCCGCGGCCGTCGCCCAGACGGTCGCCGCCGTGCCCAGGGCGACCGCCACGGTCGCTCCGAGCAGCACTCGCAAAGTCTTTGGCACTGAATTCCTCCTCAGGAAAGTGTTGCCTACCTTGTTCGAGTGTATGCCACGACGGCGGTCGATGCGCCAATGGGCGCGATCATGCGGACAGTCCGTCCACCGGCTCGGGCTGGATTTGGACAACGTGTCCCTGTCCGCCGCGCTCGCAGAGGAATGCGCCACGACGCGCGGCCACCCGGCATGATTGCGGCACGCCCCGCTTCGATCCCTCCCGCGAGCAGCATCCAGACGTTGGCGTCGCCGCGACGACGCGCAACGAACAGGCGCTCGAGCTGTTCGCCGGCCTGCCGCGCCACTACGACAGCGCCGGCGCGGCGCTCAGCTTCGGCCAGGATCCGCGCTGGCGGAGCGCAATGGTGGCGACGATCCGTGCCCGTCCGGGGCAGCGGGTGCTCGACGTCGCGACCGGGACGGGCCTGGTCGCGCAGGCGCTCGTGCGTCGCTACGCGATCGAGGTCGTTGGGATCGATCAGAGCCCGCAGATGCTCGACGCCGCGCGGGCGCGCCTGGCTGCCTCACCGCAACTCGCCGAGCGGATCACGCTGCGCGAGGGCCGCGCCGAGGAGCTGCCGTTCGCCGACGGCGAGTTCGACCATCTCACCTTCACCTACCTGCTGCGCTACGTCGAGGACCCCGCGGCGACGCTGCGCGAGCTGGCGCGCGTCGTCGCGCCCGGCGGGCGGATCGCGTCGCTCGAGTTCGGCGAGCCAGACGGCGAGCCCTGGCACGCGCTGTGGCGCGCCTACACGCGATTCGGGCTGCCACTGCTGGGGCGCGCGGTCTCTCGCGAATGGGCGCAGGTCGGCCGGTTCCTGGCCACCAGCATCCCGGAGTTCTACGCCGCCCACCCGCTCGAAGCGCTCCGCCGCGACTGGGAGGCGGCGGGGATCGGCGGCGTGCAGATGCGACGGATGAGCTTTGGCGCCGGCGTCGTGACGTGGGGCGAGAGGGTTGGCGCGAGCAGCCCCGCCCGCTGAGCGGCCGGCCTTCTACGCGCTCGCGTCCGGGGGCTGGCGCGACCTCGTGACGCTGCTTCACCCGCCCTACACCGCGTGGCATCTCAGCTACGTCGCGATCGGTGCGGCGATGGCGCCTCAACTGCACGGCTCGCGCCTGGTGCTGGCGCTGGTCGCGTTCTTCCTGGCCGTCGGCGTGGCCGCGCACGCCCTGGACGAGCTGCGCGGACATCCGCTGCGCACGCAGCTGTCGGACGGTGCGCTGATCGCGCTGGCCGGGGTCAGCCTCGGCGGCGCGGTGGCGGTGGGGATCTACGCCGCAGCGACGATCTCCTGGACGCTCGTCCCGTTCATCGCGGCGGGCGTGTTCCTCGTGCTCGCCTACGACCTCGAGTGGTTCGGCGGGCGCTTCCACACCGACTTCTGGTTCGCGCTGGCGTGGGGGGCGTTCCCGGCTGCGACCGGCTTCTGGGTCAACGCGCTCGCGGTCCATCTGGCCGGAGTGCTCGCGGTCGCCGCCTGCTTCACGCTGAGCGTCGCACAGCGGCGGCTCTCGAGCCCGGTGCGGGAGCTGCGCCGGCGGACCGTGTCGGTCAGCGGCGAGCAGCGCCTGCGCGACGGGCGCGTCGTGGCGCTGGACGCACGCTCGCTGGCGGCGCCGCTGGAGGGTGCGCTGGCGGCGTGCTCGCTCGCGGTGACGCTGCTGGCGATCGCGCTGGTCGTGCTACGGCTGCACTGATCAGCGCCGCTCCGCGCGGCGCACGGCGAGCGACAGCGTCTCGAGGCCGATCAGGCCCTGGAAGGCGGTGACGAACGGCTCGAGCGCGCGAAGGTAGACGGCGGCGCGGCGATCGACTGGCGCGACCCGCACCTCGCTGTGGAGCGCCGCGCCGCCATCCGAGCGCTCGGCCCAGTGGGCGAACAGCACGCGGACCGTGCCGGGCTCGTCCCAGTCGAGGAAGGCCTGGGGTCCGGGAGGTGTCGCGAACTCGCCGCGCACACTCCAGATCCGCCCGCAGAGGCCCGACAGCGCCCAGGTCGGCCCGCGCTCGAGCGTCACGAATGGTGGCCCGCGAAACAGCTCGTCGAAGGTCGTGCCGGGGCGGCTTCCCGGGATCCGCACGGCGACCAGGCGCCCGAGCAGGCGGCAGTCGCGCAGGGTGACCGTCGACGCCGCCTGCCACAGGCGGTCGACGCCGGCGTTGCTCTCGCGGCGGTGCTGCGTGCGTACCGCCGGGTCGCTCAGCCAGCGATCGAGGTCCGGTCGCATCGGCTTCAGTTTCCCAGGCCGCGCCGGGGCGGGCGCTAGAATGTATCCATGAGCACACATGCGGATAGGGCGGCGGTGGCCCGCCGCGCCAAGCTGGACGAGATCGCGGCCCAGGTCAAGGCGGGATCGCTGACGATCCGCAAGATGACGGCCAAGGAGCGCAAGAGCTTCCCGCCGGTCCCACCGAAGGAACGCAAGGGGCGCAGCTACTGAGTGCGCGGCCCGTCGGGCTGCGCGCGTCTCACGGTCCGGCGCCTGCGGCGCCGGCGTAAGAAGCAGTAGGACCGCTCAGTCAGCCGGGCCGGTCGCGAGTGTCAGCGACGCGGAGTGGGAGGCGCCCGACGCGTCGACCCAGGTGACCGAGACGCGGTCGCCAGGGTGATGGGTGTCCATCAGCGAGAGCAGCGACTGGGCCGAGGTCACGGCCTTGCCGCCGAGCGCGGTGATCGTGTCGTAGGCGTTGGCGGGCGTGACGCCGCTGCTCGAGAGGCCGGTGGTGGCCGCCGGGGTGTTCTGGACGACGCCGCAGACGAGCGCGCCGGCCGCTCCCGAGCCGCTGCCCGAGACGCCCGTGGTCTCGTTCGTGCATTGGCTGGTGTTTGAGATGTAGACGCCGATCAGCGCTGTGGCGCCGATGTGGACCAGGCTCGTGCCCTGACCGGAGAGGATCTGGTGGCTGATCGAGACGACCTCGTTGATCGGGATCGCGAAACCCTCGCCGGCGGTCGAGGACTGGAAGCTGAAGTTCGACGATGCGGCGGTGTCCATGCCGACGACCTTGCCGTCGACGGTCAGCGGGCCACCGGAGTCGCCGGGCTCGAGTGAGCCGTTGATCTGGATGACATCCTTGAGCCGCTCGGTGTTGCCGGCTTCGTAGCTGTCGCCCGCCGTGATCGAGCGGTTGAGCGCGTCGACCGTGCCGCTCGCCGCGCTCGGTGTGCCGCCGACGCCGCCGGCGTTGCCGATCGTCACCACGTTCGCGCCGACGCGGACCGACGAGGAGTTGCCGAGCGGCACCGTGCTGAGGCCGGACGCGTTCTCGAGCTGGATGACCGCGACGTCCTGGGTGCGGTCGTAGCCGACGACGCGTGCCGTGTAGGTCCTGCCATTGCCGACGTCGTAGGCGGAGATCGACGTGGCGCCGTTGATCACGTGGTTGTTGGTGATCACCTCGCCGTTGGAGGTCACGACCATGCCGGTGCCCGCGGCCGCGCCGCCCTGGCCGCCGAGGATCGTGTTGATGTCGACAAGGCCGGGATCGATCTTGCGCGTGACGGAGGCGTCGGCGGCCGGCAGCGTGACGGCGCCCGAGCTGCTGCCGCCGCCGCTGGACGGGAAGAGGTTGCTGGTGCCGCCGCCGCTCGAGCCGCCGCCGGCGTTCGGCGTGAAGCCGAAGAACGGCGAGGAGGACGACGAGCTCGGCGAGGACGGCCAGAGGAAGTGGGCGATCGCGGCGCCGCCGAAGGCGGCGATCAGGACGACCAGCATCGCGCCGACGAACGGCTGGCGCAGGGCGTCGATCGTCCGACGGCGTGGCGGGGGCGGATCGGAGATCGGGGCGGAGGCCGCTGTGGCACCCGAGGCGTAGCCGTAGGAGGCGCCCGAGGCGTACCCCCCGGCGCCGATGCCCGAAGCCGGGATCGCGGGCGGGATCGCAGGCGGCGTAGGCGGCGTAGGCGGGGGGAGCGGAATGGGCGCGGGACCGTAGCTCGGCGGCGGGACGGAGGTCGCGGCCGGGTGCCCGGGGACCGGGGTTGCGGTGTGCGAGGGGACCGGGTCCGGGGACGGGGTCGCGCCGTGCGCGGGGATCGGGCCCGGCGCCGGGGTCGCGCCGGCGGCCGGGTCTGCGCCGGGCGTGGGGTTGGACCCGGCGGCCGGGTCTGCTCGGCGTGGGCCGGGGGCCGGGTCTGCTCCGGGGCTGGGGTTGGGCCCGGAGGCGGGGTCCGCTCCGGGCGTGGGGAGCGCGCCAGCCGAAGGGTCTTCGGGAAAGCTCATGCCAGACATAGTGAAGCACCCACCTTAGGCGGTCCTCAATGCAGCCTTCAGGCTGGATAACGCTTGGCAGGGCGCGGGGCGCTCAGAGGCCCGCCGGGGCGGGCTTCCGCGCGCTGACGGCGAGCAGGTGAAGTGATTGGCTGCGGGCGTCGGTTGCGACCCAGTCGGCGAACACGCGGCCGGCCGCTGCGCGGTCGGCCTCGGACAGCTTGCCGTCGGCGACGAGCTGGTGGCCGCGGGTTGCGATCACGCCGGGCCACAGCGCCAGACGGGTGTCGAAGTCCGAGTCACCGCGCTCGGTGTGCTCGATCTCCTCGGTCGAGGTGACGTCCGTCAGACCCATCTCGCCCATCATCGCCGCGAGGTGGTCGGCGATCTCGTTGTCCATGCCGACCTCGGCGCGCCAGGCGAGGAAGGCGTCGTAGAAGCGTGTGAACTCCTCCGGGGGGTCAGGCCGCCAGCGCGCCTGCGTGTGGTTGTAGTCGAGCACGATGATCCAGCCGCCGGGCCGGGCCGCGGCGATCATGCCGCGCAGCGCCGCGCGCGGGTCGGCGAGCCACTGGAGAACGCGGGCTGCGGTGACGACGTCGAACTCGTCGCGGTAGCCGTGCCGCGTCACGTCGGCGACCTCGAACTCGAGGCTCACCGGTCCGCCGTGGGTGGTCAGCGCGAGCTCGAGCAGCTCCTCGCTGACGTCGATGCCGACGACCCGGCCGCTCGAGCCGACGGCTTCGGCGATGCCCCGCGTGATCGCGCCCGAGCCACAGCCGACGTCGAGCACCGACATCCCCGGTGCGAGCAGTGCGGCGAGGCGCCGGTGGTCGGCCTGGAGAGAGCGCGCGTCGAGGAAGCGCTCGCTTCCGGTCGGCATCGTGGCTCGATGCTCGGCTGCGCTGTGAGCGGTCACGCCGGCGGATCATCGCAGCCGAGGCGCCCGGGAGGCGGTCGGCCGGCGCGGCTGGACCGGGCGCGTGCCGGTGTTGTAGCTTCTCTGTGCCAGCGAGCCTCGAGCACACGACCATGGCCTCCTTCTCCCGTGGATTCCGCGGCCGCCCGCGCCGCGACATCGACCCGGCGCGGATCCCGCCCGGCCAGTACGTGGTCGAGGACTTCCCGGTGCTCTCGGCAGGCCCGACGCCGCGCACGCCGCTCGCCGACTGGAGCTTCACCGTCGACGGGGCCGTGGCGAGCTCTGCCTCCTGGAGCTGGGAGGAGTTCGTCGCGCTGCCATCGGAGACGTTCACGGTGGACATCCACTGCGTCACCAAGTGGTCGAAGCTCGGCACCAGCTGGACCGGCGTCTCGATCGACACCCTGCTCGAGGGGATCGCGACCGACGCCGCGTACGCCACTGCGAGCAGCGACGGGGGATACACGACAAACGTGCCGCTAGCCGACCTCACCGGGGGGCGAGCCTGGGTGGCCTACCGATTCGACGGGGCGCCGCTCGAGCCCGAGCACGGTGGTCCCGCGCGACTGCTCGTCCCCCACCTCTACTTCTGGAAGAGCGCGAAGTGGGTCCGCCGCCTGACGGTCACCGTCGACGACGAGCCCGGCTTCTGGGAGCGCGCCGGCTATCACGACCGCGGCGACCCGTGGAAGGAGCAGCGCTACTGGAACGACTGAGCGCCGGACGGACGCCGGTCGTGTGGCGCACCGCGTCGGTGCGGGAGCGGGTCGCGGAGAACGACCACGCCGCAACTCTCTCGCTTGACGTGGCGGACTGGCCGGGCCATGTGGCCGGCCAGCATGTGGACGTGCGGCTGACCGCCGAGGACGGCTACCAGGCCGAGCGCTCCTACTCGATCGCGTCGGCGCCCGAGGACGAGCATCTCGCGCTGACGGTCGAGCGGATCGACGACGGCGAGGTCTCGCCCTACCTCGTGGACGAACTGCGGACCGGCGACACCTTCGAGCTGCGCGGCCCGATCGGCGGCCCGTTCACCTGGCGGGTCGAGGACGGCGGGCCGCTGCTGCTGGTCGGCGGGGGTTCTGGGGTCGTGCCGCTGATGGCGATGCTGCGCCACCATCGCGCGCGAGGGTCACAGATCGAGCTGGCGATGCTCGTCTCGGCGCGCAGCTGGCTCGACGTTCTGTACCGCGACGAGCTGGCGGGCGCCGGCGGGCGCGACGGCGTCTCGGTGAGCTTCACGCTGACGCGCGAACGCCCCGCCGGCTGGGGCGGGTTCGAACGGCGGATCGACGCGGCGATGCTCGAAGCTGTCGCCCCGAGCCCGCAGGCGCACCCCGAGGTGTTCGTCTGCGGTCCCACGCCGTTCGTGGAGAACGCAGCCGACCTGCTCGTGTCGCTGGGGCATCCGCCCGGCGCGATCCGCACCGAGCGCTTCGGGCCGACCGGCGGCTGAGGTCTCGGCGAGTCGGCGCGCGGGGACGGCGGCTCAAGGCGGCCGCAGCCCCGGTCGATACGCGAAGAGATGGCCCACGTGCCGAACCGCTTCGCGGAATGGGGCAAGACGACGCTCGCGGGCGGTGAGGGCCCGACGGCGCCCGACGCGCCGCGGCCGGCCCATGTTCTGCGCTCGCCGCGTGTGATCGCCGCCCTCGCGGTGGTCGGCGTCGGAATCGGCCTCGCCCTCGCGGTCACGCTCGGGGGATCGAATAGAGCGGCAGCCCGGACGACCGCACTCAACACCGGCTCTTTCAAGACGGCCTACCCCGACGGATTCGTGCTGTCCGTCAGCCACCCGGTCGCGGGGGCGACCGTCTACCAGCTGACCTCGCCGTCGAGCGCCGCGGTGTCGCCATTCATCCACGGCCCACCGCCGGCAGGCGTCATCGCCGTCGATATCACCGACGCGTCGGTCGCCCTCGTCGAATCTCTCGACCACGACCCGGAAGCGGCCGCCCAGACGCCGATTCAGATCCTCCCGAGCATCGTCAGCGAGCCATCCGGCGCCACCGGCGTCGTGAACCTGGAGCCGGTCCACCCGACCAGCCTGGACGGACTCGCCGCAGCCGCGGTCGGCTACTCCTACAGCTACCAGGGCGTCTGGGACGTGCAGCTCGATGTGCTCGCACGAAACGGCCAGGAGGTCGAGGGGATCGAGATGGACGCCGATCCAGCGCTCGCGACGCAGGCGAAGGCGGCGCTCGCCACGATCCTCGCTCACTGGAGCTGGACGGCCGCCGCCGCCTCCTCCTCGCCGCATTCGAGCGGCGGTGCGGTCACGTCATAGGACGGCGGGACCGCTGCGTCGGCCCCGGGCGACGCTCGCGCCGGCCTTGGCTTGGAGCTCGGCCGAAGCGCACGCCGCCCCCAGCCGCGAGAGAATCGTCCAATGGAGCTGCGGCCGTCGTATCCGATCACGACCGCGCGGCTGCGGCTGCGGCCGCTCACCGTCGCGGACACCGCTGAGCTGCTGGACTACCGCGGACGCGCGGACACCTGTCGCTACCTGCCGTTCGGGCCGATGGACGAGCAGATCCTGACGACGAGGCTGGCCGGCGACCTGGGCCGGCGGGAGATCACCTCCGAGGGGGAGAGCCTGACGCTGGGGGTGGAACTCGCCACGAGCGGCCGCCTGGTGGGGGACGTCGTGCTCTTCTTCCGCTCCGCTGTCAACGCCGGCGGGGAGATCGGCTACGTGTTTCACCCCGACATCGCGGGACATGGGTACGCCACCGAGGCATGCACCGCCGTGTTGGATCTCGCCTTCGCGAGGGCGGACGGCCTGGGACTTCGCCGGGTGGTAGCGCGCATGGACGCCCGCAACGAGGCCTCGGCACGCCTGGCGTCCCGGCTGGGCATGCGCCTGGAGGCGCATCACCGCGGCAGCGAGATGTTCAAGGGCGAGTGGGCCGATCTGGTGGTCTACGCGCTGCTGGACCACGAGTGGGAAGCACTCCGCAGCGCCGGGACGCCCGGCCCGGACGCGGACGCTTCCTAGCATCACGCCCAGGCACACCTGCTCACGCGGCAGCGCCACCATCGCGCGACCAGACACTCGACCGGAGCACCGCGCGGGGCGCGCTACGCTGGCGGGGATGGCCCGGCTCGTCGGCATCAACCATGTGGCGCTCGAGGTCGACGACGTCGACGCCGCGTTGGCCTGGTACGGGCGTTTCTTCGAGTTCGAGCTGCGTGGACGGGCGGGCGCGGGGATGGCGTTCGTCGACATCGGCGACCAGTTCATCGCGATCGCCGCTGGCCGATCGCAGGGCCCCGACGCGGCACGCCATTTCGGGCTTGTCGTCGACGACAAGGAGGCGGTCCGCGCTGCGCTTGTTCGCGACGGTGTGGAGGTGGCATCCGCTGGTTCGCTCGACTTCCGGGACCCCTGGGGCAACCACGTCCAGGTGGTCGACTACCGCGAGATCCAATTCACAAAGGCGCCGGCGGTGCTCGCCGGCATGGGCTTGGGCGGGCTCGACAAGACCGAGCGCGCGCTGAGCGAGCTTCGCGAGAAGGGACTCGGGACCTAGTCTCGGCGATCTCGTGGCCCCCGAAGGCGATCTCGTGGCGTCGCGCCGTCCTGATCTTCGCGAACATCCGAACCGGTTTCGCCTCTGCCCTCGGGCGGGTATATCGTCTTCGGAGGCTCGATCAGAGGAGCTACGAGGATGGCCACCGACCGTCAGAAGGAAGCCGCCCGCAGGAACATCGCCAAGGCGCGCGAGGTGCAGAGCGAGCGCGCCGCCGGCAAGAATGTTCCGCGCAACGCGCGGGGCATGAGCACGGCCCAGAAGGATCGCCTGCCCGACGACGAGTTCGCCTTCCCGAAGCAGCGTAAGGAGCCGCTCAACGACGCGCGGCATGTGCGCAACGCGATCGCCCGCTTCGATCAGGTCGAGGATGTCAGCGACCGCGACCGCGACGAGGCGTGGCGTCGGATCAAGCGCGCCGCCGAGCGCTTCGACGTCGAGATCACAGCCAAGCGGTGGCGCGATCTGTTCTCGGGCGGCAAGGCGAAGAAGCAGAGCTGAGCACCTGCGGCCGGCGGCACGCCCTGCGGCGGCCACGCGGTGCGCATCGATCTGCCACATCAGGGCATCCGTCAGGCCTCGTCCGCGTGAGCCCGGGCGAAGTCCCAGATCTTCGCCGTGGCATCGATCTCCATGCTCGTGCGTCCCAGAAACAGCCGCAGGAAGAGCCCCGTGTGCGCGCCCGGCCAGGTATGGCCGGCACCCTCGCAGGTGAACAGCGTCACCTCGCCGGGCTCGCCCTCGGCGCCGTAGGTGGTGCGGGTCAGTGTCGGGCTGAGCGCGACGACCTCTGGCTGCTCGGGCATGCCGTTGGCCGCCGCCCACTCGCGGGCGCTGTCCTCGACGCTCTCGTCCCAGCGTGGCGTGCTTCCGCCGCGGTAGGGGTTGATGCGGTCGGCGGTGCCGTGGAAGGCGAGGATCGGAACAGGGCGGCTCGCAGCGTGACCGTCGCCGGAGCGCAGCCCGGCGACGGCCCCGACGGCCGCGACGAGGTCGGCACGCGCGGCGCCCAGCACGCACGACATGCGCGCGCCTCCCGACATACCGCTGACGCACACCCGTCCCCCGGGCGGCGAGAAGCGAGCGATCAGCTCGCTCGCCAACTGCTCCAGGAAGGGCAGGTCGAGCTCGTGGTCCCACTCATAGCCGGACGCGATCGGGCGAACGGCCTCGGGGAAGGCGACGACGGCGCCGGCGCCGGCGAGGCGGGCCATGCCGCTCCATCGGACCTGCTCCGACCACCTCGACCTGGTCCCGTGCAGGCATAGAAGGACCGCCCCCACCTCGCCCTCTGCCGGCTCGGCCAGGCCGAAGGTGCGGGTCGCGCCGCCGACGACGATCGAGTGGCCAGTGACCTTCGTGACGGCGCCCACCGGCGCCCGCGCAGCCCGATGTGGTCGTTGAGCGATGAAGCCCATCGTAGAGCGCGACTCTGTCCACCCGTCACGCGACGCGCGCGAGATGCAGGCTGCCGATCGCTGCGCTCGGGCTTCAGCTTCGTCCCAACAGGCGCGTCGTCCACAGCGAATGGCGCCGGCGAAGCTCGTGTTCGTTGAGGTCGCCGCGTCCCAGGGGCGCGTAGTTCGCAGTCCACGTCTCGACCGTGTCGTGCGAACGAGCGGCGGCCCACGCGTCCCAGATAACAGCGTCGCCAGCGGTCTGGCCGATCGCGGCCTCGTAGGCCGCGAGAAAGACGTCGGCGATCCGCTCGTCGAACAGGAGAAGTAGGTCGAGGCGGCACCAGGCGAGGTCGTAGCCGCGTGGACCGCATGCCGCGCCCGACCAGTCGACGATGCCCGCGAGCCTTCCGCCGCGCCAGACGACGTTGCCTGACCAGTAGTCGCAGTGGCTGAGCCTCTCCGGCGACTCGACGATCTGCGACCAGCGCGACCGGACCTTCGCCGCCAGCGGACCGCTCAGCTCTGCCTGCGACCCTCTGCCGTCGAACACGCTCGGCAGGCCCGCCAGCCGATCGCCAGATACGCCGTGCACCAGTGCGAGCGCGTGACCGAGCTCGCGGGCCCAGCTCAGCGGATCGCTCGGCGTGATGTCCGGCTCGCCGTCAAGCCGGCTGATCACGGTGGTCGGGTGCGGCGACCACCGGCCGTCCAGGTCTTGGCCGAGCAGCACCGGGGCCAAGCCCTGGAGCCCATCGAGTGTTTGCAGCACCCGCTGCTCGTGGCGGGCGCCGGCGTCGCCAATCGGGAACTGGCGAACGACGGCGCTGAAGGCCGGCGTGGCGGTGTCGACCCGCCAGGTGTCCGCGTGCTGCCCGCCGGGCAGGCGTGCCACGTCCACGATGACGGCCGACGGGCCGGCGAGGCGCCGGACCTCGTCGAGCGCCCCAGCGGAGGGCGTAGCCGCGAATTGAGTCATCCGCGAAACCCTACGGCGCCGACAACGCCCCAACGCACACGCACGATGCTCGAGCACCGCCTGGCCGTCGCCCGTGGCCGCGGTCTTCGTCGAGTCAGCCTCGAGACGGGCGCGATGGCTGCGTTCGCTCCCGCACGGTCGCTCCACACAGGCGCGGGGTTCTCCGTCTACGGCCGTTCGGCGACCATCCCGAAAGTGAGAACAAGGCCTCCATCACGTTGGCGGTGTAGGGCTCGACCGGCGCGCCGCCGCGGCCGCGGGAGCTGCGCCCGGATACCGGCGGCCCTCGCCGCCCCGTCACACCGGCCGAGCGGTCAGTCGGCTGAGCGGCGCAGCTGGCGTCGGAGCCCCGCCGCATTCACAGCCGCGTCTCGCACGAGGCGCGGCAGCTGAAGCGCGCGGATCAGCTCCCTGAGCTCCCGCCGCTGCGCAGTGGAGAGGTTGGACGGCCTGCCGCGAGAGTGCCGCAGCAGGATCTGCAAGCGCGCTCTGTCCTCGCTCGGGAGCGACTGCCAATGCTGCCGCGTCGTACTGGCGATCTGGAGCGCGATGACGGCCGACCCAAGAGGACCGACCTTGCGGATCGCGCGTCCGACGAGCATCGCGTCCATTGTTGCCCGTCAGGCAGACGGTCGAAACGCGGCCTGCGGCGCCGGACCCTGTGATCACCCGACGCCGACCGTGGGGCGCTCTACGGCATGTGGACGCTGTGAACGTCGATCACCTCTTGCGTGATCTCGACCGGGATGTTCGGCTTCACGTTGGCGTCGAACCAGCTGTCGTGCTGCTCCTGCGTTTCCCATATCTCAGCCACGACAAAGCCGCCGGCATCCTCGTATGCCACGTGGACCACAAAGCCCGGCTGCTGCTTCAGCAACGCGATCAGAGCCGGCGCGGATTCGTCGTACTGCGCTGCGGTCATCGGGGCACGGTGTCGAACCAGGACGGGCATGGCGATCCTCCTCCTCGCGGTTGTGGCCCGACCCTACACCCGCTCGGGCACACCCGTGTGTTCTTTCGCGAGCACCGGTCCGTCGGCGCCCGCCTAGGCCCCGGATTCGAATGCGGGGCGAGCCCGATTCGCTCGACGCGATGCCGCCCGGCAGGCTAGAAGATGGCCGCTGCGGTGCTTGCGTTCGACGGCTTGTATTGGGCCGCGCCCGCGAAGCTTGCCGCGTAGCTGTCGGCGCGTAGCACCGCCTGCTCCTGATTGAACGTCAGTGAGCAGCTGGCAACTCCGTTCGCGTGGGTCGTTGCGGTGCATAGCACCGTTGAGCCGAGTTTGAACGTGATCGTCTCGCTCTTGATCGGGCTGCCACCGCTCGTCAGCGTCGCGCTGACGACAAACGACCCGACGGCGCTCCACGGCGCCAGGTCATCGACCTGCGGTGAAGCGATCAGGGTGGTCGCCACCTCGGCGACGCTACACGCGGCCACCGAGGTCGACCCGGTCGTGGCTGTCGAATACCCGCTCGGACAGGCAGTGCACGCCATGGCGCCGCCCAGCGAGTAGGTGCCGACAGGGCATGGAATGGCAGACCCGGTCGCACCGATCGAACCGATGTACGTCCCGGGCGGCGTGATCGTGCACGCCGTCGCACCAGGAGTCGAGGAGTACGTGCCGGCCGGACATGAAGCACCCGGCCCGGTCGCGCCGGTCCCGGAGATGAATGTCCCCGCCGGCGTGTTCGTGCACGCTGACGCGCCCGCAGTCGAATACGTGCCGGCCGGACATGAAGCACCCGGCCCGGTCGCACCGCTCCCGGAGATGAACGTCCCCGCCGGCGTGTTCGTGCACGACGTCGCACCCGCGGTCGAGGAGTACGTGCCCGCCGGACACGAGCTGCCCGGCCCGGCCGCGCCCGGCGAAGCGATGAACGTCCCCGCCGGCGTGTTCGTGCACGCTGACGCGCCCGCGGTCGAATACGTGCCGGCCGGACATGAAGCACCCGGCCCGGTCGCGCCGGTCCCGGCGATGGATGTCCCCGCCGGCGTGTTCGTGCATGCCGTCGCACCCGCAGTCGCGGAGTATGTGCCCGCCGGACACGAGCCGCCCGGCCCGGACGCGCCGGTCCCGGAGATGAACGTCCCGGCCGGCGTGTTCGTGCACGCCGACGCGCCCGCGGCCGAATAGGTGCCTGCCGGACACGAGCCGCCCGGCCCGGCCGCGCCCGGCGAAGCGATGAACGTACCCGCCGGCGTGTTCGTGCACGCTGACGCGCCCGCGGTCGAATACGTGCCGGCCGGACACGAGCCGCCCGGCCCGGTCGCGCCGGTCGAAGCGATGAAAGTCCCCGCCGGCGTGTTCGTGCACGCCGTCGCACCCGCACTCGAGGAGTAGGTGCCCGCCGGACATGAGCCGCCCGGCCCGGACGCGCCGGTCCCGGAGATGAACGTCCCGGCCGGCGTGTTCGTGCACGCCGACGCGCCCGCGGCCGAATAGGTGCCTGCCAGACATGAGCTGCCCGGCCCGGTCGCACCGTTCCCGGGGATGAACGTCCCGGCCGGCGTGTTCGTGCACGCCGATGCGCCCGCAGCCGAATACGTGCCGGCCGAACACGAACCACCCGGCGCGATCGCGCCCATCGAAGCGATGAACGTCCCCGCCGGCGTGTTCGTGCACGCCGTCGCACCCGAACTCGAGGAGTAGGTGCCCGCCGCGCACGGCGACTCGGACGTCGCTTGGGTTCCGGAGACGAAGTAGCCCGGGTCCGCCAGCTGGCACGGCATGTACCCGGTCGCCGACCAGGATCCGGCGGAGCACGGAATAGCAAACGTGTAGGCAACGGTGGGGTCGTCGCTGCTTGCCGTGTTCAACTGCCCCCAGGCGTCGTCCACGATCCCTCCGGGCACGTCAACCGTGACCCCACCGGAGACGGTCATCCCGGACACGGCGACCGTGTAGGTGGATGGGCCGCCGCTGACCTTGACGACCGGTGTCGCGCCGCCGAACGCGGAGCCCGACACGGTGAGATCCTGCGCGCGCACGCCGATGTCGGACGGCGGATGGTAGGTGACCGGTGCCGGCCCTTCGTCGCTGGTGAACGACACGGTGAAGTCGACGGCGGTGCCCGCCGGACCGATCGCCGTGGGCGACGCCGTGACGGTCGGGCTCGGCGCACTCGGTGGCGTGCCGGCCTCGGGGGTCGCCCATATCTGGTTGACCTGCACCCCAAGGGTGCCGCCGCCGGTGTTCGTGGTCGGGTACTGGAAGGTGACGTCGATCTTCGTGATCTTCGTCCAGTCGATCGTACCCTCGAAACCCGAGAACGGGAACGCCGCGTTGAACGCGAAGTAGTTGCCGATCGCATCGAGGGGCGCTATCGCGGTGTGGCCGTTGGCGTCGGTAGCGTTGATGTACATATCCAGGCCGGGGACGCTGTCGTCGCCCACAGCGGGAACCTCGTCGATCAGCGCAAAGTCGATGAGGATCTGGGCGTTGCTGCCGTCGCTGGTCAGGTCGACCGAGCCGCCGGCCGTTGGCGTGTACTGGAGCGTGACCCCACTGAAGCCGTTGCCGAGCCCCGTCATCTCCATCGTGCCGACGTCGCCGCCCTGCGAGAACGTCCCCACCGGCGTCGTGGACGTCATGGGCAGCGGCAGCGGGATGACGGTGCGCGTGAACGGGCCGGCGGTCAGCGCGGAATTGCCGAACGTGTCGATGTTGACCGGAAGACCGACATCGGACTCGGCGCTGGTCGTCAGGACGAGCAGCGCCATCCCGGCTACGGCCAGCGGGAGCAGCAGCCGAATCGCGCGCACCACGCGCGGCCGCGGGCCCCGAGCGCGCGGACGCACGCCGGCGAACGCGGATGCCACCACGGCTCCCACGGCCAGCGCGGCCGCCACAAGACGCTGTCCAAGCCGTGAAGCCGCGCGACCCATCATCACAACCCTCCCTGTGTCACGAGCCGATGGGCGGGCGCCTGGAGCACGCCGACGCCAAAGCGTCACAAGAGTACCGGCCGCGGGCCCCGGCCGTTGGGAGAACTTCTACCCAGAGAACGCAGCCCCCGGTGTGGCGACCGCTCCGCGGCTCGGTCGCGCCGACGATCCCGCGATTTCCGGCCCAACCCCCATGGGCGGTGCTGGGCTCGAACCAGCGACCTCCTGCTTGTAAGGCAGGCGCTCTGACCAGCTGAGCTAACCGCCCGGCGGCGCCCGCAAGGCTACCGGCGGGCGCCCACGGGCGCGGGTGGCGGCCCCGACCGACAACGGGGCCGCCACCACAACGTCTGGCGAGCCTTCCGGCTCAGGACGGCGACATCGCGTATGTGACGGTCACCGACGCCTCGATCGAGCAGGACGTCGAGACGATGTCGGCGGTCCGAGGGATCGCCGGGACCGCGGCGGGTCCCCCGCTCACGCCCCCGCCTGCCGCTGCGCTCATCGGCATCGCGATCCTCGCGGCCTTCTTCGGCTTCGAACTGCCGTGGTGCTTCTTCTTCGAGGTCCCGGGCGAGACCGTCGGCACCGGCGCGCCGCCCTTGGCCGTGCTGGCCGCGAACGGCAGGACCGAGCAGACGTCGTTGTCGTTGGATTCCTCGGTGATGTTCTGGACCGCGCCGAGCGTGTCGCCGATCGCGCCGGCGAGCGTGGTCGCGTGCGTGTGAGCGTCGGTCAGCGCGTCACCTAGCGCGGTCAGGTAGTCGGCCTGCGCGACGCTCCCGGTGACGCTCGGGTCGGCTGTGACGGCGCCCGAGCCGTTGACGGTGATCGTCGCGACGGCGCCGTTTGAACCCGTCGCGCCGGTCGCGCCTGTCGCGCCCGTCCCTGAGCTGTCGGCCTGCGCGGCGGCGATCGATCCGGCGGCGACGCCGGCCATACAGGCGACGACGGCGAGCGCGGCTTTGGTGCGAATCATGTCGGTCCTCCTTGATTTCGTTGGCAGCTTCCCTGCCCCAACTACGTGCCATCGGCCGATCCGTCACACCGCTCGCGCAAACCAGGGAGAATTAGGCGGATGAACCGCTCGATCCTGTTGCGCAGCGCGATCCTCCAGGCTCTGGCGGTCGGCGTGCTCTCGGCGGTGCTCGCCCTGGCGCTCGGCTCGCGCTTCTTCACGCACTGGGGCTGGATCGTCGGGCCGGCGGCCTGGATCGCCTGCTCGCTCGCGACGGCGAGGGTGCTCGCGCTGCCCCCGCGGCGCACGCTCCTCGGCGCGGTGCTCGCCGGGCTCCCGAGCATCGCCGCGGTCGCCGTCGGCCTGCACTGGCTCGGCGACCTCGTCGCGATCGCGCTGTTCGCGCTCTGGTGCGCCTGGAGCGCTCCGGCTCGCGGCCCCCGCCCGCGCCGCGGCGCCGCGTGGGGCGTCTGATGGATCTCGGGATCGGCGGTCGCGTCGCACTTGTCCTCGGGGCCTCGAAGGGGATCGGACTGGCGGTCGCGCAGGAGCTCGCCGCCGAGGGCGCCCGCGTCGCCGTCGTCGCGCGTTCGCTCGAGACGCTCGAGCAGGTCGCGGAGCCGATCGGGGCGACGGCCTTCGCCCACGACAACGCCGACATCGCCGCGGTGCCGGCGCTCGTCGAGGCGGTCACCGCGGCGCTCGGCCCGATCGAGATCCTCGTCACCAACACCGGCGGGCCGCCGGCGAGCGCCGACCCGCTCGCCCAGCCGGTCGAGGAGTGGGAGGCGGCCTACCGCACGCTCGTGCTGGCGCCGCTGGCGCTGATCCGCGAGGTGCTGCCGGGGATGCGCGAGCGTGGCTTCGGCCGCATCGTCAACATCGGATCCTGGACGGTGCGCGAGCCGCTGCCCAACCTGATCCTCTCCAACAGCCACCGCTCCGCCACGCTCGCGGCGTTCAAGACGATCTCGCGCGAGGTCGCGGGGTCCGGTGTCACGCTCAACACGGTGCTGCCGGGACGGATCGCGACCGATCGGCTCTTCTCGCTGAGCGGCGGCCGCGAACAGGCCGAGGCGCTCGGGCGCAGCGAGGTGCCGGCCGGCCGGCTCGGCACGCCCCGGGAGATGGCCGCGGCGGTGGCGTTCCTCTGCTCCGAGCGCGCGAGCTACACGACCGGCGTCGCGCTGCTCGTCGACGGCGGCCTTTCAAGACTGACCTGATGGGGCCCTCCCGGGCCCAGGGGGATCGGCCGGCGCATCGTGGCTGATCGCCCCAGCAGCGATAGCCCCAGGGGGAATCGAACCCCCGCTACGGGCGTGAAAGGCCCGCGTGCTGACCGCTACACCATGGGGCCGCGCCCGCCAGAGTCTACGCGGCTTGCGGGAGTGTTCCTCGCCCGCCACGGGCAGACCGACTACAACGCGCAGGGCCGCTTCCAGGGCCTGCTGCCGGTGGCGCTGAACGAGACCGGCCGCGCGCAGGCGCAGGAGCTCGCCGTCCGCGCCGCCGAGCACGGCTTCGCGGCGCTGTGGTGCAGCCCGCTCGAGCGGGCCCGCGAGACCGCGGCGATCGTCGCGGCCGCGCTCGGCCTGCCCGCGCGCGAGGATCCCCGGCTCGTCGAGACCGACACCGGCGCCTGGACCGACCGCTTCTTCGACGAGGTCTCCGCCGAGGATCCCGAGGGCTTCGCCGCCTTCCTGCGCGCCGACCCCGACTTCGCCTTCCCGGCCGGTGAGTCCTTCCGCCACCAGACCGAGCGCGTGATGGCAGCGCTCGACGAGATCGCCACCGGCCCGCGCCCGGTGCTCGTCGTCACCCACGGCATGGCGATCCGGCTCGTCTTCGCCGCGCTCGGCCGCCCGCTCGAGCGCGTCCCCAACGCGGCGCTCCTAAACTGCGACGGCGCGGCTAGCTCATCGGGTAGAGCACCGGACTTTTAATCCGGCGGGCTGGGTTCGAGTCCCAGGCCGCGCATGGCTCGGGCTGGTCGGCGGCAGAGGCGAGGGCCTTTCTCGTCACCGGCACGCGCGCATTCGGCGGCCCGGTCGCGGCCGGGGCGCCGTTGGCACCGCCCCGTCGCGAGAACCGACGGCTGACGCTCCCCCGCTGCGCCGCCGCGCCGTCGTGTGTGGTGACGCTTACGGATCGGCGGCTGCCGCCGGCAGGCTGAGCGTCGTCCAACACGCGTCCAGACCCGGCCGGGCGGGCGGGCGCGGGCGTATCATCGGGATGTGGGGCTCGGACGCACCACAGCGGATGGCGCTGGTCGAGCCGTCCGGTGTGACGGCGCCGCCACGGCCCACGGCGCACGCGTGGCTCGCGCGCCGGCGGCGGCGGCGGCACGCCGGGGAGCGCGAGCGGCACCGGTGCGAGCGTCGCGGCCGTGCGCACGCGCGCGGCGCGCCTCAGTGCCAGGCCGTGGTGCGCCAGTTGTCGGTCGGTGACTCAGGCGCGAGCCAGGGCGGCAGTCGCAGCTCGACGCGCTCGGCCAGCACCTCGGCGTAGGGCTCGTAGAGCCGCCGCAGGCGCTCGAGCCGCTCGCGGATCTCCTCCGGCGAGTCGCGCAGCGGCACGCCGGTCGAGCTGACCTCGGCGATCAGGCCGGCGAAGTCCGCCGGCGGCAGGCGGTCCACAAGCGTGTCGGCGCGGGGCTTGGTGCGGAAGGTGTAGGAGAGGTCGGCGATCGCGTGGCGGCTGATCGCGAAGGTGAAGCGCGCCTCCTCGACCGTTCCCGCGGGGGCCGCGCAGACGGCGAGCGCGCTGGCGTCGAGGATCGTGCAGAGCGCCGAGAGCCAGTTCTGGTTGACGTGCTGGGAGCGGAAGTAGGCGAGGATCGGGTAGGACAGGTGGGTCTCCATCAGCTCGGCCGACCAGACCTCCCAGCCGCTCAGGTAGTCGTTCAGCGCCGCCCAGCCGCCGCGCTGCGTCGCACGCACGACCAGCCGGCCGGCCGATGGCGGCGAGCCGGCGCGCGCGTCGAGCTGCGAGACGGTCGTCTCGCGGCGCGAGAAGGCCTGGTAGAGCGACGGCAGGTAGCCGATCACGATCGTCAGCACCGCGAGGCCGGTCGCCGCGTCGATCACCTGCACGACCCGCGCGAAGGTGCCGTGGGCGGCGAGACCGGCGGTGCCGGAGCTGACGAGGCTCGCGGCGCTGAAGTAGAGGTCCTGGCCGAAGTCGACGCCCGGCCCGGCGCGCAGGTGCGAGCCGCCCGCCCACTGCAGGCAGGCGTAGCCGAACATCAGCAGCACGACCCACAGGCCGAGGTCGAGCAGCAGGCCGAACGGCCCGTACATCCCCAGCAGCGTGTCGCCGACCTCGTCAGGCAGCCGCCGGGCGAGCGCGCGCCAGGGCCGGAACGCGTAGATCGCGATCCGCCGGGCGAGCAGCGGGTCGCGCTTGACACGCCGTGGCAGCAGGAACGCGAGAAAGATCTCAAACAGCATCAGCGCCACCAGGGCGCCGCCGAGCACTCCGACCACAATCCGCATCGCAGCGGGCACCTTACGTCACGCGCCGCCGCGAGCGAGCGACAGACGACAACGGCCGGCGGGTGAGGTTGCCCAGGAGGCGACCGGATCCCCCGCGGAACGACCGTGGCCGGCCCCGCCGGACCCGCCACAGAACGAACCGGGGGCCCGCACTTGGCGGGCCCCCGGGAGCTACTTGTTGAGCGCTGCGCTTGCGCGCAGGCGTTCGGTTACGCGATGACCGTTACGTGCGCCACCTTCGTACCGACGTTCACGCTCACGACCGCGTTGGCCTTGACGGTGATCCTGTAGGTACGCAGGAGCTTGCCGTTGGCCCTGTAGGCGCGGATCGTGACGCTGAGCGATCCCCTGGCACCGGACAGCTTGAAGATCGCGGCGTACTTGCCGTGCTTCCCGCGGACGAGGCGGAGTCCTTCCACCTTGTACACGTTCGCTGTCTTGGCCTTCTGGATCAGCGGGGTGATCGTGACCGGCGGGGTGCTGGTCACGGTCGGGCCCGTGGTGCTCGGGGTGCTGCTACCACCGGTGGTGCCGGTCGTCGCCGAAGGCGATGCCTGCGGGATGACCGTCGCGCCGACGGGCGGCGTGCCGGTGCTGATCGTGCCGCCACCGAGCGTGGCATCGAGGTCACGCTCGACCTGCTCGTCGACGAACAGTGCTGTCACGTCGACGCCGGTGACGCTGCCCGAGACCTGGATCCCGGCCTCGCCGAGATAGTTCGAGCGCACGCAGTAGCCGTTACCGAACTCCGAGTCGGTGCCGTATGCCTCTTCACCAACCGTGTCGGCGACGATCGTGCCGGCACCGTTCTGGATCTTGCTGCTGAACCCAGTGATCAGGCCCGTGAACGCGCCGCTAGGCGTGCCCTGGACGCTGAAGCAGACGACCTCGCCCGCGAACGGCTGACCGTTGATGTCAGTCGCGGTTGTGACGAAATCGCTGGTCTCCCCACCCGTAACGCTCGGGTAGGCCGTCAGCGTCTTGTTCCAGAGCGACTTCACGACCTTCGTCAGCGTGTTCGACGCCGGCGGGTTCGAGTAGTCAACACCCTGGTAGGGGTACTGAGCGGATGCCGTGATCGACGAGTAGCCGATCTCCGAACCGAGCAGCTTCTGCAGGTCGCAGGAGCCGTTGTCGCCGATGACGACTTGTCCGGTCGGATCCGTTCCACCGGCAACCGTGCTCGGCGGATCGGGCTGGATCAGGTTGTCGAGGTAGAACCCGTCACCCGGGTTGTAGTCGACAAACGCCTCGCCGCGCTCGTCCGTGTAAACGATCACGGAGTCGTTCTGGCTCGGGTCGGGCTCGGGGTAGTACTCCGGTCCGCCATCGTTCCCGCTGTTGCTGTCGCCGTTGTACCCGGCGTCTTCGCGGCGGAGGCAGATGGTGTTGCCGTTACCCGCGTTGTTCGTGCTCGGGTCAAGCGCCGTCCAGAACTTGTACGGCTGCTTGTTGAGCAGGTCGAATCCGGGGAAGTCGTCGCCGGCGATGCCGGTGATGCCCGAGGACTCGTTGTAGTAGCGGTCGGTGGACGGGATGTACTCGTAGTAGAACGGGTTGTAGAGGTTGCCCGCATTCGGCGCGCCGTTGAAGTCATGGCTGTAGATGACTTCCTTGTCGGCCGAATACAGACCGCCGACGCCACCGAGATCGGTGCCGCCGAGGTTCTTCGCGATCGACACCGTCACCGGCAGGGCCGGCATCGGAGCGTCGTCCGCGTTCAGCTTGCCGTCGCTCAGAAGCGTCTCATTCGGCGCCTCGTCGTCGTACGGACCAACCGTCGGGCCAACGCCGGTCGAGCCGCCCGGAGCGGTGGTGCCGCTCGTCGTGTCACCGAAGACACGCGAGAAGTACCAGCTGCTGCCGAGGCAGTTGTTCACGGCGTCCATCAGCGGCGTGCCAGAAGCAGCGTCACCGTAGCCGTCGGGGCTCGGGCACGGTGTTGCCAGCGTGCTCGTCGCCGTCGTGATCGTCGGATGGACGTCGGCGTTGGTGGGCCCGCCGTGGATGTCCCACAGGCTGGGGTTGCTGCCCGGGCTCGAGCCCAGGGTCGACGAGTCAGCCAGCAGACCCGCCAGAGCCGGCCACTGCACCGGCAGGGTGATCAGGCCGGGGTTGACGCCGCCGTCGATCGAACCGAAGAACTTCAGGTTCGTCGTCGCCGGGGGCTGATCCTCGACCGGGAACGTGCCCGAAACGCGGATGTCGATCAGGCCGTTGTTGTTCTCCGGCTGATCGTGGCCCCAATCACTGATCGACTCTTCCTTGCAGTTGTCCCAACCCTTGTCGCAGGTCGGCCAAAGGCTCGGGTTGAAGGTCCCGCTGCCGTTGGGGTCGCCCAGGTAGCCGATCTCGTTGAACGGACCGCTCAGCGGCAGGCCGCTGGAGCTGTCGATCGTCGGGCCGCCGGTCGCGGCAGTGACGCCGTTGCTCGACAGCTGGTCGACGGTGCTACCGCCCGGATAGGACAGGCTGCTCACCGAGGACTCGGTGATCTGTCGGCTGGGTGGGGTTCATCCAGATGACGATGAACTGCTCCGAGTAGTCGGTGACCTCATCGTCAGATCCCTCGTTTGTGTCGAGGTGGTAGACGTTGAGCTTGCCCTGCCAGAGGCCTGAGTGCGTCGACTTGATCGTCGGCCGTGACGCAGCCCTTGCCGTCGTTCTCGGGCAGGTCGTTCGGCGTGAAGAAGCCGTTCGAACCGTTGGTGAAGCTGTCGATGACGTCTCCCTGGTTTCCGTCGAGCGTCGGGATGCTCTGCGTCACGCCTGGTCGCCGGTCCAGTTCTCCATGCTCCAGTCCGCCGTCTGGGTGAGGGGGCTGTCGTCGCTGCGCCGGGAAGATGTTCGTGTCGCAGGCGACGAGGCTGACTGCCTCGCCGGCCCAGGCGAGCGTCGGGACGTTCGCGGTCTGCGGGCCGTCGACGACGGCCGAGACGTTGGGGGACACATCGTGGGCGCCGGGCAGCAGGCCCGTTGCCGGGGCGAGTGCCCCGCTATAACCCGGGCCCGGGTTGGGGGCAGCCGATGCTCCGGCAACTCCCAGGGCCAGGGTCGCGGCGACGGCAATGCCTCCTGCCGCCATCCTGATTGCCAATTTCGGTGGTCTCACAAACTTCCTCCGTGCTTGATTGTGACTGGCGGCCGCACCGAAATGGGTGCTGCGATCGATCCCACCGCGTACATCGAAGCGGAGCGCGGCCCTGTACCGGGCAGAGTAGGCTTCCGGGCAGACGTCGGCAATCGCCACGGCGGATAGTCTTTATTCCCCCGAAAGGATAGGTAGCGTCCGCTGGATGGTGCGGCGAGGGGCCGCCGCGACGCACGGGGGCGCAGCGCGATCGGGCGCAGACCCCTCGGGACGACGGGCACCGACGGCCGCCCGAACGGGTGGGTAGAAATCTCCGGCCCCGCAATCACTGGCTGTTTCGGCCCACCAGGGGGCCCCGTGCATGCCTAACCGGTGCGGCGCATTCGGGCGAACGCCTGAGCCGCCTCGACGCGGTTTCGCACGCCGAGCTGGGCGTAGACAGCCCTCAGGTGGAACTTGACGGTGTTTGGGGAGATCGTCAGCTCGCTGGCGATCTCCGTGTTGCGCAGGCCCGAGGCGACCAGCTCGAGGATCGCGAACTCCCGCGCCGAGAGCCCCTCCGCCCCCTGGCCCTTGGGCCGCACGGCGTCCTGCCAGCCGGCCGGGAAGACGCGCCGGCCCTCGTGCACGTGAAGCAGCGTCGCGCGCGCCTGATCGGCCGAGTCGGTCTTGTCGATCACGCCGTCGAGGCGGTCGGCGCGGATCGCCTCCGCGGCGCCGGTGCTGAGCGCGGCAGTGATCAGTACGAGCTTGAGGTCGGGGCGCTCCGCGCGCACGCGGCCGATCGCGGTCCAGTCGATCGGGCGGTCGTCGAGGTCGATCAGCAGCAGCTCGGCGCGCACGCCGGCGAGCTCGGCCATCAGCTCATCGACGGTGTCGAAGGCGGCGACCAGCTGGTAGCCATCGCTGGTCAGCATCCAGGCGACGGCCTCCGTCCACAGACCGCGTGTGCCGCCGAGCAGCGCGACCTCGATGACGTCGGTGCTCGCCTGGCGGTGGGGTCCACGACCCGGTTCGGAGCGCTCGGCCATTGGAATCCCCCGCCAGCCGCCGCTACTGCGCGATCGCCCCGTCGCGGTCGACGTGGGCGATCGCTTCGATGCGATTGCGCACGCCGAGCCGGCGGAAGATCTCTGAGATGTGGAATTTGACGGTGTTCGGCCGCAGCCCGAGCTGCGCCGCGATCTCCTCGTTGCTGAAGCCCTGGGCGACCAGCTCCAGCACGTCCACGTGGCGCGGGGTCAGCGCGACGGCGTCCGGCACGGCGCGCCAGCGCGCCGGCATCACCGAGTGGCCGGTGCGGATGTGGGCGATCGCGCCGTAGAGCTCCGCGACCGAGGACTCCTTCAGAATGACCCCGTCGACGCGCCGGTTGCTCGCGCACAGGACGATCTCGTCCGTCGTCTCGCTCGCCAGCAGCACGAGCTTGGACTCCAGGCCGATCGCCAGCAGGCGGTCGATCGTCTCGCCGCACTCGCCGCGGCAGTCGTCGACGTCGAGCAGCGTGACGTCGCAGCGCAGCTCGGCCCCGGAGCAGTGGAACTCGAGCTCGGCGACGCCGGCGAAGCTGCGCTCGACGCGCATGCCCGGCTGGGCGTCGATCAGGTCGGCGACCATCGCGCGCACCAGCTGCGGCCCGCCGACCATCACGAGCGAGGCCACGTCGCCGCCGAGCGGGACGAGCGCGCGGTCGAGCGATCCTGACTCCCGCGTGGCGAATCTGTTGTCTGGTGCCACCAGCAGCGCGCTAGGCACAGCCGTTTCTCCCACAGGCCGCTCGGCCTTCCTCGCTTTGCGTTCCCTGGTCCCCGCCTTGCCACGTCCGTGGCCTGGCGCCAGAGCCGTACTGCCTCCGGTGGCGATGTTTACCACGCCGTCGCGTCCCTTAGCATCGGGTAAACGCCCTGAGATTAGTCCGGGGCCGCTGCGTGGGCGCATTCCGTTGCCGCTACGAGTCATGCGAGAACTCCTTCGAGCGAAGGATCAGCTCGCGGCGCGAGTGCATCCCCAGCTTGTTGTAGACGCGCTGCAGGTGCGACGAGACGGTCTTTGGCGAGAGGTGCAGGACGGCCGCGATCTGGCCGTTGGCGAGACCCTGCGCGGCGAGCCCGGCGACGCGGCGCTCCTGCGCGGTCAGCGCCGAGCCGTCCTCGCTGCGCCGCCGCCGCCGCCCGCCGCTGGCCGCCAGCTCGGCGCGGGCGATCCGCGCCAGGCGCTCCGAGCGCGCGCCCTCGCAGATCCCCAGGGCGCGCGCCAGCGGCTCGCGCGCGTCGCGCGGTCGCCCGCTGCGGCGCAGGTGCGTGCCGAAGCTGATCAGTGCCTGCGCGTGCTCCAGTGGCTGGCCGCAGGCGGCGAACAGCTCGATCGCCTCCGCGTAGCGCTCGTCGGCAAGCGGGGCGTCGCCCCGAAGCGCGGCCACGCCGGCGTGTCCGAGCGCGATCACGGCGCCCGGCCAGCGACTCGGCAGTGCCGCGGCGCCGGCCTCGAGCTCCGCCAGCAGCGCCTGCGCGCGCTCGAGCGAGCCGGCCGCGAGGTGCGCCTGGAGCGCGACGCCCGCCCAGGGCACGAGGCTCGGCTCGATCCGCCCGCCGAGCTTGGCGATCTCGCCGGCGCGCGCCATCGTCTCGGACGCCTGCGATTGGTCGCCGGCGGCGAGCTGGGCGCGGCCGTCGAGCAGCTGGAGCCAGAGCGAGACGACGGCGAACTGCTCATCGGGGATCTGCGCGCAGAAGGCCCGCAGCGCCTCGATGTGGACGCCCGCGCGCTTGTCCTCGCCGAGCTCGGACAGGAGCACCGCGGCCGCCAGGTCAGACCACGGCTGGATGCGCCGGTCGCTGAGCGTCGTCGTGCGCTCGACCAGTTCGAGCGCCTCATCGAGGCGGCCGAGCCGCAGCAGCACGTCGGCGTGGGCGACGGCGAGCCCGGCCATCAGCACGGGCGCGCCCGCGGCGACCGCCTCGGCGTATTCGCGCTCGAACAGCACGGCGGCGTGGTCGTAGTCCTCGAGCACCTTGCAGATGTTCAGCGTGTGCACGGCGATCGTCAGGTTCCAGCCCTGCGCCGACCACAGCGAGCGCGCCCCGGCGCCCAGCACGTCATCGGCCGCCTCGCGCGCCTCGCGCGGGTCGCAGAGGCAGATCAGCGCCGCGTAGCCGCGGACGAAGCGCAGCACCCGCTGCTGGGGCGAGCGGTCGGCGACCAGCTCGAGCGCGCGGTCGGCGGTGTCGAGCACCCAGCGGGCGGGCGCCGAGGCCAGGCAGGTCAGCAGCGCGTCGCAGAGCACGGCGACGCGCGCGGCGGGGTCGGTCGCGACCGCGGCCGCCTGCATGAAGAGCTGCTGCGCCTGCGCGGGACGGTTGGCGAGCGCCTCGACGCGCGCCAGCAGGCAGAGCGCGCGGGCGCGGGTGGGGGCGTCGAGCTCGCGCGAGAGGAGCTCCGAGCAGAGCGCCCGCAGCGGCTCGATCTGGGCCTGCGCGACCAGCACCTGCCCGTAGAGCAGCAGGACCTCGGTCGGCGGGTTGGCGCCGGCCAGGCGCACGGCGTTCTCGAGGTGCGTCGAGGCGGCCCGCAGCGCCCCCTGGGCGAGCGCGGCGGCGCCGGCGCGGGCGGTGATCTCGACGGCGAGCGGATCGCCCGCGAGGCCGGCGAGCGCGGCGTGCTCGGCGGCCAGCGCGTCGGGGCCGCCCTGGGCGACGACCAGCTCGAAGGCGGCCGCGTGGCGGCGCTCGCGCAGCGCCGAGGGCTGAGCGTCAAGTAGAGCTTGAGCAAAGAGCGGGTGCACGAACGAGACGGCGCCCGCGCCGAGGTCCTCGAGCACGCCGGCGCGAACCAGCCGCTCGAGCGCGTCGTCGGCGGCGGTGGCCGGCACGCCCGACAGCGCGGTGGCCTTCGCGTGGTCGAAGAAGACGCCGAAGATCGCCCCCGCCTTGACGTACTCGAAGCCGTCGCCGTCGACGTCGACGAAGCGCGTCAAGAGCAGCGAGGAGTCACCGGCCGAGCCACCTGAGGACTGGCGCGGCAGACGGCCCTCGGCGAGCGAGCGCCCGGCCGCCTCGAGCAGCAGCGGCGTGCCGGCGCAGTCGCGCCACAGCTCGGTCGCCCGGCCGCGCGCGAGCGAGCGCCCGAGCACGCGCTCCAGCAGCGCCGCGGCGCCGTCGCGGCTCAGCGGCTCGAGTGTGACCTCCTGCGCGCGCCCGCTCGAGGCCAGCTCCGAGACGAGCATGCGGGCCGGCGGCGGCTCCGCCCGCAGCGTGCCGATGACCAGCACGCGCAGGCCGGCGAGCCGGCGGCAGAGGAAGCCGAGCAGCTCGAGTGAGTCGGGATCGGCCCAGTGCAGGTCGTCGAGCGCGACGAGCACCGGCTGGGTCGCGGCGGCCTCGCCGAGCCAGCGCAGGGTGCGGTAGAAGCGCGCGGACTGGCCGCCGGCGCGCGCCAGCTCGGCGACGTCCTCGACCGGGTTGCCGCCGAGCGCGACGATCGCCTGGCCGAGCAGGCCGAACGGCAGGCCGCGCTCCATCGGGCTGGCGAGCGCCTGGGCGACCGCGAAGCCGCGCGAGGCGGCGAGCGCCGCGGCCCAGCCGAGCATCGCCGTCTTGCCGATCCCGGGGGTGCCGAGCAGCGCGACGGTCGAGCCCTCACCGCGAGCCGCAGCCCGCAGGGCCTCGCCGATGGTGCGTTCGGTGTCGACCCGCTCGAGTAGCTCCGGCTGCTTGATCATGTGTTGACCGCGTCGGGCCAGGCTCGCGCGCCTCGCGGCCCGCCTCTGAAACCGTTTGCGATGCGCGCAGCGTAGCGGCCCGCGTGTAATGGCAAGAGGTGGAATACGTCCCCCGTTGGGAGCGGCGGAGACTCCCCCATACGGGCAGCGGCCCCCCGTATGTGCGGTATGGCTATGGAGGTCGTGGGGTTCGGTGCATGCACCGAACCCGAAAGCGGCGCATGCGCCGCTTTCCCGGGAGGGGCATGCCCCTCCCGGAACAGCATCCGGGACGTCACAGAAGGCCGTCCTATACTGCGCACTCCGATGGGCGACGGACCGCAGCAGCTCGACGGAGCGGACGAGGGGCGCGCTGAGCGCGCGTGGCCGCTGCTGGCGTATGCGACCACCGATCCCAACGGCTTCGTGCCCGAGCCGGCGGCGGCGAAGCGGGCGTGGATCGAGGCGACACCGAACCGCTTCGGCCGGCGCTGCCTGCCGCTGACGATCGCCAACCACGCCGGCTGGGCGATTCGCGTGCCGTTCGGCGTGCGCGCGCGCTGGAACGGCGAGGATGCGGTGGGGAACGTCGAGGTCGAGGTGCTCGACCCGACGCACCCGGCGCGCAGCTGGGTGGCCGACCATTTCGGCGCCGGGATCGTGACGTTCAGCATCCCCTACGTCTTCCGCACGCCGCCCGGGGTGCAGCTGCTGGTGCGCGGGGCGCCGAACTTCTGGATCGAGGGCGCGCAGGCCCTGGAGGGCCTGGTCGAGACCGATTGGGCCTCGGCGAGCTTCACGATGAACTGGCGGATCATCGCCCCCAACCGCTGGGTGCGCTGGCGGGCCGGTGACCCGATCTGCTTCCTGCAGCCCGTTTGCGTCGCGCTGCTCGAGGCCGCCGAGCCGCGGCTGGTGATGATGAGCGACGCGCCGGCCGTGGAGGCCGGCTTCCGCGCCTGGGCGAACTCGCGCGACGCCTTCAACGCCGATCCGCAGCGCGGCCCGAGGGCGTGGCAGCGCCATTACTACCTGGGCAAGCAGGTCACGGGCGAGCGGGCTGCGAACCATCACACCCGCCTCGCGCTCGCGCGGTTCACCGGCGCGCCCGAGGTTGAGATCGCCGCGAGCGAACCCGGGGTCGAGGAACCCCTCCGCCCGGATTCGCTGCCACGCAGGGTCGCGGGCTTCGCGGTCGCCGAGGTCGAGGACGGCTTCGACGTGACCGATCCCGCAGGCGGCGTCCACCGGCTCAACCACAGCGCGATGTTCATCCTCGAGTGCTGCAGCGGCAACGTCGAGGCAGCCGAGATAGCCGAGGAATTGCAGGTCGCCTACGACCTGCCCGACGCGCCGCACGAACTGGTCGCGCAGTGCCTCGGGCAGCTGGCGGCTGCGGGGCTCCTCGCCGCCCCCCGCGCCGGCGCGGCTTCCTGACGACGGCGTCGCTCTTCTCTGGTATACACCTGCGCAAACCTACGCAGGGCGATCACCGGGAGGGAGCATGAGCAAGGAGCACGACCGCCAGACCCCGCTGTCGGAGGAGCCGCTGGATCGCCGCCGTTTCCTCACCCGGCTCGCCGCGGCCGCGGCCTTCGCCGTGCCGGTCGTGACGACGCTCGACCCCGCCAGCGCCTCGGCGAAGGAGCGCGAGCGCTGCCACCAGAAGGCGCCCCAGCCAGCCCCGCCGCCGCCGTCGTGCGACCCGGCGCCCTCGCCCGCGCCCTCGTCGCCGCCGCCGCCGTCGTGCGGCCCGGCGCCGACTCCGCCGCCCGCGCCCTGCGTCCCGGCGCCCTCTCCCGCGCCGTCCTCGCCCCCGGGACCGGCGCCCGCGCCGGCCCCGGCACCGCCGCCCGGCCCGTCGCAGCCGTGCGGGCCGAAGGGGCGGCTGCCGTGGGATTCGGTCTGGTAGTCGTCGCTCGCGCGCCGCTCGCGTAGACGCCGTCCGCCGAGCGGTCGGGCGGCGGATGTACGCGCCCGCGCGCGGGCGCGCTAGTGGCGGAAGTGGCGCACGCCGGTCGTGACCATCGCGGCGCCCGCGGCGTCCGCGGCGGCGATCACCTCGGCGTCGCGGATCGAGCCGCCGGGCTGGATGATCGCGCTGACGCCCGGCTTCGAACGCCAGCTGCGGGCCGTCGGCGAAGGGGAAGTAGGCGTCGGAGGCGAGCACCGAGCCGGCCAGCGAGTCGACGCGCGCCTTCTCGAGCGCGAGGCGAACCGAGTCCACGCGGCTCATCTGGCCGGCGCCGATGCCGAGCGTCGCGCGGTCGCGGGCGACGACGATCGCGTTGGAACGCACGTGCTTGCAGACGCGCCAGGCGAACTCGAGGTCCTCCCACTCCGGCTCGCTCGGACCCCGCGCGGTGACGACCGTCATGTCCTCGCGCGCGGTGATCAGCGTGTCGCGCTCCTGCACCAGCAGGCCGCCGGCGACCTGGCGCACCTCGAGCTCGCGCCCGCCGGCGCGGCGGTCGCCCTTCTCGAGCAGGCGGACGTTCTTGCGCGCCTGGAGGATCTCGAGCGCGTCCTCGTCGTAGCCGGGGGCGAACAGGACCTCGATGAACTGCTCCTTGAGCGCCTCCGCCAGCTCGCGATCGACGCGCGCGTTGAGCACGACGACGCCGCCGTAGGCCGACAGCGGGTCGCATTCCAGGGCGCGGCGGTAGGCCTCGATCGGGGTCGCCGCGAGCGCCGCGCCGCAGGGGTTGTTGTGCTTGACGATCACCGCCGCCGGCACGCCCTCGAACTCGTCGCACAGCCGCCGGGCCGCGTCGACGTCGAGCAGGTTGTTGAACGACAGCGGCTTGCCGTGGTGCTGGCGGACCTGCGAGAGCAGGTGGGTGCGCGAGCCGACCTTCGAGTAGTAGGCGGCGCGCTGGTGGGGGTTCTCGCCGTAGGAGAGCTCGAGCACCTTCTCGTAGGCGCGCACGTGCAGCTGGGGGAAGTCGTCCTCGCGGCGCTCGGCGAACCAGCGCGCGATCGAGGTGTCGTAGCGGGCGGTCATCGCGAAGGCGTCGGCGGCGAGCGACTCGCGCGTCGGCATCGACAGGCGCGCGTCGGAGGAGCGCAGCTCGTCGAGGATCGCGTCGTAGCTCTCGGGCGTCGTGACGACGGCGACGAACGGGTGGTTCTTGGCGGCCGCGCGGATCATCGTCGGACCGCCGATGTCGATGTTCTCGATCACCTCGGCGTCGCTCGCGCTGGCCCGCGCGGCGGTGCGCTCGAAGGGGTAGAGGTTGACGCAGACGAGGTCGACGAACTCGACGTCGTGATCGGCCGCGGCGCGCAGGTGCTCGGGGTCGTCGCGCAGCGCGAGGACGCCGGCGTAGAGCTTCGCGTTGAGCGTCTTGACGCGCCCGTCCATCATCTCCGGCCAGCCGGTGAGATCGTCGATCGCCCGCACGTGCAGGCCGGCCGCGGTCAGCTCGCGGGCCGTGCCGCCGGTCGAGACCAGCTCGATCCCGAGCTCCGCGAGCCCGCGCGCGAATTCGACGATCCCGCGCTTGTCGGAGACCGACAGCAGCGCCCGGCGCACCTGCACGGCGCCCGGCTCGGTGAGGGGCAGATCCTGGGCGCTGTCGGGTGCTGTGTCGCTGTGGGCGGTGATCGAGCGAGGATAGCGGGAGGGGTGGTCAGGCCGGCTCTGGGAGCTCGCGCGGAGCCGCTGGCGTGTTGGCCTTTGCGAGCGCCCGACACGCCTGTGGGCGGCACGACCGCATGCGGCGCGGCGGCGGCTCGGCCCGCGGCGCTTCAGGCGAGCGAGCACCCGCAGCTAGGCAGGAGCATCGGGCCCGGGGGTGGCAGAGCGTGAGCTCGATCGCCGCGCCGCGCGGTGACGGAGGCGGCGCACGAAGGTGAGCGCCGTGGCGGCGCCGCGGTGACTGGCGGTGGCGTGGTCGCCGGCGGCGGCTGTGGTGGCGGCATTCACGAGGCGGTCGTGGCCGGCGGCTCGGTGGAGGTCCGCGATGTGCTGTTGGGAGAGGATGACGGTGAGCCGGGAATGCATGGCAGGGACCTCGTTTCGGGCGTCGTGCGGGCACTGTGATCCGCGCCGGTTGCAGCCGGCTTGCGGTCCGGTGAACGCCGCGGTTTGCGGTCGGCGGCGAGTGACCGGGGTTGCTACGGTCACGAAGGCGTATGCGTTTCGGCATCCTGGGACCGCTACAGGTGGTCGGCGATGATGGGCGCGAGCTCGCCCTGGGTGGCCGGATGCCACGCACCGTGCTCGCGATCCTGCTGCTGCGGGCGAACGAGGTCGTGTCGAGCGATCAGCTGGTTGAGGAGCTGTGGTCGGGCGCGCCGCCGGCGAGCGGCGCGAAGGCGCTGCACGTGCACGTATCGCGCCTGCGCCGGGCGCTTGCCGCCGGCCAGCCGGGTCCCGACGGGGAGCGACTGATCACGGCCGCCGGTGGCTACCTGCTGAGAGTCGGGCCCGAGGAGCTCGATGTGCAGCGATGCGAGCGGCTGATCGGCGAGGGCCGAGCGCTGCTGGCGGCGGGCCGGCCGGATCAGGCACTCGCCGCGCTGAGCGGCGCAGTCGAGCTGTGGCGCGGCGACGTCTTGGCCGACTTTCAATACGACGCGTTCGCGCAGGGGGAGATCGCGCGGCTCGGCGAGCTGCGCGCCGCGCTGCTGGAGGAGCGGATCACGGTCGAAATGCTGCTGGGCCGCGACGCGCAGGTGCTCGGCGAGCTCGAGCGCCTCGTGCGCGAGCACCCCTACCGCGAGCGCCTTCGGGGCCAGCTGATGCTTGCTCTGTACCGGACCGGACGCCAGGCGGAAGCGCTGGCCGCCTACCGTGCCGCACGGTCAGCGCTGGTCGACGAGCTGGGGATCGAGCCGTCGGTCGAGCTTCGGCAACTGCACGAAGCGATCCTTGTTCAGGACGGGGCGCTGCTGCAAACCGACCCCGGCCAGACGGCACCGCCGCCCGGCGCCGGCGCCACGACAGACGGGCGAGCGCCGGGCCACGTCCACTTGCCCGTGCAGGCGACAGAGCTGATCGGCCGCGAGCGCGAACTTGCCGAGCTGATGGCGCTCGCCGATTCGCGCCGTCTGATCACCCTGACCGGAACCGGCGGGACGGGAAAGACCCGGCTCGGGATGGCGTTCGCGGCGGGTCTCGCGGAGCGCTACCCGGACGGCGTGTGGTGGGTTCCGCTCGCCATGGTCGGCGAGGCGCGGCTGGTGCCGGCGGCGATCGCGGCGGTGCTCGGCGACATCGAGGATCTGCCGATGTATCTGCGCGGGCGGGCCCTGCTGCTGGTGCTTGACAACTTCGAGCATGTGATCGAGGCAGCCCGCGCGGTCGCCGAGCTGCTGTCCGGAGCACCGGGTTGCGGGGTGATCGTGACGAGCCGGGAGCGGCTTGGGGTCGCGGCCGAGCAGGAGTACCCGGTGGCGCCGCTGTCGCCCCGCGCGGCCGTCGAGCTGTTCACCGCGCGGGCGCGACAGGTCGAGCCGGACTACGAGCCGGGCGCTGAGATCGACGCGATCTGCGAGCGACTCGATCGGCTCCCGCTCGCGCTGGAGCTCGCGGCGACGAGGGTCAAGCTCCTCTCCGAGCCCCAGCTCCTCACCCGGCTGGAGCAGCGGCTCCCGCTCCTGGCCGGTGGCCGGCGCGACCTCCCCGAGCGCCACAGCACGATGCGCGCCACGATCGCCTGGAGCTATGACCTGCTGACCCCGCCCGAGCAGCGGCTGTTCACACGGCTGGCGGTGTTCGCCGGCAGCTTCGAGCTCGAGGCAGCCGAACAGATCTGCGACGCCGAGCTCGACACCATGCGGTCACTGATCGACAAGAGCCTCGTGCGCCACGCCGACAACGGCCGGCTCTTCCTGTTGCACACCACGCGCGAATACGCACTCGAGCAGTTCGAAGCAAGCGACGAGCGCGACGAGGTTCGCGGCCGCCATGCACGCTGGTACTTCGCGCTCGGCGCCGCTGATGGTGACGGGCCCCCGGAGGGCGCCGAGGACCTGATTCGGCTGAGCCAGGAGGCCGCCAATGTCGGACTCGCGCTCAGCTGGGCGCTCGACCACGACATCCCCGCCGCGCTCCCACTCGCCGATGCCCTCTTCACGCCCTGGTTGGGGGCCGGACGGATCCGTGAAGTGGAGCGGTGGTACGAGCGGGCGCTGGCCGATCCGAGCGCACTGTCGCCCGAAGACCGCGCCAGGGCCCTCGCCGGCCTCGGCCGCGCGCTGGTGTTTCTCGAGCGCCTCGAGCAGGCCCGGCCGGCACTGAGCGAGGCGCTCGCGCTCTACCGCGACGCCGGCGATGAACGCGGCGAGACCCTCGTGCTGCTTCGCCTCGGCGCCGCCGAGTTCATCGCCGGAGCGCCGGAGCGCACGCTCGCATTGGCCGAGCAGGCGCTTGCGATCTATGAGCGCCTCGACGACACGCCGGGGATCGCCCGCACCCTGCACCAGATCGCCGAGGCTCTCCGGGACCTCGGCGAGTTCGAGCGTTCCGCAGAGCTGTTCGGGCGTTCGATCGAGATTCGGCGCGCAAACGGGCTCGGCAGTGTTGCGGCCACGTTGCACAGCCTCGGCGACCTCGATCTCGACGCGGGCGATATGCCGGCCGCCGGGCGCCACTACCGCGAGGCGCTCGCACTCGGCCTGCAGGAGGGAGACGTGCGGCTGGGGGCGTACTGCCTCGCGGGTCTCGCCTGCGTCGCCGCGCGAAGCGAGGACGCAACCGCGGCCGGCCGCCTGTGGACTCTCGCCGAGCGGATCGAGCACGAGATCGGCTTCCGGATGGTCGCGGCCGAGCGGGTCCGCTACGAACGGAACCTGACGCCGCCGATCAGCGACGCCGACGAGTACCACGCCGGTGTCGCCGACGCCGCGAACATCGACCCGCTCACCGCGGCCGCCGAGATCGTCAACCGGTAGTCGACAGACGCAGTCGAGAAGCGGGTCGATCGCACCGGACCGCCAACAGGCGTCGCGGGGCCGTTAGACCTTTGCCTGCGAGGGGAGCACGGCAAGCTGCCGCGAGACGAGGTCGGCCGCGTCGCAGCTCACCAGGCGGGCGCGCGCGGCCCGCGCCGCGGCGACGTAGGCGGCGTCGTAGACCGAGATACCGTGTTCGAGGGCGATCCGCGCGGCGTTGTCGAGCAGCGCCGGGTCGGCTCGGATCAGGCCGCCGTCGTCGGACACCGCGGCAATCAGCTCGCGCAGCCGGCGCGCGGCCGCGGCGTCGCCCCACGCGGCGATTGCCACGTTGACCGTCTCGTACAGCGCGAGGTCGAGGGTTGCGACAGGATCGGCTGCCTCGAGCAGGCGGCGGGCGTCGGCGTGGTTGGGATCATCTGAGTCCTCGGCGGCCAGCAGGACGCTCGCGTCGAGCAGCCAACCGCTCATCGCGGCCGATGGCGCCTGAGCAGCCCGACGACGTCGCCACCATGGGGCGTCGCGTCGCGGTTGATCTCGGCGGCTCGTTGTGCGCGCAACTCGCCGCGACGTCGGAGGCTCGCCTGCGCGAGGTCACGCAGCAGGCCGCTGCGTGTCAGGCCCCGGCGGGCGGCCTCGGCGTCGAGGTCCGCGAGCAGATCATCGGGGAGCGACACCATGACCTTCGCCACGGGGTGAGTATACCCGGTATTGCCAAGTGCCCGCGCTAGGCGGCGAGCGAAGCCTGCGCCACCCGCTCGCGGCCCAGCGCGAGCTTGGGGAAGCGTCCGCCGGTGGAGCGCAGCACGCCGCGCTCGATCAGCTGATCGACGCGGGCCAGGGTCTCCGCGCTGGAGAGGTGGGCGAAGGCGCCGTAGAGCTCGAGTGAGTCGTAGCCGTTCGCCACGACGACCTTGGAGCGCCCGCCGCGCAGGACCTCGACGGCGCGGGTGCGCCCGAGCGAGGGGCGCGCGGAGACGACGAGCTCCACGATCGCGCGGTCGAGCTCGGGACCGGGAGCGTCGCTGGAGGCGGTCGTCACGGTCGCGTGCCGGGCGCGACCGGGGACCCGCGCGCCGCCGACGGACTCGCGCCCCGGGCGCGCGGGCGCGCTCGGCGCCGCCGGCAGCGCGGCGGGGTCGCAGACGTCGCAGCAGGCGATCCCCGCGGCGACGTGCGGCGTCGAGCGGTCGCCGAAGTGGCGCTGGATCGCGAGGCGCCGGCAGGCGTCGCCCTCGACGAAGGCCCAGATCCCTCGGTACTGCGCCCAGCGCGCGTTGCGCGCCTCGCCCGCGGCGGACTGGTTGATGAAGTGGACGTGCAGGCCCTTGTCGCGCGCGGCGGCGAACAGCAGGCAGCGCGCCGGCTCGCCGTCGCGGCCGCCGCGGCCCGCCTCCTGGTAGTAGGCCTCGAGCGACTCGGGAACCGCGGCGTGGCAGACGGTGCGCACGTCGGGCTTGTCGATCCCCATGCCGAACGCGTTGGTGGCGACGACGACCTCGACCTCGTCGGCCATGAAGGCGCGCTGGGCGCGGTCGCGCGTCTCGCGGTCGAGACCGGCGTGGTAGGCGGCGACGCCGACGCCGAGCGAGCGCGCCAGCGCGTCCGCGAGCTCCTCGGTTCGCGCCCGCGTGCCGGCATAGACGATCGCCGGGCGGGCCGCCGGGTCCGACAGGACGGCCGTGATGCGCCGCCGGCGGTCCACATCGTTACCCGCGCGTATGACTATGTAGGAGAGGTTCGGGCGGTCGAAGCCGGTCGTCACCCGCACCGGGTCGCGCAGGCCAAGGCGCGCGATCACATCGCCCGCCACCCGCGGCGTCGCGGTGGCGGTCGCCGCGAAGATCTGGCGCGCCCCGAGCGCGCGGGCGGCGCGCGGCAGCTCGAAGTAGTCGGGCCGGAAGTCGTGGCCCCACTGCGAGACGCAGTGCGCCTCGTCGACCACGAACATGCCGATCGGCACGCCCGCGAGCGCGTCGACGAAGCCGGGCGCGGCGAAGCGCTCGGGCGCGACGTAGAGCAGCCGCACGCCGCCGTCGCGGACCCGTGCGAGCGCGTCGCGGTTCTCGCCGGCGTCGCGCTGGCTGTTGATCAGCGCCGCGCGCCCGGCGACCGCACGCTCGAGCCCGGCGACCTGGTCGGCCATCAGCGAGACCAGTGGCGAGACGACCACGGTGACCTCGTTGGGGCGCATCAGCGCCGGCAGCTGGTAGCAGAGCGACTTGCCGGCGCCGGTCGGCATCACCACCAGCACGTCGCGTCCGGCCAGCGCGGCCGCCACCACCTCCTCCTGCCCGGGGCGGAAGGCGGCGTGGCCGAAGTGCTCGTGCAGGGCGGCGTGAAGGTCGCTCATCGAGTGAGCGACGATAGCGGCGGGGTCGGTTGGGACGGGCGAGCGCTGCCGCGCTCAGGCGCGCGTGCGATGGCGGTGCTTGGAGTTCCGCACCGGCGTCCACATCGCGTACAGCACGCCGCCCTGGTTGAACGGGTACAGCTGGCGGTCGGCGTAGGAGACGCCGTTGCCGCTCGGCGAGGTGTTCCAGCCGGCGAAGGTGTAGCCGGGCCGTGAGAACTGGTCGCCGTAGAGCACCGTCGGCGCACCGTCGGTCTCGGAGTACATGTGCCCGTATCCGCCGTGCGCGTCGTAGGTGACGGTGTAGCGGTGGTTTGGCTTCCATTGCGCGTAGAGCGTCACGCTGGAGGCGAACGAGTAGGTCGCTCCGTCGCCGTAGGCGACCCCACCGCCGGTGCTGGAGGTGCCCCAGCCTTCGAAGGTGTAGCCAGGCCAGCTGAAGCCGTTCGGCGTCAGCGGGGTCGGCGAGTTCGCGATCTCCGGCCCCATGTTGCCGAAGGCGGCGCCGTTGGCGGAGAACTGGACGGTCTGGTTCGACGCCGGGGCGCTGCTCGTGCTCGACGTCGTCGTGGTGGTCGTCGTGGTCGAGGGTGCGCTGTTCGACTGGTTCACGGTCCACTGGGCGTAGAGCGTCGCGCCGGACGCGAACGGGTAGAGCGCGCCGTCGCCGTAGGAGGTGCCGCTGCCGTCGGGGGCGGTGTTCCAGCCCGCGAAGGTGTGACCGGGCCACGTGAACGTGTCGCCGGCCAGCGCCGTCGGCTGGTTGGCGCTCTCGGCGCCCATGCTGCCGCCACCGCCGTTGGCGGCGAACAGCACCGTCACGTCCGGGTTCGGCTTGCTTCCTTGATTTGGCGGCGTCCCGCCGCCCGAGCCCGTCCAGGTCCAGGTCCAACCGCCTGTCGTGATCGTGAACGAACCGTCAGGGTTCGGATCCGACCAGTCGCCCTTGCCGGCGCCGTAGTCGTACCAGCGGCCGTCACCCCAGTGGAAGCCGAAGGCCTGACCGCATTCGATGTGGACGTGCAGGTGGCCGCAGACCCAGGTCAAGAGCACCGTGAAGACCTTGTGGCCGGCGTGCACGTAATAGGTGTAGGTCTTCGGCGTGTCGTACTGGCACCACGAAGCGTCCTTCTCGTTGTGGAAGCTCGTCGTCTGCCAGACGTTGCCGACGGAGTTCGAGCCGCCGCTGCCGCCGTTGAAGGAGCCGGTCGCCAGCACGACGCCGGCGCCCGCGGTCAGCATCAGGCCGACCGTCAGCAGGCCGGCGACGGCCTTGACGCGAAGCGCGCCGGCGAGGCCGCGCTGCCGGGGCGCGCGAGCGGCCCGCCCGTGGACGCGCCGGCGAAGCTCGTCGAGCTCGAGCGGAGTCGGCGTGACGCGCGCCGCGGAAAGCCGCGCGGCGATGTCACGAAGGTCCTCGGGGAGCTGGTCGTCGAACTGGCTCATCAACTCTTAGACGAACGAGCCGGCGGTTTCCTGACTGAAATCGGCAAGAAATTTCGCCGGCCGCTAATTCGCGGCCTCGCGCAGGCGCCGCAGGCTCCGGTACAGGCGCCCCTCGATCGTGGTCTGGCGCTCCCCGAGCAGGTCTGCGATCTCGGCGAGCGTGAGGTCGGCGCCGAAGCGCAGCGCCACGACAGCGCGCTCCTCATCCGGCAGCGTCGCCATCGCGCGCTGGAGCAGGTCGCGGTCGCTGACCGCGCCGAGCTCGTCCGGCGGGCCGGCCGAGGCCGGGCCCGCTCGCTCGAGCGCGCGGGCCTCCGCGCCGCGGCGGCGCGCCAGGTCGCGCAGGCGGTTCATCGCGATCGCATACAGCCACGTCTTCTCGCCCGAGCGCCCGCCCCAGCGATGCCGTGTCGTCAGCACGCGCTCGAAGGTGTCGGCGACGATGTCCTCGGCCAGCGTGCGGTCGCCGGTCTGGTAGGTCAGAAAGCCCAGCAGGTTGGCGGCGTGTTCGCTGTAGAGGCGGTCGAACGCCTCGGCGCGCGGATCGCGAGTCATCCCGAGACGAGCAGCGATTGCTGGGACAGGAAGGACCGCGCGGCAGCCTCGCCGCGCAGCGACGGACCACCGGCCAGCGCCTTCGCGAGCGCCTGGACGCCTGCGTCCTGCGGGTTCAGGGCGAGCGCCCGGGCCGCCTGCGGACGCGCGTCGGACCCGGTCGCCGCGATCGAGGCGGCGAGCGCGGCCTCCAGCTGCCAGTCGTCGGGGTCGACGGCGAGACCCGAGCGCAGATCGGTCTGCGCGAGCGGGTAGTCACCGGCGCGAACCGCGCAGAGCGCCTCGATCTGCCAAGGCGGCGCGCGCGTGCCGAGCACGTCGATCGAGCTGCGCGCGAAGCGGTCGGCGAGCGTGCAGTTGCCGTCGGCGTAGGCATTCGAGGCGTCGTTCAGGCGAACCTGCGAGGCGAGCACGAGCGCCGGGAAGACACAGGCGCCGAGGACGAGAGCGCCCGCGAGGAGGGCGCGCAGCGAAGGCCAGACCGCGCGCGCGCCGGTGTCGGGCGCACCCTCGTCGGGTGCGGCGGTCTTGCGTCCGAGCGCGAGCCCGCCGAGCGCCGCGAACCACAGCGAGGCCGCCGGCATCTGCCAGTCCCAGTCGACGCCCGCGTGCAGCGCCCAGGCGAGGCCGGCGCTGAACAGCGCGGCATACAGCGCGCGGTCGCGGCCGCGGCGGAACGGCGCGAGGCCGGCGAGCGTCCCGAGGACGAACAGCGCGACGAGGATCAGACCGACGATCCCAAGCTCGCCGAGCGTCTCGATGTAGAGCGAGTGGGCGTTGACGACGACCACCGCGGCGCTGTCGCGGTGCTGGTAGAAGAGCGTCTCGAAGGTCTCGGCGCCGGTCCCGTCGAGCGGATGCGCCTTGAACGCGTCGAAGGCGATGTCCCACAGCTCGATGCGGCCGTTGTTGGACGCGCTCGTCAGGCGGCTGCGGATCAGCGGTGTCGTCGGCGTCGCCTGCTGGTTGACGAACTGGTTCCAGCGGTGGGCGATCGCGCCCGGGGCGCCGAGCGCGATGGCGGCGATCACGGCGACGAGGGCGGCGGCGAGGGCCGCGCCGCGGAGCTTCGGGCGGTGGCGATCGATCGGCGAGCGATCGCCCTCGAGGAACGCATCGAGCGCGAGCAGCAGCGCGCGCAGCACGACGGCCGACGCGACACAGCCGAGCACGACGAGCGCGACATGGTGGCCCTGATGGACGGCTGCCGGTGAGGTCGGATTCGCGCCCGAGAGCAGCGTCGCGTCATAGGCGGAGCGCATCGCGATCGCGGTCCCCGGCGCGGCCGCGATCAGCGCCGAAAGCAGCCCGCGCGGGCGCCCCAGTACGGCATAGACCGCCAGTCCGACGACTGCGACCAGCAGGCCGCCGCGGGAGTAGGTGAAGAGCAGCGTCGCGCCGAGCACCGGCAGCGCACCCGCGGCCACGACGCGCAGCACGCGACGGCCGTCACTGGCCGCCAGATGCAGAACGAGGATCGCCGGCGACCGCGCAGAAGACGCCGAGCGCGTTCCAGTAGGTCAGCGGGTAGGCGAGCCGCCCGTCGGCCTGCGGCGGGAGCGAGGTCGAGAGGACGTCGGGCGCGACGCGCGAGATCAGCGAGAGCGCCGCGACGCCCGCCATCGTGAACGCGACGGCCCGCACCGCCCAGGTCAGCCGCGCGCGCGTGGAGCCGAGCGAGGCGAACAGCGCGAAGGTGAGCGCGTAGAGCAGGTCGCGGTCAAAGCCGATCGTCGCGCGACCGGGCGCGTGCGACCAGAACTGCGACAGCAGCGCCCAGCCGGCCAACCCGGCGAGCCCGGCCAGCGGAACCAGGACGGCCGGCCCGAACGACGCGAGCGGCCGGTCGGCGACCGCGAGCCGCACGACGAGCAGCACGCCGACCGCCAGCGTGCCGAGCGCGACCGAGTCCGGGAAGAAGCCGCCCGAGCTGAAGCTGAAGAAGACGACGAGGGCGGCGGGGACGGTCAGGAGCGCCGCGGTCGCGGTGCGGCGAATCGTGGATCGCGCAGCGACGTCGGCTGAGCGGGCCCAGACCGCGAGCGCCCCCGCAAGCAAGAGAATCGCCAGCAGGAGCACGACGCCGAGCACGCCCGCCGTGGCGATCAGGCCGTAGGCGCCGAGTACCGCCACCACCACGAGCGGCAGCGCACGCAGGAACCTGACGGGCGTCACGGGCAAGGCCTTCAACGTAGACCTGCTATCGGTCGGGGAACGGTGTGGCGGGAGGGCCTGCAGGGTGGGGCCCGACGGACTGGCGCGACGACAGCGCGGTCGTCCTGGAGGACGGCCGGCCGGGCGGGTCAGGATTCCGCGACGACCTCGCGCATCAGCGCGACCATCTCCTCGGCGATCGCGTCCCACGTGACGCCGCTCGCCCGATCGTGGCCCTTGCGCGATAGCGACTCGTTCAGCTGCGGGTCTCGTATCACCGAGGAGAGCGCGCGCGCCCATTCGTGCGGATCGAGCGGATGGTCGACGTAGAGCGCTGCGTCGCCGCCGACCTCGCGATGGGCTGGGATCGAGCTTGCGACCGCCGGCGCGCCACATTGCATCGCCTCGAGCAGCGGGAGCCCAAAACCCTCGTAGAGACTCGGCAGCGCGACCACCGAGGCCGCCGCATACAGATCGGCGAGTTCGTCGACTGTGACGAACCCCAGGTGCGATATCCGGGAGCCCGCACCCGTCGAGTCGCGCCAGCTGTTGAACAGCGCGCGCTCACGGTCGTTGAGTGGGCCGGCGACGATCAGGTCTGCGTCACCCAACGCCGGATCATCCATCGCTTCGACGAGCGTGCGCAGGTTCTTGTGGGCGAGCATGCTGCCGACGCTGAGGATGAACGGCCGAGCTCGCGGAGCCCGGAGCCTCTGAGGAAGCGCAGCGCCCCGCTGCGCCAATGACAGTGCAGGGCGTGTCGAATGACCGAACGCTGCCACGCAACGCCGTGAGCGTCGCATGGCTGGTGCAAACAACGTGGTCGGCTCGCCGGCAGGCCAGCGGGATTCCAAGCCGGAACCGCAGCCAACGCAGCCGGCCGTACAACTGCGGCATCTCTATGGCGCCGACATCCTGCACGACCATGATCGCCGGAACCGACAGCTTGCGAAGCGGTAGCTCCACCGTCGGCGCCAGCAGCACGGTTGCGTTCCAAGCGGAAACAAGACCGGCAAGGTGGCGCTCCCGCCACACCACACGCCGCGCGAACGGCCGCACCGAAACGGGGAGTTGGATCACCTCAACCGACGGCGGCAGGGCAAGTCCCGCCGCTGCGCTCGTCGCGATGCATACCTCAACACCAGGATTTCGGGCGATGGCAGCCGTGAGCTCAGTGGTATACGTCGCGATTCCACCAAGCTCTGGCTTCATGATGGCGCCGTCTACAAATACACGCAGAACTCCGTGAGCGGTCATCGTGCTCCCAAGTGGCGGGACGGATCACGGCACAATATGAGCGGCTCCATCGACACGTTCTTTGCGCTGGGATACACCCGGAGTTGCTCCGCGGCGACGCTCACGAATCCTGGGCTCTCATCTTGCGAACGCCCCCAAGGATCGGGCGCCCACTCGCGGGGTGCGGTCATCGGCCGCACGAGACACGCCGGCGCCTCAGTGAGCCTCCGAGATCCGAGTTCTCGGCATTGGGGGTCGCCTGCTGCCGCTCCATCGATCTCCTATTCGCCTGGATAGCAATACGGTATTTGCGTGGCCCGCCAAACGCCAAGAAATCTCCGAGGCTTCCGCCGACGGCTCGCCGCGCTGGGCGGCGCCGCCAAGAGCCCGCGCCGGTTTTTTCGCGAGGTAGCACGCCTGCCGCTTCAGCGGGAGGCGGCGTCAAGAATCGCGTCGCTACACGTCGCCGAGCTCGCCGATCTCGCTGGCGAGGTTCACGACGTCGTCATCCGGTTACCGACGCCTTCTAGCCGACATTCTTGGAGTCTCGGAACACCCGAGCAGTTGAGCTTGCAGGTATTGATTCGCGCCCGGGGTTGCAGGACGGCATTTGAGATCGGCACCTTCAATGGCGGAACGACGCGCCTGATCGCAGAGACACTTCCGGACGACGGCCACGTGTGGACCCTCGACCTGCCGCCCGTCGCGTTTGACGCAGCACAGACTCCAGCGGACTTCGCGGGCTCGCAAGTCGGGGAGGCTTACCGCGACTCGCCGGCAGCACACAAGGTTACGCAGCTCCTTGGAGACTCGCTCGACTACGACATGGGTCCTTATGAGAAGTCGGTCGATCTCGTGCTAGTCGACGCCGGGCATGAGTATGAAAACGGTGTCGCAGATACGTTGTCCGCCCTGCGCATCGTCCGGCCAGGCGGGATCATTGTGTGGGACGACTTCGAGCCGTACTGGCACGGCTTGGTGTGTGGGATCTGTGATGCGATGGAGAGCCGCGCGCTTTGCCGACTAGCCGGCACCGCCCTTGCTGTCTATGTGGCAAATGAGTGAAGCACGCTCGCGGCGCCGCATCCTCGGGTTGAGCCGAACGAGTCTCCGCTCAGCCGGTTCGCCACGGGAGGCGAGAGGTGAGCTCGGCCGCCCCGTCAGCCATCAGCGCCAGGACGCGTGGCACCGCTCCGCCTCGTCGAAGGAGGGGCAGGGCAAAGGGCCGGATGCCGCCAGGTGTGTAGGCCGTCCACCCGAATTCGGCACGGGCGACCGCCCGCCGTTGCCGCGGCGACCTCGGCAGTTCGAGGATCGCGGACGGGCCGGTGTGCGCACGTTGATAGAGAGCCAGCTGCCGCTCCGCCACTGCCCGCCACGTCCGCGTAGTGGCTTGGCGTTGCCCGGCGGTGCGGCGTCGAGCAAACTCGTCCCGATCTTCGACGAGGCGCGCAACCTTCCCGGCGAGTTGCTCGACATCGCCGATCTGGACAATCAAGGCGGCATCGCCGGCAACCTCGGGGATCGCGCCGCATGCGTACCCCGCTACGACAGCGCCGCTCGCCTGCGCCTCGACGATCACGCGGCCAAACTGCTCCGCCACTGTCGTTGGGCGGCTCGGGACAAGCACAAAGTGCGCCCTCGCGTAGTCCGAGGCAAGGTCCGCGCCCGTCTGCCAGCCGCGGAACTCCACGCGATCGGCGACACCCAGCGACGCGGCCAGCTTCTTGGCTCGCATCTCCTCGGGTCCCCGCCCGTTCACCACAAGGCGCGCCGGACGGACTGCGTGGACGAGCGCGAGAGTGCGCACGGCGTCGGCGACTCCCTTCTCCGGAATCAGGCGTCCAACAAGCATGAGCAAGATCTCGGGAGAGTCCATTGACTGGCATCCTGGCTTGAACACCGCGTCGTCGTAGCCCAGTGGCAGGACCTCGATCGCTCCGGCGAACCCCTTGCCGCGAAGCACCGACGCGGCTTGGCGGCTGCACGGGTAGAAGGCTGCAACCCGCTCGTGCGCAACGCGCTCGTAGCGAGAGAATGGAGGCGGAAACCGCTTGTCAATGTTCTGCGCGGTGTACATGACGACCGAAGAGTCGCTCCGTAAGGCTCGGAGCCACTGGCGCGTAACAGCGGCGAAAGGCTCCTCGTGGATGTCAATGACATCCGGCCGCACCTCGTCAATGAGCCGCGACAGGGCACCGTTGTCGACATATACGTGTCGGTTCACGTCTCCGGCGCGCCTCACCGGAAGTTCGACGACGCGGAACCGCTCCTCCGACAGCTGCGCCTCCGCACCCTCGTCCGGCCAGCTGCACGGCACTACCAGGGTGACATCAAGACCCGCCGCCACAAGCGCGCGCTCGCGTTGGCGGTGCCGCGGATCCCTTCCCGCGTGGTAGACGCGCAGAATTTTCATTGTTACCGCGACCAGAGCCGCTGCGTTCGCGGACAAGCTAGAACTCGCGCGCCCGGACATGTCAGCGTGGTTTCGAACATTGGGCGGGTGTTGTCGATCCGACACAAAGCCTCAACGCCGCGGCAGCGTTGAGACCTTGCCAACTTCAATCCGCGAGCGACGACAGCCAGGGCCACTAGGATACGCCGCTGGCGTAGCGGGCCGAGCATGCCCGGTGCGGATCGGATCGATCTGCGAAAGTCAGCGCATGCGGATCGCCCTCGTTCCCAGTGCGTACGCGCCTGCCGTCGGCGGCGTTGAAGAGTTAACGGCGCGGCTTGCTCGTCGGCTCCTGGATGCCGGTGACGCCGTCGAGGTGTGGACCATCCGGCATCCGGCCGATCTTCTGGAGGACGATGACGTGGACGGGGTGCGAGTACGGCGTTTTCCATTTCCGATGCCTCGGGTTTCGGCACGCGAGCTCGCGCGATTCCCCCACGAAGCGGCGCGGGCTCGCGTTGCGCTGGTCGCCGCAGCCGCGCAATTTGGGGCGGACGTCATCCACGTCCAGTGCTTCGGCGCGAACGGAGCATACGCAACCTGGCTCGCTAGGAGTGTTCACACGCCTCTGGTGCTCACACTCCAGGGCGAGACAGTGATGGACGATACGGACATTTATGGGCGCTCGCTTGCGCTGCGTGTGTCGCTGCGGTGGGGACTGCGCCGTGCCGCGGCAGTCACAGGTTGCTCGCGTTTTGTTCTCAGCGATGTCGAGTCTCGCTTCGGACTAGCGCCGGGACGCGGAATCGTCATCCCGAACGGTGTCGAACTCGTCGAGGCCCTGACGCCAAAGCCGGTGAGCCTGCCCTTTGAGCGCTTTGTCCTCGGCTTCGGCCGAGTTGTCAAGAAGAAGGGCTTCGACCTCTTGCTCGACGCCTTTGCTCGCATAGCGCCGCGTCATCCAGACGTCGGTCTTGTCATCGGCGGCAGCGGCTCAGCACGCGAAGAACTTGTGGCGACAGCCGCCGCCGTAGGCCTTGGCGACCGCATCGTGTTTCCGGGGACCCTATCTCGCGCGGAGATAGCGTGGGCTCTGCGCGCTGCCACCGTGTTCGTGTTGCCCTCTCGCGTCGAGCCGTTTGGCATCGTCGTGGTCGAAGCACTCCGCGCAGGCTGCCCCACGATCGTGTCACCTCACGGCGGAGCCACCGAGATCGTCCGCGACGGCGTCGACGGGATCATTGCCGACCCGCTCGATATCGCCGCGCTGGCCGCTACGATCGACCGCCTGCTCTCCGACAATGCCCTCGCCGAACGGTTGGCTCGCTCCGGGCGTATCCGCGCACTGGACTTCGACTGGGGTCCGATAGCGCACCGGTATCGCGAAGTCTACGAGCGAGTAGCAGATTAATCGTTTTGCGGATTCCGGTGGACGTTCTTGAGAGTGCCGAAATGCTGCCGCCGTCGTTCTAGCTGCGACCGCCAGCTATTGCCATATAAGCGCCGTCTACGATTGCCCGCAGAGTTTTGGGCTCCGTGCCGCTGAACCGCATGACCTGCAGCTAGATCCCCGGCGTTACGGTGTGGCCGGTGTGCGGCAGCGGATGATGCCGTACGCGTCGAGCGTCGCCCGCGCTGCATGGTCCCAGGTAAAGTTCTCGCGCACGTGCTCGGAGAGCTTGAGTGGCGCACCGGCGGAGAGCGCCTCCTCGACAGCCGCGCGGATGGATCTCCTACGTGACGGGTTGCAGTACCGAGCTAGGTCGCCAAAGTACTCCCCCGCATCGCCGCGCTCCATCGTCACCACGGCACAGCCGCACGCTGCCGCTTCGAGCGAGACGAGTCCGGTCGTTTCGAACCGCGAGGGCAGGACATGGACGGCCGACGTGCGGTAGATGCCGACGAGCGCAGCGTGGCTCACCGCAGGACGGAAGGCGAGTTTGCGTCGGCTCGCGCACGACAGCGCGCCGCGTAGGCTCGATGATGAGGGTGCTCGTCGCCGAGGATGGTCAACCGGATCCCAGAACCCCTGAGCGCCTCGATGAGTTCGAGCTGGTTCTTATGGGGCTCGATTCGAGCCACGCACACCACTCCGTCTCGCTGTCCCGGAATGTCGGGCGGCGAAAAGAGGCGAGGATCGAAGCCATTCGGCACGACATCTATTGGGGTCGTTACACCGAAAGTGGAGCGAATGCGCTCAGCTTCGCTCGTCGAGTTCGGCAGGACGAGGTCTGCCAGCTCCAGCGTCATCGCCGTCTCTTGGCTCGGGCGACGGAGCTCTGCCGCAGTCTCGTCGATCCCGCGGCGCAGGGCCGAGGAGGTCAACCTGGCCGTCCGAATCGACGAGCTCCAGATGCGGCCGCGGACCGTCAGAGCCGATCGGTACGGCCACATGATCGGCGAGATCGCGACGGTCGAGCCTGCTTGCCGTGCCTCGCGCAGGACGTGCCGGAAGCGCCAGGGAGCGCCGAAGGCATGCACGATGTCCCAGCCCGTGACCCGCGCGGCCGTCGCGTCGGCAACGGCCACTTCGTGGCCCATGCCCTCCAGAGCCTCCGCCGTCTTCTCCATCTGGACGACATGACCGCCGTGGACGGCCGTCGCCGCCACCATGAGGACGCGCAGGCGATGCTCGATCGTCGGCGTAGGCGTGGGCGTGGAAGGCGTCTGCCGCACAACCTGCGGCTCTGAATCGAGTCGGTCCTTCATTCGTGTCGCAGCGCTAGGTCGTTCATCCACGGAACGGCTCCTTCGGCGCCTCGAGACCGAGGAAGGCACACAGCTTCTCCCATCCCTCGCCGTTGCAAACATCGAGGACGAGCAGCTTCTCGGGTCGCGCCGCGAAGTGACGCTGGACGCCGAGTTCGTACGAACGCCGTCGTTCGGCGAAGCGTGCGGCGTCGAACGAGCTGTCGCCGTAAAGGTGGTCCTCGACAGCGAACGTGTAAGCCGAATGGTCGATCGGGCGGCCGAGTCGACGGTTGAGCGGGCTCGCGACGAGCGCGCGCACCCCCCGATCGAAGGGCGTCCGGCCGCCGCGCGCCCAGCTCGCCAGCACGGCTCGCGCGCCCTGGCGGCGAGGGTGCTTTGCGAAGTCGGTCCAGTACGCTTCGCATGAGCGAAGCCACTCCTCCTCGTCGCGGACGGTGAGGATGAACTTGGCGTCTGAGTAGGCCGCGTCGAGGCCCGCGTAGACGCAGCAGACCGGCGTATCGGAGACGCTGTCGTGATCTCGAAGGATCGTCAGCTGGAGCGGGCCGGAAGCTCCTCGATCGAGATACGTGACGATCTCGCGGCGGGTCTAAACGTGTGCGGGAGGGTGGACTGTCTTCAGGCCAAGGCGTCCGAGCGCATGGCTAAGGCTCGTACCGCCAGTCGACTCCAGGCCAATCCCAAAGCCTAGGTCGGTCGCAACGGATGGTCGGGCGGACCGATGGTACGCCTCGTCCCACCAGGTCATCGCGACTCTACAGACACGGCTCGCACAGGGCGACCATCAAGTGCTCCATCGTTCGCACGACGGCGGTATCGCTCCCCAGCCAAGGGACGACAGCCAGCTCGCTTGCGGGAGCGGTTTTTCCCCGCCACAAACAGGGTCGGCACCGTGCGCTCGCCAGCAGCCACAGGCCTCGGCACCGCCAGTTGATCGATCCCGCGCCGACCGGTGCAGGCGAACGCGCTGGCGGTCGGAGTCCGAGACCTCGGCCGCCACCTGTTCGGAGGCGTACACGTCAGAAGACGCCTCGGGAAAGGCCTCCAGCAGAAAGTCGGCCATCTTCGGCCCAGCCGCCGACGGGGCGTGCGAGCAGCAGGCGAATGCGCTCTGCGTTGCAGTCGCGCCAGAGCCACGGCCGCCCACGTTCCCGGGTCTGGCGTCGGCCGGCCTGGTCCGAGTCGAAGGCAAGAGGCTCCACTGCATTCGCCAATCGATCAGCGCGCAGAAGACTTCCGCCATGCCCTCGGTCCCGCCTGTTTGACGCGCGGCAGCCTCGATGTCTTCGCGCATGGCCTCCAACTGAACTGCGAGCCGTAGAGGGACGCCAGATGCGACTTTTGCGCGAAGGCGGAAGCGGCTGGAACCACTTCGGGCCATTTCCGCGCCCGCATGCTCAAGCGTACCACCGCAGAAGCCGCAGCCTCGGGGTGGCGCGTGACGTAAGGTATGTCTTCGTAGAGGCGGACGACGGGCCGGAGGCGGAGAAGGTTCGTTCCGCGACAGCGCCCGCAGACAGGCGTTGCGGGTGAGCTGGTGGTCGGTATGCGCGAGACCGAGCGGAATCCAGATTTCGTCGGCATTCTCGCTGGAGAATCAGATCGCGGATGACGTCCACCCAGTCGGAAAGCTCCTTCTCCGATCCCTGACGGAACATGAAACGTTAACGTCCGGGGCGTGCCGGCGATACCAGTCCAGCGACCAGTTGCCGCCGTGATAGCGGGAGGGGAGCGTCGGAGCGGCCCAGAGCGCGGTACTGGCCGCCAAGAACGCGAACGAAAAGCTCGCCCTCTGCCGCGCGCAGGAACGAAACGGCATCGACGTCAAAATAATCGCGGGCGAGCGAGTAGTAGCTGGTGAAATTACTGCGACTGGCAACCGTCGCGACCACGAATTAATACTCGTGACGCCGCGACCACATTGTGCCACCGATGCTCAAAGCCGCGTCGTCGCCGTGAGGCTCTACGACCAGCACGCGGCGCCGACCGGTCGACCAGTGAAGGTCGGCCAACTGACAAACGCCGAGCTCCTTGAAGCGGCGGACGACGTCATCGGCCTTCTCCGAAAACCGCCGTTTCAGCTCCTCAAGCGCAACGCCGGATCCCAACGCGTTCCACACGTCAGCCTCGAAGCGCGATAGTCGAGCGTGCGGTCTACCCGAAATAAGAAACACTAAGTCGTCGCCAACGAGATGAAACTGAGGCAGCCGCACAACCATGGGCGACTGCCGCCCGGCCTCGAATAAACTCACCTTACCCGGCCGCCTCGGACTGCCGCATCAATGTTTGACTCGCCACACAACTCTGGACCCCGCGCCGCCGCCGCCACGTAAAATCTCACGGCAGAGGCACCGAAACCGACCGCAAGGAAAGCGCAGACGCCGACCGATAGTAGACACTGTTTAGGCTCACATGCTCCGAAGTGTCGAACGCCTCGAGCTTGCCATCCACCACCACCATCACGCGGTCGCATAGGTCCAGCGTCGTCATACGATGCGCAATAATGAAGAGCGTGAGCTGACCTTTCAGTGCAAAAAGAGACTCCTGCAGTAGACTCTCTGACCGCGGATCGAGCGCGCTAGTCGGCTCGTCGAGAACGAGCATCTCTGGCCGCCCCACAAGAGCGCGCGCGATGCAAACGCGCTGCTGCTGCCCCCCCGATACTGCGTCGGCTCGAGGGCCGATAATGGTTTCGTAGCCTTGCGGCCACGAGACGATATCGTCGTGAATCCGGGCGAGCCGAGCAGCTCGCTGGACCGCCGCATCGTCAATTTTGCGAAAATAACGGATGTTATCGGCCACTGACGCGTGCAAGAGGCGGGGCTCTTGAGGTACGTACGCCACTCGCGCGTACCAATCGTGCCGGTCAAGGTCCGCCGCAAGAGTACCGTTCACAAGATACCGGCCGTGCTCGGCGGTCCTTAGGCGTAAAAGGATTTGCACCAAAGTCGACTTGCCGGCGCCCGACGGCCCGATGATGCCGATCGCCTCGCCACCTTTCACCTCAAAAATGATGTCCGACAGCACCGGTCGCTCCTCCGCGTAGGCAAAATATACGTTCTCAAAGGCTAGGCTGCGTACCGTGTTAAAGGACTTTGTGCCGGCGACCGGCGCGCTTGCCTCATAACGCTGCTCCGCCTCCTGCACGCGGTCAACGTAGGGCAGTGCCTGACGAACCAGCGTGTATGAGCCCTGAGCGGCCTGGCCGTATCCTCCCGCACGGACGAGCAAGAGCACAACGGCGCCTAGCGACGCTGCGTGGCTGGTGTGCGCAGCATTTAATGCTGCAAGGCCCAAAATCACAATGACGTATATCGCACCCCGATAAAGGTTTGGAATGAGATTGCCAATCATTTGTGTGCGGAAAAAGAGATTTTGGGCGGATTCGACCGCGTCTGCGATGCGTTGACGCTGAGCGGTGCCTACCCCGAAAACGTAGGTTTCCTCGGCAAGCCTTGTTGCCTCGCCGACGCCGCTCGCGAACTGCATTTGAGCCTGGGAAAGCGCTCGCGCGTGACGAGCCCCTAGTTCGTTGAGGGGTCTTAGCAGCCCAAAGAGGAGAAGGGCGGCCGCTACAACGAACAGAGCGCCAAGCAGGTTCAGAACCAGCGCCGAAAGCACGAGAACAAGAAGTGTGAGCCCGGCCGTAAGGCATTGGGCGGCCTGAAGGGCCGCGCCGGTGGCTTGAGCCACTTGGTTTGTCATGAGCTCCTGTAAGTGCCCCTCCCGGTCACGCGATTGCACGGTCCAAGAGGCATGCGTGAACGCGCTGAACAGGTTGAGTCGCAATCGAGCCTGCACGTCGGCCCCTATGCGCGCCGGCAAAACGGAGACGGGCACCATCAATGCGAGGCGCACAACCGCAAATGCGAGGGCCGCAGCGAGCAACAATGCGAGCGTCGCGGTGAGGTGTAACGGACCGACGGAAACGTGCACGCGCCTCACGCCGTCCACGAGGGCGGCCGCAGCCTGCGCCACGGCTGTGAGGATCGCTGACTCCATGAGGCCTGCGAGCACCGACACAAGAACCAGCGTCGTGATCAGCGTCGGCCGATCTCCGAGCAAGAAGCGCAGGCGTGTCCGGGCGGACGGTTGTCCCGGTGTGTCGTGTGACACCGGAGTCATGGGCCCTCGCGGACTAGGCCACGGCGAAAGCCGCGGTGGGGTTCGGGCTCGCGGCCGGCACGATGCGGCTGAGTATGGCCACGGAAGAGCGGGCGCTCTCCAGCTGCTTCTATCCGCCACTCGGCGAGGCTCGGATCCCACCGCCTTTCGCTCTCGGGGATCGGGTGAGCCTGTGAAAGGCAAAGGGCGAAGGCGCCCACAGCGCGCGGCCAGAGGATTGCTGGCCCGGGCTCGCCATTGTGGCTAGCCCGCATCATTGTCTTACCTCATGCCCGGCCCGGCCGCCCGCGCGCATCAGCGCTCGTTCGAAAGCTCGTGCGCGGTCTTCCCAGCTAGCCGCATCCGTAGCCGCATATCGCGGTAGCGGAGCCGCTAGCGTCTCTTGTACGGCTGACACGAATGACTCGCGGGAAGCCACGCGGATCGAGGCGCCGAGCTCGCGGAATCCTGCGACCGGAGTCGCGACGGTAGGCGTTTGGACAGCTAGACATTCATACGCCTTGATGGGGTCGAGGCTCTCGGTAAAAGGTGTGACGAGGTGGGGGACGATCACGATGTCCGCGTGCTGCAGATAGGCAGGCACATCTGCATACGCGCGAGGCCCGAGCACAAAAATTGTGGGCTGGGCTTCTAGCCGGGCCCTCGCCGCTGCTGAAAGTGCATCAGGTCCGACGAGCACGACTGACAGACTGCTCACCGATTGGGCGAGCTCTATGATGAGTTCAACGTCGAGCCGGGATTCGTGAAGCGTTCCGACGTAGACGGCCGTAGGTGCCGGCGCGAGGTCGGCCGGCCGGGGGCGTGCGCGACGGAAGTGCTCGGTGTCGACGCCGTTGGGTATCAGGATCACAGCGCGATCACGTCCCCGACTCGCAGCGAGCGCTGGGGAACAGACAACGACCTCGTCAGCATCGTCGAGTGCAAGCGCGTCAAGAGCTTGCAGGCGAGCAATCTCTCGTGGTGCGAACGGAGCAAGCAGCCAGTCGTCGGTTACGTCGTACACTGACGGCCAACGCGTCCGACGAATCAGTGGCGCATAGTTGACATCGTTCAGCCAGAGCGTGGGCTGGGTGAACCCAAGTCGCTGCGTCGCAACTACCACGGAACGGTGAAGCCACCGGTCGCTGAACGATCCACATCGGCGCGGAAGCGGCTTGAGCGGCCGAAAAGCGTAGAGCCGACCGCCGCGCAGCACACTCGTGTGCGCACCGGTGGGACGACGTCGCCGTGAAAGCTCGAACAGCACGTCGGCTGCCGGCTCGACGAACAGAATGCGCAGCGCCGGACGGCGCCGCAAAAGCTCCTCGGCGAGAAATTGGTTCCGCCGCCAGACGTCGTCCCACGGCTCGAGCGAGCAGACGACCAGCTCCCGAAGTGGCGACGCGTCGGCAGGCGCCTCGGCGCCATCCGCGGTCGTGACTAACCGCCTGGCCGTGCTCACGCTAGACGCTCCGAGATCCTCGACCAGCGGCGCCTCGTGCTGGCCGCACGAGCGGCTTCATATTGAACCAGCAGGCGATCGACATGGCTTTCGACCGTAAAGTGATCCGCAACAACGCGCCGTCCCGCCGCGGAGATGCGCGCCCGTGTCGAGGCCGATACGAGTGATCGGAGGCCGGCCGCTCCCGCCGCAGCGTCGCCTGGCGGGAAGAGCGGCGCGTCTGGCACAAGTCCGACGGTCTCGAGATGTCCCCCAGACGCGGTGGCTACCACTGGCACGCCGGCCGCCATCGCCTCGACTACGGAGAGCCCGAGCGGCTCGGCACGCGCCGAGGCAAACAGAATGCCGGCACCCTGCAACTCCGTCGCCACTTCGGCTGTCCAACCGGTGAACGTGACGCCAGGGATCTCTTGCGCTGCCACCCAGGCTTCGAGCATGCGTCTCTCCGATCCCTCTCCGACAATGCGCATGGACCATCCGTCTTCGGCGAGCAGGGACGACTGCCAGGCAGCAAGGGCGGTTAGCGTGTCTTTCTCGGGCTCCAACCGCTGCAGCACAAGCGACGTTGCGGTTCGTGTCACGCCAGAGACATGGCGGCTGGGAAACGCCGGAGAGAATGACCGCGGCAGGTGGGCGCTCGAGGTTGCGCGCGATGAACTCGCTGACTGCGATCTCACGTGCGATGCCTGACGCGATCCACGGCGCACCGATGCGACCTACAAGGCTGGAGCCCCGCCGGGCCGCGAACTGCCGAGTCGTGACGATGGGGGCGCGATGAATCCGCCGTGTTGCGACTGCAACCGCCTCAGCGGCCGTCATCTGCACGTGGCAAACGTCCCAGCGACCGAGCCGACTTACAGACCTCAGAGACTCGACCAAGGTGCCTCCCGGCTCCCAGCGCACCTTGTCATCAAGCGCGGGTCTCATCCCATTGGCGCTGCCGCCAACGACAGCTACCTCCCATCCCCGTTTCGCGGTCTCGCTTGCCACCTCCGAGACATAACGCTCTACGCCGGCGAAAGCGTCCGTCACAACGATATGGAGCACGCGTGGCATTGCGCTATTTCAGCTCCGCCGCGGCGCATCGACGAGGCCCTCGAAAGTAGAGGAGCGTCCGGCGAGCCGCCTCCTTGCGGCCGTCGCGGGTCAGCATGAGGGAGCGCACCCCCGCGCCGAGGAACGCCGCCGCACGGTAGGAGCACCAGCCGCCGACTGGCCGTACCACTTAGTGATGTAGGTCTGTTGCGCTGCGTGAAACAGCGTCTCCCGCCGTTGCGAATCGATGCTCGTGCCGGCCCCAGCGTGCTGCTGCGACGACGTCCACGTCCACCGCCGACGCCCATCCACACGCGAGCGCACGCCGTTGCCAGTCGGCCTCCTCTGCGTAGAGGAAGAACCGCTCGTCGAACAGTCCGACATCATCGAGTGCCTCCCGCCGCAGAAGCAGCACGGCGCCGACGACAAACGTGTCCTTGATGGCGACGCGGCCTAGCCCAACCGCCTCGAGCCACATCCGCCCCGGCGTCGGAAGCGGCCAAACGACCTGCTGCGGCGAGCCCGTTGAGCCAACGAGACGTGGAGCGACCGCCGCGACCCGCTCGATGTCCGGGGCGGTGCAGGAACCGTGAAAGCTCGCGAACGCCCTCAGGCTCGATTGCCGCATCTGGATTGAGGAGCAGCACGTCCGACGTCACCCATCGCGAGTCGACGAAGCGCAACGTTTACCCCCGCCGCAAAGCCCCGGTTGCTGCCCGCGTCGACGTACTCCGCCCCCCACCGATGCGCAACCGCAGCCACCTCTGCGGAGGAGGAGTTGTCGATGACCGTGACGGCAAACTGCCGATCAAGAGCTGCGAGTCAGCGCGAGAGCTGCTCCGGCTGCATGAAAGGCGACGACAACAACGTGAACCTCGCGTGCCATCACGTCGCCGGCCCCGGCCGTCGTCGCGCCACAAGCCCGCAGACCATCCCGACGAGCAGGAAGCCAAGAACCGGCAAACCGCGCACCCAGTAGACGTCGACTAGGCCGTGAGCGACTGTCGCCAGAAGTACCGCGGCCGCGGCCGGCGCGAGCTCGACCCGCCGCAGGCGCCAGAGCGCAAGCGCCGCGCCGCCGATCAGAAGCAGGAAGCTCGCCGCAAACACATAGCCGCCCTCGGCCGCCTCGAGAAGGATGACGTCGTGTGGATCGGTCGTCTGGGTGCCGAGCGCCGCCTGGCCTGCCAGGTAGTTGCCGACCCCGACGCCGGTCCACGGATGCGCTGCGATCAGGGTCTCGGCGTCGTGGTCGTACTCGATAGCGGATGTCGATGTTGTAGGCGCTGGCGCTCCGTGCCGCTGCCTGACAAGTTCGTGAAGTGCGCCGTCACGTCGCCAGGGAGGAACTGGTAGATCGCGAGCCCGGCGGCCACGATGACGAGCGTGCGAGCGACGAGTGTCCGGCGGCTCGGGGCCGCCGACCATCACTGAGAGAACGCGACGACCCACGGCCACGGCGAGCACCGACCCACGGCTCGCAGTGAGCGCGAGGCCGACGACGAGCAGCGGCAGACAGGCAGCAAGACGCCCGAGAGCTGCGAACGCGCGATCAGCAGCAGAATCGCGCCGACGATCAGCTGGCCGGTCGTGTTCTTGTGCGAACTGGCCCGCCAGCCCGTGCGCGTTCAGTATCGGCCAGGCCACGGCGAGCAGCTGTGGCTACGACCACGTATGCCCGCAGGACGAGCATGCTGGTCGCCGCGAAGCGCGAGAAACGCTCCGGCAAGCGCCGGAAGCAGCGAACAACTCGATGCGTTGCAAGCTCTTGACCGCCGAACCCAAGCCAAAGTGCAGGACAAGCAGGACGACGATCAGCCAGCCGTACTGGGCGAACGCGATGCGGACGGGCCGCAGCGCACGCAGAATGCCGAGTCTGTCGTGTGGACACGGCGGCGTCTGCCAGCAGGCGCGCCTCGATCAGCACGAGGACAACGTCGCTCGCCGCCACGTGCAGGCCAAGATGACCGCCGGTGACGTCCTGAATTACCGGGATCGATGCGCCGAGCAGCACCGCGGCCAGCGTGCGTCGACACGAACACCATGAAGCGCCACGGCGAGCCCGACGGGCACGAGGACGAGGAACAGCCGGGGTACCGGCGCGTAGGTGACGGCGGCCGACGTCGCCACGACCACCGCCGCACCGGCCACGAGCACCGCCAGCTTGGCCCGGAGGCGAGCTCGCGCCGACGACGCGGCGCGGCCGCCGTGTGCCGAGACCTATCGAGCCAGCCGGTGACATCGTCGACCGTCCTACGAGCGGACGACGGCCCTATCGCCCTGCGTCATATGGCGTCGCCGGGTCGTACGGCAGCGCCGGCGCAAACGGCGACGGCGGAGGCTGCGCCTCGGCAGGCTCGCGGCGACGGAGACGGAGATGCGGGCGCTGCCACCGATGGCGCGGCTTCCGCGGCCAGGGGGGCGTAGACCTGGGCAGCCTGCGCGGCCGGCGCAGCTTCCGGGTTGCCGTAGGCGTAGCCGTACTTGCTGTAGTAGCCGTACCCCTCGTCGACATAGCTTCCGCGCATGTCGTTGACGACGATACCCACGAGGTTCATCGCCGGAACACGCCGTCCAAGCTCTGTCAGGCGCTCCGCCGCCTCACGCGTCGTCACGCCGAGGCGCGCCAGGAACAGCACCGCGCCGACCTGGTCGAGCAGCGGCACGGCGTCGCTGACGGTGAGGATCGGCGAGGTGTCGAGGATCACCACGTCGTACTGAGCCGTGGTCACGGTCAGGAGTTCCTTCATCACGTCCGACGACAGCAGCGCCCCCGGGCTGTCGACGCGCTCGCCGTGGGCGATCACGTCGATCGATCCGAGCATGCGCGGATCGCCGGTCGCCATCGCGTGGTGCGACGACCCGTTCGACGACGCCGGGTTCGTGCGAAACACGGTCACCGCGGTCGCGGCAGGGTCTACCTCGCGCCGCAGGACGTGGGTCAAACCGAGCGCGGGCTCGATCCCGAACATGCGCGAAACGCTCGGGCGGCGAAGGTCGCAGTCGATGACCAGGACTCGCTCGCCCGCGTCGGCGTGCGCGAAGGCGAGGTCGCGCACGACGGTTGACTTGCCCTCGCCGGGCAGCGCGCTCGTCACCAGCACGCTCTTGAGCGGCTGACCGCTCATCGCGAGCCGCACGTTCACACGCAGGCTCCGCATCACCTCGATGAACTCGAGCGGCGTCAGGAACGATCCGGCTGCCGGCGTTGACGGGTTGTTGCCCATGTGCGGCAGAACCGCGACCACCGAGCGACCGTAGAGCGATTCGACGGTCGAGACGCGGACAAGGCGGCGATCGGCGAGGTCGAGAAGGAACGCGAGGCCGATGCCGAGCAGCAGGCCGACGACGGCCGCGAGGATCGCGTTGCGAGCCGGTTTGGGAGCGCTCGGCGCCGTCGGAGCGACGGCGGCGTCGACGACCTGCGCGCCGGGGAGCGGGTTGCGCGCGATCGTGTTGTACTGGGCGATCTGGGTAAGCAGCGCGTCGCGCTGAGCAGCGGTGGCAGGCCCTCCGGGCAACGCTGCCAGGGTGGCGCGCGCGGCCGTCACGTCACTGGTCGCCGCGGCGCTGACCGACTGCGACTGCGAGGCGAGGAACGCGCTCACGTAGGTGTTGGCGAGCCGGGCGGCGAGCGCCGGGGAGTGGCTCGAGGCCGATACGTCAATCACCGTCGATGTGCTCTCTGGTGTGGCGGCGACCGTGCCAGCGGACCCCGTGGCGCCACCGAGCAGGCGATAAACGCTCGCGGTATTGACCTGTCCTGTGATCTGCGTCGCGACGTTCGCGAGCGCCTGCGGAGTCGGCGTGTTCAAGGTCTGGCCCGCGGTCACGGACGAAGCCACCGACGCGGCAGGGTCGGCGTTCTGCACGAGCAGCCGCGCCGTCGACGTGTACGTCTTGGCCTCGTGCACGGTGAGCGCGTAGGTCACGCCCGCGGCGAGGATCGTGATCGCGACGATCACCCACTTCCACCGCCAGATCGGCGCCAGGTAGGCACGCAGGTCGGGAGCGTCGCCGGCCGACTCCGACTGCGGCGGCATCACCGGGTAGCGCTCCGCTGGTTGCTCCGGCCGGCTCATTCGGCACCCATCGGCATCGTGGCTCGCCCACCAGAGTCCTGGTGGTCGCGTGTCGCTTCCAGGATGTGCGTCAGTCCCGTCGGCGAACGCCGCGACCGAGAAGCGGGCAGCACTCGCGGCGATTCGCTCCGGGGGGGTGTCGAGAAGCTCGCAGGCCGCGATGGCGTCTGCCACGCAGTCGACCGTCTGCTCCTCGAACAGCACGCCGGTGACGCCATCGAGGACCGTCTCTCGCGCACCTCCGCGCCCGTAGGCGACGACCGGCTTGCCGGCCGCCTGCGCCTCCACGGCCACGATGCCGAAGTCCTCCTCGCCGGCAACGCAAACGCTCGAGCAGCTCTCGAGCAGCTTCGTCACGGCGTCCTCGCCGACGGCGCCGTGAAACGTCGTCTCGGGCCCGGCGCTGCGGCGCAGCTCGTCGAGCAGCGGCCCGTCGCCGACGACGTCCAAGCCGAGACCGAGACTGGCGCGCCGCATCGACGACGAGGTCGACGCGCTTGTAGGGCAGCAGCCGCGAGACGACGAGCAGGCGCTCACCGCGCGGCGCGCGGACGTAGATGCGCCAGTGTCCACCGGCGGATAGACGACCGGAGCATCGATGCCGTAGGCGCGCCGGATCCGCTGGCGCACCGACTACGCTGATCGCGACGTAGGCGTCGGCGCGCCGCGCCGCGCGGGCGTCGAAGCGGCGCAAGGCCGCCGCCGAACGGAGCCAGCAGCGACTGGCGGCGTGCGACGCGCTGCCACCCGAGCTCATGTAGTCGTCTCGGTGGAGCCAGCGCGCCGGCGTGTGGCAGTACACGACGTGCGCGGCACCCTCGACGGCGCGCGCCATGTGCGCCCAGCCGCTCGAGCTGGCGATCACGACATCGGCGTCGATCTCTCCGAACGAGCGGAAAGCCGCCGGATAGAGCGGGAAGAGGTTGCGAAAGCCGCGGTCGACCGGGAATCGATCGAGGAAGCTGGTGCGGACGTCGAGGCCGCGGAACTCCTCGAAGGTCGAATCCGGGCGGTAGAGCGAGGTGTAGATCGGCGCCGCCGGCCAGAGCTTCGCCATCTCGAGCACGACCTTCTCGGCGCCGCCGCGCTGGTTGAGGTAGTCGTGGACGATGGCGACGCGGCCGAGCGACCGCGCCTGCTCCGCCACCTCAGCCGTGTCGTGACGCGGCTCGAACACGATCGCCGAAGCGCTCACAGGCCGGGGCGGGCCGGTCGAGGATCCCCGTGTGACAGCCTGCACAGGCCGGCTGGCGCCCGCCCGGCGATGCGCCGCGCGTTTTGCCGGCAGTTCCAGTGGATGTGACTCGTGTGATCCATTCTCGGGGCGGCCGCCACGGTCGCGAAGACGCGCTTCGGCCTCGCCGGCCTCGCGCATCCGGGCCAACCTATGGCGCGCCGGAAAACCACGCTTCGTGCGTGTGTCCCAAATCTCAGGCACCCCATGGTACCGGCCGACCTGCCCGCCGGAGGGGCAGATACGCCACCCGTCGATCCCCAGTGCCCGTGGGGCTTTGCCGCGTCGCCTGCGCTCAGCGCGAATGCCGTCGATCACCCGCGGCGGCATAGAGTTACCCGGCGCCCGTGATCGATCTCCACTGCCATGTCCTGCCCGGAATCGACGACGGTCCCTCGACGCTCGAGGAGTCGCTGGAGATGGCGCGCGCCGCGGCGGCCGCCGGCACACGCACGATCGTCGCAACCCCGCATGTGAGCTGGGAGTACCGCAACCGCGCGGAGACGATCGCGACGTTGGTTGGAGAGCTGAACGCGAGACTGGGCGCGGAGGGCGTCGCGCTCGAGATCCGCACCGGCGCCGAGCTCGCGATGACGCGAATCGGCGACCTCGCGGCCGGCGAGCTCTCACGCCTGACGCTCGGCGGCGGCCGCTGGCTCCTCGTGGAGCCCCCGTTCACGGTCGTGGCGACCGGGCTCGACCTGCTGGTCGCCGACCTCCAGCGCCAGGGCTACCGCGTGCTGCTCGCCCACCCCGAGCGCTGCCCGGCCTTCCAGCGCGACCGCAAGATGCTCGAAGGCCTGATCGACGCAGGCGCGCTCGGGTCGCTCACCGCGGGATCGCTCGGAGGGACGTTCGGCGAGCCGGTGCGCCGCTTCTCGCTCGAGCTCGTCGCGGATGGTCTGATCCACAACGTCGCGTCGGACGCCCACGATCCGATCCGCCGCTCGCCGTCGATCGCCGCCGAGATCGAGCAGGCCGGGCTTGGCGCGTTGCGCGAGTGGCTCACCGAATCGGTGCCGGCGGCGATCCTCGCCGGCGGCGAGATACCCGCCCGCCCGCACGTCGAGGTGGCCGCGCCCGGCGGCCGGCTGCGCCGGCTGCTCGGCGGGCGCTGAGCTACCGGCGCCGCTGCGTCACTGCCCGCGACGGCGGGCGAGATAGCCGACGGTTTCCACGATGATCTTGAAGTCGGCCCAGGGCGACCAGTTGGCGATGTAGAGATAGTCGATCTTGACCATCTCCTCGAGCGGGATGCGCGCCGCGCCGAGCGTCTGCCAGCGGCCCGTGATGCCGGGCGTGAGGTGCAGGCGGTGGCGGTCGAAGCCGGTGACGCGGAGGTCCTCGTCGAGCACGAGCGGCCGCGGCCCGACCAGGCTCATGTCGCCGGTCAGCACGTTGAAGAGCTGCGGCAGCTCGTCGAGGCCGGTACGCCGCAGCAGCCGGCCGATGCGCGTGATCCGGGGATCGGCGTCGATCTTGAACAGCCCGTCGGCCTCGTTGTGCTCGCGCAGCGCATCCTTCATCGCGTCGGCGCCGTCGACCATGCTTCGGAACTTGAGCATCTGAAACGGCTGCCCGTCGCGGCCGACGCGGGTCTGGCGGAACAGCACCGGCCCGGGGGAGCCGAGCTTGACGGCCAGCGGCGATCGCGGCCATCAGCGGCGCGGCGAAGAGCAGGACGAGCGTCGCGCCCGCGAGGTCGAAGTCCCGCTTGAGGATCTGCGAGGAACGGCTCAGGCCGAAGCGCGGCACGCCCATCAGCACCAGGCCGCCGACGTCGTCGAACACGACCGAGCCGCCGACGGCGGCGAGCATGCTCGGCAGCAGGCTGACCTGCAGGCCGGTCGCGTTGGCCGCCCGGACGATCCCCAGCGTCGCCGCGGCGCTCGACGCGTCGGTGTCGATGATGATCCGGTGAACCTGGTCGCGTTCGGCGATCTCGCGCAGCAGCCGGTGGTCGCCGGCGACCTCCTCGGTCTTGACGCGGCCGACCATGCTCACCCGCGGGTAGCTCGCGAATTTGCTCTCCAGCTGCTCGAAGACGCTCGGTCGCCCCACGAGCAGGCAGCGCTCGATCGGCGACAGATGCCGCGCCAGCTCGCGCGCGCTCGAGCGTCCGAGCACGAGCGCGAGCGTCATCAGCACCCAGAGAGCCAGCAGGGTCTTCGTCCCCGGCGCCCCCACGACGAGGTAGTGGCGCGCAAGCCAAATCAGCAGCGTCGTCATCGCGGCAAGGTTGACCAGGCGCGGCAGCTCGTTCAGCGTCGAGTGCTCGATCACGAGCTCGTCCTTGTCGTAGAGGCCGCCGACCTTTGCCGCCAGGACGATCAGCGGCGCGAGCACCAGATCGAGCGGCCGCAGGGCGGAGCCGCCGATCAGCTCGAACGTCACGGCCACCGCGACGAGAACCATCAGCGCGTCGGCCAGCGCCGAGCAGCCGGCGGTAGGTGCGCTCGCGCCGGCGAACGTCGCGCTGGCCGTCGGAGTCCGCGTCGACAGCGGCGTCCGTCGTCGCGCGATGGCGGCGGCGAAGCTCAGCGAGCTCATGAAACGGATCGCCGGACGGCCCGACAGGCAGGGCGATTGCCGCCTCACCCGCGGCGGAAGCCAGGGCGCTCTGGTAGAGCGGAAACGCGCTCGGCGCCGTCTCGGCGGGGCTCGCGCCATCCACGGCGGCGCTCATGGCCGAGACCGCGGGGGCGGCGGGCTGAACGTGACGGCGACGCTCGTGCGACCCGGACGAGCGGTGCCCGCTACGGGCGACCGCCCCGCCCGGGTCCGAAGCAGCGTCGTCCTGTCCGAGAGTCGTTCTCACCCGTCCATCCTTCGATATGTCGATGACCACGCTGCGTTCGTTTCTCTATTAGAGCCGTCTCCCCCCGAAGTCAGCCGGTGCGTCCTCGCAATTTGCGTTCAAGCCTTGTTGACCGTCGAGCCTACCTGCAGATACAGGCGTTCGCTGCTCCATATGTACAAAAACAGGTGCGTCGGACCCGCTCGACTTCCGGGCACTGCCCAGCGTCGGAATCCTCGCAGCAGGGGCGGTCACCTACCAGGGAAACGGTCCATTGCCGGGACTTGGTTTTTCACCCATATAGGGGTGTAGTCACCCACCCATATACAGGGCAGAAACGTACCCATCTGGTAACTGCGCGGGATCAGCCCCGGTTTTTCGTCAGCGTGAAACCCGGCGGCCTGGCCGGGCCGCGTCAGGTACCGCCAAGCCTCGCGGCGGCGCGCTCAGACCGCGAGCACGGGCAGCTCGAGCGCGTTCTTGCCGAGCGCGCCCTCGCTGCCGGCGAGCGGATACTCGCCGGTGAAGCAGGCGTCGCAGTGGCGATCGCGCGAGCCGCCGATCGCCTCGTAGACGCCCTCGAGCGAGAGGTAGGCGAGCGAGTCGCAGCCGAGCTCGGTCGCGATCTCATCGACGGTTCGCCCGTGGGCGACCATCTCCTCACGCGTCGACATGTCGATGCCGTAGTGGCAGGGGTGCTTGATCGGCGGCGCCGTGATCCGCAGGTGGATCTCCGCCGCGCCGGCGTCGCGCAGCATCCGCACGATCTGGCGCGTCGTGTTGCCGCGCACGATCGAGTCATCGACGACGACCAGGCGCTTGCCGGCGACGACCTCGGGCAGCGGGTTGAACTTCAGCCGCAGGCCGTGCTTGCGGAGCTCCTGGCCGGGCTGGATGAAGGTCCGCTGGACGTAGCGGTTCTTGACGAAGCCGTCGTCCTGCGGCAGGCCGCTGGCGCGCGCGTAGCCGCGCGCGGCCGGGTTGCCGGAGTCGGGCACGGGGATCACGAGGTCGGCCTCGACCGGCGCCTCGCGCGCGAGGATCTCGCCCATCCGCCCGCGCACGACCTGCAGCGCGTTGCCGCCCATCCGCGAGTCCGGTCGCGCGAAGTAGATGTACTCGAACACGCAGAACGCCTCGCGCTCACCCTCGAACACCGCCACCGACTCGAGGCCCTCCTCGCTCAGCGAGACGATCTCGCCGGGCGCGACGTCGCGCACCAGCTCGGCGCCGATGATGTCCAGCGCGCACGACTCGCTCGCGACGCAGTAGTAGGGCTCGGTGGCGCCCGGAAGCGGCGCGACCCGCCCGATCACGAGCGGGCGAAGTCCCGCCGGGTCGCGGAAGGCGATCACGCGGTCCTTGGTCATCAGCACGGTCGAGAAGGCGCCGTGCATCCGCGGCATCACCGAGGCGACGGCGTCCTCGACCCGCTCCGCCGGGTCGCTCGCGATCAGCGCCGCGATGATCTCCGAGTCCGACGTCGAGCCGAACTCGACGCCCGCGGCGCGCAGCTCGGCGTGCAGCTCGACCGCGTTGATCAGGTTGCCGTTGTGCCCGAGCGCCAGCTCGCGGCGGTTGCCGCCCGCGCCGGCCGCCCGCTGCACCGGCTGCGAGTTCGCCCAGGCGTTCGAGCCGGTGGTCGAGTAGCGCACGTGCCCGATCGCCAGCTCGCCGCCGAGCGAGGCGACGTCGTGCTCGGCGAAAACCTGACTGACCAGGCCGAGGTCGCGGCGGGTCATGATGTTGCCGCCGCGGTCGGCCGCCGCGATCCCCGCCGACTCCTGGCCGCGGTGCTGAAGCGCGTAGAGCGCGAAGAAGGCCAGGCGCGACACCGCGTGTCCCGGGGCGTAGACCCCGAAGACGCCGCATTCGTCGCGCGGACCGTCGCGCGGTTCTGGGCTACTGGACGATGAGATCATCTGAGGATCGACGACGCGGCTGCGCCCGAATCGCCTGCCTAAAGCGTACCAGCGAGGGGTGTCGCGATGGACAGGAAGGCCACGCAAACAGCGCCCTCGGTCGCGCTCAGATCGACGCGGCCGGCTGACCGCGCCCGCCGCCCCTCACCCAAACAACGCGCCCAGCGCCCCGTGCGCCTCGCGCAGCGCCTCCAGCGACAGCTCGATCCGCGCCTCGCCGGCGACGATCGTCAACCGCCCGCCGCTGACCGAGCCGATGATCACCAGCTGCACGTGCTCGCCGAGCTCGCGCAGCGCCGCGTCGGCGCCGCTCACCACGAAGCCCCCGGGCGCCTCGCCGAACAGCGCCCGCAGCGGCTTGACGGTTTCCGCCAGCACGACCTCGGCGCCGAGCCCGCCGGCCAGGCAGCACTCCGCGAGCGCGGTGGCGAGCCCGCCCTCGGCGATGTCGTGGGCGCTCGAGAGCGCGCCCGAGCGAACGGCGTCGCGGATCGCGCGCTGGCTCGTCGGCGACGCGCGCGATGTCGATCTCGGGCAGCGCCCGCGGCAGCTCCGTGCCGCCGAGGCGCGCCAGCTCCGAGCCGCGGATCTCCGGCTCGAACACGCCGGCCACCGCGATCCGGTCGCCCTCGGCGCGAAAGCCCAGGCGCCCCGCGCGCGCGACGTCGGGCAGCTCGCCGACCAGGCCGACCACCGGCGTCGGGTAGATCGGGCCGTCGCCGCCCTCGTTGTAGAGCGAGACGTTGCCGCCGACGACGGGGATCCGCAGCGCGCGGCAGGCGTCGCCGAGCCCGCGCACGCTCTCGGTCAGCTGCCAGGCGACGTGCGGCTTCTCCGGGTTGCCGAAGTTCAGGCAGTTGGTCAGCCCGAGCGGCTCGGCGCCGACGCAGGCGAGGTTCGCGGCGCACTCGAGCACGACCTCGATCGTGCCCCAGTAGGGGTCCGCGGCGACGCGGCGGCCGTTGCCGTCGATCGCGATCGCGATCCCGGGCACGAGCTCCCCGCGCGCCGGCAGCGCCAGCACGGCGGCGTCGGCGGCGCCCGGACGGCGCACGGTGCGCGACTGCACGATCGCGTCGTACTGCTCAAACAGCGGCCGGCGGTCGGCGATGTTGGGCGAGCGCAGCAGCGCCAGCAGCGCCTCGCCCGGATCCTCGGAGGCGATCGTGCGCGGCGGCGTCGCGATACAGCGGCCCGCTCGGCGGCTGCGGGTCGAGCTCATAGACCGGGCACTCGTCGACCAGCGCCGCGACCGGCAGCTCGCCGACCAGCCGCCCGGCCTCGAAGATCCGCACCAGCCCGCTGTCGGTCACCTCGCCGATCGTCGCCGCGGCGGTCTCCCAGTGCGCGCAGACCGCCAGCACGGCGTCGAGCGCGTCCGGCTCGATCACGCAGAGCATCCGCTCCTGGGACTCGGAGACCATGATCTCGAACGGCTCCATGCCGCCCTCGCGCAGCGGCACGCGGGCGACGTCGATGTCGATCCCGACCTCCCCCTTGCTCGCCATCTCACACGCCGCCGAGGTCAGGCCCGCCGCGCCGAGATCCTGGAGCGCGACCAGCAGGCCCCGCTCGAGCAGATCGAGCGAGCACTCCATCAGCTTCTTCTCCGCGAACGGATCGCCGATCTGCACGCTCGGGCGCTTGGCCTCATCGCCCTCGCCGAGCTCCGCCGAGGCGAGCACCGAGGCGCCGCCGATCCCGTCGCGCCCGGTCGAGGCGCCGAACAGCACCAGCAGGTTTCCGGGCCCGGACGCGGCTGAGCGGATCAGCCGCTCGGTCGCGATCAGCCCCACGCACATCGCGTTGATCAGGCAGTTCTGCTCGTAGGGGGCCTCGAAGTAGAGCTCGCCGCCGACCGTCGGCACGCCGATCGAGTTGCCGTAGTGGCCGATCCCGGCGACCGCGCGGTCGAGCAGGTAGCGCGAGCGCTCGCTGGTCGGCTCGCCGAAGCGCAGCGAGTCGAGGATCGCGATCGGCCGCGCGCCGACCGCGAAGATGTCGCGCAGGATCCCCCCGACGCCGGTCGCGGCGCCCTGGAACGGCTCGACGGCGCTCGGATGGTTGTGCGACTCGACCTTGAACGCGACGGCGAGCCCGCCGCCGACGTCGACCGCGCCGGCGTTCTCGCCCGGCCCGAGCACCAGCCGCGGGCCCTCCGTCGGCAGTGTCGCGCAGCAGCGGCTTGGAGTGCTTGTAGGAGCAGTGCTCCGACCACAACAGGCTGAACATCGCGAGCTCGACCTCCGTCGGCTCGCGGCCGATGCGAGCGACGATCAGTTCGTACTCATCGACGGTCAGGCCGAGCGCGACCGCCCGCTGCGCCCCCTCCGCGGCCGCCGCGCTCATACGCCGGCGCGCAGCGCCGAGGAGACGAGCGAAGCGAACAGCCCGAGCCCGTCGCTCGAGCCGGTCAGCGGGTCGACGGCGTGCTCGGGGTGGGGCATCAGGCCGAACACGTTGCCCGCCTCGTTGATCACGCCGGCGATGTCGTCGAGCGAGCCGTTGGGGTTCTCGCCGGGCGCGTAGCGCAGCACCACCTGGCCGTTCGCCTCCAGGCTCTCCAGCAGCTCCGGCGGCGCGTAGTAGCGCCCGGTCGTGTGCTTGACCGGGATCGAGAGCCGCTCGCCGGGCTCAAGGCCGCGCGTGAAGGCCGTGTCGGCGTTGACGAGCTCGAGCGTCACCTGGCGGCAGACGAAGCGCCGGCCGGCGTTGTCAAGCAGCGCCCCCGGCAGCAGGCCCGCCTCGCAGCAGACCTGGAAGCCGTTGCAGATCCCCATCACGTGACCGCCGGCGCGGGCGAACTCGATCACCTCGGTCATGATCGGCGCGAAGCGCGCGATCGCCCCGGCCCGCAGGTAGTCGCCGTAGGAGAAGCCGCCGGGGATCACGACCACGTCGACGCCCGCCAGGTCGTGGTCGGCGTGCCACAGCGCGACCGCCTCCCCGACCCGCGCGCAGGCGAGGCGCGCGTCGACGTCGTCGCAGCTCCCGGGGAACGAGATGACGCCGAACTTCATCCGCCGTCGCGCTCGACGAGCACCTCGTAGTCCTCGATCAGCGGGTTCGCGAGCAGCCGCTCGCACATCTCCCCCAGCCGCGCCGGGTCGGAGACCTCGAGCTCGATCAGCCGCCCGACCCGCACGTCGCGCACCCCCTCGAACCCGAGCGCCGGCAGCGCCCGTTCGACCGCCGCCCCCTGGGGGTCGAGGATGCCCGCCTTCGGGCGTACCAGCACGCGTGCCTTCACAGCCCCCATCGTAGTCGCGGGCGCGGAAGTGCCGGCGCGCGGCGCAAAGTCGCGGCGATCAGTGCGGCGCGCCGGCGCGCCGCAGCCAGGCGTCAAGCGGCTCGCCGACGATCCGCTCGTAGGCCTCGCGGTAGCGCGCGCCTGTGCTCTGCACGACGTCGTCGGGGATCGCCGGGGCCGGCGGTGTGCGATCCCAGCCGCTGGCGGTCGCCCAGTCGCGAACCGGTTGCTTGTCGAAGCTCGGCTGCGAGCGCCCCGGCTCGTAGCCGTCGGCCGGCCAGAAGCGCGAGGAGTCGGGCGTCAGCACCTCGTCGCCGAGCACGAGCGTGCCGTCGGGGGCGAGGCCGAACTCGAACTTCGTGTCGGCGAGGATGATCCCCCGCTCGCGCGCGTGCTCCGCGGCACGCAGGTAGACGGCGATCGAGGCGTCGCGCACCCGCTCGGCCAGCTCGCGGTCGCCGAGCGCGGCGACGACGCCCTCGAAGTCGATGTTCTCGTCGTGGTCGCCGATCTCGGCCTTGGTGGCCGGCGTGAACAGCGGCTCGCGGCAGCTGCTCGGACTCGCGCAGGCCCTCCGGCAGCTCGATCCCGCAGACCGACCCGCTCGCCCGGTAGTCGTTCCAGCCCGAGCCCGACAGGTAGCCGCGCACGACGCATTCGACCGGCAGCATCGCGAGGCGCTGGACGACCATCGCCCGCCCGCGGACCGCCTCCGGCACCCCCTCGGTCGCGGAGATCAGGTGGTTGGGCACGATCTCCTCCGTCAACGCGAACCAGAACACCGACATCCCTGTCAGGACCTGGCCCTTGCCGGGGATCGGCGTCGGATGCACCGCGTCGTAGGTCGAGATCCGGTCGGAGGCGACCATCAGGATCCGCTCCTCGCCGCCATCCCCCGACGGCGGCAGCTCATAGATGTCGCGGACCTTGCCGGAAGCGATCAGGGGGAGGTCGAGCGGGCCGGACACTTACCGAAATCTAATGGGAGACGCGGCCAACGCGTCCGGTGGTGCTCTAGGGTGGCGCGAAATGCTGCTCGCGTCGGCCATCTCGACCTTCCAGGCGATCGTGCTCGGGGTGCTCCAGGGCGTCACCGAGCTGTTCCCGATCTCGAGCCTCGGCCACACCGTGCTGTTCCCGACGCTGTTCGGCTGGCACAACATCGTCGCCTGGCAGTCGGAGCCCGAGTCGCCGTGGCTCGCGTTCGTCGTGATGCTGCATGTCGGCAGCGCCGTCGGCCTGCTGCTCTACTTCTGGCGCGACTGGGTCGCGATCGTCCGCGCGCTGTTCTCCTCGATCGCCAAGCGGCGCATCGAGACGCCGACCGAGCGCCTCGCGTGGCTGATCGTCACCGCGACGATCCCGGTCGGGATCCTCGGCCTGCTGCTCGAGCACCCGATCCGCGTTGCGCTCGCCAAGCCGATCTACGCGTCGGTCTTCCTGGTCGTCAACGGCGTGATGCTGATGTGGGCGGAGCGCTATCGCCGCAGCGCGGAGGTGCGCGCGCTCGCCGTGCGCGAGGGGCTGAACGCCGAGGGCTCCCGCGACCTCGACACGATGGACTACCGCGAGGCGGCCGTGATCGGCGTCGCGCAGTCCTCGGCGCTGATCGCCGGGATCAGCCGCGACGGCGTGGTGATGACGGCGGGTCTCGTGCGCGGACTCGACAACGCGGACGCCGCGCGCTTCGGCTTCCTGCTCGCGACGCCCCCGATCCTCGCCGCCGGCGTGCTGAAGATCGGCGACCTGACCGGGCACCTCGGCAACAACGGGATCCGCGGCGCGGCTCTGATCGCCGCGGTCTTCGCCGCCGCCACCGCCGTCGTCACGGTGCACTTCCTGACGCGCTTCTTCCGCCGCGGCAACCTGCGGCCGTTCGGGGTCTACTGCATCCTGTTCGGCGCCGCGATGGTCATCTACAACTCCTGAACAGCGTGGCGGCGCTCGCCACGATCGGCGTCTACGGCTTCGACGCCGACGGCTTCCTCGCCGCGCTGCGCGCAGCCGACGTCGCGCTGCTGATGGACGTGCGCCAGCGGCGCGGCGTGCGCGGCAGCGAGTACTCGTGGGCCAACGCACGGCGGCTGATGGCGATGCTGGCCGACGCCGGGATCGACTACCGCCACGAGCTGACGCTCGCGCCGACGACGCAGCTGCGCCAGCTCCAGTACCGCGAGGACGACCGCCTCGGCGTCGGCAAGCGCTCCCGCACGCTGCTCGCCGACGCCTACCGCGAGCGCTACACGCACGAGATCCTCGACCGCGCCGACCTCGACGCGATCGGCGCCGAGCTCGCGCCCGCCGGCACGACCGTCCTGTTGTGCGTCGAGCGCGATCCGGCGGCCTGTCATCGCTCGATCGCCGCCGAGCGCATCGCCGGGCGCTTCGGGCTGGCGCTCACTCACCTGCTGCCGGCGGCTTAGGACCGCCGGCCCGGGCGGCGGCTACGCTCGTTGTGTGCGCTACCTCGCCGTCACCCGCAGCCGCGCAAGCGCGTGGGATCACTCGCGCGAACTCGACGAGCAGGACGGCTTCGCCGAGCACGCGGCGTTCATGAACGCGCTGGTGGCGGAGGGGTTCGTGGTGCTGGGCGGGCCGCTCGAGGACGAGGCGAGCACGCTGCTGATCGTCGACGCGCCCGACGAGGCGACCGTTCGCGCGCGCCTCGCCGGCGATCCCTGGACGGAGAGTGGGCTGCTCGAGGTGACCGCGGTGGTGGGGTGGGAGATCCTGCTGGGCGCGTAGTGCCGCGATGGCTGGCGCCGGCTGTCCAACCGGGGCGGCCTCGGGCGTTGCTACGGTTTGGGACATGGAGATCGGCGTGCGAGCGCTGCGCGACCGAACGGCCGAGGTCATCGACGCCGTGAAGGCCGGGAAACGCGTTACGTTGACGTTCAACGGCGCGCCGGTCGCGGACATCGTCCCGTACGGCGGGCGCCCGCGTTGGCTCTTCGGCGCCGAACTGCGCGGTCAGCTCGTCGAAGGGGATCGTTCGGCCGACCCGGGACTGCTGCGCGAGCTCGACGAGCTGGTCGGGCAGACGATCGACGTGTTGTGACGGCGGTCTTGCGGGTGTAGGCGAGCCCGCGCCGCCTGCTCAGGCGATCTCGTCGAGCCGGGCGACCAGCTCGCCGGCGTGGCGGGTCAGCGTGCGGTAGTCGAAGATCGAGTCGAGGTCCAGCCCGCTGGTGCGGGGGTCGGCGGCGAGCAGGTCGCGCAGCGGGGTGCGCGTGTCCCACGCCTGCTGTGCGTGCTGCTGGGTGATGCGATACGCCTCGTCGCGCTCGAGGCCGCTCGCGACGAGCGCGAGCAGGACCTGCTGGGAGAACAGGGCGCCGTGGGTCAGCTCGAGGTTCTCGCGCATCCGAGCGGTGTCGACCGAGAGGCCGCGCACGACGCGGGTCGCGAGGTGCTGCATGTAGTCGAGCAGGATCGTCGAGTCGGGCAGGATCACGCGCTCGACGCCGGAGTGGGAGATGTCTCGCTCGTGCCAGAGCGCGACGTTCTCGAGCGCGGCGCTGGCGTTGCCGCGCAGGATCCGCGCGAGGCCACTGATCCGCTCGACCGTGATCGGGTTGCGCTTGTGGGGCATCGACGATGAGCCCTTCTGCTGGCCGGAGCGAAACGGCTCGGCCGCCTCGAGCACCTCGGTGCGCTGGAGGTGGCGGATCTCCGTCGCGAGGCGCTCGAGCCCGGCGCCGGCGAGGGCGATCGCGCCGAGCAGCGCGGCGTGGCGGTCGCGCGCAACCACCTGCGTGGAGATGTCCTCGCGGCGCAGATTCAGGCGGGCGAGCACGCGCTCCTCGAACTGGGGCGAGGAGCTGGAGTAGGTGCCCACCGCACCCGACATGTTGCCGACGGCAACCCCATCAAAGGCGGTTGTGAGCCGCTCCGCGTTGCGGTGCGCCTCGAAGGCGAAGCCCGCGAGCTTGATGCCGAAGGTCGTCGGCTCGGCGTGGACGCCGTGGGTGCGCCCGACGCAGAGCGTGCGCTCGTGCTCGCGGGCCGCCGCGACCAGCACCGTGACGAGCTCGCGGGCGCCGGTCAGGACGATCTCGCCGACCGCGCGCAGCTGCAGCGCGAGCGCGGTGTCGAGCACGTCCGAGGAGGTCAGGCCGTAGTGGATCCAGCGCCCGCCCGGTCCCGCGGAGGCCGAGAGCACGTCGACGAAAGCGGCGACGTCGTGGTCGGTGACGAGCTCGCGCTCGGCGACCGCCTCGACCGTGAAGGTTGCGGCGCGGATCGCCTCGAGGTCGGCGGCGGTCGGGCCGTCTGTCTCCTCGGCGGCGGCGACCTCGACCTGCCGCCAGAACTCCATGCGCGCCGCGTCGGTCCACAGGGCGCCGATCTCCGGGCGGGTGTAGCGCGCGATCACGGAGGGATTATCCCGCCGCGCGCGGCTGGGGCGCGTCCGCGCGTCGCGACGCTCGCCTGCGGTCTCCTGGCGGCCGTGCCAACATGGCGCCGATGGCGAGCGAGGTGGCGACGCTCGAAACCGAGCGGCTCCTGCTGCGGGCGTGGCGGCCTGGCGACCGCGAGCCGTTCGCGGCGCTGAACGGCGACCCGCGGGTGATGGAGTGGTTTCCGGCGACGCTGTCGCGGCGCGAGTCAGACGCGCTCGCCGAGGTCATCGAGGAGCGGCTTGCGGATCAGGGCTGGGGGCTATGGGCAGTCGAGGTTCCGGGCATCGCCGAGTTCATCGGCTTCGTCGGCCTGAACCCGGCGGACGCGATCCTCGGCTACCCGGTGGTCGAGGTCGGCTGGCGCCTCGCCGCCGAGCACTGGGGTCGCGGCTACGCGCCCGAGGCCGCGATCGCCTCGCTCGCCCACGGCTTCGGGGCGCTCGGTCTCGACGAGATCGTGTCCTTCACCACGGTCGCCAACGCCAAGTCACGCCGCGTGATGGAGAAGATCGGCATGACCCGCGACGGCGCAGGGGACTTCGACCACCCGCGGATCGCGGAGGGATCGCCCATTCGCCCTCACGTGCTCTACCGGATCAGCCGCGCGCAGTTCGAGCAGCGCGCGCCGCGGTAACCCGGCGGACCGTCTACATAATGCTTGACTGATATTATGCATGCATTATAGTACCCGGATGGCGTGGGACATCGAGCTCACTGCCGAAGCTGAAGCGTGGTTCATGGCGCTCGATGACGAAGATGCAGCGAGGATCGCCGCGGCAATCGACGAGCTGGAGCGCCAGGGTCCCGCCCTCGGCCGGCCATTTGTGGACTCGATCACGGGCTCACGACACCACAACATGAAGGAGCTTCGCTCGATCGGGCGCCATCTGCGAGCGCTGTTTGCGTTCGATCCCACTCGCACGGCGATCGTGCTGCTCGGTGGCGACAAGACCGACGACTGGACCGGCTGGTACGAGCGCAACATCCCGCTGGCCGACGCTATCTACGACGAGCATCTCAAGCAGCTGGGGAAGGAGTGACATGCCGAAAACCACGACCAAGAACTGGAAGCAAGTACGCGCTGGGCGACCGCTGAACGAAGAAAAGGTCGCGGCGTACAAGCGCTTGATGAGCGCCGAGACGCAGCTGGCCGAGCTCCGCCACCGACGCGGCGTCAGCCAGGCCACGATCGCAGCGGCCCTCGAGGTCAGCCAGCCGAACGTCTCGCGCATTGAACAAGAAGAGGACGTCTACCTCTCCACGCTCGCACGCTATGTCGCCGCGCTCGGCGGACATCTGGAAGTGCTCGCGGTCTTCCCGGAGGAGACTGTCACGGTGCTTCGCGAACCCGAGCCTGCCACCAGGTCGGCCTGAATACAGGTCGGTGGACGCGACGTGCTCCCACACGGCACCGTTGCGCCTCACGCTGCGATGCGGCCTGCCGCGCAGAAGCCACGTGTCGCGGCCCCCGGCTCAGGCGACCGAAAGCGGCCAGCTGCCGCCCGAGTCGATGATCCGCACGGCGAGCAGCGCCGCGTTGCGGGCGTTGTCGAGCCCGACGGCCGCCACCGGCACGCCCGGCGGCATCTGGACCACCGCGAGGATCGCGTCGAGCCCGCCGGCCGCCTGCAGGCGGCTCGAGAGCGGCACGCCGATCACGGGAAGGTCGGTGTGGGCGGCGACCACGCCCGGCAGCGCGGCGGAGAGGCCGGCTCCGGCGATCAGCACGCGCAGGCCGCGGGTGCGCGCCGTCTTGGCGTACTCGGCGACGAGGTCGGGCTGGCGGTGCGCCGACATCACGTTGATCTCGTGGGCGATGCCGCGCTCGCCGAGCTCCTTGGCGGCGCCCTGCATGGTGTCCATGTCGCTGGCGGAGCCCATCACGATGCCGACCAGCGGCGGCGTCTCGCCGGTCTGCTCGGCGACCACGGCGAGCTGGGGCTCGGCGCTCATCCTTCGCTCGCGTTCTCGCGCGCTGCGATGTCGCGGCGCAGCTGGCGTCCGGGGAACTCGACCATGTCCGCGGCAGCATACGCCGCCTCGCGGGCGCTCTGCGCGTCGGCGCCGAGCGCGGTGATGTTCAGCACGCGCCCGCCGGCGGTCACCAGCTCGCCGCCGCGGCGCGCGGTCCCGGCGTGGGTGACCTCGACCTCCGCGGGGAGCCGGTCGAGACCGCTGATCACATCGCCGCTGGAGCTCGACTCGGGGTAGCCGGCGCTCGCGAGCACGACGCTGACCGCCCATTGCGGTGACCATTCGAGCCGTGTGGCGGCGAGGCCGCCGGGGCGGGTGGCGGCGAGCAGCGCGTCGAGCAGGTCGGAGCGCAGCCGCGGCAGCAGCGCCTGCGTCTCGGGGTCGCCGAAGCGGACGTTGAACTCGATCACCCTCGGCCCGTTGCGCGGTCAGCATCAGGCCGCCGTAGAGGACGCCGTGAAACGGCGTGCCGCGCTCGCGCATCAACTCGACGATCGGCTGGTGGATCGTCGCGACGAGCTCGGCGGCGCGCGCGGGGTCGACCTCGCCGACCGGGGAGTAGGAGCCCATGCCGCCGGTGTTTGGGCCCCGATCGCCGTCGAAGATCCGCTTGTAGTCGCGCGCCGGGGCCATCGCGATCGCGCGCTCGCCGTCGCAGAGCGCGAGCAGCGAGAGCTCATCGCCCTCCAGGTGCTCCTCGACGACGACCGCCTGCGTGCCGTGGCGGTGCTCGACGAGGAAGGCGTGCAGCGCCGCCCGCGCGGCGGCCTCGTCGGCCGCGATCACGACGCCCTTGCCGGCGGCCAGGCCGTCCGCCTTCAGCACCACCGGGTAGCGCTCGATCGCGGCGAGCCCCTGCTCGACGGTGTTCGCGCGCGTCCAGGCGGCGGTCGGCACGCCGGCCGCCGCCATCGCCTGCTTGGCGAATTCCTTGGAGCCCTCCAGGCACGCCGCGGCGGCGCTCGGCCCGAACACGGCGATGCCGCGCTCGCTCAGGCGGTCGGCGAGGCCGGCGACGAGCGGGACCTCCGGGCCGACGACGACCAGGTCGGGGCGCTCGCGCTGCGCGAGCTCGGTCAGCGCGTCGATGTCGTCGGCGGCGATGTCGAACAGGCGCGCGTCCGCCTCGATGCCGGGGTTGCCGGGCGCGCAGAGCAGCTCGGGGCGCTGGGGCGAGCGGGCGAGGGCGCGGACGATCGCGTGCTCGCGGCCGCCGGAGCCGACGACGAGGATTCGCGGAGCGGACATGCGAGGCGTTCTATCCGATCGTCGGGGTGAGCGTGAGGGGCGCGGTGTCTCGCTTCGGTTTCCGGGCTCTCGCATCCCACCCGCGCACCCTGATGGTCACCCTCAGCGAAATCCGCTCCGCAGGCTACTGACGCCGTCCATCCGTTCTCGGGGCACTTCAGATATCACGTCGAAATGTCCGTGATAGCATACGCTCGCCATGGGAACCAGGGAGTGGGACGCTCAGAGCTACGACGCCATCTCGGCACCCCAGCAGGAGTGGGGCGCCGCGGTCGTGGAGCGGCTGAAGCTGAACGGCGATGAGACGGTGCTCGACGCCGGCGCGGGCACCGGGCGGGTCAGCGAGATGGTGCTCGAGCGGCTGCCGCGCGGGCGGCTGATCGCGGTCGACGGGTCGGCTGCGATGGTCGAGGTCGCGCGGGCGCGGCTGCCGCCCGACCGCGTCACGGTGATCCACAGCGACCTGCTCGCGCTCGCGCTGCCCGAGCCGGTGGACGCCGTGGTCTCGACCGCGACCTTCCACTGGATCTTCGACCACGAGGCGCTGTTTGCGCGGCTGCGCGCGGTGCTTCGAAGCGGCGGCCAGTTCGTCGCGCAGTGCGGCGGGCGCGGCAACATCGACCGCGTGCGCGCGGTCGCGGCGGAGGTCTCGAGCCGGCCGGCGTTCGCCGAGCACCTGGCGGAGCTGCCGGCGATCTGGCACTACGCCGGCGCGGCGGAGACGCGCGAGCGGCTGGAGCGGGCCGGGTTCGCCGTGTCGGCCTGCTGGATCGAGGCGAAGCCGACGACGCCGCCGCGTCCGCGCGAGTTCCTGGCGACCGTGATCTTCGCGCCCTACCTCGAGCACCTGCCGGCGGCGCTGCACGGGCGTTTCCTCGACGAGACGCTGGCGGAGCTCGGCGACCCCGTCGTGCTCGACTACCAGCGGCTCAACTGGGACGCGCTCGCGGTCTGAGTGACCCACGCGGGGAGGTTTCTCCGGTCGCGAAACGCGGTGCTGCCGTAGGCTCTGGTGATGGCGGTGCTTGCCGAGCGCTTTCCCGACTGGGTCGAGAGCGTCGAGCTGCTGCCCGGCTCGGACCGCGTGTCCGCGCTGCGCGCCGCGGCCGAGACGCTCGGGGCGGGGCTTCGGCCCGCGGCTGTGCTCGAGCTCGTCGCGTATGCCGCCGGGCGCGACGGCGCCCGCGCGTTCGAGAGCGTCAGCGACGCCGTGTCGGCGTCGGATCCGAGCTTCGCGGCGGCGGCGGCCGACCTCGAGCCGCGACTGGTCGCGAGCGCGGCGGTCGCGCGCGCGCTCGAGAACGACGACGACACCGCGGCGATCGTCGCCGGAGCCGTCCTCTCGGCCGAGTTCGCCGGCCTGCACGCGCCCGTCGTGGAGCTGCCGGCACTCGCCCGCGCCGCGCAGGCCAGGCGCTTCAACCGCGTGCGCGAACGGGTCGCGATGCCGCGGATCGAGTTCGGCCAGGTGGCGGTCGAGATCCCCAACCCGCACGCGGCGCCCTGGCGCAGCGGTGAGGAGGCCGATCGAAGCGGCCCTGCCACGAGCGGCCTGACCGGGCAGCTGACGCGGATCATCGAGGGCCTCGCCGAGCGCTTCGAAACGCGACTCGACGCAGCCGACGAGGAGCTCGACGTCCTCTGGTGGGCGTTCTCCGCGCACGGCGAGCCGGCCGCCGGCTGGAGCGAGGCGCCACAGCGACCCGACGTCTTCCTGCGCGCCGGGCGTGAGCTCGCCGACCGCCACCGCTTCAACGCTGAGATACCGACCGCGCGCGCGATCCTGCGCCGCGTGCTCGGGCCGCGCGGCGAGGAGGAGTACGCGCTCGCCGACGCGATCGTGGCCGCAGGCGGCCGCATCGAGCTAGACAGCGCGCCGCCCGGCCCGCTGCTGCCGGTCCTGACCGCCAACGCCGCCTACCTCGCCGCCGAAGGCAGCGGCGATTGGGTCGCGGCGGCCGCGGCGCGCGGCGTCGACGCCACGATCCGCCGGCGCGGCGAGGAGATCGCCGCCCAGACGCTGCGCGAGCTGCTGCTGGTCGGCGCGATGCGGACATGAGCGAGATCGAAGGGATCGTGGTCAGCGGGGCCGCGCCCCTGGTGCGGCGGCGCCCACCGGGCGAAATCCCGCCGGCCGCGAAGCGGCCCCTGATAGCAGTTGAGGATGCGATGAGCCTCGAGCAGGCGCGGTCGCTGAGTGGGCGGCGCGGTGCTCGGCTCGTGCTCGTGATGGGTGAGGCGGGGACCGGCAAGACCGCGCTGACCGCGATGCTGTGGCAGCAGTTCCTCGAGCAGGACGGGCTCGCCGGGCATCGGATCGCGGGCAGCCGGACCGTGCGCGGGTTCGAGCGGCGCGCGCACCAGGCGCGGCTCGCCTCCGGCCAGACGCGCGCGCGGTTCGCCCCCACGCGCAGCCAGGACAGCGGGGTGCTGCACCTGCGGGTCCGCCGCCCCGACGGACGGCGCGTCGAGCTGCTGCTCGCCGACCTCGCGGGTGAGCAGTTCGAACGCGTGCGCGAGGGACGCCCGCTGCCGGACGAGCTGCCGTGGGTGCGGCGCGCCGACCGCTTCGCGATCGTGCTCGACGGGGAGGCTCTGAGCGTGCCGGGCGAGTCGGAGATCGCGGTCACGCGGGCGCGGCGGCTGCTGCTCGCGCTGCAGGCCTCGGCGGCGGTGCGCGAGAGCGCGCGCGTGGCGATCGTGGTTACCAAGTGCGACGCGCTCGACGCGATCGGCGCGGCCGCGCTGGCGCGCCACGAGGGTGACCTGCTCGAGGCGGCGCGCGGGTCGGACCCCGAGGCGATCTGCGTGCGCACCGCGGCTGTCGCGCACGCGCGCGCCGAGCGCCAGGGGCTCGGGGAGCTGATCGGTTGGCTGTGCGGGAACGACCGTCCGCGCCGCGCGCTGCCGGTGCCCGAGGTGGCGCCGGCGCGCAGCATCGCGGCCTTTCGCGCATGAGCGAGCCGGGCGGGGCGCCGGCGGCGGCGGCGGCGGCGGGAGCGCTCGGAAGCGTGCGGGTGAGCGAGCCGCTGCGGCCGCGGCTCGTCTTCCTCGGCCTGCCGCGCACGGGCAAGTCGACCTTCCTCGGGGCGTTCTGGGCGCTCGTCCAGTCGCCGGTCGAGACGGCTGTGCGCGAGACGCGCTTCGGCGGCGACCGCTCCTACGTCCAGCGGCTCGCCGAGCAGGTGGCGCGGGGCGAGGAGCTCGACCGCACGGCGCTGGACGCCGACGAGGAGCTCGCCGTCGAGCTGCGCTTCGACCAGGGCGGGGTCGCGGAGCTGGTGGTCCCGGACACCTCCGGCGAGGCGCTGCGCGTGCTGGTGGAGCGGCGGATCTGGTACCCGCGGCTGCTCGAGGCCTGCACGGAGGCGACCGCGATCCTCGTCTTCGTGCACCCCGACCGGCTGCGCCTGCCGGCGCGGATCGCGGTGGCCGCCGGCGCGGGGGCTGGGGCGGAGCGCGGCGGCGTGGGGCAGGCGGGCGGTGAGGCGAACGCGGGTGGCGAGGCTGGCGCGGGTGGTGGCGCCGACGTCGTGAGCTTTCACCCCGACGACGCGATCGGCTTTCGCTCCGACGACCACGTCTGCACCGCGGCCGAGCTGATCGACGCGTTCGAGAACCTGGCCGAGCTGTGGAGCAGGCGCCCGCCGGTCCGCGTCGGGATCGTCGTGTCGGCCTGGGACCGGGTGGGCGGCGACCCCAAGCCCTCCCCCTACCAGTGGATGCAGGCGCGGCTGCCGGGAATCCTCGCCACGCTCGAGTCCAACCGCGACGTCGCCGACTTCGAGGTCTTCGGGGTCTCGGCGCAGGGCGGAGCGCTCGAGGCGCGCGAGGAGCTGCTCGCCCGGGGCGAGGTGTGCGACCGCGTGTTCGCCGAGGACCGCTCGGGCCGGCGGATCTCGTTGGTCGAGCCCGTGCGGTGGGCGATCTGGGGATCGTGAGCGTCGCCGACCAGTTCCTGTTCGGCTACGACGACGGATACCGTCTGCTGACCGGCTCGCGCGAGCTCGACCCGCAGACGCTGGTCACGCTGCTCGGCGCGACCGACGCGCAGATCTCCGAGGGCGGAGGGCCGCTGCTCACCGCGCTCGCGCTCCCGGGCGCGCAGGAGTACGCGTTCTGCGTCACCTGGAGCGCGCCGGAGGCGCCGCGGCCCGGGGCCGTGTGGGCCCATGCGCTCGTGGTGAGCGCGGCCGTCCTCGCCGACGAGCGCTGCGTGGCGGCGCTGGTCGGGCTGCCGCGGCGGCCCGCCGCGGGCGCGAGCGATTTCGAGAGCTACCGCGTGGCGGTCGAGCTCGAGCGTGCGGGGGTCGAGGATGGCGCCGGCGGAGGCGCGGGCGCGGGCTGGCCCGGGGCGCGCCTGGCCGCTGGAGCGCCCGACGCGGCGCTGCTCGCGCGGCTCGCGAGCGCCGCCTACGACAGCGACGAGCGGCTCGTGGCGCACGGCGACACCGCGGGCGCGGCGCGGGCGCTCGTGGCGCTGTGGCGGGCCCAATGGCCGGCGCTGCGCGCCGCCTTCTCGTTCCGGGTGCGCGAGGTGGCGCGCGAGGGCGCCTCGGCCTTCGATCTGACGGTGGCGCGGCGAATCCGCGGGCGCGAGGGCGACGCGGCCGCCAACGATGTGGCGGACGGGAGCGGCGCGGCGCCGGCGTGGCTGCGCGCCGTCTGCGAGGACGCCGGCGCCGCCGCGGCGACGCCGCTGCGGGACTTCCTGGTGACGTTCGGGCCGTTTGAGCCCAGCGAGCCGGGACGCCTGCGCGCGCTCGCGAAGCTGTGGATTTCGGTGGCGGCGCGCGACGCGCAGGGCGCGCGCGAAGCGCTGGCACGCGACTGGGCGGCCGCGGGGGCCGGCGCGATGCTCAAACGGACGCTGTTCGACCGCGCCAACGACGCCTGGTGGAGCGGCGGCGCGGGCTCGCGCGGGGCGGCGGGCTCGCGCGGGGCGGCGGGTGATGGCCAGAGCGAGCCGTGAGCCGCCAACCGCGCGGCGAGCCGCGGGGGCGGGAACCGCTGCTAGTGCTTGCGCGCGCTGAGCAGACCGACGTTCAGGACGCGCACGCGGGGACTGCCGCCCTTCGGCGTGAAGGTGACCAGGATGCGAATGTGGAGCGCCGTGCCCTTTTGGCGATCCTGGCTGAGCAGACGACGGCCGGCGGCGTTTGGCGTGAAGGTGATGTGGACCTTGCCGGCGGACGTCACCTTGGCCGCGAAGCGCCCCAGGGTGAGGGTGCGCCCGCCGCCGGGGGCCGCGTGCGTGCCGACGACCGCGACCGTGCCCGGCCCGGGCAGCTGGAGCGTCAGCTTGATCGTGCCGCTCGAGCTGTGCTTGACGGTGGCGACCGCGAAGCTGTTGGTCGCGACGATCGGGGTGCTCGGCACGAGCACCGGCGACGGCAGCTGGACCGTGTAGTCGATCGTCGTCGTCGCCGTGAGGCCGTCGTTGCTTGTCGCGGTGACCGTGTAGCTGTCGCTCCCGGGCGCGGAGGTGTCGAGCGACCCGGTGCTGGAGGCGGTCGGCGAGCCGGCGGCGCCGTAGGAGGGGACGCAACTGCGGATCCCGCTGCCACCGGCGCCGTCTGAGCAGGAGAACGTGGTCGGCACGTCCTCGCCGACGGTGTAGACGCCCCCGCCGGCGGGCGCCGCGATCGTGGCGCTCGGCAGCTGCGCGACCGAGTAGTCAAGCGACGTGCTCGTGGCGCTCTGGCCGTCGGTGGAGGTCGCCGTCACCGAGTAGCTGAAGAGGCCGGGCGAGGCGGTGTCGAGCGCTCCCGTGTTCGTGGCGGTCGGCGAGCCGGCGGCGCCGAAGGAGGGCGTGCACGACTGGATGCCGGGCCCGTAGGTGCTGTCGGCGCAGGAGAACCTGGTCGCGACGGCCTGCCCGACGGCGTAGGTCGTGCCTCCAGCCGGCGCGCTGACGGTCGCGGTGGGCGGCGCGGCCACCGTGTAGTCGAGCGGCGTGATCGTGCTCTCCCCGTCGCTGCTGGTCGCCGTGACGCTGTAGGTGTGGGGACCCAGCGTCGAGGTTCCGATGGCGCCCGTGGCGCCGGTTGCGCCCGTCCCGCCGGTCGGGCCGGTGACGCCGTTGGAGTCCGAGCACGAGGTGAGCCCCGGGGCGTAGGTCGAGTCGCTGCAGGAGAACCTCGTCGGCACGACCTGATTCTGCGCGTAGACCTGCGCGGCTGGGGGCGTCGTGATCACCGCGCTCGGCGGCGCGACCGAGAAGACGGAGATGTTGTCGCCGGTCTGGTTGGCGGTCGCGAGCAGCAGGCCGGAATGGCTGAAGGCCGTCCACTGCGGGCCGCTGCCGCTGCCGTCGGAAAAGGGGGACCCGGCGACTGGGGTGAGCGTCCCCGCAGAGGCCCCGCTCGTGACCACCGAGTACACGGAGGTCGTGCCGAGGTTGTTGCTGAGCACGGCGAGCAGGCCGGCGGGACCGAACTCCGCGTCCCAGGGCGAGCTGGGCGTGGTGCCGTCGGCGCCGAAGGTGCTGTAGGGCGAGTTTGCGGTCGGGGTGAGCACGCCGGTCGACGGCGCGACGGTGAAGATCGAGAGGCTGTCGCTGTCGATGTTTGCGACGACGAGCAGCTTGCCGTCGGGGCTGAACGACACCGAGTCGGCCTTCTCCCCGACCGTGAACGGGGAGCCGGCGACCGCGGTCAGGGCGCCTCCGGAGGACACCGAGAACATGTACAGCCTGCCCGCGGTCATCTTGTCGGTGGTCTCGTCGACGACTGCGAGATAGTCGCCGTTGGGGCTGAAGGCCGCGTAATCGGCGTAGTAGGGAGGATTCGTTCCGACCGAGACCGGCGAGCCGACCGCGGCGAGCGCACCGCCCGACGAAGCCGTGTACATCTGCACAGCGTCGGTGCCGAGCTCGGTGACGGCGAGCAGGCTGCCGCTCGGACTGAAGGTCGCCGAGGTGGGGTCGGTCCCCGCCCCGGTCGAGATCGGCGACCCCGCGACCGCGGTCAGGACACCGTTGCTCGCGACGGTGAACATCGAAAGGTCGTTGTCGGTGTAGTTGGCGGTCACCAGCAGCGATCCGCTCGGGCTGAAGGCGGCGGTGAACGGGCCCTGGCCGATGCTGACGGGAGAGCCGCTGGCGGCCGTCAGCGCTCCGGTCTGGGAGACCCTGAAGATCGAGAGGTTGTTGTCGAGGTAGTTGGTGTCCGCGAGCAGCGAGCCGTTCGGGCTGAAGACGACGTCGTCGGGATCGCGGCCGGTGGTCGTCGGTGAGCCGGTCGCGGCCACGAAGGCGGGCGAGCTGCCCGATCCCGCGATCGCGGCCGAGGCGCCGAGCCCGCCGAATGCGAGCACGAGGCCTGCCGCGACGGCTGCGCGCGCACGGCGACGCCGGCGGATCGCCGCCGGCCTGGAGATCTCCTCCTGGACCGCCGGCTGATCGCTGCAAGCGTCGAGGGCCGCCGTCGCCGCGCCCTCAAAAGCGCGGCTGCGATCGGCTTGATCACGCCAAGCGCGCCACAAGGTGAACAGCACCCTAGCGGGTGAACCCCACCCACCCGGGGGATAAAAGCAACCCCGGCCCGTCGCCGGGCGCGGCGCGGTAGCTAGGCGGCGACCGCCGCGGAGCCGGCGGAGTTCGCCGTCTCGAACACGATCGCGCCGTCGCGGGCCTCGACCCTGACGGTGTCGCCGTCGCGGATCGTGCCGTCCAGCAGGCCGGTGGCGAGGCGGTCGACGAGCTGCTTCTGCACCACCCGCTTGAGCGGACGGGCGCCGTAGATCGGGTCGTAGCCGAGGTCGCCGAGCAGCGTGCGCGCGGCGTCTGAGACCTCGAGCGTGATGCCGCGCGCCGCGAGGCGGTCGATCACGCGGCGCAGCTGGAGCGTGACGATCTCGCCGAGCTGTTCGCGCGAGAGCGGCTCGAACTCGACGATGTCGTCGAGGCGATTGATGAACTCGGGCTTGAAGTGCTCGAGCAGCGCCTCGCGCAGCTCGCCCGCGGCGGGACGGATGTTGGAGGTCATGATCAGCACCGTGTTCTTGAAGTCGACGGTGCGGCCCTGGCCGTCGGTCAGGCGGCCGTCGTCGAGCACGGCGAGCAGCGTGTTGAAGACGTCGGAGTGCGCCTTCTCGATCTCATCGAGCAGCACGACGCAGTAGGGGCGCCGGCGCACGGCCTCGGTCAGCTGGCCGCCCTCGTCGTAGCCGACGTATCCGGGCGGCGCGCCGACAAGGCGCGAAACGCTGTGGCGCTCCATGTACTCGGACATGTCGATCCGCACGATCGCGTCCTGCGTGTCGAACAGGAACTCGGCCAGCGCGCGCGCCAGCTCGGTCTTTCCGACACCGGTCGGCCCGAGAAAGAGGAACGAGCCGATTGGGCGATCGGGGTCCGATAGGCCGGCGCGCGAGCGCCGGATCGCGGTAGAGACCGCCTCGACCGCCTCGGCCTGGCCGATCACACGCTCGTGCAGGCGCTCCTCCATGTGGACGAGCTTCGCGACCTCGCTCTCGAGCAGCCGCGTGACCGGGATCCCGGTCCAGCTACCGACCACCTCGGCGACGTCGTCGGCGTCGACCTCCTCCTTGAGGAAGACCGTCTCGCCCGGCTTGGCGACCGCCTCCTCGAGCTCGGCGAGCCGGCGCTCCAGGTCGGGGATGATCCCGTAGCGCAGCTCCGCGGCGCGCTGAAGGTCGGCGGCGCGCTCGGCGCGCTCGACCTCGCCGCGCGCGGCCTCGAGCTGCTTCTTGGTGTCGGAGATCGCGGTGATCGCGTCCTTCTCGGACTGCCATTGCGCCTTCATCGCCGAGGAGCGCTCGCGCTGCTCGGCCAGCTCGCGCTCGATCGCGGCGCGACGCGAGGCCGAGGAGTCGTCGGTCTCCTTGGCGAGCGAGGTCAGCTCGATCTCGAGCTGCATCACGCGCCGGTCGACCTCGTCGATCTCGGTGGGCAGCGAGTCGATCTCGATCCGCAGGCGCGACGCCGCCTCATCGACCAGGTCGATCGCCTTGTCGGGCAGGAAGCGGTCGGCGATGTAGCGGTCAGAGAGCTCGGCGGCGGCGATCAGCGCTGAGTCCTGGATCCGCACGCCGTGGTGGTTCTCGTAGCGCTCCTTGAGCCCGCGGAGGATCGCGATCGTGTCCTCGACGCTCGGCTCGTCAACCAGCACAGGCTGGAAGCGGCGCTCCAGCGCGGCGTCCTTCTCGATGTGCTTGCGGTACTCGTCAAGCGTCGTCGCGCCGACAGCGCGCAGCTCGCCGCGCGCCAGCATCGGCTTGAGCAGGTTCGCCGCGTCGACGGCGCCCTCGGCGGCGCCGGCGCCGACGATCGTGTGCAGCTCGTCGATGAACAGGATCACCGTGCCGGCGGCATCGGCGATCTCCTGCAGAACGGCCTTCAGGCGGTCCTCGAACTCCCCCCGGTACTTCGCGCCGGCCAGCAGCGAGCCGAGGTCGAGCGAGACGACGCGACGGTCGCGCAGCGTCTCGGGCACATCACCGGAGACGATCCGCTGGGCGAGCCCCTCGACGATCGCGGTCTTGCCGACGCCGGGCTCGCCGATCAGGACGGGGTTGTTCTTGGTTCGCCGCGCGAGGATCTGGACGACGCGGCGGATCGCCGCGTCACGCCCGATCACGGGGTCGAGCTTGCCCTCCGCCGCCTCGGCGGTCAGGTCGCGGCCGAAGCGCTCGAGCGCCTGGTAGCGCTCCTCGGGGTTGCGGTCGCTGACGCGGTGTGAGCCGCGCACCTCCTCGAGCGAGGAGAGCAGCCGCTCATGCGTCGCGCCGGCGGCGCGCAGCGCGTCCCCTGCCTTACCCGGGTGCGCGCTCAGCGCGAGCAGCAGGTGCTCGGTGGAGACGTAGTCATCGGAGAGCTTGCGAGCCTCGCCGTCGGCGCCGTTCAGCACAGCGGCGAGCTCGGAGGCGATCGGCGGCGCCTCGGCCGCGGCGGCGCCGAGCACCGGCAGCTCCGCCAGCGAGGCCTCCAGCGGGCGGCGGATCGCGTCCGGGTCGGCACCGAGCTTGCGCAGCAGCGAAAGCGCGATGCCGTCGGGGTCGGCGAGCAGCGCCTCGAGCACATGCGACGGCGTCACCTGCGGGTTGCCGGCGGCCTGAGCCAGCCGAACAGCCTCGGCAAGGGCCTCCTGGGCGCGAATCGTGAAGCGATCTGGCTGCATATAAATCTAAGTGGGATCGTATCAGATTTGAGGCGGGCTGTCGAGGCCGAATGCGCTCGAACCCGGCGCTCGCCGACCGCTGCCTCGGGTACTGTCGGCGCCAAGATGACGATCCCCTCCTGGACCCGCCGCGCGGCGGTGGCCGGCCTCGCGCTGATGGCGATCGGAGCGCCGGTGGCGCTCGCCGCGATCCCGACGATCACGCGTGCGCACGCGCTCGCCGTCGCCGACGCGATCAGCCTGCGTCACAGCGACCTGCCGACGCTCACGCAGGAGCCCAATCCGATCACGGCGCAGGACCAGCAGGGCACCGCGGCGCTGACCAAGTGCGCCGGTGGGGTTCCCGACAGCGAGGCGTTCGCCAACACCCAGTCGGACAACTTCGTCAGCACGAATCAGTCGCTCACGATCAGCTCGGGCACCGAGATCCTGCCCACCACGGCGCTGGTCGCGAAGGACTTCGCGGCGATCGAGCGTCCGCACGCCCTGACCTGCGTGCTCGACCTGCTCGGCGCGACGCTGCGCGCGTCGCTGCCGAAGACCGACAGGGCCACCAGCACCATCGCGCGGATCCCGTCGGTCGTGCCGAGCATCGCCGAATCGGAGGCGATCCGCCTCGAGATCGTCGTCCATGTGCCCAAGGGCAAGAGCACCGTCGACGTGCCGATCTACTCCGACGTGATCGGCTTCGCCTACGGGCAGGCGGAGATCAGCATGAACGTCCAGCAGACGCTCACGCCGCCGAGCGCATCGCTTGAACGCCGGCTCGCGGCGCTGCTGCTGGCGCGCGCGCAGGCCGCGATCGGCTGAGCCGCTCGGGCGCGCCTGACGCGGCCTGAACGGCCCCGCGAGCGGGCCGGCCGCTCAGCGGCCCTCGCGCAGGCGGTGCAGGAAGTCCGCGACGCGGCCGCGCTCGCGCCCGCTCACATCCGTCGCGCGCTTCACCGCCTCGTCGAGCAGGCGCCGCAGCTCCACGGGATCGACGTCGTCAAGCAGCGAAACCGAGGCCAGTGCCAGCCAGCCCTTCCAGATCTCCCGCCGCAGGCCCGCCAGCGGTGGGCTCGACCAGACCTCGTCCGCGGCGAAGGCGGCGGTGGCCCCCTCGTTCAGTGACAGCGGAACGCGCAGCTCTAGTCCCTCGGGCCGCCACAGCACGTTCGCGCGCTGCCAGTCGAGCGCCGGCCTTGGCGGCGGCGGAGAGGGGAATATGCGGGCGCCGGGCGGGCGGGCGCGAGCTTCGATGGTCGCCGCGACGCCGGCCGTCGCGGCCGCCCGGCCGGCGGGGCCCGAGAGCATGCGCAGGACGGTGTTGCGAACCTTCTCGGGGTCCGCGTCGAAGTCGAGCAGGATGCGCGCCGCGACCCCCTCGTTCTCGCGCACCAGGCCGAGCAGGATGTGCTCGGTCCCGATGTAGTCGTGGCTCAGGCTGAGCGCCTCGCGCAGCGCCAGCTCGAAGACCTTCTTGGCGCGCGGCGTGAACGGGATCTGGCCGGCGACGAACTCCTCGCCCGAGCTGACGATCCGCACGACCTGCGCGCGCGTGCGCTCCAAGCTGAGGCCGAGGCTCTCGAGCACTCGGGCCGCGAGGCCCTCCTGCTCGCGCAGCAGCCCGAGCAGAACGTGCTCGGTGCCGATGTATGTGTGGCGCAGCTCGCGCGCCTCCTCCTGCGCGTAGACCACGACCTGCCGCGCACGCTCGGTGAAGCGCTCGAACACCACTCAAGGATCGCATGCTCGCCAACGCGTAGACTCGCGGGCGCCGATGCCCGAGGTGGTCCTGATTGCGAAGTTCGTCGCGAAGGAGGGAAGCCTCGCGGAGCTGCTCGACGTGTTCGAAGTGCTCGCCCCGCGGATCCAGGCCGAGGAGCCGGGGTGCCTGCGCTACGCGGTGCACACCGCGGCCGGCGAGCCGGCCGGGACGGTCGTGATGGTCGAGGCGTTTGCGTCGGCCGATGCCTACGACGAACACCGCGCAAGCCCGACGATGGCCGAGTTCGGGCCGGTCCTCGCGGCGCTGGTTGACCGCCCGATCGAGGTGACGCTGCTCGAGCCGGTGGCGATCGGCGACAGCGCGAAGGGGCGCGTCGGAGGCTGAGTCCGCGGCCGGCCCTCCGGCCGGCGGCGAGAACCCACGGCCGCCGGCGGCGGCGGCGCATCCGAGATCGCCGTTGCGGCTGACGAGCGTCACGGCGCGCTCGGGCGAGCCTGCCCGGGCGCGGTGATCGTCCGACCGGGGCGGGCGGATCGATCCGTCCGCCCGCGGCCCCGCACATGCGTCCGCTTTGGCCGCCGCGGATGGCACAACGGCGCCGGGCGGCCGAGGGACCTTGTGGGGGGTGCGCTCTGTTCGCACCCCGCGGGCGCGCCCGGCGCGTCGAACCAGGAGGTCGAGTCTGTGATCCGCTCATCGTCATCGTGCGCAGCGTTCGCTCGCCGAGGCGCAGCGCGCGCGTTTGCCGCGCTCGCCGCGTTCACGTTGTGCGCCGGCCTGGCAATCGACGCCCAGGCCGCCGTGGCGGTTCCAAAGCCCGGCGTCATCCTCGTCACCAACCTGCCGACCAGCGTCCGCAGCGGGCACACGTTCAACCTGCGTGAGCTGCTCCCGTTCGCCGTCGTTCCCTACGGCAACGTGGCGTTCCAGGAGCGGCTGGCTTCGGGCGGCTGGCAGACACTGGCGCTGACGCGCGTGACCCCGCGCGTGTTCTGGCTGCACTGGAAGGTGCCCTCGCGGCTGCGGGGGACGACGATCGGTGTCCGGTTCGTGCTGCGCAGCAACGCGCAGCAGTTCCTGGCTTCCTCACCCGCCTACGTCGTGAGCGTCACCTGATGACGAGGATCGCTTCCTGGTCGCAGCGCTGTCATCGCCACTGGCGAGCCTGCGCGTTCCTCGCCGCGCTGGCGGTGTGCGTGCTCGGTGGCTGGCAGCTGCGCTCCGCGATCGCCGGCGCCGACGTCAGCCATGTCGGCTGGCCGCACACGGTCGTCGTCGAGTTCGCCGGCAACGGGGGAGCCACGCTCGTTGGCACCGACGGCAACGACATGCTGCTCGGCGGACCGGGCTCGGACACGATCATCTCGGGCCCGGGCAACGACATCCTCTGGGGTGACCGCTATCCGGTGCCGCGCAATTCGGCCAACCAGACCGACAGGATCTATGGCGGTGGGGGCAACGACTGGATCTACGCGAGCCACGGCCTCAACTACATCTACGGCGGCTCCGGCAACGACCACATCTTCGCCTACTTCGGTCATGGCGTGATCGACTGCGGCCGTGGCTACAACGTCGTGACCCTCGACACGACAACTGAACACGCGTACAGCGTCAGCAAGCGCTGCGCCGTAGTGCGCATCGGTTATCCATAGAGCGGGGAGCGAACCGGACCAAGCTCCAATGCGGGGATCGGTCGGGCGGCGCGGAGCGGCTCGCTCATACCGCCGGCGCGACCGCGCAGCCGCTGGCCGCAGCTGCGCGTCTGAGCTGATCGTCCCAGCTGACGATAGTCAGCTCGCCCGCGATCGAGAGGGCGCTTGCGAGGTGGACGGCGTCATAGCCGCGCAGCGCGAACCGCTCCGCGAGCGCCCCGGCCTGCCGCGACATCGCGTGGTCGACTCCGATCAGCGCTAGCTCCTCATGCAGCGAGTCGAAATCGGCACGGGCCCGCCTGTGCCCGGTGGCGGACAGGCGCCCTGCCCGTAGCGCCGCCGCCAGCGCCGCGCAGCCTTCGGCGTAGGAGAGGACGCTGGTCGTCGCACGAGTGGGGGTGTCCCAAACGCCGGCGGCGAGGTCGGAGCCGGATTCGAGCACGACCAGCTTGATCAGCGCGGAGGTGTCGAAGTAGAGGATCAGCGGCGCTGCTCTGCGACGAGCTCGGAGACCGGGCCGCCTGTGCGCACCTTCGGCCGACGAGCGGTGCGTGCTCGAGCGGGAGCGCTGGCAAGGCCGCGGCGGATCAGATCCTCGAGCGGGTCGCCCGCGTCGAGCGGCGACAGGCGCGCGATCGGCCGGCCGTGGCGCGTGACGACGACCGCCGCGCCCCGCTCGACACGTTCCAGGTGCTCGCTCAGCCGGTCGTGCAGCTCGCGCACACCAACCTCATAGTCATCTCTTTGTAGCGTCATTAGCAAGACCGTAGCAGCTACATCGGTCACTTTTCCGTTGCAGGGCCGCCGCCGCGCGCACGCAGACAACCGATTCGGGCCGCTCCTCGCAGCGCTGGTGGCAGGTCCGATCGAGGTGACGAAGCTTCGAGCCGGTGGCGCTCGGCGACAGCGCCAAGGGACGTCTCGGAGGCTGAGCCCGCTCGCGAGCCGGGAGCGCTCAGGCCGGACCGCTGCTCTTCGCACCCTGGGCGGACTGGATCACGAAATCGGCCCGCTGGTCCGGACGCTCGCGCTCGATGTAGGCGTCCTCCTGGCGCGCCCAGCGTTCCCAGGCGCCGGCGTCCGCGGGCCGGCGGTTGAGCGCGCGTCCGCGCCGCAGCGTCGTGGGCGCCCGCATCCAGACCAGCAGGCTCGTGTACGGAGCGGCCGCCAGCGCGCCCGCGCCGACGCCCTCGACGATCAGGGTCGCGGGCGACTCGAGCGTCCGGGGTTCGAGCCACTCCCCGGCGTCCCAGTCGTAGCGCGGGACGCGCGCCGCGCGCCCGCGCGCGAGCGGCGAGAGCACCTCCTCGCAGAGGCGGCTGACGCCGTCCTCGAGCCCGTCCCAGCCGCCGTAGAGGTCCTCGAGCGCCACCAGCGCGGCGGCCAGCCTCGGCGCGAGCGCGGCGGCCAGCGTGGACTTGCCGGCGCCGGAGCGTCCGTCGATCGCGACCACTCGCGTCGCGCCCGCGCGGCGCGGCGCCGCATGGATTGCCTCGAGCAGCCGCTCCACCCGGCGCATCGTGTCAGGGCATCGCCCGCGTTGACCGCCACCCAGCCGCGAGGTATCGTGGCGGGCGGTCCATATCCGCAATCCGGGGAGTCCCTCGCGGGGCTGAGAGGGCGCAGATCGCGCCGACCCGACGAACCTGATCTGGCTCATACCAGCGAAGGGAGAGCGATGTCCATCCTGACCGTCCGTCGCAGCATCAGCCGTCTGGCGAGCCGGCCGCCGGTCGCCCGCCGAGCCGCGCTCGCCGCCGCCCTCGTGGTGGCAGCCGCCGCGGCGCTGGGCGCCGCCGGATCCTCGGCCGCGCCCCGCGCGCATGCCGCAGCGCCCACCGCGACCGTGAAGATCGCGCTCGACTACACCGCCAACGTCAACTACCTGGGGATCTACGCCGCGCAGAGCGAGGGCTACTTCGCGGCGCAGCACATCGACGCGGTGATCCTGCCCTACGCCAACGCCTCCGCCGAGCAGCTGATCCAGGCCGGCCAGACCGACCTCGGCATCAGCTATCCGCCGGATGTGATCATCAACAACGCCGACGGCACGCTGCACTACCGCGCGGTCGGCGCGCTCGTGACCGACAACACGACGGCGCTGGCGGTGCTCGCCTCGTCCAAGTACACGCGCCCGGCGCAGCTGAGCGGGAAGGTCTACGGCGGCTTCGGGATCGCCTCCGACAGGCCGCTGGTGACCGCGATCCTGCGCGCCGACGGGGTCAGGCATCCGGTCTTCAAGCAGGTCGTGCTCGACGCCGACGTGATCACGGCGCTCGCGGCGCACCGAATCGACTACACCGCCGTGTTCGGCGGCATCGACGACGTCACGGCGGCGCTGGAGGGTGTCAAGCTGCGGACCTTCCCCTACAACCGCTACCTCGGCGCCGCCGGCAACTACCCCAACGCCGTGTTCGTCGCCAGCGACGCCGACATCGCCGCGCGCGGCCCGATCCTCGCGCGGGCGCTGAAGGCGCTGGCGGAGGGTTATGAGTTCGCGGCCCACCATCCCGCCGCCGCCGAGGCGATCCTGATAGCCGACAACCGAACGGCGCTCGCCAACGCGAAGCGGATCATCGACGCGACCGGCAACGCGACCGCGCCGCACTTTCTCGACACCGCCGGGGCGTGGGGGCCCGAGACCGACGCGGACTACGCGGGGCTCGAAAAAATCCTGGCCGGAGGCCACCTGATCAAGAAAGCGCCAGCGATGAGCGCCCTGTATACGAACGCGCTGCTCCCCTAGCGGCGGTCGTGCGCCGGCTGCTTCGCAACGCCTGGCCGCCGGCGCTGGTGCTCGCCGCGCTGGTGCTCGCCTGGGATCTCGTCGCCAACGCCGTGCATGCGAGCCTCTCGCTGCCCGGGCCGTGGCTGGTGGTGAGCGCGACCTGGCGCGACCGCGCCGACCTCGCGCCGGCGATCTGGACGACGACCGGGGAGGCCCTGCTCGGCATCGCGACGGCCGTCGTCTGCGCCGTGGTCCTGGCCGTCGCGGTCGACTGGTCGCGCGCGGTGAGGCGCAGCGTCTACCCGCTGATGGTCGCCTCGCAGACGATCCCGCTGATCGCGCTCGCGCCGCTGGTGATCATCTGGTTCGGCTTCGGCCCGGCGCCGAAGGTCGCGCTCGTCGCGCTGTTCACCTTCTTCGCGATCGCCGTCGGGATGATCCAGGGACTCGCCTCGACCGACGTCGAGACGATGAACGTGCTGCGCACGATGGGCGCCACGCGGCGGCAGCTGCTCTGGCGCGTGCGGCTGCCGAGCGCGCTGCCGCAGTTCTTCACCGGGCTGAAGGTCGGCGTGACGTTCTCCTACGTGGCGGCGATCTTCGCCGAGTACATCGGCTCCACGCAGGGGCTCGGGGAGTACATCAAGACCGCCAGCGGATACTTCAACACCGACCTCGTGTTCGGCGCGGTGATCGTGACGGCGCTGCTGACGCTGATCCTGTTCGCGCTCGTCAGCGCGCTGGAGCGCGCCGTGATCCGCTGGCGCCCGCGCGAGCAGCTCGACGCGTCATGGTGAGCGACGAGCGGCGCGCCGGGGCACAGGTCGAGGTGCGCGGCCTGGAGAAGACCTACGTCTGGGGCGAGCAGAGCCTGTTGACGCTCGAGCAGGTCGACCTGGTCGTCGGCGCCGGCGAGTTCGTCGCCCTGATCGGACCGAGCGGCTGTGGCAAGAGCACGCTCTTCCACATCCTCGCGGGGCTCGAGGCGCCGAGCGGCGGCGAGGTGCTGATCGACGGCCGCGCGCTGGAGCGCCGGCTCGGCGAGTTCGCCTTCATGCCCCAGCGCGACGCGCTGCTGCCGTGGCGGCGGACGATCGACAACGTGACGATCGGGCTCGAGCTGGCGGGCGTCTCGCGCGCGCGGGCGCGCGAGCGGGCGCGACCGCTGCTCGAGCGCTTCGGGCTCGGCGGCTTCGAGACCGCCTGGCCGTGGCAGCTCTCGGGCGGCATGCGCAGCCGCGCCGCCTTCCTGCGCACCGTGCTGCTCGGCAAGCCGGCGATGCTGCTGGATGAGCCGTTCGGGGCGCTCGACGGGATCACTCGCTCCGAGCTTCAGCAGTGGCTGCTCGAGGTCTGGACCGAGGTCGGCTCGACCGTCGCGCTGATCACCCACGATGTCGCAGAGGCCGTCTTCCTCGCCGACCGCGTCTACGTGATGACGCCGCGGCCCGGCCGGATCGCTGCGGTGATCGAGATCGACCTGCCGCGGCCGCGCACGCTGGCGCTCGCGGAGTCGCCGGCGTTCGGCGCGCACGAGGCGCGCCTGCGCGAGCTGCTGCGCGCACAGAGCGCGGCGGCGGCGTCCTAGACACGTGTCCCGGCGCGCGACGGGCGCTCGGCCGATGTCGTAAACAGCTTCAGCGCGCGAACGGAAGGCCGAAGACTGCGCAAGTGCTCGTCACGCCCATCCGGAGCAGCCGCGCGCGCCGGCCGAGGTCGACGCCGCCGGCTCTGCCCGTCTACAACGGCCGCTTCGCCACGCAACAGGCCGAGCGCCTGCTGTGGCGTGCGGGCTTCGGCCCGAGGCGCGGACAGGCCGCGGCGCTGGCGAAGCTCGGTCTGCGCGGTGCGGTGCTGTCGCTGACGCGGCCCGCGAGAACCGGCCTGAAGGGGCCGGCGCCGATCCTCGAGAACGGGCAGCCGCTCGCCCCCTACGACGTCTGGGGCAACGACGTGCTGTGGTGGCTCGATCGCATGGTGCGGGCGGAGGCGCCGCTGATCGAGCGGATGACGCTGACCTGGCACGACTGGTTCGCGACGAGCAACGAGGGGGTCAACTCGCAGCGGCTGATGATCAACCAGAACCGCACGATGCGCAGCCTGTGCCTGGCCGACTTCCCGTCGATGCTGACGGCGATCACGACCGACCCGGCGATGCTGCTGTGGCTCTCGCTGTCGGGGAGCACGAAGACCGCTCCGAACGAGAACTACGCGCGCGAGATGCAGGAGCTCTTCACGCTCGGCGCCGGCGACGGCTACACCGAGATGGACGTGCGCGAACACGCGCGTGCCCTGTCGGGCTGGACGAACGGCTGGAACCAGGCCACCGGCGAGCCCGACGACTTCCACTTCGACCCGGCGCTGCACGACGACGGGATCAAGGTGATCTACCACCAGAGCGGCAACTTCGGCTGGCGCGACAGCCTGCGCCTCGTGCTGCACCACCCCGATCATCCGCGCTACTTCGTGACGAAGCTGTGGTCCTACTTCTCGCCCGAGCCGCTGGGCGCCGCCGACACCGCGAGCGCGGCTGCGACCTACGTCGCCTCGGGCAAGCAGATCCGCCCGCTCGTCGAGGCCTACCTGATGCATCCGCTCTTCTATGAGGGCGCCCGGCTGGTGAAGCCCCCGATCGTCCAGATCGCCGGGATGCTGCGCGGCATCGACCGCTACATCGACACCGACGCCTGGGTGTGGGAGTCCTCGCTGGTCGGGCAGACGCCGTTCTATCCGCCCAACGTCGGCGGCTGGGACGCCAGTCAGTGGCTGAACACGGCGACCTGGCTCGGCCGCTTCAACCTGACCTCGCAGATGATCGTCTCCAAGCGGGTGCTCAACCCCGCGACGGCGCGCTATGACAGCGACCCGCGGCGACTCACCGAGCACGCGATCGACTTCTGGGGCGGCCCGAGCCTCAGCCAGGCGACCGTCCACGCGCTGCGTGACTACGCGCACTCGGCGGCGATCGACGCCGCCACGCAGTCGTGGCAGCGCGAGCAGTACCCCGTGATCACCGAGAACGCGCTGCGCGCGCTGGTCGTGGCGAGCCCCGACTACCAGGCCTGTTGAGATGGGCGAGCCGGCGCAGGGCGGGCGCGGCTGCGCCTGCCAGGACTTCAGCCGTTCGGAGCTGCTGCGCCGCGGGGTCGTCGCCGCCGGGCGCGGACTCCCGGCGATCGAGCCGGGCATGCCGACGCCGGCCGGCACGGGGCTGTCGCGGCGGAGCTTCGTGCTCGCCTCCGCGGGCCTCGCGCTGACCGTCTACGGCGCCGGCCGGCTGCTCGACCCGGCCGCCTTCAGCGAGGGGATCGCCGCGGCGGCGACCGTCTCCGCAAACCAGCCGGTGCTCGTCAGCGTGTACCTGCAGGGCGGAATCGACTCGATGTCGGTGCTCTACCCCACCGGCGACCCGCTGTACACGCAATTTCGCAGCGACCTGGCGGTGGCGCCGGGCGGAACGCCGTTCGCCGAGGATCCGGCGCTCGCCTGGAACCCGCTGGCGGCGCCGATCCAGCAGCTCTACTCCCAGGGAAAGGTCAGCGTGATGCCGACGATCGGCTACACCGACCCCAACCAGTCGCACTTCACGAGCCGCCACTACTGGGAGGTCGGGGCGACCCAGGCGGACCTGAACACCGGCTGGCTTGGACGCTATCTCGACGTCGTCGGGACCGCCGACAACCCGCTCCAGGGGCTCAGCCTCGACTACGCCCTGCAGCCGTCGCTGGCGACCGCGCGGATGCCGGTCGCGACGATCTCCTCCCCCTCCGCGTACTCGTTCTACGCCCCGGGCGTGTGGGGGGTCCAGCAGACCATGATGTATGACGCGTTCGACGCGCTCGGCGCGGTCGGCATCGCCTCGGGCGACAGCGGGCTGATCCAGTCGGGCCAGGCCGCGCAGATGTCGAACACGCTGCGAACGCAGCTGCTCCAGTTCCAGCCCGCCGCCGGAGCGAGCGCCACGCCGGCGCTGCCGGCCGGCTATCCGAGCTCGAGCGACTCCTTCCCCGCGCGCATGGCGGCGATCCCGCAGCTGCTCGCGGCCGGCCTGCCGCTGTCGTGCGTGAGCGTCTCGACCGACTCGGTGTTCGACACCCACGAGGGTCAGGCGGCCCCGTTCGCCACGGCGCTCGGCGAGGTCTCCCAGACGCTGCTCGCCTTCCAGCAGGATCTCGAGGCCCGCGGCCTGGACGACCGCGTGCTCACGGTGGTGTGGTCGGAGTTCGGCCGCCGCCCGCAGGAGAACGCCTCGGCCGGGACCGACCACGGCGCGGCCGGCTGCGCGTTCGTGATCGGCACCCGCGCCGCCGGCACGATGATCGGCGAGTGGATCGGCCTCTCCGGCGGTCTGGACCCGCTCGGCAACCTGAGGGAGACCGCCGACTTTCGCAGCCTCTACAGCTCGCTGCTTGAGCAGTGGCTCGGCCACGACGCCGACGGGATCATCCCCGGCGCCGCGCAGCTGCCGCGCTACACGGTGGTCAAATAGGACGCCCGGCGTCGCTGCTCGCGGCGGTCGCCGCGGTCGCCGTGCTGGCCTGCGTGTCTGCGGAGGCGGGCGCGCTGGGCGCGGTCCCGGGCTTGCACGCGGGCGCTCGCCTCGCGCGGTGGCCCGCGCCGGCCGGCTCGCCCGCGCACGCGCACGCGGCGACGGCACCCGGGACGCACCTGCAGGTCTCGGAGGTCGAGTACCGGCTGATGCTGTCGGAGGCGGTCGTGAAGGCGGGGCCGGTCGATCTGGAGGCGATCGACGCCGGCATGGATCCCCACGACCTGCGCCTGCGTCGCGGCCGCAGCGGGGCTGTCGTGTACGGCACGCAGCCGCTCTCGCCCGGCCAGATCATCGACGCCGTCGTCGTGCTGCGACCGGGGGTCTATCACCTGTGGTGCTCGCTGCCGGGTCACTGGAAGCTCGGCATGCACGCCACGCTGCGGGTCGTGCGCTGAGGCGCTTCGGGCGCTTCGGGTGTAGCCGCGCGGGCCTACGACGCGATGGTCGCCGCGACGGCAGTCGCCAACGAGCTGCCGGTCTACACCTGCAATCCCGATGACTTCAAGGGGATCGCCGGCCTCGCGGTCGTGGCCGTTGCGACGCCGCCGGCGGATCACAACGCCGGGGTCGGCGCGATCGTCGAGGACCGCTCCGGGCAGGACCGCTGACGAGCGTCGCGGCCTTGACGCTTCGCGGCCCGCGAACGCGCGACAATCGCCTCATGAGCGGCGAGCGGATCCGAACGCCTGCAGGCGAGACCGCCCCTGCGCCGCTCAACGTCCTGCTGCGCGAGCGGATCGCGATCGACGACGCAGGCCTCGGCAACATGTGGCCGGTCTTCTACGACACCGACCTGTTCGCTCGCGTGATCGAGGAGATGGCGGCGCCGTTCGCCGGCCTGGTCGACAAGATCGCCGGCATCGAGTCGCGCGGCTTCCTGCTCGGCGCGGCCGTCGCCGCACGCTTACGCGTCGGCTTCGTCGGGATCCGCAAGGGCGACGGCCTCTACCCGGGGGAGACGCTCGAGGCCTTCACCTCTGAGGACTACCGCGGGCGCCGGCACACCTTCCGCCTGCAGCGGGCCGCGCTTGACCCGGGCGAGCGCGTCGGCCTGGTCGACGACTGGTTCGAGACCGGCAGCCAGGGCCTGATCGCCCGCCGCCTCCTGGAGCAGGCCGGCGCAAGCTACGCCGGCTCGAGCATCATCGTCAACCAGCTCTCGCCGCAACTGCGCGAGGCGCTGGCGCCCTGCCACTCGCTGGTCGAGGCGGGCGAGCTGAACTTCCCGTGAGCACTGCCACGACCGGCGCGGTCTCGCGGCGTTCAGCGAAGGTTGGCCAAGGTTGGCTTTCGATCGTGACCGCCGACCGGCGCTTCGTCGAGTACGGCGTCGATGCCCTCGACGCCCTCAGCTGACCGGCGCCGCTGAGCCCGACCCGCAGCGCCCGGCTCAGCCTTCGCGACGGCGCCGCGCCGCCGGCGGCCGCAGCGCCGCCCGCGCGTCGGCGGCGCGCACGATCGCCGTGCTCGCGCCGCTGTAGCGGACGATGTTGGCGCCCATCGAGCGCCGCAGGGTCTCGAGCTCGGCCTCCAGCGCCCGTCGCGCCTCCTCGGCCTCGGCCGCCTTGGCGGTGAGCTGCGCGTTCAGCTCGATCAGCTCGGCCTCCAGCGCCAGCACGCGCTCGACGCCGGCCAGGTTGAGCCCGAGCTCGGCGGTCATCTGCTGGATGCGGCGCAGGCGCTCGACATCGGCCTGGGAGTAGAGCCGCGTGCCCTTCGGCGAGCGCGAGGGCTCGATCAGGCCGCGCGCCTCATACATGCGAAGCGTCTGCGGGTGCATCTCGGCCAGCTCGGCGGCGACCGAGATCATGAACACGCCGCGATCGAGCGCGACCTCGACGCGCGTCGAGCGCGCGCCACGCGACTGCCGCTCGCCGCTCTCGCTCATTTCAGCGCCTCGAACAGCTTGCGGCGCGGATCGCCGTTCATCGTCTTGGCGAGCGCATCGACGGCCTTTGCCTGGGCGTCGTCGAGCTCCTTGGGCAGCTCGATCACGAAGCGGTAGTGCAGGTCGGTGTTGCCCTTGCCGTTCGGTCGCGGCGGGCCCTCGCCGCGCAGCCGCGCGACCGTGCCGTGGCGGGTGCCGGGGGCGACGCGCAGCGTCTTACGGCCCGACAGCGTCGGCACCTCGACCTCGGCGCCGCGGAGCGCCTCGACGATGCTGAGCGGCACCTCGACCTCGAGGTGCTGGCCCTTCTGCTTGAAGACCGGTGAGGGTGAGACGTGCGTGATCACGTAGAGGTCGCCGGCCGGCCCGCCGCGCAGCCCCGCCTCGCCCTTGCCCGCGAGGCGGATCCGGCTGCCGTCGTGGACGCCGGCGGGGATGTTGACGCGCAGGCGCTTGACCGCGCGCACCGCGCCGGTGCCGTTGCAGGTCGGGCACGGCGACTCGATCACGGTGCCGCTGCCGCCGCAGCGCGAGCAGGGCACGGAGATCGAGAACATGCCCTGACCCTGGGACTCCACACCGCGACCTTCGCAGCGCGGGCAGACGGTTGGCTTGGTGCCCGGGCGCGCGCCGCTTCCCGAGCAGGTCGGACAGCGCTCCGAGAGCGGGATCTGCAGCGGCACCTGGGCGCCGTGGACGGCCTGGTCGAAGCCGATCTGGATCTCGGCCTCGAGATCGCGTCCCCGCTCGGGCCCGGGGCGGCCGCGGCGTCCGGGTGCGCCGCCGACGGAGCCGCCGAACAGGTTCGAGAGGATGTCGCCGAAGCCGCCGCCGTCGAAGCCGCCGCCCGCGAACGGGTTCGCCGCGCCGCCGAAGCCGCCGAGCGGGCTCTCGCCGCGGTCGTAGGCCGCCCGCCGCTCGGGGTCCGACAGCAGGTCGTTGGCCTCGCCGATCTCCTTGAAGCGCTCCTCGGCCTTCGCGTCGTCGGGGTTGCGGTCAGGGTGGTACTGGCGCGCGAGCTTGCGGTAGGCCTTCTTGATCTCGGCCGCCGAGGCCTTCTTGTCGACGCCGAGAACGCTGTAGGGGTCTTTGCGCGCAGCCATCGATGCCTCCGCTCAGCCCGCCACGAGCACCCGCGCCGGGCGGATCAGGCCGCCGCCCGAGATCCGGTATCCGGACTGGTAGACCTCGGCGATCTCGCCCGCGCCGCGACCCTCGTAGGGGGCCTGCGCGACGGCCTCGTGCAGCTCCGGGTCAAATGTCTCGCCGGGGGCGCCGTAGGACTCGATGCCGGCCCGCTCGAGCGCGCCGGAGAGCTCGCGGCGGACCAGGCGCAGACCGTCGATCAGCACCGGGTCGGTGTCGGCGTCGCCGGCGTGCGCGAGCGCGCGGTCGAGGTTGTCGAGCGCCGGCAGCAGCTCGCGCGCGAGCCGCACCAGCCCGCGGACCTCCGCGGCGGCGGCGTCGCGCGCGACGCGCTTGCGGTAGTTCTCGAAGTCGGCCTGCGTGCGCTGGGCCAGCGCGAGGTACTCATCGCGCTGCGCCGCCGTCGCGGCCAGCTCGTCGAGCTCCTCGACGATCAGCTCGTCCGGCGCCGATGCGGTGTCGACGAGCGCGTCCGGAGTTTCCGGCGCGCCCGCCGCGCGATCGGCGCCGTGGCGCGGTGAGTCGTGCTCGGCAGCCGGCACGGCGCTCGGGTCAGACTGCTCCCTCACGCCGGCCACTCGCTCGTGCGCCATGGTCAGGCGCTCGTGGTCTCGTCGACAACCTCGGCGTCGACGACGTCCTCATCGCTCGAGGATGCCTCGTCGCCGCCCGACCCGTTGCCCGACGCGGCTTCCGCCTGCGCCTGCTGGGCCCGCTCGTACATCGCCTCCGAGACCTTGTGGAAGGCGCTGTTGAGCGCCTCGGTGGCGTCGCGGATCGGCGCCGGGTCGTCGGACTCGAGGACCTCGCGCAGGGCGGCGATCGCCGCCTCGATCTCCTCGCGCGAGCCCTGGTCGACCGACTCGCCGAGCTCCTTCAGCTGGCGCTCGGCCTGGTAGGCCGCGTTCTCGCCGTTGTTGCGCGCCTCCGCGAGCTCACGCGCGCGGCGGTCGTCGTCGGCGTGCGCCTCGGCGTCGGAGACCATGTTCTTGATCTCGGCGTCCGAGAGGCCGGAGCCGGCGCGGATCTCGATCTTCTGCTCCTTGCCGGTGCCCAGGTCCTTCGCCGACACGCTGAGGATGCCGTTGGCGTCGATGTCGAAACCGACCTCGATCTGCGGGATGCCGCGAGGCGCCGGCGGGATGCCGGTCAGCTGGAACTTGCCTAGCGACTTGTTGTAGGTCGCCATCTCGCGCTCGCCCTGGAGCACGTGGATCTCGACCGAGGGCTGGTTGTCCTCGGCGGTCGAGAAGATCTCGGCCTTGCGCGTGGGGATCGTCGTGTTGCGCTCGATCAGCTTGGTGAACACGCCGCCCTTGGTCTCGATGCCCAGCGTCAGCGGCGTGACGTCGAGCAGCAGCACGTCCTTGACGTCGCCGGCGAGCACGCCCGCCTGGATCGCCGCGCCGACCGCCACCACCTCATCGGGGTTGACGCCGCGGTGCGGGTCCTTGCCGGTCAGCTCCTTGACCTTCTCCTGGACGGCCGGCATGCGCGTCATCCCGCCGACCAGCACGACGTGGTCGATCTCCGCCGCGCCCTTGTCCTTGGCGTCGGCGAGCGCCTGGCGCACCGGCGCCACGACGCGGTCGAGCAGCGCGCCGGTCAGCTCCGCCAGCTTGGAGCGCGTCAGGCGCATGTCGAGGTGCTTGGGGCCGCTCTGGTCGGCGGTCACGAACGGCAGGTTGATCTGCGTCTCCTGCGTCGTCGACAGCTCGATCTTGGCCTTCTCCGCCGCCTCGTAGAGCCGCTGGAGCGCCATCGGGTCGCTCTGCAGGTCGATTCCCTGCGCCTTCTTGAACTCCGCGACCAGCCAGTCGACGATCGCCTTGTCGAAGTTGTCGCCGCCGAGGTGGTTGTCACCGGCCGTCGACTTGACCTCGAACACGCCGTCGCCGATCTCCAGCACCGACACGTCGAAGGTGCCGCCGCCGAGGTCGAAGACGAGGATCGTCTGGTCGGACTCCTTGTCGAGCCCGTAGGCCAGCGAGGCTGCCGTCGGCTCGTTGATGATCCGCTTGACGTCGAGACCGGCGATCTTGCCGGCGTCCTTGGTCGCCTGGCGCTGATCGTCGTTGAAGTAGGCGGGGACCGTGATCACCGCGGAGTCGACCGTCTCACCGAGGTAGGCCTCGGCGTCGGCCTTCAGCTTCTGCAGGATCATCGCGCTGATCTCCGGCGGCGAATACTCCTGGCCGGCGACCTCGACGCGCGCGTCGCCGTTCTTGCCGGCGATCACCTTGTAGGGGACGATCGACTCCTCCTCGCCCACCTCGGACTCCTTGCGCCCCATGAACCGCTTGATCGAAAAGACTGTGTTCTGAGGGTTGGTCACCGCCTGGCGCTTGGCGATCGTGCCGACCAGCCGCTCGCCCGACGCCGTGAAGGCCACGACGGACGGTGTCGTACGTCCCCCCTCCGCGTTCTCAATGACGGTGGGCTCCCCACCTTCCAGCACGGCCATGCACGAGTTCGTCGTGCCGAGGTCGATACCGATCGTCTTACCCATGTGCTTCGTTCTCCTTTATCGCCGCAACAAATCTAAGTGGCATTATGGCAGATTTCTCGAGAGGGGTCAAATCCCCTGGTGGGACGGGTCGGCGCATGCGCCGACCCGCAGGACGGCGCATGCGCCGTCCTGCCGGGGGGTGCATGCACCCCCGGAACATCCTCGGTCTCAGGCGGCGTCGAGCAGCGTGACGAGATCGCCGATGACCGCGAGGTCCGCGATGTCATGCGTGAGCAGCGGGACGCCGTGGACGTTCGCCGTGGCCGCGATCGCCAGATCCATCACACGCCGGCGCGGCTGCGCGCCTCGCTGCGCGACGGCCGCCGCGAGCCGGCCCCATTCGCGCGCGACGCGAGCGTCGAGCGGCAGCGGGTCGAAGGTGGCCTCGATCAGTCCGAGCCGGTGTGCGCGGCGCCCCCGCTCGTCCTGATCCGCCGCGACGAGCACCCCGAAATAAAGCTCGGCAAGCGACGGCGCGCTGATCGCACCCTCGAGCTCGTCGAGCGTCGCCGCCCCGATCAGGACGGACGTGTCAAGCAGGACCCGGCTCAAGCGAAGGGATCCGCGAGCGCGCCCGGGAAGCGCTCGAGGTCGGCCGCCAGCGTCCGCGGGGCGGGGGTTTCGAACACGGCCGCGAGCGCGGGTCCACAGACCCAGGTGCGCCTGGCGGCCGGGCCGAGCTCGGCGACCGGCCTACCGGCGACGGTGATCGTGAACCGCTCACCAGCCTCGGCGCGGCGCAGCACCTCGCCGACGTTGTTGCGCAGCTCCTTTTGCGGGATCGTCGTCACCTTCGCCAAGGTAGCAGATCTGCTACCCGCTCCTGGGGGCCGGATGAAACCGATTCCGACGATCGCGGGCGAAGCGGACTGCGCGGCCCGCCGCCGCCTAGCCCGTCGCGGCGGTCGGCCCCGTCGGGCCGGTCGGCCCGGTCGCTGCGAGCACCGCCGTGATGTGGGCGGCGACACTCTGCGCGAGGCCCGTCGGGACCGATGCGGCGAGGTGCGCGCGCAGCGCGATCACCGTTACGGTGGCGACGACGTTGCCGATCCGAAGCAGCGCGCTGTACAACGTCGACACGCGCTGCTTGACGCGAAGCCGCACCGAGGCCAGGCTCGACTGATCGCCGATCCCCAGCTCGCGGAGCTTGCCGAAGTGAACCGTGATGTCCGCGCGCGGGACGCTCGTCCCGGCGCCCGCGACGACCTCGGCGACCAGCTCAGAGCGCCCCTGCTTGGAGGCGAACAACGAGCGCGCACCCTTGAACAGGGAGGTCGCGTCGGGGGTCGAGGCGGCCAGCGCGAGCTGAGTCTGGATCAGCTCGAGCTTGACGCCGCCGGTCGTCGCGACCGAGGTGAAGGTGCGGTCGTACTGCGCGACCTCCCGCGCGCCGGGCTTGACGTAGCCGTCGAGCACGACGGCTCCGGGCGCCAGGTCGGACGCCTGAAGCGTCATCTTCGCCAGGTCCGGCGTGCCTGGCGGCGGCACCAGTGCCTGCGCGACGGCGGCCGCGAGGCCGCAGGCTGCGATTGCTGCGGCGGCGGCTGCGGCGCTGCGACAACGACGGTTCATCGCGCCTCCTCTGCTCGGGACGGCCGGTCAAAGACAGTATGCAGGTCGCTCGCCGCCCGCCCCGGTCACGCGGTGGCGGTTGACGGCCCGTCGGAGCCCGGATGCGCCGCGGCGCGAAGCGCCAGCTCGAGCTCGAAGCGGGCGTCGGGATCGTCGAGCGTCGCGCCGAACTGCTCGCGCAGGCGGGCGAGGCGGTAGCGGACGGTCTGTGCGTGCACGTGCAGCTCGCCCGCTACCTCGGCGACGTTGCCCTGGTGGCGGAGCCAGGCGAGCAGGGTCGCCTCCAGGCGCGCGCGAGCCGCGGGCGTCAGCGAGGCGAGCGGTTCCAGGCGCGCGGCCGCGAGCTCGCGCAGGACCGCAGGGTCGCCATACAGTGCCAGCGCCCCGAGGCGCTCGCGGGCGACGATCAGCGCTCCCGCGGGGAGCGCGCCGTCGTGCGCCAGGCGCACGCAGGCCGCGGCCCGGGCCCAGGAGCGGGCGGCGTCGGCCCACTCGGTGGTCGGGCCGATCGCTGCCGTGCGGCCCTCGAGCGCGGCGGCGATCCGCCCGAGCCGCCCGGGCGCGTCGGGGTCGGCGATCAGCACGCAGACCAACCCGTCGATCCGCGCGCCGATCGCGCCCTCGCCGACGATCGCGGCGAAGCGCTCGGCGTCGCGATGCTCGGCGGCGATCGCCGCCAGCGTGCGCGGCAGCGGCCAGTCGGCGGCGGCGGCGCGCGCCTGCGCCTCGGCGGGGTCGGGCTCCGCGGCGACCAGCTGGCGCACGAGCCCCTGACGCTCGCGCGAGCGCTCGCCGGCGCCCGCCGCCTGCGCACTGGCGTAACCCTCGACCGACTCGGCCGAGATCTCGTCGATGTAGGCGAAGATCGACTCGGCAAGCAGCGCCAGCGTCGAGGGGTCCAGACCCGCGGCGATCGCCGCCTGCGAGATCCGCCGCCAGGCGATCCGCGCGCCGACCCGGTAGGCCCCCTGGAGCGCGTCGAGCCCGCGGCCGGCGCGGTACTCCCCGCGCCCGAGCGCGATGTAGACCTCGCGGCCGGGGCGCTCGCCGGCTGCCGGGCGGCCGAGCTGCTCGAGGAACTGGCGCAGCGTCTCCTCGATCGCATCGCGCACGCCGCGCCCGAAGGCGCCGCCCATCGGCTGGCGGTACTCCGGGATCGCCTCCGCGATCGCCGCGGTGATCTCGTCGGCGACCGCCCCGAGCGCGGGCGAGATCGCGGCGGCGACCGCCGGATCGAGCGCCTGCCAGGGGCGCCCGGACGAAGAAACTTGTGTGTTCATGCTAAGTCTTACCCCAAGGCGTTGGCCCGAGGCGAAGAAATATGTGCGCGACTAGCGTACTCTTCGTCATCGATGACGCGAGCCGAGCGAGCAGCAAACGTCGGCGCCGTGCTGATCCCGTTCCTCGCCGCGGTGCTCGGCGCGATCTTCGCCTGGGGCTCGTTCCTGCACGCGCGCGACCTCGTGATCTTCGCGGTGATGTATTTGATCAGCGCGTTCGGCGTGACCGTCGGCTTCCACCGCCTGCTGACCCACCGCGCCTTCGAGACCTACCGCCCGATCCGCTACGCCTTCGCGATCATGGGCTCCTACGCCGTCGAGGGGCCGGTGCTGGACTGGGTCGCCGACCACCGCAAGCACCACACCTTCTCCGACGAGGAGGGCGACCCGCACTCACCCCACGTCGGCCACGGCTCGGGCTTCGCCGGCGTCCTGCGCGGCCTCTGGCACGCGCACATCGGCTGGCTGTTCGAGACCCAGGGGCAGGCCGCGAAGCGCCGCTACTGCCCCGACCTGGCGGGCGATCCGGTGATGCGCAAGCTCAACCGCGCCTTCCCGCTGTTCGTGCTCGGCACGCTGGCGATCCCGTTCTTCGCCGGCCTCGCCTGGGGCGGCACGCTGGACGCCGGGCTGGAGGCGCTGCTGTGGGCCGGGCTCGTGCGGATCTTCCTCGTCCACCACGTCACCTGGAGCATCAACTCGATCTGCCACTTCTTCGGCGCACGGCGCTTCGAGACCGGCGATCATTCGACCAATGTCTTCTGGCTCGCGCTGCCGAGCCTCGGCGAGGCCTGGCACCACAATCACCACGCCTTTCCGCGCTCGGCCTTCCATGGCCTGCGCTGGTACGAGCTCGACCCCTCCGGCTGGCTCATCCTCGCGATGGCGAAGGCCGGCCTCGCCTGGGACGTCGTGCTCATCGATCGCGAGCAGCAACGCGCGAAGTTCGCGCCCGCCCCGCGCGCGAGCGCGCATGGCGCCGGCGCCTGAGCGCGGCCCGGCCGGCGCTCGTGTGAGATCCACCGGCGGCGAGCGCGCGCCGGCGCCACGATGAGCACCGCACCACACCCGGGCGGCAAGCCGCGCCTGCGCGGCGTCTCGCACCAGTGGGGCTTCCTCGTCTCGCTCGGCGCCGGCGCGGCGCTGATCGCGCTCGCTCCGCACGGGCGCGCCGTGGTCGCCGCCGCGATCTATGCCGGAGCCGTGTCGGCGCTGCTCGGCACGAGCACGCTCTACCACCGCGTCAACTGGCGCCCCGCCGCGCGCCGCTGGATGCGCCGGATCGACCGCTCGATGATCTACGTGCTGATCGCGGCCAGCTACACGCCGTTTGCCCTGCTCGCCCTGCACGGGGCGATCGCGACCATCGTGCTGGTGGTCGTCTGGAGCGGCGCCCTGGGCGGCATCGGCCTGCAGCTGATCTGGCCGGATCACCCCAAGTGGGTCGCCGTGGTGGTGTCGATCGCGCTCGGCTGGGTCGCGGTGATCACGCTGACCCAGCTGCCCGCCGCGATCGGCTGGTGGGCGATCGGGGCGCTGCTCGTCAGCGGCGCGCTCTACACCGCCGGCGCCGTGATCTACGCGCGCGAACGACCCAACCCGAGGCCCGGCGTGTTCGGCTACCACGAGCTGTTCCACGCGCTGGTGCTCGCGGCGGCCGCGATCCACTACGCGATCGTCGCGTTCGTCGTGCTGCCGCTGGGGTGAGACCACTCAGGTAGGCTGCCCCGCTCGTGTCAACCGACGAGAAACCGCTGGTCGAAGTCCCGCAGGGCCAGGACCCCTCCTACCAGCTCGAGCTCGAGGACATCGTCGTCGGCGAGGGCGCGCAGGCCGCGAGCGGCCACGTGGTCGAGGTCCACTACGTGGGCGTTTCCTGGAGCAACGGCAAGCAGTTCGACGCCTCCTGGGATCGCGGCGACAGCTTCAAGTTCAAGCTCGGCCGCGGCGAGGTGATCGCCGGCTGGGACCAGGGTGTGGCCGGGATGCGGGTCGGCGGCCGTCGCCGCATCACGATCCCCCCGATGCTCGCCTACGGCAAGCGCGGAGCGGGCGGGGTCATCGGGCCCGACGAGACGCTCGTGTTCGTGGTTGACCTGATCTCGCTGCGCTGACGCGACTTCGGTGGGCGACAGGGCCCGCCGTGCGCCCGCTCGCGCCGGCGCACGGTGCCGCCCCGCCCGTGCCGGATGGCGCCGCGGCTAAAGGCACGTGCGCTGACTGCCGAAGTCCCAGTAAGGGCAATGCAGAGCCGAGCTCGGAGGTTGCGGTGCGCAGGGCAAGGACGGGAGTCCCAAGTCGCATCGCATGTGCCGGCGCCGCGGTCACGCTCGCGGCCACCATCCTGATCGCCGGCTCGGCACAGACCGCGTCGGCGACCGGCTCCGGCTACAGCCTGGCGGCCTTCGCCGGCAACGGCTACGACCAGCCGCCGACGGCCGGCCCGGCCACGAGCTCCGCGCTCAGCCTGCCGAGCGGTGTCGCCGTCGATGCGCAGGGCGACGTCTACATCGCCGACACCGACAACTCCGACGTCGAGAAGGTCACGCCATCCGGGACGCTCTCGATCGTCGCCGGCGACGGCAACCCCGGGTTCCCGACTGCCGGTCCCGCCAGCAACTCCCAGCTCTTCGCCCCCCAGGGGATCGCGGTTGACGCGAGCGACAACCTCTACGTCGCGGACTACCAGGCCAGCGAGGTCGTGAAGATCAGCGCCACGGGGACGCTCTCGATCATCGCCGGCAACAGCGGCGGCAGCGGGCCGCCCACGCCCGGTTCGGCGACCGCCAGCTCGCTTGGCGAGCCCTGGGGCATCGCCGTCGACGCCGCCGGCGACGTCTACATCGCCGACTACAGCAACCAGGTGATCGAGGAGGTCACCCCGTCGGGGACGCTCTCGATCTTCGCCGGCACCGGCACCGCGGGCGCGCCGACGCCCGGCCCGGCCACCGCCTCCGATCTCAACTACCCCACCGGACTCGCGATCGACTCGCAGGGGAACCTCTACGTCGCCGACAGCGTCAACTCGATGATTGAGAAGATCACCCCCTCCGGAACGCTCTCGATCGTCGCCGGGAACGGCACCTCCGCGGCGCCGGTCCCGGGCCCCGCCAGCTCCTCGCCGCTCGACAACCCGTTTGGCGTCGCCGTCGACGCCGCGGGCGACATCTACATCTCCGACACCTCCAACAACGAGATCGAAGAGGTCACCCCCGCGGGGACGCTCTCGATCATCGCCGGCGACGGCAGCGCCGGACCGCCGACCTACGGCCCCGCGACAAACACGACCCTGTGGGCCCCCAACGACATCGCCAGCACGCCCGCAGGCGCCCTCTATGTCGCCGACACCAGCAACAGCACGATCGATCTCCTGACTCCCCCGGCGCCGACGCTCACCGCGGCGGCGACGATCACGGGGACGACGACGGTCGGGCAAACTCTCACCGCCGGCCAGGGAAGCTGGACCAACTCGCCGGTTCTCTACACCTACGTGTGGGAGGACTGCGACGCCGGCGGCGCGAACTGCGTCCCGATCGCCGGCGCGACGGCGAGCAGCTACACGCTCGCGTCCGCTGATGCCGGGCACACGCTTCGTGTGGTCGTGACGGCCAGCAACGGCGGCGGCTCCGCGAGCTCGACGTCCGCCGCGACCGGCGTGGTGGCGGCGGCAACCAACCCGGCCGCGAGCCCGGCAGCGACGCCGGGTGCGACCCCGCTGACCGCGGCGCTGCCGTCGAACATCTTCAAGATCGGCAGCGTCCACGCGGACGCGGACGGCACGATCGTGGTCGTGGTGGACGTCCCCGGCGCTGGCACGGTGAACCTGCTCGCGACGCACGAGGACATCACCGAGGCCTCGGCGGCGGGCGCCGAGCTCGAGCCGGGTCAGATGCGCGAAGCGCTCGGCCGCGTGACGATCACGACGACAGCCGCCGGCAAGGTGACGGTCACGCTGCATCCGAACGCCGCCGGCCGCAGGCTCGTCCGGCGCCATGGTCGGCTCGGCTGGGCACTGAACGTCGCCGTGTGGACGAGCTACACCCCCAACGGCGGCCACACTCGCAACGTCAAGCGGATCGTCCACGTCTTTTCCGCAAAGCGCCGGTAGCGCTCCGCGTCACCGCGCCGAACGCTACTCGCGCGGTTGGTTTGCGATCTCGGCCGCCGCGATGAACGCCGGACGCGCCTCGCCGCGCTCGACGTAGGCCGCGAGCCCCGGCCACGGTCCGAGCAGCTCGCGCGAGTGGGCGCTGCCGAGCACGCTCGCGCAGAGCACGTCGGCGACGCTGAATCGGTCGGCCACCAGCCAGTCGTGTCCGTGAAGCGCCGCCTCGAGCGCGGTGGCGGCCTGCTCGAAGCGCTCGCTGGATGAGGCGTCGGCCGTGCCGGCGCCCGCCTCGCGGATCCAGCGGTAGAGCGGCGCCTCGAGCTCGGTCATCGCGAACAGCACCCACTGGTAGACGAGCGCGCGCTCGGTCGATCCGAGCGGCCCGATCAGACCGGCCTGCGGATGGAGGTCCGCGAGCTGGAGGCAGATGGCGGCCGACTCGAACATCACGGTGCCGCTCGCCTGCCCGCCGGACGGGGGGTCGAGTTCGAGCGCCGGCACACGCCCCAGCGGGTGGCGCGCTCGGTGCTCGGCGCTGCCGCGCTCCGCCGGCGCCAGCTTCGTCAGCTCGTAGGGCGCGCCGATCTCCGCGAGCAGCCACAGCACCCGGGACGAGCGCGTGCGAGGCATGTAGTAGAGGCGCGGCACGATCGCTTCAGTATCGCAGTGGCGCTCCGTGGGCCCGGGGGCGGCCCCGTGCCGGCGCGAGGACCGGGACGCGTGGCGCCACCACCGCCCCACGGCCTTGATGCTCTCAAACGGCTTGCCCGCCAGCGGGCGGGCAAGCCGGGAGCGCGGGCCGCCGTCTCGCGAGCGGCCCGCGTCCCGGTTAACCTCCTCCAGGCTCGGTGTTCCCAATCGAGCGGGGCCGGTCCCGGCAGCCACGGGGCCGGCCCACTTGTTGAGGAGGAATGTGTGCCTTCTAGAGCTACCTGGCCGCCTTTCCTCTAGAAGTTGTAGTTCAGGTAGTTGGCCTTGGTGAACTCCAGCGGATCGGAGAACACGATCGTGTTCTTGTTCGCGCCGGTTGTGGCGTTCGGTCCTGTGGCGACGGTCCACTTGGCGGGACCGCTCACCAGTGAGCCGCTCGGGCCGTGCGGGCACGTGAACGTGCTGCCGGCCGAGATGTCGTTGTGGTAGGCGAGGCTCGCCACGCAGTCGATCATCTCGCCCTGCCCGATCTCGTTCCAGAGGAACAGCGCCTGGAGCGAGCCGTTGGCGAAATACGTCCGGTTCGACAGCGGCTCGCCGATCCCAAAGACACCGATCTTGCCGGTGTCGCCGAGATCCGAGACGGCCTCAGCCGTGCCGATGACCGCGTTTCCATCGATCGGCAGGATCGCCTTCAGGTTCGGGTTTGCGTGGATCATCGCCTCAGCCTGCGTCAGCGACGTCGCGACGATCGACTGTCCGTAACCGATCGGCGCCCACGTGATGTTCGGGTACTTGGCCTTGACGTAGGCCTCCATCGCCTTGATCCAGGCGAGCTGGATCGTCGCCGTTGGGGTCGAGGACATGATTCCGAACTCGGCGCTCGATCCCTCAGCCTTGACGGCCGCGTCGATCACACCCTGCGCGATCGTGTTGTACGCGGTGTCCTGGATGAAGAAGTTGCGCGCCGACGGCACATCAGAGTCGAACGTTATGACCTTGATGCCGGCCTTCATCGCCGCCTTCAGAGCAGTCGCCGGAACAGCCGGGTCGTCGGAGGTGATCGCGATCACGTTGACGTGCTTCGAGATATCCGTCTCGATATCGGTGACCTGGCCCGACGCCGACGCTGTGGCCGGCCCGCCATACGCCACCGGGTGACAGATGTTGTACGCCGCCGCGGCCTCGTTCACGCCCGTCTGGTTCGCTGTGAACACAGCCAGGCCCTGCAGCTTGAACTCGAGCGCCAGTTTGATGCATGGCGCCTTCGCGACAGCGGTCGAAGCGGTTCCCAACGTCAGCGCGCCGGCCAGCGCGAGCCCCACAACAATGCTCGAGCCTGCAACGGCAAGCCGGCGTCGAATGCTCCATCGATGAATTACGTGCAACACATTCACTCCTCTCCTTTGTTATTGGTGAACAGGCTTGGAAAAGCTTCAGGTCGTGTCAGACGCCTCCGGCGGCCCGTCTGGCGCCGCCAGGCGGAACCTCGCGCGCAGTCGATCGTGCGCCGGGCCGCCCTGCCGACGGTCCGTGATCCCCTTCACGGTGAGGGAGCCGAGCAACAGGACGCCGATGGCGATCGACGTCCAGGTGTCGCTGACGCCGTCGTCGAGCAGGCCGGGCGTCAGCCAGCCGAGAATGAAAGAGGCGACGACCACGCCCGGGACGAGGCCGGCACCGCCGAAGATGTCCACACCGCCCAGGACGACCGCTGTGATGGCCGGGAGCAGGAGCGTGGGGCCGAGATCGTCGCGGGCCGTGTTGTAGGTGGCCGCGATGCAGATTCCCGCGATTGCCGCAAAGGTCGCCGAGAGCACAAACGCACGGATCCGCGTGAACGACACGCGCACGCCGGCGTAGGCGGCGGCATCACGGTTGTGACCGACCAGGACGAGCTGGCGGCCGAAGCGGGTGCGATGGACGATCAGGATCGCGCTGAACGCGAGGAGGGCGAACCAGATCAGCTGGTTGGGAATCTGGATCGTCGAGCTGAGCGTGCCGGTCCCCAGCAGCGAGTCGAACCGGCCGGGGAAGCCATACGGCGGCACAGAGCCCTCCCAGGCGGCCGCCGAGCTCTGCAGGATGAACCAGCCGGCGAGCGTCACGAGCAGCGATTCGAGCTTGAAGTAGGTGATGATCAGCCCCTGGAGCAGGCCGATCAGCGCGGCAATCAGCACGGCGAGTACGACGGCGAGCCAGATGCTCATGCCGCCGATGTGGAACTCGGCCATCGTGACCCCCGCGAACCCCGACATCGCCCCGACCGACAGGTCGATGTCGCCGGCGAAGATCACGAACATCACGCCGAGCGCGATCATCGACGTGAACAGGAAGTTCTCGCCGTCGCCGAGCATGCTGATCGCTCCGTTGCCCCAGCCGCCGCCCCAGAAGCTCGAGACCCCGAGGTTGAAGAAGAGAAGCTCGGCCGCGAGGATGACCGCGAGCGAGAGGACCCAGCGCGTGTCGGGGCTGAGGCGGCGGCCGCGACGCGGCCTGATCGGCATCTCGGCGGCGGCGGTCACGGTGCGCTTCCCGGTCCGTGGTCGTGCGCAGGCTGCCATCGGCCCAGCGGACCCGCCAGCGCGTCGCGCAGCCTGTAGCCGCCGGTCTGGTAGCGGTCGAGCAGGATGGCGGCCAGCAGCAGGACGCCGACCGCGGCCGCATCCCAGACCTGCGGGACGCCGAGAATGACCACCGCCTGGGTCGTGACCTCGAGAAACAACGCCGCGACGAAGCTCCCGACGACACCGCCCCGGCCGCCGGTCAGTGCCGTGCCGCCGATCAGCGCGGCCGCTATCGAATAGAGGTTGATGTTGGTCGAGATGCCGCTCTGTGCATCCGCCGAGCCGACGTGCACGAGAAAGGCGAGGCCGCCGAGCCCGGCGAGCATCCCGCAGGCGGTGTAGGCGGAGATCAGCACCCACCTGACGCGGATGCCGGCGCGGAACGCCGCCTCGGCGTTGCTGCCCACGGCGTAGATCGAGCGTCCCCAGGACGTCCGCCACAGGACCAGCGCCGCGAGCACTGTGACGAGGACTCCCGGGATCAGCATGTACGGAAGCTCGGGCAGGAAGTCCCCGTTGCCGATCGTCGCGTACAGGGGCGGCAGGGTGCTGGCGGTCCCATTGCCGGTGATCAGCGTCTGCACGCCTTGGTAGACGATCAGCGTGCCGAGCGTCACGATGATCGGCGGGATCCGCGCAAAGACGACGAACAGCCCGTTGACGAGCCCGAGGCCGATGCCAAGCCCGAGCGCCAACGGGAGCATCAGCCACACCGAGGCATGGCTGTCCTGGGCCAGGAAGCCGGTCGACACGGCGACGAGGCCGAGGACGCCCGCGACCGAGAGGTCGATCCCGCGCACGAGGCAGACGATCGTCTGGCCGACGGCGAGAATCGCCAGCGGCATCGCGTCAGCCAGCATGAACGAGATGTATCCGTTCTCCCCGAATCCCCGGTTGTCCAGGTAGGTGATGAGGAAGACGGCGAGGGTCAGGACGACCAGCAGCAGCTCGCGCCGTCGCACGAGATACCGCATCGCCGAGGGGCGCTGCTCGCTTGCGACCGGCGCCGCCGGCGCGCCTTCGAGGGCCTGCGGGGCGTCGGTCACTTCACCTCCTCCGCGACGATCATCGTCCGCAACCGCGCGAGCGTGATCTCATCGCCCGCAACCTCGCCGACGGCGCGGCCCTCGTAGATGGCGATCACGCGGTCGCACACAAAGACGAGTTCCTCGAGCTCGGACGCGATGATCACGACCGCGATACCACTGTCGCTGATCCCTTCGATGATCCGGTAGATGTCGTCCTTGGCCCCGACGTCGACGCCGCGCGTCGGCTCGTCGAAGATCGCTGCCTTCGGCTCCGCGAGCAGCCAGCGAGCGAACATCGCTCGCTGCTGGTTACCGCCAGACAGCGACTTGATCGGCTCGCGCAGCGACCGGGCCACGACCCGTGTGCGTTCCGAGCCCGACGTGGCCAGCTCGAGCTCGCCCGCGGGGCGAAGGAGCGGCCCGACGCGCGGAAGCGTCGGAATGACCGCGGCAGTGATGTTGCGCGCCAGCTCGACGTTGGCGAAGACTCCGTTGCGCCCCCGATCCTCGGGCAGGTAGATCAGGCCGGCCTTGATCGAGGCGGCCGGGCTGCGATGCTTGAACTGCCTCCCATCGAGCACGACGCTGCCGCTCGCCGGCCGAAGCCCAAAGATCGTCTCGGCGATCTCGGTTCGGCCGCTGCCAACCAGCCCGGCGAGACCGAGCACCTCGCCGCGCCTGACTGACAGGCTGATGTCGGTGAAGACCCCCGGAGCGCTCAGGTCCGTGACCTCGAGCACGGTCGCAGCGCTCGCCAGGTCGCGCCGGCGGTGCTGGCGCTCGGCGATGTCGTGACCCACCATCGCGGAGATCAGCGTCTCGCGCGAGGCCTGGCCTGGACCGAACTCGGTCACGAACCTCGCGTCGCGCAGGACCGTGATGCGGTCGCTGATTGCGAGCACCTCGTCGAGGCGGTGACTGATGAAGGCGAGCGTGAAGCCGCGCTCGCGGAGCTGGCGCATCAGCGCGAACAGGACATCGGCCTCGCGCGCCGTCAGCGGCGACGTCGGCTCGTCGAAGAAGATGACGTTGCAGCGGTGCGCTAGCGCGCGAGCACATTCGACCAACTGCTGCTCGGCGATGCTCAATGTCGATGCCGGCGCGCGCGGGTCGATGTCGAGGCCGACCTGCGCGAAGAAGGCGCCCGCGCTGCGCTCCATCTGCTTCCAGTCGACCGAGAACCGCAGGCGGCCGCGCGGCAGGATCCCGACGAACAGGTTCTCCAGCACCGATAGCGTCGCCATCAGCGTCGGCTCCTGCGGAACGAGGTAGATCCCGCGGTGCTGCGCCGTTCGCGGCGTCAGCGCGGCGATCGGTTGATCGCCGAGCACCAGCTCGCCGCCGTCGGGCTGGTGGATGCCGGCCATCACCTTCAACAGCGTCGACTTGCCGGCGCCGTTCTCACCCACGAGCGTGTGAATCTCGCCGGGCTCGAACACCACCGACACCTCCGAGAGCGCGACGGCGCCGGCAAACGACTTGCTGATGGCGTTTGCCTGGTAGCGCGTTTCGAGATGGCTCCAAGCCTCGCCCGCTGCGGGCCGATGCCCATGATCGGTTTGGCTGTTCAGTGCCGGAGGGCTCACTCGGCGGCCCCGCTCATGCCGGGCGCGCACGGCGCCCGCTGCGCCGGCTCAGCGTCCGTACGGCCTCCGAGCGAACTCCTCCTCGTCCTCCGGCCCATTGCAACCCATTGTAAGCATACGTATGCAGTCCACGTCAAATAGGAACCGGGCAGTTCCGCAGCCCACCTCGAGCCGCGGGCTCACAGCTTCTCGCACACCCGTGCTTGTGCAAACGATCAGCGGGCTGGCTCGGCGATCAGCGCTCCGGCTCGGCGATCCGCCGTCCGGCTCGGCGATCCGCCGTCCGGCTCGGCGATCCGCCGTCCGGCTCGGCGGCGCCCGGTTGACGCCGGCTGGCGCGGGCGTCCAACCCGCGGCGCGCTCAGCCGACGTCCGGCGGCACCGGCGGCGCGGCCGTCGACCCGCGCACGATCAGCGTCGGCTGAAAGACCATCCGCAGCGGCTCCCCGCCGTCGCCGGAGCCGCCGGCGCCCGGGTCTTCGGCGCCGCCCCCGATCGCCAGCTCGACCCCGGCCGCCATGATCTCCGCGACCGGCATCCTGACCGTCGTCAGGCCGGGGACGGTGGCGGCGGCCAGCGAGATGTCGTCGAAGCCGACGATCGAGAGCTCCTCAGGCACGGCGACCCGAAGATCGTAGGCAGCGTGGATCAGCCCGATCGCGAGCATGTCGGTCGCGGCGACGATCGCGGTCGGCGCCGGCGAGCACCGCAGCAGCGCCGCGAGCGCGAGCTCGCCGCCGGCGATCGTGTTGGGCACGCGTCGCACGTAGGCACGGACGCCCGGCAGGCCCGCTCCCGCCAGATACTCCTCGTAGGCGGCTCGCCGCTCCTGCTGGTCGCCGAGCGATGCGGCGCCAACGAATGCGATCCGCTCGTGTCCGCGCGAAACGAGGTGGTGCAGCGCCGCATGAATTCCGGCACGGTTGTCCACGCCCACCGTGGGGAACGGGCGGCCGCGGCGCTCGGAGCCGTGCCAGAGTGCGACCACCCGGACCGGCGCCCGACGCAGGTCCTCGAGCAGGCGCCGCTCGTCACGGAAGTCGCCGAGCAGCACGATCGCGTCGCACTGGCGCGCCTCCAGCACCGCGGTCAGGGCGAGCGCCTCGTCGGCCTTGGCGCCCGCGTGTCCCAGCACGACCGAATATCCCCGCTCCTTGGCCTCGACCGACAGCGCGTCGATCGCGCCGGCGAAGAAGGGGTCGGTGATATCGCGGACGACCGCGCCCAGCAGCATCGTCGGCGCGCCGCGCAGGGCCCGGGCGAGCGGATGCGGGCGGTAACCCAGCTCGTTCGCGATCTCCTGGACGCGCTGACGCGTCTTGGCAGATACCGAGATGCGCCCCGGCGTGTCGTTGAGGATCCGCGAGACAGTGCTCTGCGCGACGCCGGCGGCGGCAGCCACGTCCTTCATGGTCGCCTCGCGGCGGCTGCCGCCTCTGTCGGACCGCCGCTCAGTCATCATGGCACCGCATGCGACTCGCGCGAGGGTCGCGAACTGGCTCTGCGCATGTGATCATGAGTCAACCGGCGGCTGTCATCGGACTGGCGCCCGGCAAGGTATCGCTTCCCCGCGATCGCTGACGCGTGTGGTGTAGCCATAGGCCCTCGCGAGGGGTCCATTCGCCCCCACGACCGGCGCACCCTTCGGACACGCTACCCGCGAGCCGCGACTGGAGAGCGACCCCTAGGCCCGCGCGGATTCGCGCGGGCCGACCCGCGAGCCGCGCCTGAGGTGGCGGTCGAGCTCATCGATCACCTCGCGCGCGTCGTCCTCGATGCCGTGAAGGAAGGTCGACTTGCGTCGCCGCAGCACGGGCAGGCCCAGCGCGTACAGGCCCGGACTGTCGACGACGCCGCCGTCGTGGCGAAGCTGGCCCCTCCCGTCGAGGACCGCCACGTCAAGCCAACGGTAGTCGGGGCGGAAGCCGGTCGCCCAGATGATCGTACGAATCTCGCCGCTGCGCAGGTCGAGCTGCCACCGCGGCGACGAGGGCGCCTCGGTCAGCGCGAAGCGCTCAGGGGGTCCAAGCTCCCCGTCCGGCGCGGCGGTCAGTGCCCACTCGTCGAACCCGTCGAGCAGTCGCACCATCTTCAGGTCCGCGAGCGACACGACGTTACGCAGACCACCGGAGAACAGTGCCCTGCCGTCGCGGACCGTCGCCCAGCGACCGACCAGCTCGACGCCCATCGCGATCAGCGCGTTGAGGTCGAGCGTCGTCCGCGCGGCCGTCCCGACGAGTTGCGGCGACGGCAGGCGCCGCGCTCGCGTGAGGTCGTCAAGCTCGTCGTAGCGCTGGTCCCACACGCCGGAGGCGTCCATCCACCACAGGACGTCGCGACCGCGATACGTGCGCGGCATCCGCACGTGCTCCCCGACCGACAGCGTGACCGCGCGACCCGACCGCGCCACCTCGGCCGCGATCTGCACACCGGTCGCCGACGCTCCGACGACGAGCACGCCGCCGTCCGGCAGCCGGTCGGGGTTGCGGTAGTCAAACGCCGTCAGCTGCTCGAGCTCCGCGGGCAGCGCCGCCGCGAACTGCGGCACCACCGCCAGATTGCAGGCTCCGCTTGCGATCACGACCGCTCGCGACCGGATCTCGCCCTGGCTCGTGCTCACCGTGTAGCCGTCCTCGACGCGCCGCAGCGAGCTGACGTTCGTCGCCGTGCGAACCGGAGCACGAGCGCTCGCCGCGAAGCGCACGATGAGCTCCACGACCTCGGCGGCGGTCATGTAGCCGTCGGGATCGTCGCCCCGGTAGGGGACCCCCGGCAGCCGGCTCTGCCAGTTGGGGGTCAGCAGCCGCAGCGACTCCCAGCGCTCACGCCGCCAGGAGTTCGCGACCTCGCCACGCTCGAGAACGACGTGGTCGATCGATCGCTCGCTGAGGAAGTGGCTGGCGGCGAGGCCGGCGTGGCCGGCGCCGATGACGACGGTGGTGAAGCGTTCGATCTTGCTGCTCTCAGGCCACGACGACCGTGACCTCCGTCGGATTCGTGAGCGCGTCGAAAACAGCAGAGCGCTTCTGCGACTGGGCGACCAGCGCCTCGATCTCCTCCTCGGAGGCGTCAGCGTCGATGTCGAAGGTCACCTTGATGTCGTTGTAGCCGTTACGCACGTCCGCGTCACCCAGGATCCCGCGGATGTCGTGGTTGCCCTCGACCGTCGCCTCGACCGACCGTAGCTGGATCCCGCGGTTCTGCGCGACCGCCGCAACGCCCGCGGTCAGGCAGCTCGCCAGTCCGACGAGGATGTACTCGATCGGCGTGATCCCCCTGTCCTGCGCCGCGAAGACCTCCGGGTGATCCGCGTCGAACACCGCCTTGGTCTTGTGGCTCTGCTCCTCGCCGAGGCCGAAGTAGTCCTGGATCGTGGTCGTGCTGTATACGCCGTCCTGCCACTTCGACGAAGCCCGCCAGGTGAACCTGGCGGCCTCGGGGGCGCCCGCGAGAGCTTCGCGCGCCTCGAGCAGCGCCTGCACGTTGACTCCGTTATCGACGGTGGTGGACATCGCTCGCCATGCTCCTTTGCGTGTCGTAAGCTGGATTCTCGATCGGAAATCGGGAGAATACATGCCGGCGACCAAACCGATGGAGAAATTCGCGTGACCAGTGCCCCGGCCCCGGCCGCCCGTGCCGGATCCGTCGAGACGCGCCTGCGAGGGCCCGTATGACCGAGGATCGCATCGGAGCCGAGCCGGCGCGCGAGTTCGGATTCGAGACGCGCCAGCTCCACTCCGGGCAGCGGCCGGATCCCAACACCGGCGCCCGTGCGACGCCCATCTTCCAGACGGCCAGCTACGTGTTCGAGGACCCCGAGTCGGCTGCGGCCTACTTCAACCTGCAGGAGTACGGGAACACGTATTCGCGAATCATGAACCCGACGGTCGCCGTCTTCGAGGAGCGCGTCGCGAACCTGGAGGGCGGAGTCGGAGCGGTGGCGTTCGCGAGCGGGCTCGCCGCGCAGGCTGCGGCGCTGTTCACACTGCTCGAGCCCGGCGACCACGTCGTCTCGTCCTCCGCGCTCTACGGCGGGACGGTGACCCAGCTCAAGCATCTCCTGCGCAAGATGAACGTGGATCTGACCTGGGTCGATCCCGATGATCCGGACGCGTGGCTGGGTGCTGTGCGCCCGAAGACCAAGGCGTTCTTCGGCGAGACCATCGGCAACCCGGCCGGCGGCGTCCTGGACATCGAAGCAGTGGCGGCCGCCGCCCACGACCACGACCTGCCGCTGATCGTCGACAACACCTTTGCGACGCCATATCTGTGCCGCCCGATCGAGTGGGGGGCGGACATCGTGATCCACTCGGCGACCAAGTTCATCGGCGGCCACGGCACGAGCATCGGCGGCGTCGTCGTCGATTCCGGGACGTTCGACTGGTCCAACGGGCGATTCCCGGTGGTCGCGGACCCCTCGCCCGCCTACCACGGGCTGCAGTTTCACGAGACGTTCGGGACCTACGGCTACCTGATGAAGCTGCGTGCGGAGACGCTGCGCGATCTCGGCGCGACGCTATCGCCGTTCAACGCCTTCCTCTTTCTGCAGGGGCTCGAGACGCTGTCGTTGCGCATGGAGCGCCACGTCGCCAACGCATTGGCGGTCGCGGAGTTTCTCGACGCCCACCCCCGGGCCGCGAACGTCACCCACCCCGGCCTGCCCGCCAGCAGCTACCGGCCGCTGGTCGCCAAGTACCTGCCGCGCGGCGCGGGCGCGGTTTTCTCATTCGACTGTCCCGGTGGGCGAGACGGAGGCCAGGAGCTGATCCGCGGCGTGACGCTCTGGTCCCACCTCGCCAACGTCGGCGACGCGAAGAGCCTGATCATCCATCCGGCCAGCACGACGCACCGTCAGCTCGGCGACGCGGAGCTCGAGGCGGCGGGCGTCCGGCCCGGAACGATCAGATTGTCGGTGGGAACCGAGTCGGTCGACGATCTGATCTGGGACCTCGACCAGGCGCTCGCCCGCCTGCGATGACCGACCTGCGGCGCTACCAGGACCCGCTCGCGATCCAGCGCGTGCTCCACAATGCGCGGACGATTGCGATCGTCGGCCTGTCGGCAAACGAGCTCCGCGCCAGCAACTTCGTCGGTTTCTACCTGAAGCGCCACGGCTACCGGGTCATTCCCGTCAACCCCCGTGAGCGCGAGATCTTCGGCGAGCTGAGCTACCCGAGCCTGACGGAGGTGCCGGTGCCGGTGGACATCGTCAACGTCTTCCGGGCTCCCGACGCCCTGCCGGCGATCGCACGGGAGGCCGTCGCGAGCGGCGCCGGCTGCCTCTGGTGCCAGTTCGGGGTGATCAACGAGGAAGGGGCGCGCATCGCGCAGGAAGGCGGCGTCACGGTCATCATGGACCGCTGCCTGAAGGTCGAGCATGCGCGCTACCTCGGCCGGATGCACTGGCTCGGCTTCAACACGCAGCGAATCACCTCCCAGCGCACCGGCCTGCAGTGACACCCGCGCCACGGCGCGGTGGCACGGGGGCGGCATTCCGGCACCTCTCCCCGGGGCACCACACGATTCCTCCGCGCGGCCGTCCTGGAGCGGGGTGCCGGGTCGGTTCTCAGGCCCGCACGCGCAGGGCGGCAAGCGTGTCGCGCAGATCGGCGGCGAGGTCGGCCGGATCCTCGACGCCGCAGCTCAGCCGCACCAGATCGGCCGGCACTGCGGCGCTCGACCCCTCCACCGACTGGTGTGTCATCAGCGCCGGCACCTCGATCAGCGACTCGACGCCGCCGAGCGATTCCGCCAGCGTGAACAGACGCGTGCCGGCGGCGATCTCGGCGGACCGCGGGTGACGGAAGCTGACCATGCCGCTGAACCCGGGCCAGCGCACGTCCGTCACGTCGGGGCTGGCCCGCAGCAGCTCGACGACCGCCTGCGCGCTGCGCGCGTGAGCCTCCATCCGTAGATGCAGCGTCCGCAGGCCACGGTGGACGAGGAAGCAATCGAACGGCCCCGGCACGGCGCCGACGGCGTTCTGCACGAAGCGCAGGCGCTCGTACCACGCCGGATCGCTCGCGACAACCACCCCGCCGACGACGTCGGAATGGCCGCCCAGGTACTTCGTCGTCGAGTGCACCACGAAGGACGCTCCCTGCTCGAGCGGGCGCTGGTTGACGGGCGTGGCGAACGTGTTGTCGACCGCGACGAACGCGTTGCGGCGCAGCGCCAGGACGGCGCCGATGTCGACGACGTCCAGACGCGGATTGGTCGGGGTCTCGACCCAGATCAGCCGCGTGTCGTCACGGACCGCGCGCTCGAGCGCGCCGAGGTCGGTCTGGTCAACGAGGTCGTAGGTGAGTCCCCAGCGCGCCAGCACCTTGTCGACGAGCCGATATGTCCCGCCATAGAGATCGGCCGGCAGGACGACGTGCGAGCCCGCCTCGCAGACGACCGTGATCAACGCGTGCTCCGCCGCGAGCCCTGACGCGAAGGTCACGGCGCCACCGCCCTCGAGCTCCCCGAGGGCCTGCTCGAGCGCCATCCGCGTCGGGTTCGCCGAGCGCGAGTAGTCGTAGTCCTCGACGAACTCGCCAGGGTAGGGCTGCGCGAAGGTGGAGGTCTGGTGGATCGCGGGGATCACCGAGCCGAACGTCGGATCCGGCGTGAGACCCGCGTGCACCGCGCGAGTGCCGAAAGCGTCCCGGCGCTCGCTCACGAGACCAGCGCCTCGAGCAGATCGGTGCGGGTGACGACGCCCTCCGGATGTCCGTCACGGGTCACCATCAGGGCCTGCTGATCGCCGACCAGCAGCTCGACCGCCTCGAGCACCGGGTCCTCGACGGAGACGGCGGGAAACGGAGCCTCCATGACCTGCGCGATCTCGGCCTCCAGCAGCGACGGATCCTGCGTCGCATGCCGCAGCAGTCCCCGTTCGCCAACCGCACCGACCACCTCTGTGGGATCGTGCGCGCTCACCACCGGAAGCTGGGAGACGCGGTGCTCGTGCAACAGTGCGACGGCGTCTCGCACGCGGTAGTCGGCGCGAACGGTCACCAGCGCCGGCATCTCCCCGGCCACGCGCTTGCGCGCCAGCACATCGCCGACGCGGAGCTCCGCATCCCGATCGAGGAAGCCGTACTGGCGCATCCACGCGTCCGAGTACACCTTCGACAGGTAGGAGCGACCGTCGTCGGGCAGGATCACCACCATCAGCGCCTGCGGATCATCGATCTCCGCCGCCGCGATCAGCGCGGCGTGCAGGGCGAGCCCGCCGGAGCCGCCGGCCAGGATCCCCTCCATTGCGGCCAGCCGACGAGTCGTCACGAACGCGTCACGGTCGGAGACCGTGATCCAGCGGTCGATCACCGTCGGATCGAAGGTCTCGGGCCAGAAGTCCTCACCGACTCCCTCGACGAGATAGGGCCGCACGTTCTCGGCCCCGCCCGAGTAGATGGATCCCTGCGGATCGGCCCCGATCACGACGAGATCGGGGCGGCGTTCACGCAGGTAGCGGACCGTGCCGGTGACGGTGCCGCCGGTTCCGACCCCGGCGACCAGATGCGTGATGGCGCCGGCGGTCTGCTGCCAAAGCTCCGGCCCGGTGGACTCGTAATGGGCCTGCGGGTTGGCCTGGTTGAAGTACTGGTTGGGCTGAAACGCGTCGGGGATCTCGGCGGTGAGGCGGTCGGCGACGCGGTAGTAGGACTGCGGCGAGTCCGGCGGCACGTCGGTCGGCGCGAGCACGACCTCGGCGCCGTAGGCGTGGAGGAGATCGATCTTCTCCTTCGACATCTTGTCCGGCATCACCGCGATCACCCGGTAGCCCTTCAGCCGCGCGGCGATCGCCAGACCCGTCCCCGTGTTGCCCGACGTCGGCTCGACGATCGTCCCACCCGGACGAAGCTTCTTGTCACGCTCGGCGGCCTCGATCAGGGCGACGGCTATGCGGTCCTTGATCGAGCCGCCCGGATTGAACGCCTCGAGCTTGGCGACCAGCTGGGGACGCAGGCCGGCCCCGATCCGCGACAGGCGGACCAGCGGCGTGTTGCCGATCGTGTCGAGAATCGAGTCCCTCACGGCGGACGGGGTGACGACGTGGCTCATGCCGATCCGCTGATGATAGATCGAAGCGCGCCCGGGACCGCCGGGGTCCGCGCACGCACGCGTGAGGAAACCAGCTTTCGGTCTGCTCGCGCCGCGCCCGTTCAGCCGACGCCGACGCGCGGGCACATCCGCGCCAGCGCGCACTCGCCGCACGCCGGAGCGCGGGCGAAGCAGGTGCGCCGGCCGTGGCGCAGCAGGTTGAGGTGGAACTCGAGCTCCTCGCCCGCCGGCGTCAGCGCGAGCATCCTGTCGTGGTGCTCCTCAAACGGCGCCCCCGGGCGCAGCAGCCCAAGCCGCGTGCCGACCCGCGCGACGTGGGTGTCGACCGGCACCTCGCGCGCGCCAAAGCTGAACAGCAGGACGCAGGCCGCGGTCTTGCGGCCGACGCCCGGCAGCGCGCAGAGCGCGGCACGGGCCTGCGCGACCGGCGCCACTCCCAGCCAGTCGAGGCTGAGCGGCTCGCCGATCGCGCGCAGGATCTCCTGGATGCGCGCCGACTTGACGTGGGAGATGCCACCCGGGCGGATCGCCTCCTCGACCGCCGCGCGGGGCGCGTCGCGCACGGCCCGCCAGTCGATCGCATCCGCCATGGCATCCGGAAAGCGTCGGCGCAGCGCGAGGAACGCGACGTCGCGGTTGCGGTCGTTGGTGCTCTGCGAAAGCACCGTGAGGATCAGCTCATCCAGCGGCCGGCCGTGCGGCGGCGCGCTCGGGCGGCCGTAGATCTCGCGCAGCCGGTCGCGCAGGCGGCGCACCCGCGCGCGCGGCACAGCTGCATGGTCGCGATCGCTCACGCCGCTATCCTCGCGCGTCGGGATGCTCGAGGTCTCCCACCACACCGATGAGCTCGACTCCGCGTCCGGGGGCCAGGCGGGCACGCCCGTCAGCTGGCGTAGCGCCGCAGCCGAAGGCACGCCCACGCTCTACGTCCACGGCGTTCCCAACAGCTCGTTGATGTGGCAGCCGTTCCTCGAGCGCACCGGTGGCCTGGCGCTGGATCTGCCCGGCTTCGGCGACGCGGTCAAGGCGGCGACCTTCCCCTTCTCGATCGCGGGTTACGACGGCTACATCGAGCGCTTCCTCGACTGGCGCGAGCTCGACAGCGTCAACCTCGTGATGCACGACTGGGGCGCCGCCGCGCTGGCCTTCGCGCAGCGCTTCCCGGAGCGTGTCGAGCGCGTCGTGCTGATCGACGCGCTGCCGCTTGCGGACGGCTACGAATGGCACCGCGCCGCGCGGATCTGGCGCACGCCGGTGCTCGGCGAGCTGGCGATGGGCTGCCTCACGCCGCGCCTGCTGCGCCGCGCGCTGCGCTCCGCCAACGCCAGGCCGCTACCGGAGCGCGACCTTCGCCAGATCTACGAGACGCTCGACTACGGCACCCAGCGCGCTGTGCTGAAGCTCTACCGCAGCGTCAAGCCGGGCACGCTCGCCGCCGCCGGCGCCCACCTCGACCGAGTCGATGCGCCGGCGCTGATCGCCTGGGGCGAGCTCGACCCCTACATCCCGGCGCGTGCCGCGCAGCAGTACGCCGGCGAGCTCGGCGGCGAGTGCGAGGTCGTGACGCTCGCCGACGCGGGCCACTGGCCATGGCTCGACCGCCCCGACCTGATCGACGCCGTGGCCGATTTTCTCGCGCGAAGCTGAGCGGGCCGGTACGATCAGGGCGGATGTCGGCTCGCCTCGCTCTGGTGCGGGGACGCGTACTCCCGAACGGACCGGTTGACCTGCTGCGTCAGTGCTGCCTGTTCGGTCTCGCGTACCTGCTGTACCGCCTCGTGGAGGGAATCGTCGGCGGGAGCACCGCCGTCGCGTTCGCGCACGCGAGGGATGTCGTCTCGCTCGAGCGCTCGCTGCACGTCTTCGTCGAGCCCCAGATCCAGGCCTGGGCGACGAGCAGCCACCTGCTGGTCGTGATCGCTGCGTGGGTCTACCTCAACGCCCAGACCACGATCCTCGCCGGGCTGCTCCTCTACCTCTACATCGCGCACAACCGCAGCTACTACTTCGTGCGCAACATGCTGTTCGTCGGCATGGCGATCTGCCTGATCGGCTACGGCGTGTTCCCGACCGCGCCGCCCCGATTCCTGCCCGAGTGGGGGTTCATCGACACGATCCACCAGGTCACCGGCGTATCGGGCAACAGCACCATCTCGAGCGTCTTCTTCAACCCCTACGCCGCCGTGCCCTCGATGCACGTCGCCTGCGCCGTGATCCTCGGCTGGACGCTGGCGCGCCTCGTGCGCGTGCGCGCCGCAAAGCTCTTCTGGGCGCTGTGGCCGCTCTTCATCACCTTCCTGACCGTGATCACAGCCAACCACTTCCTGATCGACGCAGTGCTCGGGCTGTTCGTGGCGGGCGTCGCATTCTGCGCGGCGCGAGCGCTGGCGGCACTGCGGCCGCACGCCTGGACCTTCGCCAACCCGGCGCATGTTCCGACCGGGGCTCCGCAGCAGGCCCCCGTCCCGGCGATATGAGCACGACGCCGCCGGCCACCGAGCGCCCGCCCCGCCGCGAGCGCCGCGCGATCCTCCCGCCCCTCGGTTCGATCGAGGGGCGCGCGATGATGCGAAACCGCCTGATCGACTCGCGGCTCACGCCCAACGCGATCTCGCTGACCGGCCTCGCGCTCAACCTGGTGGCCGCGGCGCTGGTCTGGCAGCGGCTCTACTTCCTCGGCGGCATCGCATTCATAGTCGGCTCGATCATGGACACCCTCGACGGGCGCTACTCGCGGATGTCCGGCAAGGGAACGGCGTTCGGCGCGTTCCTCGACTCGACGCTCGACCGCTGCGAGGAGGGCATCGTGCTGACGGCCGTGGCGGTCAGCTTCGCGCGCCAGCACAACGAGCTCGCCGTGGCCGCGGTCGTCGTCGCGGTGCTCGCGTCGCTGATGGTCTCCTACACGCGCGCGCGGGCGGAGGCGCTCGGTGTCGAGTGCAAGGTCGGGATCGCGACCCGCGCGGTCCGCGTAGTGATCCTCTCGGTCGGCCTGGTCTTCGCGCGCGGAGCCTCGCTCGGCCACTTCGACCTGCTCGCGCCCGCGGTCTACGTGCTCGCGGTACTGAGCACGTTCACCGTGCTGCAACGCATCGTGCACGTCCACGGCGAGCTGAGCCGCGCGTAACTCGGCCTGCTGCGGCGAGTACAATTCTCTTAATTCTTAATTAGAAAAAGAAGGGACACACCACGTGAGCACCACAAACGGGCACGCCGCCCACACCAACGGAGGCCCGGCCCGCCAGCAGGACAAGGTGCGCGTGGCGATCATCGGGGTCGGCAACTGCGCCTCGGCGTTCGTGCAGGGCATCCACTACTACCGCGACGCCGATCCAAAGCAGCAGGTGCCCGGTCTGATGCACGTCGATCTCGGCGGCTATCACGTCCGCGACATCGAGTTCACAGCCGCCTTCGACATCGACATCGAGAAGGTCGGCAAGGACCTCGGGCAGGCGATCTGGTCGGGGCAGAACAACACGATCCGCTTCGCGGAGGTGCCCGAGCACCTCGGCATCAAGGTGCACCGCGGCATGACGCACGACGGCCTGGGCAAGTACCTCTCGCAGAAGATCACGAAGGCGCCGGGCGAGACCGCCGACATCATCGGCATCCTGCGCGACACGCGCACCGATGTGGTCGTCTCCTACCTGCCGGTCGGCTCGGAGCAGGCGACAAAGTGGTACGTCGAACAGATCCTGGAGGCGGGCTGTGGCTTCGTCAACTGCATTCCCGTGTTCATCGCCCGCGAGGATTACTGGAACAAGCGCTTCAAGAAGGCTGGCCTGCCGATCGTCGGCGACGACATCAAGTCACAGGTCGGCGCGACGATCGTCCACCGCACGCTGGCCCGCCTGTTCTACGACCGCGGCGTCGAGCTCGAGCGTACCTCGCAGCTGAACGTCGGCGGCAACATGGACTTCTTCAACATGCTCGAACGCGAGCGACTCGAGTCCAAGAAGATCTCCAAGACCAATGCCGTGACCTCGATCGTCGGCCACGTGATGGAGGCCGATGACGTCCACGTCGGGCCTTCCGACTACGTTCCGTGGCTGACCGACCGCAAGTGGGCTCACATCCGCCTCGAGGGCCAGGCGTTCGGCGATGTGCCGCTGAACCTGGAGCTGAAGCTCGAGGTGTGGGACTCGCCCAATTCGGCGGGCATCGTGATCGACGCGGTGCGCTGCGTGAAGCTGGCGCTCAACAACGGCGTCGCCGGACAGCTCGACGGGCCGAGCTCCTACCTGATGAAGTCGCCCTACAAGCAGCGTCCCGACGACATCGCCCGCGCCGACACCGAGCGCTTCATCGAGCGCTACTCGAAGCGCTCGGCGCCCGCCAAGACGGTCGCGGCGGCCGCCAAGACGCCGGCCGGCAAGACCGCGGCAGCGAAGCCGCGGTCCAAGGCTAAGAAGTAGGGCGACGCGGCGCCGCGCGTGTTGCGCGGCGCGGCGGCCCCGCCGCCCACGCCGCGCGCGTTTGGGCGCCCGGAGCAGCGCCGTTGCTCCGTATGCTGGCAACGTGGCGTTTTCGATCGCGCAGGTGTCGCCGCACCCCTGGGAGGCCCGCACGGAGCTCGGCGTCTACGTCGAGCGGGTCGCCGCGGAGCTCGCCGCGCGCGGACACCGGGTGCTCGTCGTCGCGCCGTCCCTCTCGGCGCGCGAGGCGGCGGCCTCGCGGCGCGCGCTTCGCGACGCGCGCGAGGACCCGGCGGCGCTGCTTGGCGACGACGGCGCGCCGGGACTGTTCCTGGCCGGCGAGGTGCTGGCGGCCCCGGGGCGCGGCCCGGGCCTCCCCGTCGATGTCGCCCGCACCGTGGAGGAGCTGCTGACGGTGCTGCCGCTGGACTTCGTCCACGTGCACGAGCCGTTCGCTCCAAGCGCCGCCAGCGCGGCGCTGCGCCACTCACGGGCGCTGAACGTCGGCAGCTTCCACGAGCCGACGGAGCGCCTCTTCTCGACCCAGGTCGCTCGGCGCTTCGTCGAGCTGTTCTTCGGCCGCCTGGACGCGCGGATCGCGAGCTACGCCGCGACCGCGGCGCTGATGGAGTCCCACTTCCCGGCCGACTACCGCGTGATCGCCCCGATGGTCGACCAGGTGCCCCCGCGCGAGGCGACGCCCGGGCCGCTACGGATCGCCTTCGTCGCCGCGGAGGAGCGCGCCGCGCTTCGCACCTTCATCCGGGCCCTGCGGCGCCTGGGGACGGGCGTCGACTGGGAGGCGACGGTGCTCGGCGCGATGGGCTCCTCGAGCCAGGCGTCGCTGCGCGCCGACCTGCGCGCGCGCGTCAGCTTCCTCGACGACGCCGACTCGGCGCGCGCGGCGCTGCTCGAGCGCGCCGACGTCGTCGTGCTCGCCTCCGGCGGGCCGCTGCCGGCGCCCGGGCTGGCGCTCGAGGCGATCGGCGCGCGCGCCGTGCCGCTGGCGTCGCGCCTGGAGGTCTATGAGGAGGTGCTCGCCGACGGCGACCGCGGCCTGCTGTTCGAGCCGGGCGACGTCGACACGCTGGCCGCGCAGCTCGCCCGCCTGGCCGGCGACGAACCGCTGCGCGAGCGGCTGGTCGCCGCCGCCGAGGACTTCCGCGCGGCGCTGACCGCGCAGCGCGTCGTCGACCAGCTGGAGGAGGTCTACGAGGCGGTCGCCGCGCGACGCCACGAGCTAGCGCCCGCACGCCGCTCGCCCGGCCGCGCGGCCCCGCGCGGGCGCGCGATGATCGACGTCGACCTGCACATGCACACCGACCATTCGCCGGATTGCGCGACGCCCGTCGAGGTGCTGCTCGCGACGGCCAAGCAGGAGGGCTTCGGCGCGATCGCGATCACCGACCACAACGAGATCTCGGGCGCGCTGGAGGCGGTCGCAAAGGCCGAAGGCATCAAGGTGATCGTCGGCGAGGAGGTCAAGACCGCGACCCAGGGCGAGGTCATCGGCCTCTTCCTGCGCGAGCGGATCCCGCGCGGCCTCAGCCTCGAGGAGACCGTCGCCGAGATCCGCCGCCAGGGCGGCCTGGTGTACGTGCCGCACCCCTTCGACCGCATGCACACCGTGCCCGGCTACGAGCACCTGCTCTCGATCCTCGATGAGATCGACGCGATCGAGATCTTCAACCCGCGCGTCGCGATCGGCTCCTTCAACGAGGAGGCCGCCCGCTTCGCCGCCAAGTACCGCCTGATCGCCGCCGCCGGGTCCGACGCCCACGTCGCCGCGGGCCTCGGCTCGGTGCGCCTGCGGATGCGCGACTTCGACGGCCCCGACGAGTTCATCGACTCGCTGCGCGACGCCGAGATCATCACCAAGCCGACGAGCCTGCTCTACGTCCAGGCGCTGAAGTTCCTCGAAACGCGCGCGACGCCCCAGGCCGCTCGCCGGGCACGGCGGGCACGGCGGGTGCGCCGTGCGATGCGCAAGTCCTGATGCACCCCCAAGGACAACCATCCGGCCCGCGGAAGTTGATCGAGCCGATGCCCGCGACCGATGACGAGATCCGCGAGAAGTACCTCGAGCGGGCGATTCGTGAACTGAACCTGCTGACCCGCGACATCCAGAACTGCGACCGCTGCCCGCGCGGCTCGCTGATGCCCGTGCTCGGCTCCGGCCACCCCCAGGCCGACATCATGATGGTCAAGTTCGCGCCCCGCCCCTCGGAGATCGAGGAGGGCGTCGCCTTCTACGGCCGCTCCGGCAGCGCGCTGATGAAGTCGCTGCGCCGGCTTCAGATCGACCCGCTCGCCGTCTACGGCACGCTGTTCGTCAAGTGCCCGGTCGCCGACACCTCGCTCGCCGACCCCGCCTGCCTCGCGCGCGTGGCCGAGGAGATCGCGATCGTCTCGCCCAAGATCATCGTCACGATGGGCGAGGACGCGCTCTACGCGCTCGACGAACTGATGCTCCCGCTCGCCCACCCGCTCTCACCGCGGATCGGCGAGATCCAGCAGCTGACACCCCAGATCGCCGTCCTGCACGTCCCCAACATCGACCAGGCGCTCGACGACGAGCGCGCCAAGCGCGCCTTCTGGGCCTCCTTTCGCGTGCTCGGCGACTGGTACGCCGAGCTGCCGCCGTATTAGAGGTCGGCTCGACGCTCCGCGTGCGCGGCTGGGGAGCTGATTTTCCAGGTTGCTCGCCGGCTCACGCCGGCTGCGCCGAGTCGTCCATCAGCAGCACGACCTTGCCGAGCTTGCCGCCCTGCTCGAACCGCTCGTAGGCGGCGGCCACCTGCGCCAGCGGGAACGTGGCCGCGATCGGCACGCTCACGGCTCCCGACGCGAGCAGCGGCAGCACGCTTCGCTCCATCCGCCGCGCCGTCAGCGCCTTCTCCTCCAGCGGGCGGCTGCGCAGCGTCGAGCCGGTGAGCGTCGCGCGCTTGAACATGATCGCGCGCAGGTCGAGCTCCGCGCGCGAGCCGGCGCCGATCCCGATCGTGACGATCCGCCCGCCGTAGGCGAGCGCCTCGAGGTTGGCGGCGAGGTTGGTCGCGCCGACCAGCTCGAGGATCACGTCAAACGGGCCGTGCTCACCGAAGCCCTCGGGATCGATGGCTGTCGCGCCCAGCGCGGCGACGCCGTCGCGGAGCTTCGCGTCGCGCACGGTCGCGGTGACCCGCGCCCCGGCTGCGACGCCCAGGCCGATCGCGGCGGTGCCCACACCACCCGCGCCGCCGTGGACCAGCAGCCGCTCGCCCGGCTGCAGGCCGGCCTGCGTGAAGAGGGCGTCGTGGGCGGTCGTGAAGGTCTCCGGCACGCCGCCCGCTGCCGTCCAGTCCAGCCGCTCGGGCACGGCCATCAGGATCCGCTCGTGAACCACGGCGAACTCCGCCTGCCCGCCGCCGCCGAGCAGCCCCATCACGCGCTCGCCGAGCGCGAAGCGCTCCGCGCCGGGACCGAGCCCAGCTACCTCGCCGGCCAGCTCCAGGCCGGGGATGTCGGGCGGGGAGCCCGGCGGCGCCGGGTAGCGACCGGCGCGCTGGTGCAGGTCGGCGCCGTTCAGTCCCGCGGCACGAACCTTGACGAGCACCTCGCCCGCGCCCGGCACCGGCGTGGGATGCTCGCGCGGCGCCACCGCGCCGTCCTCGATCGTCGCGGCGATCATCTGGTCAGCACCGCGACGCACTCGATGTGCGGCGTCTGGGGAAACATGTCGACCGGCGTCACGCGCTCCAGGCGCCAGCCCGCCTCGACGAGCTGTGCGGCGTTGGGCGCGAGCGTCGTCGGGTTGCAGGAGACGTAGACGATCCGCTTCGGCGAGGCCTCGATCACACGCCGCACGATCTTCTGCGAGAGGCCGGCGCGCGGCGGGTCGAGCACCAGCACGTCCGGGCGTCCGGCGCGCTGTGCGAGCTCGCCGAGCGCGAGCCGCACGTCGCCGGCGTAGAAGCTGGCGTTTGTGATCTCGTTGCGCCGCGCGTTCTCGATCGCGTCGGACACCGCGTCCTCGATCAGCTCGAGCCCGTGCACCGTGCCGGCGCGCGGCGCGAGCGTCAGCGCGATCGAGCCGATCCCGCTGTAGAGGTCATAGACCCGCTCCCAACCGCGCAGCGCCGCCGCGTCCACGATCAGCCCGTAGAGGCGCTCGGCCATCTCGGTGTTGGTCTGGAAGAACGCCTCCGGCGAGATCCGCAGGTCGAGCTCGCCGATCCGCTCCTCGATCGCGTAGGCGCCCGCGATCAGCTCGGTCTGCCCGCCGGCGGTCGTCTCGGCGCGCGCGTCGGTATGCGTCCAGAGCAGCCCGTGACAGTCGACCGCCGCCGCCAGCGCATCGGCGTCGAGCTCCCCGCGGCTCGTCACCACGCGCACCATCAGCTGGCCGGAGCGCCGCCCCTCCCGCACGACCAGGTTGCGCAGGAAGCCCTCGCGCGTGCGGCGATCGAACGCCGTCAGGCCCTGCGCGCGGCAGAAGTCGAGCACCTGGCGCCGGGCGGCGTTTCCCGCCTCCGATGCGAGCAGGCAGTCCTCGATGTGATGGATGTGCTCCCACGATCCGGGCGCGTGGAAGCCACACAGCAGCGTGCCGTCCTCGCCGGTGCCGAACGAATACTCGAGCTTGTTGCGGTAGCGCCACTGCTGCTCCGCCGCGACGATCGGCTCGAGCGTGTAGCCGTCGAGCCTGCCGATCCGCCGCAGCGCGTCGTCCACCTGCTCCTGCTTGATCTCGAGCTGGCGCTCATAGCGCAGCACCTGCCAGGGCGCGCCCGGGTGCTCGGCGAGCGGCGCGACCTGGTCGGGCCCCGGCTCGAGCAGCACGCCGGCGCGGGCCAGCGCGTAGGAGCGCTTGCGGTCGTGGACGCGCGCGCGCACGAGGTCGCCCGGGAAGCCCCCCTCGACGAAGACGACGTAGCCGCCGGGGGTGCGGGCGACGCCCGCGCCGCCGAAGGCGAGCGACTCGATCCGCAGCGTCAGCTCGTCGCCGACCGACGGGCGCGTCGGTGGCTGCGCCGCCGGGGCTTCCTGTGCCGCCGATGCGGCGGGCGGGGCGACGGGCGGCCGGCTCACGCGAGCAGCCATTCGAGCAGCGCCTTCTGCGCGTGGCGGCGGTTCTCGGCCTGATCCCAGATCCGCTGGCGGGGGCCGTAGAGCACCTCCGCCGTGATCTCCTCGCCGGCGTGCGCCGGCAGGTCATGCAGCGCGATCGCGTCGGGGCGGGCGCGGTCGAGCAGCGTGTCATCGACGCGGTAGTCCGCCAGGTCGGCCCGGCGCTGCTCCGCCGTCTGCTCGTCGCCCATCGAGACCCACACGTCGGTGTAGACGGCGTGCGCCCCGGCGACCGCCTGAGCCGGGTCCCGCACGAGCGTCGCGCCCGTGCCCGCCTCGAGCTCATAGCCCTGCGGGCGAGGCGACCACGACGTCGACCCCCGCGCGCGAGCCGATCAGCGCCAGCGAGCGGGCGACGTTGTTGCCGTCGCCGACATAGGCGACGCGCAGTCCCTCGAGCGTGCCGAACGTCTCGCGCAGCGTCAGCAGATCGGCGAGCACCTGGCAGGGGTGGTGGGTGGTGGTCAGCATGTTGAAGACGGGAATGGAACCGGCGGCGGCAAGTTCCTCGAGCACCGCCTGCGGCCCGGTCCGCACCCCGACCGCGTCGACGTGGCGCGAGAGCACGAGCGCCGTGTCGCGCACGGGCTCGCCGCGTGAGAGCTGCAGCTCGTCGGAGCGCAGGATCACCGGGTGGCCGCCGAGCTCGACGATCCCGACCTCGAAGGACACACGCGTGCGTGTCGAGGGGCGCTCGAAGATCAGCGCGATGGCCCGGCCTTCGAGCGAGCGGGATGCCCGGGGCGCGGCCTTCAGCTCGAGCGCGCGCTCGATCAGCGCGTGGAGCTGCGCGCCGTCGAGCTCGGTGCCGGTGAGGAATTGGCGGGCGGTCATCGGGAACCGGAGAGGATACGCGCAGCCGCTGCGCGCTCCGCGCGCCCAACTCGGCGCGCTGGCTCCCGGCGCCGGCGCGGCCGGCGTCCGGCCCGGGTTCAGAAGCGGATCCCGTACCCCTGGAGTGCGAGCACCGCGCGGTTGCGAAGCGTTCCGGGGCGCGGGATCAACCCGAGCGCGACGGCGGCGCCGTGCGCGTCAAACAGCGTCCGAACGCGCCACATGCGCGTCCGGCCGAGGTCGAGCTCGCACCAGAAGACGGCCCGCAGCTCGATCTCGCGGTGGCTCGCGGGCAGGCCGTCGAGCGGCCCCGTGTTGCGCCCGACGGCGCGAACCGGCAGCGCGACGAAGCGCCCGTCGGTCAGCCGCTCGCCGGCCCGCTCGAGCGTCGCGTCAGGAAACGCGCGCCACAGCCGCTCGGCATGTGCGGAGAGCTCGGCGACGCCGTGCAGCGGGCTTCGCGTGAGCGGGTCCTCGTAGTGCAGGTCCGGCGCGCAGATCGCCATGAACGCGGCCGCCACGCCGCCGGACCAGGCGGCCTCCCAGGCGTCGGCGAGCCGATCGACGCTGGTCACGGTGTCTTCCACGCGCTTCATGCTGGCACACCGGCGCCGCTTCGCCCACTGAAATGCCGCCCCTTCGGCGGGGCGGGAGCGCCTCGCCGCCCGGCGTCTTTCGCGCGTCCCGGCCGGGCGGCTCAGGGGATCGCGCGCATGCGGTTGTTGCGAGCGTTGTGCTCGAGCTCGGCGAGCCCGAGCGCCTCGAGCAGCGGCGGCACGTAGGTGCCAAAGCGCCCGCGCAGCCCCTTCTTCGTCCCGTAGAAGCCACCGACAGGGTTCGCGTCCGAGCGCCCCCACGCCTCGACGCTGCCCTCGGGGGCCGGCTTCTGCTCGTCGGTCCCGCCGAGCGCGACCCAGTCGCCGTGAGCGACGAGCATCGCGTGAAGATCCTCGATGCAGCGCAGCTGGTAGCCGAGCGTCGTCGTACCGACGACGCAGACGAGCGCCGGCGGGTCGGCCGCCTCGTCGCGGTACATCAGGTACTCGGAGCTCCCCGGCGGGGTCCGCAGGATCCACGGCTCCTCGCGCGTTCCGCTGCCCTTGACCGCCGCCATCCCGCCTCCCGTGGTCGTTTCGAGCCCGGCCGCGCCGGCTTGCCGCGCAGCTCCTGCGCTCACCCTACCGGGCGATCGGCGGCGATCGCGGATTATTCGCGCGCAGCACGCTCCAGCCTGTTCGCGTGGGCGACGTTAGGGTTGGCACGTGCACGCCAACCCTGATCAGCCCGGCGGTCCGCCGGCGGCGATCACACGCTGATGGAGGGCGACATCGGCGGGCGGCAGCGGCGCAAGCGGCGGCCGTCCGCGCATGCCGAGGCCGGCCGGGGGGAGCCCGCCGAACGGCCCGCGCCGGAGGGTCGCGAGCCGGTCCAGCCCGTGCCGGCCGCTCCGGAGCCGGGACGCCCCGCGTCCGTCGACGCCGAGCCGGTCCGCCGTTGGTCTGTGCGCTCAGAACCCAGCCGCTCGGAACTGCGAAACCAGGCGGCGCGCGCCGAGCTCGCGCCGCTGGCCCCCGGGGAGCGCCCCGCGCCGCTGCTGGTCGCGGTGGCGGTCGCCGGCCTGCTCGGCGGCGGCAACGCGATCGCCTACGCGGCGGGCGCGAAGATCTCAGGCCACCACCCGGGGGTCGGCGTGTTGTCGTTCAGCGCCGTGATGGCGCTGCTGGCCGGCGGCATGTGGGCCAGGCGCTACCTGGCGGTGCTCGCGTTCGAGGCGCTGCTCGCGATCGCGGTGACGCTGTTCACGCTGTTCCTCGTCGAGGCCTCCAACGTCGAGGGGCTGCTGGTCGCGCTCGCCGTGATCGTCGGCGGTGGCTGGCTGTTCTGGAAGCTCGTGCGCGTGATGGGCCGTCTCTCCGCGCCGCGTCAATCGTCGTCCTGAGGCGGCCGGCGGGTCTGCTTGCGCTCAGACTCGATCCGTTTGGCGCTGAGGCGCCGCTCGCGCGCCGCGGCGCTCGGCCGCGTCGCGCGGCGCGGGCGGCGCACCTTCAGCGCCTCCTCGAGCTTGACGCGCAGCCGCTCGAGCGCCAACTCGCGGTTGCGCAGCTGGCTGCGGGCATCCTGGGCGACGGCGGTAACCCGCGGGCCGAGCGCCGCCAGCACCCGTTCTCGCTGCGCCTCGCTCAGCGCCTGGGAAGCGGCGACGTCGAAGACGGCCTCGACGCGCGAGGCCGTGACGTTGGCGTGCTGGCCGCCCGGGCCGGACGAACGGCTTGCGCGCAGCTCGACCTCGGCGAGCGGAATCGTCACGCCGTGACCGACTCGGAGACCTTCCGGTGGCTCCACCGGCCAAGCATCCCGGATCGTCCCGTCGTATAGATTCCCTCCCCGATGGCCGCACGCACCTTCGACTGCGTCGTGATCGGCGCCGGCCCCGGTGGCTATGTGGCGGCGATCCGCGCCGCCCAGCTGGGCATGGCCACCGCGGTGGTCGAACGGGGCCCCGTGGGCGGGCGCTGCCTGAACGTCGCCTGCATCCCGGCCAAGGCTGTCCTGCGCGCCGCCGACATCCTCAGCGAGGTGCGCGAGGCGGGAGACTTCGGGATCGTCGTGGCGGAGCCGAGCGTCGACTTCTCGGCCGTGATGGCGCGCCGCGAGAAGGTCGTCTCGACGCTCACCGGTGGAGTGTCCGGCCTTTTCAAGAAGAACAAGATCGAGCTGATCGCGGGTGAGGCGACGCTGACCGCACAGGGAACGGTGCGGGTCGGCGATGACGAGCTGAGCGCGAAGGCGATCGTGCTTGCCACCGGCTCGGTCCCGCGCGCGGTCCCAGGCATCGAATTCGGCGGTCGCGTGGTCGGCACCGAGGAGGCATGGGCGTTCGCCGAGCTGCCTGCGCGGCTCGCCGTGCTGGGCGCCGGCCCATCGGGCAGCGAGATCGCCTCCGCGTACGCTCGCCTGGGCTCCGAGACCCACCTCTTCGAGGTGCTCGACCGGGTGCTGCCGACCGAGGACGAGGACATCTCGAAGATCGTCGGCCGGGGGCTCTCGCGCCAGGGGATCGCAGTCCACACCGGCACCGGGGTCGAGACCGTCAAGAGCGGCAAGAATTCGGTGACCCTCACCGCGGCGGGCGAGCAGATCGAGGTCGACTGGCTCGTCCTCGCGGTCGGTCGCGGGCCCGACGTCGAAGGGCTCGGGCTCGAGGCGGCGGGCGTGAAGCTCGGCGAGCGCGGCCTGATCGAGGTGGACGGCGCCCAGCGCACCTCGCGCGAAGGCGTCTACGCGATCGGCGACCTCGTCTCGGGTCCGGCGCTCGCGCACAAGGCCTCCGATGAGGGAATCATCGCCGTCGAGAACGCTGCCGGACTCGCAACGCATCCGCTGGTCCACATCGACATCCCGCGCGCGACCTTCTGCACCCCGAACGTCGGCAGCTTCGGCCTGACCGAAGCGCAGGCCCGCGAGGCGGGGCACGACGTCGTCATCGGCAAGGTCCCCTATGGCGCGGTCGGTGCGGGAACGATCTACGGCGACCGCAGCGGCATCGTCAAGCTGATCGGCGAGCGCCTCTACGGCGAGCTGCTCGGCGCGCACATCGTGGGCACGCGGGCCACCGAGCTGATCCAGGAGCTGGTGAACGTGCGATCGCTCGAGGGCGGTTACGCCGAGGTCGCGCGGATCGTCCACGGCCACCCGACGCTGTCGGAGGCCGTGATGGAGGCCGCGCGCGACGCCGACGGCTGGCTGATCCACGGGTAGGCGCACGTGAGCACCAGGGCGGCGTTCTACTTCGATCTGCGCAGCCCTGATGCCTACCTCGCCGCGGAGCGCGCGCTGGCCGTGCTGCCCGCGCCGTGCGAGTGGCAGCCGATTCTCGCCTCGACGCTGCCGGCGGCCGAGCGCTTCGAGGCCTACCGCTGCGCGCGCGAGGAGGAGATCATGCGCGAGAACTTCGAACGGCGGGCGCGCGAGCTCGAGCTGATGCCGCTGCGCTGGCCGGAGCCGTTCCCTTTCGACAGCCGCTTCGCGATGCTCGCCGCGACCTATGCCAAGCGGCTCGGCAAGACGGTCGCCTTCGCGCTCGCCGCGTTTCGCCAGGCCTACGCGGGCGGCAGGGCGCTGGACGATCCCGACAACGTGCTGATCGCCGCGGCGGCCTGCGAGATCCATCCGACCGCACTGCTGCGCGCGACGCAGACGCGCGCCGTCGCCGGCGAGCTCGAACGGGCGAGCGCCGAGGCCCTGGCGCTCGGCGTCTTCGACGTTCCGGCCGTGTGCGTCGGCGAGCGCGTGCTGGTCGGCGAGCGCGCGCTGGAGGAGGCCGGCGCGCTGCTGGCGGGCGCGCGCGGATGAGAGCCGGACTCGCCTACCGCCTGCTGGTCCGCCGCGGCGGCGCCACACCTGCCTTGCTCGCCTCGCCCGAACGCCTCGACGTGGTCGAGATCGTCGACGTCAGCTCGGGCGAGGTCGCACTGTTCTGGGACTGCCGCCCGCGCGAGGCGTCGCGGCTCGCCCGGCGCCTGCGCACCGACCTGGCGGGCCTTGAGGCCGAGGAGTTCCTGGCCCGCTGGTCACCTCCGCCGGCCGGCTGAGCGGACGGTCCGAGCCGGACCGGCGTGCTTCCGTTGCGCCGGACAGGCCGAGCGGACCGCCTGGCGCGCGCCCAACCCGGAGAGCACCCGATCGCGACCCCCGTCGCGCCGACAGACCCGCGCCGTCAGTGCTCCCAGTAGCCGTCGATCATCTCGCCGTCGCCGGGATACCGAGCGCCGAACACGATCAGCTCCATCCCATCCGGCCCGCCCTCCAGCGAGCGCGTGACGTGTGGAGCAAGGCGGACTATGTCGCGGGCGCGCAGCTGATGCACACCGTCGTCGAGCTTGATCGCGCCGGAGCCGGAGATCACGTAGTAGACCTCCTCGGCCTCCTTGTGGCGGTGCCCGAACGGCTGGTGGCGGCCCGGGTGCAGTGTGATGTGCGCAAAGCCGGTGGCCTGCGCACCGACCGCATCGCGCGGAAAGCGCGCTGAGCCGAAGTCGAGACCGCGACCGGTTGCTGAGTCGTCGATCTCGTCGAGGTTGAGAATCGTGTAGTCGCTCATTGGTGCTCATCGTAGAGCGCGCGCGATTGGCGCGCCGGCCGTGGACTCCGCCGCCGCCCCGGCGGCGCTCTCTGTCATCCTGGGATCGAATGGAATCGCTGTGGGTTTGCGATCTCGGAGTGCTCGCCTACGCGGACGCGCTCGCCCTCCAGGAGCGGGCGCGCGACGCGCGCCAGGCCGATGAGATCCCCGACACGCTGCTGCTGCTCGAGCACGAGCCCGTGTACACGCGCGGGCGCCGTTCGACAGCGGCCGAGCTGCCGCTGGGCGAGGCGTTCTACGCCGCCCGCGGACTCGAGATCGTGGACGTCGACCGCGGCGGGCGGGTCACCTACCACGGGCCGGGCCAGCTGGTCGGCTACCCGATCATGCGGATCGGCGACATCATCGGCTACCTGCGCACGATGGAGCGCGCGATCATCGCGGCGCTGGCGGGCGAGGGGATCGCGGCGCAGGGCGGGGGCGAGCGGCCGACCGGTGTCTGGGCGCGCGGCGCGAAGATCGCCTCGATCGGCGTCCACGTGTCACGCCGCGTCACGACCCACGGCTTCGCGGTGAACGTCGAGAACGACCTCGAGCCATTCTCGTGGATCGTGCCCTGCGGCCTGGAGGGAGTGACGATCACCTCGATCGCCCGCGAGACCGGCCGGACCGACAACCTCCCCCGCTTCCGCACACGCATGGCGGAGGAGTTCGCGGCCGCGTTCGGGCGACGCCGCATCGCGATCGCGCCGGAGCGACTGACTCAGGCGCTGGCCGTGGCGGCCGGCGGATAGGCTGGCGCGAAGATGGCCACGACCACCGCGACCCGCTCGCGCTCCAATCCGGGCGGCATGGATGTGCGGACGGTGCTCGGCAGCGAGACGGTCGCGCTGCGTGAGCGAAAGCCGCCGTGGTTCAAGGTGCCGGCGCCGGGCGGCCCGCGCTACCGCGAGCTGACCGCGCTGATCGCGGACGCCAAGCTGCACACCGTCTGCCAGGAGGCGGCGTGCCCGAACGTCGGCGAGTGCTGGGAGCGCGGCACCGCGACCTTCATGATCCTCGGCGACACCTGCACGCGCCGCTGCGGCTTCTGCAACGTCAAGACCGGCCGGCCGACCTGGAACGACCCGCTCGAGCCGGCCCGCGTCGCGCGCTCGGTGGCGCGGATGGGGCTGCGCCACGCGGTGATCACCTCGGTCGACCGCGACGACCTGGCGGACCTCGGCTCCTCGCGCGTTCGTCGGCGTGATCCGCGAGATCCGCCGCCAGGCGCCCGACTGCCAGATCGAGGTGCTGACGCCCGACTTCCAGGGCCAGGAGATGCCGCTCGCGCGGGTGATCGCGGCGCGTCCCGACGTCTTCAACCACAACGTCGAGGTCGTCCCGCGGCTCTACCCGGTGGCGCGGCGCGGCTCGCAGTTCCTGCGCTCCGCGCGGGTGCTGCGCAACGCCAAGGAGCTGGGGGGCGACGCGGTGACGACGAAGTCGGGGCTGATGGTCGGGCTCGGCGAGACGCACGAGGAGATGGTCGAGACCTTCGGCGTGCTGCGCGAGCACCACGTGCAGGTGCTGACGATCGGCCAGTACCTGCGCCCCAGCGAGCAGCACCTGCCGATCGTCCGCTACTGGCACCCCGACGAGTTCGCGGCGCTCGAGCGCGCGGCCTACGCGCTCGGCTTCGAGCACGTCGCCGCAGGGCCGCTGGTGCGCTCCTCCTACCACGCCGACCAGCACGTGCCGCAGCCGAAGCCCGGCGTCGGGCCGCTCGCCGCGGAGATGGCCGAAGGACAGCGCGCCGGCGGCAGCGCGGCCGCCGTTTGATCCCACTGCGCGACGGCGTCAAGCTGACACGCCGGCCGCTCGTCACGGCCGCGCTGGTCGCGGGCTCCGTGGTCGCCTACCTGCTCTCGATCCGTGGCGGCGGCTCGATCGTCGACGGCCCGACGCACCAGACCCTCGTCGCCTACGGCGCGATCCCCTACGAGCTGACCCACTTCGGGCGCCACTGCGCGCTCGCAGCGGCGGGCTTCTCGCAGACCGTGCTCTGCAGCGGCCAGCGGGGCGTGATCGGCACCACGCCGTCCCAGCCGGCGACCTGGGAGACCGTGTTCAGCTCGCTGTTCATGCACGCCAACGTGTGGCAGCTGGCGCTCGAGGGGGTCTTCCTCGCGATCTTCGGGGGCACGCTCGAGGACGCGCTCGGACGCCCCCGCTTCCTCGCCTTCTGGCTGCTCGGAGGGCTGGCGGCGCTGGCGCTGAGCGCCGCGGTCCACCCGGACTCGACGACGCCGGCGATCGGGGCGTCGGGGGCGATCGCCGCCGTGGCCGCCGGCTACGTCGTGCTGCACCACGACGCGCGCATCCAGACGCTGGTCGCGCTGCCGTTCTTCTTCGGCCTGCCGAGACTGCCGGCCTGGGCGCTGCTGGGCGTCTGGCTGGCGCTCGCGATCGTGCTCGCGGCCGCGCACGCGATCACGCCGCCCGGTGGTGGCCCCGGCCTGGTGGCGGTCGCGTTGGCGGGCGGCCTCGCGTTCGGGCTGCTGGCGGTCGGCGTGTTCGCGCGCGGGCGCCAGCAGCTCTCCGAGGCGACGGCCGGGGCGTAGAAGCGCCGGGCGGCCGCGGGCGCGCCGCGCGGGCTTCGGGCCTGTGGGCTGCCCGCCTAGAAGAAGGAGTTGAAGAAGGGTGGCGCCTGGTAGTAGAGGGTGCCGGTCACGGTCACGGGCTGGTGCGTCGCGCTGCCGGCATAGCTGATCGTGTAGCTGGTCGCCGAGCGGACCTGTGCGGCGCTCAGATACACCGGGCAGGTCTGGTAGCCGTTGGCGAAGGTCTTCAGAACGCACTCGGTTTGCGAGCCGACCCGGAACACAAGCGTCGCGCCCGCGATCGGCGCGCCCGTCTCGGCGTCGGTCAACGTGGTCGCCAGGCTGATCCACTGCGGCTCACGATTGACCGCCGGCGCAGTCAGTTGCGCCGGCGGCGGCAGCACCGTCAACGTGAACGACTGCGTGGCGTTCGGGCTGATCCCGTTCTTCGCGGTGATCGTGAACGTGATCGACGCCGCCACGCCCGGCTTCCCCGCCAGCGTCGCGGTGCCGTTGCCGTTGTCGGTGAACGTGACGCCCGCCGGCAGCGTTGCGCCGCCGTCGGAGAGCGCCGCGACCGGGAAGCCGCTGGTCGTGACCGTGGTCGAACCGTTCTGCCCGGCCGTGAACGTCGCGTTGTTCGCGCTCGTGATCGACGGCGCGTGATCGACGCTCACCGTGAACTTCTCCGTCGCGTTCGAGCCGACACCGTTGGACGCGGTCAGGCACAGCGTGTAGACGCCACCGGGGATCGGCGTCGCGAGCTGCACGATCGTGCCCGTGTCGTTGCCCTCATCGACGAACGACAGTCCGGACGGCAGGACCGACGCGGTGCAGCCCGCGTAGCTCGCGTCGGTCAACGTCGCGTACGGGTACCCGTACCCCTGCACGATGGAGCTACCCGTCGTTCCCGACAGGAACGTCGTCGAGGTGGGGCCGACGAACCCGGGCGCCTGATCGACCGTCAGGATGAACTTCTGCGTCGCGGCCGGCGAGACGTCGTTCGACGCCGTCAGGCAGAGCGTGTAGACGCCACCCGGGATCGCCGTCGCGGTCGCCGCGATCGTGGCCCCGCCCGATGGCGAGCCTGTGAACGACAGACCTGAAGGCAGCGCCGACGCCGTGCAGCCAACGTAGTTCGCGTCCGTCAACGCCGGCGTCGGGAAGCCCGTCGCCGTCACAGCGAAGCTCCCAGCCCTGCCTGACGTGAACGTCGCGGAGCTCGCGCTCGTGATCGCCGGCGCCTGATTCACCGTCAACGTGAACGACTGGGTCGCGTTCGGCGCGACACCGTTGTTGGCGGTGATCGTGAACGTGTAGTTGGCCCCGGTGGCGGCCGTCGGCTTGCCCGCGAGCGTCGCCGTGCCGTTTCCGTTGTCGGTGAAGGTGACGCCGTTCGGCAGCGATGCGGCCCCGTCCGAGAGCGCCGCGGCCGGCACGCCCGTGGTCGTGACCGTGAGCGAGCTCGTCACCCCGACCGTGAACGTCGCATGGTTGGCGCTCGTGATCGCCGGCGCCTGATCGACCGTCAACAGGAACGCCTGCGTCGCGTTTGGCGCAACACCGTTCGCCGCCGTCAGGCACAGCGTGTAGCTGCCGCCCGTGATCGCCGTTGCGGTCGCCGCGATCGTGCCCGTGCCGTTTCCGTTGTCGGTGAACGACAACCCCGACGGCAGCGACGATGCCGTGCAACCAGCGACCGGGCTCGAATCGCTCAACGCCGGCGCGGGCGTACCCGAGGTCGTCACGGAGAAGCTCCCCGCGGACCCCGACACGAACGTCGCCGATGAGCCGCTCGTGAACGCCGGCGGCTGCCCCACCTGGACCGTGAACTGCTGCGTCGCGTTCGAGCCGATCCCGTTGGCCGCCGTCAGGCACAGCGTGTAGGTGCCGCCCGGGACCGTCGTGGTCGCCGCGATCGTCGCGGTGTCGTTGCCGTTGTCCGTGAACGACAGCCCCGACGGCAGCGACGACGCCGTGCAGCCGACGTAGCTCCCATTGGTCAGCGACGGGACCGGGAAACCGACCGTCTCGACGGTGAAGCTCCCCGCCGTGCCGGGCGTGAACATCGCCGAGTCGCCGCTGATGAACGCGGGCGCCTGATCGATCGTCAGCGTGAACTGCTGCGTCGCGTTCGAACCCTCGCCGTTCGCGGCGTTCAGGCAGAGCGTGTAGGTGCCGCCCGCGGTCGACTCCCCGGTCGCCACGATCGAGCCCGAGCCGTCGCCGTTGTCCTCGAACGACACCCCCGCCGGCAGCACCGACGCCGAGCAGTTGCCGAAGTCGCTGTTTGACAGCGAAGGGGTCGGATCGCCGGTCGTCGTGACCTGGAAGCTGTTCGGCGTGCCGGTGAACGTCGTGTGGTCGCTGCTCGTGATCGCCGGCGCCTGATCGACCGTAAGGTCGACCTGCTGGCCGAAGCTCGAGACCACGTTGCCGAACTTGATGCAGAACACGAACTCGCCCAGCTCGGCCGGGGCGGTCGTGGTCGAGATCGTCACCGAACCGTCCGGATTCTGCACGACCGAGACGCCGCTCGGCGGACCGCCGCACCCAAGCACCTCCGCCGTTGGGGTCGGATACCCGTAGACCGGGATCGTGTAGCTGTTCACCTGCCCCGACAGGAACGTCAGGAAGGGGTCGCTCGAAAATGCGGACGGAATCGACGGCCCCTGATCCACCGTCAACGTGAACACCTGCGTCGCGGGCGAGCCGAAGCCGTTGGACGCCGTCAGACACAGCGTGTATTGGCCGCCCGTGATCGCTGTCGCGCTCGCCGCGATGGTTGCCGTGCCGTCGTTGTTGGCGGTGAACGACAGGCCCGATGGCAGCACCGACGCCGTGCAGCCGCCAACCGGAGTCAATTCGCTCACCGACGGCGTCGGCGCGCCCGTCGTCGTCACCTTGAAGCTCCCCGCCGTCCCCGATGTGAACGTCGTCGAGCTCGCGCTCGTAATCGCCGGCGCCCCGGCGCAGTCAATGAGCGCGGTCGAATCGGTTGTGGGAGTCGTCTCCCCGTCAGGGCACGCCGTCTCGAACGACGCGCCCGCGGAGTTCACATAGAAGCCGATATCGGCGATCTTGCAGGCGGTCTGGGCGGTGCCGCCCTGGTAGGTCCCCGCGAGACACTCCGTCTGCGACGTCGCCTTCGCACCCGGCACGTAATAACCCACCGACGCCGCCGTACACGGCGCGAAACCCGTGCTCGAGTAATAGCCGGCCGTACACGGCGGCGCGATCGTCACCACGGGCGTGCCGGCTACGCCGAACGTCGCGTGCGGATCGATCGAGTAGCTCGAACCGCCGCCTCCGCCACCAGCCCCTACGCCGTCGCCGCTGCCGCCGCCGCCGCCACCACCGGTCACGCCCCCGCCGCCACCCCCACCGCCCGGATAGCCGCCGGCACCCCCCTGGCCCGCGGTGCCCGGGCTTCCGGGGTTTCCGCCGTTGCAGGTCGAGGCCGCCCCTGGGCTGCCGCCTGAATCGCCACTACCTCCCCCGCTGCCAGCTTCGCATCGGTACGGTGGCGCGCCGGAGGCGTCGCCGTTGCCGCCCCAGTTGCCGTTTTCGCCGCTCCCCCCACCGCCCGCGGCCACGACCAGGGTCCCGACGGCCGAATCGGCAACCGTCGAAGCACCGCCGCCGCCGCCGCCGGATGCAAAGAATCCGGACCCGTCGTCGTTGCCGCCGTTGCCGCCGCCGCCGTAGCCCCCGCTCTGCCCGTTGCCGTTCCCGCCGACCGTCACCGTGAAAATGTCACCCGGCGTCGTGCCTACGGTGCTCGTGACCTCCGCGCCCGCGCCGCCGTAGAAGGTGTTGCCCACTGTGGCGCCGCCGCCGCCGACCGCCGTGATCAGCACGTCGCTCACGCCGCTGGGCACCGTGTAGGTCTGCAACCCGCCGGTGTAGCTGCACGTCGCCACACCGTCCGCCGCGACCGGGCAGGCCGGAGCGGTGTAGCTGATCTTGACCTCGGGCGTGCCCGTAGCGTCGGTCGAGTAGACCGCACCGGAATCAACCGAGTAGCTCGAGCCACCGCCACCCCCGCCGCCGGCGCCGCCGTTCGAGCCGCCGCCGCCGCCACCACCGTAGTAGCCGCCGCCGCCGCCGGCACCGCCGGACCCGCCAGCCCCGCCGGACCCGACCGTGGCACCGGAGATGGCCGTGCCCGGGCTTCCCCCGCCCCCGCCGGCGCACCCGTTCCCGGAGCCACCGAAAGCGCTCGTAGACGCGCCGCCGCCACCGCCGGAGTTGCAATCCCCGCCTGCTCCGCCGCCTCCGGACTGAGCGCTGGAGCCACCGTTTGAGGGGTGAAAGCCGAAGTCCGCGTAGCCGCCACCACCACCACCGCCGGCGATCACCTCGGGCGTGGAACCGGAGAAGACGCTGGTCGCGCCGCCCCCGCCCCCACCGGCGCCGTCTGAGCCGGCGCCGCCCGCGCCTCCGGACGCGCCGCCGCCGCTGCCGCCGGCTCCGCCGGCGGACCCGCTCGCCCCATTCTGGGCAACGTTGACGGTGAGGACCTCGTTTGAGGTGGTCGTCAACGTGCTCGTCACGCTCGCACCGAAGCCGCCAGCCTGGTCGACGGAGCTTCCGCCCTCCCCGCCGATCGCCGTGACCTTGACGCTCGTGACTCCCGTCGGCACCGTGAAGGTCTGCGAGCTCCCGGCGTAAGTGTAGGTGCAGGTCGTCGTCACCCCGGAGGTGACGCAGGAGCCGCCCGTTGCCGTCGCCGAGACAGCGCCGCCGAGCAGGGCCGCGAGCGCCACGCAAAGGCTGAGCAATACGACGCGTCCGCCACGCCGGGTGCGCTTGACCGATGTGTGACGCGCACGCGCCCCCGCGGTCCTTTGCATCACTGCCTCCTGAAACCGATCGACGGGGACGGGCTAGACAGACCCGAGCGGGTGCCACCGTAGCAGCCTGAACCGACCGTGTCAGCTGCTCGAGCGCACGACTATCCGTTTGGGGGATGGCCTGTAAAGATCATGTTTTGCGGGTATCCCGAACCCCGGGACCCCGTCGCGGCCAGATCCCAGACCCGGCGACGGGCCCCACCGAGAACCGACCAGACCGAGCGCGCGCGCCCCTCCCTACCTCCCGGTCCGCACCACACGCCACGACCGGCATCCCGCCGACCACGGGCTGCCCGCTTAGAAGAAGGGGTTGAAGAAGGGTGGCGCCTGGTAGTAGAGGACGCCGGTCACGGTGATGGGCGGGTGCGTCGGGCTGCCGGCGTAGCTGATCGTGTAGCTGGTCGCCGAGCGGACCTGCGCGGCGCTCAGATACACCGGGCAGGTCTGATAGCCGTTGGCGAAGGTCTTCAGCACACACTCGACCTGCGAGCCAACCCTGAACACCAACGTGGCCCCCGCGATCGGCGTGCCCGTCCCGTCGGTCAACGTGGTCGCCAGGCTGATCCACTGCGGCTCACGATTGACCGCCGGCGCAGTCAGCTTCGTCGGGGTGACGTAGCTGATCGTGACCATGGGCGTTCCCGTCGAGTCGGTCCCAAAGACGGGAGACGAACCGGTCGTGTAGCTCGATCCGCCGCCACCACCCGCTGAGACCGATCCGCCGCCACCGCCGTAATAGCCGCCACCCCCGCCCCCTCCCCAATAATCGCCAGCGCCGCCGGCACCGACGTCGGTGCCCGAGCTCGCAGTCCCGCTGGAGCCCCCGTTGTCGCCCTCGCAGCCATTGCCGCCAGCGCCGACAGCGGATGTCGAAGCGCCCTGGCCCCCGCCGCCGAGGCAAAAGCCACCACCGCCGTTGGTTCCCGCCTGTGCGCTGGAACCGCCCCCGCTGCCCGCGGAATACGAGGTGGCGCCGCCACCACCGCCGGCAACCACGAGCAGAGTCGAACCCGTCGTGACGCTCGTCGCTCCTCCGCCGCCGGCGCCTCCGCCGGCTCCGCCGTTGCCACCTGACCCGGATCCGGAGGGTCCGCCGCCACCGTTGCCGCCGGCGCCCCCGCCCCCCGCTGCACCGTTCTCGCCAACGTTGACGGTCAGCGTCTCGGGCGCTGCGGTCGTCAACGTGCTGGCCACGCTGGCGCCGAAGCCGCCCGGATCGCCCGAGCTTCCACCCTCACCGCCGATTGCCGTGACGTTGACACTCGTCACCCCGCTCGGGACCACGAAGGTCTGCGAGCTGCCGGTGTAGCTGTAAGTGCATGTCGTCGTCGGACCAGAGCTGACGCAGGAGCCGCCCATGGCCGTGGCCGAGACCGCGCCGCCGAGCAGTGTCGAGAGCACGACGCAGAGGCCGAGCAGCGCCACCCAGCCGCCGCTCCGGGTCCGCTTGACCGATGCGCGACGCGAGCGCGCCCCCGCTGTCCTTTGCATCCTGCCTCCTGAAACCGATTGACGGGGACGTGCTCGAAACACCCGAGCGCGGCCACCGTAGCAGCCCGAAGCGACCACGCCGGCCGCTTGACCGCACGACTATCCGTTCGGGGGATGGCCCGTGAAGATCGTACTGGGCATCGCGCGAACCTCAGGACCCCGCCGCATCTCAGAAGAAGGAGTTGAAGAAGGGTGGTGCCTGGTAGTAGAGGACGCCGGTCACGGTCACCGGCTGGTGCGTCGAGCTGCCGGCGTAGCTGATCGTGTAGCTGGTCGCCGATTTGACCTGGGCGGCGCTCAGGTACACCGGGCAGGTCTGGTAGCCGTTGGCGAACGTCTGCAACACACACTCGGTCTGCGAGCCGACCTTGAACACCAGCGTCGCGCCCGCGATCGGCGCGCCTGTCTCGGCGTCGGTCAACGTAGTCGACAGGCTGATCCACTGCGGCTCGCGATTGACCGCCGGCGCCGTCAGGGCCGCCGGCGGCGGCAGCACCGTCAACGTGAAGCGCTGCGTGCCGTTCGGGCTGATCCCGTTGTTTGCGGTGATCGTGAACGTGATCGACCCCACGCCCGCCAGCACCGGCTTGCCCGACAGCGTCGCCGTGCCGTCGCCGTTGTCATGGAAGGTGATCCCCGAGGGCAGCGACACGCCACCATCGGAGAGCGCCGCAGCGACCGGGAACGCGCTGGTCGTGACCTTGAACGACCCGTTCATCCCGACCGTGAACGTGGCGTTGTTCGCGCTCGTGATCGACGGCGCCTGATCGACCGTCAACAGGAACTTCTGCGTCGCGTTCGGCGAAACGCCGTTTGCCGCGGTCAGGCACAGCGTGTAGACGCCGCCCGGAATCGCCGACGCGGTCGCCGCGATCTTGGCGGTCCCGTCGCCGTTGTCGGTGAACGACAACCCCGACGGCAGGCTCGACGCCGTGCAACCACCAACCGGTGTCGAATCGCTCAACGCCGGCGCCGGCGTCCCGGTAGTCGTGACCTTGAAGCTCCCCGCCGTCCCCGACGTGAACGTCTTCGCGCTCGCGCTCGTGATCGACGGCGGCTGTCCGACCTGCACCGTGAACTTCTGCGTCGCGGCCGAGCCGATCCCGTTCGCGGCGGTCAAACAGAGCGTGTAGGTGCCGCCCGGGATCGCCGTCGCGGTTGCCGCGATCGTGCCAGTGTCATTGCCGTTGTCTGTGAACGTCAGGCCCGACGGCAGCGACGAAGCCGTGCAGCCGACGTAGCTCGCGTTCGTCAGCGACGGGACGGGAAAGCCGACCGTCTCGACCGTGAAGCTCCCCGCCGTGCCCGGCGTGAACATCGCCGAGGTCCCGCTGATGAACCCGGGCGCCTGATCGATCGTCAACGTGAACTGCTGGGTCGCGTTCGAACCCTCCCCGTTCGCCGCGTTCAAGCAGAGCGTGTACGTGCCGCCCGTGACCGACGTCGCCGTCGCCGCGATCGTCGCCGTCCCGTCACCGTTGTCGGTGAAGGAAATTCCCGCCGGCAACACTGACGCCGAGCAGACGCCGAAGTCGCTGTTCGATAGCGAAGGCGTCGGCTTGCCCGTCGTCGTGACCTTGAAGCTCCCCGCCGTGCCCGACGTAAACGTCGCCGAATCAGCGCTCGTGATCGCCGGCGCCTGATCGATCGTCAGATCGACCTCCTGGCCGAAGCTCGAAACCGTGTTTCCGAAATTTATGCAGAACACGTACTCGCCGAGCGCCACCGGGGCGGTCGTCGTCGAGATCGTCACCGAACCGTCCAGGTTCTGCACAACCGACACGCCGCTCGGCGGACTGCCGCACCCACTCACGCTCGCCGTTGGGATCGGATACCCGTAGACCGGGAACGTGTAGCTGTTGACCTGCCCCGACAGGAACGTCAGGAACGGGTCGCTCGAAAATCCAGACGGGATCGACGGCCCCTGATCGACCGTCAACAGGAAGGTCTGCGTCGCGGCCGAGCCAACGCCGTTGGACGCCGTCAGGCAGAACGTATAGACCCCGCCGGTGACCCCCGTCGACGCGATCGTCGCCGTGCCGTCGCCATTGTCGGTGAACGACAGGCCCGACGGCAATACCGACGGCGTGCAACCACCAACCGGGCTCGAATCGCTCAGCGACGGCGTCGGCGTCCCGGTCGTCGTAACCTTGAACGTCCCCGACCCCGTCGTGAACGTCTTTGTGCTCGCGCTCGTGATCTGCGGCGCCTCGATGCAGTCGCTGACAGACGTCGACCCGGTCACGGCCGTCGTCTCCCCGGCGGGACACGCAGTCGCGGATACCGCGCCCGCCGAGGCCACGTAGTAGCCGATCGAAGCACTCTTGCAGCCGGTCTGCCCGGTCTGGTCCTGGTAGCTCCCGGCGGAACACTTGGTCTGCGACGTCGCCTGCGAACCGGAGACGTAGTAGCCCTCCGAAGCCGCCGTGCACGGCGCGAAACCGGTCGTGGAGTAGTTGCCACGCGTGCACGGCGGCGCGATCGTCACCACGGGCGTCGCGGTGCTGTCGTAGCCGGTCACGTCCGCGCTCGGGGAGCTGGAGCCGCCGCCGCCGCCGCCGCCGTTAGTTACGGTCCCGTAGCTGCCGCCGCCACCGCCCCCGTAAACCCCGCCGCCGCCGCCACCACCACCGTTGTACCCATCCGGGCCACCGTTTCCGCCCTGACCCGCGCTCCCATCCTGGCCGTAGCCGGAGCCGCCGCTGCAGTCGGCGCCACCCTTGCCGACAGTCGAGGATCCGCCGGCACCGCCGCCCTCCCCGGAGCAGGCACCCGAGCCCGGGCTTCCCGGAGAGCCGGCGTCGCCGCCTGAAGCGGTGCCGTTGCCGCCGCCGCCGCCACCACCACCACCGGCGACGACCAGGGTGCTCGCCCCGTCGAGAACGGTCGAAGCGCCACCGCCCCCGCCACCGTCACCGGCGCCGGCGCCGCCGCCACCGTAGCCCGCGGTCCCAGCCGAACCGAACCCGGGAGATCCCCCGTCTCCCCCGTTGTCCGCAACGTTCACCGCCAGCACGTCGCCGGCACTCACCGAAGCCGTCGCCGTAACGATCGCGCCCCCACCACCAGGAGAGCTGCCGATGCCGGCGGTGTTGCCCGCGCCACCGCTCCCGCCTGTGGCGGCGATCAGCACATCGGTCAAACCGCTCGGCACGGTGTAGGTCTGGAGGGCCCCTGTGTAGCTGCAGGTCGCGACCCCGTCACCCGCGACCGGGCAGGCCGGAGTCGTGTAGCTGATCTTCACCTCGGGCGTGCCTGTCGCGTCGGTCGAGTAGACGGCACCAGAGTCGACCGAGTAGCTGGAGCCCCCGCCGCCGCCGCCGCTGCCGCCTCCGCCCGGACCACCCCCGCCGCCGCCGCCGTAGTAGCCGCCGCCGCCGCCGGCGCCGCCGCCGGTGCCGGGCCCGCCGGACCCGAGCGTCGCGCCGGATGTGGCTCTGCCCGGGCTTCCGCCTCCACCGCTTTCGCATCCGCCTCCACCGCCACCGACGGCGCTGGTGGTCGCGCCGCCGCCGCCGCCGTTGTTGCAATCACCGCCTTCGCCGCCGTTTCCGGACTGACCGCTGGAGCCGCCGTTTGAGGGGCGGGGGCCGATGTCGGACTCGCCGGCGCCACCGCCTCCGCCGGCGATCACCTCCGGCGTGGAACCGGCGAAGACGCTGGTCGCGCCGCCCCCGCCCCCGCCGTTGCCGTCCGTGCCGGCGCCGCCCGATCCTCCGGCCGCGCCGCCGCCGCTGCCACCCGCTCCGCCGCTGCTTGCGGTCGCGCCGTTCTGGGCCACGTTGACGGTGAGCGATCTCGTTTGAGGTGGTCGTCAATGTGCTGACCACGCTGGCGCCGAAGCCGCCCGTCTGGTCGCTCGAGCTTCCGCCCTCCCCGCCGATCGCCGTGACCTTGACGCTGGTCACTCCGCTCGGCACCGTGAAGGTCTGCGAACTGCCGGTCGAAGCTGTAAGTGCAGGTCGTCGTCGGAGCCGGAGGTGACGCAGGACCCGCCGGTCGCCGTGGCCGAGACCGCGCCGCCGAGCAGAGCCGAGAGCGCCACGCAGAGACCGAGCAGCGCCATACAGCCCGCCGCTCCGGGTGCGCTCTGACCGCTGCTGCGACGCGAACGCGCCCCCGCTGTCCTTAGCACTACTGCCTCCTGAAACTGATCGACGCGAACGTGCTCGCCACACCCGAGCGAGGCTCACGGTAGCAGCCCGAAGCGACCGTGTCAGCTGCTCGAACGCACGACTATCCGTTCGGGGGATGGCCTGTAGAGATCGCGTTTCGCGCGGCCGACCGCGCTTCTCCCAGCCCTGCGAAGGTCGTTCCCGCAAGCCCCGAGCGAGCCCGCGGGCCGCCGCCCACCGAGCGCGCGCCCTCTCTACGGCCCCGGTCCGCACCGCATACGCCACCGCCGGCAGCCCGCCGACCACCGTCTGCCAGACCACCACCGCGCGGTCGCTGTCGGGGTCGATCGCGACCGACGGGTCGCTGTTGAAGCCGGGCGCCGCGAGCTGCGTCGGCGTCTCGAAGGCGACCCCGCCCGGGCCGCCGGGCACGCTGCGCGCGGCGAGGATCGCCTGCTGGCTGGCGTCGAAGCCGCCGGCCGAGCGCGGCGCGCTCTCGAGCACCGCGACGAAGTCGTTGCGCGGACCGGTCGCGAGCGCGGCGAGGCGCAGGTCGACGCCGGGCTCCGCGATCGTCGCCGCCGGCAGCACCTGGGAGCTCGTCAGTCCGGCGGCCTGCACCTCGTAGTTGCCGTCCGCGATCAGCGTCCAGGCGGCCAGCACCCCCTCCGAGGGCGTGACCCGGACCAGCGCGATCGAGCCGGGCCCGAGACGCTGGGCCGGCCGGCTCGGCGAACGCGGCGAGCAGCTGCGGCGCGACCGGCAGAGCGACGTTGTTGCCCGAGTGCTCGAGGAAGATCCTGCGCCTCACCGGGCCTGCCGGGCGCCGGCTCGTCGGTCCACATCACGAAGGCGTGGTCGTTGTCGCTCAGGACCGCCGCGAGCACCGGCGCGTAGCCGGCCGGTCCGAGCAGCTGGGCGGCGTAGACGTCGCCGTCGTTGGTCACCCACTGCGCGTGGACCTCGCCGCCCTGCGCCCACAGCACGATCGAGTCGCCGCGGAAGTCCATCCCGACGGTCAGCGCGGTGATCGGCGCGAACCCCTCCTCGAGCGTGATCGCCCGCGCGAACGAGCGCGCGTAAGTGGCGCTGCTCGCGCAGCTCGATCAGCTGGTCGCCGCCGAGCGAGGTCGCGGTGCTGACGACGTCGGCGTCGCCGATGTAGCCGTCGGCGGTCGCGACGGGCGAGTCCGGCCCGCCGAGCGGGACGACGACGGGGAGAACGCCGCCAGCGAGCCCCTCCCCGAGCAGCGCCCCCGGGCGGCCGCCGACCGCGTCGGCCGGGTCGCCGGCCACCGCCACCAGCTGGCCGGCGGTCGTCGTCGCGCTCTCCAGCGGCCCGACCAGCCGCCGCCGCGAGACGACCGCGCGCGGGAACGCTCGGCTGATCGTCGGAGTGGAGCGTCGCCGAGTCGAGCGTCGACGTCGCGCCGGCCACCGCCGCCGCGCCGCCCGCACAGCTCGGCGCGCCGCCGATCCACATGATCGCGCCGCGGCCGCTGCGCGTCGAGGGCTCGCTGAACGGGAAGGCCACGACCGGGTCGCTCGCCGGGGCGCAGGTCGCGAGCGTCGCCGCCGGCGTCCAGGTCGCCGCGCCTGCGACCGCGGCGGCGAGCAGTGTGAGCGCGACCGTGAGGGCCGCAAGGCGCGCCAACCGCATCGAGGCGGAAACGTATCGGGCCGCCCGACGCCGTGCGACGGCGCGGCGAGGTCCCGAGCGCTCACGCGCGCGCTCACGCGGCGCCACTGCCCTTCCCGAGCCCTGCCCCAGCTCGATCTGCGAGACTCAGCCGGCGGGGGGCGCCGACACACTGGAGGGCACGATGGACGCCGCGCAACAGCCGACGCAGGAGGGCATCGCGACCGACCTCGCGGGCCTGCACGAGCTCGTCGGCACGGACTCTCGGGCCGACCGAGTGGGCCGAGATGACGCAGCAGCAGGTCGACGCCTTCGCCGACCTCACCGGCGACCACAACTTCATCCACGTGGACGTCGAGCGCGCGCGCGACCACCCCGTTCGGCGGCACGATCGCGCACGGCTTCCTGACCCTCTCGCTGCTCGCCCCGCGTCACACAGCTGCTGAGCGTCGACCGACGCCGCGCTGAGCATCAACTACGGCCTCGACCGGGTCCGCTTCCCGGCCCCGCTGGCGGTCGGCGCGCGCTTTCGCACGAGCGCGACGATCGAGCAGGTGACGGCGATCGACGGCGGCGCGCAGGTCAAGCTGGCGGCGAGCGTCGAGGTCGACGGTCAGCGCCAAGCCGGCCTGCGCAGCCGAGTGCCTGCTGCGGTTCTACGCATGAGCGCGCCCGTTCGCCTCGACGGCCGCGTCGCCGTGGTGACCGGCAGCGGACGCGGCCTCGGCCGCGCGTACGCGCTGGCGCTCGCCGCGGCGGGCGCCGCGGTCGTCGTCAACGACCTCGACGACGCCGGCGCGCGCGAGACGGTGGCGGCGATCACCGGCGCCGGCGGGCGCGCGGTCGCCGAGATCGCGGCGGTCGGCGAGAGCGGCGTCGCCGACGTGCTGGTCGCCTGCGCGCTCGAGGAGTTCGGGCGGATCGACGTGATGTGCACCAACGCCGGCGTGCTGCGCGACCGGGTGCTGTGGAAGATGACCGACGAGGACTTCGACGTCGTGATCGAGACCCACCTGCGCGGCACCTTCACCTGCGCGCGCGCGGCGGCGATCGCGATGCGCGAGCAGGGCGAGGGCGGGCGGATCATCGTCGTCGGCTCGCCCGCCGGCCAGCGCGGCAACTTCGGCCAGACCAACTACGCCGCCGCGAAGGCCGGGATCGCGGCGTTCGCGCGCACCTGGGCGCTGGAGCTGGCGCGCAGCGCGATCACCGTCAACGCGATCGTGCCGACGGCCTGGACGGCGATGACCGCGAGCATCCCGGCGTACGCGCCGCTCGTCGAGCGTGTCGCCCGCGGCGAGGGGCTGCCACGGGTGGTTCGTCAGGAGCATGCCGTCGGCATGCCGGAGGATTGCGCCGGCCTGGTCGTGTTCCTCGCATCGGATGCCGCGGCCACGCATCAGCGGGCAGTGCATCGGCATCGGCGGCGACCGCCTCAGCCTCTGGTCGCACCCCGCCGAGGTCGTCTTCGAGCTGCGCGAGGGCGGCTGGAGCGCCGAGCAGATCGCCGAGCGCTGGGCGACCGGCGTTCGCGGCGGCGCAGCAGACCTACGGGATCGAGTTCGCCGACCTGGATCTGGAGGGCGCGTGAGCTTCGACCTCGACAAGGTCGTCGCGATCGACGTGCACACGCACGCCGAGCGCTCCGCCCACGCGCCGCAGGACCCGGTCACCGGCGAGATCCTCGAGGCCGCGGCGCGCTACTTCGGCGGCACGCCGCCGCAGCCGACGACGCAGGAGGTCGCCGACTACTACCGCGAGCGCTCGATGCTGGCGGTCGTCTTCACGGTCGACGACGAGGCCGGCATGGGCCGCGCGCGGATCTCCAACGACGAGGTGCTCGAGGTCGCCGCAGGCCAACGCCGACGTGCTGATCCCGTTCGCCTCGATCGACCCGCACAAGGGCAAGCTCGGCGTGCGCGAGGCGCGGCGGCTGATCGCCGAGCACCCGGCGCTGCGCGGCTTCAAGTTCCATCCCAACACGCAGGCCTTCTGGCCCAACGACCGCGCCTTCTACCCGCTCTATGAGGTGATCGCGGCGGCCGGCAAGGTCGCGCTCTTCCACAGCGGCCAGACCGGGATCGGCGCCGGCATGCCGGGCGGCGGCGGCGTGCGGCTGAAGTACTCCAACCCGATGGCGGTCGACGACGTCGCCGCCGACTTCCCCGAGCTTCGACATCATCCTCGCCCACCCCTCCTTCCCCTGGCAGGAGGAGGCGCTCGCCGTCGCCACGCACAAGCCGAACGTCTACATCGACCTGTCCGGCTGGTCGCCGAAGTACTTCCCCGAGATCCTGGTCCGCTACACCAACACGCTGCTGCGGGAGAAGATGCTGTTCGGCTCGGACTTCCCGCTGATCACACCCGACCGCTGGCTCGCCGACTTCGAGGCGCTCGAGATCCGCGACGAGGTCCGCCCGCTGGTGCTCAAGCAGAACGCCGCGCGCCTGCTCGGGCTCTGACGCGGCGCACGCCGGCGGCGGCGCCTACGCCGGCAGCGGGATCGACTGCGCGAAGCTGAAGCTGTCGTCTGGGTCGTAGGCGAGCTTGACCCGCTGAAGCCGCGGCAGGTTGGCGCCGTAGTACGCCTGCTGCCAGTCGGTCAGCGTCGGGTCGATGTAGTTCTGGTAGGCCTCGCCGTTGGTGAAGGGCGAGATCGCTTCGGCCGTCTCGGCAAGCCACGCGGCGATCGCGTCGGTCGTATCCACGGAGGCGCCGGCGCCCCAGGAGGCGCTCATCTGCAGCTGGCAGAGCGCGTCGCGGTGGACGAACGCGGTCGCGTCCGCCGGGATGGCGTTGATCGCGCCGCCGTAGCCGTCGAACGCCAGGCCGCCGCCGAGCCCGGGTAGCTCGCTCTGGAACCGCTCGAGCGCGCCGGTGATCGCGGCCAGCCCGGCCGCCGGCGGCGCCTTGGCGAAATACGCCGACTTGGCAGCGAAGGCCGAGCGCGCCAGCGTGCCGGCCGACCCGGGAGTGCTGAGGTGGCACTGCGCGAGCGTCAGTTCGGCGCACCCGGCCTCGACGAGCATCGTGTGGAGGTAGGTGTCGGCTCCGACGAAGTCTGTGGTGGGCGTCGCGCCGACGGCGCTTCGCAGCTGGGCGAGCAGGTTGCCGAGCGCGGCGACCTCGCCGGCGTAGACGCCTGTGGTCCTGGCGATCAGGCCGCTCGGGCCGGCGCTCAGCAGCAGGCAGTTGGACCACAGCTCGTCGGGCGCGCCGTCGATCCACGCCGCCCAGGCGCCCAGCAGGTCGCCCGCCGCCGCCCACGGGTACTCCAGCGTGAACAGCGCGAGCGGCGGGATCGGCGCCGTGGCGAACTCGAACGAGGTGGCGATCGCGAAGTTGCGCCCGCCGCCGCCCCGGCTCGCCCAGTAAAGGTCCGGCTCGCTCCCCTGATCGACGTGGAGCAGCCGCGCGTCCGCCGTGACGACCTGGAGCGATTCGAGCACGTCGGCGGTCAGGCCGTAGCGGCGGCCGAGCACGCCGACCCCGCCTCCCAGCGCGAGCCCGGCGACGCCGACGGTGGGGCAGCTGCCGCCCGGCACCAGCACGCCGGCGGAGGCGAGCGCGGCGTAGAGGTCGACCAGCCGCGTGCCCGCACCCACGCTCGCGCGCGAGCCGCTGACCGCCACCGTGTTCATCGATCCGACATCGATCACCAGGCCCGAGCCGGTCGAGTAGCCGGCGTAGCTGTGGCCGCCGCAGCGCGGAATCGGCGCGAGCGCGTGCTGGCGCGCGAAGTCGACGAGCCGCTGGACGTCGGCCGGTGAGGCCGCATAGGCGATCGCCGCCGGCGTCGCGCCTTCGTAGCGCAGGTCGTACACGAGCCTCGCGGGACCGTACGCGGGCTGCGCGGGCAGCACGAGCTCGCCGCTCAGCGACCGCCGCAGCGCAGCCCACTGCGCCGCGCTCGGCGGGCCGGCCGCCGTGACGGTCGAGCTCGACGACGTCGTGATCGAACGCGTCGCGGTCGAGCTCGCCGTACCCGCGCTTCTGCGGGCCACAGCGCCGCCGCAGCCCGCCAAAGCGCTTGCTCCGAGCGCGCCCAGGAACGCCCGCCGGCTGAACCTCGAACCCTCCACGCGCGAAAAGGTAGTCCCTCAACGCGCCGCTGCACGCGCGGCGACCCCGAGGCGTCGCCGCCGGAGCGGAGCGGCGGCCCCGGTCGAACCGGGGTCGCCGCCGCTCCTCGCCGCAGCCTCAGCGCGTCACTGGACGGCGGGCAGCAGGACGATCGCGCCGAACTGGACGCCGGCCGGCGTGATCAGCACCTCGGCGGAGGAGACCATCGCTCCCGGCACCAGCAGCGAGCTGTCGCACGGCGGAGGCGGTACGTAGCTGCCGGCGCCAGAGCCGCCACCGCTCGAGCCGCCGTGGCCGTGGCGGTCGTGGCCCGAGCCGCCGTGGTCGCCGCGACCGCCCTGGTCGCCCCAGCCCCGACCGTTACCCGGCTGGGTTCCGCCCCAGCCCCGGCCACCGGTCGACCCGCGCCCGCCCGGGCCGCGGCCGCCGGTCGAACCGCCGCCGCTGTAGCCGCCGCCGCCGGTCGGACCGGTCGTTCCGCTCGTGCCGGTCGGCCCGGTCGCGCCGCTCGAACCCGTGGGGCCGGTCGCGCCGCTCGAGTCGAGCGGGCCGTTGCGGCGTCCGAACCGCCGTCCGCGCCGCCAGCCGCCGTCGCGCCAGCCGGCGCCGACGCACTGGAAATGGGTGTCCTCGGTGACCGAGCCCGTGATCGAGGTGCCGTTGGACGCGGCGAGCACGAGTGTTCCGTCGCTGTAGGAGGTCACGCTGCTCGAGCCGGTCGCGCCCAGGTGGACGTGGGCGTGCCCGTGGTGGCGGTAGCCGTGGTGGTTCAGCGCTAGCGCCCCCGCCGGCACCGCCAGCGCGACGAACACGACAGCAAACCCGGCCCTCATCGATCTACTCATGTGTCACCCCCGGGCGCGCCGCACCCCGTCGAACTGGACATATCCTGCCGCGATGATCGGGGGCGCTCGCCCGGCCCGCAACGGTTCGCGGGCAGATTCGACGAACTGCCAGGCCCCTCGTGACAGGCCCTGGACGAATGTCTGCTCAGGCGGAGGGGGCCGGCAGCGGGCAGGCGATCACTCGCGAGCGTGCCAGCACGCGCCCGTTCTCGTCGAGCGCCTCGGCGGCCACGAAGCGCACGGAGCCAGGCAGGCGCAGCACCGTCTCGAAGCCGCGGTCGGCCACGGTCAGCAGCGGCGCCAGCGCGCTTGGTGAAGCTCCCGCTTCGAGGCGCCAGCGCGCCACGTCGGTCGCGCCGTTCCAGCTGACATAGATCCGCAGCGAGCCGCCGGCAGTTGCGGAAACCGCAACGGAGGGCGTGGTCGCCGGCGTCGCGCTCCACGGGAATCGAAACGAGCGATAGCTCTCGGAGCCGTTCGGCGTCTGGGCCTCGAACAGCTGACTGCCGGCGGCGCTGACCTCCGAGGACTGGTTGATGTTGCCCCAGCCGATCCACCAGTTGCCGTCGGGCAGCAGTTGGAGATCCCCCTGCGTCTCCGAGTAGATCGGCGTCGGAATCGCGATCGTGGAGACCAGGCTGGCCGTCCGGGTGGTCGGGTCGATCCGGACCACCTCGCCCCGGGAATGCGCGACGGCCGTTGGCGGCCCGGCGTTGTCGAACACGCTGTATGAGTCATCGCCGAGCGGTTGCGCGTCGTGCTGCCAGGCGGTCATGGTTCCGGGGCCCATCGTGAAACTCGGCTGGCGGCCGCCGGCCTGCCAGACGATCTGGCCGGTGGCGGCGTCGATGTCGTAGACCGTCCAGGTCGAGCGCGAGGAGATCAGCAGGCTGCCGTCGGGCTCGAGCGCGATCGAGTTGAGGTGGAACCAGTCCCACGGCCAGGCGACGCTCGCGCCGCTCGCGGCGATGAACGAGTCGCTGAGCGGCACGTGCTCGAGTGAATCCCACTCGTACATCACCAAGCCAGTGCGCACGTCGATCTCCTGGAAGACCGAGTCGTACACGGCCGCATAGGCGTTCCCTCCCTGCTCCGACAGATCGCAATAGAGCGGCTTCCAGGCGGTGATCAGCGCCGTGCCGCTGCGCGTCAGCAGCAGCTCGTGCAGGTCCTCGGCGAGACCGTCGCCGGCGTGCACGGTCGCTACCGGCCGGTAGGAGGTCGAGTAGATCTCGCCCTCGCCGAGACCGAAGCCGTGGTTGGAGATCGTCCCCTGCCACCAGGTCAGGACGCGGCGGCCCTCGTAGCGCTGCACGCGCACGTTCGCGGCGAAGGTGTTGGCCGCCAGCGGCTTGAACCACACGAGCTGGCCGTTCGGCGCGTAGATCGTCGGCCCCATCGACCCCGGGCCGGGGTAGGTGGCGAGGAAGATGTCGCCGTCGCGGCGTGCCGCCGGCGAGGTCTTGGTGACCCTCAGTACGGCCGGATCGACGCTCGGAGCCGAGCGGAAACGCCAGACCGAGCCGGGCGAGCCCGCCGGCTTGCCGGACTCGGGCAGGATCTCGATCGGGTCGGGGTCGCCGATCGTGAAGGAGTAGGCGAACGGGTGCGCGACGGCGTCCGCGGTCCAGCTGCCGCTGACGCTGACGGTCTCGCCGACGGTGAACGCCACGGCCGGCACGAAGCTCGCCCCGTCGCCCTGGGAGTAGGCCTCCAGGCGCCCGGCGTGCGCGCCGCTGAGGCTGCCGCTGACCACGAGCCCGGTGATCTGCTCGGCCGGGGCCCCGAGGAACGACAGCTGCGTCTGGGGCATCGCGTCAAGGCCGCCCGGCGCCGGGCTGACCAGCAGCGGCGTCCCGGGCAGGAGATCCGAGGTGTCAAGCGCCGCCGGCACGCAGTCCGGAGCCGCCGCGACCGTGTCCGCGTGCACGGCGCGCGCACCCCCCGCCGCGCCCGCCGCAGCGACGAGCGCGCAGGCGGCCGCGAGCACGGCCAGGGCGCGTGCCCGGCGACCCATCGGCGCGCTCAGAGACCCACGGTCGAGCTCAAGATCGGCGCACGATAGCGCGGCGAGGGCGCGCGATCACAGGCCCGGGATCGCCGCGGCGCCACGGCCGAGCGCTCCGTTACTTGCATTGTGGCGCCAGCAGCGCCACAATGGCGCCCATGCCAAGCATTCAGATCAAGGACGTGCCCGACGACACCCACGCCGTTCTGCGCCGTCGAGCCGCCGCCGCTCACCAGTCGCTCCAGGAGTACCTGCGGGCGCTGCTCGTCGAGCAGGCAAGCGGTCCGACACTCGAAGAGGTGCTCGATCGCGCGGGTGGCCGCGCCGGCGGCTCGCTCCCGTTCGCCGCGGCAACCGCGGCGCTGCGTCAGGATCGTGCTGGTCGTTGACGCGAGCGTGCTCGCGCCCTCGCTGGCCGACGACGGCCGCGATGGCGACCTCGCGCGGGCGCGACTGCGCGGGGAGACGCTCGCGGCGCCCGAGCTGATCGACCTTGAAACGACCTCGGCGATCCGCCGCCAACTCGCCGCCGGCACGCTCGACGCCCGCCGAGCCGCGCTCGCGCTGAAAGATCTGGCCGAGCTCCCACTGCGCCGAGCCGCGCACCTGCCCCTGCTCGCCCGCTGCTGGGAGCTTCGCGAGAACCTCACGGTGTACGACGCCTCCTATGTCGCGCTCGCCGAGCTGCTGGAGGTCTCGCTGCTCACCGCCGACGCCGGACTGGCCGGCGCCCCGGGCCTGCGCTGCACACTCGAACTGCTGCGCTGAGCTCCCGCGCCCGCGAGTCTCCCCTCACGCGCGGGCGCTGGTCGCGGGGTCAAGCCGCGTCATCACGACGTTCGCCGACAGCTCGGCGGGTCCGCCGCGGTAGACGCCCTTGATCGGCGGCACGTCGTCGTAGAGGCGGCCGTGCCCGATCTTCACGTACTGCTCTCCGGCGCGCGCGCGGTTGGTCGGGTCGAAGCCGACCCAGACCGGCTCGCCGCGCTCGCCACCGTCGGGCAGCAGCGCCTCCAGCCAGGCGTGGGTTTCGACCTCGACCGAGTCGTGGCCGCCGTCGGGCGGCGCCGCGAACAGGTAGCCGGACACGTAGCGCGCCGCGATCCCGTGGCGGCGCAGGATGATCAGCGCGAGGTGGACGAAGTCCTGGCAGACCCCGCCGCCGGCGCGCAGCAGGTCGGCGACGGTCGAGCCGACGTAGGTGATGCCGGTGTTGTATTCGAAGCGGTCCGGGATCAACTCGCACAGCCCCTCCACCGACTCAAGCGGCGTCGCCAGATCGCTGAGCGCGACCAGCTCGTCGAGCGCGCCGTTGGGCGGCTCGGCGATGCTCGCCAGCAGGTACTCGCCGGCCGCCTCGAGATAGGCGGGCGCGGCGAGCGCGTCCCAGGAAGGCGCCGGCGGCTCGGCGGGCTCGGAGGTGACCACGCGGGCGCGGACGTCGATCGTCAGCGAGCTGTGCGGGCGCGAGATGCCGAACTCGATCACCTCGGTGCCGAAGTAATCGGCGTGGCGCCCCAGCCGCGACTCCGGGTCGATCCGCACGTGAAACTCGTCGCAGCGCTGCGTCGCGGTGGTCGCCGGACGCACGCGCAGCGCGTTCAGGTTGTCGGTGACCGGCTCGCCATAGTGGTACTCGGTGACGTAGTGGATCGCGAACAGCATCGTGCTCAGCTCACGTGGGTCGGGGAGATCACGCCACCAAAGTAGCGTTCCGTGATGTCGCTGTCGGCGAGCGCGAGCTCGCGGCCGACGATCTCGCAGACCTCGAGCAGCCCGCCGCTGTCACGCGGTCCCACGCGGCCGCGGAAGTCGAGGTCGGCCAGCACGCGCGAGAGGCGCAGGATCGGCTCCGAGGACCGGGGGGTGGCATCGGCCAGTTCGAGCGCCGAGCGGACGGCGTCGATCGAGGCGGCAACCGAGTCCGGGTAGCTGCGCGTGTAGAGCAGAAAGCTCGCCACGGCCGTCGCGGTCGGCGCGGCAGCGCCGGCGCGGCGGAACGCCTGCAGGCCACCGACGGCGCCGAGCAGGGCCAGCGCCTGTCCGTCGCGCGGAGACTCCCCCGACTCGCCCGGCGCGGGCAGCGCGACGCGCAGCATCCGCAGCACCATGTCGGCTGACTCGAAGCGGCCACCCGCATCCAGAAAGGCGTAGGCGTCGTCGCGCAGCATCGTGCGCGAGGCAACGCCCCAGAACAGCGCCGTGCGGCTCTTCACGTAGCTGACGAACGCGTACGGGCCGCCGTAGTCGGTGACCCCGACCGAGGCGTCCGCGAGACCGAGGTGCACGGCGTTGATCGCCTCCCACATCTCGGCGCTGATCACGTCGCGCACGGTGCGCGCGCCCTCGCGCGCGCGCTCGAGGCTCGCGACCACCGAGTTGGCGTTGGCGGCGTCGGTGCTGAGCAGGGCGACCGTCTGCGCGCGAGAGGGCCGGGCGGCGTTGCGCGCGCGCTTCCCGGTCGTCGGAGTCGTCGAGCCCATGATCGCCAGGACCGCGTCCCAGGACAGCGTCACCCCCGCCGGGTCATCCGGGCGGCCCTGGAGATCGGCCTGGAAGACGCCGTCGATCATGCGCGCCGTCAGCTCGGCCCGCGAGACGTTGCGCCCGAGCCAGAAGAGCTCGTGGGCGATCCGCGCGAGCATCAGGGCGACGGCTGTCGAGACTGCTGCTGCTGCTGAGCCTGGCCGGTCCAGGAGCGCAGGCGCAGGTTCGGCAGCGTCGGCGGCGCAAAAGCCGTCTCGGGGGCCGGCTCGAGCTCCGGCTCGTCACTGTCCTGGAGGACCCAGGTGTCCTTGGAGCCGCCGCCGCGCGAGGAGTTGACGATCAGCGAGCCCGGCTCGAGCGCCACGCGCGTCAGCCCGCCGGGGACGATCCGGATCTCATCGCCGAAGATCGCGAACGGGCGCAGGTCGACGTGGCGGGGAGCCAGCGTGCCATCGGCCGAGACCGTCGGCACCGTCGAGAGCTGGACGACCTCCTGGGCGATCCACTGCGAGGGGGCGTCGCGCACGGTCGCCGCCAGTTCGAGCAGGCGCCGCTCGCCGGTCGCCGGACCGATCACCACGCCCTTGCCGCCGGACTCGCCGGTCGGCTTGAAGACCAGCTCGCCGATCCGCGCCAGCGCCAGCTCGAGCTGCTCGCGATCGTCGAGCAGGTAGGTGGTCACGTTCTCCAGCAGCGGCTCCTCGCCGAGGTAGAAGCGGATCATCGACGGCACGTAGCAGTAGACCGCCTTGTCGTCGGCGACGCCGGTGCCGATCGCGTTGGCGATCGCCACGGTCCCGGCCCGGTAGGCGCGGATCAACCCGGGCACGCCGAGCAGCGAGTCGGGGCGGAACTCGAGCGGGTCGATGAAGGCGTCGTCGAGCCGGCGGTAGATCGCGTTGACGCGCGCGAGCCCGCTGGTCGTGCGCATGTAACAGACGTCGTCGCGCACGACCAGGTCCGAGGCCTCGACCAGCTCGACGCCCATCTGGCGCGCGAGGAACGTGTGCTCGAAGTAGGCGCTGTTGGCGGGCCCGGGCGTCCACACGACGATCCGCGCGTCACCGTCGGCGACCGGCGCGACGGAGCGCAGCGCCGCGTGCAGCAGGGCCGGGTACTGGTCGACCGGGCGGACACGGTGATGGGCGAACAGCGACGGGATCAGGCGCGTCATCGCGAGGCGGTTCTCGAGCATGTAGGAGATTCCCGACGGCGTGCGCACGTTGTCCTCCAGCACCTTCCAGGCGCCGTCGCGATCGCGCACCAGGTCGCAGCCCGCGACATGCGTGTAGACGCCGCGCGGCGGGCGGATGCCGTGGGCGGCCCGCGCGAAGTGCGAGCGCGAGGCGATCAGCGTCCAGGGGACGATCCCCGCCTTGACGATCTCGCGCTCGTGATAGACGTCGTCGACGAAGTGGTTGAGCGCGCGGATCCGCTGCGCCAGACCGCGTTTGATCGTGCGCCACTCGGCGGCGGGGATGATCCGGGGGATCAGGTCCAGCGGGAACGGCCGGTCGGCGACCGCGCCCTCGGGGCTGGTCAGGTCGAACGTGATGCCCTGGCGCATGAAGATCGCGTCGCGCAGCGCCCCCGCCGCGACCAGGCTGTCGGCGCCCAGCCGCTCGAGTTCGGTCACCAGCGCCTGCGCGTGCGCGCGCGGCACGCCGTCCGCATCGAAGACCTCGTCGAAGGTCGTGGTCGCGCTGGTTGAGCTCATCGCCACATTCTCCGCGACGTGGCGGGCGCCGTGTCGAGCCGCGGTGGACAAGATGAGGCCGCCGCGTTTGTCCGCGACGGCAGCCAAGACGGTCGCCGGCCCGAGCAGCGCCGTCCCGCCCGGCCGGTCGACGGCTTCTCAGTCCCCGAGTCGGTCGTAGGCGGGAAGGGTGAGGAATTCGACGAACTCCTCACCGGTCGCGACCTGGTCGAACAGTTCGCGGGCGACCTGGTAGTCGGGGCCGAGTTCGGCCATCTCCTCGTCGGTGATGCGCGCGACCTGTTCGGGGGTGAAGCGTCCGTGTTTGAGCCACTGCCAGACCTGTGAGCGTGAGATCTCGCTGGTCGCGGCGTCCTCCATCAGGTTGTAGATCGCGACGGCGCCGGCGCCCTGCAGCCATGCGGCGAGATACTGGATGCCGACGGAGATGTCGTTGCGCAGGCCCTCGAGCGTTGCCTCCCCGGGGGTCGAGGCGACGTCCAGCAGCGCGGCGGCGTCCGGCACGACGTCCTCGCGCAGCACCTCGAGCTGGTTGGGGCGATCGCCGAGCACGCGGTCGAAGACCTCCAGCGCGACCGGCACGAGGTCGGGGTGCGCGACCCAGGTTCCGTCGTAGCCCTGCGAGGCCTCGCGCTCCTTGTCCTCGCGAACCTTCGCCAAAGCCACGGCGTTGACCTGCGGGTCGCGGCGCGAGGGGATGAAGGCGGCCATCCCGCCGATCGCGTGCGCGCCGCGACGGTGACAGGTCGCGACCAGAAGCTCCGCGTAGGCGCGCATGAACGGCACGCCCATGCCGACGACGTTGCGGTCCGGCAGCACGAACTCCTCGCGGTGGCCGAGCTTCTTGATCACGCTGAACAGGTAGTCCCAGCGGCCCGCGTTCAAGGCTGTCGCGTGCGGCCCGAGCTCATAGAGGATCTCGTCCATCTCAAACGCGGCGAGGATCGTCTCGATCAGCACCGTCGCGCGGATCGTCCCGCGAGCGATGCCGAGCTCATCCTGCGCGCGCTCGAACACGCGGTTCCACAGCCGTGCCTCCAGATGCGACTCGAGCTTGGGCAGATAGAAGTAGGGGCCGCTGCCGGCCGCCGCCAGCGCCTCGTGGTTGCGCAGCAGGTACAGGCCGAAATCAAACAGCGCGCCCGGGATCGGCCGGCCGTCCACCTCGAAATGGCGCTCCAGCAAATGCCAGCCGCGCGGGCGCACCAGCAGCGTCGCGACCCGCTCGTTGAGCTCATAGACCTTCTCGCCGCCGTCCAGGCGAATCGTGCGCGCGATCGCCTCGCTCAGGTTGCGCTGCCCGTCGACCATGTTCCCCCAGGTCGGCGAGTTGGCGTCCTCGAAATCCGCCATGAACACCCTCGCCCCGGAGTTGAGCGCGTTGATCACCATCTTGCGATCCGTCGGACCCGTGATCTCCACCCGCCGATCCGCCAAATCGGCCGGCGCCGCAGGCACCCGCCAATCCCCGGCGCGCACACCAGCCGTCGCCGCCAAAAAGTCCGGCAACTCACCAGCCCGCAACGAAGCCGCGCGCGCACCCCGCGCGGCCAGCAGCTCCTCCCGTTCACCAGCGAACTCGCGCGCAAGCAAATGAAGAAACTCGACCGCCTCCGCGGTCAGCACATCGCCGCTCGCCGCCATGTCGGTGTCGCTCGTAGCCATCGCATCCGCAGCCTATACCCCGCGCTCGGGGCTTTTCACCACACCGGGCGTCTGCGCGTGACTCGCGCCCCGACTGCGTGTACGCTTGTTGAACCGCCCCTTCGGGCGAGCCGCGTTGGCCGGCCTTGCGCCAGCACCTGAAAGGGGCCGATGGTCCTTACGCAGACGACCGCTTCCGGCGGGATCGACGATCACGCCGGACGGGAGCCGGGTGAGGGTGATGGGACGCAGGAAGCCCTCGAGCGGGGCGCCTACTGGACGGCCGCGCTCGCGCCCTACGCGGTCCCGACGATCGCCCGCAGCGCCCTGGATCTGGCGACCTCGGTGCTGCCCTACCTCGCCCTGCTCGTCGCCGAGTACTACTCACTGCGGGTCTCCTACCTGCTGACCCTCGGGATCTCGGTTCTGGCGGCCGGCTTCCTGCTGCGCACCTACATCGTCTTCCACGACTGCTCGCACGGCTCGTTCCTGCCGACCAAGCGCGGCAACCAGTGGCTCGGAAGCGCGCTCGGCGTGCTGGTCTTCGCGCCGTTCGCGAACTGGCGCCACAACCACGCGGTCCATCACGCCACCGCCGCGGATCTGGACCGGCGCGGGCAGGGCGATGTGCCGACGCTGACCGTGGCCGAGTACTACGCGCGGCCCTGGCGCGGGCGGCTCGCCTACCGCCTGTTCCGAAACCCGCTGATCATGTTCGGGCTGGGGCCGCTCGGCGCGATGATCCTCGCGCCGCGGATCGTGCCGCGCAACGCACGCCCGCGGATCAAGCGCAACGTGCACCTGACGAACCTCGCGCTGGCGGTGCTGGTGGCGGGAGCATGCCTGCTGGTCGGCTGGCGCGACTTCCTGCTCGTCCAGGGTCCACCGGCGCTGCTCGCGGGCGCGGCCGGCATCTGGCTGTTCTACGTCCAGCACCAGTTCGAGGACACCTACTGGGAGCGCAACACCGGCTGGACCTATGCCGACGCGGCGCTGCGCGGCAGCTCCTACCTGCGGCTGCCGAAGGTGCTCCAGTTCTTCACCGGCAACATCGGCCTGCACCACGTCCACCACCTCAACTCGCGCATCCCCAACTACAACCTTCAGGCCGCGCACGACTCCAACGCCGTGTTCGAGAGCGTGCCGACGCTGTCGATCTGGGACGGCCTGCGGGCGACCCGGCTGAAGCTCTGGGACGAGGACTCGCGCCGCCTCGTCACCTGGTCGCAGGCGCGCACCGCCACCGCCGCGCGGGTCGCCGGTCCCGGCGCGGTCAAGCTGCCGGTCACCTAGGCGGCAGCCAACCGCCCCGCCGCGCCGGGCGCTGCCACTGCCGGCCCCGGCGATCGGGGACAATGCGAGCGTGGCCTCGGCCCTGAACCCCGCGACCGATCTGGCCTCGCCCGTGCTGCTTCGCGTGGAGGGGCTGACTGCGCACTTCGGCGCGATCCGGGCGCTCGAGGGGATCGACCTCGAGATCCGCGCCGGCGAGCTGGTCGCGCTGGCCGGCGAGAACGGTGCCGGCAAGTCGACGCTCGTGCGCTGCATCGCCGGAGACATCGCACCGAGCGGCGGGCGGATCACGATCGCCGGACAGCGTCTGGCAGCCAACCCGGCGGCCGTGGCGCGGCGCGGCGTCGCGGTGGTCTGGCAGGACCTGTCGCTGTGCGAGAACCTCGACGTGGCCGCGAACCTGCTGCTCGGACACGAGAGCGGCGGCCTGCTGCGCTCGCCGACCGGCATGCATCTCGCCGCCGCGAGGCAGCTGAGAAGCCTCGGCATCCCGATCCATGACACGACGCGGACCGTCAGCTCCCTGTCGGGCGGCCAGCGGCAGCTGCTCGCCGTGGCGCGCGCGATGGTCGACCGGCCGCAGCTGCTGATCCTCGATGAGCCGACAGCCTCGCTGGGCGTGAACGAGTCGGCGCAGGTGGAGCAGCTGACGGTCGGGGTCCGCGAGCGCGGCACCAGCGTGCTGCTCGTGTCCCACGACATCGACCAGATGTTCCGCCTCGCCGACCGCATCATCGTGCTGCGCCACGGGCGGCGCGTGGCCGATGTGGCCACCGCCCAGTCGCACCCCGACGAGGTGGTCGCGCTGATCTCCGGGCAGCTGACCGACTCCTCGGCCCGCCGGCAGCTGAGCCGCCTGCACGGGCTCGCCGACCGCCTCGTGTCGGCCGACCCCTCATCGAGCCTGCCGCTGATCCTGTCGGCCCTCGCGGGGGCGCTCGGAGCCGACCGGTTGTGCATCCATCTGCTCGACGGGGACAGCCTGTATGTCGCCGACCACCTCGGGCTGTCGACGGCTTTGCGGCGGGCATGGGCGAAGCTGCCGCTGGGCAGCGCCGGCGGTCCCGTCGGCCTGGCCGCCGCCGGCGAGCAGACGGTGGTCGACCACGACATCCGCTCGAGCGCGGCGTGGGCGCCGTGGCAATCGCTCGCGCTGACAGCAGGCATCGGCAGCTCCTGGGCGGTGCCGGTGATCGGAGCCAACGGCCTCGCCGGCGTGATCACCGTGTTCCGACGCGCCGCCGAGCAGCCGCCGCGGGACGAGCTCGACCTGGTGACGCTGTATGCGGGCTACGCGGCCAACGCCGTCGAACGCGAGCGGCTGCTCGGCGAGGTGACCGCGCGCAACCGCGTGCTCGAGACGATCCAGGAGGTGCTCGAGACGCTCGCCGGGCCGGTGCCGCTCACCGACGGCCTGATCGTCGTGCTCCAGGCGCTCTGTCTCGGGCTTCAGGCCGACCAGGTCGCCCTGCTCGGTACCGACGACTCGCCCGGGTACCCGCAGGTTCGCGCCGCCGTCGACGTGCAGGGAACTAAGCGCCCATCGTCCGCCGCGATGCTGGACGCCGCCGGACGGGCGCTCAGCGCGTCGCGCCGCGACGGGCGCGCGCGAGCGATCCGCGGACTGGACGGGGCCGCCCACCTCGCCGTCACCTTTCCCTCCCCAGGCGGGGCGAGCGTGCTGCTCGCGCGCTGGGCCACGACCGCACCCGACGATGCGACGGCGCTGCTCGAGGACGCGGCCAACTCGCTGCGCCTCGCCCACGAGCGCCAGGAGTCCGAGCGCGCACGCCAGGAGGCCTCGGCGCTGCGCCGTTCGCAGGAGCTGCAGCGCGGTTTCCTCGGGCGCCTCAGCCACGAGCTTCGCACGCCGCTCACGGCGATCCGCGGGTACGCCTCGAGCCTGATGCAGACCGACGTCGTCTGGGATGCCGAGTCCGTGCAGCGCTTCCACAGCCGTATCGCCGCCGAGTCCTCGCGGCTCGGCCGCCTGGTCGACGACCTGCTGGACTTCTCGGCGATCGAGTCCTCGACGATGCGCCTGGCTCCCGACTGGTGCGATCTCACGCTCGTGCTCGACGCCGCCGTCGCCTGCCTGCCGCCGGCGGGCGCGGCGAAGGTGTCGGTGAGCTGCGCTCCCGATCTGCCCGTCGTGTGGGCCGACCACGACCGGCTCGAGCAGGTCTTTGTCAACCTGCTCGAGAATGCCCTGCGGCACAACCCGGACGGGACGCGCGTCAGCGTCGAGGCCCGCGTTGGCGACGAGGACCCCATCTCAGGCGGAGCGCACGATGTCGTCGTGACCGTCAGCGACGACGGCGACGGCGCGGTGGACGACATCGCCACAGCCCTCTCGGGCCAGCGCCCGGCGCGGCGCAGCGTGACCGCCGGAGCGGGCCTGGGGTTGACGATCGCGCGCGGGATCGTCGACGCCCACGGCGGGCGCGTCGCGCTCGAGCGGACCCGGACCGGCACGCGCTTTGACATCCGCATCCCGATCGAAGCGGGCAACGCGCCCGAGTCCTCGCGCGAGCCGGCGGCGGCTGAGGCCGGCGATGTCTGAGCAACCCGGCGACTCCGCGCCGCGGACCCGCGTCCTGGTCGTCGAGGACGACCCCAACATCGTCGACCTGATCCGCTCGAACCTCGCAGTGCGCGGCTTCGACACGGTCGTCTCGACCGACGGGCTGCGCGCCCTCCAGCTGCTCGAGACCGAGCGCCCGGACATCATCCTGCTCGACCTGATGCTGCCGGAGATCGACGGCTTCGATCTGTGCCGCCAGGTCCGCGAACGCTCGACCGTCGGCGTGATCGTGGTCTCGGCCCGCGGCGGCGACCGCGACAAGGTCGCGGCGCTCAACCTCGGCGCCGACGATTACATGACCAAGCCGTTCAGCATCGAGGAACTGCTCGCGCGCATCGCGGCCACGCTGCGGCGCACGCGGCCCGCGCTTCAGGATGGCGGCGCGCCGGCGCGCATCGTCCTCGCGGGCGGCGTCGAAATCGACCTCGCAAGCCAGCAGGTGACGCGCGACGGCGAGCCGCTGCACCTCACCCCGACCGAGTTCGCGCTGCTGCGCGAGCTCGCCAATGAGCGCGGCAAGGTGCTGACCCACGCCCAGCTGCTGCGGCGCGTCTGGGGACGCGGCTACGAGACCGAGACGGAGTACGTGCGGGTCTACGTGCGGCGCCTGCGAGCGAAGCTCGAGACCGAGGAGGGTCCGCAGCTGATCCTCACGCAGTCGCGCGTCGGCTATCGCCTCGCCGCCGACTGAGCCGGCGCACGCCGGCCGGCGCTGTGACGTTAACAGTTTGTTTCCGCCGCGCGCCCACTCTGTAATGCGACGTTAACGTCTCACACCGTCCCGGCGTTAACGGTTTGTTTCCACGCACGCCGGGATGTTTACGGCGCGTTCACGGCGCGGGGCCTATGGTCGTTCATGTAGTCGTTCAGCAGCAGATCGCCGTGCGCACGCGCCCGGCGAGATTCCAGGTTTGTGGCGAGGAGAGGCTGAGAGGAGAAAGTGGTAGCTGCCGGTGACACGGCACTGTCGCAGGGCGACGCCGTTGTGCGTCGTGAGCCTTCGGTCTGCGCCCACGCACCCGGATGCAGGGGTGAAAAGGTGTCAATTAAGCGACAGTCGTCGCCGCTCCTGCTTGCGTCGCGCACCCGTGCGATGCAACACATTGGTTGCAGTCAATGAGAGGAAGCGAGAGCATGTTCAGATACAGAGTTACGGTCGCCGCGGTGCTCGGCGTCGCTCTGGTGGGAGGGTTGTTCGCAAGCGCGAGCAGCAGCTCCGCCAAGACCGCGACGACAGCCGCGGCGAAGATAACGCCGAACAACCTGAAGGTGGGGGACTTCAACCGCACCTTCTCGGCGATGACCGACCTCCAGAGCCTCCGCAAGGAGGGCAAGGGCGCCGTCGACGTGATCCTTCCGGACACGACGTCGTCGACCCGCTACACCGAGTTCGACGCGCCGTACCTCAAGGAGGCCTTCCAGAAGGCCGGCCTGGTCCAGTACGGGGTGCAGAACGCGCAGGGCAGCGACGCGACGTTCCTGACCGACGCCGAGGCCGACATCACCAACGGGGCAACCGTGTTGGCGATCGACCCTGAGGACTCGGGCACGGGCGCCCAGGTGGAGAGCTATGCCGCGGCGCACGGCGTCAAGGTCATCGACTATGACCGCCTGACGCTGGGCGGCACGCGCGCCTACTACGTCAGCTTCAACAACGTCAACGTCGGCACGCTGCTCGGTAAGGGCCTGGTGTCCTGCGTGGCCGCGTGGAAGGCGAACAACCCGAGCCTGTCGAGCCCCAAGGTGATCGTCATGCGCGGCTCGCCGACCGACAACAACGCGACGCTGTTCGCCCAGGGCTACCTGGCCGTGCTGAACCCGCTGTTCCAGTCCGGCAAGTGGACCGAGGTCGCGACCCCGGCCGGGACGTGGGATCCGCCGACGGCGGAGACCGAGTTCCAGCAGGCATTCACCGCGAACACCACCACAAATGCCGCGCTCATCCCCAACGATGAGAACGGGGCACCGATCATCCAGTACCTCCAGACCCTTGGAGTCAAGCCGGAGACCTTCCCGACCACCGGGCAGGATGCGACCCTCGTCGGGCTGCAGAACATCATTTCCGGTTACCAGTGCGGAACGGTGTACAAGCCGATCTACCTCGAGGCGCAGGCAACCGCAGCGCTCGCGCTGTACCTGCGTGCCGGCAAGACGCCGCCCAAGGGCCTCGTCAACGGCAGCGTCGAGGACACGACCAGCAACACCGCGGTGCCGTCGGTGCTCGACACGCCGGAGTGGGTCACGCCGGCGAACATGGAGAAGACGATCATCGCGGACAACTTCGTGACAGCGGCACAGCTGTGCGCGGGGCAATTCGCGACCGACTGCACGAAGTACAAGATCCACTAGGGATGATCGACGGGCTAGGCTTGGGACAGATGACTCCTGATTCAACAGTCCCGTCGAGCGATGCAAACGCTCAGGGTGCCCGCTCCGCTTCGGCGGAGCGGGCACCCGCCGCGTCGGCCCCCGACGCGCCCAATGGGCCAGCCGGCGGGCCGCTGCTGGCGCTGAGGGGCATCAACAAGCACTTTGGGCCGGTCCAGGCACTGAGCGGCGTCGACCTCGAGATCGTGCCCGGCGAGGTCACCGCGCTGGCGGGCGACAACGGCGCCGGCAAGTCGGTGCTGATCAAGACGATCTCCGGGATCTGGCAGCCCGATGGCGGCCAGATCGTCTGGGACGGCCAGCCCGTGCACATCCACACGCCGAAGGACGCCGCCGCGCTCGGCATCGCCACCGTCTACCAGGACCTGGCGCTGTGCGACAACCTCGACATCGTCCAGAACGTCTATCTCGGGCGGGAGGTGGCGCCACGCGGCGTGCTCGACGAGACGACGATGGAGCTGACGGCCAAGCAGACGCTGTCGAGCCTGTCGGTCACCTCGGTGCGCTCGATCCGCCAGCCCGTCGGCTCGCTCTCGGGCGGCCAGCGTCAGGCGGTCGCGGTCGCCCGCGCGGTGATGTTCACGGCCCGCCTGGTGATCATGGACGAGCCGACCGCGGCCCTCGGGGTCGCGCAGACGGCGATGGTGCTGGACCTGATCCGGCGCCTGTCGGCCAACGGCATCGCCGTGATGGTCGTCTCGCACAACCTCAACGACGTGTTCGCCGTGGCGGACCGCATCGCGATCCTCCACCTCGGCACGCTCGTCGGCCACGGGCCGACATCCGACTTCGATACCCAGAGCGTCGTCGAGCTGATGACCACCGGCGGCTACGGCGGCGCCAACGGCGCCCACAGCGCGATGGAGAGCTAGAGCAATGGCCTTCGAGAAGCCCATCACGGTGCCGCCCGACGAGGCGCACGAGCTCGCCTCCGAGATCGCCCACGACCCGACAGCTCACGACGTCGCGCTGATCGACGCGAACGTCGCAGCGACCTTCGGCGAGTACATGCAGGCGTGGCTGAGGCGGATCCGCGCCGGCGACAGCGGCGTGCTGCCGGTGATCGGCGGGCTGATCGTGATCATCATCATCTTCCAGCTCGACCAGTCGAGGTTCCTCTCGGCCGGCAACCTGACCAACCTGCTCGAGCAGGCCGGCCCGTTCGTGATGCTCGGCATGGCCGAGGTGTTCGTGCTGCTGCTCGGCGAGATCGACCTCTCGATCGGCTTTTCCGGCGCGGTCGGGGCGGCGGTCATGGTGATCCTCGCGGCGCCGCCGATCAACTTCGGCTGGGGCCTCGCGGTGCCGGCCGGCCTCGCGACGACGACCGGGATCGGTTTCGTCCAGGGCCAGATCGTGACCCGCCTGCGCCTGCCGTCCTTCGTCGTCACGCTCGCCGGCCTGCTGTTCTGGGAGGGGTTCCTGATCTGGGTCATCAACAATCAGAGCCCGAGCAACGGCGGCTCGATCCGAATCACCAACACGGTGATCGTGCACATCGTCAACGGCACCCTGAGCCCGACGCTCGGTTGGGTCGCGATGGCGGTCTGCGTCGCGATCTTTGCCGCGATCACCGTGCTCGGCGACCGCCGCCGCCGCGCCAGTGGCCTGGTTGCGCGGCCGCCGGCGCTGACGGCGATCAAGGTCGTCGCGATGGCCGTGGCCGGGATCGTGCTCGTCGCGATCTGCAACACCGACCGCGGCATCGCCGGGATCCCGCTGAAGGGCGTCCCCTGGGTGGTGCCGATCGTGCTGGCCTTCGTCGTCGCGTGGAGCTTCCTGCTCGGCCGCACGCGTTTCGGCCGCTACGTCTACGCGATCGGCGGCAATTCCGAGGCGGCGCGCCGGGCCGGCATCAACGTGCCGCGGATCCGCGTGCTCGCCTTCACGCTGACGGGCCTGACCGCCGCGGCCGGGATGATCATCTACGCCTCGCGGCTCGGCTCGATGTCCAGCGACGTCGACGGCGGGGAGATCGTCCTCTACGCGGTCGCTGCCGCCGTGATCGGCGGCACCAGCCTGCTCGGCGGGCGCGGCAAGATGGTCCACGCCCTGCTCGGCGGCCTGGTCATCGCAACGATCTACAACGGCATGGGCCTGATCGGGTTGAACGCCGACATCCAGTACATGATCACCGCGCTCGTGCTGCTCGCCGCGGTGACGGTCGACGCGCTCAGCCGCCGCGGCACGACGTCGGGCTGAGCGCGCTCAGAGCGTGACGGCGTCGCCGCCCGCGGCGGCCGAGGCGTAGAGCGCGGCGATCGTGCGCGCCTGGCCGAGCGCGTCGTCGCGGCCGAGCAGCGGCTGGGCGTCGCCGCGGATCGCCGCCGAGAGGTTCTCGAGCTCGAGCCGGTAGGAGTTGGCGGGCGCGATCGCGACGTGCTCGACCGCGCCGGGGCCGCGGCGCAGCTCGATCCCCGGCGAGCGCGCGTGCCAGGGGTCGGAGAGGTGCATGCTGCCGAGCTCGCCGAACAGCGAGAGCTCGTCGGGCGGGCTGAAGGCGAAGCCACAGTCGAAGTGCGCCAGCACGTCGCGCTCGAAGGCCAGCACGCCGGCGAAGGCCACGTCGACGCCGCCGCCGAGCGCCTGCTCGCCGGAAACGCGCAGCGGCTCGCCGCAGAGCAGGCGAATCGCGCTGACGCAGTAGCAGCCGACGTCCATCAGCGAGCCGCCCTCCAGCTCGCGTTGCATGCGCACGTTGGCCGGGTCTGAGAGGTGGAAGCCGAAGCTCGCGCGGACCATTGCGAGCCGGCCGATCGCGCCCTCGCCGAGCAGCGCCAGCATCCGCCCGGTCTGGGGGTTGTGGCGCCACATGAAGGCCTCCATCAGCAGCCGATCGCAGCGCTCGGCGGTGTCGAAGGCGCGCTCCACCTCGGCCGGGCGGGGGCTCAGCGGCTTCTCGCAGAGCACGTGCTTGCCGGCCTCCAGGGCGCGAATCGACCACTCGACGTGCATCGAGTTGGGCAGCGAGATGTAGACCGCCTCGACCTGCGGATCGGCGAGCAGCGCGTCGTAGGAGCCGTGCGCGCGCGCGATCGCCTGCTCGCGACCGTAGGCGTCGGCGCTCGCCTGCTCGCGGCTCGCGACGGCGACGACCTCGAGCGCGTCGGACTGGCGCGCGCCGGCGAGCACCAGCTCGTTGATCCGCGCCGTCGACAGAACCCCCCAGCGAACCGGTTCGGGCATCGGCTCCATCCTAATGTTGTTGGCGATCGGCGCATGCGCCGATCGCCGGAATGGCGCATGCGCCATTCCGTAGCTGGGTGCACCCCGTTCGGGGCACAGGCGTGCACCCAGCCGTCCCCGATGGGGGGTATATCTGTGTCGATGCCATCGGCCCCACAGGACGAGCGCGACGCGGCGGCGCCGGATGAGCAACCCGCCGAGCGTTACGGCCCGCTGATCGTTCGGCGCATGCGCAAGGAGGACGGGCGCGCGCTGATCCGCTTCGAGTGGGCCGGGCCGCCCGACGGCACGTGAGCCAGCGGCGCTTCAACGAGCTGCGCGGCGAGGAGGTCGCCTACGCCGTCCACCGCCAGGAGCGCACGTTCCTGCCACCGGCGGAGCACTGTCCGCTCGACCCGACGCGGCCGGGCGGGCCGCCGACCGAGATTCCGTTCCCGGCGTTCGAGATCGTCGTCTTCGACAACCTCTTCCCGAGCTTCGAGGCGCCGGCCGGGGCGGCCGAGGTCGTCGTCTACACCGACGATCACCACGGCTCCTTCGCGGAGCTCGCGCCCGAGCGGGCGCACGCGCTGATGTGGGTCTGGCGTCAGCGCTACGAGGAACTCGGCGCGCGCGAGGATGTCGAGTACGTGCTGATCTTCGAGAACCGCGGCGTCGAGGTCGGCACGACGCTGCACCACCCGCACGGGCAGATCTACGCCTTCCCGTTCCTGCCGCCCGTGCCGAAGCTCGAGCTTGAGGCGGACGCGCGGCTCGGCGGCTGCGCCGTCTGCACGCTGCTCGAGCGGGAGCTGGAGGACGGCGAGCGGGTCGTGTACTCGAGCGAGGAGGTCGTGGCCTACGTGCCGTTCGCGGCGCGCTGGCCGTATGAGACCCATGTCGTGATGCGGGAGCACCGGCCGAGCCTGCTCGAGTGCGGCGCCGCCGAGCTGGCGTCGCTGGCGCGCGCGCTGCAGGCGCTGACGCGCGGCTTCGACCGTCTGTTCGCGCGCCCCTTCCCCTACGTGATGGTGGTGCATCAGGCGCCCACGGGCGGAGCGCCGGCCGGTCACCTGCACGTCGAGTTCTACCCGCCGCTGCGGACCGCCGAGAAGCTCAAGTACCTGGCCGGCTGCGAGCAGGGCGCCGGGACCTTCATCATGGACGTCATGCCCGAGGCGTCGGCGGCGGCGCTGCGCGAGGTGATCGCGGCGTGACGGCGGCGTTTCCCAGCCACACCGCGGCGTTCGCCCCGGGGCGCGTCAACCTGATCGGCGAGCACACCGACTACAACGACGGCCTCGCGCTGCCGTTCGCGATCGACGCCGGCGTGCACGTCAGCGCGGCTGCGACCGGGGATCAGTCGATCCACGCGCGCGCGGTCGATCTCCAATCCGACGACAGCTACGCGCTGGGCGGCGAGGCGCCCTCCCCGGGGGGCTGGCGTGACTTCGTCCGCGGCATGACCGCCGAGCTGGCCGCGGCGGGACTGCCGGTGCGCGGCTGCTCGCTCGAGATCAGCGGCACGATCCCGCGCGGCGCCGGCCTCTCGTCCTCGGCGGCGCTCGAGGTCTCACTCGCGCTGGCGCTGCTCGCGCTGGCCGACGCCGACGTCGTGCCGCCGTGGCCGCTCGCGCGGATCTGCTCGCGCGTCGAGAACGAGTGGGTCGGCGCGCAGACGGGACTGCTCGACCAGCTGGCGTCGCTCTGCGGGCACGAGCACGCCGCGATGCGGATCGACTTCCGCTCCGGTGTGATCGAGCCGGTGCCGCTGGAGCTCGGCGACTGGCGGCTGGTCACGCTCGACTCGGGGGTCGGCCACACGCACGCGCAGTCCGGCTACAACGACCGCCGGCGCGAGTGCGCGCAGGCCTGCGAGGAGCTCGGGATCTCGAGCCTGCGCGAACTCGAGCCGGAGATGCTCGATCGGCTGCCGGCGCCGCTTGACGCACGCGCGCGGCACGTCTACGAGGAGAACGCGCGCGTCGACGCCGCCGTCGACGCACTCGCGCGCGGCGACCTGCCCGAACTCGGCCGCCTGCTCGACGGCTCCCACGCGAGCCTGCGCGACCTCTACGAGGTCTCCGTCCCGCAGGTCGACGCGACCGTGCAGCGGGCGCTTGACGCCGGCGCCGCCGGGGCGCGGATGATGGGCGGCGGCTTCGGCGGCCAGGTGCTCGCGCTGATGCCACCCGACGCGCCCGCACCGGCCGGCGCGCTCGAGGTCCGCCCCGGGCCGGGCGCGCGGGTGCTCGAGCGCTAGAGCGAGGCCGGCATTCTGCGCGATGATGCGCGGGTGGAGCGCATCGCGGCCGACGGACTGATCTTCGACCTCGACGGCGTGCTGATCGACTCCTACGACGCGGTCACCGGCTCGATCAACGCGGCCCTCGTCGAGCACGGGCTGGCGGCGCGGCCGCCACAGGCGCTTCGCCACTACATCGGCCCGCCCACCTTCACGGCCTTCGCGGAGCTGACCGGCGAGCGCGAGGACTCCGCGGCGGTCGCGGCGATCGTCGCCTCCTACCGCAGCCATTACGCCGCCGTGTACATGACGGCGACGCACGCGATCGAGGGCGTCGCGCCGGTGCTCGAGGCGCTCGCGGCGCGCCTCGAGCTCGCGATCGCGACATCGAAGTCGGTCCTCTTCACCCAACCGCTGCTCGAGCAGCTCGACCTGGCGCGCCACTTCGCCGTCGTCGAGGCGGCCGCCGCCAACGACACGAGCGACGACAAGACGGCGATCGTGGCGCGGGCGCTGACCGCGCTGCGCGGGCGGGGCGCCGGCCCGGTGGCGATGGTCGGCGACCGCTCCTACGACATCGTCGCGGCCCGCGCGCACGGCCTGCCGGCGATCGGCGTGACCTGGGGCATCGGCAGCGCGCAGGAGCTCGAGGACGCCGGAGCCTCGCTGCTGCTGCACGCGCCGCGCGAGCTGGCGGCGCTGTTCGGGGTCGAGGACCCGAGCAGGCGCTGAAACGGTATACCTCGGTGCGCGGCACGACGAGCACCCACTCGACCAAAGGAACGTGATGGACGACCCCTACGCAGCTACCCCGGACGATCGCTTCAGCTTCGGCCTGTGGACCGTCGGACACCGCGGCGGCGACCCGTTCGGCGTCGCGACCCGCCCGCCGATCGAGCCGGAGGAGATCGTCGCGCGGCTTGGCGAGGTCGGGGCCTGGGGCGTCTGCTTCCACGACGACGACCTCGTTCCGTTCGGGTCCTCCGCGGCCGATCGCGACCGCATCGTGGCGAGCTTCGGCAAGGCGGTGGCGAACGCCGGCATGGTGGTCTCGATGGCGACGGTCAACCTGTTCACCCAGCCGGTCTTCCGCGACGGCGCGCTGACCGCCGCCGACCCGGCGGTGCGCCGCTACGCGCTGCGCAAGGCGACCGCCGCGATCGACATCGGGGCAGAGCTGGGCGCGCCGACGTTCGTGCTGTGGGGCGGGCGAGAGGGCGTCGAGTCGGCCGCCGCGCGCGACCCGCGCGTCGCGCTGGAGCGCTACCGCGAGGGAGTCGACTTCCTCTGCGAATACGTCCGCTCGCAGGGCATCCCGATGCGCTTCGCGCTCGAGGCCAAGCCGAACGAGCCGCGCGGCCACATCTACCTGCCGACGACCGGCCACATGCTGCACTTCATCGAGACGCTGGAGCAGCCGCTGATGGTCGGCGTGAACCCCGAGATGGCGCACGAGGCGATGGCGGGGCTCTCGTTCTCCTTCGCGGTCGGCCAGGCGCTGTGGGCCGGCAAGCTGTTCCACGTCGACCTCAACTCGCAGAACGGGCCGCGCTTCGACCAGGACTTCCGCTTCGGCGTCGAGGACCTCAAGGAGTGCTTCCTGACGGTGCGCCTGCTCGAGCGATCGGGCTACGACGGGCCGCGCCACTTCGACGCGAGGGCCTTCCGCACCGAGGACGACGTCGACGTCTACGCGGCGTTCGCGCGCGGCTGCATCCGCAACTACAAGATCCTCGCGGCCAAGGCGGCCGAGTTCGACGCCGACGAGCGGATCAGGGATGCGTGCCTGGCGGCCGGCGCGGCGCAGCTGGCGGAGCCGACGCCGGAGTACTCGCCGCAGGCTCTGGAGGCGATCAGGGCGGAGGACTTCTCGGCCCTGCTGGCGAGCCGCGAGGGGCGCCACCACGAGCCGGCCGACCAGCTGATGCTGGAGCTCCTGATGGGGGCCTGATGGGCCGACCGCTCGCCGCCGGCTCGATCGCGGCGCTCGAAGGTCACTGCAATCGATTGCCTATTCGTTTTGTGTCGCGATAGTGTGCTGCCGATGGCGGTTTCCTCGCAATATGTGATCGGCGTCGATTTCGGGACACTGTCCGGGCGGGCCGTGGTGGTGCGCGCGCAGGACGGTGAGGAGCTCGGCGACGCCGAGTCGACCTACGCCCACGCCGTGATGAGCGAGCGGCTGGCCGCCACCGGCGCGCCACTCGGCCTCGGCTGGGCGCTCCAGGATCCCGACGACTACATCGACGTGCTGCGCGAGGCGGTTCCGGCCGCGCTCGCCGCCGCCGGCGTCGACCCCGCCGCCGTGGTCGGGATCGCCACCGACTTCACCGCCTGCACCGTGCTGCCGGTGCTCGAGGACGGCACGCCGCTGTGCCGCGTGCCGGCGTGGCGCTCGCACCCGCACGCCTGGGTCAAGCTGTGGCGCCACCACGCGGCCCAGCCGCAGGCCGACCGCGTCACGGACCTGGCGGCGGCGCGCGGCGAGCCGTGGCTGGCGCGCTACGGAGGGCGGATCTCTTCGGAGTGGGAATTCGCCAAGGCGCTCCAGATCCTCGAGGAGGACCCCGAGGTCTACGCCGCGATGGACCGCTTCGTCGAGGCCGCCGATTGGATCGTCTGGCAGCTGTGCGGCGTCGAGCTGCGCAACGCCTGCACCGCCGGCTACAAGGGCATCTACCAGGACGGCCGCTACCCCAGCGCCGACTATCTCGGCGCACTGAACCCCGGGTTCGCCGGCTTCGCGGCCGACAAGCTGAGCCCGGCGATCGCCCAGCTCGGCGCGCGCGCCGGGGGCTTGAGCGCGCAGGCCGCCGCCTGGACCGGGCTGCGCGAGGGGATCGCGGTCGCGGTGGGCAACGTCGACGCGCACGTCACGGCGCCCGCGGCCGGCGTCACGCAGGCCGGGCGGATGGTCGCGATCATGGGCACCTCGACCTGCCACGTGATGGTCGGCGAGCAGCTCGCCGAGGTGCCCGGGATGTGCGGCGTGGTCGACGGCGGGATCGTGCCTGGGCACTGGGGCTATGAGGCCGGCCAGAGCGGCGTCGGCGACATCTTCGCCTGGTTCGTCGACAACGCCGTCCCGCCCGCCTACCACGAGCAGGCCCGGGAGCTTGGCATCGGCGTGCATGAGCACCTGACGAGGCTCGGCGCGCAGCAGGCGGTCGGCGAGCACGGGCTGATCGCCCTGGATTGGTGGAGCGGCAACCGCTCGGTGCTGGTCGATCACGAGCTGAGCGGCGTGCTGGTCGGGATGACGCTCTCGACCCGCCCGCACGAGATCTACCGGGCGCTGGTCGAGGCGACCGCGTTCGGAGCGCGCAAGATCGTCGACGCCTTCGACTCCTCCGGCGTGCTCGTGCGCGAGTTCGTCGCCGCGGGCGGCCTGCTGAAGAACGCGCCGCTGATGCAGTGCTACAGCGACGTGATCGGCCAGTCGATCAGCGTGATCGACTCCGAGCAGGGGCCGGCGCTCGGCTCGGCGCTGCACGCCGCGGTCGCCGCCGGGGTGCACGCCGACATCTACGCCGCCGCGCGGGAGATGGGAAAGCTCCGCCGCGACGTCTACACCCCCGACCCTGGGCGCCACAGGGCCTACGATGACCTGTATGCGGTCTACAGCAGCGTGCATGACCATTTCGGGCGCGACCGGCGCGATCTGATGCGCGAGCTGCAGTCGATCCGCGAGCGCGCGGTGGCGGCGGCCGGGCGATGAGCGTGCTCGACGATCTGCGCCGGAGCGTCGCGGCGCTGCACGGCGAGCTGGTGCGCTGCGGCCTGGTCGCCTGGACGAGCGGCAACATCTCGGCCCGCGTGCCCGGGGAGGAGCTGTTCGTGATCAAGCCGAGCGGCCTGGGCTACGACGAGCTGACAGCGGAGACGATGGTCGTCGTCGACCTGCACGGGGAGGTCGTCGAGGGTTCGCTCTCGCCGTCCAGCGACACCGCCACGCACGCCCACGTCTACCGGGAGATGGCGGCGGTCGGGGGCATCGCCCACACACACAGCGCCTACGCGACCGCGTGGGCGGCGCAGGGCATGGCGATCCCGTGCGTGCTGACGGCGCAGGCCGACGAGTTCGGCGGCGACATCCCGGTCGGGCCGTTCGCGCGGATCGGCGGCGAGGAGATCGGGATGGGCATCGTCGAGACGCTGCGCGAGCACCGCTCGCCCGCCGTGCTGATGCGCAGCCACGGCGTGTTCACCGTCGGCGCCGGCGCGCGCGACGCCGTCAAGGCCGCCGTGATGTGCGAGGACGTCGCGCGCACCGTCTGGCTCGCCCGCTCGCTCGGCGAGCTGACGCGCCTGGATCAGGCCGACATCGACGCGCTGCACGACCGCTACCAGAACGTCTACGGACAGCGCTCGGCGGCCGCCGGCGCAGAGCAGGAGGTTCGAGCATGAGCGCCAAGGCGCTGGGCGGTTGCGAGCTGTGGTTCGTCGCCGGCAGCCAGGAGATGTACGGCGAGCAGGTGCTCGCCGCGGTCGCGGCCGACGCGCGCGAGATCGCCGGAGCGCTCGACGCGGCGGACGCCGTGCCGGTGCGCATCGTGCTGCGCGAGACGGCGACGACGCCGGAGGCGATCCGCCGCCTGTGCCTGGAGGCCAACGCGGCCGACGACTGCGCCGGGCTGATCCTCTGGATGCACACCTTCTCCCCGGCGCAGATGTGGATCGCCGGGCTGAGCGTCCTCGCCAAGCCGCTGCTGCACCTGCACACGCAGTTCAACCGGGCCCTGCCCTGGGCGCAGATCGACATGGAGTACATGAACACCCACCAGTCCGCGCACGGCGACCGCGAGTTCGCGTTCCTGGAGACCCGCATGCGGCTGGCTCGCAAGACCGTGGTCGGCCACTGGTCGGACGAGGCGACGCTCGCGCGGATCGGGCACTGGGCGCGGGCGGCCGCCGGCTGGCGGGAGGCGTCGCGGCTGACGGTGGCGCGAATCGGCGACAACATGCGCGATGTCGCGGTGACCGAGGGCGACAAGGTCGAGGCGCACCTGCGCCTGGGGATCACGGTCAGCGGCTTTGGCGTCGGCGACGTCGTGGAGGTGATGGAGGGGATCGACGAGGCGGCCGTCGACGCGCTGCTCGCCGAGTACGAGGAGCGCTACGAGCTGGTGCCGGCGCTGCGCCGCGATGGCGAGCGCCGCGAGTCGCTGGTGGTCGCGGCGCGGATCGAGGCGGCGCTGCGCGAGTTCCTGAGCGCCGGCGGCTACGGGGCGTTCACCGACACCTTCCAGGACCTGCACGGCCTGCGCCAGCTGCCCGGGATCGCCGTGCAGCGGCTGATGGCCGACGGCTACGGTTTCGGCGGCGAGGGGGACTGGAAGATCGCGGCGCTCGTGCGGATCGTCAAGCTGATGGCGACGGGGCTGCCGGGCGGCAGCTCGTTCATGGAGGACTACACCTACGACCTCGCCGGCGAGCAGCCGCTCGTGCTGGGCTCGCACATGCTCGAGGTCTGCCCGTCGATCGCCGCCGCCCGGCCGCGCTGTGAGATCCACCCGCTCTCGATCGGCTCGCGCGAGGACCCGGTCCGGCTCGTGTTCGACGCGGCGCCCGGGCCGGCGTTCATGTTCTCGATGCTCGACCTGGGCGATCGCTTCCGGCTGCTCGCCAACGAGATCGATGTGATCGCCCCGCCGCAGGAGCTGCCGAAGCTGCCGGTCGCGCGGGCGGTCTGGAAGCCGCGGCCCGACTTCGCCACCGCGGCGGAGGCCTGGCTCGTGGCGGGCGGCCCGCACCACAGCGTGTTCAGCACGGCGCTGCACACCGAGACGCTGGTCGACTTCGCGACGATCTCGGGACTCGAGCTGCTGCTGATCGACGAGCACACGCGCAGCCGCGACTTCGCCAACGAGGTGCGCTGGAATCAGGCCTATCACCGGCTGGCGGCGGGGCTCTGAAGGCGAGCCGGCCGGCGGCGTCGAGCGACCGGGCGATCGCTGCCCCCGCGCGAAATCCCGTCGGGCGAAGCCGGCAGGCGGAGCCCCCTAGAAAAGCTCGCGCCAGCTGAACTGCGGGTCGTAGCCGAGCGACTCGCGCGCGGCGTCGATCGCCAGCAGCGACGCGTGCCCGGTGACCCCCTCGGCGACGGGGACGCCCGGGTAGACCTCGGCCATCAACTCACGGCTCGGGCGGCGCATCACGGTGTCGGCGGCGGCGACGATGAAGGCCTGCGCGCCCTGCGTGTCGGCCTCGAGCGCGAGACGCGCGCTCTGACCGGCGTGGCTCTCGTCGACGTAGCTCCAGAGGTTCCAGCTGCGCAGCCGCGGGTCGTCCCACCAGCTCGGGAACTCGTCGTAGTCGGCGCGCTCCATCACGTTGGAGAAGCGAAGCCCGACGAACGGGATCCCGCTCCAGCGCGAGAACTGGCGCGCCATCTCCTCGCCGAGGACCTTGGAGAGCGCGTAGGAGGACTCGGGCCGCAGCGGATGGCGCTCATCGACCGGGGCGTAGTCGGGCGGCTGTGGGAAGGGCGTGCCCAGCGTCGTCTCGCTCGACGCCCAGACGACGCGGCGCAGCCCCAGGCGCACGGCCGCCGAGAAGACCGTGTGGGTGCTGCGAATGTTGGTCGAGAAGACGACGTCGGGAGTGGCGTGCGTCGGTGAGGGGATCGCGGCCAGGTGCACGACCGCCTCGGGGCGCGGACATCACCTCGGCGCCGCTGAGCGCCTCGAGCGCCTGGCCGTAGTCGGTCAGGTCGGCGGGCAGGAACGGCGCCGCCGCGGACGCCGACGAGGGAGCCGGGGGTGTGCGATCGACGTTGAGCACTTCGTGGCCTGCGTCCAGCAGTTCGCGCACGACCGCGCGACCCACCTTGCCGCTCCCGCCTGTGACGACGACCCGCATGCCACGCCGCACTCTAACCGGGAGGTGGCGGTGGCGGTCGGCGAGCGGGGACCGCGGCGGTGGTTGGCGGCTGGGGCGCGCGAATTCGCCTTTGACGGCGGGACCGCGTGCGGAAAGGCCGTACCGGCGTCGCGCCTTTCTACGGATGCCCGCGACCGCCTCGCGGGTGAATGCTCCAAGGGAACCTTCCGAAGGGGTGGGGGGATCTCGTCCTATGCGAACGCAACCAAAGCCGACTAGCGATTCCGCGCGTTTTGTGCGATTGTGCGCGTGTGCGCTCGAATCGCGCGTCAACGGACGGCGGATCACCCGGCGCACGCACAGCGATTGCGCACATAGAATCAGCAGTCATGCAGGGAACCACGTACGGCCCGCGTGGAGCCAGGGGAGGCAGGGCCAGAGCTCGCAGCCGAATAATCACACCGGGCAGTCCCGGTTAGCGACGCTACTTGCGTTGAGGAGGAGCAGGAATGACCCATATTGAAGACGTAGCAGGTGACGCACTCGAGCGCCTGGAGTGGATGGACTCCAAGAAGGAGCAGACGCCGCAGACGAAGGCGCGCGCCCTCACCCGCCGCACCGCCCTCACGGCGGGCGCCGGAGCGATTGCCGGCCTGACGATGGGCCAGACGGTGTCGGCCTTCGGGGCGACGAAGGCCCACAGCGCCGGGACGTCGATCTTCGGATCGCAGCCGGCCTTCAAGTTCACGATGGTCAACCACGTGACGACGAACCCGTTCTTCACGCCGACGCAGTACGGCGCGCAGGACGCGTGCTCGCTGCTGGGCTGCACGTATCAGTGGACCGGCTCGCAGTCGAGCAACGTGCCGCAGATGGTTTCGGCGTTCAACACCGCGATCGCGGCCGGCGTCGACGGCATCGCCTGCGCGATGATCGATCCGACGGCCTTCACGGGTCCGACGAAGAACGCGCTGGCCAAGGGCATTCCCGTGCTCTCCTACAACGCGGACGAGCCGAACGGGCGCCTCGCCTACATCGGCCAGGACCTGTTCGTCTCCGGGCAGCAGATGGGCGCCCACATCAAGACGCTCGTCCCGTCCGGGACGGTTGCGCTGTTCATCGCGACGCCGGGCTCGGCCAACATCCAGCCGCGTATCGACGGTGCCAAGTCGGTGCTGACCGGCACGGCCACCAAGTTCACGGTGACCGCGACCGGCGCGGCCGTGCCGCAGGAGCTGACGACGATCGAGGCCTTCTGGCCCGGTCACACCAGTTACAAGGGCATCTTCGCGGTCGACGGCGGCAGCACGCAGAGCTGCTTCCAGACGATCAAGAAGTACGGCCTGAAGGGCAAGGTCGCCTGCGGCGGTTACGACCTCACGCCGATCACCGAGGAGCTGCTCGCAGCCGGCTACGGCCAGTTCACGATCGACCAGCAGCCCTACCTTCAGGGCTTCCTGCCGATCTTCGAGCTGTTCCTCTACAAGGCCTCCGGTGGCCTGAGCGGGATCGCCGACGTGGACACGGGCCTGAAGTTCCTGAACCCGACCACGGTCGTGCCGTACAGCAGCACCAAGAGCCGCTACGAGGGCACCGGCTCAGCGCCGGGCGTCGCCAAGGCCTGACGAGAGGACTAGGACGGCCGCTCGTAACACGGTAGGCAATGTCCAGCACGATTGACGGCGGAACTCCCGCTGCCGCTCCCACGGGGGGCCCCGCGCGAAAGCGCGAGGTCCCCCGTAGTGCTGCTGTCCCGCTGGGGCTCATCAAGCGCTTCCTGATCGCGCGCGAGGGAAGCATCATCGTCGTCACGGTCCTGCTGACCGTGTACTTCATCGCCACGCTGTCGTCGTCATTCACGGGAACGGCGAACATCCAGGCGCTGTTCCCGTACTTCGCGCCGTACGCGATCCTCGCCGTGGGCGAGGTCTTCCTGATGATCAACGGGGAGATCGACCTCTCGATCGGCGGCGTCTACCTGTTCGCTCCGTACCTCTACTACGAGCTCGCCAACGGTCATGTGCCGCTGCTGCTCGCGGTGCTGATCAGCTTCGTCGCCTGCACGCTGATCGGGCTGGTCAACGGGCTGATCACGATGTTCGTCGGCATCAGCTCCTTCGTCACCACGCTGGGGACGCTGTTCACGCTCGAGGGCTTCACGCTGATCATCTCCCACGCCGAGCAGGTCACGGCGCCCGGTTCGCAGCTGGCCGGGTCGGCCACCAGCAACAGCCTGTCGACGTTCGCGAGCGTGTTCGGCGCCGGCACCTACTCGGAGCTGATCTGGGCGGTGATCATCGTCGCGATCATGCATGTGGTGCTGACCCAGACGAGTTGGGGGTCGCACACGATCGCGGTCGGCTCGAACAAGCTCGGCGCGGCCGAGGCCGGCGTCCGCGTGCGCTGGGTCGTGATCCGGAACTTCATGGTCTGCAGCACCTTTGCCGGAATCGTCGGCATCCTGGAGGCCATCCGCACCAGCTCGATCACGCCCGACCCCTCCGGCGCCGGCGTGCTGACCCTGTTGGCGATCGCGTGCGCCGTGATCGGCGGCACGCTGCTGATCGGCGGCGCGGGCACCGTGGTCGGCGCGCTCATCGGCGCGCTGTTCCTGGGCATCCTCCAGGACGGACTGGCGATCAAGGGCGTCAACGCGGACTACCTCGACTTCTACCTCGGCCTCGCGATCCTGTTGGCGATGGCGATCAACACCTACGTCGGTCGAGTGCGAAAGGGATCCGGCCTTGGCTGACCAGGCAATCCCGGGCGAGCACGTCGTCGCCCCGGTCTCATCAGAGGACGATGTGCTGCGTGTCGAGCACATCGCCAAGAGCTTCGGGCCTGTCACGGCCCTGCGCGACGTCAGCCTGCACCTGAAGAAGGGCGAGGTGCTCGGCCTGCTCGGCGACAACGGCGCCGGCAAGTCGACGCTGATCAAGATCCTCTGCGGCTTTCAGAAGCAGGGCTCCGGCAAGATGTGGCTGAAGGGCGAGCCGTATGAGCCAAAGAGCGTGGAGAACGCTCGCCTACTCGGGATCGACGTCGTCTACCAGGATCTGGCGTTGATCGACGACCTGAGCGTGTACGAGAACATGTTCCTCTGCCGCGAACAGCGCCGCGGACGGCTGCCGTTCCTCGACAAGCGCAAGATGAAGGTGGAGGCGCGCAGGGCGCTCGACGACATCGGCATCAACCTGCCGCGGCTCGACGTGCCGGTCGCGCGCCTGTCCGGCGGGCAGCGCCAGTCGATCGCTGTGGCGCGCGGCGTCTACTCGGAGGCCGACATCCTTCTGCTCGACGAGCCGCTCGCGGCGATGGGCGCGAAGGAGGGCGCGATGATCCTCGACCTGATCTCGCGGCTGAAGGCCGAGGGCAAGCTCTCGATCATCATGATCCTCCACAACTACGTCCACGTGCTCGAGAGCTGCGATCGCGTGAACATGATCACCGACGGGGTGATCGCGCTCGACAAACCGACCGCCGACACCTCGGTTGAGGAGCTCACGGAGATCGTCGTCGACGAATACCGCCGAGCGCGGGCCGCCGCGCAGGCGGATGAGGCGACCGTGCGGGGCGTCGCGACCGCCGAGCAGTAGGGCAGCCGCGTCGGCGCGAGCTCGGTCGCCTCGGCGGCATTCGTGGCTCGGCGTTTGAAACCGAGCACGCCTCAACGGCTGACGGACTGCGCCCGCTCGCCGCGCTGACGGCGCCGGTACTCCCGGGCCTTGGCGCGGTTGCCACAGACGGCCATGTTGCACCAGCTGCGTGAGTGGTTCTTCGAACGATCGTAGAACACCCACCGGCAGCCGTGGTCGGCACAAACCTTCAGGCGCTCCCAGCTTCCGTCGCCGGCCGCGCGGAGGATGATCGCCAACAGCTCCGCGAGCGCCCGGTCAAACGGCGCGCCTGCTGCCGGAGCGAGGGCGGGTGCGCCGTCAGGCGCGAAGGCGGCGCGAAGCAGAGCCCCTGAGAGCAATGAGTTGAGCGGACGCAGTGAGGCCGTCTCGGGCCTCTGGCCGCCGGAGCGGGCCTCGAGCAGATCGCGCAGCCCTTCGCGCACCGTCAGCGCGCGCTCGAGGTCGCCCGCGGCGAGCCGTTCGCGCGCGCGAAGCAGCCCGTGCTTCCGCAGCCAGGCCGCGAGCGCGTCGAGATCGACGAGCTCTTCCTCGACGTGTTCGATGTCAACCGTGTTGATGAACTGGCGCACCAGCTCGAGGCGGCCGGGCGCCTGCTTCGCGTCTGCGGCGGTGGAGCTCATCGACGAATGATACCGCGGGGCACAACCGGCAACGCGGTTTGAGCGGGTATGCTAACCTTCGTTATGTCGATGGCAGTTATCCCGTTTCGGCGACGCAGGAGGCCGTCATGCATCCGCAATTGAGCATCGCGCTGGCGCAATCAAGACACGAGGAGCTCGTCTCGCGGGCGGCCGCGCGACATCGCTGGCCAGGGCGCCGTAGGCACACTGACGACCGCCCCGCGTTCGCCGTGCCCTCCTGGGCCGGGCTGACGCTGCGCCTCGCCACGGCAGCCGACCGCGCCGCGCTCGCGCGCCTCGCCGATCTCGAGCAGGTCGATCGCCCCACCGACCCTGTGCTGCTCGGCGTCCTGTCAGACCGACCGGTCGCCGCGCTCTCGCTGAACGACGGCAGAGTGATCGCCGACCCGTTCGTGCGCACCACCGAGCTGGTCGAGCTGCTGCGGATGCGGGCCGGCCAACTGGGCCGCTACCAGCGCGGTTGACCAGTTCAGCTCTCTTCGGAAGCTCCACCGCGGCGCAGCAGGACCGCGGCGGAGTTCCCCGGGCTTCGCGAGTAGCGCGCGCGTTCAGGCTGCCGCGGGCTGCGCGGTCCAATCGAGCTCGGCCACGAAGCCACCGGTGATCTGGACGTTTCGCTCGCGTGCGACGTCGTCGACCCAGAGCGTGTATGAGCCCTCCGGCAGGCGGTCGAAGACGGCGGTGAATGCGACCCTGCCGCCCTCGCCGCGCTCGAGGATCTCCTTGTGGCTGCGGCTCGCGTCGTCGCCGCCGGCGCTGATCTCGACTTCCATGCCGTGCATGCTCGGGTCGGCGTAGACGATCAGCGCGCCCAGCCCGTCGCCGATGTCGAGCACGACGTATTCGGGATGCGGTCGATCCGCGTAGTTCTCGTGCATCGCGGGCTCAGCTCGACGGGTTGTCGTAGCCGTCGTAGGGATCGCCGACGTATGGGAACGTCGCCTGGTAGCGACTCGCCGCGGGCGTGATTCCCTGCGTGATCAGCGCCGCCGCCGCGTCGGGCTTGTAGGTCTTGTCGACGAGCGGGTAGGTCACGCCGGCAATCGCCCGCAGCTCGATCGTGACCACGTCGTCGGTGAGCCGGCGACCGTTCGGGAATCCGGCCGCATCGCCGCCGATCAGGCCGAGCGGGTTCGGGTTGGCCGTGGGCGCAACTGCGACATTGAGTCGCAGCATGTCGGCCAGCACCTTGCCGTTGTTGTTCTGGAAACCCGGCACGATGCCCGCCGGCAGCCCGGTCAGCAGGATGGCCTCCAGGTCGGCACGGGGGGCGGTCAGCGCGGCGAGGTTGGGGAACACCTTCGGATAGAGAACCGGCAGGAGCTTGCCGAGCTCAGGATGCGCGACGCCGGCCGCGTAGTCCTTGTCGTTGACCGGCTGGCTCGCGTTCCAGCGGTCCTTCTTGCCAAGCGGTACGAGCACCTCGTTGAACAGTGGGTTGCCCAGGCGCGAAACCTGGACCCACGGTCCCGACTCGGACTTCTCGTCGTTGGCGGTATCGACCACGCGCATCTTGCGCCGGCTCGCCGCGCCCCAGATCCCGAGCACGGACGCGGCGCTCATCACGTCGGTGGGCACCTTGCCGTTTGCGGTCAGATCGCCGATCGGCACCTGGATCGCGATGGTGTGGATGTTGAGCGCTTTGGTCGCATCGACCCCCGGGGCGGCCGCCGTCGGGATCAGGTGCAGGTTCTGGAACGGCCGCAGGTCACCGAGATCGAAGATCGAGCCGAGATCCACGAAGAACGGGTCGTTGCGCTGACCGGCGAACACCGTCACCCCGCCGCCGAGCGTGTGCACGGCCTCAATGCCGAGCGCCGCATAGTTCGGCGTCGAGCGAGGACCGATGTTGCAGGGTGGGCATGCGAGCCCGGTGCCCAGAACGCGCGACCTCCCGCCCGCCACGCGTGTGACGGTGTAGAACTGGCGCTTGTTCCAGTTGGGGTCGCCGAGCCTCGAGATCGGGCCCGTGTTGTAGAGGAACGTGTTCGGGTTGCGCAGGATCGTCTCGAAGCGGAACTGGTAGGTGACCTCAGCCAGCGCATCGCCGTTGTTGTCGATGTTGATCTCGTAGAGGACGTCGTCGCCGAACTCGAAGAAGTTGGGTCCCCCGGGGGGCGCCTGCAGCGGGACGTAGTTGGTGATGATCGTGACCGTATCCGGCTTGTCGGGGCTGACGAACGCGTAGGTGTCGGCGTTGTCGGCTACCGGGTCCTTGCTGATCTCGGGTGCTTCGCGATGCGACGACATTTGCTCTCCTTCTCAGTAGGGCCGGTCGCCTCAGCGACCCGCGTCGATCATGCGCTGGACGAGCGCCGGATCCCGGTAGGTGGTCTCGCGTGTGCCCGCGAGGACCGTCACCTCGCCGCGCTCCGCGTCGCGGACATAGGCCATCACCGTCTCCGAGGGCGGCGGCGAGGACGGCTTGACGACCCGGGCCAACGGCGTCGTGTTGGAGGCGCCGTGCAGGACGGCGCCGGCGAGCTTCGGCCCGGTCGTGACGACGGCCACGCCGGCGGCGCCGGCCGCGGTCGCCTGCAGGAACGAGCGGCGGCTCTGGGCCGACGTTGGCGCGTCGACCGTCGGGCCGGCGGGGGTCGCGAGTCGCTTGGGCGCAGCGGGCGAGACTCGCAGGAACGAGCGTCGGGTGGCGTCAGACATTTTCAGCTCCAGTCCACATCCGTTTCGGGGTCTCGACCGTAACAACGACCAACCGCCGGAAACGCAAGTGCCAGTCGCTTGCAATTGCGCCGGTCGCGAGTCAGATCGTTGTGACGGTTCGGAAGGAGAGCTGCCGTGCGTGACGCGTCCCACGTTCGAGGTCAGGCCCGGTGGCGGCGCGCGCGCCACGCCCTCAGTCGCGGCGAGTGGCGCGCGGTTGCGCTGATGGCGGCGGTCGTGGTCGGCCTGCACGTCGCCGGGTTCGTGCTGCTGTTCGCGCTCGTCGTGCCTCACCATTACCGTCTCGGCGGCGCCGGTGTGTTCGCGATCGGGACCGGCGTGACGGCCTACACGCTCGGTCTGCGCCACGCCTTCGACGCCGATCACATCGCCGCGATCGACAACACGACGCGCAAGCTGATGTCGGAGGGCAAACGGCCTTTGAGTGTCGGTTTCTGGTTCTCGCTCGGCCATTCGAGCGTCGTGTTCGTGCTGGCGTTCCTGTTCGCCGTGGGTGTTCGCGCGCTCGCCGGCCCGGTGCGCGACAGCGGTTCGACCCTGCACAGCGTCACCAGCTGGATCGGGACCGGTGTCTCCGGCGGCTTTCTGTACCTGATTGCCGCGCTCAACCTCGTGATCCTCGTGGGCATCGTGCGCGTCTTTCGCGAAATGCGCACCGGCCGCTACGACGAGGCGGCGCTCGAGGCCCAGCTCGACTCGCGCGGCCTGATGAACCGCATCTTCGGCCGCTTCACGAAGACGATCACGAGGCCCTGGCAGATGTACCCGCTCGGCGTCCTCTTCGGTCTGGGCTTTGACACCGCGACCGAGGTCGCGCTGCTGTTCCTCGCCGCCGGCGCCGCCGGTGCGGGCCTGCCGTTCTACGCGATCCTCTGCCTGCCGATCCTGTTCGCCGCCGGCATGAGCCTGCTCGACACGATCGACGGGTCGTTCATGAACTTCGCCTACGGCTGGGCGTTCTCAACCCCCGTGCGCAAAGTCTTCTACAACCTCACGATCACCAGCCTCTCAGTCGCCGTCGCACTCGTCATCGGCACAATCGAACTCGGCGGCATCATCGCCACCCAACTACGCGCCCAAGGCCCCTTCTGGTCCGACCTCGAACGCATCAACATCAACACCATCGGCCTGATCATCATCGCCCTATTCGCCGCAACCTGGCTCGCCGCACTCGCCATCTGGCGACTCGCACGAATCGAAGAACGCTGGAACGTCGACCTCGCGCCGCCGGCGTCGGGCGATCCCTCATGACGCTCGCGCCGCAGACTCCCGGCCTGCCGTTTGACGACATCGACGACGCCGTCGAAGCGCTCCGGGCGCGCGGGCTGCGGCTCTCGCTGACGCGCCAGCTCGTGCTCGAGGCGCTGTTCGCCGCCGCCGGCCCGGTATCCGCGGAGCGCATCGCGCAGCGCTTGAAGCTCGTCGAGACCTCTGTCTACCGCAATCTCGAGACGCTCGAGCGGCACGGCCTCGTCCGCCACGTCCACCTCGGACACGGGCCCGGCCTGTACGCGCTCGTTGGTCACGGCGAGCGCGAGTACATCTACTGCCCCGGTTGCGACACCGCACGGAGCGTCCACCCGGAGCTGCTCGACCCGGTGCGAAACCACATCAGGCGCCGCTTCGGCCACGAGGTTCGCTTCACCCACTTCGCGCTGGTTGGCCGCTGCTCGCGCTGTGCGGGCGACAGCGGGTCTTGAACTCGGCACTCCGGGCGAGGCGCTGCGGATAACTACGGTGGGCGTTCAAGACCGGCTCCGCAGACGCCGATGGACGGGGGGTGGAACTGGCTCTCGAGCGCCGTCGCTTCGTCGCGGCCACCTTCGCACTGGCGCTCGCCGCCGGTCTCTTCGCCGCCTGGGTTGGTCTCGGCGTCGGCGGGCACACCGCCACGCTGTGGTTCGACGACACGGCGACGCCGCTGGCAGCGCTGCTCGGATGCGTGTTGTGCGTGCGCGCCCGCAATCGCCAGCCGGCGCAGATGCGCCGGTTCTGGACGCTGCTCGCGCTGGCGATGGCAAGCTGGACGGCCGCCGAGCTCATCTGGGGCTACTACGCGCTGATCCTCAACGTCGCCGTGCCCGAGCCGTCGTGGGCCGACATCGGCTACCTCGGCGCGATACCGCTCGTGGTGGCGGCGCTGATCGCACACCCGGCGACCCACGGCAGCGGCACGCGCACACGCACGGCGCGCCGCGTGTTCGAAGGGCTGCTGGTCGCCACGTCGCTGCTGTTCTTGAGCTGGACGCTCGTGCTCGGCCCGCTGTGGCGCACCACCGACCTGAGCACGCTCGGCGGCATCGTCTCGATCGCCTATCCGTTCGGTGACGTGGTGATCGTCTTCTTCGTCCTGCTAGCGATCCGCGGCATGAGCGGTGGCGATCGCCTGCCGCTGTGGTGCCTGCTCGGAGGCCTGATGGCGATGGCGGTCTCCGACAGCACGTTCACCTACCTCGCCGATAGCTCCAGCTACACCAGCCCGGGTCTCGTCGACACCGGGTGGGTCGTCGCGTATCTGGGGATTGCGCTGTCGGCCTTCAGCGCCGGCTCCGGACGCGTCCGCTTCACGGCGGTCGAGCGCACGGCACCGTCACTCGCGTCGCTGGTGGCCCCGATCGCGCCCGTGCTGATCGCGCTTTCGGTCGCCGCCGTCGAGATCCGCCTCGGTGACCACATCGGCAGGCCCGCGTGGCTGATGGTGTTTGCGCTGGTCGTCCTGGTCCTCACGCGCCAGGGGTTCGCCGTCGTCGAGCTGCTCGACCACGGGCGCGACGGGCGCGAGGGCCTTATTGCGCGGATCACCGAAGCCGCACTCGGCGACGGCAGCGGTGTGGGCGGGCCTCACGGGGGACCGGGCGCCGCCCGCTGAGCCGAGCTGCGATGAGCGACCTCGAAACCCGGTACGAAACGAGCAGCGGCGTGGGCTTCCTGACCCCGGGCGGCGAGCGCTCGACGATCCAGTGGATCGAGTCCGACGCGCACGCGCGCGCGACCTCGAGGGCTCAGGCGGCCAGGGGTCAGCGCAGCGACAACACGACGGCGCTGATCGTGATCGGGCTCACCTTCGCGTGCACGTTGCTGGCGATCTTCGACCTGTTCCAGCTGGCAGCCGGCTTCTGAACCTGGCGCGCGCGCGCACGCGCCGCCGCATGAAGGCGGGCGTGCGTGCGCGCGCGCGTGTGTGCGCGCGCGGCGCCGCTCGCCCCCGCGAGCTGTGCCCCCGACGAGGGCGGCCACAACGGACCGGGCGACCACGGCTCGTCGCGTCATCGCGCGGACAGGCGAGCGAGCGTTCCAGCCCCAGCCGGTATAACGCGAGTCGCACACGCGCGACCAACACGAGCCTTGAGGAGGACGCTTGACCGAGAGCGCAACGTCAGAGGGAGAGCCGACGGAACACTCGCTGCTGCAGATCACGCTTCGCCCGGGCGTCGAGGAGGAGTACCAGCGCCGCCACGACGACATCTGGCCAGAGATGGTCGAGGCGCTGCATGCGGCGGGGTTCAGCGAGATGCGGCTGTTCCGCCACGAGCAGACCGTCAGCATCTATTCGGTCTGCCATCCGGACGCCGAGACGGCCTGGGCGCGCCTGCGCGCGACGGAGGTGAACACGCGCTGGGACGAGGCCGGCAAGCACCTGCTCGCCCAGCCGGTCGTGCTGATCACCTCGCAGGAGATCTGGGTGATGCCGTGAGCGCCTGCGCCGGCGCCGCACCCCGGCGGGGAATCGCGGGCCGTTGGCGGGCGCGGCGGGCGGCGGGCGCCGGCGGCGGGCGCGCCTACTTCGGCGGCAGCGTCTTGACGTAGCTGAGGCTGCGCCGCACCCAGTCGGCGAGCGCGGGCATGGTGGCGCATCCCTCCGGGGCCACCGTGACCCAGCCCTCCATCGTGCGCCCGCGCATCGCCATCAGCGCGACGTGCGGGAGCGCGAGCACCGCATCGGTATCGGACGGGTCGATCCGCGCGAGCAGCCCGCCCCGGCCGGACGCGCTCACCGACATGTGGCCGTGGAGCAGGAACGCGAGCCCACCGAACATCCGCTTCTCGGTGATCCCCGCCTGATCGGCGAGCAGCTCGCGCAGGCGGTTCGCCAGATCCTCGTCGTAGGGCATGGGCCCTCGCAGCCTAACGGGCGGGGACGATTGCCGTGTGAGGGTCCCGGGGCGGGGGTATAGTCGTCGCGTGTCCACATTTCCGAAGTCCGCCGTTCAGCAGACCGTCGAGATCGAGGATCTCGTCTCCGAGGCGCTCGAGATGCTCGATCAGGTCCGCTACTCGCTCAAGACGCTCGAGGACCGGCTGAAAGCCGCGCAGGCGCAGTCGCGGCCGGGCGGCGACGCGCTCGGCGACGCGCTGGCCTGACGAAGCCGGCGTGGCCCCGAGCGGGCGACGCGATGTCGTCGCCGCCGAGTGCCGCGACCCGGTCAGTCGAGCCGGAAGATCTGCTCGAGCGCGGGCGGGCCACCGTCGGGGACGCGCTCCTGGAGCAGCTCCGCCATCGAGTCCTGCCAGCGGGTGCAGACCTCCTGTGCAGCGAGGTGGGCGTCGGCGGCGTCGAGGTCGTCTGCCTCGAAGTAGCCGAACACGTTGGTGCCGTCGCGGAAGATCGTGTAGTTGCGGATGCCGGCGCCGCGCAGGGCGTCGAGCATCTCCGGCCAGACCGCTCGGTGGGCCGCGATGTACTCGTCGATCCGCTCGGGGCGGACACGCAGGACAAAGCCGGTTCGTTGGGTCATGCGGGCTCCTTTGGGACGACCAGGACGATCAGGCGGCGCGGGCCGTGGACACCCTCGACCCGGTTCAGCTCGATGTCGGACGTCGCCGAGGGCCCGGAGATGAAGGTCAGCGGGCGCCGCTCCGCGCGCACGAGCTCGCCGAGCTGCGCCATCGCCTCGGGCACCGTCTCGACCACCTGGTCCTCGGCGACCACGCAGACATGCAGATCGGGGATCAGGCTGATCGCGCGGCGCCCTTCGGCGGGACCGCCGCTCAGCACGATCGTGCCGGTCTCCGCGATCGCGACGGTGCAACCCGTGATCACGCCGTCGAGTGCGTCGAGCTGGTCGAAGCCCAGCGACTCGTCCTCGACGAGCTCCACGCCCGCCGGGCGCCAGGGCGAGGGAAGACCGGCCGGGACACAGACCCGGGCGGCCCCGGCGCCACTCAGCGCCTGCGCGATCGCCGCGGGCAGCTCGGCGTTCGCGACGCGGCGGACCTCGGCGCGGTAGTCGCCGATCCGTTCGCAGAGCAGCTCGATCCGGGCCTGCGGCTGGAGCGTCCCGCTCACGCGGTAGGCGCGCGTGAACACCGGCACAGTTGCGGCGACCGCGCCCGCGTTCTCACCGCCCGGCGCGCGCGACGTGCCCCCCGCCAGTGCGTCGCGGATGCGCGCGAGGATCAGCTCGCGCGAAGCATCCGCCGGCCCTGAGGCGGAGCTCACTGACGCCGCCCCCACCATTCGCGGAAGCTCTCACTCGCGAGCGGGCGCATGTCACGACTGCGCGTCCAGGCGCCAAGCGGTCCCGGCAGCCGGTGCAGCATGCCGGAGCGAACCAGCGGCCGCTGCGCGATCCGGCCGAGCCGCTCGGCCGCCGCGAAGCGCCGGCGACCGCCGAACAGCCAGCGTGCGCCCCTCATCGCGGTCCGCTCGCCGGGCTTCGCGCCGGCCGTCACGGCCTCTGCGCGCAGGTGCAGCAGCACCTCGGGGATGTTGATCTTGACCGGGCAAACCTCATAGCAGGCGCCGCACAGGCTCGAGGCGAACGGCAGCGTCGGCGCATGCTCGATCCCGTGCAGCTGCGGCGTCAGGATCGCGCCGATCGGGCCGGGGTAGATCGAGCCGTAGGCGTGGCCGCCCGTGCGCGAGTAGACCGGGCAGACGTTCAGGCAGGCGCTGCAGCGGATGCAATGGAGCGCCTGGCGGCCGACCTCGTCGGCCAGCACGCGCGTACGCCCGGCGTCGAGCAGGATCACGTGGAACTCCGCCGGCCCGTCGCCGGGGGTGACGCCGGTCCACAGCGAGGTGTAGGGGTTCATCCGCTCGCCGGTCGCCGATCGCGGCAGCAGCTGGAGGAAGACCTCGAGGTCGGCGAAGGTGGGGACGAGCTTCTCGATCCCGAGAATCGTGACCAGCACCGGCGGCAGCGTCGTGCACATGCGCCCGTTGCCCTCCGACTCGACCACGCAGACGGTCCCGGTTTCGGCGACGCCGAAGTTCGCGCCGCTGACCGCCATCCGCGCCCCGAGGAACTTCTCGCGCAGATAGACGCGCGAGGCCTCGGCGAGCTCGCGCGGATCGTCGCCGATCGACGGCGACGCGATCGTCCGGCGCGAAGAGGTCGCGAATCTCGGTCCGGTTGAGGTGGATCGCCGGCACGAGGATGTGCGACGACCAGTCGTCGTCGAGCTGGAGGATCAGCTCGGCGAGGTCGGTCTCGACGGCGTGCACACCGCCCGCTGCCAGGGCCGCGTTGAGACCGATCTCATCAGTCGTCAGCGACTTGACCTTGACCAGCTCGCTGACGCCGTGGGAGCGAGCGACGTCGAGCACCAGCTGGTTGGCGGCCGCAGCGTCCGGCGCCCAGTGGACATGGCCGCCGGCGGCGCTGACCGCCTGCTCGAACTCGAGCAGGTATCCCTCGAGGTTGGCGAGCAGGTCCGCTTTGATCGCGCGGCCGGCGTCGCGGAGCTCCTCCCAGTCGGCGACCTCGGCGACCACGCGGCCGCGCTTGTCGCGGATCGTATGGGTGGCCCGGTGGAGGTTGGCGCGCAGCTGCTCGTCGCCGAGCGCCTCGCGGGCCGCGGGCGGGAACGGCGGCAGCACGGTGCTCATGCGCTGCCCCCCGCACCGGCGCCGGTGCCAGTGCCGGCGCCCCCCGTCTCGGCGAGGATCTCCGCGAGGTGCATCGCGCGCACGCCAGCGCCCTCGCGCGAGAGACGGCCGCCGATCTGGAGCAGGCAGGAGCTGTCGAGCGCCGTCACCACGCTCGCCCCGCTCGCCACGATCGCCGCGCACTTGTCGGCCACCATCGCCGAGGAGGTGTCCGAGTTCTTGATCGCGAATGTGCCACCGAAGCCACAGCACTCGCGCGCCTCGCCCAGCTCCGACCAGCTCGAGGCCCTCGACAGCCCGCAGCAGCGCCAGCGGAGCGTCGCCGACCGCCGTCACCCGCAGCGAGTGGCAAGTCGGGTGATAGACCACGCGATGGGGAAAGCGAGCGCCGACGTCGGTCACGCCGAGCCGCTTCACGAGCAGCTCGGAGAACTCGTAGAGCCGTCCGTGCAGCTCGGGGTGAAGCTCACGCATCGTGCCGACGCACGAGGACGACGGCGAGACGATCACGTCGTGGCCGTCGAACACCCGCATGAACCGCTCGCCGAGCGCATCGGCCTCGGCGCGGTAGCCGCTGTTGAGGTGCATCTGACCGCAGCAGGTCTGCTCGACGGGAAAGACGACCTCGTGTCCGAGGCGCTCGAGCACGGTGACGGTTGACCGGCCGACCTCCGGGGAGACGGCGTCGCCGATGCAGGTGATGAAGAGAGCGACGCGCAACGCAGGCGTCAGCGCGGATAAGCGAGCGCCACGCCTCCGTCGACGTTGAGGATGTTGCCGGTGCTCTTGCCGGCGCGCCGCGGTGAGCAGAAGAAGAGCACCGCGGCGACGATGTCGGCGGGCAGCACGTTGACCTTCAGGATCGTGCGCTCGCGGTAGTGCGCCTCGAGCTCGTCCGGCTCGATCCCGTAGGCGCGCGCGCGTTCCTCGCGCCAGGCCGAGCCCCAGATCCGCGAGCCCTCCAGGACGGCGTCGGGGTTGACCGTGTTGACACGGATGCCGTGCCCGCCGAGCTCCTCGGAGAGGCAGCGGGCGAGGTGCAGCTCGGCGGCCTTGGCGGCGGAGTAGGCCGCCGCGCCCTTGCTCGGAGCCAGCGCGTTCTTGGAGCCGATGAAGACGATGCTGCCGCCGGTGCCCTGATCGATCAGCGTCTTCGCGGCCTCGCGGGCGACAATGAAATAACCGCGCGCGAGGATGTCGTGGTTGCGATCCCAGATCGCGACCGTCGTCTCGGTGATCGGCGCGCTGGAGGCGATCCCGGCGTTTGAGATCACGACGTCCACGCCGCCGAAGGCCAGGATCGCCGAACGGAACGCGGCCACGACGGTCTCCTCCTCGGTCACGTCAAGGGTGACGGCGATCGCGGCGTCACCGATCGCCGTGGCGTGCTCGGCCGCTCCCTCGCTGTCGATGTCGGTGACGACGACGCACCCGCCCTCATCCGCGAAGGCCTGCGCGGTGGCGCCGCCGATGCCCCCGGCACCGCCGGTGATCAGCGCGACCACGCCCTGGAACTCGCGCGGTGGCGGAGCGAGCGAGAGCTTGTAGAGCTCGAGCGGCCAGTACTCGATCGCGAACGACTCCTCGTCGTCGAGCGAGACGAACCCGCCGAGCCCGGACGCTCCGCGCATGACCGCCATCGCACGCTGGTAGAGGTCGCGTGAGAGCCTCGCCGCCTTCAGCGTGCGGCCGGCGCTGACGAGCCCGACGCCCTCGATCAGGACGATGCGCGGGCTCGGATCCAGCAGTTCGTCGGTTGCGCCGCGGTAGCGCTCGAAGTACTCGTGCTCGCGCTCCTGGAAGGCGTGGACCGCCTCGACCAAGCGTTCCCGCAGGACCGCCGCGTCCTCGCGCTCGGGGTCGAACGCCACCCAGGCCGGGCGGCGCTTGGTGTGCACGAGGTGGTCCGGACAGGCCGCGCCGACCTGCGAGAGCTCGCGCGCGTCACGACTGCAGACGAACTCGAGCGCCGCGGGCGAGAGGTCGAGCTGGAGCACGCGCGGGCCATCGATCGAGAGTGCTCCGCGGAGCGCCGGCAGCACCTCGGCCAGCAGGTCCAGGCGCGCCGCCTCCTCGAGCGGTTGGCGCGCAGAGCCGCCGAACGGCTCGCCGGCGGCGCGCTCCGCGACGAACGCGGCAGCGCGATTGATCGCCTCGAGCGTGGCGTTGTAGGACTCGACCGCGGTCGCGCCCCAGGTCACCAGACCGTGCTTGGCGAGCAGGACGAGCTTCGCCGACGGCCTGGCGGCAACCGCGTCGGCGACGAGCTTCGACAGCGCAAAGCCCGGGCGGATGTAGGGAATCCAGACGGCGTCCGAGCCGAAGCACTCCTCGGCGAGGCGCTCGCCGTCGACCGCGCCGACAATCGCCCCGATCGCGTCGGGGTGGGTGTGGTCGACGTGGGCCGCGGGCGCGAAGGCATGCAGCAGGGTCTCGATCGAGGGGCGGGGCATCGACGGGTCCAGTTGGCAGCGCGCGAGGTAGGCGACCATCTGCTCATCGCTCATCGCGTCGCGCTCGCGCAGCGGCACGATCTCGTCCTGGCGCAGGCCGGTGAAGCCGCTCGCCTGGATCGTCGCCAGGTCGCTCCCGGACCCCTTGACCCACAGGACCGTCGTCTCGCGGCCGGTATGGTCGGACTGGCGAACCTTGACGGACGTGTTGCCGCCGCCGAAGTTCACGACGGACCGATCCGACGCCAGCAGGTTCGACCGGTACACGAGCGCGGCCAGCTCGTCGCCGTCGCCGGCACGCGCCGGATCCCAGCGGTTCTCGACGGCGCCGGCGCCGACTGTCATTGCCATGAACGGCCACCTCCTGGCCGAAGAACGTCGCCGATCACGCTCACACAAGCGCTGGAATCCACGACGGCGGTTGGACTAGTGCGAAATTGATCGCTTTGACGTGCTGACACGGATTGGTCAATCATAAGAGATCACATGCTCCGCCCGATACCGCCCGGCGGAGCAGGCGGCGCGCCGCCGAGCGCGACGGTGCGGCCGCGCGCCGCTCGCCGCCGCCACAGCTCCCGCCCGCGCTGCACGAACGACGGGAGGTTCGGGATCAACACGCTCAGAATCAGCAGCGCGCCTGAGACGACCTGGAAGTCGTTGTCGTTGAAGGAGCTGCTGAGCAGCAGCACGCTGTGCAGCCCGGCGTAGACGAACGCGGCAAGCGCGACGCCGAAGACGGTCCCCCGGCCGCCGAAGATCGACACACCGCCGAGCAGCACGATCGTGATCACCTTCAGCTCGAAGCCGATGCCGATGTTCTCGCCCGCCGAGGAGAGCTCGAAGGTGTAGAGCATGCCGACCAGCGCACAGACGACGCCGGACAGCACGAACAGGCCCATCTTCACGCGCTGGACGCGGATGCCCGCGTACAACGCGGCCTCCTTGTTCAGCCCGATCGCGTACAGCGAGCGCCCGAACGGCGTGCGGTGCAGGACCACGCCCGTGATGATCGCGAGCACGATGAAGAACAGCACCGACCAGGACAGGAACGGGATGCCGGGCACGTTCGCGACGCCAACGTTGGTGAAGAAGGACGGGAAGTTCGCGACGGTCAGCGGGCCGAGGACGACGTTTGCGAGACCCCGGTAGAGCGTCAGCGTGCCGATCGTGACCGCCAGCGACGGGAGCCCCACCTTCGTCACGAGGAACCCGTTGATCGCTCCGAGCACGACGCCGAGCGCGATCACGGCGACGAAGATCGCCGCCATCGGCCAGTGATGCATCCACAGGTAGCCGAGCGTCTCGCCCGACAGCGCGAGCGTCGAGGCGACCGAGAGGTCGATCTCGCCGACCATGATGATCAGCGTCATCGGCAGCGCCATCAGCGCGAGGTCGCCGATGTTGGTGCACAGCGTGAAGAGGTTGTAGCTGCCGAGGAAGTAGCTGGAGGACTCGACCCCCAGCAGGAACACGAGCACCAGCGCGACGACGAGCGCCGCCTCCCAACTCGCGAGGCGCCCGAAGCGGGCGCTCAGTGCCGAGAACGGGCCTGCCCGTCCCGGCTCCGGCGGCGGCGCGCCCGGCGGCTCGCCGGCGACCGACCCGGCGAACACCGGCTGCGAGGACTCCGACGGATCCTCCGGAGGCGGCCCCAGCACGTTATCCGGACCCTCAGGCGCCAAGGCGAACCCTCCGTTTGCGCAGCGCGGCCGCGAGGCGCAGCTGGATGCCGCGGTCGAGCGTGATCGCCGCGATCAGCAGCAGGCCGGAGATCGCCTCGGTCCAGATCGAGGAGATGCCGATCACGTTGAGCGAGGAGTTGATCGTCTGCAGCAGCAGCGCGCCGAGCGCGGCGCCCACGACGCTGCCGCTGCCGCCGAAGATCGCGACGCCGCCGACGACCACCGCGGCGATGATCTGCAGCTCGAGGCCGTTTGCCGCGGTCGACTCGATCGTCGCGTACTGGGCCGCCCAGATCACGCCGGCGACGCCGGACAGGGCGCCGCTGATCACGAAGGCCGTGAAGACGCGCTTGGCGATCGGGATCCCGGCCCGTCGGGCGGCATCGGGATCGGAGCCGATTGCGTAGAGATCACGGCCGGAGCGGTAGGAGTTGAGGTAGTAGGCGGCGATCCCCACCACGACGGCGACCGCCAGCGCGACGTCGGGAATCCCGAGCACCGTGTCGGTGGGGATGTTGAGGAACGAGGTGGGCTCCGTGCTCGCGAGCACCACGCCGGAGCCGACGATGATCGTGTCGACACCGCGGATGATGTAGAGCATCGCGAGCGTCACGACCAGGCTCGGCACGCGGCCGATCGCGGTGATCGCGCCGGTCACGACGCCGCAGGCCAGGCCGACGCCCAGGCCGACGAGGAAGACGACGACGATCGAGATCCCCGGATGAGCGCCGAACTCGTTCGCCGAGACGTAGGCCGAGAGCCCGACGACCGAGCCGACCGACAGGTCGACGTTGCGGGTCAGGATCACCATCGCCTCGCCGACCGCGACGAGCGCATACAGCGACGTCTGGCTGAGGATGAAACGGATCTCGCCGCCGCCGACGAAGCGCGACTGGATCAGCGCCGAGATCAGCACGACGACCCCGAGCACGACGATGATGCCGAATGTGCGCGCGCGCAGGACGACGTCGACGAGCCTGCGCGGGCTTGCGAGCTCGCCCTGCTCCGCGGTCGGCGCGGTCGCGCTCATGCGCCGCCCACGTCCACCGCGGCGGGGACGTCAGCCTGCCCGGTCGCCGCGGCCATGATCCGCTCCTCGGAGGCCTCGGCGTGAGAGAGCTCGGCGACCAGGCGGCCCTCGCGCATCACGAGGATCCGGTCGGCGACAGCGAGCACCTCGGGCAACTCGGAGGAGATCATCAGCACGGCGACGCCGCTGCGGGAGAGCTCGACCAGCAGGCGGTGGACCTCCGCCTTGGTCGCGACATCGATCCCGCGCGTCGGCTCGTCGACGATGATCACGCTGGGCTCGCGGCTCAGCCACTTGGCGAGCACGACCTTCTGCTGGTTGCCACCGGAGAGCGAGGTCGCCGGGTTGGTGATCTTGTTGTACTTGAGCTGCAGACGCCCAGCCCATTCGGTGGCGAAGCGGCGCTCGACCGAACCCGAGAGCAGGCCATGGCGCGTCAGCGCGCGCAGCGAGGCGAGCGAGACGTTGTCGGCGATCGACATGTCCATCACGAGGCCCTGCTGCCGGCGATCCTCGGGCACGAAGCCGACGCCGGCGCGCATCGCGTCGATCGGCACGCCGCGACCGAGCCGGCGCTCGCCGACGAAGACGGCGCCCTCGTCGTAGGGGTCGATGCCGAACGCAGCGCGCGCAACCTCGCTGCGCCCGGCGCCGACCAGGCCCGACAGGGCCACGATCTCGCCGGCGCGGACCTCGAAGGAGATGTCCTCGAAGATGCCCGCGCGAGAGAGCCCCTCGACGCGCAGGACCGCGGCGCCGGGCTGGTGATGCTCGTGGGTTCGGGCCGCGATGTCGCGGCCGACCATCGCGCGCACCATGTCGCCGGCCGTCAGCTCGCCGATCGGCTGCGACAGGACGCGCCGCCCGTCTCGCAGCACGGTCACCCGCTGGCAGATCGCAAAGACCTCCTCGAGCCGGTGGGAGATGAAGACGACCGCGACACCGTGCTCGCGCAGGCTCTCGACGACGCCGAACAGCCGCGCTACCTCGGTGGCCGACAGCGCCGCGGTCGGCTCGTCCATCACCACCACCCTCGCGTCAAACGACAGCGCCTTGGCGATCTCGACGATCTGCTGCTCGGCGATCGAGAGACCGCGGGCGACCCGGTCGGGGTCGATCGGCACGCCCAGGCGCTCGAACAGCGCCTGCGTCTGGCGCTCCATCGAGCGGTGGTTGATGCGCCTCGCGCCGCGCAGCGGCTGGCGGGCGATGAAGACGTTCTCGGCGACCGAGATGTCCGGGAAGAGCGTCGGCTCCTGGAAGATGATCGCGATCCCGGCGTCGCGCGCGGCGGCCGGGCCGGTCAGGACGAGCGCCCTGCCGTCGGCGTCGACCAGCGTGCCGCTGTCGGGTGGGTGGACGCCGCCGAGGATCTTGACGAGCGTTGACTTGCCGGCGCCGTTTTCGCCGACGAGCCCGTGCACCTCGCCGCCGTAGAGGTCGATCGACACGCCCTGGAGGGCATGCACGGCGCCGAACGTCTTGCTGGCGTCACGCACAGCGAGGATCGGCCGCTGGGCGGCGGAGCCCCCGGCGACGTGTTGCCCGAGCCCGGCCGGGCCCGATCGGTCGCGGTCCTCGTCGTTCGGTGTTCCCTGCTCGCTTGCTTCTCGCACGAGGCTCGCAGTCTGGATCGTGGTTGCGGCGCCGATTGACCGCCCGGCGAGCCTATCCGCGGGCGCGGCCGGCAGCCGCCTCTTTCGAACTGCGGGCCGCCGGCACAGCGCCGGCGGCCCGTGGTCCGTTACTCGTCAGGCGGTTAGAAGCTGAACTGGTTGACGTTCGCCTTCGTGAAGACGGTCGTCGGCCCGAGCAGGATCGTGTGGTCCGCTCCAACGGTGTACTTGCCCAGCTTGCCGGCCGTGAAGGACTGGCCGGTGGCGTTGGTGATCGTCTTGGATGCCAGGTTGACGGCCGCATACGCCGCCAGGTATCCGAGGTTCGCCGGGTTCCACAGGATGACCTCAGGCGAGGTTCCGTTCTCGATGTAGGCCTTCATCTCCAGCGGCGTGCCGAGACCGGTCACGAACACCTTGCCGATGTCATGGGCGGCGTCGACGACCTGTGCGGCCGCGAGGATGCCCACCGTGGTCGGCGAGATGATGCCCTTGAGCTTCGGGTACTTCTGCAGCAGGCCCTGTGTGACCTGGGTCGCCGTGGTCGGGTCGTCGTTGCCGTAGACCGTCGCCACGAGGTCGAGCTTCGGGTACTTCTTCAGCTCGATGTGCATGTAGGAGATCCAGGCGTTCTGGTTGGTCGCCGAGGCGGCGGCCGAGACGATCGCGATCTGGCCGCCGGCGGGGCCGACTTCCTTGGCGATCGCGTCAACCTCGCTCTCACCGATGTTCGCGGTCGAGGCCTGGTTCACGAACAGGTCGCGGCAGGTCGGCGCGTCGGAGTCGTAGGTGACGACCGTGACGCCCTTCGCCATCGCCTGCTTCAACGTCGGGCAGAGCGCCGTCGGGTCGGTCGCCGAGATGATCAGGATCTTGGCGCCCTTGGCGATCGAGGCCTGGATCGCCGGCAGCTGCGATGCAGCCGTGGCGGCCGTGCCGCTGGTCTCCGTTCCGTTTTCGCCGAGGGTGCCGAGGGCTGCGAGCGCGCCGCCGGTCTTCACGCTGTCAGCGGTCGTGAAGTAGGAGTTGCCGAGGTTCTTCGGGATGACAAAGACCTTCAGGCCCTTCTCGAGCGAGGCCGCATAGGCGACCCCACCGACGATTCCGGCGACGCACAGGGCCGCTACGGCCATAACCAGTGCGCGCTTGCTCAAGCGAGACTTCATGACATCTGATCCTTTCGAAGGATTACTGGGTTCCCTGGCTGAACTCAGCGCAGGTCGCTCGGTCTCCGCGAGCCTGCGGCGACCTGTTGGCTGCAACGACATGCTGAGTTGGGGACTGTCACGTGGGGACGACGACCGGCGGCGCTCATCGGGCTCACGACGAGACGACCTCTCCCTCATGGCGTGCACGCGGCGCCCCAACGCGCCACGAGTCCGCCAGCGCGCCGCGTCGCGTGCGCATCCGCGCACGCCGGCGAGGGCCGACTGGATGAGGACCACACTTCCGCGAGACTGGAACCACTTCCGCCACGCCATCGGTCGCATTCGCCAACGGCTCGGCGGCGTCGCTCCTCGCGAACCGCCGTCCCCTTGGGAACACACGTGCTGCCGGGACCTCCCCACCGTCCGGCAGCGTCCTCTCCTCATCAACGAACAGCTCCACAACGCGGTCGCGAGACGACCGGACACGGCTGTTCGCCGAACCGAATCGAGCGCTCATTTGTGGTGGAGTGCAGTGAGCAAACACGCGGCGCGATCATATCCGAACGTCGCGAACTTGTGCGAATATCAGTTGCGTCGGACGCAAAGCGCCATAATCCGTCGGCGTTAGGCCGCAGACGCCGACGACGCGGGTGCCTGTTCGAGCGCCGCGGACTACACTGTGCGCGGAGATCGGTTCGCAGGCAGCGCGATCGAGCGAGCAGCGGCCATCCAAACGGCGCAACAGCGCCACGGGGAGACGCCACAAGCCATGACCCAGCCAACGATCGAGCAAGGCGAGCCGCCGCCGGCGCCGATGCCCGCCGAGCTGGGAGCGATCCCGGAGGACCGCCGGCGCTCGATCGCCGATCTGCTGCTCGCGACCGGCGCGGTGACCGTGTCGCAGGTCGAGACGCGCTTTGGCGTCTCCGCCATGACGGCGCGTCGCGACCTCGGCGAGCTCGAGCGCCGCGGGCTGGCGCGGCGCACCCACGGCGGCGCCGTACTCCCGAACGCCGCGGGCCACGAGGACTCCTTCGACCGCCGGCTCAACGTCGCGACGTCGCCCAAGCGGCTGCTCGCGCGCGCCGCCGTCGAGCTGATGAACCCGCACGAGACCGTGTTCCTGGACTCCTCGACCACCACCTACTTCGTCGCGCGCGAGATCATCGCCACCGGCATCGCCGTGACCGTGCTGACGAACAGCCTGCCGATCATGTCGCTGCTCGCCAGCGACGCCGGCCCCAACGTCGAGCTGATCGGGATCGGCGGCACGCTTCGGGCACTGACGCGCTCCTTCGTCGGCGCGGGCGCGACCCGGATGGTCAACGAGCACTACGCCGACCGCCTGTTCCTGAGCGTCAAGGGCGTCGTCGACGGCGACACGCTGACGGACGCCGACTCGCTCGAGGCCGACGTCAAGCGCACGATGATCTCCCACGCGCGCGAGGCCGTGCTGCTGATCGACGCCACCAAGCTCACCGAGCGCGGCCTGATCGCGATCGCCCCGCTGTCGGCGATCTCGATCGCGCTCGCCGCCGACATCAGCGCCGAGCAGGCCGTGTCGCTCGGCCGCGCCGGGACGACGGTGCGAATCGTGCGCCCCGGCGAGGGCCCCGGCGCCGGTCCCCTGCCCCGCTAGCTCCTCAGACCCGAACCCCGCCCCGCTCCGCCGCCATCCGCGCGGCATAGCCCGACGCGCGGAATGCCGCGATCGGGTCTGCCGCGGCGCCCAGCGCCTCGCGCACATGCGCACACAGCGGGCGAACATCGATCTGGTGGGCACTGGTCAGCACCTCGTAGCCCCCCAGCACGTCGCCCTCCGCCTGCGCCGCGGCGAGCGCGTCGCGGTCGATCAGCAGCGCGCGCGCGTAGGCCTCCTGCAGCGTGACGACGCTGAGGATCATCGCCTCGACCTTCTCCTCGACGTTGTGGGACTGATCGATCGTCAGGCGCGGAAGCGGCCGGCCGGCGTCGGCGCCGAGCACCAGCTCGCAGAACACGAGGAACAGCGCAAACGGGTTGACCGACCCGACGAGCAGGTCGTCGTCGGCGTACTTGCGGTCGTTGAAGTGGAAGCCGCCGAGCCGGTTCTGGGCCGCGATCAGCGCGACGATCTGCTCGACGTTGGTGCCCTGGGCGTGATGGCCGAAGTCGACCAGCACCCGCGCCCGCTCGCCGAGCCGCTGGCAGATCGAGAGCGCGGTGCCCCAGTCCGGAATGTCGGTCGAGTAGAACGCCGGCTCGAAGAACTTGTATTCGACAAGCATCTCCTGCTCCGGCGGCATCACCGCGTAGAGCTCGCTCAGGCACTCGACGACGCGCTCGTGGCGCTCCGCGAGGTTGTCCTGGCCGGGGTAGTTGGTGCCGTCGGCGAACCACAGCGACTGCGCGGTCGAGCCGAGCTCGGTCGCGATGCCGACGCACTCGATCAGCGCCTCGACCGCCTTCGCGCGGATCGCCGGGTCGGGATTGCCGACGGAGCCGAGCTTGTAGTCGGGATCCTGGAAGACGTTCGGGTTGACCGCGCCGAAGCGCAGCCCGAGCTCGGCGGCATGCGCGCGCAGCGCTCCCAGGTCATCGACGGCGTCCCAGGGGAAGTGCGTCGCGACGGCGGGCGCGGTGCCCGTCAGCCGCTGCACCTGCGCCGCGTCGTCGAAGCGCTCGAACACGTCACGCGGCCGCCCCGCCTGGGGAAACACGCCAAACCGCGTGCCCGAGTCACCGTAGCCCCACGACGGCGTCTCGATCACCAGCGCGGCGATTGCGCGCTCGACCGCGCCGACATCGTGACCCTCCGCCGCCAGCCGCTCCGCCAGGTGTTCGTAGTCGTGGTCGCTCATCGCTGCCTTTCCTCTTTTTATGGGCCGGCTGCCGCCGGCTCGGATGTCTGCGCGCGCAGGCCGGTCACGGCGAGAAAGCGCGCGTAGGTCTCGCTCGCGTGTTCGGCGTCGGACGGCTCGTAGGTGACCGCGCGCGCCGACGCCCCCGCCACCTCGCGCAGCTCCGCCAGCGAGCCGCCGAGGGCGCCCGCCGAGCGCGCCTGGATCAGGACGTTGCCGAGCGCGGTCGCCTCGTCGGGTCCCGCCAGCAGCTCGCGCCCGCACAGCTCGGCGGTCAGGCGGCACAACAACTGGTTGCGAGCGCCGCCACCGACCACGTGGATGCGCTCGATGGACGTGGCGGTCACGCGCTCGAGGCGCTCGAGCACAAGACGGTATTTGCAGGCGAGCGAGAGCAGGATCGAGCGGACCAGCTCCCCCGGGGTGGACGGCGGCTCCTGGCCGCAGACGCGGCAGAGCGCGGCGATCCGCGCGGGCATGTCGCCCGGCGCGAGCAGCGAGTCGTCGTCGGGGTCGAACAGCGCGACGTCCTCCGGGGCGGCGGCGGCAAGCGCGTGCAGCTCGTCGTAGTCCCACTCCGTTCCCGCCGCGGCCCAGTGGCGGCGGCACTCCTGGAGCAGCCACAGTCCCATCACGTTGCGCAGCAGCCGGATCGTCGCGTCCAGGCCTCGCTCGTTGGTCAGGTTCAGCTCCGCCGCGTCGGCGCCGAGGAAGGGCGAGGCGACCTCGAGCCCGAGCAGCGACCACGTGCCGGAGGAGAGCACCGCGTCGCGCGGACCGAGCAGCGGCGCCGCGACGAACGCCGCTGCAGTGTCGTGTCCCGCGACAGCCCAGACCGGCGCGCCGGCGGCGGCGGCGGCACGGCCCGCGTGCAGCGCCGAGATCGGCCCGAGCGCCGTGCCGGGCTCGACCGGCTCCCCCGCGAAGGGCGCCTGCGGCAGGCCGAGCGCCGCGATCAGCGCTCGCGCCCAACCGCCGCTGCGCGCGTCGAGCAGGCCGGTCGTCGAGGCGGCGGTGATCTCGTTCGCGAGCGTGCCGGTCAGCCACAGCCCGAAGAGGTCGGGCACCAGGGCGATCCGCTCGGCGGCGTGCGCCGCCGCGCCGTCGGCCTCGGACAGAAGCTGAAAGATCGTGTTGATCGGCATCGTCTGGATGCCCGTGACGGAGTAGAGCTCCTCACGGCCGACGCGCTCGTAGGCGCGCTCGATCATGCCGTGGGTGCGCTCGTCGCGGTAGTGAAACGGCAGGCCGAGCAGCCGCGAGGAACCGTCGAGCAGGCCGTAGTCGCAGCCCCACGAATCGACGCCGACGCCGTCCAGCGGGCTGAGCGCCGCCGCCTTCGACAGGCCCTCGAGCGTGTCGGCGAACAGCTCGAGCAGGTTCCAGTGCAGGCCGTCGGGGAGCCGGACCGGGCGATTGGGAAAGCGATGGACGACCTCCAGCGAGATCGCCCCTCCGGCGAGGCGCCCGAGCACGACGCGGCCGCTGTCGGCGCCCAAATCGACGGCCGCGAAGGCCGGCTCGGCGTTCAAGACAGCGAGGGTTGGGAAGTTTGATTTCGTGCGAAACGCGCCCTCTGTCCCACGAAACAACCGTAGACGAGCAGCGTCGCCGCCGCAAGTCGCCGCGCGGCGGGGCGACGTAGGATGCGCGCGATGGCCACGAGCGAGCCCGGCGAGGACGCGGTAGCGATCCTCGACTGCCACTGCCACGCATGGCGGCGCTGGCCCTACCTCCCCCCGGTTCCGGACGAGGACACCCGTGGCGCAGTCGAGCTGCTGCTGTTCGAGATGGAACAGCACCAGGTCGAGCAGGCGATGGTCGTCTGCGCAGCGATCGACCACAACGCCGACAACGTCGAATACGTGTCTCGCGCGCGCTCGCGCGCGCGCGGGGAACTTAAGCGCCGCCTTCACCTCGTCGCGGACCTCGACTGCACCTGGCACGACACCTACCACACGCCGGGCGCCCCGGAGCGCCTGCGCGCGCTGGCCGACCGTTATGAGCTGGTCGGCTTCACGCACTACCTCGGCGAGCACAACGACGGCTGGCTGCGCAGCGAGGAGGCCGACGCTGTTTTCGCCTTCGCGGCGGAGCGCCGGCTGATCGTCAGCCTCGGCGCGCCGCCACAGTGGCAGTCCGACCTGCGCCCGCTCGCCGCGCGGCACCCCGGCGTCCCCGTGCTCTGCCACGCGCTGGGCGTCTTCGCGGCCGCGGACGGGCTCGATTCACCCGGCCTCGCGGAGGTGCTGGCGTCCGCCGCAGTCCCCAACATCATGCTGAAGGTCTCCGGACTGCATTACGTCTCCGCGCGTGCCTGGGACTATCCGTGGCCAGACGCGTTGGCCGGCCTTGAACGCCTTCACGACGCCTACGGTGCCAACCGCCTGTGCTGGGGATCGGACTTTCCCGCCTGCACCCGCTACACGACCTTCCGCCAGACGCTCGAGGTGGTGCGCAGCCACTGCCCGTTCCTCAGTCCGACCGACCTGGCGCTGATCCTCGGCGAGAACCTGCGCGGGCTGCTGGCGAGCGGTCAGGCCGGCGGCTGAAGCGCGCCTCCCTGCGGCTAGCGGGCCACGTGCGGCCGGACGTTCGCCGTCGTCAGCGCCGCCCACGGCTCGAGGCCGGCGAAGTGGCGCAGGCACTCGTCCACCATCAGGGAGAAGAAGCGGCGCCGGCTCTCCTCGGTGTAGCCCGCGATGTGCGGGGTCAGAAAGACGTTCGCCATGTCCCGAACGGGCGAGTCCAGCGGCACCGGCTCGGGGTCGAAGACGTCCAGGCAGGCGATCACGTCGCCGCGGGTGAGCCGCTCGATCAGCGCGTCGCTGTCGATCACCCGCCCGCGCGAGACGTTGACGAGCACGCTCCCGGGGCGCAGCTGCTCGAGCTCGGCGGCGCCCAGCATCCGCTCGGTCGAGGGCGTCAACGGCACCAGCACGAACACGACGTCGCACGCGAGCACCGCCGCCAGCGGGCCGAAGTCCACGCCGTAGGCCTCGCCGAGCTCTCGTGGAGCGTGGGGGTCGAAGGCCCGCACGGTCACGGCGAACGGTGCGAGCAGGCCACGCAGGTCGCGCGCCAGATGGCCGAAGCCGACCATCCCGACCAGCTTGTCGCGCAGCTCGGCGCCGTGGTAGCCGGGTCCGGAGCGCTGCGCGTGAGGCGTGCTCGGCTCGTGGGCGATCATCGCCCGGAAGTCGGCGCCGGCGTTTCGCAGACCGATCAGCGCGAGGCCGAGCGCCCACTCGGCGGTCGGCCACGAGGACCCGTGCGTCGTATCGACGACGGTGACACCCCGCTGCTGCGCGGCCGCGATGTCCATCCGATAGCCGAAGCGGTCGCCGTCAAGCTCTCCGAGCAGGGTCAGCCGCGGCGCGGCCTCGAGCACCTCGGCGCTGACGTAGGGCGCGCCGTGGCAGACGACGAGCGCGTCCAGTTCGGCGGCGAAGCGCGCGAGCTCCGCCTCGGCGAGTTCGTCGCGCGGTGCGGGACCGCTGAGATCCGAGGGGACGGAGAAGGCCTCGAAGCGAAGGTCGGCGACCGGCGCGAGGCGCGCCAGCGCGGCGTCATCGAGGAGCCGGGCCCGCATCTCCTCGCTGCACGCGAGGCCGACCACCCTGCGCGCGCCGGCGGCGCCGCTCACCTGATCGCCACCGAGCCGTCCTCGCGCAGCGGCGGGTCCGACAGGTCGACCGACACCGGCGGGTGCCTGGCGAGCCCGGCGTCGTCGAGGTCGATGCCGATTCCGGGCCGATCCGGCGCGATCAGGTAGCCGTCGCGCACCTCGATCACCTGATCGACGAGGTCCGTCCACTTCGGGGCGTCCTGGGGGACGTGCTCCTGCACCTCCCAGTTGGGCACGCACATGCCGAGCTGCACGTGCGCCGCGACGGCCACCGGTCCGGACGGCACGGCGTGGGGAATGACGCCGGCGTGAAAGGCCTCGCCGAGCGCGCAGATCTTCTTGACGTGCGTGATGCCGCCCGCCACACCCACGTCGGGGCGGATGAAGTTGACGCCGGGGCGCTCGAGGTACTCGGCGAACTCCCAGATCGTCGTGTTGCGCTCACCGGCGGCCACGGGCACGCTCACCTTGTCGGCAAAGGCACGCATCGCCGCCACGCTGTCGGGCGGGATCGGGTCCTCGACGAACAGCGGCCGCAGCGGCGCGAGCTCACCGCAGAGCATCACGGCGTCGCCGGCGCTCATGTTGCGGTGAAGCTCCACCCCGAGATCGATCTCCCAACCGACGGTCTCGCGGATCGCCGAGAAGCGCGCCACCAGGTCCGCGATCCGCGCCGCCTGGCGCTCGCCGTGATGGTCGTGCTGGAAGAGGATCACCTTGAGCGCCGTGTAGCCCTCGTCCTTGACCGCCCGTCGCGATGCGGCGACCACCTCGTCGAGCGTGCCGGTGTCCACGACGCGCATCGCGCGCACCGCGGTGCGGGCGCGCCCGCCGAGCAGCTCCCACACCGGCGCGCCGTAGTGCTTGCCCTTCAGGTCCCATAGCGCCTGGTCGATCGCGCTGATCGCGCCGGTCACCGCCATGCCGCGGAAGCTGAACGCCCGGTAGAGCGCGAGCCAATGATGCTCGACGTCCAGCGGGTCGCGCCCCTTCAGGTAGTCGCCGAAGGAGCGCACGATCTCGGCGACCGCGGTCGGCCAGCCGAAGAAGGTCGACTCGCCCACCCCCGTGGTGCCGTCGTCGGCGGTGACGCGGACGTAGCAGGCGCTGCCTGCCGGGATCGCGTCGACGGTTTCGATTTTCATCGCTTCGCAGTCCTCGCCGGCCGCCGAACGCCCCCGCGCTCAGCCACCGCTTGGAGGGTAGACGAACTCAGGCTCGATCCGGACGCGGGGAGCCGAGATCAACTCCACGATCAGGGGCAGGTCCGGCCGCTTGAAGTACGCGAAGGCGCCGTCGCCCTCGGCCCCGAAGCCGCGCGCGCTCTGCAGCTCGACGAAACCGGCGGCCAGCGCCTCGGCGACCGCGGCCGGGTGGTCGGAGACGTAGCGGCCGACGTGGTGCAGGCCCTCGCCGTGGGCCTCGAGGTGCTCGGCGAAGATGCTCGGACCCTCGAGCGGCTGGACCAGCTCGAACTGGAGCTCCCCCTGCCAGGCGAGCGCGTGGCGCAGCGAGAACTCGACGTCCCGACCGTTGTGGCGCATCTGCTTGAGCAGCGGCGGCGCGAGGCGGTAGGCGGTCCAGGGCCCGATGTCGAGCTCCGCGGCGAAACGGCGCACCGCCTCGTCGAGGTCGCGCACGACGATCGCGCACTGCTTGATGTCGGGCCCGAGGAACGGGGAGGCGGCGTCGGCCATGCTCAGCTCGCCTCGGTGAAGAGGCCGATCGCACGGTCGATCGGCTCCTGCACGGCGGAGATCGTGCCGTCGGCGACGTCGGCGATCGCGACGAAGCCGCCGCTCTCGCGCGACTCGGCGAGCGCCCACACTCCGGCCACGGCCCGCAGGCCGCCGAGCCCGTCGACCTCGGGCGAGCGCTGCTGCGCGATCGCGCCGATGAAGTCGTCGAGCTCGATCGCGATCGTCGCCGCATCGACCTGCGCGAATGGAAGGTCGTACTCCGTACCCTCGGGGCCGAAGAAGTCCGCCGTCACGCCCGTCAGGCGGAAGCCACCGAGCTCCGCCCGCAACTCGGCGCCGCTCAGCACGCGCTCCCCCAGCGTCACGACGACCGGCCCACCGGTGCGATCGAACGGCACGCTCATCGAACCGTTGCGCCCGTGCAGGCTCCGCTGGATCCACCGCCGGCCGGGTCCGGATGGCAGGTAGGTGAGCTGGATCAGGGCGCCGGCGGCGGTCTCGAAGATGCCGACCAGCGAGTCGTCGCCGGTCGCGCGCATCACGCCCGGAGAGAGCTCCGCCAGCTCGCCGCCCGCGACCATTCCGGGCCCCAGCACGCGGCCCGGCTCGGCGATGAACGACATGCCGCAGGCGCGTTCGAGATCGCCGAGCAGGTAGGCGAAGATGTCGGTGTAGTGCACGCCCATGTCGAGCGCGATCGAGCCCTTCTCGCGCAGGTGGCGCCAGGGGCTGATCAGGACGCCGTCGTCGCCGCCGATGTTGCTCTCGACCATCAGGTGGATCTCGCCGAGCATGCCGCTGTCGAGGACCGCCCGCGCCAGACGGTTGGGACCGTCGCGGCGATAGTTCTCGGCCGTCGCGAGGATCGCGCCCGACGACGCCGCCGCGTCGACCATCTCGCGGCAGGCGCGCACGGTCACGCCGAGCGGCTTCTCGCTGAGCACGTGGATGCCGGCGGCGAGCGCCGGGACCGCGATCAGGTGGTGGATCGAAGGCTCGGTGACAAGGTCGATCGCCGCGACCGCGCCGCTCGCGACCAGCTCGTCGGCGCTAGAGAAGACCGCCGGGCGGCTGCCGAGCAGCTCCGCGACGAGGTCGGCGGCATGCTCGGCCGCCTCGCGGCGCGGGTCACAGACGGCGGCGAGCTCGAAGCCGTCCGCGCCGACGCGGCGCAGCGCCCCATAGGCGTGCAGGTGGCGGTGCCCCATGCCGCCACATCCGACCAGCCCGATCGTGGGGTTCTTCATTGCGGCCCTCGCGTCTCAGACGTCGCGGTACGCGACGCGCATCAGTACATCACGGCGCCGGCGGACACGTTGATGTCCTGGCCGGTGAGGTTGTTCGCCGCCGACGAGCAGAGGAAGAGCGTCGTCTCGACGACGTCGGCCTCGGTGACGGTGCGTTTGAAGACGGTGCCCTCGGTCATCTCGGCGCGCAACTGCTCGGGGCTGAGGCCGCGCTCGCGCGACATCGTGGAGATGACCTCCTGGAGGCGGTTGCCCTCGACCAGCCAGGGGCTGACCACGTTCACGCTGATCCCGCTCGGCCCGAGCTCGTGGGCGAGCGTCCGCGTCAAGCCGACCACGCCGAGCTTGGCCGCCGCGTAGGGGGTGCGGTTGGGGAGCGGCTGCTTGCCGGTCACCGAGCCGATCGTCACGATCTTGCCGTGCTCGGCGCGCTCCAGGTAGGGCAGCGCCGCCTTGCACGCCAGGAACACGCCGGTCAGGTTGACGGCGATCGTCTCGTCCCACTGCTCGGGGGTGACGTCGACGAGCGGCGCCGTCGGCCCGGCGATGCCGGCGTTGTTGACGAGGATCTCGATCACGCCGCGCTCGCCCGCCGCCAGCGCCATCAGCTCGCGCAGGTGGGTCAGGTTCGTGACGTCGCCGGCGCAGCAGTCGGCCTCGCCGCCGTCGGCTCTGATCTGGGCGCAGACGGCTTCGAGCGTGGCCGCGCGGCGGCCGCTGAGGAAGACGTGCGCGCCCTTTGCCGCAAGGCCCCGCGCGATCGCCGCGCCGATCCCCTGGCCGGCGCCCGTGACGACGGCCGAGCTGCCGGCGAACCCGTTGTCGGAGCCGCCGCCCAACCGCCCGTTTGCCGATTCGCTCACTCGACCCCCGACCCGGTGAGCCCGCGCACGAAGGCGGGTTGGACGATCAGGAAGGCGACGATCATCGGCAGGGTCGTCACGACGACCGACGCGAACAGCACGTTCTGCGGCGTGATCTGCCCGAGGCCCGGATTGCCGACCGCGACGATCGTCTGCGTCAGCACCTGGAGGTTCGGGCTGGTCGCCGCGACCAGCGGCCACAGGTACATGTTCCACGCCGTCAGCACCGAGATCGCGACGTACGCCGCGGTCGCCGGCCGCGCCAGCGGGATGACGAGCCGCCGCAACAGCACCCACCAGTTCGCGCCGTCCATTCGCGCCGCGTCGAACAGCTCCTCCGGCATCTGGGAGATGTACTGGCGGAACAGCAGCGTGCCGAAGCCGGTCTGCGCGGCGATCGGCAGGATCAGGCCGGGATAGGTGTTGTCGAGGCCGAGCTTGAAGGTGACGACGAAGGTCGTGATCAGCGTCGTCACGAGCGGGATGAACAGCGAGATCGCGAGCATCGCCGTGATCACCCCGCGCGCGCGGAAGCGCATCTTCGAGATCACGAGGCCGCCGCTGATGCAGAGCGTCCACTGGATCCCAACGGCGCCGACGGTGAAGACGATCGAGTTGATGAAGTTGCGGACGTGGATCGTCGTGTAGAGCCCGGTGAAGACGTGCGCGTAGTTCTCGAAGTGCAGCGAGTCGGGGATCACCGCGGGCAGCGTGCTCGCCTCGAGTTGATGGTTGGACATCAGCGAGCCCGACACCATGTAGAGCAGCGGCGCCATCATGATCAGGCCCACGAGCGTCGCGAAGAAGATTCGGATGCCGTGCTTGGTTCGCTTGGAGAGGATCACCGGCTGACCGCCTTGGAGAGCAGGCGCAGCATCACCAGGATGCCGCCGATCAGCGCGATCTGGAGCACCGACAGCGCCGCGGCGTAGCCGTAGTCGCCGTAGTCGAAGGCCTGGATGTAGATGTAGTAGATGAGCGTCTGGGTCGCGTAGATCGGCTGGCCCTTGGTGAGGATCTGCACCAGATCGAACGATCCGTTGGTGAACGAGAGCAGCGCCACGATCGCGACCAGCACCGTCATGTAGCGGACGCCCGGCCAGATGATGTGGCGCACGCGCCGCCAGAAGCCGGCCCCGTCGAGCGTCGCCGCCTCGATGATCGAGTCCGGGATCCGCTGGAGGGCCGCCAGGTAGAGGACCGTCGCGGTCGGCAGGCTCAACCAGATCGTGATGATGTCCAGGCCGGGCAGCGCCCAGGTCTGGCTGCCGCCGAGCCAGTCCGGCGGGTTGGTCACACCGAACAGGTGGATGACGTAGTCGATCACGCCGAAGCCGGGCCCGTCCTGGAAGAGGTAGCGCCAGACGAGCGCCGAAGCGGCGAAGGACATCGCGGCGGGGATCAGGTAGAAGGTGCGCACCAGCCCGACGAAGCGGAAGCGGACATTGATCAGCATCGCGAGCCCCAGCGAGATCACCACGGTCGGCACGACGCCGAACAGCAGGAACTTGAGCGTCGTCTCGACGGCCTGGCCGACGAGCGGGTCGGCGAACAGGGTCTTGTAGTTCGCGAGGCCCACCCACTTCGGCCCGCCGACGCTGATGTTCCACTGCGCCAGGCTGAGCAGGACGCCGCCGATGATCGGCACGAACACGAAGATCGTGAACATGATCATGTTCGGGGCCATCATCAGCGTCGCGGAGCGACCGTCGCGCCGGCGGGGGCGCTTTCCGCGCAGCGGCGCGGAGCTGATGTTTGCGAGTGATGTGTCGGACACCTGGGTCGCCACGATAGGACCTCGATGAAATTCGGGGGCGGGGGATCTTCTCCCGCCTGAAGCGACGAAAGCGGCCGGCTCAGCTTCGAGCCGGCCGCTGTCGTTGTCTTACTACTCTCCTACGGGCCTAGCTGTTCTGTGCGTAGGCCGCGTTCATTTGACTCTGGAGGTTGCCGAACGCGGTGGCAATGCTCTGCCCACCGGTCGTCGCCTCCTGAACCGCGATCGGGACGTCGGTGTTCGACTCGTTGAACACCGTGCCCGGCGTCTGCGGCGCGATCGTCGCCGTTGCAGCGGCGGTGATAAACGCCTGCGTGTTCGCCGGACCGATTCCGGACACAGTCCGCCACAGCGCCTTCGGGCCGTTCTGGGAGGGTTCGGCCGGGATGACGCCGCCGGTCTTCTCGCCGATCGCCTGGCCGGCTGACGAGAACAGGTACTTCAGGAACGCCAGGGCCAGCTTGTTGGTGGTCGCGTTCGGGGCCAGGCACCAACCGACGCTACCGCCGCCGGTCGGGTAGACCGGCTTGCCGCCCGGTCCCGGGATCGTCGGCATCGTGACCGCGTTGTACTTGAACGCGCCGGCGACGGCCTGCTGGACGCCCGGCAGGTTGCCGCGGACCTCAATCGACATCGCGGCCTCGCCGGACTCGAAGAACGGCTCGCAGCCGTTGTCGCCCTTGGCGTCGAGCTGCGCCTGCGGCACGGCCAGGCCCTGGTTCATCGGGCTGATCATCAGGTTCCACGCCTTCTGCGCCGGGCCCGAGTCAAGCGATGCCTTGGTCTCGGTGAAGCCCGTGACGCCGAACGCCTTCAGCACCGGGTTGTACTCAGCCTGCCAGTCGGGACGCTCGCAGATGCCGTACTGGCTCTGCGACGCACCGCTGCCGACATCGAGCTTCGCCGCGTCGGCGAGCATCTGGCTCCAGGTCCAGCCGTCCTTCGGGAACGGCACGCCGGCCTTCTGGAACTCGTTCTCGTTGTAGAGCAGCACCGTCGCGTCAGCCTCGTTCGGCAGCGCGTAGACCTGGCCCACACCGGTCGGCGCGCCGGCCGGCGGGATGTAGGAGGCCATGAACGACGGGTACCAGTAGCTCTGCGGGTACGGGTTGCCAGCCTTGAGATCGGCCGACAGGCTGCCGACCAGGCCGTCCACCTCGAGCGTCGGGGTCAGGACGTCGTAGGTCTCGTCGATCTCGGGCTCGTCGCCGGCCAGCTTCTCGGTCTGGAGGCGCGGAACGTAGGTGTTGTCGTTGCTGACGACAGCGGCCTGGACCGTGACGTTCGGGTTGGCCTTCTCGAAACCTGCGATGACCGGGTTCATGACGGCCGCCGAGAACGTGAAGACGTTCATCGTCAGCGTGCCGCTGAGCCCCGACTTGACCTTCGAGGCGTTGGCCGCGCCGGCCGCGACGCCGATCACGGCGGTCGCGAGGGCACACGCCGCCACGCCCGTCACGATCTTCCTGCCGAGCCGTACGGAACGGCTCTTCTTAGCCTCGAAGCGAGGCTCGGGAACTCTCATTCGGATCTCCTCTCCCAACACTGTCGGGCGCCGGCGGTGGGATCACGCGCCGAACGTCTGATGGACAACTTCGGTGCTGCGGACTGCTTCGACGAGCTCCTTCCCCGCTAGCCGGGGTCGTCGTTCGCCGTCTGTTGTAATGTTTCAACGCGAAGCGTCCGGCGAAGCTACACCAACCCCGGTGTGGCTGTCAAGCGGGAACTGTCGAACGCGTTGAGGGCCACGGCGGGGTCGGACGAGGTGCCCGCATGGCCCGGCAAGCGCCGCGCCGGCGGCTTTTTCCGGCGTGCCGAACGGGAGAGTGAGGCGTTGTCAGGCGTGGTGGGAGTCGCACAAACAGATGCGTTGCAAGCCGTCTTGCGCTCGGCTGGGGCGGCCCCCGGCGCCCTCCGCTCGGGGGGGCATGCGCGGCCGGATGACGATCCGTGCGCCGCGATGCGCGGGGCTTTGCGCCGCCGCCGCGGCGCATGTTCCGGGCCGGCGACCCCGGCGCCGGAGGAGGTCTCGACGACGTGACGCCGGCGACGTTGACACGCCGGCGCACGGGCTCGCCCGGCCCGCTACCGTCTGTGGACGGTGCGGAGATCAGAGGGCAGATGAGGATCGCATCGGTCGAGGTGCTCGCGGTCGGCAACGAGCTGACCGGTCAGCACACGCTCGTGCGGCTGGAGACCGATGGCGGGATCACCGGCCTCGGCCAGTCCGCGTGCTGGGGCTACCCGAGGGGGGTGGCCGGCGTGCTCGACGAGCTGACGCCGCTGCTGATCGGCCTCGACCCGTTCCGGATCGAGCACATCTGGCACCTCGCCTACCGGGCGCGCCCGTTTCGCAGCAACCTGCTCGCGGCGGCGGTTTCGGCGATCGACCTGGCGCTGTGGGACATCAAGGGCAAGGCGCTCGAGCTGCCCGTCTGGGAGCTGCTCGGCGGCCGCACGCGCGACCGCGTGCGGCTGCATGTGCTGGTCGGGGGCGGCACGCCGGATGAGATCAGCTCGTCGGTCAACTGGGCGGTCGAGGAGGGCTTCACGGCGGCGAAGTTCGACCCGCTGGTTCACGGTTACGAGGACCTGCCGATCGGCCGGCTCGTCAGCTCGGCCTGCGCGATGGCCGCCGCCGCCCGCGAGGCCGGCGGCGACGAGATCGACCTGATCTTCGAGCTCCACCGCAAGCTCGACCCCACCAAGGCGATCGTCGTCTGCAACGCGCTCGCCCAGTTCCACCCGCTGTTCATCGAGGACCCGATCCAGATGGACTCGATCGAGACGCAGGCCGAGATCGCCAAGCGCATCGACGCCCCGATCGCGATGGGCGAGCGCCTCAGCTCGATCTGGGAGTTCGAAGAGCTCCTCTCGCGTAACGTCGCGATCCACGTGCGTCCAGACGTGGGCCTTGCCGGCGGACTCTCGGGATGCCGCAAGATCGCGGCGATCGCGGAGGCGCACCACTGCGGCGTGGCGCCGCACAATTTTCTCGGTCCGGGGCTGACCGCGCCGACGCTGCATCTGTGCGCGACGATCCCCAACCTCGTGACGATGGAGTACCTGCCCGGCGACGAGGACCCGACGACGGCCTCGGCAGCCTTCAGGACGACCGTCAAGCGCAACGGCGGCTACTGCGAGGTGCCGGAGGAACCGGGCCTCGGCGTCAGCCTCGTCGACGACTACCAGACGATCGCGCCGGTCGTAGATCGCCCCCTCTCCAGCGAACGGCTGCTGCGGGCAGATGGGTCGGTCGCAACAGCCTAAGCCGGGCGTGCGTCCGCTCGAGCGGACGCCGCTGCGCCAGGCCAAGGACCGAGACGCGTGCCGACGCCGGGTTGGGACGTGGCGAGCAGCTCCGCGCGCGCAAGCTCATGCCACGGTGTCGGCTCGCGCACTACGATTCCGACCCTGCAACGGTCGAACGGCGGCGAAACGCCGGACCGGCCAGCCACTTCCCGCAGAAGGATTCGCACCACGCGACCGCCTGCGCCAGCAAGAAAGGACTGTCATGGCGACTGTGACGTTTAAGGGTGCGACGCGGATTTATCCGAAGTCGAATCGCAAGGCGGTTGATCGTCTTGATCTGGAGATCAAGGACGGCGAGTTTCTGGTACTCGTCGGCCCGTCGGGGTGTGGAAAGACGACGAGTTTGCGGATGTTGGCGGGGCTTGAGGATGTGGATGAGGGCACGATCGAGATTGATGACAAGAACGTCGTGAACCTGCCGCCGCGGGCACGGGATATTGCGATGGTGTTTCAGAACTATGCGCTTTATCCGCATATGAACGTGGCGGAGAACATGGGGTTCGCGTTGAAGATCGCGCGCATGCCCAAGGCGGAGATCCAGGCGAGGGTTGCGGAGGCCGCGAAAATCCTTGATTTGGAGGACTATCTGAAGCGCAAGCCGGGGCAGCTCTCAGGCGGGCAGCGCCAGCGCGTCGCGATGGGCCGCGCGATCGTGCGTCAGCCCAGGGTGTTCCTGATGGATGAGCCGCTTTCGAACCTTGACGCAAAGTTGCGCGTTGCGACACGCAGCGAGATCGCAGCGCTGCAGCGTCGCCTGGGCGTCACGACGGTGTATGTGACACACGACCAGGTCGAGGCGATGACGATGGGTGACCGTGTCGCGGTCATGAAGGACGGGCTACTACAGCAGTGCGACACCCCGAGAGTTCTCTATGACTCGCCGGTCAACGCGTTTGTCGCGGGGTTCATCGGCTCTCCGGCGATGAACCTGATCGCGGGCACGATCGACCCCGGCGGCGTGATGCTCGGCGATACCGTGATCGCGATTCCCGACGAGCTCGCCCGCGCCGCCGGCGGCCCGGGCAACCCGGTCACCGTCGGGTTGCGCCCCGAAGCGATCGAGCTCGTCGGCGACGGCCACGGCATCCCCGCGATCGTCAACCTCGTCGAAGAGCTCGGCGCCGAGGCCTACGTGTACGCCCAGCTCAAGGCGCACGTCACGAAATCGATCACCGCCGTCAACGACGTCATCGCCCGCATCGAACCGCGCAACGCGCCCCGCAGCGGCGAGAACATCCACCTGCGCGTCAAGCAAGACTCGATCCTGCTCTTCGACAGCGAGACCGGCACCCGAATCACCACGCAGACCACACCAACGCCGCAGGCCGCGAACGCCGCGTGACACTGATCGGACTCGACGTCGGCACGACCGGCGTCAAAGCCATCGCGATCACAGCGGAGGGAGAGCTGCTCGCAAGCGCCAGCGAGGAGTACGCGCTCTCGACGCCGCGGCCCGGCTGGGCCGAGCAGGATCCCGAGGACTGGTGGCGCGCCGCGAAGGCCTGCCTCGCGGCGCTGCCGGAGGGCGAGATCGGGCTCTCAGGGCAGATGCACGGGCTGGTCGTGCTCGGATCGCACGGCCAGGTGCTGCGCCCGGCGATCCTCTGGAACGACCAGCGCACCGCGGCGCAGTGCGCGGAGATCGAGGACCGGGTCGGCCTCCAACGGCTGATCGCGCTGACCGGCAACCGGGCGCTGACCGGCTTCACCGCGCCGAAGCTGCTGTGGCTGCGCGAGCACGAGCCCGACGTCTTCGCGCAGATCCGCCACATTCTCCTGCCGAAGGACTACGTGCGCTTCCGGATGACCGGCGAGCATGCGATCGACGCGGCGGATGCCTCTGGCACGCTGCTGTTCGACGTCGCTCGCCGGCGCTGGTCGCAGGAGGTCTGCGACGCGCTCGAGATCCCACTCGACTGGCTGCCGGCGGTGCATGAGTCGACGGAGGTGGCGGGCGCCGGCGACCAGGCGGCCGCGGCGCTCGGCGTCGGGATCGTGGCGCCCGGGCTCGTCTCGGTGGTTCTCGGCACCTCCGGCGTCGTCTTCGCGGTGCTGCCCGCCTATCTGCCCGACGAGCAGGCCCGCGTTCACGTCTTCTGCCACGCGGCACCCGGGACCTGGCACGCGATGGGCGTGATGCTGAGCGCCGCCGGCTCGCTGGCCTGGTTGCGCGGCGTGGTGGGCGGCGATTACGCGACGCTGGACGCGGAGGCCGAGCGCTGGGCGCCGGGCGTCGAGGGGCTCCAGTTCGCCCCGTATCTGGCGGGCGAGCGCACCCCGCACGCCGACCCGGACGCGCGCGGAGCGTTCACGGGGTTGTCGCTTCGCCACGACCGCGGAGCGCTCGCGCGCGCAACGCTCGAGGGCGTCGCCTACGGCCTGCGCGACTCGCTCGAGCTGCTGCGCGAGCTCGGCGTGAACCCGCGCGCCGGGCGGCTGAGCGGCGGCGGCAGCGCCAGCGCGCTGTGGTCGAAGATCGTGGCCTCGGTGCTCGGCATCCCATTGGAGCGCACGGAGTCGCAGGAGGGCTCCGCCTTCGGCGCCGCGCTGCTCGCCGGCGTGCGCTCGGGCGCCTTCGCGGACGTCGAGGAGGCGGTCGCGCGCTGCGTGCGCGTGCGCGACCGGGTCGAGCCCGAGCCCGAGTGGATGGAGCTCTACGAGCGCGGCTACGGCCGCCACAGCATGCTTTACCCGGCGTTGCGACCGCTACAGGAACGATAGGAGCAGACCTTGCGAATCGGCCTGATGATCGAAGGGCAGGAGGGCGTCGGCTGGGAGCAGTGGCTCGCGCTGGCGCTGGCGGCCGAGGAGGCCGACCTGGACGGGCTGTTTCGCTCCGATCACTACCGCTCGATTCACCGCGGCGATCCGGCCGGCTCACTCGACGCCTGGGCGATCCTGGCCGCACTCGCCGCGCGGACCCGGCGGATCCGGCTCGGAACGCTCGTCTCCCCCACCACCTTCCGCCCGGCCTCGGTGCTCGCGAAGAACGTCGTCACGGTCGACCACATCTCAGGGGGGCGTGTCGAGCTCGGGATTGGCGCCGGCTGGTTCGAGCCCGACCACACTCCCTACGGCTTCACCTTCGGCACGGTCGGCGAGCGCATGACCGAGTTCGAACGCCAGCTCGAGGAGATCAACCGCCAGTGGAGCACCGCGGCGGAGATCTGGCCCAAGCCGCTGCAGCGCCCGCGCCCGCCGATCATCGTCGGCGGCAGCGCGAAGCCCCGCAGCGTCCGTGCGGCGGTCCGCTTCGCCGACGAGTACAACACGGTCGTGCCGACGCTCGAGCAGGCGCGCGAGCGATCCGAGATCGTCAGGCGCGCGGCGGAGCAGGCGGGCCGGGCGCCGCTGCGCTTCTCGATGATGACGACCTGTGCGCTCGGCCGCGACGAGGCCGAGGTCAACGACCGGCTGCGGGCCTGGGACGAGGCTTCGACACTCGATCACCGCCCGGAGCTGGCAGGCACCGTCGAGCAGGTCGCCGAGATCCTGGCCCAATACGAGGCCGCCGGCGTCCAGCGGGCGATGCTCCAGCACCTCGCCCACGAGGACGTCGAGATGGTCGCGTTGCTCGGCGAGCTCGCGCGAGAGCTCGCGGGCTGAGGAGCCGGCGCCGGGCTCTGCGCCGAGTGGTCCGGTCGTTGCGGGGACGGGATGTAATGGTGGCCGCGCTGACGGACAACCAGATCGTGTGAGGAGCGACCCGGGTCCGTTCGAGGCGACCTTTGACGCCCATTGGGAGGCCGTCAGCCGCTACGCGGCCCGGCGCGTGGCTCCCGAGGCCGTTCAGGACGTCGTCTCGGAGACGTTCCTGGTCGCCTGGCGGCGCTACGACGAGCTCAACGGCGAGCCGCTGCCATGGCTGCTGGGGATCGCGCGCCGTGTCGCGGCCAACCAGCGCCGCGCCGGAGCACGTCGCAGCGCGCTGCTCGAGCGCCTGCGCGGCGCGGCGGCCTGCGAGGGCCGCGGCGAATTGCCGCCGGGCGACCGCCAGCTGGCGGCAGCGTGGGCGCAGCTCGGCGAGCGCGACCGCGAGGCACTGATGCTGGTCGCCTGGGACGGCCTCGGGCATCGTGACGCCGCCCGGGTGCTGGGCTGCAGCACGAGCGCGTTCACTGTCCGCGTGCACCGTGCGCGCAGCCGGCTGGCGCGACTGCTCGGCCGCGACGAGAAGGGCTCGATCGAGCTTCCAACGGAGGCGAGGTCGCTGACATGAGGCCGACCGACGAGGAACTGGCGGCACGAGTCGCAGGTGCGGATCCGGCGCGCGAACTCGTGCTCGGGGACGATTTTCGTGACCGCTTGTGGAACGACGTCGCGGCGCGGCGCGCGGCGCGCGCTCGCCGCGGGCACCGGCGCCTGCGGCCACGTCTGCGGCTGATCAGCTTCGCGGTGCCGCTCGCGCTCGTGCTGGCCGGCGGCGCGGGCGCCGCCGTCAGCGGGTTGATCAGGATCGGGACGGCGGCCACCCCGTTTCACTTTGCCAGCCCGCAGCCTCTCAGCCTCGGTCCCGCCCCGGTTGAGAACGGGGCGGTTCACCTGCTGTCGGTGGCGGCCCCCGATCCGCAGGGTGGGCTGCCGTGGGGCCTGCGAATCGTGAAGACGACGAGCGGCTACGGCTGCATCGAGGTCGGCCGCGTGCTGGACGGCAGCTTCGGCGGCCTGGGCGAGGACGGGTCGTTCAACGACGACGGGGAGTTTCACGCGGTGCCGCCGGTCGACGCGGAGAACGCCGCCGCCTGCGCGCGGCTCGACGAGCGGGGCAGGCTCTTCTTCAACGTCGCCTCGGCCGTGGGCACCGCGAGCGGCACGTTCTTCGTCCCGGGAGGGTGCGTCTCCTCCCGAGCGTTCGCGCCGGTGCTGCTGAGGATGCTGGAGCGCCACCCCGCCGACAGCGACCTGTGCCCGGCGGTGAGCAACCGCACGCTCATTTACGGGCTGCTCGGCCCCGACGCCGAGAGCATCTCCTACACGCTCGGTGGGCGCGCGCACGTCGAGACGACCGTGGGGCCGCAGGGGGCCTATCTGATCGTCGGCAGCGGCGCGCGCTCCGCCGACCCCGAGCTGGGGGACCTCCCCTTCGCCGCGGGCAGGCTGCCGGTCGACACACCGATCACGACGATCCGCTACCGCGGCGGGGTGGTATGCCGCCTGCTCGGAGCGCGCCACAACGGGCGCACGCCCGACTGCCTGCCCGGCGGCCACCCCGTGGGCTACTCGGCGGCGCCGACGTCCGCGGCCGGAAGGCGCAGGTGAGCGCGATGCGCGCCATCCGGACGAAGCCCGTCACGGGGTTGTGCGCAGCCGTCGCGGTGCTCGCCGCAGGCCTTGCCCTGGGAGCCTGCGGCGGAACGGCGCCAAAGCCCGGCTACCCCAGCGGCTACCACCCGGTGTGGCTGTGCCGCCCCGGCCTTGCGCACAACCCGTGCGTGACGAGCCTGCAGACCGGCGTGTTCTCGGCGACCGGCAAGCTCGAGCGCGTCTACACGCCGCAGGTCCCCGCCAACCCGCCGGTCGACTGCTTCTACGTCTACCCGACCGTCAGCTCGGAGTTCTCGATGCTCTCCGACCTGAAGATCCAGCCGCCGGAGACGGACGTCGCGCTGTACCAGGCGGCGTACTTCCGGCCGGCCTGCCGGATGTACGCGCCGATGTATCACCAGGTGACGGAGATCGGCGCAGCGAACCTTGGGCTGTTGACGCTGAAGGAGTTGAACGAGCAGTACGACAGCGTGCTGTGGGCCTTCCGCTACTACCTCGCGCACTACAACCATGGGCGCCCCTTCGTGCTGATCGGCCATTCGCAGGGAGCGTTCACGGTCAACGCGCTGGTCCGCAGGGTGATCGACCCGAACGTGACGCTGCGCCGCCAGATGCTCTCGGCGATGCTGTTCGGCGGCGGCGTCACGGTCAAGGCCGGCAAGCTGATCGGCGGCGACTACAAGCACATCCCAGGATGCACGTCGCCGAGCGAGCTCGGATGTGTGATGACCTACTCGTCGTTCAACGGCGCGCCGCCCGTGGACAGCGTGTTCGGCCACACCCCGTGGAGCCCGACCGACGCGCAACTGCCGCTCCTGCCGGGGCAGCAGATCCTCTGCACCAACCCGGCCGCGCTCGGCGGCGGCTCCGGGTACCTCGACTCGGTCTTCCCGCTCGCGTTCCCCCCCGCGATCGGCAACGAGATCCCGCCTTCGGAGACGCCCAAGAACAGGGCGGCGACGGCGTGGTACGAGTTCCGCGACGCCTACCGGGCTCACTGCGAACAGTCCAACGGCAGCACGGTCCTCGAGGTGACCGGTGTGAACGGGGCGCCGCAGCCCTACTCCACCGGCGCCCTGGCGCCCCTCTGGGGGCTTCACCAGCTCGACGTCAACCTCGGCCTGGGCGACGCGGTCCACCTCGTCGAGAGCGAGGGCAAGGCCTACCTGGCCCGCCACTCGGGCTAGGGCGGCGCACGGCTCGGTGGCTCGGGCGCGCCAAGCCGTCGCGAACAGACAGGGCAGCCGGGCGCCCCGACCGTCAGGGTGAGTAGTGCGATCGCGGTTCGGGGCGTCTGGTCGCCCGACAGCCAGTTTCACCAGGCGAAATGCCTTTCACCATTCCGACGGCTATAGTTGCCGCCGATGAACGCCGCCGTCAGCGTCGCCACGCCCGCCAAGACCTCCGTTCGCTCGGTTGCGCGGGCCGCGCGCTGGCTGCTCTGGATCGCCGAGCACGAGGGTGCGAGCGCGACGGAGGTGGCGCGGGCGTTCGACGTGCCGCTGCCGACCGTGCATCACACGCTGAGCACCCTGGCAGCGGAGGGGCTGCTCGAGAAGGATGCGGCACGGCGCTACCACATGGGGCCGAACGTGGGGGTGCTGTCGGGCTCGTTCGTGCGTGAGCAGGGCGTCCCCAGCCAGTGGCAGCGGGCGCTCGCCGAGCTCGCTTCCGCGACCGGCGAGACCGCGCACCTGGCTGCCTGGCGCGACGGCGAGATCAGGATCCTCGCCGGTGTCGAGGGCAGCCGCGCGGTGCGGGTCCCCGACATCCACATCGGCGCCTACGCCCATGCCCACGCGCGCGCCGCGGGCAAGCTGCTGCTGGCGCTCGCGCCGGCGGACCAGCGCGACGCCTACCTGGCGCTGCATCCGCCGAGCCGCCTGACCGCCAAGACGATCACGAGCCCGCCGGCCCTGAAAGCCGAGCTCGAGCGGATCCGTGCCGCTCAGTACGCGACCGACAACGAGGAGTTCGCCGACGGGCTGGCGTGCCTGTCGGTGCCGATCCTCGAGGGCGGCAGCGTGCTCGCGGCACTCAGCGTCGCGGCGCCGTCGCAGCGCTTCCGCGCCGAGCGCGCGCTGCTGCTGCGCGCGGCCCGCGATGCCGCGGCGCAGGCCTCGCGCGGCGCAGGCGACGAGCGCGTCGCGATGCTGCGGGGAGCGTGAATGGCCGCCCGGACCAGCGCCGCGGCCAGGCAGGCGCGCAACGAGCTCGGCCTGCGCTGTTTCGCGCGGATGCTGCTGATCCGCGGTGTCGAGGACGAGGTCCAGCGAATGTTCACGCAGGGGCTCGTGCGCGGGACCACGCACCTCTACCAGGGCCAGGAGGCGAGCGCCGTCGGCGTCTGCTTCGCGCTGCGCGAGGGCGACACGATGACCTGCACCTACCGCGGCCACGGCGCGGTGCTCGCGATGGGCGCCCCGGCGGACGCCGTGTTCGGCGAGATCATGGGCAAGGCCAAGGGCCTGTGCGGCGGCAAGGGCGGCTCGATGCATTTGACCGATGTCGGCGTCGGCGCGTACGGCTCATTCGCGATCGTCGGGGCGCACCTGCCAATCGCCGTGGGCCTCTCGTTCGCGTCGCGCTACCTCGGCGACGACGCCGTCAGCGTCTGCTTCTTCGGTGACGGGACGACCAACATCGGCGCCTTCCACGAGGCGCTCAACCTGGCCTCGCTATGGAAGACGCCGACGATCTTCGTCTGCGAGAACAACCGCTATGGCGAGTACTCGCCGCAGAGCCTGACGACGCCGGTCGAGCGCCTCGCGGACCGGGCCGCCTCCTACGACATGCCCGGCGTCGTCGTCGACGGCAACGACGTGTTCGCCGTGCACGCAACCGCCGGCGAGGCGATCGAGCGTGCGCGCAAGGGCCTGGGCCCGACGCTGATCGAGTCGCTCACCTACCGCCAGGTCGGGCACTCGCGCTCGGACCCGGCGAAGTACCGCCCCGAGGGCGAGCTCGACGAGTGGCTCGCGCGGGACCCGATCGTGCTGCTGGAACGGGCGCTGATCGAGGGCGGTGTGGCGGAGGAGGAGCTCCGCGCCCTGCGCGCGAGCGTCGAGCAGGATGTCGAGGGCGCGCTCGAGCGCGCCAAGTCATGGGCCGACCCGACGCCGCAGTCGCGCTTCGAGAACATCCTGGCATGAGCGAGGTCTCCTACCGCCAGGCGATCACGCAGGCGCTCGCCGACGAGCTGGAGGCCGACGAGCGGGTGATCCTGTTCGGCGAGGACGTGGCGGCGGCGGGCGGCGTGTTCAAGGCGACCGAGGGGTTGCAGGAGCGCTTCGGCTCGGGGCGCGTGCTCGACACGCCGATCTCCGAGCAGGCGATCGTCGGCTGCGCGATCGGCGCGGCGATCCGCGGTCTGAACCCGGTGATCGAGATCATGTTCGCCGACTTCGCCGGCGTCTGCTTCGACCAGCTCGCCAACGAGCTGCCGAAATACCGCTACATGACCGATGGCCAGGTCAGCGTGGGGCTCACGGTGCGTCTCGCAAATGGCGCCGGCGGCGGCTTCGGCGCGCAGCACTCCCAGTCGGTGGAGAACTGGTTTCTGAGCATCATCGGCCTGAAGATCGTCACGCCGGCGACCCCGGCGGACGCCTACGCGCTGCTGCGGGCGTCGATCCGCGACCCCAACCCGGTGCTCTTCTTCGAGCACAAGAACCTCTACAACACGACGGGCGAGCTCGAGGCGGATGTGCCGGCGACGATCGGCAAGGCCGCGATCGCTCGGGAGGGGAGCGACATCACGCTCGTCGCGAGCCAGCTGATGCGCTACCGGGCGCTCGAGGCGGCCGAGCTGCTGGCGGCCGAGGGCGTCTCCGCCGAGGTGATCGACCCGCGCACGATGATCCCCTTCGACCTCGAGACGGTCGGGGCGAGCGTCGATAAGACCAACCGCCTGATCTGCGTGCAGGAGTGCCCGCAGGGCGGCAGCTGGGGGGCGACGATGGTCGCCGCACTGATGGCCGAGCGGTTCGAATCCTTCGACGCGCCGCCGATCCTGGTCGGCGGCGACGAGACGCCGATCCCCTACTCGGGCGAGCTCGAGGCGGCCTGGCTACCGAGCCCCGAGCGGATCGCCGAGGCGGCGCGCCGGACGCTGGCCTACTGAGATCGGAGCGAACCATTGATCGCCGACGTCCTTCACTTCTCGTTCACGGTCAGCGACATCGAGGCGTCGATCGACTGGTACACGCGCGTGCTCGGGCTCGAGCTGGTCCACCGCCAGCGCCAGGAGAACGAGTACACCCAGGTGCTCGTCGGGATCCCGGGAGCGGTGCTCGAAGTCGCGCAGTTCGCGGTCCCAGGCGTGCCGCCGGCCCGCTCGACGCACATGCTCGAGCTGGTCGAGTACGTGACGCCGCGCGGCGAGGCGTTCGGCGAGCTGGCGACCAACAGCGTCGGCTGCGCCCATCTGGCGTTGATGGTGACCGACATCCACGAGCGCCACGCGCGGATGTGCGAGCAGGGGGTCGTCTTCCGAAATCCGCCCGTCGCGATCACGGCGGGCGCCAACCTCGGTGGCTTCGCCTGCTACTTCCACGACCTGGATGGCATCACGCTCGAGCTGCTTCAGCCCTCGCCGGAGCGCCTCGCCGCCCTCGGACTTCAGTGATCGGCCGCGTCGACCAGCTCTGCTTCCTGGTCGAGGACATCGACCGCGGGATGGAGACCTACTCGCGCCTGTTCGGCGCCACGCAGTGGCGGATCTACCGCTACGGCCCCGACACGATCCCCGCGCTCGGCTACCGTGGGGGCCCGGGCCGCTTCTCCTTCTGGGTGGCGCTGTCGGACTGCGATCCGCAGATCGAGCTGATCGAATCGATCGAGGGGCCGAGCATCTACACCGAGTGGATCGAGCAGCGCGGGCTCGGCTTCCACCACATCGGCCACTTCACGACGAGCCTCGACGCGGACGCCGCGGCGCTCGAGCAGCGTGGCATGGCGATCAGCCAGTGGGGCCGCGGCTACGGCCTCGACGGCGACGGCGGCTTCACCTACGTCGACTCGCTCGAGCAGCTCGGAGTCGTGGTCGAGCTGATCGAGATCCCGAAGCGGCGGCGGTCGCCGGACCGCCAGTGGACGGTCCCGCCCGAGCAGTAGAAACCCGGCCGGGCGCGGAGCGCCAGGGCCCATAAAGACTGTCTGACTGAACATCGACACTCGCGCGGCCCGCGCCGGTTGGGCGTGTGGGCGCCATTGTGCGCGTTGTTCAATCCGCGGGGCGTGTTCAATCGGCGGTGGGCGCGGCGCTATTGTTGACCGACGCCGCCCGCTCCCACCGCGTGCCGCGGCGAGATCCAGGCCGAGGGAAGTGAGTTGACGCCAAGGCGCGATGACGTAGCCGCCCGACCCGACCCGGCCCGCCGGGCGGTCGGCGCCGCGCGCCAGGCGTCGATCGGCCGCGTGACGATCCGCGATGTCGCCGAGCAGGCGGGCGTCTCGCTCGGCACCGCGTCCAACGTGCTCAACCGGCCCGATCGCGTGGCACCCGCGACGCGCGACCGCGTGCTCGAGGTGATCGAGCGGCTCGGCTTCGTACGCAGCTCCGCCGCGCACCAGATGCGAAGCGGCAACAGCCGCTGCTTCGGCGCCGTCGTGCTCGACGCCGCCAACCCGTTCGCGACCGAGACCGTGCGCGGGCTCGAGGATGTCGTGCACGAGCACGGCTGCGCCGTCTATGTCTGCTCGACCGACGGCTCGCCCGACCGCGAGGAGCGCTACCTGCGGCTGCTCGAGGAGCAGCGCGTGCAGGGGATCCTGATCACGCCGGCGACGCGCAGCATCCGCCACCTGCAGAAGCTCCGCGACCGCGGCACGCTCGTCGTGCTGCTGGACCGCCGCAGCGCCGATGGCGACCTCTGCTCGGTCTCGGTCGACCACGCCCACGGCGGCGAGCTGGCCGCGCGCCACCTGTTCGAGCTCGGGCACCGCCGGATCGCCTTCATCAATGGGCCGCTGCATCTGTCGCAGTGCGCCGAGCGCCGCCGCGGGATGCGGCGTGCGGCGCGCGTGGCGGAGCTCGATCCCGACGAGAGCATCATCGAGTACACGATCGACCCGATCACCTCGCTCGAACAGGCGGAGCAGCACGTCGACGAGCTGCTCGCGCTCGACGATCGCCCGACCGCGGTCGTCTGCGTGAACGACCAGATCGCCGTGACGGTGCTGCGCGCGCTGGCGCTGCGCCGCGTCCGCGTGCCCCGCGACATCAGCGTGGTCGGCTACGACGACGTCGAGTTCGCGGCGATGCTGACGCCGGCGCTGACCTCGATCCGCCAGCCGAAGTACGAGGTCGGCAGGACCGCCGCGCAGCTCCTGATCGCGGAGACGATGGACCCCGATCACCGCCACGGCGACGTCCGCTTCGAACCCGAGCTGGTCGAGCGCCAATCGACCACCGCGCGGGCGCGGTTGAATCGCTACAGCCCGGCGGGGGACTAGCGGCCGGGCCGGGCGGGGGCCTGCGCGCGGACGGCCGCCGGCTCGCCCGCGTCGCGCGACCTGCGCGCGGCGTCGGCCCGGCGGCGCCGGCGGCGGTGTAACGCCAGCGAACGCGCCCGGGACCTCGCAAACGTGGGACCCTGCATCGAGATCGACCCCGAGGGCGGCAGAAGTGGGAGCTGAGCGAGAGAGAGTCGAGAGCTTCGGTCAACCGGAAGAGGGGCTGTCGTCCGCGACGCCCTGGTACACATGGGGCCCGTACGTGAGCGAGCGCGCCTGGGGCACGGTGCGCGAGGACTACAGCGCCGACGGCACCGCGTGGGAGTACCTGCCCCACGACCATGCCCGCTCGCGCGCCTTCCGCTGGAGCGAGGACGGGCTGGCGGCGATCTGCGACGTGCATCAGCGCCTGTGCCTGGGGCTGGCGCTGTGGAACGGGCGCGACCCGATCCTCAAGGAGCGGATGTTTGGTCTCAGCGGGAACGAGGGCAACCACGGCGAGGACGTGAAGGAGTACTGGTGGTACCTCGACGCGCTGCCGAGCCACGCCTGGCTTCGCTGGCGCTACCACTACCCGCAGGCGGAGTTCCCCTACGACGATCTCGTCGCGACCAACGCCGGGCGCTCGAAGGCGGACCCCGAGTACGAGCTGCTCGACACCGGCGTGTTCGATGACGACCGCTACTGGGTCGTCGAGGTCGACTACGCCAAGGCCGACCCGACGGACGTGCTGATGGCGGTGCGGGTCACCAACGCCGGCCGCGAGACGGCGCAGCTGCACGTGCTGCCGACGCTGTGGTTTCGAAACCGCTGGTCCTGGGGCGATGACGTGGCCAGGCCGACGCTGCGCGCCGACGGGCAGATCGTGACCGCGCAGGAGGAGTCGCTCGGCAGCTACACGCTCCAGGTCGGGCCGGATCCGGAGGGCGGCCAGCCGCCGATCCTCGTCTGCGAGAACGAGACCAACGCGGCGCGCCTGTTCGGAACCGCGGACAGTCCGGCCCACCCGAAGGACGGCATCGGCGAGCACGTCCTTCACGGCGCGGCGACCGTCAATCCGGACGGGGTGGGCACCAAGGCCGCCGCCTGGTACCGGCTGACGGTCGCCGCCGGGGAGACCGTCGAGCTGAGGCTGCGTCTGAGCGAGAGCGCAAAGCGGCCCCGCGCGCAGCGCCAGCTGCTGGGCGCCGCGTTCGAACGCGTGATGGCGGCGCGCGAGAGCGAGGCCGATGAGTTCTACGGCGAGCTGGCGCCAGGAGACTGCACGCGCGATGAGCGCGCGATCATGCGCCAGGCCTTCGCCGGCATGGTCTGGGGCAAGCAGTACTACGGCTACGACGTCGCCCGCTGGCTCGACGGCGACCCCGGCCAGCCGCCACCGCCGCCGTCGCGCCTGCACGGGCGCAACGCCTCCTGGCGCCACCTGCTGGCGGCCGACATCATGTCGATGCCCGACCCGTGGGAGTACCCGTGGTTCGCCGCGTGGGACCTCGGCTTCCAGGCCGTCGTCCTCGCCCACCTGGACCCCGCGTTCGCGAAGTACCAGCTGCTGCTGCTGTGTCGCGAGTGGATGCAGAGCCCCAACGGCGCGCTGCCGGCCTACGAGTGGGCGTTCGGCGACGTCAACCCGCCCGTGCACGCCTGGGCGGCGATGAAGGTCTGGGCGATCGACGGCGGCGCCGACTACGACTTCCTCGAGCGCATCTTCCTCAAGCTGCTGGTCAACTTCACCTGGTGGGTCAACCGCAAGGACAGCCAGGGCCACAACATCTTCGAGGGCGGCTTCCTCGGGCTCGACAACATCTCCGCGATCGACCGCTCGAACCTGCCGGGCATGGACACGCTCGAGCAATCCGACGCGACCGGCTGGATGGCGTTCTACTGCCTGACGATGCTGACGATCGCGGCCGTGCTCGCGACGCGCGACGACGCCTACGACGATCTCGTGCTCAAGTTCCTCGAGCACTTCGCGCTGATCGCCGCCGCGCTCGAGCGGGCCGGGCTGTGGGACGAGGAGGACGGCTTCTACTACGACGTGCTGGCGGCGAGCGACGGGACGCGCACACCGCTGAAGGTCAGCTCGATCGTCGGCCTGATCCCGCTGCTGCCAACGGTCGTGCTCGACACCGGCGAGATCAGCCTCGCGACGTCGCTGCGCAAGGCCTTCGCGAGGCTCGAGCAGCGCCACGAACGTGACCGCCACTCGGCGACCCAGATCATTCGCGGCAGCGAGCACAAGCGGCTGCTGCTCAGCGCGGTCGGCTTCGAACGCACCCGCCGGCTGCTCGCCCACGCCTTCGCCGAGGATGAGTTCCTCTCGCCCTTCGGCCTGCGCTCGGTCTCGGCGCGGTTGCGCGAGACGCCCTACCGGGTCGAGATCGCCGGCATGGTCGCGAGCGTCGACTACGAGCCGGCCGAGTCGACCACGGGGCTGTTCGGCGGCAACTCGAACTGGCGCGGGCCGGTCTGGATGCCGCTGAACTACCTGTTCGTCGACGAGCTCGCGCGGCTCGGCGAACAGGTCGGCGACGGGATCCTGGTCGAGTACCCGACCGGGTCCGGTCATCAGCTGACGCTGAACGAGATCGCCGCGGACCTGCGTCGCCGGCTGATCTCGATCTGGCTGCCCGGCGAGGACGGGCGACGGCCGGTCTACGGCGCTGTCGAGAAGCTCCAGTGCGACCCGCGCTGGCGCGAGAACCTGCTCTTCTTCGAATACTTCCACGGTGACAACGGCGCCGGCCTGGGGGCCATGCACCAGACGGGGTGGAGCGCGCTGGTGGCGGATCTGATCGTCGGGCGCCGCCATCCGCCGGACGCGTGCGCGCGCTCGCTCTACGGGTGATGGAGGTCATGTTCGGCCCGCAGGTCTGCGGCACCCTCGCCGAGGCCGCGCTGCGCGAGTGGCTGGTCGCCGATGGGCTCGGCGGCTACGCGATGGGCACCGTCGCCGGTCTGCGCACCCGCCGCTACCACGGCCTGCTGGTGGTGGCCGGCGCGACGCCGGGCCAGCGCTGCATGGGGCTCGCCGCGCTCGAGCCGGTGCTTGTGATCGGCGACCGGCGAGTTCATCTGGCCTGCGACGAATGGGCGGGCGGCGTCGTCGACCCGCAGGGACACACGCTGCTTGAGACCTTCGACCTCGAGGACGGCGTGCCGCGCTGGCGCTGGTCGGTCGGCGGTGTCGTGCTCGAACGCGAGATCGCGTTCGAGCCCGGCCGCGCCACCGTGTCGGTCGTGCACCGCCTGCTGCGCGCCGACCGCGATGTGGCGCTCGAGCTGACGCCGCTGTGCACCTGGCGCGACGCGCACGGCGAGCGGTACGCGGGCGGCGATCCGGCCGTCGCGCCGGTGGCCGGCGGCTTCGAGTTCGAGGGGCGCTACCGCGTGCTCGGGCCCGGCTGGCAGCCCGGGGGCGAGTGGTACCGGGGCGTGCGCTACCGCGAGGAGGCCGCGCGCGGCCTCGTCGACACGGAGGACCTCTGGGCCGCCGGGCAATTTGGCGCCGAACTCGCGGCCGGTGAGACGCTGGAGGTGCTGGCCATCGCAGGCGCCGGGGCGGAGGCGGGGTCGGGCGCCGGGGCGGGCGCGGGTGCGGGCGCGGGTGCGGGGCGCGCGGTGGTGGGGCGCGCGGTGGTGGGGCGCGCGGGCGCGGGAGCCGGTGCGGGCGCCGGGATTGTCGACGCCGCGCGCCGCCGCGCGCGTGAGTTGGTCGGGCGGTCGGGGACGGACGGACCGGTCGAGGCGTCGCTCGTGCTCGCCGCCGACCAGTTCGTCGTGGCCACCGCCGCGGGCGTCACGGTCTGCGCCGGCTACCCCTGGTTCGGCGAGTGGTCGCGCGACGCCATGACCTCATACGAGGGTTTGTTCCTGAGCACCGGCCGGGCGGCGGAGGGCCGCAGCCTGCTGACCCGCGCGGCGGCGACGCTCTCGGAGGGCATGCTCGCCAACACCACCGACTCCGGCGCGGCGCAGTACAACACGGCCGACGCCACGCTGTGGTTCGTCCACGCGATCGGCCGCCACGTCACCGTGACCGGCGACGTGGACCTCGCCGGCGAGCTGGGCGGCGCGATCGACGAGCTGCTCGAGCGCCATCTGGACGGAACGCGCTTCGGCATCGCCGCCGACCCCGCCGACGGGCTGCTGCGCCAGGGCGCCGAAGGTCTCGCGCTGACCTGGATGGATGCCCGGGTCGGCGATCTGCCGGTGACGCCACGCGCCGGCAAGGCCGTCGAGATCAACGCGCTGTGGATCAACGCCCTGCGCACGGCCGCGTGGCTTTCGGGCCGCGCCGGCGACTCGCAGCGCCGCTGGAGCGCACTCGCCGACCAGGCCGCGGCATCGTTTGCCGAGCGGTTTCGGCGAACCGACGGGCGCGGCCTGGTGGACGTGGTCGACGGCCCCTCGGGCGATGAGCTGGCGATGAGGCCCAATCAGCTGCTCGCCGTTTCGCTGCCTCATGCGCCGCTCGCGGACCCCTCCGTCGTCGAGGCCTGCCGCGCAGACCTGCTGACGCCGCTCGGTTTGCGCTCGCTCGCGCCCGACGACCCCGCCTACCGCGGCAGCCACCGCGGTGGCCCCGCCGAGCGCGACAGCGCCTACCACCAGGGGACGGTGTGGCCGTGGTTGATCGGCCCCTACGTCGAGGGCGCGCTGCGCACCGGCGTCGATCCGGCGGGCGCCGCCGACGGCTTGCGCGCCCATCTGCACGAATGGGGGCTCGGCTCGGTGTCGGAGACCGCCGACGGCGACGCCCCGCACCTCGCGACCGGCTGCCCGTTCCAGGCGTGGTCGGTCGCCGAGCTGCTGCGCTCGCTGCGGTTGCTGCGCGAAGGGTTGTGAGGAGGGCGGCGTCCTGCGGGGGCCGCGCGAGCGACGGCGCGGCGCGCTGCGCTCGCGCGACGCATTGCGCTAGCGCGCGCGACGCGCCGCGCTCGCGCGAGGCGCCGCGATCCCTCAGACCCGCCCCGGCGAGGGCGGCGCCGGCAGCCGCCGCTCGAGCTCGCCGAGGACGGTTCCGAACAGGAGATGCCGCCAGGTGGCCTGCGCGAACGCGCGGCTCGAACCACTCAGCGCCGGGAGCTCGTCGCGAGCGGGATGGAAGCGATCGGTCAGCGCGGTCGCCGGCCAGCTCGCGAGGTGCTCGGCGAGCGCCGCGGTCGGGCCGCGCGCCCACGGCGGCAGGCTGCGGGCGCGAGGCTGCAGGTTGGCGTAGAGGACACCGAAGGCGGCACCGTTGAGGAGGTGCACCGCCGTGCCGGCGGCACGCCAGCGCGGACCGCGTGTGACAGCCTTGCCGAGCAGTTCGACGTCGTCGAAGGGGAAGGCGAACACGCGCTTGTCGATCGGCTGCTGGGCGGCCCAGACCGCGGCGGCGGTCGCGCCGGCCAGCGCACCGCGGATCGAGCCGGCTCGGCGAGACGGGCGGCGCGGCGTGCCCGGCGCCTCGGCGTTTGCGGTCACGACGGCCGCAGCCCGTGCAGGTTCGCGTAGTTGACCGCGGCCGCCCGATCGCGCGCGTCGATCTTCGCGAACAGGTGGTTGATGTGCGTCTTGACCGTCGCCTCGGAGACGACGAGGCGCTCGGCGATCTCGCGGTTGGTGAAGCCGGCGCCGATCAGCCCGAGCACCTCGGCTTCGCGCGGCGTCAGCCCGTCAGGGAGGTCGGCGTCGCGCAAAGGTTCCGCCGGCGGAGCGGCGGCGGCAAGCAGCCGCGCCTGAAGCGGCGGCGCCAGCGTCATGTGGCCGGCGGCGGCCTGGTGCAGGGCTCGCGAGATCTCCTCGCGCCCGGCGTCTTTCGTGAGCACGCCTCGCGCCCCGGCGCGCAGCGCCTCCAGGGCGTCGTCGTGCTCGCCGTAGGTCGTCAGGATCAGAACCGCGCTGCCCGGGTGCTCGGCGACGATCCGCCGCGTCGCCTCAACGCCGTCGAGAACCGGCATGTGCAGGTCCAGCAGCACGACGTCCGGGCGCCGGCGGGCGACCAGCTCGAGCGCCTGCGCCCCGTCGGCGGCGGTCCCCACCACCGTCACGTCGTCGAGCAGGTCGAGGATCGTGGCGAGGCCCTCCCGCACGATCTGCTGATCATCCACCACCAGCACCCGCAACGGGCCGGTCACGGCGAAGGCACCTCCGCCCGCACCGTCCAGCCGTCCGGCCCCGGCCCCGCGACGAGGCGCCCGCCGGCGAGCTCGAGCCGCTCGCGCATCCCGGCAAGGCCGTAGCCACCGCTGCGCCGCGCACCGGCGCCCGGCGCCGCCGTCGCGCCGGCGGCCGGTGAGAGATCGTTGGTGATCGTCACGCTCGTGCCGTCCGCGCCGTAGCGAAGCAGCACCCGCACCCGCGCGCCGGGGGCGTGCCGGCGGGCGTTGGTGAGCGCCTCCTGGACCGCGCGCATCAGGGCCAGCGACACCTCGGGGGCGAGATCTCGGGCGCCGCCCTCGATCACCAGCTCGCCGCTGCTTCCCTGCTCGCGGTGGGATTCGATCAGTCCGGCGAGGCTCTCGGGTAGCGGCGGCGCGTCGGCGCGCAGCGCGGAAACGGCGCGGCGCGCCTCCTCGAGCCCCTCCCGCGCCGTGCGCCGGCAGAGCCGGATGCGCTCGAGCGCGCCGTCGAGGTCGCCCCGCTCGGCCAGCAGCAGCTCGGCGGCCTCGAGCTGCACCGTCAGCCCGCCCAGCGCGTGGGCGAGCACATCGTGGATCTCACGGGCGATGCGCGTGCGCTCGTCGAGCGCCGCCGCCCGCCTGCTCGCCGCCTCGGTCTGGCGCGTCTGCTCGACCAGGGCTTGCGCGAAACGCGCCTGCATCGTGTACTGGCGGCGCGCGAGCCCAAGCAGCGCGCTGCCGATCACGATCCCGGGGTATCCGAATGCGGCGCTCGTGCCGAGGCTGGCCCAGACCACGCCGGCCTCGACCGCGACCAACGCGAGCGCCACGGTTGCCATTCCCGCGACCGCGGACCCGTCGGCAACCGCCTGAACGACGGCCACCGCCGGCAGCGCGAGCGCGGGGCTGCCGTGCTGCAGCGATGCCAGCAGGCCGCCGGCGGCGGCGAACACGCCAAGCGCAGCCGGTCGAACCGAGACGTGCCGCGGCCACGCCGACAGCCACGCGAGCGCCCCCGCGTTTGCGAGCACGGCGAGCACGATCAGCAGCGCCCTCGGACCGGCGTGGCGGTGCGTCAGCGCGCACTCGACGTCGACCAGCGCGAGCCCCGCGAGCCGGCCGAGGGCGAGTAGGCGCCCCACCTCGAGCCGACCCGGCGGGTGGAGAGACGGGTGGAGACGACCCTGAAGTTCCACCCGTAGATCGTCCCACGCGCCGACGACACGGCAGCCCGCCGCTGCGACCGTGTTCTCAACAGCCCGAGCCCAACAGAACAAGGAGCCACAAATGCCGACCAGCGCCCTGATCCTCTCCGCCGCAATCCTCGCCGGCGTCTTCCTCTCCGACCTCGGCGTCCGCGCCGTCACGAGGAAGCGCCTGATCCGTCCGCTCGTGATCGCCGGCGTCGCCGGCGCGAGCTACCTGACCGCCTTCGCCACCTCCGGCTCCGGCCTCGCGATCGAGATCGCCGGCGTCGGCGCCGGCGCCGCGCTCGGTCTGCTCGCCGCGACGCTGATGCACGTCGAGCACGACGAACGCCAGGGCCACGCGGTCACGCGCACCGGCTACGGCTATGCCGCGATCTGGGTGGTCGTCGTCGGCGCCCGCCTGGCCTTCATCTACGGAAGCTCGCACTGGTTCGCCGGCAGCCTCGACAGCTGGATGCTCGCTCACCACATCACGGCCGGCGCGCTGACCGACGCGCTGATCCTGATGGCCCTCGCGATGACGACCGCCCGCACGCTCAGCCTCGCCGCCCGCAGCCGCGCCGCCCTCGCGGGGCGCCTCGCGAACGCCGGGACGATCGCCTGATTGGCCGTTGTTGATGGCCGGCCACGGCTGCCGCCGGGCCGGAGAGGGTGGAGGCCGCTGCGCTCCAGCGGCCTCCACGTCGTTCTGGCTCCGCGCGCCGCGCGGCGCGAACACCGTCAGCTCGCGCCGCGCTGGCGGAGCGGGCGCGTGCCGCCCCGCGCCCGCCACTGCTCGCTGCGAATCGCCCAGCGCTCGTGGTCGCGCCAGCGCCCCCCGACCTTCAGGTAGCGCTCCGACAGGCCCTCCTTGACGAAGCCGCAGCGCGCCACCAGCGCGATCGACGCCGCGTTTGCGGGCTGGATGTTGGCCTCCAGACGGTGCAGCCCAAGCCGGGTGAAGGCATCGCGGAGCACGAGCTCGAGCCCCTCGGTCATGTATCCCCGGCGGGCGTGCGCCGCGACGGCCGCGTAGCTCAGGTAGGCGCTCTGAAACGGCCCGCGCACGATCTCGGCGATGTTGAAGAAGCCGACGATCGCGCCGTCGACGCGCCGGCAGGCGAGCAGCGTCTCGAAACGCTCGTCGCGGTTGCGTCGCAGCAGCGCCGCGAAAGCCTCGTCGCTCGCCGGCGCGACCATCCACGGATGGAGCAGACGCCGGCTGGCGCGCATCGCGGCGGTGAACTCGGCGCGGTCGCGCGCGGCCGGCGCGCGCAGCTCGATCCTGGCGCCGCCGCGTGGCATGAGGGCCAATGATTGCGGGATTGCGACGCCGGGGGTGCCACGATGGGGCCCGAGTTCACCGCGCTGCTGGCGGAATCGGCAGGCGCACGCGAGCTGGCTGAGCGGGTCGAGCCGCGTCTGCGCGAGCTGCTTGCCTGAAACCTCTCAGCCCGGACCGATTGAAACTAGTATTTTTAGCATCATGCTGGACGTCAAGGTCGACCGCGGCGAGCCGACCAACCTTCACGAACAGGTGGCGGCAGAGATCCGCCGCGCGATCTCCGACGGCGAGGCCAAGCCGGGCGAACGCCTGCCGCCGGCGAGGGATCTGGCCGCCGAGCTGGGGGTCAACACGAACACCGTGCTGCGCGCCCTGCGCGTGCTGCGCGACGAGGGCATCCTCGAGTTCCGCCGCGGCCGCGGCATCACGGTGGCCGGCACGCCCCAGAGAGGAGCCGTCACCGCCCGGGCGCGCGAACTCGTTCGCTTCGCCCGCCAGCAGGGCTACCAACGCGACGAGCTCGTCCGGATCATCGAAAGCCTGCCGTAGGCGACCCGCACCGCGGCGAGGGCTTCCGCTCAGCCCAGATAAGCGATCATTCGCCGCGCCATGACCGGTCGGCTGCATCAGCGCAAACAAGCGTCACCCGCACGCCCGGGGCCCACCGATGTTTAACGCCCCGCTCTGGCACGACTACTTCGTAATGGTCGGCGGCGGCGCGGCCGCCCTGACCGGCCTCGTGTTCGTCGCGATGTCGCTGCACCTCTCGGACATCGTCCACAACCCGGCGCACCGCCATCGCGCTCGCACGATCCTCACCGCGCTCACCGACGTCTTCGTCCGCTGCGGCCTCGTCCTGATGGGCGGCCAGAGCGGGCGCGCCGTGGGCGCCGAGCTGTTTGTCGTGCTCATCGGCGTCGAGTTCGTCGTGCTCCGAAGTCTGCACCGGGCGCTCCGCAGCAGCAGCGGCGCACAACGTGACGTGCTCTTGCAAAGTCTCGACGGAGCGCTCCGCGGCAACGGCGCGGCACAGCACGGCGTTCTCTTCCGGACGCTCGGTTACGCGGTTTGCCTGGTCATCGAGCAGGCCGGCGCCGCGATCCTGTTCTTCGGACACTCGTGGGGCCTGTACGCGGTCGGGGCGGGAATGATGGTGTCGTTCTTCTTCATCGTGTCCGGGGCGTGGCTTCTGCTCGTCGCCGTCGAGTCTCCGGTCGAGCGGACGGCCGGGTAACGGACTCCAGCGCATAACTGGCGTCTCGCGCTCGCGCGCCCGCGTGAACGCCCCGTCGAGCCGGGCGGGATCGAACCGGCGATCTCGTGCTCGTCGAAGAGCTCGTCCGCGAACGGGATCATCCGCCCGAGTGGGGGCTGCGATGATCCGGCCGTGACGAAGCGCTTGGGGCTGAGCGACAGCTCGCTGCTGGAACGCTGCGCGATCATCGGAGCGCTCTGCGGCAGCGTGATTGGGGCAATCGCCGGACTGGTCATCGGCCTCATGGCCCACTGGCAGACCGCCTGATTTGCGCTCTTCGAGGGCGGCATTCCCGCCGGCGTGGCGGGTGGGCTTCTCGGGATCCTCGTCGCGCCGGTCGTCAGGATCACTCGTCGGATCACAGGACGCGACGCCCATTCGACTGAACGCGGCAGCCACTAGGCCAGGTTCGCTCAACATCATGCGGCCGGCCCGACGGCCAGCGAACTGACTACTTGAACGGGACGGTCACCGGGCCGGGCACCTTGGCGAACACCGCCATGAAGTCACGGTCGTCGGGGGTGAGGTAGCGGTCGGGGGACTGCTCGGGCTGCGGCTCGACCATCGTCGGCCCGAGCCCGTTCTTGTGAGAGTAGGTGATCAGCGTGTGCCATTCGGGATTGATGTCGAACTCCATCCCGCGAACCGCGCCAATGTGCTGAAGGATCTGCGCGAGCGAGATCACCGTCGCCGCTGACGCGACCACGAACATCACGTTGCCGTGGGCGTCGACGCCGACGGCGGTGCGCGGAGTGAAGGTGACGCCGCCGAGCGTGTAACCCCACTGGATGCTGTTCGGGTCGGTGTTCAACTCGGGGTTGGGCTTGCCGTCCCAGAGAATCGGGGTGAGGCTCTGGCGCGCCCAGGCGACATTGGCCGGCGCGTTCGGCCCGCCCGTCCACTTGACGATGTTCACGGTTCCGTCGCGGTAGCCGACCAGTGTGGCGTTGCCGTCAATCAGCGGCTCATTGGTGTGGCCGTTGACCGCCGAGCCGTTATCGGTGTCGACGTGTGTGAAGGCGCCATTGAAGGTTGCGAGCAGCCGGTGGCGCTGATCCACGGGAACCATCATCGGACCCCGGTCGACCGCGCTCGGTGGCTCATAGCGGCCGGGGTAGTAGGCGAGGTCGGTGCGGGTATGGTCGATCCACAGCACATAGGCGACGATCGACGGGTACTCGGTGCTCGGCCGGTAGCTCGTCACGAGCACCGGCGGCTCGCCATCGACGGATGGGCCCGTACGGTGCCAGACGCCTTCACCGGGCAGCGGCGTGGCGAACACCGGCTTGATCGGTGGCGGCCTGTAGGCGGCGTGCTTGGCGTGGCGGACCGCAGGCAGTACCGGGCTGAGCCCGACGCTGGGCAGGCGCTTGAGTCCCGGACCGCCCTTGCGGGGCGTGCTCGCCGTGTAGTGCTCAGCCGTGTCGACGATCCAGTTGCCGAACGGCACGTCGTCGCGCACCCACTCCGCCGAACGCTCAGAGAAGGTCTCGCTCGTCGGCTCGAGCATGTAGTTCGCGTAGGAGATGCCGAAATAGAGGACAACCAGGACCAACGGCGCCAGCGTCCCGAGAAGGATCCGCCTGTGGCGACGCCGGCGCCGCTGATCGCCGCCCGGAGCGCTGAGCTCGCCACGGTCAGGCGTTCGCACGGCAGCCGGCTCACGGTCCCGCGGCGGGCCGTCCGCCGCCCTGTGTCTGTCTCGAATCGCCATTGGGGGCTGGACCTCGAGGATACGCGCGGAGATGAAGCGTCTTGGCCCTTGCCGATGAGAATTCGTTCAGATAAGGCGGTCACGCGACTCGCGTGGCGAGCACCTCGCCGCTGCGCGCTTGCGTTAAGAGAACGTTGCACCTGGCAACAGCGCGTCGTCTTGACAACCTGTCGATGATCGACTTATTGTGTGGCGCATGGAGTTTCGGACGCCGAGCTACTTTGCGCTGGCGGCCTTGGTTGATGGTCCGTTGCACGGTTACGGGATCGTGCGTCGTGCCGGGGAGCTGTCCGGCGGCAGCGTGCGTCTGTCGACCGGGACGTTGTACGCGTTGCTCGATCGGGCGATCAAGGAGGGCCTCGTAGTCGCCGGCGCGCCGTATGTGCAGGGCGGGCGGGAACGTCGCGACTACACACTCACGCGTGACGGTCGCGGCGCACTGGAGGCGGAATCTATGCGGATGAGTGAAGCGGCCCGCACCGTCTCGACGCGCTTGCGGGCGACATCGAAGGCGGCGGTGGCGTGAGCCGCGAGCGCATCGTTCGCCTGGCGCTACGCGCCTACCCGCCGCTCGTGCGTACGTCCAGCGGCACGGAGATGGTGGGGACGCTGCTCGATTCGAGCGGGCAATCCAACGCTGCATTTGCCCGCGAGCTCGTCGACCTGGTGCGCCGCGGGCTGGCGGCGCGCGCGACCTCCACGGCACGGCTCGGCGCGAGGCGGCTGATCGCCGACGGCATGTGTTACGGGGGAACCGCGATCATCGCCGAGCTTTTGTGTGTCCGCGTCGGTGATTACCTGTCGCATGGGCAGGTGGGCACGGGGCGCGGGTGGGCCTGGGAGATTGGTTTGCTCGCGCTCGCGCTCGCGCTGGCACTGGTCGGCTATGACCGGATCGCAGCGATCTGCGGGTTCGCATTCTTCGCGGTCGTAACCGGGGTGAGCTGGCGGTCGTTCGACACCAACGGCCTGCTGCTGCCCGATCTCATCATCCTCGTTGGCTGCTTCGCGCCGATGCTGATCGCTCCCAGACAACGCAGGCGCGACATCCGCCGGCTTGCCTGGCTCGTCGTGATCGCCACGCTCGGCGCCGTGTTCTTCACGCCCCGGGGCGGCGTCGCCGCGCTCTACCTGCTGCCGGTCGCCGTCGGCCTTCCGTTCGCGCTCGCGCTGCTACCGACCGACCCGCGATTCGCGATCGCATGCTCGTTCGTTGGCGCCTTCGTCGCACTCGTCGGACTCGCACAATCGCTGCACCAGGGCCGGCCTGACCTCGGACTACCGCTGATCATCATCGGGCTGATCGCGACGCCGCTGATTCTCACCATCGCAGCAACGCGAACACGAGCCCTGCGACGACGCGACCCCGCGTAGCCACCGGCGCCGCCGCTGTCGAGGTTCGTGCGATGCGGACAACGGGGAGACGATCGCCGGTTACCACATGGTGCGCTGGATCACCCAGAGCAACACCAGGGCTGCGACCAGCAGCAGTGCCCCGGCCACAAGTGCGAACCATGAGCCAAGGCTTCCGAGGAGAGCGGGCACCAGGGCGGCCGCGGCGATTGCGCACACGCCCAGCGCTACGACCACCGTGAGCACGACAACCAACGGGGGTACCCGCGGGGGGTCGGGCATGCCGAGACGTTAGCCACCTGGCCGGCACGCCGGCGGTTCCGAGCCCCGCTGCCATTCGCGGACGGGGTGTCACGTCGTCGACTGCGTACGCTCCGGTCGATGACGGGCTCCGGGCTCCCGGTTCCGCCGTCGGTGGAGCGGGAGTGTCGGTAGCATTCGCTCGGATGGCGCACGAGACCCAGGAGCTTCCGAGCGCGAGCTGGCGAACCTACTTCGACGATCTGAGCCGCCACCTCGGCACGGTCGAGGCGACCGTCGAGATCGACGGCAGCGACCTCGGGGCGCAGGTCCAGGCGGAGCGACTGATCCTCACCGGCATCAGCTACGACGACCGCGACGCGGTGCTGGTGATCAGCCTCGCCGAGCCGGGCAGTCCGCGGGACGGGCTCGAGCACATGGTCCAGCAGCCGCGACGAATCGCCGTCGACGACGCGAACGCGATCCTTCCGTCCGCGATCGAGGCCGAGGACGCCGAGGGCCAGCGCACAATCGTCGAGCTGCGAGCGGTGCCCGAGCTTCCCGAGCAGTAGGCGGCAGTCCACCGTCGGCCACGGCGGCAGTCGCGAGGTCGTATCTAAAGGCGCCCGCGGAAGCGGCGGATGACCGTTCCGGCGGCATTGCGCCAGACCATCCATGTCGGATGGACGATCTGGCCGCCTCCCGAGCTGAAGTCATGCCGCTCAGACTCCGCCGCGTTGCGCTATCGCGGGACCCCCCAGTGTGGGCCGCAGCTTAAACGGACGGTAGACTTGCGGCCGAACAACTCAGGGGTGAGAGATGTCGAAGAAATCACGGTGCCGCAGTGCGCTGGCGGTGGGAGGTGCCCTCACGGTGGCCGCGGCGTTGTCGACGGCTGGGGTCGCGCTCGCGACGGCTCCGAAGCAGGGATGGACCTACACGACCCAGCCCACGGCGAAGGTGTCCGTCACCTTCAGGGTGTCGGCGAACGGGAAGAGGGTCACCAACCTGGGCGCGGGTATCGCGATCAAATGCAAAGGAAGCGCGGGCGGCTTCCCCCAGGCGAAGCCAGGCTCGGGCAATATCACTAAGACAGGGACCTTCAAGGTCGTGCTCAAGCTCTACCCGCTCGGAGGTGCCAGCCACAAGAGCTCCGGCACTGACACGGTCACCGGGACTTTTGTAAAGGGTGGCAAGGCAACCGGGACTGTCCTCAGCTACTTCGACTTTCAGGGCGCAAACTCCTTTTGCACGGGCGTCAAGCAGAACTACACCGCGATCGGGACGGCCCAGTAACGTCCGTTACGGTGCTCCGGTGGTGTAAGCGGAGCGCATGCTCCGCAGCGACGGGCTCGTGCTGCTCGACGGCGGGTGCGACTCGCGTCAGTCGTTGACGTAGACGCAGACGTGAGGTCTGGCGAGGTGCTGCATCGGCTGGAAGATGACGCTTGCGTGTTCGGTGCCGGGCGTCGGCTCGGCTGGCCCTGTCCAGATCGAGTGAGCAGCGTCGAACATGGCGGGACAGGTACCGGAACCAGTCTGGCTGGCCTCACTGGACCAACGACACGCCGGCCCGCTCGGTGAGCACTCATAGCTCACGGTGATCTGGGCTCGCTGGCGGCTGGTGTCCGCGAGCCTGCTGACGGTCACGCTCATAGACCAGCGCGACGTGGAAGAGCTCGACGACGCTGCTCCGACCTCTTGATAGGTCGTTGACGCATACGGCGTACCGGCGCTCAGCGTTTTCGCTCTGTGCGGCGCCGTCGAGCCGCAGGCCGCCAGTGAGAGGACGGTGACGAAACCAGCGACCAACGTCGCAAGTGTGAAGCGTGGGTAACGCATCAAGTCGCGTATCGACCTCCTGCCCTCGCCGCGTGAATCCAGGGCTGTCGCTGATCGCGCAAGGCAGCAACGGGCCCTGCGGAGACGCCGACTGCTGCTCTCACGGGAAGCAGTAGCGAGCCGAGCGGGATCGCCGATGACTGCTGTTCCCATCTGACGCGTGGGGGTGGTTCAAGCGCCGCCCGATGCTCGGCCGGGAGTAGCTCCGCGGTGACGGCGCCCGCGGCACATGCACGAGCGCCGTCAGTGTCGGAAGCTCTAGCAGCCCTGGTCGTAGGTCGCCTGGTCCTCCTGAACATCGGAGGCTGACAGTGGCGTCGGCGAGGTAATAAACCACACGACGCCGGCTGCTACCGGGTTAGCGTTGGTGATGTAGTAGTTCCCGGGCGGGGGCGTGGTATCGGGTACTTGCGGTCCGGTCGTCGCCCCGAACACGGGGGGCGGGTCGTTGCTGCCTGCGACGTCCCAGTACGCGGTGATCTTGTCGGCTTGGATCGTCGGTAGCGCTTGTGCGACCTGCTGGTTCTCGAGGCCGCTGCAGTGCAGGCTCTCGCCTGGCGCGAACGCGCTCGTCGTCGCTTCGTACGCTTCGCCGGGCTGGGCTGGGCGGCCGAGCGTGATCGAGCCCTGGCCGATGAAGTCGCGCGGGATCTTTACGCCGATCGCGCAAGCGCCGCCGCTACCGGTCACGCACGGGCCCTGACCGAGCGGTTCGATCTGCGGCCCGCTCGCGGGCCCACTCATCGCGGTGACGGTGCCAACAAGACTCGGCGATACCGGCACGAGCGTAACGACGATGTTCAGACCTGCCGCTTGGAATGCGGCGTCGAGCGCGCTCTGTGCGGCGAACGGGTCGGTGACTGTGGCAATGATGTCGCCGCTGTCGGGTCCCCTCGTCGGGTAGCGGAACGACACCACCCGCGCGTGGATGACCGGCGCCGTCGTGGGTGAGGTGGTTGCCGTTGCCAACACGACCGCAATGACGGCCACCGCGGTGGTCACGGCGACGGCGGGTGCTGCGAGCCACACGCGTGGCAACGCGAGCACGGTACGCCCCAAACGTCTACTTGGTCCTCGTCGTGCCTCTGCTCGCGCTGCAATCAGCAGACGCCGTTCGAGCTGATCGGCGAAATCCCTCACGGCTGCTCCTTTCCTAGCTTCGTTCGTAGTGCCGTCAGGCCGCGGCTCACCCGCTGCCGAGCGGCGCTTTCGCTGATGTCCAGTCGCCGCGAAATCGCCCCGTAGCTCTCGCCCTCAATGACACGGGCGCGCACCGCGAAACGCTGCGCGTCGGGCAGCGCCGAGAGCGCATCGGTCGCCGTCGACTCGCTCTCTTGGGCGAGGATCTCGGCGTAGTCGACGGCGTCGCGCTCAGACAGCTCAATTGGGTCGACTGCGAGGCGACGTAGCGCCCGCTGGGTTCGGATGGCTTGCCGTTGGTGATCGGCCAGCTTGTGAGCGGCGATCCCAAGCAGCCAGGCCCGAGCCGGCCCCGACTGCGGCCGGTAGCGGTTACGAGCCAGAAATGCCGCCGCGAAGGTCTCCGCCGTGACGTCCGCGGCCTCACTCGCATCCAAGCCGCGGCGCGCGCACAACCGCAACACAACATCCAGATGACGGCGGTAGAAGACCGAAAAGGCGGCCCCATCGTCGCCAGTCGCCGCCAACAAGACCGGATCGTCGCGGTCATCGAACTCGATCATCAGGCCCTAGTTCGCTCGGAAAGGCCAGATTGTGACGCGCCCCCCCAAGGCCAACTGTGTGTGTTTCGTCTAGGAGGGGCGCGGGTGGGCCGCCCACAGTCTGCCCATAACGGGCGACGCGGCAGCCACTTCCCCAATGGAGCCAGCCGGGATCGAACCGGCGACCTCCTGCTTGCAAAGCAGCAATGAGGACGGCGCCGCAGAGACCGATAAGCCCGAGGATTCGGGCGATTCCGGCGATTCTGCTGGGGCGGCGGATTAGCAGCATTTGCAAGGAGTTGACAGCGGTTCAGGCACTGGTGCCTAAACCCGGCGCGTCAAACGCTGCGCGGCCGATGCCGCCCACAGTGCTGCGTTCACGCGGGACCAATCGCGTAGGTCGTGCGCTTGGGTTAGCGACGGCCGGGACCGCTTGGTCCTTTGCGCCTTTGTCCGCGTTCCAGGTATGCATCAGACTAACTTCGCCCCTGTTCGAACGAACAGTGTGTGTGGTACTTTGAGGTGGTGGATGCAGAGCAACGTCTGAGCGCGCTCGTGCGCCAGCTGCGGTCCGAGGGTCGGTTGGAGGTGGCTCGGGCGGCGCGCGCTTATGGGACGGCTGAGATGACGATCCGCCGCGACCTGGATGTGCTGGTGCGGCGTGGCGTGGCCCGTCGGGTGAGGGGCGGTGCCGCGAGCTTGTTGGCGCGCGGCGACGAGATTCCGTACTGGATGCGCGAACTGGAGGCAGCTCCGGTCAAGGCCCGGATCGGCGCTGCGATCAGCCGGTTGCTGCGTGATGGTGAGGCGGTCGGGTTGGACAGTGGAACGACGGTTCTCCAGGTCGCTCGGTCGCTCGGCGAGCGGCGTTTGACGGTGCTGCCGGTGTCACTCCCGACCGCGAACGCGCTGGCCGAACACCCGTCGGTTCGAATACTCCTGGCGGGCGGCGAACTCCGGCCCGGAGAGCTCTCGCTGACCGGCGCCGGCACCGTCGCAGCGATCGCGGCGATGCGCTTCGACACCGTAGTGATCGCCCCATGCGGGCTCGGCGGCGGGACGCTCACGGCGTATGACCTCGGCGACGCCGCGGTCAAGGGCGCGCTGAGAGAGAGCGCCCGCCGCGTGATCGTGGCCGCCGACTCCTCCAAGTTCGCCCGCGACGGTATGGCGGTGGTCTGCGATATCCGCGATGCCGACGTGCTGGTCACCGACGCAGACGCACCGACCGAGACCGTCAGTGCTTTGCGGGCAGCAGGCGTTGACGTGCTTTGTGTCTAACGCGCTGATCGCCGATTGGCAGCCACAGGCTCCCCGCCATGTCGCAGCCCGCGCCCGCCAGCGCGCCGCGGTGGCCGCGACGTTCATCTCACACGGGCTCCTGTTCGCGTCGTGGACGGCACACATTCCACAGCTCAAGCTAGCGCTCGGGCTATCGGACTCGACCCTCGGTCTCGTGCTGTTGGCGACGCCGGTCGGCGCGGTCTGCGCGATGCTGATCGCGCGGCGACTGCTTCCCATGCTCGGCAGCCGTGCGCTGATCCGAGGGTGCTTGTTGGGCTACTGCGCGGCCGGTCCGCTCGTCGGTCTAGCAAGCACCCCGCTGCTTTTGGCGGGGGCGCTGTTCACGTGGGGGGCTTTCCAGGGTTCGCTCGACGTAGCGATGAACACCCAGGCGGTCGCCGTTGAATGCTCCCAGCGCCGGCATCTGATGCCAAGCTTTCACGGTGCGTGGAGCGTCGGCTCGTTCGCCGGGGCCGGGGTGGGTGCACTGGCGGTCGCCGCCCACGTGTCACTGGCATCGCAGCTCCTCGTCCTTGCGCTACCGATGCTCGCCGCTGCGGCCGCCTTCAACCACAGCCTGATCACCCGACAGGCCGAACGCGACACTCACGAACGGCCACGCTCAGCGACCCGCGAACGGCCGCCACCATCCTGCGCAACGGTCATTCTCGGCGCCACCGTCTTTGCCTGCATGCTCTGCGAGGGCGCGACCGCCGACTGGTCGGCCGTCTACCTCCGCGGGCCCGTCCACGCCGACCCCGCCACCGCCGGTCTCGGCTACGCCGCGTTCGCGCTGGTCATGGCGGCGGTACGACTGAGCGGCGGACGCCTCCTGGTGCGCCTGCCCACCAACCGCCTTCTACCAACCCTTGCGGCGCTCGGCACCGCTGCCATGACCATCGCCCTCGCCGCCGACACGCAGCTCACGGCACTGATCGGATTCGCGTTCCTGGGCGCCGGGCTGGCGCTCGTCGTACCGACCGTGTTCAGCGCCGCCGGAAACCTCCCCAGCCTAGCTTCCGGCATTGGCATCGCCACGGTCTCAGCCTACGGCTGGGCCGGGTTCGTATGCGGCCCCCCACTGATCGGCACCCTGGCCGGCATATCCGGGCTGCGTGCCGCACTCGCCGTCATCCCAACCCTCACCTTGATCATCGCACTCGTTACCGCGCGCGTGGACGTAATTCACACCTCCACGAGCCACACCCCCGTCTCATCGCTAACGCCGTAGGCCCCGGCACGGTCCGCGCTCGGTGGGCAGCAACCTCCGGCGACAACCGTTCGAACGACTCCCTTCGCAGCGGAAGGCAAGCGAGCCCCCGCAGCCAGCGAGACACGCGATCGGACGAGCAGCACGCGCCCGCGACGTCCCCGACAGGCTGCTGCTTCGAGGAAAAGCAGCAGCCTGCGTCTGCCCAGGTCGCGTCTCTTTGCTGCTGTAAATTCGCCGGCGGCTCGGTTCCCGGGGTTTAGTTTAGGCGGCGGCGGCCACCTCCTCGGGGAGCGAGTCGGCTCGGGTTCGTGGTATCTGGCGTCGGTTGAGGTCGTTGGCGGTCGAGGTCGGTGAAGCGTGATGCCGTTGGTCTGGCGTGGCGTGATGAGGAGGTCGAGAACGGCCCAGACGAGGGTCAGGCAGCTGGTCCTCGCCGGGGAAGCGGCCCATCACCTTCGTGCGCCGTTTGACTTCGCCGAGCGAGCGCTCGAGCAGGTTCGTTGACGCGCCAGCGCTCGGCGGTGCCTGAGCGGGTAGCGCAGGTGCACGACGAGCGCGTCGAGGTCGTCGGCGAGGCACTGCGACGCGGCGGTCGAAGCCGTCCTTGTCGAGCTCTGCGACAAGCGCCTGGAGTCGCTGTTTGCCGTCCTTGCTCGTTGATCGCGTCAGTCGAGCGCTTGCCAGTAGGCGTGCTTGACCCGCTCGCGTTCTGCGTTCGGGCAGCTTGGCGTAGAGGTTTCGCGGCGCGGTGCACGGCGCAGCGTTGACGGTCAGAGCGCGGGCCAGCAGCTGCTCGATCGCCTTCGATCAGCCCGGGCGCGCCGTCAGCGACGACCAGCATCGGCGCCGCAAGTCCGCGGCGATCAGGTCGCGGCCGAGGGCCTGCCAGTCCTCGTAGGACTCGCGCATCCCCAAGCATCACCGAAAGCAGCACCCGCTCGCCCTGTTCGGTGAACCCCCAGGCGACCAGACACGCCCTCCTTCGGGCCGCTCGGGCGGACCGGCGATGAACGTCGCGTCGAGGAACAGCGCGACCAGCCGGATCTCGTAGAGCGCGCGGCGCTTGAACGCCTCGAAGCGCTCGTTGCAGCTCCTCGCACATCCTCGACGCCGTCGACTTCGACAGCTTCCCGAGCCCGGCCTCCTCGCACAGCGACTCGACGTCACGCATCGACAGGCCCCTGACGAACGCGCCGATCACCAACGCCTTCAACGGCTCGGTCCGCAACAGCTTCGGTGTCCTTCGGGAACAGCTTCGACGCGAACGTCTCCGCCGCCTCACGGACCTGCGGGATCTCGATCTGCAGCTCGCCCTCGCCGGTCTGCACCCGGCGCGGGCGAAACCCGTTGCGCAACCCGCTCTCATAGTTGCGCAGCCCGCGCTGACACTCCGGCCGGCGCTCATAGCGAGTCGCGGCCGAGCCACGCCTCGAACTCGTCCTCCACAGCCCGCTGAATGATCAGCCGGGCACCGAGCCTCGCGAGCTCCGAGAGCGACTCCCTGCGGGTTCTCGACCGACCCCCACAGCAAGCAGCTGGTCGATCTCGGCTTCTATCTCCGCCGACGGCGGTACGGTACGTCTCACGGCGTAGGCCTCCTTCATCGTCTTGCAGGACTTGAGGGAACCTACGCCGTCGCCTCTGACAGCACCGAGCGCTATTTACAGCACTTCTGAGACGCGACCCTGCCCAGGCTGCGTTGCTCCTTCGCGCGAAAGCCGACACGCCGTTGGACCGCGCTCAGCCTTCCGGCGAGATGACCTCCTCCACGTGGAAGTACCCGGCCGTCGCGTGCCCCTCAGTCACGACGACCACGCTTCCGGGCTCTAGGCGCTGTGCCTCCTCGGTGTGGAGAATGGGCGCCCCAGGCGGTAGCCGAATCGACCGGCTACTACGACGCCGCTACCTACGAGCACCAGCTCGCGCACCGCATCGACGCCTGACGGCCTGCTGTCGCTTCTCGCTGAGCTTTGCGACACTTCGGCGCGACGACCGTACGGGCGGGATGCTTGTGGTTACTGGCCGATGCCGGCGGCCAGTGCTTGGTAGGTCGGGAAGAGTTCGCCCCATCGCGTCTCGGCGTCGACCCGGTCCCGCCCGGCAATATGGGCGCCGAGGTCTTCGACATGGACCTGAACTCCTGCCCCGTAGGCAGCTAGAAGATCCAATGGCATTCCGCGTTCTTCGAGAACCAGGATCGTCTCGGAGGCGGCGGCGGCTAGCTCGACATCGATGACAGTCTCGCCGGGCTGACCTGGCCGAGGGTCGGCGTCGCGCATCGTCAGCCGCAGCTTCTGCGGAGGTACGCACGCGTCCACGTGTCCGGTGCCTTCCCATCCGCTGGCGAGAATGCGAGCGTGAAAGTCGCCGCCCCGGCGAAGGTCGCCATCTAGCTCGCCATACCAGCGAGCGAGCCGGTCCCGATCGGTGAGTGCCGCCCACACGTCATCGATGCCGCTGGCGTAGCGCGCCTCCATGCGGACTACGCCCTTCCCACCAACCGATCGCAGGCTGCCGAGGATGCGGTCGCCTTCGTGAGCGTTGGTCATCTGCTGCTCCTTGTTCGTGTTATCCCGTCCCACCTCGCACACCGCCGCAACGTACGCCATGTTCCTCGCATAGGCGCTCCCCTCCAGGCTTGCTACCCACTACCAGCCGACGAGAGCCCCATCCCGGCTGCTCCTTCTCGCGGTGGCTGTTGCGTAATTGGTGGTGTCCGGCGGGTTTAAGACGATGCCCGTATGCCCCAGAACTTCGTTGCGTTTGATCGTGATCAGCCGTTGTTGTTGCCACCGGATCTGAGGGATTGGCTGCCGGCGAACCATCTCGTGTGGTTCGTGCTGGGGGCTGTTGAGGAGATGGATCTGTACGCGTTCTATCGCCCCTACAACGTTGATGGGGTGGGCCGCCCGGCGCACGACCCGCAGGTCATGGTCGCGCTTTTGCTCTATGCCTATTGCCGTGGTCAGCGTTCGGCGCGGGTGATCGAGCGGGAGTGCGTGGAGGACGTTGCCTACCGGGTGATCGCGGCGAATCAGTGCCCGGATCACACGACGATCGCGAGGTTTCGCCAGCGTCACGAGGACGCTATCGCCGGCTTGTTCGGTGAGGTCCTGGCGCTGTGCGCGGATGCTGGGCTGGCGGGTGTCGGGGTGCTCGCGGTCGATGGGACGAAGGTGCATGCGAATGCGTCGCATCACGCGAACCGTGACTACGAGCAGCTCGCGCGGGAGATTCTCGAGGAGGCCAAGGCGATTGACGCGGCCGAGGACGAGCTCTACGGCGATCGTCGCGGCGACGAGCTGCCGCCAGAGCTCTCGACCGCGAAGGGTCGCCGCGTCTGGCTGCGCGAAGCTAAGCAGCGGCTACAGGCCGAGCGGGCAGCGAACCCGAAGCCGGTGCCGCAGTCCAGGCCGGCGCGGGTGAAGGAGGCCAAGCGGCGGCTGGAGGAAGAGCTCTGGGTCGAGCAGCGTGCGAACGATGACTACGAGGCCTACCGCACGCGTGGTGTTGACAAGCGCGGCTGGGCGTTGAGTCGCGGCTCCACCAAGCCCTATCAGCCACCTGCGACCCCGGCCGGCAAAGTGAACGTGACCGATCCGGACTCCAAGAACCTCAAGGCGCCGCGCGGCTACATCCAGGGCTACAACGCCCAGGCGGTCGTCAATGAGAACCAGATCGTGATCGCCGCCGAGATCAACACCGGCTCCTCAGACTTCGGACACCTCGGACCAATGATCGACGCTGTGCAGCGAGAGCTCGAAGCGGCCGGCATCACCGAGCAGCCCGGCGTGATCGTTGCCGACGCCGGCTACTGGCACCAAGAGCAGATGGAACGCATCGCCGGTCAGGGCATCCCGGTCCTCGTCCCGCCCGACGCCGACAAGCGCAAAGGCATCCGCCCCGGCTGGGACGGCGGCCCCTACGCGTTCATGCGCGCCGTGCTCGAAACCGAACTCGGCAAAACGCTCTACCGAAAACGCCAGGAGACCGTCGAGCCGGTGTTCGCGAACACGAAGTTCAACCGCCGCTTTGATCGCTTCCAACGACGAGGAAGATCGGCCTGCCACTCCGAATGGCGCCTCATCACCGCCACCCACAACCTAATGAAGCTCCACACAGCCCTCAACGCCGCCTGAAACGCACCACCAGCCACTCAGCGGCTCGATCCTCTCGCCGGCACGACACACAACAGCCCGCCCGACCCGGCGAACCGCTGCAATTACGCAACAGCCACCGCGCAAAGGAGCAGCGACCTATAGCGCTCGGACGGGCAGTTGCTTCAGCCCGTCGAGCAGCAGTTGGAGGCTGGTCGGGTCGGTCGCGAAGGTCATGCTTGCCTCGAACAGTTGGTGGCGCAGGTCGAGCCGGCACACGACCTGCCCTCGTGTAGTGATCACGTCGTCGGAGCTTCCAAACGTGAGCTTCAGCGAGTGCCAGCGTTGCAGTGCCAAGTCGACAGCGGCTTCGAACGGATCGGAGGCGATGGCGCCGAGGGGCTGGACCAGCCATGCGCTCAGCGACTCGATCAACATGGCGAGCCGCAGCGGCGACAGCGGCATCGTCACGATCGCGGTAGCTGGTTCAGCCTCGTCCGGGAGCCTCGTCTCGAGCCGAAGCTCGTGGACCAGCCCGCCGTTGGCCTCCGACACCAGGGTCCCCACAAGAAACGAGTAGCCGTCGGTCGACTGCAACCGCCACGTCGCGCGCTCGCCGTCGGCCATGATCGGAGTGTCGCACCGCACCGCAGTCTCGCGTTACCGGATGTCGCGCAAACCGACAGCCTCGCTCGGCCATTGCGTGCCCGTCGCGGCCGGGTTACGCTGCTCGCGTGGATCACGAGGAGCTGGTGCGCGATACCTGGGCGGCGTTGTCGCGCGGCGACTTCGAAACGGTCGAAGCGGCGTTCGCCGAGGACGCTAGATGGCGCGCCGTTGAGGACGGCGAGTGGAACTGCGAGAACCGCACGCAAATCCTCAGCGTGATGCGCGCGAACCGCGCACGCCGCGTCCTGGAAGGTGACGTCGAGGAAGTCCTCGACATCGGCAAGCGCGTCGTCGTGGCGTTCCGGCCCGCGCGCCAGGACACCGAGGGTTGGCCGCTCGACAACGGCATTAGGTACGTGGTGCTGTCGCTCGACAACGGCCTCGTTACGGAAATGAAGGGCTGCCTGAACCGCCAGGTCGCGCTCGACTACGCATCCACCTGATCGACTGTCTCCCGTCACGGTGCCGTGCTGCTCCTCGCGCAGAGCACCAACGCCAAGACGGTCAGCTCTCCGACGAAGTCCCGGCGGTAAAGGTGCGCCGTCGAGTTCGAGACGCGTGAGAGCACCGGGCTGAGCGTATGCTGCGCCGGTATGGGCGGACGTGCTCGCGTGGGGGTGTTGCTCGCGTCGGTTGCGGTGGCCTTGATCACGGTCGGCACGGCGTCGGGGTCCGACGGTCTCCCGCAACTGCTGACGCGGGACCTGACGGCGAAATTCGCGGTCAAGCCGCCGGAGATCATCTTTATCGGACCCGGCCCGCGGAAGCGGATCGACGAGGTCATCGGCGGCAAACACGCCCCGGCCAACTTGTCGTTCGGCAGCATCGCCTGGACCTCGTGGTCGTCGACGGAGGCGACCGCGACCGCAACCGTCTGGGCAGACCAGATCGCCGGCAAGCCCGCGGACACGTTCTACGCGGTTGGCAATGCGGACATCACAGCCATGGACGTCCATGACGGGCGGTTCACGCGACTGAAGATCACCTACGCTGGCAAGCCGGGGTACGAGGAACCGGTCCTCACACGCGGCGGTGGCCCCGGCCGCTACCGCTGGGGCTAGCAACTCCGCTCACTCTCTCCCGTTTGCGAGCGGGTGGTTGGCTTGGCGGTCGTTTTCCTCGTCAATGGCGGCACTGCGGGAGTGTCCCGGCCCGGTGTGCGGCTGTGTTGGGCTGTTAGAGGATGATTGCGGGTGTGGTGGCGGTCGAGCCGGTGTAGTTGGGTGTTGGGGTGTAGGTGGCGGTGTATTTGTTGGTGAGCAGGACCAGGATCTCGTCTTTGAGCGGGACCAGGCAGGTTGCGGTGCCCTTGGCGTTGGTGGTTGCGGTGCATAGCTGCAGCGACCCGTCGGTGAAGGTGATCGTCTGGCCGGATAGCGCTGCTCCGCCGCTTGTGAGCGTTGCGCTGGCGACGTCGAGTCCAACGGCGCCGCGTAGCGCGATCTGTGGCGCGGCGGTCAGGCTCGTTGAGGGCGTCGTCGAGCTGATCAGCAGCCCCTGCTCGTTGGCGGAGCTGTCGTAGTAGGTGCCGATGGCGGTGCAGTTGCCCGCCGACGCGCACGACACCGAGGTGAGGGTTATCTGCGGGGGCGAGCCGGCGTTCGCGGGTAGGGTCGCCTCGACGCCGGTCGCCCACACGCCCGCGGTCTCGCTCAACAGCAGCCCCTGCTGGTTGTAGGAGCTGTCGTCGTAGTTGCCGACGGCGGTGCAGTTGCCCGCCGACACGCACGACACCGAGTTGAGACCTACGTCCGTGGGGGATCCGGCGTTCGCGGGGAGCGTCGCCTGCACGCCGGGCGCCCACGCGCCCGCGGTCTCGCTCAACAACAGGCCCTGACGGTTGCCGGAGCTGTCGTCGTAGTTGCCGACGGCGGTGCAGTTGCCCGCCGACGCGCACGACACCGAGTCGAGGAGTACGTCCTGGTTGTACTCGGTCGAGTTGGCGTTCGCGGGGAGGGTCGCCTCGACGCCGGTCGCCCACGCGCCCGCGGTCTCCCTCAACAACAGGCCCTGAGGGTTGTAGGAGCTGTCGACGTAGTTGCCGACGGCGGTGCAATTGCCCGCCGACGCGCACGACACCGAGGTGACGTTTACGTCCTGCTCCGATGAGGCGTTCGCGGGCAGGGTCGCCTCGACGCCGGTCGCCCACACGCCGGCGGTCTCGGTCAACAGCAGCCCCTGCGTGTTTCCGGAGCTGTCGACGTAGTTGCCGACGGCGGTGCAGTTGCCCGCCGACGCGCACGACAGCGACTTGAGGCCTACGTCGTGGTTCGGTCCCGCGTTCGCGGGGAGGGTCGCCTCGACGCCCCTCGCCCACGCGCCCGCGGTCTCGCTCAAAAGCAGATACTGCTGGTTGCCGGAGCTGTCGGTGTAGATGCCGACGGCGGTGCAGTTGCCCGCCGACGCGCACGACACCAAACCGACCGAGGTGAGGGTTATCTGCGGGGGCGAGCCGGCGTTCGCGGGGAGGGTCGGCTCGACCCCGGTCGCCCACGCGCCCGCGGTCTCGCTCAACAGCAGTCCCTGAACGTTGCCGGAGCTGTCCTCGTAGTTGCCGACGGCGGTGCAGTTCCCCGCCGACGCGCACGACACCGAGTGGAGGCTTACGACCGGGTTCGGTCCGGCGTTCGCGGGGAGGGTCGCCTCGACGCCGGTCGCCCACGCGCCCGCGGTCTCGGTCAACAGCAGCCCCTGAAGGTTGTACGAGCTGTCGTGGTAGCGGCCGACGGCGGTGCAGTTGCCCGCCGACGCGCACGACAGCGAACCGAGGGTTACGCCCTGGTTCGGTCCGGCGTTCGCGGGGAGGGTCGCCTCGACGCCAGTCCCCCAAGCCGCGAGCGCACCCGCGCAGCAGACCAACAGCACGCCGCAAACCGTGGCCGCGAGAACGACCAGCTTGACACGAGCACCCATCACAACCCTCCCGCCCCGGTTCCGCATCGCGGGACCGTCGATTCGCCGATCGGCGGATGATACACACAGCTGCACACATTGCAAATAGTCCTTCCGAATAGGATCACCAGCCTGGGTGGCCGCTGGTGCGGCTACCGTTCGCCTGCTCCCGTGTGCTTGGAGGTTGTTGTCGTGGCTCGTCGTGCTTTGTCTGCCGAACGCGCGCTGCAGATCCTGGAGTTGTTGGCTGCGCATCCGGGGCGGGACTTCACGCTCGCCGAGCTCGTGCGCGAGAGCGACATCAACATCTCCTCGCTGCACGCGGTACTGGCGGTCCTGACCCGTGAGGGCTACGTCGTGCGCGACCGCCGCCGCAAGGCCTACCAGCTCGGCGCCGGCCCGATCGCACTCGGCCAAGCCGCACTCGATGAGCACCCCGCGATCAAACTCGCCCGCCACGCCATCGAAGAGCTCGCCCAGGAGCTCCAGCTCGAGCTGATCTGCGGCACGATCGCCGGCGAGCATCTTTTGATCGCCGGCGAGGCCGGCCGCGCGGACCGTCTCTACATGCGCCCGCGCGTCGGTACCCGCCTGCCCTTCATGCCCCCCCTCGCCCTGCTCGGCGTCCCCTACCTCGACCCCCAACAACAACAAGCGTGGCTGGACCGGCTAGGACCAAACGCCACCCCAGCCGACCGCGAGCGCTACATGCAAGCCGCCATCCTCGCCGGGGCGCGCGGCTACACGATCGAGCTCGAAACTCCGACCCGCCAACAGATCGGGATGCTCATGGGCCAGCTCGCCCAAGACCCCCGCTCACCCGAACTCAACAGCCAGCTCCAAAGGCTCGTCCTCCAACTCGGCTACGAAGATCACACCCTCACCGAGCTAGAACCCGACCGCACCTATCACGTCAACAACATCCAAGCCCCGATCTTCGACCACCGCGCCGAACTCGTCACCGGCCTGATCCTGCTCGGCTACGACCAACCCCTCACCACCAACGAGATCCAAAACTACCTCCACACCCTCCGCAACACCGCCAACACCATCACCCGCACCACCGGCGGACGCCAACCCAACTAACAACCACCAACAGAACCCCTGCTCAACCCGGTCGCACTACGAATCGCGCGCGACCGCATCCCATCGCTCCACACACTCGCAGCGGACGAGGCGGAATGAGCACCAAAGGGCCTCCGCTGGGCTTTCCCAAACCAAAGCCACAGCCACTCCGATCGGCCCGCGCGACCGCTCTCGCGTGAAAGCAGAAGCCGTGATCCCGGCCTTGAGGCGGAACAGCGACCGCATTCGTGCATTCGACCGAGGTTTAGGCACCGGCGACACAGATGGACTCGCCAGCGAGGCAGCCGCCGCGCTGCAACAGCATGCTGATTTGCAGCGATCTCTCCCATGGAGCCAGCCGGGATCGAACCGGCGACCTCCTGCTTGCAAAGCAGGCGCTCTCCCAGCTGAGCTATGGCCCCTCGCGGTGGATGTTAACGGCGGTCGGGGCACGCGGTGCGCGGCGCCAGGCGGGTCGCCGGCGACCCGTCACGGGGCGTGCGCGGTTCGCCAAGAACAACTCGCGGATGCTTCCCCCGACCCGGTTTACGGTGCTAGGCTAGCGCCCGTCTCAAAGGCCCTAGATGCGCCACAGCAGCTCGATCACGTCGCTGTCCTGGATCCCCTCTGAGGCGATCGAAGGATCGATGCGGCTGGCCTTCGACGCGGGCTTCACGCATTACGATCCTCCACCGCCCGACGTGATCGAGGATCTGGAGGCGCTGCGGCTCTCCGACCGGTTCCGCTTCGCGAACGTGCTGAGTGCGTGGATCGACGTGGACGCAGACGGGGCGATCAAAGGCTGCGGCTACGACGGGGGCGGGTCGATGGGGAGCACGACCGTGAAGGTCGGGCCGCTGTCGCGCACCTTCGAGGCCGTCGCGTTGCCGGATCTGCAGCAGGAACCGGTGCGCGGGGACGACTCGGTGAAGTTTGTGCAGACTGCGGGAGGACGGACGGGTCTGCCGGCGCCGCGTCGCGTGCGCCGGCGCCCGTTTGTTCAGTGGCAGGCGCCGCTCGTTTGGACCACGCTGACGCTGACGCTGTACGCCGACGGACACGCTGACGCCGAGGTCGCGGGACACAGCCGCTTTCCGCGTCACTGGATCTACGACCACGAGGGAAGGCTGTCGCACAAGTCCGGCCTGGCCGACTTCAACGACTGGTTTCGCAAGTCGTTCGGCCGCCACACCCCGTGGGGCGACGAGGAGTCCGAGGCGATGGTCACGGCGGTCGAGACGGCGCTCGAGCGGCGACTCTCGGCACAGGTGATGTCGCAGGGGGTCAAGCCGACGATTCGCAAGATCAAGGCCGGAGATGCCCTGTGCCGCCAGGGCGATCCGGGCAGCGAGGTGTTCCTGCTGCTGGACGGGGTGCTGCTCGTCGAGAAGGACGGCGAGCGACTCGCCGAGTACGGCCCCGGCGCGATGCTCGGCGAGCGCGCGCACCTCGAGGAGAGCGGGCGCACCTCGAGCCTGATCGCGATCACCCCTTGCCGAGTTGCTGCCGTCGACGCCGCCGCGCTCGACCGCGCCGCGCTGCACGAGCTCTCGCAGGGTCACCGCCGCGAGCACGCGGCGAGCTAGCACGCAGGCGACCAGCCGTCGTCGCCGGCCAGCTTCAGGTCGGCGCGGCGACTGACGGGTCTGCCCACACGCGGCGGGGCCTCGGACACCGAAGCGTTGCGGCGCACCCATCAGCTGCTTTCAAGCTCGCCGATCAGCCGCTTGGTGCGCCCGGCGCCTGGCCCAGAGCGCCGTCCCCCACGGCGACTGGCGACAGCCGATCCGGCCGGCGCGGCCCGATACACGATCGTTACAAATCGGCTACAGTCGCGACCCTATTCTGACGCCCGGATGCGGGTACGGGACGGCGTCGAGGTCAGGCTGACCCACACTGCAATCCACAACGTGGCGGTCCGGCGAGTGGTCGCCGCGTTCGCCGCGCTGACCGTCGGGGAGTGGATTCTCGGCACGACGGTTGCGATCCACGCCTACCCGGTGGGCGGTGCCCTGCTGGTCGCGCTCGTCGGCTTCCGCTTCTTTCCGGCCGCCATCGCCGGGCTCGTGACGGCGCAGTTCGCCGACACGCACAGGCGCGAGCGCGTACTTACCGCGACGGCCGCGACTAGAGCGGTCGCGAGCGGACTCGTCGCCGCGTCGCTCGCCCTGAAGCTTCCGTTCGTCGTCCCGCTGGTGCTCATATGGTTCGACGCCGCCGCGGGGTCGGCCTACCGCCCGGCGCAGGCCACCCTGCTGCCGACGCTGGTGCATACCCCGACGGAGTTCACCCACGCGACGGCGCTGGCGTCGCACGCAAAGTCCTCGAGCCAGATGCTCGGGGCACTGGCTGGCGGCCTCTTGGTGGCCGGCGCGCCCATTGCCATCGCAGTTTCCGCGTCGACGTTGCTCTACGCGCTATCGGCGCTGACGACGGCACCAATCAGGGCGACGGCGCCCCAGCCTGACGTCAGGATCGGGCTGCGCGCCCGCGTGCGCAGGATGCGCGCGGGCGCAGTCGCGGTTCGCGGCGACCGCGAGGCCAAGGAGATCGTCTCCTATTCCTGCATGCGCTCGGCGATCCGCGGCGTGTGGATCTCGTTGGGCGTCGTCGCGTCGCTGAAACTCCTCGGGCTGGGCAACGCCGGCTTCGGCATCCTGATGGCGGCGGCGGGCGTCGGAGCGCTCACCGCGATCCCGCTCACGGCGATGCTCGTCGGGCACCGCCACCTCGCGCGCTGGATGGCCGCCGGCCTGCTGATGTGCGGCATCCCGGTAGCCGCCGTGGGAGGGGCCGCCGCCGGACTTCCCGCCGTCGCGTTCATGGTCGGCTGGGGCGGCGGCATGGCGGTCTCCGACGTGGCGGCCCAGGCGGTTCTCAACCGCGTGATAGCGCCGGCTTCGATCGGCCCCGTGACTGGGCTGATGGAGAGCGGCAAGCTCCTCTTCGAGGGTGGCGCGTGCCTGCTGGCACCGGTGCTGGTGGCGACCCTGGGGATCCGCAGCGCCCTGGTCGTCGCCGGGCTTGCCGTCGCGCTGATCGTGGCCGGCGGAGCGCGGGCGTTTCGGAGGATCGACACGCGCGCAGTGGGTCGGGCCGAGGTCAGCCACCTGCTGACCGCTGTAAGGCTCTTCCACGGCCTCAGGGTGGACGTCCTCGAGGGCGTCGTCGCGCAGCTGCGGCCGCTGGACATCGCCCCCGGGCAGGACGTGCTGACCCAGGGTGTGCGCGACCACGGCGGCTGGTACCTGGTGCAACAGGGCCGGCTCGAGGTTCTGATCGACGGCTTCGTGGTCAACGAGCTGGCCCGTGGGGACGGGTTCGGCGAGCTCGCGCTCCTCCGTGACCGCCCACGCGCGGCAACCGTGCGCACAGCGACACAGGCGCGCCTGCTGACGCTCGAGCGAGACGCTTTCCTCACGGCGATTGGCGGCGGCGACGTGGCGCTCAACGGCGACTTCGACATCGCCGACGCCTCGACGGAGGACCCCGCCGAGCTACTCGCCGGCACGCCGCTGCTGGCGGGGGCAGGCCCCCATGCCCTCGCCGAGCTCGCCCGCGGCGCCGTGGTCCACGAGGTGGCCGCCGGCAGCCCAATCGTGACCGAGGGCGAGCTCGACGACGAGTATCACGTGCTGATCACCGGGCGCGCGGCGGTGCTCGTCGGTGGCGAACGTCGCCGCGAGCTCCTGCCCGGCGACGGCTTTGGTGAGATCGCCGTGCTGCATCGGGTCCCCCGTTCTGCGACGGTCGTCGCCGAACAGAGCTGCTCGTTGCTGACGGTCGCCGGCGACGACCTGCGCGCCGCGGTCGCGGAACGCGGCGGGCTCGTCGCCGAGATGGCCGCGGCCTCGACAACCGACACTTCGGCCGATGTGGCCGCGGAATAAGATCAGCCCGCCGCTCGGGTCGCACCCCCCGGGCGGTCCGTCCATCGCATCGTGAGGAGGAAGACCGTGTTCAGCACCGTCGTCGTCGGCGCAGATGATTCGAGCACCGCGCGTGAGGCCGTGATGATCGCCGCCGACGTCGCCCAGTCCGGTGGCGCGGTGCTTCACATCGTGACGGCCTACGACCCCAAATCCGTTCGCGCGGATGATCTTCCGGAGGAGCTGCGGTTCTCGGCCATGCACCCGGCCGAGGCTCTGCTGCGCCGCCTCTCGGTGCTGGTCAGGGAGCACGGGCTCGAGCCGATCGTGCATGCGGCGGAGGGCGACCCCGTCGACGCCATCGTGGCAGTCGCCGAGAGCGTCGACGCGGACCTGATCGTGGTCGGAAACAAGGGCATGAAGGGCGTGCGGCGCGTCCTCGGCAGCGTGCCGAACTCGGTGGCCCACAAGGCGCCGTGTTCCGTGCTCATCGCCGACACGACGTCAGTCTCCTAGAACCGCCCGTCCCGCAGCCCAGCTGAAGCTTCCTCCGGGCAGTCCGCGGGCGCGCGCCGTGACGGCCCCCCTGCACTAGCATCGCCTTCGCGATGCGCCGACGCGCCTGGCAAAAACGCAAGCGGATCCTGCTCGCAGCGGTGACTGCGGGCACCGTCGCGCTCGGCCTGCTCGCCTACGCGACCGGTCTGCTCTATCCACTCGAGGCGCAGTCGGTCAACGCGCGGTTCGCCGTTCGCGGCTCGCGACCGGCGCTGGTGAGGAACTTCGTCATCGTCCAGATCGACGAGGCGACCTTCAACTACTTCAACAACCATCCGCCGCTCGAAGGCTACTGGCCGTTCCCGCGCCGCTACCACGCCGTCGTGATCGACCACCTGCTGGCCGCCGGCGCGAAGCTGATCGCCTTCGACGTGCAATTCACCCAGCCGACCGACGTCGCGGATGACAATGCGCTGATCGAGGCGGTCGACCGCGCGCACAACATGGTGCTCGCGACCGACGCGGTCAACAGGAACGGGCAGACAGGGGTCCTGGGCGGCGATCTCGCGCCGTGGGGCGCGCGGGCCGGCAACTCGACGGTGATCGGCGACTCGCAGGGCGTGATTCGCGACTTTCAGCACTCCTACCAGTCGATCGACACCTTCCCGGTCGCGATCGCCTCCGACTGGCTCGGCCACGAAGTCAGCTCAAAGCCGTTCGGCGGAAGCCAGAAGCCGGTCCCGATCGACTACCCCGGCCCGCCCGGCACCGTGCCTGAGCTCTCCTACTGGCAGGTGTACGAGAACAAATTCCCCGCCGCCGCGGTGCGCGGCAAGATCGTGATCGTCGGTGCCTCGGCGCCCGAGCTCCAGGACATCCACTCGACGCCCACTTCGGGCTCTCAGGAGATGGACGGACCCGAGATCCAGGCGGACGCCGCCGCCACGACGCTCGCCGGCCTGCCGCTTCGAAACGGCCCCGGCTGGCTGAACGTGGCGCTGATCGTGCTGTTCGGCGCCGCGCTGCCGCTCGCCAGTATCCGCGTCAGGCTCTGGCGAACGCTTGCCGCAGCGCTGCTGCTCGCGGTCGTATTCACGGTCGCGACGCAGCTGGCGTTTGACAGCGGCACGATCATCACCTTCACCTACCCGCTGCTGACGCTCGTCCTCGCGATCATCGCGACGCTCACGATAGTGCTGCTGGGCGAGGCCTTCGAGCGCCAGCACGCTCGCGACATATTTTCCCGATTCGTCCCGCCCGGGGTCGTCGACGAGGTGCTTGCCCGGACCGATGACGACTTTCGTCTCGGCGGCGTCGAGCGTGATGTCACCGTTCTCTTCAGCGACCTGCGCGGCTTCACGAGCTTCTCGGAATCACAGTCGGCGGCGAAGGTGATCGAGGTCGTCAACTTCTACCTGAACGAGATGACAGAGGCGATTCTTGCGGCGGGAGGCACGCTCATCGCCTATATGGGGGACGGCATCATGGCCGTGTTCGGCACGCCGATCGACCAGCCCGACCACGCCGATCGCGCGCTGGTCGCGGCGCGCGAGATGATGGGTCCGCGCCTCAAGTGCTTCAACGACTACCTCCACGACCAGGGTTACGAGTCGGGCTTCCGCATGGGCATCGGCCTCAACAGCGGCACCGTGATGGCGGGCAACGTCGGCTCGGCGCAGCGGGTGGAGTACACGGCGATCGGCGACACCACCAACACCGCATCGCGGCTGGAGGGCATGACCAAGGGGACGCCCCACATGCTGTTCATCTCCGAGACCACGCGCGAGCGGATGAGCTCGATCCCCGAGGACATGATCTTCGTGGACAGCTTCGACATCCGCGGGCGCGTTAACAAGATGGCGGTCTACTCGCTCCCCGACCCCGATCACGCCACCGTGGGAAAGCCAGCGGAGCCGCCCGCGCCGGCCGTGCCGGCGGCCGAGGCGCCAGCGCAGCCGGCGCCCGATCCCGCCTAGACGTCGTCGTCTTCGAGCCAGTCGCCGTGCTCGACGCGGAACTCCTGCGTCGCGTCGCCGAGCGCCTCGTCGGGCAACTCGCCCTCGGCGGGCTGCGCCACGACGTCGCCGTTGCGCTCCGCCACATCGGCGTGGTGCTGGGCATCGGAGTCGCCGGGGAGGACGGCCTCATCTTCGGCGGCCTGCTCGAAGACCTCGGGGGCGACGATCGCGTGGCCGCGCGTCACCGGCGCGAGCGCCTCCTGTTCGGCGCGCGCGACCTCGGCGGGATCTGCTCCGCGCCGCCGCTTCAACTCCAGGTGGTCGCGAATCGCTTCGTCGAGGTCGCCCATCGACCAACAGCCTAACGCGTCGCCACGCTCTAGACTTCCCTGCGCACGCCGCCGACCGGTCTGTGCAGGGGGCTATAGCTCAGTTGGGAGAGCGCCTGGATCGCACCCAGGAGGTCGGGGGTTCGAGTCCCCCTAGCTCCATCGAAGAAGGAGCCGCAGCTGCTGCCGTTCTGCGAACGGCGCCCCGCTTCTGCGGCCCCGTTGTCAAAGGCACGAGTCGCGCCTGTGCCCAATTGTGCCCGCTGCGGGCAGCGCTGAGGCCACTTTGTCGCCGCTCCGGCAAGGCGCAGAGACTGGAGCCGCACCTCCAAACCGGTTCGGTCCGCCATCGGTAGCTCCGGCCTGAAGGCCGGCCGATGAAACGCTGCGGAGACGACCCGTCCCGACGAGCGCAGGTCGCCGCCGTCACGCTCGTGCGACGGGTTCGACAAGCTCGCCGAAGAGCACTTCGAGCGTTTTGCCGGGGTCTGCGGTGAGACCGGTATGCACCTCCGAGGTCTGGATGACCGTGCTTGACGGTGCGACCAGCCAGCCAAAACGTTCCGAGAAGGGCATCGTCGCGATCGGGCCCGCCGCAGGGTCGCCCTTGGCGACTCTGACGATCGCATCCAAGTGCTCTCGGACGTCTTGTGCGGATACGTCGGCATCCAGGGCTCGCAGGCGCGAATCGTCGAGTGCGACCCGCGCTGCGAGGAAGTCGCGTTGCCGGCAGTAGAGGATCACGCCTGCGTTGATTTGCTCGCCCCGCTCGACGCGCGGGACGACTCGCACGATCGCGTATGAGAACGGGTCACGCTTGGGATCGGACACGCTCTGCCTCCTGTGCAAAGGTCGCGGTTTCGAGACGAAGAGCCAAGTACTCGACATAGTCCTCGACGGTGACGTCGCCGAGCCAGTCAGTCGGGACCAGCGCAACGACCGCTTCGAGGAGCGCTCGATCGACCAGGGGAGCCAGCCGCTCGTGAGCCTCAAGAATCGACCCTGCGCGACGCAAGAGCACATGATCGACGATCTGGGCGAAAGGTCGAGGGGCGTGCTCTGCAGGGATCAGGCCTCTGTGGTGGAGATACAGCGCGGCGCCGTGATCTATCAACCACAGTCGGCCGTGCCACAGCAGAAGGTTTGGGTTGCGCGCGCTGCGATCGACATTCGTCACGAGGGCGTCCAGCCAAACGACATCGGCGGCCAGCCGGCTGTCCGGCTGCCACGATCCCGCCGACGTATACGCCAGCGCGCCCGCCAGGAAGTCAACCCCGAGGTTTGACCCAGCGCTCGCTGCGATCAACTCCTGGATCTCCGGATCCGGCTCCGCGGCGGCGAGCACCGCGTCGACCTCGACCGTCACCAGCTCCGGAACGAGCAGCCCGACCCGCCGCGCCAGCTCGCCGACGATCACCTCGGCAACGAGCGCCAGCGGGCCCTGTCCGGCGCCGCGAAACTTCGTGGCGTACAGGCCGTCGTCATCGGCCTCAAGCAGGCCGGGCAGCGAGCCACCCTCGCGCAACGGCGCAACGTAGCGCGTCGCAACAACTCCACGAAGACCTCCGGGTGCCGACACGCGCACGGACGCTACCGGTAGCGGACCTACAAGATCGTCGACCCCGACAGCTGCGACACGGAAGGTGTCCGCTACTGCTTCACGCGGAGGGTCGCGCAGCGCTTCCGCTTCCGCTGCCACTACCGTTGAGGAGGAGCGAGGAGACTTCTAGCCGACGGTCACCGTGCTGGGTCGCGCTGAGCGACCCAGCGCCTCAGGTCGGGCAACGCCAGGCTGAGCTTGATCGTCAAGCCCAGCTGGCTGCTCGACCCGTCCTGGAGGACGATGCCGCGATCGCCGATCGTGCTGCGGGCGAGCGCGGACTTGACGGTCTTCGTGGCCGGCGCGCTCCCGGAGCCCGCGGATCGGTTCGCCGGCTCCTCCACGAAGCTGGTGACGATCGTGCGTGAGTCGCCGTTGAAATCGCGCCAGGTCCAGATCGCGTCATAGGTCCCCGGCTTCAGGCTCTTTATCGGCGTGCCCGACGCCGTGTTGACGTCGTTGACGATGATCGCCTTCTTCCGGCCGCTCGCCGAGATGATCGCGACCGAGATCGGATACGGGCTCGGGATCACCACATCGTTTGGCCCGAGGAAGGCCGCCTGCGCCCGTGCGGTGAAGCGCCCGTAAAGGGTTTCGCCGTCGATCGGGGAGGTGCTCGATATGTCGGCGACCTCCGTCTGGGTGAGGCCGCCGCTGCGGTCGTCGGCCTGCACGATCGCCGTGGCCGAGAAGCCCTCCGCCGAGCCGCTCGCCGGGCAGATCCGGCCGGTCAGCAAGGCACCGCCCTGGCCCGTCAACCCGGCGACCGTACTGGCCGGGGACGGCTTCGACGGCGGCGCTCCGTAGTAGAGCCCGGGCTGGCAGCGGCTGCCGGGGCCGAGCACCGTCTGCTCGCCCTCGATCACGGCAGACAGATGGGCGATGTGCAGCGTGCTCAGCACCGCTTGGCCGTTGCTGAGCGTCAGCACGTCGCCGCCGCGCAGCGCCGGAGCGCCGCGGAACGGTCCGACCACGATGACGCCCTGCTGGTCGGCCCGCCCGGAGAGCCTGTCAGCGCCGCGCGCGCGGGTCACCCTGTAGGTCTCGCCGGGCACGAGGCCCGTGCACTCGGCGGCGGCGAACTGCAGGTCGGCCGTGCACGTGGGGAACCCCGTCAGCCGCTGGAGCGGCAGCACGTCCGCGAGTGGACTGCTGAACGTCGACTGCGCGCCGGGCTCGCCCAGCTTCACCGTGAGCTTGACGAGCGCGCCGGCCTCGTTGCCCAGGGGATCCAGCGAGGGCCCGACCGGCTGCGGCTGGGTGAACGCGCGGTTGTCAAGCGAGCTCAGCGTGATGGCCGCGCCGGGTGAGATCGGGCCGGTCGCGATCGTCGCGGTGTCCGTCTGCGCGTTACAGGTGTCGTTGCCCGAGTATGGGGTGCCGTTCAAATCGACCGTGAGCACGCCCGCCTGGAAGCAGGGCCCCAGCGTCACGAAGCCGCCGTTGCGGTTGCTGACGTCGTCGCCGTTGTCGAGGTCGGTCCAGCCGGTCCAGCCGCCCTCCTCGAACGGGCTGCCGCCGCTGCCTGTGGTGATGTAGTCCGGCTGGAGCGAGCTACCCGAGTAGCTGACCTTGATGAGGTCGCGATCGTCGCCGACGGCGAACCGCCCCAGCGAAAGAGACCATGCTCCGTTCGCGCCCGTGGTCGCGGACGCCTGGGCCACCTCGGTGGCGAGCTCGTACCGCGGCGTGGTCGCGCCCGAGCTCACCGGCGTGGCCGCGCTCGAACTCGACGATGTGGTCGAACCGGGACGCTCGCGGTAGACGGCGACGGTGACGCTCACGCCGGCGGTGTCGGCGCCGATGTTGCCGCTCACCGTGCTGTTGAACTGCGTCAGGTCGATCTCGGGCAGCGGCAGGGGCGATGCGGTCTGGGTGGTGCGCTGCACGCAGCCGTCGTCGTCGTTGGACCACACCTCCTGGATCAGGTACTCATGGCCGCCGATCAGCTGGTCGTAGGGCGAGCCGTTCGCGGCATAGCCGAGCGGGTTCCCGATCTGTGGGCCTGTTTCGCACTTGTCCGCCACCTCGTAGCCGTCGGGGTCCACCCAGCCGGTGCCCTCGGGATCGGTGATCGCCTCCATCGTCTCGTGGGCGATCGTGTCGATCGTCGCCTCGGCGTCGGGATTGCCCTCGGGATCGCCGCCGAAGCCGGACACGCCCTCGACGATCGGGTCGATGATCACGCCGTAGATCGTGACGCCGGCGGCGGTGTACATCTCCTCGTGGTAGCCGGCGAAGGTGTTGGTGCCGCACATCCCGACGCTGATGCATTCATCGACGTCGGCCGGCAGCAGCACGAACCAGATATTGCCCAGGCCACGCTCGTCCGCCGGCGCGACTGCGGCGATCTCCGCCTCCACCTGGCCGTCGGTCAGGCAGGTGGGCGCTCCGTTTGGTGACGCACAGCCGCCCGAGGTCGGGTAGGCGTCGACATCGTCGATCGAGTCGCTCGCCGCGCCGTAGGAGATCGAGTCGTCCCCGGGCGCTGCGGTGTCGGTGCCCGTCTGCTGCCCGTACTGGCGCAGGGTCGAGAAGATGTCGCTCGTCGTGCCGCTCGCGCCGGCCACGTCGGTCAGGAACTGCTTGACGAGCGCCTCGTAGCCAGGGGTGAAGGAGTAGCCGGCCGGCGCCCAGAAGATCGTGTGGACGGTCACGCCCGCACCCATGACCACGCCGCCGTGGTAGTCGACGTCGGTCGCGTCGCCGGTCGCGATGTCGGTGCTCGCGGTACTCCCATAGGACGGGAGGAGCCCGAGCGCCCCGCCGACCCGCGGATGAAACGTCGTGCTCGCAGCGGCGCTGCCGGTCCACAGCGCCAACGCCGCGATCGCCGCGGCGCCCAATCCGAAAACTCTGCGCATCGTCCCCCCTCGGCTCGTGCCGAAGGGCGATGCCGCTCGCACGATCGCGTGGCGGCAGCTCCGGCTTTCGATGGCGTCCATAACCGCCGCCCAGAATACGAGTACCGGCCGTCGAACGCGACAGCGAACCGCGGGCGAGCCCGAGCGGCGAGTGCCGCGCGGCTATCGCTCGGCTGTCACAGCTCTGAGCTCGCCGAGCGCGTCTTGGATCACCCGCGCCAGGTCGTGGTCCTCACCCTCGGCGGTCCAGCGTTCGAAGGCGACTCTGAAGACCGCGATCCCCGCCTCCGCGGCGAGGCTCGCGGCCGGTTCCCCGACGCCGCGCTCGCGCAACGTCCCGGCGAGCGCCGCGGCGATCGCGGCGAGCTTGATCAGCTCGCGTTCCTGGAGCTCCGCGTTGGCGGCGATGATGGCCTGGCGCCGGCGGGCGAATTCGCGGCGCTCAGCCAGCACGCCGGCGGCCGCATCGAGCGCCGCGGCCACGGCATCGAGTGGGGGCGCGTCACCGGGCGCGGCCGCCACCGCGTCGACCATCAGCTCCGCCAGTGTGCCGGCGCCCCAGAACAGGACCTCGCGCTTGTCGACGAAATAGCGGAAGAACGTGCGCTCGCTGAGGCCCGCGCGCTCCGCGATCTCGGCCACCGTCGTCTGCGCGTAACCTCGCTCGCTGTAAAGCGCGAGCGCGGCCTGTTCGAGCCGGCCGCGCGCGTTTGGCTCCCAGCGCCCCATGCCTGCCATCGTAGCGATGGCAGTGGTTGACATGACTGTGCTACGCTGATGGCAGTAACTGACATCGGGTGATCGCCGGCCCGGCACGCGGCCGGCGAGGACGCTCACCCATCGACCTGGAGGTTCAGCAGCCATGCGCATCTTTGTCACCGGAGCATCGGGGTGGATCGGCTCGGCCGTCGTTCCCGAGCTGATCGGCGCCGGCCATCAGGTCGTCGGGCTGGCCCGCTCTGACGCCTCGGCCGACGCCCTCGCCGCCGCGGGCGCGCAGGTCCAGCGCGGCACGCTCGACGATCTCGACAGCCTCCGCGAGGCAGCCGCGGCGAGCGACGGCGTGATCCACCTCGCCTTCAAGCACGAGCTCGCCTTCAGCGGCGACTTCAAGGGCGCCGCCGACGCCGATCGCCGCGCCGTCGAGACGATCGGCGGGGCGCTCGCCGGTTCCGATCGGCCTCTCGTGATCGCCTCCGGCACGCTCGGCGTCAAGCCCGGCCAGCTCGCCACCGAGCGCGACGGGCACGGGCAGGACGCGGGCGCGGTCGCCTGGGGCGAAGGCCCGGCCGCGCGCCACGCGACCGGCGAATACGTGCTCTCCCTGGCGTCGGACGGCGTTCGCTCATCGGTCATGCGGCTCCCCCCGACGAACCACGGCGACGGGGACAACGGCTTCATGGCGACCCTTGTGGCGATCGCCCGCGACAGCGGCGTCTCCGGCTACATCGGCGACGGGGCCAACCGCTGGCCGGCCGTGCACCGGCTCGATTCGGCGCACCTCTTTCGCCTGGCGGTCGAGGGCGCGCCCGCAGGATCGACGCTCCACGCGGTCGCCGACGAGGGCGTGCCGATCCGCGAGATCGCGGAGGTGATCGGCCGCCACCTCGACGTGCCGGTGACCTCGATCGCCCCCGAGGACGCGGGCGAGCACTTCAGCTGGCTCGGCGGATTCATCGGCCTCGACAGCCCCGCATCCAGTGCGCTGACCCGCGAGCTTCTGGGCTGGCAGCCGACGCGGTCCGGGCTGATCGAGGATCTCGACGCGGGCCATTATTTCGAGCGCCGGGCGGCGTGAACGCGGCAGCCGTGAGCCCGGCGCGGCGTCGCCCGGGCTCGGCGCGCCGCGCAACGTTCGTCGGTTGGGCCGGCGGAGCACTCAAGGCCGCCGGCCCGCAGCCGATGGATGAGCATGGCGCAGATCGCGCTCTCCGCTGTCATCGGTGCGCTTTCGCACGCGCTCGACATCGCCGAGGGACAGCCGCCGGGTCACGCGATCCGCTCCTGCCTGATCGGCATGCGACTGGCCGCCGAGCTCGACCTGGACGCGACCGAGCGCTCCGACCTGTTCTACGCCCTGCTGCTCAAGGACGCCGGCTGCTCGGCGAATGCGAACCGAATGGCCGCGCTCTTTGCGGCCGATGACCGCGACGCCAAGGCGACCTCGAAGCTGATCGACTGGACCGACCGGCGCGCCGCGTTGCTGTGGTCGCTGCGAACGGTGGCACCGGGCCAGGGACTGCGCCGGCGCATCGAGGTGCTTCGCGGCATCCGCGACGAGGGCGAGGTCACCCGCAGCTTCATGGAGGCCCGCTGCGACCGCGGCGCCGAGATCGCGCGCATGCTGTTCCTGACTGAGGCCACCGCGGCGGCGATTCGCAGCCTCGACGAGCACTGGGACGGCCGTGGCATGCCCGACGGCCTGCAGGGCGAGGGGATCCCGCTGGCCGCTCGGATCGCATGCCTCGCGCAGACGGTCGAGGTTTTCCACGCCGACGGCGGCTTGAAGGCCGCGCGCGCGATCGCCAAGCGCCGGCGGGGCCGCTGGTTCGACCCGGCGCTGGTCGACGCTTTCCTGCGCGTCTGCGACGACCGCGAGTTCTGGGCACAACTCGAGACCCCCGACGTCTCTCGCTGGGAGCCGGCGGAAGTTGCGATCACGGCCGACGACGCTCGTCTGGACCGCATCGCCGAAGCGTTCGCCCGCGTGATCGACGCCAAGTCGCCCTTCACGGCCCGCCACTCCGAGCGCGTGGCCGAGATCGCCGACGGCATCGCCGCCGCGCTCGGTTTCGACGCCGGCGAGCGGCGGATCCTACGCCGCGCCGCCCTGCTGCACGACATCGGCAAGCTCGCCATCTCCAACCGGATCCTCGACAAGCCGGGGAAGCTGAGCGCCGAGGAGTTCCGGGCGGTCCAAACCCATCCCACGCACACGCTGAGCATCCTCCGGCGCGCCCCCTGCTTCGCGGAGCTCGCGGATCTCGCCGCCAACCACCACGAAAAACTCGACGGCAGCGGCTACCCACGCGCGCTCGCTGGCGCTGAGCTGGACCTGCCGATGCGCGTGCTGGCCGTGGCCGACGTTTACGAGGCGCTCACAGCCGACCGCCCCTACCGGGGACCCCTGGGTGTCGAGCAGGCGCTCGCGATCATCGACCGCGATGTCCCCCATCGGCTCGATGCCGACGTGCTCGCCGCCCTGCGGATCCATCTCGGCGGCAACTCTGCCTTCGCCGAGCGCTCGATGCTGAGACACGCCGCGTAGCCAGTCTTTTTATGAGCGCGCCTTCGGCGCGCCGGGGGAGGCGGGCGCGGGCGCGGTGACCGCGGCGGGGTTCGCCGCGACGCGCGCCTGCTCGTCAGTCACCACGGTGAGCGAGGCGTGCGGCCCCTCGCCACTCAGCGCGTCCTTGAAGCCGCGCATGCCGCTGCCGAGCGAATGGCCGAGCTCGGGCAGGCGCCTGGCGCCGAACACGAGCAGGACGACGACCAGCAGGATCAGGATGTGGACCGGGTTCTCGAGTCCCATGTTCGGTGCTCCTTCCGAGCCGTTTGCCCCGATGCCCGCCGCGGCGGGTGTGGCAGTGACTACGCAGTCGCGCCCGGCTCGGATCAGCGCCGGCGCGACAGGCCGACCTGCGACCTCCTGGCCGACGCGGCGCCAGGAGGTCCGCAGCTCGAACGCCTGATCAGCCGCCGGCCGGCGCCGTCGGTGTCAGCAGCGTCTTGCACTTCGCGTTCGCCGCGACGAACGTTGCCGACCGCTGGTTCACGCTTGTGCCGAAGACGTAGCGCCCGGTGAAGTCCGGCTTCGGCAGCTTCTCGCCGTTGCTGCTCATGCACGCCGCGTACCTGACGATCTCGGCGCGGTACTGCGCGCTGACCGCCGGGTGGAAGCCGGCCGCGCCGGTCGCGCCGAAGCGCCCGCCGCCAAAGCCGCCGAAGCCACCGCACTTCGCGAACGCCTTCGCATACGCCGGGTTGGAGGCGAACCCGCCGCCGGCGGGGAAGCGGCCTGCGCCCGGGAACCCTCTGGCGCCCGTCGCGCCAAGGAACCGCCGCCCGGTCGCGCCGGTCGCGCCGAAGCGCCGCGGCAACGCGCCGGCACCGCCGGTGGCGCCGGCGAAGCGGCCCGCGCCGGCGAAGCTGGGAAGGGTCACGCCGTACTTCTTCAGGCAGGCCGCGAGCTTCGCGCGGGTGGCCGCGAACTGCCCGGCCCCTGCCGGAGCGGCCGCGTTCGACGATGGTGTTGCGTTCGCGGCGGCGGATGAGCTCGTGGTCGTCGTCGTCGTCGTCGGCGAGCTGCCGCCGCAGGCGGCGAGGATCACCGCCGCCACGATGGCGACGCCGGCGACGGCGACAGCGCGTTTGCTTCTGGGTTTCATTCACTGCTCCTTGTGTTTCTCTGTCCGCCGCCGGCGAACAGGCCGGCTGAGCCGCTGCTGGTTGATGTTGCGGCGGCGTCTGGGCCGCCGCCGAAGCGTGATGAGTTGACGCTCGAGGTCGATCTGAAGGGTGCTCGCCCGGCACGCGTGGGCACGCACAAACGAAGTTCTAGCGCCGGCGCCTTCACCCCACCTAAATGTGTGGGCGCGGGAAGGATCGAACACCGTGCGGGGTCTTACTGACGAGCGCGCCCAGAGGCGGGCGGATCCTCTCCCCAGGGTCCGCCCACCTGTTGGCGGATTCCAGGGATTGGTTTTCGGGGCGGGCTAGAGCCCGGCCTGGACGCGGCCGGCGATCCGATCCTCGACGGCCGCGCGCTGCTCGTCGCGGCTGAGGAAGCTGAGGAACGTAGCCGCCATCGCGATGCCGAAGATCAGGAACTCGAGGAAGCACATGCCGGCCCCCGCGAGGTGCTGGTCGGTGATCGCCGAGAGGCCGTAGGCGCGCGGCGCCGCGACGTAGCGGGGATAGGCGGTCGTGGTCAGGAAGGTCAGCGGCAGGCAGACGCAGGCGCTCGCGAGACGCGTGAAGCCGAGGTAGACGAGGCGGCGGACGCCGGGCTCGCGGCGCGCCGAGGGCAGCGGGTCGATGATCAGCCACCACATCGCGAGGCCGGTGTAGAACAGCGTGGCGTGCTCGAGCGCGTGCACGACCGGGTGCCCCGCCGAGTAGTCGAAGACCGAGGGGATCGCCCAGAGCCACGTCGCCGCGGCCCACAGCGGCAGCGCGACCCAGGGGTTCGTGACGGTCGCGATCAGGCGCCCCAGGCGACCGCCGGGGGCCAGCAGCCGCAGGCCGCTGCGCGGCAGGCCGAGCGGCAGGATCGGCGCGCGCAGACCGAGCACCAGCAGCGCGGGCGCGACGTCGGAGAGCAGGATGTGCTGGCCCATGTGCGCCGACAACAGGTAGCGGTCGCCGATCGCGTCAAGCGGCGACATCAACGCCAGCGCGAGCACGATCAGGCCCGACCCGTAGGGGAGCCAGTGGCTGACGCCCGGCTTGCGGGTGCCCGCCAGCCGCTTCGCCCGCCGGTAGCCGCGCGCGTAGAGCCAGGCGGCGGCGAGCAGGATCGCGATCAGACCGGGATCGATCGTCCAGCTCGACCAGCTCGGAGCAGCCATGGCGCCGGATCCTAACGCTTGCGCGCGCGGGCGTGGCCCACGGCGTAGTGTGATCGCCATGGCGCCGCGTACGCGTCTGCTCTCATTCGGCGCCGGCGTCCTCGCGATCGTCGCCGGCCTGATCGCCGGGTCCGTGCTCGGTGGGATCACCGGCGAGGCGGTCGCGATCGCGCTCTACAGCCTGGGCGGCATCGCGATCGTGTCGCTGGTGTTCCTCGAGGTCGGCCTCAGCGAGGATCGCGAGCGGGAGCGGGAGCTGACCCGCGCGCGGCTTCCCCAGCCGGTGGCGCGCCTGCGCCGCCCGCGCCGCCGTCGCCGGCCCGACTGAGCCGGCGGATAGGATGGCGGCGGGATGAGCACGCTGCGCGAGCGAGTCGTCGAACGGACCGTCGCCTTCGGCGAGAGTGCCCTGCCGCCGCTCGAGCGCTGGCTCGGGCGCAACTCGCTGGTCGGCGACCAGCCGTTCTTCGACAACGACACCTTCCCCTGGGCGGGCACGCTCGAGGCGCACTGGCGCGAGATCCGTGCCGAGCTCGACGCGGTGCTCGAGGATCAGGAGCACCTGCCGAACTTCCAGGACATCTCCGTCGACCAGGCGACGATGACGACCGACGACCGCTGGAAGACCTACTTCCTCTACGGCTACGGCTTCCGCTCCGACGCCAACTGCGCACGCTGCCCGCGAACCGCCGAGCTGTGCGCGCAGATCCCGGGCATGAAGACGGCCTTCTTTTCGATCCTCGCGCCCGGCAAGCACCTGCCCCCCCACCGCGGCCCCTACAAGGGCGTGATGCGCTACCACCTCGGCCTGCTGATCCCGGAGCCGGCGGAGGGGTGCGGAATCCGCGTCGACACCGAGACGCGCCACTGGGCCGAGGGCTCCTCGCTGATCTTCGACGACACCTACGAGCACGAGGCCTGGAACGACACCGACGCGACGCGCGTCGTCCTGTTCGTCGACTTCGTGCGCCCGCTGCGCGCCCCGGCGCGCTGGCTGAACGCCGCGGTGCTGTGGGCGATCGCGTTCTCCCCGTTCATCGGCGACGCCAAGCGGCGCCACAACGACTGGGAGAAGCGCTTCGAGGCGATCAAGGAACGCCGCGCGGCGGCCTAGAGCCGCCGGGGCGAGGGCCTACGGCTGGCGGCCGGTGGCGGCCAGACCGACGCCGAGACCCACGAGCATCACACCGCCGGTCGCGCTGAGACGCTCGAGACGGCGGGGCGAGCGGCCGAGCCAGGCGCGCGCGCTGCCCGAACCGAGACCCCAGGCGCCGTCCGAGATCATCGCGAGGCCGATGCAGATCGCGCCGAGCGTCAGCAGCTGCAGCGTCGCGTGGCCCTCCGCGCGGTCGATGAACTGCGGCAGGATCGCGGTGAAGATGATCAGCCCCTTGGGGTTGGTGACGCCGACGACGTAGCCCTCGCGGATGATCCGGCGCATCGGCTTGGGCGTGATCTCACCGACGCCGAGCAGGCCGGCGAGCGCCCTGCGGTCGCGGATGTTGCGCACACCGAGGTAGACCAGATAGGCCGCGCCGATCAGCTTCAGCGTCACGAACACGGCGTCCGAGCGCTCGATGATCGCCCCCAGCCCGAGTGAGACGATCAGCAGCAGCGTGGCGAACCCGGCGCTGTTGCCGAGCACCGTCGCGAGCGCGGCGCGCCGGCCGAGCGCGATGCCGCGGCTGACGATGAAGATCACGCTCGGCCCCGGAATCAGGATCACGACGTAGACCGTGACGAGGAACGCGGCGAGGTGGTGGGTCGGCAGCATCAGCCGCCGTTCGTGGCCGCTGTCGCGAGGCGGGCGCGGATCACGGCGATCGCGTGAGGGCTCGAGTCGATCAGGACGTAGCGGCGGCCGAGCTGCTCGCAGACTGCGCCGAGCGTGCCGGAGCCGGCGAAGAAGTCAAGGCACCAGCCGCCCGGGCGCGAGGAGGCGGCGACGATCCGCCGAAGGACGCCCTCCGGCTTCTGCGTCGGGTAGCCGGTCCGCTCACGGCCCGCGGTCGGGACGATCGTGTGCCACCAGGTGTCGGTCGGGCGCTTGCCGCGCGCCGCCTTCTCCGCCGAGACCAGCCCCGGAGCCATGTAGGGCTCGCGCTCGACCGCCTCGGCGTCGAACAGGTGCCCGCCCGGCGTGCGCACGTAGACGAGGATCGTGTCGTGCTTGGCCGGCCAGCGCCGCGCCGGCTTGGCGCCGTAGTCGTAGGCCCAGATGATCTCGTTGAGGAAGCAGTCGCGCCCGAAGATCCGATCGAGCGCGAGCTTGACGTAGTGGGCCTCGCGGTAGTCGAGATGGACGTAGAGCGTTCCCTCGGGTTTGAGCAGCTCCCGCGCGCGCTCGAGCTTGGGACCGAGGAAGGCGAGGTAGTCATCGAAGCTGTCCTCGTAGCCGTAGGCGGGCGCGTCGGCGTCCGCCGCGCGCGATCGGTAGCGGTGCCCGCCGAAGCCGCTGCGGTCGCCGCCCAACTCGTCGCGCGCCACGACCAGCCGGCGGTGCCGGCGAGCCGTACCGGTGTTGAACGGGGGGTCGATGTAGATCAGCTCGAAGGCGCCATCGGGCAGGCGCGGCAGCACCTGCGCGCAGTCGGCTTCGAGCACGAGATTCCCGCTCAGCACGATCGGCTCGGCGGGGTCCGCGGCGCTCGCCGTGGCGGCCTCCATGCGGTGGGATCGTAGAGCGTGCGGGGGTCGCCGCGGAGCTCGCGGCGCTCAGTCGCTCAGTTGGGCGCGGCGCGCATACGCGGTGACGAGCAGCAGGCACGCAAGGCCGAGCGAGACCGCCAGACCGAGCGCCGCCCGGTAGCTGCCGGGCGCGATCAGCGCGCCCCCGACCGCCGTGCCGATCGACGCTCCGACGAAGATCGCGGACGTGTTCCAGGCGAACGTCTCGGTCGCCGCGCCGGCGACGGCGAAGCGGTCGAGCAGGAGGTAGGCGCCGGCGAAGACGGGCGCGATCGGCATGCCCGCGGCGAACGCCAGCGCCGCCATCACCGGGATCGACGGCGCGAGCAGCAGCGGCGTCAGCAGCACGGAGTAGGCGCCGAGCGCCACCAGCAGGCGCCGCGGCACGGACGCACGCGGCGCGCGCGCGCCGAAGATCGCCCCGCCGCTGGCCGATCCGAGCGCCAGCGCTGCGAGGATCAGTCCGGCGGACGCCCGCGCGCCGTGGTGCTCGCAGAACGCCGGCATCGCGACCTCGGTGGCGCCGAACGAGCCGCCGAGCAGCATGCTCAGCAGCAGCAGCCGGCGAACGCGGCCGGACCGCAGCGCCCCGCTGGCGCGGCGCGTCGGCGCGTGCCGGCTACGCGCGAGCGATGCGAACGCGCTCGCCCCCACGGCGCCCGCGCCCGCGGCGGCGAACAGCGCGACCCTCGGGCTGGCGAGCACGACGAGCAGCGCCAGCAGCGGTGGACCGAGCACGAAGGCCAACTCCTGGAGCACGGCGTCGATCGCGTAGGCCGCGGGCCGCAGCGCCGGGCCGGCGATCAGCGCCGGCCACAGCGAGCGCATGCACGCCCCCAGCGGCGGCAGCGTCGCGCCGCACAGCAGCGCGAGGGCGACCGTCAGCGCCGCGGGCGCACCGCCCGAGCCGGCCAGCGTGAGCCCGACCAGCCCGGCCGGAAAGACGATCGCGAGCGGCGCCAGCACGCGCCCCATGCCGGCGCGGTCGATCAGGCGGCCGAGCAGCGGTTGCATCGCAGCCAGGCCGAGCGCGTAGGCGCCGTCGGCGAGGCCGGCGAGCGCGTAGGAGCGCCCGGCCGCTCGCAGCAGCAGGATTATGCCGAGCGGCACCATCCCGACGGGCAGCGAGCCGAGCGTGCGCGCGAACAGCAGCGCGCCGGTGCCGGGCGCACCGAGCACCGCGCGCAGACGCGCCGCTCCGCGCAGGTTCTCCAGACCGGTGCTCGGCCCCGCGGCGCCGGCCCGGGCATGCTGTGAACCTTCGGGGGTGGGGGGCAGGTCCGCCATTGCGAGCATGCGCGGCGCTGGGCGGCGCCGGACCAGCGTATGCTGCCCAGCCGATGCTTCGCGACGAGTGCTCAACCGCGTGAGCCCGCGCGCCGTACTGATCACGATGCGGGTCCTGGCTTTTATCGGCCTGGGCATCGCGACCTACCTGACGGTCGTCCATTACGGCGGCTTCACGGTTCTGTGCACGAGCAAGCACAACGCCTGCGCGCAGGTCCAGGCCTCGATCTACTCGCGCATCGCCGGCGTGCCCGTGGCGCTGCTCGGGCTGATCGGGTATCTGGGGATCCTGTTCACGCTGTTCGTCCCCGAGGGCGAGGCCGCAAGGCTCGGCACGCTCGCGATCACGCTGTTCGGCTTCGGCTTCAGCCTCTATCTGACCTACCGCGAGGTCTTCACGCTGCAGGAGATCTGCGAATGGTGCGTGACGAGCGCCGGGCTGATGACCGCGCTCTTCGGCCTCTCGCTCTACCGCTACCTGCGTTCGCCGCCGCTGCCGTCCCAGCCGCCCGTCTCACCGCGGTAGACGCCGCCGCCGCCGAACAGGACGGCGACCGTGCGCACGAGGATCCGCGCGTCCAGCAGCAGCGAGCGGTGGGCGATGTAGTAGAGGTCGAGCTCGATCCGCTGCGACCAGGGCAGCGACGCGCGTCCGTTGACCTGTGCCCAGCCGGTCATCCCGGGCCTGACGGCGAGTCGCCCGCGCTGGTGCTCGTCGTACAGCACGACCTGTGCGGGCACCGTGGGACGCGGGCCGATCAGCGACATCTCGCCGCGCACGACGTTCCAGAGATTGGGCAGCTCGTCAAGCGAGCTGCGTCGCAGCAGCGCGCCCACGCGGGTGATCCGCGGATCGCCCTCGTCCACCGCGAGGCCGGGCCCGAGCCGCTCGGCCCCCGCGACCATCGTGCGCAGCTTGAGCACGTCGAACTCGCGCCCGTGCAGCCCGACGCGGCGCTGGCGGTAAATCGCGGGCCCGCGTGAGGTCAGCCGGATCGCGATCGCCGCGGCCGCCAGCAGCGGCGAGGCGAGCACGAGCACGGCGCTGGCGACCACCACGTCGATCGCGCGGCGGATCATCGCGTGCCCGCCGGAGCTTCCCAGCCGGCCGGGGTGCCATGGCGCAGGTAGTCCCACAGCCCGGCGGCCAGCGCGGCGTTCATCAGCACGTAGTAGCGGGCGAGCAGCAGCGGCCGCGCCCGAAGCACCGGCGCCGCGGCTGCGGCGAGCAGCACGGCGAGCTGGGCCGCCAGGCAGGCCTCATAGACCGGGCCCTGGCCGGCCAGCGCGATGTTCGTCGCCAGCGCGATCAGGTGAAGGCCCGGAGCGGCGTAGCGCAGCACGCGGTGGCTCGCGATCATCCAGCCGTAGAGCAGGCCGTAGCCGCGTGGCGAGAGCATTCCGCCGCGCAGCACGATCGGCCAGGCGTGGCTGTGCATCCGGCGCTTGCGCGCGAATTCGCCGTCGATCGAGGGCACCATCTTCTCGCTCGCCCGCGCCGCTGGCACGTACACCGCGCGCCAGCCGCGCTTGACGAGCTTGAACGGCAGGCTGAGGTCGTGGCCCATGCGCTCATCGACGATCAGATAGGCCTCGCGGCGCACCGCGTAGATCCCGCCGTTGCCGCCGGTCACTGAGCGCAGACGCGACTCGCGCGTGCGGATCGCCATCTCGTAGCGCCAGTAGAGCCCCTCCTGGTTGTCGGCGCCGCTGCCCTGGGCCGCCTGCACGAAGCGCATCTGGCCGCAGGCGTAGCCGACTCGCGGATCGTCGAACGCGGCGGCGAGCGCCGCGAGCGCGCCGGGCTCCCAGGCCGAATTCGCGTCCGAGAAGGCGAGCAGCTGACCCCGCGCCGCCGCGACGCCGGCGTCCTGGGCGCGAACCTTGCCGGCGCGGGGTAGCTCGAGCACGAGGTCGGCGCCGGCGTCGCGGGCCCTGGCCGCGGTGTCGTCGCTCGAGCCGTCGGAGCAGACGACGACCTCGAGCCGCTCGCGCGGCCACGACAGCGCGAGCGCGTTGGCCACCTTGGCCGCGATCACCGCGCCCTCGTCGTGCGCGGCGACGATCAGCGAGACGGTCGGCGGCTCGCTCGGCGGACCGGACCCCGGGACGGCGGGCGCCGCGGGCCGCCCGCCGGGCGCCGCGCGGGCGAGCGCGACCAACGCCAGCGGGTAGCCAAGCTGCGCGTATGCCAGCAGGCCCACGCTCACCCAGAAGACCACCGCGAGCACGTTCACCGGCGGGGATTGTCCTCTACCGGGGCTTAAGCTCGACGTAAGGCCTCCCGATACACTGCCAACGATGGCCAGCCGTGCTGAGCAGAAGGCCGCTGCGCGCGCCGCGCGCGAGGCGGCGCACCGCGAGTTGAGCGCCGCCCAGACGCGGCGCCTGCGCCTGTATTGGCTCGGCGGCCTCGCCGTCGCCGTGATCGTGGCGATCGTGATCGTCTTCGTGGCCGCCGGTAACGGCGGCAGCACCAAGGCCACGGATTACACCGCCCGCAGCGGCCTGTCGCACAAGGCGGCGCTCGGCTACGCCGAGCAGGAGCTGGCCGGCATTCCCCAGCACGGCACCACGCTCGGCAACCCGAACGCGCCGGTGACGATCACCGAGTGGGGCGACCTCGTCTGCAGCACCTGCGACGCGTTCGCGCTCGATTCGGAGATCCAGATCATCGACTCGCTGGTCAAGACCGGCAAGGCGAAGCTGGTCTACCGCGCCTACGACTCGGCCAGCTCCTACGCCAACGAGAGTGAGTTCACGGCCGGCCAGGTCGCCGTCAAGGCGGCCGGCGAGCAGAACAAGGCCTGGGACTTCATCGAGCTCGACTACCTGGAGCAGCCGACATCGATCGGCGGCAAGGACTCCGAAGAGGTTGCCTACTTCACCCCGGCCTACGTCCAGAGCCTCGCGCAGCAGGTCCCGGGCCTGAACCTGCTCAAGTGGTCCGCCGCGCTCGGCAGCTCGTCGCTCGCCAGCCAGGTCACGGCCGACAACAAAGCCGGCATCGGGCTGGGGATAACGGGCACACCGGGCGTCTACGTCTCCGGCCCCAAGGGCGCCTCGCTGGTGCAGACGCTCAGCTACCCGACGCTGGCACAGGTTCAGCAGCTCGTCACCCAGTACAGCTGAGCAGCGACGCGTAGAGCTCCTTCGTCCGCTCCGCGACCCGCCGCCACGACCATTCGCCGCTCGCCAGGGCTCGGGCCGAGCCGGCCAGCCGGTCGCGCTCCGCTCGGTCTGCGAGCAGTCCCGTGAGCGCCTCCCGCAGGGCCTGCGGATCATTCGCCGCCACGAGCCGCGCCGCTCCCGCGGCCGCCACCTCGTCGAAGCCGCCGAGATCGCTCAAAACCAGGGGCGAGCCGAACGCGAGCGCTGTCGCGAGCACGCCGGACTGCTCGATCTCGCGGTAGGGCAGCACGACGATGTCGGCGCGGCGGAAGCACGCGGCCAGCTCGCCGTCGGAGACGTAGCGCGTCACCCAGCGAACGTTCGCGCCGGCGCGGGCTCGCAGGGGGCCGATATCCATGCGCGGCCGCCCCACGATCCACAGCTCCGCGTCAGCGACACCCCTCCAGGCCTCCAGCAGCACATCGACGCCCTTGTAGGGGCGGATCAGGCCGAAGCACAGGACGACGGGGAGGCCGCCGTCCTGGAGTTCCGGGGGTAGGGGCCCGGCCGGTGCGCCCGCGAGGTGCTCGAAGGCGCCGTGGGGGATCGTGTGAACCCGCGCCGGCGGCAACCCGAGCTCATCGATCAGGCGCCGGCGCCCGTGCTCGGAGTGCGCGATCACCGCGTCCATCCGGCCGTACAGGCGCCGCTGGGCGCCGCGCTGCCAGGCCGAGGGCTCGCGGGCGAGCACGTCGTGCGCCGTCAGCACGAGCGGACGCCCGCGCGGCAGCAGCATCGCGTCCAGCTGCGGCAGCGCCAGCCACTGGAAGTGCACCAGCTCGGCGCTCGCCGCCGCGGCGCGGTAGCGCAGCATGTCGGGCACGTGCTCGGCGAGCTTGGTCGCGCGGCGCAGCCGCGATGCCGGCCCACCGCGGGCGGCGCGATAGAAGAGCTCGCGACGCGTGTAGCCGTCCGGCTCCGGCGCGCTCGCGTACGCAAACCGGCTCGTGAAAAGCTCCACCTCGACGCCCGCGCGCGCGAGCGCCGCACACAGCGCGTGGTCGTAGGCCGGCGTGTAGGCCGAGGGGTCGACGACATGCACCTTCACGGGGCCCGACAATACGCGGGTGGACGTCGAGATCTCCTTCTGCGTGGTGAACACGAACGGGCGCGAGCTGCTGATGCGCTGCCTCGACGCGGTCGCGGCCGCGCGCGCGGAGCTCGAGGCCGCGGGCGCCGGGACCGAGGTCCTCGTGATCGACAACGCCTCCGACGACGCCTCGGCCGCCGCCGTGCAGACACGCGGCGAGGACGTGGAGTTGATCGCGCTCGCCGAGCGCCGCGGCAAGGCGTGGTGCGACAGCGAACTGATGGCGCGTTCAGGCGGGCGCCTCTGCCTGCTTTTGAACGAGGACTCACAGCTGCGCCCAGGGGCCGCGGTCGCGCTCTGGCGAGCCCTGCAGGGCGACCCGCGCGCGGCCTGCGCGGTGCCCGCGCTGCGACGGGCGGACGGCACGCCGCAGGCGTCGGCCTGGCGCTTCCCGGGCGTCGGCGCCGCACTCGCCGGCGCCCTGATGTTGGGGCGCGCGGTGAACGTGCAGAGCACCGGCGAGCGCGTTCGGCGCGTTGACTGGGGCCAGTCGGCGGCGCTCCTGGTGCGCCGCGAGGCGGCCGAGCAGGTCGGCTGGATGGACCCCGACTTCTTCGTCTACAGCGACGAGGTCGACTTCCAGAAGCGCCTCGCCGACGCCGGCTGGCACACGCTGTACGTGCCGGCAGCCGTTGCGATCCACGCCGAGCAGCTCTCCACCGGCCCGGCCGCGGTTGCGCGCATCGTCGAGCACGCCCGCGGCCGCGACCGCTACATGCGCAAACACCACGGCGCCGCCGCCGCGGCGGCCGTGCGCTGGCTCGTGGCCTGGACCTACGCGCTGCGGGCGCTCGCCGCCCTCGTGCTGCCCGGCCACGACGCCCGCCGCTACCGCGCGCATGCCCGCGCGGCGCTGCATCCCGCCGCCGGTGAGGGTCTGCGCGAGGCCGCGGCGCGCTACAACGCCGCGCGCGCGGCCGAGCGCTGAGCGCAGGCGGCGCGGGTCACGGCGCCCGGCGACGGCGCCGGCGGATCCGACCGGCGAGCGCGGCGACCCGCGCCCGCTCCGCGGCGCTGAAGAACCCGCTGGCGGCGAGCAGCGGCAGGATCGTGCACCAGGCGAGCCCGCGCAGCAGGAATCCGGCCGCGCCGGAGGTCGGCAGCGCCAGCTCACCGGCGACCGAGACGGCGATCAGCACGATCAGCAGCCGCGCCAGGCGACCCCACTCGAAGCCGACGCTGAAGACGCTGCGCGTCAGCCAGTAGATGACGAGCAGCATCGCGGCGTAGGCGATCACCAGCGCGATGCCGGCGCCCGAGATCCCGAGCCTCGGCACGAGCAGGAACAGCCCGGCGATGTTGACCGCCAGCCCGACCAGCGCGGCCGGCAGGTTGCGGCGCGTGCGCCGGGCGCGCCCCGAGATCACGACGAAGATCAGATACAGGCCGTACAGCGCCCAGCCGAGCGCCAGCCATGGGAGCGCGTCATGTGCGCCGAAGTCGTGGTAGAGCAGCAGGCGCACCGCCCAGCGGCCAAGCAGCGCGACGCCGGCGACGACGACGCCGGTGGCCAGCACGTAGTAGGTGGTGACGAGCGCGTAGAGGCGCGCCGCCTCGTCGTCGTCGGTGACCGAGTACGCGAGCGGCGGCCAGGCGTACTGGAAGCCGCGCACGGCGACGAAGACGACGGTCGCGAGCTTGGCGGCGAGCGCGTATAGACCGGCCGCGGCCGCCGTCTGCACGCGCAGCAAATACCAGCGGTCGGCGACCTGAAGCGCGTACACGCTGGCGTCGGCCGGCACCGTCGGCAGGCCAAACGCCAGCATCGCCCGCAGCGGCAGCGCCCCCAGACGCACGCGCGCGCGGAGCGGAGCCAACAGCCGCCGGCGTTCGACGAACCACAGGCCGAACAGGACCACGGTCGAGGCCGTGTAGTTGCCGGCAAGCAGGCCGCGCGCGCCGTCATGGCGGCCGACCACCAGAACGACGGTCAGGCTGATCGTCATCACGACGTTGGCGACGGAGGCCCGCATGTAGGTCCCGGTGCGCTCGTCGGCGCGCAGCAGGGCGTAGGCGATCTCGAGGTTGGTGAAGGCCCAGATCCCCAGCATCGCCAGGTCGAAGAGGACCGGGTCGTGGACGCCCAGCAGCGCCCGCGAGAGCGTTCCGGAGAAGATCACGCCGACCAGCGCGGCGAGCGTCGTCGTGACGAGCGAGAAGCCGACCGCAGCCGAGGCGATCAGATCCCGCCGCTCGCCGTCGGCGTCGTCGTAGTAGAAGCGGATGAAGGCCTCCCCGACGCCGAGCCGCAGCACGATCGACAGCAGGATCACGGCGGTCAGCAGCGTCTCGACGTAGCCGTACCCGGACGGCCCGACGTAGTGCGTGTAGAGCGGCAGCGTGAACACCGCCACGCCCTTGGAGAGGATGTCGCCGGCCTGGTAGGCGGCGCCCGCCCTGACGAGACGCTTCAGGTAGCCGAACACATCACTCGCGCGCCAGCACGGTCCCGACCGCCAGCAGCGCCCAGGTGATCGGGTCCTCGAGGAAATCCGCGTAGGCCCAGCTGTGCACGACCAGGGCAACGAAGGCGGCGAGGATGGCGACGCGCACCGGTCTGCTGCGGAGCGGGCCGCGCGCCAGCGTCAGCAGTGCTGCCGCCAGCAGCGCGACGTAGGCGAGCAGCCCGATCGTGCCCTGCTCGGCGGCGATCGTGATCGGCGTGGTGTGCGAGTCCGACGTGACGCCCGCCGGCGACGGCGACCCGCACACGTAGCTGCGCGTGCCGGCCATGTGACGGAGGTACTCGCAGGAGAAGGAGCCGGAGCCGAAGCCCGCGACCGGGCGCTCGGAGAACAGGCTGGCGCCCTCCTTGACCAGCGACGCGCGACCGCCTGTCGCGTTGTTCGCCGAGGAGGTGTCGCTGAGGTTGAGGTGAAGGCGCCCGGAGTCGGCTATCGCGACCGCGGCCACGACGGCCAGCACGATCGCGACCGCCGCGACTGTCGCGCGCGGCGGGAGGCGAACGGCGGCGATCACCGCGAGACCCGCGAGCAGCGCGACGATGCTCGACTGCGAGACCGACCCGAGCAGCCCGAGCCAGAGCACCACGAGCACCGCCGCGGCGATCGCGACGCGGCGGCGGCTGCTCTCCCACATCATCGCCGTCGCCACCGCCACCATCGTCAGCGCCAGGAAGCGGCCATAGATGTTGGGGTCATAGAACAGCGAGTTGACGCGGAAGAAGCGCTGGTTGGAGTTCAGCGCCGTGTGAAACAGCAGCCGGCGGTCGGCGTACTCGACGGCGGCCACGACGACGAACGCCAGCGCCAGCCCGACGACGGTCTGAGCGCAGCGCTCGATCAGCGCGCGGTCCCAGCGCACGCGACGCAGCAGTACGTAGAGCAGTGTGAACGGGATCAGGAAGAAGCAGATCTCCTCCGCCGCCTTGGCCAGGTCCGGTGTGTAGAGCGCCCCGATCGCGTACAGAACGACGAAGAACGCGAGCGTGCGCTCGATCCAGCCGACCGGCGGCTCTTCGCCCTCCTCGCCCCAGATGACCAGCGCCAGCGCGCCGGCCGCGATCACGACGTAGAGCAGCAGCAGGATGCCGCCGGTGCCACCGGAGATCAGCGAGAAGCGGAAGGGCAGCGCGACCACCGCGCAGAGCGCGAGCAGCCGGGGGCGCGAACGCAACGCCGCGGCGAGCACCGCGACGACCGCGAGCGCAACGACGATCCCGGCGACCGCGAGCGCGGCGTGGTGTCTCGCATGCAGTCCCTGCGAGGACTTCCACAGCGCCCCCGCAAGCAGCGGCGGCGTGAGCACGATCGCCGCGCCGACGGCGATCCGGCGCCTGCGCCCGAGCGAGCAGAGCGCCCCCGCCGCCAGCAGCGCGTCGAGAATCAGACCTGCTCGCGAGAGCGAGTGGCCGAGCGTGGCGGCGGCAACCGTCACCGCGTGCTCCGCTCGAGCACGAGCTGGAATCCCGGGACGATCACGCTCTGCCCCGCGCGCTCGAGCCGGACCTCGACGAGGTAGCGGCCCGGCGGCGCCGGCGCGCCGGCGGTGGTCCTACCGTTCCAGATCAGCTCGAATTTCCTGTACTCGCGTACGCGGCGGTTGCGCGCGATCACGTCCACCGCGCGGTCCGTACCGGCGGCCAGCACCGTGACATCGACCACATCGCCGACCGACAGCCTGAGGTGGAAGTGGGCGGCCCTGGGAGGTGGGCCGCCAGGGCGAAAGCGCGTCGTGCCGCCGTGCCCGTTGACCAGCGGAGCCTCTCGTTTGAGCTCCTGGTCGCGAAACAGCGCGTAGACGCTCGCCGCGACCAGCAGCACGAGCACGGCACGGGCGAGCGTCGCGGCGCGCACCGCGCGCGGCCGCGCACCCCCCGTCGCGCGGCTCACCGCCCCGTGTATTTGCTGCCGAGGGTGACGACGACCTGCGGCTGACCGCCGGCGGCTTCCGCGATGGCAACGGTTGCCGCGTCGGCCGGCCCGACTCGCGTCGTTGCCGCGGGACCGAGGTCCTTCGCGACCTCCTTCGCTGCGGCGAGGCCGGCCGGCGTGACGTAGCCGACCAGCGTGTAGTGGTGGCCGTGCGAAAGGGCGTTTCCTACCACGCCCTGCTTGAAGCCCAGGTGAGCGAGCCGGCCCGCGACCTGGGTGGCAAGCCCGGTCGCGTGGGTGCCGTTCAGCACGGCGACGGTCACCGTGGCGGGATTCGGGCCGACCGGCCTCGGCGGGTTCGAGCCGCCGCCGCCCAGCACCTTCGTCGCGATGAAGATCAGGACGGCGACGATCACCACGGCGGCTGCGAGGAGCCGCACGACCGAGCCGCCGGCGTGCGCCTCTAGCTCGTCGCCCTCGGTGCTCGAGGGGCGCTCGCGACGTCGCGTCGTCGGCGCCGTCGGCGTCCGCCGCCACCGCGCCGAGCGCTGCGCCGCCCGCCGCCGTCGCCGCCGCCGCGACCGGCGTGGCAGGTGCCTGTGGGGGCGGCGGCGGGAAGCGCGGCCGCGCACCCGCAGCCGTGGACGGGGCGAGCGGTGGCGCCTCCTCCGGGTCGGTCGGAGGGACGTCGCCGAGCCTGCTCGTCAACATCGTCGATTGTCGACCCGGCGGTGAAGTCGAAGACCGACGGCGCGATCCCCTCAGCGGAGATCTCCCCGGCCGGCTCGGGCTCGAGCGCCGCCACGGCCACCGTCCCGGAGCCCAGCGCCTCGGCGGACTCCGGCTCAGCGGATGGCGACTCGGCCGCCTGCGCGCCACCCGTCCCCTCCACGATCGCGGTCTCGGCGGTGTCAAACGAAAGCTCTGCGCCGGCGGGTGCCGCGACCGCTTCGTCGAGCAGCTGCGCTGAGCCGATCGGCTCCGCCGTCGCGGCTGGCCGAGCGACGAGCGGAACCGAGGCGTTCGGCGTGGACGGCTCCGCCGAGCCTCCGCCCCCGGATCCTGCCCGCTCGCCCGGCGATCCCTCGTCCTGCCGCTTCACGAGCTCCGCGTCCTCGCCCGGCTCCGGCGCCGCGGGCGCCAGAGCGGCCGCGTCGGCGCCGCTGGACGACTCGCCCGAAACCGCCGCCGGCGCGGCCGGCGCCGCGGCCATCGCGCCGGCAACGGTCGCGGCGGCCACCGGAGCGGCCGTTATCCCCGCGTCGCCGGCGGCGCCCGCCGCTGTGAGCGCCTGCGCGCCCGCCACCGGAACGGCCGTCGTCCCCGCCTCGCCCAGGGCGCCGGTCGCCGCGAGAGCCTGCACGCCGCCGGCCCCCGAAGCCGCCGCACCACCCACGGACACCCGGCGCACCCCCGGCACGGCGACCGTCGCGGTCGAGGCAGCGGCAGCGGGTTGGGCCTGGGAGACCTGCGGCGTCGGCAACTCGCGCCCTGGCGGCGCGGCCACCGGCCGCGGCACGAGCTGGCGCGCGGACGCCGGCAGGCTGCGAAGCCGGTCCTCCTGCTGTTCCAGCAGGTCCGACATCCGGCGTACCTCACGCGCCTGCGCGAAATAGAGGAGCACCAGCAGCGCCAGCCCGATGATCGCGGCGAAGCCGGCGTAGGCGCCGATCGACTTGACGTCCGACTGCAGGGAGAACGCAAGGACCATCAAACGCGGCAGTCTATGAGGACTCGGCGACGACAGGGGCCTGCACACGCAACTCCGTCAGCTGGGCGACCTTCTCGGCGAGCCCGACCGCGTCCGCCTCGAGCACCAGCAGCGAGATCTCATCGAAGATCGCCTCGACCCGCTCGATGTCCATCGGCTCGCGCCGCGCCAGCAGGATCTTCTCGGCCTCGGTCGGTTCAGGGCGCTCATAGGGGTTGAACAGGTCCTCCTCCAGCTTCTCCCCGGGCCGGCGCCCGATCATCTCGATCGCGATGTCGACTCCGGGCTTGAGCCCGGACAGCTCGATCATCTTGGTCGCGAGCTCGAGGATCGACACGGGCTCCCCCATGTCGAGCACGAAGACCTCACCGCCGCTGCCGAGCGTGCCGGCGCGGATCACCAGCGCCACAGCCTCCGGGATCGTCATGAAATAGCGAGTCATTCCGCTGTCGGTGACGGTCACCGGACCGCCCGCCTCGATCTGGCGGCGGAAGATCGGCACGACGCTGCCGGAGGAGCCGAGCACGTTCCCGAAACGCACGGCCATGTAGCGAGTCGCGGGAAAGCGGCGCTGCGCCGCGTCGATCGCGCACTCGGCCAGCGCCTTCGACGCCCCCATCACCGTCGCCGGCATCACCGCCTTGTCGGTCGAGACCAGCACGAAGGCGTCGATCCCGAGCTGTCCGGCGACGGTCGCGACCACACGCGTGCCGATCGCGTTGTTGCGGATCGCCTCGACCGGGTTGCGCTCCATCAGACCGACGTGCTTGTAGGCCGCGGCGTGGAAGATGATCTGGGGCATCTCCTCGCTGAGGACCTCGCGCATCCGCTCCTCCTCCTTGCAGTCGGCGAGCACCGGCGAGAGCGCCGCCGGAGAGGCGTGGAGATCCTCCTCGAGCTCTCGCAGGATCGCGAACATGTTGTCCTCGGCGTGGTCGAGCAGGACCAGCCGGCGCGGCCCGGCGCGCCAGATCTGACGGCACAGCTCCGAGCCGATCGAACCGCCTGCGCCCGTGACCATGACGGTCGCTCCCTGGAGGTAGCGACCCACCAGGTCGAGGTCGACGCGCACGGCCTCGCGCCCCAGCACGTCCTCCACCTGCACGTCGCGCACGCGGCGCGCGATGCCGACCGTCCCCGAGAGCATCTCGAACACCGTTGGCAGCGTGCGCACCGGGATTGCGCGCTCGCGGCACGCGGTCACGACGCGCATCCGCAATTCGCCGGGCGCTGACGGGATCGCGATGATCACCTCGTCGGGCCCGGCGTCCTCGAGGATCTGCGGGAGATCACGGGTCGTGCCGCGCACGCGCACGCCCTCGAAACGCAGGCGCTGCTTCAGCGGGTCGTCGTCGACGAAGCCGACCGGCTGCAGCCCGAGGTCTGCGTTGCGTGTCAGCTCCTGGCACACGAGCCTGCCTCCCTGTCCGGCGCCGACGATCAGCACGCTGCGAGCCGCGGCCCCGCGCCGCCGAAGCCCGGGGAACCGGCGGTCGTTGACGGCGCGGGCGAGCACTCGGGCCGTCGTGAGAAAGACCAGCGCGAGCAGGAAGTAGTAGACGATCACGCCGGCCGGCAGACCGACTGCGACCCGGACGTTGACGCCGCCGCTGTAGACGAACTTCACGACCGGATGCGCGAGCGAGACGATGCTGACCAGCAAAACGGTGTCCACGATCAGCGCGCGCACGAGCAGTTCGATGTCGCGCTGGCTGACGTAGCGCCAGCGTCGCTGGTAGACGCGCGAGAGCGCGAGGATCGCCGCGGTGCCCACCACGACCCACGGCCAGGTGCGGGTCAGCAGCAGGTCGTAGTAGTGATGCGCGGACGGCGACTGGTCGAACCGCAGCCAGAACGCGAGGTAGTACGCGAGCGCGACCAGCCCTGCGTCGACCACGAGTTGCGGCAGCGAATGGCGATGCAGCGGAAAGGCCGCCGAGCGAAGCCGTCGGCGCATTGCACCGATTGTAGGGCCTGGGACCCCGGCTCGGACGATTCTCAGGCGCTCGTCCGAGCGCCCGGCGAGGCGGCGCTCTCGAGCAGCGCGACGAGCACCGCCGGGTCGCGCCGCACGCGCTCGCCGCCATCGCCGTCGCGCTTGCGAAGCTCGATCTGCTCGGCGCGCTCCAGCCGCCGCATGCGCCCCTGCGCGATCAGCCGCTCATCGACCGCGCCGAGGCGGCCCCCGAAGGTCGTCCAGACCGGCGTGCCGAGCGCGACCGCCTCGCGGTTCATCGTCCCGCCGGCGCTGACCACGAGGTCGGCGTGGGCGATCAGGGACTGCGCGTCGATCGCGTGCGCCGGCACGATGAAGCCGCCGGCGTCCAGCAGCTCGCGGCGCTGGGACTCGATCCGCGGCAGGACGACCGCCTGCGAGCCCTGCACCCGCGCGAGCACGGCCGCGAACAGCTCGTTCTCGAAGCGGTGGTAGAGCGAGACCGCCGGTGGCGTGCGGACCACAACGATCGGCTCGCGCGGGTCGAGGCCGAGCTCGCCGAGCACGGCCGGGCTCGGCTCGAAGTCGGCGAGGTAGTACTCCTCCTTGAGGCCCGGATAGGTCCGCAGCTTGCCGCGGGCCCCGTAGCGCTCCAGCCGCGCCGGCGGGATCGCGTCGGGCACGACGACGGCGCGCGCGAGGCGGCAGTTCACGTTGTGCTGCACGCTCGCCCACTCGTAGTCGAACATCGTCGCGCAGGGAATCCGCAGCGCCGCGGCGGCGACCGTCACGTCGTTTGACCCGTGGCCGAACGCGAGCTCGAAGCCGCGCGGCCGCGCCCAGCGGGCGAGCGCGAACGAGCGCGACGCGAGCCCGCGGGCCTTCGCGGCAAGGCGCCCGCCGCGGTGTCGGCCGATCACGATCGGCTCGAGGCCCAGCCGCCGGGCGAGCTCGACCGTCTGGGCGAAGTCGCGCGCCGTGACCGAGACCTCGTGCCCGCCGGCGCGCAGGCGCTCGACGATCGGGCGCATCACCAGCGGGTGCGGGCTGTTCGTGAGGTCGACCCAGACTCGCATCGCCGTGGTCAACGCTACCCTTCTGCGGCCGTGTACGAGATCGCGTCCGTCACCAACGCCCTGGTCAACGTCGCGACGACGATCATCAACGACCTCGGCTACCCCGGCATCTTCCTGCTGCTGGTGGCCGGCTCGGCCGGCATCCCCGTGTCCTCGGAGGCGGTGATGCTGTTCGCCGGCTTCGACGTATACAAGGGCCATTTCACGCTGCTCGCGATCATCATCGTCGGCGTGCTCGGCGATCTGGTGGGAGCGACGCTCGCCTACGCGATCGGCTATTTCGGCCGGCTCGAGCTGGTCGAGCGCCACGGCGCGAAGGTCCACCTCACGCCCGAGCGTCTCGCCCGCGCCGAGCAGTGGTTCGACCGCTACGGCACGAAGGCGATCCCGATCTGCCGCATCCTGCCGCTCGTGCGCGCCTACATGTCCTTCCCCGCCGGCGTCGCCGAGGTCCCCTACCTGCGCTTCCTGGCGCTCAGCGCGCTCGGCGGCGTGCCGTGGATTGCGTTCTGGGGCATCCTTGGGCGCGCGATCGGCTCGCACTACCACGACGTGCAGAGCAACCTGCACTACGTCGACATCGCCGCGCTGGTGCTGATCGTCGCCGCGATCGTCTACCTGTTCGAGCGCCGGCGCAGGAGGCGACTCGCCCTCTGACGCGACGCCCGCCGCCGCCGGCCCGCGCTTCACGCTGGGCCAGGCGGTCGCGCTCGGCCTGCTCCACGGCCCGGCCGAGCTGGCCCCGGTCTCCTCCTCCGGCCACACCGCGCTGCTCGCCTGGCGGCGCGGCTGGAACTACGGCCCGCTCGACGCCGGCGCGCGCAAGCGCTTCGAGGTCGCCCTGCACGCCGGCACCACGGCGGCGCAGCTGATCGAGCGCCGGCGCGAGCTCGCCGCGGTGCTGCGGCGACGCTCGCCCGACGCGGGCCGCCGTCGTGTGGTCGTGCTCGCGTGCATCCCGCCCGCCCTGGCCGGCCTGGCGCTCAAGGATCCGATCGAGCGGCGCCTCGGCACGCCGGCGACGATCGCCGCGGCGCTGGCCGGCGGATCGGTGGCGATGGTGATCGCCGAACGCCGCGGTGGCACGCAGCGCAGCGCCGGCGACGCCGGCGTGCTCGACGGCCTGGCGCTCGGGGCCGCCCAGGCGGTGGCGCTGATCCCCGGCGTCTCGCGCAGCGGCGCAACCCGCGCCGTGGCGCGCTGGCGCGGCTTCGCCCCCGCCGACGCGGCGGCGCTGTCAGGCGCGGTCGGCCTGCCGATCACGCTCGGCGCGCTCGCACTCAAGGGCGCGCAGGCGCGCCACGTCGAGCGCTCGGAGTGGGCGCCGCTCGGCGCCGGCGCGCTCGCCTCGTTCTCCTCGACGCTCGCCGGCGCGGCGGCGGTGCGGCGCCTCGGGCGCGAGGACTCGCTGCTCCCCTACGCCGGCTACCGGCTCGCGCTGGCTGCGGCGGTGGTCCGCCGCCTGCGCCAGAATGGCGGTCGATGAGCGACGCCTACGCCACCGCCGGCGTTGACACGAGCGTCGCCGACCGCGGCGTGCGCGCGCTGGTCGACGTCCTGCGCACGATCGACACCGGCCGGCCGTCGCGCTCCGCCGTCGGCGCCGGCCACTACGCGGCCGTGCTGGAGATCGCCCCCGGCCTCGGCCTGGCGCTCTGCACCGACGGCGTCGGCTCGAAGCTGATGCTGGCGACCGAGCTGCGCCGGCTCGACACGGTCGGCATCGACTGCGTGGCGATGAACGTCAACGACCTGGTCTGCGTCGGCGCCGAGCCGCTGGCGCTGCTCGACTACATCGCCGTCGAGCGGGTCGACCCCGGGGCGCTCGAGCAGATCGCACTCGGGCTCAAGCGGGGCGCCGAGCTGGCCGGCGTCGAGATCCCCGGCGGTGAGCTCGCGGTGCTGCCGGAGATGATCCGCGGCCACCCGAGCCCGCACGGCTTCGAGCTCTCCGGCAGCGCGATCGGCACCGTCGCGCTCGAGCGCCTGGTGACCGGCGAGCGCTGCGCCGCGGGCGACGCGCTGATCGGCCTGCCCTCCAGCGGGCTGCATTCCAACGGCTACACGCTCGCGCGGGCGCTCGCCGCCGGCCGCCTCGACGAGCGTCCGGCGCTGCTGGGGGGCGCCACGCTCGGCGAGGCGCTGCTCGAGCCGACCGTGATCTACGTGCGCGCCGCGCTGGCCCTGCTGCGCAGCACGATCGCCGTCCACGGCCTCGCCCACATCACCGGCGACGGGCTCCTGAACCTCAAGCGTCTCAACGGCGCCGTCGGGTTCGAGATCGACGCCCCGCTGCCCGTCCCGGGCGTCTGCGAGTGGCTCTGCGAGGCCGGCGCGATCGACGCCGCGCAGGCCCACCAGATCTTCAACATGGGCTGCGGCTTCATCGCCGTCGTCGCGCCCGCCGACGCCGACGCGGCGGCCGCCCTGCTTGCCGAACACCACCCCGGGGCGCGCGTCATCGGCCACGTCAGCGACGCCGCGGGAACGGTCACGCTGCCGGGCCTGGGAATCGTTCTGTAGACGAGTTTCAGGGGGCCGCTTCGCGGCCGAGCGCGGCGCGGCGCCGGCAAGCGGCGGCGGCCGTGAAGCCGCGATTGACGCCGGCCCGCGAGATCCGGCGGCTCCGTGGTGGCGAGGGCGCACAATACGCGGCGATGGGCACGACGCCGCAGACCATCGTTGGCGGTCGCTACCGGCTCGAGCGCCAGATCGGCGCGGGCGCGACGGCGCGGGTCTGGCTCGCCTTCGACGCCGTGCTCGAGCGGCGCGTCGCGATCAAGATGCTGGCCGGCTCGATCGGCGGCGAGAGCGAGCACATCGAACGCTTCCGCCGCGAGGCGCGCGCGGTCGCGAAGCTTCAGCACCCCCACATCGTCGCCGTGCTCGACTCGGGCGAGCACGACGGCATGCCGTTCATCGTGCTCGAATATGTCGAGGGCGAGACGCTGAAGGAACGCATCCGCCGGGTCGGGCGGCTGACGATCACCGAGGCCGTGGCGTTCGCGATCGAGGTCGCGCGCGCGCTGGACGCCGCGCACGCGCACGGCATCGTGCATCGCGACGTCAAGCCCCAGAACATCCTGCTCGACCCCGAGGCGGGCGCCAAGATCACCGACTTCGGGATCGCGCGCAGCGGCAACGAGGCCGGGCTGACGGTCGGCGGGCGCGTGCTCGGCACGACCGACTACGTCTCGCCCGAACAGGCGCTCGGCCATGCGGTCACCGGTCAGTCGGACCTCTATTCGCTGGGCGTGGTCCTGTACGAGTCGCTGACCGGCGAGGTTCCGTTCAGCGCCCCCAATCAGATCGCCGTGGCGACGATGCACGTGCGCGACGAGCTCCCCGACGTCCAGCGCAAGCGCCCCCAGGTCTCGGCGGCGCTGGCGGCGGTGCTGGAGCGCGCCACCGCGAAGCAGCTCGCACGACGCTACGCGCGCGCACGCGAGCTGATCGCCGACCTCGAGGACGTGCTCGCGATCGAGGCGGCGCGCACGGCGAACCCGCCCGGCCGCGAGGCGACGATCGTGCTGCGAAGCTTGCCCCCGGGGGCGTCGCGCCGGCTGCCGCTGCGCCTGCGCCACCCCGCGGCGCTCGCCGCCGCAGCGGTGATCGCGATCGCCGCGACGGCGATCCTCGTGCTGGCGGTGCTCTCCAACACGCACTCCGGCACGCCGACTCCCGCGAACGTCCCACGCTCCCCGGGCGAGCTGCCCGTGAACCTCGCCCAGACCGCTGCCGTCGCCTACAACCCTTTCGGCACCGGCCCGGAGAACGCCGGCACCGTGGGGCTCGCGATCGACGGGGACGACGCCACCTCCTGGCAGACGGCGACCTACAACGACGGCACGCTGCTCGAGTCGGGCACCGGCTTCTACGTCGACGCCAGCCCCGGCGTCGCCGCCAACGAGGTGGTCGTGGACACGCCGACGCCCGGCTTCTCCGTCGAGATCTGGGGCGCCGACTACGTGCCGGCGTGGAAGGCCAACCCGGCGCCGATCCCCGGCACGCCGGCGGCGCTCGGCTGGACGCTGCTCGGCCGCGCCCTCGCCGCCACGGCGACGACGACGATCCGCCTGTCCCACGTCGCCCAGCGACGCTTCTACCTGCTCTGGATCACGAACCTCGGGCCCGATCCGCGGCACACGCCGAAGTTCGTCCAGATCGCCGAGCTCACGCTCTTTCGCCAGCGCGGCTGACGCTGGCGCCGACTCAGCAGAGGTAGGCGCGCTCGCGCGCGTGGCGCTCGCGCGCGAGCTCGCAGAGCTCCTCGACCAGTCGCGGGTAGCCGACCCCGCCGGCCTCCCAGAGCTTCGCGTAGACGCTCGTGGCCGTGAACCCGGGCATCGTGTTGAGCTCGTTGAGCAGCACGCGATCCCGCTCGACGAAGAAGTCGGCGCGCGCCAGGCCGCTGCAGTCGGCGCGGCGGAACGCGTCGAGCGCGATGCGCGCCACCTCGGCCGCCGCGGGCTCGGAGATCCGGGCGGGGACCAGGAGTGCCATGCCGCCCTCCTCGTACTTCGCGGCGTAGTCGTAGAACTCCGAGTGCAGCACGATCTCCCCCGGCGGCGACACGCGCGGCGTCAGGTTTCCGAGCACCGAGCACTCCACCTCCACGCCGTCCGAGGCGGCCTCGACGATCGCCAGCGGGTCGTGGGCGAAGGCGGCGTCGAGCGCGCCGGCCAGTTCGCCGGCGCCGCGCACCTTCGCGATGCCGACCGAGGATCCGAGATGCGCCGGCTTGACGAACACGGGCAGGCCGAGCGTCGCGCAGTCGGCGGCCACGGCCGCCGGCTCCGCCCGCCAGCGCGAGTCGCGGACGCCGAGGTGCTCGACCTGCGGTAGGCCCGACGCGCCCATCAGCGCCTTGAAGCGCACCTTGTCCATGCACAGCGCCGACGACGCGACGCCGCTGCCGACGTAGGGCACGTCGAGGCACTCGAGCATTCCCTGCACGACACCGTCCTCGCCGTAGGGCCCGTGCAGCGCGGGAAACGCGACGTCGGTGCCCAGCAGCCCGCCCGCCGCGGTCAGCGACAGCTCGCGGCCGTCGTGGTACCAGCGTCCGTCGCGCGCGATCTGGACGGCGACGACCTCGTGGCCGCCCTCGCGAAGCCCCTCGCCGACGGCCGCGGCGGTGGCGAGCGAAACCTCGTGCTCGGACGAGCGCCCCCCGCCGAGCACGGCCACCCGCATCAGGCGCCGCCGCCCGAGCCGGCTGGCGCGCCCGGCCCGGTCGGCCCGGTCGGCCCCGTGGGGGTGACCGGCGGCACGTAGCTCTCCACCCTGATGATGACGGTCGTGCCGGGAGCGACCGAGGTGCCCTGGACCGGGTACTGCGAGAGCACCTCGTTGTTGTACTGCGGGTTCACGCTGCGCGGCTCGGTGACCGCCGAGGGGACGAGGCCTAGCTTGCCGAGCAGCGCGCTGGCGGCGTCCTGGCTCAGGCCGCGAAGCTGGGGCACGGTGACGTTGGGCGGCGCCTGCGCGATCGTCAGCGTGACCGTCGAGCCCTCGGCCGCCTTGCCCGACGCCGGCGTCTGTGAGAGCACGGTGCCGGGCGCCGACGCGGACGTCTGGCGGATCGGCTTGCCGACCACGAACTTGTCCTGCTGCAACAGCAGCTTGGCCTGCGTGAACGTCGCGCCGACGACGTTGGGCACAACGACGTTCGGTGGTCCGGTGGAGATCGTGACGACCACGAATGACCCGTGCGCACCGGTCGCCCCGCCCGTCGGCACGGTCGAGACGACGGTGTTCTTCGCGACGGTCGTCGAAGGCTGCTTGACGGGCGAGACCCGGAAGCCGGCGGCCCGGAGCGCCTGTGTGGCGGCGGAGGCGTTCAGGCCGACGACGTTTGGCACCTGACGCGCCGCGGGCGTGCCGGGCCCGGTCGAGATCGTCAGCGTCACGACCGAACCCTTCGTCTCGCGCGTACCGGCGGTGGGGATCTGGGCCGTGACGGTCCCCTTCGGACTCGACGAGCCGGCGAAGACGTACTGCGGCACCAGGCCGAGGCTCTGGAGGTTCGCCTGGGCTGTCGCCTTCGGCTGGCCGATCAGTGCGGGCACGTTCGGCCCGGAGTTGGAATTGTGCTTCTCGACCAGCGCGTACACCAGCGCGGCGATGGCCGCGGCGGCGACCAGCGCTACCAGCAGCGCCCACGGCCAGACGGGGCTGCGCCGCGAGCCCGGCGGGAGCACGATCGCCCCGGGCGGGATGATGCCGGTGGTGTTCGGGTCCCAGTAGGCCGGAGCGGTGCCGTAGGCGCCCGTGATCGGCCCGATCGGCCCGATCTGCTGGGTCGTGTAGGTCGCCGGATGCGGGTAGGCCGTCGTCGGCGTGGCGGCCGGCGGAACCGGCGCCAACGCCGCGGTGTGCGATCCGTCCGCGTGGCGCAGGCGCTCGCGTTCGCCCTCCAGCGCGGTGAGGAACTCGTCGGCGTCGGCGTAGCGGCGCTCGGGGCTCTTCTCGAGCGCCCGCATCACGATCGCGTCGAGGCTCGGCGAGATCGACGGGACGAAGGTGCTCGGCGCGCGCGGCGGCTCGGAGAGGTGGCGAAGCGCGATCGCCACGACCGAGTCGCCCTCGAACGGAACGGTCCCGGTCAGCAGCTCGTAGAGCATGATCCCGATCGCGTAGAGATCGCTGCGCGGGCTGACCGCCTGGCCCTGCGCCTGTTCGGGGGAGAGGTAGCGGGCGGTGCCCATGATCGACCCGGTCTGGGTGATCTCCGAAGCGCCGGCGCGCGCGATGCCGAAGTCCGTCACCTTGACGCGCCCCTCGTCGTCGATGATCACGTTGTGCGGCTTGAGGTCGCGGTGAACGACGCCGCGGCGGTGCGCGAAGCGCGCCGCCCGCAGGACCTGCTCGGTGATCTCGATCGCGCGCTCCGGCGACAGCGGGGCCTCCTCGCGCACGATCGAGTCCAGCGAGCGCCCGTCGAGGTACTCCATCGCGATGTAGTAGGTGCCCGCCCACTCACCGCGGTCATAGACGCTGACGATGTTGGCGTGCGAGAGCGAGGCGGCGCTCGAGGCCTCGCGGCGGAAGCGCTCGACGAACTCCTCGTCCTGCGCGAAGCGCTCGTGCAGCAGCTTGACCGCGACGCGGCGGCCGAGCTGGATGTCCTCGGCGCAGTAGACCTCCGCCATTCCGCCGGAGCCGACCCGTGAGATGACCCGGTAGCGCCCGTCGATCAGCGTCCCGGCGGCGATCTGGAGGGTCATCCCGTGGTGCTCCCGATCCCCAGCGCCTCGAGCACCTGCTTGGCGATCGGTGCGGCGATCGTGCCGCCGAAGCCGTTCTGATGCTCGAGCGTGACGGCGATCGCGATCGTCGGGTGCACCGACGGCGCGTAGGCGATGAACCACACCTGGCTGAGCGCGCAGGCGGCGACGGCCGGGTTCGTGCAGTCCTGCGCGGTGCCGGTCTTGCCGGCGACCTTGACGCCCGCGATCGCCGCGGCCGTGCCCGTGCCGCCGTCGTTGACGACGTTGTCCATCATCGATCCCACCTGCGCGGCGGTTGAGGGCTTCATCACGGTGCTGTACAGGCGGGGGGTGATGGTCCGCACAGTTTGACCGTCGGGGTTGACGATCGCCGCCGTCAGGTGGGGAACCATCAGCCGCCCGCCGTTCGCGACGGCCGCGGCGACCATCGCCATCTGCAGCGGCGTCACCTCAAGCCCGCCCTCGCCGATCCCGACGCGGCCGAGGTCGGCGCCGCCGGTGACCGGGAGGTAGCCCGCCCGGCCGGGGTAGCGCACGCCGCTCTCGGCGACCTCGCCGGAGGGAAGGTCGATCGGCAGCTTGCTGTAGAAGCCGAGGCGGTCCATGTAGGTCTGGAGCGTCGGCGCGCCGACGCCCAGCGCGACCTGCGCCCAGACGGTGTTGATCGACTGGGTCAGCGCGTAGCTGAGCGGCACCTCGCCGTAGCTCGTACCGCTGTCGTTGGCCAGCGGCTGCCCGGAGACGATGATCGGCGAGCGGCCGCTGAGCACCGAGTTCGGCGTGTACTTGCCGGTGTCGATCGCCGCGATCGCCGTCACGACCTTGAAGGTGGAGCCCGGCGCGTACTGGGCCTGGGTGACACGATCGAGCAGCGGCGTCGTGATGTCGTCCTTCAACAGGGCGTGAAACGCCCGATAGTTCCTGACCTCGTTGGGGTCGTAGGTGGGGCTGTCGGCAAAGACCCGGATCGCGCCGGTGCTCGGCACGAGCGCGACGACGGCTCCCGCCCGCCCGGCCAGCGCCGAGTAGGCGACCTGCTGGGCGTGGGCGTCGAGCGTCGTCACGACCTCGTCGCCGCTGGTGCGCTTGCCCTCGAGCTGGTCGGTGATCGAGCTCTGCTGCGGCGGCGAGCCGGCGAGCACGCCGTTGCGGTAGGCCTCGAGTCCGGCGAAACCGTTGTTGGGGTCGTAGTAGCCGATCGGCGGCGCGAACAGCGCCCCGAGCGGGTAGCTGCGCTGGTAGATGCCGTCGGACTGGCGGGTCGAGACCGCCAGCACCGTCGTCTGGTCGTCGGCGACGATCTCGCCGCGCTGCACGTACTGCTGCTCGAGGCCGGGGCGCAGGTTGTCCTTGTTGGCCTTCAGCGCGCTGGCGTCGAAGATCGTCCAGCGCGAGGTGAAGGCCACGAGCAGGGCGAACATCACCAGGACCACCGTGAAGAGGCGCGCGATCGGCTTGTTCACTGGCCGGCGATCCGATCGAGCTCGAGCTGGCTGACGAGGCTCGAGGCCGCCGCCTGCGAGCGCAGCTGGTTGTTGAACAGGCGACCGCGCTCGAGCGGGCTGAGCTCCGCCGCCGTGACGCCCGAGACGAAGTACTGGGTGTACAGGCGCACGCCCCCGGGGAGCACGTAGGGGAGGCCGTTGTAGATCGTGACCTGCCCGTAGGCGTCGGTGCCGATGAAGTACACCGACTGGGTTGCGAGCAGCGCGCCCAGCGCGAGCACGGCGAACACGGCGACCACGACGAGGGTGGCTGTCACGCGCCGGCGCAGGCGCGGCCGGCCGCTCGTGCGCGGCGAGCGGGGCATCCGCGGGGCGCGGCGGTGGATCCGTCGGGAGGCGGGCTCCTGCGCCGGCGCGGCGGCGGGCGCGGTGAGCGCCGCGGGCTCCGCGGGCGAGTGTCCCGCACCGCGCGAACTCGGCGGATCCCCGCCGGACGGCGGGGCCTCATCGTCTTCCACCGGCTCCGACACGGTGGCGAAGGCCTGTGTCGGCGGTGGCTCCGCCACATCCGGCGGGGTCTGCTCCGCGGTCGCCGGCGTCTGCGCGTCCGCGTCGCTCTCCTCCTCGCCCACCTGCTCGAGTCGAAAGAGCACGACTGTCACGTTGTCGCGGCCGCCGGCGTCGAGTGCGGCGGCGACCAGCCGCTCGGCTGCCGCGGCTATGTCATCGGCCTGCGTGACGATCTCGGCGATCGTGGCGTCGGGCACCATCGACGTCAGCCCGTCGCTGCAGATCAGGAAGATGTCGCCGGCGGCGGCCTTCAGCGTGAAGGTGTCGACATCGACGTCGGGCTCCGGCCCCAGCGCGCGGGTGATGATCGAACGCTGGGGATGCTCCTCGGCCTCCTCCTCGGTCAGGCGTCCCTGCCGCAGCAGCTCCTCGACGAGCGAGTGGTCCTCGGTCACCCGCTCGAGCCGGCCGTCGCGCAGGAGATAGGCGCGGCTGTCGCCGACGTGCGCGAAGGAGACCTCGTCAGCTCCGACGTAGGCCGCGGTGAGCGTGGTCCCCATGCCGGCCCGGCGAGCGTCGCGTTCGGAGAGCGCGTGGATGTCCGCGTTGGCCTCCTGCACCGCGCGCTCGAGCTGGCGTTCCGCGCCGTCGCCGTCGGGGAGGCCGTCACTGAAGTGGGTGATCGCCAGCTGCGAGGCGACCTCGCCGGCCTGCGCGCCCCCCATACCGTCGGCGATCACGAACAGGGGCGAGCGCGCGAAGTGCGAGTCCTCGTTGGTCGAGCGCTGGTGCCCGGTGTCGGTCAGGGCGACGTATTCGGCGACGCGGATCATCACCCCTCCTCGTAGGTGAACTCGCTGTCGCCGATCCGCACCCGGTCGCCCGTGTGCAGCGGCGCCGGTCCCTGAAGCAGCTCCTCGTTGAGGTAGGTGCCGTTGGTCGAGCCGAGGTCCTCGAGCACGACGACCCCCGCCTGGAGGATCAGCTGCGCGTGGCGCGAGGACGCGTAGGGGTCGTCGAGGCGGATCTCGGCAGCGTCGCCGCGGCCGAGCACGGCGCCCTCACCGATGTCATAGATCATGCCCGGCGAGTGACCCGGCGCCCGCTCCACGACCAGGCGCGCATCCCGTGCGGTGTGCGGGGCCGCGGTGGCGGAATGAAAGCCGGTCGCCGCCTCGGCGGCAGCGACGACGCGCCCGGCGCGCAGATCTCGCGTGGCGCTTCGCGCGACCCACAGCAGAAACGCGTACAGGACGACGAGAAAGCCGAACTTCAAAGCGACCGAGACGGGCGCCAGATTGGTCATCGTCGCTCCCGCCCTGGCTCTCAGCGAACCTCGAAGAGGATCTCGACGGCGCCGAGCTCGATCACGTCGCCGTCCTGGAGGCGGGTCGGCACGCCGATCGGCCGGCCGTTGAGCCGGACGCCGTTGGTCGAGTCGAGGTCGGTGAGCGTCCAGCCGTCGCGGTCCGGCAGGATCTGCGCATGGCGGCGCGAGACCTCGTGGGCGGCGACCACGATGTCCGCGTCGGTGCTTCGCCCGATCACCGAGCCCCCGGGAGCGATCGGGACGCGCCGTCCGGCGATCTCGACGAAGGCGCGCGGCAGGACCTCGCCGGGCACCGGCTCATCTGGCGCGGACGGGCCGCCGCGGCGGGCGAGCGGTGGCGGCGGCGCGTTGACGAGCGCCGCCTCGATCCCGCACTCGCCGAGCGCGAGGCGCTCGTCGGTGCGCAGCTGGATGTGCGGGCGGGACGGAAGCGCGAGACGTTCCGCGCGAGCGTGCTCGAGCAGATGGGTGGCAAGCTCATCGACGAGGCTCTCTTCGATCGCGGCGAAGTGTCGCCGATCGCCGGGCGAGAGCCAGACGACGTACTCGTTCGGCACGACGGTGCTCGACAGCGAGCTCTGGCGTTGGCGGTCCATCTCGCGCGCGAGCCTCCGCGCCAGCTCGACGGGCGTGATCTCGCTGCGAAACGCACGACCGAACGCGCCCTCGACGAGGTCCGCGATCTTTGTTTCGAGGGTACGAAGAACGCTCATCGTTGCACGCCGGCGCCCGTGCGCTCAGGCGCGGGCAGCTGCCATGCTACGCGACGCCCCCGGATCGGTGGGAATGGGCACCCCAGCTCGCACTGAGCAACGCGAGAACGGCGGCGAGCGCGCCCGCGAGCCACGGCGACGGGCCCTGTTGGGAGCCGACACGCGAGGCCACCCAGGCGCCGGCGCCGACGAGCAGCGTCGCCCAGGCCAGCGCGCCCGCGGCGCGCATCGCCATCCTCGCGCCGGCTCGCACCAGCCAGGGCAGCAGGACGGCCGCGAATCCCCATAGCGCCGCCGTCAGCAGACGCCCGTCAGAGGCCAGCGGGACGAGCGCGTGCTGGACGGCGGAACCGAACGAGCCCTGCCAGGCCGACCGAGGGCCGACGGCGGCGGGCGCGCCGAACAGCAGCCGCCTGCCGGTCAGTGCCTCGGCGATCGCCAGCCACCAGTAGGAGAGCATGCCGAGCGCGGCCCGCGCCGGCGCGCGGGAACCGAGTCGCGCGGCGAACACCGGCGCGCAGGCGGCCAGACCGAGGACACCCAGGGCGGGCCCGATCGCGGGCGCCGACCACAGCCAGGGGCGCGACGGCAGGAGCGCCGGGACCGGGGCGAGGGCGGCGATCAGCACCAATGCGCTGCCCGGCGCTCCGGCGGCGCCAAGCCAGCCGACGGCGGCGAGCCCGGCGAGCAGCCAGCCCACGGCGGGGGAGAGCAGGACCAGCGCCGCCAGGCAGGCTCCGGCCAGCACGCCGGCCTGCGGGCCAGCGTGCGGGGCGAGCACCGCGGTCAGCGCGATGCCGCCGACCGAGCCGGCCGCGGCGGCGTTGAGCAGCCGCCGGGCGCGCGGCGTCAGCGCGATCGGGGCGGCGCCCCCCGCAGCGGCGGGAGCGAGCCGCGAGCCGCGGCCGAGGGCACCGAGGTGCGGCCGGCGCGGCGGTGGTTCGTGGAGCGCGCCGTCGAGCGCGGCGCGCAACTGCGCGAGCGTTCCGCGACCGGTGGGCGCCGGGGCGAGCGCGCGGTCGATCGCCGCGCAGAGCTCCGGCGCGAGGTCGCCGCGCAGGTTTGCGAGCGGCTCGATCTCGCCGCCCAGGCGCAGCGCCGTCGCGGCGACGGTCTCGCCCCGCAACGGGTTGGCGCCGGCGAAGCCTTCGTAGAGCGTCAGCGCGAGCGAATAGAGGTCGGCCCGGGGCCCCGCGGTCCTGCCCTGCGCCTGTTCGGGGGCCATGTACTCAAACGTGCCGATCACATCCCCGGTGACCGTCAGCGGGTGCTCGCCGGCGAGCCGCGCGATGCCGAAATCGGCGAGCTTCGCCGGCGCCGCCGCGGGGTGCTGCGGGACGATCACGTTCTGCGGCTTGACATCGCGGTGCACGACGCCGCGCTCGTGGGCGTGCTCGAGCGCCGCGGCCAGCGCCGAGCCGATCTCGAGCAGCTCGCGGTCGGCCACGCCGCCGGCGCGGTAGAGCTTGGCCAGCGAGCTGCCCTGGACGAGCTCGGACACCAGATAGTGCGCGCCCGCGTCTTCGCCGCTGTCGAACAGCGCAACGATCGCCGGGTGCTCCAGGCGCGCCGCCGCCCGCCCCTCGCGCTCGATCCGCGCCTGCTCCTGGGGATCGTCGTGGCGGCAGGGAATCCGCTTGACCGCGACGAGCTGCCGGCGCTCCTGGTCGCGCGCGATCCAGACCGTCCCGTGCCCACCCGACCCGATCTGCTCGAGCAACCTGTAACGGCCCAGTACGACATCGGAGCTCGGGTAGGCGCGGGCGCTCCCGCCGGGGGCGGCCCGCGGGCGCGGAAGCGTCTTCACGGGCGCGCCTTCGCCGTGGCGGCACACGCTCCTGCGCTCCGCTGCGCGATGATGTGAAACTTGCAGACCCCGCGCCGTGGTGGCGCGTCAGGTAAGAACCAACTGGCAAACCTCCCGCAAGGAACCAACTTTGTCGTTCTTCGACGACGGTGACGAACCCCGCACCGCGATCAGATCACCACAGCCGCGCTCGCGCCGGCCGCCGGCCCGTGCCCCCCGCCGGCGCGGCGCCGACGATCGGACGCTGCTTCTGCGACGCGGCGGCGCCGCGGTCGTGGTGCTGGTGGTCCTGATCGGGCTCGTCCTCGCGATCAAGGCGATCCTCAACCATCAGGCCCTCCAGGGGCTCAAGAACTACAACGCCAACGTCAACGGGATCGTCGCGTCGGAGCAGAGCCAGGTCCGCGTCCCGTTCTTCCGCCAGCTCGACGGCGCCTTCAACTCCCCGGACCCGGCGGAGGTGCCGACCAACCTCCAGCAGTGGGTCAGCTCCGAAGCGGGCTTCTACCACGAGGCCGAGGCCTGGAGCGTGCCCGCGCAGATGGTCGGCGCGCAGCGCTATTTCGTCGAGGTGCTGGGGCTGCGCTACGAGGCGCTCGAGGACATCGAGGCGGAGATGAAGGACGCGCTCGGCGTCAGCAGCAACCAGGGCACCGCGATCAAGCTGATCGCCGGCGACATGGAGAAGCTGCTCGCCTCCGACGTCCTCTACGCCGACCGGGTGGCGCCACTGATCACGCAGGCGCTGGGCACCGCCGGGATCACGGGCGAGCCGACGGAGTCCAGCACGTTCCTGCCGGACATCGGCTGGCTGACGCCGGCGACCGTCGCGGATCGCATCCTCGGCCACGTGCCGTCCTCGCTTCCCGGCGGGTCGGCCGTCGTCGGCACGCCGGGGCACGCCCTGCTCGGCGTCTCGGTCGAGTCCTCCGGCGGCACGAGCACGGCACTGTCCACGACCGCCGCGAACACCTTCGCCTACACGCCGGCCGGCGTCACCTTCGTGCTCGACGTCGAGAACTCGGGCACGGTCACCGAGTACGGCGTCGGCACGAAGATCTACTTCTACAAGAAGGGCCTCGACACCAGCTGCCTCACCACCAGCAGCCAGATCGCGGAGACCGTGCCGGGCCAGAGCTACAACTCGGCGATCGTGTTCGCGCCGACCGGCTGCGCCAACGTCAGCGAGTTCTTCAACGTGCCGCTCGAGATGACGGCGAAGGTAGACGGCGTGCCGGGTGAGAAGAACCTCGCCAACAACGTGCAGAGCTACCTCGTGGAGTTCACGCACTAGCTCGTTGGGGTCTCGCCCGGGGGCGGGCTCCGTGTGGGCGGGGGCGGACCGTGCGCGAGGGCGAGGCCGCGACCCGGCTGGTTCACCAGCTAGCGTTCGGGGCGTGCTGGCATCCCAGATCTCGACTGCCGAGCTGATCGCGATCGTCGCCGCGGCGGTGGCGGGGGTCGCGCTGGTCGCGGCGGTCGCGCTGGCGTTCGGCCTGGCTCGACTGCGCCGCGCACAGCGCCAGGTCCTCGGCGAGCACGGCGAGCGCGACCTCGTCGCCTACGGAGTCGAGCTCCAGCAGGCGTTCGCGCTGCTGCGCGACTACGTCGAGGACATCGGCAAGGGCTTCGACTCCCGCCTGTCGGGTGCCGAGCGGCGGCTCGACGGGGCGGTCGCGCATCGCGCGCTGGTGCGCTACGACGCCTACAACGAGATGTCCGGGCACCAGTCGCTCTCGATCGCCCTGCTGGACGCGAACCGTTCGGGCATCGTGCTCTCCTCGATTCACCATCGCGACAGTGCGCGCCTGTACGCCAAGCAGGTCACCGAGGGCACCGCCGAGCTGACCCTCTCGCCGGAAGAGGAAGAGGCCGTCCGCCTCGCGCTGGCGCAGGATCAGTAGCGTGGAGCGGGTCGGGGATCGCGGGTCTTCTTCGCGCGCTGGGCGTGGCGAGTCGCGTCCCGGGCACCGCGGGCGCCGCTGCCCGCGCGAGGCGCGCGCGCAGGCCGGGGTCCGCTAGCGTGCGCGTCGGCTACCTGGGGCCCGAGGGCACCTTCAGCCATCAGGCGCTGCTGGACTCTGCGCCGGGCGCGGGGGCCGAGGCGGTCGCCCTGGCGACGCTCTACGACACGGTGATGGCGGTGCAGGAGGGCGGCGTCGACTTCGCGCTCGTGCCGATCGAGAACTCACTCGAGGGATCGGTCGACGTGACGCTCGACACGCTCGCCGGCGATGCCTCCGACGTGGCGATCGTGGGCGAGACCGTGGCCGAGATTCGAAACTGCCTGATCGCGGCCGGTCCGCTCGAGCTCGCGGCGATCGAGACCGTCTACTCCCACCCCCAGGCCAACGCGCAGTGCGCCCACTTCCTGCGTTCGCGTCTGGGCGGCGCCCGCGTCATCGCGACGAGCTCCACCGCCGATGCGGTCCGCAGCGTGACGGCAAACCCCGGCGAGCCCCACGCGGCGCTCGGCAACCGCCTTGCGGCCTCGCTCTACGGCGGGCGCATCCTGCTCGAGGACGTCGACGACGAGGCCGGCAACCAGACGCGCTTCGTCTGGCTTTCGCGCCGCGAGCAGGGTGCCGCCGTCGGCGAACTGCTCGACGGGAGGGGCGAGCCAAAGACCTCGATCGTCTTCTGGGGCGCGGGCGACGGCTCGCCAGGCTGGCTGGTGAGGTGCCTGGCGGAGTTCGCCGATCGCGGCATCAGCCTGACGCGGATCGAGTCGCGACCGCGACGGATCGGCCTCGGGCATTACATGTTCTTCGCCGACTTCGAGGGCGCGGGCGAGGACCCGCAGGTCGTTGCCGCGGTCGAGGGCCTGCGCGGACGCTGCCAGGACGTGCGCGTGCTCGGGTCCTACCGCCGGGGCTGATACGCGGCGGCCAGGCTGGACGGCGCGAGCAGCGTTGCTTGTGGGTGTCCGCGCCGGCGGTTTCGCGCTTCGACGACCCGGGCAGCGCGGCCGCTAGACTCGCGCCTGCGAGATGGGAACCGCAGTCGTCCCACCACCAGCGGGGTCCGCGTCGCCCGAGGAGCACCGGCGACGCGGGCTTGACGGTGGCCGGGTGCTCGTCCTCAATGCCACGTTCGAGCCGATCAACGTGTGCACGGTGCGTCGCGCGATCGTGCTGCTTTTGAAGTCTCGCGCCGAGATGCTCGAGCAGGGCACGGTGACGCTGCATTCGGAGCGGGCGCAGTTCCCGCGGCCGTTCGTCATTCGCCTGACGAGCTACGTCCGCGTCCCGCGCGACGCGCACCGGCGCAAGATCACGCGGCGTGCGGTGTTCGCGCGCGACGACTGGACCTGCCAGTACTGCGGCGCGCGGGCGAACCTGACCGTCGACCACGTGATCCCCCGCTCCAAGGGCGGGCCGTCGAGCTGGGAGAACATCGTCGCCTCGTGCGCTCCGTGCAACCGGCGCAAGGGCGACCGGACTCCGACCCAGGCGAACATGCACCCGCACCGCGCACCGCGCCAGCCGCGCGCCGAGATCTTCATCCACGTCTCGAGTCCGACGATCCCGCAGGCGTGGCGCGCCTACCTGCCGGCGCTCGCGTAGCGCCGCTCGCTCGTCGTCGCGCCGCGCCGCGCCCTGCTTCGACGACAACGCCAGGCCGCGACGCGGCCCCGCTGAGAGGACCCCGCAACGACGAAGGGCGCCCGCCATGGGCGCCCTTCGCCTTGATTCGTGTGCTGGACTGAGCCGCACAGACACGCTGCCGCGCACGCGCCGGATGGCGGGCGTCGGCTTGCCGGGGGGACGAGGTCCGGCGGCCTGTACGACGGTGGTCCGGGTTGGATTCCGCTAAGCGGGTCCAGCCAACTGTTCCGACCTAGCGGCCGGCCACCTCCAGAGTCCCGCAAGTACTGTCAGCCAATTGAGGACCACCTCCTTTCTCTGGTCCCAGCAGAGTAGCGAACCGTGATGACGACGGCCAGTCAACTGTTGGTCCAGGTCGCCGGCCGCGGCGCATCGAGCCGCTGGAGGCCGACACGGGCACGATTCCTCGCGCGCGGGCTCGATCCCCAACGCCCCACCCGCATGCCCGGCCGGGGCCGGCGCGCCGACCGGGCCGTAGGCGCTACGTCGCCTCTACTCGTCGGCCGGGTCTTCGCCCGAAGGCTCGTCATCCTCGAGGCCGGCGACGGACGGGTCATCGTCCTCGAGATCGCCGTCCTGCGGCGCCTTGTTCGCGGGCCCCGCTTCGGGCGACTCGATCGCCACATGGCCGTTGCCGGCGGCGGCGCCCCGCGGGCCGGGCTTGGCCGGCGCCGGCACGACGCCCTCCCCCTCCGGCTCGGCCTCGGACTCCGCGACGAGCGCGACGGCGCTGACCGTGTCGTCGTCCTTGAGGTTCATCAGCCGCACGCCCTGGGAGGCGCGTCCGTAGCGGTTGATGCCGCGCACGGGCGTGCGCTGCACCATCCCGCCGGCGCTGATGAAGACCAGCTCCTCGTGCTCTCGCACGACGAGTGCGCCGGCGAGCGCTCCCTTGTTCTCGGTCAGGGTGATCGTCTTGACGCCCATCGTCCCGCGTCCCTTGCGGGGATAGTCGCTGAGCGCCGTGCGCTTGCCGTAGCCGTTCTCGGTCACGACCAGCAGCTCCTGATCGTCGCTCGCGACATCCATCGCGAGCACGCGATTGCCGGCGCGCGCGACGTTCATCCCCTTCATTCCCGAGGTGTCGCGTCCCATCGGGCGGATCTGGGACTCGTGGAAACGCGCCGCCTGCCCCGATCGTGAGACGACGAGGATGTCGTCCTCGCCGCTGGTGCGGCGCACGGCCACGAGCTCGTCGTCTTCACGGATCTTGATCGCGATGATGCCGTCCGCGTTGATTGGCGTGTTGTAGGCGCCGAACTCGGTCTTCTTGACGATCCCCGCGCGCGTGGCGAAGACCAGGTAGCGACCCTCGCTGTAGTCACGCGTCGAGAGCACCGACTGCACCCGCTCGCCCTCGCGCAACGGCAGGATGTTGACCAGCGCGCGGCCCTTCGAGGTGCGCGAGGCCTCGGGCAGCTCGTAGACCTTCGAGCGGTAGACCTTGCCGCGGTTGGTGAAGAAGAGCAGGTAGTCGTGGGTCGAGCAGATGAAGAGGTGCTCGATGAAGTCCCCGTCCTTGATGTCCATGCCGCTGACGCCGCGTCCGCCGCGGTGCTGCTGGCGGTAGGTGTCCAGCGGCAGCGACTTGATGTAGCCGCTGCGGGTGATCGCGATCACCATCTGCTGGTCGGCGATCAGGTCCTCGATGTCGATGTCGCCCTCGACCGCTGAGATCTCGGTGCGCCGCTCGTCGCCGAAGCGCTCGCGGATCTCGAGCAGCTCCTCGCGGATCAGCGCGAGCACGCGCAGCTCGTCGCCAAGGATCGCCCGCAGCTCGGCGATCCGCTCGAGCATGTCGGCGTGCTCCTGCTTGATCTGATCGGATTCGAGCGCGGTCAGCTGCGACAGGCGCAGGTCGAGGATCGCCTGAGCCTGGATCAGCGTCAGGGCGAAGCGCGAGATCAGCTGTTCGCGCGCGGTTTCGCGATCGCGCGAGGCGCGGATCAGTTCGATCACGGCGTCGAGGTTGTCGAGCGCGATCAGCAGGCCCTCGAGGATGTGGGCGCGAGCCTCGCGCTGCGCCAGCTCGTGCTTGGTGCGCCGGACGATCACCTCGCGCTGGTGCTCGACATAGTGGTGAATCACCTGCCGCAGCGAGAGCGTGCGCGGAACACCGTCGACGAGCGCGACGATGTTGACACCGAAGGTGCTCTGCATCGGCGTGTGCTTGAAGAGCTTGTTCAGCACGACCTTCGGCAGGGCGTCGCGCTTCAGTTCGATCACCAGCCGCATGCCGCGCTTGTCGGACTCGTCGCGCAGGTCGGAGATCTCGGTGATCTTCTTGTCCTCGACGAGCTCCTTGATCTTCATCATCAGCCCGTTGTCGCCGCCCTTCTTCACCTGATAGGGCAGCTCGGTGACGACGATCGCCTCCTTGCCGTGACTCAGCGGCTCGGTGTGCGCGCGCGCCTGGACGCGGACGCGACCGCGTCCCGTCTCGTACGCCTCACGTATCCCGCTGCGGCCGAGGATGATCCCGCCGGTCGGAAAGTCCGGGCCGCGGACGTGTTCCATTAACTCCTCGGACGTGATCTCCGGGTTTGCGAGAAAGGCGACCGTCGCGTCGACGACCTCGCGCAGGTTGTGTGGCGGGATGTTGGTCGCCATGCCCACGGCGATGCCCGAAGAACCGTTCACGAGCAGGTTCGGGAAACGCGCCGGCATGACCAGCGGCTCCTGGTGCTGGCCGTCGTAGTTGGGACCGAAATCGACAGTGTCCATGTCGAGATCGCGCAGCATCTCCATCGCCAGGCGATCCAGGCGAGCCTCCGTGTAGCGCATCGCCGCGGGCGGGTCGTCGTCGACCGAGCCGAAGTTGCCCTGGCCGTCGACCAGCGTGTAGCGCATCGAGAAGTCCTGCGCGAGTCGCACCAGCGTGTCGTAGATGGCGCTGTCGCCGTGCGGGTGGTACTTGCCCATCACCTCGCCGACGATCCGTGAGGACTTCGCGCGCGGGCGGGTCGGCCCGAGGCCGAGCTCGCTCATCCCGTATAGCACGCGCCTGTGCACAGGCTTGAGTCCATCGCGCACGTCCGGCAGCGCGCGAGAGACGATCACCGACATCGCGTAGTCGAGGAACGCGGTCCGCATCTCGTCCTCGAGCGCGCGCGGCTCGATGTTGCCGCCGGAGAGAACCTCACCGGCCATCGTCGTGTCTCACCTCCCCGGCCTGCTCGGGCGCGGCGCCGCTGCCGGCGGCGTCATGCTCAGACATCGAGGTTCGCCACCGCTCGGGCATTGGACTCGATGAAGTCGCGCCGCGGCTCGACCTGGTCGCCCATCAGCATCGAGAACACACGGTCGGCCTCGACCGCGTCGTGGATGTTGACCTGCGCCAGCGTGCGGGACTTCGGGTCCATCGTCGTCTCGGCGAGCTGATCCGCGTCCATCTCGCCCAGTCCCTTGAAGCGCTGCACGGGGACGCCCTTCTGGGAGATCGAGAGAACCGCCGCGCGCAGCTCGTCGAACGACAGCGCCGTCTCGTGCACGTCGCCCAGCCTGACCTCGAAAGGCGGCTGTCCGGCGAATTCGGTCAGGCGCGCGTGCGCGGCGACGAGCCCGCGATAGTCCGAGGAGTCAAACAGGGCGCGGTGCAGGCGCTGCGTCCGCGTGAAGCCCGTGCGCTGTTCGGTCACGCGCACCAGCAGCTCGCCCTGATCGTCGCTGATCAGCTCCGCGTGATGCGCATGGGACCCATTGGTGTCCTTGGCGAGCACCGCCAGGACCTCCTCGGCGCTCTGGGCGCCGGCGTCGAGGATCGACGCCTGGGTGATGAAGCGCACGACGTCGGCGCCGTGAACGGAGCGCAGCGACGTCGAGAGGCGCTCGTACTGGCGCACGTCGCGCACGAGCTTCTGCCAGCGCGCCTCGGTCAGCTTCAGCGGGTTGCCGTCGTGGTCGGTGATCTCGAAGCGCTCGAGCTTGTCGTAGACCAGGATCTCCTCGAGCTCGGACTCCTTCTCGATGTAGCGCTCGCGGCGGCCCTGCTTGAGCTTGTAAAGCGGCGGCTTGGCGATGTAGACGTAGCCGGCCTCGATCAGCTCCTGCATCTCGCGAAACAGCAGCGTGAGGATCAGCGTGCGGATGTGTGCGCCGTCGACGTCGGCGTCGCACATCAGGATGATCTTGTGGTAGCGGGCGTTCTCGAGGTTGAACTCGTCGCGCACGCCGGTCCCGATCGCCGTGATCAGCGCCTGGATCTCGGTGTTCGCCAGCACCTTGTCGATGCGGCTCTTCTCGACGTTGAGGATCTTGCCGCGCAGCGGCAGCACCGCCTGCGTGTTGCGGTCGCGGCCCTGCTTCGCGGAGCCGCCGGCCGAGTCCCCCTCGACCACGAACAGCTCGGCCAGCGACGGGTCCTTGACCGAGCAGTCGGCGAGCTTACCCGGCAGGTGGGTGTTCTCCAGCGCGGACTTGCGCCGCGTCAGGTCGCGCGCCTTGCGGGCGGCCTCGCGCGCGCGAGCGGCCTGGATCGACTTGCTGATCGCCGCGCGCGCCTCGGTCGGGTTCTCCTCGAGGAACTCCGCCAGACCCGCGTTGACGATCGACTCGACGAACCCGGCCATACCCGGGTTGCCGAGCTTGGTCTTCGTCTGACCCTCGAACTGCGGGTCGCGGAGCTTCGCCGAGATCACCGCGGTCAGCCCCTCGCGCACGTCCTCGCCCGTCAGGTTCTCGTCCTTCTCGCGCAGCATCCCGTGATCCTTCGCGTACTTGTTGACGGTGCGCGTCAGGGCCGAGCGGAAGCCCGTCAGGTGGCTGCCGCCCTCATGCGTGTTGATGTTGTTGGCGAACGAGAAGATCGACTCCTGATAGGAGGAGTTCCACTGCATCGCGACCTCGACCGCGCCCTCCTCGCTCTCGCCGGAGAAGTAGATGACCTTGCGCCCGACCGGCTCCTTGTTCTCGTTGAGGAAGCGGACGAAGTCCTCGATTCCCCCCTCGTAATAGAACTCGGCGCGCCCGCCGGCGCCGCGCTCGTCGACCAGCGTGATCCGCAGTCCGCGGGTCAGGAACGCCGTCTCGCGCAGCCGCTCCTCGAGCGTTCGCATGCTGAACTCGACGCTCTCGAAGATCTCGGGGTCGGCGTGGAAGGTGATCGTCGTGCCCGTGGCGGCCCCCTTCGCGAGCGCCGCGCCCTTCACGAGCGGGCCCTGCGGCACCCCTCGCGCGTACTCCTGCGTCCAGGCGAAGCCGTCGCGGCGGACCTCCGCCACGAGCCGCTCGGACAGGGCGTTGACGACCGACACGCCGACGCCGTGGAGCCCACCCGACACCTTGTAGCCCTCGCCCTCGCCGAACTTCCCGCCCGAGTGCAGGACGGTCAGCACGACCTCGAGCGCGGGCCGCCCCTCCTTCTCCATCACGGCGACCGGGATGCCGCGGCCGTTGTCGGACTCGGTGACCGAGTTGTCGGAGTGGATCGTGACGTCGACGGCCGTGCAGAACCCGGCGAGCGCCTCGTCGACGGAGTTGTCTACAAGCTCATAGACGAGATGGTGCAGGCCCCGCTCGCCGGTCGAGCCGATGTACATACCGGGCCGCAGACGAACCGCCTCGAGTCCCTCGAGGACGGTGATGTCCTGGGCGTCATAGTCGGCGGCACTGCGTTTCTTTCGGTCAGCCAAAGATCCTCAAATACGTGGCAAAGCCCCGGTCGGCGACGTCTCGAGGCCGCTCCGGGGCGCTTGTGCTTCGTCTACAGAACAATAGCACAAAGGGGTGTTGGTACAAAGCTTGCCGAGACCCGAAAATCCCTGCTAATACGCCAAAACAGGGCCTTATTTGCGGCCCGTGCGGCAACGCAGCGCGGTGATCGCCGCGAGGCCTTCCGAGGCGCTCAGGCGGGCGACGAGGTCGGGGCCGAGCAGCTCGAGCTCGGCGGCCCAGACCGCCTCGTCGCAGACCACCTCGAGCACACCTCCGCGCTCGGCGACCGGGCTGCAATGGGCGGCGATCGCGTCGCCGACGGTGGGCGCCCAGGCCGCCTGCACCGCGGCCAGCGTTGTCGCCGGCTCGATCGTCGCCGTGAAGGCATCGAGCGCCTGGGCGATCGGCCGTGGCGCGCGCCGCCTCACGGCACCGCGACCAGCGTGACGTCGGCGCCGTCCCAGCCCGGTACGTGCTCGAGCTCCGTCGCGGTGACCACGCTCTGGCCGCCTCGCCGCAGCTCGCCCGCCAAGAGCTCGCGGCGGGCGAGGTCGAGTTCGCTCATCACATCGTCGAGCAGCATCAGCGGCGGGCGTGCCCGCTCCGCCGCGAGCGCGTCGCGTTCGGCCAGCAGCAGCGCCAGCAGCGCCAGGCGCTGCTCACCCTGGGACCCGAACGCACGCAGTTCGCGTCCGTCACGCGAGAACACGAGATCGTCGCGGTGGGGCCCGTGGGTCGTGTAACCGCGGGCGAGGTCCGCGTCGAGCCGCTCCGCGAGCTCCACGGCAAGCGCGGCGGCGTCGCCGGCCCGCGAGCGCGGACGGTAGGCGAGCGTCGCCGCGCCGGCGATCCCGAGCGCCTGGGCGTGGCGCGCGAATCCGGCCTCGATCCGCTCGGACGCGGCGGCGCGATCGGCCGCGAGCGCCACGCCGGCCTCGGCCAGCGTCATGTTCCACGGTTCGAGCGCCGCCGCGTCCGCGCGGCCGGCGCGCACGCGTCCAAGCAGCGCGTTGCGTTGCGCCAGCGCTTCGAGGTAGGCGCGACGCGTCGCCGCGCGACCGGGCCAGAGCGCGGCCACGAACTGGTCGAGGTGGGCGCGACGCAGCCCCGGCTGCCCCTTGATCAGCTCGAGGCGGTCCGGCGAGAACACGCTCGCCAGCGGGCGGTGCGCTACCTCGGAGAGTCGCTCCACCGGGGCGCCGTCGCTGCTCATGCGCTTCTGCTCGCCCGGCGAGAAGCCGACCGCGAGCTCGTGCGGGCCATCCGCGTCGGAGCCCGACAGGACGACCCTCGCGGCGGAGGCGCCGAAGCGCACCAGGTTGCGCTCGTTGGCGGTGCGAAACGAGCGCGCCGTGCAGCCGAAGTAGAGCGCCTCCACGAGGTTCGTCTTGCCGGCGCCGTTGGCACCGTAGACGATCGTCAGACCCGGGCCGAGCGCCAGCTCGGCCTCCTCATAGGAGCGAAAGTCGCGCATGGCGATGCGCTCGATGCGCATCGCCCGTCACGCGTTCAGGCGAATTGGCATGACGAGGTAAACAAATTCGCTGCCGTCGGCGGACTCGATCAGCCCGGGCCGCAGCGAGCTCGTCAACTTGATCACCACGTCGGCCGAGTCGAGGCTCTCCAGGCCGTCGCGCAGGAAGTCGGCGTTGAAGCCGATCTCAAAGGCCTCACCAGTGAATGGCACGGGCAGCGCCTCGCGCGCTTCGCCCACGTCGGGCGTCTGCGCCGAGATCAGCAGCTCGCCCTCCGAGAAGGCGAGTCGAAGTGGCGCGTTCTTCTGCGCGAGCAGGCTGACGCGCCGGACGACCCCGGCGAGCTCCTCGCGATCGACGCGCAGCTCGTGGTCCGCCGACTCGGGCAGCAGGAGCTGGTAGTTGGGGAACTGGCCGTCGATCAGCCGCGAGGAGAGCACAGCGCCGCCGAGCGTGAAGACGATCTGGTTCTCGGTGCGGTTGATCGCAATCGTCTCGGCCTCGCTCTGCTGCGCGATGCGGACGACCTCGCCGAGCGCCCGGGCCGGCACGTTGGCCTCCAGTGGCACCGTCAGCGCTTCGGCGAGACGCGTGGTCTTCACGCTCAGGCGGTAGGAGTCGGTGGCGACCATCCGCAACTCGTGGTCGGCGGCGGAGACGAGGATCCCGGTGAGCACGGGGCGCGTATCGTCGCGCGAGGCTGAACGCGACACCCGCGTGACGGTGTCGATGAAGGGCTCCGCGGCGACTGTGATCGCTCCGTCGGCGGCGGGCGCCGGCAGGTGGGGAAAATCCTCGTTGCGGAGGGTTCGCAGCCTGAACGTCGCCGTGTCGGAGAGTATCTCGACGTCCTGCTCCACAGGGCGCAGCGCCAGCGTCACGTCGGCGCCCGGTAGCGAGCGGACGACGTCGAGCAGGAGTCGGGCCGGCAGAACCACGTCACCGGGCGTCTGTACCTCTGCGCTCAACGGCAGGCGCAGCCCGACCTCCATGTCGGTGGCCCTCAGCTCACAGCCGTCATCGCCGGCGTGCAGCTGAACGCCCGACAGAGCTTGAACAGCGCTGCGTGTGGAGGCCACGCGAGCGGCGGTCTGAAGTTCCTCAAAGAAGGCGGCGGTTGAGAGCTTTAGTTGCATCTACTGAGACCGGCTGCTTTCGTTCTGTAGTCGTAGGGGCTGTGAAGTTGTGGATTCGCGCCAATGCTCGCAGGCGACGGGGACGGCGTGTGTTGACAGCGTGTGCGCAGGCTGTGCACAACGAATGTCACGCCGGGCTCGTCAGGGTCGCGGTGAGCGCCTCGATGTCGGCAAAGGCAGGCGGCGATACGGCGATGTGCGCAGCGACGCGCTTGCAGGCGTGTAGAACGGTCGTGTGGTCGCGCCCGGCGAACGCGCGCCCGATCGTCGGAAGCGATTGCGTAGTCAACTCCTTGCAGAGGTACATGGCGGCCTGGCGGGGCCAGAGCACGCGTTCTGCTCGGGAGCGCGATAGAAGCTCCGCCATCGTCAAGCCAAAGTGCTCGCAGGCAGCCGCCTGCACGGCCTCGATCGAGGTGGCGCGCATCGTGGTGAGTGCCAGGCCGAGGCGATCGAGCACGTCGGCCGCCAGCGCAGCATCGAGGGCCCGCCCGCTGAGCGACCCGTAGGCCACCATGCGAATCAGTGCGCCCTCCAGCGCGCGTACGTTGGTCGTGACGCGAGCGGCCAGCAGCGCCAGCGCCTCGTCGCTCGCCACGACGCCGTCGTGCGTAGCGCGTTTGCGCAGAATCGCCAGCCGCGTTGCCGGATCCGGGCGCTCGATGTCGGTGACCAGGCCCGCGGCGAACCGCTCGCGCAGGCGATCCTCGAGGTCGCCGAGGTCGCCCGGCAGCCGGTCGCAGGTGATGACGAGCTGGCTGCCGGCGTCATAGAGGGCGTTGAAGGTGTGGAAGAGCTCCTCCTCGCTGCGCGCCTTGCGCTCGAGAAACTGGACGTCATCGATCAGCAGCAGGTCCACGCCGCGGAAGTGCTCCTTGAAGTCGTCGAGGTCGCGCCGCGCCAGGGCGGCGAGGAAGGCGTTCGTGAACTCCTCGGCGGTGGCGTAGCGCACTGTCAGCCCGCCGCCGAAGGAGGCGACGTAGTTACCGACGGCGTGGAGCAGGTGCGTCTTGCCAAGGCCCGGCGGTCCGTAGATGAACAGCGGGTTGTAGGCCTGCGAGGGCATCTCGGCAACCGCCAGCGCCGCGGCGTGTGCCAGACGGTTGGACGGGCCGATGACGAACTGCTCAAAGGTGTATTTGGGGTTCAGCGCGGCTGGTGACCCCGCCCGCGCGAGGGGCCGCGCCGGCGCGCTGGTGCCGGCGCCGGCTATCGAGACCTCGACCGGCGCTCCCAGGACCGCGGCGGCGGCGCTCTCCAAAGCGTCCGCGAGGCGGGTCGACGCCCAGGCCGAGACCTCGGGCGGCCCTTCCAGCACAAGCGTGTCGCCCTCGAGCGATACGCAGCGCAGCGGCGCAAGCCAAAGGCCGTAGGTGCGCTCGCCGACGCGTTCGAGCAGGGCCCCTTGGATCTGTTCCCAGACGTGGTCCAGCTCTCCGGTCACGACGTGCTAAATCCTCCGTCTGAGGGCTTTGTTGGCGCGGCTGAAGGGGAGTGCACTGCTCGACCCCGGGGGCGCGAATATACCAAGGGCCCGCCGCGCCCCTCCACGGCAGCGCGCATTTGGCGGGAAAAACGGGCGCTCGCTATACTCGTCGATCCGGCCATGAAGCGCACCTATCAGCCGAAGAAGCGCAAGCGCGCCCGCGCGCACGGCTTCCGTGCGCGCATGCAGACGCGCGCCGGCCAGCTCACGCTGAAGCGGCGACGCGCCAAGGGCCGCAAGCGTCTGACGGTCTGAGGCGTGGTCGAGCCGGACCACGGCCCCTCTGCCCGCCGGCGGACCGGGCGACTCTCGCGCAGCGCGGAGTTTGACCGTGTGTACCGCCAGGGACGCTCGGTGGCCAACCGCTACCTCGTGCTCTACGCCTTCCCGCGCGGCGGCGACGAGCCGCCCCGCGTCGGGCTTTCGGTCGGCCGCAAGGTCGGCGGCGCGGTCGAGCGAAATCAGCTGAAGCGGCTGCTTCGCGAGGCCTGCTCCCGCCAGGCCGACGCGCTTCCGGCCGGCCACGACATCGTTCTGGTTGCGCGCGCTCCGGCCCGCGAGCTCGGCGAGACGGGCGGCCTGGCGGGCGTCGACGCGGCGCTTGCCGAACTGGTCGCCAAGGCTCCGGTGGCGTCGTGAGGCGGTTTGCCCGCGAGGTCTTCGTTGCTCCGCTGCGCGCCTATCAGCGCCTGATATCGCCGCTGCTTGGGCCGCGCTGCCGCTACGCGCCCAGCTGTTCGGAGTACGCGATACAGGCGGTACGCGAGTTCGGCATACTTCGCGGACTCGTGCTCGCCGGCTGGCGGTTGCTGCGGTGCAACCCGTTCAGCCACGGCGGGCTGGATCCGGTCAGTGCGCAGCGCCTGTTCCGTCATGGGCGTGCCGACGCGCAGCGGGGTTGAGAGTTAGCCGATGATCCTTGCCAACGTAATCGAGAGCGCCTTCGGGCCGCTGATCTCGTTCTTCCAGGCGATCCTGGTCGCGATTCACAGCGTGATCGGAGGCAGCTGGGGCTGGTCGATAATCGGCCTCACGCTACTTGTGCGAACCGTCACGATGCCTCTGACGATCCGCCAGTTCAAGGGCATGGCCCAGTTGCGGGCGCATGCCCCGGAGCTCGCCAAGATCAAGCAGCGCTACCCCGACGACAAGAAGCGCCAGCAGGAAGAGACGATGAAGTACTACAAGGAGGCCGGCGTCAACCCGCTCGCCTCCTGCCTGCCGCTGCTGCTGCAGATCCCGGTCTTCATCTCGCTGGTGTACATGCTGCGGACCGATCTGAAGAAGCACATCTGCGGCGCGGCGCTCAAGGCGGCGGGCGACACCACCAGCACCCAGATCGGCAAGGCCGACTGCAACAAGCTCACGCACTCGCACGTCGCGAGCTTCCTCTTCATCAACGACATCACGAGCAAGGCCGCGGGCCTCGTCCTGATCGTCTTGATGGTCCTCTACGTCGGCACGATGATCTCCACCAGCGTGATGATGTCGGTCGGCAGCGATCGCAATCAGCGCCTGATCTCGATCGCCCTGCCGGTCTTCTTCGTCATCTTCGTGATCCAGTTCCCGGCGGGTCTGCTGGTCTACTGGATCGCGACGAACTTCACGATGATCCCCCAGCAGTACTTCATGCTCCGCCGCTACGGACGGCCTAACGTTCCGATCAAGGTCGAGACAAACGGGCGCGGTTCTCCGGGTGCCGCGAAGGAGGCGATCAGGAAGCCATCGCCACCGCCACCATCGGCCCGGCCGCGCAAGAAGCGCTCGGGACGGCGCCGATGACGCTCGAGGACGATGACGAGCTAACGCCTGAGGAGGAGCTCCGCGAGCTGCTCGAGACGCTCGTGGAGGCGTTTGGCGTTGAGGCCGACGTCGTGCTCAGTGAATCCGACGACGTGCTCCGCGGCACCGTCGAGGGCCCCGGCGCCGAATCGCTCGTCGGGCCGGACGGAACGATCATCGAGGCGATCCAGCACCTCGCCCAGCGCATCGTCCTGCGCGGATCCAGCGGCCCCCGTGTCCTTGTCGATGCCGCGGGCTATCGGGAGCGCCGCGAGGACGCGCTGCGAGCCGAGGCCGACCGCGTCGCCGATCTCGTGCTGAAGGAGGGGCGCGAGATAGCGCTTCGCCCTATGCCCGCCGCCGAGCGCCGCTTCCTGCACGAGTACCTGCGCGAGCGCGGCGACGTGGAGACGCACAGCGAGGGCGACGAGCCCCGCCGCCGCCTGGTGGTCTCGCCCGCCGACTGACCGAGCGCTGCGGCGGTTCTTCATTTTCATGGGCCGGCTTCGCCGGCATCGTGTTTCACGTTTTTCTAAACGGTGAAACAACATCCGCCGCCGTTGCGAGACTACGGCGCGTGGAGCGTCTGACCGATTTCGAGCGCGGGGTCGTGGTCGGCGTCCTGATCGGCGAAGGCTCGTTCGGAGGCGACGGCAAGCAGCCCCAGGTGACGCTCCGCATGCACGTGCGCCACGAGGCGCTCTTTCGCTGGCTGCTCGAGCGTTTCCCGCGCACACGCCTCTACGGCCCCTACGGCCACGGCGGCCGCAGCTACTACCAGTGGATGGCCCGCGGCCCCGCCCTCGTCGAGGACGTCCTGCCGCTCCTCCAGGACTCCGTCGGCGCGCACATCGACGCGCACGCCACTCAGCGCCTCGCCGAGATGTGCGAGCGCTACGCCGACTACATCGCCCGCGTGCGCTCCTCGCCGGGATCGGCCGGGTGACCGCCGGCGCGTCGCGGCTGCGGGAGCTCGGCGAGCGCTGGAGCCTCGACTCCCGGCAGCTCGCGACGCTCGAGCGCATCGTCGAGGTGCTCGTTTCCGACCCGCTCGCGCCAAGCGCCGTCGCGCCCGACGCTGTGCTCGACGTTCACGTCGCGGACTCGCTTAGTGCCCTCGCGCTCCCGGAGGTCACCCGCGCGCGAACGGTCGCCGATCTCGGCTCCGGCGCCGGCTTCCCGGGCCTCGCGCTCGCCGTCGCCCTGCCGCGGGCCCGCGTCGCGCTGGTCGAGAGCGTCTCGCGGAAGTGCCGCTTCCTCGAGCGCGTGTGCAGCGGCGCCGGCGTCGAGAACGCCCACGTCGTGCACGCGCGAGCCGAGCGGTGGCCCGATGGGCTCGGTCGCCACGACCTCGTCACGGCCCGCGCGCTCGCCCCGCTCGCCGTCCTCTGCGAATACGCCGCGCCGCTGCTTGCATCCGGCGGCACGCTCGTCGCGTGGAAGGGCGAGATCGGGCTCAGCGAGGCGCAGATGGGCGAGCGGGCCGCCTCGCTGCTCGGCCTGGAGCCGGGCGGGGTGGTCCGCACGGAACCCTATGCTGGCAGCGTGGCGCACCATCTGCACTCCTATCGCAAGGTTGCGCCAACGCCGCCGGGTTACCCCCGCCGTCCCGGGGTCGCTCGCAAACGACCGCTCGGCGGGGCGCCGTGAGCCCCTCCGCCGGTGTGTGGACGGTGCCGGCGCGCCGCGATCGCATGACCCGGGCGCGCCGAACGCGGCGCCCGGCCAGCCCCGCGCCCGTCCCGGCGCCACAGCCCGCTAGGTTGTCTCGTGTGAGGACGTTCGCGGTGGCCAACCAGAAGGGAGGCGTCGGCAAGACGACCACGGCCGTGAACCTCGCCGCCTGCATCGCCGGCGCGGGAATGCCGGTTCTCTTGGTCGATCTCGATCCGCAGTGCAACGCGACGGTCTCGCTCGGCCAGCCCCGCAGTCTGCGACCCAACGCCTACGACGTGCTCTGCGGCTCGAGCTCCGCCGCGGACGCCATCCACCAGACCCCCGTGGACCTGCTGTCGCTGATCCCGGCCGCGATCGGCCTGGTCGGCGCTACCGTCGAGCTCCCGGCGATCGCGGGATCGGAGCGGCGCCTGCGCGAAGCGCTCGCCCCGCTGCGTGAGCGCTTCGCCTACGTCCTGATCGACTGCCCGCCCTCGCTGGGTCCGTTGACCGTGAACGCCCTGGTCGCCGCCGAGCAGGTCATCGTGCCGGTCCAGGCGGAGTACTTCGCGCTCGAGGGACTGGCCCAGATCCTCGAGACGATCGCGCTCGTCAAGCGCGAGCTGAATCCGGCACTCAGCGTCGGCGGGCTCGTGCTGACGATGCAGGACGAGCGCACCAGGCTCGGCCGAGACGTCGAGCGCGACGTGCGCGAGCATTTTCCCGGTCTCGTGTTCGAGACGGTGATCCCGCGCAACGTCAGGCTCAGCGAGGCGCCGAGCTTCGGCGTCCCGGTCACCCTGCACGACCCTTACTGCGCCGGCGCCGATGCCTACGTCGCCCTGGCGCGCGAGGTGGCAGCCCGTGCACACTAGTAACAATTCACACAATATGCAGGGTTTGCGGTCGGAACGCCGTAGGGTGCGCCGATGAACTCCACGCGCGGACCGGACGCCTGGCCGCTCGGCGGAAGCGCCGGGCGGGGACGTCCGCGCGGCATGGGGCGGGGGCTCGCCGCGATCATGGCCGTCTCGACCGACCCCGGCAGCGAGGTCGAGGAGTTCCGCCAGGTCGCCGTCGAGCTGATCTTCCCCAACCCCCGCCAGCCGCGCCGGCACTTCGACGACGAAGCCCTTGCCGGGCTCGCCGCCTCGATGGAGGCCCGCGGCATGCTCCAGCCGGTGCTCGTCCGTCCGCTCGACGACGCGCATTTCGAGCTGATCGCAGGCGAGCGCCGCTGGCGTGCTGCGCAGCTCGCCGGCCTCGAGACGATCCCGGCGCTCGTCCGCGCGCGCGACGACGCCGAGTCACTGGAGCTGGCGCTGATCGAGAACATGGCGCGCGAGGATCTCAACCCCGTCGAGGAGGCGCGCGCCTGCGCCGCGCTGGTCGAGGAGCTCGGCCTGTCCCGCGAGGAGGTCGGGCTTCGCATCGGCCGAAGCCGCGTCGCGGTCTCGAACCTCGTCCGCCTGCTGGACCTCCCCGACGAGGCGCTCCAACTGCTCGAACGAGGCTCGCTCAGCGAGGGCCACGGCCGCGCCCTGCTGATCGCCACCGAGCACGACGCGCGCCGCCGCCTCGCGCGCAGCGCCGCCGCCGAGGGCTGGTCGGTCCGCGTGCTCGAGGAACGCGCCCGCGCCGCCAACCACGAGGCCGCGCCCGACGCGCCCGCGCGCCCACATCTCCGCCACGTTCACCCCGACCAGCTCGCCGCCTGCGCCACGATCGGCGACGCGCTCAGCGGCGCGCTCGGCACCGACGTCCACGTCGCCGTCGCCCGCGGCGGCGCCTACCGCGCCGAGCTCACCTTCGACTCACCCGAACAGGCGCTCGAGCTCGCCGCCCGCCTCAACCAGCCCTAGCGCGCACCGCCGACGGCCACTCCGCCAAGACGCGCTCGCTAAGATGGCGCCCCGTCGCACGCGGGCGATTAGCTCAGTCGGTTAGAGCGCTTCTCTGATAAGGAAGAGGTCCCAGGTTCGAGTCCTGGATCGCCCAGTCAAATAGCCTGCAAACGGGGCCTTTTCTACCGCAGGTCCTCACACCGCATCGGGAAATGTGTCCCGAATATGTCCCGACGAAGCGCTATCATCGGCCCGATGGCGGCGCGGTCGGCGATCCAGCAGGTACCGAGCGGGCACGTGTTCCGCGTCGAGCGCAGCCGGGGACCGGTGTGGTACGCGAAATACCGGCTGCCCGACGGCCGCCAGGTGCAGAAGAAGATCGGCCCGGCCTGGGCGGAGCGGAGCCGTCCGCCCGCGGGATTCGTGACGAAGCGGACAGCCGAGGCGTGGCTCGCGGACACCCTCGCTGAGGCTCGGCGCGGGACGCTGGTCGGGATGGTCCGCACGGGCGCCACCTTCGCTGACGCGGCGGCCGAGTTTCTGCGCTACATCGAGCATGACCGGGCGCGGAAGCCCGAGACCGTCAAAACGTACGCGTCGATCATTCGCCATCAGCTGCTGCCGGTCTTCGGACAGAAGCGGCTCGAGTCGATCACCGGCGACATGGTTGAGGAGTGGATCGCCGGGGTGACGTTGGCGCCGGCGAGCAGATTGAAGAGCCTGCTCGTGATGCAGGGCATCTTCAAGCGCGCGCTGCGCGTCTACAGGTTGCCTGTGAACCCGCTGGCAGACGTCGAGCGTCCGCCCCAGCAGGCGAGCGGCGACATCGACGTGTTCTCACCCGAGGAGGTCTGGGCCCTGGTGCGCGCCGCCGAGTCCGAACAGGACGCCGCGATCTACCTGACCGCTGCGTTCACCGGCCTTCGCCGCGGCGAGCTCGTGGCGCTCCGTTGGCGCGACGTCGACTTTCCCGCACAGACGATCCGTGTGCGCGGCAGCTACTCGGGCGGCTCCATGACCACGCCGAAGTCAGGGCGTGTCCGCTCCGTTCCGATGGCGCCCGAGGTTGCCGAGGCGCTGGCGCGCCTGGGGACTCGGGAGCACTTCACCACCGACGACGATCAAGTCTTCATCGGCATCACGGGCTCCCACCTGGACGCCTCGGCCTTGCGCCGCCGCTACCTCGCCGCACTCGACCGGGCGGGTCTGCGCCGGCTGCGCTTCCACGACCTGCGCCACACCTTTGGAACTCGCATGATCGGCAAGGCCGACATTCGCCGGGTGCAGGAATGGATGGGCCACGCCGACGTGCAGACGACGATGAAATACCTCCACTACATGCCGCGCGCCGAAGACGCCCAGCTCGTCGCCGAAGCATTCCGAACGGCCGAGCCAGCCGCAACACGCGCCTGAGCGGGCCGCGCATCTCGGGTCCGCGCGCGCTTCAAGGTAGGGTCGCGACCGGCGCGGCCGTTCGTAACCGAGAGAGTGTCGCTAACACGCGAAAGGGACACGCTGTGAATGCCGATAGTTCGCTGTATGCGGAGTCGGCAGTGACAGTCATAGGACCCGATCGCGTCTCGTATCGCGCGTCGCCTCGCTGGATCGTCTACCCCTTCGTGGTCGTCATGACGGCCATCGTGATCGCTGGATTCGGCGCAGCGGTCCCCCACGTGCATGGTGGGGGCGAATGGATCCTGGTCGCGCTCGTGTTGATCGTGGGACTGTCGATCCCGGTGTCGCTGCTGCGCTGGAACCGGCGACTTGGCGTGTACGCAACCGACTTCGGAATCACGAGCGTCGGGTACTCCCGCACGATCGTGATCCCGTGGGGGGACATCGTCGGCTTCTCTGTCGATCGGTACCGCGCGGGCACGATCACCGTTTTCGCCGATCGAGCCGACGGTTCGCATGTAGGGCTCTACGCCGTACAAGGCTGGCCTTACCAGTGCCGGCGCGTCGAGCGGTTCCGCGCCGCATTGGAGCAGCGGCGGCTCGACCGGTTGCAGCGGCCAACAAACGCGGAGTAGCCGCAACACGACACGCTGTCCCCTTGCGCGAGTTGCGGCACCCTGGCTGTCGGCTCAGTTCACGCGAAAGGGGTAGCGTCGCGCACGGCTAAGGCGCGGCGCGGCGTGCCTGCCCGAGCCTGGTGTTCAACTCGTCGACCGCGCGCTGCGCCGCCACAGTGGTCTTGCGTCGTGGCTGCCCGGTGATGCCTTGTATGGCGAACGCCGGTAGCACCAGCCCGTCGGTGCGGCGAACCAGGCAGACGCAGCCGAGGAGCTTGTAACGACCGATCTCGAAGCCGGCGATGTCATCCCAGGCAACCGATACCGACCGGAAAGGGTTGCGTACAAACACACCGTGGTCGGTCGTGACGAGCACGGCGAGCGCCGCTCGCGCAAGCAGGATGCCGATGGCGACGAGGAGCGTGGCGCCTGCGACAACTGCAACCGCGTCCTTGGCCGCGAGTACCCGGGGGAGCGGAAGCCCCAAGTCGACGACAAGAATGAGTCCGAGCGTCACCGCTTGCGACCGCGTGCGGTAGACCACGCCACGCGCCTGCCGTCGACCGATTGCCGTCCGCACTCCGGCGGCGAGATCCATGCTCGTTATGTCGGCTCTCGCGATGGCACGCTTGAGTCCCGACCCCCAGCGCACGGTGAGTGGTGCAATGCGCGACAGGCAGCACACCGACGGCGCGCGGCGGACGTTCCCTTTACCGTCCAGGGCATGCAGCGAAGCGACGTCGTGGTCTGTGAGGAGCGACCCACCAGGGACGAACTTGTCTCGCTTTACGAGTCGGTGGGCTGGACTGCCTACACGCAAGACGCTGGCGCGCTGGAGCGAGCGGTTGCAGGGTCTTCATACGTCGTCGCCGCTCGGGCCGGTGGCGAACTCGTGGCGATCGGGAGGGCGGTCTCCGACGACGCATCGGTCTGCTACATCCAAGACCTGCTCGTCCACCCGGCCTGGCAGCGCCAAGGTCTCGGGCGTCGTCTTACAGAAGCAATCCTGAATCGATACCGCCACGTTCGCCAGCGCGTTTTGCTGACCGACGACACGTCAGCCCAGCGCGCCTTCTACGAGGCGCTCGGCTTCGAAGAAATCCGAGATCACGGCGACGGAACTCTGCGAGCCTTCGTTCGCCTCGGCCGCGAGGAGCCCTCCCGGCAGTAGCGCCAAGTGGTCGGCCGCCTCGGGAGGTCGGACGAGTGGTGCTTCGCGCGATACGCGACAGCGTTGAGGTAGACGCGGATGCGACACTGCGGCTGGTGAACGGGCGTGCCGTCGGCGGAGGTCTTGAGGCGAGTGGCGTTGACCGTGTCGTGTGAGGAGCTTGTGGCTAGGGGTGTCGCAGCGGCGCGCGAGGGTCGGACGCGCGAGGCACTGGAGCTTTTCGATGAGGTAGTCGAGCGGTTCGGTGCCGACGGCGATGCGGAGACGCGACGGTGGGTTGCGCACGCGTTGGCCGAAAAGGCGACCGCTGTGCGTTCGTCCGGCGACCGTGAGGGCTCGCTGGTTGTGCGTGACGAGTTGATCGAGCGATTTGGCGAGGACAGCGATGAGTATCTGCGTGGCGTTGTGTCGCGTGCGCTCGATATGAATGCGCGGACGCTTTCGCGGCTCGGCCGGCATGCGGAGGCGCTGCACGTCCGAGACCTCGAACTGGCTCGATACGCGAAGGCGGAGCCAGAGAATCGCCCGCTCGCGCGGGTATCGGCGACAGCGGGCCGCGCGGCCACTCTCGGCGATCTTGGCCGCTGGGATGAGGCGCTGGTTGCTTGGAGCGAGGTTCTTGAGTGTGTCGATGGCGCGACGGACGGCGAGGCGCGCAGGCTTGAAGCGAACGCCTGATGTCGCGGGGGTCGATCCTGCGAGCGCGAGGCGAGTACCTGGAGGCGCTCGCGGATCTCGAGATGCTGCGGGAGCGTTTCAGCCGGGACGAGGGACCGCTTTTCGCGCGCTGGCTTTCTTTGGGCTTGTTGGAGCAGGTTCTCGCGTGGCACGAGATGGGGATGCCGGAGCCGGCAGCGGCCGCTCTGGAGCACCTGATCGGCGAATTCGGTGGTGACGACGCCCCGGAGATCGTGAACGTCGTGACACGCGCGCTGTACTACCGCGCCGAGACTTGTCGTGACCGTGGGGATATAGATGCGGCCAGCGAGCTGTATGACGCCGTGCTCACACGGGCGCGTGAAACTCGCGAGGAGACTGTTTGGGTGGTTGCGGCCTTAGCGGCCGAAAACAAAGGGCTGTTGCTTGCGCAGGCTGGCGCGTGCGACGACGCGTTGGCGGTGCTCGAGCGAGCGGAGGCGGACGTCGCGGAACATCTCGATGACGATCCTAGGTACCTAGCGCGCCTGTTGTGGGTGAAGCTCAGCGTTGCGTCTAGGGTCCGCGGGAGCGAAGACATCGTTCGTCTCGCGGATGACGTCGTCGAGCGGCTGGGTGACAGCGAGGAGCCGTCGACGCGTCTGACAATCGCGCTGGCGCTGATTCAGAAAGCGACGGCGCTCTGGATGCTCGGCCGCATGAGCGAGGGTTCGGCGGCAGCCGAGGCGGCACACGAGTACCCGGAAGAGGTATTGCAAGTGCTCGACACGCAGATCGGCTCGATTGACCACGACGATGACCCATCGGCTGGACCCAACTTCGCATCGAGGCAGCTACTGCGGGCCAGCATTCTCAGCACGCTCGACCGCGATGAGGAAGGCGCCGAGGTGCTCGACTCGCTCATCGAACAGTTCGCCGATTCAGACGACCCTCCGAGCCGCGAAATCGTGAAGCAAGCGCGCATCGCACGCGCAGAACTCCACGCCGACGAGTAGACAAGCCCGCGTCCCCTTGCACGCTGCCCGAGAGTGCTCGTTATCGCGCGCAGCGGCACTCTGCGAGTGCTGCCGCGGCGAGATAGACAGCACCGCGAATGAGTAGCGGTCACTGCGGTTGTACTCCCGCAACCGTTCCCAGTTCCAAGCGATCCAAGCGATGCACAACACGAGCACACCGATTGCGGGGAGCAGCGGGAGGATCACCGTCACGGCACCCGCGAGCGCACCTGCACCGATGAGAAACGCCGCGCGCAGGCCTGACAAGACACGGTGAAGCCACCACACCTCTGAGGCATCGGCGCTCCACGGCACGGCCGTGAGGCCTGTCGCCCCGAGCGTCGGCGTGCCACTCATCGACTTCGAGTGGCGATGCTAGCGCAACTCGAGAGCGCGGCGGATCTGGCGGCCTTGGTGATGTGATCGGGTCACGGGCGAGTCGTCTGCGACAGCCGGGCAGGGCGGTTGGCGTCGAAACTCGCCGCCGTGCCGAACCTCGTGGCGAGAACCACGTCTGCAACGTGGGTGTGTGTTCGACCTCTGTTACCGTCGCCTCATGCGCCGAAGCGTTTTGATTGCTGCCCTCGCCGCGGCCGCGCTGCTCGGGTTGGGGCCTGCGTTGAGCAGCGCGAGTCCAACCGACACGGTCTCCCAGCAGATTCCCGGCGTGCTGATTGGTGTCGGCGCGAATCAGAGCAGCCTGCTAGTCCGATACAACAACTCGGCGATTCCGGATTGCGGCACAATCGTTGGCATGGAGCCGTCGGTCACCGCGACGGCCACCAGCGTGACCGTGACGCTGACGGCTGAAGTGAGCGGCGAGAACTCCCTGTATCCGTGCGCCGGTGTTGGTCTGGGCTACATCGGCGCGGTCCCCCTACCAGGACCGCTCGATGGCAGAGCGATCAACGGACTACAGCTCGTCGGCGGCGCCTTCCAAAGCGGCAGCGGCATGATGCCGAGCCTCGTTGGGCTCGCGCCCAGCCAAGCACGACTCCTGCTCACGTACCCGGGGAACCCCCTCGTCGGGCTCGTCGACCATCGCCTCCACGACCGCACCAGCACCACCCGCCCGACCGTCATCGCCCAGCGGCCCGCCGCAGGCAAGCCAATCCGCCGCGGGACGATCGTCGTACTCACGATCGACTAGCCGCTGCTCGCGGCGCACCGCGCGGAGACGCGCACACCGTGACCTCGTCTGCCATCCGCCGCCAGGCCCCTACCGAGCTCCACGAAAACGGACTCACCGGCTGACGTCCGAACTCGATGGGCTCGTACCCCGGCCGCGTCACCGTTCACGCAGCTGCGGCACATTCGGTGTCTCGAGAGTGCGGGGCGCTACCGTAGCCGCGTGTGCGACTCGCCTTGGACGATCCGGGAGGGTATCCCCGGCGATTTCGAGTTTTTGGCGAGTATGCTGGCGCACGCTGCCGTCTGGCAGCAGGGGGCCGATGTGCCCGAGTCCGAGGCAGTCCTCGCGATCCCCGAGCTCGCGCGCTACATCGAGGGCTGGCCGCGCCGGGGGGACTTTGCCCTCATCGCGGTCGGTCCGGCACCGATTGGGGCCGTGTGGTGGCGCCAACTAACGGAGAGCGATGCCGGCTTCGGCTACGTCGCCGACGACATCCCGGAAATCGCGATGGCGGTTCGTCCGCACTGTCGAGGCCGAGGAATCGGTACGGCCCTTCTGCAGAGCCTCATCGCAAGCGCCGAAGGCGAGCGGCTGCCTGCGCTGAGCCTCAGCGTCGACCGCGACAACCCGGCGATCCACCTTTACCAGCGGCTCGGGTTTACGACCATCGGTGGCGCCGGAAGCTCAGTGACGATGGTCCGCCGCTTCTGAAACCGAAGTCAAGCGGAAACCCCCCGCCACCACCCGACGCGCGGCTGCTCGTCGCGCTGAGCGACAACGCGGGTGAAGTCTGATTGCATGGGTCCTGCCGATGGCTGGGCCTGACTACGATCCGGGCGGCGTCGCCGCCGCCGCGCTCGAAGAGGCGATGCGGGCGATCGCCGAGCGGGACGGTCACGAGGCCCGGGCAGCGCTCTACCGTCGCCTGCTTGACGCGTGGCTGCTCGCGCTCACACCGACCACCCCGGAGGAGCCGTCCGCAGCCGTGTTCCTGTTCAGCGGCCAGCTCCGACTTGTGACGGTCGCTCACGCGGATGGCACGGTCATACCGGCCTTCACGAGCGTAGAACGCGTCGGCGAGTGGCTGCCAGCCGGAGGCCGATACGTTGCACTCCCAGCACACGAGCTGTTCAAGGCCGCGTTGGAAGTCGACGCAGCTCGGATCCACCTCAACCTTGGCTGAGAGACGCAAGGGACGATCACTCGCTTCGAGATCGAGCAGCTCGCGAACGGCCGCTTGCCCGATGAGGGCCAGCGATAGCTTGGCATTCCGCATCCCCGCAGCAGCGCTAGCGCTGTCGGAAATCGCGCTAAGCAGCAACGGGCCGACGGCTACCAAGAGCGGTCGGAAGAGATGATCCACGTCACCGGGCCAGTCGCATCGAGGTACTGGTGGGCGTGGTCTTCGCGCGGCGTCTCGAAGGGCTCAACCAGCCCGGCGATGTTCTCCCATGTCGCCGGACGCAGGACAGCACGAAAGGCTCGCGCAGCGTCGGTGACGGCTTCGACGCCCCGATTATCGACGCCGACGCCAGCGACGAGTGAGCAGCCGTCGACGGCGACGAAGCCAGGTAGCTGGTCGATGCGCAGGTCCGCACCGGTGTCGCCGGCCGCGAATTGCTCGGCGACGCGACGAAGCACCGTCGCTGCATCTGGGTCGTTCCCGTAGACCAGCAGTAGCGGAGTCTGCGATCCCGGGCCTTCGAAGTACTCCAAGCGCATCCCCGGATCTTCTCAACACTGTCGCTGGTCGCGCGCTAAGCGACAAGCCAGGATGAGGGTAGGGGTCGCTTCGCTGATAGAGACCGGGGATCTTCACGGGGACGTCGGTCGAGACGCGCGCCGGTAGAACTGAGACAGGAGGCGCGGTGGGACGGCGTTGACTTTGATCGTGTTGTCGTTGTTGGCGCAGGTCACATGCATGTAGGTGCACCAGTCGCCGCCGAAGCGGTGAAGGTCGGTGCCGGTGCAGCGCCAGCCCGCGAACACCTGCTGACGGGGCGGCTGGCTCGCGGTGCCTTGCATCGTCTCGCCGGTGCTCCACTGCCAGGTGACTGCTCGCACGAGTGGACAGCTCACGGTTGTCGACACGAGCTTAAAGTGGGACGGTCAGTCCTGCTCGCTGGCTCCATAGCGGACTACGAGATCGCCACAGTCGGAGTGCGTGTAGCGCAGGGTCACCGGCACGGACGGCATCGTTGCGTGCGGCTTGGCGATGACCTTGCCGCTAGGCAGCTCGACCAGGACGTTCGTGTGCTTGTCGGCCAGGGCTTCCAGACGCGTCGCGGTGCTCTAGCTCCCGCCTGTCAGGTTCGGGTTCGCGTAAAGAGGGTAATCGCCGCCGACCTCGTTGACGAACACCCCGAGCAAGCTGGCCGCCACGGAGACCCGGGTGGGGAACGCAAGGCCACAGACGCCGTCGCTGGACGCAAACATCAACGCCGACTGCCCGTTACCGCCGACAGCGTCCGCCGACGCACGCCCGTCGCCCAACTGCGCCTGATTCCAGGCGTCGATGCAGGCGTCCAGGGTCGCAGTCGACGGTGATCCGGCGGTTTCGCCCGAAGCGGAGGTTTTCCCGCTGGAGGCTCGGAAGCCCAGGTCGTACAGCAGCAGGCCAGCGCCACAGATAGCGATGACGACGGCGAGGCCAGCCAGACGGCGCCGTCGCTGGCGCCGCTTGGCCTCCTTGAACAGCGCTTCCGCATCGGCGAGAGCTCACCCTGGGTGGCCGGCGGGGCCGGTGCGGCGCGGTATAGGTCGGCAGGAAGGACATCGCTGGCTAGCCTCTAGCGAATGGCCTGGATCAACGCGACCAGCTCGTCGCGTTGATAACCGCGCTGGCGAGCGAAGCGGATCAGCGCCTTCGCCTGGATCAGCACCGCGCTCTGCTCCGCGGTCCCGGTCACGATAGTGTCGCGTCCGCGCCGCAACTCAAGCAGCCCCTCATCGCGCAAGATACGCAAAGCGCGAAGCACGGTGTTCGTATTGACGCAGAGAGCGGCAGCCAGGTCCTTCGCCTGCGGAATCCGGGCGCCCGGCGCCGCCTCCCGATCCGCGATCGCACGACGAATCTCAGCAGCCACCTGCTCATGCAACGGCGTCGGATCCACCCGGTCCACCCGCCACACCCGCAAAGACCCACCAGCAGCCATAACGCTAACGATACTAGCGTTGAGTCCCACGCCGCAAGCCCGCGAGCAGGCCGATCTAGCAGCTCAGAAATCACTGCAACAGCTCGACCCGCACCGCACCACGCGCCTCGGATCGCGTGTCTCGGTGGTACCGCTCATCGCGCAAAGGAGCAACGCCACGCTTCAGCTGAAAGGGTCGGCGTGGCTGCAGGTTGAGCCGGGTTAGAACAGTTCTTGTGCCGTGGCGGCAGGGCCGCGAGTCTGGGATAGGAGTCTCGTTTGAACTCGGCGACGAGGCGTTTGCGAATGGCTTTGGCTTCACGTTTGCGTCCCAGGTCGTGGAGGATGCCCGCTTTGGTGAGGAGGCCCTGAGCGAGGCTGAACCGTGCGAACGGGTCGGCGGACCCTGAGAGCTGGCTGATGCGCTCGTCGAGCGCCTCGAGCGCGGGCTCAGCGAACTGCTCCACGAGTAGCTCGACGACGGCTGGCACTTCGTCGGCGCGACCCACGGCCGCCAGGATCGTGCTCTTGCCGATGAGGGCGCGGGCGATCAGCTTGCGGGTCTCTGGCTCGCCGCTGCTGTTAAGGCGCTCCACGATCGCGTCAAGAACGACGAGCGACTCGGTGCTGCGTTCAACGTCTTGGAGCAGTTCGGCTCTCGCGAGCATCAGGTTCGCCCAGTCCCGCGCGTCGTTCTCGTCGACGATCTCCATCAGTTGAACGGCGTCGTCGAGAACGCTCACTGCCTCAGCCGAGGCTCCGCTGCGTCCAGTATCGCTGCCCACCGGAGCGACCCGCGCACCCACCAGCCGCGCATCACGCGATCGCCGGTGTCTTTCACGCGCTCGCAGAACGCGCGATAGCGCAACAGAGCTTCCGACTCATCGCCGAGCCTTTCGAGAAGGACCCCCTGCCGGCGGAGCGCAAACGACACGCGCCTCGCGACATCAGGGTCGGTGAGCTCACGAACCGCTGCGTGAGGTCCTCCAACGCCGCGAGCTCCCGATCCGTCGATCCAAGCTCGCGATACGCGACGGCCCGGCGTTCAAGACCGCTCGCGACGAACGGATACACGCCCTCATCCGCAGAGTCACCAAAGCGCCGCAACAACCGATCGATCTCCGCAAGGGCGGCGTCGTACTTTTGAGTTCGATCAGTGCGGCGGCCTTCGTTGTAAACGCCCACGCCTCGCGCTCCTGCGCATCCTCATCGCTCACATTTGCCGCGCCCGCCAAGGCCTCATCACACGCAGCGGTAGCCTCCTGCCAACGACCGAGCGTCAGCAGGGCGGAGGCCCGCCCCGTAAGCGCCTCGAGCACCGCAGCTGCGCTGCCGGTCGGCGCGTCTGCGCGATAGCGCGTCAATACGTCGTCCCATGCGTCTAGCTCAGCCTCGGGCGCCCGAGATCGCGCGAGAGGTATGCCATGCGTGACAAAGCAGTCACCACGATCTCCCCGACGGCCAGATCGTTAGCGTGCCCGGCGAACGCAACCAGCTCGTCCACCGTGTCAACCGCCTGCGCGAGCAAACCAGCCGCTGGAGCACGCGAGCCTTCTGCCCCAAGACCTCCGCAACACGCGCGGCACCTCCTCGCCCTCGATGGAACGACAGGCCGCGAGGGCCTGGTCAATCAACGACAGCGCCTCGTCCGGGCGATCGCCCGGGCTGCGGCGTCCGCCGCCATAAGCAACTCGTAACGTGCGGATTACAAGCATCGCTGGCCATGGCCCGAGCCTTACCTCCCACCCCGGACCGACGGCTCGTTGCCATCAGAGCGGTAGAGCGAGATGAATGTCTGTCCGCCCGTCGCTGCGACTCTCGCGGTCTGGATAGATGCGTGCCTGACCATCAACCTGTCTTAGCAGAAGCGAGCGGGTGCAAGCCGCGGAACAGCGACCAGCCCTCGTCGACCCCCGTGACTGCTTCCGCGTGAACGCGACAGCGCGGAGGGCTCCGCGTTTGGGGTCTGGCGGGGGCCGCCGCGGCGTGCCGGCGGACGTGCTTTGGAAAGTCCTCGTGTCGAGGTACGCTGATGGGCGATGACTTTTACGCGTATCACGGTGGATCCGGCGCAGATGGGTGGCGCGCCGTGCATCCGCGGGTTGCGGATCCCGGTCGCGACGGTCGTGGGGATGCTTGCTGACGGGATGGCGGAGGCGGAGATCTTTGAGGCCTTCCCTGATCTGGAGGCTGGCGATCTAGTCGAGGCTTTGCGGTACGCGGCCGAGGCGGTGCGCGAGCGCGAGTTGCCGCTTGCTGCGGCCGGTTGAGGTTCCTGATCGACAACGCGCTGTCGCCGCTGGTTGCCGAGCAGCTGACGGCGGCCGGCCATGACGCCGTTCATGTTCGCGACTACGGCTTGCAGGCCGCGGAGGATGGCGCCGTCTTCGATCGAGCGGCCATCGAGGAGCGCGTGCTGGTCTCGGCCGATACCGACTTCGGGACGCTTCTGGCTGGCGGGCGCTCACCCTCGCCGTCGCTTGTCCTGTTTCGCCGTGGCACCCAGCGTCGGCCCGTCGAGCAGGTCGCCCTGCTTCTCGGCAACCTCGAGACACTCGCCGCCGAGCTCCAGGCCGGCAGCGTTGCCGTGATCGAGCCGGACCGGATCCGCATCCGGAAGCTGCCTCTCCTGCCCTGAGCCGCCTCGGACGCAGAAGCGCGTTCGTCCGCGCTTCCGACGACTTACCCACTACCAATGCCAAAGCAAACGTTACGCACTGGGTCAGTGCCCGACGTAAGTGGACGGTCAGGTTAATCGTTAAGGTTGATGCGCTGAGGTGTTGTGACGTCCTCTGAGGTTCGCTGAGGTTGGGCTTCTCTTGCCATGTTTGATGGCCGTTTCTACGTTCGTTGTGTGCAGTCGACTCACAAGATTTCGGGCGCGGCGGCGGCCGGGTTCGCGGCGTATTTGACGGCGTCGGCGAGCCGCGGCGACTACTACGTCGGCGGCGAGCTGGAGGGTGAGGGCGGGGTGTGGCATGGCTCGCCGGAGGCGCTCGACGAGCTCGGCCTCGACCCGAGCCAGCCGGTTCGCCGCTCGGAGCTGGTCACGTTGATGGACGGTCGCTCGCCGGCGGACCGGGGAGCCGATCCGCCGGGTCGGCGGCGACGGGTCGCGGGTCGCCGGGGTCGATTTGACGTTCAGCGCGCCGAAGTCGGTGTCGGCGTTGTGGGCGGTGTCGGGTCCGTATCGTCGCGCGCAGATCGAGGTCGCGCATCGCAGGGCTGTCGCGAGCGCGCTCGGCGCGGATCGAGCGCGAGGTCGAGCTGGTGCGCCGCCGCGAGGACGGCGCAGCTGCGCTAGGAGCGCGCGCGAGAGTCTGGTGGCGGCGGAGTTCGTTCACACCTCGTCGCGGTTGACGCGCGACCAGGAGCGCGACGGTGTCCCTGACCCGCAGCTGCACTCCCATGTCGTGGTGCTCGCGGCGCAGCGCGACGACGGCCGGTTCGCGGCGGTTGACTCGCGCGAGCTGTTTCGCTCGCAGCGCGTGAACGGCGCGTGGTATCGGGCGGAGCTCGCGCACGAACTGCGCGGCCTCGGGTTGGAGGTGGAGCGCCGGACGGGCCGGGAGGGCCGCTTCTTCGAGGTCGCCGGCATCCCGGATCAGCTGGTGAGGCGTTGGTCGCGGCGGACGGAGGTGATCGAGCGCGCGGCGCGCGAGTTTCGCGACCGCTACGGTCGCGCGCCGCGCGCCGGGGAGCTGGGCGCCATGTCGGTCGCGACGCGCGGCACGAAGACGGTCACCGCGGAGGTCGATGTGTCGGCGGCGTGGCGGCGGTCGGCGAGGAGCACGGCCTCGAGCGCGGACAGCGCCGAGGCGCTGTTCGAGTCGCCCGTGTCCACGAGCCGGAGCCGCGACGTTCGCGGCGAACTGCTCACCGACGTGTCGCGCGAGCGGTCGATGGTCCAGACGCGCGAGCTCGAGGCGCGCGCGCTCGAGATCGGCCGGCGTCGAGCCGGCCCGCGGGATGCGCGCGAGCAGCTCGACGGCGCTCGCAGCAGTCCGGTGAGCTGGTTGAGCTCGAGGGTGGCTGGTGGACGACGCGCGAGCTGCGCGAGCTCGAGCAGCGCACGCTCGCCACCGTGCTCGAGCGCTCCGGCGAGCGGCCGGCGTCGCGTCGGCGGTGCTCGCGCGCGAGGCAGCTCGAAGCAGCCGGCGAGCGACTCGGGCACGTCGCTGAGCGACGAGCAGCAGCACGCGCTCGAGACGATCACGGGCCCGGGTGGCGTGATCGTGCTGGTCGGTGAGGCCGGGACCGGCAAGGGCGTCGTGCTCGGCGCGGCACGCGAGGCGTGGGAGCGCGACGGGCACCGCGTGATCGGCACCGCGGTCGCCGGCGCCGCCGCGCAACGGCTCGGGAGCTGAGGCGGGGATCGGGAGACGATGACCGCCGACGCGCTGATCGCACCGCGTCGAGCACGAGCGGCTCCAGCTCGACTCGCAGCACGGTGGTCGTGATCGACGAGGCGGGGATGGCGGACACGCGCCGCCTCGCCCAGCTCGGTCGAGATGACCGACGCGCAGCGGACGCGAAGCTCGTCCTCGCCGGCGATCAGGCGCAGCTCTCGCCGATCGGCGCCGGCGGCCTGTTCGGCGAGACTCAAAGACAACGTCGCCGACCGCGCAGCTGACCGAGGTGCACCGCGCCAACCACGAGTGGGAGCGCGACGCGTGGGGCCAGCTGCGCGAGGGCGACGCTGAGACGCGCGCTCGCCGCCTACCAGGCCCACGGTCGCCTGCACCTCGAGGAGACCCGCGACGAGGCGGGCGAGAGGATGGTCAACGACTGGGCGCAAGCCCGGGCCAGGATCACCCGGACGAGCGGGTCGTGATGCTCACCGACGCCTCCAACCACGAGCTCGACCGGCTCAACCAGCAGGCCCAGGAACAGCGCGCTCGCCGCCGGCGAGCTCGGAGCGCAGAACGCGTCCAGCTGCCCGGACCGCCCCTACGGTCTGCGGTTCGGGGACGAGGTCATCTTCACCGCGCAGCACCGCGTCCCCGGGCGAGCCGCGCGTCGAGAACGGCACCCGCGGCCAGGTGGTCGCCGCGCGCGAGCGCGACAGCAACGTGCGCGATCCGCACCGAGGAGCCGAAGCCGCGCGACGTCGAGGTCGTCAACCCGCGAGTTCGACGGGCTGCGGCTCGCCTACGCCCAACACGTCTACAAGGCCCAAGGCCTGACCACCGACCGCTCGCTGGTGCTGACCGGTGGCTGGCAGACCGACCGCGAGACCACCTACGTCGCGCTCAGCCGCGCGCGCGAGCGAACCGACATCTACACCAGCCGCGAAGACCTCGGCCACGACGGCATCGACAGCGACGCGATCGAGCGGCTCGCCGAGCGCACCAACCAGAGCCACGCCCAGCAGGCGAGCATCACCCGCGCCGAGATCGATGAGCCGATACGGCGCGACGCCGCCGCAGCCGAGCTTTGGCGAGCGCTTGCAGAGCCGCGCTCGAGCACCAGCCAGACCCCGCGAGCGACCGCTCCCGCGACAGCTCACGCGACCGTGACCGGACGAGGCGCAGGCCAGCTGGTTCGCCCAAGCGCTCGAAGAGATCCGCCGCCAACAAGCCGAACACGCACGCGAACACGACAACGACCTCAGCGACGGCTTCGAGCTGTAACAACGGCTGATGTCGCCGGCGGGCCCGTGGCTCCGCTCCACCGGGCCGTCAACCCCGGCTACGCCGGGGTTCCCCTCACTACGCTCGGTGACTGCCCGGCTCCACTCCACCAACATCATCAACCAGGTGCCGGCCAGGGGCCGGCACCTCTGGTTCAAGACGGGAGCGGGGCGGCTGTCACGGCCCGGCGTTTCGTGTCCCGAACCGTGTCCCGACTTGCGCGAATCTGAGGGTATTTCAGCGCACCTGAGAGAAGCTCACAAGCCCGAGAATGCTGGAAAAGACCTGCAAATGACGCTCTGATAAGGAAGAGGTCCCAGGTTCGAGTCCTGGATCGCCCAGTCGGCGTGACGGGGTATGCGCCCGGCCCGGTCAGTGGGCCCCATCGCCATCCCGCGGTGCGCGGTCGGCCCCAGGACTGCAATCGTGCCGCGCGATCAGGCCCGACCGTTCCGGACGCCTAACGTCGCGACGGCGAAGAGGTTCCAGGTTCGGGTCCGGTCGCCCATTCGCCGCGGCAGGCGAGAGGGGAATCGGAGGTCGCCGGCGTTGCGCAGCGCGCTCGGCCGGCCCGAGCACGGCGCTCACCCGACGGAGCGATCGAATACGCCGAAACGGGCAAGGGCGGCGAGGAATCGATCGGCGACTGCCGATGGTGCGTAGTCGCGCGCGACCCGCTCGCGAATCGGCTCGGCGGCGGCGCGTGCGCCGGCGAGATCGGAAGCGACCCGTCGAAGCAGCGAAACCGCGTGCTCGAGGCGAGCGTCACCCCAGCGCTGGGAAGGGGCGTAGGACCCGATGGCCCGTTCGTTGTCGACGGCAACGAGGTCGTAGTCGACGAGCCAGGGAGACTCTGCGAGGTAGGCGAGGTGTCCGCCCCAGCCGGTCGCGATGACCGGGTTTCCGTAGGCGCAGGCGTCGAAGCTGCCGATGCCCCAGCCCTCGCTGTGCGTGAGCGTCAGGTAGCAGTCGCCGCGCGCGTGAAGCGCGGCGATCCGCTCGTCGCTCCACTCATCGACGTGCAGGTGCACCCTTGGCGGGCGCGGGTACTGGCGAAGGAGCCGAGCGACGTGCCAGCTGGACGTCCAGTACATCGGCGACGTCCTACCCCAGTCATCCGGTTGACGCATTTCCGAGATCAGCCCGGTCTTGATCACGAAGACCACGGGATCGTCGGCGGTGAACGCTTCAAGAAAGGCGCGTAGGGCGAGCGACGGGGCCTTGCGCTCGTCCCAGCGGCCGATGTTGTAGAAGACGATCAGCTCGTCGGGCAGGTCCAGCGTTGGGGCGACGGGCGCGGCGGGCATGCACGCCACGTGCGGAACCACCTCCACCGGGACATCCACGCCGCAGGCGCGGAAGATCTCGCGGTTCCACTCCGTCGGCACGAGTACACCGTCGCTCTGATTGAGCAGAAGGGGCCAATGCGCGGGTAGCTCGTCGGTCTCCCAGATCGTGTGGATCACGACCGGGCCCTGCGTCGACGCCCGCACGCGGGCGAGGTGCTCGGGCACCAGGTGCATCACCGTCGTCGCCTCGTCTGGCGCCCGCGTGGCGAGCGGGCGGTCGTCGCGCGAGTGGGGGACAAAGCGCGCCGGGTCCGTGAGCAGGCCGTCCGCGACGCCCCGCATCTCCACCTCCACGCCGCTGCCGCGTACAGCGTCCACCAGGCGGCCGGCCGCGACGCTGTAGCCGGTGGACCCGTCTTCGGCCACGTAGCGCAGCACGCGCTCGCCACGCCGCGCCGGCATGCTCAGAACTCCCCGTGCGCCGGAAGGAACGGCCGAGCCGCGACACCGTAAACGGTGTCGACCTCGCGCACCCAGCGCTCGTTGATCATCCGCGCATGCAGCTCGAGGAAGTCGCGACGCGAGTCCTCCCACCACAGGTGCGCCATGAGGTGGACCGCTGTGATGCCCTCGACCGTGGTCGGCGGGTCGACGAGCAGACGCCGCAGCCCGGCCGGTGTCGGCTCGAACGCGTGAAAGGCACGCTGCGGCAGCACGACCACCTCGTCGTGCATCTCGGCGGCCAGCTCATCGGCCAGCAGGCAACTGTGCGCCGACCAGGATCCGTCGAACGCAAGCGGCGTGCGCTCGCGCCAGGCTTTCACGAACGCTCCACCGGGCCGGCTCATCACGACGGCATTTGAGAGCGAAGGGCGAACGCGCCCGTCCGGATCCGCCACGTCGGCCTCGCGACCGATCACCGCCGGCGCGCTCCACCACTCGTCGGGCACCGGGGCGAGAAACAGCGTGTCGATGTCGGCATACAGGCCTCCCCAGCTGGCCAGCACGTCCAAACGAACGAAGTCGGCATGGTGTGCGTAGGCGAAACGAGCACAACTCGGGTCATAGTCGAACGCCTCTATCTCCGCCACCGGTCCGATGCGGTGCAGCCGCACCCGTGGGCGGATCAGGTCCCAGTAGAACCCGTAGGGCAGGTCGTGGCAATGCAGGTGCAGCTCGTCGGGCTCGACGATCGCCAGGCACGATGCGATCGCCAGGTAGTGAACGAGGTGAAACGGCTCGTCGCGAGGGTCCAGGCCAAAGACGTAATGTGCGAGCCGGGGGACCGGGGGTGGATCTCGTTGCGCCCCCGCCATGGAACGACTAGCGTAGGACATCGCGTGGGGGCCGAGGGTTCTAGTCAGGAGTCGCGCGGGCAGGACCCCGGCGTCGTCCTGGTCGTGCCGCTCGTCCCGGCGGCCGGGGACAACGGGCTGGCGATGCGGGCCGGAATGCTCCTGGAAGCGCTCGCGAGCCGCTGGCGGGTCGACCTGGTGATCGTCCCGGTTTCGGGGCCGGTCGAAGACACCACCTGGGCGCGGGGCCTGGCGCGCTCGTTGACGCTGCTCGCGCCGGTCAGCGGCGCAACGGCGCGCTCGCATCTGACGCGTCAGCTCGCCGATCCCCTGTTGCGCGACCGCCTGGCCCGCGCGGCGCCCCTGCCGTCGCGCGCCATGGCGGCTCCGCCGACGCTCGCGGATGATGCGCTCGCCGAGCTTTCCGCCGGTGCGCGCCGGCCCCTCGCCGTGGTTGCGATGCGCGGCTACCTCGCGCCGCTGGGGATCACCCTCGCCCGAGTGCTCGAGGCCGGTCGAGTCGTGGTCGACCTCGACGACGACGACGAGATGCTCGCCCGCTCCTACGCCGAGACCGCCGAGGCCGACGCGTCGGCGCGGTTGGCGCGGGCATGGTTGTCAGACGCCGACGTCGTGTGCGCGGCGTCGCCGCGGGAGGCCGCGGCGATGGCGTCGCGCTACGGGCTCCGCAACGTTCGGACCGTCCCCAACGGCGTCCGCCTGCCATCGCCGGTCGCTCCGCCACCGGGCGAGCATCGCCTGCTGTTCGTCGGGAACCTGACCTACGCGCCAAACCTCGAAGCCGCCAAGGCTCTGGTCTCGGAGATTCTCCCGCGCGTGCGCGTCAAGCACCCGCAAGCGACCCTCGACCTGGTCGGGCCCCACGCGGGAGCCCTGGGCGACGCCCCGGCGGCGGTTCGGATCGCGGGACGCGTCGCCGACCTGCGGTCCTGGTACGAAGGCGCAGATGTGGTCCTCGCCCCGCTGTGGCACGGCGGCGGCACGCGCATAAAGGTGCTCGAGGCGCTCGCCTACGGCCGGCCCGTGGTCGCGACCCCGCTGGCGGTCAGCGGCATCGATGTGCGCGCCGGTCGCGAGGTGCTGCTGGCTGACTCGCCGCCTTCGCTGGCCGATGCGGTCTCGACGCTGCTCGACGACCCCGAGCTGGGGGCGCGACTCTGCGAGCATGCCGGCCAAATGGTCAGGGAGCGTTACTCGCAGAGCGTCATTGCCCCGCTCGTGTGGGACCTAGTCGCCGGCGACCCGGCCGAGCGGGAGCGTCGAGCGCCGGTGATGGAGAGCGCATGAGCGAAACGGCTGCTGAGCAGGCCGGCGACCTTGACGTCCACGAGGTCGAGGACGGTCTCGTGATCTACGACCTCGCCAACGACCGGGTGCACTACCTCAATGAGACCGCGAGCCTGGTGTTCGCCCTCTGCACTGGTGAGCACTCCGACGTGCGAATCGTCGAGCTGATCGGCCTGGCCTGGGAGCTGCCGCAACCACCTGATGCAGAGGTGCGAGCCTGTCTTGCCCAGCTGCGGGACGAGGGTCTGATCCGATAGCGCTCACACTGACCTTCCGCCTGCTCTGGCACGAGGTCACGGTGGGCCGCGCCGACGAGGCGACAGCCGCGGCCGTGGCGGGCGCCGTTCCGCTCGCCGAGCACCCGTTCGACGCGGCGCGGCGCCAGCGCTACGAACTGACACGCACCCGCGGCGGATACGCGCTCGCCGAGGAGGGCGACGAACTGGCGGTCGCGACGACCCCGCAGGAGGCTTGCGATGCGCTCGTCGCGCGCTCGCTTCGCCGCGCCGTCGAGCTCGCCTCGCTGAAGGGGTGGGTCCGCCTGCGCGGTGCCCTGGTCGACCTGAACGGCTCCCGCGTACTGCTCATCGGGCCGAGCGGCGCCGGCAAGACGGTGCTCGCCCTGCGTCTCGCGCTCGGCGGGGCAGCGTTCCAGGGCGATGACAGCGTGCTCCTGCACGAGGGCTCGACGCTCGCGGTCCCGTGCCTGCCGCTGCTGCGCCCGGGGGCTGAAGAGCTCCTACCGGAGCTCGCCGGGTTGCTGCCCCGAGCTTCTCGCGCCGGCGGTGCGGCAAGCCTCGATCCGCGGGCTGCGCTGGCGGCTCCATGGCGGCTGCGGATGGCCCGAGTCGACCATGTGGTCGTGCTCGAACGCAGCGGCCGGGACGCGATCTGCATGCCCAGCGCACCGGCGCAGGTGCTGCCCCATCTCGCCGGCGCGCTCGCCCCCATCACGGAGTCGCGGCCGATGATGGTGGGGGCGCTTGCAGCGATGCTGTCGGGCACCCGCTGCCACACGCTGTCGGTAGGCGATCCTGGCGAAACCGAGCGTGCGCTGCGCCGAGCTGCGTGCTAACGTCACGCCGCAAATCGAGCATGGGAGAGTGACGGTCATGGCTGACGATCTCGACGGCGTCATCGATTCAACCGGGATGGCCCGGCGCACCTTCATGCGCCGGCTGGTCACAGGAACGGTGTTCGCGACGCCCGTCGTGGCGTCCTTCGCGATGGCCGGCGTGGAGGCAGCGTCTGCAGCTGCTCACGACCGCTATCCCGGGCCGCCTCTGGGCGGCGCGAACCAAACGATCCAGATCGGCAACCCGAACCAGCCGTGCGGCCCCCAGTCGCCGTTCGCCAACCCGAACCAGACAGGGCAGTTCGGTGGCGGCCCGCCGGCTAGCGACAATCCGCCCCCGTTCTTCTACGACTTCGGCGCCCCGCCGCAGGGTCCCGGCAGCGGCCACTAGCGAGTACGGCCGCGCCAGCCGCGGCCCCAAAGCGGTGCTGCTTTCGGCTGCGATCATCGTACGCGACGAGGCCGAGCACCTCGATGGCTGCCTGTCGTCCCTGCGCGGGCTCGTCGACGAGATCGTGGTCGTCGACACCGGCTCCAACGACGCGTCCGCGGAGGTGGCCGCACGCCACGGAGCGATCGTCGCGCACGAACCCTGGCGCGGCGACTTCGCAACGCCGCGCAATCGCTCGCTCGATCTGGCGAGCGGGGAGTGGATCCTCTATGTGGACGCCGACGAGCGCGTCCGCGCCGGCGATGATCGCGTTCGCCGGGGCGTCATCGCCGCGGCCACCGGCCAGGCCGCTCTTCGTGTCCCGCTTGTCCCGCGGGTCGGGTGGACGCCCTATTTGGAGTACCGGCTCTGGCGCCACGATCCCGACGTTCGGTTCAGTGGGCGGATGCATGAGTCGATCGTGTCCGCGATCCACACCGCTGCGCAGCGCGACGGGAGGACCGTCGAGGCGAGCGACGTGCTGACGATCGAGCACCTCGGCTACGAGTACGACCAGGAGCGCAAATACCAGCGCGATGAGCCGATCCTGCTCGCGGCGCTGCGCGAGCACCCCGAGCGCGTCTTCTACTACGACCACCTTGCCCGCATCTACCAGGCCGTCGGTCGCGACGCTGAAGCGGTGGCGATGTGGACTCGCGGCATCGAGCTCGCGCGCAAACGGGGACGCCCCGACCACGACGACCGCCTGCTGTGGGTCGACCTGATCTGGCACCAGCTCGAACGTGGCCGCGTCGACGGCGCCCTCGAGGGGCTGGTCGGCGAGGCCCTCGAACGCTTTGGCGCTCTGCCGGCGCTCGAGTTCGCCGTGGCACGGCTCGAGTTCGGCGCCGGTGCACCGCAGAGCGCGGCGCGCAGGGTGGAGCGGATCATGTCGTTGTCGTTCGACGAGATCCTCGCCACGGGCAGCGCCTACGACCAGCGGATCTTCGGCGAGTGGGCCTGGAATCTGCTGGGGCTCTGTCGCTTTGCGACGGGTGACTACGCCGCCGCCGCCGCAGCCTTCGCCGAAGCCGAGCTGGCGGCGCCGTCGGTCCCCGATTACAGGGTGCGTCGCCGGCTTGCGGAATCGCGAGCCCGAGCGTAGCCGGCGACGTTCGCCGGCACGCCTGCGGCGCATCGCGCTGCGGATCGCGGCATCCACCCTGTCCGGACGCCCACTGCGCACGCGGCCGATTCGCGTCGCCCGGATGCCGCGGCCGCGGGCCGCCTTCAGGTCCCTAGCCGCTGCCGCCGAACAGGGCGGGTGTCGTGGTCGTGTTCGTACTTGTGGTGGCCGTGCTGGTGCCGGCGCCAGCGCCGGCACCGCCGAAGCCGCCGAAGCCCGCGAAACCCGAGGTGACGCCGGGGGCGGTTGCGGACACCGATGTCGCGTCAACGGCCCCGCCGTTTCCGGTCGCGCCCTGGACGGTGACCGTGTCTCCGGGACGCAGGTCGATTGCCGTGGCGTCGGCGTTGCGCGTGATCGTCGTCGACTTGGTCAGCGTCACCTTTACGGTCGACCCCGTCGCGGTGTCATCGACGTAGAGTGTGTTGCCGTCGACGACCGAGATCGTGCCCGCGGCCGCAGCGGTGCTGGCGAACAGGCCGGCAAAGCGCGATGCTCCTGACCCCCCTGTCGTTCCGGTGCCTGCCCCCGCCCTGAAGCGGGCCGCCACGCCCGCAACACCGCTCGAACTGCCGCCCTGGCTCTTCTGGAGCGCTGCGCCGGCCCAGAAGCCACCCGCGACGAGCAGGAGCGCGACCAGCGCGGCAGCGGGCACCGCGAGGCGGATCCCGTGCGTCGTCTGGCTGACCCACTCCTCGTCAGCATCGCCGGAATCGTCGCCGGCAAGCCACCCGGGTCCGTCGACCGGATTCGCGAGCGTGTCTGTCACGGTGGGGTGCTCCTCGGTGTGCCCGTCGTCGGTGGCCCCTCCGCGGGGGCTCTCGGGATCGGGAAGGTGGTCGCTCATCGTGTCTCCTACTACTCGTAGCGAAGCGCGTCGATCGGGCGCAGCGATGCGGCGCGATTGGCGGGATAGAGCCCAAAGAAGACGCCGACCGCGATCGCGATCCCGAAGGCGAGCGGGATCGAGTACCCGGCGATGATCGGCGTGACGCCGTCGATCTCGAAGCGGCTGCCTATGACCCCGACCAGGACGCCGCCACCACCCCCGATCAGCGAGAGCAGCACGGCCTCGAGCAGGAATTGCGCAAGGATCGCGGCCTTGGGTGCCCCGACCGCCTTGCGTATGCCGATCTCGCGGGTGCGCTCGGTGACGGTCACGAGCATGATGTTCATCACGCCGATACCGCCGACGAGCAACGAGATCGCGGCGACCGCGCCGAGCAGGGTCGTGAACGTGCTCGACGTTGACTGTGCCGTCGTCAGCAGGGTGCCCTCGTTGATGACCGAGAAGGGAAGGTCGGCGACCGTCGTGCCGGCCTGCGCGGCGAGGATGTCCTCGACCTCGGTGGCGGCGTTGTTCAGCGCCGACGTGGACTTCGCCTGCACGAGCAGCTCGCTGAACGGGGCGTAGCCGGTGAGCACGTCCTGGACGGCCGTGTAGGGGGCGATCACGACACTGTCTTCATTGGTGGTGCCCGAAGTCCCCTTCTCGGCGAGCACGCCAACGATCTCGAAGCTCGCAGAACCGAGTTGGATCGTCTGGCCGAGGGGGTTCTCGCCGCTCGTGAACAGGTTGCTGAGCACCGTCTGGCCGATCAGTACCACGCGCTTGCGGTTCGTCACGTCGGCCTGGGTGATCGGGCTGCCGGCGGCGAGCGTGTAGTCGTCCGCGGCGAGGTAGTTCGGGGTCGTTCCGATCACCGAGCTGGAGTAGCTCGCCGCCCGCGTAGGTCGCCGTCTCGGTCGTCGTCACGACGGGTGAGACCGAAGCCACGTCGGGCGCCTGGTTTGGGTTTGCGATTGCCTGGACAGATTGCGTCGTGAGGTTCGCGGTCTGCGACTGCGTACCCGTGGTCGCTGGACCGCGGCCGAACCGCCCGGTGCCCAGCACCGTGATCGTGTTCGTACCGAGCGAGTTGATCCGGCTCGCCACCTGCGCAGAGGACCCCGTCCCCACCGCGAGCAGGATGATCACGGCCGACACGCCGATCATCACACCCAGCACGGTGAGCGCCGAGCGCAGCAGGTTCGCCTGGATCCCGTGCCAGGCGATCCGAAAAGTGTCGAGACCGCTCACGCGGACACCCCGCCCGAGAAGGCGCGGTCCTCGCCGGTGACGGCGCCGACGACCGGCGGGGGCGCCTGGACCGGGACAACCCGACGGTCGTCGACGATCAGACCGTCACGCAGGCGCACCCTGCGCTTGGCGTATGCCGCGATGTCGTCCTCATGGGTGATGAGAATCACGGTCCGCCCGCCCCTGTTCAGCTCGCTGAACATCAGCATGACCTCGCGGCTGGTCGCCGTATCGAGGTTGCCGGTGGGCTCGTCGGCGAGCACCAGGGCCGGGTTGGTCACGATCGCTCGAGCGAGGGCGACGCGCTGCTGCTGGCCACCCGACATCTCGTTCGGGAAGTGGTGCGCGCGGTCGGCAAGCCCCACGGTTTCGAGCGCATCCGCGGCGCGCCTGCGCCGTTCCCTCGCATTGACACGCGAGTACAGCAGCGGCAACTCGACGTTGACGCTCGCGGTGGTGCGCGGCAGCAGATTGAACGACTGGAACACGAAGCCGATCTTGCGGTTGCGAATATGCGACAGCGCTGCCTCATCGAGTGTGCGCACGTCGATCCCGTCGATCAGGAACTGCCCCCTCGAAGGTATGTCAAGGCAACCAACGATGTTCATCATCGTCGACTTTCCAGATCCGGACGCACCCATGATCGCGACAAAGTCGCCCCGTTCGACGGTCATCGAGACGCCGCGCAGCGCCGTGACCTCCACATCCCCCAGTTGATAGGTCTTGACGATCCGCCGCAGGACGATGACCGGGCGAGCCGCCCCGCCGTCACCAGGTGCGTTGAGGTTCATCAGCCACCGAACCGGACGGCGGCGCCGAAGCCGCCCCCACCACCGATGCCGGCGCCGCCGAAGCCTGAGAAACCCCCGCTGCCGGCCGTGGCCGCCGTGCCGGTCGAGGCGGCGACCGTCACGGTCGGTTCGACGACCACGTCGCCGGCCTTGAGGCCGCTGAGGATCTGTGTGTCGGAATTGCCGACGAGGCCCGTGGTGACGGGCGTCACGGTCGTAGCGCCGTTCTGGAGGAGCTCGACGGTGGACCTCGTGCCGGTCGTCGTGATCGCCGCGCTCGGGATGTACAGCGCGTTCGTCGCTGTCTGATCGACGACGCTTGCATCCGCCGTCATGCCCTCCTTGACCGTCGAGGGCGGATTGATCAAATCGATTGTTTCGTCGTATGTGACAACGTCGCTGACGACCGTAGACGTGAGCGAGACCGCCGCCACGCGTCCGGCGACCTCGGTATCCGGCAGAGCCGGGAAGGTGATCGTGACGGGTTGACCGACCGCGATCTTTATGGCGTCCGCCTCAGCGAAGCCCGCGACGATCTCGAGCTGACCGAGCGAGTCGATCGTGAACAGGCTCGAGCCGGAAGAGCCGCTCGAGCCTGAGCCGCTGGATCCCGAGCCGGTGCTGGCAAAGTTCGAGCCGGTGGTCGACGCTGAGCTGGTGTCAGAAGCGGCGCTGGCGCTCGTGATCGTCGAACTGCCGGCGCTGACCGTCCCACCGACTGAGGCATTCACCGCGGTCACGGTTCCAGCTATCGGTGCCGTCAGCGTCGTCTCGTTGACGGCCGCCTGGTCGGAAGCGACGATCGCCTCGTCCTCGGAGACGGTTGCCTGATCGCCTTGGATCGTCGCCGCCGAAGGCGTGTCGCTGGAGGCGATCGATGCCTGCGTCTCCTGCAGGCTCTCCTTGGCGGTCTCGACCGTCGCCTCCTGGTGCGCCACCGTCTGTTCATCCGTCGTCACGGCCTGCTCGTCCGTCGCCTTGGAGCTGGACGCGGTGGTCACGAACTCGCTGAGTCCGGTGCTCGTTCCGAACTCGTTGCTCGAGACCAAGCGGAAGACGTATTCGGTGTCCGGCGCCAAACCGGTGAGCGTCGCTGACACCGCGGCCGCCGTGGTACCAGCTCCCGCGTCAACCGCCGCCGTCTTGGACCCGTACGCGGTTGTGGTGCCGTATTCGAACCAGTACTTCGCGTCCGATCCGTTCGGATTGACCGATCCCGACAGCACGACACTCGAGGTGAGCGCGCCCGACGCTGAGCCGGTGAGGACCGTCGGCCGCTCGGCCGCCGAGGTCTTGAACGTCTGCTCGACGCCATCGCTGGTGCCGGCTGAATTCGTTGCCACCAGCCGGAACTCATACGTCGTTGCGGGCTTCAGGTTGTTCAGCGTCGCGCTCACCGAAACCGATCCCGACCCGACGCCGTCGTCGAAGGTGGGAGTGCTTGATGTCAATGCCGTAGCGGACGTGCCGTACTGGAAGTAGTCGCTGGTGTCGAGTGAGCCCGGGTTGACGGTTCCGGTCAGCGTCGCAGTGGTCGAACCGATCGCGGAGGCCTGGCCCGTCGTGGCGCCCGCCGTCGCCGAGGCGGTCGTAAACAGGGACAGTGAGCCGTCCGTGGTACCCGACGAGTTCGTGGCAACCAGTGCGAAGTAGTAGCTCTGACCGCCAGCCAGTCCGCTCACTGACACGTTGACCGGGACAGATCCCGTTCCCGACCCGGCATCGGCGGCCGGCGTGGTCGAGGTCAGGCTTGTCGGTGACGTGCCGTACTCGAAGTAATAGGTCGTATCCAACCCGCCCGGCGTGACGCTCCCACTCAACGTCGCAGAAGAGGTACCCACTCCGGCCGCGGAACCAGTCATCACGACAGGCCCGGCGGGACCCGAGGTCGAGCCGGTCGCCGACGTGCTGCCGGTGGAGAGCGAGAGCACGCCCCGTGTGGGTGTGCCGCTCGTGGACCCGCTGCCGGTGGATCCGCCGCCGCTACCGCCCGATCCGCCACCGGTGGTGCTCGACCCGCTGCCGGTGGTGCTCGACCCGCTGCCGCTGGACGCGCCACCGGTGGTGTTCGACCCGCTGCCGGTGGTGCTCGACCCGCCGCCGCTGGACGCGCTGCCGCTGCCGCTGGACGCGCCGCCCGAAGAGGTCGTGCTCGCGGGGAAGCCGAGCTTTGCGTCGCGAGCAAGCTGCGCCCGTGCGGCCGCGAGCGCCGTCTGGTCCGTGGCGAGCTGCTGCTCGTCGGTCGTCACGGCTTCCTGAGCCTGTTGCACGCTGATCGCGTTCGCGTCGCGCTGTGCCGCGGTCGGCCCAGTTTCTGCACTCACGAGTGCACTTTCAGCCATCGCGAGGTTGGCTTTCGCGGACGCCAGCGTGTTGCGAGCGCTTGTCGGGTCGATCTTCGCGAGCGCCTGGCCGGCTTTGACGCGCTCACCAGCCGACACATAGACCGCAGTGACGGTTCCGCTCGTCGCAAAGCTCGCCGACGCGGAACGGGCGACCGCGACGTTCCCAGAAGTGCTCACACTCGACAGCACCGTGCCACGCTTGACCGTCGCCGTCAGGCGCGACCCCGCTGCGTTCGACGAGCCGGAGGTGAAATCGTAGACGGCATCGAGCGCAAAGAAGACGATCACCGCAACGATGAGCGCGCCTGTCGCATAGAGGAGCCGCCTGCGTCGTCGCCGCGGCGGTCGTTGCTCCCGCCCCCCCGCGCCGTCCGCGAGTTCCGCCCGCCGGCGCGGCAACCTGATTGTTGTGCTCACAGCGAGATCACGAGACTTCTGGCGACTTCGCTTGCCATGCGCACAGCATGACTCCGAGCGCTAAGTCGCTTCTAAAGAACGGATCGTGACCGCGAGGCAGTCCGGCCGACGGCACCAGCCGCGGTTGGCCGCGCGAGCGGTGATCCCGTCTCGGGTCGCTACAGTGGTGGCCATGTACCGCGTTGGTGTTGCCCAGGCTCTGCGGTTTGGCTTGGGCTGGCGAGTACCTCGGGTCTGACGCGTCCCAGCGTCAGATAGCCCTCCCGTGCGACGGTTCTCAGCGGCCGTCGACCTGTGTCCGCCTGCTGCGGCTATCACCGCGGCTTCCCGAGGAGATCGCCCCCCGTGAGCTCATCTGCCCCGTTTGACCCCGTCCATGATCCGCCTGCGAGGCCGGTCGCGTGTGAGGCTTCCCCGAACCCAGGAGGCATGCGGTTCGGCCTGTTCGGAGGCGCCCAAGCCCGACATCGGGACCGCGATCGGGCGCGAGGTTTGCGTGACTACGTCGACACGTGCGTCGAGGCCGAGGCGCTCGGGTTCGATTCGAGCTTCCTGGTTGAGCACCACTTCAGCGGCCTCGGGCAGGTGTCGGCCTCGCTCGACCTGCTCGCATGGGTCGCGGCGCGCACGACAACGATGCGGCTCGGTACGGCGGTCATCGTCCTGCCCTGGCACGATCCGGTGCTGCTGGCTGAGCGGGCGGCGACACTCGATCTGATGTCCGGCGGCCGTTTGGACGTCGGTGTCGGCAAGGGCTATCGCCACTCCGAGTTCGCCGGTTTCTGCATGCCCTACGAGCAGGCGCAGGCGCGTTTCGACGAAGCGCTGCAGGTCGTCATCAAGGCCTGGACCTCGAACGAACGGTTCTCGCACGACGGCAGGTTCTGGCAGTACGAGGACATCATCGTTGAGCCTCCCCCTGCGCAACAGCCGCATCCGCCGGTTTGGATCGCCGCCGGCAGACCGGACTCGATCCGTGCCGTCGCCGGGCGCGGCTGCAAACTGCTGCTCGACCAGTTCGCATCGACCGAGATCGTGGGCCAGCGCCTCGCGCTGTTCAGAGCGGAGTGCGAGGCGCGCGGCCGCGCGTTCGACCCGATGGATGTCGCGGTCGCACGCAACTTCTACGTTGCCCGCGACGCTGCCGATAGCGCAGACGGCGCTCGCGCGGCTGGCGCAGGCGCACGCTGGCATGGTCGCTCTCTCGCAACATCCGGACGGACGCAACCAATCGCACATCACGGCCTATGCCGGCGCACCCGGTGCGACCGAGGCGAGCGCGCTCTACGGCACGCCCGACCAAATTGCCGAGGAACTCGAAGCGCTGCGCGCCGTCGGCGTGGCGCACGTCCTGCTTCACGGCGGAGAGTCCACCAAGCAGAGCATGCGGCGGTTCTCCACCGAGATCATGCCGGCCTTCGCTCACCCCCGTTGAGCGGTCGAGGCGACCCCGATAACGACCGTGGGGACGGCGGTGCCCCAGTACAGACGGCTGCCGCCGCGGCGGCCCGGATGTAGGCCGCTCGTTGAGGCAAGCGATCGGCTGACGCCTCCGCGTCATACGTCCGCCTAATCCCTGCGCGCCTGTCGCGACGCTCGCCGATCTCTAACCCATGTCGCAGAACCGATGGTCGCGGTCGATGGGCTTGATCGTCCTAGCGTGCCTTGCTCTGACTGCGGGTTCGGCTTCGGCGGTGGCCTCGGCAGAGGGGAGCTCGGTCCCGCACTGCACCTGGTACACGGGCAGCGGCACCCCGCCGGGTAGCGGCATCCCGCCGTGGGGGTTCCACGCCTCGCAGCCGTTCCCCACAGGCGGTAGCGGTTTCGCGTACGGCTGGGGGAACGTCAATCTCGACACCAATTGGATCTCCGGCAACGTCTGCCAAAACGTTCACGGTGGCGGCCGGCCCGACAGCGCGATCGAGGTGAGCATCGGACCGCAGATCAGCTACCACTCGCACGTCGCGATGCTGTGGGGCTACCCGGGGAACCTGATCAAGACCTCCTTGACCGTCACCTCGAGCACAGATCCCCGCTGCATGGTCGGAACGCGCGGACACGTGACCATGTACGCCAGCTACAACGGGGTCCGCAGCGACAGCATGCAGTTCCTCTTTGACGCCGGATGCCGGGACCAGGATCACCTCTATCACGGGCCTCAGGTAGACGCGCAAGTGCCTCCGCTCTGACGGTCGCTGATCGAAGCTGATACCCCACTCAGGACGGCGTCCTCCGAAGATAGGTGCAGCGTTACGCGAGAACGACGAGTCGTTCGACGCAGCTCTCGTCTCGCGCGATCTGAGCGCCGCGGGTCACAGATCGAGGACAATGTCATCGCCCGGCTGCGAGCAGCAGATGAGTACGGTTCCGTCGGCTGGGGCTTCGATGGGGTCGGGGCTGTAATCGACGTTACCGGCGACAAGCGTGGTCTCGCAGGTGTGGCAGACGCCCGTGCGGCATGACCACCGCACCGGGACGTCACATGCCTCGGCAAGTTCGAGCAGGCTGCCGTAGTCGCTGCTCCACGGGACGGCAAGGCTGCTGCGGGCAAACTCGACAGTTGGGCCTTTCCCCGGTTGGCCGGCAGGTGGATGCGGCGTCCGCGCGGGTGCTGCCGCGATGCCCGGCGTCACACTCGGTGCGGGTCCGAACGGTTCGGTGTGGATCCGCGAGGCGTCGATCCCTAGCACCGCCAGGCTCGCGCTGATTTCGTCCATGAAGGCCGTGGGCCCACACAGATATGCCTCGGCATCGGTGGGTAGGTGCAGTTCGCTCATCAGCGGCCCGCTCAGACGGCCCACGCGGTCGAAGTCTCGGCCCTCAAGGTCAGTCTGGTTGGGGCTGCTGTAGTACACGCGGGCGTGTGAGCGCGGAAGCGATGCGATCAGGGCCCGAGCCTCTGCGGCGAACGGGTGCTCCCGGCCGTTGCGCGCGCCGTACAGGCACCAGACCTCCCGCTCGGAGCGCTCCTGCACCAGCGCCTGAAGCATGGCCAGAACGGGGGTGGCGCCAATCCCGGCGCTGATCAGCAGTACGGGTGCGCTCGTCTGGTCGAGGATGAACGTGCCGCGTGGCGCCGCGATGTCGAGTTGGTCGCCGACGGCGAGCCGGGTGTGAAGGTAGCCGCTGACGGCGCCGTCACGTTCACGCTTGACCGTGATCCGGTAGTAGCCGGCGCCCGGCGGTCCGGACAGGGAATAGTTGCGGAGCAACGGCCTCTGCTGTTTGTCGGGCTGGACTCGTAGCGTGAGCCATTGGCCCGGGCGGGCGCTCGGCAGTGGTGCGCCGCTCGGGTCCTCGAGGCGTATGGAGATCGCCGAATCACTTTCGGGGGTGATCGCGGCGACCGTCAGCTCACGAAACCCGAGCCAGGCGGGAGGCGGACTTGTCGCGCTGAGACCGGCGTTTCCGCTGCCCGGTTCTTCTTCGAGCAGGGCCCGGAACGAGGCCTGCCAGCCGGGGCTCAGGGCGGGGATGCGAAGCGCTCGCAGCAGCTGCTGCCGCGGGTGTCCGGGCAGGTAGAGCAGCGCGTCGGCCTCCGCGACCGGCAACTGTTGGGGGCCCGGGGCGACCTTGATGATCTCGTCGCCCGCTTGTACCTCACCCTCTTCGAGCACCCGGAAGTAGAAGCCTGGGCGGTGGTGCGAAACCAGCAAGGCGGGAATACGCGGGTCGTTCATGCGAATCCCGACGCGATAGCAGGTGACCCGCGGTTGCGTGACCTCGAAGACGGCGGTGCCGATCCGGTAGCGGTCGCCGATGCAGACCTCGTCATCTGCAAGCCCCTGAACAGTGAAGTTCTCGCCGAACTGGCCGTACACGAAGTCGTCGCGTCCGAGCTCGCGCTCCCAGTAGCGATAGGAGTCGATTTGGTAAACGAACACGGCACGCTGCTCGCCGCCGTGCCCCGCCAGATCGCCCTGGCCATCGCCCTCAACGTTGAGCCTGCCGACCCGGCGCGGCCCGGCGACCGGATCCTTGAACACGCCGGTGAAAACGGTCTTCCCTTGCCACGGCACGCTCTTCGGCAGGCCGACGTTGACCGACAGCAGTCGCCCGGCGGCGGGATCACGGCCGCGTTCCGACGAAGGACGCGCGTGCGCACGCGGGCCTGAGCCGCCCAACTGCTGGTGCAACGGAGGTTCCTGCGCGAGACGACGCTTCGACACCTTTACCACCCGATCATCCTTTCAAGTCGGCCGAACGGCCCGGCCACCCCGAGGCCTCAGGCGGGTTTCCACTCCTCAGGCGTGTTTGTCAAGTGCTTGAGAGCGCGTCGAGAGCCGCGAGGATCTCGTTTACCTCGGTGCGGCCGGTGTAGTCGGGGTGGATGTCGACGAATCGCACGGTCTGGTCGCGGTCGACGATCAGGACGGTCGGCATCGGCAGCACGGTGCCGTTGTCGCCGCGGGTCGTGCGGATGTCAACGCCGAGTGCCCGTTGTGCCGCGAGTCCTTCCTCGGAGGGATCGAAGGTGATCCCGAGCACGGACGCGAGCTGGGCGCCGGTGTCGCTCAGGACGGTATGCGTCAGTTCGGCTTTCTCCTGTGTGCCGAGCGACGCGTCCGGGGTTTCTGGCGAGATCGCGACGAGGCGGGCCGAGCGTGCGCTGAGCTCGGGTAGGAGGTCGCGCTGGTAGGTGCGGAGAGTCAGGTTGCAGTAAGGGCACCAGCCGCCCCGGTAGAAGACGATCACGGCGGGTCCGTCGGCGGTGAACTCGTCCAGTGTCCGTGTCCGGCCGGTCGCGTCGGGTAGCGCGAACGGTGCGAGCCTATCGCCGACTGCTACCGCTCCCGTCGGGATTCCACCGGCGGCGAGCGCCGCCTGGTCAGAGGCGAACACCGCGACCACCTCGGCCGGCAGCCTGCTGGCCGCGGCGGCCTTCACGTCGTTTGCCTGCTGGGCGATCGTCGTCATCACTACTCGTCCCTTCGTTCGCGGGTCTACTGGACTGATAAGTCCACTCGCGGCACACAGTACATGTAATGGACCGGCTAGTCCAGCCGATATCATCGTCCTCATGACGGGTGCTCAGCCGGCGACTGCGAAAGGACGCGAAACGCGCGAGCGGATCATCCGCGCCGCCGCTGAGCTCGTAGGCGAGCACGGGGTTGCCGCCACGTCCCTCGACGACGTTCGCGCCCGCGCCCGCGTCTCGAAGAGCCAGCTCTACCACTACTTCGTCGACCGGGACGACCTCATGCGCGCGGTCGCCCGGGCCGCTGGCGACGACGTGCTTGGCGGCCAAGCCGCGCTGCTCGAGCGCCTCGACACGATCGAAGGGCTGCGCGCCTGGATCGAGGCGCTCGTGACCCTCCAACAGCACCGCAACGCCAAGGGCGGTTGCCCGATCGGCTCGCTCGCCGGCCAACTCGCCGAGCAAGACGAAGGCGCGCGCCTCGAACTGGCCAACGGCCTCGACCGCTGGGAGACCGCAATCCGCACCGGCCTCGAGCGGATGGCAGCGCGCGGCGAGCTAAGCCCCACTGCGGATCCCGCCGTGCTCGCCCAAAACACGCTCGTAGCCGTCCAAGGCGGCCTATTACTCACCCAAGTCCGACGCGACCCCAACCAGCTGCTCACGGCGCTCAACGGCGCGCTGGACGCAATCATCGAGGCCCGCGCCGCGCCCTGACCATCCTGGTAGCTTGACGCCGGTGCCGCCTGCCAGCCGTTCCAGGTACCGAGCGCGGTGGTGGCGGGTGGCGGCGCTGGCCTTGGTCGTGGTTGTGGTGCTGGCCATCGTCCTGACCGGGCGCTCATCACCAAGCATTGGTTACGACGTCTCCTTTCCGCAGTGCTCCGGTTCCTACCCGTCTGATCCGCTGTTCGGGATCGTCGGCGTCAATGGCGGGCTGGCGAACACGGCAAACGCGTGCAGGAGCAGCGAGTTGCAGTGGGCCGGTGGCGCGCCGGGGCAGAAACAGCCAGAGCAGCCGCCCCTGTCGCTGTACATCGACACCGGCAACCCGGGAGGTCATCACGTTGCGGATTGGCCCGGCGTGGGCACCGCGCCGGTTTACGGTGCGTGTAACGGTCTGCTGACCGACTCCTGCTCCTACATCTACGGCGAGCAGCGCGCCGCACACTCGTTCGGCCTCGTCGCCGCGTTCGACCCCGTCGCGGCGCAAACCGCGCCATGGTGGCTGGACGTCGAGTTGATGGCGACCTGGGCCGGGACCTACCAGCTCAATATCGCCGCACTCCAGGGTTTCATCGCCGGGCTGCGCAACGCTGGTGTGACCGGGCCGATCGGGATCTATTCCACGAGCGCCCAGTGGCGGGAGATCACGGGCCTGACGGCGCAGACAACGCCGACGGCTTTCAACGCCCAGCTACCCGACTGGGTCGCCGGGACCGACGCAACACTTACGCAGGCGCGGCAGAACTGCACGAGCGGCGGTTTCACCGGCATGGCGCCGAGCCTCGCGCAATACCGGATCGGCCCGCTCGACGCCGACCTGCGTTGTACTGGCTGAGCGAATCCCAGGGCGCCGATGTCAGAGATCACGATCGCGTTGCCGGCAGCAACGTTCACATACCCCTCGTCCGCCAGCCTTCGTCCGGATCCAGGCGCCGTGCGTCACGGTGCCTGACGAGCGACGACGGGTCGGAAGCCACCGGCCGGGAGTCAGGGAATCAGGACGATCTTTCCGTGGGTCTTGCGTTCCGCGAGCAGAGTGAATGCGTCGCGCACGTCGTCGAGCGGGAAGGTGCGCGCGATCGGAACCTCGAGGCTACCGTCCGCTACGAGCTTGGCGATCTCCGCGAGGCGCGTCGCCGAGCCGATGGAATGGGTTCCTTCGGCGTGCACACCGAACCGCTCGACGGCGGCGAAGTCGGCGATCGTGTTGATACGTTCGGGCGGCACGCCGAGGGAGATCGCCAGCTCCACGTAGCCCCCGCCGAAGGTGTCGATGAACGCGTCGAGGTGCCCGCCGCCGGCCGCTTCGATCCGCTCCGCCTGGCCGTCCCCGTAGGTGACCGGGATCACGCCGTGGTCGCGGAGCCAGGCGTGGTTGGATTCGCTGGCAAGGCCGATCACGGTTGCGCCCGTCCGCACGGCGAGCTGCACCGCGATCGATCCGACCCCGCCGGCCGCGGCGGACACGGCCACCACCTCACCCGGCTTTGGCTTCACGGCATCGACACCGGCGTATGCCGCCATCGAGGCGACGAACAGCGAGCCCGCGACCTCCCAGGAGAGACTGGGGGGCTTGGCGGTGAGCTGCTCGGCCGGAACAGCGACGAACTCGGCGTGGCTCGAGCGCTGCTCGCTCCAGCCGCAGACCTCGTCCCCGACGGCGAAGCCTTCGGCGCCCGCCCCGAGCTCGTCGACCACTCCGGCGAAGTCCGTTCCCTCGCCGGATGGGAAGGTCGCCGGCCAGCGGTCGTGAAACAGCCCCTCGCGGACGGGGATCTCGCCGGGGTTGATTCCCGCCGCCTTCACGGCGACGAGCACCTCGCCGGGCGCGGGAACGGGCCGATCGACCTCCCGGACCTCCAGCACGTCGACGCCGCCGTAATGGTCGAACCTGACTGCCCTCATACGACCCTCCAAAGCTCGACGAGAACGCCCTCCGCCTGGCGCTCCCCAGAGGTTATCTACGACGAGCTCCCGGCCCGCTCGGTGCCGCCCGTCCGGGACCGCATGCGCGGCCGTCAAGCGCGGGTCAGCGCCGCGCGTCACCATCAGGGCCGGCTCGGGAATCTGGTCGCGGTGGGTCCGGGCCGCTATCGTCGCGGTGTGGGCCTGCCACCTCCGTCGCGCTCGCTGCTCTCACCGCGGGTGCTTGCGGCGCTCTACCGCAAGCATCTGACTGACTGCCGTCAGGAGCGGCTGTTCCTCGGCAACGTCGGCTTCCTCGTCGCGTTCGTGACGGTGCGCGCGATCACGCACTCGATCCGTGCCGGGCGTGGGCCCTTCCGCAATGTGACGCCGGGCGGGCGCCACATTCACCACATGACGTTCGGGATCGTCGGCCTGCTGCTGACCGGCTACGCGTGGAACGCGCAGGTCGGGATCGGCACGAACCCGAAGCGCCGCTGGGGCTCGCGCGTTTCGGCGACCGGCTACGGAATGGCGTCGGCGCTGACGCTCGATGAGTTCGCGTTGTGGCTGAACCTCCAGGACGACTACTGGACCAAGCAGGGACGCGAGAGCATCGACGCGGTGGTGATCTTCGGGTCGCTGCTGTTCCTCGCCCTGATGAACCAGGACCTTGTGCGTGAGGCGACGCAGATCGCGAGCGGACGGGGCGACGCACGCGAGCTGCTCCGTCACGACGCCGCGCGCCGCGGCACGCCGGCGAGCGCCAGCGCGGCGTAGGTCAGCGGGCCGTCGTCACGGCGGTGGCGACGGTCGACCCGCGCCGCGGGTGCGTGAAGCCGCGGACGCGCCGGGACATCCTCAGGTGCCGAAGCCGGGGAAGTGGCGCCCCGGCGTTCCTCCGCCCGGACCGTAGGTCGGTGAGCTTTCGGCCCAGTTGACGGCGAAGGAGGAGCCGGCGTTCTCGAGGATCGTGGGCACGGCTGTGACGAGCGTCGCCGGGCCGAAGAACCTGCCGCCGATTCCGGGCTGCGAGAGCTGCTCGTCAAGAGCGATCGGCTGGGCAACCCACTTCGAGTTGGAGATCGTTCCAGCCATGCCGCGCGCGGTGCGGGCGCTGGCGTCGCTGAAGGCCACGGTGCCAAAGTCGGTCAGCGGCAGCGCCGTGCACGAGCCGCTCTGGTCGCAGGTCGACGGGGCTTCGGCGATCCATTCGGCGGAGGAGGTGTCGGGGTGCGCCAGATGCAGATGCTTGAGGACCGAGGCGCCGCTGGTGTTGTCGACCAGGTGGATCGTCACCTTGGTGCCGTCGACCGTGACCCCGGCACTGATGCTGTCGCCCGCCGCGACCGCCAGTTTCAGCGTCACCGGGCCGGCCGGAACCAGCTCGTACCAGGCGCTGTAGTGGGCGACGCCGTTGGAGTCGCAGTCAGCCTCCGTGCCGGTCTGCTCGAGACCGGTCGCGTGCTGCGACAGCCCGCCGATCCCCACCCAGAAAGCCGAGTAGGTCGTCGATCCCGGGGTGCAGGTCACCGCCGGCGCGATCCAGCTTCCGCTGACGTGCCTGAAGTGGCGCACCACACCGGAGCTGCCGCTGATCGCGTAGCCCGCCCAGTTCAGGCTGATCGAGGGGTTGGAAACGCTTGGCGCTCCGGTGGCGCCGGTCGTGCCGGTGGCGCCGGTCGCCCCAGTCGCGCCGGTGGTGCCGCTCGCGCCGGTGACGGCGGCGCCGGCGGCGGAGGCGAAGATCGCCGCGAGTGCGCCGGCGAGCGCGATCAGCGTGAGCGCCCGCGCGGCCCGGTGTCGCGTTCGATGCCCGGGCACCGCTGCGCAACCCCGGGAGCGTCTGGCAGGTCGCCGTGTCACGCCGCCATTGTGCACGTGCCGCCTAAGGCCACCGTTTCGCGCAGCTTTACGGGACCTAAGGCCGCCGGCGCGAATCTAGACTCGCCGACGCGTCGTCCCGCCACCCGTCGCGGCCGCCAGCTCGCCTTCGACGAAGCGCAGGCCCGCGCGGGCGGTCTCCAGGCGAAACGCTCGCATGGTCGGCTCGAAGGCGCCGTCGGCCTCGCCCGTCGTCTCCAGTGCGGCGACGGTCCGTGTCAGGAGTTTTCGCTGGGCTTGCAGCAGGCGCCGGTTGGAGCGGCCGGCACGCTGCGAGAACAGGAGCTTCAGCAGCAGCGCCGAGCGCAGGTCGCGAACGTGCGGCACCGGTTCGGTGAGCCAACGGGCGAGTGCGCTCCGTGCTTGGGGGCCAGGGCGCAGCAGCGTTCGGGGTGAGCCGCGCGAGCCCGGCTCGACGCCGGCGCGCTGCACCAGTTCCATGTCGAGCAACAGCTCGACGGTCCGGTAGACGACCGCCCGGCGAACCGACCAGACGCGGCCGACCTCGCCGTCCGGCGCCAGCGCTCGCACCAGAGCCCAGCCGTGGCGGTCCTCCTCGCACAGCAGGGCGAGCACGGCCCAGGCGTCGAGTGAGAGTGGCTGCTCCGCCATGCTGCGACGCTAGCGCGCCGCGGGTGTCTTCGCGGCCTGGCTCGATGTATGGTCAGGGCCTGACTAAAGGCTCTTTCAACCAACGGGAGGCGGCATGAAGATCAAGGGCATCGGTGCGACGAGGCGACTGGCGGCGCTGGCGGGCGCCGCGGCGGTCGCGGCTGTGGCGTTGAACTCGGCCGCCGCCGGGCAGGCGGCGACTGCGCGGCCCGCGGGCAGCGAGCTGAAAGTGCTCGCCGCGGCGTCGCTGACGGCGGTCTTTCCGATGATCGCCAGCGAGAGCTACGACTTTGGCGGCTCGGGCGCACTGGAAACGGATATCCAGCAGGGTGCCCCCGCGGACGTCTACGCTGCCGCGAACGCGAAGGATCCGGACGCGCTCTATGCGGCCGGTCTGGTCTACAAGCCGGTCGAGTTCGCGACCAACCTGCTCGTGATGATCGTCCCCCCCGACAACCCAGCGCACATCACCTCCGTCAACGACATCACCAAGAAGGGCGTGAAGATCGTCGTCTGCAACGCGACCGTGCCGTGCGGCGACTATGCCTCGACGGCGTTTGCGAACCTCGGCATCACGACCGCCGCGGACCGCAACATCGTCAGCGAGGAGACGGACGTGACGCAGGTGGTCGCGGAGATCGCGGCGGGGCAGGGCGACGTCGGCTTCGTCTACATCACCGACGCGCTCGCGGCCAAGGGGAAGGTGAAGTACATAGAGCTGCCGGCCAAGGCGATGCCGCACACGCAGGACTGGATCGCGGTCGTCAAGGCGACCAAGAACCTGGCTGCGGCGAACGCCTTCGTCAAGCTGGTGCTCGCGAGCAAGGGACAGGCGACCCTGAAGGCCGCGGGGTTCGGCGCGCCGTGAGGTGCTGAGCGGAACTGTCGTCCGAGCGCGGCCGGCTCCCGCGCTCGGACGCGCCGCCGTCGCGGTCGCTCTGACCGTCGTGATCGCGGTGGTACTCGGGTTCATCGCGATCCCGATCGTCGCCCTGATCGGCTACCAGCCGCCCGGGCGGCTGATCGACGAGCTCGGCACCCCCGTCACCACGCAGGCGATCGTCGTCTCGCTGAAGACCAACGCCGTCGCGATGGCGCTGACGCTCGGTCTCGGCACGCCGCTCGCCTACGCGATCGGCCGGCACCGGTTCCGCGGTCGCAAACTCGTCATCACGTTGATCGAGCTGCCGCTGGTGATGCCGCCGGCGGTCGCGGGGATCGCCCTGCTGGTCGCGTTTGGCCGTCTCGGGCTGCTCGGCCATGTGCTGAGCGTGCTGGGTATCGACATCGCCTTCACGCCGACGGCGGTGGTGATGGCGATCGTGTTCGTCGCGAGCCCGTTCTACATCCGCGGTGCGATCGGCGCGTTCGAGTCTGTCGACCAGACACTGCTTGACGTCGCCGGCACACTCGGCGCGGGACCGCTGCGGCGGATGCTGCGCGTCGCGATCCCGCTGGCACGAGCCGGCCTGGGCGCTTCGGCGGCGCTCGCGTTCGCCCGGGGGATCGGTGAGTTCGGCGCGACCATCCTGTTCGCCGGCAGCTTCCAGGGGGTAACCCAGACGCTGCCGCTCGCCGTGTACAGCCTGTTCGACGCGAACCTCGACCAGGCGGTCGCGATCGGCGTGCTGCTCTTGGTGATCGCCGCTGCGATCCTGCTCACCGCGAAGCTGCTCTTCTCATGGCCCGGCTCGACGTCGACATCGCGCTAGCGCGACGCGCGTTCGAGCTGCGCGTCGCGGTCGGCCTCGCCGACGAGACGGTCGCCGTGCTCGGCCGCTCGGGCTCGGGCAAGAGCTCGCTGCTGCGCACGGTGGCGGGGCTCGAGCGTCCCCAGCGCGGCCGGATCGCGCTCGACGCGGAGCTCTGGCTGGACACCGCGAGCGGCGTTCGGCTGCTTGCGGAGCAACGCCGAGTCGGCTACGTGCCACAGGACTACGGCCTGTTCCCGCACCTCACGGCCGCTGCCAACGTGCGCTTCGCCGCGGGGTGCAACCGCTCCGACCTGCTCGAGCGCTTTGGCGTCTCGCACCTCGCCGGCGCCCGACCGCCGCAGCTCTCGGGTGGCGAGCGCCAGCGCGTCGCGCTCGCTCGCGCGCTCGCGCGCGAGCCGAAGGTGCTGCTGCTCGACGAGCCGTTCGCCGCGCTGGACGCGATCACTCGCACGGCGGTGCGCGACGAGCTCGCCGGAGCGCTGCGCGAGCTCGGGCTGCCCACGCTGCTCGTCACACACGCGTTCGAGGACGCAGTCGCGGTCGGAGGACGCATCGCCGTGCTCGACGAGGGACGTCTGGTCCAACTCGCCGGTCCGTCCGAGCTCCTGCGCGAGCCGGCCAGCGTGACGGTCGCCGCGCTGACCGGGGCGAATGTCGTGCACGGCACCGTCTCGGCCGGCGGTCAGGGCGCCGTCGTGGCGCTCGACGGCGGCGGGGGGCTCCGTGCCGGAGCCGCGGGTCAGGGCCGGGTCGCCGTGGCGATCCATCCCTGGGAGATCACACTCACCGACCCGTCGTCGTCTGCGCTGAGCGATTTGGTCCTCGGTGTGCGCCCGCACGAGGGAGGACTGCTGGTCCAGCTGCGCCGCTTCACCGTGCACGCGCCGGCCGGGACGGCGCCCCGCGAGGGCGAGCTGGTCGGGCTGGATGTCGCTCCCGGCGACGTTCGTGTGCTGCCGGCCGAAGGCTGAGCCTAGGGCGAAGCCACGCCGTCCGCCGTCGCCGTGACGGAGACACGCTCGGGATCGTCGGCTTCGTTCGACACCGGGCGCAGGTCGGACATGCGCCCGAGCGTCGCGAGCTCCGGGAAGAGCGCGAGCCAGGCGAGCGCGATGACGATCGTCAGGCCGCCGCCCGCAACCACCGCGGGAACGGCGCCAAGCAGCGCCGCCGCGGTGCCGGACTCGAACGCGCCGAGCTCGTTGGAGGCGCCGATGAAGACCGCCTCGACCGAACCGACGCGGCCGCGGACGTGGTCGGGGGTCACGAGCGTTGCCGTCGTGGCGCGGATGTTCATGCTGACCATGTCCACCGCGCCGCTGAACGCGAGCGCCGCGAGTGAGAGCGGCAGCGAACGGGACAGGCCGAAGACCACCATGCTCGCACCGAAGGCGATGACGACGGCGATCAGCGTCGGCCCAGCGCGCGAGGGCAGCGGACGGCGGACCAGCCACACGCCTGAGAAGACGGCCCCGACCGCCGGCGCGCTCCGCAGCACGCCGAGGCCCACCGGTCCGGTGTGGAGGATCGACTGGGCGAACACCGGCAGCAGCGCAACCGCGCCGCCGAACAGAACCGCGAACAGGTCCAGCAGGATCGCGCCGAGCAGGATCGGCGTCGCGCGGATGAAGCGGATCCCCCCGAGCAGCGCTCCGACCGAGACCTCTGGGCGGATCGCCGGTTCGGTCGCTGCCTGCGGGCGCATCGCGAGGATCCCCGCCGCCGCCACGCAGAACATCGCGAGGGCGACGGCATAGGCGGTCTCCGGCGACAGCGCGAACAGCAGACCGCCGAGCGCCGGACCCGCCACGACGCCGGTTTGCGACACGACCGAGCGCACGGCCAGCGCGCTCGGCAGAAGCTCGCGCTCGACCAGCGCCGGCGTGAGCGCGCGCGTCGCCGGGAATGACAGGGCCGTCGCGACGCCCACGACGAGCGCCAGCGTCAGGAACGGCCACAGCGCGTGGGCGCCCGCGGCGCTGACCGCGATCAGCGCGGCCGAGATCGCCACCAGCAGCGCTGCCGAGAGCGCGAGCACGAGCCTGCGGGAGACGCGGTCGACGAGCGTGCCCGCGGGGATCGCGAGCAGGAAGACCGGTGCGAACTCGAGCAGTCCGATCAGCCCGAGATCGAAGGCCCGGTGGTGGATCGAGTAGACCTGCCAGCCGATCGCGACGGCGAGCATCTGCTCCGCCAGGGTCATCGCCAGAACCGCGATCACGAACAGCGCGAAGTCGCGACTGTGCATGGCTCGCGGCAACCGGCGGCGCGCGCCGGGGGAGCCGAGCATCCCCACATTCTCGCAAGGCGCGCGGGGCCGCGGTGAGCGCCTCAGACGCCGGAGGCGCGCCGGCGGGTCAGACGAGCACGTCGGCGCGCAGCAGGGACGCGGCCTGCACGGCGGCGGCGCGCGAATGCACGCCAAGCTTCTTCAGCACGTTCTTGACGTGGCTGTTGACGGTCTCGGTCGAGAGGAAGAGCGTGTCGGCGATGTCGCGCGTGCCCTGGCCGCCGCAGATCAGGTCGAGGATCTCCCACTCGCGGTTGGTCAGCTTGCTGCGCACGGGACGCGTGCCGGTGCCGTCCGCGGGCGTGCGGCGCAGGCGGTCGACCAGCTGGGCGGTCAGTTCGGGGGAGATGACCGCGTTGCCGGCGATCACAACAGAGAGGGCGCGCGAGATCGAGTCCGACTCGGCGGTCTTGATCACGAAGCCGCTGGCGCCGGCGCGCACGACGCGCGTCTCGAGCTCGAGGTCGAACGAGGTCGCGAGCACCACGACACGGATCTCGGCGTCGGCGCGAACGATCTGCTCGCACGCGGTGGCCACGTCGGGCCCGGTCAGGCTGGCGGCGATCAGGACGACGTCCGGGTGGTAGTGGCGCGCGAGCTCGACCGCCTCGACCCCGTCGGAGGCCTGGGCGACGACCGTGAAGGCGCCCCCGTCGCGGAGCGAGTCGGTCAGCGCGCGGCGCGCGAGCTGGTCGGGATCGGCGACCAGGACGCGGGTGCGGTCGGTCGGCTTGCTGGCGGCGTGTGCGCGATCGACGTCTTCACGCGTCAGGGTGAAACCGGTGGGCTCGAGGCCGCGATCAGTTGTTGTCATGAGGCCATCATGGGTGCCCTGGCCACTTGGGTCAAGCGGTCACCCCGGCCCCTGGACGTCTGTACTAGCCGTCTGGATGTGGCGTTTGAATCATAAGCGTCAAGCCCAGCAACGGCGGGGTGTTTTCCTCGCCCGGCGAGAGCCGCGCCGGCGCACGCGCTGGGTCGAGAGCTCACCCGGCCGGGGTGAGTAAACCACCGGTTGGCCATTTGTTGGAACGGGATTGGGGTAAAAAGACCCCAGCTGCCGCAGTTGCGTAATGACGATGCAGTGAATGGCCGATCTGTGCCATAGGCCCGCAACCCACGGAAGGCGACGCGTTCAATGCTTGAAGTGATCCACCCACGACTCTCGACCGAAGCCGTCGACCTGCTCGCGTGCGAGGTGTTGGCCGACCTCTACCGTGCCTACTGCGGCACGCGGCCGCTCGCGGTCCGCTCCTATCGCGACGAGGAGGCCCTGTTGCTGCTGCTTCGCTTCGAGCCCGACTCGCTCGAGGACGACGACGGCACCGACGCGCTCGCCGGCACCGCTCTGGCGGCTATGCCGGGCATGGTCGCCTCGGCGGTCGAAGCCCGCACCGGCGCGCGCCTCGCGCCCGGAAACCTCTCGCTGTGCTCCGTTCGCGGGCTCGCGGTCTTTGCGTTCACCGCGCTCGATGACGACGATGAGCAATGGCTCGGCGGCGACCCGTTCGCCACCGACAGCATCGTCGCGTCGCGCGGCGCGCCCGCGACGCTGCGGCTCGCCAGCTGACGCCGTCACCGGGAACGCGCGGCGGCCGCCGGCACCGCCACTGACAGCAGGCGCGAAGTGACGGTCGGGGTCCACCGGACCCCGCCTAATCCAAGAACTCCTCGCCTCGCGAGCGGTCGAGGTCGTCGTCGTGGCGGTTGCGCGGGCTGAAGATGAAGTGCCACAGCGCGAAGCACGCGCCGTAGCCGATCGCCAGGACGAGAAAGCCCCCGGTGGCCTCCAGAGCGGTTGACACGGCGAGCGGCTCCATCCCTTCACGCTAACAGCCGCGCGCCCAGTTGGCGGCTGTTAGGTAGGCTCGCGTTCGTGGGCAGCCCGGCAGGAGAGGACGCCGCGGTGGCCGCGCCGCCGGCGATCGAGTCCGACCCGCGCGCCAGCCGCAGGCGCCCGGGGAGGCGAGCGCTCGCGCTCGGTGTGACGCTGGCGCTTGCGGCGGTCTTCACCTACCTCGCCGTGAGAGGCGTCAACTGGCACAGCGCCTGGCGCGCGCTGGAGCGCTGCGACGCGTGGTGGCTGATCCCGGCGATGGCGGCGTTTGCCGCGCAGACGGTCCTTCGGGCGATGCGCTGGCGGTCGCTCTTCGCGCTCTCGCACCGTCCGCCGCGCTGGCCGGTGCTCGCCGCGACGATGATCGGCTACCTGTTCAACAACATCATGCCGGCGCGTGCCGGCGAGGCCGCGCGGGTCGTCGCGCTGACGCAGCGGACCGGCACGCCCGCGGCGGAGATCGTCGGGACGGTCGTCGTCGAGCGCGCCTACGACGTCCTCGCGGTGCTGATCATCTTCTTCTGCGCGTCGCCGTGGCTGCCGCACGAGAGCTGGTTCACCGCGGCGGCGATCCTTGCGGGCGTCGGCGCGGTGGCGCTCGGGGCCGTGATCTGGGTGCTGGCCGTGCATGGCGATCGCCCGCTGCGCTTCATCGTGCGCCCGCTCGGACGGCTGCCAGGGCTCTCGAGGGAGCGGGTCGAGCGCGAGGCGGCGACCCTCGCCGAGGGGCTCTCCGGGCTGCGGGAGCGTCGCGTCGCACTCGAAGCGTTCGCCTGGAGCCTCGCCGCCTGGATGACCTCGGCGCTGTGGGCTTGGTTCGTGCTGCTCGCGTTCGAGCCGTCGCGCGGATTTGGCGCCGGCGTGCTGGTGACCATTGTGATCGGGCTGGCGATGATCATCCCCTCGCCGCCGGCCGCGGTCGGTGTGTTCGAGGCTGCCGGGGTGCTCGCGCTGAAGGCCTACGGCGTCTCCGAAAGCGCCGCGCTGCCCTACGCGCTCGTGCTGCACGTCTCGAACTTCGTCCCCTACGTGGTGGCGGGCGCCATCACGCTGCACTTCGCCGCCCGCCAAGCCCCCCGTAGGCGGCGACCTGCGACCTATACTTGATCGGTCCCCGGCCCCACGGAGCTCCGCTCGTGCAGGAAATGGTCATCTATGGCGTCAGCTTTGACATGGTCGGCAAGCAGCCGATCGTCCTGCTGAAGACCGCTGACGGCAACAAGTTCCTGCCGATCTGGATCGGGCACCCCGAGGCGGCCTCGATCCTGATGAAGCTCCAGGGTGCGACGACGCCGCGCCCGATGACACACGACCTGCTCTGTGACGTGCTCGGGGAGCTGGACGTCCGCTGCACGCAGGTGGCCGTCACGGAGCTGCGCGACAACACGTTCTTCGCCCAGATCACCCTCCAGGTGGCCGGACGCGAGCTCGAGATCGACTCGCGCCCGAGCGACGCGATCGCGCTCGCGGTCCGCGTCGGCGCGCCGATCTTCGCGGCCGAGGAGGTGATCGCCGACTCGGCGATCGAATTCGAGCACGAGGTGGAGGACACCGATGATGTGGTCGAGAAGTTCAAGGAGTTCCTCGACCAGGTCACGCCAGAGGACTTCGCCGCCGGCGACAGCTGAGGTGTCCTCGGTTTCGCTCGGTTTGCGAGCAGAACCCGCGGGCACGGCTTGCGGCGCGCTTGCGGCGCGGGAGCGTGAACCTCTGGACTGTGTTTCGGTCCGGGACCGCGGCTGCGTTGCCCGCGGCTGGCGCTAGTCCGGCAGGAAGGCCTGGGCAAGCACGCGGGCGACGACCTGATCGAAGGTGATTCCGGCGGCGTCGGCGGCCTGGGGGAAGAGGCTCGTGTCGGTCAGGCCCGGGATCGGGTTGACCTCGAGCACGGTCGGGCCGTCGGACTCGAGGATCATGTCGACGCGCGCGAAGCCGCGACAGTCGAGCAGCTCCCAGGCCGCACGGCCGATCGCCTGGACGCGTTGCGTGAGTTCGTCGTCGAGCGCCGCGGGGCAGACGAAATCGGTGCGGCCGATCTCGTAGCGGGCCGCGAAGTCGTAGAACTGGCGGTCTCGGGGGACCGCCTCGACGATCGGCAGGGCCTCGGGCAGGCCGCCGTCCTCGCCGCACAGCAGGGAGACGGCGAGCTCGCGTCCCTCGACGTAGCGCTCGAGCAGCACCCGCGGGCCGTAGGAGAGGGCCGCGATCAGCGCGGCCGGCAGCTCGTCGGCCGATCCCGCGAACTTGACCCCCAGCGAGGATCCCTGGGCCACCGGTTTGACGACCAGCGGAAAGGACAGCCGCTCGCCGATCTCCGCCAGGGCGCCGGCCACGCCGAGCTCGTGAAAGCCGATCTGCCCGAGCACCACCCAGTCGGGCGTCGGCAGCCCGCCGTCTCGCAGCGCGTGCTTGGCGAGCATCTTGTCTGCGCAACGCACGCAGGCATGGACGCGGGAGCCGGTGTAGGGGATCCGCAGCACCTCGAGCAGCTCCTGCACCGTCCCGTCCTCGCCGCCGCGCCCGTGCAGCGCGACGAAGGCGACGTCCGGGGCCGCCTCACGCAGTGCCGTCACCAGGTCGGGCCCGACGTCGATCGGCACGACCTCGTGTCCGAGGCGCTCGAGCGCGTCGCCCACACGGGCTCCCGACGAGAGCGACACCTGGCGCTCCAGCGAGCGCCCCCCCTTCAGGACCGCGACGCGGGTCATGCCTCGCGAGAGCGCCGGCCCTCCGTCGCGCCTCGGCGCGGCAATTCGAGCAGCTTGCCGAGCGGGTCCACCGCGTCGGTCCCGCGGGCATCCGGCGGCGCTGCAGCGCCGCTGCCGGCGGGCGCGCTGCGGCGCCCGGTGAGCGTTTCGTACAGCGCCACCTGCTCGGCCACGATCTTGCCGATCCGCCGGACACCTTCGCGGATGTCGTCGTCGGCCTCGCTGGAGAAGTTCAGGCGCATCGAGTGGCGACCGCGGCCGTCGGCGAAGGCGGCCTCGCCGGGCACGAACGCGACGTTCTCGGTGAGGGCGCGCGCGAGCAGATCGGTCGTGTCGATGAAGTCGGGGAGCGTGACCCAGATGAACAGGCCGCCCTGCGGGCGCGTCCAGGACGCGGCCGCCGGGAGGTGCTCGGCGAGCGCGTCGAGGATGACATCGCGGCGTCGATGGTAGACGTCGCGCAGCTCGTCGATGTAGGCCCGCCAGTCGGCGGTCGCGAAATAGGCGGCGACGAACTGCTGGGTCAGCGTCGAGGAGCACAGGTCGGAGGACTGCTTGCCGAGGATCAGCTTGGCGAGCAGCGGGCGCGGCGCGACCAGCCAGCCGACGCGGACGCCGGGGGAGAGGATCTTCGACATCGTCCCGGCATAGACCACGAAGTCGTTGTCGTCGGTGGAGCCGGCCGGCACCTCCAGCGAGCGCAGCGTCGGCAGCGGCTCGCCCTCGTAGCGCAGCATGCCGTAGGGGTTGTCCTCGAGCACGATCAGCTCGCGCTCGCGCGCGAGCTCGACGAGGCGGCGCCGGCGGGGCAGCGACATCGTCACGCCAGCCGGGTTCTGGAAGGTGGGGATCGTGTAGATGAACTTGGGCCGGCGGTGCTCCCGATCGAGCCGCGCGAGCGTCTCCTCGAGAGCGTCGATGCTCATCCCGTCACCGTCGGTCTCGATCTGGATCACGTCGGCTTCGTAGGAGCAGAAGGTCGGAACGGCGCCCGGATAGGTCGGGGCCTCGGCGATCACCACGTCGCCGGGATCGATCAGCGCCTTCGAGACGAGGTCGATCGCCTGCTGCCCGCCGGTCGTGACGATTATGTCGTCGGGGTCGGTGAGCATGTCCTCGGCGGCCATGACGCCGCAGATCGCCTCGCGCACGCCGCGCAGCCCCTCGCTCGGGCCGTACTGCAGCGCCTGGGCGGTCGGCAGCGAGCCCATCAGGCGCATGAACAGCGCCGGATCGAAGGTCGAGGTGTCGGGCAGCCCGCCGGCGAGCGAGATGACCTCCGGGCGCTCCGTGACGGCCATCAGGTCGCGCATCGCCGAGGAGCGCATGACCTGCGTGCGGCTTGCGAACAGGCCGGCGTAGCGCTCGAGCTCGTGCGCGGCCGAGCGGGGCGGGCGGCGCTCGCTCATCGCCGATCGAACCCCGCGCGCCGGTGTCGAGCAGGCTGGCGATCTCGCGCGGGCACCGACTCCGGGCGGTCAACTATCGTCATGACCTCCGCCACGCTAGCGCATGATGAGCCTCTTCCTCCACATCTGCACCGGTCTTGGCCTTGCGCTTGCAGCCGGAATCCGCCCCTTCACGCCGGCCCTCGCGGCCGGCGGCCTGGCTCGCGCGCACGCCGCGTTCGGCTTCTCGGGCACGCACTACGCCTTCCTGCAGTCAGGGTGGTTCCTGCTTGCGGCGGCCGCCTGCTTCCTGGTCTGCGCGGTGGTGCGCCACCCTGCGGTTCGCGAACTGGTCGCCAGCGCCGGGGTCGCGCTGGGAGGGATCCTGTTCGCCGCGGTGCTGGCCGCCCACCACGAGGCGAGCTGGCCGGGCCTGCTTGGCGGCGCGCTGGTCGCGGGGCTCGCGCTGTACGCGTCGCGTCCGGTGTTTGACGGCGCCAGCGCGCGCCTGGGCGACGGCGCCGCGGAGCTGGCCGTACTGCTCTACGCCGATGCCGCCGCGTTGGTGGTGGCGCTGGCGTGCTGGTTCGCCGGACCGCTTTCGCTGGTGGTGCTCGGCTTCCTCGGGAGTCTCGCGTGGGCGCAGCGCGGGCGGGCGTGGGCGCGGTTGGGCGCGATACGGGTGCCGCGCTGAAAAAGCTCGTCCTCGCCGTGATCGACGGCGCCCGGCCGGCGATGATCGATCAGGCCGTCGCCGACGGTCATGCGCCGTGCCTCGCGACGCTGATCGAGCGCGGGAGCTACAGCGGCGAGGCGGTCGCGGCGTTTCCCTCGGTCACGCCCGTCTGCTCGGCCACGATCGCCACGGGGCTTGGCCCGGATCGCCACCGGATCCCATCGATGAACTGGTATCACCGCGCGGAGAACCGCTACGTCGAATACGGCTCGAGCTTTCGCGCGGCCCTGCGGTTCGGTCTGGGCCGCCAGCTGACCGACACGATCTACAACATGAACGGCGCTCACCTCGCGCCGGACGCGCTGACCGTGTTCGAGCGTCTCGACGACGCCGGGCTGCGGACCGCCGGCACGACGTACCTGATCTACCGCGGGCGCCATCTGCACCAGCCGGCCACCGACAGCGCGCTGGCCCGCATCGCCGCGCTGGCGCTCGTGCGACGGCCGGTGATGGGACCGCGTGAGCTCTTCTACGCCGACATCTTCTCGAGCCGCGACACCGGCTGTCGGAGCACGCTCGGAATGCCCGGGGTGCGCGACCGCCATGCCGGCTGCGTCGGCGAGTACCTGGTGCGCCACGACCTGTTCGACTTTCTGCTGCTGTCGCTGCCCGACAACGACAACCACTCGCACAAGCTCGGCCCCGACTCACAGGTGGCCGCGATCGCCCAGGCCGATCGCCAGCTCGCGCGGCTGTTCGGCGCGGCGGGCGGCACCGACGCGTTTCTCGCCGATCACGCCGTGATCGTCGTCGCCGACCACGCGCACACGCTGATCGAGCGGACGGTCTCGCTCGGTGCGCAGTTCGCGGGCTTCGACGTGCGCCGACCCACCGATCTGCGACCGCTGGAGAACTCTCAGATCGCGATCTGCCCGGCGCAGCGGGCGGCGATGATCTACGTGTTCTCGCCGGCCGTGCTCGAACGCGTGGTCGCGCGGGCGCAGCGGGTCGATGGCGTCGAGCACGTCATCTGGCGCGAGGAGGGCGAGGTCGTCGTGGCGCGCGAGGGCGCGGTGCTCCGCTTTGCCCCCGGCGGCCAGATCGCCGACCCGCGCGGACGCAGCTGGAAGCTCTCGGGGGAGGCGGGGGTGCTCGACCTGCGCGTGCGCCACGGCGTTGCGCACAGCGCCGGCTTCCCCGACGCGCTCGCGCGCGTGTGGGACGCGACCGAATGCGAGACGGCCGGAGAGGTGTTGCTGACGGCCGGTGAGGGCGTCGAGTTCACCGACTGGGGCGGCGCCGATCACGTCGGCGGCGGCAGCCACGGGTCGCTTTCCGCGGGCGACTCTCATGTGCCGCTGATCTGCTGCGGCGTCGAGGGCGGACTGGCCCGCGGTCAGTGGTCGATCGCCGACGTCGCGCCGCTGATCACCCGACACTTCGGATTGGACTGATGCGACGGGCGGCGGCGCTCGCGCTCCTGGCGCTTGCGCTGTCGCCGAGCGGCGCGCTCGGCGCGAGCGGGCTCGCCGACACGCCCGCGGCCTCGGTTGCGACCGGCATCACCGGCGCACGCGCGACCGCGATCGCCTCGCGGCTCGCGCTCGTGCTCAGCGAGGAACGCACGCACCCCAACGCCTTCTCGCAGGTCTCCGATCCCGTGGCCGGTCAGTGGCAGGTCGCGTTCTACTCGCGCGACCAGGAGTTCGTCCAGGTGATCGTCAGCGCGACCAGCGGACGCGTGCTCGGCGAGTACACAGGCATCCAGGTCGCCTGGACGATGGCGCGCGGCTACGCGGGCGCGTTCGGGCGCGACGTGAACGCGCTGTGGGTCTGGCTGCCGCTTTGCCTGCTCTTCGTGGCGCCGTTCTTCGACTGGCGCTCGCCGCTGCGACTGCTGAATCTCGACCTGCTGATGCTGCTGTCGCTGTCGGTATCGCTGGCGTTCTTCAACCATGCCGACATCGGCGCGTCCGTCCCGCTCAGCTACCCGCCGCTCGTCTACCTGCTGGCGCGCCTGCTGTGGCTCCTGCGCCGCGACGCGCCGCGTCCGCCGCCGCTGCGACTCAACTTCGGCGCGCGCTGGCTGACGCTCGGCCTCGTCCTGCTGGTTGCCTTCCGGATCGGCCTAAACGTCCTGAACTCCAACGTCATCGACGTCGGTTACGCAAATGTCGTCGGCGCCCAGAAGGTCCTCGACGGCTCGGCGATCTACGGTCAGTTTCCCTCCGACATCACGCGCGGGGACACCTACGGCCCGGTCGCCTACGAGGCCTACGCGCCGTTCGTCGCGCTCTGGGGGTTCAGTGGGCGGTGGGACGACCTTCCCGCGGCGCATGCAGCGGCGATCTTCTTCGACCTGCTGACGATCGCGCTGCTCTTCCTGCTCGGGCTGCGGATCCGGGGTCCGACGACGGGGATCGTGCTCGCCTACGCCTGGGCTGCCTTCCCGTTCACCGCCTTTGCGCTCGAATCGAACTCGAACGACGCGCTCGTCGCGGCGCTGGTCCTGGCTGCGCTGCTCGTCGCCGACTGGGCGCCCGCCCGCGGGGCCTTCGCGGCGCTGGCGGGCCTCGCGAAGTTCGCGCCGCTGGCGCTAGCGCCGATGCTGGCGCTGCACCGGGTTCGCGAACGCGGCAGAGGCACGTTGGTCGCGTTCGTCGTGGCGTTCGCCGCCGTCGCCGCACTCGTATTGATCCCGGCGCTCGAGCACAACTCGCTGGCCGAGGTCTTTGATCGAACGATCCGCTACCAGGCGGACCGCACCGCGCCGTTCTCCATCTGGGGCCTCTACGGCGGCCTGCACGCGGAGCAGCTGGCGGTCCAGGCGCTCGCCGTCGTGCTGGCCCTCGCGATCGCGCTGGCGCCGCACCGCGATGACGAGATCGGCCTCTGCGCCGCCGCCGCCGCGATCCTGATCGCCGTCCAGCTCGGCGTCAGCTACTGGTTCTACCTCTACATCCCCTGGTTCTTCGCGCCGGCGATCGTCGCGCTGCTCGGGATCTACGAGCCGCCGCGCAGGGGTTCACGCCTGTCGCTGTGGCTTCCTCCGAGCGGCAGCCTGCGAGCACGCTGAGGGGGGCGGCGGCGCCGGCGCGCCGGCGGTGGTCCCTGCGGTGGAGCCTGGTCTCAGCCGCCGGGCGGCGGAATCAGGATGTGCTGGCCCTGAAGGATGTGGATCCGATGGTGGGGGTGCGCGTAGGCGATCACGTACACGTCGTCCTTGAGGGCGAAGATGAAGGTGCCGTCGCAGCGGTCCTGGACCAGCCAGATCGTGCCGCTGACCGACGCCGAGCCGTAACGCCCCTTGGTCGTGTAGTTGCCGTGGGCGTTGCCCCAGAGCTGGCGGACAACCGTGCCGGGCTTCTTCTTGCTCGACGCCGCGGACGCGCGGCTGCTGTGCTTGCCCTTCTTCGTCTTCGCGCCCGGACAGCCGGTGAAGCTGCCGCCCGTGATGACCGGTGTGAACGTGCCGTCCGGCGCCTGGGTGAGCACGAACTCGCCGTCGTAGAACTCGCCCGTCTCGGTCGTGCCGTTCGGCAATGCGAGCGTGATCGAAACTGTGCCGCTGTCCGCGTTCACCGTCGAGCCGATTGGGACATTGGTGCCGGTGGGCACGGAGACGAACGTGTTGCTGCCGGGCAACTCGATCAGGATCGTGCCGCTCACGGGGTTCAGGTTGGTTGAGCTGCCCAGCACGGGCGGGGCGAGGTTCACGCTCGGCGTGTTGGTGGGCGTCGGCGCCGGGGTGGGGGCGAGGACGACGTCGCTCGCCGCGCTCGTTGCGGATGTCGAGCCGCCGTCGTTGGTCGCGGTTACGGTCACCTTCAGGGTTCGGCCGACGTCGGTCGACGCCGGCACGTAGCCGGGCCCGCGCGCGGCGAGCTGGGTGCAGTTCGCTCCCGTCGGGTCGCACTGCCACCACTGGTAGGCGAAGCTGTACGGGGAGTACTGCCAGCCACCGTTGGTGGCTGAGAGCAGGTCGCCCTGCGCGGCGGTGCCGGTGATCGTCGGCAGCGAGCTGTTCACGGGTGCGGGCGGCAGGACGACCTTGGTCTGCGCGCTAGTGGCCGGCGTGCCGCCGGTGCTGTTGGAGGCGGTGACCGTCACCTCGAGCGTGTCGCCGACGTCCGCGGAGCCAAGCACCCAGGCGCTGGACGTGGCGTCGGTGATCGGCGTGCAGACGCCGCTCGTCGGGTCGCAGCGCGACCACTGGTAGGTGTAGGTGCCGGGCGAGTTCGTCCAGGTTCCCTCGGTCGCCGAGAGCTTGTCGTTCTGCTGCGCCGTACCGGAGATCGCGGGCGCGGCCGTGTTGGCCGGGGCGCCTATCTCCGCGACGACCTGCGACGGACCGCTGCGTGCCGAATTGGAGCCGCCGTTGTTGCTGGCCGTGACCACCACGCGGAGCGTGTTGCCGACATCGGTCGTCCCGGGCACGTAGGTGGAGCTCTGCTGGCCGGTCAGGATCGTGCAGTTGTTCCCCGTGCTGTCACAGCTCCACCATTGGTAGCCGTAACCGGTCGCCGCGGGATCCCAGGTGCCCGGTTGCGCGGTCAGAGTCTGGTTCTGCTGCGCGACGCCGGAGATCGACGGCGCGGTCTGGTTCACCGGCGCGGCGATCAGCACGACCGCGCTGGGCTGGCTCGTCACCGACACGGCGCCGCCCGGGTTCGTGCCCGTCACGGTCACCTCGAGCGTGTGCCCGACGTCGCCGGCCGAGGGCACGTAGCCGCTCGCCTGCTCGCCCGTGATGTTGGCGCAGCCCCCGCCGTTGGCGTTGCACTGGAGCCACTGGTAGGTGAGGGTCGGCGCAGGATCGCCGGTCCAGGTGCCACCGGTCGTGGAGAGGCCCGCGCCCTGCTGCGCCGTTCCGGCGATCGCCGGTGGGACGGTGTTCGCAGGCTTGACGTAGACGACGCTGTAGTGAATCGTCGCCGAGCCGGTCTGACCGTCGCTGCTGTCGACGGTCACGGTGTAGGGAATCGACGTCCCGACCGAGGAGGTGACCAACGCGCCGGTTCCCGAACCGCTGTCGCCGCTGACGCTGCCGGCGCCGTTTGAGTCCGTGCAGGAGGCCAGCCCAGGGCCGTCCGCTCCCTCGCTGCAGGAGAAGCTCGTCGGAACGGGCTGGTTGAGGTCATAGGTCTGATCGTCGCCGGGTGTGCTGATCGTCGCGGTTGGTGCGGCGGCGACGGTGTAGTTGACGGGGGTGCTGGTCGTCGCCTGACCGTCGCTCGAGGTCGCTTTGACGGTGTAGCTGTAATGGCCCGCCGCCGACGTGTTGAGCGCGCCGGTGTTCGTCCCCGTGGTGGAGCCTGCGGAACCGTAGGAGGGGTCGCACGAGGTGAGGCCGGGTCCGTCGGTGCCCTCGCCGCAGGAATAGGTCGTCGGGACCGACTGGCCGACGTAGTAGATGCCGCCGCTGTTCGGTGCGCTGACGGTCGCCGTCGGTGTCCCGTAGACGGTGTAGTCGTAGGTTTTGGTCGCGGTCAGGCCGTCGCTTGAGGTCGCGTTGACGGTGATGCTGTGGGGGCCGGCGCTGGAGGTGTCAAGCGTTGTGCCGCTCGGGTTGCCGTTGCCGTCCAGGCAGGTCGGTGTGCTGCTGGGCGGCCCGTTGGGGTCGGCGCAGGAGAACTCCTCGCTCTCCTGCTCGTTGAGCGTGAAGTCCGCATTGCTCGCCGGGTTGGTGATCGACACCGTCGGCGGCCCGTAGACGGTGTAGTCGTAGGTTTTGGTCGCGGTCAGGCCGTCGCTTGAGGTCGCGTTGACGGTGATGCTGTGGGGGCCGGCGCTGGAGGTGTCAAGCGTTGTGCCGCTCGGGTTGCCGTTGCCGTCCAGGCAGGTCGGTGTGCTGCTGGGCGGCCCGTTGGGGTCGGCGCAGGAGAACTCCTCGCTCTCCTGCTCGTTGAGCGTGAAGTCCGCATTGCTCGCCGGGTTGGTGATCGACACCGTCGGCGGCCCGTAGACGGTGTAGTCGTAGGTTTTGGTCGCGGTCAGGCCGTCGCTTGAGGTCGCGTTGACGGTGATGCTGTGGGGGCCGGCGCTGGAGGTGTCAAGCGTTGTGCCGCTCGGGTTGCCGTTGCCGTCCAGGCAGGTCGGTGTGCTGCTGGGCGGCCCGTTGGGGTCGGCGCAGGAGAACTCCTCGCTCTCCTGCTCGTTGAGCGTGAAGTCCGCATTGCTCGCCGGGTTGGTGATCGACACCGTCGGCGGCCCGTAGACGGTGTAGTCGTAGGTTTTGGTCGCGGTCAGGCCGTCGCTTGAGGTCGCGTTGACGGTGATGCTGTGGGGGCCGGCGCTGGAGGTGTCAAGCGTTGTGCCGCTCGGGTTGCCGTTGCCGTCCAGGCAGGTCGGTGTGCTGCTGGGCGGCCCGTTGGGGTCGGCGCAGGAGAACTCCTCGCTCTCCTGCTCGTTGAGCGTGAAGTCCGCATTGCTCGCCGGGTTGGTGATCGACACCGTCGGCGGCCCGTAGACGGTGTAGTCGTAGGTTTTGGTCGCGGTCAGGCCGTCGCTTGAGGTCGCGTTGACGGTGATGCTGTGGGGGCCGGCGCTGGAGGTGTCAAGCGTTGTGCCGCTCGGGTTGCCGTTGCCGTCCAGGCAGGTCGGTGTGCTGCTGGGCGGCCCGTTGGGGTCGGCGCAGGAGAACTCCTCGCTCTCCTGCTCGTTGAGCGTGAAGTCCGCATTGCTCGCCGGGTTGGTGATCGACACCGTCGGAGGCCCGTAATTGATCGTGACGGTCACGTTGAAGTTGCCGTGTCCGTCCGTCGGCACGCGCTCACTCGTCGTTAGCGAGCCTTCGTCGCAGTCCGTGATGGACACTCCGTAGCTCCCAGCGCTTTCCGCGGTCACGAGGGCGTGATCGGCGTCTCCGGCTGCCTCGTTTGCGGTCCCGTCGGAGTAGTACGTGGCACCTTCGCAGTTGCTGTGGTTGTCCGTCAGGTAGATCGTCAAGGTCGTCTCGGCGTCGAATGGACCGATCGTGGCCCCCGCGACCGTGGTGCAGCCGGCTGACGCTCCGTCAGTCCCCTCCGTGGCCACGGCCTGCGTCGCGCTGGCGCCCCCGCTGACCTGGTAGCCGTAGGTGAGATTGTCGGCGGGACAGTTCGTGGCGCCTCCATCCCCGAAATGCGCGTTCGAGAGCGTCGCCGTGTCACCTGCGGGGATCACGATCCCCGATGCGGCGCCCGCACTCGTCGCAAGGACGAGCGTCGCGCCGAGCGCGGCGAGCCCGGCGCAGACCACGGCCAGTCTCAACGTCGGCCGTTTCATTCGGATCCCCTCGCACACAGTCGAGCCCCCACGCCGAGCGTCAGCTTCAGGCGAGTCTCCGGCTCATACCGCATCGGCGCATTCTGCACCATTTGTCCAGCCAGCGATAGGGGGCGCCACCATCTCGGCCGGGGAGAAAATTCCTCAGTCGAGGGTGAGAAGCAACCTGGCACGCACACCGCCGCGCGCTACCTTGCGTTGGCCCCGCCTGTTCCACGTTCCCTCCTCGACCTGGAGATGGCGGCCACGGGCGACCGGCCGGCAGCGCCGGTCGCCCGTGTTAATTTCTCGGTGGACGCACGGCGTTTCTCGCCCGCCCTCAGCCGGCCGGTATCAGCAGCTGCTCGATCGAATCCGCGCGATGCGGTGCGCTTGCGACGACGAGCACCGCCATCAGCCACGGGTCGTCGTCGGCCGGGACGAACCGGACCGGCATCTGCGTCACCAGCGCCTCAACGGCGAGGTCGCGCTTGACGCCCAGCACCCCGCCGCGGGCGCCGGTCATGCCGACGTCGGTGATGTAGGCCGTGCCGCCCGGCAGCACGCGCGCGTCGGCCGTCGGGACGTGGGTGTGGGTGCCGAGCACGGCGGTCACGCGCCCGTCGAGGTGCCAGCCCATCGCGACCTTCTCGCTGGTCGCCTCGGCGTGCATGTCGATGAGGATGTGGTCGGTCTTGCCGCGCAGTTCGGCGAGCAGCGTGTCGGCTTCGGCGAAGGCCGAGCGACCGGCGTTCATGAACACGTTGCCGGACAGGTTGATGACCCCCAGACGCACGCCGTCGCGCGCGACAATCGTGTGACCGTGGCCCGGCTGGCCGCGCAGGTAGTTCGCCGGCCGAAGGATCCGGGACTCCTCGTCGAGGTAGGGGTAGATCTCGCGGTGTCGGTAGGCGTGGTTGCCGAGCGTGATCACGTCGACGCCGGCCTCGAACAGATCGTCGGCCAGCTTTGGCGTGATCCCAAAGCCGCCGGCGACGTTCTCGCCGTTGACGACGACGAACGTCGGTTCGTGGCGTTCGCGCAGCGTGGGCAGCGCGCGCAGCAGCGCGCGCCGTCCCGCCGGGCCGACCAGATCGCCGCAGAAGAGGATTCGCGCGCTCGCGGACATGCATGCGAGCCTAGTGGGTCGCCCAGAAATGGTCGACCTGAACTGGCGGCTCCTGGACGCCGCCCGGCTGCGTCCTCAGGCGCGGCGCGCCTATCCAGGCTTGCCCGCTCCCTGCGTCCTTGCCCGTCGACCCCAGGACCGCGCCACAAGCTGCGTTTCAGACCGAACATTCCCGGACGACCCACCATCGCCGACGGCCGGCCGCGCGTCGTGCCGCTTTTCCCAAGCAGACCTCCCCACGGGCCATACTGCTGACGATGAGCGCCACCCGGGGAGTCCTCGGATGACCACTGAGCAGCAGCACCTCGCAACCGACACCGCCGAGTCCGAGCCGCTGCTGCCGCCCGCCCCGCCGGCGCCGCTCGTCATCCCCCGCGGTGTCCAGCTCGTGCTGCTGCTGGTCGGCCTGCTCGGGCTGTGGGTCGCCGCCAGAGCCGCGCGCAGCGTGGTGGAGATCGTCGTCGTCGCCTCCTTCATCGCGCTGATCCTCAACCCGTTCGTCAGCCTCCTGAACAGACGCGGCGTGCCGCGGGGCCTCGCGATCCCGCTGACGTACCTGCTGCTGCTGCTCGCGCTGGCGGCGATCGGCGTGGCGCTTGCCCAACCGATCTCCAATCAGATCAACGCCTTCCAACACAACGTCCCCCACCTTGTCGCCGAGGCGAACAAGCGGCTCGACAGCGTGCAGCGGTTCTTCAACCGCAACGGCATCCACATCCAGCTCGAGAAACAGGGCCAGACAGCGCTCGACACGATTCAGACAAAGGTGCTGAAGGGCTCGAGCTCGCTGCTCTCGTTCACGACGAGCCTCTTGAAGAGCGCCGCCACCGCGGCGTTCGCGCTCGTGCTGATCTTCGTCATGTCCGTCTACCTGCTCGTCTACGCGCGACAGATCGGGACGCTCGTTCGGCGCTGGCTCCCCGACGCCGACGGCACGGCGGCCGACGACTACCCGACCCGGGTGCAGCGCGCCGTCGGGGGCTACGTGCGAGGGCAGCTGCTGTTCAGCGTCGTGATGGGCACCACCGCGGGCGTCGCCCTGTGGCTGTTCGGCGTGCTCGGCATCTTCCCGGACGGCCGCACCTACGCCTTCGCCTTCGGCGCCTTCTTCGGCGTGATGGAGCTCGTGCCCTACGTCGGGCCGGTGCTCGGTGCGATCCCGCCGGTCGCCGTCGCGCTCTTCCAGAACCCGCTCGACGCGCTCTGGGTGGTGTTGATGTTCATCGTCATCCAGCAGCTGGAGGGCCACATCGTCGCCCCGCAGATCTTCAGCCACGCTCTGCGCATCAACCCGCTGCTGGTGATCATCGCGCTGCTGTTCGGCTACGCGATCTACGGGATCGTCGGGGCGCTGATGGCACTGCCGGTCGCGGCGGTGATCCGCGAGACGTTGATCTATCTGCGCCGCCACGTGGTGCTCGAGCCCTGGCGTGCGCAGGCCCCGCCGCCGCCCTGATGAGCGCCCCGACGCTCGAGGCGCGCTCGCTGTCGAAGCACTTCGGCGACCGTCCCGCACTGCGTGACGTGAGCTTCCGGCTCGAGGCCGGAGAGATCCTGGCCGTGATCGGCCCGAACGGGGCAGGCAAGACCACGCTGCTGTCGCTGCTCGCCGGCGCGGCGCCGCCAAGCGCGGGCGAGGTCATCGCGCCAGCCGGTGAGCGCATCGGCTGGGTGCCTCAGCAGACCGCCGTGTACTCGAAGCTCTCGGTGCTCGAGAACCTGCGCCTGTTCGCCCGGCTCGAACGCGTCAACGACGCTGACGGCGCGGTCGCCGAAATGCTCGAGCAGACAGGCTTGCGCGAGCGCGCGAACGAACAGCTCGGCCGGCTCTCCGGGGGCAACCGCCAGCGTGTCAACATCGCCATCGGGCTGCTCGCGGCGCCCGCGGTGGCGCTGCTCGACGAGCCCTCCGCGTCGCTCGACCCGCGCCAGCGCGAGCGCCTCTGGCGCTTCATCGCGGCGCGCGCGCAGGCCGGCACGAGCATCGTCTTCACGACGCACGACATCGGCGAGGCTGAGCGCTATGCCGCCCGCGTGCTCGTGCTGGCCGACGGGGAGCTGCTGTTCAGCGGCTCACCGGCCGACCTGCGAAGCCACGGCAGCGGCGACATCGAGAGCGCCTTCGTCGAGTTCCTGCGGGAGCGCGGTCACTGATGGGGGCGGTGCGCTGGATGCTGGCGAAGGACATCCGCATCCTGCGGCGCTCGCCGGTGCTCACGTTGCTGTTGATCGTCTACCCCGCCGCGATCGCCGTGCTGATCGGCCTCGCTCTTTCGCGCGGCCCGGGCCTGCCTCGCGTCGCATTCCTCAACGAGATCCCGCCCAGCGAAGCCGTGATCACGCTCGGCACGACCCGAATCGACACCACGCGCTACGAGCGCCAGTTGTTCCAGGCGATCAAGCCGATCGACGTCTCGACCCGCGCCCAGGCGATCGCCGACGTGCGCGACGGGTCCACACTGGCCGCGCTGATCATCCCGTCGGACCTGCCGCGCCTGCTCGCCAGCGCCGACCAGTCCGCCTACGTGCAGGTGATCTACAACGGCGACGCTATCAACCAGTCGCTGGTCGAGGACGCGCTCGAGTCCAAGCTCGCCCAGGCGAACGCCGAGCTCGCCGAGCAGCTCGAGAAGGTGGCGGACGGCTACATCGACCTGCTGCTCTCGGGCGGCAAGCTGAGCTTCCTCGGCCTGAACTTCAACGTGCTCGGACTGCGCGACTCGGCGACGATCCTCGACGGCGTCCTGAGCGGCCTGCCACGCGGCTCGCCGCTGCGCGCCAAGCTCGCGCCCGTCGCGGGCTTCGCGAAGATTGCGGTCAACAATCTCGCCAGCTCCAAGCAGGTGATCGGCGCGGTCGGCGCGCCGATCGTCGTACACCAGCAGATCATCAGCGGTCACCGCACGCCGCTTGACTACTACGCGGTCGCGGTCGCGGTGACGGTGTCGCTGATGTTCGTCTGCCTGATGCTCGCGTCAGGCACGCTCGCGCTCGAGCGCGAGGAGAACACGCTGGAGCGGCTGCGTCGCGGGCTGGTCTCGCCGAGCGCGCTGCTCGGCGAGAAGGCGCTGCTCGCGACCGCGTGCGCGGCCTTCGTCGGCTTCGCGATGCTGGTCGGAATCGGCCTGTTCGTGCCGCTTCACTGGAGCCGCGTCGGGTTCTGGCTGCTCGCCGTGGCCGGCGGCTCGCTGGCCTTCGCGACGCTCGGCGTGGCGCTCGGAGGGCTCGTGCGCGACGTGCGGGCCGCGTCACTGCTCGCGCTGCTGGTCTCCTTCCCGCTGATCTTCCTGGCGCTCGTGCCGGCCGGCTCGGTGGCGGTCTCACTCTACGACGCGATCCGCGTCGTCTCGGCGATCTTTCCCTTCAAGGCGGCGCTCGAGGCGGTCGACGCCGCGGTCAACCAGTCGAATCCAAGCCTGTGGGCGGCACTCGGTCATCTCGGCCTGCTCGTGCTGGGCTTCGGCGTGATCGCGCGGGTCGGCCTGCGCCGCTGAACAGGTCCGTGGTGGCGGCCGCATCGCGGGCGCTACCATCGGTTGCGATGTCCTTCCCGGACACCCGCCTGCGGCGGCTGCGCCGCACCGCCGCACTGCGCGACCTGGTTCGCGAGACCGAGCTGAGCGCGGCGCGACTGATCGCGCCCCTGTTCGTGGCCTCCGCCGAAGAGCCGGTCGAGTCGATGCCCGGCGTGTCGCGCCTGACGATCTCCGGCGCCGTCGCGGCAGCCGGTGAGCTGGCGGCGCTCGGCGTGCCCGGCGTGCTGCTGTTCGGGATCCCCGACCACAAGGACGGCGAGGGCTCGGGCGCCTGGGACGACGAGGGTGCCGTCCAGCTGGCGGTGCGCGCGATCAAGGCGGCTCACCCGCAGCTGCTCGTGATGACCGACGTCTGCCTCTGCGAGTACACGAGCCACGGACACTGCGGCATCGTGCGAGCCGACGGCACGGTCGACAACGACGCCTCGCTCGAACTGCTGGCGCGCACGGCGACGAGCCACGCCCGCGCCGGCGCCGATGTGATCGCGCCGAGCGACATGATGGACGGGCGCGTTGGCGCGATCCGCGCCGAGCTCGACGCCGAGGGCTTCACGGAGCTGCCGATCCTGGCCTACGCCGCGAAGTTCGCCTCCGCCTACTACGGCCCGTTCCGCGAAGCCGCCGGCTCAACCCCCGCGTTCGGCGACCGCCGCAGCTACCAGCTCGATCCCGCGAACGTGCGCGAGGCGCTGCGCGAGACCGAGCTCGACATCGCCGAGGGCGCAGACATCCTGATGGTGAAGCCCGCGCTGGCCTACCTCGATGTGATCGCGGCGGTGCGCGCGAGCACGAAGCTGCCGCTGGCGGCCTACAACGTCAGCGGCGAGTATGCGATGGTGAAGGCCGCCGCCGCGCTTGGCGCGTTCGATGAGCGCGCGATCGTGCTCGAGACGCTGACGGCGATTCGCCGTGCGGGGGCCGACATGATCATCACCTACCACGCCGAGGACGCCGCCCGATGGCTCGCGCAGACCTGATCGCCACGCCGAAGATCCGCTCGCGCACGCAGGGCGCGGCCGTGGCGCTCGACGACTTCGACCGTCGGCTCCTGAACCTGATGCAGGGCAGCTTCCCGCTGCACCCGCGCCCCTACGAAGCGGTGGCGGCGGCCGCCGAATGCAGCGAGCAGGAGGCGCTGGCCCGGGTCGGCCAACTGCTCGAACAGCGCATCATCCGCCAGGTCACGCCGATCTATGACACGCGCGCGCTCGGCTACGGCTCGATGCTCGTCGCGGCGAAGGTCGACGCCGAGAACCCGTGGGCCGCGGCGAAGATCATCAACTCCCATCCGGGCGTGTCGCACAACTACCTGCGCAACCACGAGTTCAACATGTGGTTCACGATCGCCGTCGAGCGCGACTCGAAGCTCGGTCTCGACGGCACGCTCGACGTGCTCGCGGCGCTGACCGGCGCGGAGTCGATCCGCCAGTTGCCGACGCTCAAGCTGTTCAAGATCCGTATGGACCTCGAGATGGAGGGCGGCACAGAGGCGCTCTCCTCCCCCGGCGAGCAGACGGCTCCGGCACCGCTCGAGGCGATCGACTACGACGAGCGCGACATCGCTGTGATCCGCGCCACCCAGGGCGATCTGCCCGTCGTCGCCGAGCCCTACGCGCAGGCGGCGCAGACGCTCGGCATGGATGTCGACGCGTTGCTCGAGCACATGACGGGGATGCGCGAACGCGGCCTGCTGCGCCGCGTCGCCGCGATCCTCTATCACCGCCGCGCCGGCTTCTCCGCCAACGGCATGGGGGTCTGGAAGGTGCCCGCCGAGCAGATCGAGGCGATCGGTCCGCGGATGGCCTCCTTCCGCGGCATCTCCCACTGCTACCAGCGCCCGACCTACGCCGACTGGCCCTACTCGGTCTTCACCATGGCGCACGGCCGCTCCAAGGAGGAATGCGACGCGGTGCTCGACGCGATCGCCGTCGACACCGGGATCGAGGAGCGCGCGACGCTCTACTCCTCGACCGAGTTCAAGAAGGTCCGCCTGCTCTACTTCACCGACGAGTTCAAGCAGTGGGAGGCGGCGCACGCCTGAGGCGCGCCCGCCGGTCGCGTGCACGCCGTGTCGGCGCGCGCGAAGCAATCGCGGTCAGCGGCGCCCAGGACTCACGCGCCGCCCCGCAGCCCTCACTCAGCTGCCGTCGGGGAACCCGCCGCGATGCGAGACCGCCGGATAGTGCGGTAGCGCGGCCCCCGGGTCGGCAAGCATCGTCCTGGTCTGCTTGACGTAGGGCGGGCGCCCCCGCCAGCCGCCCGGCGGCGGCACCAGACCCTCGCCCATCAATGACCGCTCGCCGTCGCGGGCGTCGATCAGCCCGCTGAGCGACGCTCGCAGCCGCTCGATCGTCTCGGCGCCGAAGCGCTCGCGCCAGCGCGCCTCGACCTCCGCCAGCAGCCGCACGCACCGGGCCTGGGCGCGCGCGCCCCGCTCGGTCAACCGGGCGAGCTTCGTCCGGGCGGCGCGCGGGTCGGCTTCGACGATCGCCAGCGCGTTGCGCTCGAGGAAGCCGAGCGCCACCGCGCAAGCCTCCTTCGAGAGACCGGTCAGCGCCGGCAGGTCGCGAACCCGCACGCCGTCGGCGTCGATCACCCGCAGCGCGTTGGCGCAGAGCTCCAGCGACAGCGGCGACTCGCGCTCGAACTCGATCGCGAACGCGAGCAGCGCCTGCGATAGCAGCGCCGAGAGGTCGAGCGACTCCGGCGGCTCCCCAGGCCCGCTCCGCGCTCGCCAGCGCTCCGGGTCCTGGCGATAGACGCTTGTCACCGGCAGGTAATGCGGCAGCTCCAGCTCGAGTCCGCCGACGATCGCCTCGAGCTCCCCACGAAGCGCGTCGATCGCGCCCGCCCCGAAGCGCTCGCGCCAGCGCCCCTCGATCTCGCCGGCCAGCGGGCGCCAGACCTCCTGCGCTCGAGCGCCATAGGGCGTCGTCCGCACCAGCCAGTCGCCACGCGGGGGCGCCGGGCGCGGGTCGGCCGGATCGGGTTCGAGCACGATGTAGCCCCAGCGCAGCAGGCCCTTGAGGTTCGTCATCCGCGCCTGCTCGGCCAGGTCGCGCAGCGGCCGGCCCCGCTCGCCGACGAAGCGCATGAAGTTCGCCCACATCACCAGCGACACGAGCCACGGCCCCCGACCCCGCTCGCCCGCCTGGCGACCCGCCGTCGTGCGGTGTGGCGAGCGGCGAGCGGACTCGTTGTCGAACTCGATCGTGAACGCCACGAGCGCCTGGGAGAGCAGCGTCGGGAGCGAGCGTTGCCCGGTCACCTCGCCGACGCTAGCGCATCAAGCGAGCCCGTTGCGGTCGACCGCCGGGGAGCGGCGCCCGGTGTCGAATATCGTCCCCGGGGCGGTGGCGACCACGTTCAACGACTCCCGCTCGGCCGAGCTCTACACCCGCGCGCGCACCGTGCTCGCGGGCGGCGTGAACTCCCCGGTGCGGGCGATGCGCGCAATCGGCCGCGACCCGATCTTCATCGAGCGTGGCGAGGGCGCCGAGATCGTCGACGTCGACGGCAACCGCTACGTCGACTACGTCTGCTCGTGGGGGGCGCTGATCGCCGGCCACGCGCACCCGGCGGTGATCGAGGCGGTGTCGGCGGCGGCCGCCCGCGGCACGAGCTTCGGGGCGCCGACCGCGCTCGAGCTGACGCTTGCCGAGCAGGTCGCGGCACGCATCCCGGGCGCCGAGATGCTGCGGATGACCTCCTCCGGCACCGAGGCGGCGATGACGGCGATCCGCCTGGCGCGGGCCCGCACGGGCCGCGACGTCGTGATCAAGTTCGCCGGCGCATACCACGGTCATTCTGATGGCCTGCTTTCGCAGGCAGGATCTGGCGTGGCGACCCAGGGCATCCCGTCCAGCCCGGGCGTGCCGGCGGCGACGGCCGCGGCGACGGTGGTGGTGCCCTGGAACGATCCCGCCGCGCTCGAGCTCGCACTCGAGCGCCACGAGGTGGCGGCGATCATCGCCGAGCCCTGTCCGGCCAACATGGGCCTCGTCCCGGCGGCGCCCGGCTTTCTCGAGCTGCTGCGCGAGCGCAGCAGCGCATGCGGCGCGCTGCTGATCAGCGACGAGGTGATCAGCGGCTTTCGCGTCGCGCGCGGCGGCGAGGCGCAGCGCAGCGGCGTCCAGGGAGACCTGATCGTGCTGGGCAAGATCCTCGGCGGCGGGCTGCCGGCGGCCGCGCTGGCCGGGCCGCGCGAGCTGCTCGAGCTGCTCGCGCCGGTCGGTGAGGTCTACCAGGCGGGCACGCTGTCGGGCAACCCGCTGGCGGTCGCCGCGGGCCTCGCCACGCTGGCGCTGCTCGACGAGGCCGCCTACGTCAGGCTCGAGGCGACCACCCGGGCGCTCGCCGAGGGGATCGCCGGCGCCGCCGGCCGCCGCCCGGTCAGCGTCGTCTGGGTGCCGGGGCTGCTGACGGTGTTCTTCGCCGCCGCGCCGCCGGCGAACTTCGCAGGCGCGCAGGCCTGCGACCTCGCCGCGTACGGCGCGTGGTGCCGCGAGCTGCTCGCGCGCGGCGTCTACCCCCCGCCGTCCCAGTTCGAGGCGTGGTTCCCGTCGCTGGCCCACACCGCCGAGCAGCTCGAGCAGACGGTTGCGGCCGCGGGTGACGCCTTCGCCGCGATCGACGGTGCGCGATGAGCACGCTCGAGCGGCTGCGCGAGCTGATCGCTGCCGAGGGCGAGCCGCTCGCGACCGGCCTGCTCGAGAGCGTGCCCGCCGGGGCGCGGGCGACGCTTGGCCCGATCGCCGCCGCCGGGCCGCGCGCGCGCGCCGACCCCGGCGCCTACGAGCTGCTGATCGAGACCATCTACGAGGGCTACCTGCTGCACTACGGCGTCTCCCGCGTGCTCTCCGACGCCGACGCCGACCTCTCGCTGCTGGCCGGCGACCGGCTCTACACGGTCGGCCTCGAGCGGCTCGTCGCGCTCGGCGACCTCGAGGGCGTGCTCGAGCTCGCCGACATCATCGCGCTCTGCGCGCTGCTGGTCGGCCGCGGCGAGGGGGAAGCCTGCGAGGCGCTCTGGCGGGCCGGTGCGGAGGCGGTCGGATGGGGCGCCGCGGAGAGCTACCGCCAGGCGAAGGCGCTGGCCCGCGCGGGGGACGCAGGCGGTGGCGCGGCGCTGCGCGCGCTGGCTGACTCCCCTGCCAGGGCATGACGGTATTCTTCGCGCTCGCCCGGTTTCCCAGGAGCGTCATTGGCACCCACGCGCAGGCCCAGCAAGTCAAAGTACACCGCTGATCGCGGTATTCCCGGCGCCTTCGAGGGGGAGACCGTGACCCGGCGGCGCTTCATGACCGGCACCGCCCACGGCGCCGGTGCGCTCGCGACGATGGGCTTCGCGCTGCCGGCCGTGGCGTTCGCGATCGGGCCGATCTTCAAGAACGACACGCTCGGCTGGCAGACCGTCGGCACGCCGGACATGTTCCCCGACGACAACTACATCCCGGCCGTGATCGTGATCGCGCCGGGCATCGGCGAGGCCGGCAACAGCACCGTCTACATCCGCGCGCGCAACCCGTCGATCGACACGACGCCGCCGACCCAGTTCAACCGCTGGGTCGCGATCTCCACGCGCTGCGCGCACCTCGGCTGCCCGGTGCGCTGGGTGCCCGCCTCCGAGCGCTTCATCTGCCCCTGCCACGGCGGCGTCTACGACCTGCAGGGGGTCCGCGTCGGCGGACCGCCGCCGCGGCCGCTGGACCGCTTCTTCACCCGCCTGCACGAGGGCTACGTCCAGGTCGGCGCGCGCTACAGCGTCAACAGCGAGCTGCGCGCCTTCTCGCCGCGCGATCCGGGCGAGCCGCTCGACGGGATCGGGCAGTACCTGTATCCGTCCAGGCCGAGCGTGCGCATCTGATGCCCAAGCTGCCGGCGCCGCCGATCCCGCCGCGCTTCCTGCCCCAGCCGCCGCCGCCGGGGACCCAGCGCGGTCGCCCGCACACGCCGCTCCAGAAGGGCGCCGAGGCGGGCAAGTCGGCGGTCGACTGGATCGACGAGCGGACCTCGCTATCGGGCGGCGTCCGCTGGGCCCTCTTCCGCAAGGTGCCGAAGGGCACCAACTGGTTCTACACGCTCGGCTCGGCGACGATGATCGCCTTCCTCAACCAGGCGATCACCGGCGTCTTCCTCGCGATGTATTACCGGCCCGACGCCGGTGGCGGCGCCTACGAGTCGGTGCGCTACATCACCAACGACGTGTTCCTCGGCCAGTTCGTGCGCGGCATGCACAAGTGGGGCTCCTCGGTGATGGTGATCCTCGTCTTCCTGCACATGGGCCGCACCTTCTTCTTCGGCGCATACAAGTACCCGCGCGAGTTGAACTGGGTGATCGGCGTCGTACTGCTGATCCTGACGATGACGATGTCGTTCACCGGCTACCTGCTGCCGTTTGACCAGCGCTCCTACTGGGCGACGATCGTCGGCGTCAACATCAACGGCACAGGCCCGCTGCTCGGCCCCTACCTGTCCGACTTCCTCCGCGGCGGCCCCGAGTTCAGCGCCACGACACTGTCGCGCTTCTACTCGATTCACATGCTGCTCGTGCCGGGGCTGATCGCGGCGATGATCGGCGCCCACCTCTACCTCGTCGCCAAGCTCGGCACGACCGCTCCGCCGTGGCTGCGCGCCAAGCCTGAGCCCGAGCTGGTCGAGGAACAGCTGTGAACCAGCGCGAGAAGGAGGAGTACCTCCGCGAGTACTCGGTCCTGAAGAGCCAGGGCAAGCCGTTCTTCCCCTACGCGGTGGCGAAGGACGGGCTGATGGGCGTGCTCGTCGTCGCGATCATCATGGCGCTCTCGATCGTGCTCGGCGCCGAGCTCGGCCCCAAGGCCAACGCCGCGACGACCACCTACACGCCGCGCCCGGAGTGGTACTTCTTCTTCCTCTTCGAGCTGCTGCGCGTGATCAAGCCGCCGAACTTCGTCGGCCTCGCGACGATCGGCGTGCCGACGCTCGCGATGATCCTGCTGTTCCTGCTGCCGTTCTACGACCGCGGCCCGGAGCGCCACCCGCTGCGCCGCCCGGTCGCGACGCTGACCGGCATCTTCGTGATCTGCGCGATGGCCTACCTCACCTATCTGGGCGCCAACGCCGGCCCGCCGACGGAGAACACGATCCCCGCGCCGGCGTTGGTCGTCGCGCAGGGCAAGCAGGCGGTCTCGGAGTTCTACCTCGGCCGTTCGGTCGTCGCGCAGTCCGGCTGCGAGGCGTGCCATTTGATCGGCAGCAACGGCAACAACGGCCCCGGTCCCGTGCTGACCAAGATCGGCGACCGGATTCCGGCCCAGGCGATCGCGCGCACGCTGGTCAACCCGACCCAGCCGATGCCGTCCTACGGCGGTCCGGGCGGGCTCCCGGCGAAGCAGTTCAGCGCCGTCGTCGCCTTCCTGTCCGACCTGAAGTAGATGTCCGCCGAAGGGCCCGGGACGCTCGAGGCGGGCCAGGTCCGGGCGATGTTCGATCGCATCGCGGGCCCCTACGACGCGATGAACACGCTGATGACGGCGGGCCTTCACCACCGCTGGCGCGAACGCGCCGTCGAGCTGGCGGGGGTCGGCCCGGGCAGCCGCGTGATCGACGTGGCGACCGGCACCGGCGATCTGGCGATCGCGCTCGAACGCGCCGTCGCACCCGGCGGCGAGGTGATCGCCTGCGACTTCTCCGAGCAGATGCTCGCGCGCGCGAGGGCGAAGGCGCCGCAGCTGCGCTTCGAGTGGGCTGACGCGCTGGCGCTGCCCTACGCCTCGGACCGCTTCGACGCGGCGACGGTCGGATTCGGCGCGCGCAACTTCTCAGACCTCGAGCGCGGCATCGCCGAGATGGTGCGCGTCGTGCGCCCGGGCGGGCGGATCGTGATCCTCGAGATCACGCGTCCGACGCGCGAGCCGCTGGCGAGCTTCTTCCGCGCCTGGTTCGACCGGATCGTCCCGGCGCTCGGGCGCTTCGCCGGCGACGGCGCCGCCTACAGCTATCTGCCGAGCTCGGTCAAGCGCTTCCCCGGCCCGCGCGAGCTGGCCGCCGTGATGGATGGCTGCGGCCTGCGCGCGATCAGCTACGTGCTGACGGCCGGCGGCATCATCGCGATCCACGTCGGCGAGGTGGCCTGATCGCGACGGCCGCCGATCCGTTCGACGCGATTCTCGAACTCGGGGGCGAGCCGATGCGGACCGCGATGGCCGCCGCCGAGACGCGGCTGCGCGAGATCGCCGCGGTCGAGCAGCACTCGCTGGCGACGGTCGCGGCCGGCGGCAAGCGCCTGCGCCCGCTGCTGGTCTTCGTCGCCGGCCTCGGCAGCGAGGCGCACGTCGCGCTCTCACGCGCGGCGGCCGCGGTCGAGCTGATCCACTCGGCGACCCTCGTGCACGACGACGTGCTCGACGACGCGCCGCTGCGTCGGGGCCGCCAGACCGTGTTCGCCGCGGCCGGGCGCACGGCCGCCACGGCCACCGGCGACCTGCTGTTCTCGAGCGCCTTCGCCGAGCTCGCGCGAAACGGCGCGATCGCCCAGCTGCGCGCGCTCTCGGCGGCCTCCGCGGCGCTGGCCCGCGGCGAGCTGATGCAGCGCGCCGACGCGTGGCGCGCCGACGTGACAGTAGAGCGCTACCTCCAACGCTGCGAGCTGAAGACCGCGCGGCTGTTCGCCGCCGCCTGCGAGCTCGGGGCGCTGGTCGGCGGCGGGCCGCCGCTGGGGCCCTTCGGACGCGCCGTCGGGCTCGCCTTCCAGTTGCTCGACGACGTGCTCGACGTCACGGGCCCGGCCGAGCGAACCGGCAAGCGCCGCGGCACCGATCTGCTCGACGGCACGGTCACGCTGCCCCTGATCCTCGCGCGGGAGAGCTCACCGCAGCTCGCCGCGCTCGATTTGCGGGCGATCGCCGGAGCGGCCGAGGCGGAGGAGATCTGCACCTCGATCGAGGCCACCGGCGCCGGCGAGCGCGCCCGCCGCGTCGCCCTCGACCTCGTCGCGACAGCCAAGCGCGAGCTCCCCGCCGCCTGCCCGCCACTCCAGCGCCGCGCACTCGAGCTGATGGCGGACGGGCTGGTCGAGCGGTTCGCTTGAAACTGGTGCCCGGGATCGCCTCGCGATCCCTGCGCGCCGGCTTGAGGCGCGCTTGGGCTTACTCAGTGAGGCAGGGTTGCGGGCCGATTGCGTGACCGACGTCACCACGGGTTCGCTCGTGCCGCGCAGTGACGGGCGAGGTCGTGGCGGGCATCTCGCCGCGCACGCGGTCAGCAACCGTGTGGCCCGGGTCGCGCCAAGCGCGTCTCGAGTCAGCGCAGCGACCGGCGAAGCCGGTCGCGAGCACGTCCGCAACCCTGGGGGCCGCGTAGCGCCAAGCGCGTGTCAAGCCGGCGCAGCGACCGGCGGAGCCGGTCGCGAGCCCCTTAGAAGTCGAACGGGACGATCAGGTCGCGCTCGAGGGCCTGGGCGAAGGCCTCGATCTCGGCCTCCATGCAGGCGCGCGAAACGCGTGTGAGCGTCGACTGGAGCTTGCGCGTACCGCGGTCGAGCTCGCGGTCGTAGCGGTCGACGGCCTCCTGGCCGAAGACGCCGGTGCCGCTCCACTCGCAGTTGGGGCAGCGCAGGACGACCCGCCAGTGCGAACGTCCGATCAGCGACCAGTCGATCGGCTGCACGAGCATCGAGCCGCAGCTGCCACAGCGGCACAGCTCCGGGTCGGTCGTGGTCTCGTCGTGCTCCTCGACGGTCTCGAGTGCCGCGGCATCGAGCTCCGCCTGATCGGGGAAGTCGATGTCGTGGGCACGGCGCTTGCCGCTGTTGCTGTTCATACCTCGCTCATCGGCCGCGCGAGCTCGGCGCTTGAGCGCCCGGTGGACGGGTGTCTTCCCGCTAGGCTGGAGAGATGCCCCGCGTCGTTCGCCCCGTCGGCCATGAGGAACACCTGAGCCTCGTCGAGCACCTCGACGAGTTGCGCACGCGCCTGATCGTCAGCATCGTCGCGATCGGCGTCGCGTTTGGCTTCTGTTTCTGGCAGAACCACGCCCTGCTGAAGCTGATCGGCGACCCCTACGCCAAGGAGACGCAGAGCCAGGTCAAGAAGTGCCAGGGCGAGCAGGGGCCGGTGTGGTGCACCGACCAGGCGCTGAAGGACACCGCGCACGCGCTGACGACCGTGATCAAGCTGCTCGAGAACCCCTCCAACGGCCTCAAGGCGGCGCCCCGCAAGACGCTCGACCCGCTGATCGCGGGGCTCAACAAGGGGCTGCGGCCGCTGCCCAAGACGATCCCGTCCAACAGCCTCGTGACGATCGGGATCGGCGAGCCGTTCACCGCGACGGTCACGGTCACCTTCTACTTCGCGCTGCTGCTTTCGCTGCCGATCATCCTCTACGAGCTCTACGGGTTCATCATCCCGGCGTTCAGCCCGAATGAGCGCCGGGCCGCACGGCCGGTGCTGATGGCGGTGCCGGGCCTGTTCGCCTGCGGCGTGCTGTTCGGCTACTTCGTCGTGCTGCCGGCCGCCGTGCACTTCCTGCAGAACTTCAACAGCGGCTCCTTCGAGCAGTTCGTACAGGCCTCCAGCTATTACTCGTTCGCGGCGCTGATCATGCTCGCGATGGGCCTGATCTTCCAGGTCCCGCTGGCCGTCGTCGCGGCTGCTCGGGCGGGGATCGTCACGAAACGCCAGCTGCGCAAGAACCGGCGTTTCGCGATCGTGATCGCAGCTTTGATCGCAGCGCTACTGCCGGGCGACGTGGTGACGATGACACTGGAGACGCTGCCCGTCATCGTGCTCTACGAGGTGGGTATCCTGGTGGTTGCGTGGCTCGACCGTCGCGACGCCCGCCGGGCGCGTTCAGAGGACCGCTCCACCGCCCCGACCGCCACACCGCCACCGCCTCCCATCGCGCCGCCGATCCCACCGCCGATCTCCTCAGACAATGCTTTTTGATCTCCGCAGCCCGCACCGCCGGCGGGTCATCAAGGTCGTCTACGTCTTCCTCGCCGTCCTGATCGGCGGCGGCCTGATCTTCTTCGGCATCGGCAACGGCTCCAACTTCGGCGGCCTGCTGACCGCCGCGGGCGGCGGCGGCGGCACCGCGACGGGCCAGAAGCAGTACGTGAAGGCTCTGTCCACGGCCGAGAAGCGGGCGAACGCCTCGCCGAACAGCGCGGCCGCATGGCTGAAGGTCGGCGAAGCCGCCTACTCGCTCGCCACCCTGCCCGACAACTACCTTTCGACATCCGGCTTCACGAAGGCCGGCCATCTCGCGTTGAACGAGATGCGCACGGCGTGGAATCGCTACCTCGCGCTCGCGGCGGCGAACCCCAACGTGCTGTTCGCCCAGGAGATCGTCGCCGCCTTCGGCGCCCCGCCCGGCGGCGTCGGCGACTACAAAACAGCCGGGACGGCGCAGTTGGTCGTCACGGCCGCGCAGCCCAACGTCTCGAACTACGAGGAACTCGCCTACTACGCGTGGCTCTCGCGCGACGACTCGCAGGGCGACCTCGCAGCGGCGAAGGCGCGCTCGATCGCCGGCAAGGCAAATCTCAGCACGGTCGACAGCACACTCGAGGAGATGGCCGCGGCCGCGGCCGCGACGACCGGGGTCAGCTCGATCCCCGGCGCGATCCCCGCCGTCACGGGAGCGAGCGGCGCCACGGGCTCGACCGGGTCCGGCAAATCTGCGGGCGCGACCGGGTCCACCGGCGGCTGATCGCCGCTAACATCCCCGCGCCGGTCGCCCCGTAGTCCCGCGGGCCGTTAGCTCAATTGGCAGAGCAGGGGCCTCTTAAGCCCAAGGTTGAAGGTTCGATTCCTTCACGGCCCATCGAAAGAGCCCGCAGGAGCGGGCTCGCGGAGCTCCTCTAGTCGTTGGCAGCGGCTCGGGGCACCGCGGGGCGAGCGATGGTGACGTACCAGTAACCACACGCAAGATTCAGCGCGCCAATAAGCATGAAGAACGCTCCCCAGCCGTACGCGCTGTAGGCGAGGCACGCGACACCCACGGCGATCCCGACGGTGCCGCCGCCGAGGCGTGCAAGCCCAAAGAGGCGAAGGCGGCGGTACTCCCATGGACTGATGAGCCGTTGCATGCCGGATCGCGGAGGCGATGCCCACCACTCGCGCAGACCTTTCGCGGCGCGGCGGATCCTCCGTGCGTTCATCGACACGCCTCCTGCCTCGGCAAGCCAAGCACTGCTCGGCACGGGTCGACGCCGACGAGCGTGATGTCCTCACGGCGGCGACTCTCCCATCGTTCGCGGGTCAGCTTCCACCGCAGCATCAGGGCCGGTTCGCCGCGGCGGGTGGCCCATTCCGTGCCGTTGGGCTCGTAGCCGAGGGCCTGCGAGACGCGGTTGGAGGCCGCGTTGTCGACGAACGCATCGCTGGAAGCTTCACGAGCGCCGAGACCGGCGAAGGCCAGCTCGATTGCTGCTGCGCGCATCTCGGTCCCAAGGCCGCGACCGCGGTACGCGGGCGCAAGCCAGGAAAAGGTGCCCACGGTTCCCAGCGAGTCAAAGTTCTGCCCGATGACGTCCTGCATGCCGGTGGCGACGCCGCCCACCATGACCACGAAGTACAGCCGCCACGACTGTGGATCGACGCGCGCTCGACCTGCCCAGATGCCTCGCAGCCATCTCCACTCGCGCTCTGGGCCGTCGGCATAGAGCGACATCGGATCGTCGAACGGCGCCTCGTCGGGGTCGACGACACCGTCGCGGACGACTGGGGCAAGCAGCGCCAGCAACTCGTCAGTGGCCCCGCGCAGCTCGAGGCGAGGGGTTCGCACGACGACGTTCAGCGGCGGATATTCAAGCGCCGCCGCGAACGGCTTCTCGCGGCTCATGGTCCGCCGGCGAACGCGGACGGCGCCTTGCACTTCGTGGCGGCCCGCTGATAGCCCGGCGAGTCGGGGAGGTTGCCGAGGGAGAGTCGTATGATCGCGTTGGCGCCGCTGCCGACGAGCTTGGGGTCAGGGAATTTCGGCACGCCGTTTGCCCGCATGCAGGCCGCGGCTTTCAACGATATGGAGAACTCCTGGAGTTCCTGCGCCGCGGTCACGTCCGAGGGGAACGGCCCGCAGGCCTTCTCGGCGGATTGGAGTGCCGGCGAGTTCGGATCCAGACCATTGCCGGGTGTGCCTTGGATCACGAGATTGCCCTGCTTGTTGGGGTCGGGGAAGTCCGGCACCGCGTGCGAGCGCATGCATTGCGAGTAGGCAAGCTCCTTGGCGAGAAACGACGTCACATGTGTGCCGCCGCCGGAACCGCTGCCGCCACAGCCCGCGAGGGCCGCGGCGGCCAGCATCGCGGCGGTGAACGCGACGCGGCCCAGCTTTCGCCGCTCGTCGCGCCGCCCGCGCCTGACGATGACAGGCGCGCGAAACGTGCTCAAGCAGATGCGGTCTTTGATCGTCATGCGGTGCCGAGGATCGTCCGTCAAACCTTTCGGTCTCAGCTTGCCATGTTCCAACCGTCCTCGCCGTGTGACCATGGGACGGCGGTGCCGCGGACGAAGATCAGAGTGTCCTCGGCGTTTCCAGGCCATACGCCGACCTTGTCGCTGTCCGGGTAGACGGACACGGCGGGTTCGCGCGAGCTGCACCAGAGGAGCGTTCGAGCCGGCGAATCGCTCCTATTCATGACCTTGTGCGCTCCGTCTGCTCCGGCCGGGAAGCGGACGAGTGCTCCGCGTTCGAGCGTGTGCTCGCCGTCAGGAGTGCGAACGGCGACCGTCCCGGCGATGACCAGCAACCATTCCTCGACGTACTCGTAGTGGTAGGGGGATGAGCTCTCACCGGGAGCGATGTCGTAGATGAACATGGCCGTTTCGGAGGACCCCACAGCCGAAGCCACGTCGAGCCGGCCGTCAGGTTTCTCCGCGGTGAAGATGTTGAGCGTGTTGATCATGGCGGTACCTCCTTGCTTGGGTCGGGAGCTGAGGGGTGAGGCCCCGCCGCCAGGCGCCGCGCTGCGCGGGGCGCCGCAGCGCGGTCAGAGGATTCCCCGACCGGCGGCGCCGCGCTCGGCTTCGCGGCGCCTTCGTCGCCGCGCCGTCGCCGCGGCCGCAGCGGCCTTCGCCGTGAAGAGGTAATCGTCGATCCCGGCCTCGCTCGCGGCAAGCAGTCGTTGGGGGAGAGTGGCGCGCAACTCGTCGGAGAGGGCGCGCAGGAGTTCGGCGTTCATCGTTCTGTCGAGCGGGTTGTCGCCCGCGCTGTTGTGCAGCTCCAGGTGCCCGCTTTCGGTGCTGTAGTCGTAGAGCTCGCTCTCCTGTCCGGCCGGCAGCAGGTCGATGCCGTCCGTCGTCCAGTCCGCATAGACCGCGTACTTCGCGTGCGGGGTGCGCAGCGCGACGACGTGCAGAGGGGCGTCGGCGGCGTAAAGCTCGATCGCGTATTCGGTCACGATCTCGTCGGTGGTGTGCAGCACGTGTGCTCGACCGGGCGCGTCCGGGTCCGCCAGCAGGGCCGACAGCTCGAGGCGCCCGGCGAGGTGCTCGTAGTAGCGCTCGCGACGCCAATCCTCGGATCCGGTGGCGATCGTCAGGAGCAGCGGCGCGACGTCCACGCTCGAGGTCAGCTGCGTGCGCGGCTGCTGCGGTGCGCCCGTCAAGCGGCCGCGCGGATCCTTGACGAGCAGCGGCACCCGGATGCCCTCCTCGTACGCGCCGGCGCCCTTGCCACGCAGGCCGTGCGAGGCGCCGTACTCGCCGTGGTCAGCCGTGAACACGATGACCGTGTTCGCGGCCACCTCCGGTCGGCTGTGCAGGGCGTGCAGGATGCGCCCGATGTGGCGGTCCGCGGCGAGCTCGAGCTTCATGTAGAGATCGAGGAACGGCAGCCAAGCCGCCTGCACGTCGGGGCCCGTGAATGGGACCGCACCGAACGATCTCGCCGAGGTCTCCTGGAGCGAGAGCTGCAGGCGCGGCTTGCCACGTTCGATCAGCTGCGCCGGCGTCTCGAAGTTCGGGGGCAGGCGCGACACCACGCGGCGCGCCGAGGCCTCGGCGCGGAAGCGGTCGGTGCGCTCGTACCACCAGGCGATGTCGTGGGGGTTCACGAGCGAGACCGTCGTGCACCATGGCTGGCGGTCTGCGTGATCGGAGTACCAGGCGGCGAACTGGTCGGTGATGCGAGGGTCCACGCGCCAGCCCTGACCCGGGGCGCCGTCCGGCGACGGGTAGGTTCCGCCCGAGAACCCGTAGCTCTCGAGCAGCGGCCGGCCGCGTGCCTCGCTCCAGTGGTGGTCGCCGCGCGTGAGATGCCACTTGCCGTACCAGTAGGTCTTGTAGCCGTGTTCGCGGAGCATCGTGCCCCAGGTGGGGAAGCCTGCGTAGAGCGTGCTCGCGCCGGTGATCATGCAGCCGGTCTGGTGGGTGTAGAGACCCGTCAGCAGTGCGGCGCGCGACGGCGTGCAGTCGTTGGCGGCCGTGTAGTGACGCTCGAACGAGACGGCATCCTGACGCAGCAGCGCGAGGTTTGGCGGCAGGCCCACGCGGTTTGCGGCCGGCCCAAACCACTGCGGAAAGCGCATCTGGTCGACGACGATCACAAGGACGTTGGGAGCCCCCTTGCGGACTCGCCTCCTGCCCTGGGGCGAAGGTCGAGCCGGCGGCGGTGTCTCCTTCCCGCCGCCGCCGGTCGCCGCCCAAATCGCGGCGCCCGCTCCCGCGATCAGGCCGCCGGCGGCCAGCCCGCCCTTGACGAACGTGCGGCGGTCCATGCCGTGCCCGTCCGCTCGATCGCGCTTGGCCATCGGGCCGCACCCTAACGGTGTTCGGGAATCATCGGACGCCGCGCCACTCCGTGGGTCAGCCTGCCGGCGACAGGGGGCCGGGCGCGGCGTTTGCGCTGCCCGCGCGCGCGCATGCTCCGCTCACCACCCCGGCGCCAGCGGCCGATAACGCCAGCGGGGTCCTGCGGACACGGCTGCGCCCTTGCGGACCGGCCGCGGACACCTCCCAAGCAGTCCGTTCAAAACGCCATGGCGTCACCACAACAGACCCACCGACACGGCGCGCCCTTTGGGCGACGCCGCATCTCGCGGATCGACATCGATCGTCCGCGACCGCTTGACGCCGCGAAGGCGTTGGGGCGTCTGCGCATCAGCCGTGAGGCGCGCTGGGTCTGGCTCGCCATCGCAGGCTTCGTCGCGATGTCGGTCTGGTGGCTGGGCGCCGACGACCGGGTGCCCGATTGGGACAGCGGCTCGCACGAGTACTTCGCCGCGGTGATCCATAACGAGCTCGCCAGCGGAGCGCTGACGCGCCCGTTCACCGACTACAACAGCTATCCGCCGCTCGTTCACCTGGTCGGCGCGCTGTCGATCTTCGTCGCGGGCCTGCACCCGACGACGCTGATCCTCTCCTCGAACATCGTCTTCGTGCCGCTGCTCGCGTTCGGCTGCTTCGGCGCGGCGAGGATCGCCTACGGCCCGCGTGCGGGGGTGCTCGCGGCGGTGCTCGCGCTCGGCAGCCCGATGATCGTTTCGACGATGCACGAGTACTACCTCGACGGGCCGCAGGCGGCCATGATCGCGGTCAGCGTCTGGGCGCTGCTGGCTTCGCGGCGCTTCGAGCGCGTCGGGATGGCGGCGCTGGCCGGCGCGCTGGGCGGGCTAGCGCTGATGACCAAGCAGACCTCCGTCGTCTTCCTTGCCGGGTTCGTCGTGGTCGCCGCGCTGCGCGCCGGCCGCGACGGTCGCCGCGGCATACTCGCCTACACGCTGGCCGCGCTGATCGTGGCGGCTCCCTGGTATATCGACCACGCGGCGCAGATCAGCTCGACCTACAGCGTGATCGGCGGTCTCACCCCGAACCCCGAGCAGGCTCCGCCGCTCTCCTCGCTCTCGAGCTTCACCTGGTACGGCTGGAACCTGGTCAACGAGCAGCTGTTCGCGCCGCTCACCGTGGCCTTCGTGATCGGCATCGTGCTCGCCCTTCGGCGCCTGATCCGGCGCGGTCTGGATGCCGCCAGCGTCGAGCCGGAGCTGCTGGCGGGTGCCTTCGTCTCCTACCTGGGCATGACCGTCCTGGTTCACAAGGACCCGCGCTACACGCTGCCGATGCTCGTCTATGTCGCGCTGCTCGCGACCGGCTGGATCGCGACTCTCTCTCGCGCGCGCTGGCGCGCGGCGCTCTCGGCCGCCGTGGTCGCGCTCGCCGCGATCTACTTCGTGGGAGTCTCGACCGGCATCGGCAGCACGGTCCAGTTCCGGCTACCCGGGTCAGAGCACGAGGTCACGCTCTATGACACTGCGGGCTGGCTGCGCGGCCCACCGGCCCACGACGGGGACGTCGGCGCGCTGATCGCGGGGTTGCGAGCCTACGGCGTGCGCGACGTCCTGCTCTACACCGGGCCCGATCCGGCCGACTTCAACGACGACGGGCTGTCGGTGATGGTGATGGCCGCGGGGCTGCATGTCGCTGACGCGGGAGCCTTCCCGGCTGCCGAACAGGCGTCGCTGGTGCTCAGTCCGGCCGGGACGGCCGGCCCGCCGCCCTGCCAGAGGCTCAACGACGGTTCGCGCATCTACGTCGTCGCGGGCGCGGCGGTCGGACTCGACGCGAGGACCCTGCGCGACCCGGCCGCACCGCGCCGGCGCTACACGCTGCTGTGCCCGGGCCGCCCGTCGCTCGTCTACCACTGAGCGGGCGGGGCCCGCCCTCCAGGCTCGCGATCGACGTTCTCCGGGCGCCGTTTGACCGCCGTCGCGGCCGGTCCGCGCGGCCCGGCCGCGTCCGGCGGCGCCCGATGTCGGTCGACCTCGCTACCGTGACCGTACGTTGGCAGCGAGAAATTCCCGCACATGGAGGTAATTCGACGATGAAACGCAAGCTCAGGCCGCACGCGGCGACGGTGATCGCGGCGCTCGCGCTGTTCGTCGCGCTCGGCGGAACGTCTGCTGCGGTGACCGGCGGAACGCAGTACACGACGCATCAGATCAGCGGCTCGGAGCTCGAGGACCACTCTGTCCCAGGCACCAAGCTCGAGAACCACACGATCACCGCCGCGCAGCTCAACGTCACCAATCTTCCGACCGTTCCGTCGGCGGCCTTCGCGGGCAACGCATCGGTTGCCAACAGCGCCGAGAGCGCCGACGTCGCCAAGACGGCCACGACGGCGGGGACGATCACAGGCAAGATCAGCGGCTCCCAGGTGTCGAGCGCCGTGGCAAACGCCACCAGCGCCGAGAACGCGATCACCGCCGCCACGGCCGGCACGATCACCGGCTCGATCAGCGGCTCGCAGGTCTCGGGCCCCGTCGCCAACGCGACCAGCGCGACGACGGCCACCTCCGCCGGGACGGTCACCGGCGCCGTCAGCGGCTCACAGGTCTCGGGGACAGTCGCCAACGCGACCAGCGCGACAGCGCGACCAACGCGACGAACGCGACGAACGCGACGAACGCGTCGAACGTCGACGGCGACGAGCTCTCGAACGTCTCCCTGTGGAGTGGCTCGAGCACCGACACGACGCTTGTGCACACCGATGCAGGGCTGACGCTCGCGATGCGCTGCACCGGCGGAGATGTCGACATCGACGCGACCACGTCGACGAGCGGGGCTTCGCTCGGCATGAGCGACGTCACGAACGCCGGCGCGACGGGCTTCATCAAGGCGGAGGGAACCTTCAACACCGGTTCCACGCTCACCACCACGAGCACCGCGCCCGCGCAGGTCGACCTCTCCTACGAGCAGAACGGCGAGGTCGCGTCCGGGACGCTCACGGTGTTCGACAGCTCCGGAACGTGCGCGGCGTTCGGCGTGATCGAGTCCAGCAGCTGAGCGGGAGGCGGGCGTTCAGAGTCGATGGCGCGCCAGGCGCAGACCGCCCCGCCGGCGCTCCTCGCTGATCGCCGCAAGCGCCGGCACGAGCTCACTGGTGACGAGCCCGCGCTCGACGGTCAGCGCATCGATGATCGCGAACGACTGCGTCGTGCGTTCGGGCGTGTCGATCGCGATCGTCACCACGGGCACATGGCGGCGCACCCGCAGGAGCCGGTCACCGTGCGGGCGGTGCTCGCCGTGGAAGCCCCAGATCCCGCGCAGGCTGGTGGCGCCGGCGGCGTCCGCGGCGCGCAGGCGGCGCATCATCTCCAGATGCAGGGGAACGCCGTCATGGTCGTCGGCCGCCGAGCTGTAAACGGTCAGTTTCTGCCACAGCCCGAGGCCGTGCTCGTCGGTTCCGGGCAGCTCGTGCGGCGTCGCCAGCAGCTTCCCGTCGCGCTTGCACACGCGAACGCGCTCGAGCGTCACGAGCGGGTCGGGCAGCAGCGCGCGCAGTTGCGTCAGAGCACCCTCGACGGTGGCACGCGGGCCCACAGCCACGACCATCGCCGGCACGTCGGCGTTGGCGGCGAAGAAACGTGCCCGCCTGCGGTGGCCGTGCAGCGTCCCGTCGACACCGAGCAGAACCGTGGCGCCCGCGAAGCCACACCGCCGAAACAGCTCGCAGACCGCCGCGAACGCCGACCCTCCCGCGACGCGCTCCTGGCGTCCGAGGAACACGGTGAGCTTCACCTCGGCGCCAAGCTCGTCGCCGAGCGGGCCGTCGTCCGCTGCTGAGCCGCTCAACAGCCGGGCGCGTTCAAGTGTGACCAGGCCGCGGCGCTTCACCGCGAGCACGCGCTCGAGGGCGGCCTCGATCCGCTCGCGCCCGTCAACCGCGATCGAGACGACCGGAAGGTCCTCCGACAGCGAGAGCAGGCGGTCGGTGTGCACGTGATGCAGCCGGCCAAAGCCCTCGGCGCCCCTCAGCAGCACGCTCGCTCGCACCGCCTCAGCCCCGTAGATGTCGAACAGCTCATCCGCGAGCAGGCGCCGGCCCGCGCGGTCGCGCTCGCCGAAATAGGTGCTGAGCGTGAGCGACTCCTCGTTCACAGCAGCCGCGCTCCGATCAGGCGCCCGAGTGCCGCCGCGCCGACGCCGACGGCGAGCGCGCCGACGGCGTTGATCGTCGCAGCCGCGGCGCGTCCGTCCTCGGCGAGGCGGTGCGTCTCCAGCAGCCAGGTGGAGAAGGTGGTGTAGGAGCCGAGCGCCGCCGTGCCCGCCAGCAAGAGCAGCTCGCCGCCGGCGGCCAGGCCGGTCAGCAGGCCGAGCGCGAACGCGCCCGTGGCGTTGACGGCGAAGGTGCCGAGCGGAAGCCCCGAGCGGCCGAAACCGCCGATCACGGAGTCGAGCACGAAGCGTCCGGTCGCGCCGGCCGCGCCGAGCGCGGCAACCGCCAGCCAGATCCAGACGCTCAAGCGAGCACCAGCACGCGGCGCGCCGCCGCGCTCGCCACCCAGATCGCCACGAAGCCCGCCGCGATGCTCGCGCTCGCGTAGCCAACGGCCAGGCTGTAGTGATCCAGCTCGAGCATCCGAACGATCTCGACGGTCATCGTCGAGAACGTCGTGTAGGCGCCACAGAAGCCGGTACCAACCAGTGGCCGGCGGTAGGTGGAGAGCGGCAGGCGCTCCTGGAGCCGCGTCGCGACGTAGGCCAGCGCGAACGAGCCGGTCACGTTGATCGCGAACGTCGCCCACGGCCAGCCGGGCGCACCGGAGCCGAGCTCGCGCACGAGCCACACCCGCAGCAGCGCGCCGGCCGCCCCTCCGACGGCGATCGCGGCAAGTTCACGTCGGTCAAGGCTCGGCAAGGACTGCTCCTTTCGCTGTGGCGTGGTTCGCGAAAGGAGCCATCAGCCCTTCACCGGCGGGCGGTTCGGCGGGCGGCCGGCGCAAAGCCGGACCCGCGCGTCAGGACTCCATCTGACGCGCAACAGCGTACCGCCTCATCGAGGCTGTGCGGCTGGGTGCATGCACCCAGCCGTCGGGACGGCGCATGCGCCGTCCCGCGGGTCGGCGCATGCGCCGACCCGAACCACCACTTTCAGCTGACGACGGCGGCGCGTCCGGCGAAGCGGGCCCGGTCGCCGAGCTCCTCCTCGATCCGCAGCAGCTGGTTGTACTTCGCCACGCGCTCGGAGCGCGCGGGGGCGCCGGTCTTGATCTGGCCGACCGCCGTCGCGACCACGAAGTCCGCGATCAGCGCGTCCTCGGTCTCGCCGGAGCGGTGCGAGACGACCGCCGTGTAGCCGGCCTCGTGAGCGAGCGCGATCGTGTCGAGCGTCTCGGTCAGCGTGCCGATCTGGTTGAGCTTGATCAGGATCGAGTTGGCGATTCCCGCGTCGATGCCGCGGCGCAGGATCGCCGGGTTGGTGACGAAGATGTCGTCGCCGACCAGCTGGATCCGCTTGCCGACGCGCTCGGTCAGCGCCGCCCAGCCGTCCCAGTCGTCCTCGGCCATGCCGTCCTCGATCGAGATGATCGGGTAGCGGCCGATCAGGTCCTCGTAGTAGTCGACCATCTCGGATGAGGAGAGCGTGCGGCCCTCTCCCTTGAGGTTGTAGGCGCCGCCGGAGAAGAACTCACTGGCGGCGGGGTCCATCGCGATCGCGATGTCCTCGCCGGGCCGGTAGCCGGCCGCCTCGATCGAGGTGACGAGCAGCTCGAGTGGCGCCTCGTTGGACTCGAGCGCCGGCGCGAAGCCGCCCTCGTCGCCGACGCCGGTCGCGAGGCCGCGCGAGTTGAGCGTGCTCTTCAGGCGGTGGTAGGTCTCGGTCGCCATGCGCATCGCCTGCTCGAAGTTGGCGGCGCCGACCGGGACGATCATGAACTCCTGGAAGTCAACCGGGTTGTCGGCGTGGGCGCCGCCGTTCAAGACGTTGAGCATCGGCGTCGGCAGGAGGGCTGCATCCTCGCCACCGAGGAAGCGGTAGAGCGGCTGTTCGAGCTCGGCGGCCTGCGCGCGGGCGGACGCGAGCGAGACGCCGAGGATCGCGTTCGCGCCGAGCCGGGCCTTGGTGTCGGTGCCGTCGAGCTCGATCAGCGCATGGTCGAGGCCTGCCTGGTCGGCCGCGTCGCGACCGGTGACCGCCGCGGCGATCTCGCCGTTGACGTGGGCGACCGCGTTCGAGACGCCCTTGCCGCCGTAGGCCGCGCCGCCGTCGCGCAGCTCGACCGCCTCGTGCTCGCCGGTCGAGGCGCCCGACGGAACAGCCGCTCGCCCGAACGCTCCGGACTCCAAGCGGACGTCCACCTCGACCGTCGGATTGCCGCGACTGTCGAAGATCTGGCGGCCGTGGACGTGGGCGATCTTGCTCATGGCTTGGCTTGCACTCTATCCGTCGCCGGGTGGGCGGCGATCAGTGAAACGCCGCAGGCTTGGCGCGACCGGCCCTCAGGGGCCCCTACGTCGAGTGACTGCCGGTCGGCTTTGCGTCCGCGCGCTTGACGAGATCGAGTGCCGAGTCATCCGGCGTCAGCTCGGCGACGCCGAAACGGATCTCGCACCGCTCGGCGGCGTCGGCGGCGAGCGCCGCCTGGACCGACTCGAAGCGCGTGCGGGCGATCTCCGCCGTGGCGTCCGAAAGCACGCAGAGGAACTCATCGCCGCCGAGGCGCACGATCAGGTCGTAGGAGCGCATGTGCTCGCGGATCCCGTTCACGGCGCGCTTCAGCAGCGCATCGCCGGCGGCGTGGCCATGCTCGTCGTTGACGGACTTCAGGCCCACGATGTCGACATAGGCGGTGGCGAGCGGCGCCGACCCGCGACGCGCGCGGGCGATCTCGTTTTCGAGGTCCGCCAGGCCGGCGGAGCGCGTGCGCGCCCCGGTGAGCTCGTCGGTTTCGGCATTCAGGAGCCGCTCCAGCAGCGCCTCCCGGTCGGTCTCGGCCGCAAGGCGGTCGCGAGCCGCGTGCTCGCGGTCCGCTGCCGCGCGCCTGCGGTCCGCTGCGGCCTGCTCGCGGTCCACTGCCGCCTGGGCGCGGAACTCGGCAACCCAGACCTGGTCCGCGAGCTCGCCGTGGCCGTGTTCGAACACCGCCCGCGCCGGCGCGTCGTCCGGGTCTTCGCCGATCGCCAGGGCGCTGTCACGGGCTGCGGCGGCGTGATCGCGAGCAGCGGCAGCGCGGTCGCGGGCGCGCGCGACGGCGTCACGCGCGGTGGCCGCATCGATCCGTCCGTCGGCCGCCTCGATGCGCTGCCGCGTGCCCCGGGCGCGGATCTCGCGCGTTGCGTCGTGCGAACTCGCCGCGCCGCCGTGGGCGAAATCACGATCGCTGGCGGCCTGGTCGCTGTCGGACGCCGCCTGGTCGCTGTCAGAAGCGGTCTGGTCGATGTCGGACGCGGTCTGGTCGCTGTCGGCGAGGGTCTGCTCGCTGTCGGCCAAGGCCTGCTCGGCGCCCGCGAGGGACTGTTCGGTTGCGGTGAGCCTCTGCTCAACGTGGAGTGCGAGCGTCTGCTCGTCCTCGAGCGGCGCCGGGGACGCCTCGTCACGGTGCCGCTTGCGCTTCCGCAGCCCATCCCTGCCGTTCTCACTACCACCATCTGGCGTTGGGATACCCACGCCGCGCTCCAACTGGTCGGCCGTGAGTCTCAGTGAGCCCCCCAGCCACCCGGTAGACTCGATGATTGTAGCACTCCGCACGAGCGCCGCCGATTGTGCGTCCTTACCTGGGCGCGCCTGCCCAGGGTTCGCCGGCACGGCCGTTCAGCCAGGCTGCTGCGCCGGGCCGAGCGCCCCGACTGCCTCATCGACCGAGTCGAACAGGTGGTCGTCGCCGATCCGCGACAGCAGTCCACTGCGACGCAGGCACTCGCGGGCGTGCCCGCCGGCCCGGGCGATGGCGAAGACGATGTGCTCGCGGTCGAGCTCGTCGAGGATCTCGGACAGCGCGCGCGTCCCCGTGTAGTCGAGGTCGCTCATCCCCAGCGCGTCGAGCACCATCAGGCGCGGCGTGCCGACGGCGCGGTCAAGCGACGCCACGACCTGTGCGCGGAAGTGAACAGCGTTGGCGTACCACAGCGGCGTCGCGAACAGAACTGCGAGCACCCCCGGGAGCTGGGCGGCCTCCGTGTTGACGCTGAGCGGCGCCCAGCTGGTCGTGCCGGCGATGCGGCCGAGCACATGGACCTGCGGACGTGCGCTCAGGCGGGTGCGGTCGAGGATCGCGAGCCCGACCGCGACGCCGATGCCCTGCTCGACGCCGACCAGGGCGACGGTCAGCAGCGTGATCACCGCCAGACCCAGTTCGAAGCGGTCGAAGCGGGCTATCGAGACCAGGTCGCGGCCGTGGAAGATCCGTGTCGCGATGAAGATCAGCACCGCGGCGAGCGTGGCCAGTGGCACGTCCTTCAGCAATCCGGCGGCGGGGATCAGCACGATCAGCGCGGCCGCGGCGAGCAGGCCCGCCGCCTGCGTGCGCCCGCCCGCCGAGGCGGTGGCCGCGGTTCGCGCCGGGCTGGCGTTGACCGGAAACGCCCCGAACAGGCCCGCGGCGATGCTGCCGGCACCGACGCCGACGAAGTCGCGGCCGACGTCCACCTCGTAGTGCCCGGCGTCGGCGAAGGCCCGGGTGGTCGCGGCGGACTGGCTGACGACGACCAGCGCGACGACGCCTGCGATCGGTGCCACGCTGCCGATCGCCGACCACGAGAGGTCGAACAGGCCCAGGCGCGGCGCGCCGTGCGCGATCGCGCCGAGGATCGCCACGCCGTGGCCGTGCAGCCCGGCCGCGCCGACCACGACGGTCGAGCCGACCAGGCCGACCAGCGCGCCGGGAAGCCTACGGTCCATCCGCTCTGCCGCGACGACGACCGCGAAGACCGCCGCGCCGATCCCGAGCGTCCAGCCGTTGGTGTCACCGAGATGTGAGGCGACTGACTTGATCCGATAGAGCGTTGAGCCGCTGACCGAGTGGATGCCGAAGAGGTCGGGCAGCTGGTGCACGACGATGATCACCGCAACGCCCGCGAGGAAGCCGGTGATGATCGGCGCCGACAGGAACTGCGCGATCCAGCCGAGCCGCAGGAGCCCGATCAGCGCCACGATCACCCCGACCATCACCGCGAGGATCCCGACGAGGTCGATGTAATGGGGCGAACCGGCCGGCGCGAGGCGCATGATGCCGACCGCGAAGAGCGGCGCGATCGTCGAGTCGGCACCCACCGACATCTGCGGGTTGGAGCCGAGCAGCGCGAACAGCACCGTGCCCGCGACGAATGCGTAGAAGCCGGTGATCGGCGGCATTCCGGCCAGGCGCGAGGTGGCGAGCTGCTCGGGCACCGCGATCACCAGCAGCGTCAGCGCCGCCAGCAGGTCCGGCGTCGCCCAGGCGCGCCTGTAGCCGTGCAGCGATGAGAACAGCTGGGACGCGCGACGTGGGGCGGGGCCCGAGGCCGAGGCCGGCCTGTGCAGATCCGCGCCCGGGCTCGACAGGCGGTTGCGCATCCCCCGGCGCCAGCGTGCCATCAGGGCATCATCGCTCACGCCTCGTGGGGTTGCGCCGCGGGCGGGGCGATGGGAGGCTGCGTGGCCGATGGCCGAGCCCGCGCCCGTCCTGATCACCGAACGCTTGCGCCTGCGTGGCTGGCGCGAGGAGGACCACGAGCCCTACGCGGCGATCAACGCCGACCAGCGGGTGCGCGAGTTCTTCCCGGAGCTACTGGGCCGTGAGCAGAGCGACGCGCAGATCGCCGTCTTCGAGGATCACTTCGCGGCGCACGGCTTCGGCATGTGGGCGCTCGAGCGGCGCGATACCGGCGAGCTGATCGGCTTCACCGGCATGGACCTCGCCACCTACGACGCGCACTTCGCGCCGGCCGTCGAGATCGGCTGGCGCCTCGCGCACGCGGCGTGGGGTTGCGGCTACGCCAGCGAAGCCGCGCGCGAGGCGGTGCGCTTCGGTTTCGCCGAGCTCGAGCTCGAGCAGATCGTCGCCTGCACGACGCCCGCGAACCTGCGCTCCCGCGCCGTGATGGAGCGTCTGGGCATGACCCGCGACCCGGCGGAGGATTTTGACCATCCCGAGATCGCGGCCGGGCATCCGCTCTGCCGCCACGTGCTCTACCGGCTCTCGGCGGAGCGCTGGCGCGCGCTCGCTCCGGGCTGACGCGTTTGTAACGATGGGCGCCATGGGCGTGCACCTGTGGGCGTTCGTGCCGATTGCGGCGGCGATCGACGGGGTCACGGGCGTCGTGCTGGTCGGGCTCGGCATACGCCTCGCGCTCGAGCGGCGGTAGTCTGCGCGCCGTGGACGAGCTGATCGCGGCAGCTGCAGAGCGCTACGCCGAGGCGCACACGACGGCATTCGCGGCGTCCCTGGGCGCAGCGGCCGACTGGACCCGGGAGAACACCGCCGAGCCGCAGATGATGAGCGGTCTCGCCGAGGCGCGCCTGTTGGAGGTGCTGATCGTCGCGAGCGCCGCGCGCCGCGTGCTCGAGATCGGCACCTTCACCGGGGTCGGTGCGCTGACGATGGCGGCGGCGCTGCCCGAGGGCGGCCGCGTGACCACGCTCGAGATCGACCCGGAAAACGCCGCGATCGCGCGCAGACACTTCGAAGCGAGCCCTGTGGGGCACCGCGTGGAGCTGATCCTCGGCGATGCGCTTGCGACGATCGCTTCGCTGGACGGGCCGTTCGACCTGGTCTGGATGGACGCGCTGAAGTCGGAATACCCGGCCTACTACGACGCCGTCCTGCCAAAGCTCGCAGAGCGCGGTGTGATCGTCGCCGACAACCTATTCCGTGCCGGGGGCGCCCTGGATGAGACCGACAACGAGCCGGGCAACGTCGGCATTCGCGAGTTCGCCCGCCACGTTCAGGACGACGAGCGGGTTCACAACGTGCTGCTGACGATCGGCGACGGCGTGATGCTCGCCTGGCGCCGGCCGGCGGCCGCCGGTTGACGGGGGCCGCAGAGCGCTGGACCGCGCGGGGCAGTCCGGCGCCGCACGACGGCGCGCAGCGACGCGCCTGATCAGCGTCCCGCGAAGCCGGCCTGCCTGAGCAGGCGGCGCAGGGCGACGACCGTATCGATGCCGATGTCCTTGCCGTGCGGCTCGGTCACGAACTCGGTGTGCGAGCCGAGTGTCACCTTGAGCTCGCCGTTCTGGCGCACGCTGACCGTCGCGATCGCCTCCAGGAGCGACACGACCTGGCGCCACTCGATGTTGGCACTCGTCGGGTGGGCGAATATCTTCTCGACGGTGTCGCGGTGTTCGCTGTTGAGGTGCGGCTCCACGGTGTTCCTCGTATCTTCACGCGTGTGTCGCGTGACGTTCGTCATTCTATCCTCGCCGACAGTTCAGTTCGCCGCTGGGCCCGTTCCCTCAGCAGGCGCTGAAACAAAACGAACCCCATCGCTGAAAGGTCGCAGATGTTGATAGCCACCTTCACATTCGGAGACGCGCTGGTCACAGTCCTTGAGTTTGCATTCCTGTTTCTGTGGATATGGATCGCCATCGATGTCGTTTTCGACATATTTCGCAGCCGCGACCTGTCCAACGCGGCGAAGGCGCTGTGGATCCTGTTCATCATCGTTCTGCCGCTGTTTGGCGTTCTCGCCTACCTCGTCGTGCGGGGTCACACGATGCACGAGCATGAGGTGGCGGACCGGGCGCAATATGACGCGTTTCGCCGCTTTGGCGGCGGCTCGACCGCCGGTGGGCCGGCAAACGACATCGCGGCCCTCGCGGACCTGCGAGATCGCGGCGTCCTGACCGACGAGGAGTTCACCCGGGCGAAGGCCAAGGTTCTTGCCTAGAGGCGGCTAAGCCACGTCGCGGCTGGCTGTCATCGCGACGCCGGCGCCGGCAAGCAGCACTGCCCAGCCGACCAGGACGACCGCTCCGGCGACCGCCGGCAGAAGGTGGTTGGTCGTGAGGCCGATCAGGGCGTTGTGCGCCTCGCCCGGCATGAATCGCCCGACCGAGGGAACGAGGCCGAACAGCAGCGGGTCGACGATGAAGCCCCAGGCGAGCAGCGTGATCACGGCGCCCACCTGGCTGCGCACGATTGCGCCGAGGCCTGTCCCCAGCGCACCCCAGATGGCGATCCCGCCGAGCCCGCCGAGGCCCAACTGAACGACGTCCCCGGCGCTCAGGACGAACGGTATGCCCCGGCCCTGGAGGATCGCGTAGCCGATGCCCCAGCCGACCACCTCGCCGACGATGCCGAACCCGATCCCGGCGATCAGGCCGGCGATCACCTTCGCGCAGAGCACGCGCGAGCGGTGCGGTGTGAACAGGATCGTCGGCCGGATCGTGCCGTAGCGGTATTCGCTCGTGACGAGGAACACGCCGGCCAGCGACGCGAAGACGCCGGCCAGCGCCCCGAGGCTGAGGAATGCGCGCTGGTTCTCGGTCGAGGAGAGTCCGCTCGCGTTGCCGAGCAGCCCGGTCAGCAGCGTGAAGAGAACGATCAGCGCGATCATGCCAAGCAGCAGCCCGGTCGTGGTGCGCGTGGACCGAACCTTCAGCAACTCGGCCTTGATCTGTGAGATCACGCGTGAGCCTCGGTCGTCAGCTCGAGGAAGATGTCCTCGAGCGAGGAGCCGTCGGTCGCGAGCTCGTGGAGCGGAACACCAGCGGCGAAGGCGATCTCGCCGACCCGCTGGCTCGTCGTGGCGCTCACCAGCAGCGCGCTGTCCTCGCTGATCGTTGTCTTGAGGTTCTCGGCGTCCAGCGCGGCGGCCAGCTTCGCGTCGTCGGCGCTGCGTACGCGAACGGCACCGCCGACGCGCGCGGTGAGGCCCTCGAGCGAGGACTCGATGACGAGCCGGCCGCGGCTGATGATCAGCACCTGGTTGACGGTCTGGGCGACCTCTGCCAGCACATGGCTCGAGATCAGGACGGTGCGGCCGCCGGAGGCGAACGAGCGCAGGAAGTCACGCAGCCAGCGCACCCCCTCCGGGTCCAGGCCGTTGGCCGGTTCGTCCAGGACCAGCAGCTCCGGGTCACCAAGCAGGGCGCTCGCGAGGCCGAGCCGTTGGCGCATGCCGAGCGAGTAGCCCTTGACGCGTCGCCTCGCGGCTTCGGTCAGCTCAACCAGCGAGAGCACCTCCTCGACGCGGGAGTCGGGCACGCCGACGGCCCGCCCGAGCATCCGCAGATGGTCGCGCGCCGAGCGCCCCGGGTGAAAGTCGGTCGCCTCGAGCACCGCGCCGATGCGCAGGGCCGGCCTGTCGAGCTCGGCGTAGGGGCGGTCGAAGACCAGCGCCCGCCCGCCGCTCGGGGCGGCGAGTCCCAGCAGCATCCTCAGGGTGGTCGTCTTGCCGGCGCCGTTGGGGCCGAGAAAGCCCGTGATCGTGCCGGCTTCGAGCTTGAACGACAACTCATCAACCGCCAACACGCTGCCGAAGCGCTTCGTCAGCGACTCGGCTACGACGACGGGCGCTACGCCGTCACCCGGCTCGCGGGCGTGGTCGGCGGGGAGGCCACCCGTTACAGGTTAGGGAGTTCGCGACCAGGCGGCCGAACGGGACGATCCAGGCGATCGTGAATTCAGTGCTCCCGGCGCCGGCGAGCCTCGCACAGTGAACTGGACCCGCCGCGGCGGGGAGTCGCGACTTTCCCGGCCGTCAGCGTCGCTTCGCGCCCGGGTAGTCTGGCCGCCACCTGGACGCGTTGGAGGTGGGAGCGGGCTTCCGCGAGGTCCAGCTCCACGGCGCAACCGGACAGGAGCAGCTCGATCAGGCGGGCCGCGGCGTGGATCCAAACTCGCTCGCGGTACCCGTCATCGGCAGCGCGGCCCGCGATCTGGCGTGCCAGATCGCTGGCGAGTTCCAGTTCCGGTTCGGACGGCGTGCGAGGGTCTGGCCGGTCGGACATGCTGGACTCCGTTGGCGTCACGTTCACCTCTGCTGGCGGGCCTGGTGGCGAACCGGGCAGCTTCGCCGCCGTGTCACAGACTAGGACGCCGAGATGAAGCTGGGGTTGCGTGCCGATGTCGCCGCCGTTGTGATTGCGCCCGTCGTACGGTGAACGCCCGACGGGGCACTAAAGCTCCGTCTCACCGAGCACGGTCGGCTCGCGCCGCAGGCTCGCCGGGTCAAACGTGGCGAGCACCTGCTGCGCACCCGTCGCGCGGCCGGGCGCGGCGAGGCCGGCGCTCGAGGCCATCCAGCCGATCACCTGCTCGACGGTCTCGCCGAGCGCGAGGCGGTCCGCGAGTGTGACCCCCCGAGATGGAGGACCCGCCCCCCGCGACGCGGTGGCGCGCTTGGCCAGGCGCTTGCCGTCGGCGCCGAGCACGAGCGGCACGTGCGCGTAGCGCGGGACGTCCAGGCCGAGCAGGCGGGCGAGCAGGATCTGGCGCGGTGTTGTCTCGAGCAGGTCGTCGCCGCGCACGACCTCCCCGACGCCCTGATCTGAGTCGTCGACGACGACCGCCAGGTTGTAGGCGGGGAGGCCGCCGTCCCCGCGCGTCGCGGGGTCTCCACGCCAGAGGACGAAGTCGTCGACGACGCTCTCGGTCGCGCCGGCGATGACGTCGACGAAGCGCACGCGCTGGGCGCCGGCGTCCAGCCGCCAGGCCGCCGCGGGACCGGCCCGCTCGCGCCGTCCGCGCTCGCGTGCGGATAGTCCGCGACAGGTTCCCGGATAGGCGCCCTGGCGATGCGGGCGAGTCGCCCCCGGCAGCGGCGGGTGCGGGGCCGAGGCGGCCTCGCGGACCTCGGCCCGGGTGCACCAGCAGGGGTAGACGCGACCGCCGCCGCGCAGCTGCTCAAAGGCGGCCCGGTGGCGTTCGAAGCGCTCGCTCTGTCGGGTTGGGGCTTCGTCCCAGTCGAGGCCGATCCGCTCGAGGTCGGCGATGATGCTCGCCTCGTGCTCGGGCCGCGAGCGCTGCGGATCAAGATCCTCGATCCGCAGCAGGAAGCGGGCGCCCTGTGAGCGGGCGAAGCACCAGGCCAGCAGCGCCGTTCGCAGGTTCCCAAGGTGCAGCGGGCCGCTCGGGCTTGGGGCGTAGCGACCGTCGGCGGCGCTCATTCCGACCACGTCGCCAGCATCCCACTAGAGTCGGAGCGTATGAGCGGTGGGGGTGAGGCGGGAGCGTCGGCGGCGGGGCGGTGGGGCGTTGGCGCGGCTTGATCCGGAGTCGCTTCCCGATCACGTCGACCGTCTCTACCGTGCCGCGTGGGCGTTGTGCGGCTCGCCACACGACGCCGAGGATCTCGTCCAGGAGACCTTTGCGCGGGTGCTCGCGCGGCCTCGCCTGCTGCGCGGCGGCGCCGAGCCGCGCGAGGCGCGCGAGGCGCGCGAGCTCGCGTATCTGATGAGGGTGCTTCGCAACACCTTCCTGAACTCGCGCCGCACGGCCTCGCGGCGCCCGCAGGTCAGCGCGACGCTTGAGCAGATCGAGGCCTCCGATCCGCGTTCGACGCAGCAGCCGGAGACGGCTAACGAGATCGCCGAGGTCTATGCGGCGATCGCTGCGCTGCCCGATGACTTTCGCCTCGCCCTTGTCGCCGTCGACATCGTCGGGCTCTCCTACGCGCAGGCCGGCCGCGCGCTGGGCGCGCCGGAGGCGACGATCACGAGCCGGCTGCACCGCGCGCGCAGGCGCGTCGTCGCGAGCATCGACGGCGCGGATGCCGGCGGTCAGCGGGCGCCGGAAGGATCAGTGCAGCCGCGGGGTCTTGATTAGATGCACCACGTGCCGGACGAGCTGGACCACGCGCCCGAGGAGCCGGGCCGGGAGCGCGCGGCGGCCGACGAGCAGCGGATCGGTGCGCTGCTGCGCGCCGTCGCCGTGCCGGCACCGCCGGCGCTTCAGTCGCGGGTCGCCGCGCTGGCCGGGGAACCTCGGCGCGGGCGGTTCACGCTCTCACTCGCGCTCGCCGGCTCGCTCGCCGCCGCCGCCGCCGTGATCGCAGTCGCGCTGTCGGGCGCTCCGGCGGCCCCGACGGCGCTGCGAATCTCCCAGATCGCGCTCGAGCGCCCGACCGGTCCGGCGCCGGCGGCGCTGGTCGCAGCGGGCACGCGGATCGTCTTCCCGCAGTGGTCGGCGCGAGGCTGGCCGAGCGGCGGCGCGCGCAGAGACCGGCTCGACGGGCGCACGGTGACCACCGAGTTCTACAACTCCTACGGCGGCGGCGAGCTGGGCTACTCGATCGTCGCCGGGGCGGCGCTGCGCTGGGGAGCGGGGGGGCGGATCGTCACGCGCTCCGGTGGGCACTACTGGCTGGCCGGCGGCGGTGGCGCGGCGATCGTCGCCTGGGTGCAGGCGGGTCACACCTGCGTGCTCGCCTCGCGCTCGACCTCGAGCGCGACGCTGCTCGAGCTCGCCCTCGCCGAGCACGGCGCGGCCGCGGTCTGATCGGGTAGCGTGCGCCGCGATGGAATCCGAGCCTGCCTGCATCGACGGGGAACTTCTCGACGCTGCGCGAGCGGTCATCCCGGTCACCGATCTCGGCCTGCTGCGCGGTGACGGCGTCTTTGAGGTGGTGCGGCTCTACGGTGACGTGCCCTATGCGCTCGAGGAGCATCTCGCCCGGTTGCAGCGCTCGGCGGCCGGGCTGCGGCTGCCGCTTGACGTCGACGCGTTCCGCTCGGACATCGCGAAGCTGTTGGGGGCGCGCGACGGCGGCGGGCCCGACGTGCTCGTGCGGATGCTCGCGACCCGCGGCGGCCGGCGCATCGTGCTGATCGAGCCGATGCCGGTGCTGCCGGCGACGGTCGCGCTGGCGCCGGTCACGTACGCGCCGCCGCGGCTGCTGGACGGGATCAAGTCGCTCTCCTACGCCGCCAACATGCTCGCCTCGCGGCTCGCCCGCGAGCAGGACTGCGACGAGGCGCTGCTGGTGACGCCGCACGGCCGGGTGCTCGAGTGCCCGACCTCGTCGTTCTTCATCGTCGCCGGCGGCGAGGTGGTGACGCCGCCGCTATCCGATCATGTGCTGGACTCGATCACGCGCCGCATCGTGGCGTCCGTCGCCCGTGTGCGGGAGGAGTCGATCGAGTTGGATGCGCTCGCCGGTGCGCAGGAGGCGTTCCTCGCCTCGACGCCGTTCGAGGTCTCCGCCGTGCACCGCATCGGCGAACAGCGCTACGACGCGCCCGGTCCGCGCACGCGCGAGATCGCGCTGCTCGTGCACGAGCGAATCGCGTCCGAGCTGGGCTGATGCGCGTCGCCACGGTCGTCGGCAACCGGCCGCAGTTCATCAAGGCCGCGGCGGTCTGGCGCCCCCTGCGCGCACGCCACGAGGAGATCCTGATCCACACCGGGCAGCACCACGACGAGGAGCTCTCGGCGGTCTTCTTCGAGGAGCTTGGGCTGCCGGCGCCCGACCACGAGCTCGGGATCGCCGGCGGCTCCAACAGCTCGCAGCTCGGGCGCATGGTGCTCGCGCTCGAACCGCTGCTGGCGAGTCTGCGGCCCGATCTCGTGCTGCTCTACGGCGACACCAACTCGACGCTCGCGGGCGCGCTCGCGGCGGCCGACGCCGGCATTGCGGTCGCCCACGTCGAGGCGGGCATGCGGTCGTTTGATCGTCGCATGCCGGAGGAGCGAAACCGCGTGCTGACCGACCAGCTCTCGTCGCTGCTGCTGTGCTCCACGCAGGCCGCCGCGGAGCAGCTCGAACGCGAGGGGGCGCCGGGGCGTGCGGTCGTCGTCGGTGACGTGATGGTCGACGTCGCGCTGTCGGTGCGCGAGCGGGCGCTCGCGCGTACGCAGACGCTCGAGCGCTTCGGCGTGAGCGCCGGCGAGTACGTCCTGGTGACGGCGCACCGCGCCGCCAACGTCGATGACCCGGAGGCGCTCGAGCGGCTCGTCGCGCTGCTCGAGAAGGTCGGCCCGAAGCTCGTCATGGCGGTCCATCCGCGCACCGCCGAAAGGCTCGAGCGGGCGAACCTCTCCGCCCGGGCGGCGGCAGCCGCCGTGATCGCCCCGCCGCTGGGTTATCTCGACTTCGCCTCGCTGCTCTGCCATGCGCGGGCGGTGCTGACCGACTCCGGCGGCGTGCAGAAGGAGGCCTATCTCGCCGGAGTGCCGTGCGTGACGCTGCGCGAGAGCACGGAGTGGGGCGACACGGTGGCGGCCGGCTGGAACACGCTGGTCTCACTTGACGCGGCGGCGGCGGTCGCGGCGCTCGCGCGCACCCCGCCGTCGGAGCGCCCGGCGCTGTACGGCGATGGGCGCGCCGGCGCTGCCGTCGTGGCCGCGCTCGAGGACTACGCGGCGGCCTGAGCGACGAGCGTCTCGGCGCCCGCCGCGGTCCAGATCGTCTGCTCGCGCGCCGGTCCGACGCCGACCATCGCCACCGGTACGCCGATGAAGTCCGCGATGAAGGCGAGGTAGTCGCGCGCCGCCTGGGGAAGCTCGGACTCCTCGCGGCACTCGCCGATGTCCTCCGTCCAGCCCTCCAGCTCGATGTACTCGCCAACCGCGTGGTGGAGCACCGACTGGTGGTAGGGGAAGTGGTCGAAGATCGCCTCGTCCTCGCCGCGGTAGCGCGTGCAGACGAGGATCCGCTCGAAGCCCGAAAGCACGTCGAGCTTGGTGATCGCGAGCGCGGAGAGCGTGTTCAGCCGCGTCGCGTAGCGCAGCGCGACGAGGTCGAGCCAGCCGATCCGCCGGGGTCGGCCGGTGGTCGTGCCGAACTCGTGGCCGACACGGCGGATCTCCTCGCCGAGCTCGTCGTCCAGCTCGGTCGGGAACGGCCCGGCGCCCACGCGTGTTGCGTAGGCCTTGCAGACGCCCCAGATCTCGTCGATGTCGCGCGGCCCGACGCCCGCGCCGACGCAGGCTGCGCCGGCGATCGGGTTGGACGAGGTGACGAACGGATAGGTGCCGTGGTCGATGTCGAGCATCGCGCCCTGCGCCCCCTCGAACAGCACCACCCTGTCCTGCTCGAGCGCGTCCCAGACCAGCCGCGCACAGTCGGCGATCTGGGGCTCGAGCTGGTGGCCGTAGGTGACGTATTGCTCGACCATCGCGTGCAGGTCGAGCGAGGGGTCGCGGGCGTAGGGGCGCAGCGCGAGGCGCTTGGGCTCAAGCGCCGCGGCGATCTTCTTGCGCAGGATCTTCTCGTCGAGCATGTCCTGTACGCGGATCCCCAGGCGGGCCGCCTTGTCGGCGTAGCAGGGGCCGATGCCGCGGCGGGTGGTGCCGATCTGGAGCGTGCCGAGACGGGTCTCGCCGGCGTGGTCGAGCAGCAGGTGGTAGGGCATGATCAGGTGGCAGTTGGCCGACACCTTCAGGCCGCTGGTGTCGACGCCCGAGGCGCGCAGCGAGACCAGCTCGTCGATCAGGACCTTCGGGTCGACGACGACGCCGTTGCCGATGATGCAGCGCTTGCCGGGGTAGAGGATCCCCGATGGCACGAGGTGGAACTTCCATTCACGATCGCCGCGGACGATCGTGTGGCCGGCGTTGTTGCCGCCCTGGAAGCGCACCACCGCGTCGGCGCGCTCGGCCAGGAGGTCGGTGACCTTTCCCTTGCCCTCATCGCCCCACTGGGCGCCGACGATGACTATTCCCGGCACGCAGGGAAGTCTATTGGGCGATCTGGGTTGCCCGAGCGGAGTCGGGCGCCGCCGCCGGCGGCGGATAGGCGACGCGCCGCGCATCGGCGCCCCAGAAGGGGAGTGGCTCGCCGCACATTCCCTCCAGCCGCGAGACGATCCGCTCGCCGAGCTGTTCGGCCAGCGCGTCGCGCTCGAGATTCGAGGTGACGATCGTCGAGCGCTCGTCCTCGTAACGGGAGTTGATGATCGTGTAAAGCTGCTCGAGCACCCACTCGGTGCGGTGCTCGGCGCCCAGGTCGTCGATGTGCAGGAGGTCGGCGGCGGCGAGGCGGTCGAGGAAGTCGAGCACGCCACCGCCCGGCGAGCCGCCGCGCGAGGGCGGGTCGATTGACTCGCGGATCACGCTGAGCAGGCGCGGGCAGGAGTAGATCGCGACGGTGCGCCCGGCGTCGATCGCGGCCTTCGAGACGATCATCGCGAGCGCCGTCTTGCCCGTGCCGAAGCTGCCGGTCAGCCAGAGGGAGCGCCCGGCGTCCAGGTTGGCGTCGATGTTCGCGACGAAGGAGCGGATCTCGCGCACCTGGGTCGGGAAGCGTCGCTGCATCTCGATCACGTCGGAGTGCTCGAAGGAGATCGAGCGGAAGCGCTTGGGGATCCGCGCCTCCAGGGCGCGGGCGCGGGTCGCGGCGATCCGCAGCGCTCGGCAGCGACAGTCGCGCGCCGTGGACGTCAGCTCGTCGATCACGAAGCCGCTGCCGTCGCAGAGGCCGAACTCGCAGCGCGCCACGATGGTCGAGGGGGCGATTGCCATCCTGATCGGAGGATAGAGGCGCGCGCGGCACACGCCGGCCGGCTTCGCGTGCGGCCGCGAAGGTTTGCGTCCAATCTGCGCGTTTCGCATTGCGGCGGCGGGTCGGGCGGTCCGCGTGCCGGTGAAGGCGCGCGGGTAATGTCAGGATGGAGGTCGGCGCCGCCGTCGGCGCGGGCGACTGCCCGCCCAGGCGACGGTCCCGACAACGAGACCCTGATGACGCGAAGGAGACACAGATGACGCAGACCCAGCTGGCGACGGCGGAGCTCGGCTCCACGGGCCTCCAGATCACGCGTGTGGGCTTCGGCGCCTGGGCGATCGGCGGCGGCGGCTGGCAGTTCGGCTGGGGGCCGCAGGACGACGAGCAGTCGATCGCGGCGATCGGACACGCGATCGAGCTCGGCATCAACTGGATCGACACCGCCGCCGGCTACGGCTTCGGGCATTCGGAGGAGGTTGTCGGGCGCGCGATCGCCGGTCTTGCGGAGCGGCCCTACGTGTTCACCAAGTGCTCGCTGCTCGAGGGCCCGGGCCGCCAGGTGATCAGCAGCCTCAAGCGCGACTCGATCCACCGCGAGGCGCAGGCGAGCCTCGAGCGCCTCGGGGTCGACGCGATTGACCTGCTGCAGATCCACTGGCCGCGGCCGCCGGAGGACATCGAGGAGGGCTGGAGCGCGCTGGCGGAGCTCCGCGAGCAGGGGCTCGTGCGCCACATCGGGGTCTCGAACTTCAGCGTCGAGCAGCTGCGGCGGATCGGCTCGATCGCGCCGGTCGAGACGCTGCAGCCGCCCTACTCGCTGATCGCGCGCGAAGCCGAGGAGGAGATCCTGCCGTATGCGCAGGAGCAGGGGATCGGCGTGATCGTCTACTCGCCGATGGGCTCGGGGTTGCTGACCGGTGCGATGACGCGTGAGCGGATCGAGGGCATGCCCGACGACGACTGGCGCAAGCGGAGCGAGCGCTTCCAGGAGCCGGCGCTGAGCGCAAACCTCGCCACCGCTGAGCGTGTGCGCGCGGTCGCCGAGCGCCTCGGCGCCTCGCCCGGCGCGGTCGCGATCGCCTGGACGCTGCGAAATCCCGCGGTCGACGGCGCGATCGTCGGACTGCGCCGGCCGGACCAGGCGGACGAGCTGCTGGCCGGCGCGTCGCTGGTGCTGACCGACTCCGACGCCGCGGAGATCGAGGGCGGCTGAGCGGCGGGTCGGGCACGGCGCGCCTGACGTGGCGAGGTGGCGGATGCGGGGCGGCATCGGGTGGCGGCGCGTGGGAGTATCAGGGGAGCTATAGAGGAGGCGGACCCTTTGATGAGTGAATCCACGGAGTTCACGATCGGAAGCACCGTTGCTTGCAGCGACGGTGAGTGCGGGGAGCTTCGACTCGTGGTCGTCGACCCCGTTGCCAGGGCGCTGGCGCACCTCGTCGTCGACCCTCAGCACCGCGTCGGAGCCGGGCGTCTGGTGCCGATCGAGCTGGTCGAGAGCTCCGTGGCTTCGGAGATCCGCCTGCGCTGCACGCGCGCGCAGTTCGACGAGCTTCCCGACGCCGAGGAGACGCGCTTTTTGCCGGGCACGAGCGGCGGCTACGGCTATGGGCCCGGGCAGGTGGTCTCGCTGCCCTACTTCGGGCTCGGCGGCATGGGGCTCGGCATGGGCGGCGTCGGCGCTCTGGGTATGGGCGGCGCCGGCCTGGGCGGCATGGACGCCGGCCCGCACGCGGTGGTCAGCGATCGGGTTCCGGTGGGCGAGGTGGCCGTGCGTCGCGGCGATCCCGTCGCGGCCAGCGACGGCGAGATCGGCAGGGTGGCGGGGCTCGTGATCGACCCCAGCGACCATCACGTGACGCACGTCCTGCTCGACGAGGGACACCTCTGGGGCCACAAGCGCGTCGCAATCCCGATCGGGGCCGTCGCCGGCGTGAGCGAGGCGGACGGGGTCAGCGTCAAGCTGACGAAGGATCAGGTGCGCGACCTGCCGGCCGTCGAGGTCGACCCGCCGGCTTAGGCGGGGCTGGTCGCTGCGGGGGGCCGCGCCTGGCAGGGCGGCGCGCGGCTGTTGACGCGGCGCGCCGCTGCGCGGCGGGCGAGCCCTCGCCGGGACCAGGCTCAGGCGAAGCGTTCCTCGCGCGAGTAGCTCATGAAGCGCGGGTACTCGGGGCGGAAGGTCAGCGTCACCTTGCCGACCGGGCCGTTGCGGTTCTTGGCGATGTGCAGCTCCGCTTCGCCAGGGTGCTCGGAGTTCTCGTTGTAGTAGTCGTCGCGGTAGATGAAGATCACGACGTCCGCGTCCTGTTCGACGGCGCCAGACTCGCGCAGGTCGGAGAGCATCGGGATCTTCGGGTTGCGCGACTCGACGCTGCGGTTCAGCTGCGAAAGCGCGATCACCGGGACGTCGAGCTCCCGCGCGAGCATCTTGAGCCCGCGCGACATCTGCCCGATGATCTCGGCACGGTTCTCGCTGCGCGATTCGGCGCGCAGCAGCTGGAGGTAGTCGACGATCACCAGGCCGAGGCCGTCAGGGTGCTGGGAGTAGAGGCGCCGTGCCTTGGCCCGGATCTCGAGCATGCCGATGTCGCCCGAGTCATCGATGAAGAGCGGCGCGGCGGCAAGCCGCGAGCTGGCCTTGATGATCTTCGGCCAGGTCGACTCGGGCACCCGGCCCTTGCTCAGGTCGTCACCCTTGATCGAAGCCTGCGAGGCGATGAAGCGCCGCGCGAGTTCGGTCTCCGACATCTCCAGGCTGAACAGCGCGACCGGCTTGCCGTGCTTGATCGCGGCGTTCTCGGCGATGTTGGTGACGAGGCAGCTCTTGCCCATCGACGGGCGGGCGGCGATCACGATCAGGTTGCCGGGCTGCAGGCCGCCGGTCATCTCGTCGAGATCGGTGAAGCCGGTTGGGGTGCCGGTCAGCGCCGCGCCCGCGACCGACAGCTCGTGCAGGACGTCGAGCTCGTTCTTCAGCAGCGAGGAGATCGAGCGGAAGTCCTGCGTGCGCTCACCGTGCGCGATCTCGAGCATCGCCTGCTCGGCCCGCTCGACGAGCTCGCGCGCCGGCTCGCGCTGGTCGAGCACGCTGGACTGGATCTCGTAGGTCGTGTTCAGCAGCCGCCGCAGCAGCGCCGTGTCACGGACGATCTGCGCGTACTGGCGCAGGTTCGCGACGTTCGGAACGGCGCCGGCGAGCAGGTCGACGCCCTCGGGCCCACCGGCCTGCTCGAGCGTGCCGGCTGCGCGCAGGGCGTCGGTCACGGTGACCGTGTCGATCGCCTCGCTTCGCTCATACAGCCCGAGCATTGCGGCGAAGATCAGCCTGTGGCGCTCGCGGTAGAAGTCCTCCGGCCGCAGCGCCTCCTCGATGACAAGCGAGTACATCGTGCGTTCGGAGAGCAGGATCGCTCCGAGCACCGACTCCTCGGCGTCGATGTTGTGGGGCGGGGCGAGCGCCTGGGCGACCTTCAGCTGGGGGCGCGGGGGGATCTTCGCGGGGGTGCTCATCGGGGGAAACGATGGTAGAGAGGCGGGTGGATGACCGCGCGGGGGAAACCGCAAGTTGGGGGGAGGTTGTCGGCCGACGCCACCGGGGCGGGTCGCCGGAGGGCAGGGGGAACGCCCTCAGGCGGCCAACCTCGCGGCGTGTCCTGACGCATCCTGCGACACGTGGTCTAGCCTGTGCATCCGAAGGCCGCGTTGCGTGCATGCCGGCCTGACTTCGACCGGGAGGTGCGGTTGAGCCTGTTGTGGATCGGCGGCGGACGCCTGCGCGGGATTTCTGCGCGCGCGAGCGGACGGGTCGGGAGCGCCCGCGACGGTCGCACCGCGCGTGAGCGCACCGGGCGGCGGTGGCCGGCGCTTCGATGCGCGCTCGCCGTGGCCGCGACGGCGCTCGCGCTCCTGGCTGCGCTCGGCGCGGCATCCGCGTCAGCCGGCACCGCCTACGTCGATGGCGTCTCCGACCAGAACCTGGGCCTCTGGCAGGGCGACTATCTCGACGCCAGCAGCGCCTTCACGCTGCCGTTCACCAGCTTCTTCCAGAGCTCGTGGGTCGGAGCGAGCGGATCACAGCATCTGCAGTACGCGCGTTTCGTCACCGCGCCGGACGCGGTCGAGCAGGGCGGGGCGTGCGAGGAGAATCTCGACAACTGGTTCACCTACGTCACACAGACCCTTCACCTGATTCCCGTGATCGCGGTCTGGGATGTGGCCGAGGGAGGATGCGCCGACGACGGCGCTCCATCCAACGCGACCTACGCCACAGACGTCGGGGCCTTGCTGGCCCACCTCGACGGCCTGCACCAGGGGACCAGCGTCCCCTACATCGAGGCGTGGAACGAGCCGAATTCCTCCGGCGTGGCGGCGGCCACGGCCGCGGGGTACTGGACCGCGGCCAGCGGCGTGTGCGCGACCGACGGCTGCACGGCGATCGCCGGTGACTTTGTCGACAACGATCCCGACCAGGGATCGCAGTCCTTCGCCCCGGGCTGCGCCGCGAACCTCACCTACAACAACCTCGCGACATATGAGCGCCAATATGTGACAGCGTTGGGCACCGCCAGGCCGGCGATTTGGGGTTTTCACCCTTATTTCGCGGTGAACTGCGAGCAGTCGACGTCGGTCACGACGTTCGAGGACAACCTGCCGAGCCCGTCGGGGGAGGTCTGGTTCACCGAGGTTGGCGCCTGGGAGTGCGTCAAGGGCCAGTCGCCGCCGCGCGGCGTCGCCAGGCAGCAGGCCGACGCCGAGTATCTCGTCAACACGCTGATGTCGCCGAGCTCGCCGTCCGCGCCGGCCCACGTCTTCTGGTACGGCATGGCCGCCGACGGCTACACCCTGGACTGCTCGAAGTACGCCGACTCCGAGCTGTATGAGGCGGGGAGCTCGCCCGGGCCGCTGAGCGCCCGCCCGGCCGCGGCGACGGTCTTTGGCGCCGACACGACGCTGAACGCGGCCGGGGCGCCGCCGAGCGGCGTGACCGCCACCCAGGCGACGCTGAACGGCACGGTGACACCCGGAGGGATCTACGAGGCCTCCTACTACTTCCAGTACGGGCCGGCGACGTCGGCTGCGTACGGGTCGCAGACGGCTCCCGTGGCGATCGGACCGGGGCTCGGGCCCCAGCAGGTCAGCGCGAGCGTCGGGCTCCCTCCGGGCACTCCCTACCACTACCGCTTGGTCGTGACCGACACCAACGGGCTGACGGTTGACGGAGCGGACGTGCCGCTGCCGCCCGTGGTCGTGTCGGCGAGCCCCGGGAGCCTGATCGCCGGGCAGCAGGTCACCGTCTCCTGGAGCGGCATCTCCAACCCGACGAGCGACGACTGGTTCGGGCTCTACGAGCCGGGCGCCGCCGACGGCGCCTACCTCGACTGGTTCTACGCCGACAGCTGTACGCAGACCGCCGCCGGCCCGACGTCAGCAACCGGCTCCTGCACCTACACGATGCCCCCGACGCCCGGTAGCTATGAGATCCGGCTCTACTCGACCCCGGCAAGCGGGCTGCTGACGGCGTCAAGCTCGATCACGAGCCTGCCGCCGCCCCCGGTCAACAGCGCCCCGCCCGCGATCAGCGTCAACAGCGCAGCGCCCGCGATCAGCGGTGAGGCCGGCGCCGGTGTCGCCTTCCCCGGCGACACGCTGACCTGCTCGAACGGCAGCTGGTCGGGTTCGCCGAGCGCGTTCATGTACCAATGGGACAGCGACGGGTCGGCGCTCGCGGGCGCGACCGCGCAGAGCTACCTGGCGTCGCAGGACGAGCTCGGCGACGCGCTGTCGTGCACGGTCGCGGCGGCGAATGCGGGCGGCAGCGGGTCGCCGGTGACCAGCGCGACGATCGCGGTCGTCTCACCGCAGCCGGTCGGCGGTGCGCCGCCGACGATCGCCGGGAGCGCCGTCGTCGGGCGGCGCCTGAGCGAGTCGCACGGTACGTGGTCGAACGCTCCGACCTCCTTCTCCTACCAGTGGCAGCGCTGCAACCGGCTCGGCGCGAAATGCCGGGCGATCGCCGGCGCGACCGGCCGGACGTACACGGTCGCGACGGCCGATGTCGCGGCCACGCTACGGGTGCTCGAGACGGCGGCCAACGCGCGGTCCACGAGCGCGCCCGCCCCATCCCCGCCCACGGCGGTCGTGACGGTCCCGCCCGCGGGCGTGGAGCTGATCCGCGCGGCGATCGTCGCGTCGAGTGCGAGCGCCAGCTTCCGCTTCCGCGCGACCGGCGAGGGTGACGGCCTGCGCTGTGCGCTCGTTCGGCGCCCGACTCGCGCCGGCGCAAGCATCCCGCGTCCCGACTACCGGCCGTGCCGCTCGCCGGTCACCTTCGGTGGCCTGCGCGCCGGCAGCTACATCTTCCACGTCCGCGCAATCGAGCTGAACGGCGCCGCGGGCGGCGCGATCAGCTACGCGTTCGCGGTCCCTGCGCGGGCCGGGTGAGCGGCGCGCCGGCGATGCGGGTGTGTGAGGTCCCGCGTGCGTGACGCGCTGGCGCTCCGGGGACGCGCGGGTGCCCGGGACGCGCGGGTTGCCGCCGCTACTTGGCGGCGCTGACGATCGTCTTGATCGTTGCCGTCACGCCGTCGGAGAGCTCGACAACAACCATGTAGGTGCCGACGTTCTTGATCGGCTCCTCGAGATGGACGTGGCGGCGGTCCAGCTTCAGGTCGCGCGCTTCGCGCACCGCGTCGACGATGTCCTGGGTCGTGACCGAGCCGAACAGGCGGCCGTCGTCGCCGGCCTGCTGGGAGATCGTGAGCACCGTGCGCGAGAGCATCGCCGCGTTCTCGGCCGCCTTCTCGATCGCCTCTCGCTCGGCGCGGGCGGCGGCCTCGGCACGCTGGCGTGCCGCGTTCAGCGCGCCCTGCGTCGCCGGTTGCGCGAGCTTGCGGGGGATCAGGTAGTTGCGCAGGTAGCCCTTGGAGACGTCGACCACCGCGCCGCGCTCACCGAGCGACTCGACGTCGTCGAGCAGGATCGCCTGGGGCATCAGCGGTCGCGGTCGCGGTCGCGATCACGGCGCCCGCCGGTGCTCTCGACCGCCCCCTCGTTGACGTAGGGGAGCAGCGCCAGCTCGCGCGCGCGCTTGACCGCGCGGGCAATCTGGCTCTGATGGCGGCGGCAGGCGCCGCTGATCCGGCGCGAGCGGATCTTGCCCTTCTCGGAGATGAACTTGCGCAGGCCGGCGACGTCCTTGTAGTCGACCTGATCGACCTTGTCCTTGCAGTGCAGGCACGGCTTCCGCCGCCCGCTGCTCGGTCCTCCGCGCTTCTCACGCCGACGGCCGGGCTTCTCCCGGCCAGCTCGCTGCTTCGCCATCTGAACCTTTTCGTCTAGAACGGAATGTCGTCGTCGCCGATCCCGGCGCCGCTCGCGGCGGTCTGGAAGTCCCGCTCGTCGACCGGTACGTCGCTACGCGATCCACCCACCGAGGCTGTGAAGCCGCCCGCATTGGCGTCGTCACGGCCACCAAGGAACTGGACCGACTCCGCGATGATATCGACTGCCTGGCGCTTCTGCCCGTCCTGTGTCTCCCATTCGCGCCATTCGAGGCGGCCCTGGACGGCGACCGGCCGGCCCTTGGACAGGAAGCGGTGGCAGTTCTCGCCCTGCGCTCCCCAGACCTTCACGTCGAAGTAGTTGGGCTTGTCCTCCCATTCGCCGGTCGCATTGTTCTTGCGGCGCGTGTTGACGGCGACCCGCAAATCGCACACCGACGTACCGCTCGGCAGCGACCGCAGCTCCGGGTCGCGGGTCAGGTTCCCGGTCAGGACGACGACATTGAGGTTGGATGCGGCCATGAAAGGGGCTCCTTCGATTGCGCTCAGCGAATGCGATCCACTCTAGAGGGGCGATCGGAGATCGCGACCGCGGTGGGGCGCTGTTTGCAGGAATTCAGGCGCTGACGAGCGCCGCGTCGCTCTCGGCGGCGGGTGCGTCCTCCGGCGGTGCCGCCGGCGGCTCGGTCGCCGGCGCGGCGGCCGGCGAGGCGGCGACCGGTGCGCTGGCCGCCACCGGCGTCGAGCCGGGCGGGAGCTTGATCACGCGGTAGCGGATCACCCCATCGGTGATCCGCAGCGTGTGCTCGAGCCCCGCGATCAGCGAGGGCGGACCGCTGAACTGCAGCAGGTGGTAGTCGGCCGCCTCGCGGTGTCCAATCTCGTAGGACAGCGGTCGGGTGCCCCAGGGCTGGTCCCCGAGCAGCTCACCCTCGGCCGAGATCGCGGCGCGCGCGTCGGCCACGATCTTCGCGCGGCGGTCGTCCTCCGCCCCGAGATCGAGCAGCAGAACGAGGTCATAGATTGGCTTGGCGTCGGTCATCGCGGGCGCCGGATCATACCAGCGGGCCGATTTTCGGCCGCGAGCGCGTTTCGGGCACGCGCCGCGCCGCCCGACGCGCCGCACGCGCCACGCGCGCTGCGGGCCTTCGCGCCGCTCGCGTCTCGCGCCGCGCGCACCGCGCCTCGCGCACCGCGCCTCGCGCGCCACGCGCGGCCGCGCCAGCTCAATGCACCCCGGCCTGCCCCTTCTTGGCGATGTCGTCGAGCTGCTCGTCGATCCAGTCGCCGGGGTCGCGCGCGGTGACGATCGCCTGTAGCCCGGCGAGCCGGCGCGAACGCTCCGCGTAATCCATCTCGAGCGCCGCGTGGATCGAATCGGCGAGCTCCTGGATGTCGAACGGGTTGACCGAGAGCGCAAACTCGCCAAGCTCGTCGTGGGCGCCGGTGTTCTCCGAGAGGATCGACACGCCGGCGTTGCGGTTCAGCAGCGGGCCCTCCTTCGCGACGAGGTTCATGCCGTCGAACATCGCGTTGACGAGCAGCACGTCGTACTGCTTGTAGGAGGCGAACGCCTCCTCGAGGTCGTCGCGCAGCTTCAGCTGGATCGGCATCCAGTCCGGCGTGCCGTGGCGATGGTTGACGACCGCGACGAGCGCCTCGATCCGCTCGAGGTACTCCTGGTACTGCGGCACGTCGGTCCGTGACGGCATCAGCTGGGCGATGAAGCTGACGCGCTCGCTGAACTCGGGGTGCTGGTCGAGGAAGGTGTCGAAGGCCGAGAAGCCGCGCAGCACGTTCTTCGACAAATCGGCGCGATCCACGCGCAGGATCAGGAAGTTGCGCCGGCGGTGGATCAGCTCGGCCTCGAACTCGGCGACGCGCGGCGCCTCGGCGGCGGCGAGCGTGGCCGCGTGGTCGATCGGCAGCGGATAGGTGCGCACCCACACCTCGCGGCCCTGCCAGAGGACGACGCTGCGTTCCTCGTCGATCTCGGCGCCAACCAGTTCGCGGCAGCATTGGAGGAAGTTGCGCCGGTAGGCCTGCGTGTGAAAGCCGATGATGTCGTTGGCCAGGAGTCCCGCGTAGAGCTCGTGGCGGATCCGCGTCGGCAGCACGCGCCAGGCGTCCGGCTGCGTCCAGGGGATGTGCACGAAATGGTGCAGGAAGACGTCGGGGCGGGCGCGCCGCACGAGCTCCGGCAGCGTGTAGAGGTGGTAGTCGTGAACCATCACGACCGGGTCGGCGACATCCGCGATCTCCTCCACCACCGCGCGCGCGAGGTCCTCGTTGACGACGTTGTAGCCGAATTCGAAGGCCTCGATCTCGTTGCGGCGGATGTCCGGCGCGTTCGAGAGATCCCAGAGGTAGTGCTGGATGAACCACAGCATCGGGTTGGCGAAGATGTTGTAGAAGCGGTCGTAGGCGTCGGGCGAGGACTCGACCAGACGCACGAGGTACTCGCCGCCGGCCGGAGATCGCACCTCGAACGGCCGTCCGCCGTAGCGGCGCGAGGCGGCCGCGTCGTGCTCGCTCATCGCCGAGGCGATCCAGATCACCTCACGGTGCGACGCCAGGCCGCTGAGCGCGGTGACCAGGCCGCCGCCGCCGCGCTGCACCGAACCGTCGGCCTCGAACGTGACCGGACCGCGGTTGGAGACCAGTACCAGGCGGCGCTGCTCCTCGCTCATCTCCCCACCCCAACCGCCGACGGCCCGGGCCCCGCCGTCGATGCCAGCTCAACTGACCCTGTCACGTTCAGCAACGGCATCGTCGCAGGATGCTCGCAGGTGCCCGCAGGCCGGTCAACCTGCACGGCCTGGTCGCGGACGGTGCGCATGACGTCCCGGGCTATCCGGCGGCGCTCGGCGTCAAACACTCAGCCAGGATCGGGTGGCAGGGTCAGCGTGAAGCTCGTGCTGCCCGGCGTCGAGGCGATCTCGAGCTGCGCGTTCATGTGCAGCGCCAGCTCGCGCGCGATGGCCAGGCCGAGGCCCGCGCCGTGCACGCCGTCGGCGCTGTAGAACGGCTCGAACACACGCGGCAGCGCGTCCTCCGGGATCCCCGGGCCGCTGTCGGCGACCGTCAGGCGGGCGCCACGGCCGCCCTCCTCGGCGGCTGCCGCGACGACCACGCTGGTCCCCTGGGGGGTGTGTGTGAGCGCGTTGTCGATCAGGATTCGCAGCAGCTGCGCGACGCGCTCGCCGTCGCAGACCACCCGCACCGGGTCGGCGGGAATCCGCAGTCGAAGCTGCGAGTCGTGCTGGGCGAGCGCCGGCGCGAACTCCGCGGTCACCGCCCGCGCCAGCACGCCGAGGTCCGTCGGCGTGGCGGTCAGCTCCACGGCCCCGGACTCCAGGCGGCTGAGGTCGAGCAGCTGGGTCGCGAGCTTGCCGAGGCGATCGACCTGCTCCCGCACCTGGCCGACGAACTGCCGGCGGGTCTCCTCGTCGAGCGCTTCGTCCTGGATCAGCTCGAGAAAGCCGCCGAGCGAGAAGATCGGCGTGCGCAGCTCGTGCGAGGCGGTGGCGATGAAGCGGCGCCGGGCGGCTTCGAGGCCCTCGAGCTGGCTCTGCATATGAGCGAGCGCGCGCGCCAGCTGCCCAAGCTCATCGCCAGAGGAGTCGCTGAAGTGGGCCCCGAAGTCGCCCTGGGCCACACGCTGCGCGGTGCTCTCCAGGCGCAGCACTCGCACCGTCAGTGCTCGCGCCACGAGCCCGCCGGTCAGCAGCGCTACGAGCAGGCCGATCGCCGCGGCGAGCAGGATCCGCGAGTGGACGAGCGAGACGGCGCCGGCCACGTCGTTCAGCGGGTTGCTGAACACGACGGCGCGGACGATCGTCTGCGAGGCGCGCGGCGTGAAGCCGACGCCGACGACCCCGAGCAGGCCGCGGGGTCCCTGCACGATGCCGGTGACGCTGGTCACGGCGCCGTGCGCCGGCAGCACGTCCGACCCCACGTTCTCGGTGGCCCACGCCTCGATCGCGGAGTTCTCGACCGGATCGGGCGAGCCGGCGTAGAGCGCCGTGACGTCTGGCGCCCGGACGCCGGTCGGGGCGCTGAGCACGTCAACGACGTTGACCTGGCTGACTGTCGCCTCGGCGAGGTGGACCCCGACGCTGGCCGCGACGCGCTGCGTGTGCGCCGACGCCTTGCCGCTCGCCTGGTCGGCGGGCAGGTCGCGCAGCTTCTCGTAGTACCCCCGGATCCCGGAGCGCGTCTTGTAGGTCGTGTCGACGAGGCGCTGAAGGTCGTCGACCTCCTGCGTTCGCAGGCCCGAGGTCAGCGGCGGCGCGACGACCACGTAGATGACCGCGACGCTGAGCGCCGTGACGAGGAAGAACGTGACCGCCAGGCGGGTGCGGATCGAGCGAGCCACCGGTGGGCGCGGTGTCGGCCGATCGCTGCTCGTGCGTCGCTGCCTGCCGGGCAGCCTCACCGGTCGCCGTCGCGGTCGCGGTCGCGGAAGCGATAGCCGACGCCGCGCACGGTGAAGATGTACTCCGGCGCCTTCGCGTCACGCTCGAGCTTCTCCCGCAGGTGGCGGATGTGGACATCGATCGTGCGCGGGTCGCGGTAGGCGGAGTCGCCCCAGATGCGGTCGAGCAGGGCTTCGCGGGTGAACACCCGCCCGGGGCTGCGGGCGAGCACGCCGAGGATCTCGAACTCGACGAAGGTCGTCTGCACGAGCTCGTCGCGCACGCGGATCGTGCGCTTGTCGAAATCGACAGCAAGCTCGCCGGCCTCGAGCGGCTCCTCGGCGCCGTCACGCTGGCCCTCGGCCGGCGAGGGGACGATCGCCGAGCGGCGCAGCACCGCCTTGACGCGGCTGCGGAACTCGCGGATCGAGAACGGCTTGGTGATGTAGTCGTCGGCCCCGAGCTCGAGGCCGAGCACCTTGTCGATCTCCTCGGTCTTCGCGGTCAGCATGATGATCGGCACCGAGCTGGTCGCGCGCAGGCGCCGGCACACCTCGAGCCCGTCCATGTGGGGCATCGTGACGTCGAGCACGACCAGGTCGAAGTCGGCCTCGCCGAAGCGTTCCAGCGCCTCGACGCCGTCGGACGCGCGCACGACCTCGTAGCCGTCCTGCGCGAGCGGATAGGACAGGAGCGTCAGGATGGCCTGCTCGTCGTCGACGAGCAGGATGCGTGTGGGTCGCTCGGCCATCGGCTTGCTCGCCACAGATTGTCAAATCCGGCCGCCCCGACTCGCCGAAGCTCAACTACGCTGGGGCATGGTGCTCGACCTGCGCCTCTATCGCGTCACCCTGCTGCCGTTCGCGGTGCTGTTGATCGTTGCCGCCTTCTCGCTGCACGCGCCCCCGGGGACCCCCGCCACGGCGCCGCCCGCGCAGACCTTCGACGCGACCACCGCCGCCTCGGTGATGAGCAGGCTTGCCGCCGCCTATCCGGATCGCTCGCCCGGATCGGCCGGCGACGACGCCCTGGCGGCCGCGCTGGCGCGCCCGGGCGGCCGGTACACGCTTGCCGATCCGGGCGTCAGCGTGCGGGTCGTCAACTCGAGCGTCGAGACGACCGCGGGCGCCGTCACGGTGCGAACCGTGCTCGCAAGTCGGGCAGGCGCCGCCGGCGGCGCCGGAATCGCCCTGATCGCGGACCGCGGGGGCTCAGCGGCCGGCGCCGCCGCTCTGGCACCGACCGCGACTCTGCTCGAGCTCGCTTCGATCTATAGCGACCTGCTGCCGCAGCGCCCGCTCACGCTCGTCTCAACCAGCGGCGGCGCCAGCGCGATGGGCGCCGTCGCGGCGCTGCTGCCGGCGGACACCGAGGCGGCGATCGTGATCGGTGACGTGACCGACGCGAGCGGCCGCGGTCCCTACGTCGTGCCGTGGTCGGCCGGCGGCGCACTGGCGCCGATCCAGCTGCGGCGAACGGTCGAGGCGGCCGTCGCCTTCGCCCTCTCGCGGTCGGTCCCAGACCCAGGGCTGACAGAGCAGATGGCACGGATCGCGCTGCCGCTGACTGCGGGTGCGCAGGGCCTGCTCGACGGTGCGGGCGTTCCGGCGGTCCTCGTTTCGGCCGACGGCGAGTCTGCCGCGCCGGCCGCCGCCGCCCGTCCAGACGTGGGTCTGATGGGAGAGTTCGGCCAGGCCCTGCTCGGTGCGACGACGGCGCTCGACGGGTTCTCGACCCTGCCGACAACACCGACACGCGATCTGGCCTTCGGCACGCAGGTGCTCTCCGGGTGGGCGGTGCGCGCCGTGATCGGTGCGCTGCTGCTCTCGCTGATCGGCTGCACACTCGACGTTCTGGCGCGTGCGCGGCGCCGGCGGATCGCCGTTGCGCGCTGGGGCGGGCGGACGCTGTCGTTCGCCGCGCCGTTCCTTCTCGCCGGACTGTTCGCCGCGTTCCTCGGAGCCGGCGGCCTGCTCCCGGCGACGCCGGCGGCCGCTGTCACCCCCGCACAGCTGCCGATCTCAGGCGAGGGCGCCGCGGCGCTCGTCAGCATCGGCCTGCTCTTCGTCCTCGCGTGGGTGCTGCGGGCCGCCGCGGTGGCGCGCGCCGGCCGCAGCGAAGCGCCGGATCCGGTGGGGGCGACCGTCACCCTGCTGATCCTCGCGAGCGTCACGGGGACCCTGCTGTGGCTCGAGAATCCCTATACCGCGACACTGCTGATCCTGCCGGCGCACCTGTGGCTGGTCGCGTTGACCCGCGAACACGAGCGCCCGCCGGCACTCGGGGCGTTGTGCGTCGTGATCTCGCTCGCGCCATTCGCCGCCGCGCTGGCGCTGATCTGCAGCGTCCTGCACATCGAGCCGTTCGCGCTGCTGTGGACCACGGTCCTGCTGATCGCCGGCGGCGGCATCTCGGCCACCGGCCTGGTGCTGGCGAGCCTGACCGCCGGCTCGTTCGCCGCCGCCGCCGCCCTGCTGCTCCGCCGCGCGACGATTGACCCGGCCCAGCGCGTGGAGGTCACGGTCCGCGGGCCGCTGAGCTACGCCGGCCCCGGCTCGCTCGGCGGGACCGAGTCGGCGCTGCGGCGTTAGCGCTGCGCGTCCGCGCAGCAACGCGCGATCCTGACGCACGCGCCGCCGCGCGCCCGTCGCGGCGCGTGCTCAGCCGAGGCGGTGCTCGTATCCCGCCAGCTCGTGCGCGCCCGCGGCGTCGAGGAAGCGCGCGCCGCTGCCCGCCACGACACGGCCGATCCAGGTCAGATCGGCCACGGCGCGCTCGAGCACCGCGCGCTGCTGCGGGGCGGCGCAGAAGCACAGCTCGTAGTCCTCTCCGCCGGTGGCGGCCAGCAGCGGATCGCCGACGCCGTCCGCGAGTGGCAGCGCGTCGAGGTCGATCTCGAGCGCCACGCCGCTGCGCTCAGCGATCGCCGCGGCATCGCGCGCGAGGCCGTCGGAGAGGTCGACCATCGCGTGAATCCCGGCGGCCGCGAGCGCGTGCCCGGCGTCGAGACGCGGCCAGGGCCGCGCGTGGCGGGCGATCAGCTCTGCGTCGTGGGCCGCAGCCCCACGCTCGCTGCGGCCAGCCAGCAGCTCGATGCCGGCGGCGGCGCCGCCGATGCGCCCGGTCACGCCGACCAGATCGCCGGGCAGCGCGCCGTCGCGGCCGACGACCGCGCGCTCATCCTCGGCCCAGCCGACAACCGTCACGGCGACAAAAGCGACCGGCGAGCGAACGACGTCCCCGCCGGCGATCGTCACGCCGCAGCCGGCGGCCAGACGCTCGGCCCCGCCCATCAGCGCGAGTGCGCCTGTCGCGTCGAGTGTCCCGCCGACGCCGAGCGCAACGTAGGCCTCACCGGCGAGCGCCCCCATCGCCGCCAGATCGGAGAGGGCACCCGCGAGTGCCCGGTGCCCGGCGTCGCCGGCGTCGATCCAGTCCAGCCGGAAGTGGACGCCCTCGACCATCGTGTCGGTCGAGACGACGGCAACCCCGCCTCCCGCTCGCACGACGGCGGCGTCGTCGCCGATCCAGCGCGCGACACGATCCCCGCGCCCGCCGAGGGCGGCGCCGATCGCCTCGATCAGCGCCCGCTCGTCCAGGACTCGGCGCTCCAACCGTCGGCGGCGCTAGCGGTGGCGGTAGACGATCCGCGCGCGATCGAGGTCGTAGGGCGACAGCTCGCAGCGGACACGATCGCCCGGCAGGATGCGGATGCGAAAGCGGCGCATCTTGCCCGCGACATGACCGAGAACCACGTGGTCGTTGTCGAGCTTGACGCGGAACATCGCGTTCGGCAGGGCCTCGATCACCTCGCCCTCGAATTCGACCTTGTCTTCCTTTGTCACGCTGTCATCTTCCTCGCCGGTGAACCCGCGTCGCGCACGCGTCGCGTTGACGTTCACCGTATCAGCAGCTCAGCGCGCCGGCGTCCCGGGAACGCGCGGTCGGCGCCCGCGGTGCCGGAGCGCGGTCAGTTTCCCCCGGCGGCCGCGCCCCCGGTCGGCAGCTGGGCGCCGCCCCCGCCGCCCGGGGCCTGCGTCCCTCCGGCGCCCGCGCCGGCGCCCGAAGCGCCCGTGGCGCCGCTCGGCCCGGTCGGCGGCACGTAGCTCGCGAGCCCGGTCTGCTGATAGTGACCGGTGAAGGGCAGGTAGGTCATCGGGTCCGCGGTCGGCGAGATGAACGACGCGCAGGGCGGCGTCACCAGCGGTTCCATGAAGTCGTGCCAGATCTGGGCCGGCAGATCACCGCCGAACTGGGCCTGCCCGTGCACGTCGGTCATCGAGATGTCGGCCTTCGGGTAGCCCATCCAGACGACCGTCGTGCGCGTCGGCGTGAAGCCGTCGAGCCAGGCGTCCACGAGCCCGCTGGTGGTGCCGGTCTTCGCCGCGCTCGGGCAGGAGATCGCCGACAGCGTGGCCGTGCCGTACTCGACGTTGTGCTCGAGGATCTCCGTCTCCACGGCGGTCGCAGCGGTGGACAGCACCGCGACGTGCGAGGGCCTGCCCCAGCTCGAGTCGACATGCCCGTTCGCGAAAACGACCTTGGTGATGGTGATCTGCTTGTTGCGGTACCCGCCGTCGTCGATCGTCGCGTAGACGTTGGCCATCTCGAGCGGCGTGACGCCGTAGGTCAGGCCGCCGAGCGCCTCCGCCGGGATAGCTGTCCAGGTGCGTCCGCACGCCGAGTGCGTAGGCCATCTTGGTCACGCTCGCCTCGGTCAGGTCGGCTGCGAGCTGCGCGAACACCGTGTTGTCGGAGGCGACCAGTGCCTCGTCCAGGTTGAGCGGCGCGTCGAGGTTGCCGCCGCCGTCGATCGACACCGAGTAGGTCGGGTAGCCGGTCAGCCAGCCGTCCGGCAGCGTGTGTGACAGGTACACGGTGGTGAAAGGGTCGATCCCGTGCGCGAGCGCGTCCGCAAGCACGATCGCCTTGAACGTCGAGCCGGGCTGGCGGTGCGCCTGCGTCGCCAGGTTGAACTGGGACTGCGCGTAGCTGCCCGACTGCGCCATCGCGTCGACGTAGCCGTTGGCGGGGTTCTCGCTGACCAGCGCGGCGGACGGATCGGTCGGCAGGTCGAGCACGCCGTCGATCGCCTTGCGGGCGAGCGCCTGGAGCTGCGGGTTGATCGTCGTGTAGACCTTCATGCCGCCGGCCGCCACTCGCGCCTTGCCGTAGCGGGCGATCAGCTCCTGTTTGATGAAGTCAAGGACGTAGTTGTCGTGAACGAGCGCGTAGTGGTCGTTGGGGACCAGCTCCAGCCCCGACCGCTCGGCGACCGCCGCCGACTGCTGGCTGATGTAGCCGAGCTGCGCCATCTTCGCCAGCACGAGGTTGCGACGCGCCCTCGCGGCGGCCGGATAGAGGAAGGGGTTGTACTCCGTGGGGGCCTGCGGCAGGCCGGCCAGCAGCGCCGACTGCACGAGGTTGTCCTGGCTCGCGGGCTGGTCGAAGAACGCCCACGACGCGGCCTGAACCCCCTCTACCGTCTGGCCCGCGTTGGGGCCGGTCGGGATCGTCCCGTAGGGCACGTCGTTGAGGTAGGAGGTCAGGATCCACGACTTGCTGTGCGCCGCCTCCAGGCGCTGCGCGATCACCGCCTCCTTCACCTTGTAGGAGAACGTCTTGTCGTCGGGCAGGTAGAGGTTGCGGACCAGCTGCATCGTGATCGTCGAGCCGCCCTGCAGCGTCTGGCCGGCGGTCAGGTCGGTGAGCGCGGCGCGCGCCAGCGACAGGTAGTCGACCGCGCCGTGCTGGTAGAAGCGCTGGTCCTCGATCGCGACGGTCGCATCACGCAGGTACGGCGGCATCTGAGTACCGGCGATCGGTTCGCGCAGGATCGTCGACTTGATCAGCCCGATCACCGAGCCGTCGGAGTAGTAGACGGTCGAGGCCTCGCCCTGCGTGATCGGGACGAGCTTGTCCAGTGGCGGGACCCGCTGGGCGATCGCGGCGACGACGATCACGCCGGCGAGCACCACCACCGCGACCATGCCGAAGACGGCGCCGATCCCGATCAGGACGAAGTGCCCCGATCCGCGGTGGCGCATCCTGCGTCGGCGCTGTCGCTCTCGGGAGGTCATCGATCAACGTGCGCGGCGACGTCAGCGCAGCGGCGCCGGCGCGCACCCGATTGATTCTGGCACAGCCCGATTCCGACGCCGACCGTCCGCCCGCCTGCACGCGTGGTTGCACGCACCCCTGCGATGATCGGCTCTCATGGCGCCGCGCGCGATCCTGCTCGATGCGCTCGGCACGCTGGTGGCGATCGATGACCCGGTGCCGCGGCTGCTCGTCCAGCTGCGCGAACGCCACGCGATCGAGGTCGAACCGAAGCGGGCGGCGCTCGCTCTGCGCGCAGAGATGCGCCACTACCGCGAGCACTGCGTCCTCGCCTCCGACGCCGAGCGCCTCCGGGAGCTCCGGCTCGACTGCGCCGCGATCGTCGGGCGCGAGCTGGGGGGCGAGGCTGCGACCCTGGAGGCGTCCGCGCTGCTGCCGACTCTGCTGGCCAGCCTGCACTTCACGCCATACCCCGACGCGGTGGCGGCGCTCGAGCGCTGGCGTGCCGGCGGCGCCCGTCTTGTGGTCGCCAGCAACTGGGACATCTCGCTGCACGACGTGCTCCGCGAGAGCGGCCTGGCCGAGCTCCTCGACGCCGTCGCGACCTCCGCCGAGGTCGGCGCCTCGAAGCCGTCGGGCGAACTGTTCGCCGCCGCGCTCGCGCTGGCCGGGGTCGACGCCTGGCAGGCCGTCCACGTCGGCGACAGCTGGGGCGAGGACGTCGAGGGGGCGCGGGCGGCCGGCATCGACGCCGTCTGGCTGCGCCGGCGCCCGCACGACGGCGCGGCGCCGCCGGCTGCCGGCGTTCGCGTGATCGAGACGCTCGAGGACTTCTAGGTCCTCGCAGGGGCTCCGCCCGCTGCTGCGGGGATGGACTTCGCCGCACCTCGCCCACGCCGTAGGCTCCACGGCGTGACCGACTCGGGCGAGCAGCGCTGGCCGCCGTGGTACGGCCCCGTCGCCCTGATCGGCGGCCTGATCGCCGGCGTGATCGGCGGCGTCTTCGCGGTTCTGCTGGTCCAGGGCGGGGTGTCCCGCGGCGGCAGCCTCAGCCCGGCATCGACTGATATCGCGACGGTGATCCAGGATCTCGGCTTCGTCGGCGCCGCTGTCTTCCTCGCGGCCCAGGTCGCTCCGGTTCGCCCGAGCCAGTTCGGGCTGGTCGCGCCGGCGTCGCCGTGGCGCGCCGTCGGGATCCTGCTCGCCGGCGCCGTGGCCTTCATCGTCATCTCCGACGTCTACTTCACGCTGCTTCACTCGAGCGGCCAGGAGAAGGAGTTCGTCAAGGAGATCGGCGGCAACGCGGGAACGCTGGGCGTCCTCGCGGTGTGCGCGCTGACCACCGTTGTCGCGCCGGTCTGTGAGGAGCTGCTGTTTCGCGGCTTCATCTTCCGTGCCCTGCGCAACTGGCGCGGGCCGTGGCCGGCGGCGTTGATCACCGGGATCCTGTTCGGCGTCGTGCACGGGCTCTCCGCGCCGCTCGTCGACCTGGCTCCGCTCGCCCTGCTGGGCTTCGTGCTCTGCGTCATCTACTGGCGCAGCGGGTCGCTCTATCCCTGCATCGCGCTGCACGTCGTCAACAACGCGATCGCGCTCTCGAGCGATGAGGGCTGGGGTGCCGGGCGGACCGTCGCGCTGCTGCTCGGCTCGGTCGCGCTGGTCGCGCTGCTGCTGGCGTGCGTCCGGCTAGCATCCGAGCGATGGATGCCCGCGAGCGTCTGATCGCGCTGCTGCGCGAGCACGCCCTGGTGATCGGCGAGATCGTCTTGACCAGCGGCGCCCGTGCGTCCTACTACGTCGACGCCAAGCGCGCGACGCTGCTGCCGGAGGGCTTCGCCGCAATGGGCGAACTGGTTGCGCGCCAGGCGCGGGAGTGGGGTGCGACGGCGGTCGGCGGCCTGACGATGGGCGCCGATCCGGTCGCCTGCGCGGCGCTCGCCGGCGGCTTCTCGGGCAAGGCCTTCTTCGTCCGCAAGGAGGTCAAGACCCACGGCCTCTCGCGCCGCATCGAGGGCCCGCTGCTCGACGCCGCCGACCGCTGCGTGGTGCTCGAGGATGTCGTCTCCAGCGGCGGCTCGACGCTCACGGCAATCGCCGCCCTGCAGGAGGCGGGGCTCGAGATCTGCGGAGTGATCAGCGTGCTCGACCGCCTCAGCGGCGGGCGTGAGGCGATCGAGGCGGCGACCGGTGGCGCCCCCTACGTCTCGCTGTGCACGATCGACGACGTCTATCCGCAGCGCCCGCGCAGCTGAGCGCTCGCACGTTGGGGCGATGCCCCCGCCAGGAGTCGAACCTGGATTTGCCGCTTAGGAGGCGGCCGTCTTATCCATTGGACTACGAGGGCGCGTCGGTCGCGTCGGTGCCGTCTTCATCGTCGTACAGCGACTCGCGCGCGATCTCCTCGCCGGCCTGCGTGTAGAGCCGAACCTCCAGCAGCGCGTCGGCGTAGTCGTCGGCGGCGAGCAGCGTGAAGCGGTCCCCCACGAGCTGGCACTGATCGACGGTCGTCTCGCCGAGCTCGGCCGTCGCGACCGCGCCGCCGGTCACCAGCGCCCGGCCCCACACCAGCGTCATCGAGGCTTGCGCGTCACCCTCCCCGTGCCAGCTGCCGACGACCTCGTCGCAGAGGTCGAGCGTCCAGTCCGGGTTGCGATCCGGGGTTTCCTCGGTGAAGTCGGCGTAGGCGCTGAAGTCGCCCTGGTCGCGCCCGTCGGTTCCGGCGACGAACCGCACGTAGCCGTAGAGCTGGTAGTCGGTCGAGGTCATCGCGCTGACCGGCATGTAGGTGTAGCCGTGCCAGGTGCGGTCCGGATGGAAGGCCAGCTCCCCCGGTTCGCCGACGTCGTCGCCGAGGTCCTGCGCCGCGGCGAGGAACTCGGCCCGCAGGCGGTCGGCCCAGCGGCCGGTCGGCGTCGGCTCGTGCGAGGGCTCGGCGACGTTGGCGGGGATCGCGGGCGTGGCGGGGGGCATCGCGGGCGGGAGGATACTTCGCCGCGCGGGCGCTCAGCTCGCCGACTCGATCTGCTCGGGCTCCAGATGGGCGTCGATCGGCTCGGGTGCCTCGACCGGCGCCGGCAGCCCCGCCGCCGCGTAGGCCTCTGGCGTGTCGAGCGTCTCCGCCGCGAGCAGTGCCTGCGAGAGCGTTTCGAGCTGTCCGCGGTGCGTGGTGAGCAACTCGGTGACGGTGCGGTGGGCGTCGTCGACGATCCGTCGCACCTCGGCGTCGATCAGCTCGGCCGTCGCCTCGGAGGTCTCCTTGGCGCCCGGCAGCAGGAACCCCTGAGCCTCGCTCGGCAGCACCGCGATCGGCCCGATCGCCTCGCTCATACCCCAGCGGCCGACCATCTGGCGCGCGATCGCGGTCAGCTGTTGGATGTCTGACTCGGCGCCGGTCGTGATCGTGCCGTAGACGACCTCCTCGGCGACGCGGCCGCCGAGCGCGACCAGGATCTTCCCGTGCAGGTCGTCGAGCGAATAGGACACGCGGTCGGCGTCGGGCGTCGAGAGCGTCACGCCGAGCGCCATCCCGCGGGGGATGATCGAGACCTTGCGGACCGGGTCGGCGCCCGGCGTCAGCATGCCGACGAGGGCGTGGCCGGATTCGTGGTAGGCGGTGCGCTCGCGATCGGCGGGCGACAGGATGATGCCGCGCGGGGCGCCGAGCAGGATCTTCTCGAGCGAGTCGGTGAAGTCCGCCATCTCGACCTGCTTGTGGCCGCGTCGCGCGGCCAGCAGCGCCGCCTCGTTCGCCAGGTTCGCGAGGTCGGCGCCGACCATTCCCGGCGTGGTCGCCGCGAGCGCCTCGAGGTCGACGCTCGGGGCCAGCGGGATGCCCTGGGTGTGCACGCGCAGGATCGCGGCGCGCCCGGCCCGGTCGGGTGCCTGCACGACGACGCGCCGGTCGAAGCGACCGGGTCGCAGCAGCGCCGAGTCCAGCACGTCGACGCGGTTGGTCGCGGCCAGCACGACGACCGCCTCCGTCGGCTCGAAGCCGTCCATCTCGGTCAGGATCTGGTCGAGTGTCTGCTCGCGCTCGTCGTTGGAGCCGCTGACCGAGACCGAGCCCTGACGCGAGCGACCGATCGCATCGAGCTCGTCGATGAAGATGATCGAGGGGGCCGCGGCACGGGCCTGCGCGAACAGATCGCGCACGCGCGAGGCACCGACGCCGACGATCGCCTCGATGAACTCCGAGGCCGAGATCGAGAAGAACGCGGCGTGAGCCTCGCCCGCGACCGCCCTCGCGAGCAACGTCTTGCCGGTCCCCGGCGCGCCCGACAGCAGCACGCCGTGGGGCATCCGTCCACCCAGGCGCCCGTATCGCTCGGGCGTCTTGAGGAAGTCCACGATCTCTGTCAGCTCCATCTTCGCCTCGTCGATCCCGGCGACGTCGGCGAAGGTCACCCTGATCTTCTCCGGGTCGACGCGGCGCGCACGCGAACGGCCGAACTGGCCGAGTGCGCCCATCCCGCCGCCGCTCTTGGCCATCCGCCGCGCGATCACCACGAAGATCCCGACGATCAGCAGCGTCGGGCCGAAGCCGAGCAGGATCTCCTCCCACACCGGCGTGGTGCTCGTCGTCGACTGCGCGTTGATCTCGACGCCCTTGGAGGTCAGCAGCGCCTCCAGCTGGCTGCCGTTCCAGAACGCCGGCACGTAGGTCGCGAAGAGCGTCGTCGGCGTCGCCGTCTTCGACCCCACCGGGTAGGTCACCTTCGCCTTGAACGTGCCCTGCACCGAGTCGCCCTTGGAGGTGATCGAGGCGACCTTGCCCGCCCTGACCTCGGATACGAAGAACGGGCTGAAGGGGATCGTCACGCGCGTCTGGGTCGACGGCTCGAAGAACAGCACCGACAGCCAGTTGATTGCCAGCAGCGCGACGATGAACCAGATGAAGCCGCGCGTGCGATGCATCGGCTTGTCCGTACTCGGCGGCGTGCCGCGCCCGTCGGGCGCCGGCGCAACCTGCCAGCCGCGCTTGTCGCGCGGCAGCTGCGGCTGGGTCTTGCGCTTGTGCAGCTGTGTGGTGTGGTCCTCCTGGTTCGACGCGGACGAGGCGCTCGAGGCGCCGGCGGGACGCGGCGTCGGCTCGCTCACTTCGCCACCAGCAGCGCGGCGCCGAGCGCGCCGCCGAGGTCCCCCAGGCCCGCCAGGTGTACCGCCGGCGGCCTCGAGTCGTTGAACAGGTGCGGCTGCATCGCCTCCGCGATGCGGTCGCGGTAGGGCTCGCCGAAGCGCACCCCCAGCCCGCCGCCGATGATCACGGCCTCGATGTCCAGCAGGTTGACCGCCGAGGCGATTCCCGTGCCCAGCGCGAGCACCGCACGGTCGATCAGCTTGGTCGCCATCTTGTCGCCGTGCTCGAGCGCGCGCTCCCAGATCCCGCTCGTCAGGCGGTCGCGCCCGTGCTCCTTCGCCAGCTCGAACAGCCGCGTCTTCTCACCCTTCTCGTGCAGGTTGCGCGCATGCAACTCCATCGCCCCGCGCCCGGCGTAGGCCTCCAAGCAGCCGCGCCGCCCGCAGGTGCAATGGCGGCCGTCCTCGACGATCACCATGTGGCCAATCTCGCCGGCGCCGCCCCGCCCGTGCCAGGGCGCTCCGTTCAGGATCAGGCCCCCGCCGATGCCGGTGCCCCAGAAGACCCCGAGCAGGGAGCTGTAGGGCCGCCCGGCGCCCAACACGAACTCGGCGTTCGTGGCGACGCCGACGTCGTTGCCCAGCGTCACCTTCGTGCCGAGCGCCGACTGGAGCGCGGCGGCGAGCGGGAAGCTCGCGTACCAGCCGGGCAGGTTGTCGGCCCGCGCCACCGTCCCCGCCTGCGCATCGACGCTGCCGGGGGAGCCGACGCCGACGCCGCGCAACTGCGCCGGCTCGAGCTTCGCGGCCTTGGCGGCCTCGGTCAGCGCCGCGGCCATCGCGTTCGCGACGTCGGCGGGTCCGCCGGTCGTGGGCGTCGGGTGGCGCGCGTTGCCGAGCACTCGGTAGGCGGTGTCGGTCACGATCGCCTCGATCTTGGTGCCGCCGAGGTCGATGCCTCCCACCGCTTCGGGTGCCGTCGCAGTCTGGCTCGCCGCTTCCATGCGTTTCAGGTTACTTCCAGCACGATGGTCACGGGGCCGTCGCCGGTCAGCTCGACCTGCATGTGCGCGCCGAAGCGCCCACGCTTCGCTCCCAGCCGCTCGCAGACGCGCTCGTAGAGCTCCTGCGCCCGCGCCGGCGGCGCCGCCGCGACGAAGCTCGGCCGGTTGCCCCGGGCGGTATCCGCGTAGAGCGTGAACTGGCTGACGCAGAGCACCTCGCGATCGGCGAGCGGCTCGTTCATCCTGCCGTCGGCGTCGGCGAAGATTCGCAGCGCCCGCACCTTCTCGGCCAGCCGGTCGGCGGTGTCCTCATCGTCGTCATGGCCGACGCCGAGCAGCACCAGCAGGCCCGCCCCGATCGCCGCCAGCGTCTCGCCCTCGACCGCGACGGCCGCCTTCGATACGCGCTGCACGACCGCCTTCATGCCGCGCGCAGCTCCGCCGCCGCCTGTTCCGGCGTCACGCAGTTCAGGCTCAGCCCGCTACCCAGCTCGAGTCCCGCGAGCTCGTGCAGCCGGGGCACGATGTCGATCCGCCAGCAGAAGTGCTCCGCGCCGCGCGGCGCCGAGCGGATCCAGAGGTTCAGCGGTGGGCCGTCGTCGAAGCGCCGGGCGAGCCGGTTGAGTGCGTCGTGCAGCATCGCGGCGCCGGTCGGGCCGTCCTCCTCGAAGCGCAGCCGGGGCCGGCGCGGGACGAGCATCAGCTGGTAGGGCGTGCTCGCGGCCCAGGGCGAGAGCAGCACGGCGTCGTCGTCGATCGCGACAACCCGCTCGCCGCGGCGAACCTCCTCCGAGACCATGTCGTCGAGCAGCTGCTGGCCCATCGTCTGATTCGCGTAGGCGCCGAACCGTTCGCGTTCGCGCGCGATCAGCGCCGGCACGAAGTCGAGCGCGAGCAGCTGCGCGTGCGTGTGGCGCCGGGTCGCTCCGGCGCGCTCGCCCTCGTTGACGAACAGGTGCAGGCAGGCCGCCGCGCTGTGCTCGCGCATGCGCAGCCGCCAGACGTCCATCGCGAGCTCCAGTTCCTCGACGCTCAGCGCGGAGAGCGACTCGACGGCGCGCGCCGAGTTGACGATCACCTCGTGGGCGCCGCTGCCCGCCGACGAGTTGAAGATGTGCGCGCGGGCGTCACGCGCCACCACCAGAGCCTCCCCCTCGAGCGCCGGGTAGCGGTTCCGGAACACGCGGACCAGCCAACCGGGGGTGTCGGGCGCGCCGCCGTCCGGACGCACCGCGTAGAGCTCCGGCGGCGTCTGGGACTCGTTGCCCTCGGCGAACGGGTCGCCCTGCTCGGCGAAGCGTGCGGCGCGGTCGGGGGCGACGATCGAGCGCAGCCCGCTGAGCGGGTCGACGCGGATCTCAGACACCGAGGTCGTGCCTGATCTCCTGGCGCAGCGAGCTCTCGCTCAGGTAGGGGCCGATGAAGAAGTAGGGCAGCCCGCGCTGCCCGCGCGGGTAGAGGTAGGTGACCGGCGTGTCGTCTGCGAAGGAGACGCTGAGCGACAGCGCGATCGCCATGCCGGAGTCGCGGTAGCTCGGGAAGCTGACCGGGAAGCGGCGCAGCCAGCCTTTGGCGCCGGAACTGGTGTCGCTGCTGGCGTCGACGCCGATGAAGGCGACGCGGCTGCCGAGTTCTGCGGACACCTTCTGGAAGTAGGGAAACTCGGCCTGGCAGGGCACGCAGTCGGAGGCCCACTGCGTCACGACCACCGGGTAGGCGCGCAGCGCCCGCATCTGTGCCTCGAACGCGGGCTTGCCCCCGCCGAGCAGGCGGTCCGCGTTGCGGTGAAGCGCGGCAAGCGGCGGCGGCGACCCCTTCAGATCGGCCGCCAGCTGCGCCGCGCTTGGCGCGGCGTCCTTCGCCGTGGTGCCACAGCCGGCCACGCTCGCGACGGCGAGCGTCGCGATCAGGACTCGCGTAATGGCGGGTCCATGTGCCATGCTTGGTATCTTCCCGTATGCAGCTCGAGGGCTCTGCAGTCGATTAACGGCTCAGACCCTCACCCGCCGGGTCGCGCCGAGCTCGCCAGCGACTCCGCCTCCTTGCAGCACAGAGCCTCGATGGCCGAACCAACCACAGTGGCCGCTATGGCCCTCCCCAGCGACGACGACATTGCGCGCGCCGAGGCGTTCACGCGCGAGCCGTTCGTGCACCCCGGCGAGGAGCCGGCGGTCGCGCTCGCGCCGGGCACGCCGAGACGGCGCGCGCTCGACCAGGCGCTGGCCGAGCTCGACGCGGGGTTGAAGATCCCCTCGACAGCCTGGCGGCGCGAGTACTCGCTGCTGCTCGGCCTCGAGCGCGTCCTCTCGGAGGAGGAGCCCAAGCTGGCCGACGGCACCACGCTGTCGGCCCATCAGGTGGACGCCCTCTCGGGCACGCTGACCGCGCTGCTGGCGGAGGCGATGAGCGGATCCAACGGCAACGGAGCGGTCGACGTACTCGCCGGCGCCGCGATCCTCGGCGTCGAGGACGAAGAACCCGCCGATGACGCCGGCGAGCCGCCCGAGGAGCCGGACTTCGAGGAGGAGGACTTCGACGAGGAGGAGCCGGCGCTCGACGAGGACGAGGACGACGAGGACTTCGACCGCGCCCCGGCGGACGAGGCCGACGACGACGACGAAGAGGTCGAGGACGTGGCCGCCGAGCTCGAGGCCGAGCTCGACCGCGCCGAGGCCGAGGCGCCGCTGGCGGACTGGGACGAGGAGGACACCGAGTTGCCGGCGGACGAGGAGCAGCTCGCCGAACAGCCGGAGGACCCCAACGCCGCGAAGCGCTTCTGGTTCGAGCATGCGACGGGCGCCGGCAAGACCGTGGCGGCGCTCGGCTTCGTCGAAGCGTCGCGCACCGGCGGCGTGCTGATCCTGACGCACCGGCGCAACCTCGTCGATCAGTTCCTCGGCGAGCTGCGCGACCGCGGTTACCGCAAGCGCATCGCTCCCGCGCTGCTCGGACACGAGGATCGCGCCAACGGCCCCGTCACCGTCGAGACCTACCAGTGGTTCGTGCGCAACGCGGGCAACATCTCGAGCGCCTACACGATCGTGATCTGCGACGAGGCGCACACGGCGCTCGGCGAGAAGACGAGCGCCGCGATCCGCGCCTGGACCGGCCCGATCTTCATCGGCATGACGGCGACGGGCGCGCTGATCGCCCGCCACGTGACGGACCTGTTCCCGACGCAGACCTCGCGCTTCGATCTGGCGCAGGCGGCGCGCCGCGGCGTGATCTCGCCGCTGCGCTGCGTGCGGATCCCGCCCGGCCCGGGTGTGCGCACGATCGCCAAGGTGCCGCTGCGACGCGGCGAGGTCGACACCGAGTTCGACCAGGAGATGCTCGCCGAACTGCTCGACCAGGCGCCGTTCAACCTGGCCGTCGCGAACCTCTACAAGGTCCGCTTCAACGGCGTGCCCGGCGTCGTCTACGCCGCCGGCGTGCGCCACGCCTACAACCTCGCGGTGGCCTTCCGCGACGAGGGCATCAAGGCACAGGCGGTGTCCGGCGAGACGCCCAAGCGCGAGCTCGCCTCGATCCTGGCCCGCTACGAGCGCGGCGAGATCGACGTCCTGATCAACGCCCAGCTGCTCGCCGAGGGCTGGAACTCGCCCCGCGCGACGGTCTGCGTGCACCTCGCGCCAACCGCCTCCAAGCGCATCTACCAGCAGCGGGTCGGGCGCGTCACGCGACGCCATCCCGGCAAGGAGGCGGGGCTCGTCGTCGACTTCGTCCATCCAGCGACCAAGCACGACGACCCGGTCGTCACGCTGCACTCGCTGCTCGACCGCGACGTCTACCGCGGCGGCGCGATCGTCGTCGGGCCGGTGCGGCGCGGGCGTGGGCGCCGCGTGCGCGTCGAGCGCCGCGTGCTGCCGGTCTGCCCGGAGCCCGAGCGCCGCGCCGAGGTCTTTGAGCGTGAGCTGTGGCGGATCGCCGTCGAGCACCTCGACTACGGCGAGCAGCACGTCTGGGCCGCGCTGGCCGGTGCCCGTGTGCAGGCCAACGGCTGGCGCCGCGCGCGCGCGATGCTCCATTTCGACCGCGACGGCGAGCTGCGCCGGCGCTTCCTGATCACCGCCGTGCAGCGCAACACCAATCCGGCCCTCCGCCTCAAGGCGCTGGCGGAGATCGCCGCGGCGCGCGACCCCGACGCCTTCGACACGGCGATCGACATCATCGGCACCTGGACACGCGAGGAGCGCCGCGAGGCCGCAAAGATCATGCTCCAGGCGCTCGTCGACAAGCGGATCGGCCGGCGTGACCAGGCCAACGCCTGGATCTGGCGGATCGCCGAGTACACCCGCGACGTCCACGAGGAGTACGCCGTGCAGCGCTGGCCCGAGACCAAGCGGCTGCTCGGCCTGCTCGTCAACTCCTCCGGCGCCGCCCATGCACGCAACGCCCGCCGCCTCGTCCACGCCGCCCGCAAGCAGGACCGCCGGCTCGCCGCCGCCCTGCTCGCCGCCGCACTCGCACACGCCCCCGAGGCCGAGGAGGTGCTGCGCGGAGCCCGCACCCGCATGGCGCGCAAGCCCCCGGCGCTGGCCCGCGAGCTGCTTCGCAACTTCCCCAAGCGCCGCGGCCGCAGCAAGCGCCGCCGCCGGCGCGGCGGCGAGGGCAACAACATCGAAGGCGTCGTCATGGAGCAGTCGCTCAACGGCTCCTCGCCGCACCTCGACGAGTCGACCCACGCGGACGGCGGCGCACGCGTCCTCGACTCCTCGGAGGGTCACGGGGGATCGCGCGACCACGACAACGGCGGGACCGCGAACGGGGAGACCGCCGGCGGCGAGACCGCGCAGGGCGAGACCGCGAACGGGCAGCGCCGCCCCCAGCAGCGCCGCTCCCGCCGGCGCGCGTCGAGCGCCGCCACCCGATCGTCCGCGACAGCCGACGGAGCAGGCCCGGACGACGGGCACGCGGATCGCTCGCCGTCGCCCGCGGGCGACGGCGACGCCGCCGGCCTGGCCGGCGAGCCCGCGCTCGACTGAGACCGGCCCGGAGCGCCGGCGGCACGTCGTTCACGGTCGGGCGTTCGAGCCGCCCGTGACCGCGCGGGGCTACGAAGTTCTTCTCAGCGGAACGGCCCGCGGAACGGCAGCAGGCGGACCTCGCCCGCGTCGAGCGTCTGCAGGCTGCCGTCGGCGAGCCTGACGATCAGATGTCCCCGCTCGTCGATGCCGGCGCCGACGCCGCCTCCGTCACGCCAGTCGACCGCCGCGCCCATGAGGGCGTCCCGCTCCCGCCAGGCCGCGAGCACCGCGTCGGCCGGCGCGGTGAGCCAGCGCTCGAGCAGCTCCAGCAGGCGCGCGAGCGTCGGTTCGATCTCCGTCGCCGCCAGCCCCAGCGTGCCGGCGCTGCGCTTCAGATCGTCCGGCAGCTGCTCAGGGTCAATGGCGACATTGACGCCGATTCCGAGCACCGCCCAGTGCTCCTGTGGTCGCCCCTCGACGAGGATGCCGCTCACCTTCCGGCCCGCCAGCAGCACGTCGTTCGGCCATTTCAGGCGCGCCTGCGGCCCGACCAGCTCGGCGACGGCGACGCCGGCTGCGATCGGCAGCAGCGGTGGCGGATCGCGCAGCACGAGCGAGCAGAGCAGCGCCTGGCCGGCGGGTGCGTGCCAGTGGCGCCCATGGCGGCCGCGTCCCGCGACCTGCTCGCCGGCCGTGACGAGCGTCCCGTGAGGCGCGCCGGCCGCCGCCAGCTCGCGCGCGTCCAGACTCGTCGAGCCGGTGCTCGCCCGGTGAACCCGCGGTGTGCCGAGCGTTGCGGTCATCGAGTTCGCAGCACCAGTTCGGCGTCGGGTCCGATCCCCAGTTCCTCCGCCGCCGAGCCGCCGTTGATCGCGAGCGCGAGCGTATCGCGCGCATCGATGTAGGCCAGCAACTCGCCGGCCGGCACGTCGCCGAACGTGCGGCCGAAGCGCGCGGTGGCGGCGGTCGCCCCGAGCTCGACGGCGAGCACCGCCCCGACGCGCAGCCCCACCGACGCGGCAAGCTCGCCGGTCGCGTCGAGCGAGAGGTTTCCGTAGACGTCGCTGGAGAGAACGTGTGCGATCAGCGCGTCGCCGTCGCGCCGCGCCCGCGGCAGGCTCAGGGAGGCCAGCTCGTCGGTGGCGATCGGCTCCCCCAGCAGCTCGAGCGCGGCACCTTCCGCAAGCGCCGCCGCGACCGGAGCGAACACGTCGCGCCCGTGGAACGTCGCGCTGATCGGGCGCAGGCACTCCGGTGAGTCGCCGATATCGACTGCCTCGACCACGCCCCCCAGCCGTTCGGCGGCGAGCATCAGCAGGCCGTTGTCCGGACCGACCATCGTCCGGCCGTCGGCGCCGACCCGCAGTGCCACGGCCCGCCGATCGCCGCCGACACCCGGATCGACGACCGCGAGGTGCACGCCCACGGGCGCGTAGGGGAGGGCCGCGCGGAGCGCGACCGCCCCGGCGCGCACATCCTGGCGCGCGATGCCGTGACCCAGATCGATGATCCGCGCGCGCGGCGCGCGTCTGGCGATCACCGCATGGCAGACGCCGACGAATTCGTCCCACGGACCGTAATCCGACAGGAAGGTGATCACCGGGACGCCGCGGTCGCTCATCCGGCCGCGCTCGGGGTGGCGTGGTCGGCGAGGATCGCCTCGACCAGCCCGTCGATGTCGTGGCGCGTCGCCTCGACGCTCACCTCGAGGCCGTGATCGCGCAGCGTCGCGCTTGTCACCGGCCCAATCGAGACGATCCGCGTTCCCGGTCCCGGCTGTGCGGCGGAGAGGAAGAACCGAACCGTCGAGGACGAGGTGAAGGTCAGGTAGTCGGCCTCGGCGATCGCCGCCACGACGGCCGGGTCGAGCGGCTCCGCGACCGTCTCGTAGAGGCTGACCACCTCGACGCTGGCGCCGCGCTCGCGCAGCGCGTCCGGCAGAACGTCGCGCGCCTGCGCCGCCCGCGCGATCAACACCCGGGAGAACTCAACCCCGGCGAGTGCGTCGATCAGCCCCTCCGCCACGAAGCGCTCGGGCACGACGTCGGCGATCACGCCGCGTTCGCGCAGTGCGCGCGCGGTCCCCGGACCGATCGCCGCGACCACGGCACCGGCGAGCGACCGGGCGTCCTCGCCGCGAGCCGCGAGCCGTTCGAACAGCAACTCCACCCCGTTTGGGCTCGTCAGGCAGACGAGGTCGAATTCGCGCAGCGCCGGAAGCTCGTCGTTCGTCGCCACGATCCGGATCGCCGGAGCCTCGATCGCCGTTGCCCCCAGCGCGCGCAACTGTGCCGCCAGCGACGAAGCCTGGGCGCGGGCGCGGGTCACGGCGACGGTGACGCCCGCAAGCGGACCGGGCACCCGCCAGTCCAGCTCGCGGTGCAGCGCGGCAACGGCACCGATGACGGTGATCGCCGGGGCCTCCAGACCGGCGCGCGCAGCCTGCTCGGCGATGGTCCCCAGCGTCGCGAGCACCGTCCGCTGCTGCGGGAGTGTGCCCTGCGCGACGACCGCGGCCGGCTCGCCGGCCGGGCGGCCCGCCTCGATCAGGCGCGCGGTCAGCGCCGGCAGCGTGCGCACGCCCATGTAGAACACGAGCGTTCCCGGGAAGCCGGCAAGCGCGCCCCAGTCAAGCGCCGTCTCGGGCTTCGCCGGATCCTCGTGCGCGGTGATCAGAGCAACAGCACTGGCCAGTCCGCGTTGCGTCACCGGGATGCCGGCGTAGGCCGGCGCCGCGATTCCGGCGGTGATCCCAGGCACGACCTCGAACGCGATGCCGGCGGCCCGCAGCGCCAGTCGCCTCCTCGCCTCCGCGACCGAACACGAACGGGTCGCCTCCCTTCAGGCGCACCACCAGCGCCCCGCCCCGGGCGCGCTCGAGCATCAACGCCTCGGTCTCCTCCTGCGGCACGAAGGCGCCACCCCCCTGCTTGCCGACGTAGCGCAGCTCGGCGTCGGCCCTGGCGCCGGCGAGCGCCTCGTCGGGGATCAGGCGGTCGTAGAGGATCACGTCGGCAAGTGCGATCAGCTCGAGCGCGCGCGCCGTCAGCAGTCCCGGATCGCCCGGTCCCGCGCCGACGAACGCGACCCGCCCCAGCGGCGGCTCGGCGGCAGGCGGGGAGCTCATCCGAGCATCGCCCCGGCGCCGCAGGACAGCAGCCGCTCCGCAACGAGCTCGCCCAGTGCGACCGGATCGTCGGCCGGACCGGTCGCGCCGTCACGGATCCATTCGCTGCCGTCGGCGGTGCCGACGAAGGCTGCCAGCTCGAGCCGGCCGCCCGCCCCCGGTCTGGCGTGCGCGCCGATCGGCGTGTCGCAGCCGGCGCCGAGGCGCGACACGAGCGCGCGCTCGGCCGTCAGCGCGCATTCGGTGGGCCCATCGCGCAGCGACGCGATCGCCGCGCCAACCCGAGCGTCGCCCGCGCGCGCCTCGATCGCGAGCGTGCCCTGGCCGGCCGCGGGAACCAGCTCGTCGCATGCCGTCCAGCCGAACAGCCCGAGGCGGCGCAGTCCCGCGCTCGCCAGGACGATCGCATCGAAGTCGCCGGCCTCCAGGCGCTCGAGCCGCGTGCCGACGTTTCCGTGCACCGGCGAGACCGCGAGGTCGTCGCGCAGCGCGAGCAGTTGCGCGCGGCGCCGCAGGCTGCTGGTTCCCACTCGCGCGCCGCGCGGCAGCTGCGCGATCGACCTCGCGCCGCAGAGCGCATCTCGCGGATCCTCCCGCCTGGGCGAGCCGGCGATCACCAGGCCGGGGCCCAGCTCGGCCGGCAGGTCCTTCGCCGAGTGGACCGCGAGGTCGATCGTCCCCTCGAGCAGGGCCGCCTCGATCGTGTCGACCCAGCGCCGCTTGTCACCACCATCGCCGCGGTCACCGGCCGTGCGCAGAACGATCGTCTCGACCTCGTCGGCGAGCGCGCCGGCAACGAGCGCGGCCTGCCGCAGCGCCAGCGGGCTGCCGCGCGTGCCCAGGCGCAGGCGCAGAGCCGACTCGGGCCGCGCCCCCGCGCGATCGCCGGGGTCGTCGGGCCGGCCCGCGGCTTCCGGCTGACCCCGGGAGCCGCTCACGGCTTGCCGCTGCGCAGCTCCCGCACGTTGTCGTGCGCATCAGCGCGCGGTGCGGCAGCCCGGTTGCCTGCCCCGTCCTCCTCCGGCGTCGCGGCGTCCCCGCGCAGGGCAAACAGGTCGCGCAGCAGCTCGATGCTGCCGTGGACGCGCTCGGGATCGAGGCTTCGCAGGCGGATCGTCGGCTCATGCAGCAGGCGTCCCACGACCGATCGCGCGAGCGCCTCGACGCGAGCCAGGTCGCGGGCCGAGGCGGACTCCCAGCGGCCCGCGTTCTCTTCTAGCACGTGCTCGACGATGCGTTCGCCGCGCTCGTGCAGGGCGCCGATCGTCGGGCGCACGTCGAGCTGGCCGAGCCACTTCGCAAAGCGCTGGATCTCCTCGCCGATGATCTCCTCGGCCGCCGGGATGTCGGCGGCACGGCTTGAGATGTTGTGCGTGACGGCCGCCTGAAGGTCGTCGATGTCGCGCAGCGTGACGCCCTCGAGCTGCCCGCAGAGCGGATCGATGTCGCGGGGCACGGCGATGTCGATCAGCAGCAGCGGCCGGCCCTCGCGCGCGGCCATCACCAGCTCGAGCTCCTCACGGCCGACGATCGGATGTGGCGAGGAGGTCGACGCGAGCACGATGTCGGCCGCCTCGAGCGTCTCGGGCAGCCGGTCGAGGCCGACGACGGAACCGCCGAAGCGCTCGGCGACCGAGCGGGCGCGATCGGCATGGCGGTTGGCGATGAAGATCGTCGCGACGCCGCGCGCGGCGAGCGCCTGCGCGGTCAGTTCGCTCGTCTCGCCGGCTCCGATCACCACAACGGGCCGTCCGCCGAGATCTCCGAGCAGGCGCTCGGCCAGTTCGACCGCGACGGAGGAGAGGCTCACCTGGCGGTGGGCGATCGCTGTCTCCGCACGGACACGCCCCCCGGTCTGCAGTGCCGCCGAGAACAGGCGGTTGGTGAGCGGCCCGCTCGTACCGCTCTCGCGCGCAGCCTCGTGTGCCCGGCGCACCTGGCCCTGGATCTCGTGCTCGCCGACGATCATCGATTCCAAACCCGCCGTCACGCGGAACAGATGCCGGGCGGCGTCGCAGTTGCGCAGCGTGTAGGTCGCCTCCGCGAGCTCCTCGACGTCGATCTCGGCGTGCGCAGCCAGCCGCGCCAGCACTCCGCTCGCCGCAGCCGCGCTCGCTTCCTCGAGCACCACGTAAAGCTCGGTCCGGTTGCAGGTCGAGATCGCGACCGCCTCGCTGAGCGCCGGGTCGACGCACAGCGCCGCGACGAAGCGGGCCGCCTGGCGCTCGGTCAGCGCGACCCGCTCACGCAGCGCGACCGGTGCGATGCGGTGAGAGATGCCGACGAGCAGCAGCTCAGTCACGGGCGTCCACGTCGCTCTCGCCGGCGCCGCCCGGGTCGCCCCGCCGCCGTGCAGCCAGCTCGGTCAGCTCGCCGAGCTCGCGCTCGGTCCGGCTGAGCCGTCCGGACATGATCGCGAGGTAGAGCAGGATCAGCGCGAAGAAGAAGCAGTAGGCGCCGGCCACGTAAGGCACCGCCTCGTGCAGCGGGATCTCGAGCACCGCAAGGTGCATCGCGGTCACAGTCCCGACCCCACGCCGCCGCCTTCGCGCGCCGGCCCGGCGTTCGCGGTCAGCGCGGGAACGGCGCTGCGGCGAGGCGCCGGCAGGTCGTCCTCATCGCCCGCGAGCAGCCGGCGCAGCGCTCGCAGCTGCGCCCGCGCATGTTTCGACGTCATCTCGTAGCGCCACAGCGTGATCCACAGCAGCCCGATGCTGATCAGAGACAGATAGAAGACGACCTGGAAGCGGCCCGGCAGGTTGGCGCTGATGTCGCCGAGCACACGCGGGTGCAGGTAGGCGGTCGAGAGGCGGACGATCGCGAAGTTGATCGGCACGAACGCTCCCGCGGTGATCGCGAACACCGAGGCGTAGCGAGCCTGGCGCTCGGGGTCCTCGATCGCGAAGCGCAGCGGCTGGTAGGTCGCGTAGAGCAGCATGATCAGCAGGAACGAGACCAGCGTCGGCTCGCTCCAGTCCCACCACACGCCCCACGACCCCTTCGCCCAGATCGATCCCGTGACCAGCACACCCACGCCGAACACCAGTGAGAGGTGGATCGCCACATAGGAGCGCATGTCCCAGCGTGAGTCGCGCGTGCGCAGGTGGGCGATGCCCGCGATCCCGCCGTAGACGAATCCGCAGAGCGTCACGATCGCAAGCGGTACGTGGATGTAGAAGATCTTTTGCAGGAACCCCTGGTCGGCGTCGTTTGGCGCCCAGAAGAAGGCGAGCGCCAGCGTCAACGTGAGCGCTGCGAAGGTGGTCAGCGCGAGTGGCCGCAGCCGCTTGCCATACATGGGTTCAGTCCTCCAGGAGGAAGTCGAAGACCGCGAAGGTGATCAACCCGAAGACGAGATCATAGAGAGCGAGCGTCAACAGCCACCGCAGCGGCAGCGCCCCGACGCGGGCGGATGCCAGCACCGGCGAACTGGCCCGCGCGGCGCACAGGAGGACCGGGACGAGCAGCGGCAGCGAGACCATCGGGCCGAGCAGGTCGCGAACGCTCGTGCGCACCGCCAGCGCGCCGACGAGCGTGCCGATCACGACGATCCCGAGGTCCCCCAGTGCGAGCACCGCCAACAGGCTCGGCAGCGCCGGCCACAGCGGCGGCTCGAGCAGCAGCAGAGCGAAAGCCGGCACGGCCACCAGCTCCAGCGCCAGTAGGTAGGCGAGCAGCGTCAGCGCCTTGGACCAGAGCAGCGCGCTGCGCTGCGCCGGCGAGAGCAGGAAGCCGTCGAAGCCGCCCTGTTCGGCGTCGGCGACGAACAGCCGGTTGATGCCGAGCACCGCGGCGAACAGCAGCGTGACCCACAACACGCCGCTCGCCAGCTCGCCGCTGAGCGCGTTTCGCTGAAGCGCGAAGTGGAAGAGGACGAACGTCGTCACGCTGAAGAGCGACATCGCGGGCACCGCCTCGAAGCTGCGGAGCTCGACGCGGAGCTCCTTGCGCAGCAATGCCGCGACGACGGTGCGCGTGCGCGGCGGAGCCGGCGGGCGCGAAAAGGCGCTCACCGGTAGAGCTCCACGAGCGCAGCCGGTTCGAGCTCCGAGGCGGCGGCGAGCAGCCTCACGCGGCCGCGGACGAGGCCCAGGACGAGGTCGGCTTCCCCCAGGGCACCGGCCGGGTCGTGGCTGACGATCACTCTGGTGCGCCCCGACTCGCGTCCGATCAGCGGCTCGACCAGCTCGCTCGCCGCGGGGTCGAGGTTCGCGCGCGGCTCATCCAGCAGCAGCAGCTCCGGATCGTGCAGTAGCGCCCGGCAGACCGCTACGCGCTGGACCATGCCGCGCGAAAGCGTGCGCAGCGGCTCCTCGGCTCGCCGATCCATCGCCACGGCGCTCAACAGCTGATCCACGCGGTCGCCTTCGACGCCATGCAACGCCGCGTAGAGCTGGAGATTCTCGCGTGCGCTCAGCTCGCGATAGAGCAGCGGATCGTGACCGAGCAGGCCGATTCGGCCCCGCACCGCCCAGCCCTCGTCCGGCAGCCGGTGCCCGAGCACCGAGACCTCGCCCGCGTGCGGGCGAAGCAGCGTCGCGAGCAGCCGCAGCAGCGTGGTCTTGCCGGCGCCGTTGGGCCCGAGCACCGCGAGCGTCTGCCCGTCCTCCAAGCTCACGCTCACCTCGGCGAGCGCAAGGCGTTCGCCGTAGCGTCGCGTCAGTCCGCGCAGCTCAAGCGCCGCCAGAGTCGTCCTCCGCGCACTCAGCGGTGCGGCGACCGCTCGAGCGGCAGCTCGACGCTGCCGGCCCGGGTGCTGGCGGTGAAACGGCGGCGCGCACGCCTGCACGGTATTCGTCGTCGCGCGCACGCGTCCGGACGCCTCGCGCAATGCAGCCCCACGCGACGCTCGCAACCGCGACCAAGAGACATGCCTCAAGTCAGCGGCGGCTCAAACGGCATTGTCCGCGCCCCAGCACCGCTGCCATCATTCGGCGCTGGCTGTGCTCGCCGCCAAGCCGCTCCTTGCACATCGTTCGTCGTCGGCGCTTCGCGCGCCACGCTCCGTCACGGGGCGGCGATCGGCGGCGTGCTGGCCGGCCCGCCGGTCGTCGCGGGACCGATGCTCGTCGTCTATGACCTGGCTCCGTGCTCTACGACCCGGCCCGGCACGCGCGTTCCGGCGACGAACGCCGGCTCCACCGCGCGCGGGCCTTCGCGATGGACGCCGCTGCCGACGTCGCCCGGCGTCGGGCGGGCAGCGGTCGCGGCCGCTACACGCTCTTCACCGGCGACCTCGGCGTCGCGCTCCTGCTGCGCAGTTGCCTCGGCGCGCATGCGGCGTTCCCGTTTCTCGGCTGAGCGCTCGAAGCGCAGAGCCGAGCCGTCGCTCCCCGTCCCCTCTACCCCGCCCGGCGGGCGAGCGCGGACAGCGCGCCGTCACGGTGTCGACGCGCCACCGGAACCGCCGCTCGGCGGCGTCGGCAGCGCGGTGAACGTGAACGGTTGCGTGGTCATGCCCGACGACGTCTCCACCTGTGCCGAGGCGGCGTCTGCAGCGCTCGGCCACCACGCGATGAACGCTCCGCCGGCGACCGTGGCCTGCACGCCGCTGCCGTCCGCCAGCACGATCGTCACCGCGGTCACGGTCGGCCCGATCTGGCCCTGCACGGACGTGTACGGCTGGCCGCCACCGGTCGTCAGGTGCGTCTGAGAGGCCTGGCTGATCGGGCCGGCGCCGGAGGTGTCGACGCCCACGCCCGCGACCGACGTCGACTGCAGTCCGCTCCCACTCGCACGGCCGACGCCCACTACATGCTGCGACCCGCCGCCGCCCTGTGCACTCGCCGCGATGCTGGTGAACGACGGACCGCTGAAACACGTCGCGCTCGCGCTGCCGCTCTCCAGGATCATCGCGGTGAAGGGCCCCCGGGTATCGGTCAGCACGGCCTGCCAATCGCCCGTCGGGATGCTCGACTGGGGTGCTCCGGTCCCGGCAAGCTGCGCATCGCAGCTGGCGAGCGCGCCGGCCGTCTCCCCGCCTGCGGGCGTCGTCGGCGTTGGGGTCCAGCCGGCGAATGCCGGGGACGCGCCGGCGCCCAGTCCGACGAGCGCGACAACGACCCCGCCTGTGGCGGCGAGCCCGGCGCCTGCGCCGATCGCCACGCGTGGGCGTAGAATCCGCGAGCGCGGTCGGTAGTCGATCTGGCGGAGCCTCTCGCCCGCATGCGCCGGCAGGGTCCCCGCCCGCTCGGCGAATGCGGCTCGCAATTCGTTCTCGAGTACTTCGCTCATCGCTGTCGCTCCTTCGTGTCGCTGACCAGATGTCCGTTGCCCGCAGGCGCGGTCGCGCCGGCTGTTGCTGCCGCTACGCGGTCGGGCTCGAGTGCGCCGCGCAGCCGGGCGAGCCCGCGTGAGGCAGTGCTCTTGACCGTCCCCAGCGAACAGCCCAGGGTCTCCGCGGTCTGCGCCTCCGAGAGGTCCTCGAAGTAGCGCAGCACCAGCACCGCTCGCTGGCGAGGCGGAAGCAGTCCCAACGCGGTGAGCAGTTCCGCCCGGACGTCGATCGCGCCGAACGCACCCGTTGCGCCCTCGTCGGGGTGGGCGTCCGGCGGCACGCGAGCGGCTGGCTCGAGCTCGTGACGGCGGTGCGAGCGGCGCTTGGAACCGTCGATCGCGAGGTTGACGAGGATCCGGCGGCCGTAGGCGGCCGGTTGATCCATCTCACGCACACGCGGCCAGCGCTGCGCTACGCGCAACAGCGTTTCCTGGACGAGATCCTCCGCCTCCGCTCGGTCCCAGACGATCAGATAGGCGGTGCTCAGCAGGCCGTCGGCGCACCCTTCGACGAAGCGCTCGAACTCGGCCCGCGTCTCGCCGCGTCTGGGGCGTCGCACGAGGGGCATCATCGACGTTAACCGCAGCGGAGCGCCGAAAGGTTGAGTGGGGCCCACGGAACCGGTGTACCGCGATCGCGCGTGTGTCGCGAACCGTTGACGATAACGGGACGCATTCTTATTTGTTGTAGGATCTTCGAAACGCGCGGCGCATCCGCTGCGCGCGCACGATCACATGAGGTTTCGATGCAGAGTGTGCTTCTTCGGCGGGTCGCGGCATGGGTCTTGGCGGCGGCCGCCTGTGCGCTGCTCGCCGCCGCGGTCGGCTCCGCCGCGATACCCGCGTCAGCGGGGCGCGCATCGGCGCGCGCGGCGAGCACCTCGGGCGGGCTGATCGCCGCGGTCGGCGCCGAGAACGAGTACGCCAACGTGATCAGCCAGATCGGCGGGCGCTATGTGCGCGTCAGCGCGATCGAGAGCAACCCCAACACCGACCCGCACTCCTTCGAGGCGAGTCCGAGCGTCGCGCAGGAGGTCAGCGCTGCTGCGGTCGTCGTGCAGAACGGCCTCGGCTACGACTCCTACATGAACAGCATCGAGGCCGCCTCGCCCGACCGCTCGCGCAAGGTGATCGACGTGCAGACACTGCTCGGCCTGCCGGATTCGACGCCGAATCCCCACCTCTGGTACGCGCCGAGCACGATGCCGGCTGTCGCGAAGGCGCTCCTCGCCGACCTCGCGGCGATCCAGCCGTCGCACCGCGCCTACTTCGAGGCCAACGCCACGGCGTTCGATAAGTCGCTGAAGCCGTGGTACGCCGCGGTGGCGGCGTTTGCCAAGCGCTACCCGAAGACGCCGGTGGCGACGACCGAGCCGGTCGGGGATTACATGCTGCAGGCGGCCGGGACGGTCAACGAAACGCCGTTCCCGTTGCAGGCGGACATCATGAACGGCGTCGATCCGGCGCCGCAGGCGGTGACCTTCCAGGACTCGCTGTTCTCCAAGCACCTGGTCAAGGTGTTCGTCTACAACCAGCAGGTCACAGACACGCTGACCGCCTCGTTCCTCGCCGATGCCAAGAAGTACGGCATCCCCGTGGTCGGCGTGTACGAGACGATGCCGACCCCCGGCTACGACTACCAGTCCTGGATGCTCGCCGAGATCAACGCGCTGGCGAAGGCGGTGGCCGACAAGGTCTCCACGCAGAAGCTGTGAACGACGATCTGTCACTCGACGCCAATGCCGCGGTTGGCGGCTCGCCGATCCTCGAGGTTGAGGGGGTCGGCGTGCGCCTGGCCGGCCGCGACGTGCTGCGCGATGTCAGCTTCGCGATCAACCCGGGGGAGTTCACCGGGCTGATCGGCTCCAACGGAGCCGGCAAGACGACGCTCTTCCGTGTGATCCTCGGACTCCAGCCGGCCAGCAGCGGCAGCGTCTTGGTCGCCGGCCGTCCGCGTTCGCGACGCAATCCGCTGATCGGCTACGTACCGCAGAAGTTCCTGCTCGACCCAGACGCGCCGCTGCGCACCCGCGACCTCGTCGGCCTCGGCATCGACGCGCACCGCTACGGCGTGGCGCTTCCCTCACGCGCGCGCAGAGCGCGGATCGACGAGATGCTCGACGCCGTCGACGCGCGTGGCTTCGCCGACCAGCGCGTCGGCAACCTCTCCGGCGGGGAGCAGCAGCGGGTGCTGATCGCCCACGCGCTGATCGCCAGGCCGAGGCTCCTGCTGCTGGATGAGCCGCTCGCGAACCTCGACCTGCGCAGCGGGCACGAGGTCGTGGCCCTGCTTTCGCGGATCGCCGCGGAGCAACGGATCGCGATCCTGATCTCGGCCCATGACATGAATCCGCTGCTCGGCGTGATGGACCGCGTCGTCTACCTGGCGGGCGGTCGCGCCGTCAGCGGCACCGTCGAGGAGGTCGTGCGCACTCGCGTGCTCAGCGAGCTGTACGGCCACCACGTCGACGTGCTGCGCGTCCACGGTCGCGTCCTGGTCGTCGCCGGCGAGGCGGGCGAGCTCGCCGACACCGGCGACCCCACACACACCCACACCCAGGTGGAGATCATCTCGTGAGCGCGACGCTGGCGGCCATCTTCGCGCCGGGATTCTTCACCAGCTCGCCCGTGCAGATCGCGGCGCTCGTCGGCGGCGTCGTCGCGGTGGTTGCGGGAGCCGTCGGCGTGTTCACGGTGATCCGTGGGCAGTCCTTCGCCGGCGAGGCGCTCGGCGACATCGGCACGACCGGCGGCTCGGCCGCGTTCCTGGTCGGCGTCGCACCGCTCTGGGGCTTCGCCGCCGTCGCCATCGCGGCCGCGGGCGTGATGGAGATGATCGGCATCCAGCGGCCGCGCGGGCGCGACGTCGCAACGGGGGTCGTGCTCGGCGCCGGGCTCGGGCTCGCGGCGCTGTTTCTCTACCTGATCTCCATCGAGCACGACACAACGGGCGCGACGTTCACGATCGTGTTCGGCTCGCCGTTCGCGATCACGAGCTCCGCGATTCCGCTGGTCGTCGCCTTCAGCGCAATCGCCCTGGGCCTGATCGTGGTGCTGTTCCGCCCCCTGCTGCTGTGCTCGATCAGCCCGGACCTCGCCGCCGGACGCGGCATCGCGGTGCGGCTCGTCGGCGTCGCCTACCTACTCGCGCTCGCCATCGCCGTGGCGCTCGCGGCGTTCACGATCGGGACGATCCTCAGCACCGCGCTGCTCGTCGGTCCCGCGGCGACCGCGCTGCGGCTGACACGCAGCCCCGGCAGGGCGATCGTCGCCGCGGCGCTGATCGGCGTCGGCTCGACCTGGCTGGGAATCCTGATGGCCTACGACAGCTACGACTGGCCGCCGCTCCAGCACGGTTGGCCTGTCAGTTTCTTCGTCGTCTCGCTGATCCTGGTCGCCTACCTGCTCGCGGGCCTGGCGCGCCGGCGCGGGCTCGCCGCGACGACTCGGACCGAGGCCGCCGAGATCGTGCCCGCGGCCGCCCCGAGCCGGAGCTGAGTCGACGATGTTCTCCGGATTCATGGTCAACGCCTGGACGGTCGGCTCGATCGTCGCCGTCGTTGCCGGCCTGGTCGGCTTCTTCACGGTGCTGCGCGGCTCATCGTTCGTCGCCCATGCGATCCCCAACGGCTCGCTCGCCGGCGCCGCCGGCGCCAACCTGATCGGCGTCGGCACGCTGCTCGGCTTCGGCGTGTTCGCGGCGCTCGGCGCGCTGGGGATCGGCCTGCTCGGACGTCGCGGGCGCCACGACGTGGCCACCGCCCTGACGCTCGTCGTCATGCTCGGGCTGGGCGCGCTGTTCCTCAGCCTGAGCAGCGAGAACTCCTACGAGATCTACTCGCTGCTGTTCGGCGAGATCCTCGGCGTCAGCGCCAGCCAGCTCGTTCCGACGACCGGTCTCGCGATCGCCTCCGTGATCGCGGTCGCACTGCTCTACCGCCCGCTGATGCTCTCCTCGCTGCTCCCCGACGTCGCGGCGGCGCGCGGCGTCTCGACCACCGTGATGGAGCTGGCGTTCCTGCTCGTCGTCGCGCTGGCCACGACGATGACCGTCCCGGTGGTCGGCACGCTGCTGGTCTTCGCGCTGATGATCGGCGCGCCGGCGGCGGCCCGCTCGTTCACCGACCACCCGGGGCGCGCGATGGCGCTCTCGGTCGCGGTCGCGCTGGCGATCGTATGGGCCGCGATCGCCCTGTCCTACACCACCGACTATCCGGTCGGCTTCTTCGTGGGCACGCTCGGCGCCGCCGCCTACACGATCGGGCGGGCGTGGGCCGCTTGGCGCCGGCGCACCTCCGCGCCGGCGCGGGGCATCCGCACCGCGTCCCCGGCCGTCAACACCCCCGGACTAGACTTGAGCCTCTGATGCCGGCGAGCGAGACGACCGCCTGGTATGAGCGAGCCAGACGCGCTCTGGCGAACGCCGGCTACCGCCGCGGCGGTGCGCGCCTGGCGGTGCTGGAACTGCTCGACCGTCAGCCCTGCGCACTGTCAGCGATCGAGATCGAGGACGCCCTGCGCCACGCCGCGCCGCGCCCGCGGCCGCGCAGCGTCTCGCGCGCCAGCGTCTACCGGATCCTCGACGAGCTCGAGGCCCTGGGGCTGGTCGCGAGGCTCGAGGTCGGCCAGAGCATCGTTCGCTTCGAACCGGTGCGCGAAGGGCACGGCCACCACCACCATCTCGTCTGCGACCGTTGCGGCGCGATCACGCCGTTCACCGACGCCGAGCTCGAGCGCACCATCCGCCACGTCTCCGAGCGCGTGCCGCTGGATGTCACCGAGCACGAGATCGTGCTGCACGGGGCATGCAACGACTGCGCGCCGTGACGGGCCTGCGGACCTGCCTGACCGACAGACGACCGCGTGTCAGAGGCGAGGCGCCGCGAGCGACGACGCGTACAGGCCCCGAATCGGCCCGTGGACCAGGCGCTGATGGCGCTTGGCGTTGTGCGTCGCCTTCACGCGCCAGATCCGGATCCGCTTGGTCGAGGTGTTACCGAGCTTGTCGGTGACGGTGACCGTGATCCAGTGTGGCCCGAGCTTCAGCTTCGCGGCGGAGCCCCACACGAGCGAACCCTTGAAGGTCGCCGGGAAGGTTTTGCTGACGAACTGCACGAGCGTGTTCCTGCTCAGGCGGATCCTGATCCAGCGCACGCCGTTGGCCGGGCTCGACGCCATCACGGCGATCCGCAGCTTGCCGCTGTAGCGCTGGCCGGGCGTGGGGTGCAGGATCCTGATCGCCGGCCCGTTGAAGTCGCCACAGGGAGCCGTCAGCCGGTCGCCGTCGAGCGACTCCTGCTGGAAGGCGTCAAACGACGGCTTGGGCGAGAAGTCAGCGTTCAGCAGGCCGTAGTTGTCGAGCTGGTCGGTGGTGGTGCCGACGTTGTAGAGCTCGAACCACATCGCCGCCTTGACGTAGGAGAACTGCGGCTGAGCGAGGCAGTGGTAGGCCTGCTGGAGGTAGGTCGCCTGCACCGCCGGGGTGACGCCGGCGAGCTTCTGCCCGGCCCAGGCGCCGGTCGTGCACTCGGCGGGGGTCGTGGACCAGCCGATCTCGGTCATGTAGATCGGCTTGGCGCCGTCGCCGTTGGCCGCCATCAGCGCATGAATCCCGGTGAAGCCGAGGAAGAAGTACTGGTTGACGGTCGTCGTGTCCTGGTTGTACTCGTAGACGTAGGGCGAGGCCACGTCGCACGCCGTGTCGGTGTGCACGGCGACCGCGTCGAAATCGTTCCTGGCGCCGTCGGCGTAGAGCGCGCCCAGGAAGGTCGGGTCGCTGGCGCCGAGGATCACGGTCGCGCCGGGGTCGGCCGACTTGACGGCCGGATACGCCGCTGCGAGCAGGCTCGCGAACTGCGCCGGCGTGCCGGTCCACCAGTTGGGCGAGGCCTCCTCGTTCCAGATCTCCCACGCGTTGACGCGTCCGTGGAAGGCGTTTACGAGATAGCTGAGGAAGGTCGCGTAGTCGGCGTCATCGACGGGCGGCGTGGCGATCGAGCTCGAGCCGCCGTTGGCCCAGGCGGGCGAGCCGACGACGTCGACGTCGACCTTCGTGCCGGCGGGCAGCGAGTTGAAGAAGTGCTGGTAGGGCTGAATCTGCTGCGCGACGTAGACGCCCCGCTGCGGCTCGATCACGCTCCAGACCATGAACACGCGCACCCAGGCCGGCTTGCTGGCACGCAGCGCGGCCGTGACCTTCGGTGCGGAGAACCCGGTCGTCGTGGTGAGGTTGACGCCCACCTGCGCAGCGCTCGCGACCGACGTGCACGCGATCGCGGCCGCCGCGACGGCGGTCGCGGCAAGCAGGAGCAGACGTCGCGCAGGCATTCGCCTCATGGACGTCACATCGGCACCGCGCGCGGGTTCGCCGAACAGACTAGGCAGACGTCTGAGGCGCGACTCGGAGCGGACGCCACGCGATCCGTCGCGCGCATCGCCATCGACGGCCAGCATAGCCACGCCCGACCGCGGTCCGGGCGCGCGAGCCTCCGAAATCCTCGCTAGGAGCGCAGGTTTGCGCGCCCCCGCGGCGGCTCAGACGCCCGCCGCCGCGCTCTTCGCAGCCTCGATCAGGGCCAGCACGCCCGCCTCGTCGCCGTCGCGCAGCAGCGCGATCGGGTCGGGCTCGCCGCTGACGATCGACTCGAAGAAGTCGCGGCGCTCCTGGAAGCTCGGCAGCGTCGCCTTCGCCCAGCCGCGCGCGTCGTTGAGGATCACGGCGAGCCGCGCGTAGTCCTCGCCGAACTGCTCGGCGATCTCGCGCTTCATCCGCTTGGCCAGCGCCGGCGAGGCCCCGGCGGTCGAGATCGCGATCGCGAGCGGTCCGTTGCGGACGATCGCCGGGAGGATGAAGTTGCAAAGCGGCGGCACGTCGACGACGTTCACGAGCATCGCGCGCGCCTCGGCGTCCTCGTGCACGCCGATGTTGACCTCGCTGTCGTCGGTCGCCGCGATCACCAGGAAGGAGCCGTCGAGGTCGGCGGGCTCGTAGCGGCGGCGCTCCCAGACGATCGACCCCTCGGCCGCGAGCTCCGCGAGCGCCTCGTGCGCGCTCGGCGCGACGAGCGTCACAGCCGCACCGCAGGCGAGCAGGCCCTCGACCTTCTCGAGCCCCACATCGCCGCCGCCGACGACCAGGCAGCGCCGCCCGTCAAGCCGCAGGCAGGCAATGTAGAACGGCACCGCGAGCATGTCGCGCACGCACGACTGGTCGCAGATGCCGCGACGGTACTGGCAGACGCACTCCTTGCCGGCGTAGGCCTGGGCTGGCACCGACACAGCTTAGAGCCGCCCTGGCCCGCCGTTTCGCTCCTTTTGGTGCGGGCGCGGTTGGCGCACCGTGCACCATGCACCAGCAACCGCTCGATCCACCCTCAGCGCGAGCCGCTGCGACCCCGCTCCGCGCGCACCCGCTCCAGTGCGGCGGCCAGCGATGCCTCGGCGTCGCCGGGGTCATAGAACCGCCGGGCCTCGAGGCCCTCGGGCATCAGCTCCTGGCGGCTCGTGTGGCCCGGGTGGGCATGGGGGTTGTCGTAGTCGCCCGCGCCGCGCAGCGCCGGCGGCGCGCGGCGCGCGCCGTCGCTGCGGATCAGCTCGCGCGCTGCGCCGAGCGCGCGGCCGGCGGCATCGGACTTCGGCGCGAGCGAGAGGTAGATCGCCGCCTGCGCGAGCGCGTAGGTGCACTCCGGCAGGCCGACGTGCTCGACCGCCGCCGCCGCCGAGACGGCGACGACCAGCGCCTGCGGGTCGGCGTTGCCGATGTCCTCGGAGGCCAGGATCACCATCCGGCGCACGATGAAGCGCGGGTCCTCGCCGCCCTCGAGCATCGTCGCCAGGTAGTAGAGCGACGCGTCGGGGTCCGAGCCGCGGGTCGCCTTGATCCAGGCCGAGATCGTGTCGTAGTGCTGATCGCCGGCGCGGTCGTAGCGGACCAGTCCACCGGCGAGCGCGTCGCGAGCGGCGGCGAGGTCGATCCGCCGGTGGGTCGTGGCGGCGCGCTCGAGCGCGCTGAGCGCGACCCGCGCGTCGCCCCCGGCGCGCGTCGCGAGCAGCTCGACCGCGTCGTCGTCGAGCGAGACGCCGGAGCCGAGCTCGCCCCGCTCGAGCGCGCGGCGCAGCAGCACCGCGACGTCGTCGCTCGAGAGCGGTTCGAGCTCGTACACCGTGACGCGCGAGAGCAGCGCGCTGTTGACCTCGAAGCGCGGGTTCTCGGTCGTGGCGCCAATCAGCGTGACCAGCCCCTCCTCGACAGCCGGCAACAGCGCGTCCTGCTGGGCCTTGTTGAAACGGTGGATCTCGTCGAGGAAGAAGACCGTCGCACGGCCGCGGTGGCGCGCGCGTTCGATCACCGCACGGACCTCGGCGCGGCCCGTGTCAACGGCGCTGTGCTCCTCGAACTCGGCGCCGCTCGCGCTGGCAATGATGCGTGCGAGCGTGGTCTTGCCCGACCCGGGCGGGCCGTGCAGGATCATCGAGTGCAGCCGTCCGCGCTCGAGCGCGCGCCGCAGCGGGGCGTCTGGCGCGAGCAGGCCCGGCTGGCCCACCAGCTCCTCGAGCCTGGCGGGGCGCATCCGCACCGCGAGCGGCGCCGGCGGCCCGGCCGGGCGGGGCTCCTCGAACAGGCGGTCCATGCGCCTCAGTATCACGCCTGGAGTCCGCGCGGAACCTCGTAGGATGCACGCGGTGAGCGAACCCCGCAGCGAGCAGAACCAGGCCGAGGCCGTCGAGCTGCTGCAGCGGCTGATCCGCTTCGACACCGTCAACCCGCCAGGCAACGAGCGCGCCGCTCAGGAGTACCTCGAGGGCGTGCTGTCGGGCGCCGGCTTCGCCTGCGAGCTGCTCGGGCGCACGGCCGAGCGCCCCAACCTGGTGGCGCGCCTGGACGGCCCGCAGCCCGGCCCGGTGCTGTGCCTGCTTTCGCACGTCGACACCGTGCTCGCGACGCCGTCGGAGTGGTCGCACGACCCCTGGTCCGGCGACCTCGCGGACGGCTTCGTCTGGGGGCGCGGCGCGCTCGATATGAAGTCGCAGACCGCCGCCGAGGTCGCCGCCGCCTGCGCGCTGGCCCGCGACGGCTGGCGGCCGGCCTCCGGCTCGCTGCTCGTCGTCGTGCTCGCCGACGAGGAGACCGGCGGCTCCGAGGGCGCGCAGTGGCTGACCGCGACCCATCCCGACAAGGTCCGCTGCGACTACCTGGTGAACGAGGGGGGCGGCGGCATCATCGACTACGACGGCCGGCGCCTGTACTGCCTCGGCTGCGCCGAGAAGGGGATCTTCCGCTTCGTCCTTCATACCGACGGCGCCGCCGGGCACGCTTCGATGCCGCGGCTCGGCGACAACGCCCTGCTCAAGCTCGCGCCGATCCTCGAGCGATTCGCCGGCCCGCAGCCCAGCTATCGCCTGACCGCCGAGCCGCGCGCGTTCCTCGAGGCGATCGGCGTGCTCGACGGCGACGACGCGGCGGGCGCGCTCGCACGCATCGCGGCTGTCGAGCCGCGCCTGGTTGCGCTGGTCGAGCCGTGGCTCGGCGTGTCGCTCGCACCGACCCGGATCTTTGCGTCGGAGAAGATCAACGTGATCCCGTCCCACGCGCGACTCGCCGTCGACTGCCGCGTACCGCCCGGGCTCGGCGAGGAGGCGGCGTTCGCCGCGCTCCAGGAGATCGTCGGACCGCCCGGCCCCTACCGCCTGGAGTGGACCGAGCAGGTGATGGGGAACCGCTCGCCGATCGACTCGCCGCTGACCGACTTCATTCGCGGCTGGATCGCCGCACGCGACCCCGCCGCGATGTGCGTGCCGACGGTCCTGCCGGGCTTCACCGACTCGCGCACCTTCCGCGACGCCTTTCCGGAGTGCGCCGCCTACGGCTTCTTCCCGCACCGCCACGCGACGAAGTTCGAAACCGATCAGCTGATCCACGGCGCCGACGAGCGCATCGACGTGCGCGACCTCGGCTTCGCGACCGACTTCTTCGGCGATCTGGCGCGTGGCATGCTCGGCACCGCGGCCTGAGCGTCAAGACCACTTCGCCACCCGTCGACCGTGATTTCCTGCCCGGTCAACGGCGGATTCATCACTCCAGGCGCACCCCTGGGGCGCCGATAAGCTAGCCGCGTGCCGATCGCGAGCTTCTGGGCCGACTTCGAGAACTGGGCGCTCAACGCGCTGCCGGTCTTTGAGATCTTCTTCCTCCTGGCGATGGTCTCGCTGCTGGCGCTCGTCGTCAAGACGCTTCCGCGCACCAAGCCGCAGGAGATCAAGCCCGACTCCGACAGCGCCGTCGGTTGGGAGGACATCGCCGGCGTCGAGGACGCCCGCGCCGAGCTGCAGGAGGTCGTCGAGTTCCTCTCCAACCCGCAGCGTTTCGCCAAGCTCGGCGCCCGCGTGCCGCGCGGCGTGCTGCTGCACGGTCCGCCCGGCACGGGCAAGACGCTGCTCGCCAAGGCGGTGGCGCACGAGTCCGGCGCGCGCTTCTACGCGCAGTCGGCCGCCGGCTTCGTGGAGATGTTCGCCGGCCTCGGCGCCGCGCGCGTCAGACGGCTGTTTCGCATCGCGCGTAAGAACGAGCCCTCGATCATCTTCATCGACGAGCTCGACGCCGTCGGCGGCCAGCGCGGCATGGGTTTCAGCGGCGAGAAGGACCAGACGCTCAACCAGCTGCTGATCGAGATGGACGGCTTCGCTTCGACCGACCGTCTGGTCGTGATCGCCGCCTCCAACCTGATCGACAAGCTCGACGCGGCGCTGCTTCGCCCCGGCCGCTTCGACCGCCAGATCTACGTGGCGCCGCCGGACGTGCACGCGCGCGAGGAGATCCTCCGCGTCCACGTCCGCGACAAGCCGGTCGGCGAGGTGGACCTCGAGATGGTCGCGCGCCAGACGTCCGGCCTGACCGGTGCCGACCTCGCGAACATCTGCAACGAGGCGGCGATCTTCGCCGCCCGCCGCGGCGGCTCGACGATCCTCAACGAGGACTTCGACCAGGCGCTCGAACGCGTCGTCGCCGGCACGCAGTCGCGCCGTGTGCTCAACGACCACGAGAAGGAGGTCGTCGCCTATCACGAGGCCGGCCACGCCCTGGTCGCCGAGATGCTGCCGGCCGTCGATCGCGTCCACCGCGTCTCGATCGTGCCGCGCGGGCGGGCCCTCGGCTACACGCTCAACCTGCCCGACGAGGACCGCTACCTGAAGACGCGCGAGGAGCTGATCGACTACATGACGATGCTGCTGGGTGGCCGCGCCGCCGAGCAGATCGTGTTCGGCGCGGTCAGCACCGGCGCCGCCGACGACCTGCGCCGCGCCTCCGAGTGCGCCGGCGCGATGATCACCGACTACGCGATGGGCACCACCGTCGCCGTCACCGGTCGCGGCTCGCCGATGGACGAGCGCGTCTCCGAGCACACGCTGCGGCTGCGCGACGAGGAGCGCGAGGAGCTGCTGCACACCGCCCGCTCGGCGGCGATGCGGATGCTCTCGGCAAACCGCGCGACGCTTGACGCACTGGCACAGGAGCTGCAGGCCGCGGAGGTGCTCGAGCGCGCCGCGATCGAGCGGATCGTCGCGCAGGCCGCGCCGGCGCGCCCGCGCCTCGCGGCCGCATCGCGCAGCGCCGACGAAGGCGAAGCGCCGGCAAAGTAGGCGCGCCCGCCGCGCCCCGTAGAATCCCCGGCGCGATGTTCGAGCGCGTGGACCATGTCGGGATCGCCGTCGAGGACCTTGACGGCGCCCTCTCCCTCTACACCGAGGCCCTCGGCATGGAGCTCCTCGCGCGCGAGACGATCACCGAGCAGGGCGTCGAGGCGGCGCTCCTGGCCCACGGCGAGGAGCACATCGAGCTGCTCGCGCCGCTCGACCCCGCAACGACGGTTGGGCGCTTCCTCGCCCGCCGCGGCCCCGGCGTGCATCACGTCGCCTACGGCGTCGCCGACATCGACGCGACGCTCGCCGAGCTTGCCGGGCGCGAGGTCGAGCTGATCGACACGGCGCCGCGCACGGGGCTGCACGCCTCACGCGTAGCCTTCGTCCAGCCCCGGGCGACGGCGGGCGTGCTCAGCGAAATCGTCCAGGCGGCCCGGGCGTGAGCCCGGAACGCCACCTGAAGATCTCGGTCGGCTTCGCCGGCGGACAGGTGCTGGCGGCACGGGTTTCGACGGACGCCCTCGACGGCTTTCGCACGGCGCTCGGCGGCGCCGATCGCTGGTTCGACCTCGCGCTCGAGGACGGATCGCTGCGCATCGATCTGACCCAGGTCGCCTACGTGCGCGTCGATTCCGACGAGCCGCGCGTTGGCTTTGGCGCCTGACCGCGACGGCGGCATGAGCTCAGCCGACCTGGCCCTGCTGCGCGTCGCGCGTACGGCGGCACACACCCCCGGGCGCGAGCGCGCCGTCGCGGCGTTCTCCGCGCTCGGCCAGCACGCCGCGATCTGGCTCGCCTTCGGCGCCGGCGCCGCGACCTTCGCCGCGCCGGCCGAGCGGCGCACCTGGCGCCTTGCGACCGCGACCGTCGCCGGAGCCTACGTCTTCAACACGGCGCTCAAATTCGCCGTGCGCCGGCCGCGGCCGCAGCTGCCCGACCTGCCGGCGCTGACCGCGACGCCGACCCAGTTGAGCTTCCCGAGCGCCCACGCGACCACGTCGTTCGCCGCCGCGCGCGTCTACTCGGCGGCCGGCGCCCCGCCGGTGCCGCTCTACCTGCTGGCGGCGGCGCTCGCGGCCTCGCGCGTCTACCTCGGCGTGCACTACCCCTCGGACGTGCTCGCCGGGGCGCTGCTCGGATCGGCGATCGGCGCGCTCGCGACCCCCCAGCTGGACGCACCCAGATGCGCATAGGGATCGTCGGCATGCCGAACGCCGGCAAGTCCTCGCTCTTCAACGCCCTGACGCAGGCCGGTGCGGCGGCCGCGAACTACCCGTTCACGACGATCGAGCCGAACGTGGCGGTCGTCGCGGTCGCCGACGAGCGGCTCGAGGCGCTGGCGGAGCTCCTGCACGCCAGCGATGTCGTGCACGACACGATCTACTTCCACGACATCGCCGGACTGGTCGCGGGCGCGCACAAGGGGGAGGGCCTCGGCAACCGCTTCCTCGCCAACATCCGCGAGACCGACGCGATCGTGCACGTGGTGCGCGCGCACGCCGACGCAAACGTCGTGCACCCGGAGGGGCGCGTGGACCCGCTGTCGGACATCGAGACGATCGAGACCGAGCTGATGCTCGCCGACCTCGAGCAGGCCGAGCGGCGCGTGGCGCGCGTGACGCGCGTCGCCCGCGGCGGTGACCGCGCCGCGATCGCCGAGCTCGAATGGCTCGAGCGGGTCGTCGCCGCGCTCAGCGAGGGGCGGCCGGCGCGCGAGCTGCCGCCGCCGGAGGACGCCGGCGACGGGCCGCGGTCGCTCGGCCTGATCACCGCCAAGCCGGTGCTGTTCGTCGCCAACGTCGACGAGGGCGACGACGCGGTGCCCCAGGCGATCGCCGCCTACGCCGCCTCCCAGGGCGCCGGCGCGGTCGCGGTCTCCGCGCGCATCGAGGCCGAGCTCGCCGAACTCGAAGCCGAGGAGGCGAGCGGCATGCGCAGCGAGATGGGGATCGGCGAGGCGGGACTCCAGCGCGTCGTGCGCGGGGCCTTCGAGCTGCTCGACCTGATCGCCTTCTTCACCGTCGGCGAGGCCAAGCCCGGCGCAGTCCTGGCACCTGCGCCGCGGCCTGACGGCGTGGCACGCCGCGGGTCAGATCCACTCCGACATCCAGCGCGGATTCGTCCGCGCCGAGGTCGTCGGCTGGGACGAGCTGATCGAGGCCGGCGGCTACGCCGGCGCCCGCGACCGCGGCGTGCTGCGCCTGGAGGGGCGCGACTACGTGATGCGCGACGGCGACGTGCTGACGGTCAAATTCACGCCCTGAGCGTGGCCGTGGTCGCGGCCTCGCCGCCGCGACTCGCGCTCGCCGCGCCAACCGCACCCCCACCGCCCCCGCCGCCGTGGTAGGACTGTCGCGTGGCCGATCGCTCGCAACCGACCCAGCGCGACACCCCCTACCTGGACGCGATCGCCGCATACGCCGCGCGTAACCCGGCGCGCCTGCACATCCCGGGCCACAAGGGCGGGCCGGGCGCGGACCCCGGGCTGGTCGAGGTGATCGGCGCGGCGGCCGTCGCGCACGACATCCCGGGGCTGACCTGGGGAATCGACATCGGGCCCACGCCGACGCCGTTCGAGCAGGCGCAGCAGCTCGCCGCCGAGGCATGGGGCGCTGCGCGCACGTGGTTTCTGGTCAGCGGCGCCTCGCAGGGCAACCTCGCCGCCGGGCTCGCGCTCGCGCACTACGGCGACGAGGTGGTGCTTCAGCGAAACGGCCACTCGAGCACGATCGACTCACTCGTCCTCTCCGGACTTCGCCCGACCTTCGTCGCGCCCGAGATCGACCCTGAGCTCGGCATCGCGCACGTGATCACCCCCGAGTCGCTCGAGCGAGCGCTCGGCAACACCCCCGGCGCGGTCGGCGCCTGGATCGTCTCGCCGACCTACTTCGGTTCGGCGGCCGACGTGCGCGGACTGGTCGAGGTCGCCCACGCCCACGGCGTGCCGCTGATCGTCGACGAGGCCTGGGGCGCCCACATGGCCTTCCACGAGGATCTGCCGGAGCACGCGATCGCCGCCGGCGCCGATCTCGTGATCTCGAGCACGCACAAGATCGTCGGCAGCCTCGGCCAGTCGGCGATGCTGCACCTCGGCAACGGCTCGCGCCTGGACGCCGACATCGTCGACCGCACGGTCACCCTGACCGAGACGACCAGCCCGAGCTCGCTGCTGACGGCCTCGCTGGACGCCGCGCGGCGCTTCGCCGCCACGGCGGGCCACGAGCTGATCGCCGAGACCGCCCGCGCCGTCGATCAGGCGCGCGCGCAGATCCGCCAGATCCCCGGCCTCGACGTGCTCGACGAGCGCTTCATCGGCCGCGCCGGCGTCCACGCCTACGATCCGCTGCGCCTCGCCGTCGACGTGCGCGGGCTCGCGGTCGACGGCCACCAGCTGGCCACGATGCTGCGCGAGATCGGCGACATCAACCTGGAGCTGGCCGGCGAGAACGTGATCGTCGGCGTCTTCGGCATGGGCGAGCCGGCGGCGGTACTGGCCGAGCGCTTCGTCGCGGCGCTGCGCATCGCGGCGGAGCGCGCCGGGCTCGACGAGGGCGGCAAGGCCGCCACCTTCGCGCCCGCGCCGCCCTGGGGCGAGTTGGTGATGACGCCGCGTGAGGCGTTCCTCGGCCGCCAGGAGAGCGTGCCGGCCGCGCAGGCCGTCGGGCGGATCGCGGCCGAGTCGCTCGCCACCTACCCGCCGGGGATTCCCAACGTGCTGCCCGGCGAGCGCCTGACCGCCGAGACGCTCGACTACATCCAGCGCACGCTCGAGCTGGGCGGCAGCGTGCGCGGCGCGAGTGATCGCCTGCTGCGCACGGTGCGCGTGGTCGCGGCGCGCGACTGACGCCGCGCGCGCGACTGTGGCCGAGCGCACGCTGCCGCCCCGCACCAACCGAGGCCCCGCCTTCCGGCGCGCGCCCAGTCCGAGAGGAGTACGCTACCCGCGCCTCGGTCACCCCTGACAGCCTGGGAGGGTTCGTCGTGCAGATCAAGATCTTTCGCTCCACCTTTGCCCGCACCGTCCTGATCGCCGCGCTCGGCGCCGGCGCGCTCTTCGCGAGCACGTCATCGGCCGCCGTCTCGGGCGGCGTCGACAAGGCCGCCGAGGCGCTCGTCCCGGCCTCCATCAAGGCGAAGGGCACGGTGCTGGTCGCCGCCGACGCGAGCTACGCGCCGAACGAGTTCATCGCTTCCGACGGCCACACCGTGATCGGCATGGACGCGGACCTTGCGAAGGCGATCTTCCCGCTGCTCGGGCTCAAGGTCAGCGTCGTCAACGTGACCTTCGACGCGATCATCCCCGACCTCTCCTCGGGCAAGTACGACGTCGGCATGTCGTCCTTCACCGACACCAAGGCGCGCGAGAAGGTCGTCAACTTCGTCGACTACTTCGAGGCCGGCACCTCGTTCTTCGAGGAGGCCAGCGGCGGCCCGAAGGTGGTCGGCCTCTCGAGCCTCTGCGGCCTGACCGTGTCGGTCGAGACCGGCACGACCGAGCAGTCCGACGCCGATGGGCAGGCCAAGAAGTGCCCGTCGTCCAAGAAGCTGACGGTCCTCGCCTTCCCCACGCAGAATGGCGCCAACCTCGCGATCTCCAGCGGCAAGGCCCAGGTCAGCATGGCCGACTCGCCGGTCGCCGCCTACCAGGTCAAGCAGTCGGACGGCAAGTTCAAGCTGGTCGGCCAGGCCTACGGCGTCGCGCCCTACGGCATCGCCGTACCGAAGGCCGACGGCACCTTCGACCAGGCGATCCTGCTGGCGCTGAAGGATCTGATCGCGGACGGCAAGTACGCCTCGATCCTCGCCAAGTGGGGCGTGCAGCCGGGCGCCGACAACCACCCGGCGCTGAACGGAGCGCTCTCCTAGCTGCGGGAGGTAGGACGCGATGGCTCTGCCGCCCGGCGATCTGATCGCGGCAGAGCCATCTGCGGCGGAGGACATCCAGGCCGTCCCGGTGCGCCACGTCGGGCGGTGGGTCGCCGCCGTGATCGTGGCGGTGATCGCCGTTTCGATCATCCACTCGATGGCCAGCAACCCCAACTTCGAGTGGGGGGTCGTCGGCCACTACCTGTTCGACCCGCGGATCACGCGCGGCGTCGTCGTCACGATCGAGCTGACGCTCGCCGCCCAGGCGCTCGGCGTCGTGCTGGGCGTCGTGCTGGCGATCATGCGCCTCTCGCCAAATCCGCTCGTCAGCGGCGGCAGCTGGCTCTACGTCTTCTTCTTCCGCGGCACGCCGGTGCTCGTCCAGCTGCTGTTTTGGAGCTTCATCGGCGCGCTCTACCGGACGATCTCGATCGGCATCCCGTTTGGCCCCTCCTTCATCCACCTGGACTCGAACACGCTGATCACGGGCTTCCTCACGGTGGTCCTCGGCCTCGGCCTCAACGAGGGCGCCTACATGTCGGAGATCGTCCGCGCGGGGATCATCTCCGTTGACGAGGGGCAGCAGGAGGCGGCCCTCTCGCTCGGCATGAGCCGCCTTCAGACGATGCGCCGGATCGTCCTGCCGCAGGCGATGCGCGTGATCATCCCGCCGACCGGCAACGAGACGATCTCGATGCTGAAGACGACCTCGCTCGCGCTCGTCGTGCCCTTCACCGAGCTGACGACGGCGGCGGTGAACATCTACTCCAACAACTTCCAGACGATCCCGCTCCTGATCGTCGTCTCGCTCTGGTACCTCGCGATCACCTCGGTGCTCTACGTCGGCCAGTACTACCTCGAGCGCCACTTCGCCCGGGGCAGCTCACGCGAGTTGCCCCCGACCCCGTGGCAGCGCGTGCGCCGCGGCATCTTCTCCGCCAGCCACGACCAGCTGGCGATGGGCCCGATCACCGAAGTGACGAGGCCGCACGCCTGATGGCCGAGGCAATGGTCAAAGCGGAGGGTGTCCACAAGCGCTTCGGGCGCCTCGAGGTCCTGTGCGGGATCACGCTCGAGGTCGGCCGCGGCGAGGTGATGTGCATCATCGGCCCGTCGGGCTCCGGCAAGTCGACCTTCCTGCGCACGATCAACCACCTCGAGCGCATCAACCGCGGGCGCCTGTGGGTCGACGGCGTGCTGGTCGGCTACCGCGAGCGTGGCGGCAAGCTGCACGAGCTGCCCGACGGCGAGGTCGCCAAGCGCCGCGCCGAGATCGGCATGGTCTTCCAGCGCTTCAACCTGTTTCCGCACAAGACGGCGCTCGAGAACGTGATCGAGGCGCCCCGGCTCGTGCGCGGCGTCTCCAAGGCTCAGGCGACGCAGGAGGCGACCGCGCTGCTCGCCCGCGTCGGCCTGTCCGACAAGCTCGCGAGCTACCCCTCCCAGCTCTCCGGCGGCCAGCAGCAGCGCGTCGCGATCGCCCGCGCGCTTGCGATGAAGCCGAAGCTGATGCTGTTCGACGAGCCGACCTCGGCGCTCGACCCCGAGCTGGTCGGCGACGTGCTCGACGTGATGCGCGACCTGGCGCGCGACGGCATGACGATGGTCGTCGTCACCCACGAGATGGGCTTCGCCCGCGAGGTGGCCGACAGGCTCGTCTTCATGGACGCCGGCGTGATCGTCGAGGCCGGCGACCCCCGCGAGGTCCTCGCAAACCCCCGCCACGAGCGCACCAAGGCCTTCCTCTCAAAGGTGCTGTGATTTCTTGATGGGCTCCGCCTGTCGGCTCCGCCAGGATCGGCGTGACTCGGCGCGCAACGCCGCTTCACGGTTAGGCACCGCGGCCGGTCTCTGATGCACCACCTGGCGATGGGGGCGATCGCCGTTGCCTGTGCGGCCCTCGCGCTGCTCGGCTCCTTCGGCGTGCTCAAGGGCACCTCGGACGCCGTCTACTACGCGGCCGGCCCCGTGCTCGAAAAGCAGTGCCCGACCTCGGCGCAGAGGCCGTGCTCCAACGACGTGTTCGGGCTCCGCCTCAGCGGCGCGCTCGGCACAGCCAGCCGCTGGTTCTCGATTGGCGGCACCGTGGCCGGGGCAATCATCACGGCTGGCGGCGGCGCGCTCCTGATCGTCCTCGGCGTAGCCGGCGGCCGCAAGGCGTGGCTCAGGTCCAGCGAGCGGCGCAAGCGATCGGGCACCACCTAAGGTTTGCGCCCGTTACGGCGCCGGCGCGATCCCAGCAGGAGGCCTGCGCATCGGCCAGACCGGCGGTCCGCCAGCTGGCAGCTCGAGCACATCCAGGTGCACGAAGCCGAGCCGCTCATACAGTGCCGCGCTGCGCTCGCTGCTGGCCTCGAGGTATGTGGGCAGTCCGGCCGAGTCCGCTCTCTCGAGCGTCGGCCGCATCAGCGCCGATCCCAGGCCCTGTCCCTGCAACGCGGTGCGCACCCCGACCGCCCGCACGTAGAAGTGGGGTTCACGCATGTGTCGCTCCTCCAGCGTGCGCTGCACCTTCATCGCGAGCGCCAGGCGCCGCCCGAACACCCGGATCCACTTCAGCGCTTCCTTCAGCGTCACGGAGTTCGCCATGTTCCAGGCGCCGGGTGGCAACTCGGTCAGCGCGCCGTCAAACCCGGGAGTCGTCCACACCGTCCCGTTCGGCAGCACGTATTGCTCCAACTCAGCCGCGAACATCGTTCGTAGCCGTGCCTGGTGCCGCAGGCGGCCCGGGAGAAGCCAGGTGAAAACGGGGTCGTCGGTGAACGCGTCCGCAAGCGCCGCCGCGACCTTCGGCACGGCATCGCCAGCCGCTGTCCTGACCTCGATCGGCCTCAACGTGGTGACCATACCCTCATTTCGAAGACCGATCGGAGGGCTGTTATTCCATCGCCTCGAGTCGCACGGCCAGCCGCTCCATCCCCAGCTCGCGGGCGGCCGCCGCGCCGCCGCGGTGGTCCGTCGCGTGGTCGGGCGGGCGGGACACCGGGATGTCCTGGAGCGTCGCGATCTCGCGGAACGCGCGAAGCTCCTCCGACTGCTCGCGCAGCGCCTCGGCGATTCGCGGTCGCAGCGCCGGAGCGGCGGCGAGCACCGCCTCGAGCGTGCCGTGCTCCTGTAGCAGCGCCGCCGCGGTCTTCGCGCCGATGCCGCGCGCTCCCGGCAGGCCGTCGGAGGGGTCGCCGCGCAGCGCGATCAGGTCGGGGATCTGCGACGGCGTGACGCCGCTTCGCTGCTTCACGCCGGCGGCGTCGATCGTGCCGGGAACGGCGGCGCCGCGCAGCTCGATCACCTCCGTGTGCCGATCGACAGCCTGGAAGAGGTCGCGGTCGCCGGAGCAGATCAGCGTGCAACCGCCGGCCGCTCCCTCGACGCGCGAGTACGACCACATCACGTCGTCGGCCTCGAGCGTGTCGTGGCCGCTGACCGTCCAGCCGAGCGCCTCCAGCAGCGCCGGGGCGCGGTTCCACTGCGCGCGCAGCTCCGGCGGCATCGGATCGCGGTGGGCGTGGTAGGGCGGGTAGAGAGCGACGCGGTAGGCGGCCTCCTCGGCGCCGGTGCAGCAGGCGACGGCGCGCGGCTCACACCACTCGATCAGCGCCAGGATCGTGTTGACGGTGCCGAGCAGAGCGCCGACGCGCTCGCCGCCGGCGCCGCGGATCGAGCTGGGCAGCCCGAAATGGGACCGGTACAGCAGCCACGGCACGTCCACCGCGAGCAGCGGGGAGTTCATCCGGGTGGCCCGACGGCGCCGCCGACGTGCGAGCCGGTCGCGCCGGACGATCCGCTCGCAGCCTGCGTCGTGCCGGTCGTGCCGGTCGCCCCGGCCGGGGCGACCGTGCCGCCGACCGTCGAGCCGAGCGGCGGGCCGGTGTATCCGGTCAGGCCGGTCGCGCCGTGCGGCAGGACCGACAGCCTCGTCGGCTTCGCGCAGGCGCGATCCCAACCCGCCGCGATCGTCGCCATCGACGTCGAGACGGCGAAGCAGTCCCAGGTGCTCTGCAGGCCGAGCGCGGCAGCCAGCTCGACGCCGTTGACCGTGGTCGTGCCGGCGCTTCCGACCAGCTCAGCCGAGACGATCCGCGGCGAGACCCCGCGCGCCGTCACGACGATCGAGCGAAGCACGCCGCGCAGCAGCCCGCGCAGGCGCCGGTCGGCCTGGGTGAGCGTCATCGTGATCGGACCGAAGCGGGTCGCGTCGTAGGGGTCGAGCACGCCGACCAGCCACGGCTTCGGCGCGGTTCCGGGCAGCCCGTTCTGGACGTCCTCGGTCGCCCCGCCCGAGGCCGCGAAGTAGTAGGTCACGACCGGGTGTCCGGCGTAGGTGACGACCTCGTCGGTGGTCGCCTCGACCGCGGCGTTCGTGGCCGCTGTCTCGGCGTCGTAGCCGCCGTATTGCTGAGAGCGGGTGTCGGCGTAGAGGTCGAAGCTGCCGTCGGGCGGGCTCGCGACCGCATAGCTGCGTGCCGCGATCGCCTGCGCCTCCAGCTCCGCCGGCGCCCAGTTGGAGGGGCTCTCGGCCGACACGACCCCGCGCAGGTACGCCTCGAGCCCGACCCGGTTGATCACGTTCAGGCGGCCGCGGTCGAGCACGAGCGACAGACTGCCGCGGTAGCGGCCATTGATAACCCCGCTGGATGCGGCGCCGTCGAAGGCGATCGGGACCGCACTCGTGACCGCCAGTGGCGCCGGCAGGTAGCTCAGCAGGCGGCCGTGCTCGCTGAGCAGCGCGATCTGGCCGTTCGGCCCGGGCGTCGCGATGTAGGTGTGCGCCGGATCGAGCGGGCGCGTGCCGGCGCGCGCCGCGTCGGAGAAGACGACCGCGCGCAGCTGCGACTGGAGCAGCACCGTCAGCAGGTGGCCGGGCGCGATGCGGCCGACGGTGGTCCCCGTGTAATAGTGGGTGAGGATCTGCCGCGCGTCGTAGCCGTGCAGCGCCAGACCCTCAGCCCCCGTTTGACTCATGCCAACGCCATGACCATCGCCCGCCCCGTCGATCACGAGCACGCCGGCCTGGGCGCCCTGAGCGCCGATCAGCGCGACGCCCACGGCGAGGAGAATGGCGCGAAGCCAGCCCACCACTGCCAAGGTAGACCATGACCGAGTTCGAAGTGATCGCTGCCGTACCGAAGGAATTGTTTATTGCAGGGGCCTGGCGGCCCGCAAAGTCGGGCGATCGCCTCGGCGTCGAGGATCCCGCGACCGGCGAGACGCTGTGTGAGATCGCCGACGCCGGCGAGGCCGACGCGCTCGACGCGCTCGCCGCCGCCCATGACGCGCAGGCCGAATGGGGGGTCCATCCGCCGCGTGAGCGTGGCGAGATCCTGCGGCGCGCGTTCGAGCTGATCGCGGCGCGCACCGAGCAGCTCGCGACGCTGATGAGCCTCGAGATGGGCAAGTCGCTGGTCGAGGCGCGCGGCGAGGTGACCTACGCGAACGACTTCCTGCGCTGGTTCAGCGAGGAGGCGGTGCGGATCCGCGGCTCCTTCTCGGTCAGCCCGAACGGCAAGGCGCGCCTTTTGACGATGCGCCAGCCGGTCGGGCCGTGTCTGCTGATCACGCCGTGGAACTTCCCGCTGGCGATGGGTACCCGCAAGATTGGGCCGGCGATCGCCGCGGGCTGCACGATGGTCGTCAAGCCGGCGAAGCAGACGCCGCTTTCGATGCTGGCGTTGGCTGCGATCCTTGAGGAGGCCGGCCTGCCGGCCGGGGTGCTCAACATCGTCACTACATCGCACGCGGGGCAGGTCACCGACCCGTTGTTTGATGACCCGCGGCTGCGCAAGCTGTCGTTCACCGGTTCGACCGAGGTCGGCCGCGCGCTCTCCAAGCGCGCGATGGACGGCATGCTGCGCGTCTCGATGGAGCTCGGCGGCAACGCGCCGCTGATCGTCTTCGACGACGCCGACCTCGAGCTCGCGGTCGACCAGGCGATGATGGCGAAGCTGCGCAACATGGGCGAGGCCTGCACCTCGGCCAACCGGATGTATGTGCAGGCCGGGGTGGTCGAGGAGTTCTCGCGCCGGATGGCGGCGCAGGATGGAGCAGCTGCGGCTCGGCCGCGGCACAGAGCCCGACACCGATGTCGGTCCGCTGATCGACGCGACGCAGCGCGACAAGGTGCATGAGCTCGTGACCGACGCGGTCGAGCGCGGCGCGACCGTTTTGACGGGCGGCGGGCCGCTCGAGGGTCCCGGCTACTTCTACCGTCCGACCGTCCTCACCCACGTTCCCGCCTCGAGCCGCCTGCTGGCCGAGGAGATCTTCGGACCCGTGGCGCCGATCGTCAGCTTCGACACCGAGGAGCAGGCGATCGCCGCCGCCAACGACACCGAGTACGGCCTGATGGCCTACGTCTTCACCCGCGACCTGGGCCGCGGCCTGCGCGTGATCGAGGCGCTCGACACCGGCATGGTCGGCCTCAACCAGGGAGTGACATCGAACTCCGCCGCCCCCTTCGGCGGCGTGAAGCATTCAGGCTTCGGCCGCGAGGGCGGCGCCGAGGGAATCGAGGAGTACCTGTCGGTCAAGTATGTGGGGATCGGGGTCTAGGCCTAGGGGGAACCGATGAGGCGGCGGCGCATCCTGACCGGCGGCGCCATCCTGATGGTCGGTGCCGTGGCTGCTCTGGCGGCGACCGTCTCACCAGGGAAGACCACGCCACATCCCGTGGTGGTTCGCTCGGCGTCGGCGACCCAGGCATTCGTGCCGGAGTGCCCGCATTTCGATCGCGGCGCCGACGGCACCGTGGGACCCATCTTCTGCACCGTCGACAATCCCGCCGCCCTGCGGTATTACGCCGCGGCGCTCAGGCCGCTGATCGCGCTCGGTGCGGACGCCCGCCCCGGCCGGGTTCGAAGCGTGCTCGCGTGGGAGTACCGCCACGGCGGGCCGCACGGCGAGGCGCTCACCGGCACGCTCCCGATCCAGTGCGAGGTATTCCAGCTTGCCTCGCACTATTGGCGCTGGAGTTTCTCGTACACCCCGCAATACTGCGCGCCGCCGCCGAACACTTGATCGGGCCGGGGGCGAGTGGCTGAAACCGGAAGCAAGGGCGTGACCCTTGACTTCCTCTCGGCTGCAAGGAAAAGTGATCCGGGCCCCGTCGGCGGCGCCCGGTTCGGATCCCCGCGGGGCAGCACGCGTCGTTGCGGCGCGCTTGCGCGCGCATCGAGGACGCCGGCGCCACGGCGACACCAACCCGAAGGAGGCCGAGATGAGCAGCGTGCAGGTGAGCGGCGAGAGCGCGACCGGCAGCGCGCCGGTGAAGGCCGGAGAGATGAGGCTCGGGGTGGTGGTCGTGCCCGTCTCGGATGTGGATCGTGCGAAGGAGTTCTACGGCAGGCTCGGCTGGCGACTCGACGCCGACATCGCCCGTGGTGAGGACTTCCGCCTCGTTCAGTTCACGCCTCCGGGCTCCGGCTGCTCGCTGCTTCAGGAGATCACGACGCGGCTTGCGGGCCGCTGAGAGGAGGGCGTCATGGCGACGACATATGAGTCCGTCGAGGAGCTGGCGGCCGCGCTGAGGCGAGCAGAAGCCGCACACGGCAAGCATGAGGAGCGCACCGGCAAAGCGGATCCGGACTGGCCGGATTGGTACGCGCTGTACATGGTGCGTGAGAGCGCCGGCGAGGAGTTACCGCTATGAGCACCGACTACGACGTGATCGTGCTCGGCGGCGGCTCGCCGGGCGAGCATTGCGCCGGCGCTCTGGCCGAGGGCGGGCTGCGCGTGGCCGTCGTCGAGCGTGAGCTGGTGGGAGGGGAGTGCTCCTACTGGGCCTGCATTCCCTCAAAGACGCTGCTGCGGCCCGGCGAGGCGGTCCATGGGGCGCGGGAAGCCGCCGCGAGCGCGGAGGTGGATGTCGAGGCGGCGCTTGCCTGGCGCGACTACATGGTGTCGGACTACTCCGACGCCGGCCAGGAGCGCTGGCTCGCCGATCGCGGGATCGCTCTGCTGCGGGGCAGCGGCCGCCTCGCCGGCCCGGGCGCGGTCGAGGTAGACGGCGTGCGCCACACCGCTGATCACGTGGTCCTCGCAAACGGGGCGGATCCGTTCGTTCCGCCCGTTCCCGGTCTGCGGGAGCTCGACGGTGTCTGGACGAGCCGCGAGGCGACCTCGATGAAGGCCGTCCCGCGCCGCCTGCTGATCCTCGGCGGCGGCCCGGTTGGCGTCGAGCTGGCGCAGGCAGTGCGGCGATTCGGTGGCGAGGCGGTGATCGTCGACATGGGTGAGCGCGTGCTCGCCCGCGAGGCGGCGCCGCTGGGTGAGGGCCTCGCTGTCGCCCTGCATCGCGACGGCATCGAGCTGGTGCTGTCCGCGACGACGACGGCCGCGCGGCGCGACGGCGAGGATTTCGTCCTCGAGCTCGACGACGGGCGCGAGCTGCGCGGCGACCGGCTGCTCGTCGCCACAGGCCGGCACCCCCGCGTGGAGGGGATCGGCCTGGAGACCGTCGGCGTGGCGGCCGACGCCCACGGAGTTCCCGTCGATGCACACCTGCGCGCGGCGGAGCATCTTTGGGCGATCGGGGACGTCAACGGGATCTGGCCTCTGACCCACGTCGGCAAGTATCAGGGCGAGGTGGTCGCCGCGAACATCCTCGGGGAGTCGCGAGAGGCGAACTACGAGGCCGTTCCGCGCGTGGTCTACACCGACCCGCAGGCCGCCGCGGTCGGCGGCGGCAGCGGCCGCTTCAGCGCCACGGCCGCCCTGTCGGAGGTGGCGAAGACGGCCACCTACACGCGAGCGGCCTCCGACGAGAACGGCTTCCTGACGCTGCTGAGCGACGGCGAGCGCCTGACCGGCGCCTACGCGCTCGGGCCCGAGGCGGGCGAGTGGCTCCAGCAGGCGACGCTCGCGATCCGCGCGCACGTCTCGCTCGACGTCATGGCCGACACGATCCAGCCATTCCCGACGTTCTCGGAGATCTACGTGGCCGCGCTCAAGGCCCTTCTCGGCAAGATCAGGGCAGGACAGCGCGCGGACCGCGCATGACCACGCACCAGCCGGCCAGAGGAGCAGACGATGCGCGCTGAATCGCGGTGGGCGGGACCTTTCCCGACTACGAGCTGACCGACCACGCCAAGATGCGGCGCAAGCTGAGCGAGCTGCAGGGGAAGGACCCGATGATCCTGCTGCTCTCGCGCGGGCACCACTGCCCAAAGGATCACCAGCAGCACCTCGAGCTCGCCGCCGCCTACTCGAAGATCGCGGTCGCCTACACGCAGGTCGTCACGATCTCGACCGACAACATCGTTGACACGCGCGAGTTCCGCGCCTCCGTCGGCGCCCAGTGGACATTTCTCTCCGACGCCGGCCGCAAGGTGCAGAAGGACCTCGAGATCCAGGAGTACACCGACCCCTACCACGACCCGATGATCCCCTACACGCTCGTGCTCAAGCCGGGCCTGGTGATCCACAGCATCTACAACGGCTACTGGTTCTGGGGCCGCCCATCGATTCAGGACCTGTGGCGCGACCTTCGCGAAGCGACAAGCGAGATCCGGCCCGACTGGGATCTCGGCACGCCGGGGCTTCGCGAGGCCTGGGAGGCCGGCGACCGCACGATGTTCTTCGAGGACGTCGACCTCGACCCTGGTCTGCGGAGCGCGGGGTGGACGCCGCGAATTCTCACGCGCTCCGACGCGAACGCCGGGCCGTCGAGCCCGCAGACTCCTCGGCGCGGCGCCCGGTGAGATTTGGCCGCGAATCGGGCAGAAACTTCCGGCACGGGTCGAAGCGGCGACGGTAACGTCAGCGCGCCCAAGCCAGCGAAGGGCGCGCAGTCATGCCAGCGAAGTACCTGATCACCGGTGGGGCCGGCTTCATCGGCTCGCATCTCGCCGACCGTCTCGCCGGACGCGGGCACCAGGTGACCGTGCTCGACGACCTGAGCTCCGGGTCCGCGCGCAACCTCGAGGGTGCGGTGGCGGGCGGTCGCGTGCATCTCGTGGACGGCAGCGTCCTTGACAGCGAACTCGTCAAGCGGTGCGTGCACGACGTCGACGCGTGCGTCCATCTGGCTGCCGCGCTCGGCGTCCAGCGGATCGTTGACCGTCCACTCGAGCCTCTGCTCGCGAACGTTCGTGGAGCGGACATCGTGATGGCTGAGTCGAACGCGGCAGGGTGCAGGGTGCTGTTCGCGTCAAGCTCCGAGGTCTACGGCAAGCAGTCCGGGGAGGCGCTGGCCGAGCAGGCCGACTGCACAATCGGCGCGCCCTCATATTCGCGCTGGAGCTATGCGATCGCGAAGCAGTTCGGAGAGGCGTTGGCGAACGCCTACCGCCAGGATGCGAGCGCCGCCATCGCGACCATCAGGTTCTTCAACATCGTCGGTGCAAGGCAATCGGCGGCCTACGGCATGGTCCTGCCCCGTTTCGTCGAACAGGCGCTCGCCGACGAGCCGGTGACCATTTATGGCGACGGACGGCAGTCACGATGCTTCACCAGCGTCCACGATGCGGTCGATGCGATCGAGGCCCTGCTGGGAGTCACAGGCTCCGCGGGAAACGGGACGTTCAACGTCGGCGCATCAGCTGCCGTTTGCGTCGAGGATCTCGCGCGCCTGGTGATCTCCCGCGCAGCCTCGCAGTCGACGATCGTCCATGTCCCGTACAGCGAAGCCTACGGGGCGGGCTACCAGGAGCTCGGCAACCGCGTGCCCGACACCCGTGCACTGCGCGAGCTCGTCGGCTGGAAGCCGAGGCGCACGATCGAGCAGATCGTCGACGAGGTGATCGCCTCCCAGTTGCGGGTGATGCTGGACGCGTCATCGCCGGCACGCTCGCGCCCAGGCCGCTCGCGCGCGGCTCGCGTCCCCGCCGCCCGCGCGGTCGAGCCCACTCGGTTGTCCGGTGGTGCGTCCGCTGCGGTCGTCGAGTGACACCACGCCGGCGAACGGAGTGAGGTCGTGCTGACGATCGTAGTTGTGGCAGCTCTCAGCTTTGGCGTCAACGTCGCGCTGTGGAGCCTGATCGGTGTGATGCGCTGGCTTGCCGAGCGTCGCACGCCGCCCGGCGGCGGCGAGGCGCCGCCGCGCTCGGCGGTGGCCGTTCTGATCGCCGCTCGCAACGAGGCGTTCGTTATCGAGGGGACGCTTGCGGCGGCGTCGCGGCAGCTACCGGCAACCCAGATTCACGTCGTGTCGGACGGCTCCACCGATGAGACCGCCGAGCTCGCCCGCGGCGCTGGCGTCAACGTGCTCGAACTCGCGCGAAACCGGGGCAAGGCAGCCGCGCTAGAGGCGGGCGTCGAGCATTTCGACCTGTGCCGGGCCTACCAGGTCGTCGTGATCGTCGACGCGGACACCGAGCTGAGCGAGGACTACCTGCAGAGCGGCCTACCGCTGCTGGGGGACCCGAATGTGGCGGTGGTCGCCGGCATGGCCCACACCGCCTGGCGCCTGAGCGACCTCCCGTTGCTCGGCCGGATCCTGCTGGCATACCGCGAGCGGCTGTACCTCCTCGCCCAGTACATGCTCAAGTACGGCCAGGGCTGGAGGGCGGTGGACGCGGTCGTCGTAGCGCCCGGCTGCGCGAGCATGTACCGCACCTCGGCACTCGCGCAGCTGCGGATCGATGTGCCGGGGGTGGTGATCGAGGACTTTCACATGTCCTTCGCGGTGCACCGCCAGCGTCTCGGCCGGATCGCCTTCCATCCGCTGGCCGCGGTCGCCCACACACAGGATCCGACGAACCTGCGCGATTACCGCCGACAGGTGCGCCGCTGGGCGCTGGGTTACTGGCAGTCGGTCCTGAGGTCCAGGTGGCGCCACGGCACCTTCGATCTCGCGCTCGCGGTGCTCTCGGCCGAGCTCTTCACGAGCGCCGTCGTGTTCGTCCTGGTGGTCGTCGCGGCTGTCGCTTCCGTGGTCGGGTTGGCGGTCCCCCGGCTTCACCTGCTCGGGCTTCGCACGGCGGCCGAGCTGGTGCTCGGCCTCGCTGCGCCAGACCTCGTCATGTCGCTCGTTGTCGCCGGCCTACGACGGCAGTCGGCGTTCCTCACCTACTCACTCGCATTTCCGTTTCTTCGCGTGCTCGACGCGTGGCTGAGCCTGCGCGGGCTCGTCTCCGCCTTCGTCACCCGCTCGAACGGTCTGTGGATCAGCCCCGCGCGACGCGCGGAAACTGGAGGGCATGCCGCAGCCGCCGGCGAGCGGCCACTGGGGCGTCGCGGAGCCCTACTGAGAGCCGGCGGCGTGGCCCTCAGCGCCGCGGTCGTGGTCGCCGTCGTCGCGGGCGTGTTCGCGATTCAGAAGTCCTACCCCGATGCGAAGTGCGTCGAGCCGCCCCCTGCCAACGAGCGCGCGCTGTACGCGCGCGAGCTCGGCGCCGTCAGCCGCGTCCTCTCCTACACGAGCTACATCACGCGCGGTACGCCGAAGGAGCCCGAGGTCGCCCTCACCTTCGACGACGGTCCCGGACCGTACACCCCGCAGGTGCTCGCCGTTCTGCGACGCCTGCACGTGCCGGCGACGTTCTTCGTCATCGGCCAGCAGGTGCACTACTACGGCAGGTTCCTTTCCTCCGAACTCGTCCAGCAGGTCGTGATTGGCGACCACACGCTGACGCATCCGTACCTGACGACACTCAGCGCTGCCGGTCAGCGCGCGCAGCTCCAAGGGCAGGTCAGCGCGGTCGAAGCGTGCGGCGCTCCGTATCCGCATCTGTTCCGCCCGCCCTACGGCGCCTTCAACAAGACGACTCTGCGCCTCCTGAAACGCGCCGGGATGCTGATGGTGCTCTGGTCGGTTGACACCAAGGACTGGAAGCTTCCGGGGGTGAAAGCGATCGTCCACAACGCGCTCGCGACCGTGGGACCGGGATCGATCATCCTGATGCACGACGGCGACGCCAACCGCGGGGAGACGGTCGCCGCGCTGCCGCGGATCATCGCGGGGCTCCGGGCACGCCACCTTCGGCTCGTCACGATCCCGCAGCTGTTGATCGACGACCCTCCGCCGCGAGGCCAGCCGCCGCCACACCCGCTGTCCGGCAACGGCTGAGTCCCGGGTGGCTGCGGTCCGGCGAAGCGGCTGTCAGCCGACGACGGTCGAGTGCGCAGGCAGTCGGGCCGCGTTCGAAGCGAGCGGATCCCAGCTCAGCCGCCGCAGGCGGCCGGGTTCCAGCTGCCGGTGGTGGCGTCGAAGCAGTCGATCTGCACGAGCACGGCGAACTGGCCGGGCTTCAGCGGGGCAGTCGGGCTTCTGGCGGCCTTGGAAAGCCCGTCGAGATCGAACGTCTGGTGAGCGCACGGGCGCGCCCAGCCGCCGAGTGAGAACGCCGAGGCGTGGGTGTTGGTGGTCGAGTTGAGCAGATCGCGGTCGGTCAGGACCGCCGTGCCGACGTCGCCGACCGGGCACAGGCTGCTGGACGTGCTCGAGACGCGCACGGTCAGGGTCAGGGTTCGGGCCGTCGGTGGCTGTCGCCAGGCGACAAACGGCGCCTTTGGCGTCAGTGCCTCCACGTTGAACCTCCAGCCCGTGATGGCGAGCTCGATCCCGGGTGCGCAGTGGATGTTCGGAACGCACCCGGCGTCAGCTATTCCGCCGAGCGTGATGGGTGTGACGCACTGAACGTCGTTCCCCGTTCCCTGAAGCGTGCAGCTCTGTCCCTCGCCGTGGCCGTCGAACATGCCGCTCGCGTTCTCGAAGGTGAAGCCGAGCCGCCACGCGCCGATGCATCGCGCCGTTCCGACTCCCGACCAGGTGACGCCGTCCGCCTCCGGGTCGCCGGGGGCGCCGGCAGGTCCGCTGACCTCCGCCTCGTCGGGCATGTCGGTTGACGTGACGTCGCCCAGGAACTCACCCTCCACGGGCGGGCCGTCGTTCTTCGGCGGCGAGGTGACGGTGATCTCCATCGTGTCGCCCACGATCGTGCCGGTCAACGACGAGGTGGTGCCGTCATAGTCGCCCCGGTCCTCGTCCTCGGTCGACAGCACCTCGGTCCCGGTGATGTGGTCACCCACCTGTGTCAGGTGCCAGGTGGGGTGGTAGTCGTTGCTCTGCGAGATGCTCCAGGTTCCGGTTACGTTCCAGTCGAGGCACGGCTCGCCGCTGATCGTTGGCGTGGGGGGCTTTGAGGGAGCGCTGCGTCCGCTGCCATCGAAGTCGCTGGTGAAGGTTCCGTCGTAGTCGCCGCCGGTGTCGTCGGATGTCTGGTCGTAGGTGCCGGTGAAGCTCATGAAGTCGGACGCGACGGTGATGCTGATCGTCCCCTTCTGGTCGCCGACCGCGCTCCTGTACCAGGCCATCAGGTGGGTCCCCGCTGCGTCGGTGCAGCCGGCGATATATCCACTGTCGTCGGAGACCTGATAGTCCCCGGCGTAATAGGTGGTGGTGGTGCCGCAATCGGCCGCACCGTCGCTGTAGTAGGCGGTTGAGGCTCACCCTTGGCAGCCGTCTGCGCGTCGAGTGTCAGCTTGCCGGTGCCACCGAACGTGCTCCAGTTACCGGCAAACGGGTTCACCACCGTGTCGGCGGACACAGCCGCGGCACCAAGCCAGACGCAGAGCAGGCCGACGCTGACCAAACACGCCAGCCACGACGCAAATCCTCTACCCCTCATGCTGCACCCCGTGTTCCCCCACGGCCGAACGGTGGCGCCACGCAGGCGGGCGCCGCGTGGCGCCGACTGTACATATTGGTGTGTGGTTTGTCCAGATCGCCTGCTGCGGGCTGCGCGGCGCGGTTCACCCGCGCGGCTCCCAGCTGCCGATGGCAGGAGTCACCTGTAGGTCGCGCTGTTCCGTCCGGGTCGTCGTCGGCGCGCAGTCGCGTTCAGAGCCGACCGTCCGCCCAACGCGCCCCAGGTGAAGCGGATGCTCCGTGCCGCCGGTTCTGACGCGCTCCTCGTGCATGCGCTAGAACTCGCAAAGCGTGGGTCCGCCACGCCGCGCGGTTGGCCGCAACAAGGGAGAGATGTCGATGACCGAAACGCAGCCGGTGTCTGACCGTCAGTTCGAGCCGCCGGCCCCGGGGCCGTGGGGACTCGACCCTGTGCACTTTCCACGCCCGGTGACGCGCTACTGGGCGTCGATGCATCCGGCCGCGGCGGGCCGCGGCGTGAGCGACTTCGCCGGCTACTACGGGATGCTGATCGACTCGATGGAGTTCGCCTACGTCAACGGCTTCTGTTACACGCGGATGCGGCCGGTGACCGAGGACCAGGTACCCGCGCGGTTCCAGCGTGCGGAGGAGGTGGTCGCCGGGAAGCTCTGGCGCGATCAGGTGCGCGAGTGGGACGAGACGGTCAAGCCGGCCTCGATCGCCAAGCATCGCGAGATCCAGGCGGTCGATCCGGACGCGCTCTCCGATGAGGAGCTCGTCGCGTATCTGGAGCGCTGCAGCGCCCACCACGCGGCGATGATCTCCCAGCACATGCGCTACACCGCGGCCGCGATGGTGCCGACCGGCGACTTCCTCGCGCACGTCGGCGACTGGACCGGCGTGCCGACCGCCGAGCTGCTCGGCCTGATGGCGGGCACGGCGCCGACCTCGGCCGGCGCATCCAGCGAGCTGGCGCAGCTCGTCGCGACGATCGGGAGCGATCCGCGGGCGCAGGAGCTGCTGGCCTCCGACGACGATCCGGGCAGCGTGCTCGAGGCGCTGCGTTCGCTCGACGGCGACGCCGGCGCCGCAGTCAACGCCTATCTCGATCTGGTCGGCTGGCGGCTGCTCGACGGCTTCGACATCTCGGGTCCGTGCGCGCTCGAGTTGCCGGACGTGCTGCTGCGCGCGATTCGGGTCGCCGCCGAGGGACGGACCGCCGAGTCCTCGGACCTCGACGAGCGCGTCGCGGCGGTCCGCGAGAAGGTGCCGGCGGAGCACCGGGAGGAGTTCGACGAGCTGCTCGGCGAGGCGCGCCTGACCTACCGGGTCCGTGACGAGCGCGGCGTCTTCAGCGACATCTGGGCCTCGGGGCTGCTGCGGCGCGCGGTGCGCGCGGGCGGGCGCCGGCTCGCCGCCGCCGGGCGCCTGCACGAGGCCGATCACCTGCTCGACGCGGACATCGCTGAGATGTGCGCGCTGCTCTCGGGAGCCGACGGCCCGTCAGCCGACGAGCTCGCCGCGCGAGCCGAGTATCGCGCCACGCACAACGCCAAGGGCGCGCCGCCGTTCCTGAACGAGCCGCCACCGCACCCGCCGGACCCCTCCGGATTGCCGCCCGCCGTCGCGCGGGTGATGCGCGCCACCGGCATCGCGATGGGCGAGATGTTCGGCAGCTCGCAGGAGGAGCACACGGCGGACGTGCTGCGCGGGCTGGCGGCGAGCCGGGGGGTGTACGAGGGTCCCGCGCGCCGGGTATCCGGTCCGGCCGAGTTCGACCGGATCGTGGCGGGCGACGTGCTGGTGACCGAGTCGACCAGCGAGGCGTTCAACATCCTGCTGCCGCTGCTCGGCGCGCTCGTCACAGACAGCGGCGGCCTGCTCTCGCACTCCGCGATCGTCGCGCGCGAGTACGGCATCCCGGGCGTCGTCGGCACGCGCGAGGCGACCGAGCGGATCGCCGACGGGACGCGTGTGCGCGTCGACGGCGACGCCGGCGAGGTAACGGTGCTCGCTTGAAGGTGCTCGCGTGAAGGAGGTCGTCCCGCTCGCGAAGGCTCATGAAACCGCGGTCTTTGGCTCGAAGGCGGTGGGGCTGGGACAGGCGATGCGCGACGGTCTTCCGGTTCCACCGGGCATCGCGCTCGCCGGCCCCGTCGTCGCGGCGGTCGCCGGGGGCGACGCGCGGGCGATCAAGAAGGTCGCAAAGTTGGCGGGGCCGCTGCGCGGGCCGCTCGCCGTGCGCTCCTCCGCTGTCGATGAGGATGGCGCCGACGCGAGCTTCGCCGGACAGCATCTGACGCTGCTGAACGTCCCATCGGTGGCCGAGCTGACGGCGGCGGTCAGCGAGATCTGGTGGTCGGCCAACTCCGACTCGGCGATCACCTACCGCCAGCGCGTCGGCCTCTTCGTGCGCCCCAGCGTGGGTGTCGTCGTCCAGTCGCTGCTCGATCCCGACAGCGCCGGGGTGATGTTCACGCAGAACCCCGTCACCGGCGCCGACGAGCGGGTCGTCGAGGGCAGCTGGGGGCTCGGCGAGGCGGTCGTCGCCGGCCTCGTGATCCCCGACCACTACCGGATCGCCCGCTCGGGCGAGGTGCTCGAGCGCGCCGCGGGGTTCAAGAAGATCGCGATTCGCACCGTTGCGGGGGGCGGAACCGTCGAGGAGCGCCTTCCGCCCGAGTTGGTCGAGAAGCTCTGCCTCGACGACGGCCAGCTCGCGCAGCTGAACCACCTCGCCGAGCAGTGCGAGCGCATCTACGGGCCCGCCCGAGACGTCGAGTGGGGGTTCGCCGACGGGACGCTCTACCTGCTGCAGTGCCGGGCTGTCACGACCGGGTCGGGATCATGAGCGCAGCGTCGCGCGACCGTGCACGCTCGCGACGGCCGGCCGCCATCGCGCGAGAGGCCGGAGCTCGAGCATGACCGGCGCTCCGATCGAGGCGCTCCAGCGCGTGCCGCTGTTCGCCGAGCTCAACCGAAGCGAGGTCAAGCGAATCGCGGCGGTCTTCAAGGAACGCCACTTTGCGGCCGGCGAGACGGTCGTTCAGCAGGGTTCGGGCGGCGCCGCCTTCTACGTCATCGACTCGGGCGAGGCCAGGGTCTTTGTCGGGGGCGAGGAGCGTGCGACGCTCGGGGCGGGCGACCACTTCGGTGAGCTGGCGCTGATCGACGAGGGCACGCGCACGGCGACGATCACGGCCTCGAGCGAGCTCGTCTGCTACGGCGTCACCTTCTGGGACTTCCGCCCGCTCGTCGAGTCAAGCGGGGTGATCGGCTGGAAGCTGTTGCAGTCGCTGGTCAGGATGTACCGCGCGGCCCAGGACGCCTGACGAGCCGGCCGGTTCGGCGCGAGCCGGCGACGCATGTCACTACACTCGGCTGATCGTGCCCAGCTTCTTCAGCCGGCGGCGACCAAAGCCGGCTCCGCCGGATGCGTCGGGGCAGGAGAGCGATCGGGCCGATAGCGAGGCGCGGCAGGCGAGCGCGAACGAGACCTACCGGCAGGCGTCAAGCGCCCGCGACCGGGATCAGGCCGTCGAGAACGAGAACTACCGCCAAGCCTCCGACGAGCAGGCCCGGCAGCAGGCGATCGCCAACGAGGCGAGCCGCGTCGCCTCGGACGAGCGGGCGCGGGTCCAGGCGGCCGAGAACGAGGCCTCCTGGCACGCCTCGGACGAGGCCTCGCGGCGCCAGGCGAGCGAGAACGACGCTCGCCATCGCAGCCAGGACGGCTGAACGGGCGCGCGTCGGCGCCGACGGCATCCCCGCCGCCGGGAGCGGGTCTCCGCCCCCGCACTTGACCGCGCGGCGTCGCAGTGCTTATCCTGCGCGCCAGCGATGAAACGTTTTCCTCGCCACGTCGCGCTTGCTGCCGCCCTCGCGATTCTGGGTGCCGTGCTGGTCGCGGGCGCCGCGGTCGCGGCGGGTGGCACACCGACCAGCGGCCCCCTCTCGAAGCCGCCGACGATCACGCCGCCGTCAGGACCGCCGAGCGGAAAGCTCGTCAAGATCACGCTCGTCAAGGGCACGGGCGCGAAGGTCGGCTCGGGCGACATCGTGACGATCAACCAGGTGATCGCGAGCTACGCCGGCAAGGTGCTCGAGACCACGTGGACCTCGCGGCCGCTGAGCGAGAACCTCGCGCCGGCGCAGGTGATCCCCGGTCTGATCAAGGGGCTGGTGGGCGCGCGGGTCTGCAGCCGGCGTGAGCTGATCATCCCGGCGAAGCTCGCCGACGCACCGCCGTCGAAGCTGCCGGCGACGAAGACGACGCTGATCTACGTCGTCGACGTGCTCGGCGCCATGTCGGTGACCGGCGGGGCCGATCACGTCTGCGGCCCCAACAGCCAGCCGGCGTCCTAGCGCGCGACCGGCCACGCCGAGCGGGCGGGCGCTACGTCTGGCGCGACGGCGCCGGCAGCAGGCCGCGTTCGCTGAGCACGCTGATGATCCGCGCGTTGACGTCCGCCGGCCCAAGGCGCTCACCCGACTCCTGGCATTCCACGATCACAAGGTCGTCGACGGCCGCCGCGGTCGAGCGGAAGAACCGCTCGACGCGTGCCTGTAGGGACACGTCGCGCTCGTGGATGTCGTTGGGCACGCTGCCCGCCTCGTTGCCGCCGCTCGCGTTGCGCGAAGCCAATCGCGCGCCGCGTTCGTCCTCGTGCACGTCGAGGTAGATCGAGAGCGTGGGCTGCGGGATCGCCCAGCGGTCGTACTCGAGCTCACGCAGCCAACGGGCGAAGTGCTCGATCTCGGTCTCGCCGCTCAGCTTCGCGCCCTGGTAGGCGAGGTTCGAGTAGAAGTAGCGGTCGCAGATCACGATCCGGCCCTCGTCGAGGGCTCCGCGAAGGCGCGGGGCCTCGGAGTTTCGGTCCGCGGCGAACATCAGGGCCACCAGGTAGGGGTCGACGGCATCGACGTCACCGGAGTCGCCGCTCAGGAAGCGGCGGATCAGCTCGCCGAAAACGCTGTCGCCGTAGCGTGGGAACGAGACCGGGAAGGTGGCGTGGCCGGCTGCGCGAAGGGCGCTGTCGAGCAGCGCCGTCTGGGTCGTCTTGCCGCTGCCGTCGACTCCCTCAATTGCCAGCAGCATGCGATCTCACGATAGCTGGCAGCGCAAGAGACCCCCGCTCAGGGTCCGCTGACCAGGCTCAGCGTCCAGGTCGAGCTGTAGCTACCGCTGTAGGTGCTGGGCGGCACCGTCAGCGTGAAGGTCACCGTGACGGTGGCGGCGCCCAGGCCCGTCCCGGCGGTGGCGTCGTAGATCTTCACGGCCGTCGGCGCGGTCGAGCCCGCGGGCAGTGCGACGGGGTAGGTGATCGCGTTGGTCGGGAGCCGGCAGGTGCTCGAGCTCCCGGCGGCGCTGGCGGCGGTGACCTGCGTGGCGGTGGTCGGCAGCGTTTTGCTGCCGCTGTTCGTGAACGTCGTCGAGGTGGCGGTCAGGTTCCAGCCTGATCCGCTGCCGGTCGTGTCGGTGGGTGTCAGCGCCGGGGTCGCCGTCGTGGTCTGCGTCTTGCCGTTCAGCGTGAGCGCGCTGAACGAAACGGTGCTCGGCGGCGTGAAGGTCAGCGAGCCGCCGGTGCAGCCGCCGTAGAAGGTCGCGATGGCGCCGCCCCACGCGGTCGAGGGGCTGCTCGTGATCGCGCCAGACAGCGTCGCGCCGCTGGGCCCGGTCGTGTCGTAGTTGGAGTCGAAGCCGCCGCTCGGATCGCTGTCCAGCGCGGTCCAGCCTGTACCCGGTGTGTAGCTGGTCAGCCCGGTGGCGGTGCCGAACACGGTGACCGCCAGCTCGTTGGCGTCGGCGAGCGCCGCGGCGGTGCTGAGACTCAGCGTCGTGCTCGCGGTCGTACTGCTGTTGGTGCCGGTCTGATTCAGCGGGCTGGTCTTCTCGACGCCGCTCCACTCGCTGACCTGGGCGAGCAGGCTCGCACCGCTGTAGCCCGACCCGAACGCGAACGACGTCGCTCCCGCCGCCGTGTTCGGCAGGTACCACAGCTCGATCGGGCCGGTCGTGCTGCGGCAGACCTTCGCCGCCATCACCCAGCCCGTCGGCGCCGTGAAGGTGTCGCTGGAGCAGTCGCCGTTGACGTCCTCGATCGCCGCGACCAGCAGGTCGCCGGCGGTCGTCGCGGTCGAGAGGGTCGGCGTGATCGTCGAACCCGTCGCGGTTGCGAGCGTGCCCTTCTCCGCCAGAGTGACGGTTGCCGATGCGGCGGTCGGGCTCAGCAGCGCGATCCCGGCGATCGCCAGCGCGGCGATCAGGATCACGCCGGCGGCGGCGATCCCGCGGCGCGACCGCGTTCTGCGGGCGGCCCGCGATCGGTACGGGTGCTCAGGCGGCGTTCGCCGGTTGAAGGTCCCCCTGCGCTGTGCCACGCGGGGCAACTCTAGCCTCACGGGACGCGGTCCTGCCGCTGCGGCGCCGTGTTCTCAGCTAACGCTCAGCAAGCTCGCGCGGCGCTGGCGGAACGCCGGCCCCGATGCGGGCGCCGGCGGCGCCGGGCGGAGCTGACGGTCCGGGGCGAGAGCCCCGGGATAGAAGAACTAGGCAGCCTGCGCGACGTCGTCGTCGGGCGGAGCGGGCACGTCGAGCACGTCGGCCATCGTCGTTCCGCGGCGGCCCGCGGCGTCGAGCAGCAGCTTGAAGTCGTGCGGGCTGCTCGCCACGCGCAGCGCGTCCTCGAGCGTCACGCGGCCGGCGACCACGTGGTTGTAGAGCGCCTGGTCGAAGGTCTGCATGCCGTCGTAGGCGCCGTCGGCGATGACCTCGGTGAGATCGGAGGTCTCGTTGGGCTTGATGATCTTGTCGTGAACGCGGCCGGTCATCCGCAGGATCTCGCACACCGGCACACGCCCTCCGTCGGCGGCCGGCACGAGGCGCTGGGAGATGACGCCGCGCAGCGTGCCGGCGAGCATCGCGCGCACCTGCTGGTGGTGGTTGGGCGGGAAGAACTCGAGCATGCGGTTGATCGTCTCGGCGGCATCGAGCGTGTGGATCGTCGAGAGGACGAGGTGCCCGGTTTCGGCGGCCGACATGGCGGTCTGAACCGTCTCCTCGTCGCGCATCTCGCCGATCAGGATGACGTCGGGGTCCTGGCGCAGCACGCGGCGCAGCGCGTCCTTGAACGACACGGTGTCGACGCCGACCTCGCGCTGGCCGATCATCGAGCGGCGGTCCTGGTGGACGAATTCGATCGGGTCCTCGATCGTGACGATGTTCGCCGCCCGGTTGACGTTGATGTGGTGGATCATCGCCGCCAGCGTCGTCGACTTGCCCGAGCCGGTCGTGCCGGTCACGAGGATGATTCCGCGGTGCTCCTCCGCCATCCGCTCGACGACCTCCGGCAGCGCCAGCTCCGCGATCGTTCGGATGCGGTGGGGGATCGCGCGCGCGACCAGCGCCACGCCGCCGCGCTGGCGCCGGGCGTTGATGCGAAAGCGGGCCACGTCCTTGATCTCGCGCGAGACGTCGATCTCGTGGCGCTCGTCGAACTCCTCCAGGCGCGGGCCGCGGCCGAGCATCTCGTGCAGCGCCTGCTCGGTGTCGCCGGCCTCGAGCACCGGCCAGTCACCCGCGAGCGGCACGAGCTCGCCGTTGACGCGGGCCATCGGCTGGGCTCCGCCCTTCAGGTGAAGGTCGGATCCCTCGCACGCGACAAGCGCGCGCAGGGCGTCGTCGATATCGATCACAAGGGCAACATCGGCCGCAACGGCGCGGTGGTTGAGCGCCCAGCGACGCGGTCCAACCGCTGCGGGGCGGATGCCGCGCGATCCGGACGCCCGATCGGGTCGCCGCTCAGCCCTGCGGGATCACGCCCTTCTGCACCGCCTCGACGCTGAGGTACGTCGCACCGCTGCGCGAGCAGGCGCCGAACGGAAACGGGATCACCGTCGAGGCCGTCTGGCCGGGGGCGTAGACGCGCAGGCCCGCGGCCGTCACCGGCTTGCAGGTCGAGGCGGGGTAGTTGAGGACGTCGGTGATGCGCAGGACGACCGTCGCCATCGTGCCGGCAGCATTTGCCGTGGTGGCGCTGGCGAGCGTGATCACCGAAGGCTTGTGCTGCGGGTTACGGATCGCGGCGCTGCCGAGCTGGTGGCCGCCCAGGTCGGTGCCGGAGACCCCGGGGTAGCCGGTGAGCGTGCAGGCGTGGCCGGAGAGGTTGGTGAACTCGAGGTCGTAGTAGAAGCTGCCGGCGGCGCCGTTGCTCGTCGTGTCGAGCCAGATGACGAGTCCCGAGGCCGTGCACGCCGGTGTGGCGGCCGCGGCCGGCGAGGGGGCGGCGCCGACGAGCGTGATCGCGGTCGCGCCGAGCGCCAGGACCGTCGCCGCGAGGACCGCGAACGGGCGCTGCGGGTGAGAGAAATGTGACTTCATTGCAAGCTCCTCGTGGAGGCGGAAAGGGCGGGGCTGCCTGTGACAATTATGACGGGCGCTCGGCGGCGAGGTAACGGTTGCCGTCGCGGTGATCGCCTCGGCCCTGCCGACCCCGGCGCCGGGTCGGGCGGCGTCGCTCGCGCGCGCTAGGGTCGCTCGCGCAGGTCCAAACCCACGCGGACAGCGGAGGAGCGAGATGAGCGTCGAGCAGCACTTCAATGTGGCGAAGTTCAGCCCACGCGCGATCAAGGAGGCCGTCGGCAAGGCGGAGGGCTTCAACGCCAAGTTCGCGGTCCTGATCACCCGGGGCGTCGGCACGATGGCCTGCGCGTACCTGTTCTGCGTGATCGCGCTGATCTCGCTGCCGGCGATCCTCATCGAGGCCGGCGTCCTGACGGACGGCGACGTGCCGCATTTCTTCACCAGGCCCGGGCTGATCCTGATCGTCGCCTGGATCGCGCAGACGTTCATCCAGCTCGTGCTGCTCTCGATCATCATGGTCGGGCAGAACGTGCAGAGCGTCGCGTCCGATGCCCGCGCGGCGCACACCTATGAGGACGCCGAGGAGATCAAGAAGGCGGTGCTCGCGGCGCTCGACCGCCTCGACGTGCACACCGAGGGCGGCCTGAAGGACGTCTTCGACCGGGTCGGCAAGGTGGAGGCGCTGATCAAGCCGGGCGCGGCCGGGGCGGGCGCGGCGTGATCCGCCTTTTCCCGGTGCGTGGCGACGGCCGTCGACGCGACCACTCGACCGTGCGCCGACGGGTAGAGTCGCGCCGGTGAGCGAGAACCGCGAGACCGAGACCGCCGCCGCCAACTCCGCTCCCGCGGACGGTGGCCCGCTTGCGCGTTCCGGGCCGATCTTCGCTGCGCTGGTCGGGCTGACGACGCTCGCGATCCTGCTCCAGGCCGTGTTCGCCGGAGAGTTCGTGGACCGCGCCAAGACCGGCGGCTGGTTGAGCGCGCACAACACGAACGCGATCGTCGTGATCGCGCTCGCCGTGATCACCGCGATCTACGCCGTCGCGACGCTGCGCGCCTCGGCGCGACCGCTCGTGATCGGCTCCGTCGTGTTGGCCGTGCTGCTGATCATCCAGACGGTGATCGGCCACGCGATCACCGACGACAACGACAACGGACTGCTCGTGATCCACATCCCGCTCGCGATGCTGGTCTTCGGCCTGGCGATCTGGCTCAGCGCGAAGGCGCGAAGCCTGCGCAAGGCCGCGCGCATCTGAGCGCCGCAGCGGCAGCGCGGCGGCCTGTCCTCGGGCTCGCCCGGCGCGCAGGAGATACGCGCACAACTCGTGTGCAACCGCCCACGCGACACCGCCCGACCGACCACGCACCCGATCGCCCGTGCCACCCGCGGAGCACCCCGCCAGACCGTGGCTTTCCGCACCGAGAGAGCGCTCCGTAGAACTTCCACGCGATACCCCCTGCGAGCGCTAGGCTTTTGCGCAACCGGAGAGGTACGGTCACCGGTCCAATAAGCAGCAGGTCTGATGCAGGAGGCGTCGAAATCCGAAGCCGTGCCAGGATCCAACAGGCGATGAGCGCGCGTCGCTGCCACGTCCGCCCCCCGGCGGGCCAGGCTGACATGCAGCGCGCCCGGCCTGCGCTCACGGCAGCCGCTTTGGGGGACGGGGTCCGCCGAGCACCGAAATCTGACGCGCGCCGGCATCCGACCGCCGCCGGCTCGCGATATCCCACCTACGCCGGTCACGGCGAACCCATTTATGCAGCTCCCTCGATTCCAACCAGGAGGCAACACCGATGCCACGTGATGACATGAACGCCGACGCCGGGCCGCGCCCGCGCCGCTCCGGGCCGCGCCCGCGCCGCTCCGGGCCGCGCCCGCGCCGCTCCGGACCCCGCCCCCGTCGAGCGCTCGCGGTCCTCGCGGCACTCGCTGCGGTCGGCCTGACCTTTGCCGCATTCGGCGGCGCCAGCGCGAGCGCCGGTCCGAAGGCCCACGCCTCCGCGATCAGCGGGCTCTACGGGACGCTCCCGCCGGTCGGCACGCCCTCCACCGGCGGCACGATCACCGTCGGCCAGCTCACCGGCTCCACGCCGACCTACATCTTCCCGATCATCCCCGGCGCCAACGCCTCCGTCTACACGGCGCAGGAGTTCATGTACAACCTGTTCCTGCCGCTCTATGACGGCCCCGTCGGCGACACCCCGACGGTCAACTACGCGCTGAGCCCGGGCAACAAGCCGGTCTTCAGCAACGGCGACAAGACGATCACGATCACGATGAAGCCGAACTTCAAGTGGTCAAACGGCCAGCCCGTGGACGCCAACGACGTCGTCTTCGACGTCGACCTGATCCAGCAGGCCGTCAAGGAGAGCGCCGCCAACTGGAGCGCCTACACCCCCGGCTTCTTCCCGCAGGACCTCGTCAGCATCACGGCGCCGAGCAAGTTCACGGTCGTGATGAAGCTGAAGAAGGGCAACAACCCGGGCTTCTTCCTCAACAACCAGCTCCAGGGCTCGGTCTTCCCGCTCCCGAGCACGCAGTGGAACATCGCTGCGCCGGGCGGCCCGCACCTCAACTACAACGTCCCGGCCAACGCGAAGAAGATCTATGACTACCTCGCGAAGGCGGGCGGGCAGGTTGCCAGCTTCGGCACCAACCCGCTGTGGCAGGACGTCGACGGCCCGTACAAGCTGGCCAGCTTCAACGCGACCAACAGCTCCTACGTGTTCGACGCCAACCCGAACTACGGCGGCTCGCCGAAGTCGTCGCTGGCGGCGATCGACGTCAACACCTACACCGGCATCACGCCGCAGCTGAACGCCCTCCAGGCCGGAAGCCTCGACGTCGCCGGGCTCGACTTCTCACAGCTCGGCCAGGTCAACACGCTGCGCTCGGACGGCTACAGCGTGTTCGGCTACCCGAACCTCGGCTTCTTCGGAGCGTTCATCAACTTCAAGGACGCGACGAACCACTTCGGCGCCGTCGCCTCGCAGCTGTACGTGCGCCAGGCGTTCGCCGATCTCGAGGACCAGCCGGCCTATTTGACCGGCATCTTCAAGAGCGCGGGCGTGCTCGCCTACGGACCGATCCCGTCGGTCCCGCCGACGCCGTTCACCCCGGGGGACGCCGTCAACACGCCCTACCCCTACAGCCCGACGAACGCCGTTGCCCTGTTGAAGAGCCACGGCTGGAACGTCGTTCCCAACGGGCAGACGACCTGCGCCAAGGCGGGCACGGGCGCCGGTGAGTGCGGCGCCGGGATCCCGAAGGGCACGCCGTTCTCGTTCACCTGGACCTACATCCCGGCGTCCGAGACACCGTCGGCGAGCCTCGAGTCGGAGGCCTTCGCCTCCGAGGCCAAGGAGGCCGCGGGCATCAACATCACGCTCGCGTCCAAGACGTTCAACTACATCATCGCCAACTACGACGATGCCAACCCGGCCGACGCGAAGTACACCAATGACTGGGGGATCATCAACTTCGGTGGCTTCACCGATGACTACTACCCGACCACGTTCTCGCTGTTCAACACCGGCGGCGACTACAACCTCGGCGACTACGACAGTCCCGAGGCGAACGCGCTGATCAACAACTCGGTGTACGGGTCCAGCGCGAGCGCCGTGACGACGGAGGCCTCCTACCTCACGAAGAACATTCCGATCCTGTTCTTCCCCAACAGCGACCTGATCTTCGCTGTCAGCAACAAGATCGGTGGTCCGGCCGCCGCGTTCCTCTCGACTACCCAGTACACGCCGTTCTACCAGTACTGGTACCTGAACAAGGGGTAGCGAGAAAAAGGGCAAGTCAGATGTCTCGCGAAAGGGCTCCCGGCGCAGGCCGGGAGCCCTCGCGGCACACCAGGAATAGGGTTGGCGCGCAGGATGCGCGCGACGCAGGCGCGGTGAGCGGATGATCGGCTACATCATCCGCCGCCTGATGGTCGCCGTGATCGTGACGATCGGCATCGCGGCGGTCTCGTTCGCGCTGCTGCACGCGCTCTCGCGGCAGCCCCGTGAACGCCGTGCTCGGGCCGAAGGCCACGCCGCAGGCGATCAAGGACTGGAACCGCCAGCACGGCTACGACCGCCCGCTGGTCGTCCAGTTCTTCAGCTACCTGGGCGACCTGATCCACCTCAACTTCGGCTACTCCTACAAGGAGGGCCAGAGCGTCGGCGCGCTGTTCACGGAGAACGCGGGCCGCAGCGCCTACCTGTCGGGCGCGAGCCTGGTGCTCGCGGTGCTGATCGCGATCCCGCTCGGGATCGCCCAGGCGGTCAAGCGCAACAGCCTCGGCGACTACGCCGCCACGGCGCTCACCTTCACGCTCTACTCGATGCCGTCGTTCTTCCTCGGGCTGATCCTGATCCAGTTCTTCGCGCTCGACTGGCACGTCTTTCCGCCGCTGGTCTCAGACAACATCACGACCACCTGGGGGGCGATCACCCACCCGGCGCAGCTGACGCTGCCGATCGTGACGCTGGCGGCGATCACCGTCGCCTCCTTCAGCCGCTACATGCGCTCCTCGGCGCTCGACAACCTGGCGCAGGACTACATCCGGCTCGCGCGCGCCAAGGGCCTCTCGCGAGCGCCTCGTGCTGACGCGCCACCTGCTGCGCAACTCGTGCCTGCCGATGATCACGCTGGTCGGCCTCTCGATCCCCTCGCTGCTCGCCGGCAACCTGCTGATCGAGACACTCTTCAACTACCAGGGCCTCGGCCTGCTGTTCTTCAACGCGCTCGGCAACGAGGACTACCCGGTGCTGCTCGCCTACACCGTCGTCGGCGGCGTGCTGACGGTGATCGGCAACCTGATGGCCGACGTCGCGGTGACCGTCGCCGACCCGAGGATCCGCCTTGACTGACATCGGCGCCGAACCGCTGATCGAGGGCGTGCCGAGCTTCGGCTCGCCGAACTTCCCCAGCACGGCGCCCGAGGGCGGCGAGGTTCAGGTCGATCTCGAGCGGCTGGCGGCTCGCGCTGCGCGAGTTCTCCGACAACCGCCTGGCGGTGCTCGGCGCGCTGACGATCCTCTTCTTCCTGATCTTCTGCTTCATCGGGCCGCTGCTCTACCACACCAACCAGGTCGACACCAACCCGCTCGTCACCGACCTCAAGCCGACCGCCGGGCACCTGCTCGGGACCGACGACAACGGCTTCGACGAGCTCGGGCGGATCATGGTCGGCGGTCAGACGGCGCTCGAGATCGGCTTCCTCGCCTCGTTCATCGCGACCGTGATCGGCACGATCTACGGCGCCGTCGCAGGCCTCGCGGGCGGCCTGCTGGACGGCGCGCTGATGCGCTTCGTCGACATCCTGCTGTCGATCCCGTTCCTGATCATCGTGCTGGTGCTGGCCACCAAGTACAGCGCCACGGTGTTTGACGAGAGCCTGATCATCGGCGCCTTCTCCTGGCTGGTCCCGGCGCGGCTGGTGCGCGGCGAGGTGTTGACGTTGCGCACGCGCGACTTCGTCACCGCCGCGCGGGTGATGGGCTCGAGCCGGACGCGGCTGGTGTTCCGCCACCTGATCCCCAACGCGCTCTCGGTCGTGATCGTCAACGTGACCTTCCAGGTCGCCGACGCGATCCTCGCGCTCGCCTACCTCGGCTTCCTCGGCTTCGGCCTCCAGTACCCGGCTGCCTCCTGGGGCGACATGCTCGGCGGCGCGCAGAACCACGTCTCCGACGGCTACTGGTGGCTGGTCTATCCGGTCGGCGATCTGCCTGGTGCTCGTGGTGATGGCCTGCAACCTGATCGGCGACGCGCTGCGCGACGCCTTCGACGTGCGGCTGCGGCGCCGCTGAAGAATCGCGCTCGGATGACCATCGCCCTCGAGATCAACAACCTCAGCACCGAGATCCAGCCTGACCAGCTCGGTCGTGCACGCGGTCGGCAACGTCGACCTCGCAGATCGACTCCGGCGAGACGCTCGGCCTGGTCGGCGAGTCGGGCTGCGGCAAATCGATGCTCGGCCTCTCGATCCTCGACCTGCTGCCGAACGGCGGCCACATCGTCGAGGGCTCGATCAAGCTGGAGGGCAGCGAGCTTGTCGGCCTGCGCGACAAGGCGACTGCAGAAGATCCGCGGCAACGAGATCGCGATGATCTTCCAGGACTCCCAGTCCTCGCTGAACCCGACCAAGACGATCGGCACGCAGGTGGCGGAGCCGGTGCGGCTGCATCGCGGCGCCTCGAAGGCGGAGGCGCGCGACCGCGCGCTCGAGGTGCTCGATCTGGTCGGTCTGCCGCAGCCGCTCGAGCGCCTGAACGACTTTCCCCACCAGCTCTCCGGCGGCCTTCGCCAGCGCGTGATGATCGCGATCGCGCTGGCCTGCGAGCCGCGCGTGCTGATCGCCGACGAGCCGACCACCGCGCTCGACGTGACGATCCAGGCGCAGATCCTTTCGCTGCTCGACAGCCTCAAGGACCGCCTCGGCATGGCGACGCTGCTCGTGACCCACGACATGGGCGTGGTCGCCGGCCGCGCGGACCGCATCAACGTGATGTACGCGGGGCGGATCGTCGAGACGGCGCCGACCGAGGAGCTCTTCACGGCGATGCGCCACCCCTACACGCAGGCGCTGCTCGGCTCGATTCCGCGGATGACCCAGGACAACACCAAGGCGCTGGTCACCGTGCCCGGCCTGCCGCCGGACCTCACGCGCCCGCCGACCGGCTGCCGCTTCGCGCTGCGCTGCCCCTACGCGAGCGCCAAGTGCATCGATGAGGAGCCGCCGCTGACCGGCGAGGATCCGGCCCACCTCTTCTCCTGCTGGCACCCGGTCGAGGGGCCGGTCTCGCGCCTGCCCGACATCGTTACCGGCGATGGCCCGCGGCGCGAGCGCACGGCCACCCACCTGCTCGAGATCAAGAACGCGGTGCGCGAGTTCCCGGTCACCGCCGGTGCCGTGCTCCAGCGCAAGGTCAACTCGGTCAAGGCCGTCTCAGACGTCACGCTGCACGTCGACGCGGGGGAGACGCTCGGCCTGGTCGGTGAGTCCGGCTGCGGCAAGACGACGCTCGGCAAGCTGATCGTCGGCGCCGAGAAGCCCGACTCGGGCACGATCGAGCTGGACGGCAAGGAGGTGTTCGGCCAGCACGGACGGGCGCTACGGCGCGCGCGGCGCGACCTTCAGATGATGTTCCAGGACCCCTACGCGTCGCTTGACCCACGCATGCGCGTGCACGCGATCCTGCGCGAACCGCTCCAGATCCAGGGGATCGGCAACCGCAAGGAGCGCGACGAGCGGATCACCCGGCTGCTCGGCGAGGTCGGCCTGCCGCTCAACGCGCTCGAGCGCTACCCGCACGAGTTCTCAGGCGGCCAGCGCCAGCGGATCGGCCTCGCGCGCGCGTTGATGCTCGAGCCGAAGGTGATGGTCGCCGACGAGCCGGTCAGCTCGCTGGACGTCTCGATCCGCTCGCAGGTGCTCAACCTGATGAAGCGCCTGCAGGCCGAGCACGGCATGGCGAGCGTCGTGATCTCCCATGACCTCGCGGTCGTCAAGTACCTGGCCGACCGGATCGGGGTGATGTATCTCGGCAAGCTCGTCGAGCTCGGCACGGGCGATGACATCTACCGCCGCCCGCTCCATCCCTACACCGACGCGCTGATCAAGACGATCCCGCTGCCCGACCCGGCCGCCGAGAAAGCCAAGACCGAGGTCGGCATCCATGGCGAGCTGCCGAGCCCGGTCAACCCGCCGTCGGGCTGCCGTTTTCGCACCCGCTGCCCCCGCGCCGCTGCCAAATGCGCGGAGGAGGAGCCGCTGCTGCGCGATTTCAGCCCCACCCACCGGGCTGCCTGCCACTTCCCGCTGTCGCAGGTGCCCGCCGAACCCGAGGTCGCCGTCGCGTGAGCGCGCGGACCACGGCGGGCGCCGCGACGCTCGCCGTCCTCGCGCTGGCAGGCCCGGTTCTCGCGAGCGCCACCGCCGGCGCGACCGTGAACCTCCCGGCGAAACTGGCTTCCGAGATCGCGCGCGCCAGGCACGGCAGGGTCGCGGTGCTGCTGCCGTCCAGCATGCGCGCCGACGTCCCCGCAGCGCGCCTGTTCGCCTCCGGCGGCGAGACCGCCACCGGCTACGACATCCGGCTCGCCTATGCGCCGGGCTGCGACGACGGCACGGCGTGCTTCTTCGCCGAGTTCCAGGGTGGCGCCGTCACCCCCGAACCGGGCATCCCCGTCGCGCTCGCGCACGGGATCACCGGCAACTTCTACGCGATCCATTGCGGCGCATCCTGCGGCCCCGCCAGCATCACCTGGACGGAGCATGGAACCCGCTACGGGGTGGAGTATGTTCTTGGCGCGAGGGCGAGCATGGTCTCGCTCGCCGACTCCGCGATCGATGCCGGACCCCGCTGATGATGCGCCTCGAAGGGCTCAACCACATCACCGCCATCACCGGCGACGCGCCGGCGAACGTCGACTTCTACACCGGCACGCTGGGCCTGCGCCTGGTCACAAAGACGGTCAACCAGGACGACCCGACGGTCTATCACCTCTTCTACGCCGACGAGCACGGCTCACCCGGCGCGGACCTGACCTTCTTCGAGTACCCGGGGGCCGCGCGCGGCTCGGTCGGCCCCGGCAGCGCCTACCGCGTGATCTCGCGCGTCGCCTCGCCCGACTCACTCGCCTTCTGGGCGCACCGCCTGGGGGAGCACGGCGTCGACGTCGAGCAGGATATTTATGCGGTCCGCTTCGCGGACCCGGAGGGTCTGGAGCACGAGCTCGTTGTCGAGGACGTACCCGACCCCCCGCTGGCCGCGCGCCATCCCGAAATCCCTCCCGAGCACGCCCTGCTCGGCTTCGCCGGCGTGCGCGCCCACAGCCTGAACGAGTCCGCGAGCAAGGAGCTCCTGATCGACGTGCTCGGAGCGCAGGAGCACGGTGACGGCCGGCTCGAGCTGCGTGGCGCCCACCGCGGCGCCACGATCCGCTGGGACCCGGCGCCCGAGGGCGCGCGCCTGGTGCAGGGGGCCGGCTCGATCCACCACATCGCCTGGGGCACGACGGTCGCCGAGCATCCGCGCTGGCACCAGCACGTGAACGCTGCCGGGGTGCGAAGCACCCCCATAATCGACCGCCACTTCTTCCACTCGATCTACTTCCGCGAGCCGGGCGGGGTGCTGTATGAGATCGCCGATGACGGCCCCGGCTTCGCCCACGACGTGCCGGAGTCCGAGCTCGGCCGCCGGGTCGTCCTGCCGCCCTGGCTGGAGGATCGCCGCGCCGAGATCGAGGCCCGCCTCACCCCGCTGCCCGACCCGCGCGCGGGCTGGCCGGCCGACTTCTGAACGCGCGGTCCGCGACTCTAGCTGCCGCCGACGATGTTGGTCTCGGTTGAGCTCACGCCCGTCGAGTCGGTGGCGGTGGCGGTCGCGGTGCTGACGAAGGTGCCCGACGCGGTGTCCGGAACCGTGCCGCTCAGCTGAAGCGTCACGGTCGCTCCCGCCGCGAGCCTGCCAACGGTCCAGGTATTGGTGCTCGGGTTGAAGGTCACTGCGGCCGGCAGGTTGGGGCTCGACACCGCCGTGAGCCCCGTCGTGTCGACCACCGACACGCCCGTCGCGTCGGACGGCCCGGTGTTCGTCACCGCGATCGTGTAGGTAAGCGGGTCGCCCGGGATAACATCGACCTGGTTGTCGGTGTTGACGATCGCGAGCGACGCGAAGGGCCTGAGCGTGGCGGTGTCGGTCGAGCTGACGCTGGTCGGGCCGTCCGTAGCCGTCACGGTGTTCGAGAGCGAACCCGTCGCCGACGAGATCACCGTGCCGACGATCGTGAAGTCGATCGATGCCGACACGGGTAGGGCGACCGCGTCGTCGATGTTTCCCGTGCCGCCTGACAAGGTGGCGCTCGCGCCCCCGTGTACGCTCGCCGACCACGAGTCGCTCGTGAAGTCAGCCGGGAGCATGTCGCTGACCGTGACGTCCTGCGCCTCGGTGCTGGTGTTGTCCAGCTCGACGTTGTAGGTGATCGCCGATCCCGGAATTGCGTGGCCTCCGGTCGTGTCGTTCGTGGCCGAGCTGAAGGTGCCGCCCACGTCGTCGGTCAGCGTGATCGACAGCGGCGGCGGGCAGCTCAGGGTGAAGGTCAGGCTCTCCCCGGCGGTCTGGCCGAACTCGTCGGTGACCGTGTAGAACGCCGAGTCGAGCCCGCTGCTCGAGCAGCTGGTGAAGAAGCTCGAGTTCGCGGTGTAGCTGTAGGCGCCGTCGGGCGAGATGGTCAGTACGCCGTCTGCGAGGTCGACGGTCGTCATGCCCGAGACAGCCACCGTCGGGCCACCGCCGGCGCTGACGCCCGTGACGTTGACGGGGTCACCGTTGGTGACCGTGACGAGATCTGTGATCACGTTACCGGTCGCAGGCGGCGAGGAGGAGCTGAGGGCGGCCGTCCCTGGGAGCGCGATCGGCGCCGCCTGGTCGCAGCTCAGCGTGACGGTGAGCGAGGCGCTGCTCGAGCGTCCGTAGGCGTCGGTCAGCGTGTAGTCGAAGGTGTCCGTGAGCGTTGCGCAGGTCGCGGGTAGCCCGCTTGGGGTGTAGGTGTAACTACCGGCGCTCGGGCCCGTCGTCTGCACGACCAGCGTGCCGTAGGTGCCGGTCTCGGTGATCACGCCGTTGACCGCCGTCACGCTGTTGACGGCGGTGATCGTCGAGGCGTCCGTGGTGAGGTTCTTGTCGTTGGCGAGCAGGTTGCCGGTCGCGGTCGGAGCGCCGGCGGCGTCGTAGGTCAGCGAGCCAGCGTCATTGACCGCCTGCGACTGCGCCGGCGGGCAGGCCACGTCGAACGTCAGCGTCGAGGACGCGGTCTGGCCGAACTCGTCGGCGACCGTGTAGGTCGCCGAGTCGGCCGCGCCGCTCGTGCAGGTCGTGAAGAAGCTCGAGTTGGCGGTGTAGCTGTAGCTGCCGTCGGGCGAGACGGTCAGCACGCCGTCGGTGAGGTCGATGGTCGTCGCGCCCGCCACGGCCACCTGCGGGCCACCGCCGGCGCTGACCTTGATGACGCTGACCCTGTCGCCGTTGAGCACGACGACCGACGTGAGCAGGTTCCCTGTCGCGGTCGGCGAGGAAAAGCTGACGTCGGCCGTGACTGGGAGCGCGATCGGTGGCTCCTCGGTGCAGACCAGCGCGATGGAGAGCGTGGCGTTGCTCGAGCGGCCGTAGCCGTCGGTGAGCGTGTAGCCGAAGTCGTCGCTGAGCGTTGCGCAGGTCGCAGGCAGCCCGCTGGGGCTGTAGCTGTAATTCCCGGCATTCGGGCCCGTCGTCTGCACGACGAGCGTGCCGTAGGTGCCAGCCTTCGTGATCACGCCGTTGTTGCCCGGCGTCGCACCGCTGACGGCGGTGATCGTCGAGGGATCGGTCGCGAGGCCCGTGTCGTTGGCGAGCAGGTTGCCGCTCGCGGGCGATATCCCCGTGGCGTCGTAGGTCAGCAGGGCGCTGTCGTTCACCGCATGCGACTGCGGCGGCGGGCAGGTCAGCGTGACGGTCAGCGACGCGCTGCTCGCCTGGCCGTAGGCGTTGGTGATCGTGTAGCCGAAGACGTCGCTGGCGTTCGCCGTGCAGGTGCTGAAGAAGCCGGCGCTCGCGGTGAAGTTGTAGGCGCCGGCGCTCGACAGCGTCAGGGTGCTTCCGTCCGCCAGGCTCGTCTTGAATCCCGCCGCGGTCCTCGTCACCGTCCCGGAACTGGTCAGCGCCGTGACCGTGACCGGATTGACGGCGATGTAGAGGTCGTTGGCGAGCACGCTGCCGGTCGCGCTCGGCGCGCCGTAGCTGACACCGGCCGCGTCGTTGACCGCCTGTGGCGGCTTCGTCACGGCGTAGACCGGCTCGCCGGGCAGGCAGTTCGGAGTGTTGACGGGCGTGAGCAGATTGAGGAAGCCGGGGCAGAAATACACGTTGGCGCTCGGCGACGGGACCGTCAGCGACGTCGCCGGGCGCACGCACCCACCCCTCGCGGGCGGCAGGTAGACGATGCCGAGAACCGAAACGACGCACAGCGTCGTCGGGCCTGGCTGCAGGCTCACCGACCCCTGGCCGGGCGCGCACCTACCGGACCTGTCGGGCGCGGCGAGCTCGGCACCGGGCGAACCGCACACGACGGCCAGCTCCTGCGCCGGCGCCGGCGGTGCCGCTGAGGCGACGGCCGCGCCCGCGACGAGGGCTAGCGCAGCCAGTGCCGCCGCGAGGGCGACGCTCGCTGCCCCGACCGGAACCCTCGCGCGCCGGCGCCGGCCAGGTCGCGCCCCGGTTGTGCCGTTGCCCACGCGATGAAGGTAGGGCAGCGGACGGACGGGTGTCAACGACGCAGCTGGGTATGTTCGTACCGGGTCGCCGACCCCGGGGGTCATGGGGGTGGGGGCGACGCTGCCGTCCGCCCGCGGCACCCGGGGGGCCGCCGCTACTCGCCGATGTTTCGCTCGGCCGTCGGCACGCGCTCGAGGCGCTCGTCCGGGATCGGCTCGCCGGTCACGATCGAGAGACCGTAGGTGCCGGCGGCGAGACGCGCCTCGGCGCGCTCGACGTCGGCGAGCTGGCCGCGCAGATCCGCGGCGCGGGTCGCGTCGAATTCCTCCTGGTAGAGCGTCTCGGACCCCTCGTCACCCGGCTCGTCCTCTCCCTCGGACTGCGGCGAGAGATCGGCGAGCAGTGCTTCGATTCGCTCCCGCTCCTGCTGGAGCAGTTGGCGCGCGCGGTCCGGATCCATGGTCGCGAAGACTAATGGACTAATGGGCCGCCGGAGCAGCCGGCTCCGGCCGGATCACGGCGCGCCCGAGGCCGATGATCTCCATCTCGGTCTGCGGCGCGCAGACCGAGATCGCATCGGCCTCGCGCCGAAGCGTTCGCCGCAGGCTCACGAACGCGGCTCCCCCGACCGTCGCCGGAACCCACAGCACGATCGCCCGGTAGCCGAGCACCGCGCCGGCCGCTGCGGTCAGCGGAACGTGATAGAGCACGAGCGCGCCGACCAGGCCGGCGTCGATCCCGCCGATCCCGCCCGGGATCGGGATCAGGCCCCCGAGCTCGCCGATCAGATAGCCCATCGCGAGCGGCCCGAGCAGCGGCGCGGGGCCGATCGCGTTGAACGTCGCCCACAGGATCATCACGTCGAAGACGAGGTAGGCGAGAAGTCCCGCGAGCAGGATCGCGTTGGCCTCGCGCAGCAGCGCCAGCGCCTCGCCGACGCCGCCGGCGATCGCGGCAACGCTCGCACGCAGCGCCCGTACACGCTTGGAGCCGGCGCTCCGTGGCTGCGCGGTCGCGCGGTCATCCCGCTTGCCGGCGAAGCGACCCGCCTGGAGCGCCACGACGACTGCGCCGACCGCAATCGCGGCGGGCAGGGCGGTCAGCAGCAGGTTGTGCTCGCCCGGTAGAACGCCGATCGCAAGCGCGAGCCCGATCACGATCACGCCGACGACGTTCGGAACGCTCGTCAGCAGGAAGAAAGCGACCGAGCGCCGCGCGATCTCCGGGGCCGGCATCCCGCCCCGCCGCAGCGCCCACGCTCCGAGCGCCAGGCCGCCTGCACCCCCGGCTGGGAACAGCGCGTTCGCCGCGAGCTCGGCCATCCCGATCTGCCAGCTGAGCAGCCAGCTCATCCGGCGACAGAAGATCATCCGAAACGCCGCGACATAGCCGAGCTCCGAAAGCAGCTTGAGCCCCACACCGAGCAGCAGCCAGTCGGGGTTCGCGTGCGAGAGGCGGCTGCGCAGGCTTCCCAGCCCGGGGAGCAGCGCGACGACGGCGACGACCACGGCCAGGATGAGGGTCGCGATGAGCAGGCGCGAGCCGAGCTTGCGCCTGCTCAGCTCAGGCGGGACGGCGAGATCGTCGGGGCTGACCTCGGCTGGTCGAGCTGCGCTGGTCATTCGAGCGCATGGTTGCAGGCCGCGCCGGTCCTGTTCGTCTCGCGCGTCCAGGCGGCGAGCGGTCGCGATCGGCAGACGAAAGCGGAGCCGCAGCCGGTAGCATCGAGGCCGGTCCGGTTGCAACCGGTCACCGTCCGGCCACAGCCGGATCTGGTCCGGCGAGATAGCTCAGTTGGTAGAGCACACGACTGAAAATCGTGGTGTCCCCAGTTCGAGTCTGGGTCTCGCCATTGGGGCCGTTCGTCTCGAGCTTCCTGCGTGGTAGCAACCAGAAGCGTCAGAGCCGGCTTCTCGCGGGACCGGTCAGAGCTGGACCTCGCGGGATCGCTTGGGGTGGGGGCACCGACACCTTGGTGTGCCAGTCCGGTCCGGCGAGCCTGGCACGATCCCACGGCCGTAACCAAAGTCTGGGGGGAACGATGCCGTCCCGAGCTGCTTTCACCACTGCTTTTGCGCCGGTTTGGTTCGGGGTGGCAGCGTTGACTGCCTTCGCGGCGCTCCTGGCGCTGGGTGCGGCGCCCGCCGCTGCCGCCACCACCTGGGTGGTCGCCCCGGGTGCGACGAGCACCACCTCGCCCTGCACGACGGCTTCGCCCTGCAGCTATCTGTATGCGTTGGCGAACGCCGGCAACGGCGACACCGTGCAGTTCGAGTCCGGCGAGTACGACTACGACGGCGCCACGACGAACCAGTCGCTCTCCGTGCCGGATGGCGTCACGCTCGAGCCGGCGCCCGGGGACCCCACGCGGCCGCTGCTCAAGCAGACGTCGAACTTCCCGCACTGCAACTGCCAGTTCCTCGCGATCGACGAGAACACGACGGTGGAGGGGCTCGCGATCGACCAGAGCGTCATGCCCGCCAGCAACGAGGCTGCCGCCCTGATCATGGCGTCGGGGGACACGCTCACCGACTCTGTCATCACCGGCATCAACGGCATCGCGATCTACGGCGCCGCGAGCAGCGGTACGGCCGAGGTTTCGGACACGGTGATCGCTGCGTCCGGGAACGGCGGCGCCATAGGCGTGCTGGATGAGACAACCGGGGGTGCCGAGGCGACGCTGGACAACGACACCGTGCTCGCGACGGGCACCGATGGCATCGCGCTCGAGACGACGGCGATGTTCGCCGGCGACGCGGCGCAGATCGTCGCGACCAACACGATCGCGCAGGGGAGTCTCGACGCGCTGTCCGCCGGCGCTGCGACAGAGTCAGCGATCACGCTCGACTACTCCGATTACACGCCGATGAGCGAGACCATCACCGGGCCGGCCTCCGCGATCAACCTGCTCGGCAACCACAACATCACAGCCACGCCAAGCTTTGCCAGCGGCAGCTACGAGGAAGCAGCTGGGTCCGCGACCATCGGCGCGGGCGAAAGCGACCCCGCCAGCGGCTCCAGCGACTACGAGGGCTATCCGCGCACCACCAACGGGCTGATCGACATCGGCGCCGGCCAGTTCTCGCCACCGATCCTCGGCACCGCGAGCGCCACCGCCCTCACAGACTCGGGCGCCACGATCGAGGGGAGCGTTAACCCCGACGATTCGGCCACGACCTACGAGGTGCTCTACGGCCCGACCTCGAGCTACGGCTCCGCCACGGCTCAGGTCTCGCTGGCCGCAGGCGTCCTCGCCCAGTCGGTGGCAGTGCCACTGACGGGCCTTTCGCCGTCGACCACCTATCACTTCGCGATCGAAGCGACCAACGCGTTCGGCTCCGTGACCACCGCCGACGGCACCTTCGCGACCGCGGCTGCGCCATCGCCTCCCGCCCCGGTCGTCACCCCCGCCCCGGTCGACAGCGGACTGGCGCTCAGCCGCAGCCGATTTGCCGTCGCCTCGGCGGGGGCGAGCATCGCTGCCAAGCGTCCGGTCGGGACCATCGTCACCTACACCGACAGCGAGGTCGCCACAACGACCTTCACGGTCCTGCACAAACTCCCGGGCGTCAAGAGCAACGGCAGCTGCGTCGCTCCGCCGCGCCACCGTCGCCCCCATCACCGCTACGTCAGCTGTACGCGCCTGCTCGCACTCGGGAGCTTCACGCACGCCGACGTGATGGGCGCCAACTCGTTCGAGTTCACCGGGCGTGTCGGCGGCCGAGCGCTGACCGTCGGCAGCTACGCACTCTCCGCGGTACCCGAGAACTCCGCCGGCGCGAGCGGCGCCGCGGTCAAGGTGGCGTTTACGATCGAGGCGAAGCGGGGCTAGACCCGGCCCGTCGGCCGCTGCCGTGGCCCGACCACGTGGACTGACCGCGCCGGTCCGGTCCGTCCACGTGTCGAGATCCATGCAGCCGTTCGCCGCTCAGCGCTACTTGCTGCCGGCGACGGCGTCGACCAGCTTCTCCGCGGCCTTTTTTACCGAGCTCTTGGCCTGGTCGTTGCGTCCCTCGTCCTTCAGCCGTTGGTTTCCGGTCAGGGCGCCCGCGGCTTCCTTGACGCGTCCCTTTGCCCTGTCGATGTTCTTGTCTGTCATGAGTCCTCCTGACTACGGAAGGCGAACGCCTCATTGTGCGAACGCGGTTGCTCACGACCGGGCGGCCGCAAGCGGTAAGTGGTTTCAGATGTGGACGGACCGCGCAGCGCGCTGTGACGGCGTCCACTGGCCGGCTGTCGAATCGGTGGGAGCCGGCAGGTGGGGCATCGCGACCTCCGTGTCCGTGAGACCTGGACCTCGGAAAGTCAGTTGGTGTTGCCGCCCAATCGCTGCAAGCCGACCTCACCGCATGCCCTTCACATCGCAGTGTACTCGCCGCAGGGCCGCCCGAAACAGGCGGCCTGCCAGCTCGAGGCTCGAGCTCAGCCGAACACTGAGCTGGTGATCGCCGGGCTGCGGGCTCCCAGGAAGAAGATCCCCGGCAGGCCGGCGGTCTGGAAGCCGGCGTTTGGGTTGTGAGTGAGCGTGCTGTGCTCGATCGCCAGCGTGCCGGTCCGGTCGTCGCTGACGAAGAAGACTGCGCCGCCGCCCTCGTTGGCGTCGTTGCCGGTGAACAGGCTGCCCGCGATCGAGAGCGTCATCTGATCGCCGTCGTTATAGATCGCCCCGCCGCTGCCACCACCCGGCGTGCCGGCCTGCGCCGGGTTGGCGCCGTGGCCGATCGCCTGATTGTCCACGAACCGGCTGTTCAGAACCGTCCAGGAGACGCCGATGCTGCTGAGCGCGCCGCCGTTGCTGCAGGCGTTGTGGCTGAAGCGACTGTTGACGACGTAGACCGGCAGGTCGTCGTACTGCGAGAGCGCACGGACCGCTCCGCCGCCGAGGTCGGGTCCCTCGGGCTCGCAGCGGTTGTCGGTGAAGCTTGAGTTGACGATGCGCAGCCGGCCGCCGCGGTCGAAGACGGCCCCGCCGCCGCCGCCGTCGAAGTCCTGGCCGCTCGAGTTGCCTTCCGTGAAGGCGAGGTTCTGGATGACCAGCGTGGGCGAGGACTGGTCCTGGCAGTGCGACGTCGTCCACACCTGTGCCGGATCGCAGGTGTCCATGTAGAGGATGCGGCGCCGGCCGTCACCGCTCAGCGTCACCAGGCCGCGGCCGTCGAGGACGACCTCCGGGCTTGTATTCATCACCTTGGCCGTCGCGTCCATGATGATCGTGACGGGCCTTGGGCCGCAGGAGAAGCGGATGATCCCGCCGGCTCGCACCGCGGCGACCACCGCTGCCGAGGTGCAGCCGCCCGCCGTGCCGTGCCCGACCACGCGGTTCGGGTGGGACGTGTCGACGGCGCGGCCGGCGGGGGGAACCGCCACCGCGCGCATGCCGGGCGCCGTCCCCCGCGCGACCGAGGCTGCCGCCGGTGCGGCGCAGGCGATGAGCAGAAGCGAGCACAGGCTTGCAACCCGAGGTGACGCTCGTGGCGACATCCGGGAAGCGTAGGCGCGCGGCGCCGGCGTGCGAGCGATTCCCAGCCCTGACCCGACCGAACGTCCAACCCAGGGCGCCGGCCCGCAATAAGCTCCCGTGATGACCGCCCTCGATCCCGCCGTCGTGGCCGAGTTCGCGGCGACGGTCAGGCCCGACCAGCTCATCTGCGAGCTCGAGCAGCTGCGGACCTACGATTGCGACGGCCTCACACGCCATCGCGTGACGCCGGCGCTGGTGCTGGTTCCCGAGTCCACGGCCGAGGTGCAGGCGATCGTTCGCGTGTGCAATTCGCACGGGATCCCGTTCGTCGCCCGCGGCGCCGGCACGGGTCTGTCCGGCGGCGCGCTGCCGGTCGCCGAGGGGATCGTGATCTCGCTGGCGCGGTTCACACGGGTGGTCGAGATCGACATCGAGCGCGGCGAGATCGTCGTCGAGCCGGGCGTCGCCAACCTCGACGTGACCGCGGCTGTCGCGCCGCACGGGTTCTACTACGCGCCCGACCCGTCATCGCAGCAGGTCTGCACGATCGGCGGCAACGTCGCCGAGAACTCGGGCGGCGCGCACTGCCTGAAGTACGGCTTCACGGTCAACCACGTGCTGGCGGCCGAGGTCGTGCTGCCCGATGGGGAGCTGGTCGAGCTGTCGGTCTGGGACGAGGGGCCCGACCTGCTCGGGGCGTTCATCGGCTCGGAGGGGACACTCGGGATCGCGACGAAGCTGCGGCTGCGTGTCCTGCGCGCGCCGGAGGCGGTGCGGACGCTGCTCGCCGGGTTCGGTCACACCGACGAGGCGGGCGCGGCGGTGTCCGACGTGATCGCGGCCGGGATCGTGCCCGCGGCGATCGAGATGATGGACGCGCTCGCGATCGAGGCCGCGGAAGCCGCGGTCCAGGCGAACTACCCGGCGGGCTGCGGCGCTGTGCTGATCGTCGAGTTCGATGGGTCGCTCTCTCAGGTCGAGGACGACCTCGAACGGGTGCTCGAAATCTGCGCGGTGCGCCGCGCGCGCGAGACCCGCCTCGCGGCGAGCGTCGAGGACCGCGCGCGGATCTGGCGAGGGCGGAAGGCCGCCTTCGCGGCGGTCGGGCGGATCAGCCCGAACTACTACGTCCAGGATGGCGTCGTGCCGCGCACGCGGCTGCCATCGGTGCTGCGGAGGATCGACGAGCTCTCGGCGGCGGCGGGCCTGAGGGTCGCCAACGTGTTCCACGCCGGCGACGGCAACCTACACCCGCTGGTCCTCTACGACGCGCGCAACGTTGGCGAGCCGGCCCGCGCCGAAGAGCTCGCCAACCAGATCCTCGGCGCCTGCATCGACGCGGGCGGTTCGATCACCGGCGAGCACGGAGTGGGCGCCGACAAGGCGTGTTCGATGCCGGAGATGTTCAGCGAGGCGGACCTCGCGGCGATGGCGCGGCTGCGGAGCGCGTTCGACCCTCGTGGACTCGCCAACCCGGGCAAGATCTTCCCGACGCCGCGGCTCTGCGGCGAGGTGCCGGGACCCTACCGTCCTCACGCGCTCGAGCTGGCCGGCCTCGGTGAGCGGCTCTAGGATCCTCGAATACGAGCCGGGCGACCTGACGTGCATCGTCGACGCCGCGATCCGCCTGTCGGAGCTGCGGTGCGAGCTGGCCGCCAAAGCGCAGCGCCTGTCGCTTGATCCGCCCGGCGACCCGACGCTCGCGCAGTGCGTCCTGGATGACCTCTCGGGCCCGCTCCGCCACCGGTTCGGTCAGATCAGGGACCTGCTGATCGGCATCACGGTCGTGCTGCCGGACGGAACGCGGGCGAACTCCGGCGGCAGGGTCGTCAAGAACGTCGCCGGCTACGACCTCGGCAAGCTGTTCTGCGGATCGCGCGGGCGGCTCGGCACGGTCGAGCGAGTCGCGCTGCGCCTGCACCCGATGCCTGCTGTGGCGCGCACGACAGTGCTCGACGGCTCGCGCTGGCCCGAGCTTCACCGATCCCAGGTCGTGCCAAGCGCTGTCGATCTCGTCGACGGCCGGCTGCACGTGCTGATCGAGGGCTCGGAGGGCTCGGTCGAGCGCCAGCTTGCGAGCCTGGGTGGAGAGGAGGCCGGGCCTGAGAGCTGGGACGCGATCCGCGAGCTCCAGGCGCGCCTGCCCGGAAGGCGGCGCTGGGACGGCGAGGACGCCCCGTTGGTGCGCCCGGGGCCGCGCGTCGCCTACGTCGAGGACGGCGTCGAGCACCCTTGGAGCCCGCTCGCCGAGCGCGTCGTGGAGGCGCTGTGCCGGACGAGCTGACCGCGACCCACCGGGAGCTGCTCGGCGACTGCGTCCACTGCGGCTTCTGCCTGCCGACCTGCCCGACCTACACGCTGTGGCACGAGGAGATGGACTCGCCGCGTGGGCGGATCCAGCTGATGGTCGGCCTGGCGGAGGGCACGCTCGCGATGACCGACACGGTCGTTGAGCACTTCGACCGCTGCCTCGGCTGCATGGCCTGCGTCAGCTCGTGCCCGTCGGGTGTGCAGTACGACCGCCTGATCGAGACGACGCGCGCCCAGGTCGAACACGAGCATCGGCGCAGGGGTCTCGACCGCGTGCTGCGCTCCGCGGCGTTCGCGGTGCTGCCGCACCGCCGGCGCCTGCGCGCGGCGCTTGCACTGCGTCGCCTGCCGGCCCCTGGGCCGCTCGGGCGGCTGAAGCGAATCGCGCCGGCGTGGAGCGCGCCGGCGTGGCCGCCGGAGCACCTGCCGGGCGAGGGAGCGCGCGTCGCGCTGCTCGCCGGCTGCGTCCAGAGCGTCGTCTTCGGCGACGTCAACGCAGCGACCGCCCGCGTCCTGGCCGCCGACGGCTACGACGTCCACGTCCCGCGCGCGCAGGGATGCTGCGGTGCGCTGCACGCGCACGCGGGGCGGCTCGAGGAGGGCGTCGCGAGAGCTCGCCGGCTCGAGCGCGAGCTCAGCGGATACGACCACATCGTCACCAACGCCGCCGGCTGCGGCTCGCATCTGAAGGACCACGGGATCGCCAACGTCGTCGACGTCTCCGAGCTGCTCGCCGAACCGCGTGCGACCCGCCATCCGCTGGCGATCTCGGTCGCCTTCCAGGACGCCTGCCACCTGCGCCACGCGCAGCGGATCACCGCCGAGCCGCGCTCGATGCTCGACGCGATCCCCGGCCTCGAGCGTCGCGAGCCGGCGGGGCAGGAGATCTGCTGCGGCAGCGCCGGCCTGTACAACGTCGTCCAGGCCGACGCGGCCGCCGAGCTCGGCAGGCGCAAGGCCGCGGCGATCCTCGCCACCGGCGCCGAGGCCTACGCGAGCGCCAACCCCGGCTGTCTCGTGCAGGTGAGCTCGGCGCTGCGCGCCGCCGGACGCCCGCTGCCCGCGTTTCATCCGATCGAACTGCTCGACGCGTCGATCCGCGGCGTCCCGAGGGATCGGTTGCTGGCGGACGCAAGGCGGTGAAAGCCGAGAATCCGCTCGGCCGGCCTCCCCGGCGGGCGTATTGTGGCGGCAAGCATCACGCATGCACCTAGGAGGGAGAGGCAGATGGCAATCGCAGAGCACACCGATCACACCGCGGAGCGCGTCGCGACGTTCCTGTCGTATCCGGGCAAGCTGCTGATCGACGGCGAATGGGTGGAGGCCGCCTCAGGCGCCACGTTCGAGACGATCAACCCGGCGACCGAGGAGCGGCTCGCCGACGCGGCCCACGGCGAGAAGGAGGACATCGACCGCGCCGTTCGCGCGGCGCGGAAGGCATTCGCGTACGAGTCGGAGTGGCGGCGGATGACGCCGTCGGCGCGCGGCAAGCTGATCTGGCGGGTCGGGGATCTGATCGAGAAGAACGCCGAAGAGCTGGCGATGCTCGAGTCCTTGGACAACGGCAAGCCCATGGGTGTCGCCCGCGTCGCGGACGTGCCGCTCGCGGCCGACCTCTTCCACTACATGGCCGGCTGGCCGACGAAGATCCTCGGCGACACCACGCCGATCTCGGCGGCGGGCGAGTATCTGTCCTACACGCTGCGCGAGCCGGTCGGCGTGGTCGGGCAGATCATCCCCTGGAATTTCCCGCTGTTGATGGCGGCGTGGAAGCTCGGTCCCGCGCTGGCGTGCGGCTGCACGGTGGTCCTTAAGCCCGCCGAGCAGACCCCGCTCTCGGCGCTCTATCTGGGTCAGCTGCTGCTGGAGGCCGGGCTTCCTGCGGGCGTGGTCAACATCGTCACCGGGTTCGGCGACGCCGGGGCGGCGCTGTCTGGTCACGACGACGTCGACAAGGTCGCGTTCACCGGTTCGACCGAGGTCGGCAAGCTGATCGTCGGCGCGGCTGCGGGCAACCTCAAGAAGGTCTCGCTGGAGCTTGGCGGCAAGTCCCCCAACGTCATCTTTGCCGACGCCGACCTCGACACGGCGATCACCGGTGCCGCCAACGGCATCTTCTTCAACCACGGCCAGTGCTGCAACGCCGGCTCGCGACTCTACGTCCAGAAGGCGGCTTTCGACGAGGTTGTCGCGGGCGTGGCCGAGAAGGCGAAGCAGATCACCGTCGGGCCGGGTCTCGAGCCCGACTCTCAGATGGGACCGCTGATCTCAGACGAGCAGTTCGAAAAGGTGCTCGGTTACCTCCAGTCGGGCGCCGACGCGGGCGCCGAGGCCGTCGTCGGCGGTGTTCGCCTCGGAGACCGCGGCTACTTCGTCGCGCCGACGGTGCTGACGAACACCACGGGCGACATGAAGGTCGTGCGAGAGGAGATCTTCGGGCCCGTCGTCTGCGCGATCCCGTTCGACGACCCCGAGGAGATCGTCCCGGTCGCCAACGACACCAACTACGGGCTCGCAGCCGGCGTGTTCACGCGCGACATCACCAAGGCGCACCGCACCGCGGCGCGGTTGCGTGCCGGCACCGTGTGGATCAACACCTACCACGTGTTCGACGCCGCCCAGCCGTTCGGCGGCTACAAGGAGTCGGGTTGGGGCCGCGAGATGGGCCACCAGGTGCTCGAGAACTACCTGGAAACCAAGGCGGTCTGCGTCGCGCTCTGATCAAGCGCGAGACGGCGCCGGGCTCGAAGCCGAGTCCGGCGCCGAAGCTGCGGACCGCGCCGCCGGGAGTACGATGGCGGGCGTGACCCATGCGATCATCCTGATCCGCGCCGAGCGCACCGCGCTTGCGAAGCTCGGGGGCGAGCTCGCCGACATCGACGGCGTCTCGCAGGTCTACTCGGTCACCGGCGAGTGGGATTTCGTCGCGATCGTCCGCGTACACGACGCCGAGCAGCTTCAGGAGCTGGTGACCGGCCGGGTCGCCGTGCTCGCCGGTGTCGGGCACACCGAGACGATGGTCGCCTTCGAGGCCTACTCGCGCCACGACCTGGAGGCGCTCTTCTCCGTCGGCCAGTGACCGCCGCGCCGCCGGCGCACCGACGCCCAGCGTTCCGCCGCGCTCAGCGCGCGAACGACGTCTCAGCGCTCAGTGCCTGCGCGAAGGCGGCGATCAGGCGGGCGCAGCGATCGATGTCGTCGAGCTGGACCATCTCGACCGGCGAGTGCATGTAGCGCAGGGCGATCGAGACCTCGCCGGTCGGGACACCGGCCCGGGAGAAGTGGATCACGTCGGCGTCGGTGCCGGTGCCGCGCGACGAGGCGGCGATCGTGAACGGGATCTCCTCGCGCTTGGCGGTGTCGTAGAGCAGCTCGAAGACGGCGGGGTTGAGGATCGAGCCTCGCCCGATCACCGGACCCTCGCCGAAGCGGTGGCTGCCGATCTCGTTGACCTCGACGCCGGGCGAACCGGTTTCGTGGGTGACGTCGACGGCGATCGCGACATCGGGCTCGAGCGCGAACGCGGCGGCGCGCGCGCCGTTGAGGCCGATCTCCTCCTGCACGACGCCGCAGGCCGCGACGTCGCCCGGCGCGCCGCCGGCCTCCGCGACCAGGCGCGCCGCCTCCAGCGCGATGAAGGCGCCGAGCCGGTTGTCCATCGAGCGTGAGATGAAGCGGCCGCCCGCTAGCTCGAGCGGCTCTCCGGCGAGCACGGCGACGTCGCCGATTCGCACGAGCTCCCGCGCCTCCTCGCCGCTGCGGGCGCCGATGTCGATGTGCAGCTCGCGGAGCTCGGGCACCTTCTTGCGGTCCTCCTCGCGCAGCAGGTGAATCGCCTTGCGTCCGACCACGCCGGGGATCGGACCGTTCCGGGTCAGCAGCTCGGCGCGCTGGCCGACCAGGATCTGCGCGTCCCAGCCGCCGACGCCGATGAAGCGCAGGAAACCGTCGTCGTCGATGTGGGTGACGATCAGGCCGATCTCGTCGATGTGTCCGACGACGGCGAGAAACGGCGCGCCGGGCGTCGTGCCGGGGACGCGGACGACGGCGGAGCCCATCACGTCGACGGTGACGTCGTCGGTGAAGGCGCGGCCCGCCTGCGTGAAAACCGACGCGGGCGCCTCCTCATAGCCCGACGGGCCGGCGGCGGTGAGGAGCTTGCTGAGGACTTCGGGAAGGGGCATGGGGAACAGCCTATGCCAGCCGCCGGAGCCCGTGCGGCGCTGACGCGAGCGCTGACGCGAGTACCGTCCCAGGCGGGTGATGTGCTTAGCGGTGTGATCGTGGGACGGTTGTTCGCGCGCGGGGCCGGTCGGAGGCGCTGGGCGGCCGGGGTGTCGCTGATTGCGAGCGGGGCGCTCGTCGCGTTCGGCGGCGGCGGCGCCGCGGGCGCGCCGGCCGATTGGGGCCCCCGGGCTCCGACCCCCGCCAACGGCGGGCTCTCCCTGATCGTGGAACCCAACCAGGGGCTCACCGCGATCGATGCGGACGTGGCGGCCGCCCGTAGCAGCGTCGATGTGACGATGTATGAGCTCGACGACGTGACGATCGAGCAGGAGCTCGCCGCCGACGCGTGGCGCGGCGTCAGGGTTCGCGTGCTGCTGAACGGCGGCTACTACGGGCGCGGCGGCTTCCCGGAGAACGACGCCGCCGCCGGCTACCTGCGCGCGCATGGGGTTGCGGTGCGAAGCAGTCCCGCCGCGTTCGCGCTCACGCACCAGAAGACGATCACGATCGACGGGCGCACATCGCTCGTGATGACGCTCAACCTGACCTCGCGCTACTACGCGAGCTCGCGCGATTTCGCGGTCGTCGACACGCGGCCCGCCGACGTTGCAGCGATCGAAGCGGTGTTCGACGCGGACTGGAGCGGCACGCCGATCAGCCCGTCGGCCGGCAGCGGCGACCTCGTCTGGTCACCGGGCGCGCTCGGCGAGCAGCTCGCGCTGATCTCCGGCGCCCGCTCGACGCTCGCGGTCGAGAACGAGGAGATGGATGACAGCGACATCACCGCGGCGCTGTGTGCCGCCGCGCGCAGGGGCGTCGCGGTTCATGTGGTCATGACCTACGACACGGAGTGGCGCGGGGCGTTCGGGGAGCTCGCGGCGTGCGGCGTGGCGGTCCGCACCTACGCGGAGGACGCGCCGCTCTACATACACGCGAAGGCGATCGTCGTGGACGGGCGGGAGGCGTTCGTCGGCTCTCAGAACTTCTCGTGGACGTCGCTGCAGGCCAACCGGGAGCTTGGCATCGTGACGAGCGACGCCGCGATCGTGGCGCGGGTCGCCGCGACGCTGGCGGGGGACTTCGCCGGCGGGACCGCGGTTGGGGGGTGAGGGGGCGGCGGGCCACCGGCGGGCGAGCCCCCGCCCGCCCGCCCAACAGCGTGGCCGCGATCGCTCCAGCGCTATCCTCGACTTCTGTCAAGCAGTCGGGACAGTGTGCCCCGCGAGCAGGACTCGCTCGCCCCCGATTCGCACCCGGACCCCCTGACCCGGCGCGAGCTGCTGACGCGCGGCATGTTCGCCGTCGGATCCGTGGTCGCGCTGCCGCTGACCGGCGAGCTGGTCGCGCGCCGCACCGCGATCAACAGCTTCGCCTCGGTCCCGGCGGCCGGGCCGCTGAAACTGCACTCGCGCGCGGACCTGCGGATCCCCTCGCTCGCGGTTGACGTCAACCGTGGTGGGACGGCGCCGGGGCTCATCTTCGTCTCGCCGTTCGGACTTTCCGGCGCCCAGGACGGCGCCGTGATCGCCGGCGAATCCGGCCAGCCGGTCTGGGAATACCCGGTGGCCAACCAGGAGATCTACAACTTCAACGTCCAGACCTACCGGGGTCAACCGGCTCTCACCTGGTGGCAGGGCCATCTGAGCGGCGGCCACGGCGTCGGTGTCTACGTGATCGCAAACCAGAACTACGAGCCGATCGCCCACGTCCAGCCCGGCAACGGGCTCCAGGCCGACCTGCACGAATTCCTGATCACCGACCGCGGAACCGCGCTCGTCACCTCCTACGTCCTCAAGCACGTCGACCTGCGCTCGGTCGGCGGCTCGGCCGACGGCGCCGTCGAGGACGCGGTGTTCCAGGAGGTCGATCTCTCGAGCGGACGCGTCCTGCTCGACTGGCACAGCCTCGACCACATCCCGCTGTCGGAGTCGCAATGGCCGCTCACGCCGTGGCCGTGGGATTACGTCCACCTCAACGCGGTCGATGTCGACAGCGACGGCCAGCTGCTCGTCTCCTCGCGCAACACCCACACCGTCTACAAGATCGACCGCAGCTCGGGCGCGATCGTCTGGCGGCTCGGCGGCAGACGAAGCGACTTCGCGATGGGGCCGGGCGCGTCGTTTGCCTGGCAGCACGACCCGCGCCGCCAAGCAGACGGCACGCTGACGATGTTCGACAACGAGGGCGCGCCGCACGCGGCACCGCAATCGCGCGCGATCGTGCTCGAGATCGACGAGCAGCGAAGGACGGCGCGGCTGAAGCGCCAGTACCTGCACCCGCAGGCGCTCCAGTCCTCGAGCCTCGGCAGCGTGCAGCTGCTGCCGAACGGCAACGTCTTCGTGGGCTGGGGGGCCGAGCCGTTCGTCTCGGAGTTCTCGCCCTCGGGCGAGCTCCTGTTCGACGCCCGCCTCGGCAATGGCTACGAGAGCTACCGGGCGTTCCGGATCCCCTGGAGCGCCACCGGGGTCGGGCAGCCGGCGATCGCGGCGGCGCCACGGGGCGCTCGCTCCACCGATCTATGGGTCAGCTGGAACGGCGACACCGAGGTGGCGCGCTGGCAGGTGCTCGCGGGTGAGCGGCCCACCGCGCTCAAGCCGCTGGAGAGCGTGCCGCGGTCCGGCTTCGAGACCGCAATCGCGCTGGACAGCCGACCGCGGCAGGTGGCTGTGATCGGCCTCGACGCCAGCGGGCGGCCGCTCGGACAGTCGGCGACGCTGGCGTTGTAGGGGCCGCGCGGGCCGCGCCGCACACGCCCGCTCGCGCCCACGAGCCGCGCGCGGGCCGCGCGGGGGCCGCGCGGGCCGCACCGCCTACCCGGCGAGAACCGCCGCCGCAAACCTTCCGGCCGCGCCCGGCGCCTGCTCGAAGTACAAGCGCGGCTCGATCAGCTCGAGCTCGAGCAGCACCGGCCGTCCGGCGTCGTCGCGCACCATGTCGACGCGCGCGTACAGCGGCACGCCGAAGCGCTCGGAGACCTCGTCGATGATCGAGCGCGCCAGCGAGCGCTCATCATCGGCCGCCGTCCTCGCCACCACCAGGTTCTCGTCGAGCATCGCGCGCGCCACGGCGAGCGGGCCCTCGATCACCGGCGCGACCTCGTCGGGCGCGAGCACCGGCCGCTTGTGCAGCTCGTGGGAGAGCTCGCCGCCGATGAACACGAGCGCCGTCTCGCCATGGTGGTCCACCGAGCGCAGGTAGGGCTGCACCAGCGCCGTGCGGCCACTCGCGTGGATCCGCTCGACCAGCGCCCGCGCCTCCGCGGCCACCGCCGCTCCGAAGCGCCCCGTGTTGCGCGCCCCCGCTGACACATTCGGCTTCACCACCAGCTCACCGGCCCACGCCGGCAGCGGTTCGCCCGGCGCGAGGAACAGGGTCGGTACGGTGGGGCACGACAGCTCGGCCAGGTAGCGCTTGTCGGCGTTGAACGCCACGGTGTCGGCGCTGTTGCGCAGCCGCCCGGGCCCAACGGCGCGGCACCACTCGAGGAACGCGTCGACGCCGAAGGTGTAGTCCCAGGTCGAGCGCAGGATCACGCGGTCGTAGGCGTCCCAGTCGACCGCCGGGTCGTTCCACATGACGGCATCGGCGCCGAGCGCCGCGGCCGCCCGCGCGTCGTCGGGGGAGCCGTCAGGGAACGACGAGCAGGTGGCGAAGGCGACGCGCAACGCGCGCCATCCTAGTCGCGCCCGCGATTACGCCCCCACCATCTCGACCTGCCCGGCCGGCTCGCCATGGCCGCCGCCCTCGCCGCCGCCCTCGCCGGCGGTCTGGGCGACGAAGTCGCGCGTACGGATCAGGGCCAGCGCGGCGACGCCGCCGACGAACGCCACGATCGCGCCGACGAGGAAGATGTCGTTGAGGCTCGAGATGAAGCTTGCGCGCGCGATCTCACCCGCCGCTGCGCGCGCGGACGGCGGCAGCCTTCCGATCACCTGCGCCGTGTCGCCGTTGTTGATCGCCGCGCTCAGCGCGCTGGCGCCGGTCTGGTGCGCGGCCCGCAGGCCCGCCGCCACGTGCGTGCGGATCTCGCTCGTGAAGATCGATCCGAGCGCGGCGATCCCTGTCGCGATCCCCAGCTGGCGGAAGGTGCTGTTGATGCCCGACCCCATGCCCGCCTGACGCGGCGGGACGACCGCGATCGCCGTCGAGGCGAGCGGTGGGTTGATCAGGCCGACGCCGAGGCCGCCGACGACGAAGCCGGGCAGCAGATGCGTCCAGCTCGAGTGGACGGTGATGCCTCCCATCAGGATCAGGCTGACGCCGGCGAGGATCAGGCCTGCGCCCATCAACAGCCGCACCGGCACCACGGTCGTCAGGCGCCCGGCGATCGCGGCGACCACCAGGATCACGCCCGAAAGCACGATGAAGCGCAGGCCGGCAGCCAGCGGCGAGAGGCCGAGCACGTCCTGGAGGTAGAGCGTCAGGTAGAGGAACATCGAGAAGATCGATGCCGACACGGCAAACGCGACCAGCGCCGCGCCCACGAACGCCGGTCGGCGGAACAGCGACAGGTCGAGCATCGGCTGGCGGGTGCGGCGCTCGATCAGCACGAACAGGACGATCAGGACGACGCTCGCGATCAGGCAGCCGTCGACGACGCCGCTGCCCCAACCGTCGAGGCTCGACTCGATCAGCCCGAAGACGAGCGTCGCGAGCGATGCGGTGAAGACGACGAAGCCCGGGACGTCCAGCCGTGCGCCCTGCGGCGCCCGCGACTCCTCGAGCTTGCTGAGGGTGAGAAATAGCGCGACGGCGCCGATCGGCACGTTCACCAGGAAGATCCAGCGCCAGCTGATCCCCTGCGTCAGCGCGCCGCCGACGATCGGTCCGATCGCGACGGCGGCGCCGGTCACCGCGCCCCAGGCGCCGAACGCCACGCCGCGGTCACGCCCGCGGTAGGCCTGCCCGAGCAGCGCGAGCGAGGTGGCGAACATCATCGCGCCGCCGACCCCCTGGATCCCGCGGGAGACGTCGAGCATCACAGGCGACTGCGCGAGACCGCACAGCAGCGAGGCGGCCGAGAACAGCACAACCCCGATCGCGAAGATCATCCGCCGGCCCAGCAGGTCGGCGAGCGATCCGGCGGTCAGCAGCAGCGCCCCGAGCGTCAGCGCGTAGGCGTCGATCACCCACTGAAGGTCCGTGAAACTCGAATGCAGTCCGGACTGGATCCGCGGCAGCGCGACGTTCACGATCGTGATGTCGAGCAGCAGCATGAAGGTCGCGATGCAAACCGTTATCAGGGTCCACCACTTGCGGTCCACGTCGGTCCTCGAATCGCTCGCGAATGATGCGCACCAACCAACTACCCAGCCGCCGCGCTCTCGATGCGGCCGAGCGCCCCCGCGACAATCCTAAAGGGTCGCAATCGCCGGCTCGCGCGGTCACAATGGGGAGGCCATGATCGTCACGCGAAGCGCCTCCGGTCACGCCGAAACGCTCGCCGCGCTGCTTGCCGCGATCGAGCGTCACGGCCTCACCGTGTTCGCGCGGATCGACCACGCCGCCGCCGCCCGCGAGGTCGGCATGGAGCTGCCGGCCGAGGAGGTCGTCGTCTTCGGCAACCCGCGCGCCGGCACGCCGCTGATGACCGACGACCCCCAGATCGGGATCGAACTGCCGCTCCGCATGCTCGTCTGGAGCGACGCCGACGGCGCCGCGCTCGGCTACCGCGACCCCCGCGGGCTCGCCGCGCTCTACCACGTGACACCCCACCGAGCGACGCTCGACCAGATGGCCGCGCTGCTTCGCGCGCTCGCCGACGAGGCCGCCGCCTAACCGTGTGCCGCCTGTTCGGCATGTCCGCCGCGCCGCGTCGGGTGCGCGCGACCTTCTGGCTGCTCGAGGCGCCCGACAGTCTGCTCGCCCAGAGCCACCGCGAGCCCGACGGCACCGGCCTGGGCTACTTCGCGCCCGACGGCACACCCCACGTCGACAAGCAGCCGATCGCTGCCTACGCCGATCGAGCGTTCGCGCGCGAGGGGCGCGAGGTCCACTCGCGAACCTTCGTCGCCCATGTCCGCTTTGCCACTTCAGGCGGGCTGACGCCCGACAATACTCACCCGTTCCAGCAGCACAATCGCCTGCTGGCCCACAACGGCGTGATCGGAGATCTCGCGAGGCTCGAGGCCGAGCTCGGCAGCTACGACAGCCTCGTCAGGGGCGAGACCGACTCCGAGCGCTTCTTCGCCCTCGTCACCAAGCAGACCGACGCCCACGACGGGGATCTGAGCGCGGGGCTCGAGGCGGCGGCGCGCTGGGTCGCGCGCGAGCTGCCGCTCTACTCGCTGAACGTGATCGTGATCACAGAGGATCAGCTGTGGGCGCTCCGCTACCCCGACATGGAGGGCCTCTTCGTGCTCGAGCGCGCGGCCGGCGGCCCGCACGGCGATCGCCACCTCGACCACTCGAGCCCGCGCCGCACGATTCGCGTTCACTCGGACGATCTCGCCGATCATCCCGCCGTCGTCCTCGCGAGCGAGCCGATGGACGACGACCCCGGCTGGCGCCTGCTCGCGAGCGGCGAGCTGCTGCACGTCGACGCGAAGCTCGCCGTGTCCTCGACGATCGCCGTCGATCACCCGCCGCGCCATCCGCTCGCGCTTGCCGACCTTGGGCCGCATGCTGCCGCGTCTGGGGCAGCGCCGGCGCCGAGCGCTCCGTAGTTGTCCGCATCGCCGCTGTGTCGCGCCCCGGATGGAGGTCCTCCAGGCCCGCCATAGCCTGCGGCCTGTGAACACCCTCGACTGGGCCCGAACGCAGTTCGGCATCACGACCCTCTTCCACTTCATCTTCGTGCCGATGTCGATCGGGCTCGCGGGATGGGTGGCGCTCTGCCAGACGCTCTTCTACCGCACGGGCAAAGAGGTGTACCTGCGGATGACGAAGTTCTGGGCGAAGTTCTTCCTGATCTCGATGGCGATCGGGGTCGTGACGGGGATCGTCCAGGAGTTCCAGTTCGGCATGAACTGGTCGCTCTACTCGCGCTACGTCGGCGACATCTTCGGCGCGCCGCTGGCGATGGAGGGGCTGATGGCGTTCTTCCTCGAGTCGACCTTCGTCGGCCTGTGGCTGTTCGGCTGGGGCCGTCTCTCGCCACGCGTGCACCTCGCCTGCGCCTGGCTCGTCGCCTTCGGCACGGCCCTGTCGGCGTACTTCATCCTCGCCGCCAACTCGTGGATGCAGCACCCGGTCGGCTACACGATCAACGCGGCAACCGGGCACGCCCAGCTGAAGAACATCTTCAGCGTGCTGACCAACTCGACCGTCCTGCTCGCCTTCCCGCACACGATCTTCGGTGCCTACGCGACCGCCGGGATGCTGGTGATCGGCATCTGCGGCCTGAGCCTGCTGCGCGGGCGCCGCGACGCCGTCTTCACCCGCTCGCTCCAGCTGATGCTGCCACTGACGCTGGTCGTGGCGATCGCCACCGGCGTGTTCGGCGACGGCCAGGCGCGCCTGATGGACACGCAGCAGCCGATGAAGATGGCCGCCGCCGAGGCGCTCTACAACACGACCAGCGGCGCCAGCATGTCGCTGTTCGCGGTCGCGCCGTTCGAGCACCACCCCAAGGCGCTGACCACCGACATCCGCATCCCGCACCTGCTTTCGCTGATCGCGACGCTCAGCTGGAACGGCACGGTCAAGGGGATCAACCAGGTCAACGCGGCTGAGCAGAAGAAGTACGGGCCGGGCGACTACACGCCGATCATCGGCGTCACCTACTGGAGCTTCCGCCTGATGGCGGGCGCCGGCGTGCTGCTGATCCTCTTCCCGCTGCTCGGCATGTGGCTGATGCGCCGGCCGGGCGGGATCGAGCGACGGCGCTGGTTCAGCCGCGCCGCGGTGGTCGGCATCTTCATCCCGATCCTCGCCAACTGGACGGGCTGGATATTCACCGAGGTGGGCCGCCAGCCCTGGGTCGTCTACGGCCTGCTGAAGACCAGCGACGCGCGCTCGCCCGACGTCTCGACGGGCTCGATCGTGATCACGTTGGCCGGCTACATCCTCGTCTACGGAATCCTCGTGGCCGTCGGCGCGCGCCTCTTCGTGCGCGAGATCCGCAAGGGCCCCGATGAGCCGCAGCCGCCGCAGACGCCTGGTTCCCCGACGCCCGGCTCGAACGTCTCCGACCTCGTGCTCGCCTACTGAGATGCGCGACCCGAACTTCCTCCAGACGCTCTGGTTCGTGCTGATCGGGGTGTTGTGGGTCGGCTACTTCGTGCTCGAAGGGTTCGACTTCGGGGTCGGCATCCTGCTGCGCGTGATCGGCCGCAACGAGGTCGAGAAGCGCGTGGTCATCCACACGATCGGCCCGGTCTGGGACGGCAACGAGGTCTGGTTGCTGACCGCCGGCGGCGCGACCTTCGCCGCCTTCCCCGGCTGGTACGCGAGCCTCTTCTCCGGCTTCTACCTGGCGCTGTTCCTGATCCTCTTCGCGCTGATCATCCGCGGCGTCTCGTTCGAGTTCTGGGGCAAGGACGACTCGCCGCGCTGGCGCGCCACCTGGGAGTGGACCGCGACGATCGGCAGCTTCATGGCGGCATTGCTGTGGGGCGTCGGCTGGGCGGACATCGTCCACGGCGTCGCGATGAACTCCCAGCACAACGTCACGGCGAAGCTGTGGGACCTGCTGCACCCATACGCCCTGCTCGGCGGGCTCGTGACATTGACCCTGTTCACCGCCCACGGCGCGATCTTCCTGTCGCTGCGCACACGTGGCGAGCTGCTCGACCGGGCCCGCGCTGTTGCGCGGCGCGTCACGCCGGTCGCGACCCTCCTGCTCGCCGGTTTTCTCGTGTGGACCGCCTTCGACCAACCCGCTGGTGGGGTCAAGGCGTCGGCGCAGGTCCTGGCGGCGGCCTGCGTGATCTGTGCGCTCGGCGCGACGGTCACGCTGGGTCGCCGCCAGGAGGGCCGTGCCTTCGCCTTCAGCGCCGCCGCGATCGCGCTGCTGTTCGTCAGCCTGTTCGCCGAGCTGTTCCCCGACGCGCTGCCGTCCACGACAAACCACGCCTTCACGCTGACCCTGGCCGCCGCCTCCTCCTCGCACTACACGCAGATCGTGATGACCGTCGTCGCGGTGATCTTCGTGCCGATCGTCCTGCTCTACCAGGGCTGGACCTACTGGGTCTTCCGCCACCGCCTTGGGATCGAGGACTTCGAGGGCACGCCGACGCCGATTGCCGTGCTGCAGAGCAAGCTCGGCGGCGGCGAGCGGCCAGCCGGCAGCGACCCCGGCGACGGCGACGGCGCGCCTCCCCCGGTCGCTCCCAAGCCCGTCTGAGCGATGCGCGCGAGGCGCCCGCGCGGCGCGGCGCCGTCTGAGCGCGCCACCAGGCCAGACCGTCGCCTGCTGCGCGAGAGCCGCGCCGGCCGCGCGCAGCTCGCGCTCGCCGGCACGCTCGGCCTGGCGATGGCTGCGGCGATCGTCGCGCAGGCCGCCCTGCTCGCGCACGTCATCGCCGCCGCCGCTGTCCAGCACGCCACGCTCACCTCCCTGACGGGTCCGCTCGCCGCGCTGGCCGCTGTGATCGCGGCGCGCGCCCTGCTTGCCGGCGGCTTCGAGACATCGGGGCGGATCGGCGCGACGCGGGTGATGAGCGAGCTGCGCTCGCGCCTTGCCGAGCAGCTGCTGGTGCGCTCGCCGATCGCGCGCGAGCGCGAGCGCACCGGGGAGCTGATTGCCGCCGCCGTGCAGGGCGTCGACTCGCTCGAGAGCTACTTCGCCGGCTACCTGCCCCAGCTCGTGCTGGCCGCCGCGGTCCCGATCGCCGTGCTCGCCTGGGTCGTGCCGCTCGATCTCCTCGCCGCCGGCGTGCTGGCGCTGACGATCCCGCTGCTGATCGGCTTCATGATCCTCGTCGGCAAGGGCGCGCAGGCTCGCGCCCGCTCCCGCTGGCAGGCGCTGTCGCTGCTCAGCGGCCACTTCCTGGACGTCGTGCGCGGCCTGGAGACGCTGCGCGCCTACCGCCGCGAGGCGGCGCAGGTGCGAACGATCGAGGCGGTCGGCGAGCGCTACCGCGCCGAGACGATGGGGACGCTGCGGATCGCGTTCCTCTCGGCGCTGGTGCTCGAGCTCTGCGCGATGGTCGGGACCGCGCTGGTCGCGGCGACGATCGGCATCCAGCTCGACGGTGGCCACCTGACGCTGCAGGCCGGGCTCACCGTGCTGCTGCTTGCGCCCGAGCTCTACGGCCCGTTGCGCGCGCTCGGCCAGCAGTTCCATGCCGCGACCGACGGGATGGCGGCGGCGGAGCGGATCCTCGCGGTGATCGACGAGCCGCCCGCGCTCACCGCCGCACCCGGCTGCGGCACCGCGGCGCGGCCGGCCGCGGTCCCCGATCCGGCGTTTGAACCGCTGTGCTTCGAGGCGGTCAGCGTCCGCTACCCGGCGCGCGAGCAGCTCGCGCTGAGTGACCTGGACCTGATCCTCGAGCCGGGCGCGATCACGGCGCTGGTCGGGCGCAGCGGCGCCGGCAAGAGCACGGTCGCCGCGCTCGTTCTGCGGCTGATCGATCCGAGCGCCGGCGCCGTGCGCTGCGGGGGCGTCGATCTGCGTGACCTGGACCCGGGCGCCTGGCGCGCCGCGCTCGCCTGGGTGCCGCAGCGCGCCCGCCTGTTCGCCGCGACGATCGCCGAGAACATTGCCCTCGCGGAGCCCGGCGCCCCGCGCGCACGCGTGCGCGCCGCCGCCGGCGAGGCCGGACTGGACGAGCTTCTCGCGACCCTTCCGCACGGTCTCGACACGGCCGTCGGCGAGGGTGGCCGCGGCCTCTCCGCCGGCCAGGCTCAGCGCGTCGCGCTGGCGCGCGCCTTCCTGCGCGCCCCTTCGCTGGTCGTGCTCGACGAGCCGACTGCTCATCTCGACAGCGCCACCGCGGCCGCGGTCGGCGAGGCGATCGAGCGGCTCGCCGCCGGGCGCACGACGCTGCTGATCGCCCACGATCCGGCGATCGCCGATCGCGCCGCGCAGATCCACACCCTTGTGGACGGCCGGCTCGCACACGACTCCGAGCTCCGCGCCGGGCAGCTCGGTTCGGCGCCGGCCAGCTTGGCGGCGGTGGCGTGAGCGGCGCGACGGCCAGCCTGATCGCGGCCGCTCGCGCCGGCGCGAGCGAGCGGCGGCGCCTCGCGCTTGCGGCCGTGCTCGGCTTCGGCGCGATCGCCTGTGCCGGTGGCCTGCTGCTGACCTCGGGCTACCTGATCTCGCGCGCCGCTCAGCGGCCGGACATCCTCACGCTGACCGTTGCGATCGTCGCCGTGCGGGCGTTCGCGATAGCCCGCGCCGTCCTGCGCTACGGCGAGCGCCTGGCCTCCCACGACGCCGCGCTGCGCCTGCTCGGACGTGTCCGCGCCAACTTCTACCGCCGGCTCGCGCCGCTGGTTCCGGGCTCGCTGGGCGGGCCGCGCAGCGGTGATCTGCTTTCGCGCTTCGTCGGCGACGTCGACACGCTCCAGGATCTCTACCTGCGCGCGCTGGCCCCGCCGGTCGTCGCCGCGCTCGTGATTGTCGCCGCGGCGCTGACCGCCTGGCTGATCCTGCCGGCCGCGGCGCCGGTCGTATTCGGCTGCCTGCTGCTCGCCTCGGTGGCGGTCCCCGGCCTCGCGGCCGCGCTCGCCGCCTCCTCGGGCCGCCGCCAGGCGCCGGCGCGCGCCGCGCTCAGCGCCGAGTTGGTCGAGACGATCGAGGGCGCCCCCGAGCTCGTGCTGGCGGGTCGCGGCGCCGAGCGGGTGAGCCGGCTCCGCGCGGCCGACGCCCGGCTCGCAGCGCTCGCGCGCCGCGATGCCTACGCCGCCGGCAGCGCCAGCGCGCTGGGCTCGCTCGCCGCCGGGCTGACGGTCGTCGCGCTGATGGCCGTCGCGATCCCCGCGGTGCACAGCGGCGCGCTCGCCGGCGTGCTGCTCGCATCGATCGCCTTCCTGGCGCTCGCGGCGTTCGAGGGCCTCGCGCCACTGCCACTCGCGGCACGCCGGCTGCGCGCCTGCGCCGAGGCGGCACGGCGGCTCGACGAGCTGTGCCAGCGCGAGCCCGCGGTCCAGGACGCGCCGGATCCCCGGATGCTCCCCGAGCACGGCGACCTCGTGCTCGATCGGGTCAGCGTGCGTTACGGCCCGGGTGAGCCGTGGGTGCTCGAGGATGCGAGCCTGCGCATCGCTCCCGGCCGCCGCGTCGCGCTGCTCGGCCCAAGCGGAGCGGGCAAGACGACGCTTGCGCATCTACTCGTGCGCTTCTGCGACACCGATCGTGGCACCGTTTCGCTGGGCGGCATCGACGTGCGCGAGCTCGCCCAGGATGACCTGCGCCGGGCCGTCACCTTCGCCGCCCAGGACGCGCACCTGTTCAACACGACGGTGCGCGAGAACATCCTGCTCGCGCGGCGGACCGCGACCGATCAGGAGCTCTGGGAGGCGCTCGACGCAGCGGGTGCCGCGGACTGGGTCAGCGCGCTTCCCGCCGGGCTCGACACCGTCGTCGGCGAAAGCGGCGGTCTGCTCTCCGGCGGCCAGCGCCAGCGGGTCGCGCTGGCGCGCGCGCTGCTCTCAGACGCCCGCTTCCTGATCCTCGACGAGCCGACCGCCCACCTCGACACCGACAGCGCCAGCCAGGTGATCGCCGATCTCACCGCCGGCGCGGGCGCGCGCGGCCTGCTGGTGATCACGCACTCGGGCATCGGCCTCCAGCACTTCGACGAGGTGCTCGAACTGCGCGGCGGGCGGATCGAGCCGGTGGCGGCTATGACGCGGCTGGGGGCGTGAGCTCGGGCGGCGGGTGAAGCTCCACGCTCACCTCACCGCCCGAGAAATCGCCGCCGCCGGGGCGGCCCCCCCGCCGCTCAGGCGGCCTCGAAGTCCGGCTCCCGCATGAGATCGCCGCCGCGCTCGCGCCCGGGCAGCCGGCGGCGCGATTCCAGCATCACCGCGGCCACCGCCACCCCGACCGCCGCGACGCCGGCGAGGACGTAGAACGCCGCGTGGAAGCCGTCGGTCAGCGCCGCGCCGCTGAACGCGCTGGCGCCGGCGTGGCTGTTCACGTAGTGCGTCGTGACGCTCGCCGCGATCGTCGTCGCGACGGCCACGCCGATTGCGCCGCCGATCTGCTGGTTGGTGTTGATCAGCCCGGAGGCGACGCCCGCGTCGGCCGGGTGCACGCCGGTCAGCGCACCGATCGACATCGGCACGAACGCGAGCGCGAGCCCGAGGCCGGCGATCAGGAACGGTGGCAGCAGGTCGCTGAAGTAGCTGCCATGCACCGGCAGCCGGGCAAACAGCACGAGCGCGACCGCCGACAACGCAAGCCCCGTGGGAAGCACGAGGCGCACGCCGACCCGGGTCACGAGCGCCTGGGCGAGTCCCGAGAAGACGACGATCGTCAGCGTCAGGGCGATGTAGGCGAGGCCGGTGTGCAGCGGCGAGTAGTGCAGCACCTCCTGCATGTAGAGCGTCAGCAGGAAGAACATCGAGAAGATCGCTGCCCCCATCAGCAGGCCCGCGACGTTCGATCCCGACAGCGTTCGCAGGCGGAAGATGCGCAGCGGCAGCAGCGGCGCCTTGGAGCGGCTCTCGATTGCGAAGAAGGACGCGATCAGCGCGGCTGACGCCGCGAGCAGGACGACCGTCGTGACCGAGCCCCAGCCGTGCGCGGCGGCGCGCGTCAGCGCATAGACGAGCAGCATCAGCCCGCCGGTGATCGACGCGGCGCCGGCCAGGTCGAAGTGGCGGTGCGTCAGGCCTGCGTTGCTCTCGCGCAGCAGGAATGGCGCGAGCGCGATCACGGCGATCCCGACCGGGACGTTGATGAAGAAGATCCACGACCAGCCGAAGGCGCTCGTCAGCGCGCCGCCCAGCAACACGCCCGCCGCGCCGCCGCTGCCCGAAGCCGCGCCCCAGATCCCGAGTGCGAGGTTGCGTTCGCGGCCTTCGCGGAAGGTCGTCGTGAGAATCGACAGCGCGGCCGGGGAGAGCAGCGCCGCACCGAGGCCCTGAGCCGCGCGGAACGCGATCAGCGACCCCTCCGACCAGGCGAGCCCGTCGAGCAGCGAGAAGCTCGTGAACAGCGCCAGACCGAGCATGAACATGCGCCGGCGCCCGAGCAGGTCTGCGAGTCGTCCGCCGAGCATCAGGACGCCCCCGAAGAGGATCGTGTAGGCGGTGATCACCCACTGGAGGCTCACCTGCGAGAAGTGAAGGTCGGTGCGGATCGAGGGGAGCGCCACGTTGACGATCGCGACATCGAGCACGACCATGAACTGGGCCGCGACCAGTAGCGCGAGCACGATCCAGCGGCGCCGGTCCGCGGTGGTCTCGGAAACACTTTCAGCACTCATGAATTTCCTCCACAGATCGTTGATAAATGCAACGATAGCATGACGCCAGTCTGGGCGCTACAATGTTTCTATGAACCCGCCGACCGCCACCGAAGCGCAGAGCCGCGTACACCTCGTCGCCCGGGAGCTCGCCGAGAGCTCGGGGTTCCTGCTCGTCCGTCTCGGCTTTGCGCTCAAAGCGCTGGCCACCGACGTCGTGACCGGAAGCGGCTCGGAGGTCCACGACTACGGCGTGCTGGCGATCCTCGGCGAGGGATCCCGCGAGACCCAGTCGACGATCGCCGACGCGCTCGACCTCGACCCGAGCCGGTTGGTCGCGTTGCTCGACTCGCTCGAGCAGCGTGGACTGGTCGTGCGCCAGCGCGATCCCCAGGACCGCCGCCGTCACCTGGTCAACATCACCGCCGCCGGCAAGACCGAGCTCGCACGACTGCGCGGCCTGGTCAAGCGGCTCGAGGACGAGTTCTTCGCGCCGCTGGACGACGACCGCCGCCGGACGCTGCACGAGTTGCTGCTGGCGCTCGCCGCCCAGAACGACCCGCGCTGCTGCCCGTTCGAGGACTCAGACGCGGCCTGACGCTTTGCGCGCTCGGTGGGCTCGGCCCGTCACGGCCCGCCTCGCCGCTGAGTCCGACTCACTCCTCGCCGGGTCGCTTCAGCGCTGCAAAGCACTCGCGGTGGTAGAGCCGCGCCCCGTGTTCGGCGACGTCGGGCTCGGCCGCACGCGAGGTCTCGCGGACCTCGTCGCCGGTCTGTGCCACGAGTGGCTCGTAGACGCCGATCACGTCGCCGCAATGCACGCAGCGCACCGCCTCGAACCGTCCGCCTAGTCCTGCGCCCATCCGGCCATGCCCGCGATGTCGAGCGCGGAGAGGATTCCGGTCGGACGCTCGGAGGCGCTGTCGATGACGACCAGGTGCGAGGTCCGCTGCTCGCGCATCAGCGTGACGGCGCTCAGCAGCGACGCGTCGGATTCGATGCTCGGGGCTGTTTTGGCGAGGTCGTCCGCGACCGCGCCGGGGCGCGACAGCGCCGCCAGGGCGACGTCCACGTCGGTCACGACCCCCCAGCGCGCGCCCCCGGCCTGCCAGACGATCAGGCTGTGGATGCGATGAGACGCCATCTGGTGACCCATCTCCGCAACCGTCGCAAAGCTCGAGCAGCTGAGGATCCCCTTGCTGCAGGCGTCCGCCACGCGGCCGTCGGCCACGCCGCGCGGACGCTCGCTGCCGGCGGGCAGATCGTGTGCGAACCCGGGTGTCTCGGTCGATTGCGGAAAGCTCATGGCGAAACTGCAGACGTTCTGCGTGATAAACGAAGGTAGCCGCAGTCCCTGCTGCGATCCCCCGCAATATTCCGCCGACCTTTCGCGGAGAACTACGGACGTTCGGCGCGCTATCGTCGGCTCCGTGGACCTTTACGAGGCCATGCGCGGCGCACCGTCGACGCGTCGCTTCACGTCCGAGCCGGTTGACCGGGCGGCGCTCGAGCGAGTGCTCGACGCCGCCCGCTTCGCGCCGAGCGGCGGCAACCGCCAGGGCTGGCGCGTGATCGTCGTGCAGTCGCCCGAGACGCGCCGGGCGCTGCGCGACCTCTATCTTCCGCACTGGCGCGCCTACCTCGAGCACAGCGGCGCCGCGGAGATGCTTCGGCGGCCCGAGGAATACGAGCCCTCGCGGGTTCGCATGCTCCGCAGCTCAGACGAGTTCGCCGACCGGCTGCACGAGATTCCACTGCACCTGGTCGTCTGCGTGCGGATCGCCGACCTGCTGATCACCGACGGCGAGCTCGACCGTCCGAGCATCGTCGGCGGCGCCTCGATCTACCCGTTCGTGCAGAACATCCTGCTCGCCCTGCGCGCGGAGGGGCTCGGCGCCGCGCTCACCACGCTGCTGATCCCAGCCGAACCGTCGGTCAAGCGCCTGCTCGACATCCCGGCCGAAATGGCGATCGCCGCCTACATCCTCGCCGGGCGGCGCGCCGATCCCTGGCCGAGCGCGCTGCGCCGCCGCGCGGTGTCGGACTTCGCCTTCGCCGATCGCTACGGCGAGCCGTTCTAGGCCGCGAGCGATGTCCGGCTCTACGCACGCCGATCACCAACAGCTGGTGGCGCTCGAGCAATCGCTGTGGCGCGCCGAGACGCGCTTTGACCGCGACCACATGGACGAACTGCTCGCGCCTGAGTTCGCCGAGGTCGGCGCGTCGGGCCGGGTTCACTCCCGCGCGGACATCCTGGCGACGCCGGCAGGGCCGATCGAAGCCCGTCCGGGCGAGATCGCCGTTTCGCGTATCGGCGAGGACGTCGCTCTGTTGACCTACCTCACCGAGCCGGGCGAGGGAAGCGATCTCGAGCAGGCCAACCGCAGCTCGCTGTGGACCCGGGTGGACGGCCGCTGGCGGCTGCGCTTCCACCAGGGCACGCCCTCGCCCCGCGCCTAGGCTAAGCCTTCCACGAACTCGCGCAGGGCCTGCTTGCCGTTGCCGACGAGTGGCTCGCCGTGGGCGAGGAGCAGCGTGTCGAAGTCCAGTGTGAGCAGCCGGCGGTAGGCGGCGCGCAGGCCGGCCTTGGTCTGCTCGGGGTCATCCATGAGGAAGTCGGGGACGAAGGTCAGCCGCGGGCTGCCCCACTGCACGACGCCGTCAGCGCAGGCGAGCGCGCGGTGGGCGGGGATGTGCAGCGCGGTCTCGTCGGGGCAGATCGCGTCGACCTCGTGGACGACGGCGCCACCCGGCAGCTCGTCGCCGAAGTCGAAGGCCTCGACCGGGCCGCGCCCCGCGAGCTCGTGCAGGCCGTTGCGGATGCAGTGCACCGTTGAGCCGAACGCCTCGCGCAGCAGCCAGGCGTCCCGGGAGTGGTGGCGGTTGGTCAGCAGGACGTGCTCCGGCGTCCCATGCTGCTCGAACCACTCGAGCCCCTCGGGCGGGATCAGCACGTCGATCGCCACGCGCTCCGCCGCCAGGTGGTAGGAGGAGACGTCCTTGTGGATCCCCGGGTGGTGGGCTCGCCACTGCCACAGACCCGGTGAGAGCTCACGCATCGCGAGAACCCTAGACCAGCGCGCGCTTCACCAGCGCACTGCGCGGTTCACCAGCGCTCGCGGTGCACGACCTGCTCGAACGGTCGGCGGTTGATCCTCGTCAGCGGGGCGAGCGGGCGGTCGGCGGGGTGGCCGAGCGCGATCAGGAAGGCGCAGTAGCGGTCGGCGGGCAGGCCGAGGAGCGCTCGCGCCAGATCCTGGTCTCCGACCGCCGAATGGCCGGAGCCGATGCCGAGGTCCGCCGCCGTGATCATGATCGACATCGTCGCCTGGCCGAGGTCGTAGTTGGCGATCGCCCGCTGGCGCTCGTCCTCGCTGATCGGGGCGATCAGCGCGATCGTCGCGGCCGACCCGGCGACGTGGCCGGCGCCCTGCCAGACGGTGGCCAGCTTGCGCAGGTGATCGCGCTCGGTAACGACGACGAAGTCCCACGGCTGCCAGTTGCGCGAGGAGGGCGTGCGCCGGGCGGCGTCGAGGATCCGGTCGAGCTGCGCCGGCTCGATCGGTTCGTCGGTGTAGGCGCGCACGTTGCGCCGCGCGCGGATCGCATCCCAGGTCTCCATCTGCCGCTGCCCCTTCCGGTCGGTGGCGCTCGTGCCGCTAACGCTACATCTGCGCGGCGATCAGCTCGCGCAGCTGCGCGCCGACGCGCGCGATCGCGTCGGCGCCGTCGTCGAAGACCGTCGGGCGCGAGAAGAAGCCGTGCGGCATCTGCTCGTAGTTGTGCAGCGTCACCTCGACTCCGGCGTCGCGCAGGCGCTGTACGTAGTGCAGGCCGTCGTCGCGCAGCGGGTCGATCTCGGCCACCACGACGATCGCCGGCGGTGCGCCGGAGAGGTCGGGTGCGCGCAGCGGGGAGAGTTCGGCGTTGGCCAGGTCGCCGGGGTCGCGGGCATAGCAGTCGAAGAACCAGGCCATGTCGGCGGTGCTCAGCAGCGGCAGCTCCGGTTCGCCGTATTGGCGGTAGGAGGGCGTTGTGAGGTCACTGTCGGTGACCGGGTAGACCAGAACCTGGGCGAGGATCTCGGGTCCGCCGGTGCGAGCGCGCAGGGCGCAGACCGCCGCCAGGTTGCCGCCGGCGCTGTCGCCGCCCACGACCAGCGGTCCGCCGCCCGCCTGGCCCGCCACCCAGCGCAGCATGTCGTGGCAATCGTCGAGCGCGACAGGGAAGCGGTGCTCCGGGGCGACGCGGTAATCGACGCTGAATACGCTCGCCGCCGCTTCGTTGGCCAGCGTCCTGCACATGGCGTCGGTCAGCTCGAGGCCATCGAGCACCCAGCCGCCCCCGTGCAGCCAGAGGATCGAGCCGCGGGCGTCTTCGGGGTCGTAGCGGCGGGCGGCCAGCGCGGCACCGTCCGCGGCCGTCACCGTGAAGTCGCTCACGCTGGCGACGGGCGGCCCCGGCGGCAGCTCGAGCGCGGACTCGGTCGCGAGCGCGCGCGACGCGACCGGTCCGAGTTCCGCCGGGGCGACGTAGTCCTCGAGCGACGCCTGCTCGTAGAAGGCCTGCGCCTGGGGGTGCAGCGTGCTCATGCCGCCTCGCGCTCCGAGCGCCCTGCAAACGTGAGCGCCGCTGGCTCCATCGGCGCGATTATGCCAACGGCCCGCGACCGTCTGCGCCCGCGCTCCTCGTGGGCGCGTGAACGAGGAACCGGCGCCCCTGTTCGGAGCGCCGGCTCGTGTGCAACTCGAATAGCCGGCTCGGCCGGCTCGGACTCAGGCCTGATGCGCGTGCTGCTCGGCCTGCTGCGGCGCGTGCTGCTCCGCCTGCTGCGAGCTACCCGAGCGCTCGGCGTCGAAGACGACGCCGCGGGCGAGGATCAGAACGCTTGAGGTCGTGGTCTCGACGACGTACTCGTTGGCCGCGGTGACGCTGACCTGGCCGGTCGGCGTGCCCGGGCGGGAGCCCACGATGAGCAGATCGACGCCGTCCTGCGAGGGCAGCGCCAGCGCCGTGCCGGCGCGCGCCGCGAGGCGCTCGGCGGTCGTGCGGGCCGCATCGTCGACCTCGCCGCCGGCGAGGGCGATCGTCCGCAGCGCCGCGCCCGAACGCTCACGCAGGCCGGCGGCCGCGATCGCGATCGACACGGGGCCGCCCTCCATCAGGCGGAGCGCCGACTGACCGGGCTGGACGTGACCGGGGGCTGTGTGCCAGTCCGAGCCGAACACGACGAGGTCGGCGTTCTCGCGCTCGGCGAGCACACGCAGGCCGTCGCCGGTCGAGCCGCTGAGGATGACGTGGCGGCCGACCTCGGGGTGCCCGAGCCAACTTGCGCCGCGCTCGAGCAGCTCCTCCGCCTGCGCCTGAGCTGCCTGCTCGGCTGCGGCGTCGGGCTCTTCGGCATGGCGAACGTAGGCGAGCGATACGCGTGCGCCGACGTCGCCGAACATCTTGCCGAGGGCGAGCGCGTCGGTGTCGTTCTCGGTGCCGTCGTAGGAGATGATCACATGGGTCTGCATTGGGGTTCCTTGCTCAAGAGGGGTGGTTGCCCGGCAGTCGAACCGCGTCGACGCCGAGCGCTGAATAGTGCTTGTCTACGACTCAGCATGCCACTCTCCTGCCAGTAGTTCAAGTAACCTTTGTGATATGAGCCATAAGCTGTCCTTATGTTGAACGTCAACCGTCTGCGAATCCTGATCGAGGTCGCCAACCGCGGCTCCTTCTCGGCGGCGGCCGACGCGCTCTCCTACACCCAATCGGCGGTCTCGCAGCAGATCGCCGCGCTCGAGGCCGAGACGGGAGTCACCCTGATCGAGCGCCTGCCGCGCGGCGTGCGGCTCACGCCGGCCGGCGAGGTGCTGCTCACTTACGCCGAGGGGATCGTCGCGCGCCTGCACGCGGCGGAGGCGGAGATGGCAGCGATCGCCGGCTTGCGGGGCGGCCAGTTGCGCATGGCGTCCTTCCCGACCGCCGGCGCGACGCTGATGCCGCTGGCGATCGCGATCTTCCGTGCCCAGCACCCCGAGGTCGAGTTGACGCTGGCCGAGGGTGAGCCGGAGGAGATCGCGCCGCGGCTCTCGGCGGGCGAATTCGACATCGCCCTGCTGTTCGAGTTCGCCGACACCAGCCAGTCGCTCGGTCCCGATCTGAACCGTCTCGCTCTGTTCGAGGACCCGATGTTCCTGGCGCTGCCCGCGGACCACCCGCTCGCGCATCGGCGGACGCTTCGACTGGAGAACCTGCGCGCGGAGGCGTGGATCCAGACCTCCGCCTCGAGTCCCTGCGCGCGCCACGTCGTGCGCTCCTGTCACGGGGCCGGCTTCGAGCCGATCGTGTCGTTTGAGAGCGACGACTACCAGACCGTGCAGGGCCTCGTCGCGGCCGGCGTCGGCGTGGCGCTGATCCCCAAGCTGGCTCTGTCGGGGTCGCGTGAGGACATCGCGATCCGCGCGCTTTCCCCGTCCAGCCCTGTTCGCGAGGTGGTCGCCGCGACGCCCGAGGGCACGCGGCTGACCGCCGCCGCGGCGGCGATGCGCCAGATCCTCACCGACGTCTCGGCGCGCTTCGCCGGCCCGGACATCGTCTAGTCCAGACGCCGCGCCGACCGCCCAAAACCGTTGGAGGTCGCCGCACGCCTGCAGCGACCCTCGAGCTCAGGGCTGCGCCGGCACGCTTTCGGCGGCGCCCTCGCGGGGCTCGGAGCGTCTGCGCCGAACCAGGGCGAGCGCCCGGCGAAACGCGAATTGGACGGCAAACGCGAGCGCCGCGGTGGCGGCGCCGGCGAGCACGTCGAGCAGATAGTGGTTGCCGGTGCCGAGCACGATGAAGGTCGTCAGCAGCGGGTAGAGCGCGGCGAAGGCGCGAACCACCACGCGGCGGGTGCACTGCCAGACAGCCGTCGCGCTCCACAGCGCCCAGGCGACATGCAGCGAGGGCATCGCGGCGAACTGGTCGGCGTCGCGGACCAGCACGCCGCTGTGCCAGGAGACGAGCGCGTGGGAGTGCGCGATCACGTCGACGAAGCCGAGCGCCGGGAACGAGCGCGGCGGGGCGAGCGGGTAGCGCCAGAAGACGACGAAGGCGACCAGGTTGATGATCACGAGCACGGTGCGTAGCGCGACGTAGCGGCTCGGGCGCCACCACCACAGCCACGCAAGCACCGCGAAGGTCACCACCGCGTGCGCGAAGAAGTAGTAGTAGGAGGCAAACGAGGCGAGCGTCGCGTGCCCCGCCAGCCAGCGGTTGAGCGTCAGCTCGGGGTCCAGTCCGATTGAGCGCTCGAACTGGAGCAGGCTCCTGCCGTTCGCCACCGCCAGAGCGTGGCGCAGCGGCGCGAGATCGTTGATCACGTCATACAGCCAGAACAGCCAGGCCATGATCGCGAGCTCGATCCACAGCGGCGCGCGACCGTCGCGCCGGCGCGTCACACGCCGCAACGCCCGCAGCGTCCAGCTGCGACGGACCTCCTCCTCACGGGCGACCATTCCCATCGCGCAGATCATTAACCATCGCCAAGGTCGGCGGACGGGTCGCGCGATCACACGACCGTCCGCAGCGTCTGGGCCCCGACGTTGCCTCCTCCCAGCACAACCAGATGGCGTTCGCCGTCGTCGCGCCGGAGTGACGCCGCCAGCGCCACAGCAGCCGCTCCCTCGATTGCCAGGTGGTGCTCGAGCAGTGCGCTGCGCATCGCGGCGGCGATCTCGGCCTCCTCGATCAGCTGCCACTCATCGACCAACGCAGCGCAGATCGGCAGGGTGATGGTCGCGGGCTCGATGTTGCCGGCCGTCGCGTCGGCGAGCGTTGCCTGCAGCGGCGAGTCGACGACGACCCCGGCGGCCACCGCCTCTGCCATTGCGGGCGAGGCAGCCGGCAGGCAGCCGACGAGCCGGCAGTGCGGCCAGCGAGCGCGCAGCGCGAGGGCGAGCCCGGCGATCAGGCCGCCGCCGCCGACGGCAGCAAACAGGGCGTCGGGGACCCCCGTGCCGAGCTCCTCGAGCAGCTCCAGTCCGAGGGTGGCCTGCCCGAGCACGACGTGGGGGTCGTTATAGGGCGGGACGAGCAGGAGCCCCTCCCGTGCGTCACAGGCCTCGCGAGCAGCCAGCTCGGCGCGCAGCGGGTCGCCGTCCACGCCGATCAGCTCGACCCCCGCCTGCCGCAGTCGTGCCAGCTTGGCAGCCGCCGCCGTGGCCGGCACGAAGATGCGGCAGGGAATCTCGAGCGCGCGCGCGATCGCGGCCACCGCGAGGCCGTGGTTGCCTGTTGAGGCCGCGACGATCCCGCGCGGCGGACGGCCGGCGGTGATCGCCGACGCCGCGCCGCGGACCTTGAAGGAGCCGGTGCGCTGAAGCGACTCGAGCTTCAGGAGCAGCCTCCCGTCGTCAGACCGAAGCAGCGGCGTCGGGCGCACGAAGCCGGCGATCCGCTCGCGCGTGTCGACCGCGGCGCAAAACGAGCGCTCGAGATCGCGCTCGAGCTGCCAGTCGATCACGGCGCGCGCAGAGCGCCGGCCAGGGCGGCGGCGCCGTCGTGGAGCACCGGCTCGCCATGTGAGACGAGCACGAGCTCGACATCAAGGCCGGCGAGCGCCCGCTCCAGCGCGGCGCGCAGCCCGGCGATCGTGAGGCCCGCCGCGATGAAGTCAAGCCACGACTGCGGGCACATGCGAAGCTCGCCGTCGGCGCCGGCGATCAGGCTGTCGCCGGGGACGAGCGCGCGATGCTCTTCGATCCAGTGGAGCGTCTCGTGAAACTCCGGGAGGCGCAGCGGCAGGACGCCGGATGGGGCCGTCGTGGCGGCGCCGTAGCGGGCCCGGAACTCCTCGCGGCTGCGGCGGTGAAAGAGGATCGTCTCCAGCACGCTGACCGAGCGTCCGCGGCAGATCTCGTCGGCCCAGGCCCAGAATGCCGGGTCGTGCGGCGGTGCCAGCGGATCGATGAAAACCGCCTCGGACGGCGCTTGGTACAGCACGCAGCCGACGTCGCGGGGCCAGCTGTCCGGCGCATCGGCGCTGTCACTGGGCTGCCAGTCGGGATGCGGCGCGGTCCAGCGCCACAGTCCCGGTCGGATCTGCTCTCCCATCCCGGGCGAGGTTACCCGCTGGCCCGGGACCTCACGCGGTTCGCATCGCGCGTTCGCGGGCGCGCTGGCGGATGCCCGACGCGGCCCACCACAGCGCGAGCGCGCAGAGCGCGAACGGCAGTGCGATCGCCAGCGCGATCAGCGCGAGCGCGAGGATCTCCTCGAGCGCGTGCAGCGCGCGGTTGAACGCGGTGCCGAGCGGGCCGACCGTCGAGTGCTTGGCGCTCGCGCCGGGCACGACGTTGACGTAGAGCACGGCGGTGTGCCCCTCGGTGAGCAGCACGTCGATCGTGTGATGCTCGGCCGCGATGCGCGTCTCGACGCGGTTCAGCCGCCGCTGGAGGCTTGTCTCGCTTGCCGCCGTCGCCGCCGTCGCGAGCTGCTTGAGCAGGCTGGCGCGCTCGGCCTCGCGGTCGGCGAGCAGTGCGCGCTCCTTGTCGTAGCCGTCGGTGATGTCCCGCGTGGTCTGGTTGAGGCCGCGAACGCCGGCGAGCCCGCTCAGTGTCGAGATCAGCGGGGCGAGGTGGCCGCTTGGCACCTGCAGCTCGAAGTTGGCGTAGCTGGCGGAGCCCTGGACGGCGACGCTGGAGTTCGCCACGACGCCGCCCTCCTGCTCGGTGGCGGTGACGATCTGGTTGGCGACCGCCTGAAGCGTCGCCGGGGTCGTCGCGAGCGTCAATGTGGAGCGGCGCCCGACCAGGCGCCCGGCACCACCGACCGGTAGCGCCTGCGGCCCCAGGAGCGTGGCCGGCGCGGAAGCCGAGGCGCCGACCGCGGCGCGCGGGGTCGCGGACGCCGCGCCGCCCGTGGTGGCCGGCGCGGCCGGCGTCGCGACGGCGGCGCCGCTGAAGTTGTGGAGCGCGCGGGGAGCGTTCTGGCTCGAGCCACCGCCGAACACGCCGGAGGAGATCACGATCGTGAAGGCAACCGCCGCGGCGACGAGGCCGCCGCCGGCGAACGCCAGGCGTCGCACGCGGGTGCGGGCGTCGCGCAAGCGCCGGAGGCGGCGAGGCTGCCGGAGGGCCTCCAGCCGGGCGTCGAGGCGCTCGGCGAAGTCCGGCGTGATCGTCGGCGCGCCGGCACGCACCGAGTCGACGAGCGCGGCCAGTTCGAGGTGCTCCTCGCCGACCGGCTCGCGGGCGAGGATGCGATCGAGGGCGGCGAGCTCGTCGAGCTCGCGCGCGTTCAGTTCATCGCGTGACACCACAGGCCTCCCGTAGTCGTTCGATCGCGCGGTGCAGGCGGGTCCCGGCGTTGGATTCGCTGCAGCGCAGGACGCGGGCGAGCTCGGCGTTCGAGAGCCGCCCGACAAACTTGAGCAGGATCACCTCGCGGTCGCGAGGTTCGAGCGACGCCAATCCCTCGCGCACGAGCAGTCGGCGCTCCGCCAGCTCGCCGTCGAGGTCCTCATCGCCGGGCGCCGCCTCGTCTGCGACATCGTGCAGCAGGGCGCCGGTGCGCCGCCGGCGTCGCAGCTCGTCGAGCGCCGCGTTGCGCGCGATCGCAAACAGCCACGACCGCGGCGTGCCGCGGCGGATGTCGAACAGCGCCCGGCGGCGAAAGGCGCGCTCGAAGGCGAGCGCCGTGACGTCCTCGGCCGCGGCGCGGTCGCGCAGCAGGGAGGCGACGTAGGCGTACACGTCGCCGGCGCTCGAGCGGTACAGCTGCTCGAACTGCTCGCTCGCGCCGGGACCGCCGGTCGGCATCGCGGCGATCGCCGTCATGTGCAGATCATCCTCACAGTCCAACTACGCGCGTGGGGGACCGTCGTCACAGCGGTTGTGGCCGCCCGCCCCAGCCGGTATGCTTGCTAGAGCAACGAAATGGCCGCGACCTCCAAATCCGCCACCGAGGCGATCGTCCCCAACGCCGACGGCTTCCCACAGTGGAGCCACGAATACGCCGCGGCCTGGATCGGCCTGCTCGCGACCCACCGCCGTCTGACGCGCGAACTCGACGCCGAGCTGGAGGCCGAGCACGGACTGACGCTGAGCGGGCTGGAGCTGCTCGCGCGACTGGCCAGTGTGCCCGAGCGCCGGCTGCGCCTCTCGACGCTCGCCGGCGAGGCCGGGCTGAGCCTGAGCCGCGTCTCGCGGATCGTCGACACGCTCGAGCAGCGAGCCCTCCTCGAGCGCGTGGCCTGCCCGTCCGACGCGCGCGCGATCAACGCGCAGCTGACGCCCGCCGGCCTCGAGCTCGCTCAGGCAGCCCAGACGACGCACCTCGCGGCGGTCCGCGCACGCTTCTTCGACCACCTCGACGAGCGCGAGATCGCGACGCTCGCCGAGGTCTTTGCCCGCTTCGCGCCGGATGCGCCGAGCGCCTGCTCGGCCGGTTAGCGGCAGCTCCCGGCTCACGAGGTGGTCCACCACGCGGCGGCGTGCGCGTAGGTCTGCCCGGAGGCGTCGTTGCTCAGGTAGGCGCAGATGCCGTGCGTGCCCGGATGGACGGCGTCGAAATCCTGAAGCGCGTGTTGGCGACGGTCGGGAATCGCGGGCGCGGTCAGGCGGCGGCGGGCGGTCGGGTGAGCTTCTCGTACACCTCCATCCGGTTGCACTCGCGCATTCCGGCACGCTGATAGAGGCGAAGCGCCGCTTGGTTCTCCGATGACACGTCGAGTCGGGCCTCGCGGATGCCGGCGGCGGCGAGGGCAGCAAATGCGCTCGTCAGCAGTGCGCTCCCGATGCCGCCGCCGTGCTCGGCTGGCTCGACGGCGAGGATGTCGACATAGCCGCCGCGGTCCGTTCGCAGGCAGAGCGCGAAGCCGACGAGCGCATCGCCGCGGTGCGCCACGCGACTGAGCGACGGGTCGAGCCGGGGAGCGGCGAGGTGCTCGGCATGGAAGGTCGCGAAGGGGACCTGCTCGTAATCGGGGTTGCCGGCGAACGCTGCGCAGTCGACTGCGTACATCGCCCGGGCGTCGCGTTCGAGGTCGAGGGTGTCGAGGACGATGCCGTCCGGGTGGGGCGGGAGCGGCGGTGTGTCGGCGAGCTCGCGCGCCAGCCGCAGGACGCCACGGGGCTGGCGGTAGCCTGCCGCAGCCAGGAGCCGACGTCCGCTGAGGTTGCGCTCGCCAAGGCGCTGGCGGTGAACGCCGCGACCCGCGGCGAGCGCGCGCGCCTCGAGCCATGCGAGCAGCTGCGAGCCGGCGCCGCCGCCCTCGCGCGCCGGATCGACGAGGGCGAACGCGCCGGGAGGAAAGAGTGCACCGCAGCCGACCGGTTCGTCGCGCTGGTCCTCCACCACGACGGCGTCGGCCGTCGGGTCGAAGTGCGCGCCGCGCCACTCGTTCAGGAGGAAATCGCGCGTGAAGTCGGCCTCGCCGTAGTGGGCGAGGTCGCAGGCCGCGAGCAGCGCGAGCACCGCGTCTTCGTCGGCTCGGCTCGCTGGTCGCAGGCGAAACACCGGCGCAGTCTCCCACCGCGGCGGGCGTCAGCCGGCGGCCGGCGTGAGACGCCGCTTCCCGCGCGCCGCCCCCCGCGCGGCTCGTACAATCCTCCGATGGCGTCTGACGACGACGAGCTGTTCGGGGCCGAGCATGTGCGCGTGTACCGGGAGACCGCCGGCGAGCGCGGCTACCACTGGCGCGGCACGACGATCCTGCTGCTCACGACGACCGGGCGATCCTCGGGCGAGCCGCGCACCACGCCGCTGATCCACCGCACCGACGGCGACCGCTGGGTGATCGTCGCCTCCAAGGGCGGGGCGCCTGAGAACCCGGGCTGGTATGCGAACCTCGAAGCCGACCCGCAAGCGACGATCGAGGTGCTGGGCGAGGAGATACCGGTCGTCGCGAGCACCGCGTCCGGCGGGGAGCGCGCCCGGCTGTGGTCGCTGATGACCGAGGTCTGGCCGGCCTACGACGATTATGCGCGCAGGACCGAGCGCGAGATTCCCGTCGTCGTTCTGACGCGCCGCTGACCGCGCTGCGGCCGCGAGCCGCCGGCATCGGGCGCCGCGCCGCGCGCCCCCAACCGCCGCTCAGCGTACGAGAACGGCGATCCCGAACGGGTCGCGCGCGAGAATGCCGTCGTCGCGCTGCTCGAGCGCGACACCCAGCGCGCTCAGCCGCTCGCGCACGGCGGCGCGCTCGTCGGCGCCGTCCGTGATCAGGGTCCAGTGGCGCAGGCCGATCGCATCCGCGGGCGCCGCCGGGGCGCCGACTCCGCGCCAGACGTTGTAGGCGACGTGATGGTGGTAGCCGCCGGCGGCGACGAAGCGGGCCGTCGGCAGGCCCATCATCAGCTCGAAGCCGAGGCCGTCGAGGTAGAAGCGCGACGCGGCGTCGAGGTCGCCGACGTGCAGGTGGACGTGTCCCATCGCCAGGTCGCGATCGGCGAGCGGGCGGGTCGGCTCCCCGGCGATCGTCTCGAACAGCGCCCCCACGTCGAGCGGCTGCGGCGGGCCGGCGGTGAAGAGCGCGCCGGAGCGCACATCCGGCCACTGCTCGCGCGGGCGGTCGGCCGCGAGCTCGATGCCGATGCCGTCGGGGTCGGGCAGATAGATCGCCTCGTGTGTGCCGTGGTCCGAGGCGCCGTCGATCGGCGCCCGGCTCTCGGCCACGCGACGGGCGGCGTGGGCCAGCTCCTCACGGCCTCCGAACAGCAGCGCGTAGTGGTACAGGCCGGATCCGCGAGCCGGGCGGGCCGCCGGCTCGGCGTGCAGCGTGACGAGATCCTCGCCGCCCGCGCCGAGCGCCGCGACGCGGTCGCCGCGCTCGCGCACCTGTAGCCCGATCACCCGCGTGTAGAAGTCGAGCGAGCGGTCGAGGTCGGTCACCGCCAGCTCGACGCCGCCCAGGCGGGTCGCATCGGCGAGCAGCGCCCCGCTGTGCGCGGCCGTGCCCGTCGTGGTTGTCGTGTCAGTGCTCATCTGATCCTCAGAACTCTCCTGATCATGCCGCGCCGGCGAGCCCTCTGCCCACCGGCGCAGCGCCGATCGTTGTTACGCCGCCTGCTTGACCGCCGAGATGTCGAGCGAGAGCTTGACGCGGTCGGAGACCATCAGGTTGCCGCTGCCGAGCGCCTGGTTGAACTTCATGCCCCAGTCGGAGCGGTCGAGCTGGCCGGTGATCTCGAAGCCGACGCGATCGTTGCCCCACGGGTCGGTCTCCGCGCCCTGCAGCACGGCCTTCAACGTGATCGGCTTGGTCACGCCGTGCATGGTCAGGTTGCCGGTGATCTCGAAGGTCTCCTCGTCGACCTCGGTGACGCTCGTCGATTCGAAGGTCAGCTCGGGGAACTGCTCGGCGTCGAAGAAGTCGGCGGACTGCAGGTGGGCGTCGCGCTGGGGCTCCGAGGTGTTGATCGAAGCGGCCTTGGCCGAGCCGGTGATCTTCGCGTCGGCGAGCTCGCCGTCGAGCACGATCTTGCCCTCGAACTCGTCGAAGGTGCCGCGCACCGTGGCGATCCCGAGGTGCTTGACGGAGAACCCGAACGAGGAGTGGGCGGGGTCGGCCGTCCAGGTGCCGGTCGGGATCTTGATGGCTGTGGGCATGCTGTTTTTGCTCCTCTTTCGGTGGGTCGAAATAAGCTTGCTAGAGCAACTATAGAGGAAAATGCTTGCTGGCGCAAGTGATAGCAGGCCGCCCGTTCCAGCCGCGGGCCCCAACCACTATCCGGCCGCGTGCCCCAGCAACGGGATCGCGAGGGCGTTCAGCAGATCGTGGGCGGGGTCGTCCATGCTGATCTCCCAGACCATCACGCCGCGCAGGCCGGCCGAGACGACGTAGCGGGCCTTGGCGGCCAGCGATTCCGGGTCCTCGTAGCTGACGAACTGTCGCGCCCGATGGCTGTAGAGCCAGGGCTCCTGCGCGGCGGCGGACCAGAAGCGCTCGAAGCCCGGCAGTGCGCCGGCGACGATCTGGGCGTAGGTGGGCGTCGCTCCGAGCCGGCGGAAGCGCTGGAACAGGCCGTTGGCGGTGCCGGGGACGTGGGTGAAGACGTGGCCGTAGAACGGGGCGCCGATCACGATGCTCGACGCCGGGACGCCGGCCGCCTCGTAGAAGCCGACGGCTCCCTCGACCGTGTTGCCGCCGTGCGGCGCCGCCGGGCTCGGGTCGCCCGGCGAGGGCGCGAGCGCGGACTCGAAGTCGGTGCGGCGGGAGCCGTCGCTGGTCAGGTCATACGACTCCAGGTTGATCCAGTCGACCGTCGCGGCGACGGCCGGGAGATCCCAGCTCGTCGAGGGGGTGTATGACCCCGACGGCGTGCGGTCGGCCGGCATCGCCACGGTCAGCAGGTAGTGGCGGTGGGTGCGCGCGCCGAGCACGTCGAGCTCGCGGCGGAACTCGAGCAGCAGGGCCGTGGCGTCGGCTCGATCGGCGGGCCGGGCCGGGGTGTCGCGCGCGCCGCCGGCGACGGGGAACTCCCAGTCGATGTCGATCCCGTCGAACAGGCCGGCCCAGCGACGCAGGAACAGGTCGATGCACGAGCGCACCAGCGTCCGCCGGCGAGCGGGGGTCGACGCGGCGGCCGAGAAGCGCGCCGATCCAGGCCCCCAGCCGCCGATCGAGATCTCTGTCTCGAGCTTCGGGTAGCGGGCCTCCAGCAGCTCGAGCTGGCCGAAGTTGCCGTGCAGGCCATCGGGCGGGGCCACCGCATCGGCGAAGCCCTCCTGGATGTCGGCGTAGGGGTCGCCGAGCGTGCAGCGTCCGCCTGTGCCGATCGCGCCGAACGCGTAGATCACGTCGGTCAGCGCCCCGCCGGGGATGTCGTCCGCGTTGAAGCCGGCGTCGTAGGCCGCAAAATAGGCGGCGAGCACGCGCGCCGGCGGCGGGGCCGACGAGGCCGCGAGCGAACCGCCGGCGCCCGCCAGCAGGGCGGCGAGGGCGATCGCTGCGAGCGCTCGGCGCACGTACGCAGCCTAGATGGCGTGGACGCGCACAGGCTCGACCTCGCGTCGATCGCCGGCCGGCGGCGCCTCTGCGATGCTGGCCGCATGGCGATTGCGCTGGCGATCTTCGCGTCGGGTGCCGGCACCACCGCGCAGGCGGTGATCGACGCCTGCGCGGACGGGCGGATCGACGGATCGGTCGTGCTGATCGTCAGCAACAACGGCGACGCACCGGTGCTCGAACGCGCGCGTGCGGCCGGGATCCCCTGGCGCCACCTCTCGGCCCGCACGCACCCCGATCCGGCGGAGCTCGAGCTGGCGATCGGCGACGCGCTGGCGGTGGCCGGCGCGACCCACGTGCTGCTCGCCGGCTACATGAAGAAGCTCGCGCCGTCGCTGGTCGAGGCCTACGCCGGTCGCATCTACAACACGCATCCAGCGCTGCTCCCCGCCCACGGCGGCCAGGGGATGTACGGCGACCGTGTGCACGCCGCCGTGCTCGCCGCCGGTGAGACGCGCAGCGGCGCGACCGTCCACCTCGTCACCGACGAGTACGACAGCGGCCCGATCGTCGGCCAGGTCGAGGTGGCGGTGCTTGCTGGCGATGACGTGGCGGCGCTCGCCGAGCGGGTCAAGGCGGCGGAGCGCGAACTGCTGGTCGAGGTGCTCGCGCGCGTGGCGCGCGACTGAGCCGCTGCGCGCGCGCCGTGAGCGGGCCGGGCGGCCGGCGCGTCCACGGGACCGGTCGCGAGCAGGCGCTGGTCGAGGTTAGAATCGCGCCGGTGCTGCCGAGATGACAGACGCGGATCCAACGATCACGCGCGTCCGCGCGATGACGATCAAGCACCAGCTCCGGACGCCGATCTACTACGGCCAGTGGGTGATGCGCCATCGCGAGTTCGCGCTCATCCGCCTCGATACGAGCGCCGGCGTCTCGGGCTTCGCCTATTGCCTGACGCGCGACGGCCCGATCGCGGCGATCGTCGAGCGCTCGATCGCGCCGGTGTATGAGGGGGAGAGCGCTCGCGACCCGCAGTCGGTGTTCCTGCGGTGCCTGTGGACCAACCACGCTGTGCACGCCGCCGGTATCGGCATGCGCGCCCTGTCGGTCGTCGACATCGCCGCCTGGGACGCCGCCGCGAAGCTCGCCGGCCAGCCGATGACACGGTTCCTCGGTGGCGAGCCGCGGAGACTGCCGGCCACGGCGATCGTCGGCTATCCGCCCGACATCAGCGCGGAGGAGCTGGCGACGCAGATCCGCGAGCTGCGCGCCGCGGGCTGGCGGCGTTTCAAGGTGCCGATCTCTCCCGACGTCGAGCAGTCGGTCGAGCGCCTGTTCGCGGCGCGCGAGGCCGCCCCGGACGACTGGCTCGGGTTCGACATCAACATGGTGTTCCGGAGCGTCGAGCAGGTGCTCGAGTTCGAGCGGCGGGTGCGCGAGCTGAAGCTGGGCTGGATCGAGGATGTGCTTCCCCCCGGCGACGCCGGCGCGGTGGCGGCGGTGCGCGAGCGAAGCGAAACCCCGATCGCGGTGGGCGATGAGCAGGGCGGCTCCTACTATCCGGAGGCGCTGCTCGCGGCGGGCGCGGTGGACGTGCTGCGCGTCGACGCGACGACCGACGGCGGCATCACGCGCCTTCGCGATGTCATCGCCCGGGCCGACCAGGCCGGCGTGCCGGTCGCCCCGCACATGTTTCCCCACGTCCACTCGCAGGTCGCCGCGGCGCTCACGACGGTTGACACGCCAATCGAATGGGGCATTCCCGGCACCGGCGTGCACCCGATGGACGACGGCCTGACCCAGCCGCTCGTCGCGGACGGCTTCATGGACCCCCTCCCCGAGGCGCCGGGCCTCGGGCAGCTCGTGGACCTCGAGTGGATCTCCGAGCAGGCCCATGAGGATCCGCAAGGGCTGCTCGCGGACCTCTGACGCTCCCGGCTGCGCGACGGAGGCGAGCGCCTGCCAAACCTCGCCAGGCCTCTCGACTACCCCGCTGCCGGCCAGTCCCCGCCAAGCTGCGGGAACGCCGCGAGCAGCGGGCTCGCCGCGGGCAGCGCGCGCGACTCGGCGACGAAGCTCGGGTCGAGCTGGTCCAGGCGGACCACGCCGAGCAGCCCCATCACGTTCGTGATCTCCTCCTCGAGCAGCTCGAGCACGCGGACCAGCGCCGCCTCGCCGCCAGCGCCGAGCGCGTAGGCCTGCAGGCGCCCGAGGCCGACGGCGTTCGCGCCGAGCGCGATCGCCTTGAGCACGTCGGTGCCGCGCATGAAGCCGCCGTCGACGACGACCTCGGCCGAGCCGGCGGCGACGTCGACGACCTCGCGCAGCGTGTCGATCGATGCCTGCGCGTGGTCGAGTTGGCGCCCGCCGTGGTTTGAGACGTAGATCACCTCGAACCCCCGCTCGAGCGCGAGCTCGGCGTCGGCGGCGCACTGGATTCCCTTGACGATCAGCGGCAGCTCGGCGTGGTCGTGAAGCCGCTCGAGCCAGTCCCAGGTCAGACGTGACTGCCAGACGATGCCGGGGTCGCCGCCGAACTGGTGCGTCGGCGGCAGCCAGTCGCCGCGCAGCTGCCGCTCGCGCCGTCCGTAATAGGCGGAATCGACGGTCAGGGCCACCGCGCTGTAGCCGGCGGCGGGGAGGCCGGCGATCAACGCATCCGCCCACGCCTCGTCGCCGCGGACATATATCTGAGCGACCTTCGGCCCGCTCGTCGCGGCGCCCACCGCCGCCAGGCCGGGGTCGCTGATCGAGCTGATCATCGGCAGGACGCCGAAGCGCTCGCCGGCGCGAGCCGGCGCAAGCGCCGCCTCGCCTACGATCGTCTCCAGTCCGCCGATCGGCGCAAGCACAACCGGGATCCGCAGGCGGTGACCGAGCAGGGTGGCGCCTGGATCGATGCTGCCGACGTCGCGCAGGACCCGCGGGCGAAGCGCCAGCGAGTCGATCGCGAGGCGGTTTCGCCTCAGTGTTGTCTCGGTCTCCGAGCCGCCGGCGATGTAGTCCCAGACGTCGTCGTCAAGGTTTGCGCGGGCCGCGTCGATGATTTCGTGCGTCGTCGACGCGGTGCTCGCATCGTGCGGCATCTGGCGATCGTAGCGGCGTGGATAAGATGGCAGTGGATGCGTCGGCGGCTCCCGCCGTGCTCACCAGCGAACCAGGGGGTTCACACGAGATGGCGGAACCATCCAGCCACGAGACTCTCGACTACTCGGTGGGCGACCGTGTCGCCTACGCGACCCTCTCCAAGCCCGAGACCCACAACGCGTTCACCGAACAGACGCTCGACGAGCTGAACGACGTCGTCGCGCGAGTGCAGCAGGACACGAGCGTGCGCGCGCTGGTCATACGTGGCCAGGGTGACGTGTTCTCCGCGGGCATGGATCCGGACGTGCTGGCGACGCTGTACGCCGACATCGAGTTCTACGAGCACATCCTGACGCGCGTCGCCGCGCTCGGACTGTCACTCGAGGCACTCGACGTGCCGGTGATCGCGGCGGTCAACGGGACCACCGTCGAGGTCGGCTTCGACCTCGTGCTCGCGTGCGATCTGATCGTGATCGCCGACGAGGCGACGATCGGCGACGGGCGTGCCAACCACGGCCGCGTGCCGGGCGGCGGCGCGACGGTTCGGCTGCCGCGTGCAGTCGGCGTGATGCACGCGCGCGAGATCCTCTTCTCCGGCCGGATGCTGACCGGCACCGAGGCCGCCGCGTTGGGCCTCGCGCTGCGCAGCGTGCCGCGCGCCGAGCTCGACGACGCCGTCGCGCAGCTGACCGCGCAGCTCGCGAACAAATCGCGGCCCGCGCTTGCGACGCTGAAGCGCCAGATCAACGGCAGCCTCGGTCTCGACACGCCGAGCGCGATCGAGCACGAGCGCAGCGAGATCATCAAGCACGTCAGCGACCCCCACTCCGACGCGATCGAGGGACTGAGCGCGGAGCGGGAGGGCCGCCCGCCCTCCTGGGGCTGAGCGCCCGAGTCCGGCGCTCCGGCGCACGGGGGCACGGCGGACCGGCGTCGCTCAGCGCGCGCCGGTCTCGATCACCACGCGACCGCGGATCTGCCCGGCGAGGATCTCCACGGCGAGCTCCGGCACGCGGCGGAGTGGCTCGACGCGCGTCAGCGCGTCCAGCTGCGCGAGCGGCAGGTCGCGCTCCAGCCGCTCCCAGGCGCTCGCCCGCAGGGGAGCGGGGCACATCACGGAGTCGATCCCCAGCAGGCTGACGCCGCGCAGGATGAACGGCGCGACGGTCGTCGGCAGGTCGGTGCCACCGGCCCGGCCGCAGGCGGCGACGGCGCCGCCGTAGCGGGTCTGCGCGAGCACGGTGGCGAGCGTCTGCGAGCCGACGGTGTCGATCGCGCCGGCCCAGCGCGCGCTCTCGAGCGGCTTGGAGGCGACCTCGAGCGCCGCGCGCGCGACGATCTCGCCGGCCCCCAGGCCGTGCAGGTAGTCGTGGAGCTCCTCGCGTCCGGTCGATGCGGCGACGCGGTGCCCGAGCGCCGCGAGCAGCGTGATCGCGATCGAGCCGACACCGCCGCCGGCCCCCGTCACCAGGACCTCGGAGTTCTCCCCGGGCGCAACGCCCGCCCGCTCGAGCGCCAGCACGCACAGCATCGCCGTCAGCCCGGCGGTCCCGATAGCCATGCACTGCACCGCCGTGAAGGCGGCCGGCCGCCGCGTCAACCACTCCGAACGCACGCGCTGGCGCTCGGTGTAGCCGCCGGGGTGGCTCTCCGACAGGCCCCAGCCGGTGACGAGCACCTCGTCGCCGGTCCGCCAGTCGGGTGAGTCTGAGGACTCGACGACGCCCGCCAGGTCGATCCCGCAGACCATCGGGTAGCTCCGCGCGACGCGCCCCGTGCCGGTCACGACGAGGCCGTCCTTGTAATTGAGCGAGGAGTGAGAGACGGCGACGGTGACGTCGCCGTCGGGCAGGTCGGCGTCGGTCAGCTCGCGCAGCGCCGCCGGGCCCGGCTCCGGCACCACGATCGCCTGGAAGCTCATGGCCGCTGACACTAGTGGACCGCCGGGAAATGTTCGACCCACGACGTCCCTCAAAGAATCGACGCGACCCCGCGACGCGCGCCACCCCAAAACCAGCCCCACCGCCACCGGCCGAGGGCGGCGCGCGCGGCGGTAGTAGTTTTTGCGCTGATGGCCCCGAGCGATCCCGAGACCGTCATCTACCGGGGCCACCCGTCGTGGCGCTCGATGCTCGACTTCCATCTCGCCGGCGTCTTCGCCGCGGTCGCCGGCGGCGTGATCACCCGCCTCGCCAGCGACAACTGGGGTTACGCGGTTGCCGTGTTCGCGGCGATCCTCGCGATCTCGCTGCTGATCGGCCTCTTCCGCCGGGTCTCGACGCGCTATGAGATCACCGACCGGCGGCTGCACATCCGCCGCGGCATCCTCGGGCGCACCGAGCAGCACACCACGATCGACCGGGTCCAGAACGTCGAGACGCGCCAGACGCTGTTCGAGCGGGTGCTGCGGATCGGCACGGTCCACTTCGACACGGCGGCGACCGACGACTCCGACTTCTCCTTCGTCGGCATCGCCACGCCCAAGGCCGTGGTCGCCGCGGTCGACCGCGCGCAGCAGCTCTCGCCGCGCGCCGGCACGGACCCGCTCGAGCTCGCATGACGGACGCGGCGGCCGCACCCGGCGCGCAGCGGCGCGCGCGCTCGCCACGCGCGCGCCCCGGCGGCGCCGGAGCGCGCGGGCGCGCATGAGCGCCGCCCCGGCGATCGTCCGCGCGAGTGGCCTGACCCGCCGCTACGGCGAGGGGGAGGTGGCGGTCGACGCGCTGCGCGACGTCAGCGTCGACTTCGCGCCCGCCCGCTTCGCCGCGATCATGGGGCCCTCCGGCTCCGGCAAGTCGACGCTGATGCACATCCTCGCCGGGCTCGACCGCCCCACCGCCGGCACCGTCACGCTCGACGGGGTCGAGCTGGGGACGCTCGACGATCGCGCGCTGACGCTGCTTCGCCGCGAGCGGGTCGGCTTCATCTTCCAGACCTTCAACCTGCTGCCGATCCTCGACGCGCGCGAGAACATCCTGCTGCCGCTCTCGATCGCCGGGCGCAGCGTCGACGGCGCCTGGTTCGACGAGTTGATCGACGCCGTCGGCATCCGCGACCGTCTGCATCACCGCCCGGCCCAGCTCTCCGGCGGCCAGCAGCAGCGCGTAGCGGTCGCGCGGGCGCTGGTCTCGCGGCCCGCCGTCGTGTTCGCCGACGAGCCGACCGGCAATCTCGACTCGCACGCCTCCGGCGAGGTGCTCGAGCTGCTGCGCCTCGCCGTCGACCGCTTCGGCCAGACCGTCGTGATGGTCACCCACGACGCCCACGCGGCGGCGCACGCCGATCGACTCGTCGTGCTCGCCGACGGGCGGATCGTGCGCGACGGCGAGGCGCTCGACTCCGACGGCGTGCTCGACCTGATGAAGTCGCTCGCCTGATGGCGGCGCCGCCGACTGCCGGCTTCTGCACCCGCGGCGGCGCCGCCGCAGCGGCGCGTGCTGGACGCCTGAGATGACCGCGGTCGTCATCCGCGGCTTCTTCTCCCGCCGGCTGCGGGCATTCCTGACCGGCATCGCGGTCGCGCTCGGCGTGGCGCTGATGTCGGGCACCTACATCCTCACCGACACGATCGACCACTCGTTCTCGACGATCTTCGCCACCGGGGCGCAGAACCGCGCGGTCGTCGTCGTCCCCCACCAGGGTCTCGGCGCCAACGCCGCGGTGCAGAGCGCGACGATCGGTCAGGCGACGCTCGAGCGGGTCCGCCGCGTCCCCGGTGTCGCCGTCGCCGCCGGCGAGGTGTTCGCGATCGCCACGCTGTTCAACGGGCACGGCAAGCGCCTGAACACCTCCGCCCCGAGCTTCGCGGCGTCGCTGCTGCCGCCGCGCTTCGAGGACTTCTCAGCCGTCCAGGGACACCTGCCGACCAACGGCGACTCCGTCGCGATCGACGAGGCGACCGCCCAGCGCGAGTCGCTGAAGCTCGGCCAGCGCCTGCGCGTGGCGGGCGCCACAGCCGCCGCCAGCTACCGCATCGTCGGCATCCTGCGCTTCGCCGGCTCGACCTCGTTCGGCGGCGCGGGCGTGGCACTGGTCACGGTCGCGCAGGCGCAGCTGATCGCCGGCGAGCCGCACGCCTACGACGACCTGGTGATCGCGGCGCGGCCCGGCGTCAGCCCGGCGACGCTGCGTGCGCGGATCCGCGCCGTCCTGCCGCGGACGCTCGACGTGCGCACCGGTCTCGAGGAGGCGGCGCAGCAGACCTCCGACCTGGAGAGCCAGCTCGGCTTCCTGCGCACGTTCCTGCTGATCTTCGCCTACGTCGCGCTGTTCGTCGGCGCGTTCATCATCTTCAACACCTTCTCCATCACGGTCGCCCAGCGCACGCGCGAGTTCGGCCTCCTGCGCACGCTCGGCGCCACCCGCGGCCAGGTCGTACGCTCGGTCGTCGCCGAGGGCGTGATGCTCGGCTTCGGCGGCGCGCTGGTCGGGCTGCTCGCCGGCTTCGGCCTGGCGCCCGCGCTCGATGACCTGTTCAAGGCTTTCGGCGCCGACCTGCCCGACAGCGGCACGGTGATCGAATTTCGCACGGTCTGGGTGTCGCTGCTGGCGGGCACGGCGGTCACCGTGGTCGCGGGCCTGCTGCCGGCGCTGCGTGCGGCGCGCGTGACGCCGATCGCCGCGATGCGCGAGGGCGTCGCGCTCGAGCGCGCGAAACACAGCCCCCGTCGGCGGCGGATCGTCCTCGGGCTCGTCGTGCTCTACGTCCTCGTGCGCCTCGCGCTGCTCGCCTCCAGCGGCGCCGGGATCGCGACGATCGTGATCCTCGCGGCGATCATCCTCGCCGTTCGCGTGCCCGCCTCGCGAGCGCGGATCAAACGGTCGTGGAATCGGATGGTGGTCGCGCTCGCGCATCTGCTCGCCCGCCCGTTCGCGCTGCGCGGCATCACCGGCCGCCTGGCGCGCGACAACACGGTTCGCCACCCCGGGCGCACCGCCGTGACCGCCGCGGCGCTGATGATCGGCCTCGCGCTGGTCAGCCTGATCTCGATCCTCGCGGCCGGCACGAAGGCCTCGATCAACAACGCGATCGACGCCTCCTTCGCCGGCAACCTGATCATCCAGAACTCGGCCAACGCCAACAGCAGCGCCGGTATCCCGACCGGCATCCCGGCGGCCCTGCGCGGCGTCCCCGGTGTTTCGCAGGTCACCGCGATCGCCTTCACCGAGGGCCGCGTCGATCATCTCAAGGGCAATCAGTCGATCACCGCGCTCGACCCCGCGAGCTTCGCCAAGGTCTACCGGATCGATTGGGATGTCGGCTCGGACGCGACGCTCGCCGCGCTCGGCACGACCGGCACGGTGCTGACCAGGAGCTTCGCCTCCGCCCACCACCTGCATGTCGGTCAGAAGCTGTCGGTGCTGACGGCCTCCGGCAGGCGCATCCCGCTGACCGTGCGCGGCATCGCGACCGACAACGCGCGCCTGCTCGCCGACCTGACGATCAGCCTGACGCTCGCCCGCAGCGCGTTCTCCCAGCGCGTCGACGCGCTCGACTTCGTCAGCTACGCGCCCGGCGTGCGCAACTCTCAGGTCCAGCCGGCGGTCAACCGGATCCTGAACGCCCGCTTCCCGCAGGCCGAATCCCAGACCGCCGCGCAGTTCAAGCGCTCGCTCGCCAGCCAGGTCGACACCCTGCTGGCGCTGATCTACGTGCTGCTCGCCCTGTCGGTGATCGTCTCGCTGTTCGGGATCGTCAACACTCTCGTGCTCTCGATCTTCGAACGCACGCGCGAGCTCGGCATGCTCCGCGCGATCGGCACCTCGCGCCGCCAGATCCGCCAGATGATCCGCTACGAGTCGATCATCACCGCGCTGATCGGCGGCGTGCTGGGCATCGGGCTGGGCATCGTGATCTCGCTGATCCTCGCGGCGACCGCCCTGTCGGGCTCGGGCTTCGTGCTCGTGATCCCGGTCGGCACGGTGATCATCCTCTTCATCCTGGCCGGCCTCGCGGGTCTCGCCGCCGCCGCCTGGCCCGCCCGACGTGCCGCCAGGGTAAACATCCTCGAGGCGATCGCGACGGAGTAGAGGTGCTCGGAGGTGCTCGGAATCGCTTCGCGATTCCTGCGCGCCGACGGCGAGATTACGGGCCGAACTCGAACGCCTGCCAGTCGCCGCGGCGCTCGTACCCGAGCGCTTGGTAGATGCGGTTGGCGGTCGGGTTGGCGAGGTCGGCGAAGAGGGCGCAGCGGCGCGCGCCGCCTGCCAGAGCCATCTCGCTCACCGCCGCGACGGCGCTGCTCGCGTAGCCGCGGTTGCGGTGCTCGGGCGGCGTGTAGACCGGGCCGACGCGCACGGCGCCCGCGACGGCGGGGTTCAACCCGAGCATCGAGACCGGCCCCGCGTCCTCCCAGACGAACAGCCCGCCGCGGCGCATCACGCGATCGACGGCGTGCTCGGCGTCCCCGGCAAAGGCACCAGCCTCCTCGCCGAAGGCGACCCACCAGCGCACGAGCAGCTCCCGCTCGCCGGCGGCGGCCGCGCGCAGCCGACCGGGGGCCGGTCGAGCCGGTGCGACCACGCGTTCGAGCTCGTAGAGCGCCTCGTGTTCCGAGAGGCGTGCTCGCCCTGCGGCCAACCGCTCCCACGCCGCCGCCAGCGCCGCGGCTGCATGCTGCGGACCGACCACGCCCGGCAGCTCGGGGTCGGCGCCCAGCCAGCACGTCATCAACGCCTCCGCGATCGCGGCGTCCATCACCGTCGCGACCATCCGCCGCGGCGGCGTGCGCAGCGCCGCCGCCACAACCGAGCCGCGCTTCTCGACCCACGCGAACAGCGCCCCTGGATGGTCGTGCGGTGCCGCGCGCACGCTCATCAGAGCGGTGGCGAGCACGTTGTGCTCGAGCCGCGCGGCGAGCAGTTCGCCGGCGCGTTCGCCGAACAGGACGGGTGAATCGGTGACCTCGATCCGCACGCGCGAATCGTGACGGTTGAGCCGCCGCGGCGTGCACGGAAACTTGCCTGCTGCGACCACCCGTGCAGCGCTATGCGGATTCCGCCGACGTCAGTTCAATGGCCGCCATGGCTTCGATCAGCGCGTCGAGTTGGCTGGACGGCACGCCCGAGTGGGCGTGGCCCGGGCGACGGCCCGCAGTCGAGCTGACACCCGCCGCCTGGGTGCCCACGCTGCCCGTCGAGCTGCCGCCGCTGCCGCGCGTCGTCGCACCCCGCGTCACTGCGCGCCCGCGCCCGCGAACCCTGCCGCGGCCGCTGCGCCTCGCGCGCCTCGCTCTGCTGATCGCCGTCGCCGTCGCGACGTTCGTGATCACGACCCGGCTCGCCCAGTCGCGCCCGGCTGCCGCTGACGGATTTGCCTCGATCCGCTTCGATGACGCGCTGACCAACCCGTTCGCCGGCGCCGCCACCGTGGACGCCGACACCGTGGCCAACGCCTCACCGGCGATCGGCGAGCTCGCGCCGCCGCTGCCCGAGCCGGTCCCGATCGCCACCGAGCCGGCGGGCTCGACGATCGCCTCGATCACCTACCCGTCGGCCGCGCTCGGCTGGCGCGATCGCTTCCTGGTCTACCTGCCGCCGGGCTACTACGCGAGCGCCACCCGCCGCTACCCGGTCATCTATTTGCTCCACGGCGACGATCAGCCGGCCAGCTCGTTCCTGCGGCTCGGCGTCGCGGGCACGCTCGACCGTCTCACCGAGACCCATCGCATCCAGCCGATGATCGCCGTGATGCTCCAGGGCGCCGGCGCCCCGCAGGACTGGGAGAACACCTCCGGACCGCGCTTCTACAGCTACGTCGCCGAGGTTCAGCGGCTCACCGATCGCGTCCTGCGGACGATCCCCTCGCGCTCGGCACGCGCGATCGCCGGCTACTCGATGGGCGGCTTCGGCGCGATGAACGTCGCGCTGACGCAGCTGGGCACCTACTCGGTCGTCGAAAGCTGGGAGGGCCAGTTTGCGAACCTCTCGCACGAGCTCGCGGCCGACCGGCCGCTGCTGCGCCGCCTACCGCTGCGCGCGTTCGTCTGGGGCGGGGCGCAGGACACCGTTGTCGACACCGCCGCCGACGCCCCCTGGGCCGCCGCGATGCGGGCAGCCGGCGCGCAGGCGGCAAGCGCCGTCTACCCCGGCGCGCACGCGTTCGCGCCGATCGAGGCGCATCTCCCCCAGATGCTCACGTTCGCCGCTCGCGCGCTGCGAAGCTGAGCGCGTCGCTGATCACCAGCGGGTGGTCGAAGGCGAGCGCCGGCAGCTTGTCGATCGGGAACCAGCGCGCGCTCGCCGCGTCGTCCCCGCCTTGCGCGTAGAGCTCCACGTCGCTGCGCAGCAAGTAGACGACCGACACCGTCGGCCCGCGCGGATCGCGCCCCGGCGTGTCGTAGACGCCGAGCAGCTCGAGCTCGACCGCCTCGATTTCCGTCTCCTCCTGGAGCTCGCGCACGGCCGCGACGACGACGCGTTCGCCCGCCTCGACGAAGCCGCCGGGCAGCGCCCAGGCGCCGGCGAACGGGTCGTTGCGGCGCTCGATCAGCAGCACGCTGCGCGGCGGATCGCCGGCGAGCGCGACGACGTCGACGGTGAGCGCGGGACCGCTGGGTTTCATGCGCGCCCGTAGACCGGGATGTGCGCGCCGCCGACCGCGACGGACTCATCCGAGCAGAGGAAGCGGATCACGTCGGCGATCTGCTCCGGCTTGACCCAGCGCGAGTGGTCGGCGTCGGGCTGGGAGGCGCGGTTGCCGGGCGTGTCGATCACGCTCGGCAGGATCGCGTTGGCGCGGATGCCGTCGCCGGTGTACTCCGCCGCGAGCGCGTCGACGAACGCCAGCACCGCCGCCTTCGAGGCGATGTAGCCGGCCGCCCCCGCGAACGGCCGCAGCGCCGCGCGGGTCGAGACGCAGACGATCGAGCCGGCACCCGCCTCGAGCATCCGGGGCAGCGCCGCGTGGCAGAGCAGGTAGGCCGGGCGCAGGTTGAGTCTGAACTGGCGTTCGAAGTCCTCCACCGGCGTCTCGTGAACGCGGCCGCCCGAGGCGAAGCCGCCGACCAGGTTCACCAGCGCGCCGAGCCGACCCGGAGCGCGCGCGACGACCGCCGCCGCCGCGTCGGGGTCGAACAGGTCCGCCGCGACCAGCTCGAGCTTCGGGTGGGGCTCGACGCGCTTGAGCTCGCGTTCGTCGACATAGGGCACCACCACGTGCCAGCCCGCCTCGAGCAGCGTCGCGGTGACCGCGCTGCCCAGCCCCCCGGTGCCGCCGCTGACCACCACGCTCGCGTCCACGGCGCGTACCTTAGTCGCCGGCGTCGAGCAAAACGGCCTGACCGCCAAGCCGCCCTGCGACCGTCCGCGAACCGTCCGCGGCCCGGGCTAACTTCCGTTCATGCTCATTCGCGACGCCGTCGACGGGACCGATCTCGACCAGGTGCTGATGGTGCGCGAGGCCGAACGGCGTGCCAAGCGCGACGGCGGCGAGTACCTGCGGCTGACGCTAGGCGACCGCTCGGGAGCGGTTGTTGCGATGGTCTGGGACGACGTGACCGAGGTGGCCCCGCTCGTCGGAGCCGGCCGGCCGGTTCGCGTGAGCGGCCGCTACGTGGTCCATCCGCGTTATGGCCCGCAGCTGAACCTGCGCGGGCTTCGCCAGGCGGAGCCCGGCACCTACGAGCTCGACGATCTGCTCGACGGGCCTCTGCGCAGTGCCGAACAGATGGAGGCCGACCTACGCGAACTGATCGCCACCGTGCGCCGGCCGCACCTGCGGGTCCTGCTCGAGCGCCTGATCGGCCCGCGCGCCGACGGTTGGCCGGCGTTCCGCGACGCACCGGCGGCGAAGTTCTACCACCAGGCCTACCGCCACGGGCTGCTCGAGCACTGCCTCACCGTCGGCCAGGCGGTCAGCGCGATCTCGGCGACCTTCGCCGGCATCGACCGCGACGTCGCCGTGACCGGTGCGCTGCTGCACGACATCGGCAAGCTCGAGGCATACACCGACGATCCGGCCGCGATCGACCTGACCGACGACGGTCGCCTGCAGGGCGAGATCCCGCTCGGCTACTACCGCGTCCGGCGAGAGATCGAGGAGATCGACGGCTTCCCGCCGTTGCTGGCGAAGGAGCTCCTGCACATCATTCTCTCCCACCACGGCACGCTCGAGCACGGCAGCCCCGTGCTGCCCGCGACCCGCGAGGCGACGCTCGTGCACATGATCGACAACCTCGGCGGTCGGCTCGGCAGCTTCGACCGGCTCGAGAAGGAGCTCCGAGACGGCGAGCGCTGGTCCTCCTTCGATCGCGCCCTTGGCGGCGGCGCCTACTTCGCCACGCACGAGCAGCTCGAAGAGCCCCAGCGCGACGCGGCCTGACCCGCGCGGCCCGGCGCTTTGCGCGCGCGCGCCGGCCCCTCACCCTGACGCGCCGGCGCACGGCCGTGTCAGTCCGACGCACGCGCCCAGCTGCCGCAGAATGGCGAGCCGCTGCGCCAGCGAGCCGGCGGACTGCACAACCAGCCAGGCCGGGCCGACCCGGCGCGCCGAGAACGTCGCGAGCGACCAGTCGGGCTGCTCGACGTTCTCCAGCGAGGGCGACAGTGCCGTGGCGTAGGGGAATGGCGCCGGCGCCGTGCCGGGGTGGCGAGCGTCGAGCAGCAGGTCGGCCGTGACGGCGGCGCCGTGGTAGTTGAGGTGAACGGTCGCGCACGTCAGGTAGGCCGACCCGGCAAGCGCAGTGAAGCCGCGCACATGTTCAACCAGCCGGCCCCCGAGTGGCTGCGCGCCGCGAACCCCGCCCGTGTCGATCTCGCACGCGCCTGCAGGTGGCCGCCGGGCCTCGTTCGGCAGCGGCTTCAGCGTGGCCACGGCCGCCCGCTGCCAGTTCACCGCCGCGTCAAACGGCACGACCAGCCCGGATTTGACCGCGATCGCGTCGCCGCTCGCGTTGAGCGCCACTGGCTGCCGGTAGTAGGTGCGGAGATGAAGCGCCCCTCTTTTCGAGGACTGCTCGATCGCCAGCGCGAGCCGGTAGCCGTCCGGGAGCGCGCCGTCCGCGCGCGTGTCGACCGTCAGCGTCGGCGAGACGCGCACCGCGGCAACCTGCGGCGCGGTCATCAGCATGAGCACCGAGGTGACGGTCGTGACGCCGTCGCGCGTGTCGCGGCCCTGCCCACCCACGGCGCTGACGATCGGGTTCCCGTCCGCGCAGCTGTAGCTGACGTCCGGACCCAACCCCGGCCAGGCCGCTCGCTGGCTCGCGCGCAGCTTCGCGGCCGATTCGGGCCTCGACTGGCGGTAGCCCACCCACACGCACCAGCCCGCAGCGCCGGCGATGAACTCCGGGTAGACGCCGACGTCGTAGTCGCCGACCACGAAGCGTCGCGCGCTCCCCGCGCCGGCGCTGCTTCTCAGCCCGCCGGCGGGCGCCGCCGACTCGCGGCCGCCGAGCAGCGCGACGGCCGTCGCGGCTGAGCCCGCCAGCACGACGCCACACGCCGCGGCGATCAGCAGCCGCTGCCGTGTGAGCCGGCGCAGGGTCGCTGCCATCCTCGCCCCGCGTCGGTGGCGCGCACCGGCGTCGTGCTCGAGTCGCTCGGCCGCCGCCACGATGCTGCGGTGCAGCTGCGGCAGATACGTCATGAGGCTCCCTCCAGTCGTTCGCGCAGCGCGCGCAGGCCGCGGCTGACCCGCTGGCGCACCAGGCTGTTCGAGCACCGCAGCGACGCCGCCAGCTCGTCGTAGGGGCGTTCGTCGATGACCCTTCCCGCGATTGCGTCGCGCTGCTCGCTCGGCAACCGCTCGAGCGCCGCAACCGCCGGCTGCTCCGCGAGCTCCTCCAGGCGGGCGATGTCCTCGTCATCGAGCACGAGCGGCTCGAAGGCGAGGCGCACGCGGGTCTCGCTGAGAACGCGCCCGCGCTCCAGGCTCTCCGCGAGCACGTGGCGTGCGATGCCGAACAGCCAGGCGCGGGGTTCGCCGCGCGCCGGGTCGAACGAGCGCCGGCTTTCGAGCGCGCGCGCGAAGGTCTCGGCGCACAGATCTGCGGCCAGCTCGGCCTTACCGACCCGGCGCAGGAAGAAGCCCAGCACGCCGGCCTCCTGGCGCAGGTAGAACGCTCCGAACTCCTGCGGACCGCCCGCGAGCAGAGCGCCGTCGACGGCCTGGTCTCGTGCGGAGCTCATCGGCTGATACTTGTGGATTCGGGGCGCGCTTGTGACACGCGCCGCCACAGACGCGGCGGGTGCGCGCGGATCGCGCAAATAGGGTCCCCCTCGTGCCGCCGCAACGCACGCGCCGTCTATGGTTCTTCCCCGGATGGCCAAGGACACCGAGAAGCTGATCCGCCAGCTCTCTCTGATCTCCTACCTGATGGCCGAGCGCCGGCCGGTCACCGCGCTCGACATCAAGCGGGATGTCGAGGGCTACAGCGGGATGAACGAGGACGCCTTCGCGCGCCGTTTCTACGCCGATCGCGCGGAGCTCGAGTCGCTGCGGATCCCGCTGACGGTCGAGAAGCCGATCGACGGCGTCGCCGAGCAGGAGAACTACTCGCTGCGGCCGGAGAACTTCCACCTCCCCGCGATCGAGTTCACCGACTCCGAGCTGGCCGCGCTCGCGACGGCGCTGTCGCTGCTCGACGGCGAGTTCGCCTACGCCGAGCCCCTGCGCCTCGCCCTGCAGCAGATCACCTGGGGCCGCCCCAGCCCGCTCGCGGCGCCCGACCAGCGCGGCGTCGCTCTCGGCATCACGGCCTCCGCCGGCGGTCACGAGCTCTCGCACTCGCTGGCGAAGATCGAGACGGCGATCTTCCGCCACAAGACGATCACCTTCGAGTACTTCACGATGGAGCGCGGCGAGCTCGGCCTGCGCACCGTCGATCCCTACCACCTGCTCTTCCAGGGTGGCCAGTTTTATTTGCTGGGCTTCGCCCACGAGCGCGAGGCCCTGCGCGTGTTCCGCCTCTCGCGCATCCGCGGCAAGGTCGCCTACGCGACCAAGGCCGAGCACGACTTCCGCCGCCCCACCGACTTCGATCCGCGCGCCTACGCCAACCTCGCGGCCTGGCAGTTCGGCGAGCGCGCCGGGACGGCGGAGATCCGGATCGCCGAGCGCATCGCCTGGCTGCTCGAGCGCCACTACGGCCGCTACGGCGAGATCCGCGAGATCGAGGGCAGCGCCGACCGGCTGTTCGTGACCGAGTACGCCAACGAGCGCCAGCTGATCTCGTGGGTGCTCGGACTCGGCGAGAACGCCCACATCCTCGCCCCCGCGGAGCTGGCGGGAGAGCTGGACCGCCGGCTTGCGCTGCTGATCGAGCGCCACACCAAGCCGCCGGTGGGCGTCGAGCACGACGTCGAGGCGCCGCCGCCGGCGACCGGCGCCCATAACGGCAATGGCGGCGCCGGCGGCCGGCCCGACACCGCGATCCGGCCGGAACGCTTCGCGAGGCTCGTCACGCTCGCCTCGATCCTGATCCAGGCCGGCCGCGCCGGGCAGCGCCTGCCGATCGCCGAGGTCTGCGAGCGCCTGCAGATCTCCGACGGCGAGCTGCGCGAGGACATCGGCGTCCTCAACGTCGTCAACTTCGGCGGTGGCTCCTACGTCCTCTACGCCGAGATCGACGAGCAGGACGGCACGATCGACGTCGATCCCGAGCCCTACAGCGACAACTTCGCCCGCCCCGCTCGGCTGCTGCCGGTCGAGGCCAAGGCGCTCGTCGCGGCGATCGACCTGATCGGTGAGCACCTGCCACAGGGCTCGCTGACCTCGGCGCGCACGAAGATCGTGCGCGCGCTGGGGGAGGACCCGATGGAGCAGGGTCTCCAGGTCGCCCACCACGGCACCGACGACTCCGCCGTAACCCGCGTGATCTCGAAGGCGATCAAGAACCACGTGCTGCTCGAGCTCGACTACTACAAGGAGAACGAGGACCAGTACTCGGCCCGCCGCGTCGAGCCCTACGCGCTGATCAACGGGCGCGAGGGGTGGTACGTGGCGACCTTCGACCCCGAGCGCAACGACGTCCGCCACTTCCGCCTCGACCGCGTGCGCCGCGCGGAGCTGACCAGCGAGCGCTTCCAGCCGCGGCCCGAGGTCAACCCGTCCGCCGACGTGGACGGCTGGCCGCGCACCGGCGAGGTCAGCGCGTCGCGCACCGCGCGCGTCTGGATCTCGCCCGAGCGCGCCCGCTGGGCACGCGAGCAGCGCAAGGTCGTCGGCGTCTGGGACGACGGCTCGATCGCCGTCGAGCTGAGCTTCGCCGGCGTGGACTGGCTGGTGCGCGAAGTGCTCAAGGAGGCGGGCGACGCGGCAGTGCTCGACCCGCCCGACGCCCGTGCCGCGGTGCTCGCCGCCGCATCTCGGATCGCGTGAGCCGCCGCGACGAGATCCGGATGAGCGACGCGGAGGTCGACGCCTTCCTGCACGAGCAGCGCACGATGATCTGCGCGACGATCGGGCGCGACGGCGCGCCGCACGTGATGCCCCTTTGGTTCATCGTCCGCGACGGCGACGTCTGGGCGTGGACCTACGCGGCCTCGCAGAAGGTTCGCAACCTCGAGCGCGACCCGCGCGCGACGCTGGCGTTCGAAGACGGTGAGATCTATGAGGAGCTGCGTGGCGTGACACTCGCAACGGAGGCCGAGATCGAACGCGACCCGGACTTCGTCGCCGCGCTCGGCCTCGCCGTCTATGAGCGCTACGTCGACGGCGACCTGCCGCCGGCGGTCCGCGAGAGCATCGCCAAGCAGGCGCCCAAGCGCGTCGCGATCCGCTTCGTCGAGTACGGCCGCACGAGCTGGGACCACCGCAAGCTCGAGGCGGCGTCGTGAAGGGCCTGATCCTCTCGGGCGGCAAGGGCACGCGACTTCGGCCGATCACCCACACCAGCGCCAAGCAGCTGATCCCGGTCGCCAACAAGCCGGTGCTGTTCTACGGAATCGAGGCGCTCGCTGCGGCGGGCATCGAGGAGATCGGCATCATCATCGCGCCGGAGACGGGTGAGGAGATCCGCGAAGCGGCCGGCGACGGCGCGCGCTTCGGGGTCCGGATCACCTACATAGTCCAGGACGCTCCCGCCGGGATCGCCCACGCGGTGCTCACTGCCGAGCCGTTCCTCGGCAGTGACTCGTTCGTGATGTACCTCGGCGACAACCTGCTGCAGGGCGGCATCGTCGACCTCGTCGAGCGCTTCAAGGCCTCCGCCGCCGACGCATTGATCCTGCTCACCCCGGTCGCCGACCCGGAGAACTACGGCGTCGCCGAACTCGACGGCGAGCGCGTCGTGCGCCTGGTCGAGAAGCCGCGCTCGCCGGTCAGCGACCTGGCGCTCGTCGGCGTCTACATGTTCACCGCGAGCGTGCACGACGCCGCGCGCGCGATCAGCCCGAGCGCCCGCGGCGAGCTCGAGATCACGGACGCGATCCAGCACCTCGTCGACGGCGGCCTGCGCGTCGAGCCCCACATCGTCACCGGCTGGTGGAAGGACACCGGCCAGCTCGCCGACATGCTCGAGGCCAACCGGCTGATCCTCGACGTGATGGAGGCAAGCTGCGAGGGCCTGCTCGAGGACTGCCAGCTGGACGGCCGCGTGGTGATCGCCGCCGGCGCGCGACTGGAGCGCTCGACGGTCCGCGGCCCGGCGATCATCGGCGCCGGCGCGCGCCTCATCGACGCCTATGTCGGTCCCTACACCGCGGTCGGCGAGGGCTGCCTGATCGAGTCGGCCGAGGTCGAGAACTCGATCCTGCTCGCCGGCTGCGAGGTCCGCCGGCTCGACGGCCGCGTCGAGTCCTCGCTGCTCGGGCGAAACGTGCGGATCGGCCGCGACGCTCGCCAGCCGCGCGCCTACCGTTTCATGCTGGGTGACAATTCGGAGGTGAGGGTGCCGTGATGCGGGTGCTGGTCACCGGCGCCGGCGGGATGCTCGGCACCGATGTGGTGGCCGTCGCGCGCGAGCGCGGGCACGAGTGCGTCGGCCTGACCCGTACCGAGCTCGACGTCACCGACGCTGGCGCCGTGGAGGCCGCCGTGGCCCGCGTGGCGCCACAGGCGATCGTCAACTGCGCCGCCTGGACCGACGTCGAGGGAGCCGAGGACACCGAGTCCGCCGCGCTCGCGGTCAACGGTGCCGGGGCCGGGAACCTCGCCCGCGCGGCGAGCGCCGCCGGGGCCCAGCTCGTGCAGGTCTCGACCGACTACGTCTTCGACGGCACCGCGACGCGGCCCTACGTCGAGTCCGACCCGACCAACGCGCTCTCGGCCTACGGGCGCACGAAGCTAGCGGGCGAGCAGGAGATCGCCGCCGCTTCACCCGAGCACGCGATCGTGCGCACCGCCTGGCTGTTCGGCCCCGGGGGCAGCAACTTTGTGACGACGATGCTGCGGCTCGCGGCCGGCGCCCGTGACGAGCTCGCGATCGTCACCGATGAGGTCGGCTGCCCGACCTACACCCGCCACCTGGCGCCGCGCCTGATCGAGTTCGCCGAGCACCGCACGCCCGGCGTGATCCACCTGGCCGGATCCGGGCACTGCTCGCGCAACGAGTTCGCGAAGGCGATCTTCGCGCAGGCCGGTCTGGGGCTCACGGTGACCGCGACGACCCAGGCGGAATTGGCGATGAAGGCGCCCCGGCCGGCCTGGAGCGTGCTCGGGAGCGAACGAGAGATCGAGCCGCTGCCCCCGTGGCGCGACGGTCTCGTCGCCTACTGCGCGGCCGCGCCGGAGGTCTTCGGGCGATGAGGCTCCTGGTCTGCGGCGGCGCCGGCTTCATCGGCTCGAACTTCGCCCGCCTGCGGCTGCGAGAGGGGCGCGACGAGGTCGTCGTGCTCGACAAGCTCACCTACGCCGGGCGGCGCGAGAACCTCCAGGATCTCGAGTCGGACCCGCGCTTCTCATTCGTGCATGGCGCGATCGAGGACCCGGCCGCCGTGGCGGTGGCGATGGACGGCGTCGAAGCGGTGGTCAACTTCGCCGCCGAGACGCACGTCGACCGCTCGATCCTCGAGCCGGACGCCTTCGTGCGCACCCACGCGCTCGGGACCTTCGTGCTGCTCGAGGCGGCGCGCGAGCGCGGGGTGCGCTTCGTGCAGATCTCGACGGACGAGGTCTACGGCTCGATCGCCGAGGGCTCCTTCACCGAATCCTCGCCGCTTGACCCCTCCTCGCCCTACAGCGCGACAAAGGCCGGCGCCGACCTGCTCGTGTCGTCCTACCGCCACACCTACGGCACCGAGACCCTGATCTGCCGCGGCTCCAACAACTACGGCCCCTACCAGTACCCGGAGAAGCTGATCCCGCTGATGGTTCTAAACGCGCTCGCGGGGGACCCGCTGCCCGTCTACGGCGATGGCCAGAACGTGCGCAACTGGCTGTTCGTCGAGGACTTCGCGACCGGCATCGGCCACGTGCTCGAGCACGGCGAGCCGGGCGAGGCCTACAACATCGGCGGACCGGACGAGTGCGCGAACATCGATGTGGTGCGGCGCATCCTCGAGCTGTGCGGGCGCGACGAGTCGCTGATCGAATACGTCGCCGACCGGCCCGGTCACGATCGCCGCTACTCGCTGGCCTCCGACAAGGTGGCGAGCCTCGGCTGGTCGGCGTCGACGCGCTTCGAGGACGGGCTGGAGCCGACCGTCGCCTGGTACCGCGACAACGCCTGGTGGTGGGAGCCGATCCGAAGCGGCGCCTACCGCGAGTACTACCAGCGCCAGTACGGGCTCTCGCTGGATCGCCCGGCCACCTGAGGGCCCGCGGGCGTCGGAGCAAGCCGGCGCCGCTGGTGGCGCGCTCAGAGCTGGCTGATCGAGGAGATCCGCCAGCCCGCCTTCTGATCCGCGAGCGACACGGTCGAGATCGTCTTCTGGCCGTTGACCTCGGTCTGCACCCGCGCCGTCGCGGCCTTGCCGGAGACCTTGATCGACTCGATCGTCAGCGTGAAGTCGTCGACCGTCTTCAGCTGGTTGTCGACATCTGTCTGGCAGCTGCCAGATTTCTTGAGCGCGCTGCGCAGCGCGCTGCCGAGCACGTGCTCGCAGATGTCGAGCCCGTTGCTTGAGCTCGAGTCGCTGGCCAGCAGGTTGAGCGTCGAAGCGACAAGCGCCTTGGCGCCCGTATAGCCGGAGCTGTTGGAGCTGCTGCTGCTGGGCGCCAGCGAGCAGCCGCCGAGCGTGACTGCTAGACAGGCGCTGGCGACGATGAGGAAGCGCGACGACACGGGACAGAGCCTACGCGACGAGGGGCTTGCCGCGCTCGCCGCTGAGATCGAATCCTGCCGGCGCTGTCCGCGCCTGGTCGCATGGCGCGAGCGGGTCGCGCTCGAGAAGCGGGCCGCGTTCGCCGAGCAGACCTACTGGGGTCGGCCGGTCCCCGGCTTCGGCGATCCGGGGGCTCGGATCGTGATCCTCGGCCTTGCGCCGGCCGCCCACGGCGCCAACCGCACGGGCCGCGTCTTCACCGGCGACCGTTCCGGCGATTTCCTCTTCGCGGCGCTCTACCGCGCCGGCCTCGCCACCCGGCCCGTCTCGCTCGCGCGCGACGACAGCCTGGCGCTGAACGGCGTCTGGATCTGCGCCGCGGTGCGCTGTGCCCCGCCCGCCAACAGGCCGACGCCCCAGGAACGCGACAACTGCCTGCCATACGCCCGGCGCGAGCTCGAGCTGCTGGGGGTGCCGCCGGTGATCCTCTGCCTCGGAGCGTTCGCGTGGGACGCGGCGCTGCGGCTGATCGACGGGCGCCGGCGCCCGCGACCGGCCTTCGCCCACGCAGCCGAGCACCAGGCGGAGAACGGCCAGATCCTGCTTGCCAGCTTTCACGTCAGCCAGCAGAACACGTTCACGGGGCGGCTCACGACGGCGATGTTCGACGCCGTGCTGGCCCGCGCGATCGCGCTCGCCGCGTGAGCGCCCCTGGCCGTATGTCATGGCCGGATGTCGGTCAATCGTCAAGCTGCCGCTCGATTCGGTCGATGCTGGCGCGATGGCCACCCCGGAGGGCGAGCAGCACGCGTTCGAATGGACCGGCAGCCCCGCCCTCGATCCGGCGGAGCTCGCTGCCTTCGCAACGCCCAGGAGCCGCCGGCGGCTCTATCTGTGGGCGGGGGCGCTTGGCGCCGCCGCTGGTGCCGCGGCGATCGCTGCGCTCGCACTCGGCGGCGGCGGGAGCGGCCCGGTGGCCTCGACGCCCGTGTCACTCGCGGCGGCCGTCACCTCGAACGAACCGGGCTACCGCTTCACGTTGGCGCTGAACGCGAGCGGCGGCGGAGTGACCGTGGCGATGACCGGCAGCGGCGCGGTCAACACCGGCGCCGCGCAGTCCGGCTCGATGAGTTTTACGATCGGTGACACCACGGTCAATGAGGTGCTCGCCGGGCCCTACATCTACATCCAGTCGCCGGCCTCGACAGACACGTGGTACCGAGTGTCGACCACCGCCTTCGCCAGCCTGGCGCCAGCCGGCGGGGCCTCGCTGAGCAGCGGCGATCCGGCGCAGACGCTCGCATGGCTGCGCGCTGCGGGATCCGTCAGTGACGAGGGCTCGCAGACGATCGGCGGCGTCGCGACCACCCATTACCGAGCGCTCGTCGACCTCGACCGCTCCACGGCTTCCTCCTCAGCGCAGCAGCAGGTCTATTCCGCGAAGTTCGCTCAGCTGCTCGAGCATCTGACCGGCAGCGCCACGCTGCCCGTCGACGTCTGGATCGACGGCTCCAACCTGGTCCGTCGCATTCAGATCGACCTTCCCCTGAGCATCGACTCGGAGCGCCTCGACGAGACGGTCACGATGAACCTGTTCGATTACGGACCACAGGCGGCGGCGGTGCCGCCGGCCGGCCGGGTGACCGACATCACCGGCCAGATCTCCTCGCAGCTCGCGCAGACGCTGAAGCAGCTCGGCGGCTGAGCAGGTATTTTGCCGCCCGCCGGCGGCTTCCGGCACCGGCGTGCGGCCGCGCGGCGCAAGCCTCCGTGCGTCCCGCCGGCGCCGCGCGCTAACGTCGTCGGTGAGTGCCGCTCTCCGCCTTCACCCCGTTGGTGCGCGACTGGTTCGCGCGTGCGTTCGAGGCGCCGACGCCCGCGCAGACGCAGGCGTGGCCGGCGATCGCGACCGGCGAGAACGTCCTGATCAGCGCGCCGACCGGCTCGGGCAAGACGCTCGCCGCGTTCCTCTGGGGCCTCGATCGCTTCGTCGCCGCCGGGGCCGCCGGGGCCGGCGAGCACCGCACACGGCTGGTGTATGTCTCGCCGCTGAAGGCGCTGTCCTACGACGTCGAGCGCAACCTGCGAGCGCCGCTGCGCGGTCTCGGGCTCGGCGAGGCGGTGCGCGTCGCGATCAGGACGGGCGACACGCCAGCCCGCGAGCGTGCCGCGATGCTGCGCCACCCGCCGGACATCCTGATCACCACCCCCGAGTCGCTGTACCTGATGCTGACCTCGCAGGCCCGCGAGATCCTCACCGACGTCGAGGCGGTGATCCTCGACGAGATCCACGCGGTGGCAGCCACCAAGCGCGGCGCGCACCTCGCGCTGACGGTCGAGCGGCTCGAGGCGCAGCTCGGCGGCCGCCCGCTGCAGCGGATCGGGCTCTCAGCCACGCAGCGTCCGCTCGAGGAGGTCGCCCGCTTCATGGTCGGCCCGGCGCGCCGCGCGACGATCGTCGACGTCGGCGCGACGCGGCCGCTTGACCTCGAGATCCGCGTTCCGGTGGAGTCGATGGTCGAACCCGACCAGGGCGTCGACCGCGACCCGCTCGAACCGGTCGTCGGCGGCGAGGCGACGCGTCGCTCGATCTGGCCGGCGATCTATCCGCAGCTCCTGGAGCTGGTCCGCACGCACCGCTCGACGATCGTGTTCGTCAACAGCCGTCGCGCCGCCGAGCGTCTGGCGCTGCGCCTGAACGAGCTCGCCGCCGCTGACGGCGACGCCCCGGGGCCGGGCGAGGCGGCGCCGGCCGAGATCGCGCGCGCCCATCACGGCTCGCTCGCCCGGGAGGAGCGCACGGCGATCGAGGAGCTTTTGAAGGCCGGCGAGCTGCCCTGCCTGGTGGCCACCTCCTCGCTCGAGCTCGGCATCGACATGGGGGCCGTCGACCTCGTCATCCAGGTGGAGTCGCCGAAGTCGGTGGCACGCGGGCTGCAGCGCATCGGGCGCTCCGGGCACGGCGTCGGCGCCACCAGCAAGGGCCGCATCTTTCCCAAGTTCCGCGCCGACCTGCTCGAGTGCGCCGTCGTCGTGCGCTCGATGCGCGAGGGGCGGATCGAGCCGACGGTCGTGCCGCGCAACGCGCTCGACGTGCTCGCCCAGCAGATCGTCGCGATCGCCGCGAGCGCCGAGAGCGTGCCGGTCGACGACCTGTTTGCGCTGGTGACCCGCACCCACTCCTACAGCGAGCTGAGCCGCGAGCTGCTGGAGAACGTGCTCGACATGCTGGACGGCCGCTACCCCTCGAGCGAGTTCGGCGAGCTGCGGCCGCGAATCGCCTGGGACCGTCTGGCGGGCACGATCCGCGCGCGCAAGGGGGCGCAGAAGCTGGCCGTCGTCAACGCCGGCACGATCCCCGACCGCGGCCTGTTCGCCGTCACGCTCCCGGACGGACGCCGCGTCGGCGAGCTCGACGAGGAGATGGTCTATGAGGCGCGCCCCGGGCAGACCTTCCTGCTCGGTGCGACGGCCTGGCGGATCGAGGAGATCGGTCGCGACCGCGTGATCGTCACACCGGCTCCCGGCGCGCCCGGGGCCGTGCCGTTCTGGCGCGGGGACTCGGTCGGACGGCCGAAGGAGCTCGGCGAGGCGATCGGCGCGTTCTCGCGCTGGGCGCTCTCCCAGCCCGCCGAGGTGCTGGAGCGCGACTACGACCTCGACCCGCTGGCCGCGCGCAACCTGCTCGATTTCCTCGGCGAGCAGCAGGCGGCGACCGGCGTGATCCCCTCCGACCGCACGATTGTGATCGAGCGCTTCCGCGATGAGATCGGCGACTGGCGGCTGTGCGTGCTCTCGCCGTTCGGCGGCCGCATCCACGCGGCGTGGGGGCTGGCGCTGTCGGCCCGGATCCGCGAGCGCTACGGCCTCGAGTCCGATGCGATCTGGTCAGACGACGGGATCATCGTCCATCTGCCCGACACCGACGAGCCGCCGAGCGCCGAGCTGGTGCTGCCCGAGCCCGAGGAGCTCGAGGAGCTGGTCGTGGCGGAGCTCGGCTCCTCGGCGCTGTTCGGCGCGCGCTTCCGCGAGAACGCGTCCCGCGCGCTGCTGATCCCGCGCGCCTATCCGGGGCGCCGCACACCGCTGTGGCAGCAGCGCCTGAAGGCGCAGACCCTGCTCGAGGTTGCCCGCCGCTACCCCGACTTCCCGATCATCCTGGAGACCTACCGCGAGTGCCTGCGCGACGTGCTCGACCTCGCGGGGCTCGAATGGCTGCTGCGCTCGCTCGCGCGCCGCGAGATCTCGCTGGTCGAGGTCGAGACGCCGACGGCGTCGCCGTTCGCCTCCTCGCTGCTGTTCGACTACGTGGCCACCTACATGTATGAGGGTGACGCGCCCAACGCGGAGCGCCGCGCCGCCGCGCTGTCGCTCGACCGCGAGCTGCTGCGCGAGCTGCTCGGCCAGGAGGAACTGCGCGAGCTGATCGACGCCGGCGCGCTCGACGCGCTCGAGGCCGACCTGTCGCGGCGCTCGCCCACCCGCCAGGCCAGTTCGCGCGACGAGCTGCACGACGTGCTGCGCACGCTCGGCGACCTCACCGCCGCCGAGGTGCGCGAACGGGTGCTCGACGCGCTGGACGCCGACGCGATGCTGGCCGAGCTGACGCGCGAGCGCCGCGCCGTCGCGGTTCGGGTCGCGCGCGAGCAGCGCTACATCGCGGCGCAGGACGCCGGCCTCTATCGCGACGCACTCGGCGTGATGCCGCCCTCCGGTCTGCCCGACGCGTTCCTCGAGGACGTGCCGAACGCCCTGCGCGAGCTGGCCGCGCGTCACGCGCGCGCCAGCGGTCCGTTCACGACGGCGGAGCTCTCGGTGCGCTACGGCGTCGACATGAGCAGCGCGTTGCGCGAGCTCGAGGCCGACGGGCAACTGGTCCGTGGCGAGCTGCGCCCGACCTCCGACCCGCGCGCCCGCCCGGGCGAGCGCGAGTGGTGCGATCCGGAGGTGCTGAGGCGCCTGCGCCGAGCATCGCTGGCGGTTCTTCGACGCGAGATCGAGCCGGCCGAGCCGCGCGCGCTCGCGGTCTTCCTGCCCTCCTGGCAGGGTGTCGACCGCCACGCCGCGGCCGGCGCCGGGGTCGAGCGCCTGCGCGAGATCCTCGTGCCGCTGCAGGGCCTCGCGCTGCCGGCGGAGCTGTGGGAGCGCGCCGTGCTGCCGCGCCGCGTCGGCGCCTACTCGACGAGCTGGCTCGACCAGCTCTGCGCCGCGGGCGAGATCGTCTGGGTCGGCGCGGGGGCGATCGCCCGCCGCTCGGGCCGCGTCGCGCTCTACTTCCGCGACGACGCCCCGGCGATCGGGCCGCCTGCCGCCGCGGCCAGGCTGGAAGCTCCGGCCGAACGCGAGCATGAGCTGATCCGCGAGCGGCTGCGGGCCGCCCCCTGCTTCTTCGGCGACCTCGCGGCCGAGATCGACGCGCCGATCGAGGCGCTCCAGGAGGCGTTATGGGACCTCGTCTGGGCGAGTGAGATCACCAACGACGCCTGGGCGCCGCTGCGTGCTCCCCGGCTCGCGCTGACGCGCGGCGGCGCCGGGGCCGCCACGCGCTTCGCGAATCCGCGCTCGGGGCGGCGCTTCGCCCCGGCGGTGCGCGCCTCGCGCGCCCAGACGCGCGCCCCGGTCCAGGGCCGCTGGTCGCTCGTCGCACCGCTCTTCACGCCCGCCGCCGACCCCGTGGCGCGGCGGCGCACGCTGGCCGAGCTGCTGCTCGAGCGCTACGGCATCCTGACCCGCGAACTGGTGCTCGCCGAGGGGGTGACGGGCGGCTTCGCGGCGCTCTATGACTCCCTGGCCCAGCTCGAGACGCTCGGCATCTGCCGGCGCGGCTACTTCATCGAGGGACTCGGCGGCGCCCAGTTCGCGCTGCCCGGCGCGGTCGAGCGGCTGCGCGCGCAGCGAGACCTCGACCAGGCTCCGGCGCTTGTGCTGGCGGCGAGCGATCCGGCGCAGCCATTCGGCGCCGCGTTGCCCTGGCCCGAGCCGGGCGGCGCTCCGCGTGAAGCGGGCGCCGCGGGCCGCCGCCCTGCGCGCGTCGCCGGCGCGCACGTCGTGCTGGTCGGCGCCGAGGTCGCCTGCTACGTCGAGGCCGGCGGTCGGGGGCTACAGACCTTCGTCACCGGCGAACCGCTGCGTCTCGCCCTCAGCGCGCTCGCCGACGCCGTGCGCTCAGGGCGGATTCGCAAGCTCGAGCTCGAGCGGATCGACGGCGAACCGGTGCTGGGCGGCCCCGCCGAGCCGCTGCTGGTGGAGCTCGGCTTCCGCAGCGGCCCGCGCCGGCTGACGCTCAGCGCGTAAACGCACGCGTCCGTCGCGCTCTACGATGGATCGTCGATGCCCGAGGGCGACACGATCCACCATGCCGCCAACAGCATCCGGCCCGTGCTCGAGGGTCGTGTTCCTGACGAGATCCGCACACCGCAGCGCCGTCACGAGCGCGACCGCTGGCCGGAGCGTCTGGCCGGGCGGGCGGTCAGCCGAGTCGAGGCTCGCGGCAAGCACCTGCTGCTGCATTTCGAGGGCGAACTGGTGCTGCACTCCCACCTGCGGATGACCGGCGCGTGGTCGGTGCAGGCGGCGGGCGAGCGCTGGCGGCGCGCACCGCGGCGCGCCTGGCTCGTTCTGCGCGCCGGCGAGCGCGAGGTCGTGCAGTTCGATGGTCCGCTGCTCGAGCTGATCACGGCGGCCCGCAGCCGCAGCGACCCGCGGCTCGCCCAGCTCGGACAGGACGTGATCGGCGAGCACTTCGACGAGGCGCTGCTGATCCGGCGGATCCGCGAAGACGATCCCACGCGCCCGCTGGGCGATGCGCTCGTCGACCAGCGCACGCTCGCGGGGATCGGCAACATCTGGAAGTCAGAGTCCTGCTTTGCCGCAGCCGCCGATCCGTGGAAGCCGCTCGGCCGGACACCCGATGAGGTGGTGCTCGCCGCGGTTCGCTTCGCGCGCCGCCAGATGAAGCTGTCGGCTCGCGACGGCTACGAGGCGCGGCCGCGCGCCGTCTACGGACGCGAGGGTGAGCCGTGCCCGCGCTGCGGCGGGCGGATCCGCGCGGGCGGCCAGGGCGAGCAGAACCGCACGACCTACTGGTGCCCGCAGTGCCAGGACTGATTCGCGTCGGCCATCGGGGCGCCGCGGCGATCGCCACGGCCAACACGCTCGAGAGCTTCGACGCCGCCGTCGCCGTCGGCGTCGACATGATCGAGTTCGACGTGCTGCCCTCGCGCGACGGTCGCGAGCTGTATGTCGCCCACGACTACGGTGCGCTGGCGCGGACCGGTCCGCTGCTGCTGGCCGATGCGCTCGCTCACATGAGCACGCCGCGCTATGGCGGGATCCGGCTCCAGCTGGACATCAAGCGGCGCGGCCTCGAGGAACGCGTGCTCGCCGCGCTCGACGCTGCCGGCGCGCGCCGGCGGGCATTCATCTCGACCGGAATCTGGCGCACGCTGGGGCGCTTCCGAGCGCTCGCCCCGGAGCTCGAGCTCGGTTGGACGGTCCCCGAGATCCCGGGCCCGCTGATGCATCCGCCGGTCTCGACGCTCTACCGCGATCTGCTCCCGGGGCGCGCGGCCGCGAGGATCGGCGCCGGCGCGATCGACGCGCTCGTGCCGCACTTCTCGATGGTGACGGCCGCGCTCGTCGAGGCGGTGCGCGGCGCGGGCGGGGAGATCTACGCGTGGACCGTCGACGACGGCGCCGAGATCGCGCGCCTGGCGGCGCTCGGAGTGACCGGCGTGATCACGAACGACCCGCGGCTTCTCGCGTGATCGTGCAGGTCGCGGCGCTGTAGTAGGGGGGGTCGGCGCCCGCCCCGGCGGTGTGCCCGGCGCGTGTCGCGCGCACGGCCTGCGCGATCGTGCGTCCGTTCGCACGCCATTCGAACACCACCACACCGCGCAGCGTGTAGGTCTGCGTGCTGCTGCGCGCGACCCGGAAATCCTGCCCGGCCTGGCGCGCCTTGGAGGCGCCGTTGCCGACCGCGGCGAGCGCCGACTCGCCGTCCTTGAGGTAGTGCCAGTGGCCGGTCGGGCTGCGGTACTCGACGACGAACTGCATGTACATCAGTTCCTCGCGGTCGCCTGTTCCCGGCATCGAGCCGCGTATGCCGATCGTGTCGGGATGGGTCGCCGTGTCGCACACGTCGATCGTCGCCCACAGCAGCGGGGAGGTCGCCTTCGGCAGCGGCGGGGCCTTGGCGAGCGCCACCGCCGGCACGGCGATCAAAGCGCCGGCCAGCGCAACGAAGACGGCGCGGTTGCGGGTGCGCACGGACGCCACGATAGCGACGCTACCGGCATCGGCCGACGCGCCCTCGCGCGATGCAGTGGAATACATGGCCCATGGGCGAAGAGCGTTCACTCATGCGGTCGCGTGCGCAGGCGCCGCGTCGGGCTCCGGAACCCCCGGGCACGGACCGCTGTCGGGAGCCCGCTGCGGGGCGTTCGGGCGTCCAATTGGCGGGATTGCGATGAGCGACGCGCACAACAACGCGGCCGGGCGGATACGCGTCGAAGGCGCTCGTGCCGCCCGCGCGCGCGACGCCGAGGAACGCTCCGCCGGCGGTGTCGTGGTCAAGGGCGACGAGGTGCTGGTCGTGGTGCCGACCCGCCGCGCGGCCAACGGCGCTCGCGTGCTCGCGCTGCCGAAGGGCCACCTCGATGGCGACGAGACCGATGAGCAGGCGGCGATCCGAGAGGTCCGCGAAGAGGGCGGCGTGCAGGCGCGGCTGGTCGAATCGCTCGGCGACGTGCACTACCACTACCGCCGCCGCGGCCGTCTGATCAGCAAGCGGGTCCGCTTCTTCCTGTTCGAGTTCAGTTCAGGCTCGCCGAACGATCACGACCACGAGATCGAGGACGCGCGCTGGCTGCCGATGGCGGAGGCCGTCAAACAGCTGACCTACCCGGGCGAGCGCGAGATGGTGCAGAGCGTGCTGTCCAAAACCCGCCCGGACCGATAGCCTCCCGCCGGTGCAGGTGCTCAACTTTTACTCGACGATCTTCGCCGATCAGCTCAAGCGCGGCCGTAAGACGGCGACGATTCGGCTCGGCGACAAGTCCCACAAGTACCGCAAGAACCAGGCGGTGCTCATCACGATCGGCTACCAATACTCCCCGCGGGAGAAGATCTTCGACGCCGTGATCGACCAGGTCGAGGTGACCCGCCTGCGCGACCTCTCGCCGCGCGACATCGAGCACGACAACCCCGAGTTCCGCCGCCACGAGGACCTCGTGCACTTCCTCGAGCAGATCTACGGCCGCAAGGTCACACTGGACGACACCGTGACCGTCGTTCGCTTCTCTCAGATCATCGACAAGCCAGCCGGCATGACCGAGGCCATCAAGGGCTTCGGCGGCGCCCAGAACTGACCTCCCAGGGCGGGCGCCCGGCGCTTTTCAGGCGCTCAGGCAGCTTTCCTCATCCAGCCGTCACGGGCCCTCCTGCGGGTCGCCGCCCCGCGCCGGGGGCGGCGACCTCGGTGCATCAGATTCGTCCGGCTACTTGCTCGGCGGGATGAGCACCGCGTTGATGACGTGGATGTAGCCGTTGGTCGCGTGGATGTTGGCCTGGGTCACCTGCGCCTTGTTGACGTAGACGTCCATGCCCTTGACGGTGATCGTCAGCGCCGCGCCCTCGGCGGTGGTGAGGGTCTTGTGCTTGACGACCTCGCTCGCGGGCAGGCTGCCGGGGATGACGTGGTAGAGCAGGACCGCTTTGAGCTCGGTCTTGTCGGCGGCCAGCGCCTTGAGCGTCGCCGCCGGCACCGCGGCAAACGCCGCGTTGGTCGGTGCGAACACGGTGTAGTCCGTCGTGCCGTTCAGGACCTTGACCAGCCCGACCTTCTTCAGGAGGCTCACGAGGGTGGAGAAGTTCGGGTTCCCGGCGGCGATCTGGGCGATCGTCTGGGTCGGCGCGGCTGCCTCGCCGGCGGTCGCGGCGAGGGCGACGGCCGGCGTTGCGGCGGCGACGGCGGCGCTCGCAAGGAGAGCGATGGTTCGCTTCACTGGGGATCCTTTCGTAGGTGTGACGTTCGCGTTCCTATACGGGCGCCGCGACGCGCGCGGTTGGAAAAGTTCGCGCCGGCGCAGCAGCGCGCCGCTCGCCGTGAACGTCAGGCGCCCACGCGGTTTGCGAGCCCTATGCCGGCGTCGGGCCGCGCAGCACCGATGTCTTCGAGTGCAGCGCGGTCCCGTCGAGTGGCTGCAGCGAGACGTCGAGATAGCGGAAGTGGCTGGGGGCGGCCGGCAGCGTCAGCGTCAGCTGCGCGCGACCGGCGGCGTTCACGCGGAAGGTGGCAACCGAGATGAGGTCGCTGGTCGAGTCCATCAGCCACAGCTCGTAGACGTGGCGGCCGTCGGTTGGGGCGAGACCGCTGACCTCGAACCGCGCGGTCTCATCTGACGCGAGGCGGAAGACGGCCCGCGCGGAGGGGTCCACGTTGTCGATCGGGGCCAGTCGGGCACTCGCGATGATGTGCGCGCTCGCCGAGCTCGATGACGACCTGGCGAGAACGCCGACGAGCACCCCGACGGCGAGCAGCGCCGCGGCCGCCGCGACCGTGGTCAACGGCCGCAGGAGCGGCAAACCACCGCGCCGGCGGATCCTGCGACGACGGAGCGCGGGCGCAGCGACCACCGCCGGCGCCGACTGCGACGCGTTGGGATCCAGCGCGGGCGGCGGCGGTGGCTCCTCCGCCTCCCAGGCCTCGCCCGGGAGCTGCGAGAGGGTGAGCACCGTCGCGCCCAGCTCCGCCAGGCGCGAGCGCAGGTGGGGATCGCTCGCGAGCCGGCGCTCCAGCCGCTCGGTCTCGATCGGATCGAGCTGGCCAAGCGCGAAGGCGATGAGCTCGCGCTCGACCGCGTCATCCGGATAGCGCGTGCCGCTCACGTGCGCTCCTCGGCGAGCAGGTCGCGCAACCTCTCCAGGCCGTCCACCATGCGCATCTTGACGGTGCCCAGGGCGACCCCGGTGCGCTCCGCGATCTCCGCTTGCGACAGCCCGTCGTGAAATCGCATTCGCAGCATCTCGGCCTCCTCGCGGGGCAGCCGCGCCAGTGCGTCTGCGACTCTCCAGCGCTCGAGCATCTCCTCGGTGTGGGATTCCTCGACACCGAGGAGCGGATCGAGATCGCCCTGAGGGTCCCGCGGCTCGGGTTGGCGGCGGCGCTGAGCGTCGATCGCGCGGCTGCGTGCGATCAGCATCACCCAGGTCAGGAACGACGCGCGCACCGGGTCAAAGGTCGACCGCCGCTCCCACACCTCGAGCCACACCTGCTGCTGAACGTCCTCGGCGGCGGGGCGGCTCCGCAGCCGGCTGCGCAGATAGGCGAAGGTCGTCGCCCCGTGACGGCGGTAGAGCGCCTCGAAGGCGCCGCGGTCCCCGGCGGCGAGCCGGAGGGCGAGGCGCGCCGACTCGCCCTCGGACGGCTGGACGCGCAGCGGGGAGGTGGCCACACCGGAAGCCTCCCGGTTCGGTGGGGCCGCCGCAAGCGGCTGCCGTTGGCGGGCCTGCGCGACCATATGGCTTCTACGGCTCATCCCCGGGTTCGGTTGTGCAAATCGTCGAGTTCCCTTGTGACGATTCTGGCACTCTTCGCCCTAGACTGCCAGTTTTGCTTGACAGTTGGGCCGTTTGCCCTGTATTATCGGGCGTGACTGGCACTCTCATAACGAGAGTGCCAATGAGAGCGGTGGCCTCCTGACGGGGTGCTCGCCGCGGGAAGCACACACTCAACGGAGGTTTCGAGATGAAGCTCAAGCCCCTGGGCGATCGGCTGATCGTGCGGGCAATCGAGGAGGAGGAGACCACCGCGAGTGGCATCGTCCTTCCCGACACCGCCAAGGAGAAGCCGCAGAAGGGCAAGGTCCTGGCCGTCGGTGACGGCAAGCTCGACGATGACGGCAAGCGCATTCCGCTCGACGTCTCCGAGGGCGACGAGGTCCTGTACAGCAAATACGGCGGGACCGAGATCAAGGTCGATGGCGAGGACCTGCTGGTCCTGCGCGAGTCCGACGTCCTCGCACGCGTCGAGTCCTAAGGAGACTGAACGAGAATGGCTCACAAGGAATTGAAGTACGCCGGCGATGCACGCAAGGCCCTCGAGGCCGGTGTGGACGCCGTAGCGAATGCGGTCAAGGTGACGCTCGGCCCGAAGGGCCGCTATGTCGTTCTTGACAAGAAGTTCGGCGCCCCCACGATCACCAACGACGGTGTCACCATCGCGCGTGAGATCGAGGTTCAGGATCCGTTCGAGAACCAGGGTGCGCAGCTGGTGCGCGAGGTCGCAACCGCGACCAACGACGTCGCCGGAGACGGCACGACGACCGCCACGGTGCTCGCCCAGGCGATCGTTCGCCAGGGCCTGAAGAACGTGACGGCCGGCGCGAATCCGCTGGCGCTGAAGCGCGGCATCGAGCGCGCCGTCAACCAGGTCGTCGAGCACATCGGCACGCAGTCCAAGGAGGTCTCCGGCAAGGATCAGATCGCGCGCGTCGCGACGATCTCGGCCGGCGACGACGAGATCGGCGACGTGATTGCCGACGCGATCGAGCGGGTCGGCAAGGACGGTGTGGTCAACGTCGAGGAGGGCCAGACGTTCGGCATGGACCTCGAGTTCACCGAGGGAATGCAGTTCGACAAGGGCTACATCTCCCCCTACATGGTCACCGACCAGGACCGCATGGAGGCAGTGCTCGAGGATCCCTACATCCTGATCGCCAACCAGAAGATCGGCGCCGTCCGTGACGTGCTGCCGGTGCTCGAGGCGGTCATCCAGTCGGGCAAGCCGCTGCTGATCATCGCCGAGGACGTCGAGGGCGAGTCGCTCGCGACGCTCGTGGTGAACAAGCTCCGCGGCACCTTCACGGGCGTTGCGGTCAAGGCGCCGGGCTTCGGCGATCGTCGCAAGCGGATGCTCGAGGACATCGCGATCCTCACCAACGCCGAGGTGATCACCGAGGAGATGGGCCTCAAGCTCGAGAACACGCAGGTCTCGCAGCTCGGCCGTGCGCGCCGTGTCGTCGTGGCGAAGGACAACACGACGATCGTCGACGGCGCCGGTGATGCCGCCGCGATCAAGGGCCGCATCAACCAGATCAAGACCGAGATCGAGAACACCGACTCCGACTTCGACCGCGAGAAGCTCCAGGAGCGCCTCGCCAAGCTGTCGGGCGGCGTCGCCGTCGTCAAGGTGGGCGCGGCGACCGAGACCGAGATGAAGGAGAAGAAGCACCGCGTCGAGGACGCGCTGCAGGCCACCCGCGCCGCCCTCGAGGAGGGCATCGTGCCGGGCGGCGGCGTCGCGCTGCTCGAGGCGACCTCGGCGATCAAGCTCGACGCGATCGAGGACGAGGACGAGAAGACGGGCGCGAAGATCGTGTTGCGCGCGCTCGAGGAGCCGCTCCGTCAGATCGCGGAGAACGCGGGACTCGAGGGCTCCGTCGTCGTCAACGAGGTCCGCAAGGCCAAGAAGGGCTGGGGCCTCAACGCCGCCTCCAACGAGATCGTCGATCTCGTCGCGGCCGGCGTGATCGACCCGGCGATGGTGACGCGCTCAGCGCTCCAGAACGCCGCCTCGATCGCCAAGAACATCCTCACCACCGAGGCGATCGTCGCCGAGATGCCTGAGGAGAATCACGGCGGTGGCGGTGGCGGCATGCCGGACATGGGCGGGATGATGTAAGAAGCGCAGCGGTCCGGCGCACGCCGGGCTCTGCTTCTGGTTTGCTGTTCCGAGGGCCCGGCGCATTGCCGGGCCCTCGGCGTTTGTGATGACGCTTGCGCCCAGCGATCGGCGCCTATGCCTAGGGCCCGCTGACGAGCGAGAACGTCCAGGTCGAGGTGTAAGGCGTTGCTGACGCGACGGCTCCGGCAGGGATCGTCAGTGTCCAGGTCGCCGTGAACGTCTGAGCGCCCAACCCTGTATTGGCAGCCGCGTCGAACAGCTTGGTCGCCGTCGGCGCGGTCGCCGCCGCGGGTAGCGTGTAGGGGAAGCTCACCAGGTTGGTCGCGGGCGTGCACGTCGCGCCGGAGTTGCACGTTGCCGTCGGCGCCGTTTGAACGGTCGTGGCGGTGGTCGGGAGGGTATGGCTGCCGGAGGTGAAGGTGGTCGAGGTGGCCGTCACGTCCCAGCCTGAGCCGGACCCCGTGGCGTCGCCAATCGAGAAGGCGAGTGTCGCCGCGATCGTCTGGTTGGTTCCGTTCAGCGTTGTGGTCGGGAACGTGATCGTCGTGCTCGGCGTGCCGCTGATGAACGACAGAGTGCCCGCGGCCACAGTCACCGATGCGACGGTCGAGGCGTGCGCCGGCCCGGGCGTCGCGGCGGCGCCGGCGATGACGAGGGCTGAAACGGTGGCCCCGACGCCGAGCCGGGTTCGCCTGGCAGCCAGTCCCGCCATCGCCACAGCTCGGGTCGTCGATTCAGTCCGCGGCCAGTACCGGCGCACGATGTGGCCGTGGGCCGTTGGCGAGGATGCCGAGCTGGTCGTGTGTGCGCACACACGACGTTGGCGGAACGCTGGCGCGTGCACGAGTCACCGGGGCGCGATGCTAAGTGCCGTCGCGGGCGGATTCGGCCCAAAATGGCCCTGTTGGCGCGGAAATTTCGCGGATTCTTAGGCTGCGGGTCAGCCTTCACGCAATCAACCCCACGGGACGGGTGAATACCTACCCAGGTGGAGGTGACGCAGGCCGTGGCCGCTGCGGTCCGCGGCGCGGTCGCGGCGCGCTACGTGCGCTTGGCGGGCGCGTGCACGGTGACGACTACCGTGTGCGACACGGACTGGCCGCCGGCAGCCGCGGTGAACGTGACCACGACCGATACGCGCAGCGTGTGCGAGCGGGCCAGAAGCCGTTTCGTTGCGGCGGTCGGGTTGATCGTGATCGTGGCGGTGGTGTTGGGGCCGGCCACGTTCGCGCCCTCGTATTCACCCACCGACGAGGCGGTCTTCTTCTGCTTCTTGCCGGTGCTCTGCGCGGTGGCGCTCGCCTCGAAGGCGCCTGTCGTCGAGGCGGTCAGCATCAGCTCGATCCGCCCGCCGCCCGGCTGGCTGACGCCCGAGACGGTGAGGCTCGGGCTGGCGGCGGCGGGCTCCGCGGTGCAGCTCGATTGGCCCGGGCTGGTCGTGGTCGTGCCGGGCGCACACGTCGTCGCAGCGGTCGCGCCCTGCTGGGCGTAGCTGCCGGCCGGCGCGGGAGTGCACCACGCCGATCCCGCGTTCGCCGCGTAGCTCCCCGCCGGGCACGGCGACTCGCTGCTCGAGCCGGACGCGGCCACGTAGGAGCCGGCGTCCGCGAGGGTGCAGGCAGTCGCGCCGGCGTCCGCCGCGTAGCTGCCAGCCGGACAGGGCGTGGCCGAGACCGCCGCGGCGGCGCTGACGTAGTCGCCCGGGATGGCCGGGGTGCACTGCGTGCTGGCCGTGCCGGCCGCGTAGCTTCCGGCCGGGCATGGCGTCTCGGCGCTGGCCTGCGCGGCGGCGACGTAGTAGCCCCGGTCGGCCGGGGTGCAGGCGGCGGCGCCGGTGGCGGGCGAATAGCGACCGGGCGCGCACGGCGTCTCGGCAATTGCCTGGGTGTCGCTCACGTAGAAGCCGATGTCGGCCTCGGTGCAGAAGCTGCTCCCACTCGAGGGGGCGTAGCTGCCGGCGGCGCAGGACGTTGCGGCAGCGGCCTCGGTGCCCGAGTAGGTGCCTGGCATGTCGAGCTGGCAGACCGAGGAGGAGGCCGGGGCGAACCTGCCGGAAGGGCAGGGTGTCGGGCTCGAGGACTCGGTTGGCGACGCGAAACCGGCGGGCGAGGGGAAGCAGACCGCCGCGGCCGGGCCGGTGGCGTAGCTGCCGGCCGGACAGGGCAGCTCCGCGGTCGCCTGCGTCGTGCTCACGAAGTAGCCCGGGTCGGCCGGCGTGCACGACGTGCTGCTGGTGCCGGCGGCGTAGGTGCCCACCGAGCAAACGGTGGCCACGGTCGCCGCCGCGCCCGAATAGGTCCCCTCGGGATCGGCCACGCAGGCCGCGCTCGAGCTGGATCCGAAGTCCGGGTTGTAGGTGCCGGGGTTGCACGAAAACTCGCTCGTCGCGCCGGAGCCCGGCGCGTAGTAGCCCGGATCCGCCGTCGCGCACGGGGTGTCGCCGCTGAGTGACCATGTTCCGGCGCTGCACGGCGTCGTGGCACTCGCGCTCCCCGGCGTCAGCGCGAGCGAGAGCGAAACGAGGAAGGCAAGCCCCAGTGCTCGGCGAGCGAGCACGCTTCTCGAACCAGGCACAGCGGAAGCTATCGGCACGAGCATTGCCGGCTTGAGCTACCGCACGGCGAGGTGCGCCCGCGCGAGCGCACACAGACCGTGCTCAGCAACCGCGCAAAACGCCCCGGGGCCCGCCGGCCGTGCGGTGAATCAGAATGCGCCGCTCGGCGGGACCGGCGGTGTTGGCGGTCGACCCGCCGGGGCGGCGACCGCCACGCGCGTGGCCCGCCTCGCGCGTCGCGCGTCGCGGTGCTCGAGGATCGCGGCGACGAGAATGCCGACCTCGTAGAGCACGATTATCGGCACCGCCTCAAAGACCATCGTGATCGCGGCGCCCGGCAGGATCGCAGCGATCAGCACGGCGATCACGATCGCGATGCGGCGGTTGTGGCGCAGCTGCCGGGTCGTCACGATGCCGGCCCGCACCGCGGCGACGATCGCCAGCGGCAGCTGGAAGATCACCGCCATCGCGAGCATCAGCAGCCCCGCGAACGGGAAGTAGCTGCTTGCTTGGACGTTGACGTCGAACGAGCCGCTGTTGAAGCCGAGCAGGAAGCGCACGGTGGCGGGCACCACGACGAAGTAGCCGAAGGCGATGCCCGCCAGGAACAGCGCGGGGACGGCGAGCATCACCGGGACGGCCACAGCCCGCTCACGAGGACTGAACGCGGGGATCACGTAGGCGTAGAGCTCGAACAGGATCACCGGCAGCGCGAGCACGGCTGCGAAGTAGAGCGAGACGGTCACGGTCTGGGTGAACGGCTCGCCGATCCCGAGCGTGAGCAGGTTGGTCGGCGAGGCACTGTGCAGCACGCTTTGGACGGCGGCCTGGATCTGCGGCACGATGAGCGTTGCCTGGTGTCGCAGGCTCGCCGTCAGGCCACTCGAGGGGCTGGCCATCACGCGCGCAAAGTGCTGATCGACGGCCGCCAGCTTCAGCAGGGCGCGCTGGGTGGTGTCGGTCTGTCCGGCGACGCCGACTCCGCGCTTGGCCAGTTTGGCCAGCTCGGCGTTGGCGGGCTGCTCGAGCAGTCCGAGCAGCCTGTGGTTCTGCCAGAAGCAGATGGCGAACGCCACGCCAAAGGCGGCCAGGCAGGTGATCAGCCGAGTGCGAAGCTCCTCGAGATGATCGACAACGTTGAGCCGCTCGTCAGCACCGACGGGCAGTAGCGCCCTGGACATCCATCGAGCCTAGACCCGAGGATGGGCGCTCCACACCCGCATTTTTTACGGATGCCCGGCACCACATTTCCGACGCCGGCGGCCGGGCTTGGTGGCGCCGAAGGCCAGGGCGCGCGCTGGCCTGCGAGCGATTCAGGCCACGGAGTCGCGGCTGCGCGGCGGTTCGCCGACGTACTTCGCGCTGGGACGGATCAGGCGCCCCTCGCGCTTCTGTTCGAGGATGTGGGCCGACCAGCCGGCCGTGCGGGCGCATGCGAACATCGGTGTGAAGAGCTCCGTCGGGATCTGCGCGAAGTCGAGCACGACGGCCGACCAGAACTCGACGTTGGTCGCGAGCACACGATCTGGCTTGCGCGCATGCAGCTCGGCCAGGGCGGCCTGCTCGAGCGCCTCTGCCACCTCCAGGCGAGGCGCGCCGAGTTCGCGCGCGGTGCGCCTCAGCACGCGGGCGCGGGGATCCTCGGCGCGGTAGACGCGGTGGCCGAAACCCATCAGGCGCTCGCCGCGGTCGAGCGCCTCGTTGACCCAGCGCTCCGCGTCGCCGAGCGCGTCGACCTCGTCGAGCATCTTCAGCACGCGCGAGGGCGCGCCGCCGTGCAGCGGCCCCGAGAGCGCGCCCACGGCGGCGGACAGTGCGGCGGCGCAGTCGGCGCCGGTCGATGCGACCACGCGGGCGGTGAAGGTCGAGGCGTTCATGCCGTGCTCGGCCGCCGAGACCCAGTAGGCGTCGATCGCCTTCACGGCACCGGGATCCGCCTCGCCGCGCCAGGCCAGCAGGAAGCTCTCGGCGATCGACTGCGCGCCGTCGATCTGCTCGGGCGAGGCAGCCAATCCTCCGTCCGCGCGGGCCGACTGCGCGACGAAGGCGATCGTCGCCGCGGAGAGGCGGGCGAGATCGTCGCGCGCCCGCGCCTCGTCGATGTCGATCAGCTGGCCGAGTCGCCACTGTGCGGCGAGCATCGCGAGCGCCGCCTGCACGTCGACGCGCACATCGCCGCTGTGGACGCCGAGCGGCTGCGACGCGCGGGCGGCCGAGACCGGGCTCGAAGCGATCGTCGACCAGGAGTCCCCAGACCTGCTCGTAGGGAACGGCGCCGACCAGCTCCTCGATGTCGACACCCCGGTAGCGCAGCGCGCCGCCGTCGCGATCGGGCTCGGCGATCTGCGTGGCGAATGCGACGACCCCCTCCAGACCCGACTGTACTTCGCTCATCTGACCCGCTTTCGTGGCGATGTGAACGGCGCTAGCGCAGCGTAACCACCCGTAAGCCTTGCGCAAACCGCCCGTCTGTAGGCTCCCGGCGGCGATGAGCGACGAGCTGATGTTCCGCGCCCCCGGAGAGCTCGCGGCGCTCGTGCGCTCTGGCGAGCTTTCCGCGCGTGAGCTGGTCGGAGAGTCGCTGGCGAGGATCGACGCGCTCGATCCTCGCCTTGGAGCCTTCGTCGAGGTCGACCACGAGGGGGCGCTCGCCGCCGCCGACCAGATCGCGCCCGGCGATCCGCGTCCGTTCGCCGGCGTTCCGATCGCGATCAAGAACAACCGCGCCGTTCGCGGGCTGCGACTGACACAGGGCTGCGCGCTGATGCGCGACTTCGTCGCGAGCTACGACCACAGCGTCGTGCGCCGGCTGCGCGAGGCCGGCTTCGTGATCGTCGGCACGACGAAGCTGCCCGAGTACGGGATCCTGCCGGTCACCGAGCCCCGGCTGCACGGCCCGGCGCGCAACCCCTGGGATCCCGCGCGCACCCCGGGCGGCTCGTCGGGGGGGTCGGCTGCGGCGCTTGCCGCCGGCATGGTGCCGATCGCGCACGGCAACGACGGCGGCGGCTCGCTGCGGATCCCGGCGGCGTGCTGCGGCCTCGTCGGCCTCAAGGCGCAGCGCCACCGCGTCTCGACCGCCCCCGATCTGGGCTCCTCACCGCTGGTGATCGACGGCGTGCTGACGCGCACCGTCGCCGACACGGCGGTGCTGCTGGATTTGCTCGCCGGCTACGAGCCCGGCGATGCGGCCTGGATCCCCGCGCCGGACGAACCGTTCGCGCTCAGCGCCGCGCGCGCGCCGACGCGCGGCCTGCGGATCGCGTTCACGAAGCTGCCGCCGATTCCCGACGCTCCGGTGGACGCGGAGTGCGCCGCCGCGGTCGATCGCGCCGCGGAGCTGGCCGCCGGGCTCGGCCACGAGCTCGAGGAGATCGCTCCGCCGTGGCAGGACGATGACCTCGCCGAGCTGTTCGGCGCCTACTTCGGTGCGGCCGTGGCGCTCGGGATCCGCTTCTCGGCGATCAACGCCGGCCGGGCCGAGCCGACGGCCGAGGACATGGAGCCGATGAGCTGGGCGCTGTGGGAGCGCTCGCGCCACCTGGACGCGGTCGGCTTCCAGCTGCTCCAGACCCAGCTGCAGGGCCGCATGCGGGCGCTCGTCGCGTCACTCGAGCGATACGACGCACTGATCACTCCGGCACTCGCGCAGCGACCGCTCGAGCTCGGCTCGCTGGACACCGCCGCGCCGGCGCCGCTTGAGACCTTCGCCCGCTCCGGCTACTTCACGCCGTTCACGCCGGTCTTCAACGCGAGCGGTCAGCCGGCGATCGCGGTGCCGCTGTTCGAGGGCGAGGACGGCCTGCCGCTGGCCGTGCAGCTGGTCGGTCGCCCGGCCGGCGAGGGGGCGCTGCTGGCGCTCGCCGCGGCGCTCGAACAGGCGGCGCCGCCGATTCCGAGGCGACCGCTGGTCAGCTGAACGACCGGGCGCGCCCTGCGCGCAGGCGTGTTCCACGGTGCGGGCGCCTGCGACGATCGCGGCCCGTGGCTCGCACGGGCGGGCCGACGGCGCAGCGCAAGCGTCCCGCACGGGCCCGTAGTATTTGGCCCCCTTTCCCCCGACGACAGGAATCAGAGACAGATGGCCTATGTGATCGCGGAGCCGTGCATCGGGACCAAGGACAACTCGTGTGTCGAGGTCTGCCCGGTCGACTGCATCCATCCGACCCCCGAGGAGACCGGCTACGCGGAGGTCGAGATGCTCTATATAGATCCGGACGAGTGCATCGACTGCGACGCGTGCGTCGAGGCCTGCCCGGTGGACGCCTGCTTCGCCGAGGATCAGCTGCCGGACGAGTGGACGAAGTACATCCAGATCAACGCGGAGTACTACAAGAACGGCTGAGTGGGGGTCGCCGGCGCTCGGGCGCGGGCTGAGGGCGCGGGTCGCAGCGCTGACGCGACGGCGCGCGACCGCTGACCGGCAAAGCCGAGGTTTGCGAGTCGCCGGCGCTCAGGCGACGGCTGGCGCCGGCTGATCGTCGACCGGCGCCTGCGTGGCGGTGCAGAAGGCGCAGCGCCGTGCCGCCTTCGGGATCTCCGACAGGCACTCCGTGCAGGCACGCGTGTCGGATTCCGGATCCGGCTGGCCGGCGGCGCGCCGCGCCGCCATCGCGTTCAGCGGCTTGACGACGAAGAAGAAGATCGCCGCGGCGACGGAGATGAAGGTGATCAGCGCGTTGATGAAGTCGCCGTAGAAGAAGTGGCTGTTGTTGATCGTGAACGACAGCGTGCTGAAGTCCGGGTTGCCGAAGATCAGCGCGATGATCGGCGTCAGCAGGTCGGCGACCAGCGCCTTGACGACCGCCGCGAAGGCCGTACCGATCACAAAGGCAACCGCCAGGTCGACGATGTTGCCCCGCGCCAAGAAGTTCTTGAACTCGACAGCCAGCCCCCGCATGCGCCCAGCGTATCCGCTCTCCGCCGGCGCGGGCGAATTTCTTCGCCGCTACTGCGTCGAGGACAGGATCCAGAGCCCGAGGCTGGTGAACGCCACCATCACGGTCAGCATCCAGTACTGCGAGCGGGTCGCGTCGCGCGCGCGGCGGTAGAGCGTCAGCGCCTCGTCGTGGGCCAGCGCGAGGCCGCCGACGTGGCCGACGATCAGCGCGCCGACCTGCACGTACCAGACCACGTTCCCGGTCACGATGGCCAGGTTCGGCTGGAAGTTCGCCGTGCCGAAGATGTTGGCGCCGGTGCCGAGCGGATCCGAGGCGAGGTAGATCAGCGACTGGCCGGAGAAGGCGAGCAGCGAGAAGTAGTGCGCGATCACGTAGGCGATCGAGATCGGCAGCAGCGTGTGGGCGAAGCGCCGTGTCAGCTCGCCGGCGTCGTGGCCGCCGATCGAGCGCATCCCGTAGGTGCCGAGGCGATACAGGCCGCCGACGATCGCGATCGCGACGAGCAGGCCAAGCGTGTAGGCGTACTCCGTCGCGGCGTTCGGGCTCGTCACCCCGAGCCCCGTGAAGAGGTTGTAGACGTGGGGGAAGAGGCTGATCCAGACGGTGCCGTTGGAGAAGCCGTCGAAGCTCGTGGAGCCGATCATCACGGCGATCAGCGCGATCGTGCCGGGCATCAGTTCGAGCGCCACCGCACCGACGAACGGCGCCCGCCGGTAGATCCGCCCGTTCTCCCAGCGCAGCGGCGCCATCAGCCCGAACAGGCCGAAGTAGACGCCGAAGGCGTCGCCGCGCGCCGTCCAGGTCTCGATCCCGTACATGCTCATCGCGACCAGCTGCACCGCCGCGTAGGCCAGCGCGAGGAAGGCGAGCAGCCGCGGCTCGACGCGCTGCGCCGGGTTGTCGACCAGCTCGAGCCAGGCGAAGCAGAGGATCCCGAACGCCGCCGGCCAGCGCCCCAGCCAGCTCGGGTAGGCGAGCGGCTCGCTGCCCGGCCTGCCGCGCCGTGCGCGCGCGGCGACCCACGCGAAGGCGCGCGCGATCGCGCGCCACGGGTTGAAGGGGCGGAAGGCGTCGCCGAACAGCACCGACGCCACCGCCAGGCCGACCCAGAAGACGACGTAGATCCAGGTCGGGGTGATGTTCGCGGTGACCAGCTGCGCGCCGTCGATCCCGGCGTAGACGATCAGCACGAACAGCGAGATGCCGATCGCGCCGCAGACCGGGTCGAGCCAGCGCGGGTAGCGCAGCCAGGCGCGCTCGTGGGGCGGGTCAAGGCGCGGCGTCGGCCACAGCGTCGCGAGCGCGACGAACGAGACGACGAGCACGATCGCCGTGGCCCAGGCGAACAGCCATTCGGGGATCGGCAGGTTGGTGACGAGTTGGATGCCGTGCGCCGAGGCAACGGCCGGAACCAGCAGCGCGGCGAGCAGGCCGCCGAGCGTGCCGAAGGCGAGGCGAACCCACCCGCGGCGCCGCGAGCGAGTGCGGGGCGAGGCGTTGCGCCGCGCGGCAGCGGTCACCTCAGCTCGGCGGCGAGGCCTGCCGCGCGCTCGCCGCACGCCGGACTACCCCGCCATCGGCAGCGCCATCCCGACCGGCGCCGGGGCGCTCGGACGAGGCGGCGGGGCGAGCGCGATCAGCCCGCGGGCCGCGTGACGGATCGCCTGTGCGGCAGGGTCGTCGGGGTTCTCGACGACCAGCGGGGTCCCTGCATCGGAGGCGGCTCGCAACGGCATCGTCAGCGGCACGCGGCCGAGCAGCGGCACGTCCAGCTCGTCGGCGAGCGCCTGCCCGCCGCCCTCGCCGAAGATCGCGTAGCGCTCGCCGTCCGGCGTGACGAAGCCGGCCATGTTCTCGATCACGCCGCCGATCTCCAGGTTCACGCGGTGGGCCATCTCGGCCGCGCGGCGGGCGACGCGTTGGGCGGCCGGCTGGGGCGTCGTGACGATCACGAAGGAGGCCTGCGGCAGGAGCTGAGCGAGCGTCATCGACACGTCGCCGGTGCCCGGCGGCAGGTCGATCAGCAGGAAGTCCAGGGCGCCCCACTCGACGTCTTCGAGGAACTGCTTGAGCGCCTTGTGCAGCATCGGGCCGCGCCAGACCACGGCGGCGTCCTCCTCGACGAAGAAGCCGATCGACATCACGGCGATCCCGCCGGCCTGCAGCGGGATGATCTTGCGCTCGGCCGAGACCTCAGGCCGCTGCGCGCCGAGGCCGAGCATGCGCGGGATCGAATAGCCCCAGACGTCGGCGTCGAGCACACCGACGCGACGTCCTTCGGCGGCCAGGGCCGCCGCAAGGTTTGCGGTCAGCGTCGACTTGCCGACGCCGCCCTTGCCAGAGCCGACGCAGACGACGTTCTCGACGGCCGCGAGCGCGCCGCTCGGCAGATCGCCGCCCCCCAGCTTCGCGCGGAGCGCGGCCTTCTGCTCATCGTCGAGCACGTCGAAGTCGACGCTCACGGCGCTGACTCCCTCCAGGCCCATCACGGCATCGCGCACGCTGCTCTGGAAGTGGCCGCGGATCGGGCAGCCGGCGGTGGTCAGCGAGACCGTCACCGACACCTCGCCGTCGGCGCCGAGCTCGATCCGGCGGATCATGTCGAGCTCGACGATCGAGCGGTGAAGCTCGGGGTCGATGACGACCTCCAGCGCCTTGCGGATCTGCTCGGTCGTGGGCATCCGGGGCATTCTCGCAGACCGGTGCTGGCGCGTGCCGGCGCCGGAGCGGGCACGTCTGCCGTGAGCCTCGCGGCACCCTGGCGGCACCCGCGATCTGCTACAGGCTAGTGACGCTTACAGGGGGCCTTACCCGCGAAAGACCTCGTTAAAGACCTCCGGGACGCCCCTTGCGAGACGCCCCGGAAGTCGAGGGAGGAGAGGGTCCTACCTGCCGGCGGGTTATGAGGCCGGCAGACTGTCCCGGATCCGGCCATCTCCTGTGACCGGGCGGGGGAAGCTTTGGAGGAAGCTTTAATACGCTTTCGGCACCTCTGAGCGAATGCTTGAGGGAATTGCGCCCACAATCCGCGGGCGGAGTTTGGTGGCGAGCGTTGTGCTGCGCGCGCCCAGTCGGGCTTTAGCCACTCGAACGGCCTGAACGCGCCGCTCGCGGGCGCCACGCAGAGCCACGTCCGCGATTCGGCGGGTATGCGCGACGCTACTGGCGGTTGTGGCTTCAGACCTCATTCTCGACCCTCGCGGACTGCACACGCTGCGCCACTACGGCGCAACTCAACATCAACTCAATGCCAACTCAACAAAGTATAGCGGCGAACGTCTGTTTGTCCAGCACGCTCGCAAGATTGTAACATCCCGGCCGGCTCGGCTCCGGGATTGCCCGTGTTTCGTGACTTTCCGCCGCCCTACTTTGTAGCAAAGGGGACAGCTGTGCGGGCGAGCCAGGCCTCCGGATCGGCCAGTTCGGCGAGGGTCGGCAGGGCGTGCGGGGCGCTCCAGACCCGATTCAGCCCCTCGATTCCCGCCCGCTCCACGACCGCGTCACAGAAGCGCTTGCCGTCGCGGTACTGGCGCAGCTTCAGCTCGAAGCCGAGCACCCGCTCGAGCAGGCGCATCGGGCCGGAGCGATCGACGCGGCGGCGCTCCAGCGCGGCGCGCAAGGCCGCCTGCGACGGGATCACCTCCGCTCCGACGGCGTCCATCACATGCTCGGCGTGCCCCTCCACGACCGCCATCGTGGCCTGGATGCGGTCGACCAGTATGCGCCGCTCGCGGCCGATCACGAGCGTGACCAGCTCGCCCCGGCGCACCGACTCGACGGTCGAGCGCAGGTCGTCGAGGCTCGGCAGCCTCAGCCCGTTGGAGGTGTCGAGCTTGACCTCCAGCGTGTCGACAACCTCGCGCACGAGCGAGGCGAGGTGCAGGCGCAACCACGGGACCGAGCCGAACTGCACGGCATGCGTCATCTCGTGCAGCGTCACCCAGTGCAGCAGCTGCTCGCCGTCGACCTCAAGGCGCGCGGCGGCGGCCCCGAGGTTCGGCCCGACCATCAGCAGGCGCGGCGCGCCGCCCGAGTCCAGCAGCGGCATGTCGTACTGGCCGAGCACACGCTGGGCGAGGAAGCCGGTCAGGCCGCCGACCTGGGCGGAGAAGAGCGCGCGGGTGAGCGCCTGCGTCGGGCGGCCAAGCACGCCCATGCCGCCCCCGACCCGCGCGCCGACGCGGTCGAGCACCGGCCGCATCGAGCGCAGGTTCGCTTCGATCCACTGCTGGCGCGAAACCATCTCCGGCGCCGGCAGCTCGGACATCGGCACGAGGCGCGTGTAGGCCAGCACGCGCGCCTGCGAGTCGGCCGCGATCGCCGCCAGATCGCCGTGCGGCGCGGCCACGGCGCCGCCCTGCCCGCCGATCGTCTCGGCTATCCGCCGGACGAGGTTCCAGTCGATCACGACACTGATGATGGCAGCGTCGCCAGCTCGGCGAGCCCGGCGGCCGTGCGCGCCGCGACAACCGGCGAGTGCGCGACGAGGTCGAGCGGCGCACCGAGCGGCTCCTCGAAGGCGGTGAACGCGACCAGCCCGCCGCTCTCGCGCACGATCAGCGTGCCCGCCGCGACGTCGACGGAGCGCGCCGGGCCGAGCGTCGCCATGCCGTCGATGCGCCCCGCGGCGAGCTGGCACAGCGCGAAGGCCATCGAACCGAAGATCCGCACGCGGTAGGCGATCGGGCTCAGTGCCGCCCCGCCGGCGCCGATCCGCCCGGGGTGCGCGGCCTCGAGCGCGACCAGCTCCAGGCGGCCATCGCGAGTGCGGCGCTCAGCGTCCGTCACCCGCAACGGCACGCCGCCCAGAAACGCGCCGCCGCCGCGCCAGGCGGTCCACACCTCGCCGCGCGGAAGCTCTCGGACGTAGCCGAAGAAGACGTCCGCCATCGTCTCACCGTCAGCCACCGCGATCGACACGGCGTGCGGCGAGAGCCCGCGCTTGGCGTTCATCGAGCCGTCGATCGGGTCGATCACGACGCGCAGCGGCCCGCCTCCGAACTCCACCTCGCCGCGCTCCTCGGAGATCGCCGTGAACCGCGCGCCCGCCGCGTGCAGGGCCTCCAGCTCGGCGAAGATCAGATCCTCGGCGGCCTGGTCGATCACCAGCGTGCGGTCGCCTCCCTCGCCAAGCCCGACGACGACGGCGCGCTCCGAGGTCGTGGGGTGCGCGGCCAGCATGTCCGCCAGCCCGTCGCCGATCCGCCCGCACACGGCGAGCCAATCCGGCTCGTGCGCGGAGGCCGTCATGCGTCCATATCCTAGGTGCATGGCGAGCGCTCTCGACGGCCTGACCGACGGCCAGCGCGGCGCGGCGGTCGCGCTGCGCTCCCGCGCGCTCGACGGCCTGACCGACGCCCAGCGCGACGCCGTCACCCACGAGGGCTCGCCGCTGCTGGTGATCGGCGGCCCCGGCACGGGCAAGACCGAGGTCCTGATCCGGCGCCTCGTCTGGCTCGCCGACGGCGGCTTGCAGCCGCACACGGCACTCGTCCTGAGCGCCCAGGCGGGCCTGCGGGAGCGGATCGAGCTCGCGCTCGAGCGGCCCCACGAGGAGCTCGCCGTCTACCCGGTGGCGCAGTTCTGCGTCTCGCTGCTCTCGGCGCAGTCCCGCCACGCCGGCATCGAGCCGTTCGTCGACGTGCTCGGCCCCGGCGACCGCCTGGCGATGCTGCTCGACCGCGCCGACGAGCTCCAGCTGCGCCACCACGACTTCCGCGGCCGCCCGCTGGCGCTGTTCGCCGGCTTCGTGCGCCGCATCGACCAGCTCAAGGCGGAGCTGATCGACGCCGGGCGCTACGCCGCCTGGGCGGCCGGCATCGACGGCGACGCGGGCGAGCGCGAGCGCGAGTTCGCGGCCGTGATGGCGGCGCACGACCGGATGCTCGAGGAGCTCGGCTGCTTCGACGAGGGCGGCGTGCTCGGCGCCTGCGTGTCGCTGCTGCGTGACGATGAGGAGAGCCGCCGCCAGGTCGCAGCGCGCTACCCCGTGCTGCTGGTCGACGACTGGCAGGACCGCTCGCACGGCGAGCGCGAGCTGGTCGCGGCGCTCGAGCTGGGCGGCAGCCGGCTGAGCGCCGCCGGTGACGACGACCAGGCGATCGGGCGCGTGGCGGGGGCCGGCGCCGCCAACCTGTTGCGCTTCGCGGAGCAGCGCCACGGCGCGAGCGTCGTCTCGCTGTCGCAGAGCTTCCGCTGCTCGCAGCGCGTGCTCGACGCGGCGCACGCGGTGATCGCCACCGGCGCCTCGCGGATCGGCAAGGACCTGCGCGGTGGTGGCGGCGGCGAGGTGCGCTTCTGGCGTGCCGCCAACGAGCGCGCGCAGGCCCAGCGGGTCGCCGCGGAGCTGGAGCGGCTGACCACGCACGAGGGCGTCGCGCCGGAGCGCTGCGCGGTGCTCGTGCGCCGGGTCGACGAGGAGGGCCAGGCTGTCGCGGTGGCGCTCGCGGAGCGCGCCGTACCCTGCCGGATCGTCGGCGCGGACGCCTTCTTCGACCGAGCCGAGGTGCGCGACGTGCTGGCCTGGCTGCGGCTGCTGCTTGACCCCCGCGACGCACCGGCGGCGGTTCGCGCGCTGGCCCGCCCGCCGATCGAGCTGCCGGCCGCCGACATCGCGCGCTGCGTGCAGATCGCGCGGCGCCGGCGCATCGACATGGTCGCGGCGCTGATCGCGGCGACCGAGTCGCCGCAGCTGGCGCCCGAGGCGCGCGAGCGGATCGGGCGCTTCCTCCAGGTCCAGCGCGGAGCCGCCGCGGCGCTGGAGAACACGCGCGCCGACCTCTTCGTGCACCGTCTGATCGAGCGTCTCGGCCTGCGCCGCCAGCAGCTCTTCACGGCACAGGCCGACGTCGTCGAGCGGCTGCTGAACCTGGCCAAGCTGGGGGACCTCGCCGGCGCCTTCGAGCGCCGCGTTCCGGGAGCCAGCGCGCGCGAGTTCGCCCGCCACATCGCGCTGCTCGCCGACGCCGGGCTCGGCGAGCCGGAGGTCGCCGCGAGCGGCCGGGCGCGCTCCGTCGCGGTCAGCTCGATCGAGTCGGCGGCCGGCCAGAGCTACGACCACGTCTTCGTGCTGGGGCTGCACGCGACGCGGGGCGCCGCCGGGCGCGCCGGCGCCAGCGACGCGATCCCGGCGGCGCTCGCCCCCGAGGAGCAGACCGAGCAGAGCCCGCCGGAGCGCGCCCGCCGCGAGCTCTACGTCGCGATGACGCGCGCGCGCCACGGGCTCGTCCTGGCCTACGCCGTCAACTCGCAGCGGCGCAGCGATCGCGCTCCCTCGCCGCTGCTCGAACAGGCGCGCGCCGCACTGCGCGGCGACTGGGAGTCCCGTGACGAGGAGCTGTTCGGGCCCGCCGAGGCGCTGCACTCGATCTTCCGCGAACGCCGCGACGAGCTGCTCGCCACAGTCGCGCGGCTCGGCACGCGCCTGGGGGAGCTCCGCTTCGACACCGACCTCGACATCGCCCACGGCGTCGTGCGCTTCGCCGAGCTGGTCAAGCTGGCCTCGCTGCTCCAGCGCCGCGACGGCGAGCCGGTCGCCGACGCCCTGGCCGACATCAACGCCCGCCTGTCAGCCGCGCTGACGCCGTTGCAGCGGGAGGTGCTCTCCAGCTCGCCGCTTGACGAGCTGCTGCTGGGCACCGCCAACGACACCCGCGCCCGCGCCGCGGCGATGGCTGCCCGCGAGGAGCCCACGCTCGAGGCCTTCCTGCCGCGCCGCGGCGAGGGCCTCGTACTGTCGGCCTCGGACGTCGAGTCCTACCGCAGCTGCCCGCTGCGCTACAAGTTCGCGCGCGTGTTGCGGATCCCGCGCGAGCCGACGCTCAACCAGCGCTTCGGCATCCTCGTGCACCAGGTGCTCGAACGCTTCCACGGCACCGGCGCCGGCAGCCTCGAGGAGATGCTGCGTCTGCTGGAGGCCGGCTGGCGCCGCGGCGGCTTCGGCGAATCCGACGAGGAGCGCCAGCTGCGCGAGAAGGCCCGCGCCGCGCTGACCCGCTACCACGAGCGCCTCGGCGAGGGCGACGCGGAGCCGCGCTGGTTCGAGCGCTCGTTCAACTTCCCACTCGGGCGAAACCACATCCGCGGCCGCGTCGACCGCATCGACGCGCTGCCCGGCGGGGGCTACGAGCTGATCGACTACAAGACCGGCGTCCCCAGGAGCGCCGAGCAGCTGCGCGACGACGTACAGCTCGCGCTCTACGCGGTCGCGGCCCGCGAGGCCTGGCAGATCGAGGCGACCGAGCGCAGCTACTACTACGTGCTCGACGACGTGCGCGTGCGCCTCGGTGCGGGCGACGGCGCGCCGGCGTGGATCGAGGAGACCGTCGCGACGGTCGCCGACGGGATCATGGCGCAGGCCTTCGAACCGACCCCGTCACACGCGGTCTGTTCGATGTGCGAGTACCGGATCGCCTGCCCGGCGGCCGAGAAGTAGATCGTCATTGTTGTTCGGCCTGGTGCATGCACCAGGCCGGGGGACGGTGCATGCACCGTCCCCGCGATCAGGCGCATGCGCCGATCGGAACCAGTCGAGCTGACCGCGTCGCACGACGAGGCGGCTCCGGCGCCGAGTGGGCCGGGCGTCTACGTCGCGCGGGCCGCGACCTCTGTCGTCTAGGCGTCGTCGCTGCCGCGCTGCTCGCAGGAACCGCTGGAACTCGCGGGCGATGCGGTCGCCGGAGGGGATCTCCTCGGTCTCGTCGGCCTGCTCGTCGGCCGCCATCTGCTCGAGCCGCTCGACGAACGCCTGGACGTCGGGGTCCGACTGCACCGCCAGGCCGACCTGGCGCTCGTAATCGGCGGCGGCGGTCTCGAGCTCGCTCGCGTCGACGGCGACGCCGACCAGGCTCTCGAGCTTGCGCACCAGCGCCAGCGCCGCCTTCGGGTTGGGCGCCGCGGCGACGTAGTGGGGCACGCTCGCCCACAGGCTCGCAGATGGGATGCCGCGCGTCGCGCAGCTCGCGTGCAGCACGCCGACGATCCCGGTCGGGCCCTCGTAGCCGGTGCCGTGCAGTCCGAGGCGCTCGGTCAGCGCCTGGTCGGAGGCCGAGCCGCTGATGTGGACCGGCAGGCTGTGCGGCACGTCGGCCAGCAGCGCTCCGAGCGTCACGACGAGCTGCACCGAGAGCGCCTCGGCGAGGTCGGTGATCAACGTGCTGAAGCCGCGCCAGCGCATCGAGGGCTCGGGGCCGCCGAGCAGCACCAGGTCGCGCGGGGCGCGGGGCACGCGGGCCGCGAAGACCTCGACCGCGGGCCAGACGATCTCGCGCGTCTCGCCGTCGACCAGCTTGACCTTCGGGCGCACGCTCTGGAAGTCGTAGAACTCCTCGGGGTCGATCTGGGCGAAGCGCGTCGCCCCGAGCGAGGCGCCGAGGAAGGACAGCGCGGAGGACGCGGCGTCGCCCGCGTCGTTCCAGCCGGTGAAGGCGCAGACCAGGGCCGGAGCCCTCAGGCTGTCGGGGCGATGCTCCCAGATCAACGGCTGCATCCGCTTCACCGTACATGATGGGGCGATGACGCCCGCCACCCTCGCCGCCGTCCCGGCCGACGGAACGCTCGCCACGCTGCGCCCCGGCGAGCGTGTCGAGGGCGTCTTCGCGTGCACCCGCAAGGAGCGCCTGGCCGCCCGCACCGGGGCGCCCTACCTGGCGCTGGAGCTTCGCGACCGAAGCGGCGCGCTGCCTGCGCGGCTGTTCCGCGACGCCGACCTGCAGGGCGGGCGCTTCGAGGCCGGCCAGCTCGTGAGCGTCAGCGGACGCGTCGTGCGCTTCCGCGAGCGGACGCAGATCGAGCTCGAGCGGATCGCGCGCGCGGACGACGCCGCGATCGACCCGCGCGAGTTCCTGCCGGTCGCCTACCGCGACCTCGACGAGCTCGACGGCTTCCTCGAGCACCTCGCCCGCGAGGTCGCCGAGCCCGGCTACCGGGCGCTGCTGGACGGCCTGCTCGCCGACGAGGCCTTCCGCGCCCAGTTCCGCCTCGCCGCCTGCACGCGAGCCGGCCACCACGCCTATCTCGGCGGGCTGCTCGAACACACCGTCGCGGTCGCGACGCTGGCCCAGGAGCTCGCGCTCGGGCACCCCCGCCTGGACAGCGACCTGCTGATCTGCGCCGCGATCGTGCACGACGTCGGCAAGACACGCGAGTTCACCTACGGCGCGACGATCGAGACCAGCGAGGAGGGGCGGATGCTCGGCCACGTCCAGGTCGGCCTGCGCCTGCTGCGCGAGCGCGCGGGCGGGAGGCTCGACGAGCGCCGGCTGCTCGCGCTCGAGCACTGCGTGCTCTGCCACCACGGCGCGGACGCCGCGCCCGGTGGGCGCTTCGCGAGCGTCGAGGCGCTCGCGCTCTACCGCCTCAACGCACTCGACGCCGCCGTCAAGGGCGCGCTCGAGCACGGGCTGGACGCGCGCGTCGGGCGCTAGGACGGTGTGACGCGGTAGAGGACGCTCGGGCCGGAGACGGCCTGACCGGCGCCGCCGCCGGGGTAGTAGAGCTCCGGCGGGTCGAGGAAGAAGAGCGAGCCGTCCATCAGCACCACGGGCGGAGACCTGTACTCCATTTGGTAACCGTCCGGGGGCGCGATCGTCGCGACCGTGACCGAGCGGCCGGTCGTCGGGTCGATGCGCGCGACGCGCTGCTGCGGGTAATCCGGGAGTTGCACTCCCACCGTCCACAGGCCGTCGGTTGCATCGCCCGCGTAGCTCGGCTGACCGCTGCCGAAGTCGACGTCGAAGTTGGAGCGCGGCCTCGCCGACACGTCGAGCACCGCCGTTCTGTTCTCGCCGTTGAAGCGCATCAGTGTCTCGGTCCTGCCGGCGTGGTTGACGTCGAGCCAGACGCTGTGACCGGAGGCGACGATCCAGGCCACGTCGTCCTCCGGGTTGAGCTGCGTCACGAGCACAGGCCGGCTCATCCCCGGCGCCACGCGGTAGACGCCGTTGGCCGAGGGCGGCTCAAAGCCGCTGTTGACGGCCGGCGCGAGCCACAGTCCATCTCCGTCGGCGGCGAGCAGTGGCCGGTCGACGTCCGGCATGTGGATCAGCTGGAGCACGGCTCCGGTGCGCTGCGAAACGCGCAGCAGGACGCTGCCGCGCGTGGTCAGGCAGTCGTAGATCCACAGGTCGCCGTCGCCGTAGACCCACTCAGCGTCGGTGTCGGAGTACTCGGAGTAGGTCATCACGACGGGCCCGATCCGGTAGCCGCCGCCCGGTGTCGCGTGGGCGATCCTGACACTCGAGCCGTTGGTCGTCCCGTTGTCGACGAAGTTGATCGGCAGCACGTCCAGGCCGTAGAGGCGCGGATCCTCGCAGCCGCCGTGTTGCTCGTCGGAAAGCGTGAGCGTGGCGGGATCGACGAGTGCGGTCTCGCAGCGCCCCGGCGGTGAGTGCGGGCTTGCGGCGCCCGCGCCCGACGGCAGCAGCGAGTCGCCGTCGCCGTGTCCGCCGCTCAGCAGCAGCCGCCCGTCGACCACGGAGATCGCGTCGTAGAGGTCGCCGCGGGAGAGGTTGAGCTCGGCGACCATCGCGGTCGTGGCGTGCGACGGCGCTCCTGCCGCAGCGGCGTTCGAGATCGCGAGCGCCGCGGCCACGGCGATCCCCAGGGCGGCCGCGAGGCTCGCGGTTGCGGCGGCTCGGCGAGGACGGCGCTCAGCCATCGCCGAGCGTGAACTCGCCGCGCGCGACGATCACGGCGGCGCCGCCGACCTCGATCAGCTCGACCTGTTCGCGTGAGCCCTCGACCCGCGCGTGCAGCTTCGACGGCCGGCCGATCTCGGCGCCCTGGGCGATCTCGATCTCCTGGCCGAACTCGATCGCGCCGTGGCGCGCGAGGTGCAGCGCGAGCGGACCGGCGGCGGAGCCCGTCGCAGGGTCCTCGCCGACTCCGATCGCGGGCGCGAACATGCGCGTCTTCCAGCTCGCGCCGGCGCCGGCGAAGCAGCTCACGTTGTAGCGGCCGAGCGCGGCCAGGGCCCTGTGATCGGGCGTGAGCGCCGTCACTGCCGCTTCGTCCTCGAGCGCCACGTAGACGTTGTGCGGTCCGTTCACATAGCGCTCGATCGGCAGCCGCGAGCTGGTCACGCCAAGCGCTTGGAGCAGCGCGGCCTGTTGCTCGAAGGGCTCGATCGTCGGCAGCGGCTGGCGCATGCGGCCGAACGCGACGGCCCCGTCGGGTCCTCGCTCGAGCGCGACCGGCACCGTTCCGAGCCCGGTCTCCAGGTTGACGACGTCGCGATCGCCCGCCAGCACGAAGGCCGATCCGAGCACGGGGTGGCCGGCGAACGGCAGCTCGCGTCCGGGCGTGAAGATGCGAATCCAGGCGTCGCCGTCGCTGCGTGGCGGCAGCGCGAAGACCGTCTCCGACAGGTTCAGCTCGCGCGCCAGGCGCTGCATCGTCGGCTCGTCGAAGGCTGCCCCCTCGGTGAAAACGGCGAGGCCGTTGCCCTCCAGGGGCGTGTCGGTGAAGACGTCGGCGATCACATACGGGTGCCGGCTCATTGCGCTGCCTCCTTTTCCGCGAGAGCCTCGCGCTCCGCGCGCAGGCCGCCGATTATCGTCTCCAGGCCGGTCCGGAAGTTGGCCTCCGTCGGCTCGCCGGCCAGGCGGCGGCTGAGCGAGCGGACCTGCGGCAGGCGCTGGTCGGCGCCTACCTCGATCGCGAAGCCGGCGAGTTCGGCCAGCGCGTAGCCGCGCGCGTAGGTCGTGACGAGGCGGTGGGCGAAGATCGCGCGCGCCGGAGTGAAGCCGCCGCGACGCAGCGCGCCAAGCGAATCCTCGATCGGCCCGAGCACGTTGGGAGTGTTCAGCACGCGCATCGCGACCAGCCCGAAGGCGGCCGGGTGGCGGCGCGCGATCGCGCGCAGGTCGCCCGCCAGGCCGCGCAGGGCGTCGGCCCAATCCTCCTCGCGCGGGCGCCGCTCGACCTCGCTCGCGAGCTGGTCTGCGAGGCCCTCCAGCAGCGCCGCGCGGTCCGCGACGTGGCGGTAGAGCGACATCGCCTCGACGCCCAGCTCGCCCCCGAGCCGGCGCATCGTCAGCGCGTCGGCGCCCTCACGGTCTAGCAGCGCCAGCGCGGCGGCGACGATCCCCTCCCGTGAGAGCTTGGCGGGGCGACCGCGTGGGCGGCGCGGCGCCGCGGGCGCGGCGGGGGCGCTCCGCCTGGGGGCGCTCGTGCTGGTGTCGCTCATCGTCGTGGATCGGGCCGCGCGCGGGCTGTCTAGCCGCCCCCGCGCACCCGCCCCGACACGGTAGCGTCCGATGCCTGTAGGAAGCTGATCGGTCCAATGTCGATCGTGATGCTCATCGCCGGGGTGGTGCTCGGCGGCGCTTTCGCCGCGGCCCTGCTGCTCGGGCGCCTTCGCACCGAGCACGTGCTGCGCCTGGCGGCGGAGGCGAGCCACGCCAGCCAGCTCGAGCTGCTCGATGCGAGCCGCACGCAGCTGCGCGACGAGATGAAGGGAATCTCCGCCGCGGTGCTCGAGAAGACCGCCGAGTCGCTGACGCGCGAGCTCAGCGCGCAGCGGCGGATCGAGAGCGAGCGCGCGGCCGGCGAGATGGGCAAGCGCGCGGCCGAGCTGCGCGGCCTGGTCGAGCCGATGAAGGACAAGCTCGGCAAGGTCGAGAGTCAGATCGAGGCGCTCGAGCGCCAGCGCCGCGAGGCGCAGGGCCAGCTCGGCGAGATGTTCAAGCAGCTGAACGAGGGGATCTCCGGACTGCGCTCGGAGACCGGCAGTCTCGTCGGCGCGCTGCGGCGCCCGGCGACGCGCGGTTCCTGGGGCGAGATCCAGCTGCGCAACGTGATCGAGATGGCCGGCATGGTCGCCCACTGCGACTTCACCGAGCAGACGACGATCGACGCCGAGGGCGGTCGGCTGCGCCCCGACGTGCTCGTTCGCCTGCCCGGCGGCAAGCTGATCGTCGTCGACTCCAAGGTGCCGCTCGACGCGTACCTATCGGCGATGGAGGCGACGACCGACGAGGAACGCGGACTCCATCTCGCGCGCCACGCGCGCCAGACCCGCGACCACATCACCAAGCTCGCCTCGAAGGCCTACCAGTCGCAGCTCGAGTCGAGCCCCGAGCTGGTCGTCATGTTCGTGCCCTCCGACGGCATCTATCACGCCGCGCTCAGCGAGGATCCGGCGCTGATCGAGTACGGCGTCGACCAGCAGGTGCTGCTCGCCACCCCAACCACGCTGATCGGGCTGCTGCGTGCCGTGCACTACGGCTGGAAGCAGGAGCTGATCGCCGCCTCCGCGCGCGAGATCGCCGAGACCGGGCGCGAGCTGCACCGGCGGATCGCCCGCTTCGTCGAGCCGCTCGCGAAGGTCGGCCGCCAGCTCGGCTCGGCCGTCACCGCCTACAACGAGGCGGTCGGCTCGTTCGAGTCGCGCGTCGTGCCGCAGCTGCGACGAATCGAGGAGGCAGGCGCGTCCTCGGACCGCTCGGTCGAGTTGGCCGGGATCGAGGCCGCCCCGCGCACCCTGACGGCCTCGCTCGCCGAGCTCGAACCCGAGCGCGGCGCGCGGCCGCCGCTGGCCGAGCTTGACCCGCCCGTCGGTCACCCGGCGCCAGGCGGCGACGGTGGGGGTGGCGGCTCAACGGACGAGGAGCAGGACGCCCCGCCCGCGCCGCCGGTCGACCGCGTGATTCGCGCGGCCTGACGGGCCGGCGCCTACCGGGAGGTCTCGGCGGTGGCCGGGTCGGTCACCTCCACACGGAACGACCGCGCCAGCTCTCGTGCAATGCCCCTCGCAAGTGAGCCGCTGCCGGCGGGGCAGCCGGACTCCGACAGCGTCGGGACCGCGTCGAGCTCGTAGAACAGCTTTCGGTTTGCCGCCTCATACGCGGCGTTCACCGCGTAGGTCTCATAGGCCAGACTCACCCCGACAGCCACCTCCGCCCAGGCGCCCCTCATGCCGGACACGGTCGGTAGCCGCCCGCGCGCAAGCACGAGGAGGCTGTTGTTCGCGAGAAACGCCGCCGGCGTGTCGGAACCGGCCGCTGCCACCGTTGCGTACACCGTCTCCTGCACGCATTCGTTCGCGTCGCCGCGGGCGTCCGTGAGCAGATGAGGCTGTCCACAGCCCCCGCCGTACGGGGGTACGAGAAGCGTGCGCCACGCCGACGGCACCGTGAGCTGCGCGCGGGCCCCGAGGATGTGGGGCGCGGCCCCGGGGGTGGCCGTCTCGCTGCACCCGGCCGAGAACGGCATCGAGTAGACGCGGCCAGACGCTGACGCTGAGGCGTTCGCCTGCGTCGAAACCAGGACAGCGCCCGCGCAGGCGGCCATGCAAGCGAAGCCCGCTACTGCACGCAATGCGCACGCCGCCCCCGCCGGTGTCACGTCGGTCGCTGCAGCCCGCTCAGGACGCCGGAGCGTCCTCGTGCTGCCCGACGGCGGCCGGCACCGGAGGCGCCGCGGCCGGGGCAGGAGCTGGCGCTGCGACCGGCGCGGCGCCCGAGGGCGCGGCGGCAGGCGGTGCTGCGGGCGGAGCCGACATCAACGACTGATGGTTGTTGCTGTCGCCGCTCAGCGAGTCCTTGAAACCACGCATGCCTTCGCCGAGCGAACGCCCGATCTCCGGCAGTCGCTTGGCGCCAAAGACCAGCAGGATGACGACGAGCAGCAGAAGGATGTGAAGAGGATTCTCTAGACCCATATGCGTACCATAGCGCAGCACGGGCGGCGCGAGTTGCAGTTTGTGTGCGCAACGAGAGCGGCGAGTTGCGCCCCGCGCGTGGCGGGATTGCCCGCCCGCACCCGCCCGCACGCGATACTTGGAGCATGGCCACCCAGCTGGAGATCGGTGAGCTGCTCGAGCCGCTGCGCGCCAATCCGCAGGCCGGCGCGGTCCTGTTCGACATCGACGGCACGCTGGCGCCGATCGTGCGCCACGCCTCCGACGCCACCGTGCCCGAGCAGACGCGATCGCGCCTGATCGAGCTGGCCAAGCGCTACGGCACGGTCGCCTGCGTCAGCGGCCGTTCGGCGGCCGTCGCGCGCCAGATGGTCGCGATCGGCTCGATCGCCTACATCGGCAACCACGGCAGCGAACTGCTCGCGCCCGGCTCGCGCGAGGCGGTCGTCGATCCCGAGGTGGCCCGCTGGGCTGGCCGCGTGCGGGCGTTCGCCGACCGCGCCGACACACCGGCGCTGCAGCAGCTCCGCGTCCGCCGCGAGGACAAGGGCGCGATCGTCGCCTTCCACTGGCGCGGCGCTCCCGACGAGAACGCCGCGCAGGTCGCCGTGGGCGCGCTCGAGCTGGCCGCGCTCGACGCCGGCCTCGACACGCACCGCGGCCGCAAGGTGCTCGAGGTCCGCCCGCCGGTGCCGCTCGACAAGGGGCGCGGCATCCGTTCGCTGCTGCGCGAGCACCCGCCGGCCGCCGCCCTCTACGTCGGCGACGACAGCACCGACGTCGACGCGTTCGCAGGCCTGCGCGATGTCGTCGGCGAGGGAGCGGTGTGTGTCGGCGTGCGTTCGGAGGAGACCCCGCGGGCGCTCGAGGAGGCGGCCGACGCGATGGTCGACGGTCCCCATGGGGTGCGCGAGCTGCTCGATCTGCTGCTGCGCTGATGGTCCGCTGATGCCGTTCGCCGACTTCGTCAAGACCACCGTGCTGCTCTGCGCCGCCGCCGCGACGGCGCTCGCCGCCGTCACGCTGATCAGCGCACGCTCCGCCGGCGAGCCGGGCACCGCGACGCTCGCGATCGGCTGGTGGGCGCTGGCCTGCGTGATCGGGCTCGCGATGGGCAGGCGCGAAGCGGCGTCAGCGCCGATCGCGCGCCTGCTGGGCGGCGCGAAGGTCGTCGGCGTGCTGCCACCACAGCGGCCCGGGCGGATCCTGCTCGCCCGCCTGTGGCCGCTGCTGCTGTCGACCCTCGTCGCCGGTGGCCTTGCCCTGCTCTGGCCGCAGATTCCGGCGATCGCGACCGGCTTCGCGCTCGTCTGGGCGCTCGCCTGGCGCCAGCAGAACGCCGCGGTGGTCGCGATCGAGCGCCGCGACGGCGTCCGCTTCTACGTCGAGGAGACCTCGCCGCTTCGTCCGATCACGCTGACCCGCACGCCCGGCTACAAGGCCTACATCCCGACCGAGCGAAGCAGTCCAGCGTGAGCGAGCGATTCGCCGCCCCGCGCCGATGACCTCGATCCTGCTCGTCTCGCTCGGCTCGACGGTCGGCCTGCGCGCCTCCGATGCCGAGCTCGCCGCGAGTCTCGAGCGCGCCGGTGCGCGCGTCACGCTCGCCGCTGCCGCGCCGCCGCGGGGCACCCGCACGCTCGCGCTGACGGACCTGACCTGGGCGCTGGCCGCCCGCCGCGCCGCCGCGAGCGCAATCGCGCGCGAGGCGCCGGACGCGGTGATCTACTCGACGATCACCGCCGCTCTGCTTGCGCCCGCGCCCGGCGCGATTCGCCTCGACGCCCTCGCGGCCGCCAACCGGCCCGGGCGCCACGGCGTCTGGCAGCGCCCGCGCGAACGGCGCGTGCTCGCCCGCGCCCCGCTGCTGCTGCCGGTCAGCGAGCAGGCCATGGCCGGTGCGCCAAGCCGGATCGGCCGGGTGCTCGTCGTGCCGATCGCAGTCGAGCCCTCCGGCCCGCCGCTCACCGGCGTCGCGCGCGACATCGCCGCGATCACCTACGCCGCCAACCCGAGCAAGAAGGGCCTTGACGGCGTGCTCGCGGCCTGGGCGTCGGCGCGGCGTGACGGCGAGGAGCTGCTGGTCGCCGGCGTCGAGCGCCTCCCTCGCGCCGAGGGCGTGCGGGCGCTCGGCATGCTCGACCGCGACGCTTACCGCGCGCTCCTGCGCCGGGCGCGGATCTACATCGCCGCATCGCGCCGCGAGGAGTACGGGATCGCCCAGCTTGAGGCGCTCGCCGACGGGGCGATCCTCGTCAGCACCGAGACGCAGCCCGACTACCCGGCGCTCGAGCTCGCGCGCTCAGTCGACGCCCGGCTCCTCGGCCCCGACCTCGCCGCCGCGATTCGGGTCGCGCTGGACGATCCGCGCGAGGACTACGCCGCCGCACTCGCGCCGCTGCTTGAGCGCTTCTCGCGCGCGAGCGTCGACCGCGTGGTCGCCGGGCAGCTGCTGCCGGCGCTCAGCGGCGCCGCTTGAGCTTCGCCTCGAGCGCCGCCCAGGGCAGCGTGTTGGCGACCTGGTCCGGACCGAGCCAGGCCCGCCGCGCCGTCCAGACGCCGTAACGCAGCACGTCGAAGCCCGCCGGCGAGTGCGCGTCGGAGTTGATCACGATGCCGACGCCGGCCGCCGCGGCCGCGCGCGCGTGGATCTCGCTGAGGTCGCGGCGGTCCGGGCTCGCGTTGATCTCGATCAGCGTGCCCTCCTGCGCGCAGGACGCGAAGACCGCGTCGACGTCGAGTGCGTAGGGCTCCCGGCGCTCGATCAGCCGGCCGGTCAGATGCCCGAGCGCATCGACGCGGGGATGGCGCGCGGCTGCCAGCACACGCTCCGTCATCGCGTCGACGTCGATCCCGAAGGCCGTGTGCACGCTGGCGATCACCCAGTCGAGCGCCGCCAGCAGCTCGTCCTCGTAGTCGAGTTCGCCGTCCGGCAGCACGTTGACCTCGCTGCCGGCAAGCAGCCTGATCCCCTCGATTCGCGCATCGGCCTCGCGGACCAGCTCGATCTGGCGCCGCAACTGGTCGGGCGAGACGTCGTCGCCGAAGCCGTGCGTCGCCGAGTGGTCGGTGATCGCCAGGTACTCGTAGCCGCGCTCGCGCGCCGCCAGCGCCATCTCCTCGATGCTCGCCCGGCCGTCGGAGGCGGTCGTGTGGCAGTGCAGGTCGCCGCGGATGTCGCCGAGCTCGACCAGCGACGGCAGCGCGCCCGCGAGCGCCGCCTCCAGCTCGCCGCGATTCTCGCGGAGCTCGGGCTCGATGTAGGGCAGTCCGAGCAGGGCGTAGAGCTCGGTCTCCTCGGCGCAGACGCGGGTGGTCTGCGTCGCGTCGTCGAGCACGCCGTATTCGGAGATGTGCAGGCCGTCGCGAACCGCGCGCTCGCGGAGCGCCGCGTTGTGCGCCGCTGAGCCCGTGAGGTGCTGAAGCAGGTTGCCGAACTGCTCGGGCGCGACGGCGCGCAGCTCGACCACCATGCCGCTGTGCGTGCGCGCCCGCGCCGCGCTGGTGCCGGTCCGTGCCGCGCTCTCGATCAGCTCGAGCGTTCCCACGTGGTCAAGCAGCGCCGGGCTGTCGAGCACGATGTCGAGGTCCTTCACGCTCTCGCAGCGCCGCCTCGCCGATCCCGCCAGCTCGATCCGCGCGGACGGCTCGATCCTCGCGAGCGCCTCGCACAGCAGCTCACCAACCGCCAGCGCCCGGTCGAGCACGACGCGGCGACCGCGGCGTTCGGCCGCGCCGGCGTCAAGCGCCGCAAGCACGGACTCCTCGAATTTCGCGCCGAAGCCGCGAAGCGTCCGCAGGCGATGCTGCTCGGCAGCCTCGCGCAGCGCGGCCGGTGAGTCGACGCCGAGCTCGTCGAACAGGCGCCGGGCCCGCTTCGGACCGAGTCCGGGCAGGCCCGTGATCGCGAGCAGTCCGGCGGGGAAGCGCTCGCGCAGCTTGACCGCCGCCGGGATGTCGCCGGTCTCGATCAGCGCGCGGATCTTCTCCTCGAGCGTCGCGCCGATCCCGGGCAGCTCGGTGACGCGTCCCTCGAGCGTCAGCGCCGAGACCGAGATCGGGGCGTCACGCACGACCTTCGCCGCGTTGCGGTAGGCGAGCACGCGGTGGATCACGGCCCCGTCGAGCTCATAAAGGTCGCCCAGTTCGTCGAGCGCGTCGGCGATCGCACCGTTTGAAGGGGAGGCCATTCCATTAGGGTAAGGCGCCATGTCCCCGGGGGTCTGGCTCGTTCTTCCCACCTTCAACGAGGCCGAGAACATCGAGCCGATGGTCGCGGCCGTGCTCGCCGAGCTCGAGTCCTGCGCGCCCGGCGATCATCGCTTGCTGATCGTCGACGACTCCTCCCCCGACGGGACCGGCCGGCTCGCAGATCGCCTCGCCGCCGAGCACGATGCGGTCGAGGTGCTCCACCGCGAGCGGCGCGAGGGGCTCGGCCCGGCATATCTGGCCGGCTTCCGTCACGCCCTCGACGGCGGTGCCACTCACGTGTTCGAGATGGACGCCGACTTCTCCCACAACCCGTCCGACCTGCACCGCCTGCTCGCCGCGACCCGGGACGGCGCCGACCTCGCACTCGGCTCGCGCTACGTGCCCGGCGGCGGGGTCGAGCACTGGGGCCTTGCGCGCCAGGTCATCAGCCGCGCGGGGTGCGCCTACGCGCGCGCCGTGCTCCGCCTGCAGATCCGGGACCTGACCGGCGGCTTCAAGTGCTTTCGGCGCGAGGTGCTCGAGGCGATCCATCTGGAGACGGTGCGCTCTCATGGCTACTGCTTCCAGATCGAGCTCACGCAGCGGGCGATCCAGCGCGGCTTTGCGGTGGTCGAGGTGCCGATCGTGTTTCGCGAGCGCCGTCACGGACGCAGCAAGATGTCGCCGTGGATCGCGCTCGAGGCCTTTGTGGTGCTGCCCCAGCTGCGCTGGCGCCGCGGCTTCCGCTGAGAGGGCGGAGCGCGAGCACCACACCGCCGTCCGGGGTGGCCCCGGCGCGGCGAACCCGCGCCGGCTTCGCCGTCCGTCCAGCGCGCGGCTCGCGCATTCACGCCGCCCGGCGCGCCGGCCGATGCTTGCCAGGTGAGCCAGCCGCTAGCCCAGGACCGGGCCGCGTCGCGCTACGCCTTCGTCTACGGGGTCCGGCGAACCCGCGATACCCTCGGAGGCTGGCAGGCCGACCCGTGGCCCGCGGTGCGCCGCTGGTTTGCCGGCAGCCTGCTCGCGGCGACCACGCTGCTGGCGGCGACCTGGGCGATCGCCGGCATCTCGGGCGCGGGCGGCTTTCTCGTGCAGACCGTCGAGCCGCCGTTCAAGGTGGGCAACTGGGGACAGGTCGGGCAGATCCTGGTTGCGAACCTGCTGGTGCTCGCGCTGCACGCGATGGCCTGTGTGGCCGGCTTCATCGCCGGCTCCTCGCTGCCACTTCAGTCCGACCGGCGCACCGGTCTCTCGCGCGCGATCCACGACCACGGTGGGCGCTTCGCGATCATCTTCGTGGTCGCGGCCACGACCTTCTCGTTCTCGGCGCAGGCTGTCGTGCTGGGCGGCGAGACCGCGTCCGTCGCGGCCGCCCTGCACACCTCACCGGGCATCCTGCTCGTCGTCCTGCTCCCGCATGCCGTGATCGAGTTGACCGCGCTGTTCCTCCCGCTCGCCGCCTGGATCATCGCGAGCCGTCGCGGGGAATGGGACCAGCTGCTCGCCGCGACGCTCGTGACGGTCGCGATCGCGCTGCCGATGCTCGTCGTCGCGGCGCTGATCGAGGTCTACGTCTCGCCGCACGTCCTGACGCTGCTGGTCTGAGCGCACGCCGCAGGTGCGGGACCGCACAGCTCGGCGGGAGCGCTTCGGCGCGAAGCCGCGCGCACCCTCGAAACCGCGCACTTCATTCTGTATAGTATTGGGCAGTATCCGAACCGAACGATTTAGGAGCGCATCATGGCGGGAACGCTGAGCGACGTCACAGACAACAACTTCCAGGCCGAGGTGATCGAGTCCGAGACCCCGGTGCTGGTCGACTTCTGGGCGCCGTGGTGCGGGCCCTGCCGGCTTGTCGCGCCGGTGCTCGAGGAGATCGCAGCCGAGCACGACGACCTGCGGATCGTCAAGCTGAACATCGACGACAACCAGCAGACGGCCGCCGCCTTCGAGGTCCTCTCGATCCCGACGATGATCCTCTTCCGCGGCGGCCAGCCCGTCAAGAAGGTCATCGGCGCGCACCCCAAGAAGAAGCTCGAGGCGCAGCTCTTCGCGGAGGTCTGAGCGCTCGCCCCGCGCGCGGCGGGGGAGCCCGGCGGGCCCGGGCCGGGGCCGGGGCCGGGCCGCTCAGCTCAGTCGAGCTGACCCGGCTGAACATGTCGATCAGCTGACCTGACGGATCATCGCCTGCAGGTCCGCGAGCGCTGGAACCGCGCTTGGAGATCTCACTGTGCCCTTCGGGCCGCTGACGAAGATCGTCGGCGTGCCCGTCACGTTCGCCTGGGTGGCGGCCTGGGCATCCGTGCTGACCGCGTTGATCAGCGGCTGGTCGTTCATGCCGGCCTGCCAGCTGGTCAGGTTCAGGCCGTGGATCTGCGCGGCCAGCTGCTGCAGGTAGCCGGAGGTGACGTACGGCGTGTCCTCCGCCGGCGCGCCGTTGATCGTCTGCGGCTGCTCCTCATAGGCCAGCAGGATGTAGTACCACGCGTCATTCTGGAGACCGGCGGAGCGGACGGCCACCTGGGTGTTGACGTACTCGCTCTGATTGGCGGCGCCGCTGGCGGTTTCGAGGCCGCGGAACACGAGCTTGGCCTGGCCGGTGCGAACCTCGGCTGCGATCAGGGCGGCCTCGGGCCCGACGGCGAATTCGGCGCAGACCGGGCAGACGAGGTCGCCGAACTCGGTGACCGTCACGGGCGCGTTGGCCCGGCCGAGCGTCGTGCCCGACTGCGGGATGCCGTCGAGCAGCGAGTTGACGGTCGCGACCGCGGTCGCCGAGGTCGTGACGGTTGTCGTGCCGCGGGCCGAGGTCAGCGCGAGCACGACGCCGATGACCGCCGCAAGGCCGACGATCGCGCCGAAGCCGACCAGGCGCAGGCGCCGTGCGCGCTCGGCGCGCTGCGACGCTGCCGCGCGCGGCTTGGGCTGGACCGGTCTGGGGTGGGCATGGCTTGTCATTGCGGCCTCCTAATCGTGTGCGACGCGCACGAGGATGCCTGGCCTGCGGTCGCCGACGTTCGGCTCGCCGCGGATGAATCGCGCCGAGTTGACGAACACGTGGGCGGTCGCGCAGGTCGCCGAAGCCACGCACCAGTAGCACACCGCGTGAATGACGTTGAGTTCGAGATATGTGAGGCAGGCGCTCGCGGCGATCGCGATGCCGGCAAGCAGAACGCCGGCGGCGCGGGCGCGCTGGCCCCTGATGCAGGCGCTGACGAACAGCATCGTGTAGCCGGCGAGTCCGAAGATCGGCAACGGCACGCCGTCGATCCGGGCGTAGCGGGACTGCTCGACGGTCAGACAGCCACGCGAGCCGCCGAAGCAGATCGGCCCCTGATGGCGCAGGTAGACCACCGTCAGGTAGGCGGAGATCGCGAGGCCGGTCAGACTCAGCGCGCGTGAGAACCAGGTGAGCTTGTCGGTTGCCAGTGCCGCGCGGACGTGCTGCATCACCCTGAGTATCGGCACAGAACTGCGCGGCTCCCATCGGTAGGAGGGCGCGCATGCGCTGCCGCGTTCTACGCACCGCCGGGCCGCCCGGGCCTCGCGCTCGCCCCGCCGGGCTCGAGCAACCCGCCCGGCCCCGAAGCCTTCAGCTGCGCCCGAGCCAGATCTTCAGCGTCAGGCCGTCGATCTCCGTGCTCGCCAGCCAGTCCTCGCGCGCCGCTCCGTAAGCGATCGAGGTCGCGAGCGTCTCGCCGGCCACATAGGCCTCGTGCGCGCGCGCCGCGTCCAGCAGCTCCTCGCTGCCGCCGAGCACCAGCGCGATCCGGTCGGTGATCTCCAGGCCGCTGTCGCGGCGGCACTGCTGCACCGCGTGAACGATCTCGCGGGCTCGGCCGGCGCGGACCAGCTCCTCGTCGAGCGCGAGCTCGAGCGCCACCGCGTGCGAGCCCTCGCGCTCCAGCCCGTAGCCCTCGAGCGGCGCGAGCGCGAGCGTCAGGTCCTCGTCCGAGAGCTCGTGATCCTCGCCGGCGACCGAGACCACGACGGTTTGCCCGGCGCGCAGCGCGCGCGCAACCTCGTCGGGGTCAAGCGCCGCAACCGCCGCGGCGAGCTGGGGCATCCGCTTGCCCAGGCGCGGCCCGAGCGTGCGGAAGTTCGGCTTCACCGTGTAGGTGCCGAGCTCGTCCGCCGCCGCGACGAACCGCAGCGTGGTCACGTTCAGCTCCTCGCGCACGACCTCGGCCAGCCGCTCGATCGCGGCACGCTCGCGGCCGTCGGCGACGACCACCGCCTCCCGCAGCGGCTGGCGAACCTTGACGCCGGCCTGGCTGCGCGCCGCCAGCCCGAGCCTGACCGTCTCGCGCGCCGTGCTCATCGCGAACTCGAGCTCCCGGTCGCGAGTCCCCGGCTGCGGGAAGTCGCACAGATGCACGCTCGCCAGCTCACCGTCGAGGTTGTCGTAGATCTCGTCGGCGACGAACGGGGTGAACGGCGCGAGCAGCTTGGCGACCGTGACCAGCGCCGTCCGCAGCGTGTCGAGTGCGGCGGGCTCGCCGTCCCAGAAGCGCCGGCGCGAGCGGCGCACGTACCAGTTCGACAGCTCCTCGACGTACTCGCCGATCGCACGCCCCGCGGTCGTCGCGTCGTAGTCGTCGAGCCGCTCGCGCACGGTGGCGACGGTCGCCGCCAGCCGCGAGCGCGCCCACGCGTCCAGGTCGCGCGCCCCGTCGTCGCGCACGCCGTCGTCGGCGGCTTCCGCACGCGCCGCCGCGTCCTCGCCCGGCACCTCGACGGCGTTCGCGTAGAGCACGTGGAACGCGTAGACGTTCCACAGCTGAAGCAGGAACTGGCGCACCGACTCGCCGACCGCGTCGACCGAGAAGCGGTAGCCGTCCCACGGCTGCTTGGAGGTGAAGAAGTACCAGCGGAAGGCGTCGGCCCCGAAGCGGTCGATGACCTCCCACGGCACGACCACGTTGCCCTTCGACTTCGACATCTTCTGTCCATCGCCGTCGACCAGCAGGCCGAGGCAGACGGCGTTGCGGTAGGGAGCGCGGTCGTTGAGCAGCGTCGAGATCGCGATCAGCGAGTAGAACCAGCCGCGCGTCTGGTCGAGCGCCTCGCAGACGAAGTCGGCGGGGAACGTCCGCTCGTAGCGCTCGACGTTCTCAAACGGCGCGTGGTGCTGGGCGAACGGCATCGAGCCGGAGTCGAACCAGACGTCAATCACCTCCGCGACGCGGTGCATCCGCCCGTCGCACTCCTCGCAGGGGAACGTCAGCTCGTCGACGTAGGGGCGGTGCGGGTCGCCGACCGCCGTCCCCGAGCGCCGCTCGAGCTCGGCGAAGGAGCCGATGCAGACGCGATGGTCGGGTGCCCGGTCGCAGCGCCAGACCGGCAGCGGTGTCCCCCAGTAGCGCTCGCGCGACAGCGCCCAGTCGATGTTGCCGGCGAGCCAGTCGCCGAAGCGCCCGTGCTTGATGTGCGGCGGATACCAGTTGACCGTCTCGTTGGCGGCGAGCAGCCGGTCGCGCAGTTGCGACGTCGCGATGTACCAGGACGGCTTCGCGTAGTAGAGCAGCCGCGTGCCGCAGCGCCAGCAGTGCGGGTAGGAGTGCTCGTGAAGCTCCTCGCGAAACAGCAGCCCGCGCGCGCGGAGGCTTTCAATCAGGCCGGCACCGAGTGCCGGATCGGTGACCGAGCGCCCGGCGAAACCGACGACGCGCTGATCGTAGGTCCCATCCGGGCGGACCGGGTTCAGCAGGGCGTGCGGGTTGGTCGGGTCGAACAGCCCGTTCTCGACCCCCAGGCGGAAGTCGTCCTCGCCGAAGGCGGGCGCGATGTGCACGATGCCGGTGCCGTCCTCGGTCGTCACGAAGTCGGCTGCGAGCACCGGCGCGCCGCCCGGCTCACGCCCCTCCAGCTCGAAGATCGGGCTTTCGTAGTGGCGTCCGACGAGCTCCCAGCCCTGGAGCGTGCCGAGCACCCGCGCGCCCTCGCCAAAGACCCGCTCGACCAGCGCCGCGGCGACGATCAGCGTCTCCTCGCCGACCGCCACCCGCGCATAGGTGATGTCCGGCCCGACGGCCGCCGCGAGGTTGCCCGGCAGCGTCCACGGCGTGGTCGTCCAGACCAGCAGCGACTCCTCGTGCCCGAGCAGCGGAAGCTTGACGTAGATGCTCGTGTCGACGACGTCCTGGTAGCCCTGCGAGACCTCGTGCGAGGACAGCGCCGTGCCGCAGCGCGGGCAATAGGGGACGACCCGGTGGCTCTCATAGAGCAGGCCGCGCTCGTAGATCTGCGACAGCGCCCACCAGACGGACTCGATGTAGGTCGCATCCAGGGTGCGGTACGCGTCGTCCAGGTCAAGCCAGAAACCGATTCGCTCGGTCAGCGCGTTCCAGTCCTCCAGGAACGCGAACACCGACTCGCGGCAGCGCTGGTTGAACTTCTCGATCCCGTACTCCTCGATCTGCGACTTGTTCGTGAAGCCGAGCTGCTGCTCGACCGCGATCTCGACCGCGAGCCCGTGGCAGTCCCAGCCCCCCTTTCGCTCGACGCGGTAGCCGCGCATCGTCTTGTAGCGGGGGTAGATGTCCTTGAACACGCGCGCCAGCACGTGATGGGACCCGGGCGGCCCGTTGGCGGTCGGCGGCCCCTCGTAGAAGACCCACTGCTCGGCGCCCTCGCGGCGGCGCAGCGACTCGGCGAAGACGTCGCGCTCGCGCCAGCGCTCGAGCACCTCCAGCTCGAGCTCCGGAAAGGAGCGTTTGGGGTCGACCGGGCGGAACACCCGCGGGATTCTAGGTGCGGGGTCGCCGGCGGCCCGAACGGGGGCCGGATTGACCGCCGAAACCGCTGGCGCGGCCCTGCGTTTTTCGGGATCGTCACGGGCCGGACCGGGCCGTTGTCTAACATGGGGAGCGAGGCAGGAGGAGCAGGGTCAGCCACACCGGGGAGTGGAGGCGTTGTCAAACGCCACTCAAGGAGACCCGATGCGAAACCAATTACTTCCGGCCCCTCTGCGTCCCAGCGCCGTGCGTCGCGGCGTGGTGCGCGCATATCGTGACCAGACCGCGCACAGCCGCGCCCGCCGCGAGCACGACCTCGCGATCGACAGCGACCCCAGCTTCAAGCTCGAGCACGGCCTCCAGGTCGCACGCTCGGTGGACAGCGGCCGCGGCGGCTGCCCCTACTGCGCCGGCTGACGCAGCAGCAGTCCCGTGGGCGCGCTAAACGCGCCCGCCTCCGGCGGTCTCGCGGACCCAGTCCTGCGCCCCGACTTGGAGCGCCTCCCAAGGCGAGCCAAGCGGCGGGGTGTATGAGAGGTCGAGCTCCGCGATCGCCTCGATCGTCATTGCGTTGTGGATCGCTGTCGCCGGCATGTCGACGCGTTTGGCGATCTCGCTGCGCAGATGCCCGATCAGCTGGACGCCAAGCAGGCGCCCCGTGCTGCGGTCGCCCGTGTAGCGCATCGTGATCGGGTGGCTGCCGGGGTAGTAGGCCTTGTGATCGTCGGCCCGGCTCGTGACGCTGATCGGCTCGAAGCCGCCGGCTGCCGCTTCGTGGTCGCGTAGCCCGGTGCGGGCTGCGACCAGCTCGAAGACCTTGACGACCTGGGTGCCGAGGCTGCCGCTGTATTCGCAGCTGCCTCCGAGCGCGTTCTCGCCGGCGACGCGGCCCTGCTTGTGGGCGGTGGTCCCCAGCGGCAGGTAGGTCTCGCCGAGCAGGCGGTGGTGGGTGGCCACACAGTCACCGGCGGCGTAGACATCGGGCAGGTTGGTGCGCATCTGGCGGTCGACCGCGATCGCGTTTTTGGTCCCGAGCTGCGCGCCGGCGGTGGCGGCGAGTTCGCTGTCGGGTCGCACGCCGACCACGACGAGCACCACGTCGGCAGGAAAGACGAGCGGCTCCTGGCGGCTGCCTTGCGCGTGCACCTCGAGCCGACTCGGCGACCCGGCGGCGGCTTTCGTGATCGCCTGGACACGCGTGTCGCAGCACACGGTGACGCCGTGTCGCTCGAGTTCGGCGCGGACGAGCGCGCCGAGCTCCGCGTCGACGGTCGGGAGCACCTCGGGGAGCTGCTCGAGCTGTGTGACCGCCAGGCCGCGGGCCGTGAGGCCCTCGGCCATCTCGAGGCCGATGTAGCCCGCGCCGACGATGACCGCCCGCTCGAGGTCGCCCTGTTCGAGCGTTTGCATCAGTGCGAAGGTGTCGCCCATCGAGTGCAGCAGGTGCACGCCGTCGCCGGGGCCGAGGGCGCCGGGGCCGTTGAGCCCCTCGATCGGCGGGCGGATCGGCAGCGCTCCGGTGCCCACGATCAGCGCGTCGTAGGCGAGTGTCTCCTCGCCGCCGTCCGCTGTGGACAGCGTCAGCTCGTGCGCGTCTGGGTTGATCGCGGCCACGAGGGTGTCGAGGCGCAGCCGCATGCCGGTTGCCTCAAGGTCGGCGGTGGTGCGGTGCGCGAGGTTTCGCCAGTGCGGGACCTCGCCGGAGACGTAGTAGGGGATGCCGCAGATCGAGAAGTTCGGATAGCCGTCGGCGACGACGACGGTGAAGTCGCAGCTCGGGTCGAGCTCGCGCGCCCGCAGCGCGGCGCTGATCCCGGCGTCGCTGCCGCCGATCGCGACGATCCGCGTCACCCGCTCGCTCCCGCCGCCGAGCTGCCGGCCGGCAGCGGTTGGTGTCCGTCGGGGTGGGGCGTGATCACGCCGGCCGCCTCCTGGGGCGTGACGTCGGGGTAGAGCGTGCGCAGCACGGCGATCGCGCCGACGCCGCCGGCGAGCTCGGCGATCACGTAGCCGGGGACCGAGCCGGGGGCGATCCCGGCGAACGTGTCGGAGAACATGCGACCGATCGCGATCGCGGGGTTCGCGAAGCTGGTCGAGCTGGTGAAGAAGTACGCCGCACCGATGTAGGCACCAACAGCAGCCGGTGCCGACGCGGCTCGCTTCGCGCGGGCGAGCGAGAAGATCACCAGCAACAACCCGAGCGTCGCGATCACCTCCGCGAACAGGTGCGCACCGGTCGCACGGTGCTTGGTCGAGATGCTGACCGCGGCGATCGCGAACATCCCGTTCGCGGCGACGGCGCCCGCGATGCATCCGGCGATCTGTGCCGGGATGTAGGCGAACGCGCGTCGCCAGGGCAGGCCGCCGAAACTCGCGTCAACGAGTGAAACGACCGGGTTGAAGTGAGCGCCGGAAACCGGCCCGAACATCAGGATGATCGTGTATAGGCCGGCCGCGGTCGCCGCGGCGTTTTCGAACAGCTCAAGCCCGACGTCGCCGGGTGAGAGGCGCGCCGCCGCGATCCCGGAGCCGATCACGACCGCGGCGAGGAACGCCGAGCCGAGAAACTCGGCCAGCAGGCTGCGCCGGAGAGTCGCGTCGATGCTCAACCCCAGAATGCCCCGACCTTCATCGCAGGCTCGCGCTGTCGACCGCACGGGCGCAGCGTATCCATTGACAAATATCAGTTCAATAGATATACCTAGATAGATGAGTGTCGATCTGGAGCTGACCCCCAAGACCAAACGACCGGCCGGCCAGCCGTGCTGCCAGCCGGTCGTCTACCCAGATGTCGAGCGCGAGCAGGCCGCGCGGATGGCGACCGTCGCGAAGGCGCTCGGCGACCCCATCCGCCTTCAGCTCATCGACGTGCTGCGCAAGCATGCCGGCAAGGTCTGCGTCTGCGAGCTCGTGCCGCTGTTCGAGCTCTCACAGCCAACCGTCTCCCACCACCTCAAGGTGCTGCGCGACGCCGGCCTGGTCGACTCGGAGCGCCAGGGCCTCTGGGCCTACTACTACGTCATCCCCAACGCACTCCAGGAGCTCTCCGCATGGCTGAACTGACCACACCCACCGAAGGCGGCGAGGCGTCGAGCTGCTGCAGCCCGCACGCCCAGGCCGCCTGCTGCGAGCCCGGCGACAAGGCTGACTGCTGCACCCCCGGCGCGACGACCTGTGGTTGCGGCGCCTCCACCGCAGACATTCGTGAGGCGGTCCGCGAGAAGTACGCCGCTGCTGCCGCCGCGGTCGGGACCGGCTGCTGCGACCCGGCCACGCTGACCACCGACGCAACGGGCCATGAGGTCTTCGGCGCCGCGCTCTACGACGACGGCGACGCGCCCGAACGCGCGCTGGCCGCCTCGCTCGGCTGTGGCGTTCCCACGGCGGTCGCCGACCTGCGGCCCGGCGAGACCGTCCTCGACCTCGGCTCGGGTGCCGGCGCCGACGTCCTCATCTCCGCCCGCCGCGTCGGGCCGACCGGCAGGGTGATCGGCATCGACATGACCGACCAGATGCTCGAACTCGCCCGCGCGAACGCCGCGCAGGCCGGCGCCGAGAACGTCGAGTTCGTCAAGGGCTACCTGGAGGAGCTGCCGCTGCTCGACGCGAGCGTCGACGTGGTCATCTCCAACTGCGTGATCAACCTCGCAGCCGACAAGACAGTCGTCCTTCGCGAAGCAGTACGCGTGCTGCGCCCGGGCGGCCGCTTCGCCGTATCCGACGTCGTCGCCGAGCCCGACCTCGATGACGCCACCCGCGCCGACATGGCCGCGTGGACCGGTTGCATTGCCGGCGCACTCACGGAAGCCGAGTTCCGCGAGGCGTTGGCTGCCGCCGGCTTCGACGAGATCGACATTCGCCGCACCCATCCGGTGCATCCGCACGCCAGCGCGGCGATCGTCCGTGCCAGCAAGCCGCGGTAGGCGCCGCACCTGCGCCGCCGCGGTCGCGCGGCGCCGATCGGCGCCGTACGCGCGCGCACCGCGGCAGCGTACGATGGCCTGGTGTGAAGCTACGGCTCTACCACCACCGTGACGGTGCGCGCGTCGCATACCGGGAGGCGGGGACCGGCCCGCCGCTGGCGCTGCTGCACTCGGCGATGCTCTCGCACAAGGAGTTCGAGCCGATTGTCGAGGAGCTCGCCGACCGCTTCCGCGTCGTGCTGCCCGACCTGCCGCTGCACGGCGACTCCGAGGAGCGCCCGCACCACCCCTACACGCAGGACTGGTTCGCCGATGTGTTCGCCGGTTTCGCGCGCGAGGTGCTCGGCCCGCGGCCGATGGTCGGCGGACACGGCCTCGGCGCCGAGATCGTGCTGCACGCCGTGGCGCGCGAGCAGATCTCGCCCTCGCGGCTGATCCTGCTGCCGACCCGGCTGCACCGTCGCGCCGCGCATGAGCAACTGCGCCGCGGCTGGCGGATCGCCGCCCGCGCCGGCGCCGTCCCCGGCCTCGACCGCGTGCTCTCGCACAGCGCGCGCCTCGTCTTCCGGCCGGACTTCGGACTGCGGCTCTCCTCGCGCGGCGCGCCCGAGGCGCGCGATCTTGTCCGCCACGCGTTCGCCGACGTCGGCGGCAACGCGGCGCGCGCCCGCTCGTGGGCGCACTTCGCGTCGCGCTGGCCGACCAGCGCCCAGCACGAGCTGCTCGACCTCTATCCGAGGCTGCGCATGCCGGTCCTCCTGCTGTGGGCGGACGACGATCACCTGCACCCGCTCGCCGTCGCCGAGGAGGCGCGCGAGCTGATCGACGGCGCGATCCTGCGTGTGCTGCCGGGGACCGGCTACCTGCTCGCCTACGACGACCCCGTCGGCGTGGCCCGCGAGCTGGCGGCGTTCTGCGGATAGGGTTTGGCGAAACCGGCGAAAAAGGACGAGACGATGAGCCCAGAACCCCTCTACGGTGGCGAGACCCGCAAGGCGATCGAGAACTTCCCGATCTCGGGCGAGCCGGTGCCCGCTTCGGTGATCCACTGGCTGGGGCGCATCAAGGGCGCGGCCGCGCTCGTCAACGGCGAGCTCGGGCTGCTCAAGCCGGCGCTCGCCAAGCGGATCGCCAAGGCGGCTGCGACCGTCGCCGCCGGCGACCACGACGCGCAGTTCCCGATCGACGTCTTCCAGACCGGCTCGGGCACCTCGTCCAACATGAACGCCAACGAGGTGATCGCCAAGCTCGCGGGCGAGGGAGTCCACGCCAACGACCACGTCAACCTCGGCCAGTCCTCCAACGACGTCTTCCCGTCGGCTGTTCACCTCGCCGCGCTCGAGCGGACGACGCGCGAGCTGCTGCCGGCGCTGGCCGCGCTCGAGCGCGCGCTGACCGCCAAGAGCCGGCGCTTCAACACGATCGTCAAGTCCGGGCGAACCCACCTGATGGACGCCGTCCCCGTCACGCTCGGCCAGGAGTTCGCCGGCTACGCGGCGCAGATCCGCCTGGCCCGCGCCCGCATCTCAGACGCCCTGCCGCGCGTCGCGCAGATCCCGCTCGGCGGCACCGCCACCGGCACCGGCCTCAACACGCATCCCAAGTTCGCGGCGATGGTCCGCCGCCGCCTGAGCGCCGAGACGAAGCTCAAGATCTCCCCGCCCGAGGATCCGTTCGAGGCGCAGGCCAACCGCGACGCGCTGGTCGAGCTCTCCGGGGCCCTCAAGGTGCTCGCTGTCTCGATGACGAAGATCGCGCAGGATCTGGCGCTCATGGGGTCCGGCCCCCGGGCCGGCATAGGAGAGATTTTCCTGCCCGAGCTGCAGAAGGGCTCCTCGATCATGCCCGGCAAGGTCAACCCGGTGATCCCCGAGGTGGTGCTCCAGGTCGCCGCGCAGGTGATCGGCAACGACACCGCGATCACGATCGGCGGCATGCAGGGAAACTTCGAGCTGAACGTCCGCATCCCGCTGATCGCCCGCAACCTGCTGTCGTCGATCGCGCTGCTGACCGCCGCCGCGACGGTGCTGAACGAGAAGTGCGTCGCCGGCATCCAGGCCAACCGCGCCGGCTGCGCCCGCAGCGCCGAGTCGACGCTCGCCGTCGCGACCGCGCTGAACCCCTACATCGGCTACGACCGCGCGACCGTGATCGTCCAGGAGGCGACCCGCTCAGGGCGCTCGCTGCGCGAGGTCGCCCGCGAGCAGGGCGTCAGCGAGGCGATCCTCGACGAGGCGCTGGACCTGCGAAAGATGGCGCTCGGGGGGTAGGCAGAGCCCGGGGGTCACGGCGACCACCAGCTGAACTGGCTGGTCCAGTCGATCGAGCCGTCGAAGGAGACCGAGATCGGCAGCTGGGTCCATACGCTCCTGGGGAAGAGCGGGCGTACGATCTCGACCGGCCGCCCGCCGCCGGCGGGGGCGAGCCAGAGGCCGTCGCCGCTGACGTAGAGCAGATCGCGGCCGTTGCGCGACCACGCCGGCACCGACACGCCCGAGATCGCGGCGAGCCGCCGGGTGGAGCCGGTGCGGCGGTTCCACACGAGCAGCTCGTGCGCCCCGTACCAGGCGTCTAGCGGGAAGATCGTCGTGGTCGGCGCCAGGACGTAGGCGAGCAGGCTGCCGTTGGGGGACCAGGCCGGCTCGAGTGAGACGGCCGAGCCGCGCTTGCCCGGCGCCGGAACGCCGCTCTGCTCGCACGACAGTCCAGGGCACCGCGGTGGCCTGCCGAGCCAGACCGTGTCACCCGGCAGCTGCCTGCAGGTCAGCGTTAGCCGCGTGCACGTCTCAACCGCCTTCCCGAGCGAATAGATGCGGCCGGCGTTCGGGCTCGCGACCAGAGCGAGCGCGCCGTTCGCGGCAGCCGCAAAGGGGGCGTCGCCGTGAGACAGCGTCTGAGCTATCTGGCGAGGCTGCGCGCCGGGCGCCGTGAGCACGTCGAGCGGCGTGTTGTCGAGGTTGCGCGAGGCGCCGCAGGCAATCGCCCAGAACGCGATCCCCCAGTGCGGCCACCAGTCGGCGAGGGCGGCGATCACGTTGTCGCAGCTGCCGCCCGGGAGATGCTGGTCGGCGCCGATCGAGAACCAGGTGGTCGGCTTGCCGCCGCCGATCGGATAGGCGGTCACACTGCTGGCCGGCGCGTTGAAGACAGACACCGCGAGCTGATTGCCGCCCGGTGACCAAACGGCGCTCTCGATCTGACGCGGCGCGGTCGGGGACGTTGACAGCGCGACCAGTCGCCTGACACCCCCATGTGGCGACACGAGATCCACCTGGATCGGCAGCTGACCCTGGCGATCATCCGCGTACCAACCCTTCGCCCCGACGATCACGGCGAGCACGTCGGAGCTCGGGCTCCAGCCGACCAGCGAGTCGACCGCCAGCGTCGCCACCCTGCGTGCGCCGGTGCCGTCGGCGTTTGCGAGCCACAGTTGTGAGGGGTCGCCCTCGCCGTTCTGCGTCGTCACCAGATAGGCGAGCCAGCGGCCGTCGGGCGAGAACGTCGGGTCGGCTGGGCCCACGGGCGTCGACTGCGAGACCCGCGTGTTCCAGCCGTACGCCGCGACCGATTGCGCCGTCTCGGTGGTCGAGGCGACCCTTCGCAATGAGCCGGCCGCTCCGTTGAGCACCCATAGCGTGCCGCGCGAGATGAACGCGAGATCGCCTGCGTGACCGAACGCCGTCACGTTCACGAACGGCCGGCCGGAGGTCTGCTCGATGATCTGGCTGCGCCCGGTCGAGCTTGTGAAGAACGCGATCACGCCCGCGCCGCCGAGCAACGTGACGGCGCCAGCGGCGCGCAGGCGACGTCGCCGTGTCCGCCGCCGCGCCTCCCTGATCAGCGCCTGCGGGTCATCGCGAACCGGCGTACGCGGAGGAACCAGGACGCTCATCGATTGAGGCACTCAGCCATTTGAAACTAATATGGCTAGCATCATGCTGGATGTCAAGGTCGACGCGTGACCTCCGCCTGCGAGTGCGTAATTGCTGGCGCGCGCTGCCGATCGGCGTGCGGGTTCAGGAGCCCGCCAGCATCCGCTCCAGGATCTCGCGGGCGCCGCCCTTGGACAGCGGCTCGTTGAGGTTGCCGCATTTAGGCGACTGGACACATGACGGGCAGCCGTCGCGGCAGCCGCATTCGGCGATCAGGCGGTGGGCATCGTCGACCAGCTCCTCGAAGCGGGCGAAGGCCATGCGCGTGATCCCGACCCCGCCGGGGTGTCCGTCGTGGATGAAGATCGTTGGACCGCCGGTCTGGGGATGCGCGTTGGTCGAGAGGCCGCCGATGTCCCAGCGGTCGCACATCGCGATCAGCGGCAGCACCGCGATCTGCGCGTGCTCGACGGCGTGCAGCGATCCGAGCAGCAGCTCCGCCTCGAAGCCCTCGAGTGTCGCCCCGTCGAGCTCGAACCACATCGCCTGGGTCGCGAAGCGCGTCGGCGGGAGCTCGAGTGCGGTCATGTCGATCTCGCCATGGTCCGACAGCCGGCGGCGCTGGTAGGCGAGCACCGTCTCGGTCACGAGCACGCGGCCGAAGGACAGCGTCACCCCGAGCGCGTCGCGGCGGTCCAGCAGCCGCTCGATCAGCGTGTCCGTCTCGCGCTTGGGCTGCGTGTACCAGTCGCCGTCGAACGGCTCGACCAGCGCGCGGCGAGCGTCGAGGTCCAGCTCGCGCACGTGGAACGACCGCCCCATGTGCAGGTAGATCGCGCCCGGATGAAGCGTCGAAAGGGCGCGCGCGAACTCGGCGGTACCGAGTGCCTCGCCGGTCTGGATCTCGACGATCTCGAACGAGTGGCGCGAGGCCGAGCGCAGCGCCACCTCGCCGGCCGGGTAGCGCTCGCGGCGGCGCAGGACGAAACGCCCGTCCTTGGCGCGCAGCTCGCCGAGTCCCTCGAGTCGCTCGAGGTGGGCGAGCGTGAGCGGCCCGAACCATTCGCTGTCGCGCTCGCTCAGCGGCCCCTCGTGAGCCGCGCACAGCAGGTGCGCGAGGTGGATCTCCTCAGACTCGTGGTCGAGGATCGCCGACTCGACCGGCCGCTCGAGGAAGTCCTCGGTGTGGCGCGCGAAGAACTGGTCGAGCGCGTCCTCGCCGGCGACGTAGCAGGCAAGGCCGCGGCGGCGGCGCCCCGCCCGCCCCCACATCTGCCGCAGACTCGCGATCGTCCCGGGGAAGGTGACGACGAGCGCTGCGTCGAGCGCTCCGACGTCGATCCCGAGTTCGAGCGCGTCCGTCGTCACGACCGCGCGCAGCTCGCCGGCGACCAGGCGCGCCTCGATCTCGCGGCGCTGCGCCGGGGTGTAGCCGGCCCGGTAGGGCATCACCAGCTCGCCCAGCTCGCCCGCGCCGATCCGCTCGAGCTCGTCGCGGGTGATCCGGCTGAGCAGCTCGACGCCCTTGCGCGAGCGCACGAAGCAGATCGTCCGCGCGCCGGAGGCGACCAGCGCAGCCAGCAGCTCGGCGCCCTCGCCGAGTGTCGAGCGGCGTGACCCGAGCGCCTCGTCGGCGAACGGCGGGTTCCAGACCGCGATGCGCCGTCCCGCCGACGGCGAGCCGTCATCCTCGATCAGCGTGACATCCTCGAGGCCCGTCAGCCGCTCGGCCAGCTCCACCGGGTTGGCGATCGTCGCGGAGGCGAGCAGGAAGCGCGGCTCGGTCCCGTAGGCCGCGGCGATCCGCCGCAAACGCCGCAGGACGTTGGCGACGTGCGAGCCGAACACGCCTCGGTAGATGTGCGCCTCGTCGACGACAACCACGGCGAGGTTGGCGAACAACGTCGACCACGCCTCGTGGTGGGGCAGGATGCCGAGGTGCAGCATGTCGGGGTTGGTCAGGATCAGGTTCGCCCTGCGGCGGATGTCGCCTCGCGCCTCGCGCGGAGTGTCGCCGTCGTAGATCGCGGGACGGATCCGCGCCTGCAGGCCGAGCGCGTCGATCGCGCGCGCCTGGTCCTGGGCGAGCGCCTTCGTCGGGTAGAGGTAGAGCGCGCGGGCCTTGGGGTCCCGCAGCAGCGTGTCCAGCGCCGGAAGGTTGAAGCAGAGCGATTTGCCGGACGCGGTCCCCGTGGTGACGATCGTCGGGCCATCCCAGGCCGCCTCGATGGCGTGAGCCTGGTGGGAGTAGAGCTGCTCGATGCCGGCGCCGCGCAGCGCCGCCGCCAGCAGCGGGTGGAGCTCGGGCGGCAGCACGGCCAGGCTGGCGTCGCGGGCGTGCTCGAACGCCTCTCCGACGAGCCGACCGTCGGCGCGCGCCGCGTCGAGCAGTTCCGTCCAGGGCTCGATCTCGCGCATCCTCGCGGCCGTCGTATTCACGCCTTGCCATAGTAGGGGCCGGATGGCGTTCGACTCCCCGGCCCACTGGCGGCAAGCGCGCAGCTTCCACCATTCGCGCTACGACGAGGCCATTCTGGCGTCCCGCGCCTGCTCCGTCTCGGTCTGCCTGCCGGCGCGCGACTGCGCCGCCACGATCGCGCCGATCGTCGAGCTGCTCGCCGGCATGCGCGAGCGCGGCGCGATCGACCAGCTCGTCGTGATCGACGGCGGCTCGAGTGACGAGACCGCGAGGATCGCCGCCGACGCGGGGGCGAGCGTGTTCGCCGAAGCGGCCCTGATGGCCGCCTACGGCCCCGTGCTTGGCAAGGGCGACGCGATGTGGCGCTCCCTCAGCGTGCTCGATGGCGACCTCATCTGCTTCCTCGACGCCGACGTCCTCGAGTTCCCGGCGCACTACGTTCCCGGGCTGCTGGGCCCGCTGCTCGAGTTCGCCGAAATCGACTTCGTCAAGGCCTTCTACCGCCGCCCGTTCCGCCAGGGCGAGGTGCTCGTGGCCGATGGCGGCGGGCGCGTCAACCATCTGCTCGCGCGCCCCGCGCTCGCGATCTTCTACCCGGCGCTGGCCGGTGTGCGCCAGCCGCTTGCCGGCGAGATCGCCGCGCGGCGCACGCTGCTCGAGCGGCTCCCCTTTGCGGCGGGCTACGGGGTCGAGATCGCGATGCTGCTCGATGTGTACGAGCAGGTCGGTCTCGAGGGGATGGCGCAGGTCGATCTGGACACCCACAACAACAGCCACCAGCCCCTGCTCGAGCTGACCGGCATGGCCTACGCCGTGCTGCGCGTGCTGGCGGCGCGACTCGAGCGCGAAGGACGCCTGTCGGAGCTCGACCCCTCGCCGCTGCTGCTCGAGAGCGGCGCCTGGGAGCCGCCGCTGCTCGAACGTCCGCCGATCGCCGGCATCCGGTGAGCGGGGCGCTCTACCTCGACCTCGACGGCACGCTCCTTGGCGCCGGAGCGTCGCTCCTGCACGACGGCGAGGGGGCCGTCTCGCTGCTTGGGGTGCGCGCGATCGAGGTCTGCCTGCGAGCCGGGATCGAGGTGGTGCTGATGAGCGGACGCCGGCGTGCGCAGGTCGCCGAGGATGCGCGGCTGCTTGGCCAGAGCGCCTTCATCTACGAGGCGGGCTGCGTGCTCGCGCTCGACGGCGAGGAGCTGTGGATGACCGAGCTGGTCCCCGGCGAGCGCAGCGTGCACGAGCAGATCGACGATTCCGGCGCGCCCTCGCTCCTGCTCGGGCGCTACGCCGGGCGGCTCGAGTACCACGACCCCTGGCATCGCGGGCGCGAGGTCTCCCACCTCTTCCGCGGCCTCCTCGACGTCGCTGAGGCCGACGCGCTGCTGGCGGCGCACGGTCACGCGAACCTGCGCCTGGTGGACAACGGCGCCGTCACGCGCCACGCGCCGGGCGCCACCCTGGAGGTGGCGCCGGAGAGCCTGCGCGCCTACCACCTGATCCCAGCCGGCGGCTCGAAGGCCGCGGCGGTTGCGCGCCACATGCGCGCGCGGGGCCTCTCGCCGGCGAGTACCTTCGCCGTCGGAGACTCGCGCGAGGATCTCGCGGTCGCCGGCGTGGTGGGAACGTTCTGGCTGGTCGCCAACGCGCTCGAGCGAGATCCGGCGATGCGCGAGGCGCTGCGGGCGCACCGGAACGCGCGCATCTGCGACGAGGGCCACGGCGCCGGCGTCTACGAGGCTGTCGTCACTACCCTTGCGCGGCGCGGCGGCGCCAGCGCATGATCCGCTCGCGCAGGCGTTGCCAGAACCCGCGTGAGCGCTGCCAGCGAGCGCGCGGCGGCACGGTGGCGCGGACCAGCGCGACCCAGTCGGCCAGCGGCAGCTCCCCGTCGATCAATCGTGCCAGGCCGCCGGTGACCGGCGCCGGGAGCCCCGCGCGCTCGATCGAGTGGGCCAGCAGCGGCACCGACTGAAGCGCCTCCACCGCCTGCGCGACGCGCAGCTGGATCTCGGCGGGCGGGACGCCCTGGGCGAGCAGCTCGCCGGCGCGGCGGTTGCGGCTCATCGGCGCGAGCGCCGTGGCGACCAGGTCGCCGGCGCCGGCCAATCCGATGAAGGACTCCGGACGCGCGCCGGCTGCCTCGGCGAGCCGCCACGCCTCGGCGAAGATGTGGCCGGCGGCGGCTCCCGCCGCGTTCAGCCCCTGAGCCTCCGTCGCGCCGGCGGCGAGCGCTGCTGCGTTCTTCGCCACGCCGGCCAGCTCGACACCGACCGGGTCGTTGGCCAGCTCGCAGACGACGCCGGCGCGGTTGAAGATCCCGGCGAGTGCCTCGGCGAGCGCCTCGTCCCACGCCGCCGCGACCAGTCCGGCGCCGGCGTGGACCATCTCCTGCGCGTGGGCCGGACCGCCGATGCAGGCGACGCGGTGGGCTCCGAAGCGTGCGCGAAGAGCTGCCGTCGGAGCCTCCCCGTCGGGCGGCACCAATCCCTTCGATAGCGAGACGACCGCCGTGCGGCGTCCGAGCGACGCGGTCTGGAGGGCCTCGATCGCCTCGGAGAGGCTGGTCGAGGGGACCGCCAGGAACACGTAGTCCGCGCGTGAGACGCCGCTCGAGACGGGCTCGACGCGCAGCTGAGAAGGCAACTCGACGCCAGGCAGGTACTTCTCGTTAACTCGGCTCTCGACCAGTTCGGCGGCCTGCTGCTCGGTGCGGGTCTGCAGCGTCGTGCGCACGCCCGCGCGCGAGAGCAGCACCGCGATCGCCGTCCCGAACGAGCCCGCCCCGATCACGACGGCGCGGCGAGCGCCGGGCAGCGAGGCCTGTGCGCGGGTGAGCACAGCAGGTCGGGCCGGCGGGTTCGCTTCCACGGCGATCTCGGTGCTCACCGCGTCGAGCCTAGCGGTCGCGCTGCGATCACGTACCCGAGTGCGGCGCCCGCCTCCTCGATCGCCGGCTCGTCGCCGGCCTCGAGAATCTCCTGCAAGTCGAGGATTCTCGCGTCGAAGCGGTCGAGCTCGCGGCGGCCGACGATCGCGTGCGCGGGGACGCCGCGCTGCCGCGCCCGCGTCGCGATCTCGGTGACCACCTTGCCTTCGAGGCTGGTCACGTCGAGTCGGCCCTCGCCGACCACGACAGCGCGGCTCGCGAGCATGCGCCGGTCGAAATCGACGGCGTCGAGCACGAACGGCGCGCCCGCGAGGAGCCTGGCGTCAAGGCGTGCCCACAGCCCGCCGGCGAGGCCGCCCGCCGCGCCGGTCATCGGTACCTCGCGCGGCAGCCCGAAGGCCTCCAGGCGCCTGCGCAGGCGGGCTACCGCCGCAGCGTCGGCGCCCTTCTGCGGCGCGAAGACGTCCGCCGCGCGCTCGAACGGCGTGCGCACGTCACAGAGCACCGTCAGCCGCGCGCCGCGCAGGCCGCCGGCGGCTGCAATCGCCTCGAGCGCCCCCAGGCCGGCGTCCGTGGTCGCGCTGCCGCCGGCCGCGATCAGCACATGCGTCGCGCCGCGCGCGATGGCCGTCGCCACCAGCTCCCCCGTACCGGCGCTCGAGGCCGCCTCGGCGTCGCGTTCCGCCGCCGCCAGGAGCGCGAGGCCGCTCGCCGCGGCCACCTCGACGATCGCCGTGCTGCCGTCTGCGAGCAACCCAAAGCGCGCCGCGATCTCGCGACCCAGCGGGTCGTGCGCCGCAACCGTGATCTCCTCGCCGCCCAGCCGTTCGAGCAGGATGCCCATCGTCCCCTCGCCGCCGTCGGCGACAGGTGCGAGGTCGGCGGGCAGGCCGGCGCGAACAAGGCCGCGGCCGATCGCCGCCGCGACCTGCTGGGCGCTGAGCGTTCCCTTGAACGAGTCGGGCGCGACAAGGACCGGACGGTCGTCGAGCGCCATCGTGCGCCATTCTCCCAGGCGATGGCCAAGTCAGAGGCAATCATCGTGGCGACCGCCGGGCGCGAGGTGCGGATCTCCAACCCGGCGAAGCTGTTCTTCCCGGGACCCGGATTCACGAAGCTCGACCTCGTCAACTACTACCTGGAGTGCGAGGAGGCCGTCGTGCGCCACCTGCGGGAGCGGCCGACGACGATGAAGCGCTGGGTCGACGGCGTCGCCGGAGAGTTCTTCTTCCAGAAGCGCGTGCCCGACAACGCGCCAGACTGGCTGACGACGGCGACGGTCCGTTTCCCGAGCGGGCGCTCCGCTCGGGAGCTGGTCGTCTCGGACTCCGCCCACCTGGCCTGGGGCGTGAACCTCGGGGTGATCGACTGGAACCCATGGCCGGTGCGCCGCCGCGACCTCGACCGCCCCGACGAGTTGCGCGTCGACCTCGACCCGATGCCGGATGTGGCCTTCGACGAGGTCCGCGCGGTTGCGCACTGCGTCCGCGAGGTGCTCGAGGAGCACGGCCTCACGGGTTTCCCGAAGACCTCGGGCTCGCGCGGGATCCACGTCAACGTCCGCATCCATCCGCAGCGCGGGTTCCAGGAGGTTCGCCGCGCCGCGCTCGCCCTGGCCCGCGAGGTCGAGCGGCGGATGCCCGGTCGCGCCACGAGCAAGTGGTGGAAGGAGGAGCGCATCGGGGTCTTCGTCGACTACAACCAGAACGCCCGCGACCGCACCGTCGCATCGGCCTACTCCGTGCGCGCCGTGCCCGACGCGCGAGTCTCCTGCCCGTTCCACTGGCGGGAGCTGGCCGACGTCGAGCCGGCCGAGCTGCGGCTCGACACGGTGCCCGCGCGTCTGCGCGAGCAAGGCGATCCCTCGGCGAGCATCGACGAGCACCCCGGCTCGCTCGACAGCCTGCTCGAGCTGGCGGCGCGCGACGAGGCCGCCGGCCTCGGCGACGCGCCCTGGCCCCCGAACTTCCCCAAGGCGGAGGGGGAGGGGCCGCGCGTGGCCCCCTCACGCGCCAAGCGCGCCTGAGGGCAGGCCCCACCGTCAACGTGGCGTCGCCGGCGACCCCTACGCGGAGCTCGCGCGTGGGCCCGCCGGCGGCAACCCCCGGCGGCTCGCGTTCAGCGCAGCTGGTCGAAGGTGCACTCGCGCGGCGGCTTGTCGTCGCGCCAGCGGACGATCTTGGTGCCGTGGCGGATGCGCCCGTCGCTCGTGTGGTCGTAGCTGACCTCGACCACCAGCTCCGGTCGCAGCTCCACCCATTCGAGCTCGCGCTCGGAGCTCCAGCGGCTCGGCTCGCCGCTGCCGCGCGCGCCGGTCTCGTAGGCGGCCAGCTCGCGCCGTAGCGAGCGCTTGCGTGCGGCGGTGAAGGCGGAGCTGTGTCCGACCGGGCGCAGCCCGCCGTCGGGCTCGTAGAGCCCAAGGATCAGCGAGCCGACGCTGTCCGGATCGACGCCCGGGCGAAAGCCGATCACGACACAGTCGATCGTCCGCAGCCGCTTGACCTTGACCATCGCCGTGCGCTTGCCCGCCGCGTAGGCGGCATCGAGGCGCTTGGCGACCACACCCTCGGTCTGCGCAAGCCAGCGCTCCGCCGCGGCCGGGTCGCTGACGAGCTCCGAGCGGCGCACGCCGTCGAGCCGCTCGAGCGCGGCGCGGCGGTGCTCGAACGGCTGCTCGAGCAGCTCCACGCCGTCGAGCTCGAGCAGGTCGAAGGCGACGTATGAGGCCGGCAGTTCCCGCGCGAGACGCTCGATCCTCGACGCGGCCGGGTGGATGCGCTGCTGGAGCGCGCCGAACGCCTCGCCGCCGCCGTCGCCGTCGATCACGATCTCGCCATCGAGCACGTAACGGCCGGGGGGCAGCTTCAGCTCCGGGAAGTAGCGGGTGAGGTCCTTCGAACCGCGCGACTGGAGCACCAGCTGCTCGCCCTCGACGAAGGCGATCGCGCGAAAGCCGTCGTACTTCTGCTCGTAGCACCACTGCGGTCCGACCGGCAGGGCGGCGGCTCCGCGTGCCAGCTGGGGCTCGATTCCGAAGCGCATCGCCGGCCAGCCTAGCCGCTCGTGCCAAGCAGCTAAAGTCAGCGCCGATGTCAGTCAGCGATCTCACCGATGCCGAGCGCGGGTACCTCGAGACGCTCTGCTGGCTGCACGAAGCCGGACTGCCGATGACCGGCGCCAACGTGGCACGCGCGATGCAGCTTTCGGCGCCGGCGGTGCACGAGATGATCGGGCGCCTCGAGCGCGACGACTACATCACCCGCGGCCCGGACAAGGTGATCAGCTTCACGGAGACCGGCGAACGCCAGGCGGAGGAGATCGTCCGCCGTCACCGCCTGATCGAGCGCTTCCTGACCGACGTGCTCGGCATCCCTTGGGATGAGGTACACGAGGAGGCCGAGCGGCTCGAACACGCGATGTCGCCGGTGCTCGAGCAGCGGATGCTCGCGGCGATCGGCGACGCGACGACCTGCCCGCACGGGCACCCGATTCGGGTCGGCTCGCGGCTGCCCGGGGTGCCGCTCGCCGACGTCAGCGAGGGTGCGTCGATCCGCGTGCTGCGATTCGAGAACGAGGCCGAGGATCTGCTGCACTATCTGCGCTCGACCGGTCTCGAGCCCGGTCTGGAGGGAAGCGTGGTCCAGTCGGGTGCCGAGGAGATCGTGGTCGAGGCCGCCGGCCGGCGCTTCACGATCACACGCAGCGTCGCGGAGACCGTGTCGGTCACCGCCGATCCCTCGCCGCCGCCGCGCGTCGCACTGCCCGAGCAGCTCGTGCTGGGCACGCAGCGCTACGGCCGCTGAGCGCTGCGACGACGGGCTGAGGCGGAGCGCCGTCCTAGAGCGACGCGATCGCGCCCGCGAGCCGCGTCACGCCCTCGCGGATCTGCTCCGGCGTGACGCCCGAGTAGGCGAGGCGAACGGCCCCCGAGCCGCCGTCGAGCACGAAGTCGTCACCGCTCACCAGCGCCAGCTTGCGCTCGGCCGCGGCCTTCAGCACGGCCGCCGGGTCGAGGCCGCCAGGGAGCTTCACCCAGAGGAAGTAGCCGCCGTCGGGAACCACGAAGGACGCATCGGGAATCTGCTCGCGCAAAGCCTCGGCCAGCGTGTCCACGCGCTCCTCGAGCGCGCCGCGCACGCGCTCGATCGAGCGGTCGATCGAGCCCGACACGCAGAACTCGTAGACGATCGCGGCGTCGACCATGCTCGGCGAGATGTAGGTGTTGGTGGCGCGCACGACGATTCGCGCGATCAGCTCGGCTGCTCCGATCAGGAAGCCGACGCGGATGCCGGGGCACACGGTCTTGGAGAAGGATGAGGCGTAGACGACGTTGCCGCCGCCGGCGTCGAGCGAGAGCATCGTCGGCAGCGTCTCGCCACGGAAGCGCAGCGCGACGTAGGGGTCGTCCTCGAAGATCGTGAAGTCGTGCTCGCGCGCCAGTCCCAGCAGGCGCTCGCGCTTTGGCCCCGACAGCGTGTAGCCGGCCGGGTTGTGGAAGTTGGGGATGATGTGGGCCAGCTTCGGCCGCGCGCCGTTCGCGAGCGCGTCGGCGAGCGCCTCGGTGTCGATGCCGTCGGGCTCGAGCGGGATCGCCGTCAGCGCGGCGCCGTGCTGACGCAGCGAGAGCAGCGTGCGGTCATAGCTCGGACGCTCGACGACCACGGCGTCGCCCGCTCCGACCAGCTCGTCGAAGAGGAAGGCGTCAGCCTGCATCGAGCCGTTGGTGACGAGCACGTTGGACTCCTCGACGCCGTGGCGTTCGGCGATCCAGCGGCGCAGCGGCACGTAGCCGACGGCCGTGCCGTAGGCCGTCATCCCGCCCGGGTCGTTGGCGAAGGCGCGCTGGGCCGCGGCGCTCAACCCCTCCACGTCGACGATGTCCAGCGACGGCGCGCCGCGCGCGAATGACAGAGCTGTATCGCTCATGACCTCAGCCTCCCAGGATTTCCACTGCGATCTCGGCGACCTGGGTCGGGGTCCGCGCCACCCGCACGCCGGCCGCCTCCAATGCCTGCGCCTTGGCCGCCGCGGTGCCCTTGGAGCCCGAGACGATCGCACCCGCGTGACCCATCGTCTTGCCCGGCGGCGCCGTGAAGCCGGCGATGTAGGCGACGACCGGCTTCGAGATGTGCTCGGCGATGTGGGCCGCGGCGACCTCCTCGGCGTCGCCGCCGATCTCGCCGCTCATCACGATCAGCTCCGTCTCCGGGTCCGCCTCGAACAGGTCGATCACCTCGACAAAGCTCGACCCGGGGACGGGGTCGCCGCCGATGCCGACGATCGACGAGTTGCCGAAGCCGCGCTGGGCGAGCTCGTTGCCGACCTGATAGGTCAGCGTGCCCGAGCGCGAGACCACGCCGATGTTGCCCTCGCTGAAGAACGCCGCCGGGATGATGCCGACGTTCGCCTTGCCCGGGGACAGGACCCCCGGGCAGTTGGGCCCGATCAGCCGCACCGACGGCGTGCGCCGCAGATGCGTGTAGACGCGCAGCTCGTCGTGCGCGGGGATCCCTTCGGTGATCGCGATGATCGTCGCGATTCCGGCCTCCGCCGCCTCCAGAATCGAGTCGGCGGCAAACGGCGGCGGCACGAAGATCATCGCCGTGTTGGCCTGCGTCTGCGCGACGGCGTCGTGGAAGGTGTTGAAGACCGGGATGCCCTCGACGTCCTGGCCGCCCTTGCCCGGCGTCACGCCGGAGACCACGTTGGTGCCGTAGGCGCGGTTGTTCAGCGAATGGAAGGTGCCCTCGCGGCCGGTGATGCCGGAGACGCAGAGCCGCGTTTCGCGATCGACGATGATGCTCATCGGCTGTGCCCTTCAGCTTGCGCGAGCTCCACGACGCGCTCGGCGGCCTCGTCCATGGTGCTCGCGGCGTGCACGTTGGGGAGCGCCGCGGCCGCCAGCAGCGCACGTCCCTCCTCGCCGTTGGTGCCGTCGAGGCGCACTACGAACGGGATCGTCGGCTTGATCTGCTCGAAGGCCTCGATCAGCCCGCGCGCGACCTCGTCGCAGCGGGTGATGCCGCCGAAGATGTTGAAAAGCACCGCCCTGACGCCCGGGTCCCAGATGATCACCTCGACCGCCGCGGTGATCGCCTCCGCCTTGGCCCCGCCACCCGCGTCGAGGAAGTTCGCCGGCGCGCCGCCGTGCTGGGCGACCACGTCGAGCGTCGACATCACCAGGCCGGCGCCGTTGCCGAGGATGCCGATGTTGCCGTCGAGCTTGACGTAGGTCAGGCCGCGCTCCTTCGCCATCCGCTCCTGGGGATCCTCGCTCGAGAGGTCGCGCAGCTCCGCGTTGTCGGGGTGGCGGTAGAGCGAGTTCCCGTCGAGCGTCACCTTCGCGTCGAGTGCGACCAGCGTGCGCTCCGGCGTAACGATCAGCGGGTTGACCTCGACGAGCATCGCTTCCTCGCCCACGAAGGCGTCGTAGAGGCGCTCGAGGAACGCGCCGACCGGGCGCACGAGGTCGGCGTCGACGCCGGCCTCGAAGGCGAGACGGCGCCCTTCGAAGGGTTGAAAGCCAAGCAGCGGGTCGACGTGCAGCGTCGCTATCGCCTCGGGCGTCTCGTCGGCGACCGCCTCGATGTCCATGCCGCCCCGCGTAGAGAACATCGCCAGCGGCGCCTTGGCGCCGCGATCGAAGACGAACGAGGCGTAGTACTCGGCCTCGATCTGCGACGCGCCCTCGATCCACAGCTCGCGCACCGTCAGCCCCTTGATGTCCATGCCGAGGATCGCCTGCGCGTGCTCGCGGGCCTGCGATTCGTCGGACGCCAGCTTGATCCCGCCGAGCTTCCCGCGTCCACCGACCTGGACCTGCGCCTTGATCGCGCACGGGTAGCCGATCCGGTTCGCCGCGGCGACGGCCTCATCGACGGTTCGGGCCGGTTCGCCCGCTGGCACCGGGATGCCGTGGCGGGCGAAGAGCTGCTTCCCCTGGTACTCGAGCAGATCCATCGGCCGGCGCGGACTCTATTCGACGTTCATAATTGGCGGTTCACCAAACCGCCAGCGAGGAGCACCCCCTCCACATGCCACTGCCAGCGAAGACGACGTTCGTCACCTTCGACGTGTACGGAACCCTGATCGACTGGGAGACAGGCATCTGGGACGCGTTTGCCGCCGAGGCCCAGCGCGACGGCTTCACGATCGAGCGCGACGAGGTCATCCCCCTCTTCCACGAGATCTCGCGCCAGATCGAGGGTGGCTCCTACGAGCTCTACGCGGAGGTGCTGCGCCGCACGGCGGTCGAGATCTCCAAGCGCCTTGGCTGGCCGCTCGAACCGTCGCGGTCGGGCTTCCTGCCCGACTCGGTCCAGAACTGGATGCTTTTCAAGGAGTCTCGCGCGCAGCTCGAGAAGCTTTCGAAGAAGTACCGGCTCGGCCTGATCTCCAACATCGACGACAAGCTGCTCGGCCAGACCCGCCGCCACATTCCGATCGACTTCGACCTCGTCGTCACGGCGCAGCAGGTGCGCTCTTACAAGCCGGACATGGCGCACTTCAACGAGTGCGCGAGGCGAATCGGCGGCAAGAAGGGTTGGGTGCACGTCGCGTCCAGCTATTACCACGACGTCGAGCCGTGCGTGAAGGCGAAGATCCCGGTGATCTGGGTCAACCGCCACCGCGAGACGCTCGACGCCGGACAGCGCAAGCCGACGGCGGAGGTCCCGAACCTGCGCGAGGCCGCCAAGCTCCTCGGCGCAGTCTGAGCCGGGGGCGGTCGTGCGGGCGATCGGCGTCCACCCGGACGTGATCGTCGTTGAGAGCCGCGTGTGGCGCACCACCGCCACGGCCGTGCGCAGCGGCACGGAGGCCTTCCTGATCGACTCGCCGGTGTTTCCCGACGAGCTCGAGCTGCTGCCCGATCTGCTCGGGCAGGCGGGCTTCGCCTTCAGCGGCCTGCTGGCCACCCACGGCGACTGGGACCACCTGCTCGGCCGGCTGGCCTTTCCGGGCAGCGCTCTCGGGCTGGCGGAGACGACGGCGGCGCGGCTGCGGGCGCATCCAGGGGAAGCGCAGCGCGCGCTGCGCGATTTCGACGAGCGCCACTACCTGACGCGACCCGCGCCGCTGGCGCTCGGCTCGGTCGAGGCGCTCCCGGTCCCGGGTTACTGCGGCCTCGGCGAGGAGGAGCTCCAGCTGCACCCGGCCGACGGCCATACCGTCGACGGTATGGCGATCTGGATCCCCTGGGCGAAGGTCCTGGTCTGCGGCGACTACCTCTCGCCGATCGAGATACCCACGCCCGAGGCCTCGATCGACGCCTACCTCGCGACCCTCGCCCGCCTGGAGCCGCTGGTCGCGGCTGCCGACTTCATCGTTCCCGGGCACGGCAGCCCGATCGACTCCGCGACCGCGCAGACGGTGCTGAACGAGGACCGCGCCTACCTGGAGGCGCTCCGCGAGGGTCGCGCGCGCGCCGGCGCCCTGCCGCCCGGACGCCGCGACGCCGAGCAGCGCCGCCTGCACGCCGCGAACACGGCGCGCCTCAGCGCAGCCGGCGCCCCATGAAGACGTCGCGCCCCGACAGCTCGCCGTGCGCCTTGCTCGAGGCGCTGAAGCCGAGCGACTCGTAGAGGGCGATCGCGCCGCCGTTGCGCTCGTTGGTGTCGAGCTCGATCCGCCGCGCGCCGCGCGCGATCGCCCGCTCGAACGCGAGCTCCACGAGCGCCCGACCGACTCCGCTCCCCCGCGCCTGCTGCTCGACGTAGAGATCCTCGAGCCAGCAGTCCGGAGCATCGGTCCAGATCGAATGGCGGAAGCGCAGCTGGCAGACGCCGCAGGGTGGCGAGCCAGGCTCGAGGCGTGCGAGCAGGAACTCGGTCGCCGGGTCGGCGATCAGGTGCGCCACGGACGCCGCGAAGGAGTCCTCGCCGGGCTGATCCTCCCCGAGCCAGTCGCGGAAGGCGATCATCAGCCGTGTCACGTCGTCCGCCTCATCGGCGAGCGCGAGCCAGGCGTCGCTCACGTCGACTCGATCACCGCGAGCGTGTCGCCCGAGGCGACCGACGAGCCGACCGAGATCGGCAGCGCCGTCACCGTTCCGTCCTTGTGCGCGGTGACCTCGTTCTCCATCTTCATCGCCTCGATCACCGCGATCAGCGTGCCCGACTGCACGCTCGCGCCGGCCTCCACCGCAATCTTCAGCACCGTCCCCTGCATCGGGCTGCGCAGCACGTCGCCGCCGCCCGCCGCGCCGGGAGTACTGGCGCGCTGCGTGCGCTTGGCCCGCGCCGGCTTGGCGGAGTCCGCGGCGCCGCGGCCCGTGACGCCACCCGGGGGACCGCTCACGCGCACGTCAAAGCGCCTTCCACCCACCTCGACGGTGTAGTCGAGCGTGACCGCCGCCGCCGCTGCTTCGCCGGCGCCGTCGGTATCCGCCGCGCCGGTGGCGGACCCGATCGACGCGAGCCACTCGTCGTCCTCCAGCAGGTCGCGGCAGGTCTCGCCTCGTGCCCACTGCTCGGTCGCGAGCAGCCGCTGGTGAAACGGGATCAGCGTGCTCAGGCCGGTGATCTCGAACTCGCCCAGCGCCCGCAGCATCCGCCGCGTGGCGGCCGCCCGGTCGCTGTCCCAGACGATCAGCTTGGCGATCATCGGGTCGTAGTTCTGCGAGATCTCCGAGCCGGCGCGGACGCCCGAGTCGACGCGGACCCCGGGTCCCGAGGGCTCGCGGTAGCTGACGATCCGGCCGGGGTGGGGCAGGAAGCGCGCGGCCGCGTCCTCGGAGTTGATCCTGCACTCGATCGAGTGACCGCGCAGCACGACGTCGGCCTGCGTGAACGGCAGCGGCTCGCCGGCGGCTACGGCGATGCCGGTCTTGACGATGTCGATGCCGGTGGTCATCTCCGTCACGCAGTGCTCGACCTGCACGCGCGTGTTCATCTCGAGGAAGTGGTATTCGCCGTCGGCGAGCAGGCCCTCCACGGTGCCGGCGCCCCGGTAATCGACGGCGCGCGCCGCCTCGATCGCCACCTCGCCGATGTGTGCCCGCAGCGCGTCGTCGACGACCCACGGCGGCGCGGGGGACTCCTCGATCAGCTTCTGGTGGCGGCGCTGGACCGAGCAGTCGCGCTCGCCGAGGTGAACGACGTTGCCGTGGGCGTCGGCGAGCACCTGGACCTCGACGTGCCGCGGGTCAGGGAGGTAGCGCTCGAGGTAGACCGTGGGGTCGCCGAAGAACTTCTCGCCCTCCCGCGCCGCGCCCTCGAACGCGGCCGCCAGCTCGCCCGCGTCGCGCGCCACGCGAAAGCCCTTGCCGCCGCCGCCACCGGCGGCCTTGACCGCGACCGGATAGCCGACGCCGGCGGCGATCGCCTTGCGCGCGGCGGCGACGGTCTTCACAGGTTCGGTCGTGCCGGGGACGATCGGCACCCCGGCGGCGGCCATCAGCTCGCGGGCCCGGGTCTTCGATCCCATCGCCGCGATCGCCGAGGCCGGCGGCCCGATGAAGACGATGCCCTCCTCCTCGCAGCGCGACACGAACGCCGCGTTCTCGGCGAGGAAGCCGTAGCCCGGATGGATCGCCTGCGCGCCCGACTCGTGCGCCACGGCGAGGATGCGCTCGATGTTGAGGTAGCTCTCCGACGGCAGGGCGCCGCCGAGCAGGTAGGCCTCGTCGGCCCGGGCGACCGCGAGCGAGTCGCGGTCGAGCTCGGAGTAGACCGCGACGCTCGCGACTGCCAGCTCCTCGAGCGCACGGATGATCCGTACCGCGATCTCGCCGCGGTTGGCTACCAGGACCTTCGAGAACACCGCGCGCAGCTTATGGCCTGCGCCGCCCGGGCGTCGCCAGTGTGGCGCCGGACCGACGGCCGCGCCGTCTGACGCGCGGGTGCGACTGCTCGGCTCCCGCTAGCTTGCGACGATCATGCCCGCGCCGACGGTGGCGTCGGTCGTCTCGTCGATCAACACGAAGCTCCCGGTGCGGCGGTTGCGCGCATAGGGGTCGATCGGCAGCGGCGCGCTGGTGCGCACGCTGACGCGGGCGATGTCGTTGAGCACGAGCTCCTCGGGCGGCGACTCGCGCTCGAGCGTGTCGACGTTGACCCGGTCGATCAGCGTTTCGACGATCGCGGTCGCGGTCTGCGAGGTGTGCTTGATTGTGTACCGGCCTCCGGGTCGCAGCGGCTCGCTGTCCAGCCAGCAGATGTCCGCCTCGAACTCGCGCGTGACCAGCGGCGGCTCGGTCAGGCCGGCGATCAGCTCGCCGCGGGCGACGTCCAGGTCGTCCTCGAGGCGCAGCGTGAGCGAGAGCGGCGCGATCGCCTCGTCCAGCTCGCCCTCGAAGGTGTCGATCGCGGCGATCCGTGTCCGCTGCCCCGACGGCAGCACGACGACCTCCTCGCCGGCGCGCAGCGCCCCGCTCGCGAGCTGTCCGGCGTAGCCGCGGTATTCGCCGTCGCTGCCGCCGGTCCGCACGACCCACTGGACCGGAAAGCGCGCCGGCACGTCATAGGGATGGTCGTAGGAGACCTCCACCTGTTCGAGGTGCGCCAGCAACGTCGGCCCGCCGTACCAGGGCATCCGTTCGGAGGGGTCGACGACGTTGTCGCCGCGCAGCGCCGAGATCGGGATGTTCAGCCAGTCCTCGACGCCCAGCTTCTCGAGCAGCGGCGCGAAGTCGGCGACGATCTCGGCGAAGCGCTCCGGCGAGTATTCGACGAGGTCCATCTTGTTGACGGCGACCACGATCTGGGGGATGCCGAGCAGCGCGCTGATGAAGGCGTGGCGCTTGGACTGCTCCAGCACGCCCTTGCGCGCGTCGAGCAGGATCACCGCCAGGTCGGCGGTCGAGGCGCCGGTCACCATGTTGCGCGTGTACTGCTGATGCCCGGGGCAGTCGGCGATGATGAAACGCCGGCGCGGCGTCGTGAAGTAGCGGTAGGCGACATCGATCGTGATGCCCTGTTCGCGTTCGGCGCGCAGCCCGTCGACCAGCAGCGCGAGGTCGATCTCGCTGTTGCCGCGCTGGCGCGAGACCTCGGTGACGTGCTCCAGCTGATCCTCGAAGACCTGCTTGGAGTCATAGAGCAGCCGGCCGATCAGCGTGCTCTTGCCGTCGTCGACCGAACCGGCGGTCGTGAAGCGCAGCAGATCGAGCGTCATTGCCGGGCGGGCGCGGCCGGCTGCCGGGCGAACGCGGGCGTGTGCGGTGGGGAAGGCGAAACGGCCATGCTTAGAAGTATCCGGCTTTTTTGCGGTCTTCCATGGCGGCTTCGGAGGTTTTGTCGTCGGCGCGGGTTTCGCCGCGTTCGGTGATCCGGGTGGCGGCGATTTCTTTGACTATTTCCTCGATTGTGGTGGCGGTGGAGCGGACTGCGCCGGTGCATGTCATGTCGCCGACGGTGCGGTAGCGAACGGTTTCGGTTTGGGGTGTTTCGCCGGGCAGGAGGGTTTGGCCGGGCCGGTAGGCGTAGAGCATGCCGTCGCGGGTGAATGTTTCGCGGGTGTGGGAGAAGTAGATCGAGGGGATCTCGAGCTGCTCGTCTTGGATGTATTCCCAGATGTCCAGTTCGGTCCAGTTGGAGAGTGGGAACACGCGGACGTGTTCGCCGGGGCGGATCCTGGTGTTGTAGAGGTTCCACAGTTCGGGGCGCTGGTGTTTGGGGTCCCAGTGGCCGAAGTCGTCGCGGAAGCTGAACACGCGTTCTTTTGCGCGGGCGCGTTCCTCGTCGCGGCGCGCGCCACCGATCGCGGCGTCAAAACGCCGGCTCGCGATCGCGTCAAGCAGCGTCGTGGTCTGCAGCCGGTTGCGTGACGCGCGGGGCCCGACCTCCTCGACGACACGGCCCTGATCGATCGAGTCCTGCACGCTCGCGACGATCAGCCGCTCACCCAGCTGGCTGACGCGGCGATCGCGAAACTCGATCGCCTCGGGAAAGTTCTCGCCCGTATCGATGTGCATCAACGGAAACGGAAACCTCGCGGGACGAAACGCCTTCTCCGCCAAACGCAACAACACAATCGAATCCTTGCCCCCCGAAAACAACAACACCGGCCGCTCAAACCCAGCCGCCACCTCACGCAACACATGCACCGCCTCAGACTCAAGCGCACGAAGATGCGTAAGGCGGGACGTGGCCGCCGTGGTCGTTGAGCTCATCCGTGCCTCAGACGTGGATGCCGCACTCGGTCTTGTCGCTACCGGCCCAGCGCCCTTCGCGCCCGGACCCCGGAAGCGTACAGGGCATGCAGCCGATCGACTCGTAACCGCGGTCGTGCAGCGGGTTGTACGGCACGTCGTTTGCGGCGATGTACTGCCAGACGGCCTTGGTGTCCCAGTCCGCCAGCGGGTTGGCCTTCCAGATTCCCCGGCGCTCGTCGAAGCTGAGCTTCGGTGCCTGCGCGCGGGTCGGCGCCTGCTCGCGACGCAGCCCCGTGATCCAGCCGTCCAGTCCGTCGAGCGCCAGCTCGAGCGCCGCCACCTTGCGCTCCGAGCAGCACGAGCTCGTGTTCCAGGCGGCGTCGGCGGGCGGCTGCGCGTCGAAGATCTCGACGGTTACGCCGTAGCGGCGCTCGAGCCCGCGCCACGCCTCGTAGGTTTCGGGGAACAGCACTCCGGTGTCGATCGTGAAGACTCGCGCGGACGGCTCGAGCGCCAGCAGCATGTCGATCAGCACGGCCTCCTCCTTCTGGAAGGAGCAGGCCAGCGCGAGCCGCGGGTGATGATGCTCGAGCATGTGGGCGAGCACGTCCTGGGCGCTCGCCCGCTCGAGGTCCGGAACCGCCGGGGGCGTCGCTAGACCGCGCATTCGCCCTCCCCTCGGACGACCGCGAAGGGCTCGTTGCGGTTCCAGTCGATGAAGTCGTTCATCGTCTCGAGCGTGAAGTCGGGCGGCAGCGCGAGGTCGGCGACCAGCTGCTCGAAGCTGGCGGTACCGATCCGCGCCACGAAGGCGTTGAAGTCCTCGCCTTCGACCCGCTCGCTCTGGTAGTGGGCGAGCCAGCGCTCGACCGCTTCGGGCACCCGCTTCGCCGGCAGGCGCGACTTCAGCCGCTGCCCCATCGCCACCGAGCCGTGCTCGAAGTTGCCGGCGAGGTGGGGAATGTAGGCCGGGATCGTGCGCGTGCCGAGCTTGATCGAGGCGCCGGTGAAACCGATGTTGGCGATGTGGTGCTGGCCGCAGCCGTTCGGGCAGCCGCTCATCTTGATGTTGATCGCCCGCGTCAGCGGATCCTCGATCGCCAGCGCTTCGATGCGCGCCTGGATCGCCGCGCTCAGCCCCATCGAGCTCGTGATGCCGAGCTTGCAGCTGTCGGTCCCCGGGCAGCTGACGACGTCGGCGATCGTTCGCGGCCCGACGCCGGCGAGGCCGAGCGCCGCCAGCGCGACCCAGACCTCATACAGCGACTCGGGCCGCACCCAGCGCAGCACGAGGTTCTGCTGCACGGTGGTGCGGGCGTAGCCGCCGCTGTGGCGGCGCATGATCTCGGCGAGTCCGCGGAACTGCTCGGGCGTCAGGTCGCCGCGCACGACCTTGACCTCGACCGTGACGAATCCCGGCTGGCGCTGCGCGCGCGTGTTGGCCGCCACGAAGCGCTCGAACTCGGCGGCGTCCTCGCCCGGCGTCGCGTAATTCGAGCGGGCCTCGGGGGCGCCGGCCTCCTCGTCGTGAACGAACAGCAGCGGCGCCGGGTCGAAGTTGCGCTCGGACACCCAGTCGCCGCGCAGCTCCTCCTCGACCAGCTCGCGGAAGGAGTCCATCCCGATCCGGTCGATCAGCACCTTGATCCGGGCCCGCGCGCGGTTGGCTCGCAACTCCTCCTGGCGGTTGAAGATCCGCAGCACGGCCTCGGTCACCTTGAGGTACTCACCGTCGTCGGCGCCGACGAACTCATACAGCGTCGGCGCCACGCGCGGCATGATCGACGTGCCGCCGCCGATGCGGATCTCGAAGCCCCGCCGGCCGTCCTTGATGCGGGGGATGAAGCCGCCGTCGTGGATGCCGGTGATCGCGATGTCCTCGTCGGTCGCGGTGAAAGCGGTCTTGAACTTCCGCGGCATCAGCTGGCAGACCTCGTTGCGCACGAAGTAGCGGACGTAGGCGCCGACATAGGGCGTGGGGTCAAACAGCTCGTCCTCGCAGACGCCCGCCCAGGGGTCGCCGGTGACGTTTCGGATCGTGTTGCCGCAGCCCTCGCGCGAGGAGAGGCCGCTCGCCGAGATCTCGCGGATCAGCTTCGCGGCGTCCGGCAGCGGGACGTGGTGCAGCTGCACGTTCTGGCGCGTCGTGATGTGGCCCTTGCGCAGCGGCACGTAGCGCTCCACGACGTCCGCGAAGGAGTCGAGCTGGTCGGGGTTGATGCCCCCGAACGGCAGCTTGACGCGGATCATCTGGCGCTCGACTTGCCGCTGGCCGTAGACGCCCTGCTTGAGGCGGAAGCCGATGAACTGGTCCTCCGGCAGCTGCCCGGCGAGGAACGCTCCCGCCTCCGTGTCGAAATCGTCGAACTCGCGCTCGATGATCGGGATCACGTGTCCGGGGACGTTCTCGTAGACCTCGGGGTCCGCGAGCGAGCCACGCCCGCCGCTTGAGCCATGCGTCATCCATCGACCTTTCCGCTAGTGGAGCGCGGAATACTACCGAAACCCAAGTGTGTTTCCAGGGTTTAGCTCGGGCGCTGCTGCGGGCCGCCGATCCAGGGGTGCCAGTCGGCTGAGCCGGCGCTGCGCCGGGGCGTCCTCGAAACGGCCTCCGCGCGCGCCGCCCGCAGCCATCCGCCACTCACCGCGGGAGTCCTTGGCGGCGCCTGCGCGGTGTCGCGCGCGAAGCGTTCGATTGCGGCGACGATCGCCGCCGCCTCAAGCGGCGAGGGAGCCGGGAGGATCGACGTCGGCGCCGCCACCCCGGCGGCGGCGCCGCCCCCGCGCTCCGGGCGCGTCTCCTCCGGCGTGCTCACCGTGCCGCCGCCATCCATCAGAGCGGGATGTTGCCGTGCTTGCGACGCGGTCCCACCTCGTGCTTGGTGGCGAGCAGGTGCAGGGCGGTGATCAAGCGCGGGCGGGTCTCGTGCGGCTCGATCACGTCGTCGATGTAGCCCCTTTCCGCGGCGACATAGGGGTTCTCGAACCGCGCCGTGTAGTCCTCCATCAGCTGGGCGCGCAGCTCGGCGGGTTTGGCGGCCGCTGCGATCTCGCGCTTGTAGATGATGTTCACGGCGCCCTCCGGTCCCATCACGGCGATCTCGGCGGTCGGCCAGGCGAAGTTGAAGTCGGCCCGCAGGTGCTTGGAGGCCATCACGTCGTAGGCGCCGCCATAGGCCTTGCGCGTGATCACCGTGATCTTCGGCACGGTCGCCTCGGCATAGGCGTAGAGCAGCTTCGCGCCGTGGCGGATGATGCCGCCCCATTCCTGCGCCGTTCCCGGCAAGAAGCCGGGCACGTCGACGAACGTGATGAGCGGGATGTTGAACGCGTCGCAGGTGCGCACGAAGCGCGCGGCCTTGGAGGAGGCGTCGATGTCGAGCACGCCGGCCAGAGCGGCCGGCTGATTGCCGACGATGCCGACGGAGACGCCGTCGAGCCGTGCGAGACAGCAGACGATGTTGGGCGCGTGATGCTCGTGAACCTCGAGGAACTCGCCGTCGTCGACGATCCGCGCGATCGCGGTGCGCATGTCGTAGGGCTTGTTCGGGCTGTCGGGCACCACCGAATCGAGCTCCGGGTCCATCCGCTGGGGGTCGTCGTCGCCGCTCAGCAAGGGCGCCGACTCGAGGTTGTTCTGCGGCAGGAACGAGAGCAGGTAACGCGCCTCCTCGAGGCAGTGATCCTCGTCCTGGGTGGCGAAGTGAGCGACGCCCGACTTCGTGTTGTGCGTCATCGCGCCGCCGAGCTCCTCGAAGCCGACCTCCTCGCCGGTGACGGTCCTGATCACGTCGGGACCGGTGATGAACATGTGCGAGGTCTGCTCGACCATCAGGATGAAGTCGGTGATCGCCGGCGAGTAGACGGCGCCGCCGGCGCAGGGGCCCATGATCAGCGAGATCTGCGGGATCACGCCCGAGCAGCGGACGTTGCGGTAGAACAGCTCCGCGTAGGCGCCGAGCGAGACGACGCCCTCCTGGATGCGCGCGCCGCCCGAGTCGTTGATCCCGATCACGGGGCAGCCGACCCGCGCCGCGAGGTCCATCACCTTGCAGATCTTCTCGCCCATGACCTCGCCGAGCGAGCCGCCGAAGACGGTGAAGTCCTGGCTGAACACGCACACCTGGCGCCCGTCGATCGTCCCGTGGCCGGTGATCACGGCATCCGCGAGCGGCCTCGTCCGCGCCATCTCGAAGTCGGTCGTGCGATGGCGGACGAAGGCGTCGAGCTCTTCGAAGCTTCCCGGGTCGAGCAGCTTGAGGATCCGCTGGCGGGCGGTGTACTTCCCCTTCGCGTGCTGCTTGGCGACGGCGGGGCCCTCGGCGTGGGCCGCCTCGCGCCGGAGCTCGTGCAACTGCGCGAGCTTCTCGGCATAGCTGTGGGGCGCGTGCTCGGTCACCGCGAGCACGATCCTACGTGGCCCGCGCGCCGAGGTGCTACGTCGCCGGCGGCGGCGAGCCCAGCTCGCGCGAGAACGGGCGGTGGCGCGCCGCGCCGATCTCGTCGAGCACCGCGGTCAGCGCGCCCTGGGCGAGCCGGGGGTCAAGTTGCACGGCCGGCGCGGTCTCGGATCCCCCCGGCGGCGGCTCGACCGCCGCAGGCCGTCGGCGCAGCAGGCGCGCCAGCAGGCCCCGCCTCGGCGTGCTCGCCACGCCACCAACGGCGGCCGCCGGGGCCGCCAGCTCGGCGGTCAGGCGCACGCGCGTGCCAAACCCGCTCGGCTCGAGCTCGATCCAGCCGCTCGCCACGTCGCTCTCCCATTCGATCGTCGCCTCCGGCACGGTGCGCGTGATGCGAATCTCGCCGAAGTGGCCGAGCATCGGGGCGAGCAGCCCGACCTCGCTCAGCTCGGCCCACAGCTCGGGCACCGACTTGACGACGGTTCGGCGGGTCTCGACCGCTCCCATGACCGTTGATATTTGCCCTCGCGCGCGCAAATCCTGCCCTCGCGCCGGCCGGCCCTAATGCGGCTGGTAGCTCCCGAACACCTCGCCCATCGCGCCGCAGACCTCGCCGAGCGTGCAGCGGTCGCGCATCGCGGCGCCGATCGGCTCGAGCAGGTTCGCGCTGCCGCGGGCCGCCTCGCGCAGTTCGTGCAGCCGCGCCGCGACGAGCGTCGCGTCGCGCTCCGTCCGGAACGCCGCGAGCCGCGCCACCTGGTCGCGCTCGCTCGCCGGGTCGACCTGGAGGATCCCCTCGATCCGCGCCTCGCCCTCCTCGACGTTCGTGTTGACGCCGACGAGCAGATCCTGGCCGGTGCGGTAGCGCTCCTGGTAGCTCCAGGCCGACTCGTCGATCTCGTTGATGATGAAGGGGATCGCTTCCAGCGATCCACCGAGCGCATCGACCCGCTCGATCAGGCCGGCCGCGCGGCGCTCAATGTCATCTGTGAGCGCCTCGATCATGTAGGAGCCCGCGAACGGGTCGACCGAGTCCGCCGCGCCAGACTCGTGGGCGATCACCTGCTGGGTGCGCAGCGCGATCGTCGCGGCCTGCTCGCTCGGGAGCGCAAGCGCCTCGTCATAGCCGTTGGTGTGAAGCGACTGGGTGCCGCCGCAGACGGCCGAGAAGGCCTGGAGCGCCACGCGGACGATGTTGTTCAGCGGCTGCTGGGCGGTCAGTGTGACGCCGCCGGTCTGGGTGTGGAAGCGCAGCATCGTCGAGGCCGGGTTCTGCGCCCCGAAGCGCTCGCGCATGATCTTCGCCCACATGCGTCGCGCCGCGCGGAACTTCGCGACCTCCTGGAAGACGTTGTTGTGGGCGTTGAAGAAGAACGCGAGCCGCGGCGCGAACTCGTCGACGGCCAGGCCGGCGTCGATCGCGGCCTGCACGTAGGTGATGCCGTTGGCGAGCGTGAACGCGACCTCCTGGACGGCGGAGGCTCCCTTCTCGCGGAAGTGGTAGCCGGAGATCGAGATCGTGTTCCACTGCGGGATCCGCTCCCGGCAGTAGGCGAACAGGTCGGTCGTCAGCCGCAGCGACGGCCCGGGCGGGTAGATGTAGTTGCCGCGGGCGATGTACTCCTTGAGGATGTCGTTCTGGCTGGTCCCGCGCAGCTGCGCCGGCGCGACGCCCTGCTCGGCGGCGACCAGCTCGTAGAGGCAGAGCAGGACGGCGGCGGGGGCGTTGATCGTCATCGACGTCGAGACCGCGTCGAGCGGGATCCCGTCAAAGGCGGTGCGCATGTCGTCGATCGTGTCGATCGCGACGCCGGTGCGGCCGACCTCCCCGAGGCAGCGCGGGTCGTCGGAGTCCAGGCCGAGCTGGGTGGGCAGATCGAACGCCATCGAGAGCCCCGTCGAACCACGTTCGAGCAGGTAGCGGTAGCGGGCGTTCGACTCCGCCGCCGAGGCGTACCCCGCGTACTGGCGCATCGTCCACAGCCGCTCGCGGTAGCCGCCGGGGTGGATGCCCCGCGTGTACGGGAACTCGCCGGGGCGCTCCGCCTCGCCGGCGACCGCCGCGCGCTCGTACACGGTCTCGACCTCGATCCCCGAGTCGGTGAAGCGGCGCGGATCCTCCGGCCCGACGATCGGGGCGATCGTCGGACGCTCCTCGCCACGCTCCGGGGTCGCCATCGGGCTGAGGATATCCGCAGGCCCAGGCGGCGGGCGGCGGTGCGTCGCGGCGTCGGGCGGGCGCCCGCCGGCCCCGCTCAGGCGTCCGCCGGCACCTCGATCTCGCGCAGGCCGTGGGTGTCGACGTCGTAGACGAAGCCACGGACCGCGTCGCGATGGAGCAGGAACGCCGAGCGGCGAACGCGCAGAACGGACTGGCGGACGTTCGCGTCCACGTCGGTGAAGGACTCGATCGCGAACGCCGGCGAAACCCCCGTCGCCTGCTCGAGCTCGCTGCGAAAGCCGTCGTCGGTCAGCTTCGACATGCCGCAGTCGGTGTGATGGATCAGCATCACCGCGCGCGTTCCCAGGCGCCGCTGCGACACCGCGAGTGAGCGAATCACGTCGTCGGTGATCACGCCGCCGGCGTTGCGCAGCACGTGCGCCTCGCCGTCCCGGAGCCCGAGCGCCGCGAAGACGTCCAGCCGCGAGTCCATGCACGTCACGATCGCCAGCCGGCGGCTGGGCGCGACGTCGAGGTGGCGCTGCGGCAGCGAGCGCGCGAAATCCCGGTTGTTGGCCAGCAGCTCGTCGACGACGTCCACGGACTCGACCTTGTAATCGCTCGCCCCGGTACGCTGCGGCGATGGCCACATGTCTCGTCACCGGGGGCGCCGGGTTCCTGGGGTCCCACCTCTGCGATGAGCTGCTCGCGCGCGAGCACCGCGTGATCTGCGTCGACAATCTCGAGACCGGCACGCTCGAGAACATCGCCCACATCCGCGATCCGCAATTCATCGCGCTGAACCGCGATATCACGGAGCCCTACCACGTCGAGGAGCCGGTCGACGTGGTCTTCCACCTCGCCTCGCCGGCCTCGCCGATCGACTATCTGCGGCTGCCGCTGCACACGCTGAAGGTCGGCTCGCACGGCACCCACCACACGCTCGGACTCGCCAAGGCCCACCGCGCCCGCTTCCTGCTCGCCTCGACCAGCGAGGTCTACGGCGACCCGCAGGTCCATCCGCAGGTCGAGAGCTACTGGGGCCACGTCAACCCGATCGGCCCGCGCGGCGTCTACGACGAGGCCAAGCGCTACGCCGAGGCGCTGACGATGGCCTACCACCGCCAGCAGGGCGTGGACACGGCGATCGTGCGGATCTTCAACACCTACGGGTCGCGGATGCGCCCGTTCGACGGGCGCGCGATCCCGACGTTCGTGCGCCAGGCGCTCGCCGGCCTGCCGCTGACGGTCTTCGGAGACGGCACGCAGACACGCTCGTTCTGCTACGTCAGCGACCTGATCCGCGGCCTGATCGCGCTCGCCGAGTCCACCTACCACGAGCCCGTCAACATCGGCAACCCCGACGAATTCACGCTGCTGACGCTGGCGCGCACGGTGCTCGAGGTGACCGGCAGCAAGTCGGAGGTCGTCTTCGCCGAGCTGCCGGTGGATGATCCCAAGCAGCGCCGCCCGGACATCACGCTCGCGCGCGAGCTGCTCGGCTGGGAGCCCGAGATCGCGCTCGAGGATGGTCTTCGCCGGACCCTGGCCGGCGGCTAGCGCAGCCGGTTTGCGAATGCGGTCGCGCGGGTAGCGGGAGAGCGCGCGCCTTCGACGCCATGGGGGCCGTGGTGACGCTCGGCCGCCGTGGCGCTGGCGGAGCCGGCAGGCGGAGCCCGTAGGAAACCCATACTGCCGGGCGCCTCGCAGGACTGGCGGGTCGGCGCAACATCTGGCAGAGTGGAGCGTTGGAAGAGCAGATGTCGATCCCCCGCCAGAGCATCCGCGCGGTCCCCGACCCGGTCAACGTCGCCGAGCCGCTTGTGGACCAGGCGCAGGCCGTTCCCGAGCTCGTGCCCGCGCCGCCGCCGGGCCTGCTCACCGATCGCGACATGCGCGCGAAGCGGCCGCCGGCGCTGTCGTTCCTGCTGCGCTGGGAGACCGCGCGGCGCGCGGCCCGCGTGATCGTGCTGATGGCGCTCGACTTCGCGGGCGTCTTCCTGGCGATCTTCACGGCGCTGCTGCTGAAGGACGTCGTCCACGGGAAGTCGCGGCTGATCTCGGGGGCCTTCCATCAGACGCGCGGCTTCGTCGCCTTCGCCTACCTCGTGACGGTGCTGCTGTTCGCGCGTTCGGACATGTACGCCGACCGTGGCGAGCGCCCGGGCCTGGCGCGGATCCTGGCGACGCTGTTCCAGGTGATGCTCGTCTCGCTGATCTTCGTCGTCGTCAGCGGCGATCAGGACCATTTCAACTCCTACTACGTCTTCTACGGGTCGTTCCTCTTCGCGCTGTTCTACGTGACCGCGTTCCGTGCGGTCTATGAGTGGATCTCGGGCGTGCTGCTGCGGGCCGCCGGCTACCGCCGCCGGGCCGTGCTGGTCGGCAGCGGGCCGCACATCGATGCCGTGGCCAGCGCGCTGACCTCGGGCCCCCACCCGTCGGTCGAGCTGGTCGGATCGATCTCGCGACTGGAGCGTGCGCACTGCGGCCTGCGCTCGCTCGGCACGCTGGCCGAGATCGGCGAGGCGATCGAACGCAACCGCGTCGATGAGGTGATCGTCGTCGATCCGGACTTCCCCGAGCGCGACCTGCTCGAGCTGGTCGATCGTGCCCACGAGCGCGGCGTGCGGGTGCGGATCGCGCCGTCGACGACGGAGATCCTCGTGCACCGCGCGGAGTTCGTGCCGGGCCAGTCGGTGCCGCTGTTCGAGCTGCGCCCGCCGGTCTTCGAGGGCATCGATTTCGTGGTCAAGCGCAGCTTCGACCTGATCGTTTCGACGCTGCTCGTGATCCTGCTGAGCCCGCTGCTGATCGCGATCGCGATCGCGATCAAGCTCGGGTCGCGTGGACCTGTGCTGTACCGCTCGGTGCGCCCCGGCGTCGGCGGCGTGCCGTTTCCCTGCCTGAAGTTCCGCACGATGGTCGAGGGCGCCGACCGGCGCCAGTACGACCTCGAGGACCGCAACGAGGCCAGCGGCGCGCTGTTCAAGATGCGCAGCGACCCGCGCCTGACGCGCGTCGGCAGGGCTCTGCGGCGCTACTCACTCGACGAGCTGCCGCAGCTGATCAACGTGCTGCGCGGTCAGATGTCGCTGGTCGGGCCGCGGCCGCTGCCCCAGCGCGACTACGACCGCCTCGAGGATTGGCACATGAAGCGCTACCTCGTGATGCCGGGAATGACCGGGCTGTGGCAGGTGTCGGGCCGGGCCGAGCTCGGCTTCGACGACCTCGTCCGGCTCGACTTCCTCTACCTCGAGCGCTGGTCGGTCTTCCTTGACCTGACGATCCTGGTCAAAACGCTCCCCGCGGTAATCTGGGGACGCGGCGCGTACTGATCGACTGCGACTGCTCGGCGGCCGCCGCGTAGACGCGCCAGGTGGCCGCAGCAGCGTCGGCCCAGGTCCAGGCCGGCGGAGCCGGAGCCGGGCGCACCGCGCTCGCCCCGGCCTCGAGCAGGCCCTCCATGTCGCCGCATTGCACGAAGGTGGCACGCTCGCCGAGGACCTCGCGCAGGGCGGGCACGTCGCACGCCACGACCGGCGTGCCGCAGGCGAGCGCCTCGACCGTCGGCAGCCCGAAGCCCTCGTCGTCGGAGGGAAAGACGAGCGCGTGGGCGCCCGTGTAGAGCGCGGCGAGCTCGTCGTCGCTGACCTGGCCGGTGAGCGTGACGTCGGGCAGTTCGTGGGCCCACTGGCGCGCCGGCCCGACCAGCACGAGCGGCATTCGCCGTGGGGCCGCGGCCATGTCGGCGACGCGCTTGCGCCGCTCGGGATGGAGCATGCCGCCGACCCACAGCAGGTACTGCTCGGGCAGCCCGAAGCGGGTGCGGACGGCGGCCACCTCCTCGGGCGGGCGCGGGTACATCGCCGCCGCGGCCGCCTCGGAGATCACGCTGATCCGGTCGCTGTCGATGTCCAGGCGCTCGCGCGCGTCGTTCGCGACGACCTGCGTCGGCACGATCACGCGATCGGCGCGCTGGACGGCGAGGTAGCGCAGCTTGAACCGGACACCGGTTCGCAGGTACTCGGCGCGGCGTTTGAGGTTGACGAGGTCGTGCAGGGTCACGACCGTCGGGCACGGCGAGCGAAGCGATGCGCCGTCGAGCCAGGGCGAGTGAAACACGTCGCTGCGGCGCGGGCGGTGGGTCTCGGTGATCACGCTGCCGGGCTCGGCCGTCTCGCGCAGCGCTTCGAGCAGGCAGCGCACATAGCGGCCGATCCCGCGCGGATCCCCCTTGGCGCGGCTGTCGAACGCCACCCTCACCGAGTGCACCCCTCCCGTCTCCGCGCGAAGCCGTTGGTGCCCACCCGAAAGGGCACTTCGGCTCACTCTACCGCGGAATTCGGCGGTGCAGGGATAGATTTTCTCCCCCGTGGCCTACTTCGAACGCCTCTGGAACGAGGTCCCCGACGCGACGCCGGAGCATTCCGCGCCGCGCCGCGAGTTCATGCTGGCGGCGCTCGCGGCGCCGTCGCGGGTGCTCGACGTCGGCTGCGGCGCCGGCTGGTTCACCGCGCAGCTGGCAGCCGCCGGCTTCGACGTCGTCGGCGTCGACGTCGCGCAGGAGCCGCTGCGCCGCGCCCGCGAGCGCTTCGGCGATCTCGAGTTCGTGTTCGCCGGCGAGGGCGAGCTGCCGTTCGCATCCGCCTCCTTCGACGGTGTCTGGCTGGGCGAGGTCCTGGAGCATGTGCAGGACGGGATCGGGCTGCTCGCCGAGCTGGCGAGGGTGCTCCTTCCGGGCGGGCGCCTGGCGCTCACCACTCCCGATCACGGCCGCCGGCTGCGCCTGCGCCTCGGCCTCAGCCGTTCGGCGTTCGAGCGCCACTTCGATCCGCGCTCCGACCACGTGCGTTTCTTCACTGCCGCGACGCTGGCGACCCTGCTGCGCGTCAGCGGCTTCGAGCGGATCGAGATCCGCCGCTCGCGCGGCGAGCTGCTGGCTAGCGCGCGGGTACCTCGATGAGCTGCAGGGCGAGCCCGGCCGTGCTCTCCGGCAGCGTCCAGATGTGCCGCATGCCGCCGAGCTCCAGCGGTCCAGGGACCTCGCCGCGGCGATCGGGTCCGCTGAAGCGCGAACCGGCGGCGCGCAGCGTCGCGGCCGGCCCGTCCAACTCCTCGACGCGGAACGCCATGTGGTCGATCCGCTGCCGCGCGCCATCGAGCCGTGGCTCGCGAAGCTCGGGGTCCTCGATCGTGAAGATCTCGAGCGTCCCGCGGCCTGGGCCCAGGAACGCCGCGGCGATCCCGTATTGCGGCAACTCGAGCGTGCGGACCAGCGGCAGCGAGAACGCTCGCTGCGCCTCCGCGACGGCGGCGTCCAGGTCGCGCACGAGGAAGCCGACGTGGTCGAACTCGCCGAACATCGGCGGCGAGACTAACGCAACCGAGCGGTACGCAAGACTTTGTACGTGACACTGGAAGTCGAGCTGGGCGACGGCCGGACGCTGCGGCCGCTCGTCGACGCGGACGCCGAGCAGCTGTTCGCGGTGATCGAGGCCAACCGCGCCCACCTTGCGAACTGGATGCCGTTCGTCGGCCAGACGCGTGGGGTGGCCGACTCGCTGGCGTTCATTCGCGCCGCGCGGCGCCAGTTCGAGGAGAACCGAGGCATGCAGCTGGCGCTCGTCGATGGCCACCGGATCGTCGGCGTCGTCGGCTTCCACGCGATCGACTGGTCGCGCAAATCGACCAGCATCGGCTACTGGCTGGCCGCCGATCGCCAGGGCGCCGGGACGATGACTCGGGCTGTCTGCGCGCTGCTCGACCACGCCTTCGGCGAGTGGCGCCTGAACCGCGTCGAGATCCGCGCGGGCGTGCTCAACACGCGCAGCCGCGCGATCCCCGAGCGCCTCGGATTTCGTGAGGAGGGCATTCTGCCCTCGGCCGAGCGGATCGGCGCCCGCGTGATCGACCACGTCATCTACGTGATGACGGCGCGCGAATGGAAGCGCCACGGCGAAGAGCGCCGCCGGCAGGCCGGGCTGCCGCCCGCCGATCCCGCGCCCGCGGCAGAGAGCGCACTCGGCCGCAGCGAGTAGCGCAACGCCCGGCGCGGTCCGCGGTGGGCGTCGCCCCCCGGGCGCGCCGGGCGCCCCGCGTCCCGCGCCGCCCCGCGAAGCTCAGCTCGAGCCCCCGAGCGACTCGTCCAGGCCCGGGTCGTATGGGTCGAGGTGGTAGGTGACCGCGAGCGCCTGGTCGGCGATCTTGGTGTAGCGGGGAATCCCGCTGTCGAAGAGCCACAGGTTGAACCAGCTGGCGGCGTTGGACGGCTGCAGCTGGACGGCGCGCTCGAGCGTCCGCTGCGCAAGCGCCACCTGGCCGGCCGTGTTGTAGGCGCCCGCAAGGTCGGCCCGCGGGGCGATGTCGAGCGGGTCGCGCGCGATCGCCGTCAGCTCGTCGGAGCGCGCGGCGGCCAGCTCGCGTTTCGCCAGCGCGGGGTGGTCGCCGATCAGCGCCGTGTTCGCGTAGCCCACCTCGTTGGCGCCCGCGGCGGCCGCCTGCTCCGAGCGCAGCGGCTGCCATTGCGACCACGCGACGACGAGCGCCAGCGCGATCGCTGTCGCCGCACCCGCCGCGGCGACCGGCGAGCGCGCCAGCCGGGCGAACGAGCGCTCACCGGGCTCGAGCGGCTCCCGCCACGGGCCCCGCCCGGCGACCCAGCCGGCGCAGAGCAACGCGATCAGCGCTTCGCCCGGGACGAAGTAGACCCAGTCGATCGCGGAGTGCACGGCGAAGGTGATGACCACGACGATCATCGTCAGCAGGCCGAGCCGCTCAGCGGCGCCGGCGTCCGGCGCGCGCGCGCGGATCGGGCCGACCGCGCGAACCGCCGCGATCGCCCAGCCGATCGCCGCGGCGAGGCTCAGCGCCAGCCCGATCAGGCCGAGGTCGGCGAGCGTCTGGAAGATGTAGCCGTGAGCGTTGAGCGCCTTGTCGGGCCCCGTCATGAAGCGCTGCGAGGCGACGCCGTATGAGCCGGCGCCGGCGCCGGCGAGCGGGTTGGCGTCGAAGATGTGCAGCGCGTAGGACCAGTAGAGGGCCTGCATGCTCCCGGTCGAGGTGAGGCGGCTCGCGCTGTTGGACGGCTGCTGCGCGTTCGGGGTCGTCAGCTCGTGCCAGCCGTGCGAGATCGTGCCGAACAGACCGCGTGAGCTGTGCGCGGCCGCGCCGATCGCGGCGACCGGCACGAGCGCGAGCGCGACCAGCACCGCGATGCCGATCCTGCGCGCGCGCGCCGGCGCGAGCGGGTTGCGATCGCCGGCGAAGCGAAGCACCAGCGCCGCGGCGAAGGCGAGCAGCAGCGCGACGATCAACAGCAGGCCGAAGCGGTGGCCGGCGCTGCTTCGGGCGGCGAGCGAGACGCCGTCATCCGACAGCGCCGGCTGGGCGAGCGTCCAGGCGACGACGACGCCGGCGGCGACGCCGCCGATCGCGAGCATCGCGAGCGCTCGCAGGCGAAGCGGCACGATCGCGAACCAGATCGCCACGCCGACGACCGCCGCCAGCACCGCTCCGCGCGAGTACGACAGCACCAGCGCCACGAGCAGCACGGCGATGGCCGGCGCCGCGAGCGCGTTCACGACGCCGTGTCCCTCCCGGCGCGAGCCGAGCCACAGCGCCGGCGCGAGACCCAGCGCTCCGATCAGGCCGACCGCGTTCCAGTAGCCGAACGGGACCTGCAGGCGCGCCATCGTGTCGGATGCGTCAAGCGTCGCCGGAAAGACCTTGCTGGCCACGGCATAGACCGAAACGGCGATGGTCGCCAGCAGCACGCCGGCGATCAGGCTGCGCCAGCGCCCGGCGGCCAGGCGCACGAGCGCGATCGCGCCGGCAAAGCTCGCCACATAGGAGAGCGTGCGGTTCGCCTCGAGCCAGGAGTTGGCCGGCGCCACCGACCAGTCGACCGACAGCACGCTGAAGGCGGCGAGCGCGAACAGCGCGGCAGCGGTGCCGAAGCCGAACAGGCGCAGGCGCCCGCGTGGCTCGCGCGCGAAGGCGAGCGCGACGAGCACGCCCCCGCTGAGCGTCAGCGCCATCTGCACTGCGGTGTTTGGCCCAAGTCCCGCGCCCGACGGGCTGCTGCCGTCGAGGCTCACGGTGCCGCCGGTCGCTGCGAAGCAGACCGTGGCGATCACGGCGGCGACCGCGAGGGTCAGCCACCCCTCGCCCGCCAGTCGCGCCAAGCTCGCGCTCAGCGACGGGCCGTCGTCGCGGCTAATGCGAGCGGCGAGTGCGGACAATGTTGTTGATCGCGCGTGCGCTGACCGCGAGCACGACGGCGAGCAGCGCCGCCAGGATGGCGAGCAGCGGCGTCGGCAGGCTCGAGAGGAACGACGCGCCGCTGGCGGTCACCTCTCCCGGGGTGACGGTCTGGTTGGTGCCGGGGAGGACCACCGGCAGGCCCGCACCCTGCTTCAGGTTCTTGGGGCGCACGACCTTCGGCGTCGAGCCGCGGGTGTTGTCCTGGTTCCCGCGGCTCGTCCGCGGGTGGGTGCCGCGGGCGGTGCTCGTCGGATGCGGCGCGAGCTCGAGGTGGTTGATCGTCTCGGTGATCACGTCGCCGCAGTTGGTGTACTGGGCGCCATAGGAATCCAGCCGCTTCAGGGCCTCCTGGAGGACCTTGATCGTGTAGTGGCCCTTGAGCGGGTAGTGCCCGGCGCCGCAGTCCTTCAGCACTGCTGCGGGGGTGTTCTTGTACGCGGCGGATGCAGCCTGCGGTAGGGCGACGAGCAGGGCGACGGCGAGCGCTGCGACGACCAATCGGGCCCGCCTCATCGTTCCACGCTACCAGCACGCGGTGGCTGCGGTGCGGTCGCGCCGAGCGCCTGCACGAAGCCGTCGGCCCACGCGTCGAAGGTGAGGGGGGCGACGTCCTCACGCCCGGCTGCGCCCAGCGCCGCGCAGCGCTCGCGGTCGGAGGCGAGGCTTCCCAGCGCCCGGGCCAGCGCGGCGGCGTCCCCGGCCGCAACCACGAGCCCGTTGCGCCCGTCGCGCACGAGTCCGCCGGCGGCTGCGCCGACGGCGTCGCTTGAGATGATCGCTGCTCCCTGGTTCATGGCTTCGTTGACCACCAGCCCCCACGGCTCGATGAACCGGCGCGTGGCGATGGACGGTACAACCAGAACGTCGTGACATGCATACAAGTTGCGCAGTTCCAGCGGATCGAGCCGTCCGAGGACGCGGACGCCGGGAGCGCTCCGCGGACCGTCGTCGCCGGCGATCGTGAAGGTGCCCTCGAGCTCGGCGCTGCGCCACGCGGCCAGCGCGACCGCAAGCCCCTTCTCGCGTCCCGGGCGCCCGACGAACAGCGCCGCGAAGCGCCTGTCGCTGCGCGGCGCGGCGGGCGCCGACCAGAACTCGTTGTCGACCGCCTGGGGCGCCACGAACACGCGCGTCGCCCCCTGGGCGCGCACGTACGCGCTGACGTGCTCGCCGTAGGTGACGACGGCATCGGCGCCACGGTAGATGCTGCGCATCAGCGGCAGCGCCGCGAGGTGCGCGGCGGTCCGCGGCGTTCGCCACAGCGCCGCCCAGAACAGGAACGGCACGCCGCAGCGCCGTGCGGCGCGCCATGCGGCCGGCAACGCGATGCGCCCTCCCGTGCCGACGATCACGGCGCGGTGGGCGCCTGAGGCGACCAGCTCGCCGACCTCGCGCTGCGACACCGCGCGGCTGGGAACCCCCGCCGGCGGCGGGCCGGCCGGAGCCCCATGGCGGTGGGGGCCGCCGTAGAGCGCGAGCTCGATGCCGACGCGCTCGTGCAGCCGCTCGAACGCACCGACCCGATCGGCGGGCACGTGCCCGGTGACGAACAGCACCGGCTTCACGCCAGCGCGTCCGCGTAGGCCTGGACGGTCTGCTCGCCGCAGCGCTTCCAGGTGAACTCGCGCTCGACCGTCGCACGGGCCGCCGCGCCGAGCGCCAGGCGCGCGTCGCGGTCGCCGAGCAGGCGGCGGAGGCTCGCCGCCAGCGCGCCCGGCGAGCGCGGCGGCACCAGCTCGATGCCGCCGCCGGCCGCGGCGATCTCCTCGGGCCCCGGCTCCCCGGCGCAGCCGATCGCCGGGATCCCGGCGGCCATCGCCTCGATGTAGGCGACGCCGAAGGCCTCCTCGGTCGAGACCATCACGAAGCACCAGGCGGCGCGGGCCCGTCGCAGCGCCTCCTGGGGAACGAGCTGACCGGCGAACTCGACGCGGTCCGCGACGCCGAGCGCCGCCGCCCGTCGCTCGAGTGGGCCGCGTTCCGGGCCGTCGCCGATCACCAGGTAGCGCACGCCCGGCAGTGTCGCGAGCGCCTCGAGCACGTCGGCGTGGCGTTTGCGGGCGACCAGGTGGCCGACCGTCACGAGCAGCGGCGCCGGCGCCGCGCCCGCGCCATCCGGCGCCTCGCCGCGCGCCGGTACGTCGGTTCCGAGGTGGACCACGCGCGCGTCGCGCGCGCCGTGCTCGTGCGCGAGCCGCTCGATCCCGGCGCTGTTGGCCAGCACGAGCCGCGACCCCGCCAGTACGCGCTCGACGACCTCGCGCCCGCCGGGCACGCGCGAGGTCGTCCAGAGCACGTCGCCGCCGTGCAGCGAGGTCACGAGCGGCGTCCCGATCCGCGCCCGCAGCACGGCGTCGCCGGCCGGTACGGCGTTGTGTGCGTGCACCACGTCGAATGGTGCTTCCCGCGACAGCGCCCGCGCAAGCGCCGGAGCGGCCCACGCGCCCCAGCGCGCGTAGGCACGCCCGCGCGGCGGCGAGACGTAGCGCACGTAGTGCACCGCGAGCCCGTCCAGCGTCTGGTGGCCGGGGTGGCGCGCGAGCGCGATGCCCTGGCCGAAGTTGCGGCGGGGGGGACCAGGCGGTGGAGCACGAACACGGACACCTCCGCGCCGGCGTCACGCGCCGCGAGCGCCTGGCGGTGGGCCCACACGCCGAGCACCGGGTCGTGGCGACGCGGGTAGTACTCGGCGACGACCGCTACGCGCATCGGCGGTGTTCGGCGAGCGTTCGTTGCGACTCGCGCACCGGGAGATAGGGATGCTCCGCGAGGAACGCGCGCGCCTCCGTCACGGCCTGCTCGCGCGCGTAGCCGCTCGCCGCCGGGGCGAGCAGATGCGCGATCGGGAACAGGTCGACGATGCCGATCGGCCAGCCGCGCTCGCGGGCCAGCCACGACCAGTGCGCGTCGAGGCCCCAGCCCATGCCGACCGCCGGGAACGGCAGCAGCGCGTCGAAGGTGTCGCGGTGCAGAGCGGTCAGCGGCCCGATCTCGACGAACGCCGTGACGCGCACCACGCTTCCCCAGCGCCGGCGGGTCAGCCGCCACGCCGCGTGCGAGCGCATGCGGTGCGCAGGCGCCGCGAGCCGCAGTCCGAAGCGCTCCGCGAGGTACAGGAAGCCGTCGAGGAAGCCCGGCGGCAGCGCGACGTCGTCGTCGATCACCACGACCCAGTCGAAGCTGTCGAGCTCGACGCCGTCGAGCAGCAGGTTCAGGTTCTCGAACTTCCCGAGCCCTTCCGCCGGGCGCTCGCGGAAGGCCAGCTCGCAGCGACGCGACCGCTTCAGCTCCGCCACCGCACGCGCGTGGCTGTCGGCGTTCTGCGGGCGCACGACCGAGAGCACGAGCACGCGGCGGCGCCCGAGCGTCCGCGCGGCTCGGCGAACCGCCACCCGCTGGCCGGCGCCGCGCAGCGCCATCGCCAGATCGACGGCGCCGCGGAGCAGGTCGCGGCGCCCGCCGACGGTGCCGCTCTCGCCCGAGAGGAAGTCCGCAGCGGCGTCGCCGCGCACGCTGTCGAGGCGGCCCGATCGCGCGCGCTGGATCCGTCCCCAGCTGTGCGCGGCCATCACCGGTCCGTTGGCGCAGGCGCGGCGCACCGTATGCCACGCGCAGCCGGCGAACACCCGCCACTCCGCCGCGAGCCCCGGCGCGCGCCGCTCCTGCTCGTCGAACTCGCGCGCCTGGCGTCCGCGCAGCAGCGCGACGCGCATCAGCGCGCGCAGCGTCGCATCGGCGGGCGCACGGCGGTGGTCGAGCCCGGCGTTCGCGACGTAGCGGATCCGCCCGCCCGCGCGGAGGTGGCGCTGCTCCCACTCCTCCTCGTCGCCGCTCCAGCAGGCGCGGTGGGGGTCAAAGGACCCGACCGCCTCGATCGCGGCAGCGCGGATCGCCATGTTCGCGCCCCAGGCGCGTTGGACGTCGCGATCCGCCGTTCCGAGGTCGGTGTGGGTGATCGGCGGTCCCTCCCTGCCGCAGACGTGGCGGCGCGCGCCGGCCCCCTCGAGCCGCGCGATGATCGGCCCGGTGAAGACGCCGACCTGCGGCTGCGAGCGAGCGGCATCGATCAGCGCGTCGAGCCAGCCGTCGTGCACCTCGACGTCGTCGTCGATGAACGCCAGCAGCTCACCCGCCGCTGCGGCGATGCCCGCGTTGCGGGCGGCGTTCAGTCCGCGTGCTCGCCCGAGCGCCACGTAGCGTGCGCCGAAGCGCTCGGCCAGCTCGGCGTTGCGCGCCAGCTCGCCGTCGTCGACCACGATCACCTCGGCGCCGGCGCGCGCGGCCTGTGGCGCGACCGACGCCAGCGCCACCTCCAGGTAGGCGGGGCGCTCCCGCGTGGGGATGACGATCGACACGAGCGGGGTCATCGCCCAGGGGAGTCTAGGAGCGGCCCGGGCCGGGCGCGGGAAGCGTTGCCGTCGCCACGGCCGGCCAGGGCAGGATGACCACGCGGCGCCGTCGCCCCGCTCGCGACCAGCGGGCGCCCCGCGCGATCTGGCCGCGGCGCTCCCAACCGCGGGCGCATTCTCCCGACGACGGGAGTGCGAACGTCAGCCGACTGCGCCGGCGGTAGTGTGAGATCCACATGCCGCGCCGCGAAACCGCCGAGGGGCCCTGCCGCGAACGGGTCCTGACCACCGCCCGGCCGGCGCCGTCGCGCGCATGACGGTGGCCCTCGCCGCGGCGCCCGGGACCGCCCCGGGGGCAGCGTGATCCTCTTCCTGCACAACCGCTACCGCGCCTCGGGGGGCGAGGAGCGGGCGGTCCAGGACCTGCTTTGGCTGGTCCGCGAGCACCTCGGCGAGGATGCCGAGCTGTTGGAGCGCGACTCCGCGCTGCTCGGGCGCGGCCGAGCAGCGGCGGGCATGCTGCGCGGCGGGCTCGCGCCCGAGGAGGTCGCTCGTGCGGTGCGCCGGACGGGCGCGCGGATCGTCCACGCCCACAACCTCAACCCGTCCTACGGCTGGCGCGCGCTCGCCGCCGCCCGTGACGCGGGCGCCCGCGTGGTCGCCCACCTGCACCAGTACCGGCTGGTCTGCGCCGTGGGCATCTGCTTCACGGCGGGGCGGGAATGCACACGCTGCCACGGGCGCAACACGCTCCCGGGGGTCCTTCATCTATGTCGCGGCTCCGCCGCCGAGTCGTTCGTATATGGGGGCGCGCTCGCCCTGTGGCAGCGCCGCGTCACGCAACTGATCGACGCGGCGATCCTCCCCAGCCAGTTCGCTTTGACTCGCCTGCGCGAGCTGGGGGCGCCGCTGCCGGCGGCGCACGTCCTGCCCCATCCGGTGCGCGGCTTCGCGGCGGCGTCGCGGGCGCCGGCCGGGAGCTACTGCCTGTTCAGCGGGCGGCTCGAGCCGGAGAAGGGCCTCGGCGTGGCGGTCGCGGCCTGTGCTGCCGCCGGCCTGCCGCTGCTGGTGGCCGGCGAGGGCTCGCAGCGCTCGGCGTTCGAGGGTCAGCCCGGCGTCAGCTTCGCCGGGCAGGTGTCCGAGGCCGAGCTCGACGGGCTGCGCGCCGGCGCCCGGCTCGCGCTGATGCCCTCGCTCACCGCCGAGACATTCGGCCTGGCCGCCGCCCAGGCGATGGCCGCGGGGGTCCCGGTCGCGGCGTCGGCGATCGGCGCCCTGCCCGAGCTGATCCCGCCGGCCTGGTGCTCGCCACCCGGCGATGCCGGCGCGCTGGCGGCCACCGTCGCGGCGCTCGCGGCGGACCCCGGCGCCGGCGAGCAGGCGCTCGCCGCGGCCCGCGAGCTGCTCGATCCGGGGCTCCTGGCCGCGCGGCTCGCGGCGGTCTACGCGGGCGAGGCTCGCGGATAGGATCCGGCCTCGATGCGCGCGATCGTCACCGGCGGCGCCGGCTTCATCGGCTCGAACCTCGTTGATTCCCTGCTCGACCGCGGCGACGAGGTGACCGTCGTCGACGACCTCTCGACCGGCCGGCGCGAGAACCTCGACGCCGCGCTCGAGCGCGGGGCGCGGCTCTGCGTGCTCGACATCCGCGACGCCGCCGAGCTTGCCGGTGTGGTCGCGGCCGAACGGCCCGAGGCGATCTTCCACCTCGCCGCGCAGATCGACGTCCGCCGCTCGCTCAGCGACCCGGCAGCCGACGCCGCGATCAACGTGCTGGGGACGATCAACCTGCTCGAGGCGGCCCGCGAGCACGAGGTCGGGCGGATCGTCTACAGCTCGACCGGGGGAGCGATCTACGGCGAGGCCGAGACGATCCCGACCGACGAGCTGACTGCGCCACTGCCGGAGGCCGCCTACGGGCAGAGCAAGCTGGCCGCCGAGGGCTACCTCGCGCTCTACGAGCGCCTGTACGGCCAGCGCTCGGTCACGCTGCGCTACGGCAACGTCTACGGCCCGCGTCAGGACCCGCTCGGCGAGGCCGGAGTGGTCGCGATCTTCTCCGGCCTGCTCGAGACGGGCGGTGAGCCGACGGTCTTCGGCGACGGCCGCCAGACGCGCGATTACGTCTACGTCGGCGACGTCGTCGCGGCGAACCTCGCGGCGCTCGATTGCGACTCCCACGGCCCGTTCAACATCGGCACCGGCGTCGAGACCAGCGTGCTCGAGCTGGTCGCGCTGCTGCGTGAGCTCTCCGGGGCCGAGCGCTTCGAGCCGCGATTCGCGCCGGCTCGGCTGGGCGAGCTGGCGCGAAGCTGCCTCGACATCGCACGCGCGCGCGACGAGCTCGGCTGGACCCCCACCGTCCCGATCCGCGAGGGCCTGGCGCTGACGCTCGATCTGGGCCGCGCGGCCTCCTCGAGGTGAGCTCGCCACAGCCACGCCGCGCGCTGATCACCGGCATCAGCGGCCAGGACGGCTCCTATCTCGCCGAGCTGCTGCACGCCGAGGGACTCGAGCTGCACGGCGTGGTGCGCGAGCACGCCGACGGCGACTCGCCCAACCTGGACGCCGTGCGCGGGGCGCTCACGCTGCACGACGGCGACCTGCTCGAGCGGGGCACCTTGCGCGCGATCATCGCGGCGACGGCGCCCGACGAGATCTACCACCTGGCGGCGCCCGCCTTCGTGCCCGACTCGTGGTCCGCCGCCGCCGACACGCTGGCGGGCATCGCGACACTGACCGGCGAGCTGATCGACGCGGTCCGCGACCTTGCCCCGGCGGCGCGCGTCGTGGTCGCCACGTCGCGGGAGATCTTCGGCGCCGACGCCCCGAGCCCGCAGCGCGAGGACACGCCGTGCGCGCCGAGCTCCCCCTACGGGGTCGCCAAGCTCGCGGCGCACCAGCTGGTCGGCCTGCTGCGCGAGCACAATGGGCTGCACCTGTCCTCGGCGATCCTCTTCAACCACGAGTCGCCACGGCGCCAGCCGCAGTTCCTCTCGCGCAAGGTCACGGCGGCCGCTGCCGCGATCAGCCTCGGGCGCCAGGACGAGCTGGCGCTCGGCGATCTCGAGGCCGTGCGGGACTGGTCGGCCGCGCGCGACATCGTGCGCGGCCTGCGCCTGCTGGCGGCGGCACCGCAGCCCGGCGATTGCGTGTTCGCAAGCGGCGTCGGTCGCACCGTGCGCGAGCTGGTCGACGCCGCGTTCGCCCGCGTCGGTGTGGACGTCGAGCGCCACCTGCGGGTCGACCCGGCGCTGGTGCGCCCCCCCGAGGGATCCCTGGCGATCGGCGACAACAGCCTTGCCCGCGAGCGCCTCGGCTGGAGCCCCCAGATCAGCTTCGAGGAGCTGATCGCCGAGATGGTCGACGCCGACCTCGCGGCACTGCGGCGCGCCTGAGCGTCAGGCTACGGTGATCTGCGGGGCGAGGTAGACGTCCTGGATCGCGTTCAGCAGCTCGACGCCCTCCTCCATCGGCCGCTGGAACGCCTTGCGTCCGCTGATCAGGCCGGTGCCGCCGGCGCGCTTGTTGATCACCGCGGTGCGGACCGCCTCGGCGAGGTCGGTCGCACCAGATGATGCGCCGCCGCTGTTGATCAGCCCGGCGCGCCCCATGTAGCAGTTGGCGACCTGGTAGCGGCAGAGATCGATCGGGTTCTCGCTCGTCAGCTCCGAGTAGACCAGCGGGCTGGTCTTGCCGTAGTCCTTGCCGAGCGCCATGTAGCCACCGTTGTTCTCGGCCATCTTCTGCTTGATGATGTCGGCCTCGATCGTCACGCCCAGGTGGTTGGCCTGGCCGGTCAGGTCGGCCGCCAGGCTGTAGTCGGTGCCGTTCTGCTTGAAGGCGGAGTTGCGCAGGTAGCACCACAGCACCGTGAACATGCCGAGGCTGTGGGCCTCCTCGAACGCCTGCGAGACCTCGACCAGCTGACGCGTCGACTCCTCGCTGCCGAAGTAGATCGTCGCGCCGACGCCGGCGGCGCCGAGCTCCCAGGCGCGCTGCACGCTCGCGAACATCACCTGGTCGTAGCGGTTCGGGTAGGTCAGCAGCTCGTTGTGGTTGAGCTTGACGATGAAGGGGATGTGGTGCGCGTAGCGGCGGCTCACCGCGCCGAGCACGCCGAGCGTCGAGGCGACGGCGTTGCAGCCGCCCTCGATCGCCAGCTCGACGATCGCAGCCGGGTCGAAGTAGATCGGGTTGGGCGCGAAGCTCGCGCCTGCGCTGTGCTCGATGCCCTGGTCGACGGGCAGGATGCTGACGTAGCCGGTGCCGGCGAGGCGACCGTGCCCGAACAGCGCGGCGAGGTTGCGAAGCGTCGTGTTGTTGCGGTCGGTTTCGCTGTAGATACGGTCGACGAAGTCCGGTCCGGGGAGGTGCAGCAGAGAGCTGTCGATCGTCGTCGAGCGGTGGTCGAGCAGCAGGCCCGCATCCTCGCCGAGCAGGTCGACGATGTGGTCGATGCCTGTTGAAGTAGTCATTCCCACGAGCGTAGCGCCTCGCCGTGCCCGGTGATGTAACGAAGCGTTTCGCGTGCCGCGAAGCTAACGGGAGAGCAGTTGATGGTCGGAGTCGACCATCAGGCGAATCATCGTCTCGAAGTCGGTCTGGGGCTCCCAGCCGAGCAGCTTCGAGGCCTTCGTGTGGTCGCCGATCAGGTGGTCGACCTCGGCGGGGCGCACGAACTGCTCGTCGACCACGACGTGGGCGTCGACGTCCACGCCGGCCTGGTCGAAGGCGACCGCCACGCAGTCGCGCACCGAGTGGGCGATGCCGGTCGCGATCACGAAGTCCTCCGGCTCGTCGCGCTGGAGCATCAACCACATCGCCTCGACGTAGTCCTTGGCGTAGCCCCAGTCGCGCTCGGCTTCGAGGTTGCCGAGACGCAGCTCCTTCGCCAGCCCGAGCCTGATCGCGGCGGCATGCCAGGTGATCTTGCGCGTGACGAACTCCAGGCCGCGGCGCGGGGACTCGTGGTTGAAGAGGATCCCGCTCGTCGCGTGCAGGTCGTAGCTCTCGCGGTAGTTGACCGTGATGAAATGGCCGTACGCCTTCGCCACCCCGTAGGGCGAGCGCGGGTAGAACGGGGTCAGCTCGGTCTGGGGCACCTCGCGCACCTTGCCGAACATCTCGCTCGACGAGGCCTGGTAGAAGCGGGCCTGCGGGCAGACCTCGCGGATCGCTTCGAGGATCCGCGTCACGCCGACGCCGCTGAACTCGGCGGTCAGCGTCGGTTGGACCCACGACACCGCGACGAACGACATCGCCGCGAGGTTGTAGATCTCATCCGGCTGGCTGGCGCGCAGCGTGTCGACCAGCGAGCGCTGGTCGAGCAGGTCGCCCTGGTGCAGCGTCAGTCGATCGCGCAGGTGCTCGATCCGGTCGGAGCGCTCGGTGGAGGAGCGACGCACCATGCCGTGCACGTCGTAGCCCTTCTCGATCAGGAGCTCCGCCAGGTAGGAGCCGTCCTGGCCGGTGATTCCTGTGATCAGCGCGGTTCGCTTCACGACGTCGCCACCCCTCTCATCCGGTTGCCGCCCGTTGGGAGGCTAGTGGTTGCTTCGCGCAGATGGTCCGAGCGGCGGGCTCAGCGGCGGCGAAGCCGCTCGGCCTGGTACTGGTGGGCGAAGGCAGCGACGAAGCGCGGGTTGTAGCGCGCGTAGCGTCGCCACAGCCGTCGCGGCTCACGCGCCAGGCGGTAGCTCCACTCCAGGCCGTGGCTCCCCATCCAGGCCGGCGCCTGCGGCACGAGGCCGGCGTGGAAGTCGAAGGCGGCACCGACCGCGATCAGCATCGGCGCGGCGAGGCGTGCTCGCATGCGCGCCATCCACTGCTCCTGGCGCGGTTGTCCGGTGCCGACCCAGACGACCGCCGCCCCGGAGGCGTCGATCCGCGCCGCATCTGCCTCGTCCTCCTCGGCGCTCAGCTCGCGAAACGGCGAGGCGTGCGCGCCGGCGATCGCCAGGCCCGGGTGGCGCGTGCGCAGGGCGACCGCGAGCTCCACCAGGGCGGCGTCGTTGCGCCCGCCGTACAGGTAGACCGGCGTGCCCGTCTGCGCCGCGTGCTCGCAGTAGCGCGTCATCAGCTCCGGGCCATAGACCCGGGTCGCGGCGCGGTGGCCGAGAGCTCGCAGGGCCCACACCAGCGGCTGGCCGTCGGGCACGACGAGCGTCGTCGCGAGCACCGCGCCGAGAACGTCGGGGTCCTCCTGCGCGCGCATCACGAGGTGCACGGCGGCGGCGCTGAGCGAGCCCGGGCAGTCCGACGCGATCATCGCGTCGATCCACGCGATCACCGCCGCGTAGTCGGTCACCGCGAGCGGTATGCCGAGGATCGGGAAGCTCGGCGGCGCGGCGGGGGGGCGCTCAGCCAGCGCCGCGTACGGGGCCGGCGGCGGGTGCCCGGTCGGTCTGGGGTTCGGGCACCGCGGCGCGGACGCGCTCGAACGCGAGCACGACGAGCCCGCGCTCGGGGTCCACGCTGGTCGAGGCTGCGCGCAGCGACTCGCCGGTCCGGCGCTCGACCGCCGCCGCGACCATCCGCTGCATCGAGGCGAGCGGTGGCTCGCCGCCCAGTGTGGTGACCTCAGGGGCCAGCCGCATCACAAGCAGGATCGCGTCGCCGTCGACCCAGGCTCGCGCCGCCGCAGGGGGCTGGCCGTAGATGGCGGTGTGGATGTCGCTGAGCGCCTGGGCTGCGATCTCGCCGATTCGCTCTGTCTCGGCGGCGTCTGCGGTTATGTGCCTCACGGTCCCTCTGCCCTTCGTCGCGGCCGCATTTGCGCATGTCCTGCGCCAGCTTCTATTTCGGGACGCCAGGACCCAAGCCCGTTGGTGAGGTATCGCCAACCGGACTAGTGATCTTCCCCCCCAAGTCCTACCGGACGCATCGAACATCCGTCCAGGCCCGCAAGATTTCTGTCGCGGCGCAGGACCCCTACGGCTGGCGCGTGCGCAGGCGGCGGGCGATGTCGATTGCCTCACCGCGGCTGCTGACGCCGAGCTTGCGCAGCACGTGTTTGACGTGGCTGCGCACGGTCTCGAGCGCCAGGCCGAGCCGCTCGGCGATATCGGCCGTGCCGGCGCCGTCGATCAGCAGATCGAGCACCTCCCACTCCCGCACGGTCAGCTCGCCGCCCGCCGGGCGCAGCCGCGAGTGCGGCTCGGAGTGGCGGTAGAGCTCCTCGATCAGGCGGGCGCCCAGCGTGCGCGAAATCGCCGCCTCGCCGCGCAGCGCGCCACGCAGCGCCCGCGACAGCGGTTCGAAGTCGAGATCCTTGCGGACGAAGCCCACCGCGCCCGCGCGCAGAGCCCGCACCGCCGTGTCCTCGTCGTCGGTGATCGAGCAGAAGACCATTCTCGTCGCCGGGAGCTGGCGACGCAGCTCCTTGCCGATTGCGATGCCACCGAGGTGGGGATAGCCGATATCGATCAGCACAAGGTCGGGCTCGACGCTGCGAACAGCCTCGATCGCCTCCTCCTCGGTGGCGGCCTCGGCGGCGATGACGAACTCGCCCGTCGCGCTGACGCCCTCGCGCATCGCGCGGCGCGCGAGCGCGTCGCGATCGACCAGCACGAGCCGGACGACGTCGTTGGCTCCGGCGATCGCGGGAGCGGCGATGGAGGGTGTCTGAGACATCGTGACCAACGGATGCTAGGCCAGCACGCGATCGGCGGACTAGGGGGAAGTGCCGCTTGCCGGTGGTGAAGATCGCACGAAGCCGTCGGACGCGGACAGGGGGGCTTTTCTCCCCCCTGCGGGGCGGTGAAGATCCCCTCACCAGTGAGTCACCGGCGGTGACCCTTCATGTCGATGACGCCGAGCACCGCCCCGACCGCCCGCCGCGACCACGCCGCCGCCCGCCGCCCCCTCGCGGCCGGCGCCGCCAGGCACTCGAGCGGGATGGTGCGCGAGGCGTCGGATCCGCTGACCAGCTTCCGCCTGCGCACCGCGGCGGTCGAGAACGCCGCGGCCGCGCGGGCCACGCGCCTCGCCGTGGCGCGAGCCAAGCAGGGCGACCATGAGGCGCTGCGTTACCTCTACGTCCGCTACGCCGACAACGTCTACAGCTACGTCTCCTCGATCGTGCGCAACCATCACGAGGCCGAGGACGTCACGCAGCAGGTCTTCGCCAAGCTGACCGACAGCCTCGCCCATTACGAGGACCGCGGCGCCCCCTTCCTCAGCTGGCTCGTCCGGCTCGCCCGCAACGCCGCGATCGACCAGCTGCGCTCCCGCCGCGCGATCCCGCTGGCCGATCCGGTGCTCGAGAGCCACGCCAGCGAGGACGACACCGCCCGCGACCGGCGCGACAGCCTGCGCAGCGCCCTGGCGACGCTGCCGGAGGACCAGCGCGAGATCATCGTGCTGCGTCACCTTGGTGGGCTGGCGCCGGCGGAGATCGCCGCGCGGCTCGGCCGCAGTGAGAGCGCCGTCAACGGCCTGCACCATCGCGGGCGCCGCGCTCTGCGCGCTGAGCTGACCCGGCTCGGCGCCGCGCCCCTCACGGCTGCGGCCTAGTCCTTCCGCCCGCCTCTGCACTGTGGGCCTACGCCGGTGTGTGGCCGCATGGTAGAAAACCGGCCCGCGGGCAGGGGTGGAAATACACCCATCCCAGTCTGGGGGAGGCCCCTACGCTTCGAGCTACGAATGGAGTCGACCGGGTACTTCCATCCTCGCCGGTTGGTGAGTGGGTACCGAAAAAGCCGCAGGGAGCGACCAATGACGCAGGTGTCGGGATGAGCAGCAGGCGCGAAGGATCGAACGGCAGGGCTGCCGACGAGCGGCGTGACGAGCGCGGCGAGCACGCCGTTTCAGCGCACGAAAGCGGATCGCCCGTCAACGGCAGGCGCCCCTCCGGCGAGCGGCTGCGGATCATCATCGCCGACCCGGACCCGCTTGCGCGGCGCGTGATCCGCGACTCGCTGCACCTCGACGGGGGCTTCATCGTCGCCGCCGAGGCCAAGGACGGCGTCGAGGCGGTCGAGCTGGCGCTGCACTACCGCCCGGAGCTGGTGCTGATGGAGGTCGGGATGCCCGGCCTCGACGGGATCGGCGCCTGCCGCGAGATCACCACGAAGGCCCCCGGGGTCCGCGTCGTGATGTTCTCGGTGCCGCAGGATCGCGAGATCGAGATCCGCGCGCTGCGCGCCGGGGCCGGGGGCTTCCTCTCCAAGAACGCCGACATCGAGGCCGTCTCGCGCGCCCTGCGCTCGGTCGCCTCGGGCGAGGCGGCGGTCAGCCGCTCGCTCACCAACCACCTCGTCGAGCTGCTGCGCACGACTGCCGAGAACGGCAGCGGCATGCGCCCCGTCAAGAGCCCGCTGACGACGCGCGAGTGGGAGGTGCTGGACCTGATCTGCGCAGGCAACTCGACGCGCGAGATCTCCGGCAAGCTCTTCCTCTCCGAGGACACCGTCTACAGCCACACCAAGAGCATCCTGCGCAAGCTCGGCGTCCACTCGCGCGTCGAGGCAGTGGCCGCCGCCGGTCTGTTGCGCCAGCCCAAGCTCGGGTAGCTTCGTCGGTCGCTGCGCCGAAACCCGGCCGGTCGGCGGCCGCAATAGACTCCGAGTCAATGCGCGTCGGCATCGTCGGTCTCGGGTACGTCGGCCTGCCGCTGGCCGTCGCCTTCGCCGCCGCAGGCGAGGAGGTCGTCGGTGTCGATCTCAGCGCGCAGCGTGTGGCGGCAATCAACGCGGGCGATTCCTACGTCGAGGACGTCCCGGACGCGCTGCTTGCCGCGGCCCTGCCCCGCCTGAAAGCGACGACTGACTACGCGAGCCTGGCGGACGTCGACGCGGTGCTGATCTGCGTGCCCACGCCACTGACACCCAACCGCGAGCCCGACCTCGGGCCGCTGCTGGGCTCGGCGGAGGAGGTCGGCAAGGTGCTTCGCGCCGGCCAGGTCGTCGTGCTCGAGTCGACCACCTATCCCGGCACGACGCGCGAGCGCGTCGCGCCGCTGCTGGAGCGCAGCGGCCTGCGCGCGGGGGTCGACTTCAACCTCGCGTTCTCGCCAGAGCGAGTCGACCCGGGTCGCACCGATTACACCCTCGTCAATACGCCGAAGGTCATCGGCGGCTTGACCGAGGCCTGCGGCGACCGGGCCGAGCAGGTCTATCGGGTGGTCTGCAACGAGATCGTCCGCGTCGCGACGCCCGAGGCCGCCGAGCTCACGAAGTTGCTCGAGAACATCTTCCGCGCCGTGAACATCGCGCTGGTGAACGAGCTGGCGCTGCTGACCGATCGGATGGGCATCGACATCTGGGAGGTGATCGACGCCGCGGCGACCAAGCCATACGGCTTCATGCGCTTCGAGCCTGGTCCCGGGATGGGGGGCCACTGCCTCCCCGTGGACCCGTTCTATCTCGTCATGGCGCGCCCGCGAGTTCGACATGGCGACCGAGTTCATCGAGCTCGCCGGCAAGGTCAACCAGCAGATGCCCTACCACTGCGTCGCGAAGCTTCAGCGAACGTTGAACGACCGCGGGCTCGCGGTGCGCGGTGCGCGGATTGCGCTGCTCGGCGTGAGCTACAAGCCCGGCGTCGGTGACGTGCGCGAGTCGCCGGCGCTGAAGATCATCGAGCTGCTGCTCAAGCTCGGGGCGCAGGTCGTCTACCACGACCCCTACGTGCCGGCGCTTCAGCGGTTCGAGCTGCGCTCGACGCCGCTCGAGCAGGCGCTCGCGGGCGCCGACCTCGTGCTGATCGTGACGGCGCACGCCGGCATCGACTACGACACGCTGGCGGCGGACGGGGCATGCGTGTTCGACCTGCGCGGCGTGACGCACCCCTCCGTCGATTCCCAGGTCGTGCGACTGTGAGCCTGCGCGCGGACCCGCGCGCCCCGGGCCTGCATGTCGGCGAGGGTGTGTCGATCGCCGACGACGTCGTGCTCGGAGCTCACGTGACGATCCACGACGGCACGGTGATCGGCGCGGGCTGCGTGATCGAGGATGGCGTGGTGCTCGGCAAGCGGCCGCGGCTCGCACGGCACTCGAGTGCCCCGCGCGGCGAGCTTCCCGGCCTCGTGCTCGGTGAGCGGGTGACGGTCTGCGCCGGCGCAATCGTCTTCGCCGGCGCGCAGATCGGCGCGGATGTGATCCTCGGCGACCAGTCCTTCGTGCGCGAGCGCGCGGTCGTCGGCGCGGCGAGCGTGATCGGTCGCGGGAGCGTGCTCGACCCCGGCGTGACGGTCGGGGCGCGCGTCCGCGTACAGACCGACGTCTACCTCACGCAGGGCAGCGTCGTCGAGGACGACGTCTTCGTCGGGCCTGGCGCCTGCACCACCAACGACGACACGATGAGCCGGCACGACTCGAGCTATGAGCTGCGCGGGGCGACCCTCCGGCGCGCCTGCCGCGTCGGCGGCGCGGCGGTGCTCGTGCCGGGCGTCGAGGTCGGCGAGGAGGCCTTCGTCGGCGCGGGGGCCGTCGTCACGCGCGACGTGCCGGCGCGGACGCTGGTGGTCGGCTCGCCGGCCCGCGAGCTGCGCCGCGTCGGCGACGAGGAGTTGCTCGAGAACTGGCGCTGAACGGCCGCGCCACGACGAGGGTTCGGCGCTCGTGGCGGCGCAACTAGACTGTCGGCGATGAGCGGCTCGCGAGTCAGCGTCGGCGTGGTCGGTCTGGGGTACTGGGGGCCGAACCTGGCACGCAACTTTGCGGCGCTGGCAGATTGCGAGCTCGCGTGGTGCTGCGACGCCGACGCCGAGCGGCGCGAGCGGTTCGCCGGCCAGTTTCCAGCGACGCGCTTCACCGACGAGCTTGACGAGCTGCTCGGCGATCCTTCGCTCGACGCGGTGGTGCTGGCGACGCCGGTTCCGACCCACGGCTCGCTGGCGGTGACCGTGCTCGAGGCCGGCAAGCACTGCTTCGTCGAGAAGCCGCTCGCCCAGTCGGTGGCCGACGCCGAGCGGGCGGTGGCAGCCGCCGCCGAAACCGGCCGCCTGCTGATGGTGGGCCATCTGCTGGAGTACCACCCGGGGGTCGGAATGCTCAAGGAGATCGCCGACTCAGGTGAGCTCGGCGAGCTGCGCTACATCTACGGCAACCGGCTCAACCTCGGCCAGCTGCGCGCCGACGAGAACGCGCTCTGGAGCCTCGGGGCGCACGACGTTTCGGTCGTGCTCGCGCTCGCCGGTGAGGAGCCGTACGAGCTTTCGGCGCGCGGTGAGTCCTACATGCGCGAGGGCATCGAGGACGTCGTGTTCGGCTTCCTTCGCTTCCCCTCCGGGCTGGCGGCACATCTGCACCTCAGCTGGCTGGATCCGCACAAGGAGCGGCGTTTCACCGTCGTCGGCGCCAAGCGGATGGCGACCTTCGACGACATGGAGGTCGAGCGCAAGGTCACCATCTACGACAAGGGCTTCGACGAGAAGAGCAACAGCTACGGCGAATACGTCGCCCGCGCCGGCGAGATCCGCTCACCGCTGGTGCCCAACACCGAGCCACTGCGAATCGAGTGCCAGCACTTCGTCGACTGCGTGCGCGAGGGTCGCACGCCGCGCTCGGATGGCGAGAGCGGGCTGCGTGTGGTCCGCGTGCTCGAGGGCCTGCAGGCGGAGCTCGACAGCTCGCGTCGCTCGGCCGCCGTCACGCCGTGATGGGGCTGGCCGGTGCTCGCCTCGCGGCGTAGCCGCGCATAAGAAGCCTGAAGCGATCCGTGCGCGGCTGCGCCTCGCCCGAGCCGGGTCGCGCGGCTACGCGACCGGGGCCTTGTGGCCGGCTCGGACCGCCGCCGTCACCTCGGCCGCCTGGTCGGCGCTGAGCACGGCGCTCATCGGTATCGCGAGGTGGCTGCGGGCGGCCTCGTCGGTCGCCGGCAGCTCGACCGCCGTGCGGTAGCGGCTCATCGCCGCCTGCAGGTGGACCGGCGTGCGGTAGTAGGCCTTGTTGCCGATCCCGGCGGCGGTGAGGGTCCGCGCGAGCTCGTCGGCGTCCGGGTCGCGGATCACGTACAGATGCCAGGCCGGGTCGGAGCCGGCGACGGGCACGGGCAGCGTGACGAGCTCGTCGAGACCGGCCGCCGCGTAATGGCGGGCGGCGTCGCGGCGCCCGTCGGCCCAGGCGTCCAGATGAGGCAGCTCAACACGCAGGATCGCGGCCTGCAGCTCGTCGAGGCGCGAGTTGTAGCCGATGTGCTCGTAGGTGACCTTGTCGCGGGAGCCGTGGAAGCGCAGCATCCGCACGCGGTCGGCGAGGTCCGTGTCGGAGGTCGTGATCGCGCCGCCGTCGCCGAAGCCGCCGAGGTTCTTGGAGGGGAAGAAGCTGAACGTGGCCACGGTCCCGAGCGAGCCGGGACGGCCCGCGTCGCTGTTGGAGCCGGCGGACTGGGCGGCGTCTTCGAGAACCGGGACGCCGAGCGCCTCGATCTCGGCGACCGGGGCGACGTTACCGAACAGGTGCACGGCGATCACCGCCTTGGTCCGCGGTGTCAGGGCGGCGCGAACCGTTTCGGCGGTGACGCAGAAGGTGTCGAGGTCGATGTCGCAGAACACCGGCGTCGCGCCGGTCGGCGGGATCGCCTCGGCGCTGGCGTAGAAGGTGAAGGATGGGACGACAACCTCGTCCCCCGGGCCGACGCCCATCGCTCGCAGCGCGATCGTGATCGCCTCGGTGCCGTTGGCGACGCCGATTGCGTGGCGCGCTCCGAGGTAGGCGGCGAACTCCTGCTCGAAGGCGGCGACGTTGGGGCCGAGGATGAAGCGCGAGTCGTCGACCACCTCGGTGATCCGCTCGAGGATCTCGGCGCGCAACGGCTCGAGCGGGGTATGGGTGTCGAACAGGCCGACCGGCACTCCCGGGAGCATACGCCACGGCTATCTAGCCGGAGTGCTCCCCTGGGAACGGGACGAGCCCCTCGTAATAGCGGCGCACGATTGCGCGGGGGTTGTGCTCCGCCAGCGCGAAGGCGCGGCCCTCCGCCGCGAGCGCGGCGCGACGGGCGCGATCGCCGGCAAGGGCGGCGAGGACGTCCTTGATCGTCGCCGGGTCGGCGCGCGCGATCGGCAGCGACGAGCCGTACGGGTTGTCGGTCTCGTTGATGAAGCAGACGACGGGGCGCCCGAGCGCCATGCCCTCCACGGCGACGCCGCCGTACCAGCCGAGATGGAGCTGGTCGACCAGCAGATCGGCGCGACGGATTCGCTCGATCGCCTCATGGCTCGCGACGCCGGTGATCAGGTCCAGCTCGATCTCGAGGCCCTCGGCTCGCAGGCGCTCGACGGCGGCCACCACGTGCGGCGTTCCCTTGACGAGCGGATTGGTGGGCGCATGCGCGACCACGAGCGTCTCGCGGTCCGGCAGGGGCTCGGGGTCGATCGCGGCGACATCGACGCTGGCGTAGGGGAGATAGGACGCCCCCGGCAGGTAGCGCCGCAGGTCGGGGTTGATGAAGATCGCTCGATCCGCGTGCTTCAGCATCGCCGACGCGTCGGCCGCTCGCCACGGTCCGTGCTGGATGCACTCCGGCCGCTCGCACCACGGGCACGCCGACCTCGGGCGAACGTCGCACCCCTGCCACGTCACGACGATCGTCTTGCCCAGGCGCTTGAGCAGCGGCAGTTCGGTGAACACCCCGAGGCGCGTACGCAACGCGATCGCCGGAGCGCCGGCGTTGAAATGGAAGAGGTCGTAATGGCGGGCCGCGTGGGCGATGAAGCGCAGGCGCACCGCGGCCCGCGCCGCTGCGTTGCGGCCACTCAGATCGAACACGCGATCGGCCGGGTAGCCGGTGTAGTTGGGGGTGAAGTCGACGACGTCGCTGGCGAAGCCGAGCTCGCGCTCGGCTCGTGAGAGACCGAGCGGGTGCCCGCCCGTCCCGGTCGGGAGATGGACGATGCGAACCGGAGCGTCGGGCGGTGGGACTCGCGAGCGCACGTCCGCGAGTATGAACACCGCGTCGGCTCGGCCCGCGCCGTCGCTCGCGTGAGCTAGCCTGGGGACCAACGTGAGCTCAGGGGAACGCCAACCGCTTCGTGGCCTGGTCGTCGGTCTTGGCATCATGGGCTCGCACCACCTGCGGGTGCTGCTTGGGCTCGAGGGGGTGGAGGTCGCCGGCGTCGTCGACCCGGATCCGGGGCGCCGCGCGAGTGCGCTGCGCGCCTGGCCCGGGCTGCGCGCGTATGAGCAGCTCGACGAGGCGCTCGCGGCGGAGGCGCTCGACTTCGCGGCGATCGTCGTGCCGATCGACCAGCTGCCCGTGTGTGCGCACGAGGTCCTGGCCGCGGGCGTCCACGTGCTGGTCGAGAAGCCGACGGCGCCAACAGAGCAGGACGCGCTCGCGATGATCGCCGACGCCGACGCCCGCGGCCTGGTGCTCGCGGTCGGCCACGTCGAGCGCTGCAACCCGGCCGTGATCGCGCTGAAGCGCCGGCTGGACGAGGGTCAGATCGGGCAGATCTATCAGATGCACGCGCGGCGGCTCAGCCCGTTTCCCGACCGCGACTCGGTTCGCGGCGTCGCGCTCGATCTCGCGACCCACGACATCGACGTGATGCGCTACCTGAGCGGATCGGAGGTCAAGCGCGTGTTCGCGGAGACCTCCCAACGCCACTCCGAGGGCGCCGAGGACCTGCTCTGCGCGACGCTGCGCTTCGAGAACGATGCCAACGGCCTGCTCGAGGTCAACTGGGTCACCCCCACGAAGGTGCGCGAGCTGACGGTCACCGGCGAGCGCGGGATGTTCCATGTCGACTACCTCACGCAGAATCTGTTCTTCTACGAGCACCCGGTGGCGGCGACCGACTGGGAGGCGCTGGCCGGCATGCGCGGTCCCGGTGAAGGTGACATGGTGCGCTACGCGCTGGAGCGACGGGAGCCCCTGCGCGTCGAGTGGGAGCTGTTCCTCGAGGCGGTGCGGCGGGGCGGTCCCGCCCTGGTCAGCGGGCACGACGGCCTGGCCGCGCTCTCGACTGCCCGTGCGATCCAGGAGGCGGGCCGCACCCACCAGGTGGTCGTACCGGCCTACCGCTCGCTCGTCGCCGTCTGAGGCGCGCGCCCGGCGGTCCTGCGCTCAGGGGGCGCGGCGGGCGACGGCGTGCAGGGTGTCGCCCTCGCCGAGCAGACGGTCAAGCGCCGCCGTGAGCGGGATGCACAGCACGCACAGCCCGGCGGCGACGCGCAGTCGCAGACCGTCGGGGAACAGGCAGCGGCCGGCCACGACGTACTGCACCGACGCCGGCAGCCCGACGGCGCTGGAGGAACGCGTCAGAACCACCTCGTCGAACCCGGCTGTGCGCAGCGCGCGCTCGAGCGTGGGCCCGCTGAAGTGGACGCGGTGGCGGGGGAGGTCGAGCTGGAACCACGATCCGCGGAAGCGGCGGCGTTGCCACGAGCCAAAATTTGGCACGCTGACGAGCACCAGGCCGCCCGGCCGAAGCGCCGCGTGCACGATTCGCAGATCCGCCACGGGATCGAGCGTGTGCTCGAGCGAGTGCTGGAAGAGCGCGAAGTCGTAGGCGCCCGGGTCCAGCGCAACGGTGGCGAGCACTCCCTCCAACGCGTCGATGCCGCGCGCTCGCATCGTTGCCACAGCCTCTGGCGAGGGCTCCACGGCGCTCATCTGCCAGCCGTGCTCGGCGAGCATCGCAGCCATGTCGCCGCGACCCGCGCCCACATCCAGACCGCGGCCCGGTCCTCGGCCGCGAAGCGCCGTCAGCGGAGCGCTTCGCCGCGCCAGAAATCCCTGGCAGGCGCGGATGACGCGCGAGATCAGCGCCACGAGCGGCTGATCGAGCTGGTTGTGAGGGCCGTAGCCCGACGGGTAGAAGGCGGCCAGCTCGTCCGGGCCGACGATCGGGAGGGTCACACCGGCGCCGCACTGCGCACAGATGGCGACCTCGAAGCGGCCCGGTGTCGCGTTCCCCCGGTCGGGTGAGGAGATGGTCGCCGGCGGGAGCGGCGTGTTGCAGATCGGGCACGTGGCCATCGGCGCTCGCCACCCTATCGCCAAGCGGCACGGTGATCGGTCGCCCCGGTTACATAGGCTGCGCGTATGCATCTCGAGCTGCTCGAGTTCCTCGCAGACCCCAAGACGGGCTCGCCGCTCTCGCTCGAGTCCGGCCACACCGCGCACGATGGGGCCATCACGGCCGGCGAGTTGCGCGGTGATGATGGGGGCAGCTACGCGATTCGCGAAGGTGTGCCGCGCATGGTCCCCGACAGCGACTCGTCGGTCACGGCGGACGAGGGCGCGACGCAGCGAAGCTTCGGCGCCAAGTGGGCGCAGTATCAGGAGGCCGACAAGACGCGGCTGTCCGAGTTCCAGTACCGCTGGTTCGACGAGCGCTTCGGTTTCGCTGATGAAGCAGGCTTCGCGTCCTTCCTGGAAGGCAAGCGACGGATCCTCGACGCGGGCACGGGACCCGGCCTTTGCGCGGCGCGCTGCGCTGCGCTCAGCGACGCCCGAGTCGCGGGAATGGATCTCAGCGAGAGCGTCACTGCGGCGAGCGCCAGCTACGGCGCGCAGCCCAACCTCGACTATGTCCAGGGGGACATCCTCAACCCGCCGTTTCGTCCCGGAACCTTCGATCTCGTCGTCGCCGATCAGGTTCTCCATCACACCCCGGACTGCGTTGCCGCGTTCGCGAGGATGGCGGCGCTCGTGGCTCCCGGCGGCCAGATCGCCGCCTACGTCTACCGCAAGAAGCCGATCATCCGCGAGCTGGTCGACGACCACGTGATCGACCTGACGTCGCGGCTGTCGTTCGAGCAGTGCCTCGAGCTCAGCGAGCAGCTGACGGAACTCGGGCGCGAGCTTTCAAGGATCGGGGCGACCGTCAAGCTCGAGCGCGGCGTGCCGCTGCTCGGCATCGAAGCGGGTGAGCACGACGTCCAGCGACTGATCTACTGGACGATGCTGAAGTGCTTCTGGAACGAGGAGCTCGGCTGGCACCAGAGCGTGATGGTCAACTACGACTGGTACAGCCCGGTTTTCCGCACGCGCCACACCGAGGAGGAGGTCCTCGGCTGGTGTGCCGACGCGGGCCTCGAGGTGGAGCATCTCAACGTGATCGAGAGCGGGATCAGCGTGCGGGCCTCGCGCCCGCGCTGAACGGCGGACATCCCACGCTCACGGGTGGGCGCCCTTGAGGAAGGTGCGGCACCAGTGCTCGAAGCTGAGCAGCGACCACAGCAGCAGCCGGCGGTTCGCGCGCCCGGCGAGGTGATCCTCGACCAGCGGTGTCACCCCGGCCGGATCGAGATACTCATAGATCGCCGCGTCGGGCGAGAGCAGCAGCTCACGCACGTAATCGATGCTGTCGCCGCGGAACCAGCTCGAGTCCGGGCCCGAAAAGCCCTGCTTGATCTGGTTGGTGACCTCCTCGGGCACGTGGCGCTCCATCACCCGCCGCAGCAGGAGCTTCCCGTCGCGCGTCTTCTCGAAGTAGCGCTCGGTCTTCGGGCCGGGCTCGTTCTCGTTGATCCGCACGATCTCGTTGAGGTCGCGAAGCTTCAGGCGGACGGGCAGGCGCTGCGCGAACTCGACAAGGTCGTTGTCGAGGAACGGGACCCGATTCTCGAGCCCGTGAGCCATGCTCAGCTTGTCCTCGACCAGGAAGAGGCCGTGCAGGAACGTCCGCGCCTCCAGATGCAGCGAATGGTTGACGTACTCCTCGGGCGAGCCCGGAAGTCCGTCCGGCAGCTCACCGCGAAAGATCTCGACCGTGTCGATGTCCTTCAGCTCGCTCCACACCCGCGGCGCGAAGAAGGTCGACCGTAGCTCGTCCGGCACAAGCCGGCTCCAGAAGCCGTAGTACTTGGAGATGTAGTCATCGTTGTCCTTGTTGACGACCGCGCGGTAATAGCGCCACGGATATCCGGCAAACAGCTCATCGCCGCCCGACCCGGTGAGCACGACCTTGACGAAGCGGCTCGCGAGTCGCGCGAGGTAGTAGTTCGGATAGGACTGTCCAACGCGTGGATCCTCGAGGTGCCAGGTCAGCGCCGGCAGGCAACTCACCATGTCGCCGGCCTTCAGAACGGCCTCGTACTGCTCGGTCTGGAAGCGGTAGGACATCGCCTCGGCCTTGACACGCTCATCCACCGCCACCTCGAGCCCGAGCCGGGAGGTCATGTCGAAGCCGACGGTGAACGTGTTCAGGTGAGGCAGCGCCTGGGCGGCGAGGGCCGTGATGCTCCCCGAGTCCATGCCGCCGGAGAGGTGGGAGCCGACCGGCACGTCCGACACGAGCTGCCGGTTCACGGCCTGGCGGAACAGACGATCGAGCTCCTCGAGGTACTCCTCATCCGAGGCGCCGTCATCGACCTCGCGGAAATCGAAGTCCCAATAGCGCTCCGGTCTGACCGGGCCCATCCGGGCCTTCAGGAGAACGCGGTGGCCGGGCCGCATGAGCTTCACGCCGGTGAACAGGGTGCCGTCGGTGAAGATGTTCTGGAACGTGAAGTACTCGAGCAGGTGCGGCAGGCTCACCGACGCCGCGAGACCGTCGTGTGCGAGCAGCGACTTGATCTCCGAGCCGAACAGCACCACCGGCCCGACCTCGGCGTAGTACAGCGGCTTGATGCCGTAGCGGTCGCGCGCGAGAAACAGCTCGCCCTTCGGGCGGTCCCAGATCGCCAGCGCGAACATGCCGTTGAAGCGCTCTACGCAGGCGCCTCCCCACTGCGCGTAGGCGTTGAGGACGACCTCGGTGTCGGTGTCGGTGCGGAAGCTGCGGCCGGCGCGCTCCAGTTCCGCACGCAGCTCGCGGTAGTTATAGAGCTCGCCGTTGTAGGTGATCACGTAGTCGCCGGTCGTGTCGACCATCGGCTGATCGCCCTCCGGTCGCGGATCGATGATCGCGAGACGGCGGTTGGCAAGCCCGACCGGGCCGTCGGCGTACTGTCCCTCGCCGTCGGGGCCACGGTGCGCGATCAGGTCGCTCATGCGGCGCAGCAGCGCAATCGGGACCGGTGCGCCGGATCGGTCCAGCGCGCCCGCGATGCCACACATCGTCTAGAACTCCCGTGTCGTTCGTCGTGCCGGCGTGGGCGATTGAGGCAACCGGCTGATCCGAGTTGGCACGAGGGCCGGGACCTTATCGCAAGCCGCATCGGTGTCCCCTCGCGACCAGCCGGTAGGCCATAATGGCGCCGCAGATGCCGCTTCAATCCAGCGCATCGCGCGTCGCGCGATCGGAAGGGCCGCTGCGGATCGCAATCTTCGACAACCTGGCCAACAGCGCTTACATCCTGGCCAAGGTGCTCCGCCGGCTCGGTGTCGATGTCTCCCTGGTGCTGGATCCGTTCGACCGTTTCGTGATGAGTGATCCGCGCTGGGAAGAGGTGGACGCCGAGATTCCGGGCGACGAGTTGGTGGGGGCCTCGTTGCCGCCGTGCGAACTTCCGCCCTGGGTCCTGGCGGAGCCCGGCGCCGGCGACCGCCCCGACGAGGGGCGCGTCGCGCGCAATCTCCGGTTGTTGCGCGAGCTTCCCGGCAGCGCCCCGGCCTGGCGGCTGGCCGCCAAGCGCGCCGGTTGGCGCGGCACGCGGATGGTTCTCGAGCGATCCTGGGTGGTGCGCACGCTCGCGACCTTCGACTGTGTGATCGCCTACGGCGCCGGGCCCACGTGGGCGGCGCTGGCCGGTGTCCCGTTCCTGGCCGTCACCTGGGGTGGCGATATCACCATGCTGCCCTTCTACGACACCGGCGACTGGGAGGGCCACGGCGAGGTGACGCCGCCGGGTTCGCGTGGCGAACTGCACGCCCAGGCTCGGCTGCAGCGGCTGGGCTATGAGCGCGCGGGGCGCATCCTGTTGACGGATCCGCGGTTCATCCCCTACGCCGAGCGTCTCGGGCATAGCGACAAGTGCGCGCACATAGGGTTCCTGATCGATACCGAGCGGTACGCGCCAGGCCGCGAGGATGAGTTGCGACGAGAGCTGCTCGGCGGGCGTGAGGGGCTGATCGTGTTCACGCCGTCGCGCCAGGATTGGTACTGGAAGGGCTCTGACCGCCTGTTGCGCGGCTTCGCGGCAGTGGCGGCGGGGCATCCGGATGCGATTCTCGTCTGCGCCGGATGGGGCGCTGACATCGTGGCGTCCCAAGCGCTGATCGCGGAACTCGGAATCGGCGATCGGGTGCGGCTGCTACCGCATGCATTGTCAAAGCGCCGGCTGCTGCGCCACTACCGCGCCGCCGACATCGTTGCCGACCAGTTCACGGTGGGCTCCTACGGGGGCTCGGCGCTTGAGGCGATGGCCTGCGAGCGGCCGCTGTTGATCAATCTCTCACCCGAGCGCTTCGCGGACCGGTTCACATCCCCTCCACCCGTCATGAACGTGTCCGAACCGGACCAGATAGCGGCCGCCCTCAAGCAACTCTTCGAGGATCGCGAGGCCCGCGTGCGGCTCGGCGGGCGGGCGCGTGAATGGGTTGTCGCCAATCACGGCGAAGCCCTCGCCCAGCGAGTCCTCGAGCTCTGCCGTGCGGCGATGATCGAGGCCGAAGTGCCGGGCAACGCGACCGCGCGATGAGACGTCACATTGCTCGCCTGGGTCAGCAGACGGTCGTGTACGGCCTCAGCGGCGTCGCGCAGCAGTTTCTCGGAGTCATCACGGTGCCCGTGATGGCTCGCGTTTTCAGCAGAGGACAGTACGGCGTCCTGACGCTCACCACGACCGGGATAGCCGCCGTCGCGATCTTCGTCGACCTCGGGCTCGCTTCGGCATCGCAGCGCTCCTACTACGACTATTCCGACGCGCAGCCCGACGAGCGCCGCGTCGTGCTCTCCACGGCGCTGGTCACCTCATTCGCTGCCGCGCTCGTCGTCGCCGCCACGGTGATCCTGCTGCGGAACCCGCTGTCGCAGTTCCTGTTTCAGAGCCGCCGCTACGGGACGCTGCTGATCATCGCGGCGGTGACGCTCCCGCTCACCGCGATGATGAGCTTCTCACGCGAGATCATGCGTCTGCATTTCCGCGCCTGGCAGTTCTTCGCCTCGTCGATGCTCGCCGCGGTCGCCGGAACGGGCTTCATCCTCGTGTCGCTCCTCGTCCTGCACCTCGGATTGCGCGGCGTGCTGCTCAGTGGCGCCGGCGCCGCCGCGCTCGCGGCGGCCTATGGAGCCGTGATCGTCCGTCGCGACGTCGGTCGGCGCGTGTCGGGCAGCGAGTTGCGGACGATGATGAATTACGGGCTGCCGCTGGTCCCGACCGCCGCGGCGCTGTGGGCGCTCGCGCTGGTCGACCGCATCATGCTCGAGCATCTGGTCGCACACCATGCGGCCCTGAGCGAGCTCGGCGAGTACGGCATGGCCAACCAGGTCGTGCTTCTCATCGGGCTCACGACGACGGCTTTCGCCACGGCGTTCTCGCCGTTCATGCTTTCACTGTTCGCCGAGGACCCCGAGGAGGAGAAACGCGTCCGGGCGACCGTTCTCACGTTGATGGCAGTCGTCTTCGCGATCCTCGTGGCCTGCGTCTCGCTGTACGCTCGCGAAGTCCTCGAGGTGGTCGCGCCGCGCTTTGACACGGCGTATGAGGCCGTCGGCCTGCTTGCTCTGGGTGCCGCGGTCAACGGCGTGGCGCTGATCGCACTCGCCGGCATCACGCTGGCCAGGACAACGCGGCGGCTGATCGCGTTCACCGGTGCGGCCGCGGCGCTCAACATCGGCGTGAACATTCTCGTCATCCCGATATGGGGGCAGGTCGGTGCGGCGTTCGCGACGGCGGTCGCGTATGCGCTGCTGTTCGCGCTGTACTACTTCAGCGCGCAGCGCGTGTACCGCACGCCCTACCAGCTGGGCCGCGTGCTGAGGGTGGCGTTGATCGCTCTCGTGCCGGTTGGCGTTGGGGCGATCCCGATTGAGCCGCTCGCGCTGTCGCTGGCGGTCAAGACCGCCACGCTGGCCGCGTTGGTGTTCGGTTTCTGGGCCTTGCGGATCGTTCGGCCCTCTGAGTTCGTGGCGCTCTGGTCGATGGTGCGCCAGCGCCTTCGTCCAGCGAGTTGATCAGAGCGGCTGCATCGTGGCCGCGTCCGCGGCGGGCTTCTCACCGGCCCACACGCTGCGGATGAGCCTGTCCCATTCCGTTCCGACAGCCGCGTAGGAGTGGTTGTCGATGACGAAGCGCCTGCCCGCCTGGCCGAGCGCGCGCCGGCGGGCGGGATCCTCGATCAGGCGGCGCAGCTGGGCCTCGAGTGTTTCGAGGTCCGCGTCGACGATCGGAAGCCCGCGCGCGTCGAGTACGGCGCGCACGTCCTCGGGCAGCCAGCTCAGCGCCGAGAGCACCGGCCGTGACGCGGCCATGCCCTCGATCGCGAACAGCGCGTAGCCCGCGATGAACTGGTCGGCCACGATGTCGGCGCGCGTGATCGCGGCGCGAATCTCATCGTTGGGCCGGCGCTCGAGCAACTCGAGCCGGACCTGCAAACCCTCCCCGGCGAGGCGGTCGACCGCCTCGATCAGCCCGTCGGAGCCCTTGATCCGCCGGTGGTTGGGAGCGTGCACGACGACGACCTCTCCGGTGTGGCCGTCAGCGTCGCTCGCTGCAGGCTCAGCCTGCCAGAGGTCCGAATCGATCGCGATCTGGGTCGGCCACAGGATGTCGGCGCGGGGCATGAAGCCGTACTGGTAGTTGCGGATCACGAGGTTTGCCCAGCGCGCGAACTCGAGCACCCGTCGGCGGACCTGCTCACCGTCACGGGCGATCGACGGGTAGTCCTCGAGCAGGCGCTGCTCCGCGACGCCGAGGTGACCGGGAACCGCGATGTCGCCGCCGTAGGGCGAGACGATGATCTTCTTGCCGGCCAGGCGCAGCAGCGGAAGCTCCAGGCGGCGCAGCGCCGTGCCCCGCATGAACCCGCCGTCGAAATAGGCGAGGTAGACGTCGAAGTTCCGCAGTACCCATAGGAACACGGCGTAGCCGCGCAACGGGTCGAAGATGATCCCCGCCGGAAGGAACTCGTCGTAGTAGGTGTCGAAGTCGGCGCGCTCGTTGATCGCGTAGTGGTTGAAGACGCAGGTTCGCGACTCGTAACCGAGTGCGCGCAGCGAATGCGACCAGTACTTGATCGCGATCACCGGCTCGGGTCCCCAGACCAGCCGGGGGCGATCGCCGCGAGCTCGTCGTCTGGCGCTCTGGCGTCGCGAGCGCAGCGCCGCGAGGAAGACCAGCGGCAGGCCGGGCACGGCCACAAGGATGCGTACCGCGCTGCGCGCTCGCGCGATCAGTTCGCCTGAACCTCTTCGACGGTGCGCCTGAGTCCCTCCGCCACCGACACCTTCGGGGCGGCGCCGGCGGCCCGCAGCCGGTCGATCGTGGCGACGAGGTCCGGTTGAGGATCGCCGATCGTAAACGCCGGCTCACGGCCGAGCAGCCCGCCGCCGATCTCGGCGATCTCGCGGACCGACACGACATCGGGCCCGGCGACGTTGAGCGTCGCCGAGTCGTCGAGCTCCAGCGTGGCGGCGACGGCGGCGGCGGCGTCATCGACATACACCGGATTGACATGAATGCCGTCCGGTCCGGCGAGCGTGACCTCCTGGCCCTCGCGCACGCGGCCCAGGACGCCCGGGATGAACATGTTGCGCTGGCCCGGGCCGTAGATGAAGAAGAAGCGCAGCACATGGGCCCGCAGCAATCCGCGGTACTGCTCGGTCGCGAGCTCGCCGGCCAGCTTCGACGCCGCGTAGAAATTGCCAGGTTGCGGCGTGTCGCTCTCCGTGACCGGCGCGGGCCCCGAGGCGTACACCGCACCGGAGGATGCGTATACGAACGCGCCCGCGCCGGCCCGGCGGGCGTAATCGAGCAGCTGAACGGTCATCGCCGTGTTGACGGCGAAGACATCGATCGCCTGCTCAGGGAACTCCCGGTAAAGGCGCGACTGGGCCAGGTGCACGACCGCGTCGGCGGCGTCCGGGAGCTCGGCGCTCAGCGGTGCCGCGAGGTCCTGAGCGACCCAGCGGACCCCCGGCTGCGGCGGCGGCTGAACCGACGGGCGATGCAGGGCGACGACCTCGCCCTGCGCTGCGAGCAGCGGCAGCAGCGCCGATCCGAGGAAGCCGGTCCCGCCGGTGAGCACGACGGTCACGCGGTCAACCCTGAACAGCCTGCGCGGCGCTCAACTCGTCGAGCACCGTGCGTAAGCCGTCAGCAAGCTCAACCTGGGCCACGAACCCGAGCATCTCGCGCGGCTTCGAGACGTCGCCGACGCGCGGCGGCGCCGTGATCTTCTCGCCGGCGTAGGTGGGCTCGAGCGGGCTGCCGAGGATCTCGCCGACGATCGCGACCAGCTCGTTCAGCGAGGCGACGCTGCCGTGGCCGACGTTGAAGTCTTCGCCGTCGATGTCGGAGGCGAGCGCGAGCAGGTTGGCGCTCGCGCAATCCTCGATGTGCACGAAGTCGAAGCCCTGGCTGCCGTCGCCGCTCAGCTGTGGCCGCTCGCCGGCGAGCAGGCGCATCGATACCGCCGGGACGACTCCGGCGCGCTGGCCGGGCCCGTAGACGTTCATGTAGCGCAGGATCGCGAAGCTGTATCCGTAGGCGCCCGCGAGTCCGCGCAGCAGCATCTCCGCCGCCGCCTTGGTCGCCGGATAGAACGCGTTCGGGCGCAGCGGGTGGTCCTCGCGGATCGGTACCGCGGTGGTCGGCCCGTAGGCCGACGACGCGGAGGAATAAACGACGCGCTTCACGCCGTTGTCACCGGCGGCGCGGAAAACGTTGAACGAGCCGCGCACATTCGTCTGGAAGGCCGACTCGTGTTCGGTGTTTGCCGCGGTCAGCGGCAGCACGGCGAGGTGCAGGACGCCGTCGATGCCCTCGCACGCGCTGTTGACGACGTCCGCGTCGGCGATGTCGCCGATGACGACCTCGCAGTCGAGCCCCGCGAGGCGGGCCGGCGGGGCCATTTCAAGGACCCGAACGCGCGCTCCCTCGCGCAGCAGCCTCGCAACCGTGGGCGCTCCGACGAAGCCTCCGCCTCCGGTCACGAGGATGTGGGAGCGCTCGATTTGCATCGGGGCCCAGGCTACACGAAGGGCCAGCCGCCCCGGGGTCCGGCCCGCCGGTGCGAGCCGGCATCGGCGAAGGGCCTGGGCTAGGGTCCCGCGCGGTGCGCAGAAGGATCCTCCTCGTCAGCTATCTCTACCCGCCCGATCCCTCCGTCGGCTCGCACCGCTGGGCCGCGATGGCCCCGAATCTGCGTGAGCTCGGCGTCGAGGTCACCGTCGTCACGACGGGGTTCTACGGAAGTCTCGACGACGACGGCAGCAACGTCGTCAGGACGCGGGATCTGCGTGCGTCGCCGCTGCTGCGGTTCGCGCTACGACGCCCGTCCGCCGTGCAACTGGCGGCAGCGCCGGCGCCGGCTCCGTCGCTGCTGCGCTCCGGGCTGGTGCCCGACGGCTGGCTTCTCAGTTGGATGCCGTTCGCCCTGGCGGCGACGCGACGCGCACTTCGCGCGCAGCACTTTGACTGCGTGGTGACCAACAACCCGCCCGACTCCACGCACCTGATCGGGCTGCTGCTCGGCCCGAATCGACCGGCCTGGATCGCCGACTTCGAGGACGGCTGGCGTTTCGAGCCGATTCGCGAGCCGTGGCCGACACGCCTGCAGGACCGCATCGACGCGCGCATGGAGGCGCGGGTCGCGCGCAGCGCCGATGTGGTCGTCGGCGTGACCCGGCCGATCGCCGACGACTTCGCTGCGCGCTTTCGTGTCGACGCGCGCCACATCACGCTCGGCTGGGATCCGGCGCTCGATCCGATCGTCGCGGCGGCACGCCCGCCGGAGCTTCCGCAGGGCTGCTTCAACATCGTCTACACCGGCAACCTGACGCATCCGGCGCGGCGCGACCCGAGCGGCCTGTTTGAAGCGATGGGCAGGCTGGCGGTCGATGCGCCCGAGCTGGCGGGTCGCCTGCGACTTGTGCTCGCCGGTCCGCTGTCGGCGGAGGAACGGGGCGTCCTGCGCCAGTACCGCCTCGAGGGGATCGTCGAGCACGTCGGTCTGCTCGGTCGGGCCGAGGCGATCGCGCTGCAGCGCCAGGCTGACGCGCTGTTGCTGATCGCCACGGGACCGCATCGCTCGCAGATCAGCGGCAAGGTGTTCGAGTATCTCGCGTCCGGGCGGCCGATCATCGTGATCGCCGACGAGAACGAGGCTGCGCGCATCGTCGCAGCGACCGGCACCGGCATCGTCCTCGCGCCGACAGACGTCGACGGCATCGTCGCCACGCTGCGTGAGGCGGTCACGACCGGCCTGGCGCGCCACTACCGGCCGCACGGGCTCGACCAGTACCGCTTTCCGGCGCCGGCGCGCGAGTTTGCGCAGGCCGTCGAAGCCGCGATCGAGCATCGCGCCGCACGCGCCTGATCGGATCCGATCAGGCGGCGCGGCGCCCGTAGACGCCGCGACGCAACGCGAGCGACTCGCGAAAGCCGATCGCCGCGTCGATCGCCTCGGCCGGCGGAGGCGGCAGTCGCGCCACCGCACCGGCGGCGCGCCAGCCGGCGAGCCGGCCGCGCAGGGCGGCGAGGTCGCGTGAGATCACAAGGTCGCCGAGCACGACGATCGCCTCGGTGATCAGGGCACGGGCGGCCGCACGGCTGTGAAGCACGCCGTAGCGGCGCAGCACATAGCCGCGACCAAACCCGCCGTGGCTTCGCTGTGAGGCGGAACGGTGGCCGTGCGAGGCGGAGCCGAGATGCACGCCGCGCGCGTCCGGCGCCGCGACGGTGCGCCAGCCGGCGGCGCGCAGACGCAGCGCGAGATCGAAGTCCTCCATGTAGGCAAAGATCCGTTCGTCCATGCCGCCGACCTGCTCCCAGGCCGTGCGCCGATACGCAGCCGCGGCCCCCGCCGGCCCCACAAGTCCCGGCGCTCGGGCCGCGTTTTCTGACACCTCATGCCCCTGAAGCCTCGGGAAGCAGGCGAGCGTCACGTCGGCGACGAGGCCGAGGCTGTCGACCGTCTGGCCACCCGGTCGCAGCATCAGCGCGGCGACCGATCCGACCAGCGGGTCCGTCTCGAATGGAACGACGAGTCGTTCGAGGAAGTCCGGCTCGCAGTCGACGTCGTTGTTGAGCAGAACGACGATCGACCCCTGGCCCGCGCCGACGCCTCGGTTGCAGGCCTCGGCAAAGCCACGCCCGTCATCCAGCGACAGCAGCTGCGCGTCGGGCCACTCCCGGGCCAGACGCGCGCCACTCGCGTCGGTTGAGCCGTTGTCGACGAGAATCACGCGGTGGCGGATCGTCTGCGCTGCGAGATGGCGCAGGGCGCTGTCCGTGAGCTCGTAGCGGTTGTAGGCGACGATCACCACGTCGATCGTTGGCTGCACGCGGCTCATCGTAGTCGCCGCTCCCGCCGGCGCACGCTCCGCTGCGGCCGGCGGCCCAAGCCGGCGCTGGCGGCGACGCGCTGGCGGCGACGCGCTGGCGGCGATGCGCTGGCGGCGATGCGCTGGCGGCGATCAGCGCGTTCGTCCCACTATGATGCCGATCCTTGCCGCGGCCGGCGATCGCGACGATCGCACCGGGAGAGAGCATGTCGACGACGATCATCACGGGCTCCGGCGGTCTCACCGGGTCTGAACTCTGGCGGGAGCGGCGTTGAAGCTGTCCGTGGTGATCCCGGCCCGCGACGAGGCCGGGGCGCTCAGTGAGACCGTCGAGTCGATCGCCGCCCGCCTCGATTCCGAGCAGATCGATTACGAGGTGATCGTGGTGGACGACGCGAGTGCCGACAGCACCGGCGATATCGTGCGCGCGGTAGCGGTCACCAACCAGCGTGTGCGCTACGAGCGTTCGCCGCTGCCTCCGGGCTTCGGCTATGCCGTCCGTCACGGCCTGTCGCAATACACCGGCGATGCGGTTGCCATCGTGATGGCCGACTCATCCGACTCGCCCGACGATCTGATCCGCTACCACCGCGTGCTCGAAGCGGGGTATGACTGTGCGTTCGGCACCCGGTTTTCGCATGGCGGCCGCGTCGACGGTTACCCGTTCGCGAAGCTTGTCGCGAACCGGTTGGCGAATTGGTGCATCCGAGCTCTTTTTCACCACGGCTATGACGACACGACCAATGCGTTCAAGGCGTACCGGCGAGCGGTGATCGACGATGTCGCGCCACTGCTCTCGAACCACTTCAACCTCACGGTCGAGCTGCCGCTGAAAGCTGTGGTCCGCGGCCACTCCTACGCGATAGTGCCAATAACGTGGCGCGGTCGCGAGCACGGGACCTCCAAGCTGCGAATAAAGGAGATGGGCAGCCGGTACCTCTTCATCGTGCTGTACGTGTTCCTCGAGCACCACCTCAGCCGCGGCGACTACCGCAGTTCGGGTGCGCAACGTCCACGGCTGCGCCCAGTTCTCGCCTCTACGCTGAACGAAGAGCCACCCGGCGATCATCCGGCTCGCCCGTGAGCGAGCTCCCCACGCACGCCGTCGCGGTCGGGCCCGGAGCACCCCCCGCGGGTGGCTGGACCATCTTGGCCGCGCGGCGGGAACGCCGTCGTGCGTATGTGCGGCGCGGCGCTTTTCTCGTCTTGGTCGTCGTGATCACCGCGTTTACGTGGCCGATCACCTCCGTGATCGCCGCGCCTGGCATCGACCCCTCCTGGGCGGTCGGGCTGAGCCTGGCCGTCGCTCGCGGGCTCGCGTTTGGGCGCCAGGTCGTGTTCACCTACGGGCCCCTCGGACTGTTCGCTGTGCCGGTGGCGGTGACTCCGGGGACCCTGCTGCTCGGCGTGGCGGGCGCCGCCGCGATGCAGCTCGCACTGGTCACCCTTGTTCTGCGCGCGCTGCGCCGCCAATGCCCGTTGCTGATCGCAGCGCTTCTCACGCTTCTCTGCGTGAGCATTATCAGCGCCGTAGATCTGCCGGCGCTTGACGACATCGCGTTCGGCCTCGTCGCGATCGCGCTGAGTCAGCCTGACGCCAGGATGCTGCAGGCAACCCGGACGCTCGCGCTCGCCGGCGGTGCGCTGGCCGCGGTCAGCCTGCTGGTCATCTTCAGCGACGGCATCGGAGTCGCGGCGATCGTCGCGGCTGGTCTGCTGGGCGGGATCAGTCGGCGGCGCCACCTGGCGCTCGGAGCAATCACGTTCGTGGCGACCATCACGCTTGCATGGCTTGCGCTCGGCCAACCGCTCGGAGCGCTTCCGGACTATGTGATCAACGGGCTCTCGGTCGTTCAAGGCTACGTCGACGCGATGGGTCAGAACCTGCTCGGCGTCACCGGGGAATGGCAGCTGGCCGCCGTCATTGTGTCCGCAGCCGCCTTTGCCGCGGCCGCGTGGTTCTCGCTCGCCGACGCGCCGCTGCGCCGGCGCAACGCGCTCGCCGGCTCTGTCCTGCTCGTTCACTACTTCGTCGCTCGCGAGATGTTCGTGCGCTACACCGCTGGGCATGCCGCGGTGATGGTGCTGCTGCTGGCCGTGCCCCTGCTGATCCCGTGGAGGAGAGGGCAACGGGTCACCGGCTTCGCGATGGCGACCGGCCTCGCCGCGGCGTCGATGGCGGTTCTCGGTGTGTACGGCTACGCGGTCGGCGCCGTTGTCGATCCGTCGGGGCGCGAGAAGGCCTTTGCCTTCGACATCAGGACCGTGATCTCGCCACAGAACGCGATCGCTTTGGGCACCGACAACATCCGCGACGGGGACGCGGTGCCGGCGGCAATCGTCGGCCAGCTCACCAACCATTGCGTGAGCGTGGATACCGAAATCTCGGTGATCTTCGCCTACCCGCAGTGGCGGTGGTGTCCGATCGGAGCGATGCAGTCCTACGTGGCCTACACCACCCGGCTCGACAACCTCGACGCCGCCGCCTACGCGAACGCTCGCTCCGGCCCCGACCGCGTTCTGCGCCAGGTCAACAGCACGATCGACGAGCGAAACCCGATCTGGGATCCCCCTGCGGCGATGCTGTCGCTGCTCTGCCACTTCAAGGAGATCTACGCCGCCGGGCAGTGGCAGGCGCTTGCCCGCATCCCCGATCGATGTGGCGAGCCGCGCCCGCTCGAAACGCTCCACAGCGACGCACTCGATGTCGTTCGGATCCCGGCTCCCCCTCGTCGGGCGGTGCTGGTCGCCCGCGTCTATGGTCTGCAGATCCACCACCGCGAGCGCCTCGAGACGCTGTTCGCGCGCGCCGCTGAGCGAGCCATTGTCGTAAATGGCGCGGCCACCTGGCGGGTGCCCCCGGATACCGTGACCGACGGCCTGATCCTCGACGTGCCGGCCTACGCCGACTACGCCGCACCGTTCAGCTTCAATCTCGCGACCAACTCGATCGAGGCCGAGATCAACGGGATCCCCGTCCCGATCACAGTTAAGCTTTGGAGTGTGCCGATCAGGCGTGGCTATCCGGCGAGCCCCTCCAGCCCAAGGCCCGCTTCGGCGCACTGAAGTGCCACGTGCCACCTCGCCGGATCCGCAGAGGATCGTGACGGCCGCGCCTCAATCAAAGGCCGCGCCGATGGTTGCAGGAGGTCACCAGTATTGCTGCGTTTCGGTGACGAGCTCGACGTCGCCGGCTGCAGGCGAAGGAGCTACGCGGCGACGGGCGCTGCGATCTCTGCGGTCGTGGCCGCGTTGCGCTGGGCGATCACGAGGAACTGCTTGCCGAGCAGTCGCCAGGCCAATGGAAGGCGAAGGTAGGCGCGAACGAGCGCAGGGTGTGACGGCAGCCGGCCCGTGAAGGTGTAGGGCAGGAAACGCGCGTGAACCGCGACAACGTCAAAGCCGGCAGCGTAGAGGTGCTCCTCGACGCTCCGCTCGGTCAGGATCACCGTGTGGTCGGCGAAGTCGAAGTACTCGCGCACGCAGTAACGGAAGTTCGGGCCCATGACCGCGATGCGCCCACCCGGCATTGTGCACTCGAACATCCGCTCCAGAAACGCTGCGACCGCTTCGTTGCTGTCCAGATGTTCAAGAAAATTGGAAACGAACACGCCCCCGAAATACCCGCGAGGCAGATCGGCGGCCATGACGTCCGAGAGTATGAAGTTCAGGCCACTGTCGGCGACAGCCTCCTCGTAGCTGACAGCATCCACGCCCCAGCGTTCGCTCGCCGATACTGCGCTGATGAACTCGCAGCGCCCAGCCGCCGGATCGAGGACGCGCTCCGGCCGACCGAGCATCTCGTGCAGCATCGGCGCCAGCGAAGCCCAAACGGCAAGCCGCCTGGCCTGCGACGTGCCGCGAAATCGGTACTCGTAAAGTCGCTCGTAGTTCATGGCTCCAGCCGAGATCGAGGTCTGCCGGTGCGACGGTGGCACGAGGCGGCGCGTGAATCGGCAAGCGCGGCGGGACCCTCAGTAACCCTAGCGAATGTACGCGGGCGTGTACGACGTCTCCTGGGGCTGGTCTGGAGCCGTGCGATCGAGCGGGCCGTTGGCTCGCCGTCCGAGCCGCGTCACTTCTGGACACGACCACTAGCCTGTCCACGTTGGCCACCCCGCCCCTCACCGTCGGGCTCAATCTTGTCTTCCTGGTGCCGGGCGAGACCGGTGGCATGGAGGTCTACGCGCGCGAACTGCTCGCGGCGATGGCCGCCCTCGCTCCGGCCGAGACGCGGTTTGTCGCGTTCGTCAGCCGCGAGGCCGCGCACGAGCCGGGACCGTGGCGGGATCTCGCCCGTCCCGTCGTCGTTGGCGTGCGCGCCTCGAAGCGCAGCGAATGGGTCCGCGGCGAGCAGTTGCTGCTGCCGCGGCTGGCGGCGCGCGAAGGCGTCGATCTGCTGCACTCGCTCGCCTCCACCGCTCCCGCCTGGGGACGCTACCGGCGCATCGTGACGGTGCACGACCTGATCTACAGGCGCTTTCCGGAGGCTCACGCCGGCCTGCGCTCGCTCGGCATGCGCGTGCTCGTCCCGCTCGCGGTGCGGCGCTCCGATCGGGTCATCACGGTCTCGGCATCGACCAAGCGGGATCTCGTCGACCTGCTCGGTACGCCGGCGGCGCGCATCGACGTTGTGCCGTCGGGAATCGGCACGCTCGAGCGCGTGGCACCGATGGCGGAGGCCGAGCTGCGTGAGCGCTTCGCGCTCGGTGACCGCCGCGTGCTGCTCGCACTCTCGGCCAAGCGTCCGCACAAGAACCTGGCGGCGCTGCTGGAGGCCTGCGCGCTGCTCGAGCCGCGGCCGATCCTGATTCTCGGCGGCTACAGGACGGCGTACGAGCTCGAGCTGCAGGAGCGCGCGCGCTCGCTCGGCATCGCCGAGGACGTGCGCTGGCCGGGGTGGATCGGCGGAGCCGAACTCGAGGGGCTGTGGCGGCTCTCGGCGGGGTTCGTGTTCCCCTCGCTCTACGAGGGTTTCGGCCTGCCCGTGCTGGAGGCGATGGCGCGCGGCGTCGCCGTCGCGTGCTCGACCGGCTCCTCGCTGCCGGAGGTCGCCGGCGACGCTGCGCTGCTGTTCGATCCCCGCGACCCGCGGGCGATCGCCGACGCGATCAAGCAGCTGCTGGCGGGGGGGCCTGAGATCGAGCGCCTTCGCGAGGCCGGCCGTCGGCGAGCCGCGACCTTCACCTGGGAGCGCGCCGCGTCGCTCACGCTCGACTCCTACGCTCGCGCGCTCGCCGACTCATAGCTTTCGAGCACCTGCTCGAGCGACCGTTCGATCGATAGCCGCTCAGCGTTGCGCGCGAACCACTCACCTGTGCTCGTCCGAAGCGCCTGCCCCGCGGCGACGACCGCGACGATCGCGTCGGCCAGCTCGCGCGGGTCCGCGCTGCCAACGACCAGCCCGTTGACCCCCTCCTCGATGAGCTCGACGGCCGCGTTGTCGGGGCCGCGCACGAGGATCGAGGGCGTGCCGACCGCCGCGGCCTCGACGACGACGAGGCCGTAGCCCTCGCGGCGTGAGGGAAGCATCAGGCAGCACGCCCGCCGGATCGCTTCATGAACCACCGAGGCGTCCACGAAGCCCGGCGCGCTGACGCGGTCACCATGCTCGAGCGATCCGATCGCCGCAAGCACGGCCTCCCGCTGCGGTCCGTCGCCGAAGATCACTCCCGAGAGGCCGGGGACGCGATCGGCGGCCAGCGCCACGGCGGCGACGACGCTCGGCGCGTTCTTCTCCGCAATCAGGCGCCCGGCGAAGACCACCAGCGGTTCGGCGACCAGCGGCTCCTGCGCTTCGATCTCGGCGCCCAGCAGACCGCGAAGTACCGTCACCTCGCCGCGCGCGCCCTCCTGGCGAAGCCTCGCCGCGTGCAGCTCCGACAGGCAGAAGGCCGTCTGATGCACCCGGGCGCAGCGATGCTGCACCGCGATCCCGATCCATCCCGCTCGCCCGAGGTAGCTGCGCCAGTACTCGTGCGACCAGACCTCCAGCCAGTCCACGACCAACGCGTAGCCGCTCAACGGGCGAGCCATCGCCGCGGCCAGCAGCGAGAAGTACGGGAAGGCCGAGCTGTGCACGACGTCGTAGCGACGGCCCTGACGTAGGAGGTGCCACAACGCGGCGGCGCCGAAGCAGAGCGCCTGTGAAATGCGCCGGCGGCCGCCGTCGGTGTAGAGCGCCATGCGCGGCCCGATCGCGACGACACGCACTCCCGGAACCTCCGGCGCAGGGCCGCGGGGCCACTGGCGCATCGTGGCGTAGGTCACCTCGTGTCCCTCGGCGGCCAGGCGTTCCGCCAGGTTGCGATACCAGCGCTCGCCGCCGCCGACGGTGTTGGGGTACAGGCAGTCGTAGAGCACGCAGATCCGCACGCGTTGACCAGCATCCCAGACTTGATCGGTGGGCCGTCCTGGGCCTTGGCCTCTGAGCGGTCCACTAGACTCCGTTGGATGTGCGTCGCGTAGCGAGTCCCGCGCGCCGGACGTCACGGCAGATCAAGTGAGCACACTCGAGCAGATACCGGTGACGTCAGATCAGGAGGTGACACCGCTCGTCTCGGTGGTGATTCCCTGCCTCAACGAGGCCCCGAACATCCGGCGCTGCGTGAGCGAGGCGCAAGCGGCGCTCGAGCGCAGCGGGCTGGCGGGTGAGGTGCTCGTCGTCGACAACGACTCCGACGACGAGAGCGCCGAGATCGCAGCCGCGGCCGGGGCGCGCGTCATCGTCGAGCGACGACGGGGCTACGGCAGCGCGTATCTCGCAGGCTTTGCGGCGGCGCGGGGGGAGTACATCGTGATGGCCGACGCCGATCTGACCTACGACTTCGGCGAGATTCCCAACTTCGTCGCCAAGCTGAACGACGGCGCTCAGCTCGTGATGGGGAATCGGATGGAGAACATCAAACCCGGCGCGATGCCGTGGCACCACCGCTACATCGGCAATCCGGCGCTGACCGGGCTGCTGAACCTGTTCTTCCGAACCGGCGTCCGCGACGCCCACTGTGGCATGCGGGCGCTGCGGCGCGATGTGCTCGACACGCTCGACCTGCGGACGACCGGAATGGAATTCGCCTCGGAGATGGTGATCCGCGCCGCCAAGCAGCACCTCGCGATCGCCGAGGTCGACATCCAGTACCACCCTCGCGGCGGCGAGTCGAAGCTGTCGAGCGTGCGTGACGGCTGGCGCCACCTTCGCTTCCTGCTCGTTCACAGCCCGACCTACCTCTTCATCCTGCCGGGTGCCGTGCTCGCGGTACTGGGCACGTTGATCTCGATCATGGTGCTTGCGAACGTCGACATCTTCGGGCGCAACTGGAACCTTCACGCCCTGATCGGCGGAGCGCTGTTCACGATCGTCGGCACGCAGGTGCTCGGTCTCGGGCTCTGCGCGCACGCCTATGGCACCTACTTCATGGGCGAGAAGGACGCCTGGTTCGATGCGATGCGCGCGCGATTTCGACTCGAGCACGGCCTTGCGCTCGGCGCCGTGATCATCCTCGCCGGCTTCATCACGGCGCTGGTGATTGTGATCAAGTGGATCGAGCACGGGTTCGGCGCGCTGGGCCTCAACGATGTCGCCGTGGTCGCCTTCGAGCTGCTCATCGTCGGGCTCCAGATCTTCTTCTCGTCGTTCCTGCTCAGCATCCTCGGGCTGCGCCGGCGCGAGCGCCCGTGAAGTCCGCCGGCAGCCGGCACCGCCAGGAGCCGACTAGCATCCGGGCCGGTTTGCGCGTGACAGCGCTCTAGCGGGCTCTGCACCCGGCGAGAGGAGTGGTGGCGTGATGTTCGAGCCCAGCTTTGGTCAGAACGCGGCGGCCATCGTCGGCCTGCCGTTCGCGGCCTGGCTGAGCGCGCTCGGCACCGGCCTCGCGATCGAGCGCGTCACCGGAGCAAGGCTCCCCAACGCGCTGCTGTTGCCGCTCGGCCTCGCCGGGGGGATCGTCCTCAGCTACTCGCTCTACGCGGCGGGAACCACGGACGTGCTCCCCGTCGCGCTGCTCTGCGTGATCGCCGTCGCCGGGCTCAAATTCGCCCGCGGAGGCGTGCGCAGCAGGCTCAACCCCGGCCTTCCCGGTCTCGCCGGGCTCTGCGTGTTCGTGCTGTTCATGCTGCCGGTGCTGGTCAGCGGCCACTGGCTGTGGATGGGTTACAACTTCGACGACGACACCTCGGTGCAGTTCCTGCTGGCCGCCCACCTGAAGACCTCCGGCATGCACCAGGTGGTCCCGCAGCTGACGACCGCCGCGGCGAACATCGACAGCTACCTCCAGACCGCCTACCCCCTTGGCGCCCACGCCGAGCTCGCCACGCTCAGCGGCCTGCTGCACACCGGGCCCGAGGTCGTCTACCAGTCCTACCTGAGCGCCCTGGCGGCGATCGTCGCGGTCGCCGTCGCGGCGGCCGCGACGCCCGCGATCGGGGCGCGGCGAGCGGCCGTGCTCGGGTTCGCGGCGGCAAGCTCCAACCTCTTCTACCAGTACGCGATGCAGGGCAACATCAAGGAGATCGCCACGGCCGCGATGGTCGTGGCGTCGTTCGCCCTGATCGCCGAAGCGCTCCGGGCGAGGCGCGCGTATTCGGGGGTCGTGATCGCCGCGGTGCCGTTGGCCGCGACGCTGTGCACCTACGGCGCGGCGGGCTCGCCGTACGTGCTCGCCACCATCGGCGGAGGCGCCGTGATGGTCGTGCTGAACGACCGCCGGCTCCCGCGACGGTCGTGGATCGCTCCGGCGGCGCTCGGCGCGGCTGTGGTCGGGCTGCTCTCGATCCCGGCGCTCGTGAACTTCTCGACGCTCTTCAACGTCGCCAGCGCCGTCGGCGGCCCCAACAGCGGCACGGGCGGCGGCGCCGCCGCGCCGGCGGTGAGCATGCTCGGCCAGCTAACCCGGCAGCTGCCGCTCAGCCAGATCAGCGGCGTCTGGCTCTCGGGCGACTACCGCGACGCGATCACCGCGCACCCCGCCGCCGGCCTGACCACGCTGGCCAGCGCGGTGATCCTGCTGCTCCTGATTCCGGGTCTGCTCGTGAGTCTGCGCCGGCGTGACGCGGGAGTGCTGGTCGCCGCGATCGCCACGGGCCTGGTGCTGCTGATCCTCATTCCACGCGTCAGTCCCTACTTCGGCGGCAAGGTGTACGCCATGGCCAGCCCGGTCGTCGTCTGGATCGCCGGGGTCGGCCTGTGCTCGCTGAACTGGCGGCGCCTGCGGCCGCTCATGATGCTCGCGGGAGCGGCGATCGTCGCCGCGATCGTCGTTTCCGACCTGCTCGCCTACCACACCGATCAGCCCTCGCCGACATCTCGGATGCTCGAGATCGAAGCCACCGCGAAGCACGTCGCGGGGCACGGCGCGGTGCTGTTCAACGAGTCCGACCAGTTCATCAAGTACTTCGCCGGCAACACGGACACGATCGCGCCGTTCGAGTCGATCACACCCGACCAGGTTCAGCTGATCAACCCGAGCGCCAACATCTTCGACTACTTCTTCGACCTGGATCAGGAGACGCTCGCCTACGTCGAGAGCTTCCCGGTGATCGTCACGCGCCGCTCCCCGATCGTGAGCCGCCCACCCGCCAACTACAGGCTGTTTTACTCGAACAGCCTCTACCTCGGCTGGGAGCGCGAGGCCCGCCCGGTCGTGCTGGCGCACCTGCCGCTTCAGAGCGAGTGGCAGGGCAGCCTGACGCCGCCCTGCACGGCCGTCGCCTCGCTGGTCGCGAACGCTCCGCGCGGGTCCGAGCTGATCCAGGCCGTGACGCCGCCGGACACCGGCTTCTCCGTGCTGTACGCGCCGACCCGTCCCTTCAGCTGGGGCATCAACCAGGATCCCTACTTTTCTGTCACGCCGCACGGGCCCGGCAAGGTCTTCGAGACCGTCCGCGTGCCGGTCGGCGGTCTCTACCGGGCCTGGGTCCAGGGGAGCTTTCCCCGGCCGATGCGGGTTCTGGTCGACGGGCGGACAGTCGGGCAGGTGGACGGGATAGATTCCCCCGACCAGTGGTCGCAGGCAGGCGTAGTCCACCTGAGCGCCGGAAAGCACGTGCTCGAGATCTACCGCGGAGGCGGGCGCATCTACCCCGGCGACGGGGCCTTCGAGGCCGAGGTTGGCTACGTGATGCTCGCCAAGGCCGGGCCCGAGGTGCTCCACACCGTGCCGGTCTCGCGCTGGCGTTCGCTGTGCTCGTCGCCCGCCGACTGGATCGAGCTGGTCAAACCGTGAGCGACGAGTCGATCGTCACGGTCGCGATCCCCGTGCTCAACGGCGGCGAGCTGCTGGGGCGCACGCTTGACGCGGTCAGCCGCCAGGCGCTCGCGCGCGAGGTCGAGCTGCTGGTGGCGGACTCCGGCTCGAGCGACGGCTCGCGCGAGCGGGCGAGCTCCGCGGGAGCACGCGTGCTCGAGCTCGACCGGGCCGACTTCGGGCACGGTGCGACGCGCAACCTGCTCCTGCGCGAGTCGCGCGGCGCGCACGTCGCACTGCTCACACAGGACGCGGAGCCGGCCGACGAGCACTGGCTCGCCCGCCTGCTCGCCGGCTTCGAGCAGGCCGACGACGTCGCGCTCGTCTACGGGCCCTACCTGCCCCGCAGCGACGCCTCACCCGCGGTGCGCCGCGAGCTCGAGCGCTGGTTCGGAACGCTTCGCCCGGGCGTCGAGCGTCTGAGCTCGAGCGAGCGCGACCTGCCGGCGGTTGAGCTGATGGGGCGCCGCGGCTTCTTCAGCGACGCCAATGCCGCCGTCGCCCGCGCCGCCTGGGAACGCGTGCCGTTTCGCGAGATCGCCTACGCCGAGGACCGCGCGCTCGCGCTCGACATGCTGCGGGCGGGTTACGCCAAGGTTTACGAGCCCGCCGCCGCGGTGCTCCACTCGCACGAGTACGGCGCCGTCCAGCGCTTCCGCCGGGCGTTTGACGAATGGCAAGGGCTTCACGACGTCTACGGCTGGAGCGAGCCGGCGACGCCGCGCAGGCTGCTCTCCCAGCTGCGCGGCGAGCTCGGACCGCTGCGGCGTGAGGGCGCGGGCCCCGCGACGCTCGCGCGCGCCGCGGCCGACGGGCTGATCCGCTACGGCGGCGCGGTGCTCGGTTCGCGCGGCGCGAGCCTGCCGGGGGCGCTACAGCGCCGGCTCTCGCTCGAGGGTCGGGCGAGCGCGCCGGCGCGCCGGAGGCCCGCTCGATGAGCGAGAGCCGCGACCGCGACGCCGAGGCCCGCGACCGCGCGCCCGACGCGCCCGCCGCCGCCGACGCGCCCGACGCCGCCGACGCGCCCGCCGCCGCCGACGCGCCCGACGCCGCCGCCGAGCACGACGCCGTCGACGCGCCCGACGCCGCTGCCGAGCACCCGCGCGGCCGGCTCGCCACGCTCTGGCGGCGGATCGTGCTCACCTGGCGCTACCACGGCCCCTGGAGCGTGGCCTTCCGGATCATCAGCTTCCCGCTGCGCTACACGCCGATGCGCGACCGCCTCGGGGTGCAGCGGCTGATCGACCCCACCTCCTACCAGGCGCAGCGCTGGTACCGCGCGAACGGCGAGCCCGTCGTGATCGTGATCCCCAGCTACCGCGACGCCGACAGCGTGCGCGCGCTGGTGCGCTCGATCAGGGAGACGACGCCCGCCGACCGCGTGCGGATCATCGTCGCCGACGACGCGAGCGGCCCCGAGCACGTGGCGGCGCTGCATGCGATCGAGGGGATCGAGGTGGTCGAGGGCGAGCGCAACGCCGGCTTCGCCGCCAACCTCAACCGCGCCCTGCGCGCCGCCGGCGACGAGCTCGACGTCGTCGTCCTGAACTCGGACGTGATCGCGCGCCGCCACTGGCTCGCGACGCTCCAGTACTGCTCCCGCGAGGCGGACTACGTCGGCATCGTCGGCGCCAAGCTGCTCTACCCCGACGGCAGGATCCAGTTCGCCGGCACCGTGCGAAACCTCGGCGCCCGCCAGTGGTTCGACCATCGCTTCCGCTTCAAGCCGGCCAACTTCGGCCCCTCGACGATCGCCCAGCCCGTGCTCGCGGTGACCGGCGCGTGCATGTACCTGCGCCGGTCGCTGATCGATGAGATCGGCGAGTTCGACGAGCGCTACCCGATGGCCTACGAGGACGTCGACTACTGCCTGCGCTGCTGGCAGTCCGGGCACCGTGTCACCCTCGCCCCCGCCGCGGTGCTGGTGCATCGCGAGTCGGTCACCCGCGGCACCGACGTCGGTGAGCGCGAGCGCGAGTCCCAGCGCCACTTCTGGTCGCGCTGGGGCGAGTTCCTCGACGCGCGGCCGGTGCGCACCGCCGACGGGAGCCTGCGTGTCGTCTATGTGACCGAGGACACCGGCGTCGGCGGCGGCCACCGCGACATCTTCGAGCACCTCAACCGGCTCGCCGCGCGCGGGCACGAGGTGGCGCTCTACAGCCTCGCCGGCGAGCCCGACTGGTTCGACCTGAACGTCCCGGTCCGCACCTTCGAGGACTACAGCGAGCTGGTCGACGCGCTCGCCCCGCTGGAGGCGATCAAGGTCGCGACCTGGTGGAACACGGCTGCTCCGGTCTGGCTCGCGAGCACGCTCCACGGCATCCCCACCTACTTCGTGCAGGACATCGAGACGAGCTACTACCCCGACAACGAGTACGTGCGTAACTGCGTGCTGGCCTCCTACCGCCACGAGTTTCGCTACATGACGATCTCGAGCTGGAACCGCGACCGCCTGCGCGAGCTCGGCCTCGATGCGGAGCTGATCGCGCCCGGCATCGACCTGGGGAACTTCCGTCCGCTGCCCGGCGTGGCGCGTCGCCGCGACATGCTGCTCGCGGTCGGGCGCACCAACCCGCTGAAGAACTTCCCGCTCACGCTGGCGGCCTGGCAGGCGCTGCCGGCGCCGCGTCCGCAGCTGCGCCTCTTCGGCGTCGAGCCGGAACTCGCGGAACTCGCGCCCGGGATCGTCTACGAGGAGGCCCCGACCGACGCCCGCGTCAACGAGCTGATGTGCGAGGCCGCGATCTTCGTCCAGACCTCGACCCACGAGGGCTTCTGCCTGCCGGCGCTCGAGGCGATGGCGACCGGCGCCGCGGTCGTGTGCACCGACGCCCATGGCAACCGCGACTTCTGCGTGGACGGCGAAAACTGTCTTATGCCGGCAAGCCGGACCGATGACGTCCGTGCCGCGCTGGCAAGGCTGCTCGCCGATCCGGCGCTCTGCGAGCGGCTCGGGCGCGCGGGCATCGAGACGGCCGCCGATTACGCCTGGGAGCGCCGCATCGACACGCTCGAGCGTTTCCTCGTCGATGTCGCGACACCGCAGCGCGTCGACCTCGACGCGATCGATGCAGCGGCAGCAGCAGCGGCGGCGGCCGCCGCCGCCGCGAGCGGCTAGAGGTTCTCGGAGATCCGCGGCGCCTCGTGGTGGAAGACGATCACGCCGACCGCGAACACGAAGAGGATGATGCCGACCGGGATCAGCGCGTACTCCCAGCCGCCGAGCGCGAAGGCCGCGGAGGGGTTGACGCCCTCGGCGCCGCCGACCAGGGCATGGCGGGCCTGCGCGATCAGCGCCGCGATCGGGTTGGTCATCAGGAAGTGGCCGATGAAGTGAAGGTGGAGGTTGTTGCCGACCGGCACGCTGCTCGCTCCGCAGGGCTTGCCCGTGATCGTGCTCAGGTAGGTGTCGCTCTGGCTGTTGAAGATGCAGTTCTTGCCGTAGTAGTGGAGCGTGTGGTGGTTGTAGTAGAAGACGGGATAGATGATCGGCGAGGCGTAGAACAGCAGCTGCGCGGTGACGTCCCAGATCGGCTGGACGTCGCGGGCGCGAACGTAGAGCACCGACATCAACATGCCGAGGCCCGCTGCGAGGACCGCGAGCAGCGTGATCACCGGGATCAGCTCGAGCCACGCCCAGGTCGGCCTGATCCCCCGGATCAGCGCCAGCACGAAGATCGGGATCATGTTGGTGGTCAGCTGGAAGAGCGCGGTCAGCGTGACCGCCAGCGGCACCACCAGGCGTGGGAAGCGCATCTTCCGCAACAGGCCCTCGCGTCCCAGCATCGACGCGATGCAGCCGACCGTCGCCTGGAGGAAGAAGGTCCACAGGATGATTCCCAGCAGCAGCTCGACGCTGTAGTTGGGCACGTTTGTGCCGACGTGGAAGATGTCGGTGAAGACGAAGTAGAGGACGCCGAAAAACAGCAGCGGTCGCATCAGCGACCAGAAGTAGCCGAGGATCGAGTTGAAGTAGGTCAGCTTGAAGTCGGTCGAGGCGAGCGTGTAGGTCAGGCTGACGAAGCGCCGCAGGTCGTCGCCGAACGCGCTCGGGCCGTAGCGGCGGCCCTCGGTGTAGTCCTGCACGCTCATAGCCGCTCGAGCTCGAACTGGTGGGGCACGTCGACGACGCCGGTCGTGAACTTGCCGCCGTGGACGACGATCGCGGCGAAATCGGGGCGCAGGTCGATCGTGTCGGAGCCCAGGCCGGCACGCACGACGGTCGGCGTCACCGTGTAGCCGCTGGTCGTGAACCACGTCTCGAAGCGCAGCCGCACGACGATCGTCTCCCCGGCCTCGAAGCGCCCGGTCGGACCGTAGACGTATTCGGTGCTCGTGGCGAAGACCGTCGCCCCACCGGTGTTGCGCAGCGCCGCGCCGAACACCGGGTTCTCGAGCGCCGCGTTGAAGCGCACCTCGAAGGCGATCGTGCATGGCTCGCGGTGGGCGACCGCGCTGACGCGCTCTCCGGCCGCGTTCTCGAACCAGGCGTCGGTGATGTCGGCGTCGCGGTACTCGCCGCGGCGGTCGTCCTCGCTGCGGTCATCGCCGAGCTCTCGCACGGAGCGGCCGAAGTTCAGCTCGTTGTAGCGGTGTGAGACGTCGGTCGGATCGCCGATCGTGACCATGCGCCCCTTCTCCAGCAGCATCGCCCGGTCGCAGAAGCGCTGGATCGCGCCCATGTCGTGGGTCACGAAGAGGATCGTCCGACCCTCGTTCTTCAGCCGCAGGAACTCGTCGAAGCACTTCTGCTGGAAGTTCGCGTCGCCGACCGCCAGCACCTCGTCGATCAGCAGGATGTCGGCGTCCACCTGGATCGCGACCGAGAAGGCCAGTCGCACCGACATCCCCGAGGAGTAGTTCTTCAGCCGCATGTCGACGAACTCCTCGAGCTCGGCGAAGGCGATGATCGAGTCGAAGCGCTCCTTCGCCTGCTTGCGGGTCAGGCCGAGGATGATCGCGTTGAGGATCACGTTGTCGCGGGCCGTCAGGTCGGCGTTGAAGCCGACGCCCAGCTCGATGAACGGCGACAGCCGGCCCCGCACGCGCAGTTCCCCCGCGTCGATGTTGTAGATCCCGGCCAGGCACTTCAGCAGCGTGCTCTTGCCGCTCCCGTTGCGCCCGATGATTCCGAAGAACTCGCCGGGCGCGATGTCTACGCTGATGTTGTCGACCGCCTGAAGCAGGTCGTAGCTGCGGGCCTGGAACGGATGCAGCGCCCGCTCCTTGAGCGTGTGGTACTGGCGGTGGTGGAGCTTGAACGCCTTGCTGACGCCCTGGATCGAGACGGCAGGCAGCAGGCCGCGAGCACCGGACGCTGCGGACGTGGATGGGCCGGTGGTGATCGTCACGCTCGTGAGGTCGCGCCGGGCGGGCAGATCCCGGCGAGCGCCCGGGCTGCCTGACGCCTGCGGTCGGAACCTGCCATGAACTCTACAACGGACCGCCGCCGCCACGGTCGCGCTCGAGCGCGCGAAGGCTTGCGGCGACCGGCGCCGCCCGGTTCGACCGGCGCCGCAGACCCGGCCCCCCAGCGCCTATCGTTAGCCCGCGTGAGCGTGCATGCGCTGCGACCGGGAGACCCGATCGGCGATGGTGGGGGCGCCCCTGTGGTGGTGGTCCCGGTCGCCGGCTCCGCCCTCGCGCTCAGGGACACGCTCCGCGAGCTGATCGCGCACACCGGCGCCGGCGTGCCGCTCGTCCTGGCATGCGCTGACGCCGAGGTGGCGCAGCTGGGCGCGCTCGAGGTCGACGGTGACGTCGCGCTGCTGGCGCTCGGGGAGGAGCGTGGCGTCGCGGCTGCGCTGCGTGCGGTCCACGCGCGCGCGCCGCACGCCGACCTGGCGCTGGTCTGTGAGGGCGTGCTGGTCGGGCCGGGCTGGCTCGACGGCCTGCGCGAGGCGGCGCGGGCCGATTCGATCGCGATGACCGCGAGCCCGCTGTCAGCCCGCAGCGACGAACCGCGCGACGTGGAGGAGCTCGCCGCCATCGTGCGCGACGCCTCCGCCGCGGTGCGCCCCTCGATCGCCCGGGCGCGCCGCGACTGCTGCTACCTGCGCGCACAGGCGCTCGAGCTGGTCGGGCCGCCGGCCGCGGGCAGCTCCGACGCGGATGCGATCGCCGAGCTGTCGGCGCGCCTCTCGGCCTACGGGCTGGTGCACGTCCTCGCAGACTCCGTCTGCGTGCGCGCGGGCGCCGACGAGCGGCTGCTCGAGGGCGACTCAGGCGCGCTGCGGCGCGCGGTCGCGGTCGCCGAGACGGCGCTTCGGCCGCTCAGCGTCACGGTGGACGCGCGCGCGCTCGGCTCGGCTGCGACCGGCACACGGACCTACATCCTCGACCTGATCGTCGCGCTGGCCCGCGAGCCGTCCGTGCGCCTGCGCGTCGTCCTGCCCCACGACACCGCGCCGGACGTGTTGGCGCTGCTGCAGGCCGATGCGGCGATCGAGCTCCTGCTCTATGAAGACGCGCTCACCGGCGTGCCGCGCAGCGACGTCGTGCACCGCCCGCAGCAGGTCTTCGGCACCGGCGACCTGGCCCTGCTGCGGCTGCTCGGCGAGCGCATCGTGATCACCCACCACGACCTGATCGGCTACCGCTGCCGCGACTACCACGAGAGCGCCGAGACCTGGCAGGACTTCCGCCGCATCACGCGCCTCGCGCTCGCCGCGGCCGACATGGTCGTGTTCCCGTCACACCACGCGCGCGAGGACGCCCTGCGCGAGGACCTGATCGCGCCCGGGCGCGCGCATGCCGTGCCCGATGGCGCGGAACGCCTCTGGCCCCAGCCGACAGCGGCTGCGCGGCTGCCCGAGGGCGTTCCGCAGGACGCTCGCCTGCTGGTCTGCATCGGCGCCGACTACACGCACAAGAACCGGCCGTTCGCGATCGCGCTGGCTCGCGCTCTGCGCGAGCGCCATGGCTGGGACGGCCGCCTGGTGCTGGCCGGTCCGCACATCGAGCACGGCTCCTCGCGCGAGCGTGAGCGGGAGCTGCTCGAGGCGGATCCGACGCTCGCATCCCTGGTTATCGACATCGGGGCCGTCGACGACGCCGGCCGGGCGTGGCTTTACGCGAACGCGCAGGCGATCGTCTACCCGAGCGTCTACGAGGGGTTCGGGCTCATCCCGTTCGAAGCGGCGCAGGCCGGCGTGCCCTGCCTGTACGCCGCGACCGGAGCGCTCGGCGAGCTCGCCGGTCCCGAGCTCGCGGCGCTTGTGCCGTGGGACGCCGACGCCAGCGCCGACAATGTCGCACCGCTGCTCGAGCCCGGGTCCTCGCGCGATCGCCACGTGCAGGCGCTGCGCGACGCCGCCCGCGCGACGAGCTGGGCGAGCTGCGTCCCGCGGTTGCGCGAGATCTACGAACAGGCGGTGCGCAGCCCGCAGCGGGCGAGCCGCCCCCGCGTCGCCGAGGAGCTCGAGCGCGAGGAGCACATCGTCGCCCTCGCGGCCTCGGCCGACCACGATCGCCTGCGCGCGAGCGAATTGGCGCGCGCGAACGTCGACGCCCAGCGCGGGTTCCACGAGGCGCGCGTCGCGTTCCTCGATCTTCAGGCGAGCGTCGGGGGCTTCGCCGACCCCGCCGACGGCGGCTTCCTCAGCCCGTCGCAGCGCCGCGGGCTGCTGCGCGTGGCGTCGCGGCCGCTGCTGCGGCGGATCCTGTTTGTGCCGTTCGCGCTCGTCGGCCGAAGTGGGGCGGCCGCGGCGGGCGACGGCGATGCCACCTAGTGGGCGGCGCCGAGCGCCAGCGCGTCGAGGTAGGCGGCGGCGACACGCTCGAAGCTGCATTCGTCGGCGTGCGTGAGCGCGGCGCGGCTCAACGCCACGCGCGCCGGCTGCTCGACGAGCAGGCCGTGCATGCGGTCGCACAGCTCCTGCGGGCTGATTTCGAGCGGCACGTGGGCGACGGCGTCGCGGGGTAGCTCGCCCATCCAGCCGATGTCGCTGACGATCGTCGGGATGCCGGCGGCCAGGCAGTCGCAGACCGCCCCGGACGCCTCGCCGTTGGACACGATCCGTAGCTGAACCGCCAGGTCCGCGCGCGCCAGCAGCTCCCGCCAGCGTTGCGTGTCGACGTGCCCGGGGATCTCGATTGCGTCCTGCGGCGCCTGTTCGCGGGCGACCGCCCGCCAGTGGTCGAGGCCGTCCTCGTCGCCGTCGCCCGCGATCACGAGCCGGGCCTCCGGCAGCCGCGCGGCGAGCAGGGCGAACGCCTCGATCAGGGTGTCCATGCCCTTGACCTCGCTGACCACCCCCAGGTGCACCACGAGCGGTGGCGTCGCCGCCGCGCCGCAAACCTCGACCGGCCTCCGCGTCGCCATCGCGTGCGGCATCACCGAGACCGGCACACGGCGGGCGAGGCCTTGGCCGTCGCGCTCGAGGATGTCCCGCGCGAAGCGCGAGTGCACGAACACCCGGTCCGCGCGGCGTTGGATCTCGGCGGTCAAATAGATCCCGAGTTCCGCGCGTCGACGCCAGCTGAGTGGTGCGCTCGCCAGCTCCTCGGGCGGGATCCGCTCCCCGTAGTCCTCGCGCACACGTTCAACCAGGCGCCCGAGCGGGTCGGCCGGGCGCTGGCGGCCGGCGTAGTAGCCGAAGAAGCCGGTCAGCTGCGCGTCGTGCAGGAGAACCGGGCCGCGCTGCTCGCGCAGCAGCTCGTAGACGTGCTCGTGGAAACGCGAGTTGCCCATGCAGTAGAGCACGCGATCGGGTCGCGAGCTCCCCGCCGAGGCCCGGAACTCCTCCGCGCCCACCAGGTTGACGCCGGCGTCGAGCGGCTCGGCGAAGCCACTGACGGGGTCGGCGACGACGATCTCGACGTCGACTCGCTCAGCCAGCGCGCGCGCGAGGCGCATGCTGTAGACGGCGACGCCCGTACGGTCCGGCGGCCACGGCGTGACCAGCGCGAGCCGGGGGCGACGTCCGTGCCGCGTGAGCCGTCGCGGGGCGCGGCGCGGGGGGTCGCTTGGGCGTGCCACCGCCCCATTATCGTGGCGGCCCGCGACGGCGGGGTGCGCGCACCGCGCGACGGCGGCTGACGAGGATCGTGCGTGGTGCCGCCACGCGATCGGCCAGAACGCGCGGCTTGTCCGCGGACCGTTGCCGGCCCTGCGCGGGCTGCCCGGCCGGGGAGCGCCGCTCCGTGGCATCCTTAGCGGCCACTTGCGCGCCCGGATCGCCCGCATCGAGGTAACACCTCGCCAGTTCGAGTTGGCCGCGCTGGCCGCGCTGGTTGCGCTCACGGCGATCGTCGCCAGCGGCGCCGCGGTGCGCCTGAGCGGCTCCGGGCTCGGCTGCCCGGACTGGCCGCGCTGCTACGGCCGCGTCTACCCGCCGCTGCAGACGCATGCGCTGATCGAGTTCTCCAACCGGATCGTGTCGGGCATCGTTGGCGTCGTCGTGGTGCTCGTCGCGGCGGCCGCCTGGAAGCGCAGGCCGTTTCGCCGCGATCTCGCCTGGCTCGCCCTGCTGCTGCCGCTCGGCGTCGTCGGGCAGGCCGTGCTGGGCGGCTACACGGTCGAGAACAAGCTGGCGCCCGGTTTCGTGATGGCGCACTTCGGTCTGTCGATGGCGATCCTCGTAGCCGCCGCGGCGCTGGCCTGGCGCGCGCGTGAGCGCGCGCCGCTCGCGGAGCCGGGGGACCGGCGGAGCGTCTGGGCAGTCAGGTCGTTGCTGCCGCTGGCCACCGTCGTGATCTTCGCGGGCACCGCCACGACCGCGGCGGGACCGCACTCGGGCGGCGCCACGGGACAGCACATCAAGCGCCTGACGTTCAAGGGCGCCGACACGTTGAACTTCACCGTGCACGTGCACGGCGCGCTGGCGTTTGCGCTGGGCATCGCCGCCGTGGCGGTCTGGGTGCTGCTCGAGCGCCGCCAGGCCAACCCTCAGGCGCGCCGCGCGATGAGCTGGCTGTGCGTGCTGATCGCGCTGCAGGGCGTGGTCGGCGCGGTCCAGTACGAGACGCACCTGCCGACCGAGTTGGTCTGGGTGCACGTCGCGCTGGCGTCGCTGAGCTGGCTCGCCGTGCTGTGGGCGATCGCCGCGATCGGGCGCCCAGATCCGCTCCGGGCACGCAAACGTGCCCAAATTCGGGCGTCAATCGTCCAGCCAAACCCCTGAACATCCGGGCCACGCGCTAGCTTTGAGCGAGCATTTGACCATCTGAGAGGAGTGTCATGACGAAGAACGAGCTCGCTGGCAAGGTCGCGGAGAGTGCCGGAATCGGAGTTGGCCAGGCCAAGGGCGCCGTTGACGCGGTTTTTGACGCGATCGCCGCGGAACTAGCGTCCGGCGGTGAGGTGTCCGTAGCCGGGTTCGGCAAGTTCGGCGTCAGCCACCGCGCCGCGCGCAGCGGCCGCAATCCTGCCACCGGGGCGACGATTCAAATCGCTGCCAGCAAGGCGGCCAAGTTCTCGGCGGCAAGCGCTCTGAAGAAGCACCTCAACCCGTAGCGGCCGGGCGGAGCCGGGGTCTTCGCCTGCTCCATCCGGCGCCGGCAGGTCCCGCCGGCGCAAGCTGACGGCAGTGCTGGGATAACGTGCGGGCCGCCGAGTGCTTCGCTGGAGCACTCGGCAGCGCCTGTGCGGTCCTGGCCCGACGCTAGCGGTCGGCCGCCGCTCCGAGCCAGAGCTCCTGGTTCTGGTCGTGAATCTCGCGCAGGATCCGCTCGATCCCGTAGGCCATCTGCCAGTCGGGGTAGTCGCGGCGGAACGGCTCGAGATCGCTGATCCACCAGCGGTGGTCACCGATGCGGTGCTGCTCGTCGAGCGTCCAGTCGAGCGCGGCGCCGCTGATCTCCTCGCACAGCTCGATCGCCTCGAGCATCGAGCAGTTGGAATCGCGCCCGCCGCCGATGTTGTAGACCGCGGCGGCTCTGGGAGCGGCGTGGAAGGCGTCGAAAGCGGCGACCAGATCGGCCGCGTGGATGTTGTCGCGGACCTGCTTGGCGCCGTAGCCGAACACGGTGTAGGGCCGGCCGGTCATCGTGCAGCGCATCAGGTAGGAGAGGAAGCCGTGCAGCTTGGCGCCCGCATGGTTCGGCCCGGTCAGGCAGCCGCCGCGGAAGCAGACCGTCGGCATGTCGAAGTAGCGACCGTACTCCTGCACCAGCAGGTCGGCGGCCGCCTTCGAGACGCCGAACAGCGAATGGGTCGAGCCGTCGATCGACATCGTCGTGTCGATCCCACGGAAATAGCGATGGTCGGCGGGTAGCTCCAGCCGCCGATCGAGCTCGAGCAGCGGCAGCGAGTTGGGGAGATCGCCGTAGACCTTGTTCGTCGAGCAGAAGATGAAGCTGGCCGACGGGGCGTGGCGGCGTGTCGCCTCGAGCAGGTTGAGAGTGCCGTTGGCGTTCACGCCGAAGTCGACCTGCGGGTTGGTCGCCGCCCAGTCGTGGGATGGTTGGGCGGCGGTGTGGATCACCAGCTCGATCGACGCGCCGTGGGCCGCAAACAGGCGGTCGACTCCCTCGACGTCGCGGATGTCGAGCTCGACCGAGCGAAACGAGTCACCGAGCTCGCGCTCGAGCCGTGCGGTCGTTTGCGCCGTCGAGGCCTCGGGGCCGAAGAACCAGGCCCGCATGTCGTTCTCGATGCCGACGACGTCGTGGCCGGCTCGCACGAAGTGGGCGGCCGACTCGGAGCCGATCAGACCGCCGGAGCCTGTGATGATGGTCGTCGACACGCTTTACCCGGGCTTGGCGACGGTCACGCCGGCCGGCAACCCAACTGACCGCAAGCATATCGGCGGCGTGCGCCCGGTCACGGCGCCAGCGCCGCGCCAACCGACTCCTCGTGCTCGACGATCCAGCTGTGGATGTCGGCCAGGGTTTCCCGCGGCCCTCGCTTCGGGCGCCAGTCGCTCAGCGAAAACAGGCGGCCACAGTCGGAGATGTAGACAGGGATGTCGCCCGGACGATTCTCCGGCACCGCCGCGATCTCGATGCGCCGGCCGGTGAGCTCGACGCAGATCGCGGTCGTCTCGAGCAGCGACAGGCTGGCGGACCGCCCGCCGCCGACGTTGACCGTGACGCCGTCCCAGCGCACTGGAGCGCTGAGCTGGAGCTCGAGCAGATCGAGCAGGTCTTCGACGTGGAGCACGTCGCGAACCTGCTTGCCCGCACCGCCGAAGCCGATGTAGTTCAGCGGTCGGTTGAAGTGGTGGGCGAGCACCCAATAGGTGAACACACCCTGGTCGACCTTTCCCAGCTGCCACGGGCCGGCGATCACGCCACAGCGGTTCACGACCGCCCGCAGACCGTGGTCGGCGCGGTATTCCTCGATCAGCAGCTCGGCGGCGAGCTTCGTCGCACCGTACATCGTGCGCGCGCCCGTCAGCGGAAACGCCTCGGTGATACCCGCCTCGCTGGCCCCGGGCATCGGCTGGTCGTGCTCGAGCTCGAACCGCAGCTCATCCTCGGAGTAGACGAGGCGCTCCAGTTCGGCCACGGGGTACACGCGACTGGTCGAAAGAAAGACGAACTGGGCGTCGCAGCGCCGTGCGAGCTCGAGGCAGTGGTAGGCGCCGACCAGGTTGGCCTGTACCACGTAGTCGCCGCCGCTGAGCACGGAGGGCTCCGCCGAGCATTCGACGACGGCGTCGAACTCGCCCGCGCCCAGCACATCGTCGAGCACTCGGACGTCGCCGTGGACGAAGCGCACGTCCGCCTCGCGCAGCCTCGCGAGGTTGAGCTCCGAGCCGCGACGGCGCAGGCTGTCGAGCGCGACGATGCTCCAGCCGGGTCGCCTCTGTGCCAGGCCGATCGCCATGGTGCTGCCGACGAAGCCGGCGCCGCCGGTGACCAGCACCGTCCGCGGTGGCGTGGCGTCCTCGTGTGCCGCCGGCTGCGTCCGCATGGGGTGGCGGACCATAGCGTGAGGTCCGGCCGGCCGGTCGGACCCGGCGGCGGACGCCAGGGCGAGGCGCGATGGTCGGGCGATGCCAGCATGCATCGGTTCGGCCGGTGCGGCAGAATCGCGTCATGCGCGTCACCGCCAGGGCCGACTACGCGGTGCGCGCCGCGATCGAGCTGGTCGGGGCGAGCGCGGAGGCCCCGCGCAAGGCGGACTCGATCGCCGTCGCGCAGGGCATCCCGCTGTCGTTCCTGGAGAACATCCTCAACCAGCTGAAGAGTGCGGGGATCGTGCGCTCGCAGCGAGGGCCCGACGGTGGATGGTGGCTGCTGCGGCCTCCGCAGGAGCTGACGCTCGCCGATGTGATCCGCGGCGTCGAGGGGCCGCTCGCCAGCGTTCGCGGCGAACGGCCTGAGCACCTCGATTACGCCGGCTCGGCGGAGTCGCTCCAGGTCGTCTGGATCGCGCTGCGCGCGAACATCCGCTCGGTGCTCGAGCACGTCACGCTGGCTGACGTCGCGAGTGGGCGCCTGCCCAAGCACGTGGTGGCGCTGACGCGCGAACACACCGCCTGGACCAGCGGCTAGGGCGGGCGCAGAAAGCGTCGGAACACGCGACGCGACTCAAAGATGCGGCCTGTTACGAGTGCCTAACCGAGCGCATCGACGCTCGCTCGTGCCGGTTTCCAAGGGCGAGATGTCCAAACCCCCAGGAGGTAAGCGATGCGACTCAGATACGTCATCGGCGCGGCGGCTGCGGTTGCCTGCGCCTCCGTTGCACTGACCGCCGTCGGCGCCGGTGCGGCGCCGCGGCATGCCGCGCCAAGGCACGGGTTCCGCTACCACACGCTGACGATCCACGCCCAGCCAAACCCGATCACCGCCGGCGATCCGGTCGTGGTCTTCGGGCGTCTGCTCGGCCGCCGGCACGCCGGACGGCTCGTGGTGCTCTTCCGCCGCGCGGCCCTCAACGGCGGCGGCTTCGCCCCGGTCCAGGTCACGCACACCGACGCGGCCGGAGCGTACGAGTTCGCTCGCGCGGATGGTGTCGTGACGACCAACCGCTTCTGGTTTGTCGCCTCGGCGGGAGTCCGCAGCCGCTCCGTCTTCGAGCGCGTTCAGGCGCTTGTCTCGCTGAGCGTGACCGGACCCGGCGGCGTGTCCGAGCCCGACGGCTCGGTGCTCCAGACCGGTTCGAAATACACATTCGCCGGCACCGTGACGCCCGGGCGCCCCGGTGCGACCGTCCTGCTCCAGCGCCAGGCCGCCAACAGCGGCAACGGCTGGGACACGATCGGCCGCGGCACCATCGCGGCTGACGGCGACTACTCGATCGTGCACGTCTTCTCGGTGCCGAGCTCGCAGAACGGCGACGCAACCGTGCGCGTGCTGCTCCGCAACGACATCCGCAACATCGACAGCCCGTCGGACACGCTCTCCTACGAGATCGAGCAGACGCAGAACCCCAACCTGACGATCAACGCCGGGGTCAACCCGATCGTCGAGGGCTCGGGCGACACCGTCTCGGGCGTTGACGCGGCCGGAGCCGGCCAGCTGCTGACGCTGTACGCCCGCGACTACCGCCACTCGTTCGGGGCGATCGCCACGACGACCAGCGGCATCGGCGGCGTCTACGTGTTCAACGTGACGCCGATCTACAACACCGCCTACTACGTCCTCGCCTCAGCCCCGCCCAAGGGTGCGACCGGCACGACCGGCCCCACCGGGAACTCCGGCGGCACCGGCCCGACGGGATCGACGGGCACGACCGGAGCCACAGGCGCGACCGGCGCAACCGGCGCGACGGGCGCGACGGGAACCACCGGCGCGACCGGGACGACGGGGACGACCGGGCCCACCGTGAGCACGGTCAAGGCTCGCTCCGCCGTGCTGTTCATCGGCGTGGCCGACGCGCTGACTGCGGCGGCCTCGACCACCTCGATCAACCAGGGCCAGTCGGTCAAGTTCACCGGCTCCGTGGTGCCGAGCAAGGTCGGGCACGTGATCTACCTGCAGCGCCAGAACGCGACCGGCGGCTCGTGGCACATCATCGGTGTCGCGTTCGTCGGAGCCAACTCGATGTACTCGCTCACCCAGCAGTTCTTCGAGCCGGGCACCGACGTCGTCCGCATGAAGATCCCGGGCGGGCCCGACAATCAGGGCGCTGTGAGCTCGCCGTTCACGATCACCGTGAACGCGATCTCGCCCGCAGCTCTCACACCCGCCAGCGGGTAATCCTCCACCCCGCAGGCCAGGCAAGCGCGAGGGGCCGCCCAGCTGGGCGGCCCCTCTGCCGTCGTGGAGCGCTTTCGAAGGTGAGCCGGTGGTGCGCGTCGAGCGACGCGCGGTCGCGGATGCACGGCGCGCGGTCTCGCGAGGGGAGCGCGACGCGCGCGCCCGCGACCGGCTAGAAGCCGATCGGGTGACGCACGATGTAGCCGGCGAACTCGCCGCCGCCGTTCGCCCAGCGCGAGCCGTCTTCGGATAGCGCGACGGTGTCGAAGCGCTCGCCGTTGATCGTCATCCAGGCGTGGCCGGCTGTGGCGTAGATCGTGACGTACTGGCCGGGGCCAGGGGCGCCGTAGCTCTCGAGCTCGCTGGAGTCCTCCGGCGCGCTGAGCAGGCCCGCGGCGTGCAGCACGTAGGACACCGAGCCTGAGCAGTCGTAGCCCGGCGAGATCCAGGAGCCGTGCCCGCCGCCCCAGATGTACGGAAGTGTGGCGATGTCGTCGGCGGCTTGGACCATCTCGTTGAGGGCCGCCTGCACGTCGGGCGGGGCGGTGGTCGACACGGCGCCCGCCGGGCTCACGGCGGTCGAGCTCGTCGAGCCGGTCGTGGTCGCCGGGTCCGTCGTCGCCGTCGCGTCCGTGGTGGTCGCGTCCGTGGTTGTCGCGGTCGTCGTCGCGTCAGTCGGGTCGGTCGCGGGATCCGCGGTGCCGCCCGTCGTGTCGGACTGCTGCAGTGTGGGGCCGGCCGGGAGGCCGAGCGCCGCCTGCGTGCTGGGACCGACCACACCGTCGGGGGTCAGTCCGTGGGCCGACTGGAAGGCCTCGACCGCGGCCGTGGTGTCGGCTCCGAAGGTGCCGTCGGCTGTGATTCCGAGCGCCTGCTGCAACGCGATCACGGCCGCGGTGTCGGACGGCGTCGTCTGGAGCACGGACGCCTCGTGGACGCCGGCGCTCGCCTCGGTCGCGGTCGCGGATCCGGCGGCGGGGGCGTTGGCGGCGGCCGTTGCCGCACGCTCGGCTGCGTGCTCGGCGGCCGCAAGGGCGTCCCACGTCGCCGGCCCGATGTCGCCGTCGACGCTCAGCCCGTGCGCGGCCTGGAAAGCGCGGATCGCGGCTCCGGTCTTGGGACCGAGCACGCCGTCCACCGTGACGCCGAGCATGCGTTGCGCGTCGCGCAGATCGCCGAAGGTCACCTTGCCGTAGACGACCGGCTTGGCGGCGGCCGTGACCGTGCTTGCGTCCAGCACGATCGAGCCGGCCGTGGCGGACGCGGTGACGGGCTGGGCGGAGCTGCCCGTCATCGCCTCGTGCATGGCGGTCAGGGCGGCCGGCGGGTTGAGCACGCCGGAGCCGAGGCCCGAGCGCTGATGGCCTGCCTTGTTCTGCTTGGTTCCGGCCGCCAGCGAGGGAAGGGTGGTCGCGGCGAGCAGCGCGAGCACCGAGGCGCCGCCGATCGCCGGAGCGGAGAAGGTGGTGCCGGCGCTCGCGGCCCGGCGGGTGCGCCAGTAGACGACGGATTCGTTGACCGTGTCGCTGTCGGCGAGGTCGCGTTCGGGGCTCAGGCGCCCGAGCTCGAGCGAGGCACGGCGCGGCCGCCCGCGGCGAGCGAGCGAGCGCTCGAGCGATTCCGCCCATACATCGGCGCTTCCGAGATCACGTGCGAGCTCCATGTGTGCGGGCCTCCTCCTCCGTCAACTCTTCCAGCGTGTAAGCCTGCGGGGTTAGCTGACGGGCTCGCGCGATGCGCTACACCACCAAAAGGCGGCGATTCGCCCCATCGGCCTCAGGGGTCGCAATGGGTCCCCCGCTCGCCGGCCACGGGGGGCTCGGCGATTCGGCTTCCTCTATGTGGGCGTCGAGGCTAGCACGTCTTATCCTGCGATTGCCAGCAAAGCTGCGGACTTCTCCGGTCGCTGCAACCTAAGTTGCAGGCTCAGCGTTTGCACGGGCGGCTTCAGAAGAAGCCGATGCGATCGATCGGCCAGTATGTGGCGAACACCTCGCCGATGATCCACGAGAGCGGAACCGGTCCCCAGTAGCGGCTGTCGTCGGAGTCGCCGCGGTTGTCCCCCAGCATGTAGTACTCACCGCGCGGTATGACGATCGTGTGCGGCATTTCGCAACTCGTGGAATCGGTACAGGGCGTGATGTAGGGCTCGTTCGTGAGCTCCTTGCCGTTGATTACCGGATGCCCGTTCTCGATCGACAGCCGGTCACCCGGCAGGCCGATGACGCGCTTGACGAAGAAGTCGCTCGCGTGCGAGCCGACGCCGCGCGGGCACGGCTCCGTGATCGGCACGTTGACCGCGCACGTGAGCGAGCTCGGCGGATGGAAGACGACGATGTCGCCGCGCTGCGGCAGGCCGCCGAAGTCGTAGGCGAGCCGGTTCACGAGCACCCTCTGGCCGGGCAGCAGGGTCGGTTCCATCGACTGCGAGGGGATCACGAACGGCTTGACGACGGCCGCCTGCACGCTCTCGGCCAAGACCAGGGCGAGCGCGATCGTCGCGATCACCTCGACCACCGGCGCGAACCGCCAGGCGCGGAAGCGCTCGCGGCGCGTCAGTCGGGCGGCCGGGGCCTGCGGGGCCCCGTCGCCAGAGGGGCCCGGCGGCACGCCGCCGCTCCAGCCCGGGATCTCGCCAGTTCGCGCGCCGGCCGCCGGCGTCTCGCCGGGCGGCGCCGAACCAGGGCCGAGGAGGCTCGCGGGCGCCTGCCCGCCGCCGTCGCTCGCCGCCACCGTCGCCTCGCGCCGTTCGGACGGTGGCCAGCCAGGCCAGCCCGGGGCCGGCGTCGCGCTGTCGCCCGGGCGGGTGGGCGGCGTGATATCGCCCGAGGAGGCTGGCGGCGTGAGGTCGGTCAGGGCGCCGGGCGGTGTGAGCTCGCCCTCGACGCCGGCGGGAGCGTTCCCCGCGCCGGTCACGGGTGAACGGTCGGTGGACGGCCCGCTCGGCTCGCCGGTGCGCGGCGGCTCGGACGCGTCAGGCTCGATCCCCGCAGGATCGCGCTCGTCGGGCGGGGGGTTCACCGGCGCTCGTCGCTCCTGCGCGTGGGCCGCACGTGGCCGGCGGTCTGAGCATGTGCACGGGAATGTGCCGCCCCCGGTTCGATCGCCCATACGGTCGCGGTGCCGAGCGTCGCCATGGCGACGCTCGCGAGCATCACGGCCGCCGCGCGGTGCACGAGCGCCAGGGGCCGGCGACGGACCGCGTTGAACTGGCCCGCGACCTTCGCCGGCGGCCCAAAGCGCTCGACGGCGCCACGTTCTGCGACGTCTCGATCGGCGCCGCCCGCGCGGTCCGCCGCGGCCGCCTCGAGCAGATGCGCGCGGACCTCGGCGAGGATCCGGCGGCGGCGGCCATGCCGCAGCGCTCCCGCAAGCTCGTGGAGGTACTGCTCGATCGGGCTCATAGCTGGGCCTGAGAAGCGATCGGCGCAAACACGGCATCGACCGCGCTGCGGAAGGTGCGCCAGCTCGCCACGCGTTCGCGGACCGCGGCGGCGCCGCTGTGCGAGAGGGCGTAGACGCGTCGGCGGCGGCCGCCCACGACCTCCCAGCTGCTGGAGAGGAGACCTGCGGCTTCGAGCCGGTGCAGCGCCGGATAGATCGTGCCCTCGGCGAGGTCGAACTCGCCGTCGCTGCGCCTGCACATCTCCTCCACGATTGCATACCCGTGCAGCGGCCCAGCCTCGAGGATCGCGAGCAGCATCCCGTCGAGGTGCCCCTGGAGCTCCGTGCTGGCCATAAGCAGACAGCCTATACATAGACGGTCTGCATGTCAATCGCGTGGCTGGAGCGCGTGCGGCAGTACTCGCCCGTGCCTGCGCGCCGGGAGCCTTGGGCCGCGGCTGGTTCCGGCTTTGACTGCGCCTGCGACGATGCGGGTAGACGTGAGTGAGCCGCAAACGAGCGATCTGCGTAGGGGGCATTGATGAACGTCTTGACGCGCGCGAGATATGAGCTCCTCGACCAGGCGCTCGAGCACGGCGTGCTGGCCGACCCGCTGCTGCGCGGCGGCTCCCGCCTGGGCGCGCTCGCACGCCTGCGTCGCGAACAACGCGGCGGCGTCGAGGCGCAGGAGCAGCGCCTTGGCGAGCTCGTCGAGCGGATGCGCAATGGCCCCATCGCCGAGTCCGTCGCGAGCGCCAACGAACAGCACTACGAGCTCCCTGCCGAGTTCTTCGAGCTGTTCCTCGGGCCGCGGCTGAAGTACTCCTGCTGCTGGTGGGGCGAGGGGGCGGGCGATCTCGCCGCCGCTGAGGAGGCGATGCTCACGCTGTCCTGCGAGCGGGCCGGGATCGAGGACGGCATGAGCGTGCTCGACCTTGGCTGCGGCTGGGGTTCGATGTCGCTGTGGATCTGCGAGCGCTTCCCGCATGCCGAGGTCGTCGCCGTCTCCAACTCGGCGTCGCAGCGAGACTGGATCGAGTCCGTCCGCGACCGCCGTGGATTCCATGATCGCCTCAGCGTCGTCACCGCCGACGTCAACACGCTCGACTTCGAACGGCGCTTCGATCGCGTCGTCTCGATCGAGATGTTCGAGCACATGCGCAACTGGGAGGCGCTGCTGGCCCGCATCGCCGGCTGGCTCGAGCCGGATGGACGGCTCTTCGTTCACGTCTTCTCCCATCGCCGGCTGGCTTATGAGTTTGCGGGGACGTGGGCGGCGGAGCGCTTCTTCACGGCCGGGCGGATGCCCTCGCACGAGCTGCTGCTGCGTTTCCAGCGCGACCTCGAGGTGCGCGAGAGCTGGGCGTTGTCAGGCACCCACTACGCGCGCACGCTCGAAGCATGGCTGGAACGCCTGGACGCGCACGCCGACCGCGCGCTGGTGGTGCTCGGCGAGGCGCTCGGCGCCGGCAGGGCGAAACGCGCGCTGGCCGGCTGGCGGCTGTTCCTGCTCTCGACCGAGCAGATCTGGGGTTGGCGCGATGGGCAGGAGTGGATGGTCTCCCACTATCTGCTCGGGCCGCGCTGAGTCCGCTCGCGAGCCTGCCACCCGCCACGATGTCGTCCGAAATTCGTGCGCCCCGAGCGCGGGCGTCGACGCGCACGCTCGGCAGGTGTCGTACCGTGCGCGCTGGGTCGAACGAACACGGGAGGATGCGGTGGCGGGCTTTGACGGACAGACGGTGCTGGTGACCGGCGCCTCGCGCGGGATCGGGCTTGCCGCGGCGGAGCATTTCGCGGCGCTGGGGGCGCGTGTCGGGATGGTCGCGCGCGACCACGCGGCGCTCGCGGCCGCCTCGCAGAAGATCACGGGGCAGACGCACGTGGTGGCGGCGGACCTGACCGATCCGGGCGAGTGTGCGAGGGCCGTCGATGACGTCGTCGCCGTGCTCGGGCCAATCGACGTGCTGGTCAGCTGCGCCGGTGTGCTGCACCGCGACTTCGTCGAGGACGTCAAGCCCGAGGACTTCGAACAGACCTGGCGTCTGCACGTGGGCGCCGCCCTATGGCTCAGCCAACGCGTGCTGCCCGGGATGCGCGAGCGCCGCCGCGGCTCGATCGTGCTCGTCTCGTCCGAGCTCGGTCTGATCGGCGGGCCGTCCTATGCCTCCTACTGCACCAGCAAGTGGGGGATGGTCGGGTTGGCCGAGGTTCTGTACCACGAGCTTGCGGGCAGCGGTGTGCATGCCTGCGCCGTCTGCCCAGGTGACGTGCGAACGGACCAGATGCGCGGCGAGATCGAGTGGGGCCCGACCGGCGGGGCGACCCTGGAGCGGGCGATGGCGCCCGAGCGGGTCGCGAAGGCGATTGCCGCTGCAGCGCGCGGCGGCAAGGCCGTGGTGATCGTCGACCGCCCGCAGATGCGCGCCGTCTTCGGGCTGTTCGGCGGTCCTCGCGGCCTCAGCCGGATGCTCGTGCACGGCGCCTACAAGCCGCTGCTGAAGTCGCGAGGCGACGGCGGGTAGCCATCTGGTCCGACGGGGCCCGGCCCTGGCCGACCGCCACGCCGGGCACCGGGTCTCGAACCGAGCGCGCTCGCGCCGCGCCCGCGTCAGCGCAGCACGCGGTGCTCGACGCGGCCGCCACCCATGCCGATCAGGACATCGGCGGTGAGCGCGGGGCGAAAGATCCCGTGGCCGATGACGCCGGGCGAACCGTCGAGGCGTTCTGCCAGCGCCTCGCGGTCCTCGAACTCGCCCACGTAGTCGGCGATCGCGCCCCCATCGGGGCTCTCGTGCACCGACCGCAGGCGAACGTCGCCGAGCTCGGCGAGCGTGGCGTCCAGGCCGAAGCGCAGCAGCTCGAGCGGAACCGGCGGGCCGATCCGCTCGATCGTCTTGTCGGAGGAGACGATCACGACGAAGCGCGAGGCGGCCCGCGCGACCACCTTCTCGCGCGTGTGCGCCCCGCCGCCGCCCTTGATCAGCCAGCCATCGGAGTCGACCTGGTCCGCTCCGTCGATCGCGATGTCCAGGCGGTCGATGCCCGTGAACGCGACGACGTCCAGGCCCAGGCCGCGCGCGATCTGCTCCGTCTCGGGCGAGGTGGCGACGCAGGTGATCGCAAGCGAGCGCGCGGCGAGCGCGGGCAGCAGGTGAGCCACGGTGCTCCCGGTTCCCAGTCCGACGCGCTGGCCGTCGGCGACAAGCGCCGCCGCCGCCTCCGCGGCTTCGCGTTTCTGCTGCTCGGTCTCGGTCATCGCCTCAGAGGCTAGATGTTCAGCTCGACGCCGGTGGCCCCGCAACCCGGTTGACAGAAGCCGGCGTAGCGGCGAGACTCAACCAGCCGGCGGCTCCGGGGCCTCGGGACCACCTTGCGGTTAGGTTTCCCACCACGCTGCGGCCGGCTCCGCCCATAGACTCGTAGGTGACGTGACCTCCAAGCATTCGCAGACCGATCCGATCGCCGACTCGGAACAGTCCAGGCTTGCCTCCAGACGCCCGAAGTCGCGCCCGACGGCGCTCTCCACCGCCCCGTCCTGGGAGGCCTTGCGCGGATACGCGACGCTGATGCGAGGCGTCTTGGACGCCCTGCCGTTCGGCGTCGCCGTGCTGGACCGCGGCGGCACGCTCACCACCTGGAACCACGAGCTCGCCTCGATGCTCCCCTCGCCGCCGTCGCGCGGCGGCACCCACGACCTGTCCGTCCTCGTCCGCGAGGTGCACCGCATCGTCGCCGACCCACAGGAGTTCGACGCCCGTTTGGAGCTGGCCCTCAAGCCGCCCGAGGCGGAGGAGGAGGGCGAGCGGCCCTCCGGCGAGTTCGAGGTCGCGTTGCTGGGCGATGACGGTGGTGCGCTGGCCGTGTCGGTGAGCGGCTTCGGCGACGACGACGAAAGCATCGTGATCTGTTTCCGCGACGCCACCGGCGAGCTGCGCGCGCGCCGCGCGCTCGAGCACCGCGCGATGCACGATCGTCTCACCGACCTGCCGAACCGCGAGCTGCTGATGGACCGTCTGTCGGTCGCGCTGGCGCGCCTCGGGCGCCAGGGAACGGCGGTCGGCGTGCTCTTCATCGATCTCGACGGATTCAAGGAGATCAACGACGTTCACGGCCACGACGTCGGCGACGTGGTCCTCGTCAACGTGGCCGCGCGTCTGCGCAACGAGGTGCGCGACGGCGACACCGTCGCACGCTTCGGCGGCGACGAGTTCGTCGTGCTGTGTGAGGACCTCGTTCGCATCGAGGCCGCCGAGCCGCTCGCCCGGCGCCTGGCCGAGGCGGTCGCGCAACCGGTGAGCACCGGCGATCGTCTGCTCGTCGTGCACGCGAGCATCGGCGTGGTCGTCGAGCAGAACCCGGCGACGAGCGCCGAGGCGCTGGTCAAGCGCGCCGACGAGGAGATGTACCGCGTCAAGCACGGCGCGCGCTGAGCGCCCCGCGCGCTCGGCTCGCTACGGCGCGCCCTGAGCGTCGCTGAGCACGTCGGCTATGTGCTCACGCTCCGCCTGAAGCGCACGGATCTGGGCCCGCAGCACGGCGCCGGCCTGCTCCAGGCGCTCGGTCTGCGCGGAGAGCGCCGCGAGCATGTTGCGCTGACGCTCGAGCAGGACCACGAGGTGTCCGGTCGTCGACGCCGAGAGCTTCTCAGCGGATCGCGCGCGCACCGCCGCGGCCTCGATCTCGGCGCATGCGCGGATCTCGACCGCCGCGAGCTCGGCGAGCGTGACCACGCTCTCGATCAGCTGGCTGCTGCGCTCGGCGAACGTCCCGGTGGCGGCTGAAGGCGGCGGGGAGGCGGGGGCGGGAGCGGCAGGCGCACCGTCGGTGGGCAAAGGTGCCGGCGCGGGCGCCGGCGCAGGTTCCGTGGCCGCCCCGGGCTCGGGCGCCTTCGCCGGCTCCGACTGGCGGGGTGGAGCGCCAGCGGCAGGGCGGGGCCGTGGCGCGGGCGGGAGCGGGAGGTCCTCGGCGGGGCCTGACAACGATCGCGACTGGGCCCGAGCAGGCGCGGCGACGGGCGGAGACGCACCGACGGCTGCCTCACCGCTCCCAAGCGCCCGCACCTGCTCGGCGAGAATCGCGACCTGGCGGTGCAGGTCGGCCGCCACCTCGTCGGCCGCGGACACCCGCTCCGCCTCGGTCTCGGCGGCCCGGACGCGGCCCTTCTTTGAGTGGTGGTGTGAGCCGGACATCGCGCTTGCGCCTCGCGAAACTAGCGCAACGGCGCCGCCTCTGACTGGGCATTTTTGCCCCGCGTATGCTTGAGTCTGGCGGCGGGCGCAACGTCCGTCCGCGCCGGCGTGGGGCCTTTAAAGGAAAAAGCTGCGGGCGCCGACACAGATAGCGATGACGCAGACCGACCAGCCCACCGATGTTCCGGCGCTCACGGCCCAGGATGTGAGCACGCGTGTGGGCGAGATACTAGGCGCCGCCGAGCGCGAAGCCCGCGCGATCCTGGCCGCAGCACGCGGCGAGGAGGCCGAGCCGGGGCAGCAGAGCGACAGCACGACGCTTCAGGATCTGGCCCGTGCGCTCGAGCGGCTGAGCCTGCGCTTCGACGCTTTTGAGCTGTTCACCGCCGCTCGCATCGAGGAGCTGGGACGCAGCGTCGCCGGTGGCGTGATTGCCGCGCCCTCGGCCGAGTCCACGCCGTCGCCGACGCAGTTCGATCCGATGCTGGCCGCTGCGGCGGCCACGCCCGAGCGCGAGGAAACGCCTGAGCTGGCGGCCGCTCGTGTGCGCGCGATCGATCTCGCTCTCGCCGGCTACACGCGCGATTCGATCGCCAACGAGCTCGCCGTATCGATTGAGCGCACCGAGGTCGACGCGCTGCTCAATCGCGTTCTGGTCGCCTGACAGGCCGCCCGCGTGAGCGGGCCCCAGCGGCTGATCGGACTGTTAGGCTCTTGGCGCAGTGAGCACGACCAGCCAGATGTTCGACGCCGCGCAGACGCGCGAGATCCTGGAGGAGCTCGATCGCAACGGCTACGTGCACCTCCCCGGTGTGCTGTCGGCCGACGAGGTTGCGGAGCTTCGGGAGGTCGTCGAGCCGCTCGCCAGCGAGCACTTCGATCCGGAGCTCGGCTTCACTCACGCGCTCGGTGCCGCCTACCTGCACCCGCGCCTGACCGAGCTCGCGTGCGACCCGCGGCTGATGGGGGTGCTGGCGGGCGCACTGACGCCGAACCTCCACATCTACCACTCCCACATCGACGTGCACCCGCCGGAGGAGGACAAACCGAACGCCTGGCGCTGGCACGAGGACGGCGGCCGCCAGACGGCGGACCTCGACTACCGCGCCCGCCTTTCGGCGAAGCTCGGCTACTGGCTGAGCGATTGCGACGAGCCGGGCATGGGCAACCTCGAGGTGATCCCGGGAAGTAACCATTGGACCGAGTTCCTCCCGCGCACGCCAGGCCAGACGCCCGAGGGCGCGATCCAGGTGCTGGCAAAGGCCGGCGACGTGACGCTGTTCGAGCGCCGGATCTGGCACGGCCGCAGCACCAACCTGTCAGACCGCACCCGCATGGTCGTGTTCTTCGGCTACTCGCCACGCTGGATCGTCCAGCGCGAGTTCCCGAGCGCCGAGCAGCTCGAGGCGGCGATCGGCGATCCGCTGCGCCGCCAGCTGATCGGCGCCCCCGACTGGGACTCCTGCCACGTCGGGCGGGCCGAGCTGCCGCTCACGCAGTACCTCGCCGCCGCCTGACCTTGGGCCTTTCGGGCTGGTGCATGCACCAGCCCGAGGAACGGCGCACCCCGTTCGGGGCACAGGCATGCGCCGTTCCTCGAGTCGGCGCATGCGCCCACTCGAACGGCTGACTTGACTCTCACGCCACGTCAGGGTTTACGGTCCGTGTCGTGAGAACCGTCAGCGAGGTTTCGGAACTGGCGAACGTGACCGTGCGGGCCCTGCACCACTACGACGAGATCGGGCTGCTTTCGCCCGCCGCGCGCTCGGATGCCGGCTACCGCCTCTACTCCCGCGCGGATCTGGAGCGGCTGCAGGAGATCCTCGTGTGGCGGCAACTCGGTTTCTCGCTCGGCGAGATCCAACTGCTGCTCGACGATCCAGCGCACGAGCGCGCCGCGGCGCTGCGACACCAGCTCGAGTGCGTCGGGCGGGAGCGCGAGCGACTGGACGCGACGGCGCGTGCGCTCGAGGCCGCCCTGGCGGCAAACCTGAACTCAACCGATCAGCAGGAGGCGACGATGTTCGAGGACTTCGAGGCGACCGACTGGGAGCAGGAGGCGCGTGAGCGCTGGGGTCAGACCGACGCCTACCGGGAGTCGGCGGTGCGCACCGCCCGCTACGGGGAGCGCGAATGGCGGGAGATCGCGGTCGAGGGCGGGCACATCACCGCTGAGTTCGCGTCGGCGATGGCGGCCGGCGAGCCGCCCGGCGGCGCACGGGCGCGGGCGATCGCACTGCGCCACCGCGACCACCTCTCACGCTGGTTCTATCCGTGCTCGGCCGAGCGCCACCGCGGACTCGGACAGCTCTACGTCGCCGACGGCCGCTTCTCGGCCAACTTCGAACGCCACCGGCCCGGCCTCGCCGCTTACGTGGGCGATGCGATCGCGGCGGCCGCGAGCGCATCCGGGCCGTCGACCGACGACTGACCGCGCGTCGGACGGGTGGCGGGGTCGCCGTGCACGAAGCCGATTGATTTGCGCAACGGCGCCAAATAGGCTCACCGGCTCCAGGGCGGGCTGCGTGGCGGACCGCGACGACTAGCGAAGGAGTGGCGTGGAAGAGGCCAGGCGGTTGTGGTCGGGTGCAGAGCGACCCGCGCGTTGGAGCGCCGCCGGTCGGTCGGCGGCAGCTCGCGCGTGGTGTCCGGAGGCCGCGCGGTGAGCGGCGGTCCGGACGCGTCAAAGGCCTGGCTCGGCCGCTTCCTCGAGGACTTCGAGGTCGGCGATCGCTTCCGCAGCAGGTTGGGCCGAACGATCTCCGAGGCCGACAACACCTGGTTCACGCTGCTGACGATGAACACCAACCAGGTCCACTTCAACGTCGAGTACGCCCGCGGCACGGAGTTCGAACGGCCGCTCGTCGTGTCCTCGCTGACGCTGGCGGTCGTGCTCGGCCTGTCGGTCGCCGACACGAGCGAAAACGCCGTCGCGAACCTGGGCTGGGAGGACATCAAGCTGGTCCGTCCGGTCTTCGCGGGCGACACGCTCTGGGCGGAGTCGGAGGTGCTGGGCGTGCGGGAATCGCGCTCGCGCGAGGGCTGCGGGATCATCGAGGTCCGCACCCGCGGCGTCAATCAGCGCGGCGAGGTCGTGCTCGAATTCCGTCGCAGCTTCATGATCTTCAAGCGCGCGGCGGCCGCCGAGGTGACGGCGACCTTCCCGCTCGCCGCCGAAGACTGGCGCGTCTAGGCACGCCGGCGCAGCGCGGCGAAACGCGGTCGCGCGTCGTCTCGCGCAGCGCATCGCCGGGTTCCGCACGCTCGAGGCCGCCGTGCCCTGGAGAACGCTCCTTGCGCTGAGGAGAAGTTGCGTGCGGCGCAGGTGGCGTGGACACGGCGGCCTCGATCGGGCGGATCACCGACCGGGCGGCGCGAGGAGGTTTGCGGTTCGCCCCGGGGGCTCCTACCAGTGGCTGTTCACCACCACGCCGCCGTCGACATACAGCGCCTGGCCGGTCACGTAGCTGGCCTCCGGTGAGGCGAGCCAGTAGACGGCGTTCGCGATCTCCTCGGGCCGCGCGAAGCGCCGCATCGGGATCAGGCGCGTGACCTGCGTCTCATCGAGCAGGCCCGATGAAATCGTGCCCTCCATGCGCTTGGTCATCGTGTAGCCAGGGGCGACCGCGTTGACGCGGATCCCGGCGTCGGCCCATTCGACGGCGAGGACGTGCGTCAGTCCCTCGATGCCGGCCTTCGCGGCGCTGTAGGAGAGCCGCTTGGGGATCCCGATCCGCGCGGCCACCGACGAGATGCTCACGATCGCGCCGCTCTCGGACTCGCGCAGCGCCGGATAGGCCGCCCGGCAGCAGCGAAAGGTGCCGTCGAGGTGCACCCCGATCAGCCCTGACCACGCCGCATCGTCGATCTCCTCGGATGGCTGCGGGTTGATCGTCCCGGCGTTGTTGACGAGCGCGTCGAGTCGTCCGAACCTCTCCAGCGTCGCCGCGATCGCCGCGTCGACCGACTCGGTGGAGGTCACGTCGAGCGCGACGGCCAGGGTGCGTGCGCCGCTGGGGTCCAGGCGGCTCGCCGTGGCCTCGGCCTCGGTGATGTCCAGGTCGGCGATGACCGCCGCGCAACCACGGGCGTGAAACGCCTCGGCGACCGCCATGCCGATGCCCCGGGCCGAGCCGGTTACGAACGCAACTCTTTCCTCGCTCATCGTGGTGCTCCTCGCTTTCGGAACTTCTTCGCTTGCGCGTCGTCCTCAGACCTGCCGCACGCGGGGTTCGCCGGCCAGCGTCAGCTTCGTCTCCAGCAGCTCCACCCGGATCCCGTCCGGGTCGATCATGTACACGGCCTTGCCACCGGCGTTCGGCCCGACCGTCGGGCTCTTGATCGGCGACACGAACCTGACGCCGGCCGCCAGCAGGCGCTCGTAGAGCGCCGTCAGGTCGGCGACGTAGAAGCAGAGGTGCGCCGTCCCCGGGTTGGCGTTGGCGGGATCGACGACGGTTCGGTCGACGTTGCGGTAGTCGAGGATCTCGAGGAAGTCCTCCGACTGGGGCATGCGGAAGACGGCGACGTGGAGCTCCACTCCCGGGTAGCCGACCAGCTCCTGCAGGTAATCCTGGTCGCGAACCCAGCGCGCGATCAGCTCGAGCCCGAGCAGGCCGCCATAGAACGCGATCGAGCGCTCGAGGTCGGCGACCTGGATGCCGAAGTGGCTGACTCCCTCGAGGACCGCCGCCGGACGGGTGGTCGGCTCGTCGTTCATGAAAGGGCTCCGATCAGGTCGTGGGGGTCTTCGACGCTCTGGGCGGCGAGCCACTCGGGGTCGATCGCCATGCCGAACCCGGGGTCCTGGGGCAGCGGCTCCATGCGCCCGTCGACGAGCGTCGGCCTGCTGAAGCGATCGCTGACCTGGTCGACGCCGTTGCCGACGATCCCCCACTCGATCGGGGCGTCCTCGATCCCGATCGCGCTGAGCAGGCGCGAGTGGACGTGGGGGAACATGTGGGTCGAGAAGCGGGTGTCGCCGAGGCCCGCGAGCACGCGGCGCAGGCCGGTCACGCCACCGTTCGTGCTCGCGTCAAGGCGCACGACGTCGACCGCGTCGGCCAGCAGCAGCGCCTCCGGGTGGTAGGCGCCGCCCTGCTCGTCGCCCATCGCGATCGGCACGCCGACGCCGGCGCGCACGGCGGCGATCTTGCGCGCGTTGCCCGGGGGCATCAGGTCCTCCACCCAGCCCAGGCGGAGCGGCTCGAGCTTGCGGATGTAGTCGATCGCATCCCCGGGCTGCTTGAAGACCCAGTTGGCGTCGAGCCCGAGCCACAGCTCCTCGCCCAGGCTGCGGACCGCTGACAGGCGCTCGATCGTCGCCTCGGCCGTCGCCGCGATCGGCAGCTTGAAGCGCCGCCATCCGTCATCGATCAGGCCGCTGACCTGCGAGTCGACCTCGTCGGCCGTCATCGTGGGCGGGTACCCGACGATCGCGGTGGCCAGCTGCGCACGCGGTTGCCCGCCGAGCAGCGCCTCGATGGTCACGCCGCGCAGCTTGGCGGCGAGGTCCCAGGTGGCGACGTCGACCAGCGACAGGGCGCGGTGCCCGACGCCGGAAGCGAGCACCGCGTTGTTGCTCCACGCGGCACGGTCGAAGATCTCCTCGGGCACGGCCGGATCCGATCCGACGTAGTGCTGCGCGATCAGTCGGTCGACGAGGGCGGCAATCGGGCCGTCGCGTGTGTAGCAGAACGAAACGCCGACGCTGCCGTCGTCGGCGACGACGCCGCAGAGTGCGAACTCGCGGTGGCGCATCACCCAGTTTCCGAACACCACCGGAACCGGCAGCGGCGCCTGAAACGTGGCGATCCTCACGGATTCGATCGGGACCGGCGTCGATGTCATGCCTCTGAGACCACTCTCCCGGAACCCGTTCGCCACGGCGCCGCGACCCCCGTCCGCGCGCATTGCGCCGGCAGTGTACTACCGCAGTAGTGGTCCGACAAGGGGCGAGGTCGCGATGCGCTTCCCGGGCTCTCGAGGCTTGGACCGCGGTGCGGCCCGCAGTGCCGGTCGGCTCGCCCGGGGCCGGCGGTGCCGGCTTACACGAAGCACGTTGACAGGCTACGTCCCGGGTAGTAGTTTGGCGCGCACCCTAAGGCCCAGGCCTACGCGCCTCGGCGGTAATGTAGCGAAGGAGGAGAGGATGAAGCGGCACAAGAGAAGGATCGGCGCCGGCGCTGTTCTGGCCGCCGCCGCGATCGCAGCGTCACTGCTTTTGAGCGGTACCGTGGCGACTGCGTCGAGCACGAAGTCGTGGGTGATCGGCATCAGCAACGGCTACTACGGCAACGGCGCGCGCGTCCAGCTGGAGGCGGAGGCCAAGGCGTACGCGGCCCTGCCCTCGGTTGCGGTGAAGATCAAGAAGCTGATCATCAACAACGCCGGCGTGAGCGTCGCGGCTCAGATCGCGGCGGTCGACGGCATGATCGCCCAGCATGTCAACGCGATTCTGCTCGACTCGAACTCCCTGACCGGACTCAACGCCACGATCGCGGCCGCGCACAAGGCCGGAATCGTGGTCGTGGCAGTGAACGACCAGGTTTCTTCGCCATTGGCCTACCAGGTCGAAACGGTCGGCCAGGCGTTCGGCGCGGCCGAGGCGACGGGCTTCGTGAAGTTGATCAACGGCAAGGGCAACATCGTCGTTCTACGTGGACTGGCCGGCAACGCCGTCGACGCGGCCGAGGCCTCCGGCTTCAACAGCGTCTTCGCGAAGTATCCGAACATCAAGATCCTCAACGTCACCTACGGCCAGTGGGATGACGCGGTGGCTCAGCAGGACATGTCGAGCCTGCTCTCTCGCTACAACAACATCACCGCCGTCTACACCGAGGGCGGGATGGAGCAGGGCGTCGTGCGGGCATACGTTGCCGCTCACGCCAAGTTCGTGCCCGTCTCGGGGACGGATGAGAACGGGTTCGCCTGCCAGCTCAAGCAGTACCACTCGCAGGGTCTCGCGGGCGTGCAGATCGGATCTGCTCTGTACGCCTACGCTCTTGCGCTCAAGAGCGCGCTGGACATCCTCGGAGGCGCCACGGTGCCGAAGCTGATCCCGGTCAGCTGGGTCGTTTGGAATACGGCCCAGTCGATCTCGCACTGTGTTCCGGGCGACTCGCCCGCGCTCTTCCTCGGGGTCTCCGACCCCGCCCAGGGGATCAACCTGACGGCAGCAGAGGTCGAGAAGTACATGGGCTAGGAGCAAGCAGAGCAGTGGCCGGGGCGGCGCGCGAGGTGCGCGCCGCCCCGGTGTCGTTTCGCATGACTGAAGGGCTCGGCGGCGGGAACAGGATCCGCACAGACATACGAGGAGAGGGAGACAGTCCCCGTTGATCGAGGAAGCCGGAGGAGACGGTGGCGCGGCGGAGGCCCTATCCGCGCGCGGCGTGCACAAGCACTACGGCGGCATCCGGGCGCTCGAGGGCGCCGACGTCGTCGTCGAGCGCGCCGAGGTTCACGCGCTGCTCGGAGAGAACGGGGCCGGCAAGAGCACGCTCGTGAAGATCTTCGCAGGCGTTGTCCGTCCGGATCAGGGCGAGATACGCGTGGGCGGCCAGCCCTTCGCAGCGGGTTCACCACACGATGCCCGGGCGGCCGGCATCGCGACCGTCTACCAGGAGCTGTCGCTGATCCCCGAGCTCTCGGTCGCACACAACCTGGTGCTGACCGAGTTCCCGCGCCGCGGGCCCCTGCTGTCGATCCAGCGCGCCTGCCAGATCGCCGAGGAAGCGCTCGCCAGGCTGCACCTGACGCACATCGATCCCCGCACCGCCGTCGCGCAACTGCCGCTCGACCAGCGTCAGATGGTGGAGATCACGAAGGCCACGATGCGCCGCCCGCAGGTGTTGATCCTCGACGAGGCGACCTCGTCGCTCAACCGGGCCGAGGTCGAGCGCCTGTTTGATCTCGTGCGGGCGCTGCGCAACCAGGGCACGACCGTGATGGTGATCACCCACCGGATGCACGAGGTGTGGGCGCTCGCCGACAGCATGACCATCCTGCGCGACGGCCGCACGATCGGGCGCTACACCGTCAACGAGATCGACCAGCGGGAGGCGGTCAGCCTGATGGCGGGCCGCGACATCACGTCGGTCTTCCCGCAGAAGGAGCACAACGAGGTGGACCGGGCTGCGCTCGAGCTGACGAATGTGAGATTGCGACGCGGACAGGCGCCTTGGACCCTGACGCTTCACCACGGCGAGATTCTCGGGCTCGGCGGCCTACAGGGCCAGGGCCAGCGCGACTTCCTGCTCTGGCTCTACGGTGCCGGACCCGGAAGCGGCACGATGGCGCGCGAGGGAAAGGCCGTCAGGATCCGCCGACCCGGCGATGCGCTGCGCCACGGAATCGTGCTGATCCCGGAGGACCGCGCCCTCGAGGGCCTGCACCTGAACCTCCCGGTGCGCTGGAATCTCGCGATGGCGACACTGCGGAAGCGATCACACGCCGGTGTGCTCTCGCTGCGGGCCGAGAAGTCCTTCGCGACAGCGGCGGTCAAGCGGATGGCGATTCGCTTGACCTCGCTGTTCCAGCCCGTCTCCTCGCTGAGCGGCGGCACTCAGCAGAAGGTCGTGATCGGCAAGTTCATGGCGAGCGACCCCGCGGTCCTGTTGTTCGTCGACTCGACGCGCGGGATCGACGTGCAGACGAAGTTCGAGTTCTACGAGATGTTGCGCGACCTTGCGAGGTCCGGCGCCGCCTGTGTCCTGTACTCCTCGGACACCGAGGAGCTGGTTGGCCTCTGTGACCGTGTCGCGGTCTTCCACGACGGCGCTCCCGTGAGCATGCTGAGGGGCGAGGAGATCACGCAGGACGCCGTCGTTCGGGCTTCGTTCGCGGCCGTCGAGGAGGCCGCGTGAGCGCTGCTCCAGCCGGCCTTCCCCGGCGAGGCGGCCTCGCCCGGCCCCGCTTCGTCTGGCACCGCGCCTACACCTCAGGCCTGCTCGTCGCCGTTCTGTTCGTCGTCTACCTGACGCGAACAGGATGGACGTTTGGCGGCATCGAGGCGCTCGGCATAACCAACGATGCGCTGCCGCTGGCGCTGGCCGCTGTCGGTGAGACGTTCGTCATCCTGACCAACGGCATCGACCTGTCGATCGGCAGCATGATCACGGTCAGCAACGTCACGCTCGCCGTGCTCGACAGCCACGGCTTCGGCGGATGGGCGGTCATCATCGTCTTCGCGATCGGCGCCACGGCCGGCCTCATAAACGGGCTGATCGTGTGTTACATGCGGATCGCACCGCTGATCGCAACGCTCGCGACGAGCTCGATCTACCTCGGCATCGCGCTGTACATCCTGCCGAGCCCGGGCGGCACGGTGCCGCAGTGGCTGACGAACTGGACGACCGGCGACATCAGCAGCAGCAACGTGCCAATCGCCGGGCTGTGGCTTGTGCTCACGATGATCGCGGGCTGGATGCTTCTGCGGCGCACCAACTTCGGGATCCGCCTTCAGGCGCTCGGTGGCAGCGAATCGTCGAGCTTCTCGGCGGGCATCAGCGTCGTCCGGGTTCGCGTGCTCGCCTACACCGCGGCCGGGGTGTGTTCGGCGCTCGCGGGCATCGTGCTCGGCGGCCTGACGTCGAGCGGTGACCCGACGATCGGGGCGGTCTACCTGCTCGGAGCGGTTGCCGCCGTTGTCGTCGGCGGCACGAGCCTCGCCGGCGGCGTCGGCACGATCGCGGGGTCGGTTCTCGGCGCCGTCGTGCTCAGCCTCGTTTCGGCGGTCCTGCTGGTCAGCGGCATCTCCGCGAACTACCAGTACATCGTGACCGGCGCGATCGTGATCGGCGCGCTGCTCGCGCATTCGGTTCAGACCAAGCTCGGCGCCGTCGCCGCCGAGCGCTCGCGGCGTTTCGTGCGAGGACCCTCGGCCGACTCATGAGCAGCCCGGCGATCAGCAACCGAGCGAGAGGCAGGGGGCCGCACAGCTACGTCAGGCCCGTCGAGGTGGTCGTGCCGTACGCCCTGGTGGCAATCGCGCTCGTGGCCGCCGGCATCGCCGTGCCGGGCTTCCTCTCGTCGAGCCACCTGAGCGCGCTGTCGATAACCGCGGCCTACCTCGGCATCATCGCGATCGGGCAGACGATGGTGCTGCTGCTCGGCGGCATCGATCTCTCGGTGCCCTACATGATCAACCTCGCCGCGATCCTGATGGCGGGGCTCCAGTTCTCCCATGTCGCCGCCGGCACCGACTTCCTGATCGTCATCGGCTTTGGCGTGGGGGCCGGGCTCGTGAACGGGCTCGGCGTCGCCCTGCTCGATATCTCGCCGCTGGTCATGACACTCGGCATGAACAGCATCCTCGAGGGCGTGGCGTTGATCTACTCCAACGGCAGCCCGCAGGGAATCGCGCCCACATTCGTCACCAACCTTTCGACCGGTGGCACGACGATTCCGTACGTCGTGATCCTCTGGGCGGTGTTGCTCGTGATCGTCACCCTCGCGCTGGTGTTCACACGGTTCGGACGCAGCGTCTACGCCGTGGGATCCAACCGCCGCGCCTCCGATCTCAGCGGCCTTCCGGTGAAGCGAACCATCGTCACCGCCTACGTCATCAGCGGGCTCGCGGCGGCGTTTGGGGGAATCCTGCTCGTCGGCTACACCGGTTCGGCCTATCTCGGGATGGGCGACTCCTACCTGCTGCCGTCGATCGCGGTGGTCGTGATCGGTGGCACCTCGATTCTCGGCGGCCGGGGCTCCTACGTGCAGACGGTCGCGGGCGCATTGCTGATCACCGTGATCGAGAGTGCACTCATAACCGTCGGCGTCGACCAGCCCGGTCAGGACGTCCTCTACGGCGGCGTCATCCTCGTCATGGCCTACGTCAACCAGGTCGCCGTCTCCGGAGCGGGTCGCCGGCTGACGTTCATCGGCGGCGCGCTCGGCCCGCTCCGTGGTTGGATCGAACCCGTTCGCCGGCCGGGCGAGGTGACCGATGCACCAGACGATCCGGGCGTCCCAAGAATGTGAACGTGACGCGGTGGCGATGATGCTGCGTCCAGCTGTCACTTAAATAACACGCGAGCGAGGGGAGTGCCACGATGAGTGGGAACGGACGTGTTGCGCTTGTCACCGGAGGTGCCGGCGGGATCGGTCGCGCCACCTGCCAGGCTTTTTTTGATGACGGCTACGCCGTGGCGCTGACGGACCTCGAGCTCGAGGCGGCGGTCGCCGCGGCGTCCGAGATCGATCCATCCGGCGAGCGGGTCGTCGGGTTCAGCGGCGACGTCTCATCCACCGACGCGGTCAACGAGATGATTGCCGCGTCGACCGCGCGTTTCGGCCGCCTGGACGCGCTCGTCAACGTGGCCGGCGTTGTCGGTCCAGGTCCGTCTGAGGAACTGTCCGACGCCGAGTGGGACCGCCTGATCAACATCCACCTCAGCGGCGCGTTTCGCTGCGCGCGCGCCGCATTCCCAGCACTCTCGGCGACGGGGGCCGGCTCGATCGTGAGCGTGTCGTCGATCGCCGGGCGGACCGGCTTCTCCTTCCGCGTGTCCTACTGCGCGGCGAAGGCGGGCATCGAGGGCCTCACGCGGGCGCTCGCCGTCGAATGGGCCAAGCGGGGCGTTCGTGTGAACGCGGTCGCCCCCGGTCACGTTCGCACCCCCATGCTCGACTACTCCCTGCAGATCGGCAGCGTGACCGAGGAGACCGTCAGGGGCCGAACGAACCGCATCCCGATGGGCCGCTACGCCCAGCCCGAGGAGATCGCCGCGGCGATCCTGTTCCTGTCGTCGCCCGCCGCCAGTTACGTCACCGGCGAGGTGCTCTGCGTCGACGGTGCGATCACCGTCAACGCCGACGCGCCATGAGTTGACCGCGCTCGGCCCGCGGTCAACTCACGCGCGAGCAGCCGTCGCGCGTGAGCGTGCCGCGCGCCCGGCGGGGCTCACGCAGGCGCAAGCACCGGGGTCGCCGCGGCCCCGATCACGTCAGCCGTCTCGAGGTCGAAGAAGTGCACGGCGTGCGAGTCGACGGTGAGTGCCACGACCTCGCCGACCGCGACGCTGGTGCGGGCGTCAAACGTTGCGATCAGCAGCGTGCTCTCGTCGCCGGCCTCGAGCTCCAGCGTCTGCACGGTCGAGGCGTCGATGTCGGCTGCGATCTCCTTCAGCTCCTCGGTCAGCACGGGTCTGCCCTGCGCCCGCGCGTAGACGAGGCGCGTCGATCCGAGCAACTCGGTCGCCTCGACCACTGCGGTGATCTTGTCGGGGCTGGCGCTCGGCTTGCCGATGTCGTCCGGCCGTATCCCGACGGCCACGGTGCGACCGACGTAGCCGGCCAGACCCGGATGGCGGCGCTCGGCATCGGCGGTCACCGCGATCGCTTCGTCGCCGATGCGGCAGCTGAGCTGCCCATCGTCGTTCTGAATCGTGCCCTCGATCAGGTTCATCGAGGGGCTGCCGATGAAGCTCGCGACGAAGAGGTTGGTCGGGCGCTCGTAGAGGTCCTGCGGCGCCGCGACCTGCTGCAGGCGCCCCTTGCGCATCACCGCGACGCGCGTGCCCATTGTCATCGCCTCGATCTGGTCGTGGGTCACGTAGATCGTCGTGGTCTTCAGTTCACGTTGGATCCGTGCGATCTCCGCTCGCATCTGTGCACGCAGCTTCGCGTCGAGGTTCGAGAGCGGCTCATCCATCAGGAAGGCCTTCGGGTCGCGCACGATCGCCCTCCCCATCGCGACGCGCTGTCGCTGCCCTCCGGACAGCACGCCGGGCTTGCGATCCAGCAATTCCGAGAGGCCCAGGATCCGTGCGATCCGCTCCACCCGCTCCCGCCGCTCGTCCTTCGAGGTTCCGCGCATCTTCAGGCCGAACGCGATGTTCTCGAACACCGACATGTTGGGGTAGAGCGCGTAGTTCTGGAAGACCATCGCGATGTCGCGCCGGCGTGGCTCAAGGTGGCTGACCTCCTGCCCTCCGATCTCGATCCCGCCTGCGCTGAGCTCCTCGAGCCCGGCAACGAGCCGCAGCGCGGTCGTCTTGCCGCAGCCCGACGGTCCGACCAGGATCATGAACTCGCCGTCGTCGATGTCCAGGTCGAGCGAGTGGAGTGCATGCGTGCCGTCGCGGTAGACCTTTTCGACCGCACGGAAGCTCACCGATGCCAAGCCATATCTCCTCTCTCCCGACACCGAAACGGTCGGTTGACGGTGAGGTTACTACTACGGTAGTGTGATTATCAAGTGACTGGTTTCGAGGCTGAGTCGACCCTCCGGGTCGGTGTCGTGGGGTGCGGCTTCCAGGGGCGGTTGCACGTCGCATGCCTCCAGGGGATCCCGGACGTCGAGGTCGTCGCCGTCTGCGATCGAGACCGACTGCGAGCCGCGGATCTGGCGCGCGAGCACGACGTCGAATTCGTGCACGAGGACCATCGCGAGCTGCTCGGCGCCCACGAGCTGGATGTCGTGACAGTCGCCACGATGCCCGCCAGCCACCGCGAGATCGTGATCGACGCGCTCGAAGCGGGCGCGCACGTCCTTTGCGAAAAGCCGTTCGCGAACCACGCCGGCGCAGCGCTCGCGATGGTCAGAGCGGCGCGGGCATGCGAGCGGACCCTCAGCGTCGGCTACAACATGCGCTTCATGAAGGCCGCCCGGGCCGTGCGCGCCTTCATCGCCGAAGGCGAGCTCGGCAACCCGATCTGTGCGCGGGGATTCATGCTGGCCGATCAGGTTCCCTGGTGGGGCCGCCATTACGTGACCGCCGAGTCCGGCGGCGGGGCGCTCAACTCGACCGCCGTCCACATGCTTGACCTGCTGATGTCGTTGACCGGGGAATGGGATCCGGTCACGGCCTCGGCTTCAGCCACGCGCGTCTTTCCGATCAAGCGCGGCGGCACCGTGCCTGCGCACGCACGCCCGGCCGAATACGACGCCGAAGATCTGCTCGCCGGCCACGTGCGCTTTTCCTCGGGCTTCTGGCTCACGATCCAGGGCGCCTGGGTCTGGGACGAGCCCGGCTGGAACTACAGCTTCGACCTCGTCGGCGATCGCGGCCAGGCGCAGCTTGATCCGCTGCGCTTCAGCGGTGAACGCGACGGCGAGCTCACCCGCCTGTGGTCCGACGCCGAGGGCGGAACCGATTTTCCGTCGTCGGTGGCTGACGAGTTGCTGGACTTCGTCGAGGCGATTCGCGCGGGCCGCGACCCGGCGGTGCTGCCCGAGCAGGCGCTGGTCGTCCAGTGCCTGGTTGATGCGCTGTATGAGTCGGTGGCGCTCGGCCGCGAGGTTGTCGTGGAGCTGCCGGAGGAGGCGCAAGTCGGAGCTCGCGCCTGACAGGCGCGACCACGCGCCAGTGCGGGGCCACCCGCGGGCGCGCGCTCAAAACCGCGAGGGCGTGCCGCGCCGTGGGCCTGCCCGCAGTCTCCGCGGGCGAGGCTCGACCGGCACGGCCGGCCCGCCACAGTAACGTGTTGACAGCCTACGCCCCCAGTAGTAGGGTCGCTCGATTGTCGGTCCCGCGACATCGGGGGAGACGAGTCTTGCGAGCTCCTTGGTGTCTTTTGCAGGTAATGGAGAGAGGAGTGGAGATATGACGAAACTGGAAGGGTTTGTGCACACCCGTCGTCGCACGAGTTGGCGGCGGCTGGGGGCGGGCACGATTGCCGCCACTGCGATTGCGATCGGGCTCGCCACAGGTGTGGCCTCAGGAGCATCGACCGGCGGTGGGAACATCAATGTCTGGCAGTGGCAGGCTGGCACGTCCTACATCCCGGTATTCGAGGCGGCCGGCACTCGCTACTCGGCGAAGTACGGAGGGAGCGTCAATCTCATCGGCGTCCCGTTCGCCAGCTATTTCACGAAGTTCACGACTGACCTCGCGGCCAACTCCGGTGTCCCCGATGTGATGGAGATGTCGTGGACCGGTGAGTACCGCGCGTTGATCGACTCGGGCGCGCTGCTGCCGCTCGACAAGTACCTGCCGAGCCTGCCGAAGTTCTACGGTCCGGTGCTGAAGAGCCTCACCTACAAGGGCCATGTCTACGGCATTCCGATGGATCTCAACACGCTGACGATCGCCTACAACGTGAGCGACTTCCAGAAGCTCGGGCTGAAGGTGCCGACCACGTTCGCGCAGCTGCTTGCGCTCGGCGCCAAGATCCGCGCGGCCGGGGATCAGCCGCTCGCCGTCAACCTGATGGACGGCTGGCCGGACAGCGACCTGTGGTTCTCCCAGCTCGCCTACACCGATCCGACGCACAGCCTGATCACGAAGGCGGAGGCCGGCTCGGTCAGCTGGAACAACCCGCAGTTCGTTCAGGCCGCGGCCGACGTCCAGCAGATGGTGAAGTCGGGCCTGATCGCCGATGGCTCGTCGTCGCTGACGCTGACCAGCCTCGCTGCCGCGTTCGGCTCCGGGCAGACCGTCATGATGTACCCCGCCGGCAATTTCGACACCTCGTTGATCAACCAGGCCGACGGCGGCAAGTTCACCTACAAGCTGTTCCCGTTCCCGCCGCTGAAGGCCGGACAGCCTTCCTACGCGACAGGCGGTCCAGCGATCATCTGGTCGATCCCGGCAAAGGCACCCAACCCGGCCGGGGCGATCAACTACATCCGCGAGACGGTCAACTCGGCCGGCTACGGCGAAGAGGTCAAGAACGACTTCATCCCGTCCGCGCCGACGACTGCCACCTCGGCTAACAACAATCCGATCTACAAGCAGTTCATCTCATTCCAGCCGACGGCGCAGACCCGCGCCATCTTCAACCCCGCGGTTGCCACCGAGCTCCAGAACGCCATGCAGGCGTTGCTGTCGGGCACGGCGACACCGGCGCAGGTTGGATCGGACCTTCAGTCCTCGGCAGGCTAGCGCCGCCAGGTCGTGAAGCGTCGTACGCGATCAATGGCCGGGGCGATGTTCATCGCCCCGGCCACCGCGTTCTTCACTCTGTTTCTGCTGTTCCCGGTGCTCGCCGTCGTGTTCCTGGCGTTCACCAACTGGACGGGCTTCAACCTGAGCCAGATCGCATGGGGCGGAGTGGGCAACTTCAACACGCTCACAACCGACCCCGTCCTCGCGCAGGCGCTCCTGCACACCGTCATCTTCGTCGTGGCGACGACGGTCGTGCTCAACCTCGTCGGCCTGCCGGTCGCGCTCCTGATCAACACCAAGGTCATCGGTCACGACTTCCTGCGGATCGCGATGTTCCTTCCGCTCGGCCTCTCGCCCGTCTTGACCGCGATCCTCTGGCAGGAGGTTCTGGGTCCCTACGGGCTGATCAACGAGCTGGTCGTACACACGCTGCACCTGACGTCGACGCCGATCGGCTTTCTCGGCAGTCCCAACCTCGCGTTGATCACCGTGCTGCTCGCGAGCGTCTGGCAGTACACCGGCTACAACATGCTGCTTTATTACGCGGGCCTTCAGAGCCTGCCGAAGGAGCGGCTCGAGGCGGCGGCGATCGACGGCGCAGGGGCGCTGCGGCGCCTGCGCTACGTCACCCTTCCCTACCTGCGCCCGGTCATCGCGGTCGTCGTCGTACTCAACCTGATCGGTGGCTGGAAGGTCTTCGACCTGATCTACGTCCTCACCGGCGGCGGGCCGAACCACGCCACCGAGGTGCTGTCGACCTACCTCTACGAGCAGGCGTTCACGTTGAACCGGGTCGGCTACGCGTCGTCGATCGCCGTTGCGATCATCGCGCTCGCAACGGTCTCGGCGCTGATGCGCGGGCGTCTCGCGGGAGAGGCGACGTGAGCGCCGTCCTCTCGCCGGCGGCGGCCGGCGCGATCCCGCGCGCCCGAGGCGAACGGCGGCTCGGGCCGGCGGCGCGCGCCGGCCTGTCGATCGTCTGCTTCGTGATCGGGAGCGTCGGCCTGATCCCGCTCGTCTGGACGCTCTCGCTCTCGATTCGCACCGGCTCGGACGTCTTCTCCAACCGCGTGCTGCCGCACAGCTTCAGGCTCGCCAACTTCGTCGACGCGTGGAACATGTTCGGCCTCGGCACGCTGTTTCTGCACAGCGTGATCGTGACCCTCGGCACGGTCGCGATCACGACGGCGCTGGCGGTGACGTCCGCCTACGGCTTCGCGCGCTACCGCTCGCGGATCACCGAGGCGATCTTCCTGCTGATCCTGACCGGCCTGATGGTGCCCCCGGCGGCGGTGATCATCCCGTTCTTCGTCGCGATGACCCGGCTCGGCCTCTACAACACGCTGCTGTCGGTCGTGATCGGCGAGAGCGTGTTCGCGCTCCCCTTCTCGCTGCTGCTGCTGCGGGGCTACATCGACACGATTCCGATCGATTTGACGGACGCGGCTCGCGTCGACGGGGCATCCCAGCTTCAGGCCTTCCGCTACGTGGCCCTGCCGCTGCTCAAGCCCGCTCTGGCAACGGTCGCGCTCTTTTCGACGATCTCGACCTGGAACGGCTTCCTGCTGCCGCTCGTGCTGCTGAACAACTCATCGACCTCCACGCTCACCGTGGGGCTGAGTACCGTGTCGAGCGAGTTCGGCGCCCTGAACCTGCAGCTCCTGTCCGCCGCGGCCGTGATGGCGATCATCCCGATCCTCGTCGTCTTCGTCGCGGCACGGCGGTACTACGTTCAGGGACTGTCGGCGGGCGCGGTCAAGCAATGACGCTGCGATGCCCGAGCCGAGCCGCGCCTCGCAGCGCCAGCCTCTCTGCCGCGAGGCGCGCGGCTGTGACTCGAGCCCGCTGATGCCGCGGCAACGGCGAGCCGGCGCCCACGCTCCGGCCGACGACGCTCTCCCATCAACCCCTGAAGCAGGAGGTTCGACGTGCAGGCAATGAACGCAGCTGGCGAACGCGTGGCGGTCGTAACCGGGGCGGCTGCGGGAATCGGCCTGGCCTGCGCCCGGGCATTCGCGAAGGCCGGCTACCGGGTCGCGCTGCTCGACCGCGACGGTGACGGCGTCGCCGCCGCGGCGGCCGAGCTGGGCGACGGAGCGCTCGGCATCCCCTGCGACGTCGCGGCCTGGGAGGACGTCAGTGCCGCATTCGGTCGCGTCGGCGAGACCTTCGGGCGGATCGACGCACTTCACTCAAACGCGGGCGCATCGGGCTACTTCCTGTTCGAGGAGATGGCGATCGAGGAGATGCGCAGCCAGATCGACGTCAACCTGATGGGCCACCTCTACTGCGCCAAGGCGGCGCTGCCGCTGCTTTCGGCCTCGCCCTCCGCGGCGATCGTCTTCACGGCCTCCGTTCAGGGGCATGTGACGCTGCCCGGCTGCGTGCCCTACGCCGCAGCCAAGGCCGGGCTGATGGCCGTGGCGCGCGCGCTTGCCGTCGAGCTCGGCGGCCGCGGAATTCGCGTCAACACCGTTTCCCCCGGGACGATCGACACGCCGATGCTGCGCCGCGACCTGGCGGGCATGAGCAAGGACCAGCTCGACGGCTTCTTCGCCCAGGTCCGCGCCGCGAACGCGCTCGGGCGGGTCGGTGGAGCTGACGAGATCGCCAACGTCGTCGTGTTCCTCTGCTCGGAGCTCGCGAGCTACGTCACCGGGGAGGACGTTCTCGTTGACGGCGGCTATCTCGCCGTCAAGAAGTTCTGATGACCCCGCGATCGCGCGCGGCGGGAATCCTGCTCGAGCGCGACGCGGCGATCGAGATGCGCGACGGCACGCTGTTGCGCGCCGACGTCTGGCGTCCGCAGAGCTCCGGTCGCTTTCCGACGCTGCTTCAGCGGTTCCCCTACGACAAGAGCGCCGCGCTGGCGTCGATCGTGCTCGCAGGGGTTGAGCCCGCGCGGGCTGTGCAGGCGGGCTTCGTCGTCGTCGTGCAGGACACGCGCGGGCGGTTTGCCTCCGACGGTGTCTTCACGGCCTTCGCGGACGAGGCGCGCGACGGCGCTGACACGATCGCCTGGATTCGCAAACAGCCGTTCTCCAACGGTCAGGTGGGCATGTACGGGGTCTCCTACGGGGGCGCGACGCAGCTCCTGGCCGCCGGCGAGCACCCCAAAGGCCTCTTGGCGATCGCGCCGCACCTCGCCGGTTCCGAGACCTACGAGGGCTGGATCTACGAGGGGGGCGCGTTTCGCCTCGGTTTCGCACTCTGGTGGGCGGCCAACTCGTTCGCTCGGGCCGAGCTCGCGCGGCGTCGCCGCGAGGGCCGTGACGTCGCCGACCTCGCCGCCGCCCTGGAAACCGTGCTGCGCGATCCCTGGGCGGCGTTTCGCAGGCTGCCGCTGAACGGCGTCGAGGTCCTCAACGAGCTGTTCCCGAGCTACCGCGACTGGGTCGAGCACCCCGCCCGCGACGCATACTGGCGCGCCGGCGCCTTCCTCGAGCGGATCGGCGAGCCGTTCTGCTCATCGCTCCACATCGGCGGCTGGAACGACATCTTTCTCGCCGGCACGCTTCGAAACCACGCGGCGTTGGGTGGGCGACTCATCGTCGGGCCTTGGGCGCACGCGGTGCCCTACGACGTGATCGGCGAGGTTGACTACGGGCCCGAGGCGACCCAGGGCTCGCTTGACATGAGTGCGCTACAGCTCGGCTGGTTCGCGGAGCAGATGAATGCCGCCGGCTCCCCGAACCGCGACGACGCTGCCCCGGTGCGGCTGTTCGTGATGGGCGCCAATCGCTGGCGCGACGAGCCCGCCTGGCCGCCGGCGCGAGCCAGGGAGACGACGCTCCACCTGCGGTCCGGGGGAGCGCTCGCGCCTGACCCGGCCCCGAGCGACGAGCCCCCCGACACCTTCGTCTACGACCCGCTCGACCCGGTGCCGACCACCGGCGGGGCGACGTTCCTGCCCGGGCTCTACGTTGCCCGCCACGCCGGGCCGCAAGACCAAGCGGCGGTCGAAGCGCGTGCCGACGTGCTCACCTACACCAGCGACGTCCTGACGCGCCACACCGAAATCACCGGCAACGTGACCGTGATCCTCCACGCCGCATCGTCCGCGGCAGACACCGATTGGACCGCGAGGCTCGCCGACGTATCACCTGCCGGGCGCTCGCTCGGCCTGCTCGACGGCATCGTTCGTGCGCGTTACAGCCGTTCCACCGAACGCGCTGAGTTGCTGGAACGCGGGCGACCCCACGAGTTCACGATAGCCCTGGGGGCGATCAGCGCCGTGATCGAGCCCGGCCATCGACTTCGCCTTCAGATCTCGAGCTCGAACTTCCCCAAATTCGATCGCAACCCCAACCATGGCGGGGACATTCCACGGGCGGAGGTCTCGGACTACGTCAGCGCCGAGCAGACGGTCTTTCATGACGCAGCGCGACCGTCGCGGCTCATCGTGCCGGTCGTTGCGTAGTTGACCGGCCGGGCAGTGGCTCACTTGACACGCCGTCGTGAGCCAGGCTAGATTACTACAATGGTAGTAGTCCCAGCTGGCGACCGGTGCGCGGACGCTGCCCCACAGCTGCGGCTCGAGCTCGACTCGTCCGAAATCTCATGAGTGGCGCCGCGCTGGCGAACGACCTCGACGAGGCGCTCAACTCGGACTCGTTCTTCGCCGACCCCTATTCCACCTACGCGCGGCTGCGCCAGGAGGACCCTGTTCACTGGTGCGAGCCGTGGGGCCAGTGGGTCGTCACGAGCTTCGCCGACGTGCTCGCGGTGAACAAGGATCCGGCCCGCTTCTCGAGCGCCGGGTGGGAGAAGAAGTTCATGTCGGGGCTCCCTCCCGAACTCCAGGAGCTGCCGAACATGCGGCGTCATTACGGCACGCATGTGCTGTCGATGACGGACCCGCCCGAGCACACGCGGCTGCGGCGCCTGGTCATTCGCAGTTTCACACCGCGCGTCATCGAGGCTCTGCGAAGCAGCGTCGAGGAGATCGTCGGCGAGCTGCTGGACGCCTGCGCACCCGAGTCGGAGGTCGATCTGATCGCGAAGTTCGCCTACCCGCTTCCGGCGATCGTGATCGGGAAGCTCCTGGGAGCGCCGGAGGACGGGCGCGAGCAGTTCATGCGATGGTCGCGCGACGTCGTCAACTTCGTTGGCACAGGTCACCCGGATGAGGCCAGAGCGCTGCGTCTCGAGCAGACCCTGATCGAGTTCCGGGCCTTCCTCGAGCCGGTGGTCGAGGACCGCCGCGCCAACCCGCAGGATGACCTGATCAGCATCCTCGCCTCGGCCGACACCGACGGCGAGCGGCTTACCGACGACGAGCTTGTGTCGACGTGCATCATCTTCCTGTTCGCCGGGCACGAGACGACCGCGAACCTGATCGGCAACGGCCTGCTGGCGCTGCTGCGCCATCCGGCCCAGCTCGAGCTGTTGAAGGCGCGCCCGGACCTGACCCAATCGGCTGTCGAGGAGTTGCTTCGCTACGACAGCCCGGTGCAGCGCAACCGCCGCCTGGCGACGCGGGATCTGACGTTCGGCGGTAAGGAGATCAAGCAGGGGGACGCGGTGATGGTCTTCATGGGCTCGGCCAATCGCGACGGCGCCAAGTTCCCTCGCCCCGACACCCTCGACATCACGCGGGCGCCGAATCAGCACATGGCATTTGGCCATGGCATCCACTTCTGCGCCGGCGCCGCACTGTCGCGCCTCGAGGCGCCGATCGCGATCCGCGCTCTGCTGGATCGCTTCCCCAGCCTGCGTCTGAGCGACAGCTTCGATGAGCGCTGGCATCGAAACATCACCTTCCGCGGCCTGGAGTCGCTCGAGGTCAGACTTGATTAGCCAGTCATAAGGAGGAGGCCATGGATCCACTCGTACCCGTTGATCAACTCGAGGTGTTCGCGGACGGCCTTGACCACGCCGAGGGCATCGCCGTAACCGCCGACGGGACCGTCTATGTGGGCGGCGAGGCGGGCCAGCTCTACCGGATCGGCGCCGACGACAGCGTCGAACAGGTCCTGACGACCGGCGGCTTCATGCTCGGCCTCGCCGCCGACGGGGCCGGGCGTATCTATGCGTGCGACGCGGCCAAGAAGGGCGTATGGCGGATCGACCCGGTCGCCGGCACGATGGAGGTCTTCTGCGAGGGGACCGCCGAGCGCCCGATGCTCAGCCCGAACTGGGGCTGCTTCGACGCGCACGGGAACTACTACCTCTCCGACTCGGGCGTCTGGAAGGGCGCCAACGGCTTGATCTGGATCGTGCGGCCAGGGCACGGCCCCGAGGTGTGGACCGAGGAGTCCCGTGACTTTCCCAACGGCATGGCGATCTCCGCCGACGGATCGCACCTGCTGGTGCTGGAGAGCACGCCCGGCGCGCTGGTCCGGTATGAGATCGCCGCCGACGGCTCGGCCGGGCCGCGGACGGTGCTCTCGACGCTCGACGCCGTTCCGGACGGAGTCGCGGTGGCAACCGACGGGTCGCTGGTCATCGCCTGCTACCGGCCCGACGTGATCTACCGCTGGCGCGCGGATGTCGGGCTCGAGATTCTCGCGAGCGACCCGGAGGGTGTTGCGATCGCCGCTCCGACGAATGTCGCCTTCACCGGCCCCGGACTCGAAACGATGATCTGCCCGAACATCGGCCGCTGGCACCTCACGCGCTTCCGCCATCCGGAGCTCAGGGGAGTTCCGCTGCATTATCCGACGCGCGAACAGCTTGGGGCCTGACGATGACCGATCATGAGCCGAACGTCGAGCCGGGGTACGTCGAGCCGCTGTTTCGTCTGGACGGCAAGGTCGCGGTCATCACGGGCGGCGGCAGCGGATTGGGCGAGGCCATCTCGCTCGGGTTCGCTCAGGCCGGCGCCACCGTCATCATCGCGGACGTCAACGACGACGCCGTCGATGCGCTGGTCGCGAGCGTCGCCGAAAGGCCGAATCCACCTGCCGCGATTCACACCGACGTGACCTCGCGGCCGAGCATCGACGCCCTCGTCGAGCAGGTCATCGGCCGGCATGGGCAGATCGACGTGCTCGTGAACTGCGCGGGGACCGCCTCTCGCCACCTCGCGGAGGACTTTCCCGAGGATGTCTGGGACCGGATCATCACGCTCAATCTCAAGGGCACGTTCATGGCCTGCCAGGCCGTTGGCCGCAGGATGCTCGAGCGCGGTAGCGGCAGCATCATCAACATCGCCTCGATTGGGGCGTCGATCGCCTATCCGCACACGACCGCGTATCTGCAGAGCAAGGGCGGCGTCGCCCAGATGACGCGCAGCCTGGCGCTCGAGTGGATCGACCGCGGCGTGCGCGTGAATGCCATCGCGCCGTGTCTCTTCGACACGCCTCTGGTGCGAGCGAACGACTCCCAGCGCAGCCTGACCAGCGAGTTCATCGTCGCGCGGACGCCGATCGGACGCCGCGGCCAGCCCCACGAGATAGTCGGTCCGGCGATCTTCCTCGCCTCCGACGCATCCTCGATGGTGGTCGGGCACATGCTCCAGGTCGACGGCGGTTATCTGATCGCCTGATGGGCGACTTCGACGAACGGGTCGCGTTCGTCACCGGGGCCGCGAGCGGGATCGGGGCAGCGACCGCACGGCTGCTGGCGCGGGAGGGCGCCGCCGTGGCGGTCTGCGATGTCGACCTCGCCGGCGCGCAGGCCGTCGCGCGCGAGATCGATGCCGCGGGCGGCAGCGCGCTCGCGTGCCTGGTCGACATCGGATCGGCCGCGTCAATCGCGGCTGGCGTCGAATCGACGACGGCACGGTGGGGGCGCCTCGACGCGGTGGCCGCGTGCGCCGGCGTGGTCAGGCACGGCCGGGCTCCCGAGTTCGCCGAATCCGACTGGGACTACGTGATCGACACTAACCTGAAGGGGTTGTTCCTGACTGCGAAGTACGCGATCCCGGCGCTCGCGTCGAGCGGCGGCGGCTCGATCGTCACGGTCTCCTCCGTCAACGCGATCGCGAGCTCGCGGATGATTCCGGCCTATTCGGCCTCCAAGGGGGGCATCGTCTCGATGACTCGCACACTCGCACTCGATCACGCGCCGGACGGGATTCGCGTCAACTGCATCCTCCCCGGCTCGGTCGACACCGCCATGCTGCGCGCATCGGCCAACCGACGTTTCCCTGACGATCCCCAGGCGGCGATCGACGAGTGGGGTCGCCGGCACCCCGTGGGGAGGGTGCTGAGGGCCGACGAGGTCGCGAACGCGATCGTGTTCCTCTCGAGCGAGCGGGCGTCGGGGATCACAGGCGCGACGCTTGCGGTCGACGGTGGACTGACGGCCCTGCTTCCGCTATGACGCCGATTCGCTTCGATGGTCGGGGTTGACCGACTGCCGCACGTGACCACGACGCGCTCGCACGCGGACGCGCTCAGCAGCCGCTCGGTCGCCTCGCCAGCTCCGACTAGGACCGGGCAGCCAGCGACTTGATCAGGCCGTCCGGGTCGTCTGCGTCCTGCTCGGCGAGCCAGCCCGGATTGACCACCGGGCCGAAACCCGGCTGCTCCGCCAGCGGCTCCATCAGACCGTCGACGATCGTCGGCTGCCGCAGCGAGTCCGCGTATGGATCGACGCCGGTCCCGGGCACGCCCCACTCGATCGGCACGTCGTAGCCGAGGGCGCCGAAGACCTGGGAGTGAACGTGCGCGAACATGTGCGCCGAGAAGGCGGTACCGGCCCGCTCGCATGCGTCGATCATCGGCCTTGCCCGCGTGATCCCACCCATGCACGTGAGGTCGATCCGGACGACATCGACGGCCTCACGCACGAGCAGCGCCTCCGGGTAGTAGCTCCCGCCCTGCTCGTCGCCCATCGCGATCTGGGTGCCGCCGGAGCGCTCGCGAAGACTGCGGACGATCTGCGCATCCCCGGGCGGGAACACATCCTCGAACCAGCCGAGGCGCGCGTCGCGGACCGAGTCCAGAAATGCCACGGCATCGTCGACGGAGCGGAAGATCCAGGCCGCATCCATGCCCAACCATGCATCCTCGCCGGCCGCCTCGCGCGCCGCGAGCAGACGCTCCGCCCCGTATTCGAGCGGCAGCGCGATCGGAATCTTGAAGCGTCGCCAGCCGTCGGAGCGCAGAGCGCCGACCTGGGCGCGGACCGCGTCGGGAGGCATGGCGGCGGGCGGGTAGCCGATGATCGCCGTCGCCGGCATCTGACGCGGCTCGCCGCCGAGATAGCGCGCGATCGACACGCCCGCACTGCGGGCGAGCAGGTCGTGAACCGCAAGATCGACGATCGAGAGGGCGCGCAGGCCGATCCCGCTGCTCAGCCCGGCGAGGTTCGAACCCTGGCAGCGGTAGAACGCGGCGGCGGCGTCCGCAGTCGACTCGAACTCGGCGCCGACGTAGTGGTGGGCGATCGCCTGGCGGATCGTCGCGTCGACAGGTCCCTCGCGCGTGAGTGTGAAGGCGAAGCCCTCGACACCGCTGGACGCGGTCAGGCGGACGACGGCGAAGCTGCGGTGACGCATCACCCAGTCGCCGAACAGGATCGGCTCCGGCAGCGCTGCGCGCACGGTGGCGACGGTCAGCTCACGGATCGTCTCGGAGGCCATCGCCGCTCGCTCAGCTCGCGCTCGCGCTCAGATACACGCTGCGGTGGCGGGGCGGCGAATCGTGTTCCGCTCCTGCGGCGTGTTGTGAGGTCGACGACATCGCTCTCCTTCCGGCTGTCTGTTTCGGGCGCGCAGCCGCTCTGCGACGGACACTACTACTCAAGTCGTAATACGGCAACCGCGTGGATCCACGAGCCGACCGCCGCGGCGCAAGCACCGTTGACCGGGTGACTACCGCAGTAGTAACGTAGCCCCGATATCCCGCTTTGGCGGGCCAAGCGAAACCAGGAGAGAGCCGACGATGGGGCAGGCCTCGCGCATCCAGCAGATCCAGTCGGCGATGGCCGAGCAGGGCGTCGACGCGGTGGTTCTTCGACTCGCCGAGAACGTTCTCCTGGCCACTGGCTGGTACACCCAGATTCCCGGCCTGACATTCGTCGTGGTCGGCGCCGGCGGGGCCACGCTGATGCTTCCCGATTACGAGGTCGACGAGGCGGCCGAGATCTGGAGCGGCGACATCCGCAGCTTCCCGGCGATTCGCAACGACGGACCGCCGACCGGGGAAGTCATCCTCGGCCACCTGCGCGACCTGGCGGCCGAGCACGGCGCCGCCGGCGGTGTCGTCGGCTACGAGGGCAGCTTCGAGTCGATCGCGCCGGCGTCGATCCATGGTGAGCCGAACGCCGTCGCCCTGCCGACCCAGGCATTGATCAAGGCGGGCTTCGCCACCGAGCGCCTTCACGACATCACCGAAACGCTCGAGACGATCCGCTCGGTAAAGACCGAGCATGACCTCGAGCTGATTCGCCGGACCAACGAGATCGCGATCTTCGGTCTGAACGCGTTCAAGGAGTACTCGGTTCCCGGCAACACGGAGATCGAGGTCGTCGCCGCGGTCGAGCGGGCGATCACCCTGCACGGCCACGGCTATCAAGGTGCACGGTGGGTGCGCGGCTTCGCGACCGTGTATTCCGGGCCGGACCTGGCCGAGGGCTGGAAGTACTGGCGTGCCCGGACACGCAGGATCGAGCCTGGCGACGCTGTGATGCTCGAACTCGGCACCGGGGCCGACGGGTACTGGAGCGACCACACCCGGACCGTCATCGCCGGCAAGGCGAGCCCGCGTATGCGCGAGGCATACGCCGCTGTGCAGGCGGCGGTCAGCGCCGGGTTTGCGGCAGCTGTGCCCGGGGCCACGGGCGGCGAGGTGGATGCCGCCTCTCGTGCCGCGTGTCAGGCGGCCGGCTTCACGCAGTTCCCTCATCACACCGGTCACGGAACCGGCTTCCGCTACCACGAGTCGCGCCCGCAGCTGGTGCCGGGTGGTTCAGACGTGCTGGCTGCCGGCAACGTGATCATCACCGAGCCGGGCATCTACAGCGCCGAGCTCGGCGGCGGCGTCCGTCACGAGGACAACGCCGTTGTAACTCCCGGCGGCGCAGTGGTTCTCGCGACGACGACCTACGGTTTCGAGCTCGACTAGGCAAGCGCGCGCCTTGTACGTTGACTCGCCACTACTCGGGTAGTACAGTCGCCGCGTGCGCACCGAGGTTCTGATGCCCAACCTGGGCTATGACATGGAAACGGGCCGGATCGCCCGCTGGCTGAAGGCGGTTGGCGATCAGGTCGAGCGGGGCGAGCCGATCGCCGAGGTCGAGACCGACAAGGCCACCGTCGAGATGGAGGCGGTCGCGTCGGGGAGGCTCGCCGAGATCGTCGCCGAGGCCGGCAGCGACGTCGTTGTCGGTGAGGTGATCGCCTATCTCGAGTAACACCGACGCCGCGGCGGCGGCCGACGCCGGCCGCACGCTTGTCGAGGCGTCGCCGATGCGGCGAGCAATCGCCCGTCGCATGACCGAGAGCAAGCAGCAGGCGCCTCACTTCTACGTCGAGACCGATGTGGAGATGGACGCCGTGCTCGAGGCGGCGACCGCATTGCAGGTCACGGTCACCGCACTGCTGGTGCGCGCGTGTGCACGAGCGCTTCGGGTCCACCCCGAGCTCAATGCCGTCTGGAGCGAGAGGGGTCTGGAGCGCGTCCGCAGCGTCAACCTCGGCGTTGCGGTCGCGCTCGATGGCGGTCTCATCGCCCCGGCGCTGATCGGCGCCGACGAGCTGACCCTGGCGCAGACGGCGTCGGCGCTCTCGGATCTGGTCGGCCGCGCCCGGAGCGGTGGCCTGCGCGGGTCCGAACTGACGGAGGGGACCTTCACGCTCAGCAATCTCGGCGCTTTCGATGTGACGAGGTTCACTGCGATCATCGTGCCGCCGCAGGTCGCGATCCTTGCCACCGGACGGACGCTCGAGACGCCGGTGGTGCTCGATGGCGAGGTGGTCGTGCGGCGGCGGATGTCGGCGACACTGAGCGCGGACCATCGCGCACTTGACGGCGCCGACGCGGCGAGATTCCTGTCGACCTTCAAGACTCTGCTGCAGGACCCCGGTGATCTCGATGGTTGAGGTTGCGCGCCTGGTGGACGCGCTCGCGCCGTCACCGGATGAGCCGGGCTTCGGCCGGCTACACAACAACGAGCCGATCGCGACCCAGCACATGGACGGCGAACGCGGCCGGCTCGGCGATTCACTCACTAGCGAGGAGGTTCACGCGTGACACCGACAACGGCGGAGACGCGCATCGACTGGTACCGCCGGATGCTCGAGATCCGGTTGTTCGAAGAGAAGGTGCAGGAGCTCTTCATGGCAGGACTCGTGCAGGGCACCACACACCTGTGCCAGGGGCAGGAGGCCGTCTCCGTCGGCGCGATCTCGACGCTGCGCGATGACGACTACATGACGATCACCTACCGCGGCCACGGCCAGGCGCTGATGCGCGGTGTGCCGATGGAGGAGTGCTTCGCCGAGCTGATGGGGCGATCGACCGGATGCTGCAAGGGCGTCGGCGGCTCGATGCATTTCACAGCGCTCGACAAGGGCCTGCTCGGCGCGTTCGCGATAGTCGGAGCCGGACTGCCGGTGGCTCTCGGGGCGGCCTACTCGGCGAAGCTTCAGGGCTCCGATCGCGTCGCACTCACCTTCCTCGGCGACGGCGCGACGAACATCGGGACCTTCCATGAGGCGCTCAACATCGCCGCGGCGTGGAAGGTCGGGATCGTCTTCATCGTGGAGAACAACCTCTACGGCGAATACACACCGATGCGCGAGACGACGCCGCTTGACGACCTGGCCGATCGCGCCAAGGCGCACGCGATGCCGGGGTTCGTCGTCGACGGTCAGGATGTCGATGCCGTGCACGACGCCGTTGCGACCGCGGTCGCTCGGGGTCGCGCCGGTGACGGCCCCACCCTGCTGGAGATGAAGACGTACCGCTTCCGCGGGCACTCCCGCACCGATCCCGCCAAGTACCGGCCGGAGGGCGAGCTCGACCGCTGGCGCGAGCGCGACCCGATCGTGCTGCTCGGAGCGACGCTCGCGAGCTCCGGCGCGCTCTCCGCTGAGGCGCAGAGCGCGATGCGCGACGAAGCGCAGGCCCTGGTCGACTCGACCGCCGAGCGCGCCAAGGAAGGACCAGTCCCAACGATCGAGGAGATCCGCAGCTATGTCTACGCAGCTTGAGTCCGACGCCCCGGCGCAGGCCGGCGAGACGGTCGAGATGACCTATCGCGAGGCCGTCAACGCCGCGCTCGTCGACGAGATGACCGCCGATCCGCGTGTCTACCTGCTCGGCGAGGACGTTGCGAACGATGGTGGTGTGTTCAAGACCAACACGGGTCTGCCGGAGGCGTTCCCCGGCAGGGTGACGAACACGCCGATCTGCGAGAACACGTTCATCGGTATGGCGCTCGGCATGTCGATCACGGGTCTGCGTCCGGTGATCGAGATCATGTTCAGCGACTTCCTTCCCACGGCCGGCGACGCGATGATCGAGGAGCTGCCGAAGTTTCGCTTCATGACCGGCGGCCAATGCTCCGTGCCCGTCACCGTCCGCTCGATCGGCGGGGGCACCGGGCGGTTCGGGACGCAGCATTCGGCGACCGGCGAGTCCTGGTTCATCGCCTTCCCGGGCCTGATCGTCGCATCCGCGGGCACGCCGGCCGGCGCCTACGGCGTGCTGCGCGCGGCGATTCGCCACGAGGATCCCGTGCTGTTCTTCGAACACAAGGGCCTCTACGCGCGCAAGGGCCAGGTGCGACGTGGCGATGAAGCGATCGCGCGGGTCGGGAGCGGAGCCGTGCTGCGCCGCGGGAGCGACGTGACGATCGTCGCGACGCTGCTGATGGCCGACCGTGCGCTGCAGGCCGCCGACGAGCTGGCCAGTGAAGGCATCGACGCCGAGGTGATCGATCCGCAGTGGCTGCGGCCGTTCGATCTGCCGCTGGTGGCGTCGAGCGTCGAGCGCACCGGCCGGCTCGTCGTCGTCGAGGAGCAGGTCCACGCCGGCGGGTGGGGTGCGACGCTGATCTCGAACCTCACCCTTGCCGGTGTCAGCCTCGAAGCCCCTCCGCGCGTCGTGGGACTACCCGACGATGTCCTGATTCCCTACAGCCCGTCGCTCGAGGACGCGATCATCCCCAGTGTCGGCGCGATCGCGGACGCGGTGCGTCCGCTCGCGTGAGCGTCGACCGTGTTAGTCGCGAGCCTCGAGCGGATGCGTGGCGAGCGCGGTCACCCGTGCGTCGATCCAGGGGAAGGCGGGCAGCGAGGTGATCGCACGGTGAACCTCGTCGGCGTCGGCCCCGGTCCAGATGCCGACATTGGCGGTTCGCCCGGGGATTCGCCAGATGCGCGCGATCGTCCCGGCCTGCTGAAGCTCACGACCGCGAACCGCTTCCTCTTCGACCACCGCGGCGAGCTTCTCGGCTGGGAGATCGGGCGGGAAGTTGACCTGGATTTGGACGAGGAACTCCATCTACGACCGGAGGTAGTATAGGCCGCCATGTCCGCACCGCCCGATGAACGCGTCATCGAGAGCCTGCAGGAACTCGGGTTTTCGTTGTATGAAGCCCGCCTTTATCTGGGACTGCTCAGACGCGGGCGACAGAACGGAAACGAGCTGAGCCGTGCGTCCGGTGTTCCCTCGTCGAAGGTGTACGCGATGCTCGAACGGCTCTCCGACGCGGGTGTGGTCGCCCAGACGCGGCGCGGCAGCAGCGTCGAATATGTCTGTGTGCCGCCGCACGAGCTGATGCACAAGCTGCGCGAGCGCTACATGACCCCGCTCGACTTTCTCGATGTGACGTTGCCGACCATGGTCAGCGGAGCTCCGGAGCCGGACGTCATCACCGTGAGCAGTCTCGACGCGATCATGGATCACGCCCGCGCGCTGGTGCGCGGTGCGACCGAGGAGATCTATGTGTCGATGTGGGCGGAGAACGTCGATGCCCTGCGGCAGGAGCTCGTCGATGCCGACGCCCGCGGCGTGCGGATCCTCGGCATGCTCTACGGCGGGGACACGATCGAGGCGGGCTGGTGGCAGCGACACAGCTACAGCGAGACGGTGGCGTCGCGGATCGGCGGCCGCATGCTGACACTTGTCACCGACGGGTCCGAGGCGTTGATCGCGCACATGCCAGAGCGGGGCGAACCATCGGCGGTGAGGACGAGCAACCCGGTTCTCTGCCTCGTCGCCGAGGAGTACCTGATTCACGACATGACACTTCAGAAGGCGAAGACGATGACGGGCTATGAGGAATGGGACCGCTGGCTGCGATCCGACGAACGCGTACGTCGGCTCACGGTCGGACGGACCGGTCATCTCAGCCCAATCGAGCCCGGCGTCACCGCCTGACCGCGGGCTCGGCGAAGCCCCTGGGGCCGCTTGACCATTTAGCTCCCAAGGTAGTAGGCTGGCACGCTCATGGCCACCGAGTTGCCGCTGGCGAACATTCGCATCATCGAACTCGCGAACGTCGTCGCAGGGCCGAGCGTCGGCAAGCATCTCTCGGACTTCGGCGCCCAGGTCACGAAGATCGAGCGCCCTGGCGCCGGCGATTCGGCGCGCGCGATGGGCGAGCTGATCGGCGATCGCTCCGCCTGGTGGCTGTCGATCGGGCGCAACAAGCAGTCGGTCACGCTCGACCTCAAGCAGCCGAAGGGGCGGGAGGCACTGCTGCGATTGGTCGAGCGCGCAGACGCGCTCGTCGAGAGCTTTCGGCCCGGCGTGCTCGAACGGCTCGACCTGGCGCCGGATCTGCTGCGAGCGGCCAACCCGCGTCTTGTGGTCGTGCGTGTTTCGGCGTTCGGGCAAACCGGCCCGTACAGTCAGCGGCCGGGGTTCGGCACGCTCGCCGAGGCGTTCGGCGGTCTGGCCGAGATCAGCGGCTATCCCGGACAGTCTCCGCTGCTCGCGTCCTTCGCGCTCGCGGACGAGGTGGCAGGCCTGTTCGCGACGTGGGCGCTGCTGGCTGCGCTGTACCACCGCGACGTGGCTGAGGGATCCGGCGAGGGACAGGTCATCGACGTGTCCCTGTTCGAGTCGGTTTTCAACATCCTCGGCCCGCTGCCCACTCTGTACAAGGCGAGCGGAGTGCTCCAGGAGCGCAACGGCTCGCGGTTGCCGTGGTCCTCGCCGCGGAACGTCTACCGCACCAGGGATGGCCATCACTTCGCCGTGTCGGGGACCACCCCGGCGGCCGCGGAGCGGATCCTCCGGCTGATCGGCGGCGAGGAGCTGCTCGCCGATCCGAGGTTCGCGACGCACGAGAGCCGCGGCCTGAACGCGGAGGAGCTGGATGCGGAGGTGGCTCGCTGGATCGCCGAGCGCGACGCCGTCGAAGTCGACCGCGCTTTTCAGGAGGCCGGTGCCGCCGGCGTGCGCGTGCTTTCGATGGCCGATGTCTTCGAGGACCCGCAATATCGATCGCGCGGTACCCTGCTCGAAGTCGAGGACGAGGAGCTCGGGACCGTTCACATGGCCGCACCTGTGCCGCGCATGAGCGCGACACCTTCGCGCGTGACGCACGTCGGGCCTCCGCTCGGCCACGACACCGACGAGATCCTCCGCGAGCTCGGCTACTGCGGCGAGGAGATCGCGGCGGGCCACAGCGAGGGAGCCTGGTGACTGTCCACGACAGTCGCGAGGCGCGTTTCGGTCGCTACTACGAGGAGTTCGAGGTCGGCGATGTCTACCGCCACTGGCCCGGACGCACCATCACGCAGGCCGAGGATCACCTCTTCTGCTCGCTGACAGGTGCGCTCAGCCCCCTGCACGTCGACGCGCACTACGCGCAGACGCACATGCCGGACGGGCGAAACATCGTCGTCGGGACCTTCATCTACTCACTCCTGCTCGGAATGAGCGTGCCCGACACCTCGGGCAAGGCGGTCGCCGCGCTCGGCACCGAGAGCCTGCGCCATCTGGCACCGATCCATCACGGCGACACGCTGTACGGCGCGACCACCGTGCTGGCCAAGCGCCTGGCGCGGTCACGGTCAGGGCAGGGGATCGTGAACATCGAGACGCGCGGCTTCAGGCAGGATGAGGTGCTCGTCTGCGAGTTCCGCCGCAGCTTCCTGGTTCCCCTGCGCGGGCGCGAGCCGTGACCATCGTCGGCGCCCATCACACGGCCTTTCACGTCGCCGACCTCGATCGCTCGATCGCTTTCTATTGCGAACAATTCGGCTGCGAGATCGTCTGGCAGCGGCTCAACGAGGATGACTACGTGCGTCGAATCGTCGGGTATCCGACGGCGAGCTTGAACCAGGCAATGCTTCGACTGCCGGGCGGACACCACCTGGAGCTGATCGAGTATCGCGGCGTCGAGAGCAGCCCCGTCGACACGAGCCCGCCAAACCCGGGTACCGCACACATCTGCCTGCTCGTGGAGGGCCTGCGCGAGACCTACGATCGGCTGGCGGACGCCGGAGTGGCATCGGTCGGTCCCCCCGTCGCCGTGGAGGCCGGCGCCAACGCGGGGCGGCTTGCGGTCTACATGATCGACCCGGACGGGTTCCGGATCGAACTTCTCAGCGTCGGTCCCGAGGCTGGCGTCGCATGACGGAGGTTCGCCTTCGGCGTTCATGTCTCGCCGTGCCGGCATCCAGTCCAAAGATGCTTGCGAAGGCAGCGACTCTGCCGGCCGACCAGTTGTTCATCGACCTCGAGGATGCGGTCGCTCCGCTCGAGAAGAACGATGCGAGCCGCCAGAACGTCGTCGACGCCCTGATGGGTGCCGACTGGGTCGCCAAGACGAAGGTCGTGCGCGTCAACGACACGCGCACGAAATGGTGCTTCCGCGATATCACCTACGTCGTCGAACGCGCCGCCGGTTCGCTCGACTGCATCATGCTGCCGAAGGTCGAATCCGCGGCCGACGTGCATTTCGTCGATCAGCTGCTGACGCAGCTCGAGCTCGAGCTGGCGCTCGAACGTCGCGTCGGACTGGAGATCCAGATCGAGGGACCACGCGGCCTGGTCGAGATCGAGTCGATCGCCGCGGCCTCGACGCGCATCGAAACCCTGATCTTCGGTCCCGGAGACTTCGCCGCCGCGGTCGGCATGCCGGCGCTATCCGTGGGCGCTCCAGACGAGCGCTACGGCGGCGACCACTGGCACTATGTCCTTTGGCGGATTCTCACCACCGCGAGAGCATTCGGGCTCCAGGCGATCGATGGCCCCTACGCTCAGATCCGAGACCCGGACGGCTTCCGCGAGGTCGCGAACCGCTCGTGTGCGCTCGGCTTCGACGGCAAGTGGGCCCTGCACCCGGATCAGATCGATCTCTGCAACGAGATCTTCTCGCCTTCTCCGGCCGCCTACGAGCGGGCCGAGCGAATCCTCGAGGCCTACGCACAGGCGACCGACGGCGACCGCCTCGGAGCCGTGATGTTCGAGGGTGAGATGATCGACGAAGCGTCACGCAAGATGGCTCTGCAGTTGGCTGCCCGGGGACGAGCCGCGGGCCTCGACCGGGCGTGACGTTCTCGGTTCGTTCGCGACGAGCGACTCGAGCGGTCGCCCGGAAAGGCGCCTCGAATCGTCCTGGGTCTCGACGCATCCGCGGCGCGCCCTGGGCGCGGCGAGGCGTCGAGGGCCGGCGCGGCGAGGGCCGGCGCGGCGAGGGCCGGCGCGGCGAGGGCGCTTCGGAGGGCCTGATTGCCCGCCGGCGTCCTTGACGGCCTTCGCGTGATCGAGGGCTCCGCCTTCGTTGCGGCGCCGCTCGGCGGCATGACGCTCGCGCAGAACGGTGCGGACGTGATCCGCTTCGACCAGATCGGCGGCGGCCCCGACTTCAACCGCTGGCCGCTGGCGGCCGACGGCCAGAGTCTCTTCTGGGCGGGGCTGAACAAGGGCAAGCGTTCGATCGCCGTCGACCTCCGCTCCGATGCGGGACGCGAGCTGGCGCTGGCTCTGATCACCGCCACAGGCCTCTTCCTGACGAACTTCCCGATGCGCGGCTGGTTGGAGTTCGAAACGCTGCGCCGGCGGCGCGAAGACGTCATCGTCGTCGCGCTGACCGGCGACCCCGACGGAACGAGCGAGCTCGACTACACCGTCAATCCGGCCACCGGCTTCCCGTGGATCACCGGGCCGCGCGAGCACGCCGATCCCGTCAACCATGTGCTCCCCGCCTGGGACATCGCGCTGGGCACCCTGGCGGCCTTCGGGATCCTGGCCGCCGAGCGCCACCGCTCGATCACCGGTGCGGGCCAGATTGTGCGGGTCGCGCTGTCCGACGTTGCCTTTTGGATGGTGGGAAACCTCGGCCGCGTGGCGCAGGCGCGTCTCGAAACCGAGGCCCAGGTCAAGGACGGCAACCACCTCTACGGGGCCTTCGGTCACGACTTCCAGACACGCGACGGTCGCCGCGTCATGGTGGCGGCGCTCACCAGGCGCCAGTGGCTCGCTCTGCGTGACGTCACAGGCCTCGCAACCGGGTGCGAGGAGATCGAGCGCTCCACTGGTCACGACCTCGGCACCCAGACGGGCAGGTTCATGGCCCGCGATGCGATCGCGGCGCTCCTGCGCCCCTGGTTCGCCGCGCGCGAGTTCGCGGAGGTTCGGGAGCGCTTCGATGGCGCCGGCGTTTCGTGGGGCCCGTACCAGACGTTCACGCAGCTGGTGGAAGAGGACCCGCGGTGTTCTCCAGCCAACCCGCTATTCGAGGAACTGGAGCACCCGGGTGTCGGCAGCTACCCGATGCCGGGCTCCCCATTGTGGTTCGACGCGGTGACGCGTGGCCCGGTCCGCCGCGCCCCGGCTCTGGGCGAGCACACGGACGAGATCCTCGCCGGCCTGCTCGGCCTGACCGACGCCGAGATCGGCCGCCTGCACGGCAGTGGAACTGTCGCCGGCCCGCAGGCGCCGCCGTGAGCCGAGTTCATCCTGGGTGGCGGTGCGCTATCTTTCCGACCTTCGCCGGGTCATGTGGCGTACGTCGCTGCGGCGCGGGGAACACGGGCGCGTTTCGGAGTTGTGGGCATTGTCTGACAGACCATCAGCGCGTACACGCGCCCGCGCTCGACGTCTCAGGAGCGACCTTCTCGCTCGCCGCCTGGCGAAAACGCTGTTCCGAAGGAGCGCGAGCGTCAATGCGCTGCTCACCGAGCGCCGGAACCTGAGGACCGCCAAAGGGATCCTGCAGCTCGAAAAGGGCGAGCTCGAGGCCGTCGTCCGCGACCTACACAATCGCATCACCAATCCGCCCGGACCTCATCCTCCGACAAACCCGACCGGCTACATACCCGCGACGGTGCGGCGTAGCGGGCAAGCGTACCGCGAGTACCTGACGCGTCAGATCTATGAGGGGGAGCTCAGCCCGGCAATCACCGGCCCATCAGACGCTGGCGAGTTCCTTCAAATCGTCAGAAGCGCCGGCGAGGGTACGAGCAGCTTGCGAGACGACTGGACCGTTTTCGAACTGACGGACGCCTCGGCCGCTCACTCTCGAAAGGAGGCGCGCTCGCTCCCGGCCGAGTGGACGGAGCGTTTTGCCGCTGTGCTCTGTAACGCTGTGCTGGAGCACGTTCCGTCTCCGCAGAGGGCCGTGGACGATTTTCACAGGGTTCTCAAGCCCGGTGGACATCTCTACCTCGAGGTTGCGTTCTGGCAGCCGTACTTCGGTGGGCTGCACCAGGGCGTAGGGGAAGCCCCGTTCGTTGACGACTATTGGCGCGCCACGGTCGAGGGGCTGCGGATCTGGGCGGCGGCTTTCGACGAGATATCGTGCGGCTGGGGCGACGAGGGTGTCGCTTACTTCTTCGGCTCCAAGCCGGGTCAGCGATCGGGAGCTGAGGCGACCCATGGCGCTGGGTGAGCTTGTTACTCGCTGCCGGGGCACGGGCAGACGGCAGGTCAAACGCTTCCTTGTGCGGTTTGGGTTTGTTGCCGAGTTCATGGTCGAACTGGACAGCCTGCGGCGCGATGTCGGCGTCCTGCAGCTGGAGAAGGGAAATCTCGAGGCCGAGATACGCACGCTCCAACATAACTGCATCAATCCGCCAGAGCCGTACCCGCCCAGCAATCCGGTGGGTTACGTGCCCGCAGAGATCCCGGTGAGCGGACAGGCCTACCGCGACTTTCTTGCGGACCAGCTCTATGGGACGACGACGCCGACCATCACGGGCGTCGCGACCGACGGTGAATTCCTACAGGTCGGTCTCGGACGGTACGGTGACGGGAAGTTTGGACCCCGATGGATCGCCGTCGATTTGTACGATCCGTCGCCGGCGGTGGACTATCACCATGACGTGCATGATCTACCGCTTGACTGGAGCGGGCGATTCGCGCTTGTGATGTGCTGCGCGATTCTGGAACACATCCACTACCCGCAAAAGGCCATCGACGAGCTCTACAGAGTCCTGGCGCCGTCAGGCTTCATATATGCCGAGTTGCCCTTCTGGCAGCCGTACCACAGCGGCGGTGACTCCACGGTGGGTGAGAAATACGAGTTCGGTGGAGATTTCTGGCGGGCCACCGTCGAAGGGTTACGGGTGTGGACGGCCGCGTTTGATGAGATGTCGTGTGGGTGGGCAAACGAAGGCGTCGTCTTCTTCCTGGGGCGGAAGCCGGCGTGATCATGCTGGGGCAGGCGACGTGGAACGCCGGGTTGGCGTCCGCGCCGAGCTGCAATCTGGCCCCCGACCGGCGCGCGCAGCGCGGCGGTCAGGGGCGGTGGAACTCCGGCTGACTACCCGCAGCCCGTGTTGTTGCCGCAGCTCGGGCAGGTGTAGCAGGAGCCGGTGCGCTGCATCATGCCGCCGCACTGGGTGCACGCGGGACCGAGGTCGAGGCCGCGAAGCTTCGCTGGGACGACCGGCGGTGAGTCGGTGAAGGCAGCCGTCGGGGCCTTGGCGACGATCGCCGGCTTGGCCGTGCCGCCGTTTGTCGGATGCTCCGCCTCGCCGTTCAGCTCGCTGGCCGGCACCGAGGTGTCGGATGAGTGCATCGCGACCGCGGCGTGCTCGGCCGATTGACGCGCCCTGACCTCCGGCGTCAGGATGCCGAGCTCCTCCTGCGCGTCGGTGTCGAGGAAGCGCGAGGCGAGCCAGCGCATGATGTAGTCGGGCATCGACTTGGCGAACGGGATCTCCGGGTTGCTCGTGATGCCCTCCGGCTCGAAGCGCATGTAGCTGAACTTCTCGACCAGCTTCTCGAGCGGCACGCCGTACTGGAGGGCGATCGAGATCGCCGTCGCGAACGCGTTCATCATGCCGCGCAGCGTCGAGCCCTCCTTGCCGATATCGGTGAGGAAGATCTCGCCGACCGTGCCGTCGTCGTACATGCCGGCGGTGATGTAGCCCTCGTGACCGCCCAGTGAGAACTTGTGCGTGATCGACTTGCGCTCGCGCGGCATGCGATGGCGCTGCGGCCCCACCTTGGCCACCGCCTCCGCGATCAGCGCGTCGAGCTGCGCGGAGTCGACCGGCTTCGCGGCGTCCTGCGCATCGGTGCGCAGCGCCTGTGCCGTCTTCGAACCGTCGCGGTAGATCGCGAGCGCCTTGACGCCGAGTCGCCAGGCCTCGGTGTAGGCGTCGGCGATGTCCTCGACGGTCGCCGAGGCGGGCAGGTTGACGGTCTTCGAGATCGCGCCGGAGATGAACGGCTGGACCGCGCCCATCATCCTGATGTGGCCCATGTGGGAGATCGCGCGCTCGCCGACCGCGACGTCGAAGACCGGCAGGTGCTCCTCGCGCAGCCCGGGCGCGCCGACGATCGTGCCGTGCTCGTTGATGTAGGCGACGATCTGCTCGATCTGCTCGTCGGAGTAGCGCAGCGTTTGCAGCGCCAGCGGCACGGTGCGGTTGACGATCGTCATCTGACCGCCGCCGACCAGCTCCTTGAACTTGACCAGCGAGAAGTCCGGCTCGACGCCGGTCGTGTCGCAATCCATCAGGAAGGAGATCGTGCCGGTCGGAGCGAGGACCGTGGCCTGCGCGTTGCGGTAACCGTGGCGCTCGCCGAGCTCGACGGCCTCGTCCCACGCGGTGCGGGCGGCGCTGAGCAGCTGCGGCTCGCACAGCCCGTCGTCGACGATCGCGTAGCTCGCGTCGCGGTGCATCCGCATCACCGCGTTGTGGGCGTCGCGGTTCTCGGCGTAGCGCTCGTAGGGGCCGAGCGCCGAGGCGATGCGCGCGGACTGCGCGTAGGCCCGTCCGGTCATCAGCGCCGTGATCGCCGCGGCCGTGACCCGACCCTCGTCGGAGTCGTAGGGCATGCCGTCGGCCATCAGGAAGGCGCCGAGGTTGGCATAGCCGAGGCCAAGCTGGCGGAACGCCCGCGCGTTGACGCCGATCTGCTCAGTCGGGTAGCTCGACGGCCCGACGACGATCTCCTGCGCCAGCAGCATGATGTCGACCGCGTGCGTGAACGCGTGCACGTCGAAGCTTCCGTCGGCGCGGCGGAACTTCATCAGGTTGAGCGAGGCGAGGTTGCAGGCCGAGTCGTCGACGTGCATGTACTCGCTGTTGTGCACGACTATTCCGCTGCCTGCGTCGGCCGTCGCGACGACGAAGTTATGCACGCCGTCCACCTCCATGTCGAACACGGGGAGCGGCTCGACGAGATCGAACGTGGTCACACGACGAACCGCTACCGTCGTCGTCGTACGGACGAGATAGGGCGCGTTGCCGTCCGGCAGCTCGCAAGTCGCCCGCAAATGTGTTCCAGGGGTCAGCGCTTCGGCAGCTATCCACTGGCCTGACGCCTCGAGAAAGCGGTGTTCGGGGGTGCAGCGCAGGAGACTCCCGTCACTCAGCTCCACGGCGCTCAATCTCGTGGCGTCGCCCGCCTTCCACACCCGAGAGATGTCGCGCGTGACGCGCTCCCCGGCGTCAACATCGAACGCTTCGACCGGTGGCAGCTGGACGCCTTCGTCCGTCATGGCGCAGAGTTCTGCGAGCGTCCAATCTCCGAAAGTGGTCCGTACGACTGTTTCGCCGACGAAGCAGCACGGATTGGACGCGTTGATCCGGCCGCTGACCGGGCTGGTGTGCCAGCGGTTGATCGTCGTGTCGTACTGGACGCCCGGGTCGGCGCAGCGCCAGGCCGCCTGGGCGATCTCGCGCATCAGCTCGCGGGCGGGGATCGGGTCGCCGATCGGCTCGCCGGTGGCACGCGCGATCAGGCGCCACTCGCCGTCCTCCTCGACGGCCTTCATGAACTCGTCGGTGACTCGCACCGAGTTGTTGGCGTTCTGGTACTGGATCGACTGGAAGCCGTCGCCGTCGATCGACATGTCGAAGCCGGCGTCGCGCAGCGCAGCGGCCTTCTCCTCCTCCTTGGCCTTGCACCAGATGAACTCGCGGATGTCGGGATGGTCGATGTCGAGCACGACCATCTTCGCCGCGCGCCGCGTCTTGCCGCCCGACTTGATCGTGCCCGCCCAGGCGTCGGCGCCGCGCATGAACGAGACCGGGCCGGACGCCGTGCCGCCCTTCGACAGCGGCTCCATCGAGCCGCGGATGTTCGACAGGTTGATGCCCGAGCCGGAGCCGCCGAGGAAGATCGTCCCCTCCTTGGTGTTCCAGTCGAGAATCGACTCCATCGTGTCCTTCACCGAGAGGATGAAGCAGGCGGAGCACTGCGGGCTTTCTTCGAAGCCGACGTTGAACCAGACCGGCGAGTTGAACGCGGCGAGCTGGTGCAGCAGGATCCACGTCAGCTCGGCCTCGAAGGTGTCCCCGTCCTCGTCGCTGGCGAAGTAGCCGCGCGCGCGGCCCCAGTCGGCGATCGTCCCGGCCACGCGGCCGATCATCTGCTTGACGGAGCGTTCGCGCTCAGGTGAGGACAGCTGGCCGCGGAAGTACTTCTGCGCGACGATGTTGGTCGCGTTCTGCGACCAGGAGGCGGGGAACTCGACGTCGCGCTGCTCGAACGCGACGTGATCGCCGTGCCCGATCCGGGCGTCGCGGAGCTCCCACTCGACGGTGTCGAACGGGTGGACGCCGGGCGTCGTGAAGACGCGGCGGAGCGTCAGCGCGGTGGCGGGGATCGTGGTGTCGGCGGTACGTGCTCCCATGGTGTTTACCTCTCTGCGTCGCGGCCTCGACGCCCTGGCGATGTGTTCGGTGGGGTCGACGATCTTCCGCCTCGGCTCGGACGGAAGGACGCATGCGCGGAGGACCAGGGATTTTACCGACCGCCGTGTCTCGGCCGACCCGATTTCGGGTGCACGAAAGCACCCAAAACGCCCCGGTCAGCGTCCGAGCCGCAGCCAGTCGCCGAACTCCGCCAGGACCCCGGCGGTGCGGTAGCGCGCCTCGGCCAGCGCGTGACGCGTCCGCGCGAGCCACCCCGGGTCGAGGCCGAGCAGGTTCAGCACGACGACGGTGAGCCCGGCGAGCGCGAGCAGCGTCAGCAGCACTGCGAAGGCGATCACCACGCCGCCATCGTAAAGCGTCCGGGGCGCCGTGCCGCGATCAGGCCGAGGCCGGGCGGTAGGTGAGGATCACGGTGCCCGGCTGGAGCGCCCGGCAGTCGGAGAGCGTCAGCGTCGAGGTCCTCCCGCCGGGGCCGAACAGCCGCTTGCCGGAGCCCGGCACGATCGGGGAGACCATCAGCCTGGGGCGAGGCCCCGGCAGAACGCCGAACGTCCGCTCAAACGCCGAACGTCCGCTTCGCGCGCGCCAGGCTCAAAGATCATCGACGAATGGCGCGTTCGCTCGTGGTGCGCCGCTGCGCTGCCGATGAACGTCGTGACGGTCGCTTGCCTGCCGACGACAGCCCGTAGCTGACTGAGCCGACATTCCGCCTCCGCCCTCACTCAGCCAGGTACCCAGATTGCGGCCTGTGCGCCGCGGCAGGAGGCAAAGATGTTCTCAGGAGTCCGTCAACCGTTCACGTTCCGCGACGCCGCGCGATGGCGTCCACGCCGCATCGCCTGCGTCGTCGGCGCGGTCGGCGCAGTCGCCGCCGCATCGCTGCTGGCAGTTCCGCTCGCCCTCAGCGCGCAGGCGCCTGTCGGCCTCGGCACGGCCGGCAACTTCGCCGTGCTCGCGGGCAGCGCGGTCACCAACACAGGCCCCAGCGTGATCAGCGGCAGCGTCGGCCTGGCGCCGGGCTCCGCGGTCAGCGGCTTCCCGCCGGGCATCGTGCTCAACGGCACGACGCAGGTGGCGAACGGCGTGGCGCTTCAGGCGAAGAACGATCTTGTCACCGCCTACAACGACGCCGCCGGGCGCAGCTCGACGGAGACGGTCGCAGCCGGCCTCGCCGGCGAGACGCTGACCCCCGGCGTGTACACCTCCGCCTCGTCGCTCGGCCTCACCGGCCAGCTCACGCTGAACGCGCAGGGCAACCCGAACGCGGTCTTCATCTTCCAGGCCGGGTCCTCGTTGATCGTCGGCTCCGGCAGTCAGGTCAACCTGATCGGCGGTGCGCAGGCCTGCAACGTCTACTGGCAGGTCGGCAGCTCGGCGACGATCGGCACGAGCAGCGCCTTCGTCGGCAACATCCTCGCGCTCACCTCGATCACGATGACGACCGGGGCGACGCTCCAGGGCAGTGCCCTGGCCCGTAACGGCGCGGTCACACTCGACACCAACACGATCACGCGCGCCACTTGCGCGGCGGGCACCACGACCACGACCACGACCACGACCGGCGGTTCGGGCGGAACCTCGGGCAGCGGTGGAGCCGGTGGCGGCACCACCCTCAGCTCCACGGGTGCGAGCGGCCCGACCGGGGCCGTCACGCCGAAGAAGCCGGCAGCCACGAAGCCGAAGACCAAGAAGCCGAAGGTGCTGAAGCCGGTCAAGCCGTCGGCGACCAAGCACCCCAAGCCAAAGGCGGTCACCCCGAAGCCGGTCATACCGACAAAGGCCTCGCCGCCGGCGTTCACGGGCTGATCGGTGATGAGACGCTCAAACGGAGCGCTGCTGCGGATGGCGTGCGTGCTCGCGGCGTCGACCGTGCTGGTGGCCACCGCGGCCGCCGGCGCGGCGCCGCCACCGCGCGGCGCCGCGCAGATCGCCAAGACGCAGCAGCTGGCCGTGCTCAACCACGACACCGACGCGCTCAGCAAACCGGCGGTCGGTGCGGCGGCAGCGGCCGAGGTCAACGAGGTGCGCCCGATCACCGGTGAGCGAACCGTGCTCCCGGTCGTCGCGACCACCACCACCCATGGTGCGAAGTGGTTGGAGGTTCTTCTGCCGGGCCGGCCGAACAGCCACACCGGCTGGATCCAGGCCGCAGACGTGTCGCAGACCGTTACCGAATGGCGGATCGTCGTCGACCTCGCCGCGCGGAAGGTGAGCGTCTACTACGACGGGACCCTCACGCGCACGTTCCCGGCGGTGGTCGGTAAGCCGTCCACCCCCACCCCGACCGGATCGTTCTTCGTCGAGGAGACGGTCCCGCTCGCGGCCGACATCGCCGGCGCGCCGTTCGCGCTGGCGCTCAGTGCGCGCTCGGACGCGCTCGCCGAGTTCGAGGGCGGTCCCGGCCAGATCGCGCTGCACGGCATCGCGAACATCGGCGGCACCCCCGGCACCGCTGTCTCGCATGGCTGCGTGCGCCTGGAGACCGCCGACATCGCGTGGCTCGGAGACCACATCAGCTCCGGCGTGCCCGTGACGATCACCGACTGAGCGGCCGCGGCGCCGAACGCGGGATACGCTGCGGCGGTGAGCACCGCCGCGACCCTGCCGGGCATCGAGGAGCACCCGCACGCGCGTGCCGTGCTGTTGCCGGCGCTCCCGCCGGGCGAGGCGTCGCACGCCTATCTGTTCCATGGGCCGGCCGGGGCCGGCAAGCGGGCGATCGCGCGGGCGTTCGCGGCGGCGCTGCTCTCGGACGGGGCGCAGGACCCGGAGGCCGCGGCGGAGCGGGTCGAGCGGGGCACGCACCCTGATCTCACCTGGGTGATCCCGAGCGGGGCGTCGGAGATGCTGGTCGCCGACATCGACGAGCCGGTGGTGGCGGCGGCTGCGCGCACGCCGTTCGAGTCGCGCCGGCGCGTGTTCGTGCTCGAGGGGGCGGAGACGATGCACGACGCGACCGCCAACCGGTTGCTGAAGACGCTCGAGGAGCCGCCCGCGTTCGTTCACCTGATTCTGCTGACCTCGCGGCCCGGAGAGGTGCTGCCGACCGTCGCCTCGCGCTGCCTGCAGGTTCGCTTCGAAGCGCCGAGCGCGCGGCGCCTGGCGGAGCGTCTGGAGGCGGCGGGGGTGGCGGCGCCGACCGCGGAGGCCTGCGGGCGCCTCGCCCTCGGCGACGGCGAGCGGGCGGCGGCGCTCGCGCTCGGCGACGGCCCGCGACTGCGCGAGGCGGCGGAGCGCTTCGCTGTCGCCGCGCTGCGCGGGGAGCTCGCCGAGCGCCCGTGGATGGCGCTGATCGAGCTGGCGAAGGCGGCCGGCGAGCGCACCGCCGCCGAGCTCGAAGAGCGCCATCGCGACGAGCTCGAGCTGATCGCCCGCTCGGAGCGCGCGCGGAACGAGCGCGAGCATGCCGAGCGCGTCAAGCGGGCGCAACGGCGCAGCAGCGCCGCCACGCTCGACATGGGCCTCGGCCTGGTCGAGCTGTTCTACCGCGACGCCGGCATGCTGCTCGAGGGCGCGCCGGAGCTGGTGCACGCGGTTGACCGTCTCGCCGAGCTCGAGGCGACGGCTGCGGGGCGCACGCCGCGGGCGCTTCACCGCGCGCTCGAGCTGGTGGTCGACACGCGCGAGCGTCTCGCGCTGAACGTGACCGAGGAGCTCGCGCTCGAGGCGCTCGCCTACCGGCTGGCGGGCGGCAGCTGAGCACGCCGCCGCTCGCGACGGCCGCCGACCAGCGGCCCGCCCGGCCGCTCGCACGCGCGCCGCTGCCGCCACCGCAGCTGCTCCTCGTCATGGGGGCGCTGTCGCAGTACGCGGGCGCCGGCGTCGCGGTGGTGCTGTTTCACTCCGTGGCGCCCGCCTCGCTGGCGTGGGTTCGCTCGCTGCTCGCGGCGATCGTGCTGTGCGCGCTGCGGCGCCCCTGGCAGAGCGCGTGGACGCGGCGGCGGCTGGCCGTGGCGGCGATGTTCGGGATCACGATCGCGCTCGTCAACGTCGCGTTCTACCTGGCGATCGCGCACCTCGCGCTCGGCACCGCGGTTGCGATCGAGTTCGTCGGCCCGGTCGCCGTTGCGGGGATCGGTTCGCACCGCCGTCGCGACATCGCGGGCCTCGCGCTGCTGATCGCGGGCGTCGCGCTGCTGAGCGGGGCGCATCTGGCCGGGAACGCGGCGAGCGTCGGCTGGGCGCTCGCGGCGGGGGTCGGCTGGGGCGGCTACATCGTGCTCGGGCACCGGATCGCCAAGAACACGCAGCTGCGCCCGCAGGACGGCCTCGCGGCGGGCCTCGCGATCGGCGCCGTCGTGCTCGCGCCGGCCTTCGCCTGGCACGCCGGCCCGATCTTCACCGGCGCCGGTCTGTTCGCCCGCGCGCTGCTCGTCGCGGTCGCCTCGACGCTCGTCCCCTACAGCCTCGAGCAGCTTGCGATGGCGCGGCTCACGCGCCCACGCTTCGCGGTGATGCTGGCACTGCTGCCCGCGACCGCGACGCTGATGGGGCTCGTCGTGCTCGGCCAACTGCCCTCCGCCGCCGACGCCTTCGGCATCGCGATGGTGATCGGGGCGATCACCCTGACCGCCTAGTGAGCCGCCCAGAAATGTTCGACCGGCGGAGGGGAGGCGGCAGCCGGACCGGAGCCCTTCGACAACTCTTCAGCAGTCTTCAGCGTTCTCTGACACGGGTGGCAGAGACTCCCTGGCGAGCAATCGAGAGGAGCCACCAGATGACCGCCACCGCCGTCGCCACGCACCAGCCGTCTCGCCGGATCGCCGTGTTCGGGTCGGTCGCGGCGGCCGACGAGCGCTCGGAGCCGGTGCTCTCGCCCGCCGCCCGCGCCGTGCTCGAACGGGTGCACGAGGCGATCGCGTCCAACGCGCCGTCGATCGTCAAGCCGATCCTCGACCGCGCCGTCGCCGCGGGCGCGATCACGCGGGCCGAGCGTCACGCGATGCTGCTCGAGCTGAGCGGCGCCGCGATCGTGGAGGATGGGGCCGCGGGGACGGTCAGCCTGGGCGCGCGAGGCGCGCTGCGGGACGCGCTCGCGGCGATCCGGCGCGCTGCGCCGAGCATCGCGCGGCCGATCCTCGATCAGGCGGTCGATGAGGAGCGGCTGACGCCGGCGCAGGAGCGGCGGATCCTCGAGCGGCTGCGTTCGAGCCCGGCGCGGGCGCTTCGCGGCACCGTCGGGGCGCGGATGTCTCGCGCGCTGCCGACGGCCTAGGCGGGGCGCGGCGAGGTTGGGGCGCCGGTCCGGCGCGCTCCGCGCGGGCGGCGGGAGCTGCCGGCGATCGGCGGTGCGTATGCTGAGCGCATGAGCTTTCTCGCCGATCTCTTCAAGGACAGGTCCCGCATGATCACCCCCGAGAGCGCGCTGCCCGGCCGCGACCGGGAGATGCCGGTTCCCGAGCGCCATTTCGTGCTCGGCACGCCGCTTCGGCCGCCCTTCCCCGATGGCTTTCAGACTGCGGTTGTGGCGATGGGCTGCTTCTGGGGCGCCGAGCGCGTCTTCTGGCAGGCGCCCGGTGTCTACACGACGGCGGTCGGCTACGCCGGCGGCTTCACCCCGAACCCGACCTACGAGGAGGTCTGCTCGGGCTCGACCGGCCACACCGAGGCCGTGCTTGTCGTGTTCGACCCGGCGCTGACGAGCTACGAGGAGATCCTGCGGCTGTTCTGGGAGAACCACAACCCGACCCAGGGCATGCGCCAGGGCAACGACGTCGGCACGCAGTACCGCTCGGCGATCTTCTACGCCGACCCCGGGCAGCAGGCCGTGGCGGAGCGCACCCGCGACGCGTACGCGGCGATGCTGCGGGCAGCGGGGCACGGCGAGATCACCACCCAGATCGCGCCGGCGGGGCCGTTCTATTACGCCGAGGAGTACCACCAGCAGTACCTCGCGAAGAACCCGAACGGCTACTGCGGACTCGGCGGTACCGGGGTCAGCTGTCCGGTCGGGATCGCAGCGACGCCAAGCTAGGTGGGTTTTTGGTGGTGGCGCGCGTCGCGTGGTCGCATCGCTCTTGAGCGGGCGCGTGTTCGAGCTTGGCGCCGCCGTCCCGGGGTAGCCACACGGTAGGGTCAGGAGTCGGATGACGACGACGCTGGAACAGGGCCGCCCGGCGATCTCCGCGGTCGGGCTGGTCAAGAACTTCGGTAAGACGCGCGCGCTTGACGGCTTCGACCTCGAGGTCGCGGCGGGCACGGTGTTCGGCCTGCTCGGGCCCAACGGCGCCGGCAAGACGACGGCGGTGCGGATCTTCACGACGCTGCTGGAGCCCGACAGCGGGCACGCCGAGGTCGCGGGCCTGGACTGCGTCCGCGACGCCCACCGGCTGCGCTCGCAGATCGGCCTCGCCGGCCAGTATGCGGCCGTCGACGAACTGCTGACGGGCCGCGAGAACCTGGAGATGGTGGGGCGCCTGTACCGGCTGACGCGCGCCCGCGCCCGGGCGCGGGCGATCGACCTGCTCGAGCAGTTCGGGCTCTCGGACGCGGCGAACCGGCCGGCCCGCACCTACTCAGGCGGCATGCGCCGGCGCCTCGACCTCGCCGCCTCGCTGATCGTCACGCCGCCGGTGCTGTTCCTCGATGAGCCGACGACGGGGCTTGACCCGCGCAGCCGGCTTTCGATGTGGGACCTGCTCGAGAAGCTGCGCGAGGGCGGCACGACGCTGCTCCTGACGACGCAGTACCTCGAGGAGGCCGACTACCTCGCCGACCGGATCGCCGTGATCGACCGCGGCCGCACGATCGCGGTCGGCACGGCCGATGAGCTGAAGCTCCAGGTCGGGGGCGAGCGGATCGAGCTGACGCTGGCGCGCGGGTCGGATCTCGACGCGGCCGCCGCGGCGCTCGCGCCCCACGTCGACGGCTCGGTCCGGATCGAGCCCGAGAGCCGCCACCTGTCGGCAGCGTCCGCCAACGGCGCGCGGCGGCTGGTGGATGTCGTGCGCGACTTCGACGCCGCCGGGATCGGCATCGAGGATCTCGCGGTGCGCCGCCCGACCCTCGACGACGTGTTCCTGACCCTGACCGGGCACGGTGCAGAGGAGGAGGCCGAGGCCGCATGAGCAGCCGCGCGCTGAGCAGCGAGCTTGCCGGGAGCGACGCCGAGCGCCGCCACGGCTGGCTGTACTGGCAGGCCTCCGACGCGATCGTCCTCACCGAGCGGGCGCTGCGCCACATCCCGCGCAACCCGGAGCTCCTGATCTTCTCGACGATCCAGCCGGTGATGTTCGTGCTGCTGTTCCGCTACGTCTTCGGCGGCGCGATCAAGCTGCCGCCGGGCGTCTCCTACGTCAACTACCTGATGGCCGGCGTGTTCGTGCAGACCGTCGCCTTCGGTTCCTTCACGACCGGCGTCGGCATGGCGCAGGACCTCCAGACCGGCCTGATCGACCGCTTCCGCTCGCTGCCGATGTCGCGGGCCGCGGTCCTGCTCGGGCGCACGCTGTCGGACCTCGTGCGCAACACCTTCACGGTCGCCGTGATGCTCGGCGTCGGCCTGCTGGTCGGCTTCAACCCGCAGGGCGGGGGAGCGGAGATCGCCGGCGCGATCGGCCTGCTGCTGCTGATGAGCTTCGCCTTCTCCTGGGTCGGCGCGACGGTCGGCCTGGCGGTGCGAAACGTCGAGGCGGTCCAGTCCGCCGGGTTCATCTGGCTGTTCCCGCTGACCTTCGCCTCCAGCGCGTTCGTCCCGACCAGCGGCATGCCTGCGGGGCTGCGGGCGTTCGCCAACAACCAGCCGATCACCCACATCATCAACGCCGTGCGCGACTGGAGCCTCGGCGTGCCGGTCGGTTCCAACGGCTGGCTCGCCGTCGTCTGGTGCGTCGGGATCGTCGTGGTGTTCGTGCCGCTCTCGGTGCGGCTCTACCGGCGCGCCGCGTCGACGTAGGGTCGCGGGCGCGGCTGAGAGCCCGCGCGGGGCGGCGCTCAGTGGTGCGAGCCGGGGACGATCAGCGCGAGCGCCACGCCGAGCGCGGCGGCGAGCACCATCAGCATCGCGACGCGGCGCAGGTAGGGGCGGAACTCGGGGGGCAGGCGGTTGAGCACGGCTCTCGTTGGCCTCATGCGCGCGGGACGCGCGCTTGCGGGATCATCCCAGGCCGCGCAATGCACGCCCTCTCAACCCGCCTCCTCGCCGCCACGCTCGCCACCCTCGCGCTCGCCGGCTGCGGCTCCGGCGGGCCGGCGCTCGTGCACGCGACGCTGGTGCTCGACTTCATCCCCAACGCCGTGCACGCCGGCATCTACCGAGCGCTGGCCGCCGGCTACTACCGTCGCGCCGGCATCGATCTCACCGTGATCCCACCCGGCTCGACCTCGACGACGCTCGAGCTGGTCGACGCCGGCAAGGCCCAGTTCGGCCTCGCCGACGGGATCGACGTCGCCCAGCAGATCGCGATGGGGCGCGACGATCAGGCGATCATGGCGATCGTGCAGCGCCCGCTCGGAGCGCCGATCGCGCTGGCCAGCGAGCACCTGCGGTCGGCCGCCGACCTGGTCGGGCGGACCGTCGGGATCACCGGCGTGCCGTCGGATCTCGCGGTGCTTGACACGGTCGTCGCGCACGCCGGCGGAAACCCGGCGAAGGTCAAGACCGTGACGATCGACTTCAACGGCGTCGCCGATCTCGAGGCCGGCAGGATCGCCGCCTTCACCGGCTACTGGCCCGATGACGGCGTGACGCTGAGCGTGAGTGGCTACCCGGTCACGGTGTTCAAGCTGGACCAGGGCGGCGGTCCCGCCTATCCGGGTTTGGTCGCGTTCACGACGCGGGCGCTCGAGCGGCGCGATCCCGCACTCGTGCGGGGGTTCGTGCGGGCCACCGTGCACGGCTATGAGGACACGCTGCGCGACCCCTCGCGCAGCCTCGCCGACCTGCTGGCGGCGAACCCGTCGATCGAGCGCAGGCTGGCCCGCGCGTCGCTCGCCGAGTACCTGCCGATCTTCGACGCGGGCGGCGTGCCCGACGGGACGCTCGTGCCGGCGAGGATCGCGGCGCTTTCGGCCTGGCTGGTGCGCAACCACCTGACCGCGGCGCCGGTCAGCGTCGCGCGCTTCGGCACGAACGCGTTCCTGCCGTGAAGCTCGCGGCGGTCAGGCTGGGGAAGCGCTTCGCCGGCGGCGTGGAGGCGGTCGACGACGTCTCGCTCGAGGTGGCCGAGGGCGAGTTCGTCTCGATCGTCGGGCCGAGCGGCTGCGGCAAGTCGACGCTGCTGGGAATGCTGGCCGGGCTGATCGAGCCGACCACCGGCTCGGTCGTGCTGGACGGCGAGCAGGTGGCGGGCGGCCCGCTCGGACGCGTCGGCTACATGCCCCAGCGCGACCTGCTGATGGAGTGGCGCACGACGCTGGCCAACGCGACGGTCGGCCTCGAGCTGGCCGGGGTGGGCCGCGCGGCGGCGCGCGAGCGGGCGCTCGCCGAGCTGCCGCGGTTCGGCCTCGCGGGCTTCGAGGATCGCCGTCCCTCGGCGCTCTCGGGCGGGATGCGCCAGCGCGCGGCGCTGCTTCGCACGTTCCTCGCCGGGCGTGACGTGCTGGCGCTCGATGAGCCCTTCGGCGCGCTCGACGCGCTGACGCGCGAAGCGATGCGCGAGTGGCTGCTGGGTGTCTGGGAGGCCGACCGCAAGACGATCCTGCTCGTCACCCACGACGTCGAGGAGGCGGTCTTCCTCTCCGACCGCGTGTACGTGATGTCGGGGCGGCCGGGGCGGATGCGGGCGGCTGTCGAGATCCCGCTGCCGCGCCCGCGGATGCTCGAGGTGACCGGGACCGCCGAGTTCGCGCAGCTGAAGGAGCGCCTGCTGGCGCCGCTGCGCGAGGAGGCGCGGGCGGCGCTGGGGGCCTCGGCGTGAGCAGTCCGGGCGCGCGACTCGCACTGGCGCTCGGCGGGCGCCTGGAGCCGCGGCCGCGAGCCGGGTTGCGGGGGCGCGGGCTGGTCGCGCAAATCGTGCCGCCGCTCGTGGCCGGCGTCGTGCTCGTGTTGCTCTGGCAGGGATACGTGGCCGTGTCAGGCGTCCACGAGGGCATCCTCCCCTCGCCGGTCGAGGTGGCTCGGGCGCTGGTCCGCGACCGCAGCCTGTTGGCATCGGCTGCGGGCACGACGCTGTCGGAGGTGCTGCTCGGCTACGCGATCGCGATCGTGGTCGGCGTCGGGCTGGCGGTGGCGGTGTCGAGCTCGCGCGTCGCCGAGCGCGCGATCTACCCCTGGCTCGTCGCCTCGCAGATGATCCCGATCCCCGTGCTCGCGCCGGTCGTGGTGCTCTGGACGGGCTTCGACATCCGGCCCAAGCTGATCATCGTCGCGCTCGTCACGCTCTTCCCGATCGCCGTGAACACGATCGACGGCCTGCGAGCCACCGATCCCGAGCTTGTCGGGCCTGCTGCGCACACTCGGCGCCGGGCGCTGGTCGGTGCTGCGCATCGCGCGCGTGCCAAACGCCCTGCCCTACCTGTTCTCCGGGTTGCGGGTCGCCGCGGCCTTCTCCGTGATCGGCGCCGTGTTCGCCGAATGGGTCGGCTCGACGAACGGCCTCGGCGTCCTGATCCTCGACTACGGCAACCAGACCGCTACCGCCGACGTGTTCGCGGTGGTCGTCGTACTCGCGGCGATCGGGATCGCGATGTTCGCGGCGGTGGGGGCGGCGGAGCGGGTGCTCGTGCCGTGGTGGCGGGTGGAGGAGTAGGGCGCTCGTCCGCGTGCGGGCGGTCGGAACCCGGCCGGGGCGAGCGGCCGGACGCGGGCAGCCCGGGCCGCTGACGCCCGGTACGATCCAGCACCGACCCGCCGACGTAGCTCAGCTGGTAGAGCACTTCACTCGTAATGAAGGGGTCCCCGGTTCGAGTCCGGGCGTCGGCTTGGGGGAGGCCTGCACGGTTTTACTTCGGTGTGGTGCGGTTCTCCTGCCACAGGAGGCTGGTGTGGCCGTTGCTGATGGACACCAGTTGTTGGAGGAAGGCGGCGGCATAGCCCGGTTTGAGCTCGTATCCGATCGTGCCGTTGTCGTCGGCGTAGAGCGTGCCGTTGGGACTGAAGGCGAAGTAGAGGGGTAGGACCGTCAGGCCGTGCTGCGGCCGTGAGAGCGGCGCGTTGTAGGCCGCGATCGGGACGAGCTTGTGGGGCTCGACTCGGAAGATGCCCGGTGAGCCCGCGGCTGCGTAGATTGCGCCTCCCGGTCCGCGCTCGAGGATTGGGTCCGCGCCGCCGTTGCCGTGCGCGCCCTGGTCCACGGAGGCCAGGTGCACATTGCCGTCGGGTGTGACCTGCCAGACCGCCCAGCCCCCGGGGCCGCCTGCGACATCGATGTTCCCCTGAGCGTCGACCGCGATGTGATCAAAGCCGCTGAGCTGTCTGCCGCGCGCCGCGCGATCCAGGAGATTGCCGCCGGTCGCTGGTGTGACGATGGCGCGAATCGGGTCGAGCGTCCCGGCGGCGGTTAGCCGCAGGATCTGCGAGCCGGTGGAGATGTAGAGCTGGCCGGCCGGGCTGAGCGCGATCGACAGCGGTGGGCCGCCCCTGCGCGCGATCGACCCCGTCAAGCCGAGCGGCGCCGATAGCGCCGGGGTGCCGTTGGCAATCGTCCTCGCTGGCTCGCCGTCGCCTGCGACCGTACGGATCACGCCGTTGCGGCCGATCATGCGCACTCGTGCGCCGTCGGCGATGTACAGCGTGCCATCCGGTGCAACCGCGAGATCGGTTATGTCGGACAGCTCGGCCCGCGCCGCCGGACCGCCATCGCCCGAGAAGCCCCTGTTTCCCATGCCCGCAACTACGCGGAAGCGCCCGTCTGGCAGGCGCACCAGCACGCGGTCGTCCCATGGGTTGGCGTAGCTAGGATCATCGGCCACGTAGAGCGCGCCGTCCGGGGCGACGGCGAGCGGCCCGGCCACGTGAAGTGTGGCCAGCGGCCCGTTCGGCAGGACTCCGACGGTGCCGCCCCTGCCGCCGGCCGGTGAGCGAGTGCCGGAGATCGTCAGCGCCGCGACGGCCGCAGCGCCGCCGAGAAGCACGGCCCCGACCAGCAGCTTCGTCGCCCAGCGTCGCCGGCAACGACGACGTGCCTCCTCGATCAGCGCCTCAGGATCAGCACCGACACGATCGACCGTCGCGTTGCGAGTCGAAACCGGCACCAGCATGACGGCACCATAGCTATCACCATCCTCGCCGTCGAGGGCCAGCCCGACAGTGCCGCTCCGCTCGATTTGCGGCACCGGCGACCTCGTGGGTCGCGCGCGAGTGAGAGTGGTCAGGTCAGCCGCAGCCGGACTGTAGTCCAGCGTCGCCCGCCGAGCCGCCGACGAGCGCGCGAGCCGCGGCCGGAGCGGCTCGCGTTCCGCGCTGGCTCCCGGTCCACGATCGCGCAGATCCCGACCGCGTCCGGGTCGCAACGGTGTTCAGCGTCGATGAGGCGGCGCTCGTGAGGCGTGCGCTGGCGCGCCGCCCCGGTCACCTCGCGACGCGAATTCTCGGTCGAGATACCGCCGACCGCGACGTCCGGACCCGGCGCCAGGCCGGGCGACGAATGGCGTTCATGGGCCGCTGAGGTGAGCAGGCCCGGAAACGCCCGCTGGCGTGTGGCGGCTCCACGGGCGCCGTTTCAACGCGGAGCACGGACGCCGTTTCAACGCGGAGCGCTCGGTTGCCCGACTGCTCGGTCTGCCTCGGTCCGGAACCGAAGCAGCGCGCCGCCGCGCTGAGCCTTCAGGTCTTCGACATCTGTCGGAGTGACCACTCATACGAACGTCGAGGTTCGGCGGGTTATGTCCCCCGGACAGACCCCGGCACCGATCCAGAGAGCATGAAGGTATTCCGAGCAGCACTCACGGCAGCGGCAGCAGTCGCGCTCGCAAGTGCTCCTGGGATGGCTTCCGCCACCGGCTTGCCGGTCGCCGCAACGTCGGCGCCCAGCAAGCAGGCGACCACCGCGGTGTTGCATCACCGCGTTGCAACGGCAGGCCGATACGACGTGCGCATCGTGATCGCCACTCGCTCCGGCCGGCGCAGCAACTGGCCGAAGGCGACGGTGCGCGTGGAGATCGGCAAGGTCTCGCGCCTCGCGGTCACCGGCGGTCGCGGGCGTGCTCACCTGAGCGCGGTCCTGCCGCTAAAACGTGGGACGCTGACGATCCGCGCCCGCGCGAGCCGCACGAGGCCGGCCATCACGGTCACGCTGTCCCGCCTCAGCGCTCCTTCGACGAAGGCCACCGGAGGAAGCGGCTCGACGAGCTCAACCGGTTCGACTGGTTCCACTGGAGCCTTGACGCCCGCCCCCACCCCGGTGGCGGTGCCGCTTGCGGTGCAGGCGCCGTTGACTGCGAGTTTCGCGCCGGATGGCGCGCCGATTCTGGCGTTGCCGAACGGCTTCTCGGCGATCACCAACTACACGAACCTGGTCAAGGACTACGAGTTCGACGGCTCGACCCTGCCGGCCGACTTTCGCGCCAGCGCCAACAACTCCCACGGCGCGCACGCCACGATGTACCAGCCCTCCCAGGTCACGCTGACCGGCTCGAGCGTCTCGCTCACGGCGATCCCCCAAGCCAGCGACGGCTTCCCCTACACCTCCGGCTACATCTCAACCCAGGGCCAGTACTCCTACAACTACGGCCTGATCGACTTCCGCGCCAAGATGCCCGCCGGCCAAGGCCTGTGGTCGGGCCTGTGGCTCGACCAACCCGACGGCAGCAACCCATGGGGCGAGATCGACGTCCAGGAAATGCTGCTCAACGATGTCAACACCGTCCACGGCAGCGCCCACGGCTGGGCCCCCTCACAATGGAGCGAAACACAGGACACCCAGATCAGCGACGCGACCGCCGCCTATCACGACTACCAACTCGCCTGGCAGCCCGGCCTGCTGACCTGGGCAGTCGACGGAATCGCCTACGCCCAATACAGCGAAGAAGACGCAATCGCCAACGGCTACCCCTGGGTCTTCGACGACGGCACCGGCTTCTACATCATCGCCAGCCTCACCGTCGGCGCCGCCGACGAATGGCCCGGCGCCCCAAACGCCACAACCATCTTCCCCGCCAGCATGCAAGTCGCCTCAATCAAACTCTGGCAATAACAACCACCCCGACCGGCCAAGCCGTTCGCGCTCTGCGTGCCGGCGAGTCGCGGTGATCGGAAGCGGGTCGTAGCGGCCCGTCGCGCTGGAGCTCTCGGTGCCTTCGGTCGCGGGGATTCGGATACGCGTGCGAGCTCGGGCTGAGGAGACACGCGCGACAGGGTTCAGCCCATAAGAGCGAGAGCGACGCCAGGCAGCAGCAGCCGCACAGCCACCGAGTTCCACGACCGCGGCCAGAATCGCCCGACACCCGCGCGGGCAGATCCGAAACTGTTCGGCCGCCAACGGCGGCCGCGGAGACGCACACGGCTGGTATCGGCCTCACGCGGGGATTCCATGACCGCGGGCTTCGGCAGAGCTCGTCCAAGCGTCACCGCGCGCGCATGCCGCTATCGCTTTGGTGCGCAACGGTCGATACCAAGTCGTGCGCGGAATGCGAGCAAAGGTGGTTGTCCTTGCGGTTGCCCTGATCCTGACGGTGAGCGCGGCCCTGGGCATCTCGCTCCTCATCCAACGGGACAGCACCGCCAGTTCGCAGGAGTTGGCGACTCGGTCGATGGCGCTGACGCTCGACGATCTGACGGTCGCTCCGTTCACCGCCGAGGCGTCGAGCGGCGGTTCGCCCGCTGCCGCGCGGGCCAGGATTCGCGCTGACGAGGCCGCGATGGTTCGCGGCCTCGTGCGCAGCTCCCAGGTTGGCGTGGCGTCAAGCGTGCTCGTCAGGGGGCGAGCGGATCTCGGCGCGCTGGAGGCGCTCGTGACAGACGCCTACGGACTCGCAACCGCAAAGGGGGGCCTGGCGGCGGTCCCGTTTCGTGTCCTCGCGCTCGATCGCCTCGTGACGGAGCGGGCCGCAGGCCTTTCCGCGGTGCTCGGGGAGATCGGTGCGGCTGACGCCGCCGGCGCTTCGACCGCGCGCAGCCAGACCGAGATCGGGGTCGCCGGCGCGCTACTGCTCCTGCTGGCCGCCTTCGCGTGGTTCTTTGTTCGCTCGGCCGCGGCACGCGAAACGGTCGAGCGTCTCGCCGCAGAAAACGAGAATCTCCTGAGGCTGAGCCAGGTCGAGGCCACAACAGACTCGCTGACCGCGCTCGGCAACCGGCGCGCGCTCTCGTCCAAGCTGACCGGCGGTTTGGCGGAGCCGCCGGTGCCGGACGAACTGCTGCTGGTCATGTACGACCTCGACGGCTTCAAGGAGTACAACGACACATACGGCCATGCCGCGGGGGACGCGCTCCTTCACCGCCTCGGTGCTCGTCTCACCGCGGCTGCCGCGGCCCATCGCGGCTTTGCCTACCGCATGGGCGGCGACGAGTTCTGCGTGCTCGCTCGGACCACGCCGAAGGCGTCGGTGCCGTTGCTCAGCGAAACCCGCGAAGCACTGACGGACACAGGCAAGGGCTGGCACGTGGGCTGCTCGCTCGGCAGCGTGTGGCTGCCGTCCGAGGCGAGGACCGAGAGCCAGGCCCTGCAGCTCGCAGACGAGCGCATGTACGCAAACAAGACGGCTCGCTCGTCGGCGAGCCGCCAGGTCACAGACGCGCTCCTTCAGGTGGTCACGGAGCAGCACGCGCTACGCGACGACCATGTCGAGCGCGTGTCCGAGCTGTCGGGTGACCTTGCCGAGGCGCTCGGCCTGTCGGCGTCCGAGGTGTCTCTCATTCGCCTGGCCGGACGCCTGCACGACATCGGCAAGTCGGCGATCCCGGCGGGCGTCCTCGACAAGCCCGGCCCGCTTGATGAGGCGGAGTCGGAGTTCATGCACCGCCATCCCGGAATTGGCGAGCGCATCGTGCTCGCCGCCCCCGCCCTGGCCGGAACGGCTGCGATCGTTCGCTCAACCCACGAGCGCGTCGACGGACACGGATATCCCGATGGGCTCTCGGGCGACGCCATCCCACTCGGGTCGCGCATCATCGCCGTCGCCGACGCGTTCGACGCCATCACCTCCGAGCGAGCCTACCGGCGCGCCAAGAGCGCCGAAGCAGCGGTCAGCGAGCTGCGTCGCAACGCCGGCACCCAATTCGACGCGCCGATCGTCGAGGCGTTCTGTGCCATGGTCTCGCCGCAGACGGTTTCGCTGGGCGGAGCAGCTCACGCCGCATAGTCCCGCGCCGGTCGACGACGACGCTCGCGGCGCGTGGCCCGCCGCGGATCGCCGCAATCGCCCAGCCTGCTTGGTGCGGATCGGATGGGCCGTGTGATCAGCCTCTTGCGGGCCGGCTCGGGCGGTGAACACCTCAGCGTCATACTGGAATCCCATGTGGGTGCACAGGCGACGCCGCCCGCGTGCCGGTGCCGCATTGCCTGTCTCGTCGGACAACGACCGGCGTGGCGCGGGCGTGCGCAGCGCGAGCAAGCCGGCACGCAGTTTCATCACCTGGCCCGCGCTGGCGATGATGACGGTGGGATCGGTGGGCTACCTGGGATCGGCGCCGGCGACCGCCGCGCTCGGGCTTGCCTCCGTGTTCCTCTACGTGCTGCCCGCGTTCGTTTTCCTCGTGCCGGTGTCGTTGGTCGCGGCTGAGCTCGCCTCAGGGTGGCCGGACGGCGTCTTCAACTGGGTCCGCGAGGGTCTCTCGGCTCCGCTCGGCCTACTTGCGGTGTGGTGCCAGTTTGCCCAGACGATCTTCTACTACCCGGCGCTGCTCGCCTACGTCGGCAGCACGCTCGCCTACGTGATCGACCGGCGCCTGGCCGGCAACGGGGTCTACACGGCCGCGGTGATCATCGTGCTCTTCTGGGGCGGCGTGCTGGTGTCGTCACGCGGCGCTTCGCTCGTTGCGAGGGTCTCATCGAGCGGGACTGTGCTCGGAACGCTGATCCCCGGCGCCATCCTCGTCGTCCTCGGGGTGATCTACCTGGCGCAGGGCAACCATTCGGCGGCGCCGATGGACGCGCACCACATCCTGCCCGCGTGGAGCGGACTGGCCAGCATCGTCCTGGTCGTCAACAGCTTCTTCACCTACGCGGGCGTCGAGATCAACGCCGTGCACGTCGACGAGCTTCACAACCCGGGGCGGGACTATCCGAAGTCGATCTTTGTCGCGATGGCGCTCGTGCTGGCCGTCTTCATCTTCCCGACGCTGGCGATCGCCTGGGTGATACCGGCGAGCCACATCAGCTTCACCGCCGGCGTCATGCAGGCCTTCAACCGCCTGATGACGCACTTCGGGATCGCCTTCGCCGTGCCGGTTGTCGCGATAGCCCTGGCCGTCGGTGCTCTCGCCGGCATGATGGCCTGGCTCGACGGCCCGTCCGAGGGACTGCTGCGGATCGGGCGCGAACAGGGCTACCTGCCTCCGTACTTCCAGAAGGTCAACGCTCACGGCATCGAGATTCACATCCTCGCCGCACAGGCCGTCGTGATCACGGTCATCGCGATGCTCTACGCGTTCATACCGACGGTTTCCAACGACTACTGGATCTTTGCGGCGCTGGCCACTCAGGTGTACCTGATCATGTACGTGCTGATGTTCATTGCCGCAGTGCGTCTGCGCCGCGCGCAGCCAGACCACCCGCGCGGGTACCGTGCACCCGCGCTGACCCAGCTTTGCGTGGTCGGCGGGCTGTCGTCGGTGGTCGCGTTCCTGCTCGGCTTCGTATCCCCGGCGCAGCTGGCCCACGCAAGCCCGCTCCTGTACGGGGTGCTGATCGCCGCCGGGATCCTCGGACTCGGGGTTCTCCCACCGCTGCTGCTGCACCGCTTCCGCAAGCCCGCCTGGAAGCCCGGCGCAGCGCAGCCGGGTTCCCGGACGTAGCCCATCGATGGTCACGGACACGGTCGGCGCCCCGATCGAACAGCTCGCCGATTAGATTTCGCCGGAACGACGGTCTCAGTTCCTGGTAACCACAACTCCAGGAGGTATGCAGGATGAGTACGACGGCAACGCTGGTCCGCAACATCAGCCTCGTGGTTGTTCCGACGATCGACCAGGACGGCGCGATCGAGTTCTACGAATCGCTCGGGTTCGAGAAGCGCACCGACATCGCGTTCGGCGGCAAATACCGTTGGGTGGAGGTCTATCCGCCGGAGGGAGCGACGGGGATCGCGCTGGCGCCGCCGCCCGAGGCGCAGACGATCGAGCCGACGCAGACCGGGATCACGCTGGTCAGCGGCGACATCGACGCAACCCACGCCGCGTTCAAGGCGCTCGACGTGGACGTCGACGCCGAGGTCTCGCGGATGGGCGACCCGGTGCCGCCGATGTTCTGGTTCCGTGACCCGAGCGGGCACACGCTGATGGTCGTGGAGCAGCGCTGAGCACCGCGCCGCCCCGAGAGGACCGCGACTTCGCGGATCTCGTCGAGTCGCACCGAGCCGAGCTGCATGCGCACTGCTACCGCATGCTCGGCTCGGTGCACGAGGCCGACGACGCCATCCAGGACACGCTGCTGCGGGCCTGGCGCGGCGCGGCCGGTCTGCGGGAGGCCGGTTCGGCGCGATCATGGCTTTACGCGATCGCGACCAACGTGTGCCTGACCGAGCTCGGGCGCCGCCACCGGCGCGGGCTGCCGCACGACTTCGGGCCAGCCGCCGAGCCGCATACGCCGCCGGGCGTGCCGGCGGCGGAGTCGAGCTGGCTCGAACCCTACCCCGATGAGCCGATCGGGCTCCAGGGCGGCCGGGCGAGCGCTGAGGCCACCTACGAGCAGCGCGAGGGTGTGGAGCTCGCGTTCGTCGCCGCGATCCAGCACCTCGGCGCCAACCAGCGTGCCGTGCTGCTCCTGCGCGAGGTCCTGGGTTTCAGCGCCCAGGAGGCGGCGACGACGCTCGATACGAGCGTGGCGTCGGTCAACAGCGCGCTCCAGCGAGCTCGCGCGGTGGTTCGCGAGCGGATCCCAGCGCGCTCGCAGCAGGCGACACTTCGAGGACTGGGGGACCGGCGCCTGCACGAGGTCATCCGCCGCTACGTGGATGCCTGGGAGCGCTGCGACGTCGACGCGTTCGTCGCGCTGTTGACGGAGGACGCCACCTTCGCGATGCCGCCGCTGACCACCTGGTACACGCCACGGACGACGATCGCCACCTGGGCCCGCGAGTTTCCATTGTCAGGGGTATGGCGCTGGCGGACGGTGCTGACCCGCGCCAACGCCCAGCCGGCGCTCGCCTTCTACGCCTGGGATGAGCCGGCCGGTGCATATCTTCCGTTCGCACTCAACGTGCTCAGCCTGCGCGACGGCCTGATCAGCGACGTGACCGCCTTCATCGTCCGCGCGAGCGACGCGCCGGAACCGGAGGCCTACGTCAGGTTCCCGGAGCAGCCGATGGATGCCGGCCGGCTGGCCGGCACCTTCGAGCGCTTTGCCCTCGCCGATCATCTGAACTGAGCCGGCGCTCGGCGCGGGCAGCCGGGCGCTACCGTCGCCCGGCAGGCGGATGAAACTCCTCTCATCCTTCGACCGTCGCCATCCGGGACGGCCGTGCTCCGGCCCGGCGTCAGCCGGCTATTGAGTCAAGCTGTTCCAGCGCATCGGGCGGCAGGGTGAGCGAGACCGCCGCGACGTTGTCGTGCAGGTGCGCGACCGAGGAGGTGCCCGGGATCAGCAGGATGTTGGGCGAGCGCTGAAGCAGCCAGGCGAGGGCCACCGCCATCGGGGCCGCGCCAAGCTCGGACGCGACGCTCGAGAGCAGATCGGACTGAAGCGGCGTGAAGCCGCCGAGCGGGAAGTAGGGGACATACGCGATGCCCTGCTCGGCCAGCGAGTCGATCAACTCGTCATCGACGCGGTGGGCGATGTTGTAGAAGTTCTGCACGCAGACGATCGGCGCGATCGACTGCGCTTCGGCGATCTGATCCGCCGAGACCGTGCTGAGGCCGAGGTGGCGGATCAGGCCCTCGTGCTGCATCTCCGCGAGCGCGGTGAACGGCTCGGCGAGTGAGCCGGGCTCGGGGCCGTCGAAGCCGCCGAGGCGGAGGTTGACGACGTCCAGCGCCCCCAGCCCGAGGTTCTCGAGGTTCTCGTGGACGGCCTGGCGAAGCTCGTCCGGCTTACGCGCGTGCGGCCAGCCCCCGGTGGCGTCGCGTCGAGCGCCGACCTTCGTGACGATCACCAGGTCCTCGGGGTAGGGGTGGAGCGCCTCCCTGATGATCTGGTTGGTGATGTGGGGGCCGTAGTAGTCGCTCGTGTCGATGTGGTTGATCCCGAGCGCGAGGGCCTCCCGCAGCACGGCGAGCGCCTGCTCGCGGTCGGCCGGGGGACCGAAGACGTGGGGCCCGGCGAGCTGCATCGCCCCGTAGCCGACCCGCGTGACGGTCAGGTCCTCGGCCAGCGAGAAGGTGCCGCCGGGTAGCTCGGTGGTTGCCATGGCGAGCCTCATTATCGCGGCGCGGCCACTCGGCGGCCCCGCGCGTTGCGAAAGCGCCGAGCTACCAGAGCGTGTAGCCGCCGTCGACCACCAGCACCGAGCCGGTCGTGAAGCTCGATGCGTCGCTCGCCAGGTACACGAGCGAGGGGCCGAGCTCCTCGGGGAAGGCGTAGCGCTCCATCGGCGCGTCCTCGATCCAGTGGCGGCGAAACTCGGGCAGATCGACCGGCGCCATCTCCGTCTTGACGTAGCCGGGGGCCAGCGCGTTCACGCGGACGCCAAACGGCGCCCACTCGGCGGCGAGTGACCGCGTGAGCTGATGCACCGCGGCCTTGGACGCGTTGTAGGCCGGTTGCATCTGCGGGCGGTTCACGACCATCGCCGACAGCGAGCCGATGTTCACGATCACGCCGCTGCGGCGCTCGACCATCTGGGCGCCGACGATCCGGCTGCAGTGCCACAGCCCGTCGACGTTGACGTCCCAGACGGCCCGCCACTCCTGTTCGGGCACCTCGAGTGCCGGGCGGTGGAAGCAGACGCCGGCGTTGTTGACCAGCACGTCGACCGGCCCCAGCTGCGTGGTGACCGACTCGAGCATCGCCGCGACGCTCTCGGGGTCGGTGACATCGGTCTCGACGGCGATCGCTCCGAGCTCCTGCGCCACGCGCTTCGACCGCGGCTGGTCGCGGGCCGCGATCACGACGCGCGCCCCGGCCTCGCTCAGCGCACGCGCGAACGCGTGGCCGAGCCCGCGGTTGCCGCCGGTCACGACCGCGACGCGGTCGTCCAAGCGAAACTTCTCGAGCACGGTCATCGGCGCGGTCCTCTCAAGCGCACTCGATTGCGGATCGGCGGCATCAACATGGCACCCCATCTCTCGGCGTTTGGCGCCCGCGCTGGGCGGGCCGGCGACGCCGCTAGCTTGACACCCCGCGCTCGGGCGGGGAGCATCCCCCGTCATGCGAGGAGCACGCAGGCGCGCGGTGCCCCTGGCATCGGCCGCCGCAATCGGCCTGTGTGTGGTCCTGGTTGCGGCCTTCACGAACGCTGCGGCGAACGCCTCGAGCGCAGCCGCGCGGCTGACCGGGCGCGTGCTGGCGGCCGGCGAACTGGCGGGCATGAAGCCGCTGTCCGCGCCCGTGGTCGTCAGCGGTGCCGCCGCGTGGGTGACGGACAGCTTTCCCAGGTCGAGCCGGCCGGCGGAGCTGGCTCGGCTTCGCAGTCTGGGCTTCGTCGCCGGGATCGACGAGAACCTGATCACACCGGGCAACGGCGACCGCTACGGGCTGAGCGTGACGGAGGAGTTCTCCTCCGGCCGCTCGGCGACGGCGGAGCTCGTACACGCCGCGGCGGTGAATCCGACCTGGGCGCACTTCGCCGTCCCGGGCATCCCCGGCGCGCGCGGCTTTGAACTGACGCAGGGGGCGAGACCCGGCCGCACCGTGGGATTCACCGACGGGCCCTTCTACTACATCGTCGGGGTCGCCTGGCTGGGCAGCTCGACCAACGCGGTCTCGCGAGCCCAGCTGATCGCCGGTGCGCTCCGGCTCTACCACCGCGTCCACGGCCACTGAAGGCGGCCGCGGCTCGCCGCTTGTGAGCCTGGCAGGCGGGGGTCCCGAGTCAGACCAGTCCCCGCGTCCGCCGCTAGCGCCTCGGCGATGGCGGCCTGGACGGGAGCGCGACCAGCGCCACCAGCGCGCCCGCGAGCGCGACGGCCGCGCCGACGGCGGCTGCGATCGAGCTTCCGCTTTGGAAGGCCGGCCCGGCACGCGCGGCGAGCGCCGCTCCATAGAGGCCGGGGAGCTTGGCGGCGACCTGGAGGGCGCCGCCGATCGAACCGAGCGCGGCCTGGCGAGCGGCGCTCGGAAGTGGCGCCGTGGCGAGAGCGGCGCTCATCAGATGCTCGTAGCGTGTGGCCAGCACGCTGCCGATCACGCCGACGCCGAAGGCTCCGCCGACCTGGATCGCGACGCCGTTGGTGGCCGAGCCGACGGCCGCGTGGCCGCGCGGCACCGAGCCGACGACGGCATCTGTTGCGGTCGGCATCAACAGTCCGGCGCCCGCGCCGATCAGGAGCATTCCCGGCAGGACCTGGGAGTAGGTCGTCGTGGCGTCGGTCACCAGCGACACCCAAAAGAGCCCGCCCGCGATCAGGAGCAGTCCTGCTGCCGCCGGGAGCTTGCTGCCGATCCGGCGCACGAGCAGCGTTGACAGCGGCGCACTGAGGGCGATCATCGCGGCCAGTGGCAGGATCCGCACACCGGCCTGGAGCGCCGACAGGCGCAGGTCGAACTGGAGGAACTGGGTCTGTACGAACAGCGCGCCGAACAGCGCGAACGTACCGAGCGCCACCGACGAGGTGGCGGCCGAGAAGCGGCGCATGCGGAAGTAGCCGAGGTCGAGCATCGGGTGCGTGCAGCGGGCCTCCCAGGCGACGAACAGGGCGAGCACAGCCAGTCCGGCGAGGCCGACGCTGAGCACGCCGGTCGAGCTCCAGCCGCGGCTGGGGGCTTCGATGATCGCCCAGAGGATCAGGCCGAGCGCGGCGATCGAGAGCGCCCCGCCGAGCGGATCCGGTCGCGCCGCCTGCGGGTCGCTGGACTCCGGCACCAGCAGCACGGCCCCGACGATCCCCGCGGCGACGATCGGCACGTTGACGAAGAACACCGATCCCCACCAGAAATGGGCGAGCAGCAGCCCGCCGGCGATCGGGCCGATCGCGATCCCCAGGCCACTCGTCCCGGCCCACAGGCCGATCGCCCGCGCGCGCTCCTGGGGGTCCCGGAAGAGATCGTTGATCAACGACAGCGTCGCCGGCATCGTCAGGGCCGCGCCGCTTCCCATCACGGCCCGCCAGGCGATCAGGCTGGCGACCGAGCTCGAGAACGCGGCCCCCACCGAGCCGCAGGCGAAGATCGTCAAGCCGGTGAGAAACAGCCGCCGACGCCCGAAGCGGTCCGCCAGGCTGCCGCCGACCAGCAGCAGCCCGGCGTACACCATCGCGTAGGTGTCGACGATCCACTGAAGCTGGCTCGAGGTCGCGCCGAGCTTGCGCACGAGGGTGGGCAGCGCGACGTTCAGGATCGTGTTGTCGAGGTTGACGACGAGGATCGAGACGCAGAGCACGGCCAGCGCCGCCCAGCGGCGCTCGATCGGCCCACCGTTGGTCGCGGCGGTCCGGGTGGCCGCCTCGGCGGGACGGCGTGCGGTCTGATCGTGCAGGGCGGTCATCGCAAGACGCCCGTCGCTCGCGGGGCGGCGGGCGTCCCCCCAACGCTAGGCGCCGGGCGTTGGCCGGGCATCCGTAGTCCCCGGTCGCCCGGTTCGGGGTTTCCGCGCCGCCGGCCGGGCCGTTCTCAGTGCGAGAAGGCGGAGACCTGCGGCCGCGACGGCGGCAATGGGCCCGAAAGCGCTTCGAGCAGCGCGGTGCGCGAGCGCAGGTCGCGCAGCAGCAGGTCGGCCATCTCGTGGCTCATACCGGCGCGCACGACGATCCGCAGCACCGAGAGGTCCTCGCGGTTGGCGGGGAAGGCGTAGGCGGGAACCAGCCAGCCGCGCTCGCGCAGGCGGTCGGAGACGTCGTAGACGGTGTAGTTCGTCACCTCGGGCTTGAGCCGGAAGGCGAACACCGGAAGCTCGCTGCCGTCGCTGATCAGCTCGTAGGGGCCGATCGTCGCGATCTCGCCGGCGAGGTAGCGGGCGACGTCCGACGAGCGCTGCTGTACCTCGCGGTAGCCCTCGTGCCCGAGCGCTGTGAACATCATGTACTGGGTGACCACCTCGCTGCCGGGGCGGGAGAAGTTCAGCGCGAAGGTCGGCATGTGGCCGCCCAGGTAGTCGACGTCGAAGATCAGGTCAGCCGGCAGCGCGTCGTGGTCGCGCCACAGCGCCCAGCCGACACCCGGGTAGACCAGCCCGTACTTGTGGCCGGAGGCGTTGATCGACTGCACCCGCGGGATGCGGAAGTCCCAGGCGAGCTCGGGCTGGATGAACGGCGCGACGAACCCGCCGGAGGCCGCGTCGACGTGCATCGGAACGTCGATTCCCTTGTCGCGCTGGAGTGCGTCGAGGGCTTCGGCGATCTCGGCGACCGGCTCGTAGCGGCCGTCGAAGGTCGATCCGAGGATCGCGGCGACGCCGATCGTGTTCTCGTCGCAGAGCGCGGCGGCCTCGGCGGCGCCGAGCATGTAGCGCTCTCCCTCCATCGGCACCAGGCGCGGCTCGACGTCCCAGTAGCGGCAGAACTTCTCCCAGCAGACCTGCACATTGATGCCCGCGACCAGGTTCGGGCGATCGGTCGGACGCCCGGCGGCGCGCATCCGCTCGCGCCAGCGCCACTTGAGCGCCAGGCCGCCGAGCATCACCGCCTCGCTGGACCCCGTCGTCGAGCAGCCGGTCGCCTTCTCGCTGGCGGGGGCGTGCCAGAGATTGGCGAGGATCTCGACGCAGCGCGCCTCGAGCTCGGCGGTCTGCGGGTACTCGTCCTTGTCGATCATGTTCTTGTCGGCCGTCTGCGCCATCAGGCGGTCCGCCTGACTCGGCATCCAGGTCGTCACGAACGTCGCGAGGTTCAGTCGCGCGCTGCCGTCGAGCAGCAGCTCGCTGGAGATCATCTCGTAGGCGGCCTCGAGGCCCAGGCCGCGTTCAGCGAGCCGGCGCAGCGGTGGATCCTCGAGCGACCGGATCATCGCGGCGCATGCTACGCCGCGCCGGCTGGACGCGTGTAACGCTCACGCTTCGCGGCGGGACTGAAGGACGGACGCATGAACTCAACCCGGGAGGCCGGTTCCTCGGGAGACGTCAGGGTCCGACACCGCCGCAGCCGCGATCTCCGTACGCTTGCACCGGTGGACGACGACCAGCGTTTTCTCGAGCGCCTAAGGGCGGGTGACGAGGCGGCCTTTGTCGCCCTCGTCGCGGCCCATCACGACGCCATGCTTCGTCTCGCCGCAAACTTCGTCTCCTCGCGCGCCGTCGCCGAGGAGGTCGTCCAGGACACCTGGCTCGGCGTGATTCGCGGCATCGATCGCTTCGAGGGCCGCTCGTCGCTTCGCACCTGGCTGCTGACGATCCTCGTCAACCGGGCACGCACCGCCGGCGTGCGCGAGTCGCGGAGCGTCGCGATCGGCGACGCCGCGCCGGCCGTCGACCGTGCGCGCTTCGACGCGACCGGCGCCTGGGCCTCACCGCCCGAGCATTGGGTCGAGGATGCCGAGGCGCGCCTCGGTGCCGCCGCGCTCGCCGGGCACATCAGCTCCGCGCTCGAGCAGATGCCGCCCCGCCAGCGCGCCGTGGTCACGCTGCGCGACGTCGACGGCCTGGACAGCGACGAGGTCTGCGAGGTTCTTTCGCTGTCGCCGGGCAACCAGCGCGTGCTGCTGCATCGCGGTCGCAGCCAGCTGCGCCAGGCTCTTGAATCCGTGATGGCGGGGAGCTGACCGTGCTGCTCCGCCAGCGCCCAATCCCCTGCCAGGAGGTCGTCGAGCTGGTCAGCGACTACCTCGAGGGTGCGCTCTCGAACCGCGATCGCCGTCGCTTCGAGCGCCACCTCGCCGGCTGCCCGCACTGCACCGAGTACCTGGCGCAGATGCGGGAGACGATCCGCCTGACGGGCCGCCTCGTTCCCGAGGACCTCTCGCCGCGGATGCGCGAGGAGTTCACCGAGCTCTACCGCCGCTGGCGGGAGGAGGAGGGGGCCTAACGCCCGCGCGGCGCCGGCGTCACCCGCTTCAGAAGCACGAGCGAGCGACAACTCACACGGACGCTTGCCCGCGCCTGCCAGTGCCCGGTGCCCGCTTCCAGCTGCGGGTCGAGCGTCGAGAGTTCGAGCGCCCATTCCCGGCCGAAGGTCTGGTTCGGCAGGCGCATGTCGACGTCCTCGTGGTGCGCGTTGAACAGCAGCAGGAAGCAGTCGTCGACGATCGGCTGCCCGTCGCGCGTGGTCTCCGTGATCTCGTTGCCGTTGAGGAACACGCCCAGCGTCCTGGCCGTGCCGTCGGCCCAGTCGCGCTGCGTCATGCGGCGGCCGTCGGCGCGGAACCACCAGATGTCGGGCAACCCGGAGCCCTCCTGCTCGCGGCCGGCGAGGAAGTGCGTGCGCCGGAACACCGGATGCTCGCGACGCAGGGCGATCAGTCGCTGCGTGAAGGCCAGCAGCTGTTGCTGCCACTCCTCGCGATCCCAGCCGTACCAGGAGATGCCGTTGTCCTGGCACCAGGCGTTGTTGTTGCCCTCCTGGGTGCGGCCGAACTCGTCGCCGCCGAGCAGCATCGGCACGCCCTGGGACAGGAACAGCGTGGCCAGGAAGTTGCGCTGCTGGCGCTCGCGCAGGGCAAGGATCTCGGCATCGTCGGTGGGCCCCTCGAAGCCGCAGTTCCAGGAGCGGTTGTCGTCGGTGCCGTCGCGGTTGTCCTCACCGTTGGCCTCGTTGTGCTTCTCGTTGTAGGAGACCAGGTCGCGCAGCGTGAACCCGTCGTGAGCGGTCACGAAGTTGATCGAAGCGAACGGGCGGCGCCCGTCGGACTGGTAGAGGTCGCTCGACCCGGTGAAGCGTGAGGCGAACTCGCCGACGCTCGCATCGCCGCGCCAGAAGTCGCGGATCGCGTCGCGGTAGCGGCCGTTCCATTCCGACCACAGGACGGGGAAATTGCCGACCTGGTAGCCGCCCGGTCCGACGTCCCACGGCTCGGCGATCAGCTTGACCTGCGAGATCACGGGGTCCTGGAAGATCACGTCGAAGAACGCCGACAGGCGATCCACGTCGTAGAACTCGCGCGCCAGCGCTGCCGCGAGGTCGAAGCGGAAGCCGTCGACGTGGCACTCCATCACCCAGTAGCGCAGCGAGTCCATGATCAGCCGCAGGACCGTTGGCTGCACCGGGTTGAGCGAGTTGCCGGTGCCTGTGAAGTCCATGTAGTGGCGCGGGTCGTCCGGCATCAGGCGGTAGTAGGCGGGGTTGTCCACGCCGCGGAAGCAGAGCATCGGCCCGAGGTGGTTGCCCTCGGCCGTGTGGTTGTAGACGACGTCGAGGATCACCTCGATGCCGGCGCGGTGCAGCGCCTTGACCATCCCCTTGAACTCGCGGACCTGCTCGCCGAGCGCACCGGTCGCGGCATAGCCGCCGTGCGGCGCGAGATAGCCGATCGAGCTGTAGCCCCAGTAGTTGGAGAGCCCGCGGTCGAGCAGGAAGCTCTCGTCGATGATGTGGTGGACCGGGAGCAGCTCCACGGCCGTCACGCCAAGCTCCTGGAGGTAGGCGATCGCGGGTTCCGACGCCATCGCCGCATAGGTGCCGCGCAGGTCCTCGCGGACGTCCTCGAGGCACTTCGTGAAGCCCTTCACGTGGGTCTCATAGATCACCGTCTCGGCCCAGCGCCGGCGCGGCCCACGGTCGTCCTCCCAGTCGAAGTGCTCATCGACCACGACGCAGCGCGGCATCGCCGGAGCAGAGTCCTCGTCGTCGGGCTCGAGCTCGGCGTCTGGGTTGTCGGGGTCGGGCACGTAGGGCAACACGTTCGCGACATCGGGGCGGACCTCGCCGACGATCGCCTTCGCGTAGGGGTCGAGCAGCAGCTTGGCCGGGTTGAAGCGCAGGCCCTCCTCGGGCGCGTACGGTCCGTACACGCGGTAGCCGTAGCGCTGGCGCGGCCCGACGCCCGGCAGGTAGCTGTGCCAGTTGTGCGCGGTCTGGTGCTGGATCGGTACCCGTGTCTCGCGGTCCTCCTCGTCAAACAGGCACAGCTCGACCGCCTCGGCGCGCTCCGAGTAGATCGAGAAGTTGGTGCCCTGTCCGTCCCAGGTCGCGCCGAGGGGGAACGGCTGCCCACGCCAGGCGACGACCGTCATGCCGCCAGCGCCCCGGCCAGCGGGGGCAGCGTGATCGCGCTCTTCTGCTCTGCGGCGTTGGTCTCGGCGTGTGTGCTCAGCACAACGTGGCGACCCCTCTCGATCGGTAGCTGGACGGGCTGATCGTCGAAGTTGCACAGTACTTCGCCCCCGGTGCGTCGGACGCGCAGCCGGCGGCGCGCCTCGTCGAAGCGGATCTCGCCTCGCGCGCCGACGCGCCGAGCGGCTGCTGCCAGGGCAGGCTCACCCGCGGGTCACGCGGCGTTCGACACGACAACCGTCTTGCCGCTCGGCCCGCTCGCCGGCCCAGCGCCGGCGGTCGACGCCGACGCCGCAGCCGCATCGACAGCCGTTCCGGGCCCACCGCCCGGCGCCTCCGGGACCAGCCAGAGCACGGCCAGCGGCGGCAGCGTGATCACCGCCGACTGCGCCTGTTCGTGCCAGCGGACCGGCGCGGTCTCGATCGCGCCGCCGTTGCCCACGTCAGAGCCGCCGTAGTGGCGCGAGTCGGTGTTCAGCAGCTCGCGCCAGCGTCCGCCGCGCGGCAGCCCCACGCGATAGCCCTGCCGTACGACCGGCGAGTTGTTCGCGACGCACACGGCGACCCGCCCGCTGCCCGGATCAAGCCGCGCGAAGGCGATCACGTTGGCGTCGGCGTCGTTGGGCTCGAGCCAGCGGAACCCCTCGCCGCTCGAGTCCTCGCTCCACAGCGCCGGCTCGGCCCGGTAGGCGTGGTTGAGGTCGCGCACCAGCGACTGGATCCCGGCGTGCTCGCCCTGCTCCAGCAGGTGCCAGTCGAGCGAGCGCTCGTGGCTCCACTCCGCCTCCTGTGCGAATTCCTGTCCCATGAACAGCAGCTTCTTACCCGGATGCGCCCACATGTAGCCGTAGAGCGCGCGCAGGTTCGCGAACTTCTGCCAGCGGTCTCCGGGCATCCGCGCGATCAGCGAGCCCTTGCCGTGCACGACCTCGTCGTGGCTCAGCGGCAGGATGAAGTTCTCGCTGAAGGCGTAGATCATGCTGAACGTCAGCTCGTGGTGGTGGTGGCGGCGGTGGATCGGGTCGAGCCCGAAGTAGGCCAGCGTGTCGTGCATCCAGCCCATGTTCCATTTCGCCCCGAAGCCCAGCCCGCCGAGGTAGGTCGGGCGCGACACGCCTGGCCACGCGGTCGATTCCTCGGCGACCGTGACGATCCCCGGCTCGTTCGCGTAGGCGACCTCGTTCATCTCCTTCAGGAACGCGATCGAGTCGAGGTCCTCGCGCCCGCCGAACGCGTTGGGGATCCACTCGCCCGGCCTGCGCGAGTAGTCGAGGTAGAGCATCGAGGCGACGGCATCCACGCGGATCCCGTCGACGTGGTATTCGCGCAGCCAGAACAGCGCGTTGGCGATCAGGAAGTTGCGAACCTCGTTGCGCCCGAGGTTGAACACCAGCGTGCCCCAGTCGGGGTGCGAGCCGCGCCGCGGATCGGCGTGCTCGTACAGCGCGGTGCCGTCGAAGCGCGCGAGCGCCCAGTCATCGCGCGGGAAGTGCGCCGGCACCCAGTCGAGGATCACACCGATGCCGTGGCGGTGCATGTGGTCGACGAAGCCGCGCAGCTCATCGGGCGAGCCGAAGCGGGGCGAGGGCGCGTAGTAGGAGGTCACCTGGTAGCCCCACGAGCCGCTGAACGGGTGCGCCATCACCGGCATCAGCTCGACATGGGTGAAGCCGAGGTCCGCGACGTAGGCGGCGAGCTCGTCCGCCAGCTCGCCGAAACCCAGCGGCCGGTTCCCCTCCAGCGTGTTCCAGCGCCACGAGCCGGCGTGCACCTCATAGATCGACGTCGCGCCGCGGATCGGGTCGGCCTGCGTTCGCGCCGCCATCCAGTCGGCGTCCCGCCACTCGTGGTGGGCCCGGTGCACGACCGAGTTGGTCCCCGGCGGCAGCTCCGCCTCGAACGCCACGGGGTCCGCCTTCAGGCGCAGCTCGCCGCTCTGCGTGCGGATCTCGTACTTGTAATGCGCGCCCTCGCCGATGCCGGGCACGAACAGCTCCCAGACCCCGGATGCGCCGAGCGAGCGCATCTGGTGCAGCCGCCCATCCCAGCCGTTGAAGTCCCCGATCACGCTGACCGAGCGCGCCGCCGGCGCCCAGACCGCGAACGAGGTTCCGCTGACACCGTCGAGCTCGCCGGGGTGGGCGCCGAGCCGCTCATACAGCCGCTCGTGGCGCCCCTCGCCGACGAGGTGGAGGTCGAGCTCCCCCAGTGACGGCAGGAAGGCGTAGGGGTCGCGCAGGCGATAGCTCCCGCCGTCCGGGTAGCGCACCTCGAGCTCGTAGCGCAGCGGCAGCTCGGCTCCCTTGAGCACGCCGCTGAACACGCCGCCCTCGACGGCGCGCAGCCGCTGCGGTGGATCGCCGCTCTCGCCCAGGTGCACCAGCACCGCCTCGGCGTCGGGCCGGTAGACGGTGACCCGCACGCCGGTGCGCGCCGCGTGCGCACCGAGCACTCGGTGGGGGTCCGGATGGTCGCGGGCGACGATCTGGCGGACCTCGCTGCGGCTCAGTGGCACGACGGCCATCCTTGTCGCGGACGGCCGATCACGCCGGCGCCTGCCCGAGCAGGCGCACGATGCAGGCCACGGGAATCCCGACCCAGTCGGGGCGGTTGTCGAGCTCGTAGCGCAGCTCATAGATCGCGCGTTCCAGCTCGAAGATCGCCAACAGCTTTTCTAAGGCCGGGCCTCCGGCCGGCAGGATGGCCGGATCGGTCGTCGCCATGTAGCCGTCGATGAAGCGGCGACGGGCCTCCTGCTCCCAATCCGCCGGCACCTCTGCTCCGCGCAGCAGCGACGCCGCCGAAGCTGCGTAGGCGAGCGACCTGAGCATGCCGGCCACGTCGCGCAGCGGCGAGCGCTTGCGGCGGCGGTCCAGCAGCGGCCGTCCGGGCTCGCCCTCGAAGTCGAGGATCACCCAGTCCTCGGGGCCCCAGACGGTCTGTCCGAGGTGGTAGTCGCCGTGGATGCGGATCAGGCGCCCGCCGACGCCGACGTGCGAGAGCGACTGGAGGTGGTCGCGGACCTCCTCGCCGCGACCGGCGATCGGCGCGAGCTCGGGCAGGTCCGGCAGGTCGTCGAAGACGCGCTCGATCTGCTCGTCGAGCGAGGCGGTGAGCAGCGCGAGGTTCTCCATCGTCGGCTCCTCCGGCGCGAACGCCGGGTCCTCGGTTGCCGACGCGAGCGTCGCGTGCATCCGTCCCGTGGCCGCGCCCAGTTCCCCGAGCCGGCCCAGGAACGAGCGGTCCTCCGCGCTGAGCGCCTCGAGCGCCAGCTCCCAGCCGTCGCGTGAGCCGCCGATGTAGCGTTGCACGACGCCGAGCGTCGCGTCCATCAGCTCGCCGGTGTAGGTGTAGTAACCGGTCAGCGCGGCGATGTTGGGGAAGGCGTGCGCGGCGAGGAAGCGCAGCATCTCGAGTTCCGGGTTGACGCCCGGCTGGACGCGGCGGAAGACCTTCAGCGCGAGGCGCTCGTCGAGCACCACCGAGGTGTTGGACTGCTCCGCCCCCATCGTGCGCATCGCCGGCTGCGCGGACGGTGGCGCGAACGCCTCGTCCCAGTGAAACGAGACGCAGCCGGCCGGCCGATCGATTTTCGTGCCGGCCGCGAACTGGCGCGCGAGCACGGCGTCGGCTGCCTCGTCCAGCAGCGCGTCGTAGACGACGTGCGCCTCGTCGGCGAAGATCACGCCGGCGCCCCAGGCCGAGCTGAGCGGGCGCACCGCGATCGGCACCTGGTAGAGCTCGTGCGTGCCGGAGTCAAAGCGCGCCTCGGCGACCACGATCGCGACAACCGGGTCCTCGGACTCCAGGTTGACGAGATCGAGAACCCTGAACTCGCTCACCCGCCGCGACTTCGAGCTGAACCACCGCTGCGATGTCGCCCACGACGCGAGCGCATCCTCGGGCAGCGCGCCCGCGTCACCCGCCGCGATCGCCGTAGCCAGGTCAGGAGTGCTCACGCGCAGCCTCCTCCTCCGTCGGCTCGGTCAACAGGAACCAGAAGAATCCGCGCGGCGCAAGCGTCAGCAGGTAGGGCAGGGTGCCGATCCGCGGGAACCTGGAGCGGCCGAACATCTCCTCCGGGTAGCGCCCCTCGTAGGGCGACAGGTCCAGCTCGACCGCCTGCGCGGAGCGGGCAAGGTTGTGAACGCACAGCACGATGTCGTGCTCGTAGCGTCGCACGTGCGCGAAGATCCTCGGGTTGGTCGGGTAGAGCGGCTCGTAGCTACCGAGCCCGAACACCGGGTGCTCCTTGCGCAGGGCGATGAAGCGCCGCAGCCAGCGCAGCAGCGAGGTCGGCGTGCGCAGCTGCGCCTCGACGTTGACCGCCTGGTAGCCGTAGACAGGGTCCATCAGCGGCGGCGCGTAGAGCTGGGCGAAGTCGGCCCTGCTGAAGCCGCCGTTTCGGTCTCCCGTCCACTGCATTGGAGTGCGCACGCCGTCGCGATCACCCAAGTAGACGTTGTCTCCCATCGCGATCTCATCACCGTAGTACAGGACGGGGCTACCCGGGAGCGAGAACATGATCGCGGTCAGCAGCTCGATTTCGACGCGGCTGTTGTCGAGCAGCGGCGCGAGGCGGCGACGGATGCCGAGGTTGAGCTTCATCCGCGGGTCCTTCGCGTACTCGGCGTACATGTAGTCGCGCTCCTCGTCGGTGACCATCTCGAGCGTCAGCTCGTCGTGGTTGCGCAGGAAGAGCCCCCACTGCGCCCCGTCGGGGATCGCGGGCGTCTGGTCGAGGATCTCGAGGATCGGAGCGGCCTGCTCGCGCCGCAACGCCATGAACATCCGCGGCATCACCGGGAAGTGGAACGCCATCTGGCACTCGTCGCCGTCGCCGAAGTAGGCGACCACATCCTGGGGCCATTGGTTGGCCTCCGCCAGCAGCACGCGGTCGAGGTACTCCTCATCCACGGTGGCGCGCAGGCGTTTCAGGAACGCATGCGTCTCGGGCAGGTTCTCGCAGTTGGTCCCGTCGCGCTCGAACAGGTAGGGCACGGCGTCCAGGCGGCAGCCGTCCAGGCCGAGGTCGAGCCAGAAGCGGATCACGTCGAGCATCGCCTCCTGGACGGCCGGCTCGTCGTAGTTGAGGTCCGGCTGGTGATGGAAGAAGCGGTGCCAGTAGTAGGCGCCGGCCTGCTCGTCGTAGGTCCAGTTGGAGGCCTCGCTGTCGACGAAGATGATCCGCGCCTCCGCGTAGCGCGTCGGGTCATCAGACCAGACGTACCAGTTGCGCTTGGGCGAGTCCGGCGAGGAGCGCGACTCCTGGAACCACGGGTGCTCGCTCGAGGTGTGGTTGATCACGAGGTCGGCGATCACGCGGATGCCGCGCTGGTGGGCGGCCTCGATGAAGGCGCGCGCGTCCTCGATCGTGCCGTAGTCGGGGTGCACCGACTTGAAGTCCGAGATGTCGTAGCCGCCGTCGCCGAGTGGGGAGCGGTACATCGGCAGCAGCCAGACGCAGTCGATCCCGAGCCAGTCGAGGTAGTCGAGCTTCTCGGTCAGCCCCTGAAAGTCGCCCGATCCGTCACCGTTGCCGTCGAAGAAGCCACGCAGGTGGATCTCGTAGAAGACCGCAGTCTTGAACCACAGGGGGTTGCTCTCGAACCACTGTCCGGGAGGCGTCATGCGCGGCTCCTCATCGCGGCGGCTCAACGGCCAGCAGGTGCGCGGCGCGGATCTCGGGGTCGAGGCGCACGAAGTTGCGACCGAGGCGCCAGCTGAAGCGCTCGCCGCCGAGCAGGTCGACGGTGTCAAACACCGGCGGCAGCCCCAGTCGCGCCGGCACGATCACGACGCCCTCCTGGGCCTGGTGGGGGTCGAGGTTGACGACCACGATCAGCGTCTCGTGCGCGCCGGTCTTGGCGTATGCGATCAGCGCGTCGTTCTCGACCGGCAGGAACGTGACGTTGTCCAGGCGCTGGAGTGCCGCGTGTTCGCGGCGGATCCGGTTGAGCTCGGCGATCATCGGCAGCAGCGGCCCGTCGAGCCTTCGCGACCGCAGCTCGTACTTCTCCGAGTCCAGGTACTCCTCCGAGCCGGGGGCGAGCGCGACGTTCTCGTAGTTCTCAAAGCCCGAGTAGATGCCGTAGCTGGGCGACAGCGTCGCCGCCAGCACGAGCCGCACCCGAAACGCCGGCGGGCCGCCCTGCTGAAGGTAGGCGGTCAGGATGTCCGGCGTGTTGGCGAAGAAGTTGGGCCGGCAGTAGAGCTGCATGCCGGAGGCCGCAAGCTCGGTCACGTACTCCTCGAGCTCGTGGCGCGAGTTCTTCCACGTGAAGTACGTGTAGGACTGGTTGAAGCCGACCTTGGCCAGGGCGCGCAGCGGCGCCGCGCGGGTGAAGGCCTCGGCCAGGAACAGCACGTCGGGCTCGCGGCCGCGCACCTCGCCGATCAGCCACTGCCAGAACGCGATCGGCTTGGTGTGCGGGTTGTCGACGCGGAAGATCCGCACACCGCGCGCGACCCAGAACTCGACGACCTCCAGCAGCGCCTCCCACAGTCCGCGCCAGTCCGCGCACTCGAAGTTCACGTTGTAGATGTCCTCGTAGCGCTTCGGCGGGTTCTCGGCGTACTTCAGCGTGCCGTCCGGGCGGTGATGGAACCACTCCGGGTGCTCGCGCAGCCACGGATGATCGGCCGAGCACTGGATCGCGAAGTCGAGCGCCGGCTCGATCCCGGCGTCCGCCGCCGCCGCGATGAGCCGGTCGAAATCCTCGAGTGTGCCGATCCCCGGATCGATCGCGGTGTGGCCGCCGTCCTGGGATCCGATCGCCCAGGGGCTGCCGGGATCGCCCGGCCCCGCGACCAGAGCGTTGTTTCGGCCCTTGCGATGGGTGTGCCCGATCGGGTGGATCGGCGTCATATAGACCACGTCGAAACCGAGGTCGGCGAGCCGAGGGAGCACCTCGGCGACGCCCGCGAGACCGCCGAACGAGCGCGGGAAGAGCTCATACCAGGAACCGAAGCGGGCACGCGGACGGTCCACATCCAGCGCGAGCGCCGGCGCCATCAAGGTCGAGCGTGAGCGGTCCGGGTGCCGCGCGCAGGCGAGCGCGAGCTCCGGCGCGAGGGCCTGCGCGCGTCGCTCCGCCTCCGGGGTCTGCGGATCGGCGAGTGTGGCCGCCGCCGCCTCGATCACTGCGCGGTCGCCCTCGCGGGCACGGGTCGCGGCTTTCGCAAGGAGCGCTGCCCCCTCGAGCAGTTCGGCCGAGAGGTCGCGCTGGCCGGCTGCGATCTTGCGCTCGAGCTCATCCCGCCAGCTCGCCTCGACGTCGATCCACGCATCGAGCGTCCACTCCCAGCGTCCCTGCGCGTCGACGCTGAAGGAGCCGGACCAGCGGTCGCCGCCGAGTTCGGCGTCGCTTCGATGCATCGGTGTCTCGCTCCATTCGCGCTCGCCCGGACCGCGGGAGCGCACCACCGCCGCCAGCACGTCGTGCCCGTCGGCGAAGATCGTCGCGCTGACCTCGACGCGGTCACCGACGCACGCCTTGACGGCGTAGCGGCCGCAGTCGAGCAGCGGCTGAGGATCCTCGATCTGGACCCTGGTCGGCGGGCTGGCGGCTGAGGGCGGCGACACGACGTTGCTCTTGTTCCCCTGTCGGCAGGTTTGTCACACATCCGTGAAGATCCTGCTGCCTGCAACCCCGTTGCCGCGAACGGCCTGCGCGTCCGCGGTGAAGGACGGCTCAGCAGTGGCTAGTGTCGCACCACCGTCTCGTGCGCATTGGCGGCGCGCCGCGATCGCCGGCCGCCCTGCGGGTAGTAGCGTCGCGCTGATGGAGATCGTCCGCTCATCCGGCGTCCAGCTGCACCCGACCTCGCTGCCGGGCGGGCGCCTGGGCGCCGAGGCCTTCGCCTTCGTCGACTGGCTCGCCGCGGCGGGGCAGTCCTGGTGGCAGATGCTGCCGCTCGGCCCGCCCGATCGCTACGGCTCGCCGTACCGCTCGAGCTCCGCCTTCGCCGCGTCACCCTCTCTGCTGGCCGAGCCGAGCGCGCCGGTATCGCAGGCGGAGGAGCGGGACTTCCGCGCGCGCCACGCCTTCTGGATCGGCGACTGGGAGCGCTTCGCCCGCGGCCGCCGCGCGCTCCACGACCAGGTGCGCTTCGAGCGCGAATGGACCGCGCTGCGCGCGCACGCCGCGTCGCACGGGGTGCGGCTGATCGGCGACGTCCCGATCTATGTGGCGCGCGGCGGCGCCGACCACCTGGCGCATCCCGAGCTGTTCCAGCGCGGCTTCGTGGCCGGCGTGCCACCCGACCGCTACAGCGACCGCGGCCAGTTCTGGGGCAACCCGCTGTATGACTGGCCGGCCCTGCACCGCAGGCGCTACCGCTGGTGGGTCGAGCGTCTGCGGCGAACCTTCGAGCTGTTCGACCTGGCTCGCATCGACCACTTCCGCGGTTTTGTCGCCTACTGGTCGGTGCCCGAGGAGGCGCCCGACGCGAGGGTTGGGCGCTGGCGCCGCGGGCCCGGCGACGCACCGTTTGCCGCGGCCCAAGCGGCGCTCGGCGATCTGCCGCTGATCGCCGAGGATCTCGGCGTGATCACGCCGGCCGTGCGCCGCTTGCGCGACCGCCTCGGGTTCCCCGGAATGGCCGTCCTCGAGTGGGCGTTCGATGAGTCCTCGCGCCACAGTCCCCACCGCTTGGAGAACCACCGTCGCCACAGCGTGATCTACACCGCGACGCACGACCAGGACCCGATCTGCGGTTGGTGGGATGCCGCCGGCGATGGCCCGCGCGCCCGCGCGCTCGATGCGATGCGTGCCGCCGGCATCCTCGAGCGCGAGCCGAACTGGGGTCTGATCCGCCTCGCCTTCGCCTCGCCCGCGAACCTCGCGATGATCCAGGCGCAGGACGTCCTCGGTCTCGGCGACGAAGCCCGCATGAACATGCCGGGGCGCGCCGCCGGCAACTGGCACTGGCGGATGGCGCCGGATGCGCTGACGCCGGAGCTCGCCCGCCGCCTACGCCGCGCGACCGAGCAGGCCGGGCGTCTGGCTCGACGCGACTGAGAGCCAGGCCGCCGTGGCGCCCGCGCAGCCGCCCAGGCGTCTGCGAGCCGCGGACTCGACGCGGTGCGCCATGGTTTGCCGCCCGCGCCCGCGCCTGCATGCGATAGTCGGCCGATGAGCGCTCGCGCCTGGCTCGCCTTTGGGACGGTCTCGGCCCTCTGGGGCATCCCGTACCTGTTCATCCGCGTCGCCGTCGACGGTGGCATGTCGCCGCTTTTCCTCGTCTGGGTGCGCCTCGCGCTCGCCGCGGCGATCGTCACGGCGATGGCCTGGCGCGCCGGCGTGCTGCCCGGCCTGCGCGGCCGCCTGCGCTGGATCCTCGCCTACGCGGTGATCGAGTTCGCGATCCCGTTTCCGCTGATCGCGGCCGCCGAGCGACATGTTGCCTCGTCGCTCGCGGCGATCATCGTCGCCGCCGTGCCGCTGATCATCGCGCTGCTCGCGCTGCGCTTCGAGCCCGACGAGCGCGTCAACCGCCGCCGCCTCACGGGCCTGCTGATCGGCTTCGCGGGAGTCATCGCGCTGGTCGGCATCGACGTCGCCGGCAGCAGCACCGGCCTGCTCGCCGCGGGCGCCGTTCTGCTCGCCGCTGTCGGCTACGCGGCCGGGCCGATGATCCTCAACCGCCACCTGCTCGACCTCGACGCGCGCGCCGTCACCGCGGCTGCGCTGCTGACGGCCGCGCTCGTGCTGACCCCGGCCGGTTTGCTCGAGACGCCGTCGCACACGCCGTCGGCGGCGGCCTTGGCGTCGGTGGCGGTGCTCGTGGTGCTCTGTACGGTCGCCGGTTTTCTGATCTACACGCGGCTGGTCTCCGAGATCGGGCCGGGGCGAGCGGCGGTGATCACCTACATCGCTCCCGTCCTGGCGGTCGCGCTCGGCGTGGCCGTGCTCGGGGAGCACGTGGGGGCCGGCGCGATCGCCGGGCTCCTGCTGATCCTCAGCGGATCCTGGCTTTCGACTGGCGGGCGCTTGCCGGCGTCGCTCGAGCGGCCGCTCGGCCACAGGACCCAGGCGCGGACGGCGGAGTGCGGCGGCGAGCAGCCGGAGCTCGACGCCGCGGGAGCCTGACTCCGGGGCCTCCCGGAGTCACTGCGCCCCGTCAGCTGTTCTCGATCGTGACCAGCGTGCCGACCGGCGTGTAGGGCCAGACCTTCGCCGCCGCGGCGAGCGGCAGCTCGACGCAGCCGAGGCTCTGCGGCGTCCCGTAGGAGGCGCGCGGGAAGGCGTGCAGCGCGTCGCCGCCGTTGAAGTAGCTGATCCAGCGGATTCCCGGGTCGTGGTAGTGGGACCCGTCGGGGTTGATGCCGCTCATCGTCCCAACCGGGATGTGCTCGAACACCGGGTAGGTGCCGGGCGCGGTCGGTCGCGACGGGATGCCGGTGTTGCCCGGCGAGGTGAGGACGGTGTGGCCGGCGCTCCACAGCGTCAGCTTCTGCGGGACCTGGCTGTGGACGTAGACATAGCTGTAGGGGACGTCGTAGCGGCGCCCGGCGACCGCGTCGGCGAGCAGCGCGTGCCAGACCATCGGCCCGGCGAGGCCGTCGACGGCGAGGCCGTGCGTCTGCTCGAAGCGCATCACCGCGCCGCGCGTGATCGCGTTCGCGCGGCCCGGCTTCCACAGCGCTTCGAGTTGCGCCGGAGTGTTCGGATAGCGCCAGCTGAACGCGCCGGCGGGCGGTGAGATCGCGGCCTGCGCCTGCGCGGCGGTCGTCTGCGGCACTGCGGCGCCGGCGGGCGTCCACCGGACCGGCAGGTAGCCCTCCTGGGCGAGCAGTTGCTGGAGCCTCAGCGTTGAGCCGAGCGGGATCGTCCAGTACAGCTCCCGGCTCGGCGCCGTCAGGCTGCCCGAGGGGCCGGTGACCGCGACGCTGCGCGGAAGCGTGACCGCGAGCGAGCTGCCGAGCGGCTCGCCCACGCCGGCCGGTGTGTAGACGAGCGTGTGGCTGTCGGTCTGGCGCCACGAGCCGGCCGCGGCCGGTGACACGGTCGGCAGCGAGGAGCCAAGCACGGTCGCGACCGGCTTGGAGAAGGTCAGCGTGATCGAGGCGGCCGGCGAAAGGCTCGAACCCGGCGCCGGGCTGGCGATCAGCGCCGGCGAGCTCGCCGGCGGGAACCACGAGACCCTGATCGGCGAGCTCAGCGTCTCCCAGGGCCTCACCGCCGCGCTCACCTCCGCGGTGCCCGACCCCCCGAGGCCGGGAAGCGTGACCGCGCGCGTGGGTCCGCTCAGCGAGAGCGCCACGCTGGGCTGGCCCGGGGTCGCGTAGGCGAGCGCACTGACCGGCTGGGCGAAGTTGACGCGCACCGAGCCACCGGCCGCCACCGTCACCCAGGGGTCGGTGATCCGGGCAACCGGCGCGCGCACGGTCAGGCGCTCGTCGCGGTAGCTGCCGAGCGCCCAGCTGAGCCATCCGGGCCGGCGGATCACCACATCGACCGAGATCAGCTCGCCGGGTTCCAGCTGCACCAGCGGCGTCAGCCGCCCGCCCGCGCGGCGCAGCGGGATGCTCTGCCCGTCAGGCCCGAACGCCGCCGCCCGCACGAGCGTTCCGGCCAGGGGCTGAAGCTCCACTCGCGCCAGCGCGGTGCTGTCCGTCGAGAGCTTTGCGCCCGACCACAACGCGACGACGACCGCCACCGCCGCGACCACGAGCGCAACGAACGCGACGATCCCGGCCAGCCAGATCCGCGGCCGGCGGCGTCGGGGCGGAGTGACCTGACGCTGCTCGATCACCCTTACGACCACCAGGACAGCATAGGCGCCTCGCGGACCGCCCCCGCCGGGCGGTGGCGATCAGCGCACCGCGCGCGGCGGTCGCCGTCGTCCGCGAGACCGGCGCCCCGCGATCAGCGCAGGTCGCGCGCCCGCTTCTGTTCACGCGCCGCGCGGCCGCTTGCGACGCGGAGTTTGAGTGCCTCCTTGTGCGCTTCCTCGTTGCGGCGGGCGACGTCCTTGATCAGATCGTTGAACGTCGTCGACGCCGGCGTGGGTCGCTCCGAGCCTCGCTCGTCGGCACCTTCGCGCATGGCTTCGCTCCTCTGGGCCCCCCGGTTGGCACGGCCACTGGGGAATGCGGGAGCCTGGACACTCGATCGTGGAGCTACCTTGCCAGTGTAGTCCTCGCAGCGGCGCGCGGGCGGGTCCGCTAGGTCCCGACGGCGACGAACCAGTGCCCGTCGTGCAGCACCGTGCCGCCGCCCAGCTCCTCCGCGAGCTCGCCGGCACGGAAGTAGCGCTTGTAGACGCGGTGGCTCGACCCGTCGTCGAGGACCCGCTCCTGCCACTCCTCGGGTTCGGTGTCGTCGCGGCGCGCCGAGTCGACGATCACCAGGTAGGAGGCGACCCGGCGGGCCTCGGCCACGAACGCCTCGCGCTCGTCCGGCGGCAGGTGTCCGTAGAAGTGGCTGGTGAAGACGAAGTCGAACTCGTCGCGACCGAATGGCAGCGGCACCGCCTCGCCGCAGATCGCGTGAGCGTCGCGCCCGATCCGTCCGGACGCGATCTCGAGCATCTCCGTGCTCTGGTCAAGCGCCGTGACCTCGCCCTTCAAATGCTGGGTCAGGAAGCCCGTCCCGCAGGCCACGTCGAGCACGCGCTGCGGCGGCAGCCCCGCGACCAGCTCGATCAGCTCCTCGACCTCCCCGGACCAGCCCGGCCGCTCGCGCGTCGCGAACTGGCCGGTGCCGAGCCACCAGTCGTCGTACTCGCCGGCTCGCCGGGCGTAGTACTCGCGCATCTCCTCGTCGGACAGGTAGCTGTCGGCCGGGTTCGCCACTTCCCGGCCAGTCTAGAGAAGGCTCACCCGGGCTCCAGGCCGAGCCCGCGGCAGGGTGTTCGCCCCGCCCCGCGTCCCTCGTCCTTCGAGGCCCGCGCCGCTCTCGTGCCGACGTGCACGCGCTCAGACAGACACCGCCCTTCGCTCTAGGCTCCTCTTCGATGCCGCCGCGTCACCGGGTCACCCTCAACCGGATCCCCTCGCCGGTGCGCCAGCGACGTGCGTGGGTCGCGTTTGCGGTCGTCGCCGTCGTCGGGACGATCCTGGCGGCCATTCTCCCCACCCCGTGGTCGATCGTCAGCGGCGTGCTCGCCGCGATCGGCGCCGCCGGAGCGTTCGCCATGTTCGTCGCGATCACGGTGCTCGAGGATCGCGACTAGCGCAGCTAGCGGCCCTCCTCGCGAGCCCACTCGATCAACACCGCGACACACTCGCGGACCGCCGCCAGGCAGCACAGCGCCCGCGCGCTTCAACCGCCGGCGTGCTCCTCGCCACCCTCGCTCGTGGGCTCGCCCTCGTGCGCGCCGTGCTCGCCGCCCTCGCTCGCAGGCTCGCCCTCCTGCGCGCCGTGCTCGTGCCACTCGCTCGCCGGCTCGCCCTCGGTGGGGGCAGACTCGTTCGGCTCGCCGCCGCCGCCTGCCGCCTCCTCCTCGCCGCCGCCGCGGCGCTCGTCGTAGAGCCGTTCCAGGACATGGAGGTCCCAGAGCTTCTTCTCGAGGCGCTCGATCCGCCTGCGCACGTCGTCGATCGGCATCTCGTCCAGCCAGGCCTTGTAGGACTCGTGCGTCATCGCGCTCCTCTCGCTGTTGGTGGTCACCCCAACTATCCCGCCCCCACGGACCGGCTCGGTTAGCAGCGCGTTACCTTGAGTGACATGTGCGCGACAATCGAGCTCCGATGAGCGGCCCCGAGGTCGGCCTCGCGGTTTCCGTATTCCTCGCCTGCGCGGTGGAGGCCGTCGAGGCGCTGACGATCCTGCTCGCCGTCGGAACGACGCGCAGCTGGTCCTCGACGCTGTCCGGAGCCGCCGCTGCGGTGGCGTTGCTCGCCGCGCTCGTCGCCGGCCTCGGTCCGGCGCTCACGTCGCTGCCGATCGACGTGCTGCGGGTCGCGGTCGGAGGCCTGCTGCTGGTCTTCGGCCTTCAGTGGCTGCGCAAGGCGATCCTCCGCGCCGCGGGCCTCAAGGCGCTCCACGACGAGGCGGCGACATATGCGCTCGAGACGCAGGCGGCACGCGACGCGGGCCGGCCGGTCGGCTTCGACCCCTATTCCTTCACCGTCGCCTTCAAGGGCGTGCTGCTGGAGGGGCTCGAGGTCGCGTTCATCGTGCTGACCTTCGGCGCCAACCAGCATCGCATCGCGCTCGCGGCGCTCGCCGCCGCGGTCGCCATCGCCTGCGTCGCCGCCGTCGGGGTCGCGGTTCGCGCGCCGCTCGCGCGGGCGCCCGAGAACACGATGAAGTTCGCGGTCGGCGTGATGCTGACCTCGTTTGGGACCTTCTGGGGCGCCGAGGGCGCCGGAGCGTCGTGGCCGGGCGGCGACGCCGCGCTGCTCGCGATCATCCCCGCGCTGCTGGCGCTTTCGCTTGGCTTCGTCGCGGTGATCCGCCGCGCGATGGCTCCGGTGGCCGGTGTCGCCGCGTCCGTGGCCGAGCCATGAGCAGGCTGAAGGCACTGGCGCTTGGGATCTGGGACTTCGTCGTCGGCGACGACTGGCGGGTCGCGCTCGGTGTCGTCGTCGCGATCGCCGTCACGGCGCTGATCGCGACGAGCACCGTCGCCGCATGGTGGGTGTTGCCGGTCGGCGTGGTGGCGCTGCTTGCCGACTCGCTGCGCCGCGCCGCCCGCGCCCGTTAGCGCCCGCGCTGCAGCCGGCGCCCGCGCGGCCACGATGGCCGCGGGTCAGCTAACGCCCGAGCGTGCGCTCCAGCCGGCGGGCGCGATCGCTCACCTCGCCGAGCATGACCCGCACCTGCTCGATGCCGGCGCGCAGCTCCGCGTCGCCGACCTCGATCGGCAGCATCGAGTCCTGGAGCCCCCCGAGGCCGCCGTCCGCCCGGGCGACCGCCTCGACGGCGCTGTCGATCAGACCGCGGGCGTCGTTGGCGCGCATGTGCGGCTGCTGCTGCTCGAACGAGCGGGCCGTGAGGTCGTGGCGCTCCGCGAACTCGCTGTACACGCGCCGCGCCCGGCCGTAGGCGTGCTGAACCGGGCGGAACAGCTGCTCCTCGAGGCGTTCGGCGGCATAGTCGTCGAGCTGCTCGTACGCACCGCCGAGGTAGGCCACCGCGTTGCCGAGCTGATCGGCGGCAGCGGCCAGCGCGTCGAGCACCTGCTTGCGCCCGTCGGCAGTCGTGTAGGACATCGGTCAGGCCGTGCCCGTCAGCGGTCTCCGCGCGAATATCATCTCGGTCTCGATCTGCTCTGAGCGCTCGCTGCAAAGACCCACCGGAGCATCGTAGTCGAGCGCCCCACCCCACCGGACGGAAGGGAACGATGGCTCGAACCCAGCAGGCGATCGACGCGCTCGAAGCCCAGGTCGCCGAGCAGCGCCGGCAGCTCGAGCGGCTCGAAGCCGAGCTGAAGGAGGCACGCGCGAACGGCGCGGAAGCGCTCGAGGTCCCGGCTCGTTCCCTGCGCCGCGCCACCTCCAGGCGCGCGAGCAAGCGCCGCGCCGAGGCGCGCACGCTGAAGGCCGACACCCGCGCCAGCATCATCGAGTTCCTCGCCAAGCATCCCGGTTCGACCGCCGGCGAGGTCGCGAAGGGCCTCGATCTGAACCGCTCGACCGTCTCCAGCCGCCTCGCGCAGCTCGCGAAGCTCGGCCAGATCCGAAAGGCCGAACGCGGCTACGCGCCGAAATGATTGAAGAGGGTGCCGGCTTCGCCGCACCCCGGGGCACCGGCGTATCGCTCCCGCGCGGCGGCCCCAACCGCTACAACCTGACCATGGGCACACGGTCGGCCGGTCTCGTGGCATTGGTGGTGGTGGTGGGGTCGATGGTCGTCGCCGCGCCCGGCTCCGCCGCAGCCGTCGCGCCGTGCGCCGCTTCTGCGGCGGCGGCGAGCTTCGGCGGTCAGGGGGCCACCCAGTCGCTGGTCGGTGCCGTCACGGTCACCAACCACGGCCGGACCGCCTGCCGGCTCAGCGGCCGTCCGGTGATCGCGATGCGCGGTGGCTCACCGCACGAGGTGCTGCGCGAACGCGCGCTGAACACCGCTTTGATGTGGCCCGGTGAGCGCATCAGCGCGACGATCCTGCTCTCCCCGGGGCGCTCGGCCTCTGCCATGTTCCAGTGGTTCAACTGGTGCAACCCGCAGGCTCACGCGCCACCGACCAGCAGCGCCGCCGGCGGAAGCCGGCCGTCGCAGGTCCTCGTGACGCTCGCGCCCGGCTCCCGGGCGCTCATCGCAAGCGTTCCGAAGCTGCGCACCATGTACCTGCCGGTCTGCGGCGATCCGAGCGCGCCGAGCCAGATCGACGTCAGCCTTTGGACGGCCGGGCGCTGACTGTGACCTCGGCGCCGCGGGCGCGCTCGGGCGGGCGGATCCTGATCGACCAGCTCGCGCTGCACGGCACCGACGTGATCTACGGCGTGCCGGGGGAGAGCTACCTCGACGCGCTCGACGCGCTCCACGACTCCCCGATCCGCTTCGTCAACGCGCGCCACGAGGCGGGTGCGGCGAACATGGCCGAGGCCGACGGCAAGCTGACCGGCCGCCCCGGCGTCTGCTTCGTGACCCGCGGGCCCGGCGCGACGCACGGCTCGATCGGAGTGCACACGGCGTACGCCGACTCGACCCCGATGATCTTCCTGGTCGGCCAGGTGCCCCGCGGCCACCTCGGGCGCGAAGCGCTCCAGGAGCTCGATCTGCGGGCGGCGTTCGCGCCGCTGGCAAAGTGGTCCGAGCAGGTCGAGCAGACCGCTGCGATCCCCGAGCTCCTCCAGCGGGCCTTCGCGGTCGCGACCTCGGGTCGGCCCGGGCCGGTCGTCCTCGCCCTGCCGGAGGACGTGCTCGCTGAGCGCGCCTCGGTGGCAGATGCTGCTCCCCTGCCCAGGGCGACAGCCCCTCCGGCGGCGCGCGAGCTTCAGCGCGTGCGCGAGCGGCTCGCTCGCGCGTCGCGGCCGCTGATGATCGTCGGCGGCGGCGGCTGGAGTGCCGAGACCGCCCGGCGCGCGCAGGCCTTCGCCGAGGCATCGGCGCTGCCGGTCGCCTGCTCCTTCCGCTGCCAGGACTACTTCGACAACAGCTCGAGCTCCTACGCCGGCCACCTGACGACGGCCACCGACCCGGCGCTCGCGCGGCGCGTCCGCGAGGCTGACGTGCTGCTGGTCGTCGGCGACCCGCTCGGCGACGTCACGACCGGCGGCTACACGCTGATCGAGGCGCCGGACCCCCGCCAGGACCTGATCCACGTCCACGCGGAGCCGCGCGAGCTCGGACGCGTGTTCGCGCCCGCGATCTCGGTGGTCAGCGACTCGGCGGCGTTCTTCGCATCGATCGAGCCGCTGGACGGCTCCGGCTGGGCGGACCCCACGGCGCGGGCGCGGGCGGCGCAGGAGGCGTGGAGCGTTCCACAGCCGGGGCCGTGGCGGCTGGACCTCGGGCTGGTGGTGCGCCAGGCCGCCGAGCGGCTTGCCGGCGAGGGAATCGTCGCCGGCGACGCCGGCAACTTCAGCGGCTGGGTCAGCCGCTACGCCGACTTCCGCCGCTACCCGAGCCAGCTGATGCCCCAGAGCGGTGCGATGGGCTACGCCGTGCCGGCGGCGCTCGCCGCGAAGCTACGCCACCCCGAGCGCCCGGTCGTCTGCTTCGTCGGCGACGGCGGCTTCCAGATGAGCGGTCTCGAACTGGCCACGGCGGCGCAGGAGGGGGTGGCGATCGTCGTGATCGTCGTCAACAACGCGATGTACGGGACGATCCGCATGCACCAGGAGCGCCGCTACCCGGGCCGCGTCGTCGCAACCGACCTGCGCAACCCCGACTTCCCGGCGATCGCGCGCGCCTGTGGGGCGGACGGCGAGCTGATCGAGCGAACCGACCAGTTCATGCCGGCGCTCGAGCGCGCGCTCGCATCCGATCGAAGCACCCTGCTCGAACTGCGCACGGCGCCCGAGGCGATCTCCCCGAGTGAGACGATCTCCTCGATCCGCGCCGGCCGGCCGGACGCGGGCGCGGCCGGCTAGGAGGCCGCGTCGGCGGGCGCGAGCACGAGCAGCAGGTCGCCGCGCTCGACGCGCGTGCCGCTCGCGACCGCGACGCGCTCGACGCGCCCGCCGACCGGTGCGGTGATCGTCGACTCCATCTTCATCGCCTCGATCACGGCGACCGGGTCGCCGGCGCGGACCTCCTCGCCGGGTGCGACCTGGATGATCACGGCGCCGATCACCGGCGCGGCGACGTGACCAGGATTCGAGCTGTCCGCCCGCTCGATTTCGGCGACCGCGCTGAGCGCGCGGCGATCGCGCACGTCGACCGGACGCAACTGCCCGTTGACCCGTGCCATCACCGTCCGCATGCCGGACTCGTCGGCCTCGCCGATCGCCTCGACCTCGAAGATCACCCGCACGCCGGGCGCCAGGTCGACCTGGAGGGCCTCGCTCTCGCGCAGGCCGTAGAAGAACGCCGCGGTCGGCAGCAGCGACACGTCGCCGTGGCGCTCGCGGGAGGCCAGGTATTCGTTCAGCGGTCCCGGGAACATCAGCTCCGCCAGCGCCATCTGGCGCTCGCGTCCCGGCGCCTCGAGCACCTCGAGCGTCGCCGGCGATAGCGGCGGGGCAGGCGCCGGCACAGGGCGGCCGCGCAGCGCGCGCTCGGTGAAGGGCTCCGGGAACCCGGCCGGCGGGCGGCCGAGCGCGCCGCGCAGGAAGTCGAGCACCGAGTCGGGGAGGTCGAAGCTCGCCGGGTCGCGCTCGAGCTGATCGAGGTCGATCCCGGCCGACACGGCGAAGATCGCGAGATCGCCGACGACCTTGCTGGTCGGGGTCACCTTGATGATGTGGCCGAGCAGCGCGTTGGCTCGCTCGTAGGCGGCCTCGACCTCCTCGAAGCGGTCGCCGACGCCGATCGCCGCAGCCTGCTGGCGCAGGTTCGAGAGCTGCCCTCCGGGGATCTCGTGGCGGTAGACGCGGCCCGTCGGCGCGGGCAGTCCCGCCTCGAACGGCGAGTACAGGGCGCGCACCGCCTCCCAGTAGGGCTCGAGCGCGAGCGCCGAGTCGAGTGTCACCGCCGCCTCGCGCTCGGTTGCGGCGAGCGCGGCGATGATCGCCGCCAGCGACGGCTGGCTCGTCATCCCGGCCATCGGCGCGGCTGCGCCGTCGACGGCATCGACGCCGCTCTCCGCCGCCGCGAGGATCGTGGCGAGCGAACCGCCGGTCGTGTCGTGGGTGTGCAGATGGACGGGTGCGTCGAAGCGCTCGCGCAGCGCGCCGACGAGCGTGCGCGCGGCCGGCGCGCGCAGCAGCCCGGCCATGTCCTTGATCGCGAGCACGTGCGCGCCGGCCTCGACCAGCGCGTCGGCGAGCCGCAGGTAGTAGTCGAGCGTGTAGACCCGCTCGCCCGGGTTGGAGAGGTCGCCCGTGTAACAGAGCGCTCCCTCCACGAGCGCGGGCGTCTCGAGCGCCGCCTCGATCGCCGGCGTCATTCCCTCGATGTCGTTGAGCGCGTCGAAGATCCGGATCACGTCGACGCCCTGCTCGACCGCCTCGGCGACGAACGCCGCCACGACCGCCGGCGGGAAGCGCGAATAGGCCAGCAGGTTGCTGCCGCGCAGGAGCATCTGGAGGCAGACGTTCGGCACGGCCTCGCGCAGGCGGGCCAGGCGGCTCCAGGGATCCTCGTTCAGGAATCGCAGCGCCACGTCGAACGTCGCGCCGCCCCAGCACTCGAGCGACAGGAGCCACGGCATCTCGCGCGCGAGGTGTCCGGCCACGGCGAGCATGTCGAACGTGCGCATGCGCGTCGCGAACAGCGACTGGTGGGCGTCGCGGAGCGTCGTATCGGTGAGCGCCACCGCGCTCTGCTCGCGCAGCGCGGCGGCGAATGCGGCGGGCCCCAGTTCGAGCAGCCGCTGGCGTGAGCCGTCGGGCGGCGGATGCGAGGGCAGCGGCGGCAGCTTCTCGCGCGGGTCGACCAGGTCCGCCGGCGGCTCGCGCTCGCGGTTCACCGTCACCTCGCTCAGGCGCGAGAGCAGGCGCGAGGCGCGGTCGGCGCCCGGGTCGGCCGAGACCAGCTCCGGGTGCTCGTCGACGAAGGTCGTGTGCACCTGGCCGGCGAGGAAGTCGGGGTGACGCAGCAGGGCGCGCAGGAAGCTCTGGTTGGTGCTGACGCCGCGCACTCGCAGTTCGGCGACCGCCCTGGCGGCCCGCGCCGCGGCGCTGCGCAGATCGGGGCCGCGGGCGGTGACCTTGACGAGCAGCGGATCGAAGAACGGCGACACCTCGGCCCCGACGAAGGCCGAGCCCTCGTCGAGGCGGATGCCGGCGCCGCCGGGCGAGCGATACGCCGTGATCCGCCCGGCGTCCGGGCGAAAGCCGTTGGCAGGGTTCTCCGTCGTCACGCGGCATTGCAGGGCGAAGCCGCGCTGGCGGATCGCGCCCTGCTCGAGCCCGAGATCGCCGAGCGTCGCCCCGCCCGCGATCAGGATCTGCGAGCGGACGAGATCGACTTCGGTCGTCTCCTCGGTCACCGTGTGCTCGACCTGGATCCGCGGGTTCATCTCGATGAACGCGAAGCGCCCGTCGCGGTCCAGCAGGAACTCGACGGTGCCGGCGTTCTCGTAGCCGATCTCGCGCGCCACGGCAACGCCCGCGTCGCAGATCCGCTCGCGCAGCGCGGCATCGAGGCCCGGGGCCGGGGTTACCTCGATCACCTTCTGGTGGCGGCGCTGGAGCGAGCAGTCGCGTTCGAACAGATGGACGATGCCGCCGGCGCCGTCGGCGAGGATCTGCACCTCGATGTGGCGCGCCGTCAGCATCGCCTGCTCCAGGTAGACGGTGTCGTCGCCGAACGCGGCGAGCGCCTCGCGCATCGCGCCCTCGAGTGCCCGCTCGAGCTCCTGGGGCGACTCGACCAGGCGCATCCCGCGGCCGCCGCCGCCGTGCGCCGCCTTCACGAACAGCGGGAAGCCGAGCTCCGCCGCGGCCGTGGCGGCGGCCGCGGCGTCGCGCACCGGCTCGGAGGCATCGAGCACGGGAACGCCGGCGCGCCGGGCGACCTCCCGTGCGCGCGTCTTGTCGCCGGCGAGCCCGAGCACCTCCGCCGGCGGGCCGACGAAGCGCACGCCGGCAGCCTGCGCGCTGCGCGCCAGCAGCGGGTTCTCGGCCAGGAAGCCGTAGCCCGGGTAGATCGCGTCGGCGCCGACCGCGACGGCCAGCTCGACGATCCGCTGCGCGTCGAGGTAGTTGCTGACCGGGTGGCCGGGCTCTCCGATCTCGTAGCTCTCGTCCGCCTTCAGACGGTGCACCGAGTCGCGATCCTCCGGCACGTAGATCGCGATGCTGCGCACGCCGAGCTCGTTGGCAGCGCGAAACGCACGGATCGCGATCTCGCCGCGATTGGCGACGAGCAGCGCCTCGATCATCGCCACGCCCGCAACATGCCCGCCATCCTAAGCGCCGCGCGGCGCGAGGGCGTCAGACCTCCGACGGCACGAGCCTGCGACGGCCTTCCGGTCAAGGTTCTAAGCTCGTTGCATGACGGGCGTACCCCGTGGATGCTCGCCGCGGCGGAGGCGGCCGGCACGCCAGGCGCTGCTCGGCGCGCTCGTCGCGCTGCTGTCGCTTGGCGGCCTCGCGCTCGCGCCGGCCGCCAGTGCCGGCCAGGTCGTGTGGAGCACCACCACCGGGATCTGGGCGGCCAACGACGACGGGAGCGGCGCGCACGAGCTGGTGGCGGCGAACTCCCCCCAGCTCGCCGCGACCCTCCCGGCAGGCACTCTGACCGAGCCGGACGTCTTCCAGAACGGCGGCACGACCGTGCTGTTCCTCGGCCTGACCAGCCACTTTGCCCCGGCCAGCCTGCCGGCGGCGTGCGGCGCCGACTGCGCCGGAACCTACGAGCTGAGCGGTGGATCGCTGCGCGAGCTGGCGCCGGCGGCTGCCGCAGCGAGCGGAGCCGCCTACTACGAGAACCAGCCGCGGTTGACCGCGGACGGGCAGGAGCTGTTCGACTCCAGCCTCTACACGGGCATCATGCCCGGCGTCGCGGGAACGCCGGCGACGGCCCTGGTGGAGCGGCCGCTCGCCCCCGACGCGACGATCACGCAGTGGTCGAACACCGACAGCGAGCTTGAGCCGGCCGCCGGCTTCGACGACGCACCGGACCCCGCGAACCCGACGCTGGCGGCCTGGGTCGAGGCGCAGGGCTGCGGCTTCTCGGTGCCCAACGCACAGGGCGTCGCTCAGAGCTCCTGCCAGTTCGCCGTCCACGTCGGCCCGGCGGCCGACGCCGCGGCGCCGATCGCGACCTACGACAACGAGTTCGTCACCGCGAACGGCACCGGGCCCACGTCGCTGGCGCTCTCGACGGACGGGACCACGCTGCTGCTGGTCGACCCCTACGCGCCCAACGAAGGCATCTTCACGACGCCCGTCGCGGGCACGCCCGGGGTCAAGCCCGTGACCGAGATCGTCGCGCAGCCGGCCGGCTGGACCTTCGGCCAGGCGCGCTTTGCCGGCGCGAACATCGTCTTCGACGCCCACCAGCAGGTGAACGGGAAGACGACCGGCGACATCTACTCGATCCCGGCGAGCTGCGGGACGACCAACGCCTGCACCTTCCCGGCAAGCGCCACCGACCTGACCAACGATGCGACCGCCGACAACTCCGACCCCGCCTGGACCTCGGCGACGACGCCGCTCGCCTCGCTGAGCGTCCCGGCGCTGCCGCGGATCAGCAGCGTGACACCGTCGACGAAGATCCGCTCCGGGCGGGCCTTCGCGCTCGTTGTCAGGCTCACGGCGGCGGCCGAGATCGTCGTGCGGATCGCCCGCCCAGCCTCCGGCGCGACGAAGTCCAGGACGATCGCCACGTTCGACTTCAGCGGCAGGACCGGCGCCAACCGCCTCGTGCTGGCGCTGGTCGGCAAACGCGCGCTGAGCCCGGGCAGTTACGTCGCAACCGTCTCGCTGCGCGGCTCGAGCACGCAGTCGAAGACGCTTCACCTCAGCGTCTCAGCCTGACGGTGGCGGCGAGCACGACGCCCGAGGAATCGCTGCTCGCCTCGCGCCTGCGCTCCCAGCTGTTGAGCGGCCCGCGCGCCCGCGGGCCGCTCGCCGTCGCGGAGCGACTGCTCGCCATCCAGGCGCAGGATCCGCGTGGCGCCCGCCTCGCGGTGCGCGTGCGCGCGAGCCCTGGGCTCAGCGCGGCGGCGGTCGAACGCGCGCTCAGCGATGGCTCGGTCGTGATCAGCTGGTTGTGCCGCGGCACCCTGCACATGGTCGCCCGCGAGGACTACGGCTGGCTGCACGCCCTGATGGCTCCGCGCCAGCTGGCCGGCTCGCGCAGGCGGCTGGCGCAGCTCGGCGTCTCGGAGCGGGTCGCCGAGCGCGGCGTCGCGACGATCGAACGCTCGCTGCTGGAGCGGGGGCCGCTGACCCGCGAGCAGCTGCGCGGCGAGCTCGACGAGGCGAGCGTGCCGACCGAGGGCCAGGCCCTCGGGCAGCTGCTGATCCTGGCCGCTCAGCGTGGGCTGATCCTGCGCGGCCCGATGGTGGGGGCGCATCACGCGTTCGTGCTCGTGCGCGACTGGCTGGGGGAGCAGCCGGTGGTGGATCGCGACAGCGCCCTGGCGGAGCTCGCGCGGCGCTACCTCGCCGGCCACGCGCCGGCCGATGAACGCGACCTCGCGAAGTGGTCGGGCCTGGCGTTGGGGGAGGTGCGCCGAGGGCTCGCGGTGGCCGCGGCGAAGCTTCGCCGCCGGGCCGACGGCCTTTTCGAGCCCGCCAGCCGCCGGAGCGCGGCGGACCTGCCGCCACCGCGCCTGCTCGGGGCGTTCGATCCGGTCCTGCTGGGCTGGAGCTCGCGCGCCCCGATCGTCGGGGAGCATGCGGGGATCGTGTCGAGCAACGGGCTGTTTCGCCCGATCGCGCTCGTCGGCGGCCGCGCGGTGGCGACCTGGGCGATGCCCGCCGGCAGGGTCGTGCTCGCCCCGTTCGGGGAGCTTCACAAACGCGACGCCGCGGCGCTCGACGCAGAGGCGGCGGACGTCGAGCGCTACCTCGCGCGCGCGTGACGCGGGCCGGCCGCGGCTTCTAAGGACGCCAGCCCGCGAACACCGCGAAGTGCCAGCGCTTGTAGAAGCAGTCGACGTCGCCGAAGCCGCTCTCGCGCAGCCAGCGCAGCTGGCTCTCGAGATCGGTGTGGCGGTCCGGGACCATACGCTCGAGCGCGGCCGCAAGCTCGTCCTCGCTCGCCCCCTCGCCGCGGCAGGCCGCGAGCCAGCCCTCGCGCTGGCGCTGCTCGAGCCATTCGGTTGCCCCGCGCACCTGCTCGGCGTTGACGAACACGCCGCCCGGGCGCAGGACCGTCAGCACGCGCCCGTTCAGCTCGCGCTTGGCCCGGTCGTCGAGGTGGTGGATCGCGAGCGCCGAGACGACCGCGTCGAAGGGACCGTCGGGAAGCGGGTCGCGCAGGTCGGCGACGACGAGCTCGACCTCCCGCGGCGCCAGCAGTTGCCGCGCCTGCTCCAGCATCGGCTCGGCGCCGTCGAGCAGCACCGCGCGGGCTTGCGGGTGGCGCTCCACGACGAACGCGCTGAGCAGGCCCGTTCCCGCGCCGAGGTCGAGCACCCGCTCGATCGGCCCGCCGCGCAGGCCGACGAGGTCGGCGGCGATACCGTAGAAGGCGTCGAGGCCGGGGACGAGCCGTCGGCGCAGGCCGTGGTATTCCGGCGCGTGCTCGGCGAAGATCCGCACGGCGTCGCTCACTGGATCGTCAGTATCGCGCAGCGACGCACTCGAACAGCCGTCGAGCGTCCGGCGCCGGCCTGCGACGATCCCGCGTGCCGATGTTCGCCCTGCGCCACCACCTCGCCCTGGCCGCGCTCGCCGTCGCGTTGCTCGGCGCGGGCGCCGGGATCGCGGCGGGCGCGGCGTCCTACCCGCTAGGCAGCGGGACGGGCGGTTGCGAGGTCTTCCCGCCGAGCAACGCCTGGCACGAGAACATCTCCAAGCTGCCGGTCAGCCCGCTGTCGGACGCCTACATCGCCTCGATCGGCGCGAACCTGGACCTGCATCCGGACTTCGGCTCCAACCTCAGCTACGGGATCCCCTACGCGGTCGTGCCCGCGAGCCAGCCGAAGGTCGCGATCCACTTCACCGCCTACGGCGACCAGTCTGACCCGGGCCCCTACCCGATCCCGCCGGGCGCGCCGATCGAGGGCGGCTCCGGCGCGAGCGGCGATCGCCACGTGCTCGTACTCCAGTCGGGCGTCTGCAAGCTCTACGAGCTCTACTCCGCCTACCCCAACGCCGACGGTTCCTGGAACGCGGCCTCCGGCGCCGTCTTCAACCTGCGCTCCAACCGGCTGCGACCGAACGGCTGGACCTCGGCCGACGCCGCGGGGCTGTCGATCTTCGCCGGGCTGATCCGCTACGACGAGATCCAGCGCGGCTACATCAACCACGCGATCCGCTTCACCGCGCCGGCCACGCAGGCCGGATTCATCCACCCGGCGACCCACTTCGCGTCGAGCTCGGACAACCCCGACCTGCCGCCGATGGGGCTGCGCCTGCGGCTGAAGGCGAGCTTCGACATCTCGCACTTCCCGCGCGTCGCGCGGATCATCCTCGAGGCGATGAAGCGCTACGGCCTGATCCTCGCCGACAACGGCAGCCCGTGGTTCTTCCAGGGGGCGACCGATCCGCGCTGGAACGACGCCGCGCTCGACACGCTGAAGACGGTTCCCGGCAGCGCCTTCCAGGTCGTCGAGACGGGCCCGATCCTCCACGACGGCTAGCGGGCGCGCCGCACCGGCGTGCAGGAATCGGCGCCGCGAAGCCAGAACGTGGTCTGACGCTGCTGCTGATCCCGATCCTGCGCCGGCTGCTGCTGCTCGCGGTCTTCCTCGCGATCCCGTTCGTCGCCGCCGAGCTCGTCGCCCGCAAGCTGATCGGCGACGCGGTCACGCACGCCGTGGCGGCGAGGATCGGTGGTTCGCCGAAGATCGGGTTCGGCTCGACGCCGTTGCTGTTGCAGCTCGTTCACGGCTCGCTGAACGCCGTCAGCGTCAGCGCCAGTGGCGCGCGGATCGACGGGCTGCCGCCGGTCGAGCTGACCGGGACGCTTCGCGACGTGCACCTGCGCAGCCTGACCGGACTGGAGGGAGCGATCGGATCCCTGAGCGTCGACGTCCGCCTGCCGGCGAGCGGCGTGCGCGATCTGCTCGCAACGCCGTCCTGCGTCGGCTCGCTGCCGGCGAACGTGCTCGCGGCGCTCACCCCAACGCCGCGCGTGGCGCTGTTCGCAGGGCGCATCGACCTGCTGCCGCCGCGCGGCCGCGCGGCCGAGGTGAGGCTGCGGCCGCTGGCCGCCGGAAACAGCGTGCGCTTCACCCCGATCGGCCTCGAGCTGGCGGGCGTGCCGAGCTCCGCCGCGCAGCTGGACGCGCTGCGCGCGCAGACCCGCTGTTCGCGCACGCTCAGCGACCTGCCGTTCGGCATCTCGCTGAGTTCGGCGCAGGCCGATCCGGGGGCGCTGGAGCTGAGCTTCGCCGGCACCGGCGCGTCGTTCTCGGCGGTCGGCTGAGCGGTCGGCCGGGCATCCGCGAGGGTGTAGCCTCGAGCGATGGATTCGCGGCTGCCCAAGCGCGTTCGCCCGCACGTCACGCGGGGACCCGCGCGCGCTCGTCCGCTGCGTCCCGCGCGCCCGCTCGAGCACGCCCATCCGCAGCCGCCCCCGGCGGCAGCCCCGCCGACGCCGCTGGTGCTGCGCTTCACCCGCTACGGCATTCCCGCACTCGCCGTGCTGGCCGGCGTCGTCGCGATGTGCTTCGGCACCGAGACCTCGCTGATCGGCGGCGGCGGTTTGATCGGCGCCGGCCTCGCCACCTGGCTGGTCTCGTGGCTCTACCGGATCGGGGTCGAGGGCGACCGCACGCGCGACGCCGAGGATCGGGCGCGCAGCTACTTCGAGCGCCACGGCCGCTGGCCGGGTTCCTAGCAGACCCTCAGAGGTCCCAGCTCGCGTAGGCGCCCTGGCGGATGACGGCGGTCGGCTTGCCGCCGGTCCAGGGGACCGTTTCGACCGATGGCGTCGCGTCGTTGGCCGCCAGCCCGTCGGTCAGGAGGATCGTGTTGCCGTCGGCGGAGATCGCGTCGCCGATGTCGCCGTTGCCCTGTCCGGTGATGTCGCGGGGAGTCGATGGCTTGGCACCGCTGAGGTCGACGGCGTAGGCCTCGGCGTGGTTCGAGCCCTGCGGCCCGATGAAGTTCGCGAGCAGGTGCTTGCCGTCGGCGGAGAACGCGATCGGCGTCAGGCCCTCGACGTTCGCGGCGACGGGCGTGTTGGTCAGGCGCCGCTCAGACTTGCCGGTGGGGCTGATGAACCACAGCTGGAGCGCGGGATAGGGGTTCTTCGGCCGCGGCGTCTCGTGCGAGTAGACGATCCCCGTCGGGCCCCACAGCGGGAACTCGCTGAGCCCGTCGTGCGTCAGCTGTTGCGTGTCCACGCCGGTCGATGCGGTCGTGTAGATGTTCACCCGGGTCGAGTTGACGGCGGCGCGCGCGTAGACGACCCGGTTGCTGCCGTCCGGAGCGAAGCTCGCGCCGGCGATCAGCCCGCTGGCGATCGTGCGTCCCAGGCCGGTCGCGGCGTCGACCACCCTCAGCTGTGCGGGGCTGGCGCCGATCTCGACGAGGATCAGGTCGGAGTCGGGCGACCAGGCGAGCAGCTGCATGAACTGCACGCTCTGAACGACCGTGACAGGGGAGCCGCCCGAGGTGGAATAGAGCGACAGAGTCCAGTTCTTCGCGCTCTGTCCCTTCTGAATCGCGATCGCCGCGACCTCGCTGCCGCTCGGGCTGATCAGCGCGCTGCTGGCCGGGCCGAGGTCGATCGCCGAGCTGCCGCCGATCCCCGAGAGCCAGACCTGCGGAGCGGGCTTGTCGAGGTCGGTGATGTAGGTCATCAGGGGCGGCGGCGCGGCCGTCGCCGAGGCGTCGTTGCCCGCGCCCGTGGCCGCGAGCATCGCGGCGAGCACGGCGGCCGCCGACGTTCGTAGCAGCAGTCTCCCCACTGGATTTATCGTAAGGGTTGGCCCCGCGGCCGGTCGCACTTCACCTGAAGTCCCTCGGCCGGCAGGCCGCATCAAGAAAAGGCTGCTTGGGGCGGCTGGCCCCGCGGTGGGGCTAGGGTGTGCAGGTGAGCGCCCGGCACCGCATCGTGATCGTCGGTGCCGGGTTCTCGGGGCTGGGTGCGGCGATCCGCCTGAAAACCGCCGGGATCGAGGACTTCGTCGTGCTCGAGCGGGCCGGCGAGGTTGGCGGCACGTGGCGGGCGAACACCTATCCAGGGTGCCAGTGCGACGTGCCCTCGCACCTCTATTCCTACTCGTTCGCGCCGAACCCCGGCTGGACGCGGACCTACTCGCGCCAGACCGAGATCTGGGATTACCTGCGGCGCTGCGTCGAGCGCCACGAGCTCGGCCCGCATCTGCGGCTCGGGGTCGACGTCCGCGAATGCGCCTGGGAGGAGGCCGAAGCGCGCTGGCTGCTCACGACCAGCGCGGGACCGCTGAGCGCGCAGATCCTCGTGGCCGCCACCGGCGCGCTGTCTGAGCCCTCGCTCGCGGGCGTGCCCGGCGCCCGGCGGTTCGAGGGACCGTTGTTTCACTCGGCCCGCTGGCGCCACGACGTGGAGCTCCGCGGGGCGCGCGTCGCCCTGGTGGGAACGGGAGCGTCGGCGATCCAGATCGCTCCGGAGATCGCGCCCGAGGTATCGGAGCTGACGATCTACCAGCGCACTGCTCCGTGGATCCTGCCGCATCCCGATCGCCCGATCGGGGCGCGCGAGCGGGCGCTGTACCGCTCGCTGCCGCTCGCCCAGCGCGCGGTGCGGGGCGCCGTCGCGCTCTCGCGCGAGGCGCTCCTGCCCGGCTTCCGCCACCCGCGGCTCGGCCGCCCGGGCGAGTGGCTCGCCCGGCGCCATCTCGAACGCCAGGTCGCCGAGGGGCCGCTGCGCGAGCAGCTGCGGCCCGGCTACCGGCTCGGCTGCAAGCGCATCCTGCTTTCCAACCGGTACTACCCGACGCTCGCACGCGAGAACGTGACGCTCGTCCCGCACGCCGTGACCGAGATTCGCGCGCGTTCGCTGATCGCCGCCGACGGGGTCGAGCGCGACGCCGACGTCGTCATCGCGGCGACCGGCTTTCACGTCGGCCAGGCCGCGTTCCAGCACATCCGTGGCCGCGACGGCCGCACGCTGGCGGAGCACTGGGGCGGCCGTCCGGAGGCCCACAACGGCACGACGGTCGCGGGCTTCCCGAACCTCTTCGTGCTGCTCGGCCCGCACACCGGGCTCGGCCACACCTCGGTGCTGCTGATGATCGAGAGCCAGATCGCCTACCTGCTGGGCGCGGTGGCGGCGATGGACGCCGAGCGGATCGCCGTGCTCGAGCCGCGCGCGGACGCCCAGGCCGCGTTCGTCGACGCCGTCCGCCGGCGGGCCCGCGGAACGGTGTGGGAGAGTGGCGGCTGCGCAAGCTGGTACCTCGACGCGGCCGGGCATTCGATCCTCTGGCCGGACAGCTCGCGGCGCTTCCAGCGCGCCCTGCACCGCTTCGACATCGAGCGCTACGTCGTCCGCACGTAGAGTTCCGATCTCGCGATGACCACCGAGCAGCTGACAGCCGAACCGCCGCCGCGCACCCGGGTGTGCCGAACCTGTTCGCTCGAGATCAACGCGGCGAGCCCGCGCTGCCCCTACTGCGGTGCGCGGCAGTTCCGCCGCCAGCCGATCCTCGGCCTGCCCGGGCTGATCGTGTGCCTGATCGCCGTCGCGGTCGCGGTGCTCGTGACGCGGGCGGTGGTCGACGCGGCCAACAGCGGCCTGCGCTACGTGCCCTACCGCAGCAACGACCTCGTGACGCTCGTGCCCGACGGCTGGAGCGACGAGCTGCTCGCCGGGCCGCACGGGACCGCGGTCGCCGGTTTCGTCAACCCGGCCGCGGCGGCGGACTCCGAGACGGTCCGCGCGACGCTGCCCGCCGGCGGCACGCCGAGCTCGCGCGCCGCGGCGCTGGCGACGAGGCTGCGCAACACGCCCGGCGTCGCGCTCGGCCAGATCTACGCTGTCACGCTGCCCGGCGGGCAGCCGGCCTCCGAGCTGCTCTACACCGGGGCGCGGGTCGACTACGCGGTCTTCGAATACGACGCGTGCAACCAGCGCATCGGTGTCACGCTGACGCTGTCGACCAACGACATTGGCCTGCTCAACGAGTTCGAGGACGTGCTGCCGGAGAGCGCGTATCCGATCTGCGACGGACCGGACTTCAGCGACCGCGATCGCGCCGACACCTCGGTTCCGCTGCGGTCCTAGCGCGCCGATCTGGCGCGCGTCCGTCTCAGGCGTCCGCTGCGAAGCGCAGCAGCAGCCTGTTGAACCTGATCGGGCGCTCGAGCATCGCGAGGTGCCCGGTGTCCTCGAAGATCTCCAGCTCCGCGTCGGGAAGCCGCTGGCTCAGCCAGATGGAGTCGGTGACCGGGACGAGCATGTCGTTGCGCCCGTGGACGACCAGCGTCGGTACGACGATGTCGGCGAGCTCGCCGCGCAGCTCGTTGGAGATCATCGCGGACATCGCGCCGACCAGGCCCGGGGCGCCGCGCCCCCCGACCAGCTCGCACAGGGTCTCGGTGTCGATCAGCGTCGGGTGCCGCACGAGCGCGGCGAAGGCGAGGTGCCGTGCGCGGCGGCGGCCGAGGATCGCGCGGACGCCGTCGGGGCTGCCGAGCGGCGTGTGCGCGATCGCCGACATCAGCGCGGCAGCCGGAGCCGGGTTGAAGTCGGCGATCGAGATCGCCGCGGCCGAGACCAGCACGAGCCGCTGTACGCGCTCGGGGAAGCGGACCGCCATCTCGGCGGCGATCGCGCCGCCCATCGAGTTGCCCACGACCGTGACCGATTCGAGCTCGAGCAGGTCGCATACGCGCTCGAGCGCGGCCGCATAGCCGTGGATCGAGATCGGCTCGGTCGGCAGCTGCGAGCGCCCGAACCCGGGCAGGTCGATGGCCACGACGCGACGGTCGCCGGCGATCGTTGCGATGTTCTCGATCCAGTTCTGCCAGCGGCCACCGAGCCCGTGCACGAAGAGGACGGGCGAGCGCTCGCCGGAGCCGATGTCGACGAGGTGGACGCGGCGCGCGTCGACCGTGACGGCGCGCAGGTGGCTGCGCCACGCGACCGTGCGCCAGTTCGGTTGATCGCTGACGCCGTAGCCGGCTCCGGCCTGCCCTGCCGATGCGAGCGACGCCGGGCGCGCGGGCGAGGGGAGGATGTGACGGCGTGGTGGCATGCTTCGCCCACGAGTCTATTTGCGCCAACAGCGTTCTCCCTCCGGGTGCCGCGCGGGGCCCGTTCGTGAGCCTGCCCGCCGCCGCCTGGTGGGAGGTGCGCCCGGCGGCCAACCGCAAGCCGGCCACCTACCGCTGCCCGATCTGCGACCGCCACCTGGCCGCGCTGTCTGAGCACATGCTGCTGTTTCCCGAGGGCGACCACAGGCTGCGACGCCATGCTCACACCGCCTGCGTGATGCGTGCCCGCGCGGCCGGCCGGCTGCCGCTCAAGGAGGACTGGCGGGCCGGACAGCCGCGCGGGCCGCGCCTCTGGGACCGCCTGCGTCGCCGCAGCTGAGCGCCCACCCCGCGCCGGCCCTCGAGCGGCTGCCGCCGGCGTGGCACCGGCGGACGTGGTGGGCTTCGGGCGCGCCGAGACTTGACCGAGGCCCTCCGCCGGCGGCGGCTGATACGAATGTTTCAGGGCGGCGGTACCCTCTTCAGGTCGTTGCGGCCGGCGCCGTTAAGCGGAGAGAGGGCAGCGCCACACCGCGACGTCGCCGACTCTGGCGTGTTCAGCTCATCTGGGGGCCCCCGCAGGGCATCGTCTGATGACTTCTTCCACGCGTAACACTCGCAGGCTCGCGCTCGCCGTTCTGGCGTTCGCGCTATGCGCGGTGCCGGCGAGCGCCGGCGCCGCGACGGGCGGCGCGACGGCGCCCGGAGCGGGTCCCGGCTCGGGCTCGAATCCCCCGGCCGCGAGCACGCCGGCCAAGCTGGGGTCGACGAAGTCGCCGCCGGCCGACAGCCACCTCTCCACGCCCGTGATCACCACGGCGCGCTGCTACAAGGTGCGCACGACGCGCTGCGCGAAGGACCCGCACGTTGTGCAGGCGACCGGTGAGCTCGTGCTCCGCGGCCGCAACCTCAGGCAGGGCATGACCGTCTACTTCCCTGTCGCGCACGCCAGCGCCGGCCGCCAGCGCGCCCTCGGCGCGCCGCTGCGTCCGACCAACCATGGTCTGGCGGTCACGATCCCCGCCCACGCCGCCACCGGGCGGATCTACGTCGCGGCCTCATCGCGCGTCAAGTCGAAGCTCTACGGCCCGATCGCCGTGCTCGCCGCGCCGCGTACGCCCCGGCCGCCGGTGGCTCTTGCCCCGGGGGCCGCCGTCGCTCCGGTGAGCTCCGCGTTCGACGCGCCCGGGATGTGGATCTGGTACCTCAACGACTCCGATGGCGGCAACGTCGCCGCGATTGCCGCGCAGGCCCAGGCCGCGGGCATCCGGACGCTGTACGTGAAGAGCTCTGACGGCGGCTCGAACTACTGGTCGCAGTTCAGTCCCGCACTGGTCGCCCAGGTGCACTCGCTCGGCCTCAACATCTGCGCCTGGCAGTACGTCTACGGCAGCCAGCCCGCCGCCGAAGCGGCGCTCGGCGCCCGCGCGGTGGCGGCCGGCGCCGACTGCCTGGTGATCGACGCCGAGGTCGAATACGACGGCCGCTACGCGGCGGCGCAGACCTACATGCAGGACCTGCGCGCAGCCGTCGGTCCCAACTACCCGATCGGCCTGGCGTCGTTCCCCTACGTGGACTACCACGAGTCGGTTCCCTACTCCGTCTTCCTCGGTCCCGGCGGCGCCCAGTACGACGTGCCACAGATCTACTGGCACGAGATCGGCGACAGCCCCGATGTCGCCTACGCCCACACGTTCGTCCAGAATCGGATCTACGGGCGCCAGATCACACCGCTCGGCCAGTTCTACGGAAGCGTCCCTCCGGCGCAGGTCGAGCGCTTCCGCCAGGTGGCCGCGGCCTACGGCGCGCCAGGCATCTCCTGGTGGGACTGGCAGTCCTCGACGCCGGCGCTGTGGAGCGCGCTGACGGCGCCGATCACCGACCTGACACCGGTCACGGTCGATCAAGCCTGGCCCGTGCTCAGCCTCGGCTCGCGTGGCGACCAGGTCGTCTGGCTCCAGGAGCACCTCGCGGCCGCCGAGCCTGCAACGCCGACGAGCGGGATCTTCGGCGCCAGCACGCAGACCGCGCTCGAGGCCTTCCAGGTTTCGCGCGGGTTGCCGCCGACGGGCATCGTGGACGCCTCGACCTGGCCCTCGCTGCTGGCGCTCACGCCGATCGCCGTCCAGTGGTCGACGCAGCCGACGGGTGGCCCGACCGGCGCGACCGGCCCGACCGGACCGACCGGACCCACCGGCGCGACGGGAGTCACCGGCGCGACCGGCACGACCGGCACGACCGGAGCGACGGCGGCCACCGCGGCCAGCGCGGCGAGCGGCGGCACCCCAGCGCCTTAGCCAGTCGCGCCAGCCAGTTGCCTCAGCGGCGCTCGGCGACCTTTGGCAGCGGGTTCAACGCGCTCAGCATGCCCATGTCGAGTGCGAAGCTGACGTCGCGGTGCCCGCTCGGCGCCGAGGCGCCCGGGCTGAAGATGGCGTAGCTCAACGTGGCCTCGGTGTCGTTGGCCGAAACGAGGCTGATCTGCTGGCTCGGGCTGGCGGCGTCGGTGCCGAGGTAGATCGTCTGGTCGAAGAAGAACGCGCGCTCGTTCGCGGTTCCCGGGCGCCTGCCGATCAGGACGCGAAGCGTGTTGTCCGCGTCGTAGGTGGCGGTTCCCAGGGGGACGTAGCCGTCGTGTTCGACGACCGCGATCGCGGCGGCGAGGTCGTGACCGATCGCCGTGCCGCTGCTGGGGTTGGTGCCGACGAATGCCGGCGCGGTCTCGGTGCGCGTCGTCTGCGTCACGGTGGTGGTGGTCGAGCTCGTGCTCGCCGCGGTGCTGGTTGCGGTGGTGCTCGACGAGCTGGTCGTGGAACTCGACCGAGAGCTGACGGCGGCCGATGTCGACGTCGAGCTGGCGGAGGCGCTCGCGGGGCTCGTGGTTGCGGGCACCGTCCGCGTCACCGTGACGGTCGCCGGAGTGCCCGAGCCGCAGGCCGCGAGCACGGCTGTGAGCGCGACGAGTGCCAGGCCGAGCAGGGTTGTGGTGCTGAGCGTCTTCATCGCGGTCGGTCGGTTCCTGTTCGCAATCGCGGCCGCCAGCGGTTATGGTCCGCCGGGACGGGAGCGAGAGCGATGGCCCGTAGAGCAGCGCCGGCGCACACGGCGCTGCTCTACGCATCGTCGCAGGTCCTTTCGCCGCCGGCCCGCCTACTCCTCGCCTCGACGGGGCGGCTCAGACAGCCACGAGCGGCGAGCGTCCGACCGTGGCGCCGCCGGCGTCGACGCCGCGGATGACGAGCCCGTCGATGGCGCGCTGAATCCTGATCCCGGTTTCGAAGCCTGTTCGCGCGACGATGCCGATCGGCGTCGGCGTCGCCCGTCCCTTCGCGCCCAGAACCTCCCACGACGCGACACGCGTGTCGCCGTTCCAGCTGACGTAGGCGTCGATGTGGCCGCCGGCGCGCTCGGTGACGACGGTCGGCACGCCCTCCCCGATCCCGCTCCAGGGGATCCGGTAGGCCCGGTAGGAGATGTAGCCCTTCGCCAGCTCGGCGTCGAGCAGGAGCTCTCCCGCGGCCGAGAACTCGGAGACGTAGGGTTGCGCCCCCCAGCCGACGAGGACGTTGCCGTTCGGGAGAACCTGGACGTTGCCCTGGCTCGATGCGAACAGGTTGCGGGGATGCGCGTAGGCGCGGCGGAGCGTTACGGCGCGACGTTGCTCGTCGACGTCGAGCACGATCGCGCGCGAGACCGTGTCGCCGTTGTCGAACAGGCTGATCGTTCCGTCCGGCTGCCGCCGGGCGTCGTGCTGCCAGGCGAACACCGCCGGCGCGGAGAGCGAGAAGTCCGACCGCTTGCCTCCGAGGCGCCACATGATCTCCCCGGTCTTGCGGTCGAGCTTGTAGATCGTGTGGGTGTTGCGCGAGGAGACGAGCAGGTTCTGGTCGCTGTCGACGGCGATCGAGTTCAGGTGCACGTAGTCCCAATCGGTGCCGAGCGGCCAGTAGGACTCCTCGAGGGCGATGTGGTCGAGGCTGTGCCACTCCAGCAGCACCCTGCCGCTGGGGATGTCGATCTCCTGGAACATGGCGTCCTGGATGTTGCCGGTCGCCGATCCGCCGACCGGACGCAGGTCGTGCGCCACCACCAGGTAGGTGGTCAGCAGCGCGGTGCCGCGGTCGGTCAGCAGGAACTCGTGCAGGTCGCCGGAGCGCCCGTTGCCCGCGTTGACTGTTGCGAGCGGCTTGTAGCGCGAGTCGGCGATCACGTAATGGCCGACCCCGTGGCCCAGTACCACGTGGCCCTGCCACCAGGTCAGGGCAGGCTGGCCGCGATATCGCTGGACGCGGAAATCGGTCGTGATGAGGTCCGGGAGGGGCTGCTCCCAGATCACCTCGCCATGCTCGTCGACGATGATCGCGCCGGCCTGGGCGTTGTCGGGCGCGTCGTAGGGCGCGAGGAAGATCAGGCCGCTGCCGGCGCCGGCCCGCAGCGTCGTGACCGCCGGGGCAGGGATCCGCAGATCGGGGCGGGTGCGAAAGGCGGGCGCGGGGGGCGCGACCGTCGGCTCGGCCAACGAAGCGGCGGAGCGCAGGACATGGTCGCCCGCGGTGCTGAGCCCCAACGCTCCGGCGCCCACGCCGGCGCCCGCGATCAGCAACTGCCGTCGCGATAGGCGGGGCTCGTTCGCCTGACCTGCCACCCTCCAACTGTAGCCCTCCGCATCAAGCTGCTCTTCAGGTACCGCCGGCGGGCGGGGGCGAGGGCAGGGCGCCGCTCGCGCGCGGCTCAGCCGGCCTGCTCGTCGTGGCGGTAGACGTTGGTCTCTCGCGGGCGGAAGCCGAGGCTCACGTAAAGCCTGTTCGCGGCCTCACGGCTCGGTCGCGAGGTGAGGTCGACGGTGCGCGCGCCGGCGACCCTGGCGAGGCGCAGCGCCTCGATCGTCAGCAGTGAGCCGACGCCGCGGCCGCGCGCCTCGCGATCCACGACCACGTCTTCGATCCAGGCCCGCATCCCCGTCGGGATCGGAAACATCGCCAGCGTCAGCATGCCGACGATCCGCCCGTCGTGCTCGCGGGCCAGCAGCAGCGTGGTCGCCGATGAGGCGAGCAGCTGCTCGACCTGCTCGGCGCCCGGCGCGCGCGCCGACGAGGAGAGCTGGCCGACCAGGCATCCGACCGCTTCGACGATCTCCGCGGACGCGGAGGACGCCTGCTCGATGCGGATGTTGGGCTCCTCTGGCATCCGCTCACTCTCCCACGGGCGAGCCGCGGCGCGGCGCTCCGAGCGAGGCGCCGCTCAGGCTCGCGTGCCGACGAACGTCGACTTGGGGAACATGCCGGCCTTCGCCGTGCCCGAGATCGAGTCGCCCTCGACCGTCGCGTTGAAGGTCACGGTCAGTGGCATCGGCCGGGTGATGTTGACCTTCCAGGTGGCCGTGTCGCCCTCGACGCTGCCGTCGTAGATCGGCCCGCTCTCGTTGTTGCCGCTCTGGGTGCCGGTCAGGCCGCCGCCGTCGCTGATCAGCTCGATGGTCGACGTCTGCTGTCCCATCGGCGTGTTCAGGGTGATGTTCCACTTGCCGTCGACACTCATCTGGCGCTCCTCGCTTCTGCTGTTGGGTGGAGTTCGATCGCTGGAAGCCTACCCGGCGGGCCCACCGCGTCTGCACGCGGCGGCCGCGGCGTCCCCGGACGGCGCCGCCGGCATGCGGACCGCCTCACGTGAGGTCGCGAAGCGACCCCCTTGACAAGTTATTAGTCGCTGCTAAACTCACGCCAGTTAGCACTCACTAAGAAGGAGGCAGCGCGATGTCGAAGCCGGCAGTTGGCCACCGCAGGGGCTGGACCCTCGGGATCGTTTCCGTCGGGCTGTTCATGGTCGTCCTCGACAACCTCGTGGTCAGCATCGCGCTGCCCAGCATCCACCGCGACCTCGGCGCCTCGATTCAGACGCTCGAATGGACCGTCAACGCCTACGTGCTCTCCTACGCCGTGCTGCTGCTCACGGGTGCGGCGCTCGGGGATCGCTTCGGCCGTAAGCGCGTCTTCATCGCCGGCCTCACCCTGTTCACCGTCTCATCGGCGGCGGCCGCGCTGGCGCCGAGCATCGGCCTGCTGATCGCCGCGCGCGCCTCGCAGGGCATCGGCGCCGCGATCGTCACGCCGCTGACGCTGACCCTGCTCGCCGACGCCTTCCCGCCGGAGCGGCGTGGCGTCGCGCTGGGGGTCTGGTCGGGGATCAGCGGCATCGCCGTCGCGCTCGGTCCGCTGGTCGGCGGTGCCGTCATCCAGATCGCCTCCTGGCACTGGATCTTCTGGATCAACGTGCCGATCGGCGCGGTCATGGTGCCGCTCGCCGCGGCACGGCTCGCCGAGAGCCACGGCCCGGCGCGGACGCTCGACCTGCGCGGTCTCGCGCTCGGCTCGGCCGGCCTCTTCGGCCTGGTCTTCGGCCTCGTGCAGGCGCAGTCGCTGGGCTGGGCGAGCGCCGAGGTGATCGTCGCCCTGGCCGCCGGCGCGCTGCTGCTGCTCGCCTTCCTGCGCCAGGAGCGCCGCACCAAGGAGCCGATGCTGCCGCTCGCCTTCTTCGCCAGCCGCGGCTTCACCGTGACGAACGTCGTCTCGCTCGCGATGTACTTCGGAATGTTCGGCTCGATCTTCTTCCTCAGCCAGTTCCTCCAGAACGTGCTGCACAACACGCCCTTCCAGGCCGGCGTCAAGCTGCTCGTCTGGACCGGCGCGACGATGATCGTCTCGCCGCTCGCCGGGTTCTTCTCCGAGCGCTACGGCAGTCGCCTGTTCATGGTCGCCGGCCTCGCGCTGCAGGCGATCGCGCTCGGCTGGCTGGCCGCGCTCGCCGGGATCCACGAGACCTACGCCAGCGCGGTCGGGCCGTTCATCCTCGCCGGCAGCGGCATGGCGCTGGTCTTCGCGCCCGCCGCCAACGCGGTGCTCTCGTCGGTCCGCACCGACCAGGCCGGCCAGGCCTCCGGGGCGACCAACGCGATCCGCGAGCTCGGCGGCGTGCTCGGCGTCGCGGTGCTCGCCACCGTGTTCACGAGCCACGGTGGCTACACCTCGCCGCAGGCGTTCGTCAACGGCATGGTGCCGGCGCTGTGGGTCGGCACGGCGGTGCTCGGCGCCGGATCGGTGATCGCCGCCGCGTTCCCCTTCAGCACGCGGGCGACCGCGGCGGCGCACGGTGCCGCCGAAGCGGCCGCGAGCCCGGCGTCCTCCGCGTCAACGGCGCTGGCCCCCTCGCCGATCGCAACCGCCTGACGACGATCTAGCATCGTCACTCCAGCCATGGCCACCACAGACGCGACCCAGAACCGGACCGACACGCCCCGCCAGCGCGTCCCGGCCGCCGAGCGCCGGGATGCGCTGATCGAGGCGGCGGTCCACGAGTTCGCCGTCGGCGGGCTGCACGGCACGCCGGTCGAGCGCATCGCCCGCAGGGTGGGCGTCGCGCAGCCCTACGTCTTCAGCCTGTTCGCAAACAAGCGCGAGCTGTTCCTGGCGGCGGTCGACCGCGGCTTCGAGCTGACGACGGCGACCTTCGCCGCGGCCGCCGCCGCCTTCGACCCCGCCACGGCGCCGCCCGAGATGGACGTCCTGAGGGCGATGGGTCAGGCCTACACCGAGAATCTCAGCGCCCACCGCGACTACCTGCTGCTCCAGCACCAGGCCTACGCGGCGTGCGCCGATGAGGTGATCCGCGACCACGTGCGGGCCAACTACGCGCTGCTGGTCGCTCATGTCGAGCAGCTGTCGGGTGCGGATCCCGAGCGGGTCGATGAGTTCTTCCGCTACGGCATGTGGCTGAACGTGGCCGCCGCGATGGGGGTCGAGGACCTCTCCGCGGGATGCGACTGGATGCGCAAGCAGCTGCCGGCCTAGCGGGCGAGTCCTCGAACGCGCGAGTAGGGATCTCCCACACACCCGCCGCGTACCGGCGCGCCCGCCCGGGTACGCTCACCCCGGATGGGTGCCGGCATCGAGCTTCAGGGTCTCGTCAAGTCCTACCGCAACGCCCAGGGGCCGGTGCGCGCCGTGCGCGGGATCGACGTGTCGATCGCCGCCGGCGAGACGGTCGCCCTGCTCGGCCCAAACGGTGCGGGCAAGTCGACGACGATCGACATGATGCTCGGCCTGACGAGGCCCGACAGCGGATCGGTGTCGTTGTTCGGCCACACGCCGCGCGAGGCCGTCGACGGCGGTCACGTCGGCGCCATGCTCCAGACCGGCGAGCTGATCCGCGACCTGTCGGTGCGCGAGCTGATCGCGATGGTGGCGTCGCTGTACTCCGATCCGATGGCGGTCGATGAGGTGATCTCGCTGGCCGGGCTCGGCGGCGCGGCGGCCCAGCGCACGCAGAAGCTCTCAGGCGGGCAGACGCAGCGCGTTCGCTTCGCGGTCGCGCTGGTCAGCGATCCGGACCTGCTGCTGCTCGACGAGCCGACCGTCTCGATGGACGTCGAGGGCCGGCGTGATTTCTGGCTGGCGATGCGCGCCTACGCGGCGCGCGGCAAGACCGTCATCTTCGCCACCCACTACCTCGAGGAGGCCGACGCCAACGCGGACAGGGCCGTGCTGATGGCGCACGGGCGGATCGTCGCAGACGGCCCGACCACCGAGATCAAGGCGCAGGTCGGCACGAAGACGATCCGCGCGACCCTTCCCGACGTCGACGTCGAGCTCGAGCTGTCGGCACTGCCGGGCGTCAGCTCCGCCGAGCGTCACGGGGAGTCCGTGATCCTGCGCTGCAGCGACTCCGACGCCGCCATTCGCGCCCTGCTCGCCGGCTACCCGCAGGCGCGCGATATCGAGATCACCGGCGCCGGCCTGGAGGAGGCGTTCCTCGAGCTCACCAGCGAGGACGACGACGAGGCGGCGGACCCGGTCGAAGGCCGCGGTGGAGCGCGATGAACGGCCTCATCTACATGCGCTACGAGCTGCTGCGAGCCTTCCGCAACCGGCGCTTCTTCATCCTCTCGCTGATCTTCCCGCTCGTCCTCTACTACGTCATCGCGAGCCCGAATCGCAACGTCACGAACTTCGACGGCAGCGGCATCTCGCTCCCGCTCTATTACATGGTCAGCCTCGCATCGTTCGGAACGATGCTGGCGATGATCTCCAGCGGCGCTCGCATCGCCGGCGAGCGCCAGGCCGGCTGGACACGCCAGCTGCGGGTCACGCCGCTCTCGGTGGGCGGCTACTTCCGCGCCAAGGTCGTGACCTCCTACACGATGTCGATCATCAGCCTGCTGCTGCTGTTCATCGCCGGCGCGACGCTCGGCGTGAGCCTCCCGGCCGGCAACTGGCTCGCGATGACCGGCCTGATCCTCGTCGGCCTGCTGCCCTTCGCGGCGCTCGGAATCACGCTCGGCCACCTGATGACGGTCGACTCGATCGGCCCGATCACGGGCGGAACCGTCTCGCTGCTCGCGATCGTGAGCGGAACCTGGTTCCCGATCCAGCACGGCTTCATCCACGACCTCGGGCAGTGGCTGCCGTCCTACTGGCTCGTGCAGGCGGGGCGCATCGCGCTGCACGGCCACGGCTGGGGCACGATGGGCTGGGCCGTGGTGGCCGGCTGGACGATCCTGCTGACGTTGCTTGCGAGCTTCGCCTACCGGCGCGACACCAGCAGGGTCTGATCAGCGCGAAGCGCCGTGCGAAGCGCCCGCTCGGGCGTTGTGCACGACCGTCGCGCCCTCGGTCGGGAAGAGCAGCGACTCGTGCTGGTCATCCCAGCGGACGCGGAAGTGCAGGTGCTCACCCTCGCCGACAAGCTCCAGGATCTCGCCGCGCTTCGCGGGTCTTCCGGGCAGCCCGTTGACCTCAACGCAGTCGCCTACGTGTGCAGCACTGGTCTTGACGATGTCGCTCACAATTGGCCTCCTTCGAAGTACCGTGATCGAACCACGCCGCCGAGCAGGCGCCATCGGGGCGGCCGCACCCGAGGCCGTGGCGAACTACTGAACCGTGGACGGGCGCCGCCAGGCGGTTTCGCCGGCCTGCGGCACCTCATCGGAACAGCAAGTCGGGCGCTGGAAGCCGAGGGCCGTCGACGTTTGTGTGGTCGCGGATCAACGCTTCGAGGTGCGCGGCCGGCATCGGCCGGGCGAAGTAGAACCCCTGACACGAATCGCTGCCGAGCCGGGTGAGCTCGGCGTACTGACGGGCTGTCTCGACCCCTTCGCACACGACGTTCATCCCGAGGTTGTGACCGAGCTCGATGAGCGCGGTCACGGTGGCGGTGCCGGCTTCGTCGTTGCCGAGTTTCGCAACGAAGGTCTGGTCGACCTTGATCGTGTCGACGGGGTAGGACAGGAGGTGGCCCACCGACGAAAAGCCCGTGCCGAAGTCGTCGATCGCGAGCCTGACGCCCATGTTCTTCAACAGCCGCAGGACGACGGTCGCGCGAGCGGTGTCCTCGACGAACACCCCCTCCGTCACCTCCAGGGTGAGCCAGCGCGGATCGCTCGTCCCCGCCAGGAGCACCGTGGCGACCATGTCGGCGAAGCCGGCCGCCAGCAGCTGGTGAACGGAGACATTCACCGACACCGCGAATTGACGCTGAGGATGCGCGTTCCAGCGCTCGCGCTCAGCCCACGCCTGCTGAAGGATCCAGTGGCCGAGCTCGAGGATCTGTCCCGATTTTTCGGCGAGCGGGATGATCTTCAGCGGCGGTATCGCTCCGTGATCGGGATGTGTCCACCGCAGAAGGGCTTCGGCGCCGCTGAGGCGGCGGTCCTGCGTGTCGACGATCGGCTGAAAGTCCAAGCGGAGCTCGCCTCTGGCTGCTGCGCCGCGTAGATCCTCGATGATGCCGTCGTCCGTCTCATCGCCCTCGCCCGGCGCCGCGACGTTGCCGTCTCGGCGCTTCGTTTGGTACATCGCCTGGTCGGCTCCTCGCAGCAGCTCGGCAGGCAGATCGTTCCCGCCGGCATCGACCGCGGTGCCGATGCTGGCCGTCACATTGAGCTCGTGACCATCGATCAGGAACGGAGCCGAGAACGCGTGCTCAACCCGCTGCAGGATCGTGTCCGCAAGCGCCGCGTCGCTGAGCGCCTCGCAGAGGATCACGAATTCATCGCCGGACATGCGGGCCACCGTGTCGCTCGGGCGAACCGCGGATTCCAGGCGCTCCGCGACACGAATCAGCAGCTCGTCGCCGGCGCCGTGTCCGTAGCTGTCGTTGACCTCCTTGAAGTGATCCAGGTCGACGAAGAACAACGCCGTGGTCTTCGACGAGCGGCGCGCCAGGACGATGGCGTGCTCGAGACGCTCCGTCATGAGCGTCCGGTTGGGTAGCCCAGTCAGCGGATCGTGAAGAGACGCGGTGTGCGAGCTCGTCGCGGAATTCTTCAGCTCCTCGCGCGCCTGGGCGTTGAGGAGGTACGCCGCGGCCACATCGGCAAGCGTCTGCGCTGCGGTGATCGAGTGGGCAGCGAGTGGCCCGGGCGTATCGCGATACAGGTCGAGTGCGCCAAGGCGCACCGCCTCGTGATGGAGCGGAAACGTGAATACGGCGGCAAGACCCGCCCTCAACGCCTGCGACGTGAACGCAGGGAAGCGATCCTCAGCCGACAGGTCCGGAGTCAGAACCGCGCTGCCGGACTCATATGCCGCGATGCACGGTCCCTCGCCCAGGCTTGTCTGCAGCTGCTCGTATCGCAGCGCGTCGGGGCTTGACGCCGCGACATACCGCGGTCGCGTTCCCGGGGCGATCAACGTGACCCCTGCCCCCGTGATCGGCAGGATTTCCACCGTGCGCTGCACGAGGTGGTCCAGGATCCCCTGGATGGGAAAATCGGTGGCCATCGTCCGCGCGAAGTCGCTGAGGACGTCCGCGAGATCGTGGCTGGTCTGGAGCGACGGACTCAGCAAGCCAGGCCCACGCGCCTCGCCGTCTGAAGGCTCGGACACTTCACCGGCGCGAGACCAGCCGCGGCTAAGGCGCGGCATCAGAGCCACCCGAACCTTGGAAGCCATCTGTAAAACGCCTCAGCAAGCACACGAAACACCCTCGAGCATCCGGTGGGGTGCGGTCCGCATGTTTGGCGGCCTCGTCAGAGCCGCGAGAGCGTCCTGCGCCGGTGGCGGCCTGCCGGCGAACCCTTGCAAGGAACTTCGGCCTGCCTTCATGCAGATTAGCACGAACTACTGCCCACTTCGCGACAAATGTCAGACCTCTGGCCACCCAGGGATGAGCGGACCCCCGGCCCGCGAGTCGCTACGCTTGGAAAGGTTTATGAGGACGGCTGAGCCGTCCCGATGACCGCGTCCGCATGAGCATCGGTTCCACACTCCCGGCCGGCGCGCTCGACGATCGAGATCGCTTCCAGGCGCCACCGCGCCCGGCGCGCGCGCTCGTGCTGTTCGAGTCGAGCGCGGGCGGCGCCGCGGCGCTGCGAGAGGCCGCCGCGTTGAGCGGCGCGGGGACGGAGGTGACGGTCGTCACGCTCGCCCCGCAGGCCGTGGCGGCGCGCTGCTGCCAGCGCGGCCCGGGCGTCGAGGTGCTCAACTGCGTGGTCCGCGACGAGGCCGCAAACGATCTGTGCCAGGCACGCGAGCAGCTCGGTGCCGCCGCCGACGCGATCACCTTCAGCACCTTGATCGACCGCCGCGACCCGCCGCTGCGCGAGTGGGCCGCGGCGCAGAACTTCGATCTGATCGTGCTTCCCTCGCGGCGCGGCTCGCTCGGCGGCCATCCGCTGGCGCGTCGCCTGCGCCGGGCGACCCGGGCCGAGCTTCGGCTCGTGCGCTAGATCGCCGATCCCCGGACGGCTAGAGTAGCCGCCGGTGCCGGAGAACGAGGCGGGGGCGGAGCACTCACGATGAAGCAACTTGAAACGCGGCTGCAGGGACCGATGCTGCTCGAGCCGGCGATCTTCGGCGACGAGCGCGGCTTCTTCTGTGAGACCTACCGGCGCAGCGTCTTTGCGCAGCTCGGCATCGCCGAGGAGATGGTGCAGGACAACCAGTCGCGTTCGCGTCGCGGCGTCGTCCGCGGGATGCATTTCCAGATCGGTGACGGAGCGGCCAAGCTCGTCAGATGCGCGCGGGGCGAGATCTTCGACGTCGTCGTCGATCTGCGCAGGGACTCGCCGAGCTACGGCGAGTGGGAGGGCTTCGAGCTGACCGGCGAGAACATGCGGGTCGCCTACTGCCCGATCGGGTTCGCCCACGGCTTCTGCGTGCTCAGCGACATCGCCGACGTGATCTACAAGCAGAGCGATTACTACAGCGGTGAGCGCGAGCGGGGCATCGCCTACGACGACCCCGACATCGCCATCGCGTGGCCGCTGCCCGCCGGCGAACGGATCGTGTCGGCTCGCGACGCCGCCGCGCCGCGCCTCGCGGAGGTCGCCGCCGAGCTGCCGTTTCGCTACGTCGCGGCCTGACGGCCACTCGGCCGCGCGAGGGCCGTCCTGCGCAGATGCGAGTCGAACGGCTCGAACGTTGCGTCCTCGTCGACCATCCAGACCGTGTCCTCGGCGAGGAACGCCTCGTTGGCGGAGGAGCCCAGCGCCGCCGCGGCGAGCACGGTGCCGCCGATCCGGTGGACGTCCCTGACGGCCCCGATGCGAAACAGCGCGCGCGTCTCGTCCAGCACGTCGCCGCCGCCGGCGCGCAGCACCGTCCGAAGATTTCGCCGGATCGCCAGTCCGGCGACCGCGGCGGCGATGTTCTCGATCTCATCCGAGGTGACGGCTGCGAGCGCGATCGCACGCTCGAGCGAGAGCCGGCGCAGCACCGCGCGGCTGCTGCCACGACCTATGACGACCGGAATGTCGTACTGCCGCGCGCGGCGGATGTTGTCGGCATCGGCGTCCAGCTCGATCGCGGCGACCGGGACGCCCAGGCTGCGAAGCATCATGCACAGGCGCAGCCCGACCTGCCCGAGACCCACCACGACGACGTGGTCCCTGCGCGGCATCGCGCGGGGACCGAGGATCGCGACGAGGCGACGGTCGAGCAGCCGGTCGATCAGGCCCGCGATGAAGATCGCGGTGAAGGCCAGCGCGGCGAGCATCATCGCCGCCGAGTAGAGCTTCAGCCAGCCCGGTCCGTTGTCAACCCGCTGGCTTGGGCCGACCGTGGCGATCGTCTTGGTCGCGCCGTAGACCGCGTCAACGAAGGACTCATGCAGCGCCAGTCCGGTCACGAGCGCGTCGAGCGTGAGGATCAGGCCGAATCCGAGCAGACCGGCCAGCAGCGTCTTGGCGCTCAGCTCGAACGGGTGCACAAGCGAGCCGAGGTTCGCCAGGAGGCGCCCGCCGGGGCGAGGATGCCCGTCCAGCGGCGCGGCGACGGGACCCTCCGTTCCGTTTCGAATCGCGAGCCAGCCGGCCGGGGCGCCGAGGACCGTCAGGAGATCCCCGGCCAGGCATGCCGCCGCAAGCGAGGGAGCGACGATGTCCGCCATCGACATGATCCGCACGTTGGGGACCGCGCGGCGCAGTTCGACAGCGAGGTCGCGGTTGTAGATCGTCACGATCAGGCGCACGCCGGGGAGCACGTGCTCGACCACGAGTGCGAAGCGCAGCGCGGCCCGGTCGTCGCGGGAGACGACGATGACCGCCTCGACGCGCGGGCTGACGGCCGCGCGGATGTCGCCGTCCGCCGGCTCGGCCAGGTGGACCACCTCGACGCCGGCTTCGTCGAGCACGCGACGCGCGACATCGACCTGAGGCCCCTGCCCGATGAGCAGGATCAGCTGTCGTGCGTCAGCGTCGTGGGGCGGTGGCTCGCCCATCGGGCCCAGGTGTCCAGCTACCGCTCGCCGGTGGCGCCCTGCGGAGTGGCTGCGGACGCGGCGCGCGGCGGAATCGAGAACCCTCCTTCGTCCCCGGCACCTCTCCCCAACGAGGTCCTCGACTCCGCCGCCGCTGCCGCGTCTCGCTCAGCGCGCTCTCAGGTGACCGTCAGCGTGCCCTGCATCCCGGCCTGGCGGTGACCCGGCACGGAGCAGTAGTAGGTGTACTTGCCTGCCGTGAGCGTCACCGAGAAGCTCTTCGAGCCCTTGTCGAAGACCGGCGTCTTGCCGAGGACCTTGTTCTTGGAGTTGATCAGCACGACGTCGTGACCCAGCGGCGAGTTGTTGGTGAAGACGATCGTGATCTTGCCCGGCGAGGTCGTGATCGCGCTCTTGGTGTACTTGAGCAGCCCGCTCGGATTGGCAGCGATGGCCACGGTGTGGGCGCCCGCCGTGCGTGCCGGCGCGGCGATCGCCGACGTGCCGCCGGCGGCAACGAACAGCACGGCTGCAAGCGCGCCCGCGCCCGCAACTCTCCTCAGCTTCCCACTCATGATGAGACCTCCCAGCTCAGAGTTTGGGGACGCGCCGAATGCCGACCGCGACGGATCACAGGGGCACGACCGTCCCACACACGTTCTTCCCGTCAGGCCTGAGCGAAGCAAGCCCAGCCCCTCCCGGACATCACGATCCAGCCTAGCGCATGGCTCTCGCGCACCGGCGCAGTTGCGGCCACCCCGATCGCTCCCCAGGCCCGCCCGGGCGGCGCGAGCCGCCTATGGCGCGACCCCGAGGATCAGGGAGCTAGCCTATCGTTCCGTGATGCCCGCCCAAACACCGGCGCCGGCTGTCGAGGCGGTCGACGCGGCCGCCCGGATCCTGGCAAACGTCGAGCAGGTGGTCGTCGGCAAGCACGACGAGATCGCGCTCGTGCTCGCCGCGCTGATCTCCGGCGGGCACGTCCTGCTCGAGGACGTCCCCGGGACCGCGAAGACGATCCTGGCGCGCGCGATCGCGCAATCTGTCGGCGGAACCACCTTCGCGAGGATCCAGTGCACGCCCGACCTCCAGCCGACGGACATCACCGGTCTCTCGATCTTCGACCAGCGCACGCGCGAGTTCGAGTTCAGGCCGGGCCCGGTGTTCGCCAACGTCGTGCTCGTCGACGAGACCAACCGCGCCATGCCGCGCACCCAGTCCGCGCTGCTCGAGGCGATGGCCGAGCACCAGGTCACCGTCGACGGGGTCACGCGCCAGCTGCCGTCGCCCTTCCTCGTGATCGCGTCTGAGAACCCGATCGACCAGGAGGGCACCTTTCCTTTGCCCGAGGCACAGCTCGATCGCTTCGCCATGCGTGTGCGGCTCGGCTATCCGCGAGAGGACGAGGAGGTCTCGATCGTCGCTGCCCAACGGCACGGGCACCCGATCGACCGCCTGGCGCCGGTGGTCGAGGCCGAGGAGCTGCGGGCGCTGCAGCGCGCCGTCGAGGACGTCTACCTCGACGAGCTCGTGCTCCGCTGGACGGTCCAGCTCGTGCGCGCGACCCGCGAGGTCGAGGGGGTGGCGATCGGCGCGTCCGTGCGCGGGAGCCTCACGCTCGAGCGAAGCGCGCGGGCGTGGGCGCTGCTGCAGGGCCGCGGCTTCGTCGTGCCCGAGGACGTCGAACGGCTGTTCCTGCCGGTGCTCGGCCACCGCCTGCTGCTGACGAGCTCCTACCTCGCGCAGACGCGCGACCTCGACCGCGACGAGGCACTCGTCCAGATCCGCGAGCGCTGCCTGGAGATCGCACCGCCGCCGGCCCCCGCCTGGGAACGGTGAGCTCGGCCGCCGGCGCGCGGCGCACGTTTCCGCTCGTGCCGCGGCGGCGCTTGAGCGGGCTGCCGTTGGGCGAGGTGCCGACCCGGCGCCGTGGCCACGGCAGCGACGTGATCGGACATCGCCTCTACCAGCCGGGCGATCCGGTCACGAGCATCGATTGGTTCGCGTCGGCGCGCCTCGCCTCGGCCAGTGGCCGCGACGTCTTCGTAGTTCGCGAGCACGCGGCCGACGAGGCGCCGCGCGTCGCGATCGTCGTCGACCGCAGAGCGGAGATGAGCCTCCACTCGCCGCCGCTGCCCTGGCTCGACAAGCACGCCGCGCTGCGGGAGGCGGTTGCCGCGATCACCGCGAGCGCGGCCGCGGCACGGGCCGACATCGGCGCGCTCGACCTTGGCGACGGCGAGCCGTGGTGGCTGCCGCCCGGACGCCGAGACCGCCGCTGGCTGATCGAGCAGCGCGAGGGCGGCGACACGCCCTTCGCCGCGCCGTCCGACACGCTCGAGCGCTCGCTCGAGTTCCTCTCGGCGCACCGCCGCGAGGTGCCGCCGGGCAGCTTCGTGTTCGTGCTCTCGGACTTCCTCGCCCCGCCCCCGGCAGCGGCGTGGATGCGCGCGGTGGGCTACGGGTGGGACGTCGTGCCGGTCGTGATCCAGGATCCGCTGTGGGAGCAGAGCTTTCCGGCCGTGGGCGGTGTCGGGCTCCCGATCGCCGACCCGCGGACGGGCGCCGTCGGGCTGGTCCGGCTGAGCCGCCGGCAGGCGGCCCGGCGGGCCGAGTCCAACCAGCAGCGGCTCGACCGGCTGCTCGCGGACTGCGAGGCGCTCGGGCTTGCGCCGATCCTGCTCGGGACGAGCGAGCCCTATCACGTCGACTCGGCCTTCATCGCCTGGGCGGAGCGACGCGGAGGCGGCAGATGGGCGCGCTGAGCCGGATCGCCGCGTCAACGTCGGCCCGGGTCGCCGCCGCCTGCGCGCTCGCGGGTGCCGGCGCTGTGGTGGGTCTGCTGGTCCTCAGTCACGCCGCCTCTGCGCCCGCCATCGCCCCGCGCGCGCCGCTCGCGGTCGCGACGAGCTTCGATCCCGCGGTTCCCCAGTTCGGCGACCGCATCCTCGCCCGCGTCGTCGTCGCGCTCGATACGAACGTTGTCCGCCCGCAGACGCTGACGCTGCGCGACGATCTCGCGCCGCTCACCCAGCTCGGCCCGGCGCGCACGTCGCGCTCGACGCAGGGCGGCCTGGAGCTCGTGACCGCCGTCATTCCGGTCTCCTGTCTCTCCGCCGCGTGCACCGCGAGCAGCGGGGTGGCGCGGGTTGGCCTGCCGAGCGTGAGCGCGTCGGTCCTTCGCGCAAACGGTCGGGTCGTGCACGCCTCGGCGTCCTGGCCGGCGCTCGAGGTGCGAGGGCGGGTGACCGCGGCGGATCTCGCGGCGAGCTCCCCGAAGTTCCAGGCCGATACGGCGCCACCGGCGGCGAGCTACCGGATCGCCCCCGCGACGCTGGCCACCCTGCTCGACGTGCTCGCCGCGCTGTGCGCGCTCGCGGCGGTCGGTCTAGCCGGCTGGCAGGCGAATGTGCTGATCCGCCGTCGAGCCTCCCAGCCCGGCGGCCTGGAACGGGCACTGCGGCTCGCCCGCGAGGCGCAGCAGCGCCCCGCGCCGGACCGGCGCCGTGCGCTCGCGCTGCTCGGCCGCGCGCTCGGTCGCGACCGCCGCTCGGGCGTGGCCCGCGCGCTCGCGTGGTCGGAGCCCGTCCCCGAGCCGCAGGAGCTGGAGGCGCTCGTCTCCGAGATCGAGCAGGGAAGGCCGCAGTGAGCTCGGGCATCCCGCTGGCCGACGCGCCCGCGCTGCGCCCGCGCGTGGTCGCCACGCGCATCGTGCTCTCGGTGCTCGCCGTGGCCGCCGCCGCGGCTTCCGTGGGAGTCCTGCTCAGCTCCCGCTCGCCGCACTCACAGACGCTTGTGCCGCTGCCGTCGAAGGCGAACGTCGTGATCGTGCTCGACCTCTCCGCGAGCATCTCCTCCGACAGCTTCTCGCGCATCGGCGGCACGCTCAGGGCGCTGGCGCAAACGGATGACCACGTCGGCCTCGTCGTCTTCTCCGACGAGGCCTACGAGGCGCTCCCGCCCGGCACGCCCGCCGCCGACCTCGCGCCGCTGGTCCGCTACTTCACGCTGCCGCCCCAGCGCGAGCCCGGCTTTCTGCCGTCGTTTCCCACCAACCCCTGGTCGAACACCTTCACCGCGGGGACGGTCATCTCCTCGGGCATGGAGATGGCGGTCGATATCGCGGTGGCGCAGCGGCCGCGGGCCACGGTGATGCTCGTCAGCGACCTCGACGACGATCCCAACGATCTCCCCGCGCTCGCGGCGGTCGGTCCGGTCGCCAGGCACGACGGGGTGCCGATCCGGATCGTCGGGCTCAGCCCGCTGCCGCAGGACATCGAGTACTTCCGCACCGTCTTCGGGCCCAGTGCGCCGATCGTCGAGGCGCCGACGCTCGCGCAGGCCGCCCCGCAGGAGCAGACGCCGTTCCCGTGGGCGCTGGTGGTGCTCGCCGTCGCCGCCGCCGTCGCGCTCGCGCTGCGCGAGGGCTGGGCGCCGCGACTGCGCTGGAGAGAGTCGTCGTGACGGCCGTGCGACTCGCCGCGATCGCGATCCTGACAGCGCTCGCCGTCGTGGTCGCCCTGCTCGCCGCCGACGTGCGGGCGTGGCCGCTCGCCCTCGACCGCGGCGATGCGGTGTACGCGCTCGCCCCTGGACGCGCGGAGTGGACCCCCAGGACGCAGCTGGGCGGCCTCGCCGAGACGCTGGTCGGGACCGCCGGCGACGTCGCGGCGCGCCGGGCGCTCCAGGGCTATCGCCAGGCGGCGGGGCTCCAGGAGCAGCTGAACAACGCGCTGGGAGTGCAGACCCAGCAGGTGGCGGCGATCGACGCGCTCGCTGGTCCGGCTGACTCGGCGGATTCGCAGGTCGCCGCGCAGGCGCGCACGCTGCTCGGAATCCTGGCCTTCAACGAGTCCTCGGAGGGTGGCGGGGTCTCACAGACGGACTCCGCGATCGCGGACTTCACCGACGCGGTGCGGATCGACCCCGGCGATACGCAGGCGAAGTTCGACCTCGAGCTGCTGCTGCGCCTGACCGCGCCTCACGGGCAGCGGCGAGGAAGTGGACTGGCCAACGGCTTCGGTCGCACCGGCCATCTCGGCGCGTCGGGTGGCGTGCCCGGCAGCGGCTACTGATGACCTTCCTGACGCCGCTCGGAGGGCTCGCAGCGCTCGCCGTGCTACTGCCACTCGGGGCAGCGGCGCGCGGCCGGACCCGCGCCGCCGCCGTCGCGAGGAGGCTCGGGCTCGATCCGCCCCCGCGCTGGTCGCTGGGGCCGCGGAGCGTCGCCGCCGTGGGTGCCGTCGCGCTGCTTGGGTTGGCGGCGGCACAGCCCGCGCTGAGCGAAGAGACGTCCGTGCGGACGCGAACCGACGTCGCGGTCCTGTTCGTGATCGACACCTCGAGATCGATGGCCGCGTCGCTCACGCCGGCCTCTCCAACTCGGCTGGCTCGGGCGATCAGGGCTGCCGTGGCGCTGCGCGCCGCGGTCGGGGAGGTGCCGGCGGGAGTCGCCACGTTCACCGATCGCGTCCTGCCCGATCTGCTGCCGGTCGCCGATCTCGCAAGCTTCGACGGCGTGCTCGAGCGGGCGGTCACGATCGAGAGCCCGCCGCCCGCGACGCAGGCCGTGGTCGCCACGAGCTATGCGGCGCTGGACGACATCGCCACCGGCAACTACTTCGAGCCCCGCGTCACGCGCCGCGTGATCGTGCTCCTCACCGATGGCGAGAGCACCCCCTTCGACCAGAGCGCCCTCGGCAGCGAACTGGGCGTCCGCGAGGGCTACCGCTTCCTCGCGATCCGCTTCTGGAACGCCGACGAGTCGGTCTTCGACGCGAACGGGCGCCCGGAGCCGGGCTACCATCCCGACCCCACGGGGCGCGTACTGCTCGCCGAACTGGCGTCGGCGCTCGGTGGGCGATCCTTCGAGGAAAGCCAGACCGCAGCCGCGGCTTCGTATCTGCGCCAGATCGTCGGCCGCGGGCCGACCGGGCGCGCGCGACTGGCCGTCGGCCAGCACGCCCTGGCGCCCTACGTCGCGGGTCTGGCGCTCGTGCTCCTGCTGGCCGGCGTACTGCCGCTGGGCGAGGTTCGGAAGCGTATACTCGCGCCCCGGAGATGAGGGGACGACGCGCAGCGGCGGTCGTGCTTGCCGCTTTCGGCTTGGCTGGGCTCGGTCTTGGGACGGCCGGCGCTCAATCCTCATCCAGCGCCAACGTCGGTTGGGGCGGGTTCGGAAACACCCCCGACGAGAACCGCTACTCGCCGCTCACACAGATCAACCCGAGCAACGTCAGCAATCTCGGGCGGCTCTTCACGGTCGACTTCGTGGCGATCGACCCGGCCGTGCGCCACGGCGAGCAGTCCTATCCGGTCGAGTCCGACGGGACGCTGTACATGACGACCAACAACGACAACGTCTGGGCGCTGAACGCGACCACCGGACAGATCAAGTGGACCTGGTCGCCAAGCGACGTCGCCGTCTTCAGCGACTACGGGCAGGTCGCCAATCGCGGCGTCGCACTCTGCGACGGCCACGTGTTCGTGCTGACGCTGAACATGGACATCGTCTCGCTCGACCCAGACACCGGCGATCTCCAGCGCGAGGTGCCGATCTCGGATGCGGTACCGGACGCCGAGACCGACTATGGCTACTCCGAGACCAGCGCTCCGATCTGCTACGACCACCTGCTCGTGTTCGGCGCCGCCGGCTCGGAGTACGGCGTGCGCGGCTTCGTGATGGCCTACCACACGAACAACCTCGAGCCCGCGTGGCCCAATCCCTTCTGGACGGTCCCGCCGGAGGGCACGGAGTGGCGCCAGTACGACCCCCTTGCGGGTGGCGGAGTCATCTGGACGCCGGTCACGATCGACCCGACGACCGACACGCTGTACTTCGGCACGGGCTCCGCGACGCCGCTCTACTTCCCCTCGCTGCGCCCGGGTTCCGATCCGCGCTCCGACTCGCTGGTCGCGGTCAATCTGAAGACGGGCAGGATGGACTGGTGGCAGCAGCAGATGTCGTTCAACGAATGGTCGTACGACACCGCCCAGCCGCCGCTCGTCTATACCGCGACGGTCAACGGCAAGGCCGAGCGCGTGGTCTCGGTGGCAACGATGGAGGGCCTCTGGTTCGCCTATGACGCGAAGACCGGCCGGCCGATCTACCAGCAGGTCAAGCTGCTCGACCACACCGAGCATCCTGATCTGGTGCCGGGTCAGCCGGTCACCGTGTATCCCGGCTCGATCGGCGGGTTCAACTACTCGCCGGCGTCCTTCGACCCGCAGACCGGCTACGTCTATGAGGCGGCAGCCGAGACCGCGGCGGTGGAGGAGCAGGCCGTGCTGACACCGGCGCAGGAGAAGCAGGAACTGACGCTCGGTGATGTGTTCCTCGGCCTCGGGAACGGCAACTTCGGCTCGACGCCGCCCGGCTGGAAAGACTACGGCTCGATCAACGCCGTCAGCCTGGCCACCGGCGCGCCGGTCTGGAAGGACATGACGCCGCAGCCGGAGCGCGGTGGCGTGACGACTACAGCGAGCGGCCTCGGCATCGATGGCGGCGGAGACGGGGTCCTGCGAGTGTTCGACGTGAGGACCGGCAAGATCCTGTGGACCTTCCAGACCGGGCACCAGATAGCCGCCGGCGCATCGATCTACTCGGTCAACGGCACGGAGTACATCGCCATCACCGTCGGCGGCACGCCGACCTCATCCGGCGGGGGACTGGCGACTCAGCTACAGGTCTTCGCGCTCGGCGGCGCCTCTCAGCAGTCCCCCGCACCGGTGATCACAACCCTGGCCCGGCGGCTGCCCGCCAGCCGCACACCGGCGGCGCGGGTGACGCGCGAGCGCGGCCACCGTGTCCGGTCGACCGTGGCGCAGGGTGTCGCGACGATCGTCGCCCCGGCCGCGGTCGTGGTGGTGCCATGGCAGGCCAACTCCTCGAACGTCCAGTCCGTCACCGGCCGGCTGCTGTGGAATGGCAAGCCGGTGGTCGGCGCCGAGGTGACCGTCGACAGCTTCCAGGTGCCCCAGCCGACGGACAAGCAGGGCCGCTTCTCCTACGACATCGACAACACGGTCGCCGGGCGGCACGTCATCCACGTCACCGGCCTCGCCGGCGCGACGATCGCTGGCAAGCCGCTCAGCGCCGGCCAGCAGCAGGCGGTCTTCTCAGCGGCCGGCGGCTTCACGAGCGCGTTTGCGATCAGCGGCCTGCGCGTCTCGGTGCAGCACGACGGCGACGTGCTCGTGACCGGCGCCGCGACGGACTCGACCCACGCGGCGCCCCCGGCGGTTCACCTGCTCAGCTACGAACTGACGGGCAGGATCACGGACGCCAACGGCCAACCGGTCGCGGGAGCGATCGTGATCACGCGGACGCAGGATCGCGACTTCTGGACGCGCTCGAACCCCTCGAACGCCGACGGCTACTACACCTCGTTCTTCACCGCCTCGGACGAGACGTCGGACAACCCGGTGCTGATCAGCGTCGGCGTCGCCCAGGGATCGACCTCCTACGGCGGGATAACCGGGACGAACGTGCCGTTCGTGCGGCTCGAGAGCTCCGAGCTGAACATCCAGCTCGGCGCCGACGCCGCCTACAAGATCACCCTGCCGGTGCCGTTCCGCGCCGCGATCTACTCGGGCCTGGCGGTCGGCGTGACAGCGGGCGGCAAGGTCGTGGTGCCGTTGTCGGAGACCTGGCCGGACTCGAAGGGCCGCTTCTCGATGCTGCTCCCGTCCTACGTGCGGGGCCGCGCGCTGAGTTTCTTCGAGAGCCAGAACCAGGTGCTGTCGCGATTCCTCGCGCGCCCAGGTGGTCCGGTCGACCTCAAGGGTTGGCCGGCGCAGCTCGCAGCGACGATCCCGAGCGGTTTCGCCAGCCTGCGCGTCCCGCGCAGCTGACGTTCCGCGACCGACCGCGGCTCGCGCTGACCGCCGCTTCATGACCGCGGCGCAGCCGCCGCCGTGGCGTTGCTCTGCCCGCACGATTGCGTGGCGTCAGCCTGCCCGAAGGTAGGTACCTACTCCCCGGGGCGTCGATCGGCGGCCGCTCGCGATGCGAGCGAACCGTTCCCGCTTGCAAATATCCGGCGGCGGTGCGATAGTCAGCTGCAGAGGGGGTACCGTTTCGTCTTTCTGGGAGGAGGCTGCATGGGTCGTTCACGTCGATGGCTTGTTGCTGGTGTAGTGGGTATCGGGGCGCTTGCGGGAGCAGGCGCCTTCACTTTGGTCGCACAGGGTTCCTCGCCGGCGCCGATCGTCTTGGCGCCCGCTTTCACCCCGGCGCAGAGCACCGCCTATGCGGGCGACGACTGGATTTCAAACGGTGGTGACGTCGAGAGCGACCGCTACTCGTCGCTCACCCAGATCACCAAGTCGAACGTTTCGACGCTGACGCAGGCCTGGGTCACCAACCTCGGGATCTGCCCGCACAACAACTCCTCCTGCGGCTCCGAGGAGGCGACGCCGGTCGAGTATCAGGGAACGCTGTACATCCAGACACCGATCAACGGCGTCTATGCGATGAACGCGACGACCGGTCAGGTCCTCTGGAACTTCAACCCGCCCTACGCGCAGTGGGACCCTGGCTTCTCCGTCGGTTCGGGCGGCCGCCAGCCAGGCGTCACGGTTGCCAAGGGGTTCGTGTACGTGGGGTTCGCGGACGGCAGCCTCGTGGCCCTGAACCAGGCGACGGGAACGGTCGCCTGGCGGACCGTCGCGGGGCCGTGGCAGTCGGGCATCAGGCTCTCCGCAGCGCCGCTCTACTACAACGGCATCATCTACGAGCCGACAAGCGGCGGCGACAGCGGCAGCATCAGCACCTCGATCGATGCGTTCAACGCCGCGAACGGCGCGCTGCTGTGGAGCTGGGGCGTGGTTCCGCAGGCCGGCCAGCCCGGCGCGAACACCTGGTCCTTCAACAACGGCAACATCACTGGCAACCTCTACGGCGGTGGCTCGACGTGGCAGACCCCGGCGATCGACGCCAAGGACAACCTGCTGATCGTCGGCACCGGCAACCCGGTGCCGTGGAACTCGCGCGGTCCAGGCGAGAACCTGTACACGGACTCGATCGTCGGCCTGGACCTCGACTCGGGTCAGCTCAAGTGGTACTACCAGACCGTCCATCACGACCTCTGGGACTCCGACCTGCCGAACAACGTGATCGTCTACAGCGAGAAGTACCAGGGCAAGCCGATCACGGCGGTAGCTGACGTTGCCAAGTACGGCTGGACGTGGGAGCTGAACGCAGCGACCGGCAAGCCGATCGAGACGGTCGATCAGGTCAAGGTGCCTCAGGACACCGCGCCTGGCGTGAACACGTGGCCGACGCAGCCGATTCCGCAGACGCCCAACGTGCTCTTCTTCCCGGAGATGCCGAACGGGCAGGGCAGGCTGTGCGCGACCGAGGCCTACTGGGATGAGCCGACGACGACCCCGGACGGCAAGCCGCTCGTGTTCGCCTGTGATTTCCAGCCCTACGACACGACCTCGTGGCAGGTGACGCCGTTCGAGAACATCGACTGGCCATCGAGCTCGTACAGCCCGCTGACCAACGGGCTCGTCTCCTGCGGCGACAACGGCCGCGAGTACGGTCATGAGCAGATCCCGGCCGCCTCGCAGACGTTCTCGTCCCATGGTGGGGTCGGGGCTGGCGTGCTGAGCCTCGGCGGCAACATCCCGGCCACCAACACCGGCAACTTCTCGGAGCTGAGCTTGACGTCGAACAAGTTCATCTTCCACAAGGAGTGGAGCGAGGTGTGCTTCAGCGGCAGCGCCAACACCGCCAGCGGGCTGACCTTCGTCGGTCACCTCGGCACCGGCGGCGTCAGCGCCCAGGGCTACCTGGCGGCGGTCAACACCGCCACCGGCGATCCGCTCTGGACCTCGCCGCTGATGGCAGCGCCGGCAGCGGCGCCGCCGATCACCTACTCGGTCAACGGGACGCAGTACGTCGCGGAGATCGTCGGTGGCGAGAGCCACGAGGACCCGACAGGCGGGGCTCGCGGCAGCTACATCTACGCATACGCGCTACCGAGCAGCTGAGCTCGAGCGCGGCAAGATAGTGCAGGACCGGTGGCGGCCGCGCAAGCGGCCGCCACCGGCGTTTGTGGGGCGGCTGGCGCGCGCGGCCCCGCTTCGAGCGCGCCCAGCGCGGCGGACGGGCGCATTCCCGGTCGAGCCGGGCGACCGCGGCCGACGCTCGAGGCCTGCGAGCTCGGTTCCCTCGCGCGATCCGCGCAAAGCGTCGAGGCGCCAGCCGGGCTTGCTCGGCGCGCTGCTCGCGCGGGGTTACTGCTCCTGTCGCAGCGGTCGGCCCCGAGTGGGCGCCGCAAAGCCCACTTGCAGCGTCTTCCGGCAGCATGGGTCCGGGCCCCGGCTCGGCATGGATGCGCTGGCCGGCGTGGCGCGCGCGTGGCGGCGCCGAGCGGGCGCTACTTACTGCAGTAGATGTACGTCCACGTCAGGCCGAAGGTCAGCGACTCGCCGAGTTTGCCCTTGATGATCGGGAACTCGTCGGTGAGCATGATCCAGGGCTTGTTGTTGACGCATCGCTCCGGTCCGGAGTGCTCGGTGCAGAGGACGTTCGTTCCCCTGACGCCACAGGCGATCGTGAAGCTGGTGCCCTTCTTGAAGGGGATCGTGCGATGCGCCTCTTCAATGGCGTCGGTCTGCTGCATCGCCACCTTTGCCTCCGCGAGCAGCGAGGCGTTGGTCGCAGCGGCCGCGGGTGAGACGAACGCGAATAACGCGGGCGCGACGACCGCCGTGGCGGCGAGGCTGGCGGCGAGGCCACGGACGGCAAGCGAACCGCGGCCACGGTGGCTGCTTCGCTGACCGGGCCGGTGGTCGCACGAGTGCGCGCCCCCGCCCCCGATCGCGGTGGAACTGGTGGCCACGGTCACGGCGCGCACACTACCAGCGCCCTCCTCTAGCCGAGCCGGTACGCAACGAGCGCTGGACGGTCGTGCGGGTGTTCGCGGATGCCCGCTCCAACGACCAGCATGTCGCCGGCCACGGCCGGGCAGCCGTTGACCCCGGCCGGTAGCTTTGCGCTCCAGAGGATCCGGCCGTTGACGGTTGCGAGCGCGTAGAGCGTGCCGGCATAGGTGGACGTGAACACGACGTCGTTGGACACCGCGGCGCAGCCGAAGTCGGGCGAGGGGAGACGGGTGTCCCAGAGCGTGCGCCCGGTCGCCGCGTCGAGCGCCACGAGGCGGCCGAGACCGCGCGCGGGATCCAGGGTGAGCACGTTCTGGCTGGTCGTTGCGCTGCCCGGGTTGCAGAGATCGACGTCCGGGACGAACAGGCGGCCGTCGGCGTAGGCCATCGGCGTCTCCACGCCCCCAAAGATGCCCGGGCACACGGTCACGCGGCGGCGCGGCAGCGGCCCGAGATCGTTGCGGTGCAGGCCGACCGGTGTGCTCCAGACGCGACGCCGCGTGCTGCGGTCCCAGGCGATCACGCGCCCGGCCTTGCCCGCACCAAACACCAGGGGCGCGCCGGCGATCGTGGCGAGGATCGGCGTCGCTTCGAAGTCGTAGTCGCGGACGTCGTGCGGTGTGACCTGGTCGTACCAGAGGAGCCGGCCGGTACGTGCGTCGAGCACCACCAGCGAATCGGTGTAGCGGACGGGTCCGGGAAACGCCCCGCCGTTGGGCAGCTGCGGGCTCCCGCCCCACGGTGTCGGATTCGAGATGCCCGCGTAGAGGCGTCCCTGCGCATCGATTGAGACCGGGTACCAGGTGCCGCCGCCGCCGGCTTCCCACGGGTGGGGCCATGGATACTCGATCGTCTGGAACCGCCACCGGACGGCGCCTGTGCGAGCGTCGAGCGCGTAGATCTCACCGCGCCCCAGCGGGTCGAACCCGACCGTGCTGAGGAACACGAGTCCGTTCCAGTAGACCGGCGCGACATCGACGAACTGCTGCGTGGCGCTCGTGAGGTGGCGGTCCCAGAGCAGCTTCCCGGTTGATGGCGACAGCGCGAACGCGTCGTCGTCGGTCGCCCCATAGATGCGGCCGGCGCCGAGCGCGAGCCCGTTGGGTCCGTCGTTGGGCGCGTCGAAGTGCCTGGCCCAGCGCACGCTGCCGGTCTCGCGGTTGAGTGCGAAGACGCTGCTGAGCAGGTCCTCGACATAGACGGTGTCGCCGTCGATCAGCGGTGTAGAGGCGAAGAAACCGTAGCGCTCCGGCGGGCCGGTCGGCGCGAATGACCAGCTGACCCGCAGGCGGCCGACGTTGCTCGCGGACAGTGTCGATCCGGCGGCGGCGCGCGTTCCGGAGAGGTTCGCCGCCGGCAGCGCCCATGTGGACGAGCCGGCCGCCGCGGCGCTTCCAGAGGCCGCTCCCGGGCTCGCGGAACCCGCGCCTGCGGCGCATCCGGCAAGCGCGAACGCAAGCCCCGCGGCGATGAGGCGAACTGCTACTCGGCCCATTTCGTGAAGCTATAGTAGGCCCATGCGGCCGCGAATCCTTGGTCTTGCCGCCGTGCTGGTGGCGGAGTTCGCCACTCTCGTGGCATTGTTGTTGGCCGGAGCCGGGCCGGCTCAGGCCGGCGGAGTCGGTCCGGCATTCCCGCGAACGACGGCGCCCGACCTGTTCGTGACCGTTTACGTCACGATGACCAACACGAGGTTCATCCTCTCGCTGGACTCCGGGCCGCGGGGCGCTGACGCCAAGTTCGTCATCCACAACACCAGCAACAAGCCGCACGACTTTGCGCTCGGCAGGCGGGACTACGGCGAGGGTAACCAGACCGGCTTCACCGCGCTCGTGCAGCCCGGCAAGACGAAGATCCTGATCCTGTTCCTCGACGTCCGGGGCAAGATCGCATACGGCCCGGGTCTCGCGGCCGACCGCAACAAGCCCGGCATGAAGGGCACGTTCTCGATCGGGCCGTGCACGCACTACGAACAGGTCACGGGCGTCGGCGTGTGCTGAGCCGCCCTTCGCTCGCACCTCGCACGTAACCGCCTAACCGCTCAGCGGGACGTCAGCCTGTCGCGGCGCCGCCAGCTTTGCGACAGCTCAGATACCACCTCGGAGCGGCGGCATCCGCATGTTTGCGAGCGCTTGGGCGAGCGGGCAGGCGCCCCTGCGCACCCGGCTTCCGCGCGCGGCGCGCTCAGCTGTGCTTGCAATAGGTATAGGTCAAATCCAGCCCGATGATCGTCGAGGAGCCCAGGCGGCCTTTGATGATCGGGAAGTCGTCGCTGAGCGAGATCCAGGGCTGGTTCTTGACGCACGTCTGCGGCCCGGCGTGCTCTGTGCATAGGACATTGTGCCCCTGGTCGACGATGGCGCAGGTGATCGTGAAGCTGGTGCCTCGCTTGAAGGGGATTGTGTGGTGCGCCTCCTCCGAGGCGTTTGCCTTCTGCACGGCGGCCTTGGCCTGTGCGACAAGCGACGGCTGCGCCGTGGCCGCCACGGGGACAACCAACGCGGCAGCCGCGAAACCGGCGACGATGAGGCAACCTGCGACGCGGCGCATCCGTTGACGGTATCGCAGCGGCATGAGCGTGTGCGCCGGTTGCACCCACTGCGAAGGTGACGGGCGTCGGCGTGTGCTGAGCCGGCCTCTGCGGCGCTCGACACCGGCCCGCCCGGGCCGCTGAGCCGTCTGGGCGGGCGGGCGTCGCATCCATCCTGGTCGGCGTCGCTCCGTCGCCCCGCCGCCACGTGCCAGTTGGGCGACCGTCCGTTGCGGTGGCCGCTCCGAAGCGGCGTGAGCGCCGATACGTGTCCTCTATCATCTGGCGAAATCGTCTTCAGGTTCCGGCGCGTCGCGGGGAGGTCGGGGCTTTAGCCAGGAGGTATTTGCAAGTCATGCGGATCAAGACACTGCTCACGACGGTCCTCGCTGTAGCGGCGGCGACCCTGTTCGCCGTGACCGTGCCGTTTGCATCGGGAGCGACAGCGAAGCGTGAAAACACCAGCAAGTCCGTGGTTATTTCGACCAGGTCGGTGCCCGGCCTGGGGACCATCCTCGTGAACAGCAAGGGCCGGACGCTGTACATGTTTGTGCCGGACAAGCAGAAGAAGGTGACGTGCTTCCACTCGTGCGCCACCGTCTGGCCGCCCGTCTTCCTGCCGGCCGGTGGAAAGGCCGTCGCCGGCGGCGCCGCGAAGCAGTCGCTGCTCGGCAGCGACAAGGACGCGGACGGCGGCCGCGTCGTGACCTACAACGGCTGGCCGCTCTACGGCTACCTTGGCGACGTGAAGGCCGGGACCGCCTTCGGCCAGGACACCAACCAAAGTGGCGGCCTCTGGTTCGTGCTCTCCGCGTCCGGACAGGTGATCAAGCACAAGCCGACCACCTCCTCGACGAGCACGAGTACGACCACGACCACGACCACGACGGTGGGTTCCGTCGGCACGAGCACCACGCAGACCAGCACGACGTCGACGAGCTCGAACGGGGCTTGCCCCGGTGGCGACGACTCGGACAATGACGGCGACCAGAACGACGGCGGCCCCGATGATGGGGATGGCTGCATCTAGGCGGTGCTGACCGCCTTCGTGCGTTTGCATTGCGCGTCCGCGGAGCGGTGGATTGCCCGTCGCGGACGTGGACTGCGATGAGGTTGCGCGTGGGCGGGGAAGTCCTTCTTCCCCGCCCACGCACGTATGTGACGGCGACCGTCCAAACGCGCGAGCCCGACCTTCGCGCTGAGCTGCCGGCTGATGGTCCGCTGTGCGCCTGCGGCCTGAAGGGCCGCGGGTGAGGAGGTCGGCGGGCGCCTGGATCGTGCCGGCGCTCGCAGCCGTGGCGCTCTGCGGATGCGGAGCGAGCGGTGATCCGCTGAAGCAGGTGACCGGCGCGGTGAGCAAGACGCTCGCGGTGCGCTGGGCACGCTACGAGGTGGCGCTCGAGCGGACGCGGTTGTTCGCCGCGCCGATCGCCGTGCTCGGCGGCCGGGCGGCCTCCGACTTCCAGACCGGGCTCGGTTACGAGTTCCTCCAGTTGAAGCTGCGGGCCGGCGTCTACCAGACCCTCTTCTTCGACCTCGAGCCCTCGACGTTCCTGCTGTCCCCCTCGCCCGCCCCGGCCGGCGCGCTTCCGTCCGGGAAGATCTGGATCTCGGTCCCGCTCACCGGGCCTGCCGGCGATCCTGCGCTCGCAGCGCAGGCCGAGGGCCTCGCTCCCGTGCTGTTGCTCGACGAGATCGCGTGGGGCGCGCGGAGCGCCTCGTCGGTTGGCGCGCGCGTCGTCCAAAGCGTGCCGATGGAGGAGTACCGGGTGTCGGTGGACCTGGGGCTGGCGCTGGCCGGAGCGGTGAGGGCTCGGCGTGGCGCGATCGCCGCAGCGATCACGCAGGAGCTCACAGCCGCCGCCTCCGGGCGAGTCTCGATAACGGTCTGGGTGAGCGGGCCTGGCTACGTCGGGAAGATTGAGTCGGACGTGCCCGGCTCCGGACTTGGCAGCGCTTCGTTCTGGTTCCTCAGCTACACGAAGCCCTACACCGGGAGCGGACCGCCGGCGTCCCAGATCGTGCCGCTCGCCTCGCTCGCGCGCGGCGGGCGCTCGCTGTGGGCGATCGCGACCGGCTCATGACGCGGCGGCGTCGCTGAGCAATGCGCGTTCACGGCTCGCGGGCCGCGGGGTAGGTCATCACCGACCCGTCGACGAGGAGGCTCACCTCCTGGCCGGCCACGGCCTCCGAGCCGTCGAATGTCCTCGCCCTGACCGCGGTCCCCGACCGGTCGGCGAGCTCCAGTTGCAGGACGGTCTCCGGCCCGTAGAAGCTCAGTCCGACGATCCTCGCCGGGACCCCGCTCTCGTCGGGGGTCCGCGAGACCCGAATCTGCTCCGGCCTGACCATCACCTGCACAGCCCCCGCGGTCACCTCCCCCCGAACCGCGAGCGTGCCAAACGCGCAGGTCACCGTCCCGCCACGCACCTCGCCGGGCACAACCACCGCGTCGCCGACAAAGCGAGCCAGTTCGAGATCGGCGGGCGTCCGGTAGAGGGTCTCCGGCGCTGCGGTCTGGACCAGCAGGCCGTTTCGAAGCACCGCGACCTCGCGCCCCATCGACAGGGCCTCTCCCTGATCGTGGGTGACGAGCACGGCGGTTGCTCCCGCACCGGCGAGTGCGTCGAGCACCGCCGCCCGCGTCTCCCCGCGCAGCGCGGCGTCCAGTCCGGAGAACGGCTCATCGAGGAGGACCAGCGCCGGACGCGGCGCCAGCGCGCGGGCAAGCGCGACCCGGCGCTGCTCACCGCCCGAGAGTTCGTGCGGCCGCCGGTCCGCGTAGCCACGGTCGAGCCCGACGAGCTCCAATGCCTCGCCGGTTCGGCTACCAAGCTTCCGTTCCGCGCGCGGGAGCCCGAACCCCACGTTCTGGGCCACGGTCAGGTGAGGGAACAGCGCCCCCTCCTGAGCCACGTAGCCGATCACCCGCTTGTCCGGCGGCACGTGCACGCTCCCGGAGTCCGTGACCAGCGTGCCGCCGATTGAAACCGTCCCTCCATCGGAGGCGACGAATCCGATCACGATGCGAAGCAGCGTCGTCTTGCCGCTCCCGGATGAGCCGAGGATCGCTGTCAGCGTGCCGTCGGGCACGGTGAGGTCGACGCCGGCCAGCACGGCGCGCTCGCCATAGGCCTTGCGGATGTCTCGACACTCCAGCCCGGCCATCGCTCAGCGGGTCACGAGCGCCCGGACGGTGCCGAAGCGGCTCATCAGCAGGTATGCGGCAACCATCGCGAGCGCGATCAGCACCGCGGCAAACGGCGCCGCGGCAGCAAACGCCACCGTTGAGCTGTTCGAGTTGAACTCGGTGCCGAGCGTGTAGAGATTCACGGGCAAAAGCACCTGGGTGGTCGAGAGGTCACCGAGCGTGAACGTGAACACGAGCACGAGTGCGGCGATCAGCCCCGGCCGGGCAAGCGGCAGCGTGACGCGCCAGAAGCTCGTGAGCGGCCCGGAGCCCAGTGAGCGTGCGGACTCATCCAGCGACGGTTCGAGCTGACCAAGGGTCGCGCGCAGCGCCACCACCGCGAACGGAGCGAACAGGATCGCCTCCGCGAACACGAGCAGAAGGAAGGTCCCGTAGAGGAAATGCAGCCAGTGGCTCGCCAGGTACGCGAGCGCGATCGCGCCGACGAGGTCGGGCAGCGCGAACGAGAGGTACATCGTGCGCTCGAGCAGCGTCACCACAGGCCCTCTGTGGCGGACGACAGCAACCGCAATCGGTAGCGCGAGCAGCAACGCGAGAACCGCCGCCGCGACGCCTATCTCGACCGAGGTGAGAGTGGCGGGGAACAGGTAAGTGAGGTTGCCGCCGGCGCTCGACAGGCCCGCGCTGCTGCTCTCTGCGAACCAGCGCACCAACATCCCGACCGGAATGCCGACGCTGATCGCGACGACCGCTGCCATCGCGAGGATCACGGGTCCCGTCGCCCGCCCGAGCGTGTGGCGCGCCGCCAACCGCCGCGCGCCCTGACTCACGCGTGTGTAGTTGGCGTGTCCGCGGAGCCGCTCCTCGCCGAACAGCAGGATCACGCACAGCGCGATCGACGCAAACGACAGCGCTGCCGCGCCCGACGCGCTGAAGCCGAGCTGGTACTGGGCGTAGACATCGAATGAGAACGTCTGAAACTTGAGTCCCACGAAGGCGTCGAACTCGACCAGCGCGTCGAGCACGACCAGCAGCATCCCGCCATAGATTGCCGGCCGCAGCTGCGGCAGCACGACCCGGAAGAAGGTCGCACGCCCATTGAGCCCGAGCGAGCGGCCCGTCTCCTCGAGCGCGGGATCGAGCCCCCGGAGGGCCACGGCGACGAGCAGGAACACGATCGGGTAGTAGCTGAACGCGATGATCCCCGCCGCACCCACGAACCCCTGAAACGAAGAGCCGAGATTGGCCCATGCGTAGCTCGTCACGAACGGGGGGATCGTCAGCGGCGCGACGACGAGCACCGCCCACGCGCGCCGGGCGGGGAGCGTGGTGCGCTCGACGAACCACGCCGTGCCGACGCCGATTACGGCGCAGATCGGCGTTGCCGCGGCCGCCACCTCGATCGAATGCAGCAGGAGCGTCAAGGTCGAGGTCGAGCCGATGGCGGTCCCTGCGACGGAGAGGCCGCCCTGGGCCGCCTGCACGATCGTCACCAGAACCGGAGCGGCCACCAGCAACGCCGCGACGATGCACGCGGCGAGCAGCCCTCTCGGCAGGCTTGATCGACGCGAGGCTGAGCGCCGTCTCACGCCGGCTCGGACGGTATGCGCCCGGCCGTGCCGGGGAGCATCTCCGTCGTCGCTTCAGACCAGGGCCCCTCGAACGGGCGTTCGCACTCGTTGGCCACGCCTTCCCAGGCCACAGTCTGCATCGGATCGCAGTCTATCCCGCCGCCCGCGCTGCACCCGGAGGTCCGACCGGCGGTCGAGCGGGCAACGTGCGCGCCGCTCTGGCGGGGTTCGCGAGGTCGCCGGCGATCCCCGACGACCGGCTAGGATTGGCGAGGCCCTTGCTACGAGCCGGAATCGGCGGTCACGCGCGAACTCGCTGACGCGCCGGGGTAGTGGGGAAGGCGTTCGGAGGCCGCGTGGTTTCCTCGGCGAGGAGGTGAGGCTTGGTCACATTGCGGTCGATCAGGCAGCGGTGATGACGCAATGAGCCGGCGAGCAGCGGCTGCGTTCGCCGCGAGCGTCCTGCTCGTGGCCGGCTGCGGCGGCAGCGGCGGTGCGAAGCCGACGATCGTTCTCTACAACGGTCAGCACCCCGAGCTGACGGCGGCGATGGTCTCGGCGTTCCAGCGGGCGAGCGGAATCTCGGTGGGCGAGCGAACGGACGACGGCGTCGTGCTCGCGGACCAGATCCTCGAGGAAGGACGCTCATCGCCCGCGGACGTCTACCTGACGGAGAACTCTCCGGAGTTGGTCGACCTCACCGAACACGGCCTGCTCACCCGCCTCCCGAGCTCGATCCTCGATCAGGTTCCCGCAGCCGACCGATCGTCTGACGGCACCTGGGTGGGCGTGGCGTTGCGCATCAGCTGCCTCGTCTATGACCCGGCGCGGATCTCCCGGAGCCAGCTCCCGAGCTCGATTCTCGATCTCGCCACGCCGAAGTGGCAGGGGAAGGTCGCGATCGCACCGCTCGACTCAGACTTTCCCCCCGTCGTCGGCGCCGTGATCGCGACCCACGGCATGAAGGCTGCGTCGAGCTGGCTTGCCGGGCTGAAGCAAAACGCCGCCATCTACCAGGACGACGAGTCGGTGGTCGCAGCCGTGAATCGCGGCGCTGAGGCGGTCGGCGTGATCAACCAGTACTACTGGTTCCGGCTGCGCCGCGAGATCGGGCCGCGCGCGATCCATAGCGCGCTGTACTACTTCCCGAACGGCGACGCCGGCTCGGTCGTGAACGTGTCAGGGGCGGCCGTGCTCGCCTCGTCGCGTCACGTCGGCGAGGCCGAGCGGTTCGTCGCGTTCCTCGTCAGCCCGGCGGGCCAGCGGCTGGTATCCCAAGGCGACGACTACGAGTATCCGGTGCGGCCCGGCGTGGCGCCGAATCCAGAGCTCCCGCCGTTCGCAAGCATCCCGCACGCGAATATCTCGGTCGGCGCGCTCGGCAACGACCTGCCCGCGAGGGAGATGATCATCCGGGCTGGGTTCTCATGAGCGGGCACGGCACCGTGGCGGGAGTCCGTCACGCCGATGGCGTCGGTCAGCCTGTGGCTCCGGGCCGTGCCTGCACCGGCGCTGCGATTGATCCGGCAGCGTTGAAGCTGCTCCACGACTCGGTCATGAAATGGGCGACCGTGATCATCCGCACGTACAGCATCCGGTCGTGGGTGGCGTCGATATGGAGGCGCAGCCAGACGGGCCCGAGTCCGGGGAGCTCCGCCACGGTGGCGATGTCCGCGATCGTTGTGCCTCCCGCGCGGTCGAGGTCGAGCAGGCGCGGCGCGTCAGCGTAGTCGGCCCACCAGTCGAAGTAGCCGGCGGCCGAGAAGGGTTGAGTGCCGAAGCTCCCCGGCTGCCAGGCCTTCCCAAGCGCTCGGTCCCACTCGCGCGTTCCGATGATGATCGTGTCGTCCGTGAGCTTTCCGTTGACCGCGACCTTGTAGGAGAAGCGGTTGGGCGCTTGGATTCTGTAGTCCGTTGCCTCCACCGCGGCCGGCGAACTCGCGAGCGTCTCGTCAGCCACGGCGCTGTGGAGCTTGACCTGGGCGGCGTCGACGCGCCGCAGGAGTGCGACCGCGCGCTGATCGCCCGCGGCGTCGAAGGCGACAGGGAGCCGGGCCGTGTACGCAACACCGTCGATGACCGCGTGGACAACCAGCGTGCTTGCCGAGCCGGCGAGGAGCACGTTGTCGCAGCCAGGTCCGCAGCTACCGACGATGGTCGCATGCGCGAGGCTGATGGGGATCGCCGTCGCCTCCTCGAACGCTGTGAGCGTGTGGAGCTGGAGGCTCAGGTGACCGCGCACGTGGGTGACCCAGGCGGCGACGATGTCCGGCCCCAACTCGTCGGCGACCGAGAGCTGGCCTGACGAAACCCGCGCGCCGATGACCTGGCCGGTGGCGGCGGGCGGTGAGCTCGTCCGCGCTCGCGCGCTCGCGGGCGCCGGGGGTCGGGTTCCAGGCTTGAGCGTCGCGGTTGTGTCGACGCTTGCGCCGGTGACGTTGACGGGGACGGCGAAGGAGCCACCGAGTCGCTGTCCGGCGCTGTCGGTCACCGAAATGTGCAGATCCCAGACGCCCGTGCGCAGGAGGATGGCGCCGAAGTCGTGGTTCGGCGCGATCGTGTAGGCCGTGCCCACAGCGCGCTGGCCGCTGGATGATGTCGCGCTGATCGGGATGCGGCCGGCGGAGTTCTGCGCGTTCGTCGCGTCGTAGAGGTAGAGGTGCACGCCGACCTCGCTCGCGGTCAACGGCGTGGCCTCGACCTCGAGCGTCGCCCCCGAGCTGGCCGTGAAGATGTGCGTCGCGCTCGAGGGAACGGCGAACGTATCGGGCGCGCCGAGCACCAGCCCACCGAGCAGCAGCACAGGAACCACCGTCGCCACGGCGATGCTCACGCGCCGCGTGAACGGGCCGCGTACCGGCGTTGGCTGACCCTGACGTCCGAAGCGCCGCAACCGCAGGCTGTTGGCGATGACCGCGATGCTGGCGAGGCCCGTGGCGACGGCGGCGAGCGCGGGGTTGAGGAGGCCGGTCACCGCGAGCGGCAAGGCGATCAGGTTGTAACCGAGGGCGAAGGCCAGGTTTTGCAGCACGATCGTGTGCGTCTCGCGAGCAAGGCGCAGCGCGCGCGGCACGCCGCGCAGATCGTCGGACAGCACGCTGATATCCGCCGCTTCGATGGCGAGGCCAGCGCTGGTCCCGATCGCGATCCCCAGGTCGGCCCGCGCGAGCGCCGCCGCGTCCTCGACGCCGTCGGCGACCAGCCCGACCCTACGCCCCTCGTGCTGCAAGTGGGCGATCTGTTCGAGCCTCGCGGTCGGGTCAAGCTCGGCCTGCACCGATTCGATCCCCAAGGCGGACGCAACAGCGTGCGCCGCGCGCTCGTTCTCGCCACTGATGAGCCGCACGTCAAGCCCCATGCGACGCAGGCCGGCGACCGCGTCCTTCGCCTCCGGTCTGATCGCCTCCGCGAGCGCGACCGCGCCGATGATCGCCGCGCCGCGCTCCAGCGCGATCACGGTGCGTCCGGCCTGCTCCCAACTCTCGAGCACGGCGGCGGCCTCCGCAGAGCCCGCGTGCGACGTGGTCCGGCCGACCCACACGTCCATGCCGTCCTTGCGGGCGCGCGCGCCGCGCCCAGGGGTGGGGTGCGCGTCCTCCACGGCAGGCAGGGCGAGGTCGCGTTCGCGCGCCGCGGCAACGATGGCCACCGCGACCGGGTGCTCGCAGCCTCGCTCGACGGCGGCAGCGAGGGCGAGCAGGGCGTCGGGATCCTCGCTAGGGGCCGCCCAGACCTCGGCCACGGACAGCTCCCCGGTCGTCACCGTATGGCTCCCCTCCAGCACGATCGTGTCCAGACGCTGGCTTCGCCCGATGGTCGAGCGTCCCCGGATCAGCAGGCCCAGGTTCGCGCCGCGCGCGGTGCCGGCGAGCATCGCAACCGGGATCGCCAACCCCAGCGCGGACGGGCTCGCGACGATGAGCACCGCAATCGTCGCGTCGATCGCGCGTTCCAGGTGCAGTGAGGCGAACATGCCGTGGTCGCCCTGGCCCGTCAGAACCCAGACGAGCGCCGTCACCGCCGCGAGCGCTACGACGAACGGCACGAACGCGACCGCCACGCGGTCGCTCACCCGCTGAACCTGCGGCTTGGCGTCCGGGCGTCCCGCCTGTATCTCGCCGAGCCGTGCAGTCTCGCGACGATCCCGGCCCGCGCGGCTCCGCGCCCGGGATTCGAACCAGCGAGCGATCAGTAACACCGTGATGATTGCGGCCCCGAAGTCGTAATCGAGCGACATCTCGAACTGCCCCACCGGCACGCCATGTTGATAGCCGTGCGTTTGCGCTATCAGCATCACGATCGAGTAGACGAAGGTCGTCAGCGTGCCGAGCGCGATCAGCGTGTCCGCGTTCATCCCGCGCCGGCGCGCGCGCGACCACGCAGACCGAAGGAACGGCAATCCACACCAAAACTGGACCGGGACCGCCAGCGCCGCGGTGATCCAGCGGGTCGTAGAGTCGTGCGGGCTGGCGTAGGTCAGGGCCGCGACCGCAACCGCGAGCGGTACCGCGACAGCGATGCGCCGAGCCAGTGCCGCCCGCTCGCGGGATTCCTCCAGTTCGTGCGCCGCAAACGACAGCGCCTGCTCGGCCGCGTTCGTGCCGACAGGGGACGCGCGGTAGCCCGCGTTCTCCACCGCGGCGATCAGACGCCCTGGATCGATACTTCCCGCGACCAGAGACACGGTCGCCCGGCCAGTGGCGTAGTCGACCGTGGCATCGGCCACGCCGGGCTGCCGGCTGAGTGCACGCTTCACCCGCATGGCGCACGAACCACAGCTCATCCCGGAAACCTCCAGCTCCACCAGTTTCATCCGATCGCTGTCGGCCCCGGCCGGCGCTCGCCCCGAGTTGTGCTCAGAGATCTGTGTGGCGCTCATCGCGTCCGATTTTCGCAGCTGGCCCACGGGGTCGTGCCGGGTCCGCGGCCGGGCAGCGTGGTCGCGCCGCTTCGGGTACTTCTCAGCCCGGGAGGGCAGACAGACGCACGCAGGGTCGGGGGTGCGCCGTCACCTGATCGCGCTGCGGGGCGTTCAACCCGCTTGCCTTCTGTCGCTCAGAGCGTCTTCGCAAGTGCCTCGGCTTCTTTCAGCATGCTGTCGAGCAGGTCGAGGCCGGCGGCCCAGAAGGCGGGATCGGCAAGCTCGAGGCCGACGATCGCCACGAGTTCCTCCGGGCTGCGCGAGCCGCCGGCAGCCAGCATGTTCAGGTAGTCCTCGGCGAATTCCTCGCCGACCTCGGCGTAGCGGGCGAAGGCGGACCAGGCCGTCAGCAGCCCGTAGGAATAGCTGTAGAGGTACCCGGGTTCCCAGATCAGGTGGGGGAGCAGCGACCAGAGCAGACGCATGCCGTCCTCGATCTCGACCGTGTCCTCCCACAGATCGCTGAGCGAGCTGGTCCAGATCTCGGAAAGCTCGCCGGCGCTGAGCTCGCCCTGCTCCCGCCGGTGGCGGTGCATCCGGGCTTCAGCGGACACGAGGGCACAGCACTGGAAGACGTTGAGCATCGCGTCGTCCAGCCGCGCAGCCAAAAGCGCGATGCGCTCGCGGTCGTCGGCGGCCCTCGCCATCAGGTGTTGAGCTATCAGTGCCTCCGAGAATGTGGACGCGACCTCGAGCATCGGAATCGACGTCTCGCACTGCAGTGCGCGCTGGTCCCGCGCGAGTTCGAAGTGAAGGGCGTGGCCGATCTCGTGAGCCAGGGCCATCGTGTCCTCGGGACGGGAGGCGTAGTTGACCAACACGTACGGATGCGAGCTCGCTCCCGCCTGCGCACAGAGCGCCCCGCCTTCCTTGTTCGCGCGGATCGGAGCATCGATAAGGCCCTGGGTGAAGAAGCTGTCCACGATCGCGCCAGCGCGCGGCGAGAACGATGACCAGGCCGAGGTGATCAGCTGCCGCGCCTCGCTGAATGGCACCTGACGCTCGACGGTCAACAGCGGCGCTCGCAGGTCAGAGGTCGCCAGGCGCTCGACGCCCATCAGGCGGGCCTTGAGGCGGTTCCAGCGCCGTGGGAGGTCATAACGCCCGGCGATCGCCGCCAGCTGATTCTCTACCGCCACGTCAGTCGTCTCGTTCGCCAGGTTGCGGGAGGACAGCCAGGTCGCATATCCACGCAGGCGGTCGTCGACAGCCTTCTCGCCGAGGACCTGGTTGTATGCGGCGACCCTGGTCGGCAGGCCGGCGGCGGCGCCATCGCCGATAGCCGCCATGGCCTGGAGTCGCTGGTCGCGCACCGCGGAGCCCAACAGGCTCAGGGCCTGGGGCATCGGGACGGGGTCGCCGTCGATCACGGCGCTGAGGCCAGCGGCGTTGTCGGAATAGAGCCGCTTCCAGGCCGACAGTCGCTGCACGCTCGTCTCGGCCAGGATGCGTTCCTGCTCGTGACTGAGCAAATAAGGCCGGCGGGCGCGCAGCCGGCGGAGGTGATGAGCGGCGAAGTCGAGTTGGTCGCCCGCGCCGGCGAGCAGCGCCTCGGCCCGGTCATCATCGAGAGCAACCCACTCCAGCTCGAAGAACAGCAGCTTCGCATCGATCTCGGCCTGAGCCGCCTCGACGGCGCCTCGCAGCGCTCCAGTTGCAGGATCAGAGCTGTCGGCGTAGCCGCGCATGTGCCCGTAACCGCTGGCGCGCCACAGCAGCTCCCGAATCTCGGTCAGTTCCGTGACGGCGCTGACCAGCGCGTCGGCCTCCAGCCGAGCCACGCGGCCGGCGAACAGCGTGGTGAACGCGCCGGCGCGCGACAGCGCCTGTTTCAGCAATCGCCGGGCGCCGGCGTCGCCCTCGTTGTCGACGATCGGCTCGAGGTTCCAGACAGCGGCGTCGCGATCGGGATCGCCTGGGTCGAGGAGATCGGACACGCGCCCGAAGGCTACCCCCCGCAGCAACTCGCCAACAGGGCTTCCAACGCCGTTGTCGGCCACGACCCGCGATCCAGCAGATCCAAACCGGCCGCTGAGCAGGCAAAACCCGAGAAGCCCTCTAACGGACTCGAACCGTTGACCCCTTCCTTACCATGAAACTTTTGGGCCGCCACCAGCGCCTACGTAAGCACATTATCGCCTGCAATACCGAGCTTTACGGAGTTCGACGACGCTAGCGCAAATAGGCGCAAATGGGCGGTGCGAGTGACTCCAAATGGCTACCAGATCCGGTAGCCGATCCGGGCGGTCCGGGTCGGCGGAAGCCTCCCGCAGCATGTCGGAGACCGCCGTCGCGCGATAGGGGTCTGGGCGTGTCGGCCGAGGCCCAGCTCGCACTCGCTAACGCTGGTCATTGCGGAAGCGCTCGCGCGGTCGGCCGTCTCAACCGCTACTCGTCCAGCTCGGGCGTCTCGCTGGCTACGTGCGGGGCACGTGCTTTCCGCGCGTTGCAGGTTGCAGGAACGCGGTCTCGCCGACGATGCTCGCAGCGATCCAGAGCAGGACTGGCGGTCACGATCGCCGCCGCCGGCGCGATCCACGGCGCGCTGCCGGGTTACTCCTCACCGGTCACGCTGGCCGCGCAGCACGTCGCGCCAGCGACGAGGCACTCAGCTGCTTGACCCAGAACCGAGTTAGTTAGACGACGGCGTCGGCTGGTTTTCCGGCGGCCGCGCGGCGGGCGAGGAGTGCTGTGCCGGTGAGGGCTATGGCTGCGGCGGTGACGATGTAGAGGGAGATGATGAGGAGGTTGTCGGTGATGTTGTAGGAGCCGAAGTAGACGATGCGTCGGAGGGCTTGGACGCCGGCGCCGTTTGGGAGGGCGGGGCTGATTGCGCGCCAGAAGCCGGGCAGGAGGGGTGCTGGGTAGGCGCCGCCGGCGCTGGGGTTGCCGAGGACGACGAAGAGGATCAGTGTGAGCCCGACGCCGATCGTGCCGAGGAAGACCTGGAAGGCCATGGTGACGACGGCGGCGCAGTAGACGACGAGCGCTCCGAGTGCGGCCATCGCGATGAGGTGGCCCGTTATTGCGCCGAGAACCGGCCCGACGACGATCGCGCCGCCGAGTCCGGAGAGGATGGCGTAAGGGGCGAGAACGATGAGGCGGATGATCGCGCGGCGGGTGCTGGCCGGGCGTGGCCGTGTGGCGATGCCGAGCAGCGCGGCGACGAGGTAGCCGCCGACGAGCCAACCGATGACCAGGTAGAAGCCGGACAGGCTCCGGGCGTCACCGGGTTGGGCGGGTACGGCGTCGGTGACCGTGGCGGTGCGGTGTTGGGCGGCTTCCGCCTGCCCGATGACGTCCTCCACGGCGGTCGCCGTCGCCGCGCCGCCGCCACCGGCGACGAGCAGAGCGTCGGTCTTGCCGGTGGGGTTGATGATCAGCACGCCGCTGGTCGAGCCGTGTCGTAGGAGCGTCCGACCGGCCGTGTCTGTCGCTACGGCGGTGGCGCGGAGCGGGTGGCCGTGGATCGCGTTGAGTTCGCCGACGAGCTGCCTGGAGATCTGCGCAGGAGCGACGACGGCAATCGGCACTCCGTGAGGGGTGGGGTGGTGGAACGCGCCGACGTAGGAGAACACGAAGGCCAACTGGATCAGGAGCACGGCGATTACCAGGATGAACGTTCGTCCTGGCGCGACCGCGTCCCACAGTTCGCCGAGAAAGCCCTGTCGCGGCGCTGGCGCCGCCTGGCCCGGGCTGTTGGGTGCCTCATTCATCGCGACTCCTCTTGGTGTCGGCCGACGTTGTTGTCCGCTGACACCTGGTACGATACATCAATGCATCCGATACGTCAATGTATGCAAATGGCGGAGTGTCATGCCGCCTAAGAGCACACGGAAGCGAACACCAATCCGCCAGGCCCCTCAAGCCGTGGTTCGAGCCGCCGGAGCACCAGCGCGGGTGACGCGCCGTCGAGCCCAAACCCGCGCCCGGCTCCTCGACGCCGCGTTCGGTGTGTTCGCTGCGCGAGGGTTCGGACGGGCGAGTATCGAGGAGGTGTGCGAGGCGGCCGGCTACACGCGCGGCGCGTTCTACTCAAACTTCGACACGCTCGACGAGCTTTTCTTCGCCCTTTACGCGCAGCGCAGCGAACTGATCGCCGACCGCGTCGCCGCCGGTCTGACAAACTCACCCGGCGACCTGCACGAGCTCGTCGCCCAAGCGGTCGGGGCGCTCACGGTCGATCGCGACTGGGTGCTCGTGAGCACAGACTTTCGGCTCTACGCCGCCCGCAGTCCCGACGTCGCCGCCGTGCTCGTCGCCCATCGCAACAAGCTTCGCCACGCGATCGCCGCCTCGCTAGCCCCGGTGATCGCTCGCGCCGAGCTACCAGCGTCCCTACGAAGCGCCGAAGAACTCGCCGGAGCCGTGATGGCCGTCCACGACGGCGCCACTACCGAATTGCTCCTCGACAACGACCCAGCCCGCTTTCGCTCCTGGCTCGCCGATCTGCTCACCGCGCTACTCGACCACCACCGCGAGACCCCGCAACTCCCCGCCGCCAACCCCGCCACCGCTCATACCGTCACACCCTCGGAGGAACGCGCTTGAACTCATGGAGCACATTCGCCGAAGTATGCGGGACGGCGTCCGCCTCACTGATCGGGCTGCTCTTCGTCGCCGTCTCGATCAGAATCGACCTCATCGCTCCCTCCCAGGAGCTCCGCAATCGCGCCGCACAGACGCTCAGCCTGTTCGGGACAGTGCTCATCGTCGCGATCCTGACCGCCGTTCCGGGTCAACCGACGCGAGCCCTCGGCGCCGAACTGACCGCACTCGCCATAGTCACCGCGGGCGGCCTGATCGTTCTCGATCGACGAGCGAAAGCGCACGCGAGTAGCCAAGCGATCGCGAGGGCTCTCGAGCTACTCACGCCCACCACGATCGTGTCGATCACGCTATTCGCCTCCGGCGCGCTCCTCGCATTCGGCGTACACGACGGGCGTTACGCGCTGATCATCCCGGTACTGATCGCGCTCACCGGCGGCGTCACCAGCGCCTGGCTTTTCCTCACCAAGATCACCACGGAGCAGAACCCACGAAACCCGGAACACACCGAAACGTGAGGGAACTCGTCGCGATTAGCCCCACGCCCAGCGACTCCTTCGCACGACCAGCCGCCAATCTCCTCGTCCAAGTCGCCTCGGCCGCTTCTGGTGCGTAGCAGCGACCGTGTTGACGCCGACTGCGCTATCGCGGGCTGTCCCTCCCGGGGCAGACGGAGCCATGACAGCAGCAGTGGCTCCGGGTGGACGTGCCGACACGAAGGCAGGTCTCGGCACCGTACACGGCATCCGTCTCGCCTCTCGCCATAAGCAGGCGCGCTCGCCGGCGCATCGGACAGTCCGGCAATGGACGATCGGCAGTAGGCCGGCGCCGTACCCGACCCGCCCCGGCGTCGAGGGTGGAGCAGTCGTCTGCCGGGAGCCGGGCGGCACCGCCACTTGGCGCGCAGCACCCCGGAGCCCGTGGCGATGCCACCATGCTACTATGCGGCTATGGCGAAGAATCTGACGGTGCGGCTCGATAGCGAGCTCGCGGCGGACACCGAGGCCCTCGCGCGCGCGGAGGACAAGAGCCTGAACGAGACGGTCAAACTGGCGCTCAAGGAGGCCGTCGAGCGGCGCCGCCGTGACCCCGAGTTCAAGGCGCGTCTGCAGCGCATCATTGCGGAGGATCGCGAGCTGCTCGAACGCCTCGCGAAGTGAGCCTTGAGTACGTCGACCTTGTCGACTACCTAGCGATCGCCGCTGAAGTCACCGGCCTCGAAGTCGACACCCTGATGCGCGTCGCGAAGCTGGACCTCGCGGACTCCGCCCTGCACGCCCCGGCAGCAGGATTCGACGATGTCGAGTTCTACCCTGAGTTCGTGGACAAGGCCGCTGTGCTCGTCGTCCACCTCGCCAAGGACCACCCGCTGCCCGACGGCAACAAACGCGCCGCCTGGGTCACGCTACGCGTCTTCATCGAGACCAACGGCTGGACCTGGACCACGCCACCAACCGTCGATGAGGCCGAGCACGCGATGCTCGCTATCGCCTCGGGCGAGTGGGACGAGGCGAAAATGGCTGACTGGCTGCGCGCACAACTGAGCGCCCCGAGCTAGCACGCAAGAGGATCGAGTAGGCGGCCGCGATCGGCGGTCGCAAATCTTCGAGAGCAGCCGCCCGGGACGACCAACTTCGCGTTGTCACCGGCCCTCGATGCACTCCCGCGGGCTGATCTCCGCTGACCCCCTTCCTATCTGTAAAGGGGTCAAGCGTGGCAGGCGACCCGCGGGCTGGACGTAGCGCTAAAGCGCCAAGTGCGCCTATCTGCGCACTTGAGCGTCGACCCAAGCACCGGAAGGACGATGCGCAAATGGGCGCACGTGGCGGAGAGCGTGACCCCAATTGGCTTCCAAATGGCTTCCAAACCCTGCTTGTGGGTCGGAACAGCCGATCCAGCGGATTCCAAAGGTGCGCTCTGAGCAGGCAAAACCCGAGAAGCCCTCTAACGGACTCGAACCGTTGACCC